>CAWGYW010000003.1:0-393489 GCA_963826985.1 uncultured Solirubrobacteraceae bacterium
GACGGCGGCCATGCAAACCTCCCCGTAGGCGGCCGCTGGATCTCCCACTGACGGTCACCGGTTCTCCCCATGGGTGGCCATCGGATCTCCCCACTGTCCTGTCCTGATCGCCCGGTACTCCCCGGTGCCTTGTTTACGAGGCACGTCGAGGAGGACGGCTTGAAGAGAGCGGAGGAAGTGATGGAGATCCTTGAGGCATTTGACCTGGCGGGTTCGCTGCGCGGAGCGGCGGAGCTTGCGGGCTGTGATCACAAGACGGTGGCGCACTGGGTGCGGGCTCGGGAAGAGGCGGGCGGTGGTCTGCCGGTGCACGTGCGCCGGCGTCCACAGGTAGACCCGTTCGCCGGGAAGATCGAGGAGCTGGTGGAGCGCTCGCGCGGGAAGATCCGCGCGGACAAGGCGCATGAGAAGCTGATCGCGATCGGCTATCGGGGCTCAGAGCGCACGACCCGTCGAGCGGTGGCGGCCGCGAAGCGCCGGTGGCGGGTGGAGCACGGGCGAAAGACCCGCCCGTGGGTGCCGGAGCCTGGGCTGTGGATGCAGTGGGATTACGGTGACGGGCCCGTGGTCGACGGGCGCGGCACGGTGCTGTTCTGCGCCTGGCTTTCATGGAGCCGCTATCGCGTCGTGCTGGCGCTGAGGGACAAGACGCTCGCGAGCGTGGTGATGGCGCTCGACCGGACGCTCAGGCGCTTCGGCGGCGCGCCTACCTATGCGTTGACCGACAACGAGCGCACGGTCTCGATCGACCAGGTGTGCGGGATCGCGGTGCGCAACCCGCAGATCGTGGCGGTCGCGCGTCACTACGGGCTGAGCATCGCCTCGTGCGTGCCGGCGGACCCGCAGAGCAAGGGCGGCTCGGAGGCGACGGTGAGGATCGCCAAGGCCGACATCGTCCCGACCGAGCACAACCTCCGTGAGAGCTATGGGTCCTTCGCCGAGCTCGAGCATGCGTGCGAGTCCTTCTGTGATCGCGTGAACACGCGCGAGCACCGCGTCACGCGCCGAGCACCGGCGGTGATGCTCGCCGAGGAGCGCGAGCGGTTGCACCCGCTGACGAAGGTCCCGCACACGCTCTGCTTCGGCCAGACGCGCAAGGTCTCGTGGTCCTCGACGATCAGCGTGGGCGGCGCGCTCTACTCGGTCCCCTCACGGCTCGTCGACGAGCGGGTGTGGGCGCGCGTTGATGGCTCTGAGCTCGTCGTGGTTCACGCCGACTCGCCAGAGGGCCCGCACGAGGTCGCGCGTCATCCCCTCACGACGCCCGGAACGCCGGCGATCAACGACGATCACTATCCGCCGAGGCCCTCTGGGGCCCTTGAGCGACGCCCCCGCGCGCGATCTGGCGAGGAGGCGGCGTTCCTAGCGCTCGGTCCCGGCGCGGAGGCGTGGCTGTTGAAGGCCGCGGCGGCTGGGACGAGCAGGGTGAGGCGCAAGATGGCAGAGGCCGTCGACCTCGCGAAGCTGCACGGTCAGGAGGAGCTCGAGCGGGCGTTGGCCTCTTGCGCGCAGGCGGGGCGCTTCGGCGAGGGAGACCTCGCCGCGGTGCTCGCCCATCAGCAGTCCGGGAAGGTGATCCCGTTCCCGGCGAGGAGCTCAGAGGAGCAGACGCTGCAGCGCTCGACCGCCGCATGGGAGGGGTTCGGGCGATGAACGAGCGCTACTTCAACGTCACAGCCCACGTTCACCCCGACCAGCTCGAGGAGTACCCCAATGGGGTCCGTGTCCAGGAGATCGAGATCGTCCTCCACGATGACCCGGACCGTCCGGCCTGGCGCGCCATGGCACCGGCGCTCTGCGCGATCGACGCCCGGCGGGCACGCGAGCTCGCGTTCGAGCTGTTGATGGCAGCCGAGATCGCCGAGCAGTGGGAGCAGGCACTGTGAGCGTCAAGGCACCGGACCCACCGCCACTGCCGGGCGAGCTCGAGGCGCTCCTGCGCCGCCTGCGGCTGCCCTATGTCCGGAAGGCCGCGCCGGAGGTGATCGCGACCGCGGCCGCGCAGCGCTGGGAGCCCGCGGAGATCCTGCGCGTCCTCTTCACAGAAGAGGCGGCGGGGCGCGACCGGGCGACGATCGCAAACCGCCGGCGCTCCTCCCAGCTCCCCGCCGGAAAGACACTCGACGTCTGGGAGCAACAGGCCAGCCCGATACCGAAGGCCACCCAACAGTCCCTCCAGACGCTCGAGTGGATCTCCCGCGCGGAGAACCTCTGCGTCTGCGGGCCGTCCGGGACCGGCAAGAGCCACTTCGTGGAGGCGCTCGGACACCACGCGATCGACCAAGGCAGAACCGTCGTCTGGCACACCCTCGAGAGCCTCGCGGCGCTGCTCACCCGCCACCGCGCCGACGACAGCGTCAGCAAGGCAATCGCGAAACTGATCAAAGCCGACCTGATCATCCTCGACGATGTCGGACTGCTCCCAGTCTCACCCGACGCAGCCGAGGCGCTATTCCGCCTCGTGGACGGCGCCTACGAGCGCCGCTCGATCGCGCTGACCTCAAACATCCACCCCGCCGGGTTCGACGAGCTGATGCCCAAGAGCCTCGCCGCCGCCACCGTCGACCGGCTCCTGCACCACGCACACGTGATCCTCACCGACGGAACCGAGTCCTACCGGCTCTCCCAGGCAACGGCCGGCAAGGGGGTGACGCCCCTGGCCAGCTGAAAGCGCCGCGGTCTCGACTCCGCTACGGCCTACGGCCTCCGCTACGTCGAAACCGCGAACCCCACGTCATGGGGAGAACCCATGGCCGCCAGTGGGGAGAAAAGATGGCCGCCGGTGGGGAAAACCGATGGCCGTACATGGGGAGAAACCGATGGCCATTGACACTCCACGATCTCCTCGGCAAGGGAAGCTAAGACTGCGACAACCGCAGTCGGCGACCGAACAAACGTAGTGCAAGGTACACCCTGTTTCCGCCATGACCGCCCGTCGCCCATCACCGCCGAAGCGTCCGATCCATCAAGACAAGGATCTGGACAAGCTCGTAAAGAAGGCATGGCAGGCCAAATGGCGCCGCGTGCGAAAAAAGAACAACTACATTTACTGCTATCCACCTAGCGGCGAGGGCCCAGTAGTCGTCAAGAGCACGCCCAGCAGCAGCCGGTACCCAAAAAACCTGGAAAAGCTCTTCGAGAGAGCCGGCCTTGAGCTCTAAGCCGGAACGAGTTCGCGGCGATCCCCGGAACGGGTCGCCGTGTCTGTGTTGAACGCGGACGGGACTACAGACTCAATGGCCGCGACGACAGCCGCAACACGCTGATGCACCTCGGCCTTCGTCGAGTTCTCGACCGTGAAAAGCAGCTCGACCGTCCGCCGCCATGAGTCCTGTTCTCGCTCGTAGACGCCATTCCTGCGCGCTTATCGATGATGCTAAGGCGGAAGAGAGGCTTGCAAATAGGCCAGTCCCGTCTCATACCAGTCGTTGTCATTATAACCTAGATTTCGCCTTGTGCAGATTGATACAATCGTCGGCCTCACCACGCGGTGGCTCGCGCATGATCCGCCCACCCCGCAACCCCGCGAGGCCGGCCCGAAGGCCGGCCCCCTAAAATCCTCAAACGCGCTCGATCAGCACCCTTACCGGTCTGACGTGCGAGAGCCAAGCGAGGCAAGGACGCAGTGAGCGCCGTGTGCTCGGCACACAAGCGATCGAGGACGCCGCCTCGCGCCGGCTATCGCGCGTCAGACGCGCTGGATGAGCGTGCCGGTCCCGAGCCCCCCACCGCAGCACATGGTCACGAACCCGATCTCCTTGTCGGAGCGCTCGAGCTCGTGCAGCAGCGTGGTGATGAGCCGCGCGCCGGTGGAGCCGAGCGGGTGCCCGAGCGCCATGGCGCCGCCGTTGACGTTGACGCGGTCCATGTCGGGCGAGAGCTCGCGCCGCCAGGCGGCGACGACGGGGGCGAACGCCTCGTTGATCTCGATCAGGTCGATGTCGTCGATGCTCATGCCGTTGCGCGAGAGGATCTTGCGCGTGGCGGGGATCGGACCCTCGAGCATTTTGACGGGGTCACAGCCGACGGTCGTCTGGTCGACGATCCGCGCGCGCGGCGTCAAGCCGAGCTCCTTGGCCTTGTCGGCGGACATCAGCAGCACGGCGGCGGCGCCGTCTGAGATCTGCGAGGCGTTACCGGCGGTGATCTTGCCGTCGGGCTTGAACGCGGGCTTGAGCTGCGAGAGCGCCTCGAGGTTGGTGTCGGGGCGGATGCCCTGGTCGATGACGTAGGTGTCGCCACCGACGGTCATCGGCACGATCTCGCGCTCGAAGCGGCCCTCCTCGGTGGCCTGGTGGGCGAGCCGGTGGGAGCGCACGGCGAGCTCGTCGAGCTCGGAGCGCGGGATCTCCCACTGGTCGGCGATCATCTCGGCGCCGAGGCCCTGGCCGACGATGTTGTGCTTGGCGAGCAGCTCGGGCGGGAAGGCGACGCCGAACTCCTGCTGGGTCTGGGCGACGGCAGCGAACGGCAGGTGGCCCATGTGCTCGACGCCGGAGCCGATCATCGCGTCGTGGACGCCGGCGGCGATCAGGCCGGCGGCGAAGTTGACGGCCTGCTGCGCGGAGCCGCACTGGCGGTCGACGGTCGTGCCGGGCGTCTCGATCGGCAGGCCCTCCTGCAGCCAGGCGTTGCGCGCGACGTTGAGGCCCTGCTCGCCGAACTGGGAGACGCAGCCGGCGATCACGTCTTCGACCTGCGCGGCGTCGATGCCGGCGCGCTTGATCACCTCGGTGTAGCAAGTCCCGAGCAGCTCGTTGGGGTGGATGTCCTTGTAGTAGCCCTTTTCCTTGTGCCCGCGGCCGATCGGCGTGCGCACTGCCTCGACGATCACGACTTCGCGGCCCTCTGGTTGCCTCATGTCTGCAGTCCTCCTACGGGAGCGTTGCGCGGCTGGTTATGAAGATGCTCGGGAGCCGGCGGGCGGTAAAGACAGCCTGCGTCGGCGGCCAAAGGCCCGCCCACCCGCGTCTGAATAAGATGCCGGACCCCGTAACCCCATTTTATCGCGTCCACCGATTGACTGGTCAGTCAGCCAGCCGCACGACGTGTAGACCCCCGAAGGAGCAACTTGAGCAAACGTCTTGGCATAGTCGGCAGCGGAGCGATCGCGTGCGGCCTGGCGGCGACGGCGGCCCACCACGGGCCGGTGCTGCTGCTGGCGCGCTCGGAGACGTCGGCCGACCGCGCGCGTACGAGCGTGGACATTACGCTGGCGCGTCTGGCGGCGGAAGTCGACCCGGAGCACGTGCAGGTGGTGACCGACCCGCGGGAGCTCGCGGAGGCGACGTTCGTGGTGGAGGCGGTGGTCGAGGACCACGACGTGAAGGCGGGGTTGCTGAGCGAACTGGACGCGATCCTCGGCCCGGATGCGATCTTGGCGAGCACGACGTCGTCGCTGTCGATCGAGCGCCTGGCGCAGGAGAGCGGGCGCCCGGAGCGCTTCGTGGGGCTGCACGTGTTCAACCCGGTGACGAGGATGAAGCTGGTCGAGCTGGTCTTCCCGACGGCGGCGAGCGCGGACACTCGCGCACGCGCGCTGGCTCTGTGCGAGGACTTCGAGAAGACCCCGGTGGAGGTCCCGGACGTGCCCGGCTTCGTCGTCAACCGGCTGCTTGTTTCCGTATCTGTTCAGCGCGGTTCGCCTGCTCGAAGAGACGGGCATGGACCCGGCGGACGTCGACACGTGCATGAAGCTCGGCGCGGGGCATCCGATGGGACCCCTCGCATTGCTGGACCTGGTTGGGCTGGACGTGTCGAAGGCGATCGGCGAGACGATCGGCGAGCCGGTGCCGGCGCGCGTGCACGAGCTGATCGCCGAAGGCGCGCTGGGACGCAAGAGCGGGCGCGGGATCCACGCGTACTGAACGCCGCGCACGGGCCGCTGAGAAACAATGCCGCAGGCGCCAAACGCGCGCTTCGCGAAGATTTATCTGCGCTCAGGCGACTTTTAGCTGTCGTTCATCAACGTGGCGATACTTGTTCATGCGACGTCAAAGTCGCATCGCACACCCGCCTCCTCCCAGTGCGCACGATCCGGTCCGCTACCCCCCGCGGGCCGGACGTGTTTAACGACCCGTATTGATATTGGGGTCGCCCTGTGGCTGGCGTCGCGGGCGGCGGATCGCGCAGCCTAGTCGTCTGACTCGCGCCCGCCGCCGTCGCGGGGCGGCACGCGCCGGCGCTCGCGGATGCGCACCGCCTCGATGCGGTTGTCGCGCACGGACTCCACGCGGATCGAGTAGCCGTTGGCGGTGACGGTGTCGCCGCGCTTGGGCAGGCGCCCGAGCTCGGCGAACACGAGCCCGCCGATCGAGTTGTAGGCGTCGCTGTCGGCTGGCAGGTGCAGGCCGTAGTCGGCGAGGTCGGTGACGGCGACGTGCCCGCGCACGTACCAGTCACCGTCGGCAAGCCGGCGGATCTCGCCGGCGGCGGGGTCGGTCTCATCGGCGATCTCGCCGACGACCTCCTCGATGATGTCCTCGACGGTGACGACGCCGACGACGCGCCCGTACTCGTCGACGACGACGGCCATCGACGTGCGCTGGCGCTGCAGGTCGGCGAGCAGGTCGTCCAGCGGCTTGGTCTCGGGCACGATCAGCGCGTCGTGGACGACGGGCTCCAGCGGCGTGTGCGGTCCCTGCGCGATCAGCAGCCCGACGAGCTCTGAGACGTGCACGAGCCCGCGCACGCGGTCGCGGTCTTCCTCTTCGGTGACGAGCAGGCGCGAGTGGCCGCTCGAGACGCACAGCGCGAGCGCCGTCTCGACGTCCTGGGAGGCATCGACGGTGACGACCGCTGGCGCCGGCGTCATCACCTGGCGCGCCTCCTGCTCGTGCAGATGAAAGACGCCGGTGAGCATCCCCGCCTCGCCCTGGTCGATCTGGCCGCCCTCCTGGGACTCGGCGATCAGCAGCTTGAGCTCATCCGAGGAGCCGCCGCGGCGCTCGACGCTCATGTCGACGCCGAGCAGCCGCAGGATGCGGTCGGCGACGGCGGTCAGCGCGAGGATGAACGGGCGGAACACGACGCTGAACATCCGCAGGGGCCTGGCGACCCGCCGGGCGACCGCCTCGGCGCGATCGATGGCGTAGAACTTCGGCACCATCTCGCCGGCGATCAGCTGCGCGGAGGCGATGATCGCGAAGGCGACGATCACGGCGATCGCGACGGCGACGCCATGGCTGAGCGTGTTTCCGAGTGCGCTCTTGAGGATCGACGCGAGCGCCGGCTCGCCGAGCGCGCCGACGCCGATCGAGGTCATCGTCACGCCGATCTGCACGGCGGAGATGTACTCGTTGACGTTCGCGAGCTGCCTGAGCGCGAGCGCGGCGCCCTTGGCGCCTTCCTCGCGCATGACTTCCAGCCGCGCGCGGCGCGAGCGCACGAGCGCGTACTCGGCGATCACGAAGAACGCGTTGACGGCGATCAGCAGCGCCGCAGGATCAGCTTCAGGCCGTTCACGCCGGGGACGCCGGGGCGACGCTACTTCGAGGAAGTTCTTCGTCGTCGTTCATCGGGTGCTCGACGTCACAACGGTAGCAAGCGCACCGGGCGACCTGACGCAAGGCGGTCGATCTGCGCGGCGAGCTGGAAGTCGGCGTCGCTGAGGCCGCCGAGCGAATGGGTGGAGAGCGTCAGGCGCACCTTGTTCCAGCCGTGCAGCACGATGTCTGGGTGGTGGTTGGCGCCCTCCGCGGCCTCGGCGACGCGGTTGACGAACGCGATCGCGTCGGCGAAGTTGGCGAAGGAGAGCTCGCGCACGATCGCTCCGCTCTTCTCGTCGGCGTGCCATTCGGGCACGTCGCGCAGGCGGTGCTCGACCTCGGTGTCGCTGAGCAGGCTCATCGGCTGCGAGGTTAGACGCTCTGGACCGGGGCGCGCGCTGTCCCTACAGTCGGCGCATGCGGATCGTGAGCCTCGTCCCCCACGCCACCGAGTTGCTGTTCGCGCTTGGGCTGGGCGACGACGTGGTCGGGGTTACGCACGAGTGCGACTTCCCGCCGGCGGCGCGCGACCTCGAGCAGGTGACGCGCGACGTGCTGCCGGGCGGCCTGAGCGCGGCGGAGATCGACGCGGCGGTGCGCGAGCGCACGCTGGCGGGCGAGGCGATCTACGAGCTCGACCGCGACGCGCTCGCGGCGCTCGAGCCGGAGCTGATCGTCACGCAGGCGTTGTGCCCGGTGTGCGCCGTCTCCTACGAGGAGGTGGCGAAGGTCGCAAAGGCGCTGCCGTCGAAGCCGCGGGTGATCGCGCTCGATCCGAAGACGCTTGGCGAGACGCTAGGCGACGTGCGCACGGTGGCGCAGGCGACCGACCGGCGCGAGCAGGGCGTGGAGCTCATACAGCGGGCGACCGCGCGCATCGACCGCGTCCGGCTCGCCGCGCGCGCGCAGCGTCGGCCACGGGTGGCGGCGCTCGAGTGGCTCGACCCGGTGTTCGTGGCCGGCCACTGGACGCCGCAGCTGATCGAGCTCGCCGGCGGCGAGGACGTGCTCGGCCTCCCCGGCGAACCGTCGCAGACGGTCTCGTGGGTCCAGGTCGCGGCGGCGCGCCCAGAGGTCGTGGTGGTGATGCCGTGCGGCTACGACGAGCGCCGCGCGCAGGCCGAGGCGGAGACGTACAAGCGCGAGCTCGACGCCGTCGGCGCGCGGCGGATCGTGGCGGTCGACGCGTCGGCGTACTTCTCGCGGCCGGGGCCGCGGCTGATCGACGGCCTGGAGCTGCTCGCGCGGATGTTCAGGGAGCTTCCTGGGTGATCGGCACGGCGAGCGCTTCGGATTCGCTCGACTTGGCGGTCGCGATCGAGCCGGCGATGGCCGCGACGGCGATCGCGCCGCATCCGGCGAGCGCGAGCGCGGGCGCACGCATGCGATCGCCGAGGCGAATCAGCAGGGCGGCGACCGCGCCGCCGATCAGCCCGCCGACATGCCCGCCCCAGGAGATGCCGGGGATCGTGAAGCTGATCACCAGGTTGATCAGGATCAGCCCGCCGATGCCGCCCATCCTGCCCCCCATCAGCGGCAGCTGACGGGCGCGCAGCTCGACGGCGAACGCGCCCATGATCCCGAACACCGCGCCGGAGGCGCCGACGGTGGGTGCAGTGTGGGGTGACGAGCAGCGCGCCGAGCGAGCCCGTCAGCAGCGCGACCCCGTAGATCGCGCCGAACTTGACGCGCCCGAGCACCGGCTCGAGCAGCACCCGAGGACGTACAGCACGTACATGTTGAAGCCGATGTGCAGCAGGTTCTCGTGCAGGAAGCCGCTCGTCACGATCCGCCACCACTGCCCGTGGGCAACGCCCAGGTGCGGAAACCCGGGGATGCTGCCGAACAGCGCGCCTTCTTCGTAGACCTTGTTGGTGGGCCGACCGCTGAAGGAGATGTTGCCCTCGGCGAGGAACGCGGCCACGTTGATCACGATCAGCGCGTAGGTGACCTGCGGGATCTTCGGCATGTCGCGCATGCGCACGACCTTCGTGCGCTGGCTTCGCGCACTCCGGGCAGCGCATCCCGACCGGCGTGGTGGTCATGCAGTCGGGGCAGATCGGGCGCCCGCAGTTGGAGCAGGAGACGCCGGTCTCGCGCGAGGGGTGGCGGTAGCAGGTGGCCATGTGCGGGATCAGAGCGTAGCTGGGCCGCTGGCGCGATCCGGAGGCGAGCTCGAACGGAGGTCGGGCGAGCCGGCGCGCTCAGCGATCGCCAAGCAGCTTGCGCGCCTCGCGTCCGACGTCCTCGATCGCACGCTCGGCCGCGTCGCGCAGTCCGTCCAGCCCGCCCGGCGAGCTGCCCGCGCGCCGCCGTGCGCGCAGCAGCACCAGCGCCGCGCCGGCGCCGGTGCCGACGACGAGCGCGGCGGCCGGCCGCGCCCAGTTGCGCGGGTCGCGCATCGCCGAGAGCTCCCACGCCTCGAGCTCGTCGGCGGCCATCTCGGTGATGCTCGTGAGCGTGCTCTCCAGGCGCTCGACGAGGTCCGCGGGCGGCTCGACCGGCGCGAGCGCTTCGCGCAGCAGGCTCTCGAAGTTGGGGGCGGCCTCAGTCATGGACGATCTCCTCGAGCTGCTTGATCGCGCGATGGATCAGCACCTTGGTGGCGCCATCGGAGCGCCCGAGCGCGCGTGCGATCTCGCGGTTGTCCATGCCGAGGGCGAAGCGCATGATCAGCGCCTCGCGCCGGTCGTCGGGCAGCTTCTGCACGCCGTCGAGCACGCGGCTGAGCTCGTCGCGCCCCTCCACCAGCTGCTCGGTCGTGTGCACGGCGCTCAGCGTGGTCGTGTCGTCGATCGGCGAGACGGGCTTGCGCGAGCGGTCGCGATAGAGGTTGGCGGCGAGGTTGTGCGCGATGCGGATCAGCCACGGGCGCAGCGGCCGTCCGTCGGATTCGCGCTGCGCGCGCTCGAAGTGGCGGTATGCCTGCAGGAACGTCTGCTCGGTCAGATCCTCGGCGTCGTGGTGATCGCCGACGCGATAGTAGGCGTAGCTGTACACGTCGCGCAGGTGCGCCCGGTAGAGCTCTGAGAACTCCGCGTCCAGCTGCGCCTTGGGCTTTTGGCTGGCTTGCTCGCTCACTCATTGCACCCTACCCACGCCCCGCGTTCGAGCCCGCCAGCCGCCTCAGGCGGCACGCGATATCTCGCCTGCGCGAGCCTCGCCGCGCGGGCTCCGGAGCGATCGCCTTGGCGCCGCCCAGCCACTCCCACTGCAGGCTCACGCACGCCCAGATCCTTTCGGTCACGGCGGCGGCAAGCGCGGGCGAGCAGCGCTCGACGGTGGGGTAGCGCAACGGCGCGCCGACGCGCAGCCGGACCTTGCGCGGACGGATGCGCCAGCCCCTGCGCACGGCGTCGCTGCCGATGACCGCGACGGGCACGACCGGCGCGCCGGTCTCGAGCGCCAGGCGCCCGACGCCGCGGCGCGGCTCGCCGAGCGGCCCGCCGCGCATGCGCGTGCCCTCGGGGAACACGACCACGCAGTCGCCGCGCGCGAGGATCGCGCGGGCGGTGTCCATCGCGTCGCGGTCGCCCGCGCCGCGGTCGACGGGGAAGGCGCCGAGGGCGTTCAGCACCCACGCCTGCCAGCGCTTTTCGAACAGCTCGCGCTTGGCCATGTAGTAGACGGGCCGGCGCACGAGCGTGCCGATCACGAACGGGTCGAGGAAGCTGCGGTGGTTGGACGCCAGCAGCAGCGGGCCGCTGCGCGGCAGGTGCTCGCGCCCGACGCGCTGCATCCGCAGGTAGACGAGGAAGAACGGCACGAGGATCGCCCGCAGCGTCCAGTAGATGAAGGGGTTCACGCCGCGTGACAGCGAGCGCTCGCGAAAGCTGTCCAGGTCGACCGACGGCTCGTCACCCGGCGGCTGGGGCTCGGCGGGATTCCGATCGTTGAGCATCTGTGCCATGCACTAGATACACCGTGCGCGACCGCGCCGTTACAGCCCTGGACGACGGTCCGATCCGTGCGGCTACGGCGCCCGCGCGTCCTTGCTCGGTGGAGGAGCCGTGGGCGAGGGCGCGGTCCACGCCGCGCCGGCCGTGGCGACGTCGGTGGGATAGGTGTTGCGCGCGCGCAGCAGGAACACCCCGGCGGCGGCGAGCGTGCTGAGCAGGATCAGGAAGCTGACCTGCAGACCGGTGCCGGTGGCGGCGGAGACGAGCCCGTGGGTGTGCGTGCCGATCGGCGCCTGCGCGGGCAGAATCCCGGCCACGAGGTCGGCGATCGCGCCGAAGAGCAGCGGCGCGAGCGCCTGCGCGAGCGAGCGCAGGAACGTGCGGGTGCTCTCGGCGCGCCCCCACAGTCCGGAGGGCATGATGTCCAGGCGCGCGGCGTCCAGCGGCGGGTTGGCGGCCGAGATCAGCGCCGCGCCGCCGACGTCGAACCAGACGGCCGTGCCGAGGTGGCTGCTGAGCAGCCCGGGCACCAGCAGCACGGCGGCGCCCAGATAGCAGATCGCGGGAACCCACACGCGCGCCTGGAGCCCGCCGCGGCGCACGAGCGCATCGGTGATGCGGCCGCTGACGAGCGTGCCGGCGAGCGCCCCGAGGACGAGCAGGCCGAGCACCAGCGTGGCGGTCGCCTGGCTGGCGTGGTAGTGGCCGCGCACGAACACGACCGCGAACGTCTGCAGCCCGGCGAAGAAGAAGTACCCGAGCGAGGAGCCGATGATCAGCATGACGTTCGTGGGGATGCGCAGGATGTAGCGAACCGCGTCGGCGAGCGACATCCCGTTGGGATCGCGGTCGAGCACGAGCGCGGGATCCGGGACGAAGCCCCGCGCGCTGGCGACTTCGTGCGCGAGATCGCGGTCCGGCGCGGAGCGCTCCCCTGCCTCCGGCGCGTCCGCCCCGGCCCCGGCGGCGCGATCGGCGTCGGCGAGCGCGGTGGCGAGGTCCTGGGCGTCCCGGCTGCAGGCGGCTCTGCCCGCCGCGCCGCGGCTCGGGCACCGTGCGCCACAGCGCGCGGGCGAGGAAGAAGCCGGGGAGCGAGAGCAGCGCAAAGGCCAGGCGCCAGGAGAACACGCTGGCGACCGTGCCGCTGACGATGAAGCCGACGGCGGTGCCGGCGATCTCGCCGCTGAGGATGTAGCCGTAGATGCGCCCGCGCTCGCGCGAGGGGAAGTAGTCGCCGGTGAGCGATGCGATCGCGGGACCCGCCGTCGCGGCAACGGCACCGAGCCCGACGCGCGTGAGCAGCAGCGTCGAGTAGGAGTGCGCGATGGCGGCGAGCAGCGTCGCGACGCTCCACAGGACGATGCTCGCCGCGAGCAGCGGGATCCGCCGCGCGCGGTCGACGAGCAGCCCCACGGGGAGCACGGCCACCGCGCCGACGAGCAGCGCGACCGAGTTGAGCAGGCCGATCTTCGTGTTGCCGATGTGCAGCGAGCGCTCGAGCTGCGGCGCGACCGCGCCGACCGTCGCGATCTGCGCGCTGGAGAGCGCGAGCACGCAGGCGAACAGCACGATCACGCGCGCCCGCGCCGGCCCGCCGACGAGCTCGACGACCTGTCCCTGGAGCAGGCGCCCGAACCAGCGCACCGCCCGTATCAGCGCGAGAGCCGCGCGCTCGGGTAGACCCAGATCATCCATGTCTAGAAGACCCACCAACCGAGGTGCGCTGGCCGCATCTGAAGACAATAGATACGTCGACGCCGGCGGCGCAGCCGAAGCGACTCCGGCGCCCGTCAGTCGGGAGCCGTCATGACGCGCACGCGAGCCGCCCGCCCGGCGGGGGATGCCGGACGGGCGGGCTCACGTTTGCGTGCGTGAGCGGCGCGTGGAGTGGCCGCTCGCTCGTCGACGGCGGATGGAGTGGCCGTCGGACGTCAAGCTCATCGATCCTGCCGTCGCGTCGCGCGACGCTCACCGCCTGTTCCCCACAGACCCAACGACCGCGTCCGATCGCTGCGCTGCCGGTAACGACGGTGTCGGTAGCGGGGTCGTGCGCGCCCCTGCTCGCGCGCGCGTCGCGCGCATGCGGGTCCGGAGCCCCTCGGTCGCCCGATCCGCGCGCGAAGGCGTTCCATCATTCCCCCACGCGGTGCAGTCGCTCGGCCTCACCGGGCACGGACACGCTCCCGGCCCGATCCATCTCGAGCACGCGTCTGCTGCACTCACGGCGCGTGGCGATCATCGTGGTGTCCGCCCGGTCGAGCAGCGTCTCGATCGTGTCCTCGGGCCGTCGCTGGCTCACGCCAATGCTGATGCTGGCTCCGGAAATCGCCTGATCGAGATGCGCACCCACGCGGTCGAAGCGCTTGGCGATCTCATTCAGGCCGTCGCCCGAGAACGAGCACACGAACTCGTCGCCGCCGAAACGGAGGATCAGATCGTAGGAGCGGAACTCATCGCTGATGAGCCGCGCGACGGTGCGCAGCAGCGCATCGCCCGCTGAATGTCCTTGATCGTCGTTGACCGCCTTCAGGCCATCGACGTCGACGAACGCGACGACCAGCTCCTCACCCGTGCGCTTCGTGCGGTCCATCTCTCGTTGAAGCGCCGCCAGGCCCACGCCGCGTCGTAGCGCGCCCGTGACCTCGTCCGTCGCGGCGCTGGCCAGTTCTTGCGCGTAGGCCGCGCGATCGAGCGCCGCGAACTGCCGATCGCGCGCGGCGTGTTCGCGGTCCTCCGCGGCTGCTCGGCGCTGGAGCGCGGCGCGCGCCCGCGACTGCGCGGCCCGTCGGCGCTCCCTGACCGCCTGGAGCTCGGCCCCACGGCCGTCCAGCGGTCCCTCCTGCGCGCGATGCGCGCGCTCGAGGCGCTCGGTCTCGGCGTCGATGGCGGCCGCGATCTCCTCGCGCGCGGCGCTCGTCAGGTCGCGCGCGGCCGACAGACGGTCGCGTTGCTCGGCGATCCGGTCGCGCGCGACCGAGCTGCCGGCACGCGCCCGGCTCGCCGTATGGCGTTCGAGCGTGCTGTCGGCGCGCATCCGGCGGGTCCGCTCATAGGCAAGCTCGTCGCGCTCGAGATGCTCTCCGTCGCTTGCAGCCTGGTCGATGTCTGCCGCCGCCTGATCGCGGTCGGATGAGATCTGATCGTGTTCTGAGCCGGTCTGGTCGGAGTCGGCCAGGATCTGATCGAGATCGGCGCTGCTCTGCTCGGCGTCGGAGCGCGTCTGTTCCAGGCCCGCGATCTTGCGGTCTTCCTCCTCGGGCATCACGGGCGCCCTTTGCGGACCGGAACGGCGAGCTTGCCTGCGTCTCATGGTGCCTCCAGACGGGTTCCTCTACTCGAGAACGCCACCAGGGTCTGGAGCGACGCGCCGTCAGCGTAGCACCGTGTGAGGTCTGCCACAAGTCAATGGTTGGAATTTCTCAGTTAGTGGAGGAACCCGTCGGCTGGCGCAAAGCGCCCGCCGACGCCCGCCCGTCAGGGTCGTGCTCGCGAGGCGGCGCCGGGCGAGAGCTCGGCGAGCGCAGCCGCGCCCAGACGGCCGTCGATCACATCGCGCGCAACGTCGCTGAGCTGATTGTTGTGTGCTCGCGCGTAGCGGCGCATGCTGACGAACGCGGCGTCCACGCTGACCTGGCCGCGCTCGGCGAGCACGCCCTTGGCCTGCTCGATCAGGACCCGGCTGTTCAGAGCGCCCTGAAGCTGCTGTACGACGCCGCGCGTCTCACGCATGGCGCGCTCCTGGATCAGGGCGACGGCGGCGATGTCAGCCATCCCCTGCCCGAGCGGCACGTCGCGCTCGGCGAGCCGGCCGGGCTCGGCGCGGAAGAGGTTGAGCGCGCCGATCGTGCGCCCATGGACTCGCATTGGAATCGCGTGCACCGATTTGATCCCGTTCTGCACCGCGGCGGCCGCGAACGTCGGCCAGCGATCGGCTTCCGCGGCGAGGTCCTCGCCGAACACCAGCCGCGAGCCGCGGTAGCACTCGAAGCAAGGGCCCTCCTCGTTGCGGGATTGCAACAGCTCGAGCGCCTCGGAGCGCTCGCTCGAGGATGCCATGACCTGCAGGCTGCCGGCGGCGTTCGCGAGCAGCAGTCCCACCTCGGCGCAGTCCATCAGCTCCATGCTGCGCTCCACCAGGCGGTGCAGGAACTCGATCACATCGAACGGCTCGACCATCGTGTCGGCCAGCTCGACGAAGGTTGCCACAATTCTTTCTTCTCGCGTCATGCTTTAGCTGCCCCCTGTCCCGATCCTCCCCCCTATTCGAATCAATGCGACATTATTACGCGCATCCCGGCGCCGCTGCATACGTCACGCCGGCGCGGCAAGGCGCAGGCGACGGGCGACGATGTCCCCCGCCACCTCGCGCAGCGCGCGATCGTTGGCAAACGCGTGTGACCGCAGGCGCACGAACGCCTCGTCCAGCGACACCGCGAGCTGAGCGGAGACCATGCCCGTCGCCTGGTGGATCTCGGCCCAGTGCGCCGGCTCGTCGGCCAGCAGCACGTGCAGCTGCTCGGCGGGAGCCCCTGCCTGCAGGCCGAGAATCGTCTGGGTCGCGACTTCGGCCAGGACCAGTCCAAGCGCCAGCTCCTCGTCGCCGAGGGGCGCCGGGCGATCGCGGTAGAGCGCGAGCACGCCGAGCCCGACGGCTCCCAGCTGCAGCGGGAAGGCGAACACCGCCCGCACGCCGGCCTGCACGCCGGCGTGGGCGAACGCCGGCCAACGCCCCCGTGCCGGATCGGCCAGGTCCGCCTCCAGCACGGGCTCCATGCTCCGCCAGGCATCGACGCACGGGCCCTCGCCCAGCGTGAGCTGGAGCTCCTGCACAACGGCTATCCCCTCCTCGCAAACGCCCGCGGTGCCGCGCAGCTGGCCGTCCACCATCAGCGACAGCCCCGCCCCGCTCAGCGACAGCAGCTCGACGGCCGCCGCGCAGACTCGGTCGATCATCGAGGAGGACCCGCCGGAGCCAGCGTCGGCCATCGCCCTCAGCACCACGCTCATACGATCGCTTGCCACCGCGCAACCATACGGCCCCGTGTGCGCCCGGTCTCGATCGCGGTCACAATGCGCCTCGTGGCCGACCACTCGAGACCGCTGCGCGAGCAGGACGTCGACCCCGATCCGCTGCGCCAGTTCGCTGCCTGGTTCGCGGAGGCGGGAGCGGCCGGCGTGCGCATGCCCGAGGCCGCGGCCCTCGCGACGGCGTCGAGCGACGGCGCGCCGTCGGTGAGGATGGTGCTCGTGAAGGGCTTCGACGAGCACGGCTTCGTGTTCTACTCGGGTTACACCAGTCGCAAGGGCCTGGAGCTCGCGGCGAACCCCCGTGCGGCGCTGCTCTTCCACTGGGACATCCTGGGCCGGCAGGTGAGGATCGAGGGGCCGGTCGCGCACACGAGCGCCGAGGAGTCGGCCGCCTACGTGCGCGAGCGCCCGCGCGCCAGCCAGCTCAGCGCGCTGGCCTCCCCGCAGAGCCAGATCATCGACAGCCGCGAGGCGCTCAAGCGTCGAGTCGCCGAGCTGGAGCAGCGCCATCGAGGCGGCGAGCTGCCGCTGCCGAGCGACTGGGGTGGCTTTCGCCTCGTCGCGGAGACCGTCGAGTTCTGGCAGCAACGCCAGGATCGCCTGCACGATCGGCTGCGATACCTGCGTCACGACGGCGCGGACTGGCTGATCGAGCGCCTGGCCCCATAGCGCCAAGACCCGTTCGCGGATGCTTGCGGCGCTGAGAGCTTGACGGTCGCCTCGAGGTGCGACAGGACCTCGAGGCGCTGAGAGAGACCGCTGCCGCCCGCCACGACGAGCCACGCGTTGCCACGTCGGGTGGCGGTGAGCTCGCCTTTGAAGTCGCCCGGGCCGTTCACATATCGGGGCTCGCCCGGCACCGGCGACAGGCCGGGGATCGCGGCCGGGGATCTGCCCGGACGTTCTGCGTCGAGCAGGATGGCCACATCGAGCGGCCACCCGTGCAGGTAGTACTCGGTGTCGATGCACGAGAAGAACGCCCGGCCCACGAGGACGCCGGGGTACGGCGCGATCTCGCTGGCGACGTGGCTCCACCTGGCCGCCAGCCCGGGCACGCCTCGCACTGTCAGCGCGCACGGCCCGCGAGCGGAAAGCGGCGGCTCCTGGCCACCCGGTCGCACCGGCGCGCTGGCGATCGGCTTACCAGCACGGTCGAGCGGCGTGAGCGACGGTTCGGCTGAGGCCGCAAAGAGGAGCCTCCCCCCGGCGGAGCGCCGGCCGGCGAAGGGAACGACTATCCGCGCGGCGCGCAGGCCGTAGGGCAGCCCCGGGAGCTCGGCCGTGGCCGCCCGGCGATCGCCGTCGAAGAGCACCGCGGCGACCCGCGGCGTCGTGAGCACCACGATCGACGCTTTGTGTGTCCGCCCGTCGGCGCTCGTGAGGACCATCGAGAGCGGCACCGACGCGGTCGGCGTGGTGGAGCAGCCGCCGCCGGCGATCCCGCTGAACCCAGGTTCGCTTACGCCCACGCACCATCCGTACTGTCCACCGTCGAGAGCAGGTGACAGGCGAATGCCGAATCCGCCGGCGGCGAGCGCTCGGCGGCTGCCGGCCGGCCCGCGATGCGAGCGCTCGGGGCGTGTGGGAGCGGCCGGCGCGCCGCCCCCGGAGAACAGCCACGCGAGCGCTCCGATTCCGACCAGCGCCAGCAGGACGAACATGCCGAGCCGGGCACGACGCGTGCGCCGACGGCGCTTTGCCTCTTCGATGACTCCCTGTTGCAGCCCGTCCGGCGGTCCGCCAGCCGGCGGGCGCGAAGTGTCATGGCGATCCTCACCGGCGAGCAGCGCTGGCATCGTTCAGCGAAGCCCCTGGATGATCGTCACGAGCTCCTCGGGCTGGTAGCCCTGTTCGCGCGCGAACGCGACGAGGTCTCGCGCGCGGGCCACCACCGCGCCGCGCTCGGGCGTGCCGGTGACGCGGATGCCGAGGCCGCGACGAAACTCGAGCAGGCCTTCGTCGCGCAGCGAGCGCAGCGCTCGCAGGACGGTGTTGGTGTTCACGCCCATCACCGCAGCGAGGTCCTTGGCGGGCGGGAGCCTCTCCCCCGGCCGCGCCTCGCCGTCGGCGATCGCGCGGCGGATCTGAGCCGCGACCTGGTCGTGCAGCGCCGTCTGATCGCCGCGATCGAGCTTGACCTCCACCATAGTGCTAATTATACTAGCGTCTATATCGTTGCTTGTCGACGGCTTCGCCTATGGCGAGGGTTCGCGAGAAGTCGCGCGGCGGATCGCCGCTTCGAGGGCCGGCAGGCGAACCGGCTTGCACACGTAGTCGTCCATGCCGGCCGCCAGGCAGGCCTCGCGATCGCCGGGCATAGCGAGTGCCGTCATCGCGATGATCGGCACTCGTCGTGCGCCCTCGGCAGCGCGGATCTGCCGGGTCGCCTGCAATCCGTCGAGCTCGGGCATCATGCAGTCCATCAAGATCGCGTCGTAGCGATGAGCGCCCGCCAGGTCCACCGCCTCGCGACCGTTGTGCGCAACCATCGTCTCCATCCCCAGCTTCGTGAGGAGCGCCTCGGCGACAATGCAGTTGATTACGTTATCCTCGGCGAGCAGGACCGACAGGCACTCGTTGATCGGCATGGGACCCATCGAGGGGTCTGGGTCTCGCGGCACTGGCAGCGAAGTCACTCCGCCCACGGGCGGCAGTTCAGCAGAGAACCAGAACACGCTGCCACCGCCCGCACGCGGCTGGACGCCGATCTGGCCGTCCATGAGCTCGACGAGTCGTCTCGAGATGGCAAGTCCGAGGCCGCTCCCGTCGTCCTGTCGGCTTGGCGATTGACCGGACTGCGCAAGCTCGCCGAACAGCGTGGACGCCCGGTCCCCCGCGATTCCGATCCCCGTATCCGATACCGAGAAGCGCAGGTGGCTGTCGCCGTCGCCAGCGACTTTGACCACAACCTCACCGGAGGCCGTGAACTTCACGGCATTTGAGACGAGGTTGAGCAGGACTTGGCGTAGTCGCGCCCGGTCACCGCCGACCCTGAAGGGCACCGCGGCGTCGACCTCAAAGGTGATCCTGAGGCCCTTGGCGCGTGCTAGATGAGCGTGCAGTTGGCAAGCTTCCACCACCACGGGGCGCAGCTCGAACTCGCTGCGCTCGAGACCCAGGCCGCCGGCCTCCAGCTCGGAGAAGTGCAGCACGTTGCCGACGACACCCATCAGCGCCTCCGCGGAGCTCTCCTGAGCGTCGACGTAGCTGACCTGGGTCGCGTCCAGCGCGGTGTCGCGCAGAAGCTGGATCAGCCCGATGAGCCCGTTCAGCGGCGTGCGCAGCTCGTGGCTCATGCTTGCCAGGAACGCCCACTTCTGGCGGGACGCCTCCACCGCCTGCTCCAAGCTCACGCGCAGCTCTTCGTCCATCTGCTTGCGATCGGTGATGTCGCGCGCAACCGCGTAGGTGAGGCCGTCGCACATGCCCGTGGCGCTCCACAGCAGCCATCTGTAGGAACCGTCCTTGCAGCGATAGCGATTCTCGAACCCGACCACGCCCGAACCGGCCGCGATCTTGGCGAAGCGATCCTTGGTGCTCTCGACGTCCTCCGGGTGGACGAAGTCGATGAATGGTCGCCCACTGAACTCGGCGAGCGAATAGCCGAGTGCGCGCTCGAACGCCGGATTGATCTGGACGAAATGTCCCGCGGCGTT
The DNA here is from genome assembly GCA_963826985.1 of uncultured Solirubrobacteraceae bacterium. Taxonomy (GTDB): domain Bacteria; phylum Actinomycetota; class Thermoleophilia; order Solirubrobacterales; family Solirubrobacteraceae; genus Palsa-744. The sequence goes on from CAWGYW010000003.1 coordinate 20,071, forward strand.
TGAGATGCCCATCAGATCGAGCGAGAGATCGAAGAACCGCTCAACGCCCACACCGTCTTTGGCGATCGCGACGTCAGCCGACTCTGGGTCGGCGCTGGCATGGGCTGGGCGGACTGGCGGAGGCACGGTGACTCGAGACCTGCCTCTCCGCTCGTCACCCCCCGAGCGCTGGATGAGCCCTTTCACCGAAAAGCTGCCATTCGGCTAGTGGTATCGCTCGGGCCGTCGGCCGCAGGAAACGGACCGCTGTGTGGCCTCCACCGCGGTCCAGCGATCGCAGCTGCCGCCGCGCCTCACCCTACGGAGCAGATGCGACGATAGGACCTGAGATCCCGATGTCTCAGCACCCGCTGCTCGACCAGACGACGATCCGCCAGCTCCGCGACACGCTGACATCGGAGATGCGCGGGCAGCTGGTCGACATGTTCGATGTGCAACGCGAGAAATGCGTCGCCGATCTCGTGCAGGCGGTCGGGTGCGGCGACCGCATGGAGATCCGTCGCGTCGCGCACATGCTCAAGGGCAGCGGCGCAAGCCTGGGCGCAAGCGTCCTGCGCAGCTCCTGCGAGGCTCTGGAACGCGGGTGCAGGCGGGGAGACGCCGAGGTCACTCAGGGCCAGGTGGAGGAGCTGCGTGTGGCCGCGGTCGCGGTCAGCGACGCGCTTCGCCAGCAGCTGATCTGAGCGGCTCGCCGATCGCGCGCATGGTGGCGCGCGATCGCTGGAGCGGCCCGCCGAGCAGGCGCGCTCAAGTAGCCGCGGTGCGAGACCGATGAACGGGGGATACATAACCCATAAGCCGACCCTCCTGGAGAGGACCAACCGATGATTTCCGATGCCCACACCAATTCTCGTCCGCAGTTGATCATCGCCGACGACGATCCGGTTGTCCGGTCGAGCCTGAGCATGTTGCTTGGCGCCGAGTTCGACGTGGTCGGCGTGGCGCGCGACAGCGGCGAGGCGATCGAGCTGGCAATGGAGAGTCGGCCTGACGCGGCCATCGTCGATGTCGATATGCCCGAGGGCGGCGGCCTGAGGGCGGTCCAGGGGATCCTCGACGCAGCCCCCGACACGGCGATCGTCGTGCTCTCGGGCGATGAGTCAGACGCGGCCGTTCGTGAGCTGATCCTTGCCGGGGCGATGAGCTATCAACGCAAGGGCGTCGAGCGCGACCTTCTCGCACAGTCGTTGCGCGACTCGATCAGCGCCCGTGCAAACGCGCGCGTCGAGCCGGTCTGAGCTTTCGCTGCACTCCGCGCCTGCGCTCACGAGATGCCGCTGCGAACGGCCTGGACCGCCAGCTGGATGCGATTTTCGAGGTGAAGCTTCGCGAGGATGCTCGCGATGTGGTTTGAAATCGTGTTGGTGCTGAGCCCGAGCTCGTGCGCGATGTCGTGATTGCTTGCGCCACTCGCCAGCCTGGTGAAGATTTCGAGCTCGCGAGGCGTCAGGGCGGCGCGGATCGCGTTCGCGGTGCTGCCGCTGTCGCTCGCGATCGGGATGCCCAGGTCGCGGATGCGGTGTAGCAGCTTGCCGGCGATCTGCGATGAGATCACCGATTCTCCGGCGGCCGTCGCCTTGACCGCGGCGATGATCGCGTCGGGGCGGGCGGTCTTGAGGATGTAGCCGTAGGCACCCGCGACGATCGCCTCCACCACTCTGTTCTGCTCCGTCCGCGTGAGGATCAGCACGCGCGACGCGGGGGCGAGCAGACCCAGCGTCTCGATCGTCGCAACGCCTTCGCTTCCCTCGAGTTTGATGTCGATGACCACGACATCGGGCCTTAGGTCGACGACCATCTTCACCGCGTCCGGCGCGTTCGTGGCCTCACCCACCAACTCGAGCCCTTCAGCGGACAGCGCTTGGGCGACCGCGCCACGAACGAGCTCCTCATCGTCGATGAGAACCACCGTTATACGCCGTGAATGCTCAGCCACGCAGTGCCCGGTCTTGCGGTAGACGCGCACCCATCCGGGAGCCTCTTCCAACCAACAACATACCACCAAGAGCGGCATTGGTGCCGGCTGTTGGACCGATGTCGGTAGTCGGTCCGCGTTGAGGGAGCGCGCGGTTCGCGCTGCCCGCGCGGTTCAGCTGCGACGAGTACTTCTGGCGAGCCTGGTTCTCCTGCACCCCCCCTTGGCCCGTTTCGACCCTCGTATTGGATCGGGACGAGCCATTTTCGACGGTGCCGGTGTGCCGATATGTTTTCTGGTTGCCAACGGTCTGGAAGCAGCCACCCAATTTCCGAGCCGTGAAGGAGTCAGAAAATGGCGTTCGATGAGAGTCCCGCGATGGCGCCACCTCGTCAGCAGATCGAGGATGCAGCCTCGCTCGGGGATCCGCGGCGTCCTGCCGATCGACTCGACGAGGCGGTGCTGTTGACCGTCCTCTCAGAGTTCAAGAGCGGTGACTTCAACGCTCGCATGCCGCTTGATTGGACGGGTGTCGCGGGCAAGATCGCGGACACTCTCAACGAGGTGATCGCGGCGAACCAGACGCTCGAGGACGAGCTGGCGCGCGTGAGCCGGGTCGTGGGCAAAGAGGGCAAGCTCTCTCAGCGAGTCGCATTGCGCGGGTCCGACCGGGTCTGGTCCGGGACGATCGAGTCGGTCAACAGCCTGATCGAGGACCTCGTACGCCCCACCAGCGAGATGCAGCGCGTGATCGGCGCGGTCGCCGACGGCGATCTGAGCAAGAAGATCTCGGCCGACGTCCACGGCGAGATGCTCGAGCTCAAGAACACCATCAACGCGATGGTCGACCAGCTCAACGGCTTCGTCTCGGAGGTGACCCGCGTGGCCCGCGAGGTCGGCACCGAGGGCAAGCTCGGTCAGGCCGCCGCGGTGACGATCGAGGTCGGCGGCGTCTGGAAGGACCTGACCGACAACGTCAACCTGATGGCGGGCAACCTCACCGGGCAGGTGCGCAACATCGCCGAGGTCACCACGGCGGTGGCCAACGGCGACCTGAGCAAGAAGATCTCCGCCGACGTCAAGGGCGAGTTCCTGGAGCTGAAGAACACGGTCAACGCGATGGTCGACCAGCTCAACCGCTTCGCCCGCGAGGTGACGCGGGTCGCCCGCGAGGTCGGCGTCGAGGGCAAGCTCGGCGGCCAGGCCCAGTCGGAGGAGGTCGCCGGGGTCTGGAAGGACCTCACCGACAACGTCAACCAGCTCGCGGCCAACCTGACCAACCAGGTGCGGGCGATCGCCGACGTGGCCACCGCGGTGACCGAGGGCGACCTCACGCGGCAGGTCGGCGTGCGAGGCGAGCGGCGAGGTGGCCGTGCTGAAGGACAAGCTCAACGAGATGATCCGCAACCTGCGAGAGACGACGCGGCAGAACACCGAGCAGGACTGGCTGAAGACGAACCTGGAGCGCTTCACCCGCATGCTGCAGGGCCAGCGTGACCTGGCCACCGTCTCGAACATGATCCTGTCCGAGCTGGCACCGCTGGTCTCGGCGCAGCACGCCGTCTTCTACACGCTCGCAAGCCTCGAGGACGGCGGCGAGCCGGTGCTGAGGTATCAGGCCGGCTACGGCTACAAGGAGCGAAAGCATCTCGCGAGCCAGTTCCGGCTCGGCGAAGGGACTGGTCGGGTCAGTGCGCCAAGGAGAAGGAGCGAATCCTGCTCACCGACGTCCCGGGCGACTACGTCAGGATCAACTCGGGGCTCGGCGAGGCCACTCCGCTGAACATCATCGTCTTGCCGATCCTGTTCGAGGGATCGGTGCGCGCCGTCGTCGAGCTGGCCTCCTTCACGCCGTTCAGCCCGACCCACCAGGCGTTCCTCGACCAGCTCACTGAGAGCATCGGCCTGGTGCTCAACACGATCGAGGCCAACACGCTCACCGAGAACCTGCTCAAGCAGTCCCAGTCGCAGGCCAGGAGCTGCGCTCGCGGCAGGAGGAGCTGCGCAGCGTCCAACGAGGATCTCGGAAGCCAGGCAAGTCGCCTGGCGGAGCAGAACATCGAGGTGGAGCGCAAGAACCAGGAGGTCGAGCTCGCCAAGCGACTGGTGGAGGAGAAGGCCGAGCAGCTGGCTGTCTCCTCGCAGATACAAGTCGGAGTTCATCGCCAACATGTCCCACGAGCTGCGCACCCCGCTCAACAGCCTGTTGATCCTCGCGGAGCGAGCTCGAAGACAACCCCGAGCAGAACCTGACCGAGCACCAGGTTGAGTACGCGAGCGTGATCCGCTCCTCCGGCACCGACCTGCTGCAGCTTGCTCAACGACATCCTCGACCTCGCGAAGGTCGAGTCGGGAACCGTGACGCTCGACATCGCGAGGTCGTGCAGCTGAACGAGCTGTCAAGGCGCACGATCGAGCGGGAATTCGACCCCGTGGCCGAGAAAGCAGGGCCTGTCCTTCTCCGTCGAGCTCGCGCCCGAGCATCCCGCGATGATCGCACGGATGCCGGCCGCCTGCGCCAGATGCTCAAGAACCTGCTCGCCAACGCCTTCAAGTTCACCGAGCGCGGCGGCGTAAGCGTTGCGTGTCGGCCCCGCCGAGAGCGGCTGGAGCACGGAGCATGGCGGGCTCGCCGGAGCGGATTCGGTGCTCGCCTTCAGCATCAGCGACACCGGCATCGGCATCACGCAGCGACCAGCAGCATCGCATCTTCGAGGCGTTCGCCCAGGCCGACGGCACGACCGCCCGCCAGTACGGCGGCACCGGGCTGGGCCTGTCGATCAGCCGCGAACTCGTACGGCTGCTCGGCGGCGAGATCGCCGCTCAGCAGCACTCCGGTGAGGGCAGCACCTTCACCGTCTATCTCCCGGGCACCCTGGACGCACACAACGACGCGCGCGATCAGGGTGCGGCGAGCGCCGCAGCGCCGCAGCCCACGCTGCGCGCGAGCACGCCCGCTCGCACACAACGGCGCGGGCGCAAACGGGCTGCTCGCCGATTCGGGCAACGGGGGCGCAGACGCCGCCATCCCCGTGGTCGCAAGCGTGCTTTCGTCTCCGCGCGGCCAACGGCCACGTCAGGGCAGCGGGCGTCGCGGTGCTCGAGCCCTGCAGCCGATGGCCCCACTCGCGCATAGCGCCGGAAGCCGCTGGCGGGCATGAAGGTCCTGGTCGTCGACGACGACTTCCGCAACATCTTCGCGCTGACCGCGCTGCTCGAGCGGGTCCACGTCGAGATGGTCTCCGCCGAGAGCGGTCAGGAGGCGATCGCGCTGCTGCGAGCAGGTCTCCGACGTCGACCTCGTGCTGATGGACATCATGATGCCGGTCATGGATGGCTACGAGACGATGCGGGCGATGCGCAAGCTGCGCGTCAGGCGCAAGGACCTTCCGATCATCGCGGTCACGGCAAAGGCTGAGGCGGGGGAGCGCCAGCGCTGCATCGACGCGGGCGCCTCGGCTACGTGCCCAAGCCCGTCGATACCGGCGGACCTCCTTCGCGTTCTCGGCGAGTGGCTGCCCGCCGGCCCGGCGCGCGAACCGCCGGCAGACCTCGCGCAATGAGCGCCGTGTCCCTTGCCGTCCCCGCCGTTGCGCCCGACCCGGCGATCCTGGTCGTCGATGACAACCCGGTCAAGCGCGTGGCGATCCGGGCGATGCTCGCGCCGCTGGGCTACGCCGTGGTCGAGGCCGACTCGGGACGCGCCGCGCTGCGTGCGCTCGAGCGCCAGACATTCGCGCTGATCCTGATGGATGTGCGCATGCCGACCCTCGACGGCTACGAGACAGCCAAGCTCAGCCGGCGAGCAGATCCGCGGCGCACGCACGCCGATCATCTTCGTCACCGCCCATGGGAGGTGACGAGGCCGAGGCGCCGAGCGCCTATGCCAGCGGCGCCGTCGACTTCATCTTCACGCCGATCCTGCCCGAACGTGCTGCGGGCCAAGGTCACGGCCTTCGTCGACCTGTTCGTGCAGTCCCAGGAGCTGCAGCGCTCGCTCGAGTCGATCACGACCCTCAATGCGGCGCTGCGCGACAGCGAGGTTCGCACCCAGGCGGTGCTCGACAACGTGGCGGATGGCGATCTTCATCCTCGACGAGGCGGGCGTGATCGAACCGATCAACCGCTCGGTCGGCCGCTGTTTGGCTACCACGCAGGCGAGCCGGTCGGGCATCCGTTCGCGTTCATGATCGCGCCCGAGCGCCGCGATGAGCTGCCGGGCTCTGACGCCGTGCGGACCCTGCGCGAAGGAGTACCGCCGAACCGGTCGACCGAGACGCGTCGGTTGCCGCCAGGACGGCTCCACCTTCCCGTGGAGCTGGAGCGCGGCGAGATGCAGCACGGCGAGCGCACGTTCACGCTCGTCTGCGTGCGTGACATCTCCGAGCGCAGGCCCACACCGAGGCGCTCGAGCACCTGGCGCTCCACGACGGTCTCACCGGCCTCGCCAATCGCACCCTGTTCGGCGATCTGCGTGGCTCGGGCGCTCGCGTCCGCCAAGCGCGCCAGACGAGCCGCGCGCCGTGCTGGTGATGGATCTCGACGGCTTCAAGCAGGTCAACGACACGCTCGGACACGATCGCGGCGACACGCTGCTCAAGCAGGTCGGCGGAACGCCTCGTCGAAGCCCTGCGCGAGGGCGACACCGTTGCCCGACTCGGCGGGGACGAGTTCGCGATCCTGCCAGCCGAGGCGACGCGACCTGCCGGCGGCGGCGGCCGTCGCGTTGAAGATCCAGCAGGCATGCGAGCAGGCGTTCGTGATCAACGGCGAGACCATGCACGTGTCGCCGAGCATCGGCATCGCCCTGTTTCCCGAGCACGGCACCACGACGCGCCGAACTGCTCCATCGAGCCGATCTGGCGATGTACGCGGCCAAGCGATCGCAGGCACGGCCACGCGGTGTTCGACGCGGGACAGGAGACGCAACACCGCCGATCGTCTGGCACTGCTTCAGTCGACCTGCGTCGCTGTGTCAGCCGCGACGAGCTGGTCCTTCACTACCAGCCCAAGATCGACCTCGCGACGCGGCAGGATCACGGGCGTCGAGGCGCTGGTCCGCTGGCACCACCCAAGCCAGGGGCTGCTGTCACCAGCGAGCTTCATGCCCGAGGTCGAACGCACGCAGCTGATCGCGCCGGTGACGCGATGGGTGCTCAACGCGGCTCTTGCGCCAGCAGCGGATCTGGCGCGACGAGGGCTTCGACCTGACGATGGCCGTCAACGTCTCCGCCCGCAGCCTGCGGCGAGCGAGCACGCTCCCCGAAACCGTGGCCGAGCTGACCCAGCTCTGGGGCACCGCGCCCGGCCGGCTGACGCTCGAGCTCACCGAGAGCGCGCTGATCGGCGATGCCGCCCCGGCCGTCCTGAGCCGTCTGCACGCGCATGGGACAGAAGCTGTCGATCGACGACTTCGGCGACCGGATACTCCTCGCTGGCCTATCTGCAGCGCCTGCCCGTGGAGGAGATCAAGATCGATCGAGTCGTTCGTCATGAACCTCGCATCCGTCAGCGACGACGCGATCATCGTGCGCTCGACGATCGAACTCGCCCACAACCTCGGCCTGACGGTCGTCGCCGAGGGCGTCGAGGATGCGGACGCTGCAAGAATCCTCGTTGAATACGAGTGCGATGAAGTCCAGGGCTATCACTACGCGCGCCCAGCCGCTGCGGAGGATCTCTGGGAGCTGTTGGCCAACTCGGACGGGATCGCTACTGCGGGTTGTGCTTGACGACCTCGCCACGAGCGCGATGGTCGATCGCGACGCAGTGCCACGCAAGCATCGTCCATGCCGACTCGCGCCTGGCAGCTGTGTGTAGCTCGATCGACTCGCGAAGCGAGCTTGCAAGACGACGCGGGTCGATGCCCTTCCGGCAGTAGGCGATCGTTCCCAGGTTCATCAGCTGACGGGCCGTCCCCCGGAGCCTTTGGCCAGATATCACCACGACAGCGGTAAGCGGAGAAACCTCGAGAATTCCACGGACGGCACGCAGGCCGCCACCTCTCGGCATGACCAGATCGACGAGAGCGGCGTCGGGCTGATTGCTCTTCACGAGCTCGATCGCCTCTTCGCCGTCGCCGGCCAGACCCACCACCTCGAAATCGAGATCGAGCGACGCGCGCAATATGCACTGAACCACAGGGTCGTCGTCCGCGATCACAAGACGAGGGCGACGGAGCGCAGGCGCGGATCGTTGCTTTGCCTGGTCTGGCGCCCCCGCCGAGAGCTGAGACGCGCCGGGGGTCATGGTCGCCATCCCTTCGCATCGGCGGGGCAAGACGTGGTCGTTAGCCCGCGCGCACGGTCAGGACGAATAGGGCTCTCGCGGCGCAGCGCAGCTCAATCGAACGCGAGGACGGCCTTCCCGAGAACCTGGCCGGCTTCGAGCGCGCGATGCGCGTCCGCGACCCCCTCCAGGGGAAACGTCGCACCGACCGCCACCCGCAGCTCGCCGGCGTCGAAGTGAACGGCCGACCGCTCGAGAATCCGCCGCTGGCGCTCGCGGTGCTCCGGCCAGCCGAACACCGATGGGGCGGGCATCCACGCAAAGGAGACCCGCAGGTTGCGATCGTGCATCGCCGTGATCGCCTCCGGCTCCCACGGGCTCTCGACGTTCGAGACGAGGTCGCCGTAGGGGCGCACAAGCGAGAAGCACGCCGTGAACGTCTTGCCGCCGACGGTGTCGTGGACCACGTCGGCGCCGTCGGCTACCGTCCAGGCGCGCAGCCTCTCCCCCACGTCCTCGTGTCGATAGTCGATGCACAGCTCGGCGCCGAGCGAGGCCGCGAGCTCGGCCTTGGCCCCCGGCGTGACGGTCGTGGCGACCCGCGCCCCCGCGAGGCGAGCGATCTGCACGGACATGTGCCCGACGCCGCCGGCGCCCGCCTGCACCAGCGCGAGCTGGCCCTCGCCGACGCGGGCGCGCTCGCGCAGCGCCTCCCAGGCGGTGATCGTGACAAGCGGCGCGGCCGCCGCCTCGACGAACGACAGCCGCTTCGGCTTGTGTGCGAGATAGCGCTCGTCGATGACCTTGAGCTCCGCGTAGGTGCCGGGCGTCGGCCCGAAGCCGCCGTCGCAGAAATAGACCTCATCGCCCGCTCGCACCCGCGTGACCGCCGGTCCGACGGCCTCGACGACCCCGGCTCCGTCCCAGCCGAGGATCGCGGGCAGCGATCCCCCGATCGTCCCGCCTGAGCGCAGCTTGTAATCGACCGGGTTGATCCCGGCCGCCCGCAGGCGCACCCGAACGTCGTGCTCCGCGGCGATCTCGGGCTCTGGCAGCTCAGCAAGCTGGAAGACCTCCGGCCCACCCACCGCCGTCATCAGCATCGCGCGCATGTACCGCTCGCACCTCCCGTCGAACGCCTGGATCACGATATCGCCGCATCGGCGACGCGCGAGTGAGCGCGTCAAGCTCGTCTCAGAGAGGGTACGACCGTTCCTCTCTCGCGATTGCCCCGCCGAACATAGGATGTATCCGGTGGGGCTCTGGCACGCATCCCGTGGGCTTGGGTGACGGTGGATAACGCGGCTGGGGCTGGGCCCGCCTCCCACCCGCGCGGCCGCATACATGCGGCCCATATTCATCTCGCGCTGCGCGACGCCAGGCGTCACCTGGGGAGATCGACCGCGAGGCTGGTCGGCTATGTGCTCGTCGCCTACCTGGTGCTGAAGCTGGTCCCCACGCTGACGCATGCGCTGAGCAGCCTCGAGCACGTTCGCTGGCAGTGGGCGCTCGGGGCGCTGGGTCTCGAGCTGCTCTCGGAGATCGGCTTCGTCCTCGCCTGGCGCGCGATCCTCGACCCGGAAGACCTGCTCGGTCGCGACGGGCGCGGTGAGCGGGTCGACACGCGAGTCGCGTGGGCGCAACTCGGGAGCGGCACGCTCGTCCCAGGTGGCTCGTGGGGCGGAATGGGTGTGGGCTCCTGGATCCTGCATCGCTTCGGCATGCCGACCAAGCAGATCGCCGAGCGCCAGTTCAACCTCAGCTTTCTGAACACGGCGGTCGATGCGCTCGCCGTGATCGTCTTCGGCCTCGCCCTCGCGAGCGGAGTCCTAGCGGGCGAGAGCGACCCGCTGCTGACGATCCTGCCGGCCGCGCTGGTCGCTGCTGCGGTCGCCACTGTTGCGCTGGCCCTCCCCCGCCTATCGACCGCTGCCAAGCGCGATCCGAGGAAGCACGCGAAGATCGCGGCCGCGATCACGACGCTCTCCGATGCCGTCGGGGACACGAAGCGGCTCCTGTTCCATCGAGGGAGCTTCGTGGCCGTGTTCGGGGTGCTGGCGTACCTCGTGTTCGACGTGCTCGTTCTCTGGAGCGCCTTCTTCGCGATTCACGCCCGTCCGGTCCCCGGTTTCGCGGTGGTCGTCATGGCCTACATCATCGGTGCGCTCGGCGGATCGATCCCCCTGCCCGCGGCGGCCGGCACGGTCGGCGGGATCGCCGCGGTGCTCGTCCTCTACGGCGTCGACCACAATCCCGCGATCGCCGCCGTGCTGCTGCATCAGGCGATCGCACTGCTGGTGCCGCTGGCCGGCGGCGGGATCTCCTACGCGGTCCTGCGGCGTCAGTTCGGCGCGATGCCCGCGAGCGACGCAGACGACTCGCGCAGCGACCCAATGAGGGAGACTGCCGAGCCGTGAACGACGCGATCGGCGACCCCGCGCGCTCTGAGGTGCCCGGCGCAGAGACGCTCGCGCCCGTCTCGCGAGTCCGCGCCCTGTGTGAGGAAACCCTGGCGGCAAACTGGGCATCCGGCGAGCGCAACGGCCTCGCGTACGCCTACACGCGACCGAGCCCCGATCGCTACACGTGGCAGTGGTACTGGGACTCCTGCTTCAGCGCGATCGTCTGGCGTCGATTCGATGTCCAGCGCTCACGACTCGAGCTCGAGAGCCTGCTCGCCGCCGCCAGAGACGATGGCTTCATCGGGCACACGATCTTCTGGGAGCGACCGGTCAGCGGCGCGCGTCGCCTCTTCTACAACGTCATCGAGGAGACGGACTTCACGACCTCGACGATCCAGCCGCCGATGCTGGCGTGGGCATGGGCCGCGACCGTCGGCGACCCCGCGCGTGAGCCGGCGATCGTCGCGCATCACGAGTACCTCCAACGCGAGCGCGACCTCGACGGCGACGGCCTGCTGTGGCTGCTGCAACCCGACGAGTCCGGGCTCGACGCGTCTCCGCAGTTCGACCCGATCTGGCGGCATCGCGCCCAGGGGCTACCGGGGTTCGTGGAGCTCGTGCATCGCAACCGCGAGCTCGGCTTTCGCATCCAAGCCATACGAGAGGCCGGTGGGCCGATCGTGTGCGAGGTGATGACCAACGTGCTCTACGGCCTGTCCCAGCTCGCGATGGGCCGACCGTCCGTGACCACCGCGCTGATCGATCGCCTCTACGACGAGCGCACCGGCCTGTTCCTGCCCGAGGCGTGGCCCGCGACGGAGGAGCGGATCCCACTGACGTGGAGCGCGCTCGCTCCGCTGGCGCTCCCCGATCTGCCCGACGCGATCGGCAGGAGGCTGGTGGAGGAGCACCTGCTCACGACGCGTTTCTGGACCACCTTCGCTCCGCCGTCGGTCGCCACCGACGAGCCGAGCTTCTCGGTGCGCGAGCACTTCGGAGGGCTGCGCCGCTACTGGCGTGGGCCGATGTGGATCAACAGCGCGTGGCTCATATGGCTCGGGCTCGTGCGCCTCGGATACTCCGACGAGGCCGCCAGCCTTGCACAGGGAATCCAGAGCGCCGTCCTGAAAAGCGGCCTGCGCGAATTCTACGACCCGCACGACGCGCGCGGGATGGGAGCGGAGAGCTTCGCCTGGTCAACGCTTGCTCTGGAGTTCCTCGAACCCGATCCCGGCGCACGCAGCAGTCACCTCGGGGCGCCCGGGCCTGGCCGGGGCGAGGCATGAGCACCGATGGGCCGCACCGCAGAGGCGGGTGTGGGAGCGTCTCGGCGGCCTACGTCTGCAAGCGAGCTTCGATGGCCGCGTCGAACGAGGGCGAATCGGTTGCCGAGAGCTTCGTCATCGCGCCTCCGGTCGCGCCGATCAGGAACGACGGCGTTCCGTTGAGGCCAGCGCTCTCTGCTGCCTGCTCGTCGCTGGAGATCTCCTCGATGAGCTCTGAGTCGCCGAGGTCGTCGGCCCACTGCTCGAGGTCCAGGCCCGGGATCTGTCCGGCTATGCCCTCGAGGTACGTGTCGGTGACATAGCCCGAGCCCTCCTCCCCCTGCTCGGCGTAGAAGGTCTCGATGAAGTGCCAGGCCCTTGCCTGCCGACCGGCGGCCAGCGCGGCGACCTGCTGGGCCACGAACACCTCGGGCTCCTGCGTCGCCGTCTGCAACGCGCGGTACTCGATCCGCAGCTTGCCCGACCGTACCCACCGCTCGATGATCGAAGGCAGCACCCCGAGCGAGAACTCCTTGCAGAAAGGGCACTCCAGGTCACCGAAGTACTCGAGCGTGACCGGGGCCGCTGGTTGGCCGAGCGCGTTTGCGCTCTGCGGAATGTCCGCGAGAAGGGCGCCGATCCCGTCGTCGTGCTCCATCGGACGCATTATGCGTCAAGCAGCCTGCAACTCGCGTGGCGAGGGGTATTCAGGCAAGCAACGCCGGCACCGCATCTCGTAGGGCTCGCAGGTGAGCGGTCCCGTGCGCGGTGCGGTCAAGTAGCAGCGCGCCCTCGATCGCGCTGAGCAGCACGCGCGCTTGCGCGGCGGCGGTGTCGGCGTCGCGGGTGCGCCGCAGCGCGCGCTCGAACACGTCCGACCAGCGCGCGAACGCGGCGGCCGCGGCGAGGCGCAGCGGTTCGCTGATGCCGGCGGCGTCAATCGCGGTCGGCGCAACCGGGCAACCGTCCCGCGGGTCGACCTCGAACGTGGCGATCATGCCGTCGATCGACCGCTGCGCAGCCAGCACTACGTCGTCGGTCGTGTCGAATGCGTGGCGTAGCGCGTCCTCGATCTGCTCCGCCGCCGCGTCGATCGCCGCGCGCGCCAGTTCCTCCTTACCGCCTGGAAAGTGGTGGTAGAGCGAGCCGTTCGCGGTGCCGGCGGCCTGCAGAAAGTCGCTCACGCTCGTGCCCGAGTACCCCTGGCGGCGGAGCAGGCGCCCGGTCGCGGCGATGAGCTGGGCGCGATGGCGATCGGGACGCGGCACACGGCGATGATAGTGGAGTGGACACTCTGGTACGCTCTGGAGCAATTGCTCCACAATCGACGATTGGAGAACCCCCCATGCCGATGATCGACGTCTACTCCGTGACGGGAACTTTCAGCGACAAGCACACGCTGGCCCAGGATCTCGCGAACGCTGTGATGCGCTGGGAGCAGGTCCCACCGATCGCGCTGTTCTCGAACAACACAGCCGCGTTCATCCACGAGCTCCCGGGCGACTCGCTGTCCAACGCCGCCGGGGACAGCAACTACGTTCGGGTGCAGGTGCTCACGCCGGTCGGCGTGCTCGATCGCGACAAGCAGCTTGGCGTGGTCCGAGAGCTGACCGACATCGTCGCCGCAGCAGCCGGCGATCCGACGCTCACCGAGCGCACATGGGTGCTGATCACCGAGGCGCCCGAGGGCGGCTGGGGCATCAACGGACACGCCAACACAGGAGCCGACATCGCCGCGCTCGCCCGCAGCGAACTCGCCGGGAAGTAACGCTCCAGCAACCCATTCGCGCGAGCTTCGAACGCCATGAGCGGAATCTAGGACGTCATCGCTGCGACGGCGCTGCTTCGGTCAACCGCCTGTTTCCTCGCGCCGTGGCTCGAGGGCCGCGGGCAGGTGCGACCTGGCAGTGATCCCGAGCTTGGGAAAGATCCGGTACAGGTGCGATCCGATCGTGCGGTGGGATAGGAACAGACGCTCGCCGATCTCGCGATTCGATAGGCCCGCTGCCGCGAGCTGTGCGATCTGCAGCTCCTGGGCGGTGAGCCGGTCGCGGGCGTCCGGCGTGCGCGGCCCGATCCTCTCGCCGGTGGCTCGCAGCTCTTGGCGCGCGCGTTCACTCCAACCCATCGCGCCGAGAGCGTCGAACAGGCCGATCGCGTCGCGTAGAGGTGCACGCGAGTCTGCGCTTCTGCGCTGCCGACGCAGCCAGCGGCCGAACGAGAACAGGGTCCGCGCACGCAGGAACGGGTAGCCCTGCGACGCTTCGCCGAGCGCCGCCACGAAGTGCGCCTCGGCGTGATCGTCGTCGCTCAGCAGCGGTCGCGCGCAGGCCAGGCCGGCGCGCAAGATCGGGGCGTCGCTGCGCCTCGCGATCTGCTCGAGCTCGCCGGTGACCTTCGTGACGTGAGTGGTGTGCTCACCGCGAGCGCCGGCCTCGACGAGGTCAAGCACGGCCGGCCAGCGCATGAAGCGGTGATACGCCGGGTCGTCCTCGTCGAACACCGGCCAGAGCGCGCGGAATGCGTCGTCGTGACGTCCCTCGCTGAGCGCTGCTGCGCCCCGGGCAAGGTGCGCGGGGGCGAGCAGCGGGCCGCCCTTCATCGCCGTCAGCGCCTGCTCCGGCCCGGCGAGCATCGCATCGAGGCCGGTTTCGCTACCGCGCAGTGCTGCGGCCAGCGCGCCTACGAGCTGGCCGGTGAGTCCGTACTGAGGCTGGCGAGTTTCGCGCGCGAGGGTCGCCGCCTCGGCACCCGCTCGCTCGGCCGCTTCCCAGTCACCCGCATAGGCTGCGGCCCATGCGTAGTGGACGAGCGCCTGCGTGAGGATGCCGAGCCTGCTCTGTTCGCGCAGCCGCTCGACCGCCCGCGCGAGCAAACGCGAGCCCACCGTGAAGTCGCCCGCCTTCTCGGCGGCGATGCCCACATACATCGTCGCGACCGGATCGGTTATCTCCTGCGGGCGCAAGCGCGCGACCTGGCGCCGCACCGACGGAGCCGTAACTTCCGGATTGGCGAGTGCGACGACGGCAAGCAGTCGTGGGTCCTCATCCGGAAAGCCGATGCCTTCGGCCGCATCGACGATGTACTGCCGCGTCCGGGTACGGGACCGCGTCCACCAGCAGCGGTGCGCGATCGGCACCAGCGACCGCAACGCCGCATCCGGATCGCCGCCGGCGAGTAGCTGTTGCGCGATCGTGACGAACGTCTTGGCGGCGCCCTTCTCGAACCACACCTCACCACTGATCATCTGCTGCAACCAGGCCATGCGGGCGGCCTCGAGCGGACCCAGCTCGAGTGACTCCGCCTCACTCAGAAGACGGCTGACGACCTCGACGCGCCCGAGGTCGTACACGAGCTCCGCTGCCCGCACCAGCCGTTCTCCCTTCTGGCGCGGATCGGCGGTGAGCGTGGCGGCGCGCTCGAGTGCGGCCGCGGCGACCATGACCGCGCCGCGCCTACGCGCGATCTGCGCCCGCTCCTCCAGTTCCGACGCGACTTCCTCGTCAGGTCCCACCGCGCAAGCGGCGCGGTGCCACAGCCGGCGCTCCGGATCGCGCACGACCTCCGCCAACGCTGCGTACGTCGCGAGCCGCCGCGCCGGGGGCGCCGTGCTCTGCACCGCCGATCGGATCAGGGGATGCTGAAAGCGCACCTCGGATCCGTGCGCCTGCGCGAGGCCACGTTCGGCGGCGCCATCCAGAGCAGCAAGCGCAACCTCATGCCCACAGACGCGCGTGGCAGCCGACAGGAGCTCCGCGATCGAGGCTCTGCCGTCGAGCGCGGCGGCAAGCAAAACCAGGCGCGTGTCCTCGCCAAGCCCGTCCAGGCGCGCCCCGAACGCCCGCTCCAGGCGCGCGGTCAGCGCCGCCGGCGTCAGCGACAGCAGCTCGACGGGGTCGCCAGCCTCCGGTATCGCCCGCGCAAGCTCCACGAGCCCGAGCGGATTGCCGGCGGCCTCGGCGAGCACGCGTCCGCGCGCGTGCGGTGATAGGTCCGACGCGACGCGGTCGAGCAACTTCTCGGAGTCGGACGCGGACAGGCGTCCCACCTGGAGGATCGGCAACCCAGCCTCCTCGAGCACTGTCGAGAACCCGTTACGAAGGCCGGCGATGAACACCACCGGCTCATCCTCCAGTCGCCGCGCGATGAAACTCAGTACGTCAAGGCTCGAGCGGTCGAGCCAGTGCGCGTCGTCCGCGATCAACAGCAATGGGCTCGAGTCCGCTGCGTCGGAAACGAGCCGGTAGGCGGCGAGGGCGACACGGAACGGATCCGCCTCGACCAGGTCGGCCACGCCGAATGCCGCGTCGAGCGCCTGTCGCTGCGGGTCCGGAAGTCTCTCGATCCGATTGCCGATCGGCTCGAGCAGCTGGTGCAGGCCCGCAAAGGCGAGCTCGGACTCGGACTCGACGCCGACGGTCGTGAGCATACGAGCACCCAACGAGCTCGCGCGACCGCGAGCGCAGTCCAGCAGCGCCGACTTTCCGATCCCGGGCTCCCCGCGGATCACCAGCGCTCCGCCGCTGTCGCGGACGCGGTCCAGAAGCGCGTCGACTCGCGCAACCTCCTCCTCGCGCCCGACCAGCCCGGTGGTCGCATCCGGCGCGCTCGAGACGATCATCTGCCGAGGATAGGCGTAAGCAGTCGCGTGACTCAAGCGAATGCCAGCCGGTCAGACCTACGCTGCGTGGGTGGCAACGAGCCATGAGACTCACACCGTCAGACGCCTGAACGTCGAGGTGCCAGGCGTCCGTGAGTTCCAGCGTCTCTACGAGCAGGCGGTGCCTGCGAATCCGTTCGAGAAGATCGCCGGGCTCGTGGAGCGCGGCGCGAGCTGGGCCGACGTGATCGATGCGCACGCGGAGTGGGCCCCGCACGGATTCCTCATCTACTGGCGCAACGACGTCCATGGCGTGATGCAGCTCGCGGGCGACGAGAACGACTGCATCGCCTACCTCATGGGCAATGTCACGATCGCTGAGCAGATGTTTCGCCACGATCCCCGCGCCATGCTCTACGCGCCGCTGCGCACCGCCATATGGGAAGACGCACACGAATGCGCGTGGTTCACCGTCGATCAGCCGAGCACGCAGTTCGCCAGCTTCGGCATCCCCCAGGTCTCAGTGGTCGGGGTCGAGCTCGACCGAAAGCTCGCCGCGCTCTTGGAGGCGCTCCGCGTCGAGGTGCCGATGACCCTGCTCTCCTCGACCGCGGCCGCCTGATCAGGCTGCGAGAAGCAGTCGCACGACTCAAGAGAAGGCAGACGCGATGAGTCAGGCTCCTGCTCGATTGCACAGGTACTACCGAAAGGATGAGCATGTCTCCGCAGAATAAGCCGAGCATCGTCTTCGCCCACGGCCTATGGGCCGACGGGTCGTGTTACAGCAAGCTGATCCCCACGCTCCAGGCAGAGGGGCACGAAGTGGTGTCCACCCAGAACAGCCTCGACACGGTCGCGGGCGATGTCGCAGCGGTCAAACGCGCGCTGGGCAAAGTCAGCAGCCCGGCCATCCTCGTCGGGCACTCCTACGGCGGGACCGTCATCACCGCCGCGGGAACCGACGAGCGCGTTGCCGGTCTCGTCTACATCTCCGCACTCGCCCCGGACGAGGACGAGACGTCACAGAGCCAGCAAGAAAAGTTCCCCACCACCGATGTCTTTGCCCACATCGAGATCGCAGACGGGCGCATCTGGCTGCTCCCGGACGGCATCGACTGCTTCGCGGGAGACCTGTCCGAGGAGGAGCAGAAGCTCGTCTGGTCGACCCAAGGCGTGCCGGCCGTCGACCTGTTCAACGAAAAGGTCGCGGGCACCGCCTGGAGGTCGAAGCCGAGCTGGTACATCGTGGCCAACAACGACCGCACGGTCAATCCCGAGCTGGAGCGTTTCGTCGCGGACCGCATGGGCGCTAGCACCCACGCAGTTGACAGCAGCCATGTCCCCATGCTCTCCAACCCAGGCTTCGTGCTCGACGTGATCCGCGAAGCAGCCAGTGCGGTCCAGTAGACGGCGGCCGCTGTCGTGAACCCATGAGCGCAAACACCGTAGTCGACAGCTCCGTCAACGCCGAGAACCGTCGAATCGAGGCGGCAAACGGGACGACCTTCGCGTACCGCGACGTCGGCAGCAGCGAGGTGCCGCTGGTGCTCTTCCAGCACTTCCGGGGAAACCTCGAGAACTGGGACTCCGCGCTCATCGACGCGCTCGCGGAGAACCGCAGGGTCGTCACGTTCGACTACGTTGGCGTGGGCGGCTCGACCGGGCAAACGGACCACACCATTGCCGATATGGCGCGGGGCACCATCGCGTTTCTCGACGCCATGCAGCTCGCTGAAGTCGACGTCCTCGGCTTCTCGATCGGGAGCTTCGTGGCTCAGGACGTCACGCTGACGCGGCCGGCGCTGGTGCGACGCCTCGTGCTGGCGTCCTCCGCGCCCCAGGGCGCGGATGGCATGCACGGCTGGGCGAAGGAGGTGATGGACGGCGTAGGCATCCCGCAACCAGCCGCCGCGGGCGTCCTCTCCGTGTTCTTCGCGCCCTCTGCCGCGAGTCAAGCGGCCGGCAAGCAGTCACTGCAGCGCATCTATGGCGCCCGAACCGAGGACCGCGATGTCGAGACGACGTGGGCGACCCGGCTGGCGCAATACGACGCAGTGTGCTCGTGGGGCGAGCCCAACCACGCGCTCCTGCAGCGGGTCAGCGCGATCGACTGTCCGGTCTTCATCGCCAACGGCGACAGCGACCCGATGATCCTGCCGCGCTACTCCTACCTCCTCGCGGGCCTGATTCCGCAAGCCAAAGTCAAGATCTACCCCGACTCCGCACACGGCTTCCTCTTCCAGCACGCAACGGAGTTCGCCGCCGACGTCGAGGCCTTCCTCAACAGCACGAGCTGACGTCGCATCGATCGAACAGAAGCATCAAGCATGACCGGAGCGATATCGTCGATGCCCGGTATCAGGCCCAGCGAGGAGTTAGGAGGGTCAGGGTGGCTGACCACGATCCAGGCGACGCAGCCGCGGCCGCAGCCCGCGGAGATGCGAGCTCCCGCTCGAGGACCGTGCTCATCAGCCGTCGTGAGTCGTTCAACGCGGCGCACGAGCTGCGTGACCCGGGCCTGTCCGATGAGGAGAACCGGCGTATGTTCGGCAAGTGCGCGAACCTGCACGGGCACAACTACGTGCTCGAGGTCGTGGTCGCCGGCGAGATCGATCGCGCGACGGGCTTCGTGCTGGACCTGAAGCAGCTGTCGGACGTCATCTGCCGCGCGATCGTCGACGACGTGGATCACCGCAACCTCAACACGGACGTCGAGTGGCTCGACGGTGTCATCCCGACCGCCGAGAACCTGGCGGCGGCGTTCTGGGAGCGGGTCTGCTCAGAGCTCCCAGAGGGCGCGCTGCGCTCCCTGCGACTGTGGGAGACCGACAAGAACTGGGCCGAAGTCCGTGATCGCGACTGAGACGTCCCAGCGGCATGCGCGCGAGCTGCGATCGCGCTACACAGCCGCGGATCTCGCCGTGCTCACCCATGAGGAGGCGAGACGGTTCCTGGCCGGCGGCGCCGGTGACCCGCGGACCGACGTCACCCTGGCCTGGGAGCTGCTGTACCGGCTCGAGCCGGAGCTCTATGACCGGCTCGTGAGCGCCGAGCGGCTCCACCCGGGCGTGATCGATTGGCTGCCGGAGAACGTCGAGCGGATCGTCGAGGTGGCTGCCGGCACGGGCCGCTTGACGCTCGATCTGGTGGGTCGCGCACGCGAGACGGTCGCGATCGAGCCGGCAGCGCCGTTGCGTGAGATCCTCGAGCGCAAGCTCGCGCAGGCCGCCGACACCGGGTTGGCCAGCGTCAGCGGTGGCTTCTTCGATGAGCTGCCCGTGAGCGACGATTTTGCAGACGTGGTGGTCGCCTGCTCGGCGCTCACGCCAGCGCCAGGACACGGCGGCGAGGCCGGGCTGGCCGAGATGGAGCGGGCGTGCAGGCGCGGCGGGCGCGTCGTGATCGTCTGGCCGAACAACCTGCGCTGGCTGGCCGCGCATGGCTACCGCTACGTGCGCTTCGACGGAGAGATGTTCTTGGAGTTCGCGAGCCACGAGGAGGCCGTCGAGCTGGTCGAGATCTTCCATCCGCGCGCCGTCGGGGACGTCCGGCGCCTGGGGACGCGCCTAGTTCCCTATGACTTGCTGGGGATCAACCCGCCGCGCGACCTCGCCTACAAGGTGATCGCGCGATGAAGCTCGCGCTCGTCGCTCCGCTCGTCAGCGCGATCCGCGAGCCCCAGCGCGGCGGATCGCAGGCGTTCGTATCCGATCTGGCGCGCGGCCTCGTCGATCGAGGCCACGATGTTCACCTGTACGCCGCTTCGGGCTCGCAGGTGCGCGGCGTGCAGGTGATCGACACCGGGGTCGACCACCGGGCCCTGCAGGCGACCCTGTATCGCGCGTCTGACGGGGCGGCGGCTCGCGAGTCGGGCGCGGCGGAGCGGGCGTTCGCGGCCGTCTACCGCGCGGTGCGCCGCGAGGCGTACGACGTCGTCCACAACCACGCCTTCGATGCGCCCGCGGTCACGCTCGCGAGCGCAGTGCGCGCGCCGGTGCTGCACACGCTTCACCTGCCGCCCGACACGGCCGTGGCCGAAGCCCTTCGTCAGGCGGCCCGACGCGGCCCGCGCCCGACGGTCGCGGGCGTGTCGGCGTTCCACGCGGAGTCCTGGCGCCGGGTCGTTCCGGTGGACGCGATCCTGCCGCCGCTGATCCCCACGAGCTCGATCGCCTGGTCGCCGGCGGCCGGGGAGACCGCCGTGTTCGCCGGCAGGTTGAGCCCCGAGAAGGGCGCCGCCGAGGCGATCGAGATCGCACAGGCGGCGCGCATTCGCATCGATCTCTACGGCGACAGCTATGACCCGCACTACACACGGGAGCGGATCGACCCGCGACGGGCCGATCCAGGCGTGTGCGTTCGAGCGGGCGTTCCGCGGACGACTCTCTGGGAGGCGATCGCCCGCGCGGCCGTCGTGCTCTGCCCCGCCAGGTGGGATGAGCCGTTCGGGATGGTCGCCGCCGAGGCGCAGGCGTGTGGCACCCCCGTCGTCGCGTTCAGGCGCGGCGCCCTGAGCGAGGTCATCATCGACGGCGTGACGGGCTTGCTGGTCGCACCGGACGACACCGACGCGGCAGCCGACGCCGTGGCGCGCGCAGCCGGGCTGTCGCGCTCGAGCTGCCGCGAGCATGCCGAGCGTCACCTCGACCTCGAGCTGAGCCTCGACGCACATGAACAGCTCTACGCGCAGCTCGCCCGTGCTGGGATCGGGGTGGCGATCGGTGGCTGAGCCGAGGCATTGGCTGGCGGGCAGGCTGGCGGTCGTGACCGGTGCCAGCCGCGGGATCGGCGCGGCCACGGCGGAAGCGATCGCGGCCGCGGGCGCGCACGTCGTCCTGGCCGCGCGCGACCGCGAGGCGCTCGACGTGGTCGCCACACGTGTGCGCGACGGGGGCGGTGAGGCGACCGTCGTGGCGAGCGACGTCAGCGAGGTCGCCGATGTCGAGCGGCTGTTTGCCACCGCCGCGGCGGCCGGCACGCCTGCTGCGCTGGTCTGCGCCGCAGGCGTGCTGACGCCCGCGCCATTTGCCGAGACGACGCTGGAGGTCTGGCAGCGCACGCTCGCGGTCAACCTGACCGGCTCGTTCCTGTGTTGCCGCGCAGCGTACGTCGGGATGCGCGCCGCGGGCGAAGGACGGATCGTCAACATCGCGTCGCTCTCAGGCGTGTACGCGACCGAGAAGTTCCCGGGCCTTGCCGCATACAACGTCTCCAAGTACGGCGTCATAGGTCTTACCGAGGCGATCGCGGTCGAGGGCAGGGCGCACGGGATCAGCGCGATCTGCATAAGTCCGGGTGCCGTCGACACCGAGATGCTGCGGCGCGCCAATCCCGAGCTTCGCCCCGGTCTGACACCGGGCGACGTCGCGGAGCTGATCGTCGCTGTGCTCGACAGCCGCCTCGCGCCCGCCAGCGGCGCGAACATCCCCCTGTTCTCAAATGCCTAGGCGCGCACGGAGCGATCGGCGGTGTGAGCGATGCCCGTGACCGGCGAGGGTCCGCCGATCGTGATCCTCGGCGGCGGCCTGGCCGGCGGAAACGCGGCGGTGACGCTGCGCGAAGAGGGCTTTCGCGGCCGGGTGGTGCTGATCGGCCGCGAGCCGGGGGTCCCATTCGGCCGGCCACCGCTGTCGAAGACGTACCTGCGCTCGGAGGAAGGCCTCACCGGCTGGTATGTCAAGCCGGCGGACTGGTATGAGGAGCATGCTGTGGAGCGGCTCAGCGGGTCGAACGTCGGCGCCGTCGACGCCGCCGGCCATACGGTGACACTCGATTCCGGAGAACGGCTCGACTACCGGAAGCTGCTGATCGCGACCGGCGCCCGCAACCGGCGGCTCGACGTCCCCGGGGCCGACCTGGACGGCATCCACCAACTGCGGACGCTCGCCGAGTGCGACGCGATCAAGCAGGAGGCCGTCGCCGATCGGCGCGCGGTGATCGCCGGCATGAGCTTCATCGGCTGCGAGGTCGCCGCCTCCCTGACCCAACTCGGGGTTCACGTGACCGCGGTCTTTCCCGAGAAGTCGCCGCTGGAAAGGGTCCTGGGCGCCGAGGTCGGCACGGCGTTCGCGGCCATCCACCGAGCGAACGGCGTGGAGCTGTGCGCCGAGGATCGCGTCGTCGCGTTCGAAGGGAACGGGCGGCTGCAGGCGGCCGTGACCGCCGGCGGCAAGCGCATCGCGTGCGACTTCGCGGTAGCGGGCATCGGCGTCGAGCCCGAGCTGCCGACGTTCACAGGCTCGCCGCTCGCGGTCTCCAACGGCGTGCTCGTCGACGAGCGCTGTCGCGCGAGCGCACCCGACATCTACGCCGCCGGCGATGTCGCCAACCACCTGCACCCGGTGTTCGGCCGCGTTCGCGTGGAGCACTACAACAACGCGGAGAAGCAGGGGCGCGCGGCGGCCAGGTCGATGCTCGGCTCCATCGACCCATACGCGTACATCCACAGCTTCTGGTCCGACCAGTACGAGCACAAGCTCGAGTACGTTGGCCACGCCACGACATGGGACCAGTTCGTCGTGCGTGGGAGCTTGCAGGAACGGAAGCTCGTCGGCTTCTACCTGCAAGGCGGGTCGCTGCTGGCGGCCGTCGGCCTCGACCGCGGCGGCGACCCCGAGCTGGACCGCGACTCGGAGATGGCGGCGTGCGCGCGCCTCGTGGCGCAGCGAGCTCGACCGGCTCCCGCTCGCCTGGCAGACGAACACGTTGACCTGTGGTCGCTGGCTAGCTGAGCGCGGGTCAGCGACTCCAGACCGAGCCTAATCCGGCAGCGTTCGCGGTAGCCCGAAGCGTGCGAGCAGCCCGTTGTCTGCGAAGCGCGTCAGGGCGCAGACGCGCTCGCCGTCGAGCGTGAGCACGAGCAGCCCGTGTGCGCGGGTGACCTGGGCGTGCGGGTCGCGGAGGTAGTAGCCGAACGCGGGCTGGTCGTTCGCGCGAGTCGCCACGAGGCGCACCCTGCCGGGCTCCCACCACGTCTGATGCAGGTAGAAGCCGGCAATCGCGGCGTGTCCCTGGTACTCGAGGGGCTCTGGGGGCATCGTCATCCAGGCGTCGTCGGTCAGCAACGCCACGACGCGGTCGATGTCGGCGCTTTCGAACGCGTCGGCGAAACGTCGAGAAGCTCACGCTCCACGTCGATCGCGGCAGTGGTGCGCGCTCACGGTCGGCTCCGCGCCGAGATTCAAGCGCTGCGCGCGCGCGTTGTAGCGCGCTGTTGACAGCGGTCTCGCTGGTCTCGAGCATCTCCGCCACCTCCGCCGCTCGAAAGCCGAGCACGTCGCGAAGCACGAGCACGGCCCGCTGCTGCGGCGCCAGCTGCTGAAGTCCTGCCACGAACGCCAGCGCAGAGCCTCCTGGTCTCGTACCGAGCCTCCGGCCCCGGAGAGCTATCGGGGAGCTCCTCGAGCAGGACGTCGGGATAGGGCTCCAGCCACAGCGGCTCGGAGCGGCGAGTCGGCTCGGGGAAGCTCGCGAGCGAACGACTGGAGACTCGCCCGGGCGCCGGCGCCGCTCGCGCAGCGCGTTCAGGGAGCGGTTGGTCGCGATCCGGTACAGCCAGGCGCGAAGCGATGCGCGCTCCTGGAACTGGTCAAGTCCGCGCCACGCCGCCAAGAGAGTCTCCTGCAGAAGGTCCTCGGCGTCCTGCACCGACCCGAGGATCCGATAGCAGTGCAGCTGCAGCTCCCGACGGTAGGGGTCGGTGAGCTCGCGAAACGCCTGCTCGTCGCCCGCGCGGGCGTCCGCCAGCGTGCTGTCGCTCACCACGCCGCCCTCGTGTGGCCACCGCTCGAACCATCATCGCCCCTCGCTCGCGGAAAGTTGCCCGTAGTTGACATCGCTACTAAGGACACCGCCCGCGGAGGAAACTCGTCGGTCGCGCCGAGACCAAGCGTACACGTAACGACGCCGCGGCCCCACGCGTGCGCCCACGTCGCGCCCCAAACACGCGCGGCGGCCTCGAGAGCCCATCCCGGGGACACCGGCGGGGCCCGAAAGTCATCGGTCAGTTCTCCGCGACGGCCGTGTCTCATCGAGCGCCGGACAACACGACCTAGCGAAGAAGGAGAAGCTCCGATGACCGCCACCTCACCAACCATCAACCGCTGGCAGGCGTTCGCGCTGTTGGCCGTCGCGTACTTCATGACGGTCATCGACCTGACGATCGTCAACGTCTCGCTGCCCACGATCGGCCGCGATCTGCATTTCACCCAGACCAACCTGCAGTGGGTGGCGACCGCGTACGCGCTCACATTCGGCGGCTTTCTGTTGCTGGGCGGTCGTGCTGCCGATCTGCTCGGCCGTCGCCGCGTCCTGATGTCCGGGCTTGCCGTCTTCACGACGGCGTCCCTCGGGTGCGCGCTCGCGACGAGTGAGACGGTTCTGATCGCCACGAGAGCCGTTCAGGGAGTAGGTGCCGCGATCATGCTGCCCGCCGCTTTGTCGATCGTGATGAACATGTTCGAAGAGGGCGCTGAGCGCAACAAGGCGCTCGGGATCTGGGGCGGGCTCGGCGCCGGCGGTGCGACGGTCGGGCTGATCGCCGGGGGGATCCTCACCCGGTATGCCGGATGGCAGTACATCTTCTATCTGAACGTTCCGATTGGCGCTGCCGCGCTGGCGCTGACACCGAGGTTCGTCCCTGAGAGTCGCCTCGCCATGGCGCGCCGGCGCTTTGACGCGCTCGGCGCGATCGCCGGCACGAGCGGACTGGTGGTGCTGGTCGACGCGGTCTCCCAAGCACCCCAGTACGGGTGGGGCGCCACGCGCACGGTCGCGCTGCTGGCTGCATCGGCGGCTCTGCTCGCCGCGTTCCTGTCGATCGAGAGCCGGGTCGAAGCGCCGCTGCTGCCGCTCTCGATCTTCCGCCTGCGTACGCTCGCCGGCGCGAACACGGCCAGCCTGCTGCTCGGCGCTAGCTTCTACTCATTCATCTTCGTCGGCACGCTGTACTTGCAGCAGGTGCTGCACTTCAGCGCGCTGCAGACGGGGGTCGCGTGGCTGGCGGCGTCCGTGACATCCGTCGCGCTCGCTGGCCTCTCGCAGATGCTGGTCACCCGCGGCGGCGCCAAGATCGTGATGGCGATCGGGATGACGCTGATCGGCGCAGGCATCGTCTGGGCAACCCAGGTGCCCGTCCACGGACACTTCCTGGCGAACCTCGCGGGACCGTTCGTCGTCGCGGGCGCGGGGACCGCATTCGCGTTCATCCCGATCTCGATCGCCGCGCTCGCCGGCGTCGCCGAGCACCAGGCCGGGCTCGCGTCCGGGCTGCTGAACACCTCCGTGCAGCTCGGTGGAGCTCTCGGGATCGCGATCGCATCGAGCGTCGCGGCCGGCCACACCGACGTCCTGCTCCACAGCGGCCACGCCATGCCCGCGGCACTGACCGGCGGCTTCCAGCGGGCGTTCTGGGTGCTCGGTGCGATCGCGCTTCTCGCCGTGCCAGCGATCTTCGCGCTCGTCCGCCGCGACGAGCTCTCAGACGCCGTGACCAAGACCACCATCCGCGAGGCGCAGCCCGCCCTCGTCCCCTCCAACTAACCACAACCAGCCAAGCGAAGGAGACATGACCATGAGCCCCAACAATGAATTGGCCGGCGCGACCACGATCGTCGTAGGGGCGAGCCGCGGACTCGGCCGCGGCATCGCCACCGCCTTCGCGCAGGCTGGCGACTCGGTAGTCGCCGTGGCCCGCTCCGCGCCGGCGCTGGCTAAGCTGGCGGGCGACGCTGGCGACATCCAGCCGGAGGTCGCTGACGCCAGCGACCCGACGGTGGCGGGCGTGCTGCTCGACCGCTATGAGCCTCAGACGCTCGTTCTGGTTGCGGGAGCCAGCCCGTCAATCCGTCCGCTGCAGGACCAGACATGGGAGACGTTCTCGGTCAACTGGCACACAGATGTACAGATCGCCTTCCACTGGCTGCGCGAGACTCTCCTGAAGCCGCTGCGGCCCGGCAGCAGGGTCGTCGTGATCAGTAGCGGTGCCGCGGTAGCAGGGTCGCCGCTCAGCGGCGGCTACGCCGGCGCCAAGGCGACGCAGCGCTTCATCACGGCGTACGCGCAGGAGGAGGCGAAGCGCGCCAACTTGGGCATAACGTTCACCGCGGTGCTACCCAGGCTCACGCCGCTGACCGACCTCGGCCGGCCGGCGGTCCAGGCGTATGCGGCGCGCAGCGGCCAGTCCGAGGAGGAGTACCTACAGCAGTTCGGCGAGCCGCTCACCCCGGAGGTTGCCGGCAGCGCCCTCGTCGAGCTGGTACGCGCCGATGCCGCCGACGTCTCGCCCGCTTATCTACTGACAAGCGCCGGCGTTCAGAAGCTATGAGGTGACGTCTTCGGTGGCGCAGACGCGTAAGGCTGTTCACAACGACAAGAAGGAGAGCGCAATGGCAATGAGCACCCCACCGACCGTCTCACCGCAGGAATGGGACGCCGCCCGCGAGCAGCTGCTGGTCAAGGAGAAGGAACTGACCCGTGCGCGCGACGCGCTGGCGGCCGAACGCCGGCGGATGCCGTGGATGGCCGTGGACAAGGACTACCACTTTCACGGCCCGAACGGGCCGGCGCGCCTGATCGACCTGTTCGGGGGTCGCCGTCAGTTGATCGTCTACCGCTTCTTCTTCGAGCCGGGCGTCACCGGCTGGCCCGAGAGCGGCTGCCGAGGTTGCTCGTTCGGGGCCGACCAGGTCGCTCACCTTGCGCATCTGAACTCGCGCGAGACCACGCTCGCGTACGTCTCACGCGCCCCCCAGGCCGACATCCAGCGCTGGAAGGCACGGATGGGCTGGGAGATCCCCTGGTACACGCTGACCGACGACTTCGACGCGGACTTCGGTGTCGACGAATGGCACGGCACGAACGCCTTCTACCGCGACGACGAGGATCGAGTCTTCCGCACGTACTTCATCAACAGCCGCGGCGATGAGGCGCTGGGCAGCGCCTGGGCGTATCTCGACATGACCGCCCTCGGCCGCCAAGAGGACTGGGAGGACTCGCCCGAGGGCTACCCCCAGACCAAGCCGTACCTGTGGTGGAACCTGCACGACGAATACGACCAGCCGACCATCCACGAGGCGGCCGAGCGCGCCCTCGCCAAAGAGCAGCACGAGTGAATCGAGGTAGCTCGACGTCCCGACCCGCGCGGCAAGCTCGCGCAGCCCGTCGCGATCGGGTTTGGTAGCTGAGCAGGCGAACGGCAGCTCAATCCTCGGCCGGAATGCCGATCGGCGGCTCCGCGGCGGGGCTGAGCTCACCGGCGATCGCGCACACCCCGGGAGCCCCACCAAACGAGGACGCGGCGAAGCCCGTCGCCTAATTCGTTGGCCATCCGGCCGCGTCGCTACGGTCGTGCCGGCGCCGCATGTCGTCGGTGCTCACGTCTACTCCCAACTCCGAGGCTAGGAGCGCCGCGATCGCACCACTGCCACCACCACCGGAGGTGCGCCTGGCGCGCCCGTCGCTTCGCGGAGTGCTTCGGCTGGTGCTGATCCTCGTCGCCTGCGCGGCCGTCTTGTATCTCGCCTGGCAGCTACAAACGGTGATACGGCTCGCGGCGATCAGTCTCTTCCTCGCGCTGGCCCTGCTGCCGATCACCGACAGACTCGATCGCGCCAGGCATGTGCCGCGGGCGGTTGTGATCCTGGTCATCTACCTGCTGCTCGCGGCCGCCGTTGTGGTGATCGGCGACGTGGTCGTGCCTAGCATGGCCAAAGAGCTGAAAGAACTCTCGCGCAACGCACCCAGTTACGCGCGCGATCTGCGCACGAACGCGACCTTCCGCCACTACGACAACCGATACCACATCAGCGCCAAGCTCCTACAGGACGCTCGCCAGCTGCCCGAACGCCTGGCGAAACTGGCCGGTCCGCTGGGGAATGTCACCGTCCAGGCGTTCAGCTTCATCGGCCAGCTGGTCACGGTCCTCGCGCTCGCGTTCCTGCTGCTGCTGCACTTCGCGAATACGTGCAGCTGGCCCTGTCGCTCACGGGCACACACGAGCAGCGCTACCGGCGCGTCGTCACGAAGATCAGCGCAGCCGTCGCCAACTACGTGCTCGGCAATATCGCGATCAGCGGCCTGGCGACGCTCGCCGCCTGGCTGGTGTTGACGATCCTCGGTGTCCCCTACGCCCTGGCGCTCGGCTTCGTCGTCGGCTTCTTCGATCTGATACCGCTCGTGGGCGCCACGCTCGGCGCGATCGTCGTTGCGCTGGCGACGCTCACCGTCCACTTTCCCGTCGCGACGATCGTGTGGGTCGCGTTCATCCTCATCTGGCAGCGGTTCGAGGACTATGTGGTGCAGCCGCTCGTCTACAGGCGTGCGCTGCACGTCAACCCGCTGGTGACGATCCTCGCCGTTCTGGCGGGCGCCGAGCTGTTGGGGCTCCTGGGCGCACTGATCGCGATCCCGACCGCCGCCGCGATCCAGATCCTGTTGCAGGAGTGGTGGTCCACGAGGGTGAGCAGGACAACGCTGCCCTCCTCGTAGTTCTATTCAGCGCCGGTCTTGGCAAGGACCTCGTGAAGGGCGGCGAGATCGCGGTGTTCGTAGCCGAGCTCGCTGGCCCGGGAGAGCATTTCGTCCGCGACGGCGGCCGTGGGCAGCGGGACCGCGAGCTCGCCGGCGGCCGCGCGCGCGAGGCGAATGTCCTTGTGCATCAGCGCCACGTCGAACCAGGCCTGCTCAGGGAGGTCGAGCAGCAGGGGGATACGCGCCTTGAGCATCGGCGAGCCGATCGAGCTGTTGCTCATGGCTTCGGCGGCGACTTGTGGGTCCACGCCCCCGCGTTCGGCGAGCAGCAGACCCTCGCTGAAGGCGAGCGTCTGCACGGCGAGGCTGATGTTCACGGCGAGCTTGATCAGCAGGCCCTGACCGTTCTCGCCCACATGGGTGACGGCCTGGCCGAGCTCGTGCAGGAGCGGCTCGACGGTGGCGAAGGCGGGCGCGCTGCCGCCGACGATGATCGCGAGCGTGCCGCTTTCGGCCTGGGGAATGCTGCCGGAGACAGGGGCGTCGAGCATCTGCGCGCCGGCCGCGGCGACTCGCTCGGCGAGCGCGCGGCTCGCACGCGGGCTGACCGTGCTCATGTCGACGTAGACCTTCCCCTCGACGAGACCGGCGAGGATCCCGTCGGGCCCGGTGGCGATCGCCTCGAGCGCCGCATCGTCGGTGACCATGCTGAACAGGACGTCCGTGGCGGCGGCCACCTCGCGGGGGGAGTCGCGCCACTGCAGGCCGCGCTCGATCAGCGGCTCGGCCTTGGCCTTGGTGCGGTTGTTTGCATATACGTCGTTGCCCGCGTCGAGCAGCCGGCCGGCGATCCGGCTGCCCATCGCGCCCAGGCCCACGAACCCGACCGTGCTCATCGTCCACCCCCTTCGATCTCGGCGACATCCTCGTCGGTGAGCTCGAGGCTCGCCGCCGGCAGGATCGGGTCGACCTGGCCGGGGCGGCGGAAGCCCACGATCGCGCCGTCGACCGCCGGGTTGCGTAGCGTCCACGCGACGGCGACCGCGCCCGGCGTTGTGTCGTAGCGGTCGGCGAGCGCCTTCAGGCGCTCGACCAGGGCGAGGTTCCGCGACAGCTGCGGCTCGTTGAAGCGCGCGTCGCGCTTGCGCCAATCGTCGTCGCCCATCGCTTGGATGCGCTCGCGGGTCATGCCGCCGCTGAGCATCCCCGAGCCCATCGGCGAGTACGCGATCACGCCGATCTCTTCCCGCTGCGCGAATGGCAGGATCTCCCTCTCGATCTCCCGCTCGATCAGCGAGTACTGCGGCTGCAGCGTCTCCACCGGGGCGATCTGCCGGATCACGCGCAGCTGGCCGGCGTCGAAGTTGGAGACGCCGATGTGGCGGACGAGACCCTGCTGCTTGAGCTCGGCGAGCGCGGCCCAGCCCTCCTCGATGTCCGCGGCAGGGTTCGGCCAGTGGATCTGGTAGAGGTCGATCGCGTCGACCCCGAGCCGCCGCAGGCTGGTCTCGGCCTCGCGCAGGATCGAGTCGCGCTTGAGGCTGTGCACGACGGTGCGGCCAGGGCCTTCCAACAGCGAGCACTTGGTGAAGACGTACGGCCGCTCGGCCACCCCTTCCAGCGCGCGCCCGACGATCTGCTCGGAGCGCCCGAAGCCGTAGGCGGCGGCGGTGTCGATCCAGTTGATCCCCCGCTCCAGGGCGTGGTGGATTGCGGCAATCGACTCGTCATCATCCTGCGGGCCCCAGCCGAACTCCCAGTCGCCGCCGCCGATCGCCCACGCGCCGAACCCGACGCGCGTGATCTGCAAGCCGGTGCGGCCGAGCTCTGTCCTCTTCAGTGATGTCTGGTGCATGGTGTTCCTCTCGCGATCTGTGTCTCCTCCAGTATCCCGGCGGTAGGATGCGAGCTGCCCGCCGACGTAGCTCAGCTGGTAGAGCACCGCTCTTGTAAAGCGGATGTCGCCGGTTCGATCCCGGCCGTCGGCTCTGCTCGAGGGCATCCAACGGTGGCGCACGAAGAGTCATGCGCCACCGCCGGCGTCCAACGATCAACGCAGCGAGCTGAACGCCGCCCGGATCTCGGCCGAGAACGAGCTCCGGCTCCTCCCAAGCCGCGAAGTGGCCGCCTCTGTCCACCTCGTGGAAGTACGTGACGTTGGGGTAGGTTTTCTCAACCCAGCTGCGAGGAGCCCGGAAGATCTCGCCGGGGAACGTGCTGTAGCCGACCGGGAGTGAGACCTGTGCAGGCGTCTGCCCGGCCGCGAGAGCCGCGGCTCTTGCGCTCTCCCAGTACGAGCGGGCCGCCGAGGCGCCGGTGCCGGTCAGCCAGTACAGCGTGATGTTGTCGAGGATCCGCTCCCGGGTGAGACCGCCGGCGGGCTGGCCGTCGAGGAACGCGCGCGAGATCTTGTAGTAGCTGTCGGTGTCGTGGTCGAGCATCCAAGACGCCAGCGCGACGGGTGAATCGAGCAGGGCGTAGCCGATCGTCTGCGGCCGCGTGGCCTGCTCGATGAAGTAGCCCTTGCCGCTCGTGTTGAAAGTGGCGATCGCGTCGAGCGCCGCGGATTCCTCCTCGGATGGTTCCGCTTCGTGGTAGCCGCCGGCGAGCCCCGCCAACAGCAGGTTCATGTGGATGCCGAGCAGCCCATCGGGTGCCTGCTGTCCCATCGCGTTGGTGACCGAGGCGCCCTGGTCGCCGCCCTGGGCGACGTAGCGGCTGTACCCGAGTCGGTGCATCAACTCGGCCCACGCGCTCGCGACACGCCCGGCGTTCCAGCCGACCTCGGTCGGCTGGCTGGAGAACCCGTAGCCCGGCATCGACGGAAGCACGACGTCAAACGCATCCTCGGCGCTGCCGCCATGCGCGGTCGGGTCGGTGAGCGGGCCGATCGTCTCCAGAAGCTCGATCACCGAGCCCGGCCAGCCGTGCGTCATGATCAGCGGCAGCGCGTTCTCATGCGGCGAGCGCACGTGGATGAAGTGGATATCCACCCCGTCGATCTCGGTCGTGTACTGCGGTAGCGCGTTCAGTCGCCGCTCGCACGCCCGCCAGTCGTACTCCGTGCTCCAGTAGCGGGCGAGCTCCTGGATCGTGGCCAGTTGCACCCCCTGGGAGCGATCGGCGACGAGCTCCTGCGAGGGCCATTGCGTCGCGGCGATCCGGCGGCGCAGGTCCTCCAGGGCCTCCGCGGAGGTATCAACGTGGAAAGGGCGGACCACTGCGGCGACGGCTGGTTGTTCGGTTGTGACAGACATCTTGGTCTCCTTGAATTGGGGTGAGCCCAGCCTGATCGCCTCTTCGCCGCCTCGCGCCCTTGAAGGCCCCTAGTCTGCTCCCTGGTTGGCTCGGCTCTCGACCTCCCAGTACCCGTCTGCGAAGCTCTCGCGCATGTCACGGCTCGGCACGGCGCTCCTGTTCGCGGCGCTCGCCCTGCTCGCCGGCTGCGGCGGCGCCAACGCACCAGAGAGCGTCGCCGGGGTACGGGCGATGTATCGCTCGATCGGCCTCGACGCGGGCGCCGGCGACTTCACCGACATCTGCCGCTCGCTGATCGCAGAACCGCTCCGCGAGGAGGTCCGGCGTGCAAACGAGGACTGCTCGGTCGGGAACTCGACGTCGAATCTCGAACGCTGGGCCGAAAAGGTCCGGCTTGCGAAGGTCAGCGCACGAACCCGCATCCTCCTCTCCGGACCCGAAGCCGTCGTCTACGACGGCGCCAAACCGGAAAGAGCCGTCTACGTAGGCGGCCAGTGGCTGCTCGCGCAAGCGCCTGAACTGACCTCGCCGCCGCGGCCTGCCGCCAAGCGATGAGCGCCTCGCCGTGTCCGTCGCCATGGGCACCGTCGAGGCGCTGCCGTTAGGGCGACCCGGGAGGCCCGGAGAATGAGTCAAGACCTCCCGGGGGTCGCCCTCTACCCGGATGACCTGTCGGTCGTCCGGTGTTCGCTATCGGCCTGCCGGCGCGGGCGCTTGAGCCGCGGTCGCACGACGGTCATCCGCCAGGCGCATCGCCCGGAACCCGTGGCTCCAGGCAGGCGACAGCGCGACTGGCCATACTTCGCGGCATGGACAGCCAACACGCCAGCGATCTGCTCGCCCGCGAGCGCGCACGCATCGAGCACGCCCTCGGCGATCTGACCCCGCACGATCCCGAAGCCGTGACCGACCCCTACGAGGCGGCCGACGTCGCCGGCGACCTCTTCGACGAGGAGCTCGGAGAGGGCGAGGCCGAGCGGCTGCGCGACGAGCTCGACGCGATCGAGCGGGCCGAAAAGCGGCTCGCGGACGGCACCTACGGCGTCTCGATCGAGAGCGGTGAGCCGATTCCCGACGCGCGCCTGCAGGCAATCCCGTGGGCGGAGCGCACAGCCGAGGAGCAGGCGCGCTTCGAACCGTAGCGGGGCCGTGCGCGGGCCGCTCCGGCGTACGTCAGCTGTCCTGCGCCGCCGGCGGACGCTCGCGCTGGAACTTGGGATGGGCGCCCGCGATCACGACCGTCACCTCGCCCTTCGGGGCAGCGTCGCGATACACGGCGCACAGCTCGGAGAGGAAGCCCCGCTGCACCTTCTCATATAGCTTCGTCAGCTCCACGCACACGCACGCCCTGCGATCGCCGAGCACGTCCAGCGCGTCCTGCAGAAGCGCACCAAGGCGATGGGGCGACTCGTAGAGCACCAGCGTGTGCGCCGCCTGCGCGTCAAGCTCCAGGAAGCGACGCCGGGGACCGGGCTTGCGCGGGGGAAAGCCCTTGAACGTGAAGCTCGCGACCGGCAGGCCCGACACCACCAGGGCCGAGGTGACGGCCGTCGGACCCGGGATCGCCTCGACGCGATGGCCCGCCTCGGCGGCCATCCGCACCGTCGTGAAGCCGGGGTCGCTCACCAGCGGCATCCCCGCGTCCGAGCACATGCCCACGCTCGTCCCCGCGTCGAGCAG
This sequence comes from uncultured Solirubrobacteraceae bacterium, assembly GCA_963826985.1. Taxonomy (GTDB): domain Bacteria; phylum Actinomycetota; class Thermoleophilia; order Solirubrobacterales; family Solirubrobacteraceae; genus Palsa-744. The sequence continues at coordinate 53,887 of CAWGYW010000003.1, forward strand.
CTCGAGCACCCTGCGCGCGGCGCGATCCTCGTTGTGCTCGTGCAGCGAGAACATCGTCGACGGCCTGGGGATCTCGTATCGATCCAGCAGCTGGCGGGTGCGACGCGTGTCCTCGCAGGCGAGCGCCGAGAGCTCGCCGAGCACCCGCACCGCGCGGTAGCTGACGTCTTCGAGGTTGCCGATCGGCGTCCCGATGACGTACAGCGTCGCGTCCGCCGGCATCCGCGAGACGATACCCGCGTGGCGCGAGTGGACGTGCGACAAGGCTCGCGCTAGGACGGCAGGGAGCTCCAGACCGCTGGCAACGCTGGCGCTACGAGGGCAGCGCGCTCCGCACCGCCGCCACCGCGCTCGCTCCCGCGACGTGCAGCGCCTCGGTGCTGCGCATCGCGCGACAGAACACGAACGCGCCCTCGAGCAGGCACAGCATCGACAGCGCCAGCTCGCGCGCGGTCTGCGGCGCGATGCCCGCCGCGGCGAAGTACTGCGTCGCGCCCGCGATCCAGCTCTCGAACACCTCGGCGCTCGCCTCGCGCAGCTGCTCGTTGGTGCTCGCCACCTCGAGCGCCACGGTCGCGATCGGGCACGCGTCCGCGTAGTCGGTTTCAACGAGCGTCTGCGCCGCGCCGCTGAAGAAGTCGCCCACCGCCGTCGTCACGTCCGGCGCCTGCGCGGCGATCGTCGCGAACAGCTGCGCGTACAGCGCCCCCGACGAGCGGATCGTCTCCGCACCCAGCTGCTCCTTGCCGCCCGGAAAGAAGTGGTACAGCGACCCGAACGGCGCGTTCGCGGCGGCGAGGATCTGCTTGATGCCGGTGCCCGCGTACCCCTGGCGGCGAAACAACTCCGCGCTCGAGTCCATGATCCGCTCCTTCGTGCCCGCCACCTCGGCCTCCCTCCGCTCGCGCTTACCGTCCCAATGATAGGCTTCTCACACACTAGAGCGATCTATCTAATCCGGACGACGATCAGGAGGTGCGCGATGCCCGAAATGGAGCTGTCGAGCGGCACGATCGACTACGAGGACACCGGCGGCGACGGGCCGGTCGTGGTCCTCGTGCACGGGCTGATCATGGACGGCTCGCTGTGGCGCCACGTGATCGCGCAACTGCAAGCGGACTTCCGCTGCGTCGCGCCGACGCTGCCGCTCGGTGGCCATCGTCACCCGATGCACGCCGACGCCGACCTGTCGATGCGGGGCATCGCCGGGCTCCTCGGCGAGCTGCTCGAGGCGCTGGACCTGAGCGAGGTCACGCTCGCGATGAACGACTGGGGCGGCCCACAGCTGCTGATCGGCGGTGCCCACGACGCACGCATCGCGCGCCTGGCGGTGTGCTCGTGCGAGGCGTTCGACAACGTGCCCCCCAAAGGCGCCGCGCAGCTGCTGCCATACATCGCGCGCGTGCCCGGCGGCATCGCCGCCGCGCTGCTGCCGTTCCGCTTCCAGCGCCTGCGCAGGCTGCCGATGACCTTCGGGTCGATGAGCAGGCGGCCCGTCCCGCGCGAGATCATGGACCGGTGGTTCTCGCCAGCGATCGAACAGCGCGACGTTCGCCGCGACCTGCGCAAGTACGTGATCGACGCCGCGCAGGGCCGCCGCGACCTGCTCGCCGCCGCAGACGCGCTGCGCTCCTTCGATCGTCCCGCGCTCGTCGCGTGGGCCAGCGAAGACCGTCTCATGCCCCACGAGCACGGCCCTCGCCTCGCCGAGCTGCTGCCGCAGGGCCAACTCGTCGAGATACCGGACTCCTACACCCTCATCCCCGAGGACCAGCCCGAGGCGCTAGCCGGCCACATGCGCGAGCTGCTCGCGCGATGAGGGCCACGACGAAGATGCTCGCGGCAGGCGCGGGCGCCGCTGGGCCGCGCGTTTGATCTGCCCGTCACGCCGTGTGGGTGTGGGAGTATTGGCAGCCTCGTGGACGGCGCAGGCGACACACACGGCGAGCACGGGCCGCCGGGGGCGATCTCGATCACCTTCGACAACCTCGGCGAGGCGGCGCAGCTCGAGCTCGGGATGTGGCCCGACGACGTCGCCCAGGGCGAGCACTTCACCGTCACCGAAGTCCTGCCGCGACTGCTGGAGCTGCTGTCCTCGCTGGGGCTGCGCGCAACCTTCTTCGTCGAGGGCCTCAATGCGGTCGCCTACCCCGATGCGCTGCGCTCGATCGACGCGCACGGCCACGAGCTTGGGCTGCACGCGTGGCGCCACGAGGACTGGGCGGGGCTCGACGCCGAGCGCGAGACGTCGCTGCTTGACCGTGCGCAGAGCGCGATGGCCGACATCGGCCTCTCCCCCATCGGCTTTCGCCCGCCAGGCGGCCTGATGACACCGCTGACGCTGGAGCTGCTGCGCTCCCGCGGGTTTCGCTACGTCTCTCCCGCCGGGCAGCGCGAGGGCCTCAGCGACGGCGTGGCGGTCCTGCCGTTTCGCTGGTCGCTCGTCGACGCGTTCTACTACCTGCCCCACTTCTCCGGCCTGCGCCAACACGAAGGCTTCCCCGAGCAGCCGCTACCCGTGGCGCGCATGGGCGAGGTGATGGCCGAGGCCGTCCGCGCTCAGGCACACGAAGCGGGGCACCTCGCGCTGTTGTTTCACCCGTTCTCGCTGGCGTTCACCGCCGAGGAGGGCTGGGCTACGATGGCCGACGTGCTGAGCCTCGTCAGCGAACAGGCAGCGAGCGGTCGTGCGGAGTCGATGCGGATGGACGAGGCCGCGCAGGCGCTGCTCGAGGCCGACGAAGGCTCACGCGCTCCAGTGCTCTCGAACGCCAGCTGGCCCTCTCCCTCGGATTGAGGCTCGCGAGGCGGGATGCTCCAGCGCGCACACAGCTCCCGCGGGCATCGCCTTCGTCGACCGTTCACCGCGCTCACCGCGCTTGGGACGATCGCTCACCACGGGTTCGAGCTGCGCTCCGGCGTCGGCCTCGTATTCGAGCCGTTCATCGGCCGCCGCGGCGCCGTCGCGCTGTGGACCGTGCAGCTCCCCGGATGGCTGCTCGCCGCGCTCAGCAGCGACGACGCGCGCGTCGAGAAGCTGCTCGCGCTCAGCAACGGCATGGGCCTGTCCGGCGCCGTCGTGCACTTCGTCGAGTGGCCGTGGGAGCGGCGCGGCGGCATCCCATACCTCACCGAAGCGGAGGGCTTGACCGGCGAGCAGCTTCCCGCCTACAACACGATCCTGCACTTCTGGTTCGCCTCCGGCCTGCTCGCCGTTCTCACCGAGACGCCGAAGCACGCGCGGCGTTGGGCGCTCCTCGGCCTGCTGCTCGGCGAGCCGCTGCGCCGCTCCGCGCGCCACCACTTTCGCTGGGCGCGCGAGCAGGCGATCAAAGACCCCGAGCGCTGGAGCCCGGTGCTGCGGGAGCCGCGCGAGGCGTGAGCGCGCCAAGATCTCGAGATCAGCAGGGCACTCACAAGCCCGCGATCGAGCGCGATGACTGACATAACCGTGACACGCGAGGGCCGCGGCCCTGAGCTGCTGCTCGTTCACGGCGGCGCCAGTCCCCGCGCGACCTGGCGGGCGCTCATGCCGCTCGCCGAGCGGTGGACGCTCGTGTTGCCTCACCGGCGCGGCTACCCCCCGAGCCCGCCGGGAGACCACGACTTCGAGCTCGACGCGGTCGACCTGATCCCGCTACTCGCGTCACGCCCCCACGTCATCGCCCACTCATACGGCGTGCTCGGCACGCTGATCGCAGCGACCGAGAGCCCCGACACGGTCCGATCGTTGACCCTCATCGAGCCGCCGCTGTTCTCCATCGCACGGGGCGATCCCGAGGTGGACGCGTTCGAGCGCATGTCCAACGCCGTGCTGACACACGGGCTCGAGGGCGACCCGGCGACGCAGCGCGACTTCCTGCGGGTCGCCGGCGCACCGGAAGTGCCCGACGGGCCGCTGCCCGCCAAGCTCGCCCACAGCATCCGCCGCGCCCACCGCGCGCGGCTCCCGGGAGCGGCGCGGCCGCCGTTGCAGGTGCTGCGAGACGCCGCGATTCCGTCGCTCGTTGCCTCCGGCGGACACTCCGGCGCGATCGAGCGGATCTGCGACGCGCTCGCGAGCGAGTTGCGCGCCGAGCGCCTCGTCGTCGCGGGCGCAGGTCACTTCGTGCAGCGCGCGGAGGCATTCGCGGAGCGACTGACGCGCCACCTCACCGCCGCAGAACGGTCTGCCGACGAGTGAGCAGGCCGCATGCATCGGCCCAGCGTGGCCGCCACTACGATCCTTCCCGGTGAGCCAGCCCTGGCCCAAGACGATCCCGCAGACGTTCGGCCTCCTCGTCGTCGCGCTCGCGCTTGGCGCCGCCGCCACCTGCAGCCCAGGGCTCGCCGCGGAGACGTCCGTCCCCGCACCGTTCACCGGCACCGCGCTGTGGGTCACGCAGATCCCCGTCGCGCAAACCGGTCAACAGCTTGCGGCCGAGGCTGCGGCGGCCGGCGTGCGAACGCTGTATGTGAAGGCGGCCGAAGGGTCGAGCCCCGAAGCGCAGTTCTCAGCCGCGCTCGTCAGCGAAATGCGAGCCGCGGGCGCGAGCGTCTGCGCGTGGACGTTCGCCCACGGGCAGAACCCGTGGGGCGAGGCGGCCGCCGCCGTTGCGGCGGTGCGCGACGGCGCGCAGTGCCTCGTCGTCGACGCCGAGGGCCAGTACAACAAGCTGTACGGCGCCGCGCAGCTGTTCGTGCACACGCTGCGCGCCCAGCTCGGCGCCGGCTTCCCGATCGCCCTCGCCGGCGAAGCCGAGATCCTCCATCACCCGACTTTCCCCTACTCGGTGTTCCTCGGACCGGGCGCCTTCAACGTCTTCCTCCCCGAGATCTACTGGCTCGAACTGGGCGTCAGCGTCGATGCCGCCTACGCCGCGACGCTCGGCGGCGACTCGCTCTACGGCCGTCCGATCCTGCCCGTGGGCCAGCTGTTCGGCTCGCCGAGCACCGCTGAAGTGACGCGCTTTCGCGCGCTCGCTCGCGCCTACGGCTCACCCGGGCTGAGCTTCTTCGACCTCGACAGCGCGCAGCCACAGGGGCTCGCCGCGCTCAGCGCGCCGCTCCCCCGGCTGCCCCGCAGGGCGATCCTCGCGCCCACGGTGCATGCCGGCGCGTGCGGCGATGAGATCGTGCAGGCCCAGGAGCTGCTCAACGCGGCCGGGGCGCACCTGCCCGTCGGCGGCTACTTCGGCGCCGAGACAGGGCGCGCGCTCGCCGCCTTTCAAAGCCGCCATCGCCTCGCGCCGAGCGGCACCCTCGGGCCCGCCACGTGGCGGGCGCTGCTGCGCCTGCACCCGCGCGAGCCCTCGTGGACGAGCGCGCCGCCCGTCTGCGAGCAGTGATCCGGAGGCAGCGGCTCGGGCCGAGGGACGGCAACTCGTGCCGAACGCGGTAGCTCCGCGTCCGGCGGCTATCCCGCGTACATGCGCCTCGATCGCGCCTCGTACTTCTCGGCGATCGGCTTGCGCTTGAGCTTCATCGTCGGCGTCAGCTCGTCGCCGCCCGGCAGCCAGTCGCCGCGGACGATCTCGAACTTCTTGATCTGTTCGACGCGCGCGAGCTTCGCGTTGGCGCGCGTCCACGCCCTCCTGCACCGCCGCACGCACGCGCTCGTCATCGGCGAGCGACTCGAGCGTCGTGTCCTCGATGCCCTGCTTGGCAGCCCACACCGGCGCGAAGTCGGCGTCGAGCACGATCAGCGCCGTGTTGTAGGGGCGCCGGTCGCCGATGCAGCACGCCTGGCCGATCAGCGGCGAGGCGCTCTTCAGCGTCGCCTCGATGTTCGCCGGCGACATGTTCTTGCCGGCGGCGCTGATGATCAGCTCCTTCTTGCGATCGACGATCGTCAGGTAGCCGTCCTCGTCGAACACGCCGATGTCGCCCGTGCGCAGCCAGCCGTCCTCGGTGAACGCCTCCGCGGTCTTCTCCGGCAGGTTGCGGTAGCCGAGCATCACCACGTCGGACTTGACCAGCACCTCGCCGTCGGTGTCGAGCTTGATCTCGATCGCCCGGCGCCGGCGGACCGACGGTGCCGAGCTTGATCTTCGCCGGCGGGTTGACGCTGCCGGCGCCGCACGTCTCGCTCATGCCCCACAGCTCGGCCAGCGGCAGGCCGATCGCGTGGAAGAACTCGAGCACCTCGACCGGCGTGGGCGCCGCGCCGACGTTGATCGCCTCGACCTGGTCGAGCCCGAGCATCGCGCGCAGCCCCGCGAAGATCTCCGCGTCGGCCTTGGCGACCTGCTCGGCCAGCTCCGCCGGCACCGGCTCGCCGGCCTGCTCCAGGCGCACCTTGCGCACGCCCGCGTCGAGCGCCGCCTGCAGCTCCTCGCGGCGCTCGTCGGGCTGGCCGGCGATCATCGTCTCGAGGCCCGCCTTCAGCTTCTCCCAGATGCGCGGCACCGCGAAGAACCAGCTCGGGCGCACTTCGGGCAGGTAGGAGAGCACTTCGCGCGGGTCATCGCAGCAGGTGATCTGCAGCCCGAACACGATCGGCAGGTAGTGGTGGGCGTTGCGCTCGGCGACGTGCGCGGCCGGCAGCCACGAGATCACGCGGCCGTCGCGCGGGAAGTCGATCAGGTCCTCGATGCCCTCGACCGTCGCGAGCAGGTTGCGGTGGATCAGCTGCACGCCCTTCGGCGGACCGGTCGTGCCCGAGGTGTAGATCAGCGTCAGCACGTCGGTCGGCTTGATCTGCGCCACCGCCGCGTCGACGTCGAAGTCCGGGTTCGAGCCCTCGACCTCCGACAGCGCGAGCGTCCCAGCGGGCGCCTCGCCGTCGACGACGATCACGTACTCGAGGCCGGGCAGCGCCTTGCGCGCCTCGCGCACCTGCGGCAGGTACTGCTGCTCGCAGATCAGGACCTTCGCGTCCGGCGTCGGTGATCAGGTACTGGATCTGCTCCGGCGTGTACGTGTTGTAGATCGAGAACGGCGTCGCGCCGAGCATCATCGCCGCGAGGTCGCAGAGGTGAAACTCGGGGCGGTTGGACAGCATCAGCGCGACCGTGTCGCCGCGCTTGACGCCGAGCTTCGCCAGGCCGCCCGCGAGCGCGTCGACGCGCTCGCGCAGCTCGCCCCACGTGATCGTGAACGCGTCCTCCTTGGTGCGGATCGCGACCTCGTCGGCGCGCTCGGCGGCGGTGATGCGAAATGCCTCCGCGATCGTCGCTGCGCCAGGGCCGCCCGCTCATCCGTCATCGATTCCGTGAGCTGCGGCCTCCATCGCACGCTCCCTCCTCTGCTCTCGCGATTCGCCCTATCCCCATCCCCATGGGGTCTGACTCTGCGGACCAGTCGGTCCATCTCGATCATACCTATCCGCTGGCTACTCTCAACGGCAAATGCGGACCGGAGAGCTGGGCTACTGGTGGCGCTCGCTCGGCGGCCCGCCGCGCCGCGACCGCGCGCTGCCCGGCCCAGCCGAAGCCGACGTCGCGATCGTCGGCGCCGGCTACACCGGCCTGTGGACCGCGTACTACCTCAAGCGCGCACAGCCGTCGCTGCGAGATCGTCGTGCTCGAGCGCGAGCTCGCCGGCTTCGGCGCCTCGGCGCGCAACGGCGGCTGGGTCTCGGGGTTCTTCTCCGGGCCCGCCGCGCGTCTACGAACGCCGCGGCGGGCCGCGCCGGCCTACGCGGCGCTGCAGCGAGCGATGTTCGACACCGTCGACGAGATCGCCGCGCTTCCTGCTCGAGCACGAGATCGACGCCGACTTCGTCAAGGGCGGGCACCTGCACGGTCGCGCTCGGCGACGCGCAGCTGCTGCGCCTGCGCGCGGAGCTGGCGCGCGGCCGCGCGCACGGGCTCGACGAGCGACGACCTGCGCGAGCTGAGCGCCGACGAGCTGCGAGCAGCGGGTGCGCGTCGCGGGGGCGCGCGGCGCCACGTTCTCGCCGCACGTCGCGCGCGTTCACCCCGCCAAGCTGCTCAGCGGCCTGGCCGCAACCGTGGAGCGTCTCGGCGTACGCATCTACGAGCGCACGCCCGTCAGCGCGATCCGCCCGCACGAGGCGCTGACCCCGGCCGGAGGCGTGCGCGCGCGCTGGGTCGTGCGCGCGACCGAGGGCTACACCGCCGGCCTGCCCGGGCCTCGACGCGCGCTCGTGCCGATGAACAGCTCGATGATCGTCACCGAGCCGCTCGCGCCGCGGCGTGGGAGGAGATCGGCTGGCAGGGGCGCGAGGTGATCGGCGACGGCGCGCACGTGTACGTGTACCTGCAGCGCACCGCGGACGGGCGCATCGCGATCGGCGGGCGCGGCGTGCCCTACCGCTTCGGCTCGCGCACCGACGGCTCGCGGCGAGACCGCGACGAGCACGTCGCGAGCCTGCGCGCGAAGCTGCGCGCGATGTTCCCGGCCGCCGCCGACGTCGGGCTCGACGCACGCCTGGTCGGGCGTGCTCGGCGTGCCCGCGCGACTGGTGCGTGTCGCGTCGACGCCGACCCCGCACGGGGCTCGCGTGGGCAGGCGGCTACGTCGGCGAGGGCGTCGCGGCGGCGAACCTCGCCGGCCGCACGCTGCGCGACCTGATCCTCGGCGAGCCCAGCGCGCTGACGCAGGCTGCCGTGGGTCGGGCACCGGCCGCGCCGCTGGGAGCCCGAGCCGCTGCGCTGGGGCGCGATCCGCGGCGTCTACTCGCTCTACCGCCGCGCCGACCGCATCGAGGCGCGCACGCAGCGGCCCTCGCGGCTGGGCCGGCTCGTCGACGCGATCTCTGGGCGGGCGTGAGCGGCGGCTGGGAGACTGTCGCCATGAGCGAGCCGCCGTAGCGCTCTCCCTCGCAGCCCACGACAGGATTACCGAGGAGGCCGTGATGTCCATTCGAGACGCTGCTGTACGACACCGACGCGCGGTCGCGACGATCACGCTCAACCGCCCCGAGCGGCTGAACACGATCGTGCCGCCGATGCCCGAGGAGCTCGAGGCGGCGGTCAACGCCGCGGTCGCCGATCGCGCAGGTGAAGGTGATCGTGCTGCGCGGCGCCGGGCGCTCGTTCTGCGCCGGCTTCGACTTCGGCGACGGCTTTCACCACTGGGACGAGGCGCTCACCACCGACGGAGCGTGGGACCCCGGCAAGGACTTCACGATGGCCACCTCGCAGAGCCTCGGCGCGGTGCCGAAGTTCATGAGCCTGTGGCGCTCGCCCAAGCCGGTGATCGCCCAGGTCCACGGCTGGTGCGTCGGCGGCGGCAGCGACATGGCGCTGTGCGCCGACCTCGTGATCGCCAGCGAGGACGCGCGCATCGGCACCTCCTACTCGCGCATGTGGGGCTGCTACCTGACCGGGATGTGGCTCTACCGGCTCGGGCTGACGCGGGCCAAGGAGTACGCGCTCACCGGCAAGCCGCTGTCGGGCATCGAGGCGGTCGAGGTCGGGCTGATCAACGCGGCGGTGCCGTTCGCGCGCCTGGAGCAGGAGGTGCGCGAGCGCGCCGCCCAGCTCGCCAGCGATCCCCGCCTCGCAGCTGGCGGCGATGAAGCTGATCGTCAACCAGGCCTACGAGAACATGGGCCTCGCCTCCACGCAGCTGCTCGGCCCGATGCTCGACGGGCTGATGCGCAACACGCCGGACGCCGCGTCGCTTCATCGAGCTCGCCGAGCGCGAGGGCGTCGGCGCGGCGGTCGCCGAGCGCGACGGCGCCTTCGGCGACTACAGCCAGGCGCCAGCCGAGCGAGCAGCCGAACCCGGAGAACGTGATCGTCCCGTAGCGGTCTACGACAATTTATTTATGGGGCCTGCCGGCCCGGCTTGACGGCGCCGTAGCGACTGTAGTGGCGCTCGGGGATCGCCTCGGGATCCTTGTACCAGTACCAAGTGCACGGGTCCTTGGCGTAATCGTCCGGGCGGGTCGCAGGGATACAGCGGGTAGCCCGACCACTGGATCGGCAGCGACTCGTTCATGAAGCTGCAGTGCGTGCAGTACAGCGGGAAGCCCTTGCGCCCGAACGACCAGTCGTGCGCCTCGCGCGTGACGCCGCCGTCCGGCAGGCCCTCGTAGGCGCCGTTGCGCACCAGGCGCTGGCCCGAGCCGCACGGGTTCATCGTGAACGTCACCTTCTCCTCGTCCTCGATGATCGTGAAGCTGCCGGGGTTGGGACCGACGCCGGAGCACGAGTGCGCCCGCCACGTGGCCGCCAGCAGGCCGACCAGCTCGCGCCGGTCGAGCGCCACGATCGCGTCGTGGTGCTTGCGCCAGCCGCGGCCCATGCTCTGCGGTCCACGCCTCCGCCACGCCGTCGTCGCCGAGCCGCTGCTGGATGAACGACACGAGGTCGAGCACGCCGCCGGCCATCAGGTCGTGCAGCATCTGCCACTCGTGCTTCATCTCGGCGCACAGACGTCTGGCCTCGTCCAGATCGCCGGCGTCGATCGCCTCGATCGCGCGGTCCATCGTCGGCCGCGAGAGCTGCGCGAGCTCCTCCTCTGAGAACCAGCGGTCTGTCATCGTTCCCTCCTTCGATGATCGTCGGGGCCCAATTGTGACCGAGCGACGCCGCGCGCTGGTGACCGGCGCGGCGCGCGGGATCGGCGCGGCGATCGCCGCGCGGCTGGCCGCCGACGGCTTCGATGTGCTGACGCTCGATCTGCGCGAGGGCTGCGACATCGCGCTCGACGTCGCGCGCGACGAGTTCCCGCCGCTCGACGTCGACGTGTGCGTCGCCAACGCCGGCGTCACGACCACGATCGCGCCCGGCCACCGCATGACCGCCGAGCAGTGGCAGCGCGACATCGACGTCAACCTCACCGGCGCGTTTCGCACCATGCAGGCGTGCCTTGGCCGGCGATGCGCGAGCGCGGCTACGGGCGCATCGTCGTCGTCTCGAGCGTCGCCGCGCTCGGCGGCCTGCCCGGGCAGGTCGCATACGCGGCCTCGAAGGCGGGCCAGCTGGGGATGATGCGCACGCTCGCCAGCGAGAACGCCGTCGCGCGGGATCACCGTCAACGCCGTGCTCCCTGGCCTCGTCGCCACCGAGCAGGTGCTGGCGATGCCCGCCGAGGTGCGCGAGCGCGCGTTCGCCGCGCTGCCGAGCGGACGGCCGGTCGAGCCGGCGGAGATCGCCGCCGCGATCGCGTTCCTGGTGGGCGAAGAGGCCGCGCAGGTCAGCGGCCAGGCGATCGCGATCGACGGCGGCGCCTCGCTGAACCAGCTCTCTCTCGGCGCCACGCGCCGGTAGCTCGCCTCCCGTGAAATCGCTCACGGCGGCCGACCTCGACGTCAGGAGCCTCGGCAGCGGGCCGCGCGTCGTGCTCGCGCACGGCAGCGTCGTCGGCGCCGCGCGCACGTGGCGCCACCAGCTCCCGCTCGCCGAGCAGTGGACGCTGTTGCTGCCCAACCGCCCGGGCTTTGGCGAAAGCCCGCCGCTCGAGCGTGGGGACTTCGAGCTCGAGGCGCCGCTGATCGCCGAGCTGCTGGGAGGCGGCGCGCACCTCGTCGGGCATTCCTACGGGGCGGTGGTCGCCCTGTACGCGGCGGCGCTGCGCCCCGATGCGGTGCGCTCGCTGACGGTCTCAGAGCCGGGCTGCCTGCGCGTGGCCGCGGGCGATGAGCTGGTCGACGCGCAGATCGCCGGCGGCGAGCAGCTGTACGGGCTCGCATCCGAGATGGAGCCGTTGCAGTTCCTGCGGGCGTTTCGCGGAGGCGTCGGCTCGACCCATGACACGCCCGCCGAGCTCAGCGGCGAGCTGCTGCAAGGCGCCCGGCTGCTGATGCGCGAGCGCCCGCCGTGGGAGGCCGACCCGCCATTCGAGGCGCTCAGGGCCGCCGCGTTTCCCAAGCTCGTCATCTCCGGCGGGCACTCCCCCGTGTTCGAGGCCGTGTGCGACGCCGTCGCGTCCCGCGTCGGAGCGCAGCGCGTCGTGCTCGGCGGGCGCGCGCACACGATCCCCGCCGTCGGCGCGCCCTACAACGAGCGCCTGCACGCCTTCCTCAGCGAGAGCGAGCAGAAGTTGGGCTCCGCCTCATAGGAGCCCTTCGATCAGGCCCGTCGCGTTCGACGTCGCCGAGGTCGACCCGGCGACGTTGGTCGCCGTCACAGCCACACGCAGCGGCAGGCCCAGGTCGAGCAGGCTCAGCAGGAAGGTCGAGCTCGTGGCTTTCGCGATGTTGCTGCAGTCGCCGCCGCCAAGGTTGCACAGCTGCCACTGGTAGGTGTAGGAGATCGGCGCCGTGCCCGACCACGTGCCCGCGCTCGTGCTGAGCAGCTGCCCGACCTTCAGCAGCCCCGAGATCGACGGCAGCACCGTGTTGGCGGGCAAAATCCCTTCGATCAGGCCCGTTACCGGAGTCGTCACCGAGCTGGAGCCGGCTACGTTCGTCGCCTTCACCACCATGTCCAGCGTGCTCCCGATATAGCTCGGCAGCAGTTTCAGCCCAGAGCCAGTCGCTTCCGAGATGTTCTTGCATTCTTTCCCAAGGGCGTTGCACAACTGCCACTGGTAGCTGTAGCTGATCGGTGTCGTGCCCGACCAGGTCCCGGTGCCCACGCTCAGCAGCTGGCCTTCCTGCAACAGGCCCGAGATCGACGGCAGCCCGGTATCCGCCGGCAGGATCCCCGCGATCAGACCCGTCACCGGGGTCGTCACCGACGTCGAGCCTGCAACGTTCGTCGCCTTGACGACCACGTCAAGCGTGCCGCCTATGTAGCTCGGCAGCAAGTCCAAGCTCGAGCCGGTCGCTCCGGAGATATTTGTGCATTCCTTCCCCAGCGCGTTGCACAACTGCCACTGATAGCTGTAGCTGATCGGCGTCGTGCCCGACCAGGTACCCGCGACCACGCTGAGCAGCTGACCTTCCTTCAGCAGCCCCGAGATCGACGGCAGCCCGGTGTTGGCGGGCAGGATCCCCGCGATCAGGCCCGTTACCGGAGTCGTCACGGACGTGGAGCCTGCCACGTTGGTGGCCTTCACCATCACATCGAGCGTGCTCCCGATATCGCTAGGCGACAGCTCCAAGCTCGAGCCCGCCGCTTCCGAGATGTTCTTGCATTCTTTCCCCAACACGTTGCACAACTGCCACTGATAGCTGTAGGCGATGGGCGCAGTACCCGACCAACTCCCCGTCCCCACACTCAACAACTGCCCTTCCTGCAACAACCCCGAAATCGACGGCAGCGCGCTGTTCGCGGGCAGAAGCCCTTCGATCAAACCCGTCACCGACGACGTCACCGACGACGAACCAGCTACGTTCGTCGCCTTCACAACGACATCCAGCGTGCTCCCGATATCGCTCAGCGACAGCTTCAAGCTCGAACCCGTCGCTTCGGAGATATTCGTGCATTCCTTACCCAACGCGTTGCACAACTGCCACTGATAGCTATAGGCGATCGGCGCCGTGCCCGACCAGCTCCCCGTCCCCACACTCAACAACTGCCCTTCCTGCAACAACCCCGAAATGTTAGGAAGCCCCAGATTGTTCGGCAGAAGCCCGGCTATCAACCCGGTCACGGGCGTCGTCACGGAAGTGGACCCGGCGACGTTCGTGGCAGTGACGACGACATCGAGGATCCCGCCGACATCGGACGGCGAGAGTTCCAAGCTCGAGCCGGTGGCACCGCTGATATCCGCGCATTCCTTGCCGAGCGGGTTGCACAACTGCCACCGATAACTGTAGCTGATCGGCAACGACCCCGACCAGCTCCCCGTCCCCACACTCAGCAACTGCCCTTCCTGCAACAGCCCGGAGATCGACGGCAGACCGAGGTTCGACGGGAGCGAGCCGAGGATGGGGCTGGTTTCGGCGGAGGTGGCGGACGCCGAACCCTGCGCGTTCGACGCGGTGACGACGACGGCGAACTGGCTGGCGATGTCGAGTGCGCCGAGGGTGTAGGTCGAGCTCGTCGCCCCAGCTATGTTTTCGCAGTAGCCGCCGAGAAAGCTGCAGCGCTGCCACTGATAGCTGAACACGAACGGCGCGGTCCCGGCCCATGCGCCCGTGCTCGCGACGAGCGTCTGGCCTTCCTCCAGGCTGCCGGCGATGGCGGGCGCTTCGGTGTTCAGGGGCGGGCCGGCCTTGACCTTCTTCGTCGCCCGCGATGTCGCGCTTGCGCTGCCTGCGGCGTTGCTCGCCGTGACGATCGCCCTGATTCTCATCCCAATCTGCGTGCTCGCGACCCGATAGCTGGAGGCGTTGGCCCCGGCTATGGCCGAGCAGCCGGACCCTGATGCGTCACACGCCTCCCATTGGTAGGCGAACGACAGCGGCGGCGTGCCCTTCCACGTGCCGTCGCCGACGGTGAGCAGCTGCCCATCCTCGGCTGCGCCGAGGATCTTGGGGTTCGCTCTCTTGGCCACCGCCAGCGGCGCGACTTGCGGCGTGGGGGCTGAGGTGGCGCTCGTGCTGCCGGTGGTATCGGTCGCCGCGATGGCGACCCGCAGGGTGTGCCCAACATCTTCGTGCGTGAGCCTGTGCGAGGTCCCGGTCGCCGCGGCGATGTCCTCGCATTCGTTGCCAGAGACGTCGCAGCGCGTCCACTGATACGCGTACGCGACTGGCTTCTGCACAGTCCAGGCGCCCTTGGATGCCACGAGCATCTGGCCGTCCTGAGCGGTCCCGGCGATGCTCGGTGGCGACGCATTCACGGGCGCGCCCACCGCATCGGACACCCCGACGACGGCCAGCACGATGCTCACCGCAAGCGAGGCGGACGCCGATACACGCACGTATCGGCGCCAGACGCCCGCCCTCTCCCGCCTTCCAGCTGCCCCCATTCCCCGCCCCCGTTTCCTGCCGCTTGGATCAGAACACGGGGCGTTTACCCAGCTCAACCCAATCTCAAACATCGAGCTCAGATGTCGGCCGCTACGACCTCCTCGACGGGATCGCCGCGCAGACGCAACCCGAGCATGGGAAAGACGAGCGTCGAGAGCACCGCCGCCCCAACGAGCGCGGCGGCGGTCGACGCGCGCATGTGCCCGCTGCTGACGGCGAGGGTCGTGATCGCCAGCACCAGCGGCAGCTGGGTGGAGCTCATCAGCGCCAGCGCAGCCCGCTCGCGGGCGTCGAGCACACCGCGATAGAGCAGCAGCGCGGGCGTGCCACGCACGACCAGGAACAGCAGGAAGAACATCAGCATCTTCAGCACGCCCGACAGCGACGCGAACAGGGCGGACACGTCGAGCTTCATGCCGCTGACGACGAAGAAGAACGGCACGAACACCCCGAAAGCGACCGCCGTGAGCTTCGAGTCGAACGCCGGCAGCTCGTGCGCGCGCAGCACCTGGCGCGTGATCATCCCCGCCGCGAAGCCGCCGAGCAGCAGGTCGAGCCCCAGTTCGGAGGCGATCAGCGCGAGCGCGAACACCAGCACGACGATCCAGCGCACGGCGAGCTGCGAGCTGCTCTCCAGCGTGCGCTCGAACAGCGGCAGCGTGCGCTCGGCCGAGCGCACCGCGAACAGGGCCACCGTGACCGCGAGGCCGATGAACGCGACCAGGATCAGCGCGTTGTGCACGGTGCTCTGTGTGGAGAGGATCAGCGTGAGCAGCAGGATCGGGCCGAACTCGCCGACCGCGCCAGCCGCCAGCAGATAGGTGCCAAAGCGCGTGCGCAGATCGCCCGTGTCGGACAGGACCGGGATCAGCGTGCCGATCGCCGTAGTGGCGAGCGCCGAGCCGGTGTAGAGCAGCGAGAGCACGATTCCCGCGGCGGCGAGCGCGCCGCCGATCGCGTAGGCGATCGCTAGCGAGATCGCCCAGCCGGCGAGACCGAGCCACAGCGGCCGCCCGGCGATCCGGCGCAGGTCGATCTCGTATCCCGCGAAGAAGAACAGCAGCCCCAGGCCGAGGTCCGAGAAGAAAGAAATGAACTGGCTGACGTGCAGACCGAGCACTCGCGGTCCCAGCACGATCCCCGACAGCAGCTCGACGACGACGACCGGCAGCAGCAGCCCACGATCACCGGCGAGCGCCGCGATCGTGCCCGCGAGCGCCGACGCGGCCACGATCGCCAGGAACGTGCCCGGGTCGACATCGGCGACGGCGAGCACGTTCAGCGCTCGGCAGCGAGGGTCTCGGCGCTCACGGTGGCGCGACCATACCGCCCGCGTCCAGCAACCGCATCGAATCCCAACGCAGGGGGTTAGAGGATTGACACGTAGCGCGGTACATCACTATCTGCACCACAAGGAGAAGGCACATATGCGTTCAATCAAGCTGACCGCGGCGGTCACGACCGCGGCGGTCACACTCGCGCTGTCCGGCGCCGCAGCGTCGGCGGCCGTCAGACACGCCGGCGAACACCCCAGGCGCTCGGGAAACTGCAGCGTCACGCTCAACGTGGCTCCACGCCTGATCACCTCCGGTGAACCGGTGCTCGCCTACGGGAAGCTGTCGCGCGGCTGCGCCGAAGGCGGCGTCAAACAGACGGTTACGCTCTACGAGAGCTCCGTGAGCTCGCCCGGCTACAGCATCGCCGGCACGACCACCACCGCGGCAGGCGGCGGCTACGAAATCCCCGTGAGCGGCCTCACCACGAACAGCACCTTCTACGCGGCCACGAGCACCGTCCGCAGCGTCCAGCGGGTCGTCCGGGTGGCCGCTCAGGTAACGCTCACCGGACCGCCGGAAGGCGTCGTGCCGACCGACCTGCGAACGGGGCGCCACAACCGCGTCACGTTCACCGGCACGGTCAGTCCGGCGGACGCCGGCGCGCAGGTGATTCTGCAGCGCCAGAACGCGATCAAGGGCAACGAATGGCACCGCATCGACTACGGCCTGGTCAACAGAGAAGGCATCGTCACCAAAGCGGGCACCTTCTCGATCGCCCACACGTTCGTGGTGGCCGGCGACGCGAATATCCGCGTGGTCGTGCGTAGCGGCAGGCGCAACGCGCCGAGCGCCTCGAACATCCTCACCTACGAGATCGTTCAGGCGCAGAACCCGCAATTGACGATCGAAAGCTCGGCCAACCCGATCTCCTACGGGCAGACGGTGACGCTCGGCGGCGCCGTAGCCGGAGCCCCGAACACGCCGGTCCAGCTGCTGGCGCGCACGGCTCAGCAGGTTGGCTTCACGCAGGTGGCCGAAGTCAAGACGAACGCCTCGGGCGACTACACGTTCCCGGCGCAGATGCCGCTCGCCAGCACCTTCTATCGGGTGCAGGGCGCCGGTAAACGCTCGGCGGTGCTGTACGAGGGCGTGAAATTCGTGCTCACCGCCTCGGTCTCCGCGACCACGGTCCAGTCCGGCCAGCCCCTGGAGTTCTCCGGTACGGTAACCCCGGGCGAGACAGGGCACGTCGTCTACCTCGAGCGTGAGAACGCGAGCGGGTTGGGCTTCCACGTGATCGCCGAAGGAAGCGTCACAGCCGCCTCGACGTACTCGATCGTGCATGCGTTCTACCCCGTGGGCACGGACGTGGTGCGGATCAAGATCCCAGGCGGCCCGCTGAACGGGTCGACCGACAGCCAGACGTTCACGATTCAGGTCAATCCGGCGCCCTCGCCCGAAACGCTCATGCCCGAGGCGCCGGGCAACTCCAGCCAGCCTCCCGAAGGCCAGGTCTAAACCCGGGGGACGCCCCTCGGTGCCCTGTGGCCGCCCCTCCCGACGGGCGGCCACAGCGGCGCCGGCCTGCCGCCGGCGCCAGCTTGGTATCCCGGCTCAGGCGGCCACGGCGCGCGACTGCAGGTGCGCGCCGACCTTGCGCTTGACGCGCTGCAAGCGCGTTGTCGACCGTCTTGGTGTCGCACGACAGCCGGCTGCCCACCTGCTCGTAGGAGTAGCCGTCGAGGTAGAGCGACAGCACCCGGCTCTCCAGCTCCGAAAGCGCGGTCGACAGGCAGCCGACGAGCGAGCGCAGCTCCTCGGAGGAGATCACCTGGTTGACCGGATCCTGGACGCTCGGGCCAGGCAGCATCTGGTCGAGCGTGGGCACGTCGTCGCCGGTGCCGGCCGGCGTCGAGGAGAACGACACGTACTGGTTCAGCGGCGTGTGCTTGTTGCGCGTGGCGGTCTTGACGGCGGTGATGATCTGCCGCGTGATGCACAGCTCGGCGAAGTTGCGAAAGCTCGACTCACGGTCCGTGCGGAAGTCGCGGATCGCCTTGTACAGGCCCACGAGCCCCTCCTGGATGAGGTCTTCGGAGTCGCCGCCGGCGAGGAAGTACGAGGAGGCCTTCAGGCGCACGAATCCGTGGTAGCGCCTGACGAGACGGTCGTAGGCGTTGCGATCCCCCTGCTTTGCGAGGGCGATCAGGAACACATCCTCGACCTTAGGTTCAGAGTTAGAGTTATGCGAGATTCTTGCCACGAGCAGATCCTTTCTCGGTGACCACCTCCCTGGCGGCCGCCAACGTGCTCAGTGGCGCACTCCTCCCCTGGCGCCAAAGCTATGTGATTGCGCTTTACCTAAGCTTTTCTCAACCTTAGGTTCAGCGTTATGTCGGCGCAGCCTTACACAGTTATGGAACCTTGTCAAGACCGCGCAACGCGGCTCTGCAAGATCTCGTACAAAAGCGCCGCCGCGGCCGCGCTGACGCCCAGCGACTCGATCCTTCCGAGCAGCGGCAGCGCGATCAGCTGATCGCACGCCTTCGCCACTCGCGGGCGCAGGCCAGTGCCCTCGCTGCCGAGCACCAGCACGACGCCCGAGCCGCCGTAGTCGGGGGCGTCGTAGGCGAACGGGCGCCTGCCCGCCGTGGCCCTCGGCGCCCGACGGGCCCTCGGCGCTCGCTCCATAGCACCAGCAGCCGGCCTTGCGCGCTTCGGCGAGGAAGTCGGCGAGGTTGCGCACGCGCGCCACCGGCAGGTGCTCGACGGCGCCGGCCGACGCCTTGCACACGGCCGGCGTGACCTCGGCGGCGCGGCGCTCGGGGATCACCACGCCCGCCGCGCCCGCGCACTCGGCGGTGCGGCAGATCGAGCCCGAGGTTCTGCGGGTCCTGGACCTGGTCGAGCGCGACGATCAGCGGCTCCACGCCCGCCAGCAGCTCCTCGGCGCTCGCGTACGCGGTAGGGCCCCGCCTCGCGCGCAGATGCCCTGGTGCGCATCGGAGCCGCAGCGGCGCTCGATCTCCTCGGCGGCGACCGTGCGCACCGATACGCCCGCGAGCCACGACTCGCGCGCGGCGCCGCCAGTGGCCCACACCTCCGCCACGCTCGCCGCCCGGCGCCCGCGCAGCGCCTCCCTGACGGGATTGCGCCCGTAGAGGATCACAGCGGGATCAGATCGAAGCCGTCCGGCCCGTCGCGGACCTCCCAGCCCAGCGCGGCGATCTCATCGCGCAGGCGGTCGGCGGCCGCAAAGTCACGGTCACCGCGCGCCTGCTCGCGCTGCCATCGGCGAGCGCCCGTACCTCCTCGGGCGGCTGCTCGTCGGCCGCCAGCAGCGACTCGAGCCCGAGGACGCCGAGCATCTCACGCAGGTGAGCATCGCCCACGGAGTCACGCGTAGAGCTGGTCGCCTCGCCGAGCCATTCGTTGAGCACGGCAAGCGCCTCGGCGGTGTTGAAGTCGCGGGCGAGCGCATCGAAGAACCTGTCGCGCAGCGGTGCGAGGTCAGCCGGCGAAGTCGCCCGGGGATAGTCGCCGGCCGGCCTCGCGGATGCGCTTGACGTTGGCCTGCGCCTGCTCCAGCGCCGCCTCGGAGAACGCCAGCGGCTGGCGGTAGTGGCCGGAGATCGAGGTACATCACGACTGCCTCGTGCCCGTACCGGTCGAGCACCTCGTGCAGCAGCGCGATGTTTCCGACCGACTTGGCCATCTTCTCGCCCGTGAACTGGATCATGCCGTTGTGCATCCACAGTTTCGCGAGCGGCTCGCCGCGCGCGGCGCGCGTCTGCGCGGCCTCGTTCTCGTGGTGGGGGAACACGAGATCCGAGCCGCCGCCGTGGATGTCGAAGTCGACGCCCAGGAACTGCTCGGCCATCGCCGAGCACTCGATGTGCCAGCCCGGTCGACCGACGCCCCAGGGAGCCTCCCAGCAGGTGTCCTCGCCCGGCTTGTGCGCCTTCCACAGCGCGAAGTCCAGCGGGTCCTCCTTGCGGGCGACCAGCGGATCGGATGCCGCGTCTTCTCCCTGGTCCATGTTCTCCAGCTGCCGATGGGAGAGCGTGCCGTAACCGGGGTCCGAGCGCACACGGAAGTACACATCCCCATCCACCGCGTAGGCGTGCCCGCCGACGATCAGCGTCTGGATGTACTCGACGATCGGCGCGATCGTCTCGGAGGCCAGCGGCTCGTGGTCCGGGCGACCCAGCCCCAGCGCGTCGGTGTCGGCGCGGTAGAAGTCGGTCATCTCCACCGCCAGCTCGGCGCTCGGGCGCGGGCGGACGGGATTCGATCGACGCGCGGCATCGTAGATCTTGTCGTTGACGTCGGTGACGTTGATCACCAGGTCGACGTCGTATCCCTCGTGCTCGAGGAAGCGCTTGAGCAGGCTGAAGACGACGAACGGCCGCGCGTTGCCGATGTGGATGCGGCTGTACACGGTCGGGCCGCACGCGTAGATGCCCACCCGCCCGGGGTCGCGAGGGCGCAGCGGCAGCAGCTCCCCGCTGAGCGTGTCGTGCAGGACGATCTCGCGCATCGCCGCGGAACCCTAGCGGGCGGCGCGGGCCGGGGATACTGGGCGCAGACCGTCGCGCTGCCGGCAGTCAGAATGCTTCTCTGCGACCGAAATCCGTAGTTTGTGCGTATTCCTAATGTTGCGCGCCGAAACTTCACACGCGCCGGTTTTCATCCGGACCCTTGTAGTTTGGTTTCCCACGGCTTACGATCGTTTGGTCACGCACTCCCTCAGACCATAAATGGGGAGCTTTGAGTGAGCGCTCATGTGGGCGGCACCGAGTCGGGCACTGCGAGTAGGGCAGGTCGAGCCGTCCGCCGGACAGGCGCGGGGGTGAGGTCGAGCGGGCCTACGGACGGAATGAGATTGCATCTCATGGGTGGTTTTGCGCTCCGCCTGCGCGGCGTCCAGCTCGAGGTCCCGCTGGCAGCGCAGCGGGTGATCGCGTTTCTGGCGTTGCAGGGGCGGCCGGTCCATCGCCTGGTGATCTCGGGAACGCTGTGGATCGACTCCAGCGAGGAGCATGCGGGCGCCTCGCTGCGCACGGCGCTGTGGCGGCTTGGCCAGATCGCCGCAGGCGCGGTGTGCAGCCGCGGACAGACGCTGGCATTGTCCGAGAACGTGGCGACCGACATCGCGCACGCCAGCTCGCGCGCAAGCCTCCTGATGGAGCGGCCCGAAGAGCACTGCGAGCGGGATCTGGAGCTGCTCGGGATATCGGGCGACCTGCTTCCAGATTGGTATGACGACTGGGTCCTGATCGAGCGCGAGCGCTTCCGACAGCTTCGCCTCCATGCGCTCGAGTCGTTGTGCCGCGCGCTGAGCGCGGCCGGGGCCCACGCCCAGGCTGTTCACGCCGGCCTGATGGCGGTCGCGGTGGAGCCGCTGCGGGAGAGCTCGCATCGGGCCCTGATGTCCGCGTACCTGGCGGAGGGCAACCCATCCGAGGCGCTGCGCCACGGCGGCCTCTACAAACACCAGCTCGCGGAGGCGTTGGGAATCGACCCCTCGCCGCGGATGGAGATGCTCATCGCGCGCATCGGCCGTGCGTGACGTTTCGGTGACGCCGGGCTCGTCAACCTGTCCAAATGGATCCTTGCGGGGATCGGGTGGGGTTGCTCGTCATCCGGGTGTGGGTCGAGGCGGGCTCGGAGATCGAGGCCGGCGTGGGCTCCAAGCGGATGCGCGCGCGCCTCACCGCGATCGGCGACCTGGCCGAGCGCGGAGTCGAGCCGGAGATCGCCGCAGCCGCGGGCATCGATGACGTCTGCGATCAGGTCCGCCGCTGGCTGACGGGCTTCCTCGTCTCACGCGACGCCGAGGCCGCGCCGGATCGTCGCGGCTTCAGACCGGACGGTTGAAGATCGCCGTCTGAGGGGCACCGGCCGCTCCCCAAGCGGTCAAGCTCGGTGACGCCGGACGTGACGTTCCAGTACGCCCGCCGCGCTGTAGTGCTCCCATGCATCGAGCACCTCGGACGTCGGCATGACCGACTACACCGCGCTGCGGGCCGCCTCGGAGACGTTCCGGATGCTGCTCAAGGTCAACATCACCGACTCACCCGAACCGGATCTGACCGGCGTGCCGGTGGACCTGCGTTCCCCGGAGCAGCTGCAACTGGACACCGTCACGACGGCGGTGTCGCTGTGGCTCTACCAGGTGGCCGTCCAGCCCGACCTACTCAACGCGGCGCCGCGGCGACTGGCCGACGACTCGTATTCCGCACGCCCGCTGCCGCTCGAACTGCTGTACCTGATAACGGCGATCCACCCCGACCCCAAAACGCAGCTGGCGCTCGTCGGCCGCTCGCTGCAGGTGGTTGACAGCTACCCGCGCTTGAGCGGAGCGGAGCTCCAGGACACGCTGGCGGGGACGGACGCCGAACTGCGCCTGAGCATCGACACGACAAGCCTGACCGAGTCCACCGAGCTGTGGTACTCGATGCGCTCGCCTTTCCATCTCTCCGTCCCGGTACGACTCCAGGTCGCCATGATCGAATCGCTGCTGGCGCCCTACCCGAACCCACCGGTCCTCAGCCGCCGGGCCACGACCCTCGAGACCGTCGCGTGAGCTCACCCGCGACAGATCTCAATCCGCTCACCAGCGACGCCTTGATCGTGGCCCGGGTCGTCGACGCTGCCACCGGCCAGCCGCGTCCGGTGCTAACGGCGAGAACCGCCGACGCACATGCCTACGCCCACATCGCCTCCGGCAGCTTTCTCGTCCTCAGCGGTCGCCCCGAGCTAGCGGTGCCCGGGCTGGCAGCCGCCAGCCGCGAGCTCTCCTCGCAGCTGCGCTTCAGCGATCGCCCGCCGTTGTCACTAGCGTTCACGATCCCGGCCGGGACCGAGCTGCCGTTCCGGCCCGCCGATGTGCAGGTCGAACTCCCGCCCACCAGCCTTTCGGGCACGGTTGCCGCGCAGGCTTTTCCACAGAGCCCGATTGCAGGGGCGACGGTCGAAGTCACCGCGGCGACGACACCGCCAGCGCTCGTCGGCTTGCGAACGCCGCTATCGGTGAGCCATCCTGCAGCCGCCCCCGTCAGCGCCTGCACCGCGACCGCGGGCGCCGCCGCCACCTCTCTGATCCAGCCGGCCGCCCAGGGTGAGCAGACGCTCACGCTCGCCAGCACGGCCGGGTTCGTCTCAGGCGGAGCGGTGATCCTCGGGAGCGACTACGACCAGGAGCACGTCATCGTCACCACCGTCGACGGCGCCCAGAACCAGGTTGGGCTCGCCACGCCGCTCTGGCGCAGCCGGCCGGCCAACACACCGGCCCAGGCTTACATGGTTACGATCGATCCACCGTCCACCACCCTCGCGCGCGAGGCGAGCCCCGGCGACGGCTTGCTCGAGCTCGCCGGCACCGAGGGCGCGAACCTGATCGGGATCGGAGGCCCAACCTCCGAGCTGCGCGCGACCGGCGCCGTCAGCGACCAGAGCGGTAATTGGCGGGTCGAAGGGGTGCGCGCGATCGGCCAGCTCACGCTCACCGTGAACGCCACCGGATACGCGAGCGCCGGACCACTCGCCTACGACGTCGACTACCGGCAACCCAACGTCATCGACTTCAGCCTGACCTAAGGAGCGACGCATGCCACAGTACCTTGCCCCAGGTGTCTATGTCGAAGAGGTCCAGACCGGACCGCCGCCGATCGCAGGCGTGGGCACAAGCACCGCCGGCTTCGTCGGGCTCACGCGGCGCGGGCCGACGCAGGGCCCCGCCACGCTGATCACCTCCTACGCCGACTTCGTACGCGCATTCGGCGGCGCCTTCGACTTCGGCTCGACCTTCGCCGGGTGGCAGGACCTCCCGCCGGCGATCCGCGGCTTCTTCGACAACGGTGGCCAGACGGCGTTCGTGGCCCGGGTGGCGCCGGCAAGCGCCAAAACGGCGGGCGCGACGCTCACGGGCGGATTGGTGACCCGGCTCACCTCAGACGTCCCGGCGAATGCGACCAACGTCCATCTCCGCGACCTCCGCGGGATCGCCAAGGGCACGAAGATTGAACTGCATATGGTGCGCAACGGCGTCCCCACCGTCGCCGGCCCGTTTGAAGTGACCGCGGTCGACCCCGACAACGGCGAAGTCAAGCTCAACAACCCGGTGACCGCGGCGTTCACCGCGACGGACACCACCGTGTTCACCGATCTCGCCCAAAGCGATCTTTCGAGCGGTGTGCCGAAACCACTCGCAAACCCCGCGGCGCCCAAGCCACCCACGTTCGAGCTACAGGCGTCGAGCCCCGGATCGTGGGGCAGCGAAATTCAGATCGTCCCGTCGGCCGAGTCAGCCGCCCGCGCGGTGATCAGCGCGCTGGTCAGCGGCGCACCCAACAAAAACAAGATCCAGGTCAACTCGTCGGCCAACTTCTATGTCGAAGCGTGGGTGGAGATCGACACCGGGCAAGTCAAGCACTATGCCGAAGTGCAAGAAATCAATGGGCCGGTACTGACGCTCAACGGCCCCGAATTGACAGCGAATGAGGTCGCGCCCGTTGGTGGCTTCACCGCCACGCGAGTTTCCAGCTGCGAGTTCGGGCTCGTGATCGCCTACACCGATCCGGTCGAGCGCGTCAGCGTGCAGGAGAGCTACAGCGGCCTGACGCTCGCCAACATCCCCGGGCGCTACTACAGCGAACAGCTGGCCGCCTCGTCGCTCGTCGAAGTAGCCGGTCCGGCCCCCGCGGAAACCAGCCCGTTTCTCTTCCCGTGCGCCGCGGACGGGCTGACGGCGACGCTCGTCGGCGGATCCGACGGCACTGCCGTTCCCGAAGACCACGACGTGATCGGCCACGAAACGGGCCCCAACCAGCGCTCCGGGCTGCTGAGCATTCAGGCCGTCGACGAGGTCGCGATCATCGCCGCGCCAGGGCTCACCTCGCAGGCGGTGCAGCAGGCGCTGATCGAACAATGCGAACTGCTGCTCGACCGCTTCGCGGTGCTCGATCCGGTGGCTGGGACGGCGGGCAACCCCGCCACACTGCCCCAGATCGAAGAACAGCGCAACCTGTACGACAGCGAGTACGCGGCGATCTACTACCCCCGGCTGGTGATCGCCAACCCGGTCGCCAGCACGCCGCCGACGCGTACGATCGCGCCCAGCGGGCACGTGCTCGGCGTCTACGCGCGCGTCGACGAGACGCGCGGCGTGTACAAGGCGCCCGCGAACGAGGTCGTGCAGGGGATTCTCTCGCTCGAGACGACGGTCACCAAAGGCATGCAGGAAATCCTCAACCCGCTCAACATCAACGCCATTCGCGACTTCAGATCGATGCAGCGAGGACTGCGCATCTATGGCGCGCGGTGCGTGACCAGCGAATCCGAATGGGACTACATCAACGTCCGGCGGCTGTTCATCTTCATCGAGAAGTCGCTGGACATAGGCACCCAGTGGGTGGTGTTCGAGCCCAACGACGAAAAGCTGTGGGCGCGGGTGAAGGACAGCGTCAGCTTGTTCCTCACAACCGTCTGGCAGGAAGGCGCGCTGATGGGGAGCAAGCCGGCGGAAGCCTTCTTCGTCACCGTCGACCGTACGACGATGACCGAAGACGACATCCTCAACGGCCGCCTGATCATGGAGATCGGCATCGCGCCGGTGAGACCCGCGGAGTTCGTGATCATCCGCATCGGCCAGTGGCTGGGCGGCTCTTCAGTCCAGGAGATGTAGGAAAGGAGACGTATGCCAACCGGTGAACGCATAGACCCCTACCGCGGGTTCAACTTCCGCGTCGAGCTCGGCGGAACGTCGGTGGCCGCGTTCCGCGAGGCCAGCGGGCTCAGCTTTACGATCGATCCCGTCGAGTACCGCGAGGGAACCGACGTCGAACTGCACGTTCGCAAGCTTTTTGGCCTGCGTAAGTACGCGAACATCGTGCTCAAGCGCGGGCTGACCGCCAACCGCGAACTCTGGACTTGGTACAGCAACCTGGTCGGCGGCGAAGCCGACCGGCGCTCGGGAGCGATCGTGCTCCAGGACGAGGAGCACAACGATGTCGCACGGTGGTCGTTCGTGCAGGGCTGGATCTGCAAGTGGGAGGGGCCGGCGATGAACGCCACCGCGAACGAGGTGGCGATCGAGTCGATCGAGATCTGCGTGGAGAGGGTGGACCTCGCGGCCTGAGGCTGACGGGCCATCGGTCCGGCTACCTCACGCGCCTCCCGGCCCGACACGCGCCCAACCAAGATGAGCCCGATCACCACACCCGGCGTCTACGTCCAGACGGTGCCGCCACCGGCCGCACTGGACCCGGTCGCGGTCGACGTCGCGGCATTTCTCGGCGTGTTCGAGCGGGGTCCGCTCGACACACCGACCCGCGTCGCCTCCTGGCCGCAGGTGCAGGCGGTGTTCGGCGACTTCGTGCTCAACGGGATCGGCGCGTACGCGCTCAAGGGCTGGGTGGACAACGGGGGTCGTGTCGCCCACGTCGTGCGGGTCGCCGCTCCGCGGCGCACCGCGAACGCCGCCGGAGCCCAGCCGCCCGATCGCGGCTCCTCGGTCCTCGACTCCACGGAAGGCTTCGTCGTCGGCGCCGGCGTCGCAATCCAGCAGGCGGGCTCGACTTGGCTGTACCTCGTCGCGGCCGTGGACCTGGTCTCCGGCCGGGTGACGTGGGACCGGCCTCTGCACCCCGACCTCGACCTGAGCCAGCCGTTCACGGCGAGCACCGGCGCCCAGTCCGCGACGACGATGCTCCTCGACGATGGCGACACGCCGGTGCTCGCGGTGTCCGCCGCCAACCCTGGCGCCTGGGGCAACGACATCGCGGTGCTCGTCGATGCACAGTACGGCGCCGCCACGGCGAGCGTCCCCAGCGCGAACGCGACGGCGAGCGCGACCGCGGTGCAGACGTGCAACGGCTTCACCGCGCAGACGCTCGTGCGCATCCTCCAGGACGCGGGCGGCGGCGTCAAAACCGAACGCGCGGTGGTCGCCGCCGTCGACCCGTCGACGGCGGTGCTGGAATGGGCAAGTCCGCTGGCGGTCCTCGACCCGACGCAGCCAATGCGGATCGAGGCTGAGACGTTCGCGCTGTCGATCACCGAAGACGGGCTGCTGCAGGAGGTCTGGAGCGGGCTCAGCCTGGTTGCCGGCAACGCGTCGTACGCGCCCGAAGTGCTGCAGGGCTCTGCGCTCGTGGCGGTCGAACCCGCCACTGGCGCCGCAGCTCCCCCGGTGACGGGCAACCCGGCGCCAACGAGCTGGATCGCGCTCACCGGAGGCCTGGACGGCACCGCCGCGCTGTCCCTGGATGACATCCTTGGTGACGAGGCGGCGGGCATCAGCCGCGGCCTCGCGTCGCTGGCGTCGGTCGACGAGCCGGCCATCCTCTGCGCCCCGGACCTGGTGGCCGAAGCCGTTCCGGCGAGGATCGCGCCGCCCCAACCGATCGTCGTAGACCCGTGCGTGCCATGTCCGCCGGCGCCGCCGCCGCCCGATCTGCTGGTCGCCCAGATCACCGAGGCCTCGGCGACGTTCAGCGACGCCGAGATCGCGACCGCACAGCAGGCGCTGCTCGCCGACTGCGAAGCGCGCGGCGACCGTGTCGCCCTGCTCGACCCTCCGTGCGGGCCTCGCGCGCTCGACGTCCCGACGCTCGTCACGTGGCGCACACGCTTCGAGTCCAGCTATGGCGCGATGTACGCACCGTGGATCGACGTGCTCGATCCGCTGGCCACCGTCCCCGGACAAGCCCCGCCGCCATGGGGGGCGATGCGGCGGCTGCCGCCGTCGGGCCACGTGGCGGGCCTGATCGCACAGGTGGACGCGAACGCCGGGGCGTGGCAGCCGCCCGCCAACCTGATGCTCAGCTGGGTGCACCAGACCGACATGACGATCGACGACGTCGGTCACGGACGACTGAACGCCGCGGGCGTGGACGCGTTGCGCGCGCTCACCGGCCGCGGCGTGGCGGTGCTGGGCGCCCGCACTGTCTCCAGCGATCCGTCGTGGCTGTTCTTGAACGTCCGCCGGCTGTTCCTGCTGCTCGAGCGCACGCTGCGTGTCGGGCTGTCCTGGACGGTGTTCGAGCCGGCCGGGCCATTGCTCGAACGAGCGATGGTGGCAGCAATCACCGGCCTGCTCGAGGACCTGTTCCAGCAGGGAGCATTTGGCGGCGAAACCGCCGCGACATCTTTCTACGTCCAGGCCGGCGACGGCGATCGGCCCAACGGCGAGGTGCTGATCGAAATCGGGATTGTCCCGGCTCCACCCGCCGAGGTGATCCTGCTCCAGGTGCGCCGGACCGGCAACCAGCTCGAGCTGCTCGAGCAGCCCAGGCAGGCGGTCAGCTGACATGTCATACCCGGTCGCCGGCTACAACTTCAACGTCCAGCTGATCGAAACGGCGCTGCCGGGCACCGCGCTGCTGTCGAGCGTGCTGCCGCCGGTCGGCGGGGGATTCAGCGAGTGCATCGGCCTCGAGTCGACGATGGCGGTCGAGGAGTACCGGGAGGGCGGGCGCAACGATGGGGTGCTCAAGTTCCCCGGCCGCATCGGCGGGGCCAACATCAAGCTAAAGCGAGGCGTGGGGATCAGCAGCGACCTCTGGAACTGGCATCAGGGCTTCCTCAATGGCCTCGGCCAACGCCGCGACGGCGTGATCGAGCTGCTCGACGACACCGGCGAAGTCGTGGCGACCTGGCGCTTCCGGCGCGGGATCCCGATTCGCTGGGTCGGCCCCAGCCTGATCGCGGGGCAGAGCCACGTCGCGGTCGAAGAGCTGGAGGTTGCCCACGAGGGCCTCAAGGTTCAGACGCTCGGAGTGATCGGCAGCCTGGCCAACACGATCGGGAGCCTGTAGCGGTGGACCTCCACATCGGCGAGGTGCAGTCAGAGGTGCGGGCGCTCGACGACCGCAGCGTGCTCAGTCCCGACGTCCTCGCCCGCGTGGTCAGCGAGGTCATGCGAGCGCTCGAGACCCGGCGCGCGAGCGACGCGCGCCGGGACGACGACACGCGGCTGTGGAGCTCGGTGCGATCGGGGACGGGTCGATGAGCACCGTCCTGCCCGCCAGCTTCGAACGACTTCCCGACCCCGGCGCGACCGCGGGGCCCAGCCTGGAAGTCCAGTTCAACCCGACCGAGTACACGCTGACCAAGGGAGCTCAGCTCGCGGAGATCCCGATCCCCGGGCTCGACCAGCCGATCATCCAGTTCGTCCGCGGGCAGACCGAGACGCTGTCGCTGGAGCTCTTCTTCGACTCGACCGAAGGCGGTACGGGCACGTCGGCGACGTCGGTGACCGAGCTCACCGATGAATTCTACGAGCTGATCAAGATCGACCCAGAGGCGCACGCCCCCCCTGTGCTTCAGTTCCGATGGGGCACGGCGTTTCCCGGCGCGCGGGAACGCAACGTGTTCAAGTGCGTCGTGGCGAG
The DNA here is from genome assembly GCA_963826985.1 of uncultured Solirubrobacteraceae bacterium. Classification (GTDB taxonomy): domain Bacteria; phylum Actinomycetota; class Thermoleophilia; order Solirubrobacterales; family Solirubrobacteraceae; genus Palsa-744. The sequence goes on from CAWGYW010000003.1 coordinate 83,259, forward strand.
CGTGCGCCAGCAGTTCACGCTGTTCAACCCGGCCGGGGTGCCGCTGCGAGCCAAGCTGACCGTCGAGCTGCGCGAGTACAAGTCGCTTGCCGACCAGGTGCGCCAGCTCAACCTCCAGTCCGCCGACCAGACCAAGGCGCACGTCGTGCTCGAGGGCGAGACGCTGCCGTCGATCTCCTACCAGGAGTACGGCGACCCGACGGTGTGGCGCCAGATCGCCGAAGCGAACTCGATTTACGACCCGCTTGCGCTGGCGCCCGGCACGATCCTCAGCGTCCCGAGGAGCGTCGGATGAGCGTCATCCCGCTCTATCAGGAGGCCGAGCCGTTCTACGTGCCGGCATTCGAGATGCGACTCGTCGGCGCCGGCGCCAGCGCCGGGCAGCCGCTGCCCGGCGAAGTCCTCCGCGATGCCATCGAGATCACCTTCCAGGACTCGATCGACCGCGTCGACTCGTTCACGATGACCCTCAACAACTGGGACGCCGACAAGCGCCAGCCGTCGTTCCTGGGTTCCTCGGACCTGGCCGGGCTGCGCCTGGTTCAGCCGGGGACCAACGTCCAGCTGCAGATGGGCTACCAGGGGCGCAGCAGCGACCTGACGCTGATGACAACCGGGCTGATCACCACGCTCGAGGCCGACTTCCCCGAGGCAGGCGCACCGCGGCTCACCGTCGGCGGCAAGAGCGTGCTCGAGCGCTTCCGCAACAAGCAATACACGTGGGCGTGGCCGGCGCAGGGCGAAGGGATCACCGAGAGCCAGATCGCCGAAGACCTCGCCCGTGCTCCCGACTCGCCGCCAGGACGGCCCGGCCTCGGCTTCCCCGTACGGGTGAACCCGCGGGCGGAGACGCCGGTGCCCTACATGATGATGAACAACCAGTACCCGATCGTGTTCCTGATGCAGCTGGCCAGGCGCAAGGGGTATGACCTGTTCCTCACCCGCGACCCCGGCGCCGACGCAGACGATCCCGGTTACCTGTACTTCGGGCCCTCGCAGCGCGTCACTGACGTGACGTATCAGTTCGACTGGGGCAAGACGCTGGTGAGCTTCAAGCCGACGATCTCGCTGGCGCGCCAGGTGACGAAGGTCACCGTGCTGGGTTGGGATCGCCAGCGCAAGCAGCCGCTGCGCGGCGTCGCGACGCTCAGCGACGTGGCGCCCGTCAACTCCGACCTGCAGCCCTACATCAACGCGATCGGCCGCGAGGAGACCGTCGCCGACGTCCCCGTCTTCACCCAGGCCGAGGCCACCCAGAAGGCGAAGGACTACCTCGAAGCGCAGGTGCTCGACATGGTCGAGGCGACCGGCGTGACGGTCGGACTGCCCGACCTGAGGGCCGGGCGCTCGCTGACCATCGGCGGCCTCGGGACGACGCTCAACGGGCGCTGGTTCATCAAGGAAACCACGCACACGATCAACGACAGCGGCTATCGGACCACGTTTGTGGCGCGGCGCGAGAACCTCCCCGGGAGCAACGCATGAACGGCCACTCCACGCCCAGCGCCGTGGGGACGGCTCCGGCGGGCCTGGTGTTGGGCACCGTCCAAGACACGGCTGACCCCAAAGGGTGGGGGCGGGTCAGGGTCCAGTACCAGTGGCTGGACGGTTACACGATCAGCGACTGGGCGCCGATCGCCAGTGTGCTGGCGGGACCGGACTACGGCACCTGGTTCATCCCCGAGGTGGGCAACGAGGCGGTGGTGGCGTTCGAGCGCGGCGACTTCAACCACCCGATCGTGCTCGGCTTCCTGTGGAACGGAGTGGACACTCCCCCCTCCACCTCGACGCGCGAGCGAATGATCCGCTCGGTCAACAAGCACACGATCCGCTTCCTGGACTCGGCGCCGACCGCGGGCGGCAACCAGGGCGGGATCGCGATCGAAGACGCGACCGGCAACTCGATCGTGATGACCAACACCCAGGTCACCATCCACGCCGCCGGGACGCTCGTGCTGGACGCGGCCACCGTGATGATCACCTCGGGCGGCGTCACGCGCGTCGTCTCGCCGACCCCCAACCCGATCTAGCCCGTGACTCAGGTCGACATCGACATCCCCGTCTCGCCGGAGCTCCAACAGGCGCTGAACACGATCTCCTGCGAAGCGCAGGGGATCACCAAGCCGTCGGCGCCATTGAAGATCACGCTGCCCTCGGGAGACACGCTGCAGGCGTTCACCGACCTGTCGAAGGGGATCCCCAACGACTGCTCGATGACGTTCAACCTGATGCTCCAGCTGGCGCCGTTCCTGGCCTCCATCACCTGCCTACTGCGGATCTTGAAGTTGCTCAAGCCGCTCGTCGACATCGTCAAGTCGATCCCGGGCGTCCCCCCCGTGAAGGCGATGGAGGAATTCGCCGAGGCGTCGGTGGAACTGCTGCCATGCCTGCTGATGCCGGCGGCGGTGATCCCGTTCGCCAAGGACATCATCTGCTTCATCCGCGCCGTCCTGCACTGCCTGGTCAGGCAGCTCGAATCGGTGCGCAACCTGCTCTCGGGGCTGCAGCTGCGGATCGAGGCGGCAAGCGGCAACGACGATCTGCTGGCGACGCTGAACTGCGCGCAGGAAAACGCCCAGACCTCGGTCGAAAACCTTACCCAGGCGATCGAACCGATCTCCGCGCTGCTGGAACTGGCCGGCCCGATCCTGGAAATGGCGGGCCTGCCGAGCATCTCGCTGCAGGCGCCCGGCGCCCCCCCGCAGGATCTGGCCGGCCTGGATGCCCTGATCGAAACGCTCAAGGACGTGGTCAGCACGATCGACGCATTGGGGATCTGTGGTAGCTGACGGCCGAGAATTCCTGGGCACCGGCTGGGGCTTCCCGATCGCGCCGAGCGGGAACGGCGGCCTGGCGTGGTCCTCGGGCGAGCGGAAGGTCGCCGAGTCGATCTGGCTCGTGCTCTCCACCGCGCTCGGCGAGCGCGTGATGCGTCCGCTCGTGGGCTGCGGCGCGCACGACAGGTTGTTCGCTCCCGACAGCCCCGCCACGCGCGCCGCGATCGCCGAGGACGTCCTCTACGCGCTGACCACATGGGAGCCGCGGATCGACGTGCTCGACGTGCAGGTCCAGGCCAGCGACGACATCGGCTCCACGCTGGTCGTGTTCGTCGACTACCAGATCCGCGCGAACAACGCGATCCACAACCTGGTCTACCCGCTCTACGCGGTCGAGGGGATGTCGGCCACGGGAGGGACCGACTGATGGCGATCGAAGCCCCCACGCTCGACGACCGCACCTTCGAAGAGCTGTTCGAACAGGCGCGTGCGCTGATCCCGCGCTACGCCCCGGAATGGACCGACCACAACGAAAGCGATCCGGGGATCGCGATGCTGCAGCTGCACGCGTCCCTGACCGAGCAGCTGATCTACCGCCTCAACCAGGTCCCGGAACTCAACTACATCAAGTTCCTCCAGCTGCTGGGAATCGACGTCCAGCCCGCAAGCCCCGCGCTCGTCGACGTCACGTTCACGACGAGCGGCGCGGACGTAACCGTGGCGGCCGGCGCGCAGGTCGCCACGGCGGGCGCCGGCAGCGACAAGCCGGTCGTGTTCGAACTGCCGCAGTCGCTGATCGCGATCGGAGCGAGCCTTGCGGCGGTGCAGGTGTTCGACTCGCTCTCCTATCGCGATGTCACCACCGCCAACGCCGTCGCCGGCCAGGGCATCGCCCCGTTCGGGCCCAACGCGGATGTGGGCAGCGCGCTGCTGCTCGGCTTCGACGGACCGGCGCCTTTCACCGAAAAGCCGATCACGTTGATGTGCTACTGCGAGCAGCCGCTCGCGGTTCCGGTCGAACAGGCCCTGCTCGAAAGCTCGCCCGTGCCACCGCCGGCGACGCTTGCCTACGAGTACTGGGACGGAGCCTCGTGGAGCCCTCTCCAGTCCAATCTCGACGAAACCTGGGCGCTGCTGCGCAACGGCCGGATCGTCGTCTCAGCGCCCGCGGGCGGCCCGGCCAAGGGGACGCTCGGGGTGGTCACCACCAGCCTGTTCTGGCTACGCGTGCGGCTCGTCGAACAGCAATTCGACACCATCCCCCGGCTCGAACAGGTACTGATCAACACCGCGACCGCGATCCAGGCCACGACGATCCTCAACGAGGTTCTGGGCGGCAGCAACGGGATGCCCAACCAGGGGCCCTTCCAGCTGTCCACGACGCCGGTGGTGACCCTCGGCCAGCCGTACACCCTGACCCGCTCCGACGGCGTGCGCGTGGACGTGACGAGCCTCCAGCTCGAAGTGGACGACGGCTCGGGCTTGGAACCCTGGCAGGAGGTCGGAGACTTCCTCGCCTCAGGCCCGGACGACCCCCACTACGTGCTCGACCACGCAGCCGGCCAGGTCAGCTTCGGCAACGGGCGCTACGGCAAGATCCCAACCGCCAACCCGCTCGCGCCGACCAGCAACATCGTCGCGACCAAGTACCAGGCCGGGGGCGGCGCGAGCGGCAACGTCGGCGCGTCGACGGTCACCGTGATGCAGACGGTGGCGACGGGCATCGCCTCGGTCATCAACCCACGAGCCGCGTCGGGCGGTGCCGACCAGGAGTCGCTCGCCGACGCAAAGCTGCGCGCGCCCTCCGCGCTGCAGGCGGGCGGCCGCGCGGTCACCGCGCAGGACTTCGAGACGATCGCGCTGCAGACCCCGGCGCCGGTCGCCCGTGCCAACGCGCTCGCGCTCCACCACCCCGCGTTTCCCAACGTCGAAGTGCCGGGGGCGGTGACCGTCGTCGTCGTTCCCCAGGTCCCCGGGGACGCGCCCGTCCCGAGCAGCGCGACGCTCCAGCTCGTCTGCAAGCAACTGAACGCCCACCGGCTGATCACCACCGAGGTGTTCGCCGTGGGCCCGACCTACCGCAAGGTGATGATCAGCGCGGAGATCGTCGCCGCCGGCGACGCCAACCTCGCGAGCGTCGAAGAAGCAGTATCGGCGGCGCTGGTGCAGTGGCTGCATCCCCTGACCGGGGGCGAGGAAGGCACCGGCTGGCCGTTCGGCGGCACGATCTACGCGTCGAGCCTGTTCCGCGTCGTCCAGGTCGCCGGCGTCGAACGGATCAAGGACAACCAGCTGCTGGTGACGCTCGACGGGGTCCAGCAGCCATTCTGCCGTGACGTGACGATCAACCCCGGGGAGCTGCTCGAGCCGCTTACCCCGCAGCTGGTGGTGGGCTACTCGTGACCGTCGCCGAAAGCACGTATTTCCTGCTTGACCGGCGGGCCGGCTGGCGGGCCGAGCCGGCGCTCGGCAGCGGCGTCGAGCTCGACCAAGGCGTTCTGCGGCTGGCACCGCTGCCGGGCGCGCCGCAGCCGCTGACGGACCCGAGCGGCACCTTCGGCGGCCTCGCCAATCCGATCGGCGTCGCGGCCGGACCCGATGGCACGATCGTGATCCTCGACCGAGCGGGCGACCGCGCCCTGCGCTACGACGCGTGCGACGCGCGCTTCGCGCCACTGCCCTGCCTGCTCACCCCGGGTTCGGACTTCTCGCTGTCCGGCGCGCGCGGCGTCGCGATCAGTCGCGCCGGCGACTTGGCGATCGCCGACACCGGCAACCGGCGGGTCCTGGTGCTCGTCGGCGCCGCCCTCGCGGTGCGGGCGGTGACGGGTGCGCGCGCGGTGGCCCTGGCGGCGGCGAGTGCCGGGGGGGCGACGCCCGGGGCGACGACGGTGGCCGCGGCGGGACCGTGGGAGCCGTGGGGGATCGCGGCAGGCAAGCGTGGGCTCGTCGTCAGCGACTATGCAAACGGCCTCGTGCACTTCCTTGACGGATGCGGCCGCTGGCTGCGGGCATCCGACGGATCGGGCCCCGGGGTGCCGGCCCTGCAACAGCCGACGGCGGTCGCGGTCGACCGCGACGGCAAGGTGTTCGTCCTCCAGCAGGGCTCCACCCATGTCCGCGTCCTCGACTCCTCCGGGGCCTTTTCGGCCGACCTCGACACGCTCGACGCGCTGCGCGCCGACTTCTGCCCGGTGGCGGTGGCGCTCTCGCCGGCCGGGAACCTGTGCCTGGCCGACGCTGGGGGCACGCTGTGCGTGCTCTCCGACGAAGACGGCGATGGTCGCTGGAGCACGGTCGGCCAGCAGACGCTCGAAGCCGCCATCACTGGGCTGGCCTTCGACCGCGACGGCAACCCGGTGCTCTCGCAGGGCAGCCAGTGCTGCCTCGTGCGACTGCGCAACGGCGCCGGCTATCCCAAGAGCGGCAGGTTCGTGACCGAAGCGCTCGACAGCGGCCTCGCCGGCTGCCGCTGGCACCGCGTCGTGCTGAGCGCCGACGTCCCCGAGGGTAGCGCGATCCAGGTCGACACGCTGACGGCAGAGGCGACGCTGACGCCAGCCGAGATGCTCGAGCTGCCGAGCAGTCGGTGGGCGACGGGGCAGGTCGTCGGCACCGTCGCCGACGGGCGCTGGGACTGCCTCGTGCGCAGCGATCCCGGCCGCTACGCCTACCTGTCGCTGACGCTCACCGGCGACGGCACCTCGACGCCGTGCGTCGACGACGCGGAGGTGTGGTTCCCGCGCCGGACATCGGCCAGCTACCTGCCCAAGGCGTTCATGAACGAGCCGGGAGCGGGTGACTTCCTCGAACGTTACATGGCGATATTCGACCGCCAGCGCGAGACGGTGGCCGGCGAGATCGACCGGACCGCGGCATTGCTGGACCCAATGGCGGCGCCCGCGCACACCGACGGCTCGCCCGACTTTCTCGGCTGGCTCGGCGGCTGGGTGGGAATGGCCTTCCAGGAGCGCCTGCCGGTAGCGCGCCGGCGTGCGCTGATTCGCGACGCCGCGGCGCTCTATCGCCGGCGCGGGACTCCCGAGGGCGTGCGCCGGTTCGTGTCGCTCTTCTGCGGCGTCGAGGTCAGGGTGCTCGAGCACTACCGGCTGCGGCGCTGGGCGATCGTCGGCCGCGGCAGGCTGGGAGACACGACCCAGCTCTTCGGCCCCGCGATCGTCAAACGCCTGGAGCTCGGCGAGTTCAGCAAGATCGGCTCGTTCGAGCTCATCGACACGGACGACCCGCGGCATGACCCGTTCCTCGTCTATGCCTCGCGCTTCTCGCTGTTCCTGCTCGCGCGTCCCGACGACGTCCTGCTGGCCCTCGCACAGCGCGTGGCCGAGCTGGCCAAGCCGGCGCACACACAGGTCGAAATCGAGGCCGTCGAGCCCCGCCAGCGCGTCGGGATCCAGAGCACGATCGGGCTGGACACCGTCGTCGGAGAAGTACCTCCGCCGGGGCGCACAGGAGAAGCCCAGCTCGGTCAGGGGCTGATCGTCGGAGCCGACCCCCGTCTCGGCGGGCGCCGCCTGGCGCAGATCGGTACCCGGGCACAGATCGGCGTCAACACAGGCTTGGAGTGAAAGGGGATCGATCGATGGCATTCACCGTCAACGGCCACCATTGCGCCGAGTGCGAGGCGCCGCAGCTCGCACGCAACCACTACTTCACCGGCAAGCTGCTGCTCGAGCGCGACTTCACCGACGAGCAGCTCTACCTGGTGGGCAAGGAGCGCCGCCACAACCAGACGCTGCACGGCGTCGGGATCGCGTGCGGCCTGGAGGTGCAGCAGCACCCCAACCCCGCCTGCCGCGAAAAGCTCGTGATCGTCGAGCCCGGTACGGCGATCGACTGCTGTGGCCACGAGATCCTCCTCACGGCTCCCGAGGTCGTGCCGCTGGCACAGCTGATCGCGGACGCGTGGAGCGCCGCCAACGCCGGCACGCAGTTCACCGGCACGCACAAGGTGCAGCTCTGCATCCGCTACCGCGAGTGCCTGGCCGAGCAGGTACCGGCGCTGTGGGACGACTGCGGGTGCGACGACGCAGCCTGCCAGCCGAGCCGGATCGTGGACTCCTACGAGTTCGCCGCGATTCTCGACCCTCCGGCGGTCGACCGCACGCTGAGCCCGCTGCTGCAGTGGCAGGCGACTCAGAACGTGGCCTCGGCGCTGCGTGTCGCAGTCGACTCCGTCAACCAGCGGATGTACCTGATCGTCGGCGGACCCAGCCCGGCGCTGCTGGCGTACGACACGACCAACCAGGCGCTGGTGTCCGCGCGCTCGCTGACCACGGCGCCGCTCGACGTCGCCGTCTCGGCCGACGGCAGCCGCGTCTACCTGGCCTGCGAGGAGCAGGACGCGGTGACGGTGTACGAACGCTCAGACCTGACGACGCCGCTGACGACGCTGTCGCTGCTCGCGGCGCCCAGCGGCGCCGTGCGCCTGGCCGCTCGGGAAGGCGGCGGGCTGGTCGTGCTGGACGCCGGCGCCGGCAAGGTGCATGCCTGGTCGTCGGGGGTCGATGCCCCGGGCGCCGATCCGGTCGCGTCGAAGCTCGGCGAAGCGGCCGTCGGCGCTGGGGCGAGCGACGTGGCGGTGCTCGCGGGCGGCGAAGCGTGGGTCGTTGCCGACTCGAGCGTCGGCGAGCTCTCGCTCGTGCAGTCGAGCAACGCCTCACAGGCCACGACGATCTCGATCGGTGGCTCGCCGCACACACTGGCGGCGGTGGCGGGCGAACGCCTCGCGGTCGTCGATCAAGCCGCGAAGACCGTCGCGCTGTACGCCGTCGACGTGACGCAGACCCCGGCGGTCACGCTGGTGGGCAACGCCGTGAGCTTCGCCGAGACGCCCGACGCCGTCGTGGGCTCGCCCGGCGGGACCTGGCTGGCGATCGCGCTCGGCGACACCTCTGGCAACGGGCTGCTCGGCACGCTGGACGTCGCCGCGATGATCGCGGGGAAAGCCACTGAGGGAACGACGGTGCCGATCGGCGCCGACCCCACGATGCTCGCGCTGGACGGCGCGGGCACGACGCTGTATGCGCCCTTTGCCGGCCCCGCCGGCTCTCCGGAACAGGCGGGCGTCGCGATCGTCGAGGTCGACGACCGCGACTGCGGGAGCTTCCTCGGCGACTGCGACTGCCCCAGCTGCGATACGGGCGACTGCGTGGTCCTCACCACGATCGACGCCTACACGCTCGACGAAGACTTCACCACCGGGACGCTCGACCCGGGAGAACGCGTGATCCTCCCGCGCGTCTCCGCGCTGGCACGCGCCGTCGAATGCCTGCTGGAGCGACCGGCCGGAGCTGGCACACCGGGTCCTCCCGGCGCGCAGGGGCCACAGGGCCCGGCGGGCGCGCAGGGTCCCGCCGGCCCGCAGGGCGAGCCCGGACCCAAGGGCGATCAGGGAGAACCGGGCGTCAAGGGCGATCAGGGACCACCCGGCCAGTTCCCGCTTGTCGAGCTGCCGCGCATCACGGCGATCAACTGGCCGCACGGCCAGACGCTCACCTCCGAGCAGTTGGCCGTATTGAAGGAATTGGGCCTGTTGATCGGCTTCTCCGAGCCGATGCAGCCAACGAGCCTCGACCGGTTCACCGTCGTCCTGCTCGCTCGCGCGCCGGCCAAGTCCGAGGTCGGCCCAGCGTCGCAGTGGCTCGAGATCGAAACCAAACTGACGCCGATCGAGTGGACCATGGAATGCGGGCAGGCCTTCACGGCGCCCAAGCCCGTCGCGTCGCCCGGTCCCACGGGAGTGCGCTTGTCACTTGACTCCGAGTGGCCGGCGACCGACTACATGGTGGTGCTCCGCGGCGACGCGATCCTGGCGATCGACCAAGCGATCCCGCGCTTGGACGGCAAAACCGGCCCGCGCGCGCTCGACGGGAACCACCTGGGCCCAGGACTGCCAAAACGCTGCCCGACCGGTGACCACATCGAAGGCGGCACGTTCGAGAGCTGGTTCACGATCTCAGAGGAGGCCCCATGAGCGTCACCACACCACCACCGGGCGCGCCGGTCGCGATGTCCTCCAGCCAGGCAACCGCCGGGGCCGGCGCGAGCGGCCCGCAGATGACGACCTGCTCGTGTGGCGAGTGCCAGGGGCTCGCGTCGGTCGTGAGGCCCCGCTTCTTCGCCGGACAGGTGCTGACCGAGGTCGATCTGATGACGCTGGAGGGCTACGCCAAGACGCTGCACCGCATGCACAACCGCTACCTGCACGGCTGGGGGATCGTGTGCGGCCTGGATCTGGCGTGCGAGAACTGTGGCGAGGGCATCGTCGTCAACCCCGGCTACGCGCTCGATCCCTGCGGGCGCGACGTCGTCGTGCCGACAGCCCAGCAGGTCCCGGTCGGGACGTTGATCGCCGACTGCCTGGCGGCCGAACGAGCCGCCATCCCCGCATGCGAACCGCCCACCACCGGACCGCCCCGGGGCTGCGACACCGATCAGCACTGGTGCCTCACGCTGCGCTACACCGAGGTCCCGATGCGCCCTGTGACACCGCTTGCGGGCACCTCGACCAGCACCACCCGCTCCACCTGCAGCTGCGGCGGCAACGACAGCGCTGGCAACTGCGGCTGCGGCGGCGGCACCCCCGCGACGGGCTGGTCGTGCACATGCGGGCAGGGCGGGTCGCGTTCCACCCAGGCCTGCGGATGCACGCAGTACGTGACCGCGCCGAACCTCCCGCCCGGGTGCGAGCCGACGCGGGTCGCCGAGTCCTTCGAACTCGGCGTGTGCCGCTGCGACGGCGCCTGCTGCAGCCTCGACTCGGCGCTCGCCGGGACGTTGCCCATGCAGCTGGCCGCCTGCGTCACCACGATCCGCGACGTGCTCACCAGGCGCATCAGCGCGGGGCAACAGCGGGCGATGCTCGACGCGACATTCAACCAGGTCTCCAACGCCGAGCAGACCCGCGCCGGTATGTGCCAGCTGTACGACGGCGTGCTCTCGCTCTACCAGTCGAACCCGTGCCGGACCACCTGTCAGCTGCCGACGGAGCTGCAGCAGATCGACTTCTCCCCGCAGGCCAATGGCGAGACCAACCTGCTGTACAACCAGCGGCTCACGAGCGGTACCCAGACGCTGGTGATGCTGGTCGTCGCCTACCTGCGCGACTGCATCTGCCGCGCGCTCAACCCGCCGTGCCCAGTCGCCTGCGACGAGCGCATCGTGCTCGGCTGCTTCACCTACTCCGACGCGCAGGTCACGCAGATCTGCAACCTGGAGTGCCGCCGCTACGCCGGCTCGTTCGTCTCCCGCCAATACTGGCTACCGATCGGCCCTGTGGTGATGTACTACCTGGGCGAGCTCTGCTGCTTCCCGCTGCTCGGAAGTCGCGGCGTCACGGTGACGAGGTTCCTCGATGAGCTCGACCCAACGGGGAACCTACGCCGGGTGGTGGTTCCGGATAACTTCGCGCTCGTCAAGCGCTGGCCCGAACAGGCACGCGCGGTGCTCGCGAAGCTGACACCGGCCGCGCTGCGCGATCGCCTCAGCCCGAGCGCCGCGGCGGTCAACCTCGCCGCGCTCCAGGGCCAACTCGCGGGCGACGCCACCGACGCGCTCGAGAGGGCCAAGGTGCCGGTCGAGAGCGTCGAAATCGATACCCCAGACGCCGTGCCGGTCAGCCGTCTGGGCGTCGTCGGCGTCGTCGAGCCCGGCACAGCGATCCGCCAGTACGTCTACAAGGGCCGCGTGGTCGGCTTCGGTCCGGCCTTGGAGGCTGACGCGGCACCCGCGCCGGCGCCGGACACGCCCGCCCAACCCAATCCCGCGAACAGTGGCTGAGATGGCTGGAAACGACGAAATCACCCGGGTGAAGTACTTCGACGGCGAGTTCCTGCGCGCTGTCGACTTCCAGACCGAGCAGACCTACGAGCGCGATGCCCGGCGCCGCCACGTCCTCGCCCATCACACCTGGGGCATCGTCGTCGGCCTCGAACTGGTCGAGGTGCCGATCAGCGGACAGGCCCAGCTCGTCGACGTCGTGCTGATGCCGGGCATGGCGATCGACGGCTTCGGTCGCGAGCTCGTCTGCTACACCGCGATCCGCCTCGATCCCACCGCCTTCGCCGCGTACAACACGCTCGAGTACCTCGCAGTGTGGCTGAGCTACGAAGAGCAGGAAGCGGGCGCGCTGGGCAGCGACTGGGCCGACTGCCAGAGCAGCAAAGCCACCCGTATCACCGAGGGATGGACGATCGTGGTGACCAACACCTCGCCGACCACGCCCACGCAGGACGAAATCATCGTCGAAGGCACCGCGGCCGTGGCCGCGCCGGCGCCGAGCTCGACGCCCGCCTCGACGCCGGTGATCCCCGCGGACGAGTCGGTGCCCTACCAGGAGCTGCCCGAAAGCTCGCCCGGCAACCGCTGGCTCGTCCGCCTCGGCACCGTCTGCTGGGACCCCGCGCAGCAGGGGTTCACCACGGCCGGCAGACGACTGCTGGAAGAACGCTCCTACATCGGCGCCGTGGCGGGCGCGCTCTACACGCCGGCCGACACCCTCACCGTCGCCCAGCGCACCGCGCCCGCCGAACTCGATGCCGCCGAATTCGCGACGATCGAGGGCCGCCTGAAGGTGCAGGGGCGGATCAAGGCCGAGAAGGACGTGTGGATCGACGGCGGCATGATTCATTTCGCCTTCGCCAACGGCGAAGAGCAGAGCGTGCCGATCACGCTCGGGCGCGAGGAACCGGCCGGCGGAGCGAGCGGGAACGTGCTGCGTCTGCGGCTGGGGAACAAGCCCGAAGCGACGACCGTGCTGTCGATCGGCCCTGGCGACGCCTCCGACAAAACGACCACGCCCACGGACATCGTGCGGATCAACGGCCAAGACGTGGTGGAAGTCCCCGAAGGAACACTCACCTTCGACGCCAAGACCCGCCAGATGATCGACCTGTACGCCACCGGCACCGAGCACCAGTACGGGCTCGGAGTGCAGTCGGACACGCCGAGCACCGCCAACGCACCCGCGACCCCGACGGCGCTGTACCTGCGCAGCGACTCGAGCTTCCGCTGGTTCAAGGGCGGGACCCATGACGACTCGGGAACCAACGGCGGCGCCGGCGCCGGGGGTCAGCTCCAGCTCGAGCTCGACGGCGAAGGCAACCTCCAGTTCGGAGAACGCCTGGCCCAACTGCTGAACCTGTGGAAGCAGAAATACGGCATCGGAATCCAGAGCGCGACGATGTACTTCCGCAGCGATTACGACTTCTGCTGGTATCGCGGTGGCTCCCACAGCGACATCCGCGACGACCCCGGCGGCGGCTCGCTGGCGATGAAGCTCGACGAATCGAGCAACCTGTCCCTCGAAGGCAACCTCTATTTCGGCCAGCGTCTGGACCAGCTGCTGAACCTGTGGAACGATGAATACGGCATCGGCATCCAGAACTGGACGATGTACTCCCGCAGCGCCGGCGACTTCTGCTGGTACCGGGGCGGCGTCCCCTCGGGCAACCGCGACGACCCCGGCGCCGGCGGCACGCTGGCGATGAAGCTCGATCAGTCGAGCAACCTGTACGTTGCCGGCGATCTGGAACTCGGCGGCCGCGCGCCGTCGATCATCCACGTCCAGTGCTACCCGTTCGCCAAGCAGAACAAAGGGCTGGACGAAGCGGCGGAATGGGAAGAAGACGTGTCCGGGGATTTCAGCGAGGTGTTTCAGGCGTTTGTCGTGCTCAACGGCTTCAGCATCTGGTCCAACACCGACCCGCAGAAATTCGACCACTACGACCACGACGCCAGCGTCAACGCGATTCCCCAGCACGCGTACGTGACGATCACCTCGCCGCCGAACGCGACGCAGATCAAGATGGAAGCCTTCTGCAGCGAATCGCTGGAGAGCAACGAGGCGGACAACTCGATCCTGGCCACACTCGTCGTGATCGGCAGGAAAGCCCCATGATCGACGAGAGCGCTGTCGTTCACCGACTGGACGAGTTGCGCGCGGAGATCGCCGCCGGCGAGCGCGCGCTGCGCGAGCTCGACGCGCGGCGCGAGCAGCTGGTGGCGGGCCTGATGCGCCTCGGCGGAGCGGCGCAGGCGCTGGAGGAGGTGCTGGCCGCGGAGCGCGCGGAGGTGCCATGAGCGCCGCGGCGGGGACGGGCGCCGCGACGATCGCGCGCCTGGACTGCCGGTATGCGCTTCCCCGCGAGGGCTTCGAGGAGGCCACCCTGCGCGCGCGGCTGGATCGGGTTCTCGGCGAGCGCCTGCCCCGGGCGGTCGGCGTCGCGCTGGGCCGACTCGAGGACGTCGACGAGGGCGCGGTGTGGGTGGTGCGCACGCTGCGCGCGGACGCCGTCGTATCGGCGACGCTCGAGGATCTCGACGGCCTGGCGCGACAGTGGGGCGGCCAGCTCGGCGACGCGATCCTCGCCACGCTGCGGGCGGGCGCGTCAGGAAACGTCGTGCGGTTCGCCTCCCGCGCGCAGCACCTCGCCGCCTTCGCCGCGGCGCTGGCGACCGGGATCGCCGACAGCTGGCCGTTCGCGCCCCTGGCCGGCCTGCGCATGCTGCGCCCCGGAGCGGCGATCCGGACAGGCGCGGCGAGCGCCGGCGTGCAGGTGACGGCGGTGCTGGCGGAGCTCGCAGCGGGGCCAGGCCTGGGAACGGTGCTTGCGGGCGCCACCGCCGAGGAGAGCACCGCGTTGTGGGCGGCATGCGTCTCAGAATGCGCGTCGCTCGCGCCCGAGCCCGGTCAGGTCGCGCACGTCCGGGCGGCAGCGCGCGAGCTCGAAGCGCTCGCGCCAGCAGCGAACGCTCCCGAGCTTGCGATCAAGCTGCTGACATCGGTGTCCCCCACGCTCGGCGGCGGGTCTGAGATGGTCGCGACGATCGACGCCGTCGTGATGGGCGGCCGCGGCCTGCCCGGTCTCGCCGACGAGTCCGCCGCGGGCGCCGAGGCGGAGACGCAGGACGCGGCGCGTGCCACGCTCGAGCCAGCTTCGAGGCGATCGACGGCTGGGACCGAGCGCGCGGCTGCGGCGTCCAGCACCACCGCCCCGCAAGCAGGTGTGTTCGCGGCCGACGGAGTGCAGGCCTTCCTGCTGCTGCCGGCGCTGGAGCGACTCGGCCTCAGCGCCATATCGTCGGGCGCCCGGGCGCGGGTGCTGGCCCGCGCGCTGGGACTCGAGCCCGACGCCGCGATCCTACTCGCGGCGGGAGTGCCCGAGGACGCTCCGCCTAAACGGGACGCCGCGCTGCGCACGGTGCTCGCGACCCTCGTCGCGGAGGATCGCATCGACGGCAGGTGGCTGGCGACCGAGGTGGTGGCGCACCCCGACGGACGGCGGCGCGTCGCGCTCGTGCGCGACCTTGCCACGGACACCTGGCTCGCGGGCGCGCTCACCGGCAAGCACCGGGCGGCTCCCTGGGAGGCGCTTCTCGACAGCGCGATCGCGGCTGCCGGCCGCGGGCCAGACGTGGTGCTCGGGGAGGGGTCGCCGGCCGGAACGGTGGACCCTTCGCCAGCGTGCACGGCCGCACTGAGAGAGCTCCGACCAGTGCACGCCGACGCTGCCTTGCTTGCCTCGGGCCACGATGAGGACCTGGCCGACGGACTGGCCGCGCGCGCCGTGATACGCGAGCTCGCCGGCCGGCTGCCTGGCTTCGGGCGCAGCACGTGGGCATATGTGGTGGAGCGCTTCCTGCCGCCGAGAGGGATCGTCGCGACCGCCCCTGAGCGCATCCACGCCGAGCTCCCGGCGGCGGCGCTGGCGATCGTCCTCGTCATGGCTGGCCTGGACACGTTCTCGTTTCGTGTGCCGTGGCTCGAGCAAGAGGTGCTGGTCAGCCACCGCGGGGATTGAATGGCGATCTACGTCCCCGATCGCGATGCGCTCGATGCAACCGAGGCGCAGCTGGCGTGGCTGGACCGCGTGCTCGACGGCGCCGTGGCGCGCCAGCGCTCGGAAGGTCGCTGGCGTGGCGAAGACGATCTTCGCGGCGTCTACGTCTCGCCGGAGCTGGCGACCGCGGTGATCGCGGCACGCACGGTGGGCGCCTCGGTGCCGGAGGCGATGCCCGCCGATCGTCCGGGGCCGCTAACGCGGATCGCGCATTGCTTCGGGCTCGACGCGTTCGAGCGGTTCGCGCTGCTGCTGGCGCTTGCACCAGAGCTCGACGGGCGCTATCGCACGGTGCTCGGCTACCTCAACGACGACGTCGCGCTGGGTGCGCCGACCGTCGCGCTTGCGGTCGAGCTGTATGCGGGAGCCGGGCCGCATTCAGCGCCGTTGCGGCGGGCCTTCCGGGCGACCTCCCCGCTGGTGCGCTACCGGCTGCTTAGGCTGCGAGCGGCAAGCGGCTCCAGCTCGCTGCTGCGCCACGGGCTCGAGGTCGATGACTGGGTGGTCGCCCGGATGTTGGGGGAGGAGACACCCGGTCCGTTCCCCGGGGAGCGCTGGCAGCGCATCGAGCCCCAGGACGAGGCCGGCGGCGGGCGCCGTTCGCTGCCGCTCGTCGTCGTCTGCGGCGACCGCCGTGCAGCGATCGAGGACGCGGCCGGGCGCCTGGCGCGTCCCCTGATCGTGGTCGACCTAGAGGACGCCGACGATCCTGAGGAGCGCCTGCGGATCGGCGCGCGACACGCTCGGCTCGACGGACTGGGACTGGCGATCCACGCGCCGGACACACCGCCCGCGTTGACCGCGCTCGCCACGGCGCTCGCCAACGACGGCCTGCCCGTGGCCGTGATCCTGGAGGACGCCGGCACCGACGCGCTGCCCGACGACTGGGAGCGCGTGCGGCTGCCCGCCGTCTCAAGCGCCCAGCGGCGCGCACGCTGGGCAGGCGCCCTCGCCGCCGCGGGGATCGCGGCTCCCGCTGACGCGCTCGAAGCCGTTGCCGCCAGTCATCCGATCGGGCTCGAGCGCGTCGACGCGGCGGTGGCCCGCCTGGCGAGCGCGGACACCCGCGGCACCCTCACTGCAGGCGAGCTGCGGGCGGCCGCGCGCGCGGTGGCCCGCCACCAGCTCGGCAGCCTCGCGCGCCTGGTCCCCGGCGTGCGGGCGTGGGAGGACCTGGTGCTCCCCGCGGCCACGGTTCGCCAGCTCCGAGAGATCGCTGCAGCGATCGAGCACCGCCAGCGCGTGCTGCACGACTGGGGCTTCGGCACGCGCGCGGGAGGCCGCGGGATGCATCTCCTGTTCAGCGGCGCGAGCGGGACCGGCAAGACGCTCGCGGCCAGCGTGATCGCCGGCGAGGCCGGCTACGCGCTGTACGCGGTCGACCTCGCGCGGGTGGTTGACAAGTACCTGGGAGAGACCGAGAAGCAGCTCGATCGGGTCTTCGCCGAGGCGTCGGCCGCCGGGGCGGTGCTGCTGTTCGACGAGGCCGACGCCCTGTTCGGGCAGCGCGCGGAGGTGCACGATGCGCGTGACCGCTACGCCAACGTCGAGGTCGCCTATCTTCTGCAACGGCTCGAGGCGCACGACGGGGTCACGATCCTCGCGACCAACCTGCCCCACCACCTCGACCAGGCGTTCGCGCGCCGCCTGCATCACCGGGTCGAGTTCCCGATGCCGGATCGCGCCCTGCGTGAGCGCCTGTGGCGCGCCGTGATGCCGGAGCAGGCGCCGCTCGATCGAGACCTCGAGCTCGGCCTGGTGGCCGAGCGGTTCGAGCTGTCGGGCGGCTCGATCCGCAACGCGGCGATGACGGCCGCCTACCTGGCGGCGCATGAGGACCGGCCGATCGCGCTGCGCGATACGGCGCACGCGGTCGCCCGGGAGCTCGAGAAGACCGGCCGGCCCGCCACGCGGGCCGAGTTCGGGGATCTTTACCCACTGCTGTCCGCGGCCGGGGAGCCGTAGCGGTGTCGGAGCTGTCGCCCACATGCCATGCCTGAGCCGGCCACCCTTCACGTCAAGGTCGAGCCGATCACCGTCAAGCCGGAGAGCGAGGCGCCGGCGGCAATCCCGGCTCCGCTGCTCGCGAGCGGTGACGGAGCCGCGTACCCAGGGGGTGTCGCCCTGCCCCTGACGCCCGCGGCGACCATCGCCGCCGCCGGCCCCGATAGTCCCTCGCCGGCACTCGCGGCGCTCGTCGCTAACGTCGCCGCGGTCAGCGGGAACGCGGCTGCCGGCCGCGTGGTCGCATCCCAGGCGGGACCAATCTCTCTGGCATCACGTGTCGCGCTGCCCCAAGCGGCCTCGACGGGGACCGCGACCGCATCCGGCGCACGCGCGCGACCGGGGACGGCTGCGCCGGCCGCTGGGCCCGACCACCAGGCCGCCGAGGGCGAGGCGGCCGGGGCCTCCGACCTCGACGCCTGGAAGGCGGCTGTCAGCTCGGCGACTGCCGCGATCGCCCCTCTCGCGCTCGAGGACGTGACCACCAGCGCCGACAAGCTCGCCGCCGGCGCCGACGCCACCCGGCAGGCGCGGGCCGCCCAGCGCCCCGACCCGTTGCGTTCCGCGCGCGAGCGCCTGGCCCCCGAGCCAAACACCGAGTTCCCCGACAAGCAGCTTGACACCTCGGAGGCCGACCGGGCGCTCGCTTCGGTCAACGACGCCGGCGCCAAGCTCAAGCTCGTCGACCAGACGTTCCCGGCGATGACGCCGATGCCGAGTGAGCTGGCCCCTCTAACGCGGCCACCAGCGCCGATTGCGGGCGCACCCGACGCACCGGCTGCCGCGCCCGCGACCATCGAGCCCGCGACAGCCGACCCGAAGGCGCAAGCGATTCCCGGCAAGCTCGCCGCGGTCGCGCCGGCCCGGAGCGAGCAGGGACCCGCGGCGCCGGTCGTTGTCTCCGATCCGGGCGCCGCCGTGCTGGCGCCACTTCCGCCCACGCAGGCGACGCACATCGGCGACGTCGTCGCGAGGCTACTGGCCGGCGCACCGGTCTTCGCACGTCAGATCGTGGACGCCGCGAGTCAGACGTTGGACCCGCGCAAGGAGGTGGGCGAGCTGACCGCAATCGCCGGCCGGCTGCTCCCCGCCGAGCAGGATGCTCTTACTGGCGAGCTCCAGGGGATCGCCACCGCGGCGGGCTTGTCCGCCGACGCGTTGCAGGCGAAGATCGCCACCCAGGTGGCGGCGACCGGCCAGCAGGCCGCCGCCGCCGGGGCGAGGTTGGACGCCCGGGCGGAGTCGGCCAAGAACGATGTCGAGCAGCGCGGCGACCAGGACCTACGGGAGACCTCCGGGGCGGCTGCGGCGGTCCGAGACGAGGTCGATCGCAAGCAGGCCGCGGTGAAGGGCGCCGCCGACCCGGTGGTCGTCAACGGGCGTCGCGATACCTACCTCCAGAACGTCGCCGACGGCGTCGCCTCCGGCGAGGCACGCCTGCACTCGGCGATCGACAGACGGACCTCCGAACTGCAGCGAATCGCCTCCGAGCAGAAGATGGAGTACGCGCGCCAGACGCAGACCGTGGCCGAGCAGCTGGAGGCGGCCGCCGCCGATCCGACCGCGGGACGGATCGCCGCGCGTCCGGTGCGCGACTGGGATGAGCAGCGGGCCCAGGAGGTCGACGGCCACCTCGCCCGGCTGACACGCGAGGCCCGCGAGGATCAGGAGCGACTCGAGGAGCAGCTGAAGAGCGCGGCCAGCGCGGCTCGTGACCAGGTGCGCGACTGGGCGGCCGCTCGGCTCGGATATGAGCGCAGCTGGTGGGATCGCCTGTGGGACCTGTTCACCGACTGGGCACACCAGGCCAAGGTCGACAACAAGGCATGGGAGGCTCAGCGCAGCGCCGACACGCGTGATCAGGTCGCTGCCGACTTCACGATGCTCGCCAAGCTCCACGACGACCTCGTAGCCGGCAACCGCGATGCCGTCATCACCGGCCTGTCGCAGCTCACCGACGCGCAGCGCGACGTCTTCGCCGAGTTCTTCCGCTCCGGCGGCCGAGACACGGTCGGCGCGGTGGCGGCCGGGCTGGCGGCGCGGCTGCGCAACCGCCGCGCGCCCGAACTCGCCAAGCAGCTCGAGGATACCGCCATCGCCGAGCTCGGCTGGGAGGCGCTCAACCGGCTCGGGGCCATCCAGACCCCCGGGTTCGATGCTGGCGTGCTCGTGCGAGAGGTGCGGGGGTCGGTCAAGGGCTGGGGGACGGACGAGAAGAGGCTTTTCAAGGCATTGACCGGACGAACCCCGATTCAGGTCGCGGCGATGCGCAAGGCCTACGCGGCCGTATACGAAGGCCGGAACATGGACGAGGACATCGACGACGACTTGTCGGGCTCAGAACTGGAGCGCGCCAATGCGCTGCGCACGGGCGACCCTGTCGCCGGGGCGGTGGCCACGCTGCACGACGCGATGGAGGGACTGGGCACCGACGAGGAGCTGATCTTCCGCACCTTGCGCGGGAAGACGCCGGCCGAGCGCGACGCGATCATCGCCGCCTACAAGGAGCGCTACGGCGTCACCCTCCAATCTGCTCTCGATGACGAGCTGTCCGGGAACGAGCTCGGTCAGGCGACGGCCCTGCTCCAGGGCGATCACGCGAAGGCCGACGCCATGGCGGTCGCCGAGGCGATGAGCGGACCGGGCACGGACGAGGACGCGATCAACGCGGTCTACCAGCAGATCCGGGACGAGGTCGAGTCTGACGCCGTGGCCAAGGGCATGAACACGGAGGAGGTCAGGGCCGAGATCCAGCGCCGGACAGAGGCGGTGAGACGTAGCTATGGCGTCGAGTTCGCCGGCGGAGACTCGGCGGCGCTCGAGGCGGCTTACCGCGACGAGCTATCAGGCGGCGAGCTCGACATCGTCCTCGCCGCCGAGGCGGCCGATCAGACGGCGGTCGACGCTGCGAAGATACAGATCGAGCACGAGTCGCTGTGGACCTCGGACGACAAGGTCAACGAGGTCCTCAAGGCTCAGCACAGCAGAGCCGAGCGCGAGGCGCTGCGCGACCTCACCGTGGAGTTCAACCGGCACGCGCAGGCGATGACGCCGCAAGCGCGTAGGGCAGGACGGGAGCGGCTGCGGGAGCAGGCCACGGTCCAGGCCGACGCCCGCGCGAAGGAGAACATGCGGGCGCTCAAGGAGACCTACGACCGCAATAACCATGAGGACGGTGCATTCGATGCCGTGATCGACTGGGAGGTGTCGGGCTACTCACAGGACGAGGCGCGCGAGCGCATCGGGTCGGGCGGCAAGCTGTCGGACGCCAAGGAGATGAAGTACGCCATCTTCGGCCTCGGAACCAACGAGGAGGTGATCCGCAGCACGCTGAGGGGCAAGTCCAAGAGCGAGCTCGAGCAGCTCGCCGCCGAGTACAAGCAAGAGACCGGCAACGACTTGGCCGAGGATCTCCACGGCGATCTGTCCGGCCGCGACGAGGCCGACATGACGAGCATCCTCGAGACCGGCGACAGCACCCGCGCGGAGAAGCTCGCCTATCTGCAGCGCCGCAGGCAGTGGGAGCTGACCGAGGGCACCGGCTATTTCGGCGGCGGGCTCGTCGATGAGGAGACGGCGGTGCTCGAGCGCACGAGCGAGACGGCACAGAAGGCCGCCGACGAGTACGAGCAGGCGCGCAAGCAGTTCGGCGACGACGATCCCCGGACGGTGGCGACCGGTGAGCGGTTGGACCGATGGCTCGGCTACGGCGAGAAGGACATCGAGCGCCGTCGCGAGGAGCTGGACGCGATCACCGACACCCTGGCCACCGTCGGGGCCGTCGTCATCGGAGTCGCCGTCACTGTGCTCACCGCGGGGGCGGCCGCTCCCGCGGTCGCCGCCGCCGCGGCTGCGCTCGGCACGACGACCACGGTCGTGGCAGCGGTCGCCGGGGCCGTCGCCGCGACCGCCGCGAGCATCACGATCAAGGAGGACTTGAAGGGCGGCGCCTATGGCGGCGAGGACATGGCCGTCGACTTCGTCCAGGGGATCGCCGAGACGATCGTGGCCGCCACGACCGCCGGGACGGGTGAGGCGACGTTCAAGTTGCTGGCGCGCTCCCCGGCGTTCGCCGCACTCGCGCGGGCCGGCGAGTCGGGACTGCTTGCGCAGCTCGCCGTGAAGGCGACCGAGAGCGGGATCGAGGGCGCCATCCAGGGACTGCCCTCGGGCATGATCGGGGCGATCCTCAACGAGAGCACCTGGAAGAGCTCGGATCCGTTCGCGGTGATCATGCGAGCAGGCGGCCAGGCGTCACTTCAGGGCGGCGTGATGGGTGGAGCGATGGGAGCCGGCTTCGAGGGCGTGATGGGACACCGAGCGCCCGCAGCAGTTCACGGCGGAGAGCCCGGCGGCGCAGCTCGCACCCCGGCCGCGGCGGAGCACGCGCCTCCCGTGCGTGCCGCCGATGGGGCGCTCTCAGACACGCAGTCCAGCGCACGCGCCGCGCCGGCGCAGCCGGACGCGGTGGTTCCCGACCACATCTCGTCGCAGTCCGAGTCGCCCATACCGGTGCGGGCGCCCGAGGAGGTGGGCCACCCGGCCCGGCGCGTATCGCCGGGCGGGCCGGAGGACGAGCCGACGGGAAAGCTGGAGCGTCCCGCCGAGGAGGAGACCACTACCGGGCGCACAAGCGACGAGCCGACCCTGATTGACCTGCGGGAGGGATCGATCATGCACGGGCCGAAGCTCTCGGCCGCCGACGCGGAGACGATGTACGCCGGCACCATCGCCGATACCCCTCACCGCGAGGCCGCGATCTACGAGAACGTCGACACGGGCGAGCGGATCGTCGTCCAGGGCACCGAGTCGATCACGAAGGTCGCGCCGAAGGTCTGGGCCGAGTTCGCTCCCGAGCATCCGGATAGTCGCTATTGGCGTGGGATCAAGCACTATCACCCGATCGAGGAGGGCGGCGTCACCCCGCAGGAGAACCGCTACCCGAGCGGCAGGGGCGGCGACCTCGACAGCATCGCAGCCGACGCCCAGTTCGCCGGCGGGCCGCAGGC
This sequence comes from uncultured Solirubrobacteraceae bacterium, assembly GCA_963826985.1. Lineage (GTDB taxonomy): Bacteria > Actinomycetota > Thermoleophilia > Solirubrobacterales > Solirubrobacteraceae > Palsa-744. The sequence goes on from CAWGYW010000003.1 coordinate 105,909, forward strand.
CCAGTCGATCGACATCGTCACCGAGTCCGGCCCGGAGAAGATCAACTTCGGCTACGACCCCACCGACGAGCGCCCGTATTGGGTCGATCTTCCGGGCCCCGAGGGATCTCGAGTGCAGGCGCGCCTCGAGTCGCTCGAGGCCTATCACGAGTGGTACAAGCAGCAGACGGGCTTCGAGCTCGCGACGGTCGACGACGAGCCGACCGCCGGGCAAGGCCAGGTAGGCCATACACCGGAGGGACTGGCTGCCCCAGGCCCCAAGCGCGGCGGACCGAGCGAGCCGCCGAGGACGGCGGAGGCACCCAGCCGCCCTTCGCGCGAGCCGTCGCTCCGTTCCAAGCCGGCCGACGTGCAGCAGCGGCGGATCGACGAGCTCAACGAGCTGTTGCCCAACGTCCCGATCAACCGCAACTCGCCGCTCCGGGTGCATGCGGCCGACCTGCTGGCCGAGATTACCCCTGAGCACAACGAGCTCCTCCTGAAGATCCTCGAGAGCAACCCGGCCAAGGCCGGTGACCGGCTGACGATGCTCGGTCGCTTCGAGACTGCCGAGGATCTCGATGCCGCGCTCGACGCCCACTTCAGGCGGCCAGAGGAGCCCTTCGCCGGTTCACGGCAGATGCAAGAGCACCTTGACGAGGTCGCGCCGTTGGTGGTCGATCAGGAGGGCGTCCAGATCAAGCAGATGATCCGTCCCGGGCGCGTCGATCCCGGCGAGATCTTGACCGCGCGCAGCAATCTCCGGGCGAACATGACACCGCCGGAGTGGGCATCGAAGCCGGGGGACTGGAATGCCCACCATCTCATCCCGTTCGAGTTCGCCCACGATCCGATCTTCGATGTCCTGCGCGCCAACGGCGGCTGGGACCACAACGATCCGTTCGATGGGATCGCGCTGCCCACGCGTCTCGGCATCAAGGGAGCCGAGGGGCTGCCCGTGCATCAGGTCACCGCCGAGGTGGTGAATGGTACGGGCAGCCCGGCCTCCGAGCGCCAGACGCTCATCGACCTTCGGGGACACGGGGTCCTCAACGAGCACGTCGGCGAGCGCCTCGCGGCGCTGAGGCAATACCTGGACGATCCGGTCAAGCTCCGGGAGGAGGTCAACAAGTTGGTCGCCGACCTGCGCCACGATGTCGAGACGTCGGTCGCGCGTGGGCTGCCGGTGCAGTTCTGAACGCCGGGTCGCGCGCCTGGCCCCGAGGGCACGCGCGCCAGCGGCTGGGCCTCGCCTCGTTCCGAGCACCGATGGCCAAAAGGCCCTGCCGGGACTTGCGCGCCGCGGATCTAATGTCCGGCGAGCGCGTGCGCGAACGCGAGCGCGTCCACGCTGCCGAGACCGGTCGCCATGTTGTAGCCCGGATGCGCTTCGAAGCCGGGGATGGTGAACAGCGGATTGCCTTCTTCGTCGAAGTCGGTGAACGTGTTGTTGCCCTTGGTGATGTTCGTTATGCCGCTGTACGGCGCGTGCGCGAGCAGATACATGCGCGGGTTGATGAGGCCCAGCGGATGGCCCGCGATCTGATCGGCGATCGCGACCACGCCCGCGAACAGCGGCGTGGCGACGCTCGTGCCGCCCCAGAAGCTGAACGTGTTCGGCGCCGGTTCGCCGGGAACGGTCGTCGGGTAGGAGGTGTAGATCAGCACGCCGCCGTTGACGGCCGCGCTCATGCTGATGTCCGGAGTCGCGCGATGCAAGCCGGACCCCGTCGGCACCAGGTACTGGTAAGGAGGACGAAGGAACACGTGCGAGGGCCCGCCGCCGCTGGCGGCGGTGCTGGTTCCGAGCACTTCGTTCCAGACGTTGTCCGGCGCGGTGCGTTCGCCGGCGGCGTTCAGGTGCAGTTGCGTGCCGCCGACCGATGTCACGAGCGGGTCCGACGACGGCCACGAGTTCGCCTGGTAGGGCAGGAATTCATCGTTCAGGTTCACACCCGCGACGCCTTCGTCGCCTGAGGCGCCGAGCACGGTGACGCCCTGCGTGGCGGCGTTTTCGAACGCCGAGCGCAGCGAGAACAGCGTGCGCAGGTTCGGGAACGTCTCCTCGGTGGCACCAAAGCTCTGGGAGATGACCTGGCCGAGCCGGTGATCGATCACGTAGTTCTCGGCCGCGACGATCTGCGGGAAGCCCTGGACGCCCTCGGTCTCCGCTTCGGGCGTCTCCACGAGCAGGATGCTCGCCTTCGGAGCGATCGCGTGCGACCACTCGACGTCGATCGAGGTCTCGCCGGCCCACCCCGACATTTCTTCGCTCGCCGGTTCGAACGGCGGCACCGCGCCGGCCGGCTGGATCACCTGCATCGATGGCGGGTTGGGCAGGTGAAAGGCGGAGTCGAAGTGGCGCAGATCCTGCTGGATCGTGGGCGAGCCGTAGGAGTCGACGATCACGATCGTCTGTCCCTGCCCTTCGTTGCCCTGCGCCCACAGACGCGGCAGGTCGTAGGCCCGCTCGACCTGCGAGGGCTGGTAGCAGGCGAAGCCGAATTCGGCTTCGCATTCGGCCGTGGTGGGAGCGCTCGAGCGGTTCAGCGAGACGTGCGGCTCGTGGCGCGTCATCGGATAGGCGGCGCACACGGCTGTCGTGCAACCCAGCGCCAGCGCCAGAACCATCCCAGTCGCCGCGGTCGCTCTGCGAAATCGCCTCATGCCAGCCTCCTCATCCTTGGGCAGTAAGTACCAGGTGGCCTCGACAGCCAGGGCGTGATCTTACTCCTCGCCCGCACGATGCGTCTCGAATGATCAGGCCTCGTCCCGAGGCCATAGGATGCGCGGCCATGCCCTCCCTGGTGCTCGTCGAGGAACCGGCCCCGCACGTCGCGCGGCTCGCGCTCAACCGCCCCGAGCAGCTCAACGCGATGAACGCCGAGCTGTGCGAGGCGCTGCACGTCGAGCTGCGCAGGATCGCCGCCGATCGCGCCTGCCGCGCGGTCATCCTCACCGGCGCCGGGCGCGGCTTCTGCGCCGGCGTCGATCTGCACGGCTACGGCGCCGCGCCGGGCAACGACGGCAGCGACGAGCCACGCGACCGCCTCGCCAACCAGGAGCACATGTCGACGCTCGTGCTCGGGCTGCGAGCGCTGCCCCAGCCGGTGATCGCCGCCGTCAACGGCCCCGCGGCGGGCCTCGGCTTCGCGCTCACCCTCGGCTGCGACATCCGCTACGCCAGCGCCAGGGCGGTCTTCCGCGCGGCGTTCATCAACATCGGCGTGTCCAACTGCGACATGGGCACGAGCTGGCTCTTGCCGCGCCTGATCGGCGTCTCGCGCTCGCACGAGCTGATGCTCACCGGGCGCCGCTTCGACGCCGAGGAGGCGCTGCGGATCGGCCTGGCGGCCGACGTCGTCGCCGAGGAGCAGCTGCTGCAGCGCGCGGTCCAGGCCGCCGAGCAGATCGCGGCGCTCGCCCCGTGGGGCGTGCGCCTGACCAAGCGCGGTATGTGGGCCGCCCTGGAGATCCCCTCCCAGCAGGCCGCCGTCGAGTACGAGGACCGCCAGCAGATCATGGCCACGTTCAGCAACGGCGTGCCCGAGGCGGTGGGCGCGTTCCTGGAGAAGCGCCCCGCGCGCTTCGCCGACTAGCGATGAGCGATTCCCCGACAGCCGCGGGCGGCCTGTTCGACGTCGCCGGCAAGACCGCGCTCGTCACCGGCGGCTCGCGCGGCATCGGCCTGATGATCGCCCGCGGCCTCGTGCAGGCCGGCGCGCGCGTGATCGTCTCCTCGCGCAAGGCCGCCGACGTCGAAGGCGCCGCCCAGGAGCTCGGCGCGTCCGGTGACTGCCACGCGATACCCGCAGACATATCAACACAGGACGGCGCGCAGGCCCTCGCCGCCGCCACGCGAGAGCGCTTCGCCTCGCTCGACATCCTCGTCAACAACGCCGGCGCGGTCTGGGGCGCGCCGCTCGAGGAGTTCCCCGCGGCCGGCTGGCAGAAGATCCTCACCACCAACGTCGAGGGCATCTTCACCTGACGGTCGCGCTCCTGCCCGAGCTGCGCGCGGCGGCGAGCGTCGAGGACCCCGCGAGGGTCATCAACATCGGCTCGATCGACGGGCTGCGCGTGCCCTCCGTCGAGAACTACAGCTACAGTGCGAGCAAGGCTGCCGTTCATATGCTCACCCGCCACCTCGCCAAGCGCCTCGCTCCCGAGCACATCACCGTCAACGCGATCGCGCCGGGACCGTTCGAGAGCAAGATGATGGCGTGGGCGCTCGAGGACCCCGAGCTGCGCGCGGGCGTCGAGGGAGAGGTGCCGCTCGGGCGCATCGGGCGCCCCGACGACGTCGCCGGGCTCACGCTGCTGCTCGCCTCGCGCGCCGGCGCCTACATGACGGGAACCGTTATCCCCCTAGACGGCGGCATCACCGGCTGCGGCTAGGACTCGCTCGCGCCGGTGCGTCGTGAAGAGGCCGAGCGCGTAGCGCCCCGCGGGGTGGTCGCGCGCGCGTTCGACGAGCGCGGCCGTGCTGGGCGCCAGGGCGTCGGGCTGCGGCAGGGCCACGCCGTACACGGGCGGCACGATCACCGCGGCGGACATCGCCGCGAACGTCAGGTCGGCCGCGCCGAAGCGCTCGCCGCAAAGGTATGGACGGCCATCCGCGAGCAGCTCCGCCACATGGTCGAACTCGCCCCAGACCGCGGCCTCGTCCTCGATCTCGATCCCCGGACGGACTTCGAGCACGCGCCGGATCACGCGCACGATCAGCGGCCATCCATAGCGGGTCACGCGGTCCTCCCACGCCGGCACGCCCGCGTTGTTGAAACCCAGGGCGAGCCCGCGCTGCGTGAACATGTGCACGTACATCAGCCGCCGCCCCTGCGGCCCGAGCTCCTCGTCAAAGCGTCTGCACAGCCGCTCGACCTCGCGGCGGTCGTCGGGCTCCTGCGGGAACAACCGCTGCTCGACCGGCGTGCGGGCATCGACCCACTCGAGGATCTCCTGCGACTCGCCGATCGCACCCTCCGGCGTCACCAGCACCGGGACCGTGATCCCGCCGCCCGCGCGCCTCGCATAGAGCTGGTGGATGCCCTGCACATGGCGCTCCTCGTGGTAGGGGATGTCCACGCGCTCGAGCGCCCACCGCGCCTTTTCGCAGTAGTGGCTGATCGGGATCGTGACGAGCCGCAGCGTGTCCATCTCAGTACACGAACGCCGATAGCGCCTGCGCGATGTCCGCCGCCGGCAGGGGTCCGAAGCGCAGCGTCCACGATCCGTCGAGCTCCTGGCGAAACGTGTGCGGCACTCCGTCTCGTTCCAGCTCTACCTGGTGCTGACGCGCGCGCTCATAGCCGGAGCCGCCCTGGAACGTCGCGTCGAGTCCATAGCGGCCGTCGTCCACCGGCCAGATCGTAAGCCGATCGGGGACCGGGCCTGCCCGGGTCGGCAGCAGCGCGCCCGGGGTCACCCCGATCTCGTGGGCCGGTGGGTCATGCATCCACGCTACCGCAACAACGTCGCGCATTTGACTTGTACGGCGCCGTTATCCCGCAGACGGCTGCTGCCCGTTGGGTAGCGTTGCCTTCTTCAGGGTCACGGTGCCGACGACGACCGATTCGTGGGGTGCGCTGGCCGTGGGGCCCTGCTGGTTCAGGTAAGTGACCCGGAACCCCTCGCTCGATATGCAGGATGGCGTGAGCACGAAGAGTCCCAGCGAGGTGGTTTTGATTGTTTCGTGCGCCCTGATCTTGGGTCGCAGGCCCCAGCTGGTTTCGGGGCGGCCACCGGCCTTGCATGCGGCGAACCCGTCGACGGAATATTCGGCGCTTCTGGGGTAGCCGGCGGCCGGAGGGGTGACTGCATAGGGAGCGGTGAAGCCGACTTCGCCCTTGTAGCAGGGGTACAGCAGGAACGCAGCCTTGCACGCTGCGCGCGGCTGGGGTAGCAGCGCGAGATGAATCCTCGCGTGCAGGCTCCGTGTCGGGTTGGACCGTCTTTCCTGTTCGACGAGGCTCCGCGGCAGTGGTGCGGGGTGCGTGCCGGGCGGCTCGTGGATCGTGATGCTGCCGAGGAGCGTGGGCCGTGGCAGGCCGCCCGCGAACCTGACGTATTCGACCTTGAACATCACCGCGCGGCCGCACCCCCCGGAGAGAACTCCGCCGACGGGTATGCTCACGAGCCCGCCGCGCGTGACGTCGGCCTGAGAGCTTCCTCCCGTGATGCCGCGTCGGCAGGCCGGCGCCCAAACCCCGTAGTCCTCGTCGGCGTTCGTGACGGGGTAGGGTGCACGGAAGCTGATCTGCGCGCTGGTGATCACGTGGTTGTGGATCTGCAGGTGCGCGCGCAGCGGCTCGTGCACGGCGGGCAGCGCAGCCGGGCCTGGGGCAGGCACTTCTGAGAGTCCACATGAGGCCAAGCGCAGGTTGCCCCGATCGACGCACGACCGTCCCGCGTAGTCGTAGGTGATCGCCGTCAGCGCTCCGTTCGGGCTGGCCGGTCCGCTGTAGTTGCCCGGTTCGTCTCTGCCGTCGGTCTCGCTGACGCTTCCCAGCGGCCTGCCGCTGGTGTAGCGCTGCACGATCAGATAAGCGCCCAAGCCGGGGAGCACCGGCTGGGTGTGTGTCTGCGAGCCTTCGCGGTAGGTGATGCTCACCGCGTGCACTCCGAGCAGACCGAAGGAGATCTCGCGGCGGTCGGCGGGGACCCCGGCGCCCGGGCCGGGGCCGGTGGCCGCGTTGAGCTCTAGCCCGACGCTATCGCCGGCGTATATGTCTCCCGGGCTCGCGCAGTTTCCGGCCATCCATCCGCTCGCGTTCGCGAGCGTGTCTGGGAGCGCGTCTGTGGGCAGCGGGTGGAAGCGCCCATCGTCGTGAAACGCGCCGTCGACTCCGAGCTGCCCGAGCTGGCCGTCGTCGACGCGGCCGATCTGCACACAGATGAGGCCGCGCGTGGTGTGGATGATCCGCATGCCCCACGGCAGGCCGCCGGCCGGGTCCGGTGCTCGCAGGGGGAGCAGCCGCGCGCCGCCCGACACCGGGATGCCCTCGCCGGCGGTGGCGATCGGAGCACCGACCGTGCCAACAGGCGAGCCCGTGAGGATCACACCGGTCGCCGCGAGCGTGATCGCGGTGGTGGCGAGCACGAGCGCGAGCACGACGAGCGCCACACGCACATGCATGGATGCGCGGCGTCGCGATGATGTACGCGCGAAGCGTGTGCCGAAGAGCGCCGGCAGCGCCCGCCGCCTTGCGTGCCGGCGCCGCCCGGCCAGCACCAGCTCCCGCCCGAACCTGTCCATCGCGTCCATCCTCAGGCCTCCTTCATCCTCGTACGGAGCTCAGCGAGCCCGCGGCTCACGCGCTTGCGGACCACCGACTCCGAGCACCTCAAGCGCCGGGCCAGCTCGTCGTATTCGGTTTCTTGGAGCACCCGTCCTTCGATCGCGCCGCGCTGCTCGGCTGACAGCCGCTCGAGCTCGAGCAGCGCCGCGCCGCCATCCGCCGCCGCCGCCCGCTGCTCCACGCGCTCGATGTCCTCGTCGCTGAACAGGAGCGGCTCGAGACCCAAGCGCCTGCGCGCCCGGTCCTCGACCTGTCCGCGGCGGATCGAGTCCACCATCTTGTGGTGTGCGATCGTGAACAGCCACGCCAGCGCCGAGCTCCGCTGCGGGCTGTAACGCGGCAGCGCGGACAGCGCCGCGGCGAACGTCTCCGCGGTCAGGTCAGCGGCGAGCTCACGGTCGCCCGTGCGCCGCAGGAAGAAGGCGAGCACGGCGTCCACGCGTCGTCCGTAGAAGAGCCCAAACGCCTCGGCGTCGCTCCTGCCCGCAACCAGAAGCGCCTCATCAGCATCCTCATCGTCAACGCCCACAACCAGTACATCGTGAAGGCAGGCAGTTTGTGACGGCGAGCAATGGCGCGTCGCCTCAGCCGCCCCGCCGCAGCCCCGCCACGGCAAGCGCCGCGACACCCTCGCCGCGCCCGACGAACCCGATGCCCTCGCCGGTGCTCGCCTTGACGTTCACGCGCGCGACCTCCAGCCCGAGCACGTCGGCGAGCCGCTCGCGAATCGCCTGCCGGTGCGGCGCGAGCTTGGGTGCCTCCATCACGACCGTGCAGTCGACGTTCACGATCTCCAGGCCCGTGGCCCGCACTCTCGCGACGACGTCGCGAGCAGCTGCAGCGAGTCGGCGTCGCGCCAGCGCTCGTCGGTGTCGGGGAAGTGCTCGCCGATGTCGCCCAGGCCGGCGGCGCCGAGCAGCGCGTCGATCACCGCGTGCGCGAGCACGTCCGCGTCGGAGTGGCCGTCGAGGCCACGCTCGTAGGGGATCTCCACGCCGCCGATCACGAGCCTGCGCCCCGCGGCCAGGCGGTGCGAGTCATAGCCGATCCCGACGAGGCGTCATCGCCCGCCGGCTTCGCTCGAGCGGCCGTCCGCCGCCCCGCCCCCGGCCGCTCCGCCACCGGCCACGGCTGCGTCATGCGCGCTCGTGGCGCCGATCGGCTCCAGACGCCGCTGCCGCCCTTCGAACACGCACAGCTCGCCCACGCCGACTGCGGCGAGCAGCTCGAGTGCCTGCGTCGTAGTCGGCGCCGACGTCCTCGGGGCGGTGGGCGTCGCTGGAGAGCGCCACGGGCACGCCCGCTTCCACGCACATCTCGAGGAACGCGCGCGCCGGGTAGATCTCGCCGGCGGGCTTGCGCAGCCCCGCGGTCGACACCTCCACGGCGATGCCGCCTTCGGCGATGCCTTCGAGGGCCGGCTCGTAGTAGCGCCGCAGGTCTCCCTCCGGGCGCCGCGGCGAGCGAGCGAGGGTGGGTGGGCTCCAGTACTTCACGAGGTCGGGGTGCGCGGCGATGTCGAACAGGCCGCTGCGCGCGGCCTCGCCGATCGCCTCGAAGTAGCGCATCCAGACCTCCTCGGCGCTGCGCGCGCGGCTCGGGTCCCAGACGCTGTAGTCGTCCATGTCGACGGCGCCGTCGCGCATGAAGTGCACGGAGCCGACGACATAGTCGAAGTCGCGCGCCTGCAGCAGGTTGGCGGTGCGGTCCTCGGCGCCCGGCACGAAGTCCGCCTCGATCCCCAGCCGCAGGTCGGTGTGCTCGCGCACGAACGCGCAGTACGCGTCGAGGTCGTCGTGCGCGTAGGTCTCCCAGAAGGGGTGTCGCCAGATCTCGAGCGCCTGCGCGAAGCGGTAGACGTGTTCGGAGACCCCCAGCTCGGCGATCCCCCGCTCATCGGCGACGCTGCGGTAGCGCTCGACGTTCGCCGGCGTGTGGTACTCGGCGACGTCCGCGTCGTGGCCGTCGGGCCGCAGATGGAGGTGGTAGTCGGTGAGCACCTGGACGGCTGCGATTCAAGCAGGATTCGCGCGCGCCGCCGCGGCAGGCAACGAACTGGTCACACGCCGCTGGAGCGCCCGGCGAGCAGCAGCTCGGCCATGCGCAGATCCATCGGCGTGGTCACCTTCAGGTTCTCATCGCTCGCGCGCACGACGATCACCCTGCCGCCGGCGCGCTCGACGAGCAGCGCGTCGTCGGTCGCGCTGGCGAGCTCCTCGGGGGAGACTTCGAGCGCCCGTTCGAGCACTCCACGGCGGAACACCTGCGGGGTCTGCACCGCCCACAGCTCGCTGCGGTCGAGCGTCTCGCGCACGGCGTCGGTGCGATCGACGCGCTTGATCGTGTCGGTGACCGGCAGCGCCGCGATCGCCGAGTCGGCATCGTGATCGCTAGCCAGCGCCGCGATCACCGCCTCGGCCAGCGCGCCCGTCAGCAGCGGGCGCGCGGCGTCGTGGACGAGCACGATGTCCATGCCCACTCCCTCGAAGGCCTCTCCGGCGGCGGCGAGCGCACGGCGCACGGAGTCAGAGCGCGAGGGGCCGCCCGGCACCGAGCTGACGCGGCCCGAGGCGTCCGCGCCGGCTGGCAGTTGTGCCCCTCCGGGCAGGGCGACGACGATCTGCTCGATGTCGGCGACCTGCAGCAGCGCGTCGATGCTCCACTGCACCAGCGGGCGCCCGCCGAGCTCGACGAGCGCCTTCGGCCGGTCGGCTTCGCAGGCGCTCGCCGCTGCCGGCGGCCACGATCAGCGCGACGGTCATCGCCTGGGGCGCTCGCGCACGCGGCAAACGGTCTGCTGCCGCGTGCGCGAAAGCCTCGCTACTTGGCTCCGGCGGCCGCCATCTGATGGTTGGCCGAGTCTTCGAGCAGCTCGTCGAGGTAGCTCTCGGCCTCCTCCTCGTCCTTGTCGAGCGCGTACATCAGCTCGGACGCGAGGATCTTCTTGGTGCGCGTGAACATCTGCTTCTCACCGGTCGACAGGCCCTTCTCGCTCTCGCGCAGCGAGAGGTTGCGGACGACCTCGGCCAGCTCGTAGATGTCGCCCGTCTTGATCTTGTCGCGGTTGTGCTTGAAGCGGCGGTTCCAGTTCTTCGGCATCTCCGAGACTTCGTCGCGCAGCACGTCCAGCACCTTCTTGACGGTTTCTTCGTCGATCACCCTGCGCAGGCCCGCTAGCGCGGCGTTCTCGGTGGGAACGCGTACGGTCATGTCGTTGTGCAGGATCTTGATCGTGAGGTACTCGCGCCGTTCTCCGAGGATCTCCATCTCCTCCTTCTTGAGCACCTTCCCCGCTCCGTGGTGGGGATAGACGACGTGGTCTCCGAGCTCGAACTCGATGAACTCGACTTCGCGGGTGACCTCGAGCTCCTCCGTGAGCGTTGCTTCTTCAGTTACTTGTGCGGGAATGATGTCCTCCTTCGTTGCGAGCCGACCGAACGGGCGGCCGTTGATTCAAGTCTGTAGGTAGCGATCCACGAGGTTGAGCTCCTGCAGCCGGCGCAGACCCTCGCGAATGTCCTTCGCCCTGATCTCCCCCACACCCTCGACCGCCTCGAGCTCCGCGTCGCCGGCGGCCAGCAGCTCATCCAGGCCGCCGAACTCGGCCACGATCTGCGCGACCACCAGCTTCGGCAGCCTGGGGATGCGCCCCAGCACGCGGTAGCCGCGCGGCGCGACAGGGTAGTCGAGCGTGTTCAGCTTGCGGTCGTAGCCGAGCAGCTCGGCGAGCCGGCCGAAGTCGAGCAGGTCCTGATGCGACGAGCCGCCCGATCTCCTCGAGCGCCGCCGCGAACGCCTCGTCGGAGTAGCTCGACAGGTAGTCGCGCACGAGCGCCGCCTTCTCGGCTGCGGCGCCGACCATCGTCTCCTCCAGCTGCATCTCGATCAGCCGCCCCTCGCTGCCCAGCTCGACGATGTAGCGCTCGATCTCGACCGCCATGCGCGTCACCAGCTCGGAGCGCTGCAGCACGGTGAGCACGTCGTGCAGCGTCGTGCCGCCCTCGAACTCGAGCGCCGTCAGGCGCGTGGAGACCTGGTCCAGGCGGGTGCGGAACTTGTCGAGCGTCGCCAGCGCCTGGTTGGCCTTGGCGAGCACCACGGGGATGTCCTCGAGGATGTACTTGACGCCGTCGACGTACACCGAGACGACCTCGCGACGCTGCGAGATCGCGATCACGAGCGCGTCGGTCTGCTTGGACACGCGCTCGGCGGTGCGGTGGCGGGTGCCCGTCTCGTGCGAGAGGATCGTCGGATCGGGCATCAGCTGGACGTTCGCCATCGTGATCTTCGTGGCGTTGGCGTTGAGGATGATCGCGCCGTCCATCTTCGCGATCTGGTAGAGGAACGCCGGCGTGTAGTCGATGTCGAGCTTGATCCCGCCGGAGTTCAGGAAGCTCAGGTCTTCGGGCTCGCCGATCACGATCAGACCGCCGGTGCGCGCGTGCAGGATGCTCTCGATGCCCTCCCGCAGCGCGGTGCCGGGCGCGATCATCTCCAGCGCCCTCATCAATCCCGGATCCGGTCGTACCTCGTTGTCTAGGTCTTCGCCGGATCGTGGAGCCACGATCCCCAATTCTAGGGCAATTAGCAATCCTTTAGCAGCTCGTACACTGCGTACAGCCCCCCGTGGCGCCCGCGCGAGGCGCCGCTTGACCGCGCGCCGGCGCTCAGCTCGAGCGCGCGGCCGGGTCGGGAGCGGGGCGTAGCGCGCGCTCGGACACGGGCGGCCTGTGATCCTCGACGCGAGTGAGCGCGGGGCCCGTCGGTTCGGGGACCGTGCGCGGGCGCCCGCCCCGCGGTCCCGCCGGCAGCGCCGCCGCGAGCGCCGCCCGCAGGGTCGGCACCTCGTGCGCCGCGCGCCCGCTGTCGGCCGGCGCGATCACCTCCTGCAGGCCGTGCTTGGCGGCCTCCTCCAGGCGGCGCTCGGGGTGCCCGACCCAGCGCAGCTCGCCCGTCAGCCCGAGCTCGCCGAAGCACGCTCGCGGCGGCGCCGTTGATCGGCACGCCGCGGCTCGCGCTCGCGACCGCCAGCGCGACCGCCAGGTCACAGCCGGGCTCGTCCACGCGCACGCCGCCGACGACGTTCACGAACACGTCCGCGCCGCCCGTGCGCACATGCCCGTGGCGGCCGAGGATCGCGAGCACCAGCGCCAGCCGGTTGCGGTCGAGCCCCGAGACGACCCGCCGCGGCTGCTCGAGCTCCGAGGGCGCCACCAGCGCCTGGACCTCCACGAGCAGCGGGCGCGAGCCCTCCATCGCCGCCAGCACGACGCTCCCGGGCGCGCGCGTCGCCTCCGCGACGAACCTCGCCGACGCGTCGAGCACCTCGACGAGGCCACCGTGGCGCATCTCGAACAGGCCCGCCTCGTTGGTCGACCCGAAGCGGTTCTTCAGCGCCCGCAGCTCGCGGTAGGGGCGCTCGCGCTCGCCCTCGAACTGCAGCACGCAGTCGACCAGGTGCTCGAGCACGCGCGGGCCCGCCAGCGCCCCCTCCTTGGTCACGTGGCCGACGAGGATCACCGCGATGCCGCGCGCCTTCGCCAGCTCCATGATCCGCGCGGCGACCTCGCGCACCTGCCCGACCGAGCCCGGCGCGCCGGACAGCTCCGCCGCGCGCAGCGTCTGCACCGAGTCGATCACGCACGCCTGCGGCGCGTGCGCCGCGAGCGTGTCGAGCACCGCGTCCAGGTCCGTCTCCGCGAGGATCGGCACCTGCAGCGCCGCGCCCGCCAGCCGCTCGGCGCGCAGCCGCACCTGCTCCGCGGACTCCTCGCCGCTCACGTACAGCGTGCTGTGCCCCGCCTGCTGCAGGTGCCCGAGCACCATGTTCGTGAGCGTCGACTTGCCGATCCCCGGCGAGCCGCCGAGCAGCACCAGCGAGCCCGGCACGAGCCCGCCGCCGAGGACGCGATCGAGCTCGCCGATGCCCGTCGACATGCGCCTGACCGGCGCCGCGCCGACCTCCCCCAGCGGCAGCGGGATGACCACCGCGCCCGCTCGCTCGGAGTCGGTCGCTCGGCGCCCGCGCGCCGCTTGGCGCCCGCACGAGCGGACCCTCGGGTCGTGGCGAATGCGTTCCTCGACGAGCGTGTTCCACTCGCCGCATTCCGGGCACTGGCCGTGCCACTGCGCGGACTGGCAGCCGCACTGCGAGCACACGTGGATGGTCGTGCGGGGCATCGCCCCAGAGTACGTCCCGCCGGGGACGGCTCAGCCGACGCCCACGGAAGTGCTGCGCCGCTCGAACAGCACGACGTCGCGCCAGCGCCCGTCGGGCATCTGCCCGATGCGCTCGCTGACGCCGAGGCGCTGGAAGCCGCAGGCCTCGTGCAGCGCGATCGAGGCGGCGTTCTCGGGGAAGATGCCGGCCCTGAGCGTCCAGAAGCCGGCGCGCTCGGCGGCGTCGATGAGCCCGCCCAGCAGCGCGCGCCCGACGCCGCGGCGCGTGTGCGCGGGGGCGACGTAGATGCTGACCTCGCCGACGCCACGATAGACGCAGCGCGAGGAGATCGGGCCGAGCGCGGCCCAGCCGAGCAGCTCGCCGTCGTGGGCGTCGCGTGCGACGAGCGCGGGGTAGCCGTCGCGCGTGGCCGACCACTCGCCCCATGCTGGCGGCGGCGGACTCGAAGGTGGCGTTGCCGCCGGCGATGCCCTGCCTCGTAGATGCGTGCGGCGGCCGGCCAGTCCTCGGCGCCGAGCGGCGCCAGCAGGATCCGATCGCGAGTGGCGCTCAGCTGCCCGCGCCTACTGGTCGTCCGGCTCGCCGATGTCCGGCGCGTCGCCCTCGGAGTGGCTCGTCGCCCTCGGCGATCTCCTCGGCACCGGCGCCTTCGGCGCCGACGCCGACGGGCGTCTTCTGCTTCTTGGGCTGCACGATCGACAGGCGCACCTCGCCCTCCTCGTCGCCCTCGGCGGGGTCGACGACGACGGTCGCGCCGGGCGTCAGCTGCTCGCGCAGCACGAAGTCGGCGAGCGGGTCCTCGATGTAGCGCTGGATCGCGCGGCGCAGCGGGCGCGCGCCCATCGCCGGGTCCCAGCCCTTGTCGACGAGCAGGTCCTTGGCGGGCTCGGTCAGCTCGAGCTGCAGCTCGCGTTCGGCCATCGACTCGCGGATGCGCAGCAGCAGCAGCTCGACGATCTGCTTGATCTCCTCCTTCTGCAGCTTGTGGAAGACGATCACGTCGTCGATGCGGTTGAGGAACTCGGGGCGGAAGACCTTCTTCAGCTCGCCCATGATGCGGTTCTTCATGTCGTCGTAGGTGATGCCGGTCTCGTCGTCGGAGACGGCGAAGCCGAGCGGCGTGTTGCGCGCGATCTCGGCGGCGCCGATGTTCGAGGTCATGATCACGATCGCGTGGCGGAAGTCGACCGTGCGCCCCTGCGCGTCGGTCAGACGGCCGTCCTCGAGGATCTGCAGCAGGATGTTGAAGACGTCCGGGTGCGCCTTCTCGATCTCGTCGAGCAGCAGCACGCTGTAGGGCTTGCGCCGGATCGCCTCGGTCAGCTGGCCGCCCTCGTCGTAGCCGATGTAGCCGGGGGGCGAGCCGACGAGCCGGGAGACGGCGTGCTTCTCCATGTACTCGGACATGTCGATGCGGATCAGCGCGTCGTCGTCGCCGAACAGGAACTCGGCGAGCGTGCGCGCGAGCTCGGTCTTGCCGACGCCGGAGGGGCCGAGGAAGATGAACGAGCCGGTCGGGCGCTTGGGGTCCTTGAGGCCGGCGCGCGAGCGGCGGATCGCCTTGGAGATGACCTCGATCGCGGGGTGCTGGCCGATCACGCGCTTGTGCAGTTCGTCCTCCATGCGCATCAGCTTCTGCGTCTCGGCCTCGGTCAGCTTGAACACGGGGATGCCGGTCCACATCGAGACGATGTCCGCGATCTCCTCTTCGCCGATCGACGGGCGCTCGCCGGACTCGCCGGATTCCCACGCCTGCTCGAGCTCGCGTTTCTTGTTCGTGAGCTTGCGCTCCTTGTCGCGCAGCGCGGCCGCCTTCTCGAACTCCTGCGCCTCGATCGCGGCCTCCTTCTCGCGGCGCGTGGACTCGACTTCGCCCTCGAGCTCGCGGTTGGCGGGCGGCGAGGTCATCGACTTGATGCGCATCCGCGAGGCGGCCTCGTCGATCAGGTCGATCGCCTTGTCGGGCAGGAAGCGGTCGGAGATGTAGCGGCTGGCGAGTTCGCCGGCGGCGCGCAGCGCCTCGTCGGTGATCTGCACCTTGTGGTGCTGCTCGTAGCGGTCGCGCAGGCCGGTGAGGATTTCGACGGTCTGGTCGATCGTCGGCTCGTCGACGCGGATCTGCTGGAAGCGGCGCTCCAGCGCGGAGTCGCGCTCGAGGTACTTGCGGTACTCGTCGAGCGTGGTCGCGCCGATCGTCTGCAGCTCGCCCCGGGCGAGCGCCGGCTTGAGGATCGAGGCGGCGTCGATCGCGCCCTCGGCGGCGCCGGCGCCGACGAGGTTGTGGAGCTCGTCGATGAACAGGATGATGTCGCCGCGCTGGGTGATCTCCTTCATCACCTTCTTCAGGCGCTCCTCGAACTCGCCGCGGTACTTCGAGCCGGCGACGAGCGCGGCCAGGTCGAGCGTGTAGATCTGCTTGTTCTTGAGCAGCTCGGGCACCTCGGAGCTGGTGATGCGCTGGGCGAGGCCCTCGACGACGGCGGTCTTGCCGACGCCGGGCTCGCCGACGAGCACGGGGTTGTTCTTGGTGCGCCGCGAGAGGATCTGCATGATCCGCTCGATCTCGGTCTCGCGCCCGACGCACGGGTCGAGCTTGCCCTCGGCGGCGAGCTTGGTGAGGTTGCGGCCGAACTGGTCGAGCAGCTTGGAGGACTTCTTGCCCTCGCCCGCGCCAGCGCCCGCGCCGGCGCGCCGCCGCCGCCGGACTGGCTCTGGCGGCGACCGCCGGGCCCGGAGAGCATGCGGATGACCTCGTTGCGGATCTTCTCGGAGTCGGCGTCGAAGTCGAGCAGGATGCGCGCGGCGACGCCCTCGTTCTCGCGCACGAGGCCGAGCAGGATGTGCTCGGTGCCGATGTAGTTGTGGCCGAGGCTGAGCGCCTCGCGCAGCGCGAGCTCGAGCACCTTCTTGGCGCGCGGCGTGAACGGGATCTGCCCGGAGGTGACCTCCTCGCCGGAGCCGACGATCCGCACGACCTGCGCGCGCACCCGCTCGACGGTGATGTCAAGGCTCTCCAGCACACGCGCCGCCAGCCCCTCCTCCTCGCGCAGCAGCCCCAGGAGGATGTGCTCGGTGCCGATGTAGTTGTGCTTGAGCGTCCGCGCCTCCTCCTGCGCGAGAACGACCACCTGCCGGGCCCGTTCTGTAAATCGCTCGAACATGGTGTGATTCCTTCCTGCTGGGACGGTGCCTCCAGTGCTTCGAGGCCCCAATGACGCCTTGCGGAGCAGTCTACCAACCGGCCACCCTGCCCTATCTGGGTCATCGGCAGCGCGGGCATGCTGCTTGATCGCCGGGCGCCCGCTGGGCAGCTCGTCAGTCGCGCATCGCGGGGAACAGCACGACCTCGCGGATCGACTCGCGCCCGGTGAGCAGCATCACCAGACGGTCGATGCCGAGGCCGACGCCGGCGGTCGGCGGCATACCCTGCTCGAGCGCGTGCACGTACTCCTCGTCGTAGGGCATCGTCTCGGCGGCGCCGTCGGCGAGCAGCTCGACCCGCTCCTGCGCGAGGAAGCGCTCGCGCTGCACGTCGGGGTCGTTGAGCTCGCTGAAGCCGTTGGCGATCTCCATGCCGCCGGCGAACGCCTCGAAGCGCTCGACGAGCTTGGTCGTCGGCCGGGTGCTCGCGGGCGAGCGGCGAGATCTCCGTCGGGTAGTCGACCACGAACGTGGGCCGCGTGAGGCTCGGCTCGACGTACTTGGAGAGCAGGTCGTCGGCCATCTCGAACCACAGCTCGCCGGTCTTGACGTTGAGACCGCGCTCGCGGATCGCGCCCGCGAGCCCCTCGGCGGTGGCGTGTTCGATCACGTCGATGCCGGTGGCCTTCTGGATCGCCGCGACGAAGCCGACGCGCGGCCACGGCGCGGAGAAGTCGAGCTCGCCGGCGTATCCGACCGCGTCGGCGGCCGCGCGCACGATCGCTTCGGTGCGCTCCTCGGCGCCCGTGTAGTCGGCGTAGGCCTCGTACCACTCGACCATCGTGAACTCGGGGTTGTGCTTGTGCGAGATGCCCTCGTTGCGGAAGTCCTTGCCGAGCTCGTACACGCGCTCGAGGCCGCCGACGATCAGGCGCTTGAGGTACAGCTCGGTGGCGATCCGCAGATACAGGTCGCGGTCGAGCGCGTTGTGGTGGGTCGTGAACGGGCGCGCCATCGCGCCGCCGTACAGGGGCTGCAGCACGGGCGTCTCCACCTCGATGAAGCCGGCGCCGTCGAGCTGCGCGCGCACCGCCGAGACGATCCGCGCGCGGTCGATGAACAACTTGCGTGTGTCCTCGCTCGCGATCAGGTCGAGCTCGCGGTGGCGGTAGCGCGTCTGGACATCGGAGAGACCGTGGTGCTTGTCGGGCGGCGGGCGCAGCGCCTTGGCGAGGATCTGAAAGCTCTCCACGCGCAGCGACACCTCGCCGCGGCGGCTGCGGATGGCGCTGCCGTCGACGCCGATCAGATCGCCGAGGTCGAGCTCTGTCAGGAGCTGGAAGCGCTCGGGACCGAGCACGTCCACGCGCGCGTGCAGCTGGATCTTGCCGGTGCGGTCGACGAGGTCGACGAACGCGGTCTTGCCGGCGATGCGCCGCGCCGCGATGCGCCCGGCGACGCGGTGGCGCTCGTCGGTTTCCTCGCCGGGCTGCAGGTGCTCGTAGCGGGGGAGGATCTCGGCGATCGGCTCGACGCCGGCGAACGCGTGCGGGAACGCCTCGGGATCCTCCCTGCGCAGGCGTTCGCGCCTTGGCGCGGCGCTCGGCGATCAGCTCGTCCAGGCCATGCCTGCTCGACTCGCCCGACTCCTCCGGCGCCGCGTGCTCGTCGCTTCCGCTCATCGCGGCGAGCCTACTCGAGGCCGACGTCGATCTTGGTGATCTTGAGCTTGCGCGCGGGGCCGCGTGGAACCTTGACGGCGACCGTGTCGTTGCGCTTGTGGCCGATCAGCGCGCGACCGACGGGCGACTCGTTGGAGAGCTTGTGCTCGTTGGGCTTGGCCTCGGCCGAGCCGACGATCGTGTACTTGACCGATTTGCCGGTCTTTTCGTCCTTGACGTGCACGACCGAGCCGACCTGCACGACGTCGGTCGACAGGTCCTTGGCGTCGATCACGGTCGCCATCCGCAGCTTCTCCTGCAGCTGGGCGATGCGGCTCTCGACCATCGCCTGCTCGTTCTTGGCGTCGTCGTACTCCGAGTTCTCGGAGATGTCTCCGAATTCGCGCGCCTCCTTGATGCGCTCGGCGACCTCGCGGCGCTTCTCGGTGGACAGCAGCTCCAGCTCGTCCTTGAGCTTCTGCAGGCCTTCTGGGGTGAGGATGACGTCCTTCGGCATGTGGCGGGCGGTACTCGATTCCACGGGTTGACGGTTCGGCCCGCAACGCACAAAACCCCGCTGCTAGCGGGGACGTCGCCGGCCGGGGGCTTCAGCGAGCGCAGCAGTATAGCGGGGCCGCGAAGCGCCAGTCAGGGCTCCAGCAGTTGCTAGACGAGCGCCGGCGACGGACGGCAGGCGAGGTCCAGCAGCTCCCGCGTACGTGGGAGCTCCTCCGCAGTCTGCAGCGCTTCCTGCAGGCTCCTGGCGAGCGGCGGCTCGAGCCGCAGGCGGGGCACGTACCACGGATAGAACTTGCGCAGGTAGCGCGTCGCGCGCTGCTCGCCGAGATGCTCGACGGCGCGCTCGATCGTCCAGTCGAGCTCCGCCAGGACCTGCTCGCGCGTGGGCCCGCGCTCCTCGCGCGCGGCCATGTGCTCGTGCTCCTCGGTGTGCGCGTCCGCCTCGGCGTCGAGCAGCTCCGAGAACAGCCACGGGTTGCCGAGCGCGCCGCGCGCGAGCATCACCGCGGCCGCGCCGGTGCTCGCGAACGCCTCGCGGACCGCCTCGGCGTCGTCCATGCCGCCGGTGAGGATCACCGGCGCCGGCAGCGACTGCACCAGGCGCGCGGCGAGCGCGAGATCGGGGGCGCCTTTGTGGTGCACGGCCGCCGAGCGCGGGTGAAAGCCGATCGCCGCGACGCCCGCCTCGGCGACGAGCCGGTGCGCGAGCTCGAAGCCGCTCTGCTCGCCCGCTCGCACGCCCGAGCGCAGCTTGACCGTCACCGGCACCTCCCGGCCACCGGCGCCCGCCGCGTCGTGCGCGCCTTCGACGGTCGCGCGGGCGACCTTCACCGCGAGGTCCGGGTCGTCCAGCAGCGCGGCGCCGGCGCCGGTCTTGCGGACCTTCGGCACCGGGCAGCCCATGTTGATGTCGATCGCGTCGGCGCCCCGCGCGACGACCACCGCGGCGGCCTCGCGCATCACCGCAGGGTCTTCGCCGAACAGCTGGATCGACACCGGCCCGCCCTCGCGCTCGCGCGGGTCGATCCGCAGCATCTCGCTGCACGTCTTCTCGTTGCGGTGGTGGATCGCGTGCGAGGAGACCATCTCCGAGACCGCCATGCCGGCGCCGTAGCGCTTGGCCTGCAGGCGCACGAACCAGTTGCCGATGCCCGCCAGCGGCGCGAGCAGCACGCGGTTGGGCACGCTCAGCGTGCCGAGGGTCCAGCTTTCGTCGAGGCGGGCAGTCTCCGGCATCAGGCCATTATGCGGTCTGGACCCGCGCCTTCGGCCGGCGGCCGGCGAGCGCCCGCCGGTTGCGCCTCGCTCAGCGGTTCTGCTCGTGCAGCAGCCGCAGGCCGGTGAGCGTTAGCAGGTCGTCGACCTCCTCGATCTCCTCCGTGTACGGAACCACCAGCCGCGCGAGGCCGCCGGTGGCGATCACGTCGGCGCGCGCGCCGAGCTCGTCGTACAGGCGGCGCAGGATCGCGTCGATCGCGCCGGCGTAGCCGAACACGACGCCGGAGCGGATCGCGTCGATCGTGTTCTTGCCGATCACGCTGCGCGGCGGCGCGAGGTCGACCTTCGGCAGCCGCGCGCCGCGCTCGGAGAGGGCTTCCAGCGAGATCTCGATGCCGGTCATCAGCGCGCCGCCGACGTACTCGCCCTCGCGCGAGACGACGTCGAAGGTGGTCGCGGTGCCGAAGTCGACGCACACGGCGAGCCCGCCGAAGCGCTCGCGGATGGCGACAGCGTTGACGAGCCGGTCGGCGCCGATCTCGCGCGGGTTGTCGTAGCGGATCGCCATGCCGGTCCTCGTGCCCGGACCGACGGCGTGCATCTGGTGCGAGAGGTAGCGGCTGGCCATCGCGGTCCACTCCGGCTCGAGCTGGGGCACGGTCGAGGACACGATCGACGCGTCGAGGTCGTCGAAGCCGTAGCCGCGCAGCTCGAGCAGGTTGCGCAGCGCGGCGCCGAGCTCGTCGGCGGTCGACTGGCGCACGGTGGCAAAGCGCCAGTGCTCGAGTAGCTCCTCGCCGTCGAAGGCCCCGAAGTGGGTCTGTGTATTTCCGACGTCGACGGCGAGCAGCATCGGCGACCATTATGCTCGCAGCGGCGATGGCGGCAAAAGAGCCCAGGCTGTACGCACTGCCCGGATCGCACCCGTGCGCGGCGGTCGAGGTCGCGCTGCGGCTGAAGTCGATCCCCTACAAGCGCGTCGACCTGCTGCCCTCGGGCGAGGTTCTGCTCGGCCCGCTGCTGTGGGGCGGCAGAACCGTGCCGGGCATGCGCATCGACGGCGAGCGCCTGGTCGGCTCGCGCACGATCATGCGCCGGCTCGACGCGCTCGCCCCCGAGCCGCCGCTGCTGCCGGCGCCCGGCGACCCCGCGTACGCGCGCGTGCTCGAGGCCGAGCGCTGGGGGGACGAGGTCTTCCAGAGCGTGCCCCGCCGCCTGATCGACGTCTCGTTCCTGCGCCGCCCGTCGGCGATGGAGAGCTACACGGCGGGCGCGAAGCTGCCGCTGCCGGTGGCGCTTCTGCGCCCGGCGATGCCGCTCACCGCGAGGCTGATGGCGATCAAGAACAAGGCGCGCGACGAGAGCGCCCGCGCAGACCTGGCCGCGCTCCCGAATCAGCTCGAGCGAATCGACGGCTGGATCGCCGAGGGCCTGCTCGGCGGCGAGCAGCCCAACGCGGCCGACCTGCAGATCGGCAGCACGATCCGCCTGCTGATGAGCATCGCCGACGTGCGCCCGCTGATCGCCGAGCGCCCCGCGGCGCAGCTCGTGCGCTACTTCCCGCCGATGGTCGGCGAAGTGCCGGCCGGCGTGCTGCCGGCCGAGTGGCTGACACCCCCCGCAGGCGCTTAGCCCCGCGCAGGGCGCGGGCTCTCGCGGCGCCCTGGGCCAGCTGCCTGCGCGCCCGCCCCTAACCGCGCAGCACGACGCCGCGCGTGAGCGTCAGCGACGAGCCGTGCGCGGCGGCGAGCACGATCTCGACGCTCAGCGCGAGGCGCCCGTGTGCGCGCAGCGCACGCCTCGCGACGGCATCGAGCGTCACGGTGAACCTCGCGATGCCGCCATACGACAGCAAGCGCACCAGGCGACCGACCCGCACATGCGAGCCGCGCCCGGCGCTGGCCAGCGACGCGCGGGTGCTCAGCAGCTCCACTTCCAGGCGCCCGCCCACGCCAGCCTGTGAGACGTCGAGCGAGCCGTGCACCGACCCGCCGTGCTGGGTGGCGGCGAGCGTGAGCGCCTGGGACTCGCTGCCGACGAGCAACGAGCCGCTCGGCGTGCCGGTGCCCGTCGCTCCGCCAGTGAGTGTCGGCGAGCCCGAGCCGGAGCCATTGGGGGTCGAGACGGTCGGGGTGGTGCCGGTCGTGCTCGTGCCGGTCGGGGTGGTGCCGGCGGCGCTCACTTCGACGGTCGCCTGGGGGTAGTACATGCTTGCGGTTTCGAGCACGTACTTCCCGGGTGCTTCGAACTTGCACGTGCCTTCCCAGCCGCTCGCCGCGGGCGTGGGAGCTACGGGCACTCCGGAGCAGGTCGGCGCGGCGCCCTTCCACGTGATGTTCGCGGCAAAGCCGGTCTTGTCGGCGAACGTGATGACCCCGCCGGCGGCGATCGTGACACGTGCTGGTGCCGGGTTGGCTCCTGGCGCCGTCCAGCACTGCCAGTTCGTGTAGTTGTTGCAGCGTTCGGCCACTTCGATCCTCGCTTCGGAGGACGCGGCGAGCGCGGGAAGCACGGCCACGGCCGCTCCCAGCAGCGCGGCGAGGGGGAAAAGCAAACGGCTGCGAAATCTCACGATGAACCCACCTTCCTCTTGCTCGAGAACCAATCGCCGGACCCGGCGGCGCCCTGCTGCGCGGCGTGCCAAGGCCATCACCACGCAAGGACCCCGGCGCGCGCGGATTCCTTCCCGTGCTTTGCGCGGGACCCATCGCGCTCGGCGGGAGCGCAGCCGCCGGCGCTACAGTCGCGGTGGCGGATGTGGGCAGCCGCACGCGCTGGCAGACGCTCCGCCGAGCACATGCGCACGCTCGATCCGCAATCCCTGAACAAACACGTGGACCGCCTGTTTCGCGCCGCGTGGGCGCTGTGCGGTTCGCGCGAGGACGCCGAGGACCTCGTGCAGGAGACGTTCGCGCGGGTGCTGTCGCGGCCGCGCGTGCTGCGCGGCGACGACGAGCTGTACTACCTGATGCGCGTGCTGCGCAACACGTTCCTGACGAGCCTGCGCACAGCGTCGCGGCGGCCGGTGACGGCGGCCGCGATCGAGGACGTAGTCGCGGCCGACCCGCGCCCCACGAACCGACCGGAGCACGCGTACGAGGTGCAGGAGATCTACGCCACGATCGCCCAGCTTCCGGACAACTTCCGCCTGGCGCTCGTGGCGGTCGACGTGCTGGGCCTGTCCTACAAGGAAGCCGCACAGGCGCTACAGGTGCGCGAGGCGACGCTCACGACGCGCCTGTTCCGCGCCCGCAAGCAGGTCAGCGAGCAGCTCGCATCCGAGCCAGAGCGCCCGCAAGCCGCGGAGGCTCGCCGGGAAGACAAAGACGCCAGCGGAGTCATGTTCAGCGAAGGAGCACCATGAGCGAACGACCACCACATACAGAAGCCGAGATCGTGGAGCTGGTGCGCTCGATCGACGTGCAGGCGCCACCGGAGCTGCACCGCCGTATCGACGCGCTGATCGCCGAGCACGATGGGCGCTCCTCGGCCCGCAAGCGCCCGCCCGCGCCCCTCCGCTGGGGCCTCGCCGGCGCGCTGGCGCTCGCCGCGCTCGCGGCGGTGCTCGTCGTCAGCCTGTCCGGTGGCGGCAGCTCGACGCTGACGCTGCACTCGACGGTCGCGCTGACGCTGCGCGCCCCGACGATGTCGGCGCCGGCGCAGAACCCGCACAGCGCGACGGAGCTGGCCGCGGACGTCGAAGGCGTCGCGTTCCCCTACTGGGAAGACCGCTTCGGCTGGCACTCCACCGGCGCGCGCGTCGACCATCTCGACGGGCGCGCCGTCACGACCGTCTTCTACGCCCGCGGCCGCCAGTGGCTCGGCTACGCGATCGTCGCCGGCGCGAGCGCGCCGCACGTCGGCGGCGGCACCGTCACCGAGCGCGAAGGCACGCCGTATCGCTTCCAGCGCGTCGACGGCACGAGCGTCGTCACGTGGCTGCGCGACGGGCACCTGTGCGTGATGGCCGGCCATGGCGTCAGCGACGCGACGCTGATGGCGCTCGCAAGCTGGCACGAGGGCGAGACGCTCAACGCCTGAGCGCGAGCGCGAGCTCAGGCGCCGGGGAGCTGCAGCGGCGCCCCGGCCCAGCGCACACCCTCGCCGAGCGGCAGCGCGGCGAGCGCGTCGGCGAGGCGGCTGCCGTCCGGCGCGCGCAGCTCGAAGTCGAGCTCGAGCGCGGGGATCAGCACGAAGCGCCGGGCGAGCAGCTGCTCGTGGGGCAGCGCCATGCGCTCGTCGCTGAGCTCGAGCTCGCCGAGCAGCAGGATGTCGATGTCGATCGCGCGCGGGCCGTGGCGGACCCCGTCCGCGGCGCGGCCGAGCCGGCGCTCGAGCTGCTTGACCGCGTCCAGCAGCGCCAGCGGCTCGAGCGCGGTGCGCACGCGCACGCACGCGTTCAGGAAGGCCGGCTGGTCGGTCACCTCGCCGACCGGATCGGTGTCGTACGTGGAGGAGCACGCGAGCACGGCGACGTCGACCCCGGGCAGGGCATCGACGGCGCCCTGCAGCTGCGCGCGGCGATCGCCGACGTTGGAGCCCAGCCCGACCAGCCCCACCCGCGTCAGGAGCGCGTCGTCTCCAGGCCGGCGGCCGCGGCCTTCTCGCCCATCGCCTGGGCGAACGGGATCAGGCCGGAGAGCGGGCGCACCATCACCGTGAAGTCCGCGATCAGGCCCTGCTCGTCGAAGCGCAGCAGATCGATGCCCTCGAGCTCCCTGCCGGCGACGCTGGCGCGGAAGATCAGCGCGTGCGCGCCGTCGACGGACAGCTCGTCGGTGTAGCGGAAGTCCTCGAACGTCTGCGCGACCAGCGACAGCAGGCCCATGACCGTGTCGCGGCCGACGAACGGGTGGAAGGTCACGGGACTGTGGAAGACGATGTCGGGCGCGAGCAGCTCGCGCGCGGCCTCGATGTCGAGGCGCTCGACCGCTGCGCGGAAGGCGGCGGCGGTGCTCATCCCTCGGCTTCCCGCCAGACCTCGACCGAGACCTCGTCGACGCTCAGCGCGATCGGGGGCTCGGGCTTGGCGGCCTTCACCCACACGCCCTCGAGCTCGTAGTCGGCGAGCAGCCGGTCGGCGATCGTGCTGCACAGGCGCTCGAGCGTCCTGTGCGAGCGCTGCTGGGCGATCAGCGCGACCAGCTGACAGACCTCGGCGTAGTCGACCGTGTCCTCGATCGAGTCGGTGACGGTGGCGTCGGTTTCGCCGATGTCCAGGCGCAGGTCGAGGACCAGCCGCTGGCCGACCTCGCGCTCGGCCTCGCTGAGGCCGTGGTGGGTGTACAACGACAGCCCGGTGATCTCGATCGTCACCGACTCGGCGTTCTGCTCGCGCTCCTCGTCGAGGTCGCCGTCGTCCTCTAGCTCGTCTGCGTCCTCCCCCTCGCCGTCCATCGCCCGCCCAACGTAGCAGCCGCCACCGCCAGCGCGTCGCCGACCGCCGCGACGTCGTGCACGCGGAACACGCTCGCACCCCGCTCGAGCGCGAGCACGTTCGTCGCGATCGTCCCCGGCAGCCGCCGCGCCACGTCGACCGGCTCGTCCTCACCGGCGGCGTCGGCGAGGATGCGCCCGATGAAGCGCTTGCGCGAGGTGCCCACCACCAGCGGACGCCCGAGCGCCGTCAGCTCGCCCAGGCGCTCGAGCAGCTCGAGGTTGTGCGCGACCGTCTTGCCGAAGCCGATGCCCGGGTCGAGCAGCACCCGCTCCTCGCGCACGCCCGCCCGTACCGCGAAGTCCAGCCGCTCCTCGAGAAACGCCCTGACCTCGTCGACGACGTCTACATATCGAGGCCCACCCACCCCACCCACCCCATCGGCCCCGCTCTGCATCGTGCGCGGCTCGCCGAGCATGTGCATCAGGCAGCACTGCACGCCGCTGTCGGCGACCAGCCCGACCATCTCCGGGTCGCCCCGCAGCGCGGTCACGTCGTTGACGATGCTCGCCCCCACCGCGATCGCCGCGCGCGCGACCGTCGCCTTGGAGGTGTCGATCGAGACCTGCGCGCGGGCGCCGTCGACGAGCGCCAGATCCGCCGCGGCGATCCCCTCCAGCACCGGCAGCACGCGGCGCAGCTCCTCCTCCGCGGGCACCGGCTCGGCGCCCGGCCGCGTCGACTCGCCGCCGACGTCAAGGATCTCCGCGCCCTGCGCGACCAGCTCCCGCGCACGCGCGATCGCGGCGTCCGCATCCAGGAACTTCCCTCCGTCGGAGAACGAGTCGGGGGTCACGTTGAGAACCCCCATGAGGCGGTAAGACGCTGCCATCCCGGCAACGCTACTGACGAGCGAATCGTCGTGTCTGGCAAGGACGCAGTGAGCGAAGTGTGCTCAGCACACGAGCGATCGAGGACGCAGCCAGGCGCGACGAGGCGCCGTCAGTCAGACAGGCTCGGGGCGCTCCTGATCGGTGGCCCTGATGTCGGCCGTGCCGCCGGCGAGCCCCGGACGCGGGATCGCGCGGGGAGCTTCGCGCTCGGTGCGGTCGACGGGAGCGGGCGGCGCAGGCAGCTGCGGCTTGGCCTCCTCCTCGATGCCGAACACCTCCTCGTCGCTCTTGCCGGCGAGCAGTGCGAGGAACTCCTCCTTCTCGATCGTCTCGCGCTTGACGAGGATCTCGGAGATGTTGGAGAGGTCGTGCTGGTGCTCGGTGAGGATCTGCCGGGCGCGGGTGTGGGCCGCCTCGATGATGCGGCGGACCTCGTCGTCGATCTCGCGCGCGATCTCGTCGGAGTAGTCGGGCTCGGTCGAGAACTCGCGACCGAGGAACGGCTGGCCGTGGTCGTGGCCGAACACGCGCGGGCCGAGCTTCTCGCTCATGCCGAAGCGCATCACCATCTGCTTGGCGGTGGCGGTGACCTTCTCGATGTCGTTTGAGGCGCCCGTCGTGATCTCGCCGAACACGAGCTCCTCGGCGGCGCGCCCGCCGAGCGTCATCGCCATCGTGTCCTCGAGCTCCGCGCGCGTGGTCAGGAAGCGGTCCTCCTGAGGCATCGAGATCGTGTAGCCGAGCGCCTGCCCGCGGGAGATGACCGAGATCTTGTGCACCGGGTCGGAGTGCTCGAGGAAGTGACCGACGAGCGCATGGCCCATCTCGTGGTAGGCGGTGATCAGCCGCTCTTTCTCGCTCATCACGCGCGTCTTCTTCTCGGGGCCGGCGATCACGCGCATGATCCCCTCCTCGAGCTCGTCCTGGCCGATCTCGCGCTTGCCCGTGCGCGCCGACAGCAGCGCGGCCTCGTTGATCAGGTTCGACAGGTCGGCTCCGGTGAAGCCGGGCGTCTGGCCGGCGAGCGCGTCGATGTCGATGATCTTCGCCAGCGGCTTGCCGCGCGTGTGCACCTCGAGGATCTTCGCGCGTCCCTTGCGGTCGGGGCGGTCGACGGCGATCTGGCGGTCGAAGCGCCCGGGGCGCAGCAGCGCGGGGTCGAGGATGTCGGGCCGGTTGGTGGCCGCGATCATGATGATGTTGTCCTTCGCCTCGAAGCCGTCCATCTCGACGAGCAGCTGGTTGAGCGTCTGCTCGCGCTCGTCGTGGCCGCCGCCCAGCCCGGCGCCGCGGTGGCGACCGACGGCGTCGATCTCGTCCATGAAGATGATGCACGGGCTGTTCTGCTTGGCCTGCTCGAACAGGTCGCGCACGCGTGAGGCGCCGACGCCGACGAACATCTCGACGAAGTCAGAGCCGGAGATCGAGAAGAACGGCACACCGGCCTCGCCGGCGACGGCGCGGGCGAGCAGCGTCTTGCCGGTGCCCGGCGGCCCGTACAGCAGCACGCCGGTGGGAATCCTCGCCCCGAGCGCCTGGAACTTCTTGGGGTTCTCGAGGAATTCCTTGATCTCGTGGAGCTCCTCCACGGCCTCGTCGACCCCCGCGACGTCGCGGAAGGTGATCTTGGGCGAGTCCGCCGACATGCGCTTGGCGCGCGACTTGCCGAACGACATGACTTTCGATCCTCCGCCCTGAACCTGGTTCATGAGGAAGATCCAGAAGCCGAGGAACAGCGCGAACGGGAGGATGTAGGTGAGCAGGCCGAGCAGCGCGCTGCTCTTTTCCGATTCGATGTTGAATTTGAGGCCGGGCGTCTTTTCGAGCTGCGCGATCAGCTGCGGCGCGGCCTGTTCGGAGTAGCCCGTTTCGTAGCTTTCTTTGTCTTTCAGCTTGACTTCGAGCGCCTTGCCCTTGTTCTTGAGGACGACGGATTCGACTTCGCCGCTGGGGAGCTCCTTGCCGACCAGCGTCTGGTAGCTGTGCGAGCGCTTGTTGCTGTTGCTCGGGCTGACGAGTTTGACGGCGAGGAAAGCCAGCACCACGACGATGAGGATCGGGAATGCGGCGCTCTTGAAGAAACGGCTCATGGCTGGTTCCTGAGGGTCCGGGCACCGGGGAAAGTCGTGGCCACCAGTGCCCTAGCGTACCATGCAGGGTCGGTCTTTCCGGGAGATAGAGGACCCCACCCCACCCCGCCACCCGCGGGCCGCGCACCCGGCCTCCGCCCACGCGTGACGCCGCGATCTAGCGCTCCAACGCGGCGACGAACGGCAGGTTGCGGTGGCGCTCGGCGTAGTCGAGCCCGTAGCCGACGACGAACCGATCGGGTATCTCGAAGCCGACGTAGCGGGTGGGCAGGTCGACCTTGCGGCGCTCGGGCTTGGTCAACAGCGCGCACACCTCGAGCGAGCGCGGGTTGCGCGAGCCGAGGTTGCGCAGCAGGTACTGCAGCGTCAGCCCGGAGTCGACGATGTCCTCGACGATCAGCACGTCACGGCCTTCGATCGCCGCGTCGAGGTCCTTGAGGATCCGCACGACGCCGGAGGAGTCGGTCGCCGAGCCGTAGGAGGCGACCGCCATGAAGTCGACCTCCACGGGGATGTCGATGTAGCGCATCAGGTCGCTCAGGAAGAACACCGCGCCCTTCAGCACCCCGATCAGCAGCAGCGACTTGCCGGCGTAGTCGCGGGAGATCTCCTCGCCCAGCTCGATGACCCGTCGCTGCAGGTCCTCGGCGGTCACGAGCACCTCGCCGAGGCCGGGCTCGCTCGAGACGCGCGCGGTGCTGACCACGCCAGGGAGTCTAGTCGCCGTCCGGCGGCGAACCGGCGAGCGCGGGCGAGGGCGGGCTGGGGATCGGTCAGACCACGCGGCTCGAGCTTGACCATCTCCAGCACGCCGTCTTCGATCACCGCGCCCGCGTGCCCGCCCAGGTGCAGCTCCGCCCTGCCCCCGCGCCGGCCGAGCGCGAGGATCTCCTCGACGCGGTCGCCGGCCTGCGGGACGTAGGCGCCGGTGGCGTCCTCGGCCAGCCGCACGACCACCAGCCGCGCGAGCGCGGCGGGCAGCTCCTGCAGGCGCGCGAGCGCAATGCTCGCCCGGCCGGCGAGCTCGGCGACGACGAGGCCGTCGAGCAGCTCGGTCTCCTCGCGCAGCAGCGAGGCGGTCCTCAGCACGTTCGCCTCGGCCGCGGGGTGCACGGCGCGCAATGCCGGCACGAGGCCGGTTGCGCACCCGCGCGCGCGCGTAGCGCTCGTCCTCGTTGCTCTCGTCCTCGCGCCACTGCAGGCCCCGCGCTCCTGGCAGTAGGCGGCCGTCTGCTCGCGGCTGACGCCGAGCAGCGGGCGGATCAGCCGGCCTTCGCTCGCGACCATCCCCAGCAGCGCCCGCCGCCCGGGCGAGGCGGCCAGCCGGTAGAGGATCGTCTCGACCTGGTCGCTGGCGGTGTGCCCGGTCGCGATCAGCCCGTCGCGCCCGCGCGCGATGCGGCCGCGCCTCGGCGTAGCGCACGTCGCGCGCCCAGGCCTGCAGGTTGCCCGGCGCCTGCGCGTCGCCCGGCCGCGCGCACGACCTCGAGCTCGACGCCGAGCCGCTCGCACAGCGCCGCGCAGTGGCGCTCGTCGGCGTCGGCCTGCGGCGCGCAGGCCGTAGTTGACGTGCAGCGCGCTCACCGCCGCGGGCTCCGAGCTAGCGCGACGGCCACGTCGAGCAGGCACGTCGAGTCGCGCCCGCCGGAGAGCATCGCGACGCAGCGGCCGGTCGCGCGCGAACAGGCCGCCGGCGCGCACCGACCTCGCGCACCTGCTCGCACGATCATCGCCGCTCTAGCCCTCCCGGGCGGAGGCGGTGAACAGCTCGGTCGGCTCGGAGAAGCCCTTCAGCCTGACCTCGCCGATCCGCTCGAACTCGAGCCCGTCGACGCCCGCCGCCAGCTCGACCACCGGCGCGCGTGACGAGCACCTCGCCGCCGCCCGCGCGCGCGACCACGCGCGCCGCCTGGTTGACGTCGCGTCCGTAGTAGTCGCCGTCGCGGTAGAGCGCCTCGCCGTAGTGGATGCCGATCCGCGGCAGCGGATCGCCCGCGGCGATCCCCGCGCGCAGCTCGACCGCCCAGCCGGTCAGGGCGGCCGCGTCGGAGCCGACGACCATCACCTCGTCGCCCAGCGTCTTGATCACGCGCGCGTCGACCGGCAGCGTCTGTTCGACCGACCTGCACGAAGCGCTCGACCGTGCCCAGCGCCGCCTCGTCGCCGCGCTCGACCGTCAGCCGCGCGTAGCCGGCGAGGTCGGCGAACGCGATCGCCACCCGCAGGCGCCCCTCCTCGAGCGCGTCCGTCGCCGAGGTCGGCCTCCATGTGGCCGATCATGTCCTGCTCGACGAAGTGGGCTAGCAGGCGGCCGTGGAGGTAGTTCATGAACGGCGTCGCGAACGGCAGCATCTCGCGCGTCAGCCCCTCCATCTCCTCGGCGATCTCCACGCTCGGCACGCCGGCGCGCATCAGCGGCTCGTGCACGTACAGGTGGATCAGGCGCACCTCGGCGTCGGCGATCTGCGCGACCGCCTGCCCGTACACGCGCATCAGCTGCAGGAACGCGGGCAGCGGCAGGCCGGCGTCGAGCACCGCCGCGCCGTATTTGAGGATCTGCACGTCTTCGTCGGAGAACCCGTCCGGCGGCAGCGCCCCGAGCCCCATGGCTCGCGTGCAGACGCGCTCGATCAGGTCGGCGTCCAGCCCGCTCAGGCGCACGGCCTCGCGCAGCGTGTAGCGCGGCCCGGGGCTGCTGAGCAGGTTCTCGATCGGGCCGACCGCGAGCTGGCCGTTCTCGCCGGCGCGCTTGATCTGCGCGAGCGAGTGCCCGCGGGCGCGCAGGCGGGCGACGACGCGCGCGTAGGCGGCCGCCGCCGGGGTCCAGCTGCCCGTCGTAGCCCGGGATCAGCCCCCCGTCGACCCAGCGCCTGACCGTCGCCGGCGAGACGCCGGCTCGCGCGGCGACCTGCGCGAGCGTCAGCTCGCCCGTCTCGTCGACGGGATCATCCGCGGGCTCGGCCACTCAGCTGCGCGACGCGACGGGCGGGGGTTGGGCGGGCATCCCGTCCAAAGTCTAAAGTCGCCGCCGTTGTCGCACAGCGCCCCCATCCATCTGCGCCCGACCGCGCCGCTCGCCGAGCGGGTGCTGCTGCCCGGCGACCCCGGGCGCGCGCTGGCGCTCGCGCAGGCGCTGCTCGAGGAGCCGCGGATGTTCAACCACCACCGCGGGCTGTGGGGCTACACGGGCGCGGCGCCCGACGGGCAGCCGCTGACGATCCAGTCCACCGGGATGGGCGGCCCCTCGGCCGCGATCGTGCTCGCCGAGCTGATCGCGCTCGGCGCGCGGCGCGCGATCCGCGTCGGCACGTGCGGCGCGCTCGCGCCGGGGCTCGAGCTCGGCGAGCTGGTGATCGCCGGCGAGGCGATCTGCGCCGACGGCACCTCCGCGCGCTCGGCGCGGGCGAGCGCGCCAGCGCCGACCCGGCGCTGACGCGGGCGCTGCCGGCCACGCCCCCGCGGCGCGGTCGGCACGATCGTCAGCGTCGACCTGTTCTACGAGACGCGAGCGAGCGCAGGCGCCATCGCGGACGCGCTCGCGGTCGAGATGGAGGCGGCGGCGCTGTTCGCGATCGGAGCGCGGCGCGGCGTGCCGGTGGCGTGCGTGCTGGCGGTCTCGGACACGTTCGACGCGCGACGGGCGCGCGCGAGCGGATCGACGGACGAGCCGCTGCTGGGCGCGGCCGAGAGCATGGGCCGGGCGGCGATCGCCGCCCTGTCGGCCTGAGCGCTCAGCCGCGCTTGGGCTTTGCCCTGCTCGCGGCCGGTGCGCTTCGCCCGGGCGCGCTTCGCGCCGCAGTGCCGGCGGCCTTCGCGCGCGTCGCGCGTGCTCGGCGGCTTCGCCCCGCCGGCCGTTGGTTTCGCGGCGGCCTTCGCGCCTGGCGCGCGCCAGCCGAGGGCTTGGCCGCGCGATCGAGCTTGTCGGTCAGCCCCGTCAGCTGCGCCTTCGATCGCGGACAGGCGCCCGGCGATGTCCGCCTGATCGCCGCCGGTGGGCGACAGCGTGCGATCGAGACGGTCGACGCCGTCCTCGATGCCCTCCAGGCGCTGGGAGACCGAGCGCAGGCGCCGGGTCAGCCGTTCGATGTCGGCGGCCGACGGGAGGTTCAGCGCGCCCATCGCGACCTCCTGCGCCTGGGCGGCCTTCTCGCGCGCGTCGAACGCCCGGCCGATCGCGCCCGTGAGCAGCGGGTTTTCCAGCAGCTCGGAGAGCGCCTTGCCGAGCCGCTCCTCGGTGTTGCCGCCGAGGCGCTCGCGCAGGCTCCTGGCGGGGTGGTTCGCGTCGGACATGCTGTGGCTGCTCCCGATGGTCGGCTGCAATGGCCCGCGGATACGGGGACTTCGGATGGTGCTCGGCGGTCGAGGCGATTGAAGGATACGGTGCACAGATGCCGCAGCAGCTGTTCGTGTTCATCCAGCTCGAGTTCCCGTGGATGCTCGGTCCCGCCGACGGGCGCTATCTGATCCGAGACAGCGCCGACGGCGAGCCGGAGCGCGTGGTGGTGCTCGGGGCGCTCGAAGCGGGGCGCAGCGATCGGCGCCCCTCCGGCCCCGCGCTGGAGCGGGGCTTCGCTAGTGGGACGCGTGCGACGCGGACGCAGCATGCCGACCGGGCCCGAGCCGGCGCCCGTCGCCACGACGCGCGTGACGGTGATCGACCCGGTGTCGCTGGCGGCCGACAACCAGGCGCGCGCGTGGCTAGCCGAGCTCGACCGCGAGCGCGAGATCGGCGCGGCGGTCATGGTGATCAACCGCGTGATCCATTCGCACCGCATCGCCGCGGCCGATCCGTACGTGCACGAGGTCTCCGCCGCGCAGGCGCTGGTGATCAGGGCCGGGTGGGGCGAGGGCGAGCAGGTCGCAGACGGGCGCTGGCTGCACGCGCGCGCGCTGGCGCAGCCGGGCGCGCACGGGTCCGGCAGCAGATCGGCGGGCGCGCGACGGGGCGCCGGGCGCGATCGCTCGTGGGCGCTGCGCCCCCAGGAGCGCCTGGCGGCGCTGCTGGGCGCCCGCGGCGCGCCGCTGCTGTGCGAGGAGCTCGCGTTGCGCACGCGCCAGGATCTCGACCACGGGCGCCTGACGCACGCGGCGCTCGAGCTCGACCGCGGGTTCGAGCTTGCGGTGCCCGAGCTGCTGGCCGAGCGACGCCAGGACCTCGCGATCCGCATCGCCGAGCTCGAGCAGCTGCGCCCGGGCGTGCAGGAGCAGGCACGGGCGACGCTCGCCGGCGACGGCGGTGCGCTCGACGAGGAGGTGCTCACGCACGCGCTCGAGCGACTGGAAGCGGCGCTGCGCGCCCGCACGGCGGCCGGCCTCTAGGCTGATGAGCATGAACCCGACGACGACAGCGATCGGCACCTGGAGCGGCGGGCGCTTCATGCACTTCGGCGAGCCGCTGGCGGACGAGCGGCTGACAGCCCTGCTGCGCCCCGGCGGCGGCATCGATACGGTGATCACCGCCGACGTGTACGGCGCGGGCGAGGCCGATACCGCGCTTGGGCGGGCGCTCGTCGGCGTCGAGCGCGACAGCTACTGCCTCGTCGGCGCGATCGGGCACGACTTCTACACGGGCGAGCGCGACGGTGCGAAGGGCTTCCCGCGCTTCACCGACCCGCGGCTGCGCGAGCCGGACGCCTACGCGGAGTACATCCGCACGGCGACCGAGCGCAGCCTCGAGCGCTGCGGCGTCGAGCGCTTCGACCTGCTGCTGCTGCACAACCCCGATCGCATCGGCTACTCGAGCCCCGCCGTGTGGGAGGGCATGCAGGCGGTCCGCGAGGCGGGCCTGACGCGCCTGCTGGGCGTGGCCCCCGGGCCCGCGAACGGCTTCACGCTCGACCTGATCGACTGCCTGGAGCGCTTCGGCGCGCAGATCGGCTGGGCGATGATCATCCTCGGCCCGCTCGAGCCGTGGCCAGGCGAGCTCGTGCTCGACGCCGCCGCCGCCCACGACGTGAGCGTGATCACGCGCGTGGTCGACTACGGCGGCCTGTTCCACGACGACGTGCTGCCCGGCCACGCGTTCGCCGAATACGACCACCGCAAGTTCCGCCCCGACGGCTGGGTGGATGCCGGGCGGGAGCGACTCGAGCGGATGCGCCCGTTTGCCGAGCGCCATGGGCTGAGCATGCTGCAGCTGGCGTGCGCGTGGAACCTCGCACAGACGGCGGTGCGCTGCGTGGCGCCGACGCTGATCCAGGAGAGCGGCGCGGACGCCCGTCCGGTCGAGGAGAAGCGTGCGGAGCTTGCAGCGCTCGCCGGCGCGGAGCTCGCGCTGAGCGCTGAGGAGGTCGCGGCGATCCGGGCGATCGGCGAGAACACCGGCTGCATGGCGCTGAAGGGCGCGAGCCTCGAACACGAGGGTCCCCCGCGTGCCGACCGCTGGGGGCTGGACGAGGAGCTCACCGCGACTGCCGGTCGCTGGGGCGTCGACCCCGACCGCGACCTGCTCAAACGCGAGCTCTCGACGATCAACCGGTGAAGAGGGGGTTTCGATGGAGATCGACGTCAGTGGCATCAAGGAAGGGCAGCGCAGGATGTGGACGGCCGGCGACTATGCGGAGATCGCCCGCACGATCGTCGCGGCCGCCGAGCTGGTCGTCGAGCGGGCGCAGGCCGCGCCGGGGATGAGCCTGCTCGACGTCGCCACCGGCAGCGGCAACGTCGCGATCCCGGCGGCCGGCGCCGGGGCGAGCGTCACGGGACTCGACCTGACGCCGCGCCTGCTGGAGGTCGCGCGCGAACGGGCCGCGGACGCTGGCCTGGATGTCAGCTTCGTCGAGGGGGACGCGGAGGAGCTGCCGTTCGAGGACGCATCGTTCGACCGCGTGACGTCGTGCTTCGGGGTGATGTTCGCGCCGCGCCAGCGGGTCGCGGCGGCCGAGCTCGCGCGCGTCGCGCGCCCGGGCGCGCGGGTCGTGTTCGCCGCGTGGACCCCCGGAGGCCTGAACGGCCAGATGTTCAAGACCATCGGCTCCCACATGCCACCGCCGCCGCCGGAGCTCATGCCGGCGACGATGTGGGGCGATGAGGGCCACGTCCGCACGCTGTTCGCCGACACCGGCGCGGAGCTGACGTTCGAGCGCCACTTCGTCACGTTCGAGCACGACTCGCCGGAGAGCTGGCTGGCCTACAACGAGCGCCTGCTCGGGCCGACGATCATGGCCAAGGCGGCGCTCGAGCCGCAGGGCAGATGGGAAGGGCTCAGACGCGAGCTGCTCGCGCTGTACACCGAAGGCAACGAGGCGGGCGACGGCGGTTTCCGCGCACGTAGCGAGTACCTGCTGACCGTCGCTCAGATGCCCGCCTGAGCGGCGCCAGTCGCCACCGCGCGCTCAGGGTGAGCGCCGGCTTCGAGCTCGCCGAGCGCCGCCAACAGCGCGTCGAGCTCCTCGACGACATCGCCGTGCAGGCGCACGCTCGCGATGCCGTCCAGCGGCGTCTGTCCCTGCGTGAGGATCGCGACGGCGCCGCCGGCGGCGTGGGCGATGTGGGGCAGCCCCGCGACGGGATGGACCTCCAGCGAGGAGCCGATGCACAGCAGCACGTCCGCCCGCTCGCACAGCCACCGCGCACGCTCGAGCGTCGGCACGTCGAGCATCTCGCCGAACAGCACCACGTCCGGCTTCAGCGGGCCGCCGCAGCTCTCACAGCGGGGCACGCCGTCCGCCTCGCCGCGAACGCGCTCACGCACGTCCTCCAGCGCCACCGCCTCGGCACGACAGCCCAGGCACGAGCAGCTGGCGATGCTGCCGTGCACCTCGACCAGCTCGCGGGTGCCGGCCTTCCGGTGCAGCATGTCGATGTTCTGCGTGATCACGGCGTCGAGCAGCCCGTGTTCCTCCATCGCCACGAGCGCGCGGTGGGCGCCGTTGGGCTGCTTGTCACCGAGTGTGGCGAAGCGCTCGCCATAGAAGCGCCAGAAGCGGACCGGATCGCTGTGGAAGGCGTCGATGTGCGCGACCTCCATCGGGTCGACCTCCTCCCACAGGCCTTTTTTGGTGCCCGCCCGCCCGCGGAAGTCGGGGATGCCGGACGGGACCGAGATGCCCGCGCCCGTGAGCGCGACGACGGAGCTCGCTCCGCGTACGAGCTCTGCCAACCGGTCGATCCCGGCGGCGCTCAACTGCCGGTGAAGCGCGGCGCGCGTTTGCCGAGGAAGGCGGCGATTCCCTCCTTGGCGTCGGCGCTGGCGAAGACCTCGGCGAAGGCGCGCTTCTCGGCCTCGATGCCCTCGTCGAGGTCGCCGGCGGCGGACACGCGCTTGATCTGCGCGACCGCGAGCGGCGCCTGGCCGGCGAGCTTGCGCGCCCACTGCAGGGCGGTGTCGAGCAGTTCGTGGTCTTCGACGAGGCGGTTGGCGAGGCCGAGCTCGAAGGCTTCGTCGGCGAGGATCGGGTCGCCGATGAGGTTCATCTCCAGGGCCTTGTTTTCGCCGACGAGCCGCGGCAGGCGCTGGGTGCCGCCGAAGCCGGGGATGATCCCGAGCTTGATCTCGGGCTGGCCGAAGATCGCCGAGCGCGCGGCGATGCGCACGTCGCAGGCCATCGCGAGCTCGCAGCCGCCGCCGAAGGCGAGGCCGTTGACGGCGGCGATCGTGACGATGCCCTCCGAGCCGAGCTCTTTGAAGAGCGCGTGCGTCGCGTTGACCAGATCCGCGCCGGAGGACTCGTCCATCGTCGTGAACGCCTTGATGTCGGCGCCGGCGGAGTACAGGAACGGGTTGGAGGAGGCGATCACGAGCGCACGCACGCCGGAGGCCTTGGCCTTGTCCCAGACCTTCCTCAGGTCCCCGACGACCTGCGGGGAGATCGAGTTCATCTGCCCGTTGGCAAGCCACGCGATCGCGACGCCATCGGCGCGCGTCTCGAGCTTGATCACCTCCCCCTCCGGGGACGATGCCGCGGGCTGCTCGGCGTCGGGCTGCGGGTAGGCGTAGAAGCCCTGGCCGGTCTTCTGCCCGAGGCGGCCCTGCGCGACGAGGCGGCGCAGGATCGTGGGCGGCGTGAAGCGCTCGCCGTGGCGCTCCTGCGCGATCTCCATGCGCTCGAGGATCGTGTCGAGCCCCTCGCTGTCGGCCTTCATGAACGGCGGCAAGAGGCCGCGGCGGGGGTCCAGGCCGGCGCCGGCCATCATTCCGAAGTCGATGTCGCGGTGGGTGGCGACGCCCTCCTCGAGCACGAGGCACGCCTCGAGGAACGTCTTCAGCGACAACATCTCGACGAGCTCGGCGATGTCGGGCTCGTTCTCGCCCTCGACGTTGGGCTCGCCCTGCGGGTCGTAGAAGCCGTCGCCGCCGGTCTTGGCGCCGAGCTTGCCGTTTGCGACGAGCTTCTGCATGCCCTTGGGGACGTAGAAGCGTTCCTCGCCGTAGGACTCGACGAGGTGCTCGGCGACGTGCAGGACGGTGTCGAGGCCGAGCAGGTTGACGAGGTAGTAGGGGCCGACGGGCACGACGCCGGCGGCGCCGACGCCCTCGTCGATCGCCTTGATCGACAGGCCCTGCTCCTCCTGCGCGCGCCACACCTCGGAGATGCCGGAGTTGAGGATGCGGTTGACGACGAAGCCGGGCACCTCGACGCACGTAATCGGCTGCTTGCGGATCGCCTGCGCGAACGTGATCGCCGCGGCGACGGTCTCCGCGGAGGTCTCCTCGCCCTCGACGATCTCGATCAGCGGCATGATCGACGCGGGGTAGAAGTAGTGGAAGCCGATCACCTTCTCCGGGCGCAGCGTCGCTTCGCCGATCTCGGTGATCGACAGCGATGACGTGTTCGACGCGAGGATCGCGTGGCCGGGGGTCGCGGCGTCGAGCTCGGCGAACACGCTCTGCTTGATCTCCATCCGCTCGGGCACCGCCTCGATCACGATGTCGACCTCGCCGAAGCGCTCGTAGGAGGTCGTGCCGTGGATGCGCCCGAGGATCTCCTCGATCTGCGCCTGCGCCTGATCGGCCGTGATCCTGCCCTTCTCCGCGAGCTTGCCGACCTGGCCCTGGGTGACGTTGCGGGCCTCGTCGAGGCCCGCCTGCACGAGCGCGTCGTCGATGTCCTTGAGGACGACGGGAATGCCCGCGGCGGCGATCGTCTGGGCGATCTGACCGCCCATGGTGCCTGCGCCGACGACGGCGGCCTTGAACACGAACATGGCCGGGGAGACTAGATGACTCGACCGCGCTGCGCACCTCCCAAGGCGCGCGCGGGTTGCAGGGGATGGTTACCCGACAGGTTCGAACTGGGTAAGGAGACGGACACGACAGAGAGCGAGGACCCATGAGCAAGAAGCGATCCCCCATAGTCCAGACCGGTGCGCTGGCCCTGACGATCTCGGCCCTGCTGGCCCTGGCGCTGGCGGCGAGCGCCCAGGCGGCCCCATCGCCGCCGTCCGTGTCGACCGGCTCTGCCACCGCGGTCAGCTACAGCTCGGCTACGGTGCACGGCACGATCGACCCGCGGGGCAGCGGCACGTCGTACTACTTCCAGTACGGTCCAACCCACGCATACGGCGGCCAGACGCCGATCGCGAGCGCCGGTGCCGGCACGGGCAATGTCTCCGTCGCGGCCGCGCTCACCGGCCTGCAGCCGCTGACCGTCTACCACTACAGGCTCGTGGCGGTCAGCTCGGCGGGCACCGGCTTCGGCAAGGACCGCACCTTCCAGACGACCAAGGTGCCGCTGTCGCTGGCGATCCTGACGGCGCCCAACCCTGCCCCGTTCGGCGCGGCGGTGACGATCCAGGGCACCCTGTCGGGCACCGAAAACGCCAACCGGCAGGTGGTCCTGCAGGGCAACCCCTTCCCCTTCACGGCGGGCTTCCAGAACGTCGGCAACGCGGAGTTGACGAGCGCCGACGGCGGCTTCTCCTTCACGCTGCTGAACGCCGGGATCACGACGCAGTACCGGGTCGCGACCACGACCAAACCCCCGGTCGTCAGCCCGGTGGCGACCGAGGAGGTGGCGGTCAGGGTCACGAGCCACGTCAAGCGCACGCGGCGCAGCGGCTGGGCGCGCATCTACGGCACGGTCACCCCGGCCGAGCCCGGCGCGAAGGTCGGCATGCTGCGCGTGGCGGGCAACCACGGCGTGCTGGCTGGCGGCACGATCCTCGAGCCCCTGAACGCGACCACCTCCAGGTTCAGCCGCGTCGTGCGCGTCCACAGGGGCATCTACAGGGTGCTCGTGCAGGTCGAAGGCGCGCAGGTATCCGCCTACGGGCAGCCGCTGCTGATCGGCTGACGCCCAGCGGATCGGTGCCGTGCGGTCGGCGCATGCGCCGACCGGGGGAGCGCACATGTGCGCTCCCCAAGGGGCGCCGCATGCGGCGCCCCTCCCCCGGCGCATGCGCCGGGGGTTCGAGCGTCAGCTCGGGCTTCGCCCCGACTCGGGGGCCCGACTCTAAGCGGGAACGGCCATCGGCTCCTCGACGCGCCGCGGCAGCAGCGTCTCACGCGCGATCACGAGGCGCTGGATCTGGGAGGTGCCCTCGTACAGCTGCATGATCTTCGCGTCGCGGAACAGCTTCTCGACGGGGTAGTCCTTGATGAAGCCGTAGCCGCCGTAGACCTGCACGGCTTCGGTGGCCGTCTTCATCGCGGTGTCGGCGGCGAAGCGCTTGGCGTGCGAGGAGACGAGCGTGTTGCGTTCGCCGTTGTCGAGCATGAACGCCGACTTCCACGTCAACAGGCGCGCGGCTTCGATCTCGGTGGCCATGTCGGCGATGATGAACTGGATCGCCTGGTGCATCGCGATCGGCACACCGAACTGGACGCGTTCCTTGGAGTAGTCGGTGGCGAACTCGAACGCCGCGCGCGCGATGCCCGTGGCCATAGCGGCGACGCCGGGACGGGTGCGGTCGAGCGTCATCATCGCGAGCTTGAAGCCGCCGTTCTCCTCGCCGAGCAGGTTCTCGGCGGGGACCTCGACGTCGTTGAAGGAGATCGTCGCGGTGTTCGACGCGCGCTGGCCGAGCTTGTCCTCCTTCTTGTCGACGACCACGCCCCAGTCGCGCTCGACGACGAACGCCGAGATGCCCCGGTGGCCGGCGTCCTTGTCGGTCTTCGCGTAGACGGTGTAGTAGTCGGCGTAGCCGCCGTTGGTAATGAAGCACTTGGAGCCGTTGATCACGTACTTGTCGCCCTTGCGCACGGCCGTGGTGCGCATGCCGGAGACATCCGAGCCGGCGTCGGGCTCGGTCAGGCAGAAGGACGCGAGCTTGGGCTCCTCGGTGAGCATCCCGAGGTACTTCTTCTTGATCTCCTCCGAGCCGCCCAGCGCGATCGGCGCGGTGGCCAGGCCGTTGCAGCCGAGCGAGGTCTGGATCCCGGAGCAGCCCCACGACAGCTCCTCCTCGATCAGGCAGCCGTCCAGGTAGCTCGCCCCCGCCCCGCCGTACTCCTCGGGGATGTGCGAGTTCATCAGGCCGACCTCCCACGCCTTCTGGATGATGTCCGCGGGCCACGTGCCGTCCTTGTCGTACTCCCAGGCGACCGGGCGTATCTCCTTGGCGGCGAAGTCGTGCGCCATCTCGCGCAGGTTCTTCTGCTCATCGGTGAGCGTGAAATCGACCATTCTCGAATCTCCTAACGGGCTGACACGTGAAGTAGATTGACTGGTCAGTCAACCCAGGCTTGCCAGGGTAGCGAAGTACCGGCCAATCGGCAACAATCGGGGTCCGTGCACAGCGTCCCGCCGACCGTCGCCTTCATCGAAAACGGACTCGCGTTCGTGGTGTTCGGGGCGGTCGCCTTCTCGCTGTTGATGTCGGTCCTGTTCCTCGCCACGCGCGGGACCGAAAGCGCGTATGACCGCATCGGCGCCGGCGGCATCTCTCGCGAAGGCGATCACGGAGCCGGCCAGCCGGAGGTGGCGGACTCGCAGGCGGCGCAGGCCGAGCGCGAGCGGGAGATCCGCCAGATGCTGAGCGCGCGCAGCGAACGGCTCGTGCGCTCCGGGCAGCCGCCGCTGGACGTCGACGCGGAGCTCGCACGGCTGCTGGCCGGCGCGCCTGCGGATGGCGAGCAGGCGCAGCGCACGCGCGATCCCGAGCTCCTCGCCGAGGTGC
Source organism: uncultured Solirubrobacteraceae bacterium (assembly GCA_963826985.1). GTDB lineage: Bacteria > Actinomycetota > Thermoleophilia > Solirubrobacterales > Solirubrobacteraceae > Palsa-744. The sequence continues at coordinate 147,325 of CAWGYW010000003.1, forward strand.
GCCAGCTGGTGCTGGCGCGCAACGAACGGCGCGTGCGCCAGGGTCTGGAGCCGCTCGACGTGGACGGCGAGGTCGCGCGAACGCTCGACGAGCTCGAACCGTGACCCCGGCCAACCCACAACCGTCGTGCCGTCGGGTATAAACGCCCCATGAAGAACGCGCGCCGCTTCCAGCTGGACGAGATCACGCTCCGCCCCGGCACCTACTTCAACCCGATGACGGAGATCATGATCGTCGTCGACGACTCCCCGGAGGTCGACCACGAGATCTTCGAGAGCGGCGACTTCGACGGCGAGGAGTGGGTGCTGATCTCCGAGGACGCGCCGCTGGACGAGCCCAAGCGCGACGAGCTGGTCGAGCGCTTCCAGCTCTCCCACGGCGCCGGCGGAGAGCTGCCGCCCGAGGACGACCTCGACGACGAGGACGACGAAGAAGAGGAAGAAGACGACGAGCTCGACGGGGTCGAAGAGCTCGAGCTGGAACCGGAGTGAGCCGGCCGCGCGCTGCAACGCGTACTGCGACCGGAGCGGGCCTGCGCGCGTAGCATCGGGGCGGTGCGCGCCACTCCTCTAGCGGCGCTCGTCCTCGGCACGCTCGCCGCCGGCGGCGCCGGCGCCCCGTGCGCCCTGGCCACAGACCCGGCAAACGCCTCGCCGCCAGCGGCCGCGAGCGCGCTGGCCCCGGTGCACGTCCGCGTGCGCGCGCACGCCGCCGTCGCACACGGGCCGAGCGTCACCGCGGCCATGCGCAGCCTGCTGCACAGCGCGGCGATCAGCGAAGCGACCTACCGGCAGGACTACTCGGCGTACCTCGCCGCGAAAAGCTCGCTCGGCAAGCTCAGCGGCACGCGCAGGGAAGAACTCGGCGCGGTGCTGGCGAACGTCCAGGCGATGGCGAGCGCCGGCGAGCTGATCCCCTCGCGGCTGCCGGCGCTGTTCCTGACGCTCGAACGCAATCGGCAGTGGTGGACGACCGGGCCGCTGCTGAACGGGGAGTCGCGCGTCAGCTTCCCGGGCAGCCGCATCGTCTGGGAGCACTACCCGGGGCAGGGCATCGAGATCCAGTGGCTGGCGACGTTCGGCGAGGCAAACGGCTACTTCCTGTCGGGCAACGAAAACGCCAACCTGCGCCAGCTGCTCTCCGAAGTCATCCCGCTCGCGACCCAGCGCGCGGGCGGGATCGCGTGGGAGTACATGTTCCGCTTCGACGGCGGCGCGCCGCCGTGGACCAGCGGGCTGTCGCAGGGCACCGCGCTACAGGTGCTCGCGCGCGCCTGGTCGCGGTTTAAAGAACCCGCCGACCTGGTTGCCGCGCAGCAGGCGCTCGGGATCTTCCAGACGCCGCCGCCGCAGGGCGTGCGCGTGACGACGCCCGCTGGAGCGATGTACGCGGAGTACACGTACGCCCCCAGCGACAGGATCCTCAACGGCTTCATCCAGTCGCTGGTCGGGCTCTACGACTACACGTCGATCACCAAGGACCCGCTCGGGCTGGCGCTGTTCGAAGCCGGCGACGCCGAGGCGCGCGCGATCGTGCCGCGGTACGACACCGGCGCGTGGTCGATGTACGACCAGTTCGGGGAATCCGACCTCAACTACCACGAACTGCTCACCGAATTCCTCCAGCACCTGTGCGAACGCACGCGCAAGGGGCCGCCGCTGACGCCCGCCACCGCCACCGGCGTGCAGATCCCCGGCGATCAGATCTACTGCACGACCGCGCAGCGCTTCACCGCCGACCTGCACACTCCCCCGGCGATCGCGCTGCTCTCAAAGACGCTGCCCGGCGGCGCGCGCGCGAGCGTGCAGCTGTCGCTGTCGAAGGTCTCGACCGTCGTGCTGACCGTGCGCCACGGCGCGAAGGTCGTGTGGAGCGACAGCGCGACCGTCGAACGCGGCAAGCCGAGGCTGCTGTGGGTCACCCCCGCGGGCGGCGGCAGCTTCTCCGTCGAACTGACCGCGACCGACCTCGCGGGCAACGTCTCGAGCACGAGCGGCACCGTCCTCGTCAGCCGCCGCAGCCGTCATTAGCCTCGGGCGCCGCGCCTAGACTGGGCACAGGTGACCGACACAGACACGATCCGGCAAAGCGAATGGCACAGATGACAAGGCTCACCAACGCATGGCGGGCGCTCGCGCCCGAGCGGCAGCTCGCCGCGCTCGCCTCGCTCGGGCTGTTCGCGTCGATGTTCCTGCCGTGGTACGACAAGACCGACACGGTCGTCGTGCGCGGCGCCGCCAAGGCCACCGAGACCAGCCTCAGCGCCTTCCAGGCTTTCTCGTTCGTGGAGGCCGCCGTGCTGCTCGTCAGCGCCGGCGTGCTCGCGATGCTGTTCCAGCGGGCGGAGGGGCGCGTCTTCCAGCTTCCCGGCGGCGACGGCCTGATCGTGATGATCGCCGGCGGCTGGACGGCGTTGCTGATCTTCTACCGCCTGCTCGACAAGCCGGGTCTGCAGGGCAACGACCGCGTGACCGCGACCGTCGGCGTCGAGTGGGGCATCTTCATCGCGCTGCTGCTCGCGCTCGCCGTCGCCTACGCGGGTGCTCGCATGCGCGCGCTCGAACGACCGGGGCCACCGCTGCGCCGGCCGCGGGGCGCGGGCCCGCGTCCGCCCGCGGACCCCTCCGCGCCCGTTGGCCGTCGACTTGCCCTGGAGCCGCGAGCGCCGGTGGCCGCGCGCGAGCGTGGGCGCTTCCCTCCGGCGCCGCCCGCGTCGTCCCCGAAGGGGGAGCAGCTGTCCTTCGAGGACCCTCCGGAGCGGCTGGCATAGTCGGATGGCCGCGGGCAGCGCGCTCTACCACGGCGACAACCTTGCCGTGCTCAGGCGGCACGTCGCCGACGAGTCGATCGACCTGATCTACCTCGACCCGCCGTTCAACAGCAACGCGACCTACGACGTCCTGGTCGGATCGGGGGACGGGACGAACGCCGCGACACGCATCGAGGCCTTCGACGACACGTGGCGCTGGGACGACGCCGCCGCCGAGGCCTTCGGGGAGATCGTGTCCGGCGGCGCGGAGATAGCCCGCGCGATGCTCGCGTATCGGACGCTGCTCGGAGAGAGCGCGATGCTCGCGTATCTGTCGATGATGGCCCCGCGCCTGCTCGAGCTACGGCGCGTCCTGAAGCCAACGGGCTCTATCTACCTGCACTGCGACCCGAAGGCCAGCGCGCATCTGCGCCTGCTCATGGATGCCGTCTTCGGCGCAGGGAACTTCGTCAACGAGATCGTCTGGTCCTACAGGACGGGAGGCATGAGCAAACGCTGGTTCGCCCGCAAGCACGACGTCATCCTGTTCTACGCCAACGGGCCCGAGTACAAGTTCACGCAGCAGCGGGAGAAGTCCTATCTCGCCCACCGCTACGGGTTCTCGAACGTCACGATCGAAGAGGACGAGGGCGGCTTCTACACGATGGTCGGGATGCGCGACGTGTGGGACATTCCCGCGCTGCGAGGCAACCAGCCCGAGGCGCTCGGATACCCGACCCAGAAGCCGCTGAGGATCCTGGAGCGCATCATCGAGGCCAGCAGCCGCCCCGGCGATGTGGTGCTCGACCCGTTCTGCGGTTGCGGCACGGCCCTCGCCGCGTCAGAGAAGCTGGGACGAAGCTGGATCGGCATCGACATCGCACATCCCGCCGTGTCGCTGGTGAAGCGTCGGCTGGCGGCGATGGGAAGCTCCGACTACGAGCTGGGCGAGCTGCTCTCGCTCGGCGCCTGAGCGAGATCCGTCGGGCCCCGTCGGCAGCCGGCGCCTATCATTGCCCGGACGATGTCCGTCCCCCCGTCCTCGGCGTCCGTCCCGGTTGCAGACGCCCCCGCCTCTGTCGCGGATGTGGCGGCGGGCCTGCGCGAGGTGGGCTATCTGCCGGGGGAGTCGACGGCGCTCGTGTCGTTCCTGGCGACGAGGCTCGGCAAGCCGGTGCTCGTGGAGGGGCCGGCGGGCGTGGGCAAGACCGAGCTCGCGAAGGCGCTCGCCGCATACCTGGGCAGGGAGCTCGTGCGCCTGCAGTGCTACGAGGGACTCGACGAGGCGAAGGCGCTGTATGAGTGGAACTACCGCAAGCAGCTGCTGCGGATCCAGGCGGAGGCCTCGGACACCGGCTGGGAGGCCGTCCAGGAGGACATCTTCGGCGAGGAGTTCCTGCTGGCGCGGCCGCTGATGACCGCGATCGCCTCCGAGCGGCCGGTGGTGCTGCTGATCGACGAGATCGACAAGACCGACCAGGAGTTCGAGGCGATGCTGCTGGAGGTCCTCTCCGACTTTCAGATCTCGATCCCCGAGCTCGGCCGGGTCGAGTCGCGCACGCACCCGATCGTGCTGCTGACGTCGAACAACTCGCGCGAGCTGACGGAGGCGCTCAAGCGCCGCTGCCTGTACCTGTGGCTCGACTACCCCGCGCTCGAGCACGAGCTCGAAATCGTGCGCCTGCACACGCCCGAGCTCTCGGAGACGATCGCCCGCCGGTTGGTGGAGGTGATCGGCATGGTGCGCGCGCTCGACCTCAAGAAGCCGCCGTCGATCGCCGAGTCGATCGACTGGGCGCGCGCGCTGCTGCTGCTGGGGGTCAAGGAGATCGATTCGGACACGTTCATGGAGACGATGTCGGTGATCGTCAAGCACCGCACCGACATGGACGTGGTCGCCGACCGCGTCGGGCTGAAGCTCTCGGCGCCCGCCGATGTCGCCTGAGCTGGAGGGCCTGCCGGCGCGGATCCTCGAGCTGGGCGAGGAGCTGCGCCGCGAAGGCGTCAAGGTGGGCACGTCGGAGATGCTCGACGCGTTCGAGGTGCTGGGCGAGATCAGCTGGACCTCGCAGGCGGACTTCCGCGAGGCGCTGGCGGCGACGCTCGCCAAGAGCCAGGAGGACAGGCGCGTGTTCGAGCTGGTGTTCGACCGCTTCTTCTTCCGCGCGGTCGAGATCGCGGCCGTGCGCGAGGGCGTGCGCGAGGAGGACCGCGCGGCGCTGGAAGAGCTCTCCGACGAGCAGCTGGAGGAGCTGCGGGCGCAGATCGCGGCGGCGCTGCGCGACGGCTCGGAGGGCGCGATGCGCGACCTCGCGCGGATGGCGATCGCGGCGTTCGCGCACCGCCAGGAGGGCTCGGGGGTGATCGGCGTGGACGTGCAGCGCATCCGCCGCGCGCTCGGCCTGCGCGCCGAGCCCCAGCCGGAGCTGCCGGAGGGCGACCCGCGACGCGAGGGCCTGCCGCGGGACGCGCTGCGCCGCTTCGAGGCGCTGCTGCGGCGCGAGCTCGAGCGCGCGCAGATCGAGCGCACGGGCAACCTGCCGCCGGCGCGGCCGCTGGGCGAGCTCGACCGCGCGCTGCCCTCGGGTCCGCTCGCTGATCTCGCGGCGGTGCACCGCGTCGTCGCGCAGCTGCGCCGGCGCCTTGCAACCCAGGGCATGCAGAACCGCGGCCACCGCCGCCACGCGCACGTGGACGTGCGGCGCACGATGCGCGCATCGCTGCAGACCGGTGGCGTGCCGGTGGTGCTCAAGTACCGCCCGCGGCGCCCCAAACGCCCGGAGATCTACGTGCTGTGCGACGTCTCCACGAGCGTCACCTCCGCATCGGTGTTCTTCCTGTCGGTGCTGCACGCGCTGCACGACACGTTCCGCAAGATGCGCTCGTATGTGTTCATCGAGCGCATCTCCGAGGTCACCGACATCTTCGAACACGAGCGCAACTTCAAGAAGGTCAGCGAACGGATCTCCAGCGACGCGGGCGTCGCCGACATCTCCGGCTACACCGACTACGGGCGCGTGTGGTCGGAGTTCCTCGCGCAGGTCGAGGACGACCTGCACCCGCGCGCGACCGTGATCGTGCTCGGCGACGCGCGCACCAACGGGCGCGACCCCCGCGCGGACATCTTTGCGCAGATCGCCGCGCGCGCCGGGCGCACGTTCTGGCTGAACCCCGAGCCGCGGCTGTACTGGAACTACGGTGATTCTGTGATCGCGGCGTATGAGGAGTTCTGCACCGCTTTCGAGTGCTGGACGACCGCGCAGCTGGAGGACTTCGTGCGGGCGTTGACGCGGCCGGTGATTGCTGCCGCGGGGTAGAAACGACATCGAGACCGGACCCGAGGACATCGAGATCGTCGACTCCATTGAACGCAGGCGAGGAGCCCATCGTGACAACCGACTCAAACATGCCCCCGATTTATCCCGGCGAGGTGCTGATGCTCGAGTACCTGCAGCCGCTTGATGTCACCCAGCACCGTCTGGCGGTGGCCATCAGCGTTCCCTCGCGTCGAATCAACGAGATCGTCCACGGCAAGCGGCGCATCACTCCCGACACGGCTCTGAGGCTCGCGCGTTACTTCAGGACCAGCGAGCGCTTCTGGCTGAACCTCCAGGGCCGCTACGACACCGAGGTCGAACGGGACCGGCTCGGCCCGACGCTCGACCAAATCGAGCCGTTCACGCGCGCCTGAGTGACTTGGCGAGGGGAGGTCGCCCGGTTCGAACCCGGCTGCTCCACTCGTGCTCATTTGCAGCCGATTTCCAAGAGGGCTTGTGACGGTGGTCGAACCGCCGTCGAGACCGCGGCTATAGGAAACCGTTAGCGGCTACGGCGGCCTATGGCGGGACCATCCCTCCAGGGTGACGTGCCAGCGTCCGATGCGGGCTTCCATCCGGGCGATCTTTCCGCGGTAGACACCTATGACGCCTACAACCACGCCGAAGGCGCCCGAGGCTAGTACGAGAAGAGTGACTGACGCGAATGCGTTGAGCAAGGGGGCAATGGAAAGCCGCGATACGAAGTTGATCCACACCGTATCGGGCCTTCCGTGACACCACAAGGCACAATTTCGTATCATCGCAGGTAGATGGATCGAGCTTCGTATCAGCGGCGCATACCGTCCAGTCGCTCCGCTTGGGATGTCCTGTGTTGGCCGCCTAAGCCGTTGCCTCACCCTGATCCGCCCCCGCCGTTCGAGTGGGAGTTGCGACCAGGCGGAGCGTTTGTGCTTCGCGATCCACCTCTTACTCCTATCGCGGCCGAGGATGGCATTGATGCCGGCCCTGTTTTCGATGAAACCTATCTTCGCCTGGCTGCGGTCGATCCGTCTGACGATCTCCAGATAAATAGCTTTGTGGAGCAGTTCACGGTGATTGCCCTCTACGAACCCCATGCGCCAATGTCGGCTATCGGTGGCACTGTGACCAGACCTCCATATCCGTTCCTGAGCGCCTACCCAGGTTTTGATGGCTACGAAGAGTTTGACCTGGTGGATGAGGTGCAGAAAGAAGGGCAGGCCGCACGAGCCGAAATCATGGATCTCGAGGACATCGAGACGGGACGTTCACGAGGGCCTGCAACGCTCCCCGAGATGCGATGGGCGGTCCGCTGTATGCGTGATCTGGTTTCTAGCTACCGATGCTTGAGTGAAGAGCGTGCCCCCACGGAGTTTGACTGGGAGAACCCACTGATCGCCCACGACGTCGACCAGCAGCGCGGCGGCGTGCACGACGGATTCTGGAAACCATTCGAGATCGCAGAGTTCGTCGCCGACACGATCCAAATTGGCTTGGCTGGGTTCAGCCCGCGAATCGTCTATCGCGCGGACATTCGCCCGAAGGTTCCTCGTGACTGGGCCGAGCACTTTGGGGCGAGCGCTTCGCTTTGGTCCGTGTGCTGCCTTGAGTTGTTCAACCACGTCGCCGACGCGGCGATAATCAAGGACTGCGCCAACGACACCTGCTCACGACTATTCGTCCGGCAGACCGGCCGATCCGCACACGGCCAGCGACGCCGCTCCGGGGTACGGTTTTGCACCGATACATGCGCGCGCGCGCAAGCACAGCGAGAGTACGTGCGCCGTCGCCGTGCGCCCTGAAGGCGGGCTCCACCGGATACTCGCGCAGCTAGCGATCTTCTACGACATCAACGGAGATCGGTCGGAACGCCGCTCGTGCCGCGGTTCGACTTGAGGTCGGTCGGCTCCATTGAGATTTCGAGCGTTTGACGGGACCTAGCTCGGAGCCTTGGAAGCGCGATGGAAGCATTCGGGACTGGGTTGGGGCGCAAACCGTCATCCCTTCTGGCCTCCCGTTACGCGGTCGGCGAGCCCATCGAGCGTCACTCTGTAGAGCCTCGGGTATGCGCGCTCTACGACCTCGGTTCCCGTAAGCGTGAGCCGTTCCGGCTGGCCGGTGCCGGCGAGGAATGCCGTCAGATTCGCGACGATCTCAAGTCGCCAGTTCGGATCTTGCTTGGCGCGGCAATACTGCTCGCCGTTGACTTCTGCTGGGTAGCTGAACGAGTCCTCGGCCGCGATCAAAGGCGCGCCCCATCCCTTGACCTCGACAGGGTGCGGAGGACCGCCACCGGGCGGCGTGCTGAGCAAGTCGCAGCCGGCTTTGCGTTGAGCGCGTTGGCCGAGTTGCGGTCCGACTTCCCAGCCGCGCGCCTGCTCCGCGGCGCGGATGATCTCGATCGCAGCATGCTCAACATTTGCGTACTCGCCGCGTGGCATTAGCGTTCCTCCGGTGTTCGACTCCGCCAGACCGCTCCTGTGGACTCCAATCCCGTCGGCACCGTACAGCTACCACGCCGCGCTCACTCGCCTCATGGAATACGAGGGCCGACGTTGCCTCTGGCGGAGCGTCGCGGTCGGCATCAGCGCCGAGAGGAGCCCGAGTGCATCCGCGAGACCTACCGGTCCTTTTCGCGCCGGACAGCTCCGTCCTCACCGTCCGGCTCCGTCTCGGTGTCCGAAAGCAGGCTCGTCGTGCTGCCGGCGAGCCGCTCACGCTCGACCTGACCCTCACCCCCAGCAGCTATAGCCCTACGCGATGGACGAGTTCGTGTTGGCTGCCTCGAACGGGCGCGAGGAGACGAGACCGAGGCTCCGCGCCGACATCATCGCAGTGCTATGCGCAATGAGCAGTTGAAGAAGCGAGCAACGACAACCAGTGACGACATCAAGGCGCTTCGGGCAGTTGGCCCTCGACCAGCTCGATAAACGAGTCGACGTTGCGCATAGCATCGCGCAGGAGTCGGTTGAACTCCGTCTGCTGAGTGGAGTGCTTTTCGAGCTTCTTCAGGCGTGCGGCGAACTCCACGAGCACTGGATGAGAACCAAGCTCAACGAGCTGGTCCCGCATAGCGATAAAAGCACGCGCCACGGCAACGCTGACCTCGGCGGCTCGCTCGCTCCTGAGCACGGCGGAGACGCCGAGCGCTCCCTGCTCTGTAAAGACGAGGGGCGGATGACGGCGGCCTCCGTGCGTGGAACTTGACCCCGCATTTTGTGGGGTCAAGTTTGAAAACTCCTGCGGTGTCAGCCGGAAGCAGAAGTCGTCCGGGAACCGGTCGTCGTTGCGTTTGACGGCCTGAGTCAGTCGGTCGGTGCGAACTCCATAGAACTCTGCGAGGTCGCTGTCGAGGACGACTCGTTGCCCGCGTATCGTGAGGATGCGGTTCGCCGCCTCCGCCTCGACCTCGCCGACCGGGATTAGCTCGGTCTTTTTGGTGGCTGTCGGGCTCACGCTTGCGTCATCTCCTCGTGCAGACCCTCGATGGCGGCGAGGTTGGCTCGGAACTTGGCAATGACCTCGGATGACCGCTCGCCGCCTTCAACTTGCTGATGGAGTTTGCTCAAGCGCTGGGCGCGGGCCAAAGCGTCAGCCTTGATGTTGTCCGGAGCTGCCGGATGCGCGTCAGCGAGAGCCGCGAGAGCCTCTTGCGTCTCGCGGCCGACCGCGACTAGCGTCGCGAGCTGCTCCTGAACCCCAGAGACGCGCTTGTCGATTTCTTCGAGGCTCTCAGCACCCGAGTTAGCTATCTCTAGCGCCTTCGCCCAATCCAAGGAGAACCCGAGGCCGCTCAACTTCGTCGGCGGTCCGCCGGCTCGCATCGTCACGGTCAGCAGCGTTGCGAGTGCATACAGGACCACAAAGACGAAGACGCCGAACGCTGCGTGGAAGAACCATCCAGTGCCGAACCTCAGTCCCGCTGGCAGGCCCGAACGATGAGCGACGACCGACGCTCCCGCGCTGAGCAACGCCAGGCCAGCCAGCACGAGGAAAGTTGTCTGGTGGCCGCCCCACGCTCGCTTTGCTTTCACGCGGCCAATCCTACGAGGTAGTCAGGCTGTTAGACCTGTTTCGAGCTCCCAGACCCGCTTCTAGATCTCCAGAGCGGAACTCTGCGGCGGGGGGCTCCCGAACTTGACCCCGCAAAATGCGGGGTCAAGTTCCACGCACGACGGCCTTCGTCGACTCGCGTGCTCGACCTGCCTCGAGCCGAGCAAACACCATCGGAAGCAAGGTTGAACCGCCGGCAACCATCAGGAATGCACAACCAGCACAGACGCCCCCGAGTGCGCCACCACGGCGGCGGCGACGCTGCCGAGCAGATGCCGCGCGAGCCCGCGGCGACTGTGTGAGCCGAGCACGATCAGGCTGGCCTCGTGCTCGCCCGCGACGCCGACGATTCCCTTCCAAGTCGGCGCCGCCTCGACCGCGATGCTCTGCGCCCGGAACCCCGCCTTCTCCGCCAGCGACGCTCCCGCGCGCGGCGGTCTCCTCCGCGGCTTTCCGTACCTCGGTGGCCTCGGCGGCGTTGAGTGCCGCTCGTCGGCGGGCAGAAAGCCGACGTCACCCGTCTGCCACACGCAGACGACAAGCGCGTCGCGTCCGGGCGCGAGCTGGCGGCCGGCCTGGTCGATCGCGAGCTTGGCGAGCTCGGAGCCGTCGTAGGCGAACAGCACCGGGCCGCTCAGCGGGGCGGACGCTGTGGCGGCGAGCGTCGCTCGACGCCATCTCAGTTGGCGCTCTCGGTGGCGGGCTGCGCGGACGCCAGGCCCGGACGAACCCTCGCGAGCAGCGGCGGCGAGTACCACGCGGGGGCCTCGCCGGCGACGAAGCGCTCGATGTCGGGCGTCTGCGGGCGGGCGCCTCCGAGCGCGTAGATCGCGACGCCGATCACGGCGCCGCCGAGCGCGAGCCCGAGGCCGATCCACAGCGCGATGCCCGGTGCCGGCGTCGAGGCTGCCGCCGACGGTCGCGGCGAAGTGGGCGAAGATCGGCGCGATCATGAACGCCGCCACCGCCCGCATCAGCTCGACGATCGCGAACACGCGCTGGAGGCTGGCGGAGGGCAGCGAGAAGCCCGCCACGAACAGCGCGGGCGCGACCGTCGCGCCGAGCCCGATGCCGGTCAGCCCCGAGCCGACCAGCGTGGCCGCTTCGCTCGACGGCACGTCGATGCGGAAGACCGCGATCCCGGCCGCGAGGAAGACCATGCCGACCAGCGGCAGGTAGTGGATCGCGCGCCTGGTGATGACGACGCCGAGCAGGACCGCGGTGATCACCGCGCCCGCGACCTCCGGCAGATACAGCAGGCCCAGATGCAGCGGCCTGTAGCGTCCGGCGAGCACGCCCGCGGTCAGCGCGGTCGCCGAGACGGAGGCCGCGGCGGCGAACAGCGCGACCACGATACCCGCGACCGGCATCGTGCTCGTGAGCATCGAGCGGATCGTCAGCAGCGGCCGCTTGGCACGGAACTGATAGACGATCAGGACGACGATCGTCGCCAGACCGGCGAGCAGCGGCACGATCGTCTCGACGTCGAGGAAGCGGTGGGTCAGCAGCTCCGAGGCGCCGAAGAACGCGGCCGCGCAGCCGAGCGGCCGCCAGCGCGATCGCCAGCAGGTCGATGCGGCGAGTCGGGGTCGGCGGGCGGGCGCATCGTCGAACGTCAACACCGCCAGCAGCAGCGCGCAGGCGGCGATCGCGGCGATGATCCAGAACAGCGGCCGCCAGGCGTCGGACTGCGCCTGCAGCCCGCCGATCGCCGGGCCGAGCGCCACCGCGCCGAAGATGCACAGGTTCATGATCATCGCCGTCGTGCGCAGCTTGCTCGCCGGATAGCCGATCGCCAGCGGCGGCACGGCGGAGATCAGCAGCAGGCTCGTGCAGAGCGCCCTGGAGCACGTGGCCCGCGATGTACATCCCCGCGTCCTGCGCCGTCGCCGCCAGCACCGAGCCGATCACGAGCAGCGTCGCGTAGACGATCAGCATCCGCCGCTGCGGCAGGTGCTGGGCGAACTGGACCGCCAGCACCGTGCCGGCCGCGTAGGCGGCGTTGGCGAGGCCGGAGCTGAGGCTCATCGTCTGCAGGCTCATGTGCAGCTGCTTGGCGATGATCGGCGTCAGCGGGTCGAGCGCGGCGGACAGCGCCAGGTAGGGGATCAGCGCGAACATCACCATCGCCGCGACCGCGGGATACCGGCCGGCGAGCGGACCCTGGCGCATCATCCGCGTTTTAGCAGGCCGCCTCGCGTCGCCGGCCGTGATCCTGCGCGATAGCATCCGCGCACGATCAGCAGACACCCAGGGGTGCTGGCGGTAGGCCGGCTGAGATGACGCACGGGAAGCGATTCCACCGGCGTCGACCCTTAGAACCTGTGGGGTAATGCCCGCGAAGGGAGCGAAGTGGCCACCGAACTGCAGTCCCGCGCACGGCCCGTCATCCGGCGATCGGCGGGCGAGGACGCGGTTTCGCTGGACGCGGTGAGCTTCGCCTACCCGGCGGCGGGACGCGGCGGCGCCGTGCAAGCCCTCGAGCAGGTCTCGCTGCGCGCCGCCCCGGGCGAGCTGCTGGCGGTGGTCGGCCCGAGCGGCTGCGGCAAGAGCACGCTGCTGGAGCTGATCTGCGGGCTGCAGGCGCCGGACGCCGGCCGGGTCGCGTGCGCGCCGGCGGTGCTGATGCCCCAGCGCGACCTGCTGCTGCCGTGGCTGAGCGCCGTCGACAACGCGGCGCTGGCGCTGCGCATCGCGCGGCTGTCGCGCGCCGAGGCGCGGCAGCGAGCGGACGCGCTGTTCGCGGAGCTGGGGCTGGACGGCTTCCAGCACGCGCGCCCGCACGAGCTCTCCGGCGGCATGCGCCAGCGCGTGGCGTTTGTGCGCACGCTGCTGTCGGGCAAGCCGCTGCTGTGCCTGGACGAGCCGTTCGGCGCGCTCGACGCGATCACGCGCGGCGAGATGCAGGAGTGGCTGGCGGGGACGCTCGCGCGCGAGCCGCGGACGGTCGTGCTGGTGACCCACGACGTCGAGGAGGCGGTGCTGCTCGCCGATCGCGTCGTCGTGCTCTCGCCGCGGCCCGGACGGGTGGTCGCGCAGTTCGAGGTCGAGCTCCCCCGTTCGGGGACCCTCCTCGGAGGACACCCTGACGGGCACAGGCAGGCGGGCGACGGCCCGCGCCAGCGCACCGACCCGCGGGTGATCGCGCTGCGCGAGCAGGCGCTGAGCGCGCTGGGAACGGGCGCGCGAGGATGAGCGCTCGCAGCGCGCGCGCGCGCCGCGGCTGGGCGCCGCTGCTGCTGAGCGCGGCGCTGCTCGGCGCGTGGGAGCTGTACGCGGACGCCTCGGGGGTGGAAGAAGACCTGCTCCCGGCCCCCCACGCGGTGGCGGCGGCGCTGTGGAACAACGCTGGCCTCGTGTGGCACAACTTCGCGGTGACCGCCGAGCAGGTCGTGCTCGGGCTGGCGCTGGCGCTGGCGAGCGGCTTCGCGCTGGCGGTCGCGATTCACCTGTTCCCGCTGCTGCGCCGCGCGGTGTACCCGCTGGCGGTGGGCTCGCAGGCGGTGCCGATCCCCGTGATCGGCGTGCTGCTGGTGTTCTGGTGGGGCTTTGGGATCTTCCCCAAGCTGGCGGTGATCGCGCTGATCTGCTTCTTCCCGGTGGTCGTCGCCACCGTCGACGGGCTCGCGGCGGTCGACCCCGAGCAGCCGAAGCTGCTGCGCACGCTCGACGCGTCGCGTTGGCAGGCGTTCCGCTTCGCAGAGCTGCCCGCGGCGCTGCCGGCAGCGCTCAGCGGCGCGCGGATCGCGCTCGCGGTGGGCGTGATCGGCGCGTTCATCGCCGAGACCAGCACCCCGACGACCGCCGCCTACTCGGGCCTCGGACGCGAGATCATGACCGACGCCGGCGGCTTTCAGACGGCGCGCGCGTACGCCGCTACCGCGGTGCTGTTCGCGTTCGCGATCGCCTGCTTCTACGCCCTTGGCCTTGCCGAGCGCAAGCTCGTGCCCTGGAAGCTCCGACCCCGAGGAGAGACAGCTTGAGGAACGGAAACCGGAACCTTTTCCCGAGATCCGGCCGCACGCGGCCGGATTCCCGGCCGCACATGTGCGGCCGGGCCGGGGTCGCGCATGCGCGACCCCGCGGCGGGCGCATGCGCCCGCCGGCCGGTCGGCACATGTGCCGACCGGAACAACGAAAGTCGCGCCGCGCGAGCCTGTCGGCGCTCCTCGCGTGCCTGATCTGCGCGGTCGCGCTGTCGGCGTGCGGGGCCAAGCAGGACACCGTGTCGGCGGCGAGCGACGAAGCCGTTCAAGGTGATGCTCGACTGGTTCCCCAACGCCGACCACGCGCCGCTGTACGCGGCGATCGCGCACGGCGACTTCCGCGCGGTCGGCCTGGACGTCGAACCGGTCGTGCCCTCGGAAACGGCCGAACCGCTGAAGCTGCTCGCGGCGGGCAAGGTGGACATGGCGATCTCCTACGAGCCGCAACTGCTGCTCGCCCGCGATCAGGGCCTCGAGCTGGTTTCGATCGGCGCGCTCGTGCAGCGGCCGCTGACGTCGATCATCGCGCTGCCCGAAGCGCACGTCAGCGGCGTGGCGAGCCTCGCGGGCAAGACCGTCGGCACCGCCGGCATCCCCTACCAGGCGGCCGAGCTGCGCACCACGCTCGAAACGCCGGCGTCAGCCCCGCGAAGGTCAAGGAAGTCAACGTCGGCTTCAGCCTCGTCGCCGCGATGCTGTCCGGCAAGGTCGCGGCGACGCTCGGCGGCTACTGGAACTACGAGGCGATCCAGCTGCGCCTGATGCACAAGCATCCGCTCGTGATCCCCGTCGATCAGGCCGGGCGTGCCGAGCTACGACGAGCTCGTGCTGGTCGTGCGCGAGCAGCGAGGCGCGCACCGCGGCAGTCGACCTGCGCGCGTTCCTGCAGGCGCTCACGCGCGGCGAGCACGAGGTCCGCGCCGACCCCGCGGCGGCCGCCGCGCTGCTGCTGAAGGCCAACCCGACGCTCGAACCCAAGCTCCAGCTCGAATCGATCGCGCCAGACGCTGCCCGCGGCGCAGCCGGCCAACGCCGAGCGACCCCTATGGCTGGCAGGACCCCATCGGCGTGGGCGGCGTTCGGCAACTGGATGTACTCGCACAGCCTGCTCCAGCACAACCCGAACCGCGGGCTGCCGCCGTTCACGAACGAGTTCCTCCCAGGTCAAGGCATCTGACGGCGCGCGGGCCAGGGTCAATCGCGCGCGCCGACGTAGACTGACGTCGATGGCACGGATCGGACTGCTGACCGGCGGCGGCGACTGCCCGGGCCTGAACGCGGTCATCCGCGCGGTCGTGCGGCGCGGGCTGACCGAAGCGGGCAACGAGCTTCGTCGGCTTTCGCCACGGCTGGGCGGGCGTGCTCGCCGACGACGCGATCGAGCTGACGCTGCAGAGCACCGCCGGCATCCTCCCGCGCGGCGGCACGATCATCGGCACCTCGCGCACGAACCCGTACGCCGACGGCGGCGACGGCACGGCGCTCGTCAGGCGCACGCTCGCAGGCCGCGCGGCGTCGACGCGCTGATCCCGATCGGCGGCGAGGACACGCTCGGCGTCGCGCTGCGGCTGCATCGCGACGGCGTGCCGATCGTGGGCGTGCCGAAGACGATCGACAACGACCTCGGCGGCACCGACGTGACGTTCGGCTTCCAGACGGCCGTGCAGATCGTCACCGACGCGATCGACCGCCTGCACACGACCGCCGAGTCGCACAACCGCGTGATGGTCGTCGAGGTGATGGGCCGCCACGCCGGCTGGATCGCGACGCACGCCGGCATCGCCGGCGGCGCCGACGCGATCCTCGTGCCCGAGCGGCCGTTCGACATCGAGCAGGTGGTCGCGCACCTGCGCCGCCGCCACGAGCGCGGGCGCAGCTTCTCGATCGTGGTCGTCGCCGAGGGCGCGACGCCGCGCGAGGGCACGCTGCAGACGCGCCCGGCACCGGCGACCGACGCCTTCGGGCACGCGCGGCTCGGCGGCATCGGCGTGACGCTCGAGCGCGAGATCGAGCGACGCACGGGCTACGAGAGCCGCGTGACGATCCTCGGCCACGTGCAGCGCGGCGGCACGCCGGTGGCGTATCGACCGCGTGCTCGCGACGCGCTTCGGCGTGGCCGCGATGGACGCCGTCGCGGCGCGGGCGCTTCGGCGTGATGGTCGCGCTGCGCGGCGACCGAGATCGTCGAGGTCGACGCTCGCTGAGGCGCTGCGCGAGCCCAAGCTGCTGGATCCCGAGCTGTACGAGACCGCCGAGCTGTTCTTCGGCTGAGCCCGCGGCAACGATGCGCGCGATGGTCTTCGACGACGTCGGAGCGCCGCTGCGCGCGATCGAGCGCCCGGTCCCCGAGCCCGGCCCCGGGCAGCTGCTGATCAGGGTGCACGCGTGCGCCGTCTGCCGCACGGACCTGCACCTGCTCGACGGCGAGGTGCAGATCGCCGAGCCGCCGCGCATCCTCGGCCATCAGATCGTCGGCACGGTGCTCGCGCGCGGCGAGGGCAAGAGCGAACACGCGGGCGGCGGCGCTCGCGCGATCGGCGAACGCGTCGGCGTGCCGTGGCTCGGCTGGACCGACGGCGACTGCGAGTACTGCACGAGCGGGCGCGAGAACCTGTGCCCGAACGCGCGCTTCACCGGGCGCGACATCGACGGCGGCTATGCCGAGTACGCGGTCGCCGACGAGCGCTTCTGCTTCCCGCTCCCCGCGAGCTACACCGACGAGCAGGCGGCGCCGCTGCTGTGCGCCGGGCTGATCGGCTACCGGGCGCTGCGGATGTGCGGCGATGCCCGCCGGCTGGGCTTCTACGGCTTCGGCGACTCCGCGCACATCCTCGTGCAGATCTGCCGCTGGCAGGGGCGCGAGGTGTACGCGTTCACGCGGACCGGCAACGACGCGCCGCGCGGCCCTCGCGCTCGAGCTCGGCGCCGTCTGGGCGGGCTCCTCCGAGCAAGCGCCGCCACAGTTGCTGGAAGCCGCGATCATCTTCGCCCCGGTCGGGGCGCTCGTGCCGGCGGCGCTGCGCGCGCTGGCACCCGGCGGCACGGTCGTGTGCGGCGGCATCCACATGAGCGACATCCCCAGCTTCCCGTACGACATCCTCTGGGAGGAGCGCTCGGTGCGCTCGGTCGCCAACCTCACGCGCGCCGACGGCGACGAGCTGCTCGCGCTCGCTCCTCGCGTGCCCGTGGACACGCACGTGAGCACGTACGCGCTGCAGGACGCCAACACCGCGCTCGCCGATCTGCGCGCGGGGCGCTTCACCGGCGCGGCGGTGCTGGTGCCCTGAACGCCTCAGGCCCTCCTCCGTCTAGGGGACGGCTCGGGGCCCAGAGATCGATTGAAGCGACCCTGCGAGTGCCTAACCGAACAGACTCCAGGATGTCGGAACGATTCGGCAACCGCCGCCGCGGTGGTGTATTGTCCAGTCGGTCAAACTCGGCCGGCACGAGGAGCGATGGCGAGCGCGAACCCAGAGAAGACGAGGTGGATGAGGGGGCCCTCGACGCCGCTGCGGGGTGCGCTGCTCGGCCTGCTGTTGGAACGACCGGGACACGGCGGCGATCTGGCCAACCGCCTGGCCGCGCGGCTCGGCGAGACCTGGCGGGTCGACACCAACGACGTCTACCGGCTGCTGGAGCAGCTCGAGAAGACGGGGCTGGCGGTCTCCAAGGACGAGCCGAAGCGCAACAACCACCGCCGCACGCACCTCGTCTACTACCCGACCGAGGAGACCTCCGAGGCGCTGACGCTGTGGATGGAGACACTGCTGCCGCGAGAGCCAGTGCGCCTGGGGCTGCAGGCGAAGCTGTCGGTCGCGCGCGAACAGGACGCGCCGCGACTGCTGCTGGCGCTGCAGCGCGTACGAGCGTGAGTGCCTGATGCTCGCCCAGCTCGTCAGCCCCACCGACGGTCGCGGCCGCTCGTGGACCGCCCTGTGCATGGAGTGCACGCGCGACGCCGTCTACGCCCAATTGCGAGATCGAGGTCGACTGGGCGGCACGCACCCGCAGGCGCATCAACGAGTTCCTCGAACGCAGCGGCTGACAACGCCTCCTCGCTGACGCCGCGATGACGCCGCTGCTCTCCTTCCTGAACGTCAGCAAGCGCTTTCCGGACGGCGACTCGCGAGATCGTCGTGCTCGACCGCGTCTGCCTCGACATCGACGCCGGCGTCTCGGTCGGGTGTACGGGCCGCGGCGCTCGGGCAAGTCGACGCTGCTGCGCCTGGCCTGCGGGATCGCGCTGGCGGACTCGGGCACGGTCCGCTTCGAAGGACGCGACATCGCGCGCATGCCGACCAGCGAGCGCGGCCGGCTGCTGCGCGGCGAGATCGCGTTCATGTCGTCCTCCGACTGGCGCGCGACACCGGGCGAGAGCGTCCTCGATCACGTGGCCACTTCGCTGGGCAGCGAGGGACTGACGATGCGCGAGGCCCGGCGCCGGGCGATGCCGTGCTCGACCAGGTCGAGTCGGCGTCGCGGGCGCCGCGGAGCCGACGGATTCGCTGTCGCTGACGGAGCGCGGCGCGCGTGATGCTCGCGCGGTCGCTCGCGCGCGAGCCGCGCCTGCTGGTGATCGACGACCCGGCGCTGCTGCCCAACCTCGGCGACCGCGACAGGTTCTTCGCGCTGCTGCGCACGGCTGCGCGCGAGCGCAAGATCACGATGCTGATGGCCTCCGAGGAGATGGCCGCGCTGCAGGGAGTCGGGGTGATGATCTCGATCGCCGACGGCGAACTGGTGTCGAGCGAGCCGCGAGCGGCACCGTCGTGCCGCTTCCCGGGCGCAGGCGCACGGGGGCGGAGCGTTCCGGGCAGTGAGCACGCTCGAGCTGCGCGACGTCGTCAAGCACTACTCGACCGACATTGAGACGGTCAAGGCCGTCGACGGCGTCTCGCTGACGGTCGCCGGCGGCGAGTTCGTGGCGCTGTACGGCCCGAGCGGCTCGGGCAAGACGACGCTGCTGATGCTCGCGGCGGCGTTGAGCTCCCCCGACAGCGGCAGCATCTCCTTCGACGGGCGCGTGCTCAGCGAGCTCTCCGAGCGCGAGAGCGCGCTGCTATCGCCGCCGGGACGTGGGCTTCGTCTTCCAGGCCTTTCACCTGATGCCGCATACCTCGGCGCTCGACAACGCGACGATCAAGCTGACCGGCGACGGTTGCACGCTGCGCGAGGGGCGGCGCAGAGCGCTGCCGTGGCTGGAGCGCGTGGGCCTGGCGGCGCGTGCCGACTACACGCCCGAGCAGCTGTCGATGGGCGAGCGCCAGCGGATCGCGATCGCGCGCGCGCTGGCCAACGAGCCGCGGCTGCTGCTCGCCGATGAGCCGACCGGCAACCTCGACTCCAAGCGCAGTCGCGAGATACTGGCGCTGATGCGCGACATCTGCCACGAGCGCGGCATCCCCGGGCTGCTGGTCACGCACGACCTCGACGCGGCGCCGTTCGCCGACCGCGTGCACACGCTGCGCGACGGCCACATGGCCGACGGGATCGATCCGGAGCTGGCAGCAAGCCTCGTCGTGAAGGGCCCGTTGAACCCCTCGATCGCGGGGGTCCGCGTGAGCATGCTGGCGCACCTGTACCGGGTGCGGCTGCGCTCCCACGCCGTCCAGGAGCTGCTGGCCGGCAGCGGCATCGCCGTCGGCGTGGCGCTCGTCCTGGGCGTGCTGCTCGCCAACGCCAGCCTGACCGGTCGGCGCGGCGGGACTCGATGCACCAGTCGTGGGCTCGGCGCGCCTGCAGCTGGCGGCACGCTCGCAGGCGGGGTTCGACGAACGGCTCGCGGAAGACGTACGCGGCCTGCCGGCGTGCGACGTCGCGGCGCCGGTGCTGCGCGAGAACATCGCCGTCGTCGGGCCGCCGGGCGCCGCGAGTCGGTGCAGCTGCTCGGCGTCACCTCGGCCGTGGCACGTCTGGGCGGCTTCGGCACGCGCGAGCTCGGTCTCGGCTGGATTCCGCTTCACCGGCGGGCTGATACTGCCCGAGAGCGTCGCCAGCGACAGTCGGCGTCGAACCGGGCGGCAGGTCACGGTGCTCGCCTTCGGCGCGGCGCACACGATCGCCGTCGGCGGCGGTGCTGAAAGCTCGCTGTTCGGCGTGCTGGCCTCGAGCCCGATCGCGGTGGCGCTGCTCCCGCGCGCGCAGCGCCTGACCGGGCTGCGCGGGCGCATCACGCAGGTCCTGGTCGAGCCGGGCCGCGGCGAGGACCGCCGCGTCGCGGCGCGAGCTGCGCACGCTCGCCGCCGGACGCCTGAGCGTGCTGGCCGCCGACGACGAGCTGCGGCTGCTGGCGAGGCGGTCAAGCCGAACGACCAGTCGACCTCGCTGTTCGCGGCGATCAGCGTGATGGTCGGCTTCCTGCTGGCGCTCAACGCGATGCTGCTGACGGTGCCCGAGCGGCGGCGGTTCGTCGCGGATCTGCGCATGCAGGGCTATGACTGGCGCCAGATCGTCGTGCTGCTCGCCTTCCAGGCGGCGTTCTCGGCGTCGCCGCCTCGGCGTCGGCGTCGCGCTCGGCGACGTCCTCTCGCACATCTTCCTGCATCGCATACCCACCTACCTGACAACGGCCTTCCCGATCGGCACGCAGGAGACCCTGCGCATCGGCGACGATCCGATCGCCGTCGGCTGCGGCGTGCTGGCGACCGATGCTCGCGTCGCTGTCGCCCGCGCTCGATCTGCGGCTCCGGCCGCCCCGACCGACGCGGTTTCCGCGACCGCTCAGGCGGAGGCGAGGCGCTCGCGCCCGCGACGGCGCTGAAGCTTTCGGCGATCGGCGCCAGCGCTGCTCGCGGCGATCAGCGATCGCGGTGCTGCTCGCCCCGGGGACTGACGATCGTCGGCGGCATGGCGCTCGCGGTGGCCGCATTGCTCGCGATCCCGAGCGCTGTTCGCGGGGTCGCGCGCATCCTGCGCTGGGCCGGCGAACGCGTGCGCAGCAGCTCGCTGATCGTCGTCGTCTCGGAGCTGCGCGCCGTGACCACCGCTCGGTCGCGCTCGCCGGGATCGCCGCGCTCGCCGTCTACGGCAGCGTCGCGATCGGCGGCGCGCGCACCGACCTGATCCACGGCCTGGACGCGAGCTTCGGCGAATACCTGGGCAACGGCCGAGCTGTGGGTGACGACCGGCGGCAACGACCTCACGACCAACGCCTTCACTGCCGGCGGCACGGCGCAGCGCGATCGAGCGCTCCGCCGGCGGTCGCATCGGTGCGCGTATACCAGGGCGGCTACCTCGACGTCGGCGATCGCCGGATGTGGATCATCGCGAGGCCCTCGAGCGACGCTGTGATGATCCCCGCCAGCCAGATCTTGAAGGGCGAGCCTCGCGCGCGCGACGCGGCTGCTGCGCGAGGGCGGATGGGCGACGATCTCGGGCGCCTTCGCCGAAGAACACCACCTGGGCGTCGGCAGCGCGTTCACGCTGCCCACGCCAGCAGGCAGCGCACGCCTGCGCGTCGCGGCGATCACGACCAACCTCGGCTGGTCGCCGGGCGCGGTGATCCTCAACACGGCCGATTACCGCCGCTACTGGCAGACCGCCGAGCCCTCCGCGCTCGAGGTCGACCTCAGGCCGGGCGTGGAGCAGGCGGCTGGCAGGCGCGCGGTGGTGAAGGCGCTCGCGGGCCGTCCCGGCCTCGGCGTGCAGACGCTGCACGAACGCGAGCGCCAGTACGACGAGAACGCAAGCCAGGGGCTGACCGCGCTGAGCGAAATCTCCTCGCTGCTGCTGATCGCCGCCGCGCTCGCGGTCGCCGCGGCGCTCAGCGCGAGCATCTGGCAACGGCGCCCGCGGCTGGCGTCGCTGAAGATCCAGGGGTACGACACCGGCCAGCTGTGGCGCGCGCTGCTGCTGGAGAGCACGATCGTGCTGGGCATCGGCTGTGCGATCGGCGCGCTCGCGGGCATCTACGGCCACGCGTTGGCCAGCCGCTGGCTGAGGATGGAGACAGGGTTCCCGGCGCCGTTCGCGGTCGGACTGGGGAGGGTGGCGCTGACGCTGGCGCTGCTCGCGGCCATCTCGCTTGCGGTAATCGCGGTAGCTGGCCTTGCCGCGGCGCGTTCGCCGGCGCGCGAGAGCCTTCAGGAGTGACTATGTATCGCTTCTCTGGTAAACGAAACTGTTCTGGTGGTTGCTTCCCCGCGGAGGGGTCACCTGTGGCTGGCGGGCACGTTTGCCGGCGCCGCATCCAGGTACTGGCTCGGAGTATTCCCACTGTCGGACGAGAGCTTCGTCACTGGCATGAGCATGCGCGCCAGATACCCGACCCTTACTGCGCCGCCTGGCGCTGCTCACGCAACGGGACGAGCGCGGCAACTACGAGGGCGCCGCGGCGTATGCGGTGCTCGTTCCACGCCCGTATCGCGCCCGCGTGGTTCGCGCCGTCGT
Organism: uncultured Solirubrobacteraceae bacterium; assembly: GCA_963826985.1. Lineage (GTDB taxonomy): Bacteria > Actinomycetota > Thermoleophilia > Solirubrobacterales > Solirubrobacteraceae > Palsa-744. Next base: position 169,797 of record CAWGYW010000003.1, read on the forward strand.
CGCCTTCCAGACGACCTACGACTACGTCGACACGCTCGCCGAGCAGCCGAGCGCCGACCCGATCGCCAACGGCCGCCAGCTGCACATCGCGCTGCTGAGGGCGCTGGACCCCGGCAGCGAGCACGCCGACTACTACGAGCACGCTCCGCCAAGGCGCGACAACGGCTACATCGAGCAGCTCGTGCAGGCGTGCCGCGACGCCCTCGACACCCTTCCCTCCTACGCGGCCGTCGTGCAGCCGGCGCTGCGCGCCGCCAGCACGATCGTCGCCTACCAGAGCCTCAACCACGAACGGGGCAGCGAGCGCCACGGGCGCTGGCGCGCTGGGGCGCCGCGGTGACACCGCCGAACAGCGGGCTGCGCTGGTGGGAGGCGGCCGCCGGCGGCGCCTCCTCGATGACGGTGTTCGCGCTGATCGCCGCCGCCGCCAAGCCGCAGCTGAGCGCAGCCGAGATCGCGTGCCACGCACGACGCGTACTGCCCCTGGATCAGCGCGCTGCACGTCTTGCTCGACAGCCTCGATCGACCGCGCCAAGGACCTCGAGCACGGCCACCACAACCTGCTCGATCACTACGCTTCCCCCGCCGAAGCGGCGCAGCGCCTTAGTTGGATCGCCGCGCGCGCCGTGCATGCCGCGGAGGCTCTGCCCGACGGCGGCAGCCATGCGCTGATCCTGGCCGCGATGGCGAGCTTCTATCTCTCCGCCCCACCGACCGCCGCGCCGGGTGCGCTGCTGGCGACGCAACGCGTGCTTGAGACGATGGGCACCCTGGCCAAGCCGACGATGGCGGTGCTGCGGGCGCGGCGTGTGGTCGAGCGCCTGCTCGCCGGCGGCGCCCGCGCTGTTCGGATCCGCACTTGAGAGTCAAGTATTGGACTTTCCCCTTGCTCGCGGCGAGCCCCGACGCGATCATCCGGCGGCGTGAAGACGGATTCAGCCGCCATCAGCATCGACCTGACGCGAACGCAGATCGAACAGATCGTGCGGCGCACCTCGAGCGAGGGCGCCGGCGTGGTCGAGCCTGCTGCACGGTCTCGCCGACCGTGAGCTCGCCTCCAGCTTCGCGACGCTGTCGAGCAGCCCGCGCCTATCGCGCTCGCTGCTGCTCGGCCTGCTCGTGCTCGCCTGCTTCCCCACCGACGGTGGCGCGCTGGCCGTGACCGACGTCGCGGCGCAGCTCAGCCTGAGCCCGAGCACGACGCACCGCTACATGACGACGCTGCTCGCGGTGGGCCTGCTCGAACAGGACGCGCGCTCGCGGCGCTACCGCGTGCCGGTCGCCGCGTAGGCGACCGTGCCGGCGCGCGCCGGCACGAACCCGGGCAGCTCGAGCTCGATACAGGCGCCCGCCTCGGGCGACTCGCCGGCGCTGACGCTGCCGCCGTGGGCGTCCACGATCGCGCGCACGATCGCCAGCCCCAGCCCGGTTCCACCGGAGGCGCGGTCGCGCGCCGCGTCGGTGCGATGAAAGCGGTCGAACACGCGCTCGCGCTGCTCCGGCGGGAATCCCCGGACCGTCATCTTCGACGAGAAAGCGCACGCGCCCGCCGGGGCGCTGCTGCACACGCATTCGCACCAGCCCGCGCTCGGGAGCCGTGTGGTCGATCGCGTTGCTGAGGAGGTTGCGCAGCGCCTGGGCGAGACGGTCCGGATCGGCGCGGAGCGTGCCGGCGGGGACCGGACCAAGCTCGAAGCGACGCTGCGCGACCAGGCTCACTCCGTCCCACAGCTCCTCGACGTAGCATGGGCAGGTCGATCGACTCGACCCTCAGGAACTCGCTCTGCTCGGTCTTCGCCAGCAGCAGCAGGTCGTCCACCAGGCGGCCGATCCGCGCGATCTCCGCCTGCACCAGCCGCTCGACGCGGCGCACCTCCTCAGCAGACGGCTGGGGCTGTGAGGCCAGCACCTCGAGCTGGCCACGGATCACTGTCAGCGGCGTGCGCAGCTCGTGGGAGGCGTCGGCGACGAACGCGCGCTGGCCCGCGAACGCGTCGGTCAGACGATCGAGCATGTGGTTGAACGCGTCCGCCAGCACCCTGACCTCCTCGGCGCGTCCGTCGGTGTCGTGGATGCGCGGGTGCAGATCGCCTGCGTCCACACGCGCGGCCACGGCGGCCATGCTGCGCAGGGGGCGCGACAGCGGGCGACCGATCAGGTACGCGCCCAGCAGCGCGCTCGCGAGCGCCAGCAGCCCGGCCACGATGAATGCGCGGGCGACGCCATGCTGGGCGCGGGCCACCGCCGCCAGCGGCTCCCCCACGCCGATCGTCACCTGCAGCCCGCCGGGGACCAGCAGCGAGCGCTTCAGCAGGCGCAGGTTGCCGACGTCCGGGAGCAGCAGCGTCGAGTAGCCGTCGCCCGCTACGAGCAGGTGTGCGGCGAGCCGGTTCTCCTGCTCCTGTTCGGCGTACGTCTCACCATCGTCGGGTGGCGGGTTCCCGAACAACTCGGGGCGGTTGGTGCTCGCCTGCTGCCCCGGGACCAACGCGAACAGCAGCGTCGAGCTCGCGCTGAACGGCTGCGCATCGATGTAACGCGTGGCCGCGTGCGCCAGCTGGCGCGGCGTGCGCGCCTTCGCCATCGCCAGGTTGTGCGCCAGCTCAGCCGAATCGCCCGCGATCTCGCTGTCGATCTGATGGCGCAGCTCCTCGCCCGTGCCACCGTAGACGGCGACGAACACGATCGCGGTGCTGACAAGCGTCACGAGCGTCACCCAACCCGCCAGACGCCAGCGCAAGCCGGCGGGAGCCAGGCGTCCGATCAGCGAGCGCACGACAGTTCAGGTGGCGCTACCGAGCCGATAGCCCACGGCGCGCACCGTGAAGATCGGTGGAGGATCTCCCGGACTGCCGAGCTTGCGCCGCAGGTAGCCGATGTACACGTCCACGACGTTGGTCGCCGGATCGTGCTCGTAGCCCCACACCGAGCTCAGGATCTGCTCGCGCGAGACGACGCGGCCGTGATTGCGCAGCAGATACACGAGCAGCTCGAACTCGGTCCTCGACAGCACCACCTGCCTGCCGCCGCGGCGCACCCTGCGGGCCAGCAGGTCGACCTCGATTCCCTCCTCGCACAGCAGCCGCGCCGAAGCTTGCGCGATCACCCGCAACTGCGCGCGCACGCGGGCGATGAGCTCCGCCATCGAGAACGGCTTGACGAGGTAGTCCGCGGCGCCCGCTTCCAGCCCCTCGACGCGATCCTCGATCTCCTCCCGCGCCGTCAGCACGATCACCGGCAGGCTCGGCATCGCCCGGCGCACCGCGGCCAGCACCTGCAGGCCGTCTCGGCCCGGCAGCATCAGGTCCAGCACAACCGCGTCGAAGCTGCCCTGCAGCGCCATGCGCTCGCCCTCGATCCCGTCGAGGGCGGACTGCACCGCGAAGCCCTCGGCCTCGAAGCCACGCCGGACGAAGTCCACGATCCCCGGCTCATCCTCGATCAGCAATACCCGCGCGGGGTTGACGGAGGCCTGATCGCCACCCCCTCCGTCGGGCGGCGGAGCCGTGCGATCAGGCAGCCTCGGGTCCGCGGCGACGCCCATCGACCAAGGATAGGCGTCGGCGTCGGCGCCTCGGCCCTGCCCGCGAAATTCGATGAGCTTTCTCATCGAGCGGTTACCCGATCCTTAGTCGACGCGCACACACTGAGGCCAACGTGGCGATCCACACCACCCACACCCGCGACGCGGCGCTGCGAGAGCTGGGCCGGCTCAACCGCTGGCTGCTCGCCGGCAGCGTTGCGCTGACCGGGCTGTTCGCCGAGGCGGCCGCAAGCGTCTTCCCGGGAAAGACCGTCAAGCCGGCAACCTCTCACAGGGGCAAGCGCACAGCCAAGCAGGCCCCCACAGCCACAAGCACCTCGACACACGCGCTGCAGCCACCCGCCGAAGCACCGCGAGCCGGCGCTGAAACTCAAACCTCAGCGCAAGCGGCCGCGCCCGCGCAGGAATCGGCGCCCGCGCAAGAATCGGTGCCTGCGCAAGAATCGCCGCCGGCACAGGAATCCGCGCCGGTCCAGGAATCGGCGCCCGAACCGGTGGTCTCGGGTGGCTCCTGAGATGCCCGCGTCCCCGCGCACAGCCCGGCCACCGCTGCAGTCCGCGGTGTGGGAGGCCGTGTGGGAGGCGCTTGGCACGAGCGTCGTGCTGCGGGTACGCGACCCAGCGTCGCTCGCGCCCGCGCGCGCGACGGTCGAAGGCGAGCTCTCCGCGATCGACCTGGCGTGCAGCCGCTTCCGCGCCGACTCCGAGCTCTCGCGCCTGAACGCGCGTGCGGGCCGCTCGACACAGGTCGGCTCGCTGCTGATGGAGGCGCTCGAGGTCGCCGTGCGCGCCGCCGAGTGCAGCGACGGCGATGTCGATCCGACGCTCGGGCGTTCGCTGGAACTGGCCGGATACGACCGCGACTTTCGCCTGCTCGCCCCCGCGACGGGGCAGCCTGAAGCACCCGCGGCGATCATGGCGCGGGTACGCGCAGGCTGGCGGGAGCTCGCGCTCGACCGTGCCAGCCGCTCGGTCAGGGTGCCCGCGGGCGTCAAGCTCGACCTCGGCGCGAGCGCCAAGGCGTGGGCCGCCGACCGCGCCGCCGCCGCGGCCGCGGCCGTCGCCGGCTGCGGCGTGCTCGTCAGCCTCGGCGGCGACATCGCCACCTCGGGCAGCGCGCCCGACGGCGGCTGGCCGATCAGGGTGACCGACGACCACCGCGGCCGTCCCTCGGCGCCGGGCCAGACGGTCTCGATCCGCTCCGGCGGCCTGGCGACGTCAAGCACCGCGGTACGGCGCTGGCGTCACGACGGCCACACCATGCACCACATCATCGACCCTCGCACGGGAGCGCCCGTGCGCACGAGCTGGCGAACGGTGAGCGTCGCCGCCGCGACGTGCACCGACGCCAACGTCGCCGCGACCGCGGCGCTCGTGCGTGGATTGCCTGCCGCCGCGTGGCTGGCGGAGCTCGGCCTGCCGGCGCGACTGCTCGACCGGGAGGGCAACGTCACGGCCGTCGGCGGCTGGCCGGCCGAGGCGGCGGCGGAGGCACTCGCGGCATGAGCGCGCTCCTCGCCAGCGCCGGGCCGAGCGCCTACTGGTATCTGACCCGCTCGACGGGCGCCGTCGCGCTGCTGCTGCTGTCGCTGTCGATCGCGCTCGGCGTCGTCGACGTCGAGCGCTGGAGCACCGTGCGCTGGCCGCGCTTCGTGCTCGACTCGCTGCACCGCAACGTGTCGCTGCTGGCGCTCGTGTTCCTCGTGCTGCACATCCTCACCTCGGTGCTCGACAGCTTCGCGTCGATCTCGATCGTCGATGCGTTCGTCCCCTTCGTCGGCTCCTACCGGCCCTTCTGGCTGGGTCTCGGCGCGGTGTCCTTCGACCTGATCGTGGCGGTGATCGTCACGAGCCTGCTGCGCGCACGCCTGGGGTACTCGAGCTGGCGCGCGATCCACTGGCTCACCTACGCGAGCTGGCCGATCGCGCTGGTGCACGGCTTCGGCACCGGCAGCGACGCCAACAGCGGCTGGCTGCTGGCGCTGAGCGTCGCGTGCACCGTGCTGGTGCTGGCCGCGGTGGCGACGCGCGTGCTGACCGGCTGGCCCGATGGGATCCGCTGGCGCGGCGCCGCGCTCGCCGGCACGGGCGCGTTCGGGCTGTTCATCGCGCTGTGGCTGCCGGGAGGTCCGCTGGGCTCCGAATGGGCGCGCCGCTCGGGCACGCCGGCCGCGCTGCTGCCGCATTCCCGTGCACACGCCGGCACGAGCGGGCACCGGCGATGAGCGCCTCGGCGGAGACGCTCGCCGAGCTGAGCCCCGCTCGCGTTGGCATGCCCGCCCAGGCCCTGCCACGGCTGCTGAGCGGTATCTCCGCGCACGGCGCGCTCACGCTCGAGCAGCACCTCGCCGTGCACGGACCGCTGCCGGCGATCGGCGGTGGTGGGCGCAGGCGCGGACGCGAGCGCGGGGCGGCGCTGATCGAGGAGATCGAGCGCGCCGGCCTGCTCGGACACGGCGGCGCCGCGTTCCCCGCGGCCGTCAAGCTGCGCGCCGTCGCCGCCGCCCGCAAGCGCGGGATCGTCGTCGTCAACGCCGTCGAGGGCGAGCCCGCGAGCCTCAAGGACCGCACGCTGCTGGAGTCGCTGCCGCATCTCGTGCTCGACGGCGCTCTCGCCGCGGCCGAAGCGCTCGGCGCGGACGAGGTGATCGTCTGCGCCTGCGAGTCCGCCGACGACGGCATCGCAAGCCTCGCCCGCGCGATCGAAGAACGCGCGCGCGTGTCCGAGCGCTCGCCGGAGCTGCGCCTGGCGACGGTGCCCAGCCACTACGTCGCGGGCCAGGAGTCCGCGTTGGTCAACTTCCTCAACGGAGGCCCCGCCAAGCCGACGTTCACGCCGCCGCTGCCGTTCGAACAGGGCGTCAAGCAGCGCCCGACGCTCGTCAACAACGTCGAGACGCTCGCCCACGTCGCGCTGATCGCGCGCTATGGGGCGGCGTGGTTCCGCGAGCTGGGAACGCCGACCCAGCCGGGATCGGCGCTGGTGACGCTGTCCGGGCCGGTCGCCCACCCGGGGGTATACGAGATCGAGCACGGCGCCTCGCTGTCCTCGCTGATCCGCGCCGGCGGCGGCCCGACCGCGCGCGTGCGTGGAGCGCTGCTCGGCGGCTACGCTGGCGCGTGGGTCGGCGCCCCGCACCTGGGCGGCGTCGCGCTGTCGAACGAACACCTCGCGCCGCTCGGCGCTTCGCTGGGCGCGGGCGTCGTGCTGCTGCTCTCCGAGGACGCCTGCCCAGTCGCCGAAACCGTGCGCCTCGCGCGCTGGCTCGCGGATCAGAGCGCCCGCCAGTGCGGCCCGTGCGTGCACGGCTTGGACGCGTTCGCGACGACGCTTGCGGAGCTCGCCGGCGGTATCGGCGGAGCCGGCGTCGCGCAGCGCATCGACCGCCTCGCGTCGCTCATCGCCCGCCGCGGCGCCTGCGGGCACCCCGACGGAGCGCTCAACCCGATCCTCAGCGCGCTGGATGTCTTCCAGGCCGAGTTCGCCGACCACGCGCGACACGGGCCGTGCGCCGGCTGCTCGCGTCCAGCTGAGCTGCCGCTGCCCGAGCGCCCGCTGAGCGATGCGACGATTCGCGACAGGTCGTTCGCGTGAGCCATCGCGTGCGCGTGAATCCGATCGCCTGCGAGGCGCACGGCATGTGCGCCGAGCTGCTGCCCGGAGCGGATCGCGCTGGACGAGTGGGGCTACCCGGTGATCGACGGCAGCCCGCTGCACGGCGCGCAGGTCGAGCACGCGCTGCGCGCCGCCCGCGCGTGCCCCACGTTCGCGCTGCTGGTCGAACGCGAGCGCAAGCGCTCGTGCAGCTGAGCCCAGAGCCTGGAACAGCCCAGAACCTGGAACAGGTCCTCAGGGGGCGCCGGCGAGCATGTGCGTGGCGGCCAGCCCCGCCCATTCGCCGTAGGGCGCGAAGAAGTCGCGCACCTGCTGTTCCTCGGCGCGCGCGCGGGGGTCGCCGCCGCTGAGCAGCCTGCCGACCAGCTTCAACAGCGTCAGGTCGCCGGCGGGCACCTGATCGTGGCGGCCCTGGCCGTACAGCGCGAGCATCTCGACCGTCCACGCGCCGATGCCGGGGATCGCACGCAGCCGCCGCCAGCCGTGCTCGTGCTCGCCGCTGTGCAGATCGATGCGCCCGCGCGCGACCTCGCGCGCCGCGCGCACGAGCGCGAGCGCGCGGGAGCCGGCGAGGTCGAAGGACTGCAGCAGCGCCGGCGCGGTCCCCGCCAGCACCTCGATCGCGGGCAGGTCGCGCAGGCGCCCCCCCACCCCGTCCCAGTCGTGGCCGCGCCGTCCCAGCGCGGATAGCAGGCGCCGCTGGATCGCGGCCGCCTGCTCGTACTCGATCAGCTGCTCGCAGATCGCCCACGCGAGCGCCTCGAACGGCTCCGGCCGGCGCCGTACCCGCAGCCACGGTCGCCGGCGCAGCGAGCGCCCGATCAGCGGATCGCCGGCGAACGCGCGCAGAAACCCGCGCAGGTCCTCGTCGACCCCCAGCGCAAAGCGCATCCGCTCGATGCCGTGCGCCGCCGCTGCCTCGCTCGCCGCGCGCGCGCCGAACACGACCCTGTCCGGCGCCGGCTGGGCGACGCGCACGACCACCGGCCGATCCTCCTGGTGCAGCAGGCGCTCGAGCACACCGCCGCGTCGGCGCAGCAGGCCGTCGCTGCCGCCGTGGCGCGGCAGCACGAAGCTGCCCGCGCCGCCCACCGGCGTGACCTCCACGCGCAGCTCCGCCAGTTGCCCTGGCGGGCTGCTTCTAGCGCTCGCCCGAGCCACCGAGCAGGTGCACGTCGACGAGCAGCGAGCGACTGCCGACGATCTGCACCAGCTCGGCCGCGGGCGGACGCGAGCGACCCCCAGGCGCGATCGACTCGCCGCGCCGACGCGCCCGGCGCGAGCGCCCTTGGCGAGCGTCGCGGAGCGCTGCTGGCGACGGTGCACGAGCCCGACGACCGCGGCGCCGGCGACGAATCCGCCCGCGGCAACGGCCGCGGCCTGCACCGCCGGAAGGACCCCGCCCGCGGAGCGCCGCTCGCCGGGCAGAACGCTGGCGTGAGCTGGGCGGGCACGGTGCGCGCCTGACCGACGAGCACCGGCAACGCGTCCAGCTGCCGCGTGTCGCCCGCGAGCATCGGCACGTCCTGCGGCGAGTTAGGCTGCGGAAGCTCGCTCACCCGCGAAAGTGTAGAGGGCCGCCCAGCAGACTCCTCGGCATCGGGGGCGCAAACTGCCAGCGCCGGGCGCCGCAGACTCCGAGCGCGGGGCTGCGGGACCTAGCCCAGCGGGCGCTCGTACACGCGGTAGCGGCGCACGATCTTGCCGCCCATCCCCTCCATCGCGCGGTTCATCGGCTTGTTGACCTCGAGGATCCAGCCCATCTCGCCGCCCTTCTGCGGCGTGCGTTCGGCGGCGTCGAAGTGCATCTCATAGAAGCGCGCGGCGACGCCGGTGTGCTGGTAGGCGGGCTTGACGCCCAGCGCGAACACGTACACGGCGTCGATCTTGCGCCGCTCGCGCAGGGCGGTGAGCCAGCCGAACGGCAGCAGCCGGCCGCGCGGTCGCAGCTTGGCGAGCACCTGGTTGTAGTCGGGCAGCGTCAGCGCGGCGCCGACGACCTCGCCGGTGTCCTCGAGTTCGGCCACCATCGCCCAGTTCTCGTCGAGGATCGGCTTCAGCTTCTTGGCGTAGTGGCGCACCTCGCGCTCGGTCAGCGGCACGAAGCCCCAGTTGCGCTCCCAGGCGGCGTTGTAGACCTCCAGGAAGCGGCCGACCTCCGCCTCGAGGTCCTTCTTGCGGAAGTTGCGCGACACGATCCCGTGCTCGGACTCGACCTTCGCGGCCATCTCCCAGATCGCCGGGTGGACTTTGTCGCGGCCGGTGACGCTCAGGCTCCACATGTACATGTCCATCACCTTCGACAGGCCGACGTCGTCCTCCAGCAGCGACTGGTAGTAGCGGTGGTGCCAGGGGTTGAGGATCAGCGGCGGATGCTCGAAGCCCTCGACCATCAGGCCGGCCTCGTCGTTGGTGGTGAAGCTCATCGGGCCGATCATCGTGCCGGCGCCGTGCGCGCGCAGCCACTGCTCGGCGGCGTCCAGCAGCCCGCGCGCGGCCTCGGGGTCCTGCTCGCACTCGAACCAGCCCCACAGGCCCCAGTCGTTGTCCTGGAACTCCTGCAGGTGGCGATCGATGTGGGCGCTGATGCGCCCGACGGCGCGCCCGTCGCGCCAGGCGAGGAAGTACTGCGCCTCGGCGTGCTCGAAGAACGGGTTCCGGCGCTGGTCGAGCTGCTCCTTCAGGTCCAGCAGCAGCGGCGCCACCCAGTTGGGCTCGTTACGATAGAGCCGCCACGGCAGCTTGATGAACGTGCTCAGCTCGCGCCGGCTGCGCACGGGCCTGATCTCGACTGCCATCGCGGCGGAACCCTATATGCCAACCTCAATCGACGTCTTCGCAAAGGTCCGCGGCCACGAGCGCGAGGAGCTGCTGCGCGCCGCGCGCGAGGCGGACCTGATGCCGTACTTCCGCACGGTCGAGTCGCCCGCGATGCCGGTGGTCGAGATGGAGGGCGCGCCGCGGATCATGCTCGCGTCCAACAACTACCTCGGGCTGACCGCCGACGAGCGCGTGATGAAGGGCGCCGAGGATGCGCTGCACCGCTACGGCACCGGCCTGACCGGCTCGCGACTGCTGAACGGCACGACGCCCCTGCACCTCGAGCTCGAGCGCGAGCTCGCGGACTGGATGGACACCGAGGATGCGATCGTGTTCACGACCGGCCACCAGGCGAACGTCGGCACGCTCGGCACGCTGCTCGGCCCCGGCGACACGGTGATCGTCGACTCGGCCGACCACGCCTCGATCCTCGACGGCGCGCTGATCTCCAAGGCGAAGATGCGCCCGTTCCGCCACAACCGCATCGACAAGCTCGAGCGGGCGCTGGAGCGCGCGGAGCAGGACGGCGGCGGCGTGCTGGTGGTCGTCGACGGCGTCTTCTCGATGGAGGGCGACGTCGCGCCGCTCGTCGACATCACCGAGCTGTGCGCCCGCTACGGCGCGCGGCTGATGGTCGACGAGGCGCACGGCGCCGGCGTGCTCGGCGCGCGCGGCGCGGGCGCGTGCGAGCTGCTCGGCGTCGAGGACCGCGTCGATCTGCGCATGGGCACGTTCTCCAAGTCGCTCGCCGCCTGCGGCGGCTTCGTCGCGGGACCGGCCGAGGTGATCGAGTACCTGCGCATCTCCTCGCGCCCGTTCCTGTTCACCGCCTCGGCGGTCCCGGCCGCGCTCGGCGCGGCGCTCGCGGCGCTGCGGATCATCCGCTCGGACGAGGGGCCGGCGCTGCTGGCGACGGTGCTCGAGCGCGCGCGCTACCTCGCCGACGGCCTGCGCGCGCTCGGCTACCTGACGCTCAGCGGCGAGCCCGTGCGCACGGGTCCCGGCGCCGACGCACCCGTGCGAGACGCTCGTCACGCCGATCGTCCCGATCCTCGTCGGCGACGACTGGAAGGCGGCGCTGCTGTGGCGCGCGCTGTACGACGGCGGCGTGTTCACCAACTGCGCGCTGCATCCCGCCGTGCCGCCGGGCGGCGCGCTGCTGCGCACGAGCGTGATGGCGACGCACGATCGCGCCACGCTCGACCGCGCGCTCGAGGTGTTCGCGCGCGTCAAGCGCGAGTTCGAGTCCGAGCACGGGCCGCTGCCCGCGCCGCGGGCCGGCTGATCGAAGCCCTCGCCCGCACCGCCGCGGGTCGGTGTGCGGCTCAGCGACTTGTCCATTTCTTCACAAGTCGCGGCGCGATCGAAAAAGATCGCTTCTAGCGTACGAAGCGCCCGCCGCGCTGTTGACCGACGACCCGCTCCTGTCATAGCTTCCACGTGCGCTCTGCAAGACCGTTCTGGGGTTCGCCCCGCCACAAGGCCGTCGGGAGAGGGGCTGATGTGACGGGACAGCCGCGATGCATCGCGGCGGACCTCGTGCGGCCTAGCAGGCGCGTAACTGAAAACCTCTAGCAAGCACGTTCTCGCCGCGCAAGGCTCGCGGCGAGAACGGGGAGAGTGCCGAATGAACGCGACAGCGACGGTTGCCCCTGCCGGTCCGCAGTACATGCGCGCCCTCGAACGCGCGAACAAGGTTCGTCTCGCCCGCGCGGAGCTCAAGCGACGCGTGGCGATCGGCGAGCTCCATGTGGCCGAGGTGATCCTCGAATGCCCGTGGGAGGCCGAGAGCATGGCCGTCGCCGACCTGCTGATGAGCCAGCGCCGCTGGGGTCAGACGCGCTGCCGCAAGTTCCTCGCCCAGGTCCCGATGTCCGAGAAGAAGACGATCGGCTCGATGACCGAGCGTCAGCGCCGCACGCTGGCCGCGATGCTGACCTCTGTGAACCGGGGTCGCGCGTGGACCGCGACCCCCTGGCTAACGGACACCCTGACGACAGCTTGAGCTGCCACCAGCCGGCGAGCATGCCGATCAGTCCGAGTCGCGGGCGGACTTCCCAGACCCCGCACACGCCCTGCCCGAGATCCCGCACGGGCAGGCGCGCGAACTTGTAGCTGCCCGGGTCCAGTCCATGCGCCGCAGCTGCTCGCGCGCGCGGCGCTCGCGCTCGATGCGTTCCTCGACGCTCGCCCGCAGCTCCTGCACGCTCGCGGCGAGCCGATCGCGCACGCGCTCGAGCTCGCCGAGGTCCAGCAGCGTCGGAGCGCCCGCGCCGCTACCGGGGACCGCGGCGGGGCGCGGAGATGAAGGGGAAGCGCTCGGCGACGATCGCCGAGCGCTCGCGCTCGAGCCGCGCGATCTGCGCCCGCAGCGAAGCCCTGGCGGCGCGCTCGTCGAGCTGCTCGCGGCGGCTCGCGCGCCGCGCTCCCGGACTGCGTGACCCGCACCGTCGCGGCCGCGCGCACCGATCAGCGCCTGACTGTGGTCCGCTCGATCGATGACTTGCTGCTTGCCGTTAGCTCACACCCGCCTCCTCTCCGGCAGAGCAGCGAGTCTACCAGCGCGCGGGCGCACGATGACGCGCTTCGCGAGCGCGCTCAAGACTGCTCGAGCGCCGCGCGGCAGGCCCACAGCGACTCCTCCGCGTACAGCGTCGGCACCCCGGCGACCTGCACGGCGAACAGCGTCACGCGCAGCGTCCGGGCGCGCGGCTCGTGCCCCGGCGCCAGCTCGCCGAAGAGGATCGCGAGCGCCGCCGAGGCGTCGGCGACGACCAAACGGCCGCGCCGGCAGCGGCGGCGCCTGCGCCGAGCGGCCCAGCGGCTCGCCCTCGTCGCTCGCGCGGATGCCGAGCTGGCCGTCGACCGACTCCGCGTCGAGCGCCCACACGGGCACGCCGGTATCGAGCAGCGCGATCAGCAGCACGTCCTCGAGCAGGCCCCCGGTGAGGAAGCCGCCGCGCAGCATCCGCTCCATCACGGCAGCCTCGATCGGCGTGCGCACGGCGTCAGGGTCGAGGCCGATCTGGCGGAAGAAGACGCGGTAGGCGCCCGGCACGGGCTCGCGGCGCATGCCCACCGCGCGGGCGCCGCGGAAGCGGTTGGAGAGCTCGCGCAGACGCCCGCGGACGTCCGCTGGCGAGGCGCCGGTGAGCGCCTGTGCGCGCGTGTGCGACGCCTCGCCGACGAGCAGGCGCAGCCCCGGCAGCTCCTCCTCGACCTCGCGCGCGCACCAGCCCGGGAGCGACTCCCGGGCGCCCAGGGCGGGGTCGGCGCCGTCGCTCAAGCGGCCGGCTCCCGCCGTTCGCGTGCTCGCGACGCCGCCACCAACTCGCTGACCCGCGCCCGCAGGCTGGCGAGCGACGGGTTCGCCAGCAGCGCCTTGCTCTGCACGACGCCGCCGGGGTAGGCGAAGTTCACCTGCGGGCAGCTGAAGACTTTGTAGAGGGCGGCGACCGCGCCGTCGCTGTCGAGGCCGACCGGCAGCGTCAGGCCCTGCGCGCGTACCAGGCGGCGGATCTGCGCGCGTTCGCCGCTGATCGCGACCGCCGCGAAGCGCACACGATGGAACTTCGCGGCGAGCGCCTGCATCTCGCCCGAGGACCGTGGCGCACGAGCCCGCATCGACGAACAGCGCCAGCACGAGCGGGCCCCGTTCGTAGAGCTGGCAGACGTTCAGGATCTGCGCGCCGCGCTCGGCGCACGCGGGCACGCGTCCATCGGAGCCCTGGTTGACGTGGGTGGCGATGTCGGCGTCGCCGTTGAGCGTTCCCAGCGCCAGGGGCACCGCGAACGGCGCGAGCCTCTGTCCCGGCGCGATGCCCGTCGCGTCGGTGCGATGGACGAACAGCGAGTTGACGAAGATCGCCACCAGCAGGACGACGCCGAGCAGCGCCGGCGTAGCGCGCGTAGCGCGGCCGGCTCACGGCCGGACCCACGCCTGACGCGCCCGGCGCCCAACGCGCACCGGGCGCCTGCGAGCGCCGTCTTCCCCCTGCGGGGACGATGCGGCGGCGGCGTCCGCGATCACGAGCGTGGCGGGAAGCGCGACCAGCACACCGATGAGCGAGACGCTCAGGTCGATCAGGGTCACCAGGCCGAAGTCGCGCAACATCGTGATGTCCGACAACACCAATACCCCGAAGCCCGCGATCGCAGTCACCCCCGACGCCGCGACCGCGGCGCCGGTGCGGCGGTAGCTGCGGCGCAGCGCCTCGACGGTGTCGTAGCCGGCGAGCCGCTCCTGACGGTAGCGCTCGGACAGCAGCACGCTGAACTCGGTCGAGATCGCGATCACGAGCGCGCCAAGCGTGACCGACATCGGGTTCAGCGGAACCCTCACGGCGAACAGGATCAGCGCCGACCAGCCGCTGGCCAGAACGATCGGCACGAGCGGCACCAGCGCGCGGCTGCGGTCGCCGCGGAAGGCGATCAGCAGCACGAGCGCGACCGCGGCGAGCCCGACCAGCAGCGTCTCCAGACGCCGCCACGGATCGGCGACCTGCGAGCCAGACTGGGCAGCGAGCACCGGCAGGCCGACGAGGCTCGCACGCACCCCCGCCGGGGGGTGCAGGCTCGAGCGCATCTGTTCGATCAGCCGCTGCTGCTGGTCGAGCCCCATCAGGCGGATGCCGAACGCGAGCGTCGCCACGCGCCTGTCGGGCGCGATCACATCCTGGGAGAAATACGGTGGGATCACGCCGAGCAGACCGTCGATCACCCGTTGTGAGAGCTTTGGCGTGCCCGCCGAACCAGATACCTGTTCCCCGAACAGGTCCGGCAGCGAGAACGCCGGGCACAGGCGCGCCCTGCTGCAGCCGCTCGCGGAGCTGTAGCCAAAGCGCGCGAGCACGGACTTCTGGTAGCCGATCATCCATTCGATCGTCGACGGCCTTGGTCAGGTTCTCGCCTTCGACCATCAGCTCGATTTCGCCGCCGACGCCGGTGATCCGCTCGACCGTGTCGAGGTTCTGCAGCGAGCCGAGGTTCTGCGGGACCAGCTTGGTGATGTCGGTCTGCACCTTCGTCTGCGTGTCAAGACCCCAGCCGAGCGCCGCCAGCGCGAGCCCGACGCACAGCACGCGCCCGGGGCGGCGCACCGAGCCGACGAGCGCCGCGTGCGCGATCAGGCGCGTCAGCGGGTTGTCGGCCACGAGCTCGCGTGCACCTCTCCACGCGGCCGCCAGAGCGCCGTCGCGCCAGCGCGCCGGGCCGCGCGCGGCCGAGTCCGGGCCGAGGACAGCGAGATCGCCGCCGCGCCGGCGCTCAGCGCGCACAGCAGCGCGATCGCGACGCCCACCACGAGCAGCACGCCGAAGCCGCGAACCATCGGCACCGGCGAGAGCAGCAGCACGAGCATCGCCGCGGCGCTGGCGGCAGCCGCCGTCGCGATCGTCGGGGCGCCGGCCGCGGCCGCCCGGCGAACGATCGCCGGAACGTCCGTCGGAGGACCGCCGGGCGCACCGCCGGGCTGCCCGGCGGCGGCGAGCTCGGCCTCCTCGTCCACGCGCGCCTGGAACTGGATCGCGTAGTCGACCGCGAGCCCGACGAGCACCGGCAGCACGGCGATCGAGGCGATCGTCAGCGACGCGCCGACCGCTGACAGCGCGCCGAACGTGAGCGCGGCGGCAAGCAGCGCGAGCGCGAGCGGCAGCAGGCGCGGGCGCCCTGAGAAGACGAGGCCGAGCGTCGCCGCCATCACCAGCAGCACGGCGATCAGCAGCAGCTCGATCGAGTGGCTGATCGAGCTGGTCAGATCGGCGACGATCACCGGCTCGCCGGTCACGAGATAGGTCTCGCCGTGCGCGAGCTGCCACTGCGGCATGCGCACCGCCTGGCGAATCAGCGCGATCGTCCTGACACGCGCCGCTTCCGAGAGCCCCGCCTTCATCCGCACCGACACGAGCGCCGCGTCGGGGCTCGGGAACAGATAGGCAAAGCGCGACTTGGGGGTGCCCGCGCGCTTGGTCGAGTCGAACACCACGTCGGAGACGAAGTTGGCGTCTTCGATGCTTGGCTGACTGCGTCAGACCGTATTCGAGCGCCTGGGTGACGAGACTCGACTTGAATTCGGCGAGCGTCACCTTGCTTGCCTGCGTGTCCCAGCGTGCGTGCTTGCGAAATCGCGAGCCCACGCCCGATCGCGGCGCGGTAGACGACGCTTTCGGCCCGCTTGGCCTGGGCTTCGGCGTTGCGCGTCTCCGCGAGAGCTGTTCGTTGATCCGTTCGGCCGCCTCGCCGAGGAACGTGCCCGGGCCGAACACGACCTTGACGGTCCTGGCGCGCGCCAGCTGCCCGCACGGCCCGTTCACTCCGCCCTCGGTCGCGTAGCGCGCGCGCCGGCACGTTGCCCGACAGGCAGCCCTCCAGGCCGAGCAGCCGCTCGATGTCCGAGCTCAGCACCAGCTGCTGCAGGTTGCCCTTCACGAGCACCGCGATCGGCTCTTCGCCGAAGTTGCGATAGAAGCGCTGCGTCGCCTGATACTCCGGGCTCGAGCTCGACACGAACGTGCTCGTCGCCGCCGTCGGGCGCAGCCGCAACGCCAGCCCCGCGCCACCGAGCGCCGAGCACCACCGCGATCGCAAGCACCAGCCGCGGCCGCCGGGCCGCGCCGCCCGCAAGGGCCGAGAGGACGCGTGAGGCGTTCACAGTGAGTGCAGGCTAACCGGGACGCGGGATGCAACGCGCCAGAGGCGCCGCCTGGGCTTACTCCATTCCCAAAGGCCCGGCTGACTCGCCGGAGAGGAACTGGCGGACGAACGGGTTTTCGGAGGCGAACAGCTCTTCGGCGGGGCCGGATTCGACGATCCGTCCCTTCCACAGGACCGAGATGTGCTCGGCGACGCGTCGCGCGCTCATGATGTCGTGCGTGATCACCACGTAGCAGCCGCCGTTCTCCGCGTGGACCTCCTTGATCAGCTCGCACAGCAGCGCCGTGCGCACCGGATCAAGGCCTGAGTCGGGCTCGTCGAAGAGCACGATTTCGGGATCGAGCACGAGCGCGCGGGCGAAGCCGGCGCGCTTGCGCATGCCGCCGGAGAGCTCGTTGGGCATCTTCGCGCCCTCGCCGCCGAGACCGACCTCGCGCATGCGCCGGTTGACGATCTCCGCGATCTCCTCCTCGCCCTTCTCGGTGTGCTGGCGCAGCGGGAAGGCGACGTTGTCGTAGAGGTTCAGCGAGCCGAACAGCGCGCCGTCCTGGAAGAGCACGCCGAACTTCCGGCGCAGCTCGAACAGCTCCGCGTCGGGGAGGCTCGGGATCGAGCGCCCGTGCACGAGCACGTCGCCCTCATCCGGGTACAGCAGCCCCACGATGTGCTTGATGCAGACCGACTTGCCGGTGCCCGAGGGGCCGATGATCATCGAGATCTTGCCCTCCGGCAGGCCCATGTTCAGGCCACGCAGCACGTGGTTGCGCCCGAACGACTTGTGGACGTCGATGAACTCGATCGCATCGGGCGCCTCGGACGGACGGATCGTCCCGGTGTGGTACTGGAACTCGTCCGCCTCGCTCCCGCCCGCTTTGCGGTCAGGCTGCTCGCCCGCCATCGTCAGCCCCCGATCGGGGCTCGGGGATTGGTGCCCCAGAAGATCTCTGTGCCGAGCATGCCGATCAGGTTAACGAGGATCAGGTTGAGCACCATCGACTTCGCCGTCGCCTTGCCCACGCCGACAGGCCCACCACTGGCGTTGTAGCCGTAGTAACAGGCCACGAGCACGATCGCGGTCGCCATCGTCATGCCCTTGATCACGCTGTACAGGAAGTCCGTTGGATTCTGGAACTGCCAGAAGATCAACAGATAGCCGCCACTGGAGGTGTAGCCGATCTGATCGACCACGCGCCAGGTAGGACGCGAAGAACGCGACGCCGATCGCGCCGATGTACATGAACGGCAGCACGATCCACGCGGCGAGCAGCCGCGTCGCGCACAGGAACACCATCGAGTCGACGCCCATCACCTCCAGCGCGTCGATCTCCTCGGAGATGCGCATCGCGCCGAGCTCGGCGACGATCCCGGTGCCAACCTTCGCGGCCATCATGTACCCGAACGCGTACGGGATCGCCTCGCGCAGGTTGCACCAGGCGGCGAACACGCCCGCGTAGTTGGGGGTGCCGGTCGACTGGTTGAAGTACGCGGCCTCGATCCCGCACGTGCCCAGCCCGGTGATGAACACGAGCGACCAGATCACGGCGGTCGAGCCGACGATCAGGATCCCCGACTGGCGCAGCGCCTCGCCGAAGAACCTGAACACGCGCAGGCTCCAAACATCGCGCACGATGGTGCCCGGTGAAGCGGCCGATCTCGCCGGTCGCCGCGAGCCATTCGCGCGGCATCGCAAGCAGTTCGTTCACAGAGCGTGGGGTGCTACGCAACGGGACCGCCCTGGGCGGTCGACGGTCGCCTCACTTGATCACCAGGATCTGGGGATGGGTGGCGAGCAGCGTCTGCGTGAAGACGTAGTTGAAGGCGCCGATGCCGAGGAAGGCGATCACGACGGCCTCGTTGACGGCGCGCCCGACGCCCTCGGCGCCGCCGGAGGCGGTCATGCCCTTGTAGCAGCAGACGATCGCGATGATCGCCCCGAAGACGGTCGTCTTCAGCACCGAGCCCCACAGGTCGGTTACCGACGCGTTGGCGAACAGCGTCCCCCAGAACGGACCCAGCGGCTGGTCGTTGGCGATCGACGGCGAGGATGCCGCCGAAGATCCCGAACAGCAGCGCGTAGATGTCGAACAGCCCGGTGACGACCATCAGCGCGAGGAAGCGCGGCACGACGAGGTTCTTGACCGGGTCCACGCCCAGCACCTGCAGCGCGTCGAGCTCCTCGCGGACCTTGCGCGCGCCGAGATCGGCGGTGATCGCCGTGCCGGCCACGCCGGCGAGCACGATCGAGGTGATCAGCGGGCCGATTTCGCGGATCGCGGCGAGCACGAAGAACCCGCCGAGCCGGTCGAGCGCGCCGAAGATCCTCAGGAAGTCCGCGGCCTGCAGGCCCGGGGCGCCGTAGTTGATCGCCACCGTCGAGATCAGCAGCGGGAACCACACGAGGCGCAGCGTGAACAGGAACTGGGAGACGAGCTCCCCGCCGTAGGGGTACGGGGGCCGCAGCGCGGACCAGATCGTCCGCCCGTGAGGATCATCATGTCCCCGAATTCCTCGAGCACGTGCCTCACGGCGCCAAACGCCGGCTCGGCGACGTTGCGAACCATCTCTCCCTGCCCCTCCTCGGGTCGCGATCAGCGGTCGACGAACTCTACGCGATGCGCCACCCGTACGCCACCGCTCGTGCTCGCCTGCCCCGCGCGCGAGCGAGCGGCCGTGACGACGCGCCACCCCCGCTGGTATCGTGGCGCGATCGTGAGGGGAGGGCGCAAAGGCTTGTGTGCGGTGCCGCGTCGCGCCCGCGACGCTCCCTGGCGGGCGTCGCGGGCGGCGTCCGCGCTCACGGCCGCCGCTGCGCGCTGCTGATCGCCGGGTGCGGCGGCGGCACGCCGCCAGGACGCGAGCGAACCGGCGGGCACGTTCGCGATGCAGGTCGTGCACGCGAGCTTCCCGACCGCGCAGTCGATCGCCCGCCAGACGCGAGCTCGTGCTGCCGGTGCGCAACACCGGCAGCAGCACCGTGCCCAACGTCGCCGTCACGATCGACTCGTTCGACTACACCTCGAGCTATCCCGAGCTCGCGGCCGACAAGCGCCCGGTGTGGGTGATCGAACGGGGGCCCGGGGCGATCGCCTCGCCGCCTGTGGAAAGCGAGCAGGTGAGCCCGCCCGGCGGCGGCCAGACGGCGTACGTCAACACCTGGGCGCTCGGCGCGCTCGCGCCCGGCGCGACGCGCACGTTCGTCTGGCGCGTGGTGCCGGTCAAGGCCGGCAGCTACACGGTCCACTACACCGTCGCCGCCGGGCTCGCCGGCAAGTCCAAGGCGCAGCTGTCCTCTGGCGGTCCGGTTCGCGGACAGTTCGCCGTCTACATCGCCTCGGCCCCCGGCTCACGCACGTCAACCCGAAGACCGGTCGCGTCGAAACTCGGGCAGTACCCGGCGATCAGCTCCCAGATAGCGAGAAGCCGGGTACGCGCCGCAGGCGCGACCCCGGCGGACTCAGTCGCGTACGCGCCGCAGGCGCGACCGCGGCGACTCATGGAGGTCATCGCAGACCGCCGGTCGCGATTGCCGACGTCGTGCTCGGCCGACGCTCGCTGTTTGGCCGACTGTCGAAACCGGACCCCCTTCGATTTCGCCAGCCGGTGATCCCGATCGGCCCGCTTGGCACGACGATTGCGTGTCGGCCCCGCGCTTGCCGGAGCCGCCGCCGCACTCCACCCCTTCTTCAGGAGGAATCGACCCACCTATGCCCAGGACACGCCAGCAGAACGTCACCGCCGCGCAGTGGAGCGCCAACGGAGCCGCGCTCGGTGCGAGCGACCTGACGGTCTCCGACAACCAGGTCTTCGGTACCAACGTCTTCTCGCCGGCCGTCCAGCGTCGCCGCCTGCCCAAGCACGTCTACAAGGCGCTGCAGCGGACGCTCGCGCGCGGCGAGGCGCTGGACACCTCGCTCGCCGACTCGGTCGCGCAGGCGATGAAGGAATGGGCGATGGAGAAGGGCGCGACCCATTACACGCACTGGTTCCAGCCGCTGACGGGGTCGACCGCTGAGAAGCACGACTCCTTCTACGGCCCCGCCGGCGACGGCACGGCGATCGCGGAGTTCTCGGGCAAGGAGCTGATCCAGGGCGAGCCCGACGCGTCCTCGTTCCCGACCGGGGGCATTCGCGCGACGTTCGAGGCCCGCGGCTACACCGCGTGGGACCCGACGAGCCCGGCGTTCATCCTCGAGAACCCCAACGGCGCGCTGCTGTGCATCCCGACGGCGTTCACGTCGTGGACGGGCGAGGCGCTGGACAACAAGATCCCGCTGCTGCGCTCGATGGACGCGCTGTCGGGAGCGGCGATGCGCGCGCTCGACCTGCTCGATGTCGAAGACGCCTCGCGCGTCTTCACGACGACCGGCTGCGAGCAGGAGTACTTCCTGATCGACGAGCAGTACTTCTTCGAGCGCCCCGATCTGGTCACCACCGGGCGCACCCTGTTCGGCGCCAAACCGCCGAAGGGCCACGAGCTCGACGACCACTACTTCGGCTCGATCCCGGAACGCGTCCTCGCGTACATGCTCGAGGTCGAGCTCGAGCTGGCGAAGCTCGGCATCCCGATCAAGACGCGCCACAACGAGGTCGCTCCCAACCAGTTCGAGGTCGCCCCGATCTTCGAGAACTCGAACGTCGGCTCCGACCATCAGATGCTGACCATGCAGATCATGCAGAACACGGCCCGTCGCTATGGCATGGTGTGTCTGCTGCACGAGAAGCCCTTCGCCGGCGTCAACGGCTCGGGCAAGCACAACAACTGGTCGATGGGCACCGACACCGGCCTGAACCTGCTCGACCCGGGCGACACGCCCGCGGAGAACCTGCAGTTCCTGTTCTTCTGCGCGGCCGTCATCCAGGCCGTCAACAAGCACCAGGCGCTGTTGCGCGCTTCGATCGCGAGCGCCGGCCAGGACCACCGGCTGGGCGCCAACGAGGCGCCGCCGGCGATCATCTCGATCTTCCTCGGCGCCGAGCTGGAGAAGGTGTTCGGCGCGATCGAGGCCGGCAAGGTGGAGCCCTCCAAGCCAGGCTCCTTCCTGGGCCTGGGCACGCCGGTGCTGCCGCCGCTGCCGCTGCACGGGGGCGACCGCAACCGCACCAGCCCGTTCGCGTTCACGGGCAACAAGTTCGAGTTCCGCGCGCTCGGCTCGAATGCGTCGCCGGCCTTCCCCAACACGGTGCTCAACACAATCGTCGCCGAGTCCGTCGACGAGCTCACGGACAAGCTCAAGAGCGCCCTCAAAGCCTCCGGCGCGACGCTCGAGAAAGCCGTCACGAGCGTCGTCAAGGAGGTGTG
This sequence comes from uncultured Solirubrobacteraceae bacterium, assembly GCA_963826985.1. GTDB lineage: Bacteria > Actinomycetota > Thermoleophilia > Solirubrobacterales > Solirubrobacteraceae > Palsa-744. Next base: position 191,727 of record CAWGYW010000003.1, read on the forward strand.
GGCCGCCAACAAGCAGATCGTGTTCGACGGCGACGGCTACTCCGAGGCATGGCACAAGGAGGCCGAGAAGCGGGGCCTCGCGAACCTGCGCACGACGCCGGACGCGCTGCCGTGGCTGATCGATAAACAGACGGTCGCCGCCTTCAAAAAGTACAAAGTGCTCTCCAAGCGCGAGCTCGAGGCCCGCTACGAGGTGTTCACCGAGCAGTATGTGATGACGATCAACATCGAGGCCGAGACAGAGGCCGCGATGGGTCGCACGATGATCCTGCCGGCGGCGGTGCGCTACCTGAACGAACTCCAGCCCACGGGCCTCGGGGATCTCGTCGGCGAGCTCGAGCCGGTGATCAAGGAGCTGCACTTCGCCCAGCGGAAGCTCGAGGATGCGAACCTCGATGAAAACCATCCCGAGGGCTCCGCCCAGAAGGAGGCGGTGTACATGCGCGACACCGTGATCCCGGCGATGGAAGACGTGCGCGAGGTCTCCGACCGCCTCGAGAAGCTCGTCGCCGACGACCTCTGGCCGCTCCCCAAGTACTCGGAGATGCTGTTCATTAAGTGAGGTTGCGGGGCGACTGACGGCCAGGGGGCCATACGCGGCCGTCAGTCACCCACTCTCGTCCCTCAGACGAGGAACTGGCGGTGGCCGGTCCGCTCCCGGTAGGTGCAGTCGAGCACCTGCGGGCAGCGCTGCAGCCATCCGTAGTCATAGCCAGGCTGGATCCCGACGACGATCGCCAGCTCGTAGTCTTCAGGGCCGAAGCCGGAGGCATCGCGGCGCGGGTCGGGGTCGACTCCGTCGATCTCTTCGCCGTCCACTCGCAGCACCGGCACTAGCGGGTCGTGGAAGTCCACGTGCACGCCCTCGGCCAGCAGCCGCGAGATGATCTCTGCGGCGGGTGCGTGCGCGCAGTCGGAGCTGCCCGGCTTGTAGGCGGCGCCGACGACGATCACGCGCAGGTCGCGCATCTGACGACCGGATCGCTGCAGCAGCTCGTGCGCGCGCATCGCCACGCGCGCGGGGCGGGCATGGACGGTGCGCAGCGCCTCCTCGGTGAGCGTCGCCGGACGGCCGCGCTCACGCAGCGAGTGCAGCAGGTAGAAGGGGTCGACACCGACGCTGTGCCCGCCGACGCCCGCCGACGGATAGTGCGCCATGAAGCCGAACGGCTTGGTCGCCGCCGCGTCCGTGATCTCGATCGGGTCGAGTGACTGCGTCCGGCAGGCATCGGCCATCTCGAACGCGAGCGCGATGTTCACCGCCCGAAAGCCGCTCTCATACAGCTTGACCATCTCGGCGGCCGCCGGCGAGGAGACGCGATGCAGACCCTCCGAGAGCGGGCCCAGCAGCTCGGCGGCGTGGGTGAAGCAAGCCTCGGTGACGGCGCCCAACACCCGCCTGGCGCGCGGCTGCGCGTGATCGTCGGTACCGGGGTCGATGCGCTCCGGCGAGAACGCGACGAACACGTCCTCGCCAACGCACAGCCCGAGCTCGGCGAGCGGTTCCACGAGCAGCTCGCGCGTGCTCCCCACGTACGTCGCGGATGTCAACACGAGCGTTTGCCCCACGTGTGCGTGTTGCACCACCGCAGCGCACGCGCGTCTGAGCGCTTCGGTGTTCGGGCGCCCGTGACGATCGACCGAGTTGGGCACGCAGATCAGCACCGCGTCGGCCTCGCCGAGCGCGTCGAAGCCATCGCTGAGGACGAACTCCTCGTCGGGCAGACATGCCCGCAGCTCCGCCGCTTGCTCGCCGCGCAGCTCTGTGCGTCCGCCGCGGATCTCGCCCAGGCGAGCCGAGGAGCCCTCGATCCCCACGACCCGCATGCCGGCGCGGCGCAGCGCGATCGCGCTCGGCAGGCCTGCGTAGCCAAGCCCGATCACCGCGACCGACGCCCGCGCGCTGCCGGGTTCGCGCGTGATCCGCGCGCCGCCCGCAACGTTCTCCCAGAGGGACTCACCGCTGCGGGCGTCGGCGGTCTCCTCGATCGAATCCTTGACTGGTGCTTCAAGTAGAAACTGCGGTGTCATCGTGTATCCCCCTACTCGCTTGGCCTTCGCGGGTGAGTTTGCACCCTCGTCAAGCCCGCCTCGGAGATGTTCGACGCTTGATCGAAGCTTTCGTCCGGACTGGGCTACAGGCGTGCCGGCCGCTTCGGGCAACGGCCTGCCCGAAGGGTGAAGGCGTGTTCTCGGACCCCAGGTACGGTCAGCCGCGTGGCTGGCGCGAGAAGCCCTCAGCCCAAAAGCAGCGACGAGGACCAGAGCCGCTGGTCCTCCCCGCCGAGGCGCCAGACACCGACGGCCAGGCCATGGGCGCGGCCGATCCTCAGCAGGGCGAGGACCGCGTGCGCGTCGAGGTACCAAACCCGGTGCGTGACGCCGGCCGCGGTGTAGGAGAAGGTCATCTCCTGCGAGGCGCTGTCGCGCGACGGCGTCGCGCCAACCGAGCGAGCCAGCGCGACGATCCCCGAGTACTCATACGCTGTCGCCTGGCTCGCGGTCGCGCCTTCGGCCCAGTCGAGCCCGTACATCGGAGCGCCGAGGACGAAGCGCGAGGCGTGCGGCAGCGAGGAGATGTAGCGCGCGACCGCTTCGGCTTGCGCGAGCGGCGCGATCGGACCCGGCGCGGAGCCCGCCCAGTGCGCGCCCCAGGCGAGCACGAACACCGAGTCGGCCGCGGCGCTCAGCGCGCGATAGTCGTACAGCCCGGCTGCGGCGGCGGGTTCTTCGCCGCTGAGCCCATCGACGACGACCGACAGCTTCTTGTGGTGGGCGTGCAGCGTGCGCGCAAGCGCGGCGACGAACGTGCTCAGCGCTTCGCGGTCTTCGCCGCCGTCGTTCTCGAGGTCCAGGCTGAGACCTCCGTACAACGGGTTGCGCGCGATCGCGGCCAGCCGCGCGAGCGTTGCCGCGCGCGTCTGCGCGACGGTGAGGATCTGGTGCACGGTCGCTCCGTCCTGGCAGTTGAAGCGCGGCATCACCGCGATGTCGCGCGCACGGGCGTAGCTGGTGATCGCCGGTATGTCGGCGCCGGTGATCTGTCCGCTCGGGATCTCGCAGTTGAAGTACGTCGGATAGACCACGTGGATCGAGCCTGCGTGTGCCTTCAGGTCGACAAGCGAGTCCGGCGCGCTCGAGAGCAGGAAGGCCTGCAACCCCACGCGATGCCCGACACGCGCGGCGGCAGCCTGCGCGGGGGCAGCCACGACGGCGAGCAACGCCAGCGCGCTCAGGTACGACCAGCGCGCGCGAGCGCGCCGCTTGCGCGAGAGCGAGAGCTTCACCCTTCGCCGCCAAGCTGCGGCAGTTCCCAGATGCTCTGGTCCTCGCTGCCCAGGCGCCACAGGCCGATGCCAAGTCCGAGCGCGTCAGCGAGCGTGGCGCGCGCGCTGAGCGACTGCCCGTCGACATACCAGACTTCGTGGTGCACGCCTTCGCCGTCGGTGTAGGCGAAGTGCGGGCTCTGCGCCGTCGCTTCCCATTCCGGCGTGATCCCAAATTCGCTCACCAGCGCCGCGATCTGGTTGTACTGGAGCGGCGTGCCGGGGTTGGCGGGGCCGTCGGCGTTGGCCCAGTCGATCCCGTACAGAGGCATGCCGAGCACGAACTTGCCCCGGTTGGGCATCGTGGCGGTGTATTCGGCGACGCGCTTGAACCACCCGTATTCGTCGATCGACCCAGGAGCGGAGGTCGTCCAGTGCAGGCCCCAGTCGAGCACGAACACGTAGTCCGAGGGACCGGACAGGGCCGCGTCGTCATACATGGCGGCGCGCCCGGTTTGGATGTTGTAGTACTTCGCGGTGACGTCCGTGGAGAGCTTGTCGCCCTGGGCGTGGAGCCGTTCGGCGAGCAGCGTGATGAACGCGGTGAAGGGGTTTCGCTCGCTCGGCTGCGCGCCCTCGAAGTCGATCTGCACTCCCTGGAAGCCGTCGCTCGCGCACAGCGCGGCGAGCTGGCCGATCATCGCTTCCCTGGCGCGCGGTTCGTTGAGGATCTGGTCCTCGTTGGTGACGTTCTGGCAGTTCACGCGCGGCATCACGGCGATCTTGCGTGCCGCCGCCCAGTCGGTCTCGAGCGCGTCGTTGCTGCCCTGCACTTCGCCGCCCGGGCCACATTCGAAGTAGGTCGGGTAGACCACCCCGATCTGCTGGTAGTGGGCCTCGAGGTCGAAGAAGCTCTGATCTTCGGAGGAGAGCAGGTAGGCCTGCACGTCGCCGCGCGTGGGCGGCGGTTCGGCGGTGTGCAGGGTGAGCGGTTCGGTGGGCGGGCTGATCGCCCCGAGCGAGTCCACGGCGGTGACCGTGATTCGGTATTCGCTCGAGGGTGCGAGGTTCTGCAGCGTCATTTCCGGCGTGGCAGTCTGGCCGACGGGAATCTCGTCGCGGAACACGCGATAGCCGACGATCGTTCCGCTGACGGCGCTGCTCGGCGTCCAGCTGAGATGCGCCGACTGGCTCGTCACCTGGCTTGCCTGCAGCGCGGTTGGCGGCGGCGGCGGCGTGTGCGTCGTGAGCACCGTCAGTTCGGGCGAGGGCGCGCTGAGATCGCCGCTCGAGTCGAGCGTTCGCACGGTGAACGCGTAGCGGCGATCGGACGCAAGCGCGACCGTGGCGATCTGCCCATGGATCACGCCGACGGCTTCTCCGTCCCGGTAGAGCATGTAGCCGACGAGCGTCGCACCGCTGACGCTGCCTTCGTTCCATGAGAGCGTGGCCGACGTGTCGCTGACGCTGACTGCCGCAAGCAGCGAGGGAGCCGTGGGCGGGGCGTGTTCGGCCGCCTGGCTCGTGGGCGCGGTGCCGGCGGTCGCCACGTGGGGTCCCACGGCGATCGTCAGCGTCGCGCTCGCGCGGCCGACGTTGCCGCGGGTATCTACCGCCGCGACCGTCACGCGGTGCGAGCGCGCGGGGCTCAGGCGCAGGTCGAATGTCAACCCGCGCGTCTGCGCAACGACCGCGCCGTCGCGCTCGACGCGATAGCCGGCCACGGGCGCGTCCCCGCGCGAGGCGGCATGCCAGCCGATCGTCGCAGCGCCCACGGAGTGGGCGAGGATGCGCAGCCCCGCCACCCGCCCCGGCGCGCGAAACGCCAGCGTCGCGCGCAGCCTCGCCGAGCACACGCCCGGGCCGTTGGCGTAGCGCGCCTGCACCGTGTACGTCGTGGAGAGCCCCGGCGTGATCCTGAGGACGATCGAGCTGCTGGCGGTCTGCCCGACCGTGCGCCCCGCGCGCAGCACCCGGTACACGACCCCGGCGCCGGCCGCTCCGCTGGGCGCGCTCCAGGTCAGCCGCGCGTGCGTTCCGTGCAGGCGATGCACGCGCAGCCGGCGAACGCTCCTCCCCACGCACGCCGCCGCGGCGCCGCGAGCCGAGCTCGACGCGCCCCGCCGAGCCGACCTGTGCGACACCAGCGACGCGGTCGCGCCCAGCGGCGCAGCGGTCACAGCCGCTGCAGCAGGACCCAATTGCACCCAGAGCACCAGCGGCGCCACCAAGAGCACGCAGCGAGCGCCCTTTGCGAGACGGCGCATCATGGCGTCCGCCGCTCCCTGGCGCGTGGCGCCCGCGCCGGCTCCTGCAGGCGCTGGACCTCGGCTCGCGCCTCGCGCCAGAGCTTCTCGGGCGCGCGCAGCAGCGCAGGGCCGAACAGCGCCACCGGCACGATCGACGCCGGCAGCAGCGCGATCGCAAGCGCGCGCCGCAGCGAACCCATCGCACCGGCGAACCCGGTGCGCGCGACCGTCGCCTGTCCGCCGCCGGCCATCAGCCGCTCCCACCGCCGGTCAGCCCGGCCGTCGCCGGCCTGGTCCCCCACGCGGCGGTACGGCAGGTGGCGATCGCGTAGTAGGTCTGCCAGAGCATGATCCCGAGGTAGAAGAACACGAACAGCACGCCGTAGACCCACACGAGGCTGTACTCGTCCTGGAAGAGGACGTAGTAGAGCGAGTAGACCATCGCGAGCGAGTAGATCCCGGCGAGGTACACGAGCGGCAGCGTGCCGCCGTGGGCGAGCGGCCCCCACACGATCGCGTGGATCGCGGCGACGGGGGCGATCAGCGGCAGGACGATGCTGAGGTATGTGAACAGCGCGGCGACCGGGTGCTTGCGCCAGATGAACCGCGCGACGAGCAGCGACTCGCGTGTCCACGAGCGCTTCCAGCGCGTCTGCTGGGTGACGAACGCGCGGAACTTGGCGGGCACGATCGTGTGCGAGACGGCGCGCTTCTCGTAGACGATGCGCCAGTCGCGCAGCACGCAGTTGGTCAGCGAGCGATCGTCGCCGAAGGTCGACTCGACGCCGAGGAAGCGCTGGCTCTCCCACCACTCCATGCGCGGCAGGATCGCCTCGCGCCGGTAGGCGGAGAAGCAGCCCGAGCAGCAGGTGACGGCGTTGAAGACCGACTCGGCGGCCTTGACGACGCGAAAGGCGACGAAGTAGCGCACAGCCTGCATGCGCGTGAGCCAGCTCTCGCGGACGTTGAGCACGTTCGCGTGCCCGCACACGGCGCCGACGCGCGGGTCTGCGAGCGGCTGCACGAGCTTGCGCAGGGCATCCGGCTCGACGACCGAGTCGGAGTCGACGAACACGATCACCGCGGCGACGCTCGCGCGGATGCCGGCCGCCATGGCCGCGCGCTTGCCGCGGTTCTCGGGGAAGTCGATCACGCGTACGCGCCCGTCGGACTGCGCGGCGACGCGCTGCATCTCGGCGAGCGTGGCGTCGGTGGAGCCGTCGTTGACCGCGATCAGCTCGAGCTTCTCGGGCGGGTACTCGAGCGCGAGCAGCGAGCGCAGCGAGTCGCCGATTGCCTCCTGCTCGTTGAACGACGGCATCACGATCGCGATCGCCGGCTCTAGACCCGCGTCTGGCTTGGAGCGGTAGAAGAGGCTGAACAGGAAGCGGCTGAGGATGTAGCTGGCCACGCACACGCTGTAGACCCCGAAGAACACGTTCGAGAACATCAGCCCGATGAACGCCACCTTGTAGGCCATCACGGCGACGATCAGCACGACGAGGTACGCGCCGGCGACGAGCTTCAGTGCGCGGTTCAGCGACATCTGCTCAGGGGACGAAGCGCAGCCGCCCGGCGGGCGTGCGGTAGGTGCAGTCGAGGACCGCGCGGCAGCGCGCCAGCCAGCCGTAGTCGTGCTGCGGGTGGATCGTGACGAGGATCGCGAGGTCGTAGTCTTCGGGGCCGAAGCCGGAGGCGTCGCGACGCGGGTCGGGGTCGACGCTGTGGAGAGCTGCCTCGCCCACCCGCAGCTCGGGCACGAGCGGGTCGTGGTAGTCGACGTCCGCGCCTTCGCCGCGCAGCCGCTCGATGATCTCGACCGCCGGCGCTTCGCGGCTGTCGGCGACGCCGGGCTTGTAGGAGGCGCCGACGACCAGCACGCGCGCCTCGCGCAGCTGCGCGCCGGCCTCGACGAGCAGCTCGTGCGCGCGCCAGACGATGTGTCGTGGGCGCCCGGCGATCTTGCGCAGCGCCTCCTCGGAGATGCTCGCCGGCCGGCCACGGTCGCGCAGCGGGTGCAGCAGGTAGTGGGGGTCGACGCCGATGCAGTGTCCGCCGACGCCGGCCGAGGGATAGTGGGCCATGTAGCCGTAGGGCTTGGTGGCGGCCGCGTCGGTCACCTCGATCGGGTCCAGCTCGAGCGTGCGGCAGGCTTCGGCCATCTCGAACGCGAGCGCGATGTTGACCGCGCGGAAGGTGTTCTCCTGCAGCTTGACCATCTCGGCGACCTCGGGCGAGGAGACGCGGTGCAGCCGCTGGCAGGTGTGGCGCAGCAGCTCGGAAGCGCGACGGAAACATGTCTCGCTGACGGCGCCGAGTACGCGCGGCGTGCCCAGCTGCTCGTGGTCGGCGACGCCGGGGTCGATCCGCTCGGGCGCGAACGCCACGTAGACGTCCTCGCCGGCGCGCAGCCCGCGCGCGGCGAGCGGCTCGATCAGCAGCTCGCGCGTGGTCCCGACGTACGTCGTCGAGGTGAGCACGAGCGTCTGGCCGGGGCGCGCGTGGCGCACGACGGCGGCGCACGCCTGACGCAGGCTCTCGGGGTCGGGGCGCTGCTGCGCGTCGATCGGCGTGGGCACGCAGATCAGCACCATGTCGGCGGCTGTGAGCGCGTCGACCCGATCGGTCAGGACGAAGCCGTCCTGCTCGAGGTGGGCGCGCAGCGCGTCCTGCTCTGAGCTCAGCAGCTCGGCACGGCCCTCGCGAATCTGCTCCAGGCGCCGGGCAGAGACGTCGATCCCGATGATGTGGGCGCCCGCGCCGCGCAGCGCGATCGCCGTCGGCAGACCGACATAGCCGAGACCGACGACCGCGACGACGGCCTGCTCGGCGCTCCTGCGGTCGACGAGCTCGAGCGTGTCAGCCTCCAGATCGGGCTGTCCCTGCTGCTCGCCGGCGGGTGCGTCGAGTGCGAGCTCCGGTGTCATAGCTTCCCCCTTGGTCGTCCGCGGTTGTCGATCGAGCGTCCCCGCTCGGGTGGTCATCGCGGCGCAGTGTGCACGCTCGCGGCGGGCGAGCAAACGCGTTTGGACGCTTGACGTACGCGCGGCCCCCGACGGCCCACGCCGCTCGCCCGAAACGGGCAGCGGACCTGCCCGCCGGGGGCATCGCGGCTGCGCCCCAGCTGATCGCCTCGGCGTTGTTAGGCTCAACTGCTATGCGTGACTTTCGAAATGCGATCTCCGGCCGCGTCGTCGTCTACGACGGCGGCATGGGGGCGACGCTCGAGCAGTTCGAGCTGACCAGCGAGGACTACGGCGGTCTGCCGGGCAAGTGCCACGAGGCGCTCGTGCTCAACCGCCCTGATGTGATCGAAGGCGTGCACGCCTCGATGCTCGAGGCGGGCGCGGAAGTGGTCGAGACCGACACCTTCCAGGGCTCGCGCATCAAGCTCGGCGAGTGGGGCCTGGCCGACTACACGGTCGAGATCAACACGAAGGCGGCGGAGCTCGCGCGCAAGGCGGCGGGCGAGCACCGCTTCGTCGCGGGGTCGATCGGCCCGACCGGCTACCTGCCCGCGTCCGAGGACCCCTCGCTCGGGCAGATCCGCTTCGGCGAGCTGGTCGAGGTCTTCACCGAGCAGGCCGAGGGGCTGATCGACGGCGGCGCGGACCTGCTGATCATCGAGACCGCACAGGACATCCTGGAGGTCAAGGCGGCGGTGTTCGGCGCGCGCGCCGCGTTCAAGAGCAGCGGACGCACGCTGCCGATCCACACGTCGGTGTCGCTGCTGCCCAACGGCGGCAAGATGCTGCTCGGCACCGACATCTCCGCGGTGCTCACCACACTGGAGGCGCTGAGGGTCGATGTGATCGGCCTGAACTGCTCGACCGGCCCGGAGGACATGCGGGACGCGATCCGCTTTCTCGGGGAGTTCTGTCCGGTGCCCGTCGCGTGCATCCCCAACGCGGGGCTGCCGCTGCAGGGACCCGACGGCGAGACGATCTTCCCGGAGCAGCCGGGACCGCTGGCCGACGCCCTGAAGGAGTTCGTCGAGCGCTACGGCGTCGGCATCGTCGGCGGCTGCTGCGGCACCACCCCGGAGCACATCGCGGCGATCGTCGAGCGCGTTGGTGTGGGCGACGCTCGCGTCAAGGTCGCACCGCGCCCGGCTCCCCGGGCGCCACATCTGTCTTCGATGATCGCGGCGACGCCGCTCGCGCAGGAGCCGGCGCCGACGATGGTCGGCGAGCGCGTGAACTCGCAGGGCTCGCGCAAGGCCAAGGAGCTGCTGCTCGCGGACGACTACGACGGGCTGGTGCAGATCGCCGAGGACCAGGTGACCGGCGGCGCGCACGTGCTCGACGTGTGCGTGGCGTTGACCGAGCGCCAGGACGAGGACGAGCAGATGCGCCTGGTGGTGAAGAAGATCTCGCTGACCCAGCCGGCGCCGATCCAGGTGGACTCGACCGAGCCGGAGGTGATCGAACGCGCGCTCGAGCAGATCCCCGGCCGCGCGATCGTCAACTCGGTCAACCTCGAGGCCGGGCGCGCGAAGCTCGACCGCGTCGTGCCGGTCGCGCTCGCGCACGGCGCGGCCCTGATCGCGCTGACGATCGACGAGGTGGGGATGGCCAAGACGGCCGACAGGAAGGTCGAGATCGCCAAGCGCATCCGCGACCTGTGCTGTGAGGAGCACGGCCTCGATCCGGAGCTGTTGATCTTCGACTGCCTGACGTTCACGCTGACGACGGGCGATGAGGAGTGGCGCCCGTCGGCGGTCGAGACGATCGCGGGGATCAGGGCGATCAAGCAGGAGATCCCGCACGTGAAGACCTCGCTTGGCGTCTCGAACGTGTCCTTCGGCGTCTCCCCGGGCGCACGCGCGGTGCTCAACTCGGTGTTCCTGCACCACTGCGTGGACGCGGGGCTCGACCTGGCGATGGTCAACCCAAACCACATCACGCCCTATTCGGAGATCCCCGACGAGGAGCGCGAGCTCGCGGACGACCTCGTGTTCAACCGCCGCGAGGACGCGCTCGAGAAGTTCATCGAGCACTTCGAGTCGAAGGGCCCCGAAGACGAGGCGCAGGGCGCCGCGGACCCGACCGAGGGCATGGAGCCGGAGGAGGCGCTGCACTTCCACATCCTGCGCCGGCGCAGGGACGGCGTCGAGGACTGGATCGACCGAAGCGTCGAGAAGATCGGCGCGGTGCCGACGCTCAACGAGGTGCTGCTGCCCGCGATGAAAGAGGTCGGCGACAAGTTCGGCGCGGGCGAACTGATCCTGCCGTTCGTGCTGCAGTCGGCGGAGGTGATGAAGCGCGCGGTCGCGCAGCTGGAGAAATACCTCGACAAGCTCGAGGGCTACACGAAGGGCACGGTCGTGCTGGCGACGGTGTTCGGCGACGTCCACGACATCGGCAAGTCGCTCGTGAACACGATCCTCACGAACAACGGCTACACGGTCGTGGACCTCGGCAAGCAGGTGCCGATCCAGACGATCGTGGACGCGGCGCAGGAGCACGAGGCGACGGCGATCGGCCTGTCGGCGCTGCTGGTGTCGACCTCCAAGCAGATGCCCGCGTGCATCCAGGAGCTGCAGGCCAAGGGCCTGTCCTACCCGGTGCTGATCGGCGGCGCGGCGATCAACCGCGCGTTCGGATACCGCGCGCTGTTCCCGGGCGGCAAGGACTCCGAGGAGATGTACGAGCCGGGGGTCTTCTACTGCAAGGACGCGTTCGAGGGACTGGCGGTGATGGACCAGCTGATCGACGCTGACGCGCGCGAGGCGTTGGGCGAGAAGCTGCGCGCGGGGGCGAAGGCGTTTCGCGAGAAGGGCGAGGAGCCGGTCGAGGAGGTCAATCTCGCCGATGATTCCGTGCGCTCTCCCGCGCGCACCGACGTGCCCATCCCGACGCCGCCGTTCTGGGGCGTGAAAGAGATCCCTGTGGACCTCGACGAGGTCTACCGGCACCTCGACACGCACGTGCTGTTCAAGCTGCACTGGGGCGGGCGCGGCGTCAAAGGCGAGGCGTGGCAGACGCTGCTGCGAGATGACTTCCGCCCGCGCCTGGAGAGGATGTGGCGCGAGCAGGACTATCTGCATCCGCGCGCGCTGCTCGGCTTCTTCCCGTGCTACTCGCTCGGCAACGACATCATCGTGCTCGACCCGGAGGACCGCACGACGGAGCTGACGCGCTTCGTGTGCCCGCGCCAGCCGAAGGGCGACCGCATCTGCCTGGCCGACTTCTTCCGGCCGGCGATCGGCCCGGACGGTAATCCCTCAGCAACTGGCAAGGCGCCGCCCGAGCTCGACGTGATCGCGGTGCAGGCGGTGACGGTGGGCTCGGAGGTGACCGAGCTGATGGCGAGGCTCGAGGCTGAAGGGGAGTTCGCCGAGCAGCTGTTCGTGCACGGCCTTGGCGTGCAGACGGCGGAGGGGCTGGCCGAGTGGCTCCACTACGAGGTGCGCCGGATGCTCGACATCCCGCTGACGCAGGGCCGTCGCTACTCGTGGGGCTACCCGGCGGTGCCCGAGCAGGCGGAGCACCTGAAGGTCGAGAAGCTGCTGAAGCTCGAGCAGATCGGGATGCACATCACCGACGGCTACGCGCCCGAGCCGGAGCAGTCGACGCTCGCGCTCGTCGCGCATCACCCGCAGGCGATCTACTTCGGCACGCGCCAGGGGCGGCTGCTGCCCGACGGCTCGCCGGACGATGTGATTCGCGGCTCCAACCGCGACCCGTCGCTGTTCGGCGAGATCGACGACGAGGACCCGCCGGACGGGGCGGTGGAAGCCGAGGACGAGCCCGCGATGGCGGGCTAGGCGCTCGCCGAGGGGACCGCGCGGTGACTGCTCGAGTCGACTATGAGCGTCACGGCCGCACCTACGCGCTGCACCGGCGCCCGGATCCGCGAATCGCGGCGCGCATCCGGGAGGCGCTCGGCGACGCGCGCACTGTCCTGAACGTCGGCGCGGGTGCCGGGTCCTACGAGCCGGACGACCGCTGGGTGCTCGCGGTCGAGCCGAGCGCGACGATGAGGGCTCAGCGACCGGCGGGCGCGGCGCCGGCGATCGCGGCGCGCGCGGAAGCGCTGCCGCTCGACGACGGCGCGGTCGACGCGGCGATGGCGTGTGTGACGATCCACCACTGGGAGTCGGCCGAGGCGGGCTTGGCGGAGCTGCGGCGGGTGTCGCGGGGTCCGGTCGTGGTCTTCACGTTCGAGCTCGATGGGCTGCCGGCGTGGCAGCATGAGTTCCTGCGCGAGGGGTTGGTGCTGGAGCGACCGCGATTCCCTGCAATCGACGCGATCGCGACGGCGCTCGGGGGACACACGCGAGTCGAGCGCATTCCGACGCCGGGCGACTGCGCGGACGGGTTCTTCGAGGCGTTCTGGCGACGACCCGAGGGGCTGCTCGACCCGGCCGTGCGGGGCGCGCAGTCGATGTGGGCGCTGCTCGAGCGCGACGTCGAGGAGCGCATCGTCAAGCGACTGTCGGCCGCGCTGCGCGCGGGAGCGTGGGATGCCGAGCACGGCCACCTACGCGGGCAGGACAGCTTCGACGGTGCGCTGCGACTGGTGATCTCAGAGGCGCCGTAGCCGCGAGCGCACGCTCGCGTGGCTACGCCTCACCCGGCGCACCCTCCTCAGCATCGGCCTCGCCTGGACCGACATCGCCGACACTGGGGGCCTCCGGCGCGGCCTCGCCGGACCCAGCGACCTCGGGGGCAGGCGGCGGCGGCTCTCGATGCCCGAGGCGGATGCTGCCGTTTTCGTCGAGCACGGCGCGGATGCCGGCCGCTTCGAGCGCGACGAGCTGACGCAGCGCGTCGTCTTTCCCGCGCAGCCGGCAGGAGACGCGGAACGTGGGCTCGTCCTCGGCGTGGGATCGCACGTCGAAGGTGATCCTGCTCGCCAGCGGCGCGAGTCGCAGCGCAAGGTCGAAGGCGTCGGCCGGGTCGAAGTCGAGCCAGCTGCGATCCGCTTCGCGAGCCCGCCGCGCCAGTCCGCGGGACGCCCCGGCGGAGACCAAGCTGATGACCTCCATGCGGACCCGCTCGGAGTCGGCGTCGAAGTCGAGCAGGATGCGCGCGGCGACGCCCTCGTTCTCGCGCACGAGGCCCAGCAGGATGTGCTCGGTGCCGATGTAGTCGTGGCCGAGACCAAGCGCCTCGCGCAGCGCGAGCTCGAGCACCTTCTTGGCGCGCGGCGTGAACGGGATCTGCCCTGAGGCGACATCCTCGCCGTAGCCGACGATCCGCACCACCTGCGTGCGTACCCGCTCGGCGGTGATGCCGAGGCTCTCCAGCACACGGGCGGCGAGGCCCTCTTCCTCGCGCAGCAGCCCCAGGAGGATGTGCTCGGTGCCGATGTAGTTGTGCTTGAGCGTGCGCGCCTCCTCCTGCGAGAACACGACCACCTGCCTTGCGCGTTCGGTGAATCGCTCGAACATGCCTTGAGACTAGCCGGCCGCCACGACGCTGGCGAGTCACGTCCGGGGAACGATGCCGAACCCCGGCATCGCGCCTCAGCGCGTGCTGGTCGAGCGGATCGCGCGCGCGCCGTGGACGTGGGTTCCGTGGCGCGGCCCGCGCAGCCTGGCGAGCTCGGCGCGCACGAGGCGCGTGTCGAGCAGGCTGGCCCTGCACGCGGCCATCAGGCGAGCGTCGAGGCTGTGCGGGCGGACGGTTTTGCGCGCTGACACGCCGTGCGCTGACACGCCGTGCGCCGGCGCAGCGGGGATCGGGCTCCTCACGCGTGGCACATCGGCCGCGCGCGCGAGCGACTGAAGCCCTGCAAGCTGAGGCCTACGGCTCTTCGCGGGGCGGCGGGCGGAACAGGATCCGCTTGACCTCGCTGGCGGTGCCGCCGCCGAGGCGCAGCACGGTCTGGAAGCCCTCGCCGCCGAGCTCGCCGGCGTCGAGCGCGCGACGCAGCTCGTTGAGCGCGGCGTGGTCCTCCTCGCGCACCTGCTCGCGGGCGGTCTCGAGCAGGATCAGGTGGCGCGGGCGCTTGAGCGCGGCGGCAATGCGCACGAACGGCTCGCGCTCGCCGACGTCGAGGCCGTCGGCGCCGAGGACGACGGTCTCCCTGTTCTCCATGCGCTTGGAGACGGCCGCGAGCAGCAGCTCGTCGCGCGCGTGCGTCGAGCTCCTCCTCGGCGACGCGACCGGCGAGCAGCGCGCGGACCTTGTCGAGCGAGAGCATGCTGGCGCGGTCCTCGATCAGCCGGTCGAGGAAGCGGTCGCGCTCCTGCAGCGAAGCGCTGACGACGATCAGCAGGCTGCCCGGCGAGTAGCGCAGCCGATCGGCGGGCGCGAGCACGCGGCAGTGGACGGTCAGATCGGCGGGCCGCGGCGGGGCGCCGTCGCGGCGAGGGCGATCGGAGGACCAGCCGGTCCGCTCGTCGTCGGAGATCTTGACGCTGCGCGCTGGGGGTCGTGTGGCCATACCCCCATCATGCCCTAAAGCGCGTGGGCCGGCCAGCCGCGGGTCTCGCCGGCGAGTTCGCGGCGCGCGATCAGCGCGAGCTTGGCGGCGCGATCGAGCTGTTTGATCCGCGCCTCCTCGCGCCGCGCGGCGCTGCGATCGGCCATCGGCAGCGCGAACGCGAGCTCGACGGGCGGCGGCTGGCGGTGTAGCGGCTGGCCTTGCCTTCGCGGTGGCGCGCGAGCCGGCGCTCGACGTCGGTGCTCCAGCCGGTGTAGAGCGAGCCGTCGGCGCAGCGCAGCATGTAGACCCAGGCGTCGGCGGTCATGCGCGACTTATACGCCGCCGCGACGCCGACGCCTGCCGGCCCGGCGTGCACTCCCGCAGGGTGCGGCGCCGTTCCGGCCTCAGCACCCTCCCCGACCACCGTCCCGCGAGATCGTTACGAACTTAAATGATTCTGCGACTAAACGATCTCGGAAAGAGACACACTGCCGACGCCGCGACTGCCAACGCCGAGACCGTGGAGACCGCCGAGACCGCCGCCGACACCTCCCGCGGGCAGCGGCCCGAGCTTGACGGGCGTGGCGTGCATCGTGCGCAGGCGCACGTCGCGCCAGGAGAGGCCCTCGTTGACGAGCGCGGGCAGGCCCATGATCAGCGCGGTGGCGAGCTCGACGGCCTGCAGGACGATGCCGTAGGCGATCGCGTCGGGGGTGGAGACGTGGTAGGCGCCGGCGAGCACGGCGACGCAGGCGGCCTGGAAGACGCCGACGTTGGCGGGCGTGGCGGGCACGACGGCGGTGACGTTGACGGCGAACAGGACGGCGGCGGCGGCGCCGAGCGCCGGCGTGCGAGTCGAGGCCGAGCGCCATCAGCAGCAGCCAGCAGGAGAGCCACTGCAGCGCCCACGCGCCGAGCTGGGCGGCGGTGGCGACGGGCGGCGTGGCGCGGCTGCGCGAACACGCGCAGGCCGTCGCGCAGGCGCAGCAGCGAGCGGCGCAGCGCGGCGAGCAGCGCGTGCAGCGCGCCGCGAGCGCGAGAGCGCGGCGGGCGGCAGCGAGCACGGGCGCGAGCGCGAGCGCGAGCAGCGCGAGCGAGCGGCGCGAGCGCGATCAGCAGCAGCGCGCGATCGTGGCCGTCGAGGACGCTGACGCTCGAGAGCGTGACGCCGCCGAGGATGGCGAGCGCGAGCAGGTTGAGCAGCGTCTGGGAGACGATCGTGCCGAGCACGACGGGCAGCGTCTCGCGCGCGCGCCCGAGCCGCCGCGCGACGATCAGCGCGCGCGAGGGCTCGCCGAGGCGGGCGGGCAGCGTGGCGGACATGAGCACGCCGATGAACGTGCCCTGCATGGCGTCGCGGCGTTTGGCGCGCCGCCAGGTGGGCGCGGCGGCGAGGATCGCGTGCCAGGAGAGCGCGCGGGCGAACATCGCGGCGCACATCAGCGCGAGGCCGGCGGCGAGCAGGCCGGGCTTGGAGGCGAGCAGCGAGGCGGCGACGCGGGTCGACGCCGACGCGCTGCAGCGCGAGCGCGGCGAGCGCGGCGCCGGCGAGCGAGCTGGCGGCGAGGCCGGCGCGGCGCAGCGTGCGCAGCGCGGCGCGGGCGCCCGACGAGCGGCGGCCCGGCGGGCGACGAGCGACGGCAGCCGCTCGGCGGGATGCGCGGCAGCAGGTCGGCGGGCGCGAGGCCGTGGCGGACGGCCAGCGCGCCCGAGCCGCGTGGCCGGCCGAGCCGACGCGCAGCGCCTGCTCGTAGCAGTCGAGCACCTCGGCGGCGACGTGCGGCCAGGCGAAGCGCTCGGCGCGCTCGCGCGCGGCGCGCGCCATGCGCTCGCGCAGGCGTGGGTCGAGCGCGAGCGCGCGCAGCGCCTCGGCGAGCGCGAGCGCGTCGCCCGGGGGCACGAGCAGGCCGTCGAGGCCGTCGCGCACGACGTCGCGGTAGCCGGGGATGTCGGAGGCGAGCACCGGCGTGGCGGCGGCGAACGCCTCCGTGAGCACCATGCCGAAGCTCTCGCCGTGCAGCGACGGCGCGCACACGACGTCGGCGCGGGCGAGCTCGGCGAGCTTGCGCTCCTCGGAGACCTTGCCGAGCGCCTGCACGCCGCGGTCGTCGAGCATCATGTGGGCGACCTCCTCGGAGCTCGCGCCGACGAGCGTGAGCGTCGCGGGGATCTGCTCGCGCAGCGCCTCGAACGCGCGCAGCAGCACCGGCAGGCCCTTGCGTTCGACGGCCTGGCCGACGAACAGGATCCGCAGCTGCTGCTCGTCGAGCTGCTCACGCGTCCGCCCGGCGGCGAGCTCGAGCGCCGGCTCGGGGCAGGTGGACGCCGTTGGGGATGATGCGGTAGCGCCCGCCGTAGAAGCGCCGGGCGGTCCAGGCGGCGGCCTCGGAGACGGCGATGCGCGCGTGCAGGCGGTTCATCCGCCGGCGCGCCGCCGAGCGGTCCGGCGGCGAGGCCGTTCGTGAGGACGTTCTCGGAGTAGGTGTGGAAGGTGCCGACGAGCGGCAGCTCGCCGGCGCTGCAGAGCGCGTCCCAGGAGAGCAGCGGCACGACCGGCTCGTGGATGTGCAGCACGTCGTAGCCGCCGTCGCGCAGCTCGCGGCGCATCGCGAGGACCGCGTGCGGGGTCGAGCGCCATGTTCGAGACGGCGCCGTTGGCGGGCACCCGACGGTGCGCCCGAGCGAGACGAAGTCCTCGCGGCACGCGAGCGCGGCTGCGGGCGCGCGCCGCGGTGCAGGCGCCGCGAGAGCGCGTCGTCGGGGTCGAACGGCGCGAGGATGCGCGCCTCGTGCCCGCGCGCTGCGCAGCTCGCGCCGCGAGCGCCTCGATGTGGCGCGTGACGCCACCTGGGTAGGTCCACGAGTACGGCGACAGCAGCGCGATCCGCACGGACTCGTACTCTATCCGCCGGCGGGGTCGCGCAGCCGCGTCCGAGATCGTGCGCAGCGCCCCGTTCGGTGCGATAATCGGCCCGTGAGCACGCGCCGCTTCGTCAAGTACACGTTCCTGAAGCTCGACCCCGCGTGGCGGCGCCTGGACAGCGAGCGCCGCGCGCAGGACAAGCGCGAGTTCGCGGCCGCGTGCGAGGACTTCGCCGACGGGCACCTGCTGCAGAGCTTCTCGCTGGTGGGCACGCGCGGCGACGCCGAGCTGCTGCTGATCTCCGAGGCGGAGAACCTCGACCGCATCCACGAGTTCCACGTGGTGCTCGCGCAGAGCGGGCTGATGCAGTGGGCGCAGATCCCGTACTCGTTCCTGGGCATGCGCAAGAGCTCGGAGTACTCCGACGACGAGCGCAACGTGCGCGCGCGGCTTCCGCGGCCGCTACGTGTTCGTGTACCCGTTCGTGAAGTCGCGCGAGTGGTACGCGCTGCCGGCGGAGGAGCGCTGGCGGATCATGCAGGGCCACATCGCAGGTCGGGCGCGAATACCCGGGCGTGGACAACCACACGACGTACTCGTTCGGCCTCGACGACCAGGAGTTCGTGGTCGCGTTCGACACCGACGACGTGGGCACGTTCCTCGATCTCGTGCAGCGGCTGCGCACGACCGAGGCCTCGCGCTACACGGTCCGCGACACGCCGAGCTTCACGTGCCTGGCGATGTCGCTGGAGCGCGCGCTGAACGCGCTCGACGGCGAGCCGGTGGCGCTCGAGGCGCTGCCCTGCTGCCTCCTAGGCGCGAGCCTCGCCCACCTGCGCCGCGCCGACCCGGTGCTGGCGCGCGCTGATCGACGCGGTCGGCCCGCTCGGCGACCCGCGCGAAGGCCGGGGGCGGGCGGGACCGAATCAAACGATCACTACGGCGCGCTCGTGCGCTCGATCGCCGGCCAGCAGCTCTCGGTGCTGGCGGCGCGCGCGATCTACGGGCGCCTGACGGCGCGCTTCGACGGGCGCGCCGCCGACGCCGCAGGAGATCCTCGCCGACGATCCCGAAGAGCTGCGCGCGGCGGCCGGCCTCTCGCGCGCGAAGGTCGGCTACCTGCGCTCGCTCGCCGAGCACGTGATCTCCGGCGAGCTCGAGCTCGAGCGCCTGGACGAGCTCTCGCGACGAGGAGGTGATCGCCGAGCTGGTCGCGGTCAAGGGCCTCGGCGTGTGGACGGCGCAGATGTTCCTGATGTTCCAGCTCGAACGCCCGGACGTGCTGCCGGTCGGCGACCTCGGCATCCGCCGCGCGATCGAACGCGCCTACGGGCTCGACGGGCTCCCCGACGCGCCCACGATGGAGGAGATCGCCGAGCCGTGGCGCCCGCACCGCACGCTCGCCTGCCGCTACCTGTGGCGCTCGCTGGAGAACGAGCCGGCGTAGGCCCCGCGCGGCTACGGAGGACGCTCTTGACCTCCGCGCTGCACGCGATCGCTCCGCGACCTGCGCGCGACTACTTCTTGGCGGACTTCTTCGCGTTCTCGGCTGACTTCTTGGCCGTGCTCCCGTACTTCTTGCGCGCGCGTCTTTTCGCATGCGACGCGCTTGCTCTTCTTGCTTGTCCTTCTTGCAGGCCTTCAGCGCTTTGGCGAGCAGCTGCGCCTTCGTGACTTTGAAGCCTGCGACGCCTTTGCAGCCCGTGACGTCGACCGGCGTGGTCTGGCTGATGAACGCGCCGTTCTGGCCGGTGATTTCGGTCGGCAGCGTGAGGCTCGTTCTTGCAGAGGTTGTAGTCTTCGTTTTCGGGCACGTTCGGCGTGAGCGCCGAGTGCGGGCCGGCCGGGAAGATCGTTTCGAACTTCGTGAACGGCGCGTCCGGCGAGGTTTCGAATTTCGAGTAGGTGATGCCGTTTTTGATGTAGGTCTTGCCGTCGAGCGACGATCGTGACGCCTTCGCCCTGCAGCACGAACTCGACGTCGGGGAACGCGGCGCCGCCGTGGGAGACGAGGTAGGCCGGACCCCTGCAGCGGGTTCTTGAACACGGGCGTGTGCACGATCCCTTCGCCGATCACCGAGCCTTCGTCGCAGGAGGCGGGATTGGCGTTGAAGACCGCTTCCAGGCACGCTTTCTGGATCGTCGTCAGCCGCGAGGGCAGCACCGCCGGGATCGTCAGGTCGACTTTGTGGATGTTCGCCTGGCCGAGCCCCGGCGATTCGACCTTCACGGTGAAGGTCGTGCCGTCGGCTTTGCTCCCCTGCCCGGCGACGGAGGCCGTGAGCTTGGGCGCGAACGGCAGCGCGCGCGCAGTTGGTCGGCCTGGAAGGGCTAGGAGACGCGGCTCGCTGGCGCCTTCGTCGCCGGTCAGCGTCGCCGGTGATCGCCATCGGGCTCGCAGTTCGTCGGGTTGAACTCGAAGTCCGGGGCGGTCGACCGTGACGTTGAGCTGCTTTGATCTGCGCCGGGACGCCCTTGACGAACTGCGGCAGCCCTTCGAAGTTCGTCTGTTCGCCTTCGGTCGCCTTCAAGGGGAAGAACTTCGAGGCTTCGGTGTCGATCGTCGCGGCGGCGGTGTTCGGGTTGATGTTGATCGTGCGAGCGCGCGACGACCTTGCCGAGGTTGAACGGGCCGGCTATTGCCTGGGTGACCGCGGAGAGGCCGAACGGCGCGCCGTCGTAGGGGCCTGTCAGGTAGACGTTCGCCCGGGAGCGTGTAGGGTCGCTGCCGAGGCCGGCGCTCGCGGTGGAGTGGCCGATCAGGCTTTCCGGGCCGCAGGTGCCTTCGGCGGCCTGCGGTTCGGGGCACGGCGTGACCGACGCGAGCACCGCCGCGATGCCCGGGGGCAGTTGCATCGCGATCGTCTTCAGCGCTGCATCGCCGTCGGGCACGCCGATCGTGAGCGTGAACGGCGTGAAGCCGCCCGCCTGGCTGCTCGTCGCTGCCGGCCTGGAAGCTCGGCGCGAACGGCAGCGGGCCGGATGCCGGGCACGGCTGGCCGTCGGCGTTGGGCGTGGTCTGGAAGCTCGACGGACCGCTGCACCGCACGCCTCGCCGGAGGTGGGTTCGAACGATGCCTTGGTTTCGTAGCTGCCGGCAGAACGCGGGAGTGCTCTGCGAGGCGCGCCCGCCGTTGAAGAGGTGCAGCCTGAGGCTTTCGAACGGCAGCGGCGGCGTGTTCTTGAAGACCGAGACGAGCTGGCCCGTCTGCGGGTTGACGATCACTTCGCCGGCGAGCTTGACGCGCGTGCCGGAGACCGGGTCTTCGGCGATCATGTAGATGACGAGCGGCGAGGCGAACGGGTTGGTGTCCTGTTCGGCGAAGTACACCGAGCCCTCGAGTTCGTTTTCGAGCAGCGGCGTCTTGATGCTGACGGTGCCGACCTTCGCCGCTTCCGGACACGAGGCGATCGCGGCGTTGAAGCTTTCGTTATCGACTTGTTCGCCTTCGATCGAGCCGTCGAAGCCCACTCCTGCCGCGGAGCAGACGCTCAGGCCGTTGGCCGCACCCGGGTTGGCGACCATCCCTTCGGGAAGCGCCACGGTGGTGCTCTTGACGTCGGCCTCGGCGAGCCCTGTGGCTGAGAGCGTCGTGTTCTGCGGGACGGTCACTTCTACGCTCAGCCCCGTTGGCGTGCTCGCTTCCCGCTGATCCGGCTGCGCGGTGAGCGACGGTTCGAACGGAAGCCGTTCACAGCCCTCCAGAGCTTCGCGTCCGCTGGCTTCCATGCCTTCTGCGGGTTCCAGCTCCGCGCCGGGCTTCCAGGACTCGGCTTGCACCGAGGTCGCCCAGGGCGACCCGCACGCTGTCGTCGGCAGGATCAGATACGGGGGCGGGTTCGATTGCGCCTGGGGACACGGCGGGCGCGGGTCGAGGCCTTCCAGATAGAAGCCGCCGCCGAGGCACTCCCATCCCCGTGCGCTTTCGTGCTGTTCGGCGCCGGGGACGCCCCAGACGGTGACGATGGTGCTCAGCACTTCTGCGGCCTGCGAGCTGTTCTCGACCTTGACTTCGGCGGCGTAGCCTTTCCCGGTCTTGATGGAGGTGTCGAGTACGACCGGGACTTTTTCGAACACGAAGCCGAAGCGCGCCGGCTCCCCCGGTTCGGGCACCAGGTTGAACACCGGCGTCGTCGCGGTGGTCTGGTTGAAGAAATGCGGTTCTTTGAACGTCACCACGGCGGCCCCCACGGCGGAGTCGGGCGGGCACAGGTTGCTGTTCCCGGCCCGGAGCGTTGCAAACTGCACCGCCGAGCACTGCGGGAACACGCTCGCCCTCGTGTCGGCCACGAGACCCGCGGGAAGCGTCGTGGTCAGATTTCTGAGCAGCGCCGGCGCGGCGGGGTATTCCTTCTTGGAGCCGGAGAAGCGGTCGACGCCGAAGGTCTGGTTGAGCTCGATCGTGGTTGTGAGCTGGAATGGATGCGATCCGGCCTGCAGGGCACTCGAGCCATCTTCTTCTTCCGGAGTCAGTTCATAGCGTTCAACGCCGAACTTGGTGGTCGCGTTGTTGATCGGGATCGATCGCTTGACAGCCTTGGGGGTTATGCCGTCTCCTTCGACTTTCACTTCGTTGACTTCGGTCCCTTCCGACGTAGCGGTGACCGGAATGTGCACTTCGATCGCGATGAACGGCGGCAGCGTGCCGACGAAGCTGCAGTGCAGCGCTTCGCATTTGCTCAGGGGCAGTTCGTGTGCTCCCTGATCATCGCCGCCGCGACCGACCTGTCCTTCCATCGAACCGGTTGCTTTGATCCCAGCAGGCAGCACGTCGCTGATCTTCACCGGGTTGCCTTCCGTGGCGACGACGGGCGCGTCGCCGAGGTTAACGACCACCGCGACGATCTCTCCCTTGCCGCCGGGCGGCAGGTTCGTGGGCGCCGAGCGCGTGACGATGTCCCAACGCGGGCCGTCGGCGCGCGCCACCGCGGTGCCCGCGGACGCGAGCAGCGCCAGTGTCGCGAGCAGCGCGCAGAGGAGGGCCGCCACGTCGATGCGCTTGTGTCGTATCGCCACCATCGTCTCCTAACGCCCCGCCCCGGAGGCCGCGCTGCCGCCGGGCTGGTGTTTGGCGTTCGACTTCTTCGCCTTGGCCGCCGTCGCCCCGTATTTCTTGCGCGCCTGCTTTTCGCACGCGAGACGTTTGCCCTTCTTCCTGTCGCGCTTGCAGCTCTTGATGGCTTTTTCAAGCAGCTGCTTCTTGGTGAGCGTGGGCTTGACTTCGTGTTTTTCGGCTTCCACGGCGGACTTCGCGACGAGGTTGCCGGAGCCTGAGGTCACCGAGCTGGCGGGCGCCCCGTAGCTCGGCGGCGATGAGCCGCCGCCTTTGCATTCGCCTTCCGATTCGCAGGGCGCGGCGGGCGCCGGGGGCGCCGTCGGGCAAGCTTCTTCGGCGCCTGGTCCGCTGCAGACACGCGCGTCGTAGATGTCGAATGCCTTGTCGGGATCCTCCGGCGAGAGTTTTTCGCTCGTCAGGAAGAACACGTCGTTGCCGTTTGCGCTCGCATCGAGGAACGCCGATTCCTGTCCGGAGCTCCCGGAGGAGATCAGCGCGACACATCCCCCTTCGGTGTTTTCGCTCTGCAGCGTCCCGCAACCACCGATTTCCTTGGGCTCGTACTCGTACACGTCCTCCTTGCCATTGCTGGCCTGTCTCACGAGCGTGTCGGGGCTGTTGAAGAAGAGCCGGCCTTCGTCGGTGAGGTAGTTGGACTGGTATAGGGCTTCGTTCGAGTTGAGCGGGGTCCAGCCGGGCACGCTCCCCGCCAGCCAGTGATCGAAGCCTTCCTCGCTTTCAGGCGTCCAGATTTCGGGCCGGTCGACGAGCAGACCCCGGCCTTCACCGGATTCCTGGATGTCGTGGACGCCGACCGGCTGAGCACCGCTCGGGTTGCAGGACGCGCACACCAACGACGCCTGTTCTGTCGCGGGGTCTTCGGGCGCGTGGTAGAGGAAGACCTCCTCGTCGGCGGCGCCGCTCTTTGCGTCGGTGTTGTTGTAGCCGGTGAGCCTGCGGTCCGACATGAACGCCAGAAAACGGCCATTGGATGACACCCGTGAGGTCATTCTGAAGAGGGCATATTCTTCTCTGCTGTTTGCGTTCGTTCCCCAGTCGGGGCCGTCTTCGTTCGATAGGCGCGCTATCAGAGTGGGTGCTTCCCATTCTTCGCCGTTGACGTGAGCGACGTAGAGGTTGCAGGTGGTGGCGCGCGAGCCTTCATAGACGCAGTTGCCCGGCGATGCGTTCGGCGCGAGCACGCCATTTGCGACGAAGTACACGTAGGCCCCGTCGGTGCTGGCCCCGATGACGCCGCCCTGGACCGCGGCGCTTTCGCCGCTGTTGAGGTCTGGCGTGAGATCGGTGAGGCGTTCGCCGACCGGCTTTTCGGGTTCGTAGACGTACAGATCGCCCTTCGTTTCTTCTTCGGGAGATGCGTTCTTGGTCAGCCGCTGGTCGTCGGTGAAGAACACCTTGGAGCCGTCGAGGCTCGCGGTCTGGAAGATCGGATGCGGTTTGCGTGCGGGTACCAGCCCCACCGCGGGGACGTCGATCTGGGTCGTTTCGAACGACCCAGTTTCTTTGTTCAGCACGCTCTCGTACAGGTGTTCGGTCGCGACTGCCTCCCAAACCACCCGCGATCCGTCTTCGGACATCGCGTTCCTCGGTCCTTCGTATTTCCCGAGCGTGCCAGGCTCGACCCTGCCGGTCGCCTGTTTTCCTTCGGGCAGCACGCTCACCAGCTTGAAGTGTCCTTCGCCTGGGGCTGCTTCGGTCGCCGACCACTCGTACAGGCCCTGTCCGGTGGCGCCGGCCACGAGCGGTGTCGGGGACAGCACGACCGCGTGCTGGAGGTTGGCGGTCGCGCCGTAGAACAGCAGTCCGGCGCTGGAGGAGGTGGCGAGCAGTCCATAGCACGGCTCCACGGTGCAGCTCGTGTTGCGCACGTAGACCGTGTGTTCGTCGATCGGTTCTGCCGTCGGTTCGGTTTCGCTCGCGAGCAGCGATTCGATCGGGAACACGGCACCGAGCGAGAGGTCGGTGGAGAAGAACTGGTACTCGCGGCGATGGTCGGCCACGATCCCCTGCGCCGCTTCGTTGGATGTCGTCAGGTTCACGGTGGACCAGCTTCCCGGTGAGGTTCGGGTGGAGATCAGCTGTGTCAGTTCCGGCGCCCTGTTGCCAGCGGGTTCTTCTTCGCCGGCCGGCGCGGATGCGACGAAGGCCAGCCCGTGACCACTGGCCGCAGCCTGGATCAGCCCCCCTTCATGCGCGATCGGTTCGATCGCAACGCCGCGCTTGTCGGCGGGAGAGACCAGTTCCCACGCACGGCCGTCGGGCAGCGCCGCTTCGCTCGCGTTCGCCGCCAGCGTGGTGAACGTCCGTTCTTCGCTTTCGACGCTCCCAGATCCGTTGGTGGCGATCGCGAGGAAATGGTAGGTGGTGCTTGGAGCGAGTCCGGTCAGCTCCACCGCCGGAACGCTCACTTCTTCGTAGCCCGCGCCGATGTCCTGCGCTTGCGCGGGAGCTTCTTCGGTGCACGGCGACGGCGTACCCGCACAGCTGACGGTTCCGTAGCGGAAGCGGAAATGGGTGTCGAGGCCGCTCGGATCGATCTTTGCGCCAAGACGCACCGAGCTCGCCGTCACTTCCGCCGCGCTCACGCTCCCGGGCGCGGCCGTCGGCGCACCGGGCCCTTCCAGTTCGTATACGTCGACCTTGCCCGGGCCACCGGCGTCGCCGACGAGCACTTCGCCGGTCCTGGCATCGACGGCGAGCCCGCTGCCGTCGTGATCCGTGAGCTGCGCTTCGCCGAAGCGCTGGATCAGCGACCCTCCTGGCGCGAACGCGGCCACGCTGGTGAGGTTGTTGAGATACACGTCGCCGCTCGACTGCCTGCCGGTGCTCGGGTCCGCGGCGACCGCGCTGGTGTTTTCCAGGTCCACTTCGGCGATCAGCGGTTCTGCTTCCAAACCTGATCCCACCGGGAAGGTCGCGAGCTTCGCCACGAGACACGGGTTCTTTTCGCACGGCAGCTGCGGCTGTTCATTCGCCGGCGGTTCGCCATCTTTCTTGCGTTCCTTTTCGCGTTCGGCGATTTCCTTTGCTTCTTCTTCAAGTTCTTCCGCCGTTATCCCCCGAGGCTCGTATCTGATGTAAATATCGCCCGCGGCGTCGACCGCGAGCCCGGGCCGCGTGGGACGCGCGCCACTCTGGACTTCCGGCACTTCTAGTTCCGTGGCTTCTCCAGCTCCTTGTTGGGCGTGGCGTCGTTGTAGCGCTCGAGCAGGAACGCTTCTTCGCCGTCTTCGCGATCCACCCAGACGGTGCCGCTGGAGTCGACGGCGACGCCGTCGATCGCGCCTTCCGCTTCTTCGGTCTTGAGCGTGCCGAGGAGTTCGCCCTTGAAGTTGAACTTGTCGACTACGCCTTTCTTGCGTGAGCTGTTGGTGACGACGTACACGTCCCCGGCCGATGGCGAGCCGCTGGCGTTGTCGACGGCGATCGCCTGCGGCGAGCTGAACTGTTCTTTGCCGAAGCCGGGGATCCCCGCCTGGCATTTGCTGATGCAGTGTTCGTATTTTTCCGTTCCGCCGGCGTTGACGCCAAAGCCCCAGGCTTCGATGAATTTGTGTTCCGGCGCCGGCCCGTAGCGCATGACTCGGTTGTTCGCGCTTTCCAGCGCATACACGTCGCCGGCGCCTTCGCCGGTCGTGGCTTCGTTGACCGCGATCGCCGACGGCCTTGACGGCGGTGCTTCGCCGGTGCCGCCGTTGCCGCCTTCGTCGAACGAGCCGCTGGGGCCCGCGACGGGCACGTGACCACGCTGACTGAAGGCGTTCGCGGAGGCGCTGAAGATCAGCAGCGTCGCGAGGAGGGCGCCGACGACCTCGAGCGACCGACGCAGCCCAACTCCGTGCGTCGCCGTTGAGGCACCCCTGGCGCTCCTTGCGTACATCGCTCCCTGCTCCCCTTCCGTGACAACCCTCTTGACCAGAGGGTATCAACCCAGCTTCGTCAGTTCAAGCAGCGAGGATCGGCCGGAAACCGCCCTCCACGACGCATCGCATCCGTCGCCGCAGAACGCGTGTGTGGGGCCCGAGGGCCCCACACACGTACCGCATGCTGCCACTTCCCTTTACTGCCTGCTGCTTACCTGAGAGCCCTTTACGGCTGGATCTCGAGGTATTCGCCCTTGAGGGTCGAGGTGGTCTTCTCACCCGACGGGAGCGTGATGCCCGGAGGCGTGATGTTGCTCAGCAGGAACGCGTAGAACGGTGATTTCTGGTTGAACACCGGTTCCTGGCCGCCTTTGGCGTTCACCGAGAACGTCTGCTTTGATTCTTTGGCGATCACTCCGACGTTGCCGGAGTTGACGCCGTTCAGGTCGCCCGTCGTCACGACTGCAAGGCCTTCGCAGTTGAATTCCGCGGAGGTCCCTGACGTACCTTCGACGAGGCTCAGCGATTCACCCGACGTGCCGGCTACCAGCGTGCTGGTGAGCTGGTCCGTCTTGATCGTGCCGGCTTTCTCGCCAGCGGACGTGCACTTTTTGCCTTCGCTCGTGCAGGTCTTGAATTCAACGGTCACCGTGCTGGTTTTCGGCCCGGTGAGTGTGCCGGCGGACTTGCCGGACTTGCAGACGACCGTGCCCACGATCGTACCACCCGTCCACGGTTCTGCTTCGTTTTCGGGGATGTAGCTGTCGAGCGTGCTTTCGCCGTTCTTGCCCGTGAAGGTTACTTTTTTGCCCTTGTTCCATTCGGCAAGTTCGTAGTCACCTTCTTTTTTGCCGCCTTTGGAGGCGACCGTGCAGAGCTTGTCGTTGTATTTGCCAGATTCCTTGGGCGACGCCTTGATACAGGTTTTGTACGTGTATTCCGGCGTTTCCGCCGAAGCGCTCGCCGAGGCGATCGCGCTCATCGCGAACACGGCGACGAGGCACAGCCCCACAATCCTGATGCGTTTCATCTGTCCACTGCTCCTTTTCCCTCTAGGAATAGATCGACCGACCCCGAGAATCCCCTCTTCAGGACAGAGACGCCCCGAAGCCAGTTGTTGTCGTCAGCTGATACCCCAGCAGACGACTCCGTACACCTGACCTTGGCAGAAAACATCTCTGAGTCAAGGTCAAGCCACGACGGCGTCGAGGCCACCCGCAACGAGCCTCCCTCGCGGGAGCTCGAGCCTTGCCGGAGGCCTGGGCGCTCCGCACCCTCTGACGACGCTTGACATCATGTCGCGGCGACCGTACCACAGCGTCATGACCTCGCGTCAACCCCAGCGAGATTCGGATTCCACCGCGTTCCGGCTGGCCGTCCAGCTTAATCGTGAAGGTCGGCGCTCGCCGGTCAGGACACGCGGCGCACCACGACCGTGCGATCGGCCTCGGCGACGATCTCCCAGCCCGGCGTGCCGGCGCCGCGGAAGTGGCGCGTGACGACCGCGCTCGGCCCGGGCAGGCCGCGTCCGCCGGGCTGGCCGGCGCGGGCGTCGTGGAAGACGACGCGCCCGCCGACGGCGACGAAGCCGCTGCCAGCACGACCAGTCGAGCTCGCAGCCGGCCTCGGAGTGATCGCCGTCGATGAACACCAGGTCGACCTGCTCCGCGCCAGCGCGCGGCGACCTCGTGCGAGAGCGCCACGTGCCAGCGCACGCGCGGTGCGTCGCGCCCGCGCCGGCGCACGGCGCGCGCGACGCGCGCGGCGGGTGGCCCACTCGCTCGCGCCCCAGCCGCGCGGCAGCGCGTCGGGGTGCGAGCCGAACGGGTCGATCAGGTGCAGCTCCGCGCCCGGCTCGAGCGCGCGCGCAGAGCGCGACCGCGGAGGCGCCCTCGTAGACGCCGATCTCGACCACGCGCCGCGCGCCGCGGGCGGCGTCGAGCAGCACGCGCGCGTCCGCCGCGGAGTGCATCGTGCGCGGCGGGATCAGCCCGAGCCCGAGCGCCAGCGCGCGCAGGCGCACGTCGTCGCGCAGGCGCGTCGGGCGTCAGGCTGCGAAGCGCCTGGGGCAGGATCGCCATCGGCGCGCCAAGCCTAGCGCGGCCCGCGCGCCGCGGCGCTCAGACCGCGGAGACCTGCTCCTCCTCGGCGACGCGGAACGAGGAGCCGCAGCCGCAGGCGGCGACGACGTTGGGGTTGTTGACCTTGAAGCCCGCGCCCTGCAGGCTCTCCTCGTAGTCGATCGTCGAGCCGCGCACGAACTGCAGGCTCTCGCCGTCGACGAGCAGCTTCAGGCCGTGGCTCTCGAACACGACGTCGTTCTCGCGCTGCTCGTCGAACGCGAGCTGGTACTGGAAGCCCGAGCAGCCGCCGCCGCGCACGCCCACGCGCAGACCCGGCGACGCTCACGTCGGCCTGCTGGGAGGCGAGGAACTCGTGCACCTTCTCGGCGCCCTTGTCGGTGATCTCGATCATCGCTTCGCTCCTGTGGACGGACTGCAAGACTTTCCAAAGTATAGCGGTCGGCGGCGGGGTCGCCCTCGCAGCGTGCGGCGCAGACCTTCTACCCTTGAGGCGGATGCCCTCCGCGGAGGACATAAAGCAGCGCATCGAGGCCGCGATCCCGGGGGCGCACGCCGAGGTCGAGGACTACACCGGCGGCGGCGACCACTTCCGCGCGACCGTCACCGCGCCGGCGTTCGACGGTCTCAGCCGCATCGAGCAGCACCGTCTCGTGTACGCGGTCTTCGGCGCGGAGATCGGCGGAGCGATCCACGCGCTCGCGCTGAAGACCCAGACCCCGTCGAAGATCCCAGACCAACTGAGAGCCAGGAGCACTCCATGTCCAGCCAGCCAGTCCGAGCCACTGCCGATGTCCAGCCAGCCGAGCCCGCCGCCGCGCCCGCGCCGAGCGCGGAGAGCAACCCGATCCGCGACGCGATCGCCGAGGCGATCGCCGAGCACAAGGTGATCCTGTTCATGAAGGGCACGCCCGAGGCGCCCGCGTGCGGCTTCTCCGCGCGCACCGTCGCCGCCCTGCAGGCGCTCGACGCGCCGTTCGCGGCGGTCGACGTGCTGCCCGACCCGCGCATCCGCCAGGAGCTCTCGGCGATCTCCGACTGGCCGACGATCCCGCAGCTGTTCGTCGACGGCGAGCTGCTCGGCGGCTGCGACATCGTCATCGAGATGTACGAGTCGGGGGAGCTCGCGCAGGCGTTGCTGTAGCGTCCCGCGCCGCATGGCCGCCGTCGCGGTCGCCACCGACAGCACCCACTACCTCCCGCGCGCGCTCGCCGACGCGCAGGGCGTGCATCAGGTCAGCCTGTACGTCGGCTGGCACGGCGAGCCCGAGCGCGAGCTCGAGATGGACGGCTTCGACGGGTTCTACAAGCGCCTGCGCGACGATCCCGAACTGCCGAGCACCTCGCAGCCGTCGATCGGCGACTTCCTGGCCGTGTGGGAGCCGCTGCTCGAGGACGGCCGCGACGTCGTCTCGATCCACCTCGCGGGAGGCATCTCCGGCACCTGCGAGGCGGCGCGCCAGGCGCACGAGCTGCTCGCCGAGCGCGGCCTCGGCGAGCGCGTGGCGGTGATCGACGGCGAAACCGCCTGCGGCGGCACGGGCCTGCTGGTGCTCGCCGCGTGCGCCGCCGCGCGCGCCGGCGCCGACCTGGACGAGCGTCGTCGCGCGCGTGCGCGAGGCGCGCAAGGCGCTGCGGATCTGGTTCTGCCTGGACACGCTCGAGTACCTGCGGCGCGGCGGGCGCATCGGCAAGGCGCAGGCGTGGCTCGGCGGCACGCTGAAGATCAAGCCGATCCTCTCGCTCGAGCACGAGATCGTGCCGGTCGAGCGCGTGCGCACCGCCGGGCGCGCGTTCGAGCGCATGGTCGCCTACGCGCAGGAGCTCCACGACAGCGGCGCCGACGGCTGGGTCGTGCAGCACATCCAGGCGCCCGAGCAGGCCCAGCGCCTGATCGACCGCTGCCGCGAGATCTTCGACTCCGAGCCCGTGTTCACCTCCGAGGTCGGGCCAGTGATCGGCACCTACACCGGCCCCGGCCTGATCGGCGTCGGCGCGATCCCGCGCGCGCTGCTGGCCTGATCAGCGCAGCAGCAGCGCACGCGAGGCGTCGAGGGTGCAGGCCCGCTCAGCCGCTGCTGCGCGCGGCGGCGACGGCGCAGTGCGCGCGCCGATCATCAGCCCGACGACCGCCGCGCCGACCGTGATTTCGCGTGCGGTGGCGCTCGACGTGCGCGCGCCAGTCGGTCAGACGCGTGACTTCGCCGCGCAGCTTCTGCACCGACACCGCGAGCTCCATGCGGTTGGCCTCGATCGAGCTGCGGATCTCCGCCGGCGAGCGCTGCGCCATCAGCTCCGCCCCCGCGCCGGCGCCGGTCGGGACGCTGCGGCCGTCGCCGCGCGCCGCGCCGGGACCGACGCTCTCGCGGATCTTGCGGGCCTCCTCGATCGCCATGCTGGGCACCGGCGGCGAGCCTTTTTTGACCGCTTTCGCCGGCGATCAGGCCCGGCGAGCAGACCGAGCACCACGAGGATCACCGCCATCGCGAAGAAGCCCCAGAAGTACGTGAATTCGTTGCCGATCGGCAGGTAGTAGTAGAGCAGCCACGCGCAGCCCGACGAGCGCGAACACGAGCGCGGTGAAGAAGAACACGCCCGCGGCGACGCCGACGACGGCGCCCTTGGCGAGCTTGCGTCGCCTTTTCGCTCATCTCCGCCTTCGCCAGCTCGATCTCCTCGCGCACGAGCAGCGTCGCGCGCTCGGACACCTCGGCGATCGCCGCGGCGATGTTCTGGGCTTCCTCCGTGCCCGTGCCCGTCCCCGTTCGACCTGCCCGCCGGCGGTGGCTGCGGGCCGCTCACTCGGGCGGCTCCTCGTCGAACACGCGCCGCCAGACGGTCGCCGCGGCGCGGTTGGCGAGCGATGCCCACCAGCGCGCTCACGCCCGCCAGCAGGCCCTGCCACATCAGGCGCTTGACCATCTCGTTCTGCATGCTCGCGCCAGTCTATTCGGCGGGTGCCGAAACCCGCCGGCATCCGACCGCTCCAGCCGCCGCAGACGGTCTCGACGACCAGCCACTTGGCGCGCTCGAAGTACTCGTCGTCCCTGCGGCAGCAGGCCGAAGATCCAGCCGGTGAGCAGCTGCTCGATCGCGCCGTAGAACGCCATCGCGGCGAAGCGCGCTTCGATCTCCGGCTTGAACACGCCCTCCGCCTGCGCCTTGGCGATCATCCCGCCGATCAGGTCGTAGGCCTCGCGGATCGTCGCGATGTGGGTGTTGCCGAACGAGTTCGCCGCGCGCGTGACCTCGACGATGATCACCTTCATCAGGTCGGGGTCGTGCTGGTAGCTGTCGATGATGAACGACGCGATCGCGCGCGAGCTTGTCGCGCACGGGCATCGTCCTCGGGCGTCCGTCGACCTCGCGGATCAGCTCGAGCATCACGTTCCAGCGCTCCAGGAACAGCGTGTCGAGCACCTCGTCCTTGGAGGCGAAGTAGTGGTAGACGAGGCCGTAGGCGACGCCGGCCTCGTCGGCGATGTCCGACACGCGGCAGGCGTGAAAGCCCTGGCGGGCGAACACGCGCACGGCCGCGTCGAGGATCAGCCGTGCGCTTGTCGGGCGCCTTGGCGCGCGGCAGCCGGTGCGCGGCCGGCGCTCATACGGTCTCCTCGACCGGCCAGCGGTAGGCCTCGGGGCGGCGGTTGGCGAGCGAGGGCAGGCGCGCGCGGATCTCGAGCTGGCGCTCGAGGTCGAGCTCGGCGACGATGTGGCCCTCGCCGTCGGGCGCCTGCGCCAGCACCACGCCCCACGGGTCGACGATCATCGAGCGCCCGCCCGAGTGCTGGCCGGCGGGGTGCTCGCCGACCTGGTTGGCGGCGATCACGAACGCCTGGTTCTCGATCGCGCGCGCCCGCACCAGCACCTCCCAGTGGTCGCGCGTGGTCGTCAGCGTGAACGCCGCCGGCAGCGCCACGATGCGCGCGCCGCGCACCGCGAGGATCCGGTAGAGCTCGGGGAAGCGCAGGTCGTAGCAGATCGACAGGCCCAGCTCGACGCCGTCGGCGGTCTGCGACACGACGATCTCCTCGCCCGGCTCCTCGAGCTCGGACTCGCGGTAGGTGCGCCCGCCGACTTCGACGTCGAACATGTGCATCTTGCGATAGCGTCGCGAGCACCTCGCCGCTGGGGCTCGACGTGCACGGAGGTGTTCGCGAGCTTCGCCTGGCCGGGGACGCGCTCGAGGATCGAGCCCGCGACGAGGTCGACGCCGAGCTCGCGCGCGATCGCGCGCGCCCAGCCGACGGCCGCGCCGTCGAGCGTCTCCGCGCCCGCCCGCAGGTCCTCGTCCGAGCCCATCGCCGTCCACTTCTCCGGCAGCACGATCAGCCTCGCGCCGTCGGCCGCCGCCGCGCGCGTGAGGCGATCCGCGTGCGCCATGTTCGCGACCTGGTCGGCGGTGGAGTTCAGCTGGACTGCCGCGACCCTCAAAAGCGCCTTCCCTCCCGCGGGCACCACGCCCGCAGCTCCCGATGGGCCTTCACCACAGAACAGATTGACTGGTCAGTCAACAGCTCAGAGCATAACGCCCGCCGGCGCGACGCGAGTCGCTCAGTCGCCGCCGCGCCCGCGTTGGCGGCGCAGCGTCCGCGAGCAGCAGCTTCGAGTGCATCGCCCCGATCAGCTCGCGCAGCGGCTCGGCGCCCGCGGCGACGATCTCCATCGCCCGCTCGACGTCCACCTCGCCGGCCAGCCGGTCGAGCAGCGCCCGCACCTCCTCCTCGACGAGCGGCTCGAGCGCCTCGCGGTAGCGCAGCGTGTCGTACACGGTGAACCCCAGCGCCTCGTCGTAGCCGCCCGCGCGGAAGCTCGCGATCGCCTCGATGATCTTCACGTCGTCGCGGTCGTAGCCGCGCTGGTTGGGCGTCAGCACGCCGATCTCGGCCAGGCGCTCGAGCACGTTGCGCGGCACGCCGTAGCGCTCCTGCACGAGCTTGCGCGAGACGCGACTGCCGTCCTCGGCGCTGATCAGCCGCGCGCTCGAGGATCCGATCCTCGAGCTCGATCAGCGCGCGCACGCGCTCGGGGTCCTCCTGCGAGCGCGCTCCGGATCACGCGCAGCGGCATGAAGCGCTCCTCCTGCAGGCGCTTGATCAGCGCGATCCGCTGCACGTACTCGGGCGGGTAGTAGGCCATGTTGCGGCTCGTCCTCACGACGTCCTCGCCGCCCCCCAGCAGGCCCTCGCGCAGGTAGTAGCGGATCGTGCCCGCGCTCACCCCCGAGCGCTCGGCCAGCTCGCTCATCTTCAGCAGCTGCCGGCGTGCGGCCGTCGCTGACGCTGCGGCACGCTCGTCGGCTCGGCGCTCACGCCCGGAACGGACCGCTGCCGCGCCTGCGACGCCGCCGGCGCCGCGGCCGCCCCCGAGGCCAGCAGCTCGGCGACCTGCTCCTGCGAGTAGCCCGCCGCGAGCAGCACCTCCTCGGTGTGCTCGCCCAGCGCCGGACCCGGCAGCCGCGCGTGCTCGCCCGGCGTGCGCGCTCAGCTTGACCGGGATGCCCAGCTGGCGTACCGGGCCGCTCGGCGCCCGGCTGCTCGAGCTCGACGACCATCTCGCGCTCGCGCACCAGCTCCGAGGACAGCGCCTCGTCGAGCTCCAGCACCGGCTCCAGGCAGCAGTCGTGCTCGCGCGCGAACGCCTCCCACTGCGCGCGCGTGCGCGCCCTTGAAGATCTCCTGCACCTGCGCGTGCGCGTCGGAGCCCGGACGCTCGAACTGCATCGCGATCAGCTCCTCGCGGCCGACGCCGCGGCACCACGCCTGCCAGAACTTCGGCTCGAGCGCCCCCAGCGACACCCAGCCGTCGGCGCACTCGTACGGCCGGTAGCAGATCAGCGCCCCCGCCAGCGGCAGATCGCCCCGGCGCGGGACCGCGCCGTCGGCGAAGTACGCGGCCGCGACCATCGCCAGCCACGACAGCGCGCCGTCGGACATCGACACATCGACCAGCTGCCCCTCGCCCGAGCCGGGGTGGGCGGACCCCATTCCGCGCCGGCGCGCCGTCGCGCTCGCGCAGCGCCGCCATGATCCCGAACGCCGCCATCAGCGCGCCGCCGCCCAGGTCCGCGATCTGGCCCGCCGCCTGCATCGGCCCGCCGCCCTCCCCGCCGCGCGCTGCCCGTCAGCCCCAGCAGGCCGATCAGCCCGAGGTAGTTCATGTCGTGCCCCGAGGCGTCGCGTTTGGGGCCGTCCTGGCCGTAGCCCGAGATCGCGCAGTACACGATCCCCGGGTTCTGCTCGCGCATGCGCTCGTAGCCGACGCCCAGGCGCTCGAGCACGCCCGGGCGGAAGGACTCGAGCACCACGTCCGCGTCGCGCACCAGCGCCAGCAGCGCCTCGCGGCCGCCGTCGCTCTTCAGGTCCAGGCGGATCGAGCGCTTGTTGCGATTCAGCGACAGGAACAGCGCCGACTTCGCGCTGTCGTGCGCGCCCTCGTAATACGGCGGCGACCAGCGGATGTAGTCGCCCATGCCCGTGTCCTCCACCTTCACCACGTCCGCGCCGAAGTCCGCCAGCAGCAGCGAGCAGAAGCCGCCCGGCAACAGGCGCGAGAGGTCGAGCACGCGGATGCCCTCCAGCGGCAGGCTCACGCGCTCGCTCCCGTCGCGCTGCGGGATCGCGAGCATCGCGCGCGCCTCCTCGACGCTCGCCGGGCGCCGGCCCATGTCCTCGGTCATCTGCCTGCGCCTTCGCGATCAGCTCGCCGTTGGAGCGCGCCATCTCGCCGTTTGGCAGGTACAGGTTGTCCTCCAGGCCCGACGCGGATCGAGCCGCCGAGCGTGAGCGCCGCCGACGACCAGCATCCACTGGTCGCGCGAGATCCCGATCACGCCCCAGTGGATCGGACCCCACCGGCCCCCGTCGCGCGTCGCGATACCGCGCCGGGATGTTGTCGACCATCGCCGCCAGGTTGCGCGCCGTCGGCGGGATGCCGCCGACGACGCCCATCACGCAGTCGACGTGCAGCGGCGTCTTCAGCACGCCCATGTCGATCAGCGGCGCCAGGCTGCCGACGTGGCCGATGTCGAAGCACTCGTGCTCCGGTTTGATGCCCAGCTCGTTCATCGCCTCCAGCAGCTCGATGATCTCCTCGAACGGGTTCTCGAAGACCATGTTGAACACGAACTGCTTTTTCGACCTCGAGTACTTCGCGTAGTTCATCGAGCCCATGTTCAGCGCCGCCACCTCCGGGCGACACGCGCGCAGGTATTCGATGCGCTTCGCCACCGGCACGCCGATCGTGCCCGTCGAGAAGTTGACGATCGCCGCGTCGCCCACCTCCGCGCGGATCGCGTCGGTGATCGCCTGGAAGTCCTCGATCTCATAGCTCGGCGTGCCGTCCGGTTTGCGCGCGTGGATGTGGATGTGCACGCCGCCCTCGTCCACGATCCGCCGCGCCTCCGCCGCGTACTCCTGCGGGCGTGTACGGGATCGCCGGGCACTGCTCGCGGTTGGCGATCGCGCCCGAGATCGAGCACGTGATGACGACGGGATCGTCGAGGCTCATACGGGCACCACTCCTTGTCGCTTCCACGGACGCTCGATCTTCTTGTTCTGCGGACATCTCCAGCGCCCGGCAGATCGTCTCGCGCGTCTCGCGCGGGTCGATCACGTCGTCGATCACGTCGTTGCCGGCGGCGACGTACACGTCGAAGATCTTGCGAAAGCCCTCGATCAGCTCGGCCTTCTTCGCCGCGGGGTCCTCGGCCGCGTCGACCTGTTTGCGGAAGGCGATCTCGACGACGCCCTCGGCGCCCATCACGCTGATCTCCGCGCTCGGCCAGGCGACGATCAGGTCGGGCTCGTACGCGCGGCCGTTCATCACGTAGTAGCCGGCGCCGTAGGCCTTGCGCGTGATCACCGTGATCTTCGGCACGGTCGCGTTGGCGACCGCGTAGAGCATCTTGGCGCCGTGGCGGATGATGCCTTCGGCCTCGACCTTCGTGCCGACCATGAAGCCGGGCACGTCCTGGATGAACACGAGCGGGATCGCGAACGCGTTGCACAGGTTGACGAAGCGCGCGGCCTTGTCGGCGGAGTCGTTGTCGAGGATGCCGCCCGAGCTGCTTGGGCTGGTTGGCGACGATCCCCACGGGCCGGCCGCCGAAGCGCGCGAAGCAGGTGATGATCGTCTTCGCCCACTGGCCCTTCATGTCGAAGTACTCGCCGTCGTCGACGATCCTGCGGATCACCTCGTACATGTCATACGGCTTGCGGTTGGACTCCGGCAGCACGTCCAGCAGCTCCTCCTCGCGCCTGTCGATCGGGTCGCTGACCGGCCGGCACGGGCGGCGCGCTCTTCGCAGTTCTGGGGCATGTAGGACAGGTACTGCTTGATGCGCTCGATGCACTGCTCGTCGTCGGCCACCTCCATGTCGCCGACGCCCGACTTGCGGCAGTGCACGCGCGAGCCGCCCAGTTCCTCCTGGGTGACGTCCTCGCCGATCGCCGCGCGCACCAGGTGCGGGCCCGCGAGCGCCATCGAGCCGCGGCCCTTGACCATCGGCACGAAGTCGGCGAGGCCGGGGATGTACGCGGTGCCGGCCGCGCACGGGCCCATCAGCGCGGCGACCTGCGGGATCACGCCGCTCATCACGACCTCCTCGCGGAACAGGTGCCCGGAGCCGGCGAACATCGCGCCGGCGGCCTCCTGCACGCGCGCGCCGGCGGAGTCGAGCAGCCACACGAACGGGATGCGCTCGCGCAGCGCCAGCTCGCGCAGGCGCGTGACCTTGAGCTCGCCGGTCATGCCCATCGAGCCGGCCATCACCGTGAAGTCGTACGCGCACACCGCCGTCAGGCGCCCGTTGACCTTGCCGTAGCCGGTGATCACGCCGTCCGCGGGCGCGTCGACGCCGTCCATCGCGCGCTGGGAGAAGTGCGGTCGGCCGTGGATGCCGAGCTCGACGAACGTGCTCGTCGTCGATCAGCAGCGCGATGCGCTCGCGCGCGGTCAGCTTCTCGCGCGCGTGCTGCGCGGCGATCTTC
The DNA here is from genome assembly GCA_963826985.1 of uncultured Solirubrobacteraceae bacterium. Taxonomy (GTDB): domain Bacteria; phylum Actinomycetota; class Thermoleophilia; order Solirubrobacterales; family Solirubrobacteraceae; genus Palsa-744. The sequence continues at coordinate 229,495 of CAWGYW010000003.1, forward strand.
TCCTCGCCGCCGCCCAGGCGGATGCTGCGCGCGGCGCGCTTCGCAGGTCCTCGACCAGCGGGCGCAGCAGCGAGCCGCTCGGCGGGGATCCGGCGGTGCGGCGGCGTCGGGCGTTGCATCAACGGCGGCGTCGGGCGGGGTAGCGGCCTTGCGTGGGCTCATCAGCGGCCCTTCCACTGCGGCTCGCGCTTCTCGAAGAACGCGGTGACGCCCTCGACGATGTCCTCGGTGGACAGCGCCAGGCTGAGCTGCGCGCGCAGGTAGTCGAGCGCGTCGTCGAGCGGCATGTCGAGCTGGCGGCGCATCGCCTCCTTGCCGAGGCGCATGATCACCGGCGACTTGCCCGCCAGCTTGCCGGCCCACTCGGCGACCGTCGCGTCGAGCTCGCTCGTCGGGCACGACCCTGTTGACGATGCCCGCCGCGAGCGCCTCGGCGGCGCTCCAGCGCTCGCCCAGCAGCAGCAGCTCGTTGGCCTTCTTGCGCGGCACGTTGCGGTAGATCAGCGCCATGATCATGAACGGGAACGTGCCGACGTTGATCTCGGGCGTGCCGAACGTGGCGCCGTCGGAGGCGACGATCAGGTCGCACGCGAGCGCGATCCCGAGCGCGCCCGCGAGCACGTGGCCGCGTGCGGCGCACACGGTCGGCTTGCCGAGCGCGCCGATCAGCTTGAACAGGCCGACGAAGCGCTCGGAGCCGAAGTGCTTCTCGACGAGCGGCGCGTCGGCGCCGAAGCCGCCGAGGCTGGCGCCCGAGGAGAACGTCTTCTCGTGCGAGGACGCGAGCACCACGCAGCGCACGTCGGCGTCGTCGCGCGCGCGCTCGAACGCCGCGATCAGGCCGCCGAGCAGCTCGGGCGAGAGCGCGTTGCGCGTGTCGGGGTCGTTGAGCGTGATCGTCGCGACGCCGTCGGCGACGTCGTAGAGGACCTTCTCGGTGGCCATGCCTGCATCCTAGTCCGAACCGCAAGCGTGCGCGAAGTGGTAGCGCTACTGTTTACTTTGAGGCGGTGGTGCGATAGCTTTGTCGGGCCAAGACGCGACGCAGCGGGCGCACCGAGCGCCAGCGCGGCGCGGGCGGCTGGCGCGCCGCTGGCCACGACCTGTCAAGCAACAGAACAAGGAGATCGCCCCCATGGCCGCCACCGCCGAGAGCGTCCTGAAGCCAGACTTCAAGAGCCAGCGCAAGCACTTCATCTTCACCGACGAGCACGAACAGCTGCGCGAGTCGATCCGCAACTTCGCGATCAAAGAGCTGGCGCCGCACGCGGAGGAATGGGAGGAGACGACGTTCCCGGACTCGGTGTTCCGGCGCATGGGCGAGCTCGGCTTCCTCGGCCTGGACAAGCCCGAGCGAGTACGGCGGGCCAGGGCGGCGACTACTACAGCGCGCTGGTGCTGGCGGAGGAGATCGGCAACGCCAACTCGGGCGGCCTGGCGATGGGCGTGGCGGTGCAGACCGACATGGCGATGCCGCCGATCCTCGCGTTCGGCACCGAGGAGCAGAAGCGCGAGTGGGCGGAGCCGGCGATCAAGGGCGAGAAGATCCTGTGCCTGGGGATCACCGAGCCGGACGCGGGCTCGGACGTGTCGGGGATCAAGACGCGCGCGGTCAAGGACGGCGATGACTACGTGATCAACGGCTCGAAGACGTACATCACCAACGGCCACCGCGCCGACGTGATCGTGCTCGTGACGAAGACCGACCCGGACGCCGGCTACGACGGCTTCACGCTGTTCCTCGTGCCGATGGACGCGCCGGGCGTGATCCGCGAGAAGAAGCTGGAGAAGCTCGGCATGCACGCCTCCGACACCGCGCTGCTCGCCTTCCAGGACGTGCGCGTGCCCGGAGTCGGCGGTGCTCGGCCAGGTCGGCAAGGGCTTCTACCACATCATGTGGGAGCTCCAGGGCGAGCGCCTGATCGGCGCCGCCGGCTGGGTCGCGGGCGCGCAGAAATGCTTCGAAAGGACGCTGCAGTACGCCCACGAGCGCAAGGCGTTCGGCCGCGAAATCGGCAAGTTCCAGGTGATCCGCCACAAGTTCGCCGAGATGGCCACGAAAATCGAGTCGGCGCGCCAGATGGTGTACGTGACCGCGTGGCGCTTCAACAACGGCGAGTACCCCGTGCGCGAGATCTCGATGGCCAAGCTCCACGCCGCGCGCATCGCGTGCGAAGTCGCCGACGAATGCATCCAGATCCACGGCGGCGCCGGCTACATGCGCGAGTACGGCGTCGAGCGCGTGTGGCGCGACATGCGCCTGAACCGCATCGGCGCGGGCACCGACGAGATCATGCTCGACGTCATCGGCCGCTCGTACGGGCTGTGACACTGGAGTCACACCGCGTGCTCCGGTCGAGGAGCCGAGGGCCATGCCGCATGCGGCATGGCCGACAGGACCGCATGCGGTCCTGGCTCGAAGCCGCACATGTGCGGCTCGCCGGTGCGGCGCATGCGCCGACCGGGACGACAGCCCTCGCCCACGTCCCTTCAGTCGACGGAGCCGCGTGGCACCACCCACTCGGTCTGCTGCCCCGTGACGGCCGCGATCAGCTCGAAGTCGGCGTCGTAGTGCAGGACGCGTGAGCCCGGCCCGCTCGGCAGCGGCTGCGACGATCAGGTCGGGGATGCTCGCCGCGCGATGCTGAGCCTTCTCCGCGAGCAGCCCTTGGACTTCGACGGCACGGTCGAAGGTCCGCTGGTCGAGCGGAACGCGCACGTAGCGCAACCCGATGTCGCGCTCGCTGTGCTCGATGCTCGTCGCCATTGCGCGCACTGAACAACTGCTCGAGGTCGGTGATCGAGCAGCTCGCAACGAGGCCGCCGAGAACCTTCGGTTCGAACGCAGCGGCGACGGGCGGCTTGTGCGCACGCGCGATGACGCTGGTGTCTACGAGATGGGTGGGCGCGGCCACGCGCGTTCCATGATCTCGGGGTTGCGCAGGTCCTCGTTCTCCTTGCACCACGTCATCAGTCGTTTGCCCGCCTCACGGCGAACGACCTCGCGCAGCGCCTCGTCGACCGTGTCCTTTACGCCGCGAGTCGCCCAGTATCTCCCTGGCTTTCGCGAGCATATCCTCGTCGATATCCAATGTTGTCCTGACGCACGCAATCAATATAGCCTGACTGAGCAAGCATCGGGCATAACAACACATCCTGTCGAGTCCGATGACACCATCCACTCCCCCCTTCTCCGACGAGCACGAAGAGCTGCGACAGTCGATCCGCGGCTTCATCGACCGCGAGCTCGCGCCGCACGCGCAGCAGTGGGAGGACGAGCGCTGGTTCCCCGACGAGGTCGTTCCCGAAGCTCGCCGCGCCAGGGCCTGCTTGGGGCTGAAGTACCCGGAGTCCTACGGCGGGCAGGGCGGCGACTACCTGCACGAGGCGGTGCTGTGCGAGGAGATGGCGCGCGCCGGCTCCGGGCGGCACGGCCGCGGGCATCGGCGCGCACATCAACATCGCCACGCCGCCGATCTGGAAGTTCGGCACCGAGGAGCAGAAGCAGCGCTACCTCGTGCCGGCGATCCGCGGCGAGAAGATCGGCGCGCTCGGCATCACCGAGCCGGGCGCCGGCTCTGACGTCGCCGCGCATCACCACCCGCGCCGAGCGCGTGGACGGCGGCTGGGTGGTCAACGGCGAGAAGACCTACATCACCAACGGCGTGCGCGCGCACTTCATCGTCACCGCCGTCAAGACCACCGCAGGAGGGCGGCCACCACGGCATCTCGTTCCTGATCGTCGACCGCGGCGAGGGCGTCAGCTCCTCGAAGCTCGAGAAGCTCGGCTGGCACGCCTCGGACACCGCCACGATCAGCTTCCAGGACGTGTTCGTGCCCGAGGAGAACCTGCTCGGGCGAGCTGAACGAGGGCTTCAAGCTGATCATGGCCAACTTCCAGTGGGAGCGACTGGCGATGGCGCTGGGCGCGGTCGGCGCGATGACGCTCGCGTGGGAGCGCACCGCGCAGTTCGCGCGCGAGCGCCAGACGTTCGGACGCCCGCTGTCGGGCCACCAGGCGATCCGCCACAAGCTCGCCGACCTCGCCACCTCCGTGTACACCTGCCGCTGCGTCACCTACGACGCGCTGCGCCGCTTCGTCGCCGGCGAGGAGCCGCTCAAGGAGGTCACGATGGCCAAGCTGCTCACCCAGCGCGCGTCCTTCGAGCTGATGGACGCCTGCCTGCAGATCCACGGCGGCGCCGGCTACATGCGCGAGTACTGGATCGAGCGCGCCGCCCGCGACGCGCGCCTCGGCCCGATCGGCGGCGGCAGCGACGAGATCATGCGCGAGATCCTCGGGCGCGTGCTCGGGTTGTAGCGGCCCGACCGAAGCGCGTGCGCGGGCCTTCACGACGCCCGCTCGAACACCCGTCCAAAGGTTTCTTGCAGCGCTCACGAGCGCGCCTGACGGTCCGATGCGTCCGACGTGGCCCGCCCTCGTCTCCTCTCCTCGGCTGCCTCGACAGCCGCCGCCCTCGCCGCCTGTGTCGGCGCGTTCGCGACGATCGCCGCCAGCCCGGCATTGGCCTCCCAGGCGCACGGGCACCACGCGAGCGCCGCCGCGCACAGCACGTGCCAGAACACCGAGCTGAGGCCAACCGCGACGAACTGAGGCTCATCCGCGCCGCCACCCTGTGCCTGATCAACCGCGAACGGCGCGCCCACGGCGAGCGTCCGCTGCGGCCCAACCGACGCCTGCGCCGCGCCGCCCAGGCGCACACCGAGAGCATGGCCTTCGGCGACTACTTCGAACACGTCGGGCCGGGCGGGCCGGTGGAGGACGCCGCTCGCGCGCCTGCGCGCCGTCGGCTACATCTCCAGCTCGCACGTCGGCTACGAAGTCGGCGAGAACATCGCGTGGGGGACGCTTGGCCTGGCGACGCCGCGCGCGATCGTCGCCGCGTGGATGGCCTCTCCCGGGCACCGCGCGAACATCCTCGACCGCCGCTACCGCGAAACCGGCATCGGCGTCTCGCCGCATCCGCCCGCCTCGCTCGCCCACGGCCAGCCGGGCGCGATCTACACGCAGGACTTCGGCGTCATCATCCGCTGAGCGCCGGGGCGCTCAGAACGCGTTGTCACTCGCCCCGCGTCAGCGCGACGCCGTGCCTGGGCAGATCGCCCACGCCGCCGCCGGCGACGCGCACCACCTCCGCGTGCCCCCAGCGGCGGATCACGCTCGCGGCGAAGGCCGCGCGCATACCGCCGGCGCACGCGACCGCGAGCGAGCCGGACGTGCGCGAGGATGCGAGCGCGTTGGGGTCGGCCAGGCGGTGCAGGGGCACGCTGCGCGATCCGGCCACGTGGCCACGGCGCCACTCGCCGCGCTCGCGCACGTCGATCAGCTGGATCTCATCGCGACGCAGCCGCTCGACGAGCGTCGCGACGTCCAGGCTCGAGGCTCGCCGCACCTCCAGGCCGCGCTCCAGCCAGCGCTCGGGCTCGCCCGCGGCGAGGCCGACCACGCCCCACAACCCCACGGCGTTCAGCGTCCTCGCCAGCGCCCGCGCGCTGTCGCGATCGGAGTCGACCACGACCAGCCGGTCCTCGGGTCTCAGCACCCAGCCCGCACGCGTACCGCGCGCGCGGCCCGCCGGCAGGTTGATCGCGCCGGGCAGGTGCCCGGCATCGAAGGCGTCGGGGGCGCGCCCGTCGACGACACGCGCGCCCGCGGCGATCTCGTCGAGCAACGCGCTCAGCTCGAGATCCGCGGGCGGCGGCGGAGCGCTCGCCGTGCGAGCGCGGTTGAGGCCCACCACGCGCTCGATGTTCGGCGGGCGCGGCGGCAGCTCGCGCAACAGCTCGTCCGCGAACTGCGCCTCCTCGACGGCCAGCAGCGGGTTGTGCGCCCGCTCGTAGCCGATCGTCGAGCTCGTCTTGCCGCTCAGGCGAGCGCCACCGCACAGCGATCCGCCGACGTGCGCCGGCCACAGCTCCACGCCGTCGCCCAGCCGCAGCAGCTCGCGCAGGGTCCTATGCAGATCGCGCGCGCCGGTACGCGCCTCGACGGCGAGATCCGGACGCGCGAGATCGCCGACCAGCAGCGAGTCGCCGGCGAGCACCAGCCACGGATCCTCACCACGCGACAGGTCGCTGACGACGATCGACAGATGCTCGGGTCGATGCCCGGGCGTCGCCAGTGCCCGCAGGCGCAGGGCTCCCACCTCGATCTCATCGCCCGCCGCGATCTCGGTGCGCGCGCCGGTCAGCGCCGCCAGGCGCTCGCGGCCGGAGACGTGGTCGGCGTGCTGGTGGGTGTCCAGCACGTGCGCGATCCGCACGTGCTCCGCCGCGGCCAGCTCCACGTACACGTCGACGTCCCAGCGGGCGTCGACGACGACCGCCTGGCCGCCGTCCGCCAGGAAGTAAGAGGCGCAGCCGAGATCGTCGTAGAGGACCTGATGGAAGATCATCTCAACGTCATTGTAGACAAAGTTCACTGATCTTGTGATAATCTTTCCCGCGTTCGAATACCGTTCGTGACGGTCTGCCGATGAGCTCGTTCATCTCCTTCCCCAACCCCGTCAACGAGGTGGCCGCGCGCGTGACTGCCTCCGGCGTGGTGCTGATCGCAGCGCTTGCGCTCGCGCTACAGGTGCCGTGGCTGTCGATCCTGCTGGCCGTCGGATTCCTGCTGCGCGTCCTCTCCGGCCCTCGCTTCAGCCCGCTCGCGTTGCTGGCCACCCGCGTCGTCGTGCCGCGACTGCCGTGGGGGCCGCGCCTGGTCGCCGGACCGCCGAAGCGCTTCGCGCAGTTCATAGGGCTCGTGTTCTCGCTGAGCGCCGCGTTGCTGTTCTACGCGTTCGCGCTGGACACCGCCGCATACGCGGTCCTCGGCGCGCTCGTGCTGGCCGCCACACTGGAGTCGGCGTTTGGGATCTGCCTGGGCTGCAGGGCGTTCGCGTTGCTGATGCGCGCCGGCGTGATCCCGCCGGAGGTCTGCGAGAGCTGCAACGGCCGTATATAACTTCCGGTCCCCGACCACGAGAAGGAGACCTAACGGCTATGGGAGTACTCGACGGCAAATCGGCGATCGTCACGGGCTCGGCGCGCGGAATCGGACGCGCCACCGCGGAGCTGCTCGTCGCGCAGGGCGCGCAGGTGCTGATCAACGACCTCGACGGCGACGTCGCCGAGCAGGCGGCCGCGGAGATCGACGGCGAGACGGCGGTGTTCGCCGGCGACCTGACCAAGCCGGGCGCGGCCGATCAGCTCGTGCAGAAGGCGATCGACTCGTTCGGCAAGATCGACATCATCGTCAACAACGCCGGCTACACGCTCGACGCTCCGATCCACAAGATGTCCGACGAGCACTTCCAGGCGATGCTCGACATCCACACGGTCGTCCCCTTCCGCGTGATCCGCGCCGCCGCGCCGCACCTGCGCGAGCCGGCCAAGAAAGAGCGCGAGGAAGGCAAGGAGGTGTTCCGCAAGATCGTCAACATCTCCTCGACGTCGGGCACCTTCGGCAACGCCGGCCAGGCCAACTACTCCTCCGGCAAGGCCGGCGTCGTCGGCCTCACGAAAACCGTCGCCAAGGAGTGGGGCCAGTTCAAAGTCAACGTCAACGCGGTCGCGTTCGGCTTCATCGACACGCGCCTCACCCAGGCGAAGGTCGACGAGAACACGATGGAGAAGGACGGCGAGAAGATCCAGCTGGGCATCCCCGAGCAGATGCGCCAGATGGCCTCGATGCTGATCCCGCTCGGCCGCCCCGCGACACCCGAGGAGGCCGCCGGCGGCGTGTTCTTCCTGTGCTCGCCGTGGTCCAACTACGTGCACGGCCAGACGCTGCACGTCACCGGCGGGCTGTTCGGCGGGATGACCGGCTGACGCGTGGCGTGTGCGCGTCTCTTTTCGAGATCGTTACAAGTTGTAATGATTCCCGGATCGAACGTTCAGGGAAACGGAGACATCACCCCCGCCGCCGCCCTATCTGTCAGCGGCGATCGGACCCCGGAGATCGAGCAGGCAGCCCGAGAAGTAGGCGCCGGCGGGCGAGGCGAGGTAGGCGGTCAGCGCGGCCACCTCGCCCGGCGCGTTCGCCGCGCCCACAGTGTTCGCCGCGCCCGGGGCGATCGCGACGGTGGTGACCGCGTGGCGCGCCCACTCGATCGAGAGCGTGCGGGCGAGGTTCTCGAGACCGGCGCGCGCCGCGTCGGCGTGCTCGCCGGCGTCGGGCGGCGGCGCAAGGTAGACGATCCGCCCACCGCGGCCCTCAGGCAGGAACGCGCGGTTGGCGACCGCGCGTGTGACGTTCCAGCTCGCGTCAAGACACGTTACGCAGCGCCTCGCGCGTACCCCCCTCGCCAGCGCGTGCGAACAGGCCGGCGCCGTCGACGACGAGCAGGTCGAGGCCCCCCATCTGCGCGAGGGCCCCCTCGGCGACCTCGTCAAGGCGCATTCTCATCGAGCGGCCGCGCCGGCGGTGCCGAATAGCGCGCACTCGCTTACACGCGCCCCGAGCGCGGCGCACGCATCGCGGACGGCAGGCGCGAAGGGCGCAGCCCGCCCGTCGCCTGCCGCGCGGGCACCCGCCGGCGAGCAGGATCGAGACCCCCTGCAGCAGACCCGGGCGCAGCAGCTGGGATGCGGCGATCGTGGACATGGGCACCGCGCAGCACCCTAATGCCCGGCGTCAGCCTCCGAAGGCACGCTCCGCGTCGGAGTCTCCGGCGCTCGGCCCTCCAGGCCCCTCAGGACCTCCGGGCCGACGGGACCCGGGCCCGCGCCGGGCGCGTCGCCGGCGACGCGCGCCCCGCGCAGCTCGAAGTACAGGACGGCGGCGGCGAGCGCGGACGAGCGGCGCGGTGAGCACGCCGACGATCACCCTGACGACGATGCCGACGCCGGAGCCGGCGGATTCGGCGACTGCCCTCGATGATGAAGCGAGACGACGCCGACGAGGATGTAGAGCACGAGGATCACGCCGAACACCTGCCAGCCGTTGCCGCGCACGAGCTCGCGGCTGCGCGCGAGCGCGGCGAGCACGCGCGGGGCGCTCGAGCACGACGACGGGCGCGGCGACCGACCAGATGGTGATCAGGATCAGGCCGGGGACGATGATCAGGAAGAAGCCGACGACGATGCCGATGCCGGCGACGATGCCGACGAGGATCAGCTGGCCGAGCACGGGCGTGGCGGCCCGCAGCAGCTGCCCGGGGCTGGCGTCGCGCCGGCCGTCCTGGACGTCGGCGACGAGCTCGACGACCATGCCGGTGAAGAGCGTGCCGGCGACGAGGTCGATGAGCAACGCGACGAGCGCGAGCCCGGGGCTGGCGACGACGAGCAGCGCGGCGATGATGCCGGTGAACACGAACACGACGGCCGCGGCGGGCATCAGCACGGACGCCTGGTCGACGTAGATGTCGAACACGCGGCGGATCACGCCGCCGACGTCAAGCCGAGACTGCATGTTCCTTGTGGATGCCTCGTCGCGACGTCATCTGCGCGAACCCTAGGCGACGACGCCGACGGCTCGCGCGCGTCAGGCGACGGCGGCGCCCTCGGGCGCGCGGCGCTCGGCGCGGCGCTGCTCGCGCACGCGCCGCAGGATGCCCTTGCGGCCGTGCTCTTCGAGGCCGGCGTACAGGCGGCGGATCTCGGACGAGGATCTGGTCGGCGACCGCCTGCTGCTGCTCGCGCGTGGGGTCCTCGATCGGCTCCCAGCGCATGGCGTCGCCGTACTGGACGGTGACCTTGGGGAACTGCAGGCGCTTCCAGTTGCGGATGTGCGAGGAGCCGTAGATCGCGATCGGCACGACCGGCGCGCCGGTCTCGAGCGCGAGGCGCCCGATCCCGCGCTTGGCCTGCTCGGCGACTTTGCCGGTGCGCGAGCGCCCGCCCTCGCAGTACATGGTGATGGCGCCGCCGCGCGTCGAGGATCGAGCGGGCGGTGATGAACGTCTCCTCGTCGCGCGCGCCGCGGCGCACGGGGAACACGCCGCCGTGGGTGTAGATGAACTGCATGGGCCGTTTGAACAGCTGCGACTTGGCCATGAAGCGCACCTTGCGGCGGATGTAGCAGCCCATCAGGAAGTGGTCCATGAACGAGAAGTGGTTGGGCGCGAGGATCACGGCGCCGCGGCCGGGCACCTTCTCGACGGAGATCGCGCGGGCGCGCAGGAACGTGTAGGCGTACAGCGAGGTGAGCACGCGCGTGAGCTCGTACGCCCAATCGGGTTCGCGCGTGCGCGAGCGCGCGTGGAAGCGGTCGAAGTGCTCCTTGGGTCGCGGGTCGGTGTAGACCTGCTCGCGCATGGGGGCGAGATCGCTCATCGCACGCTGTACGTCTCGCGCGCGCCAAGGTTACGCGCGAGCGTCGCGAGCTTACGCGCGAGTGCCCGGAGTGCGGCCGTGCGAGCGCTCGCAGGGCACGGAGACGCTTAGCGCCGGCGCGAGACGTACACGCGCACGAAGTCGAGCGAGCTGGCGGGCGCGGTGGGCGAAGCCGGCGAGCGTGCGCCCGCTGGCGCGGTGGGCGAGGTCGAGCTCGATCTCGAGCACGCGATGCCCGGCGCGGACGGCGTCGATCGTCATGCCGATCTCCATGCCGAAGCCGTGCGGCGAACGGCAGCACGTCGCGCAGCGCCTGCTCGCTGAGCGCCCGCTGCCCGGAGATCGGCGCGCGGGTCTGCAGGCCGCAGCGCCGGCGAATGGCCCAGCGCGCGAACGCCGAGCGCGAGCCCGAAGCCGCCGCCGACGCGCGTGGCGAAGGCGCCGACGGCGATGTCCGCGTCGCCGCGCGCGACCGCGTCGGCGAGCGCGACGAGCTCGCCGGCGGAGTCGCCGAGATCGCCGTCGCAGAGGACGAAGACCGATTTGAGCTGTGATGGCGGGCGGCCCGACAGGCTCGTCCGCGGGCGCGTCGCATCGCGCAGCGCCTCGCGGGCGGCGCGGGTGACGGCGCGCGCCCTTGCCGATCACCCGCGCGCTGCGCACGACGCGCGCGCCGGCGTGACGCGCGCGATCTGGCGGCGCGTGGCGTCGCGCGGAGCCGTCGTCGGCGACCCAGATGGGCGCGCCGGGAAACGCGCGCGGCGAGCGCGGCGAGCGTCGCGGCGATGCGCTCGGCCTCGTTGTGGGCGGCGACGAGGACGACGCGCGACGGGCGCGCGGATCGGTCGGCGGCGCGGTCTATTGTGCTTCTCCCATTGTCCCTGGCGGAACGCTGGCGAGCGGCGTGTGGAGGATCGAATGACTGACATCGAGGCTCATATCACGGGCACGGTATGGAAAATCGAGTGCGCGGTGGGCGACACCATCGAGGAGGGCGACACGGTCGCGATCCTCGAGTCGATGAAGATGGAGATGCCGGTGGAGGCGGAAGACGCGGGCACGGTCGACGGAGATCCGCTGCGAGGAGGGCCAGGCGGTCAACGAGGGCGACACGCTGGTCGTGCTCGAGAGCTCAGCCCGGTCCGCTTGCCCGATCGCTCGCGCTCGTCTAGCCTGTCGCCCGTGCCTCGAGCGCCCCCACGCGAGCTGGCCGACGGCAAGCTGCTGGTCGACGAGCCGGCGGACGGGGTGCTCCGCCTGACGATCTCCAACCCGGCCAAGCGCAACGCGCTCGACCACCCGATCCTCGACGCGATCAGCGCGACGCTCGAGGAGCTGTCGCGCGGCGGGCTCGCAGCGCGCGCTGCGTGATCGTGACGGGCGCGCACGGGATGTTCTCGGCCGGCTACGACATCGGCGAGATCCCCGACGAGGAGTTCGAAGAGCGGGCCGAGCGCCTGGTGGCGCACCCGTTCACGCAGGCGATCGACGCGCTCGAGGCGTTCCCGTACCCGACGCTGGCGGCGCTGCCGGGCCACACGATCGGCGGCGGCCTGGAGCTGGCGCTGGCGTGCGACCTGCGCGTGGCGCAGGCGGGCATCAAGCTGGGCATGCCGCCGGCGAAGCTCGGGCTGGTGTACTCGCACACGGGGCTGCGCCGCTTCATCGACGCGATCGGCGCGGCGCGCACGCGCGAGCTGTTCCTGCTGGGCAGCTACATCGACGCGCCGACGGCGCTCGCGTGGGGCCTGGTCAACCGCGTGGCGGCGGCGCGAGGAGCTGGAGGCGATGACGCTCGACGCTGGCGGGCGAGCTGGCGGGCAACGCGCCGCTGTCGCAGACGGGCAACAAGCGCGTGATCGCGGCGCTGCTGCGGCCGAGGGCGAGCTGCCGGCGGACGTGGAAGCGGAGCTGATCGAGCTGCGCCGCGCGTCGTTCGCCTCGCGGGACCTGCGCGAGGGGATGCGCGCGTTCGCGGAGCGGCGCACCCCGCGCTGGCGCGGCGAGTAGCCGTCCGCTGAGCGGTGCGGCGAATGCCCGTCGGCGAGCAGTGAACAGCGAGCAGAAATAGCCGTCCGCCACACCGCATACGGTTTGCTCTCGGTGGCGCCGCTGATCACACGCGAGGAAGCGCTCTGGCGCTCGGCGAGATCGAGGATCACGCGCAGATCGAGGCGCTGATCGAGCGCGCGTGGGAGGCGCGCGTGGAGCGCTTCGCGGACTCGACCGACATGTGCTCGCTGGTGAACGCCAAGTCGGGCGGCTGCGCCGAGGACTGCGGCTTCTGCGCGCAGTCGCGCTTCGCGGACGCGGAGACGCCGATGCACGCGATGATGGAGCCCGAGCAGATCCTCGAGCACGCGCGCGCGGCGGAGGCGGCGGGCGCGCACCGCTTCTGCATGGTCACGCAGGGCCAGGGGCTCTCGAAGCGCGACTTCGAGAAGTACCTGGAGGGCGTGCGGCTGGTCTCCGAGCAGACGAACCTCAAGCGCTGCGCGTCGGTCGGGCACATCTCGGCGGAGCGCGCGAAGGCGCTGCGCGAGGCGGGCATCCAGCGCGTGCACCACAACGTCGAGACGGCGCACAGCTACTACACGAGGTGACGAGCACGGTCCGCTACGAGGGCCGGCTGCGCACGATCGACGCGGTCCGCGAGGCGGGGCTCGAGACGTGCGTCGGCGGCATCCTGAACCTCGGCGAGACGCGCGAGCAGCGCGTGGAGATGGCGTTCGAGCTGGCGGCGATCGACCCGACGAGCGTGCCGATCAACATGCTCAACCCGCGCCCGGGCACGAAGTTCGGCGACCGCGAGTACATGGACCCGTGGGAGGCGGTCAAGTGGATCGCGATCTTCCGGCTGATCCTCCCGGAAGCGCTGTTCCGGCTGTGCGGCGGGCGCGTGGAGAACCTCGCGGAGCTGCAGCAGCTGGCGGTGAAGGCGGGGATCAACGGCGTGATGATGGGCAACTTCCTGACGACGCTCGGCAACGAGCCGGAGACCGACCGGGCGATGTTCGAGGAGCTGGGGCTGAACGTCGCGCGCCAGCCGGACAACGCCGCCAACCCGCGCCCGGACAACCGCTCGGGCTGGCTCGCGGGCGAGACGCCGGACGTGATGCGCGCAGGTGCGCGACGCGCGGCGTAGGCCGACGGACGCGGCTCGAGCTCGACGTGCGCCTGTGGGACCCGTCGACGCAGCTGCGCTACCGCGCCAAGCGCGCGGCTCCGCCGCGGCCGGACGGCGCTCCGAACAGGGTGCCGGTCGGCTGAGAACACCAAGGGGCGGACGCGGATGAGCGAGATCGAGCAGCGCCTGGAGGAGCTGGAGCGACTCGGTCTCACCCGCCGCCTGCGCCTGGTCAGCGGGCCGCAGGGACCGACGGTGCTGATCGACGGCAAGCCGGTGCTGCTGCTGTGCTCGAACAACTACCTCGGGCTGGCCGACCACCCGCGCGTGCGCGAGGCGGCGGCGGACGCGGCGATGCGCTGGGGCGTCGGCGCGGGCGCGTCGCGGCTGGTGTCGGGCACGATGACGATCCACCGGCGCCTGGAGGAGCGGCTGGCGGACTTCGAGGGCAGCGAGGCGTGCCTGCTGTTCGGCTCGGGCTACCTGGCGAACATCGGCGTGATCGGCGCGCTGGCGGGTCGCGGCGACACGGTCTTCTCGGACGAGCTCAACCACGCGTCGATCATCGACGGCTGCCGCCTGTCGCGCGCGGAGGTGGTCGTGTACCGCCACCGCGACGTCGAGCACCTCGACTGGAGCATGCGCCGGCACGGCGCGCCGCGACGGCTCGGCGCGGCGGCTGATCGTGACCGACTCGGTGTTCTCGATGGACGGCGACGTCGCGCCGCTGGCGGCGATCGCGGAGCTCGCGGACATGCACGGCGCGCGCGTGCGTGGTCGACGAGGCGCACGCGACCGGCAACCTCGGCCCGGGCGGGCGCGGCGCGGTCGCCGAGGCGGGCCTGGAGGGCGAGATCGACGTGGTCGTGGGAACGCTCGGCAAGGCGCTCGGCTCCTACGGCGCGTACGTGTGCGCGAGCGCGGAGATGATCCGCTACCTGATCAACACGGCGCGCCCGCTGATCTTCTCGACGGCGCCGTCGCCGCCGGCGGTCGCGGGCGCGCTGGCGGCGCTGGCGCTGCTGCGCGAGCGCCCGCAGCGCGTGCAGCGGCTGCGCTCGAACGCGCGCGTCCTGCGCCGCGCGCTCGCCGCGGAGGGCTTCCCGGTGGCGGACAGCGGAGATGCAGATCGTGCCGCTGATCGTGGGCGAGGAGCGACGCGGCGATGCGCCTGTGCCAGGAGGCGCTCGAGCGCGGCGTGTTCGCGCAGGCGAATCCGCCCGCCGACGGTGCCGGCGGGCTCCTCGCGGCTGCGCCTGACGGCGATGGCCTCGCACACGGCGTCGGAGCTGCGAGATGGCGGCGAAGGTGTTCGGCGACGGCCGCGCGCGCGATCGGGCTCGAGCCCGGCGTCGCTGGCGCCGGCGCTAGCCGAGCGCGAGCGCGGCGAGCGAGCGAGCGCGAGCTGGCGTACATGGAGCTGGCACGGCGGTCGCGACCGTGCGCGTCGGACGCCGAACGAGGTCCGCGGCGCTCGCGCCGTTCGACCTCGAGCGCGATGCGGAACGACGCTCAGGTTCCAGCGGCCGAAGCCGCGCCGGCCGCCGCTGAGCTCGAGCGCGCCGTCGAGGCGCCCTCCTCCGCAGTACCGGCGTTCGCCGAGTCGAGCGCCCCGTTCGACTTCGAGCGCGAGCTCCACAGCGTCCGCGCGGCCTAGCCCGTCTGACGCTGGCGCCGGACATGCGCGGGCTGTTCGTAACGGCGACCGACACGGGCGTCGGCAAGACAGTGCTGAGCGCGGCGCTGCTGGCGGCGATGGCGGCGGCGGGCGAGCCGGTGCGCGCGTACAAGCCGGTGGTGACGGGCCTCGAGGACGAGGACGAAATCACGGCACGCGGCAGCTGGCCCGCCGACCACGAGCTGCTCGGCGGCGGCCGCGGGGATGGCGCCCGAGGAGGTCTCGCCGCTGCGCTTCGGCCCGGCGGTCTCGCCGCACCTGGCGGCGGAGCTGGCGGGAGAGCGGATCGACCCGGCTGCGGCTCGTGGCGGGGGCACGGGCGGGCCGCGCACGCGGGCGGACGCTGGTCGTGGAGGGCGTCGGCGGGCTGCTGGTGCCGCTGCGCGCAGAGCTACAGCGTGTGCGACCTCGCGGTCGCGCTCGGGCTGCCGGTGCTGATCGCCGCGCGCCCGGGCCTGGGCACGATCAACCACACGCTGCTGACGCTGCAAGCCGCGCGCGCGACCGGACTGGACGTGCGCGCGGTCGTGCTCACGCCGTGGCCGGCGGAGCCCTCGGTGATCGAGCGCTCCAACCGCGAGACGATCGCGCGGCGTCGGCGAGGTCGAGGTGCACACGCTCTCCCGGGTCCTCGCCCCCGAACCGCGCCGAGCTCGCGCGCGCGGGCGAGGAGCTGCCGTGGCGGCGGTGGCTGCAGGCAAGCTGAGTCCACGACCCGGCCGAGCGCTCAGCGGGCGAAGCGCACCTCGGCCCGCAGACCGCCGTCGGGTTGGGCGTGCACCCTGAGCGTCGCCCCGTGCGCTGTTGCGACGGCGGCGACGATCGACAGGCCGAGGCCGTGACCATCGCGGCGTCCGACGCGATCGGCGCCAAGCCGGCGGAAGGGCTGCAGCAGACGCTCGACCTCCTCGGGGGCGATCACGGGTCCGCTGTTGGCGGCCGTCAGCACCGCCGCCCCGGCCTCGGTCGCGGTCGTGACCGCGACCCAGCCGTCGGCCACGTTGTGGCGGATGGCGTTGTCGAGGAGGTTCGCGACGAGGCGTTCGATCAGGCGGGGATCGCCGCTGGTTGGGGCGCGCTCCAGCTTGGCGTCCAGGCGCAGGCCGCGCCGGGCGATCTCCTCGCGGCGCTCACGCAGAACCTCGCCGGTTAGCGCATCGAGCAGCAGCGGCTCGCGGCGCTCCAAGCCGCGCTCGCTGCGCGCCAGCGCCAGCAAAGCATCGATCATCCGCTCCTGCTGTTCGCCGATCGCGAGCACGCGCTCACACGCCGCGCGCAGCGAGGCGCTGCTGGCGTCGGGGTCGGCGAGCGTCACCTCGAGGATTGCGCGCTCCAGGGTGAGCGGTGTGCGCAGCTCGTGCGAGGCGTTGGCGACGAACTGGCGCTGGGACTCGAACGAGGCCTCCAGGCGCCCGAGCAGCTCGTCGAAGGTGTCGCCGAGCTCGCGCAGCTCGTCGTCGGGGCCGGCGAGCGCGAGGCGCTCGTGCAGGCTGGATGCGGAGAGCTCGCGCGCCGCGGTCGTGATCGTCTGCAGGGGGCGCAGCACCCGCCCGGCGAGCAGCCAGCCAAGCGCCATCGACGCGACCACCATGATCGCCAGGGCGATGAGCGAGAACAGCAACAGCTGATGCAGGACGGTGTTGCTGGCGTTGAGCGCCACCGCCCCGAGCCGATGGGCCTGGACGAGTTCGCGCTGGGTTGCGGGGCTTTCGGGCACGGGCGCGAGCGTCGATCCCGGCGGCGGCGCCGCGCCGTGATGGCGTTCGACAAGTCGCTCCACCGCCCCCTGCGCGGAGACGACGGAGCTGTGCGTGGAGACGCGCACGGACAGCAGGACGAGCCCCAGCAGCAGCGTTCCCAGGATCAGAAAGACGCCGCCGTAGAGGACGGCGAGACGCAGGCGGATCGTGCGGCGGGGAAGGCGCAGCCGGCGCCGGCGCCGCAGCCGCCGAGGCGATCGCAGATCGCCGGCCGTCGCCTGAAGCGTGTTGGGAGCGCTCATGAGCGCACTCAGATCCGGTAGCCGCCGTGGGGCACCGTCTCGATCAGCGGCGGCTCGCCGAGCTTGGTCCGCAGGCGCCTGATCGTGACCTTGACGGTCGTGGTGAACGGGTCGGCGTTCTCGTCCCACACCCGCTGCAGCAGCTCCTCGGAGGAGACCACGCGGCCTTCCGCGCCGAGCAGATACTCGAGCAACGCGAACTCCTTCGGGCTGAGCGCCAGACGCTGCCCGTCGCGCGTGGCCAGCCGATGCGCCGGATCGAGGCGCAGATCGCCGTGGGAGAGCGCCGGCGGTAGCGGCGTGCCCGCACGCCGTGCGAGCGCCCGCACCCTGGCGACGAGCTCTGCGAACGCGAACGGCTTGGGCAGGTAGTCGTCCGCGCCGAGGCTGAGACCGTCGACCCTGTCTTCGATCGAGCCGGCGGCTGTCAGCATCAGGATCCGTCCCTCGCGGCCCTCGGCGACGAGCGAGCGACAGATCTGATCGCCGTGCACCCCCGGAAGATCGCGGTCCAGCACGAGCACGTCGTAGTCGATCAGCGCCAGGTGCGCGAGCGCGTCGTGCCCGTCGAACGCCACGTCCACGGCCATCCCCTCCCGGCGCAGACCCGTGGCGACCGTCTCGGCCAGCTCGACGTGATCCTCGACCAGCAGTACGCGCATCGACCAGTGAGCGTGGCGCATTTTCGGTTACAGCGCGGTTACAGCCGCCGTCACCGTCGTGTAACCGGTCGTTTCGTACAAACCCTCTCGCACGCAGCATCCAGCCCGCGCGAGGAGCGATGACATGAAAGCGACACGAAAGCAGCCAACGCCGCAAACCGCAAAGCGACCGACCCAGCCGCGCCGAGCGGGTCGAGCGGGGCACGCCGGCATCGCGGCGGCGGGCCTCGCGGCGATCGCGCTGCTCGTGGCGGGCTGCGGCGGCAGCTCCCCGAGCTCGGACGTCGCGCACCTCGGCTCGAGCACGTCTGCGAGCACCTCGGCGAGCACGCCCGCGGCCGCCTCCGGCGAAGGATCGGGCGTGGCACAGGCGCGCAGCCAGGCCGTGGCTTACGCCGCGTGCATGCGCGCGCACGGAATCACCAACTTCCCCGAACCGCAGGTCTCCGGGAACGGCAACGAAGTGCGCGTGAGGATCGGTGGCACCGGCGAGCTCGGTCAGGGGCAACCCCAAGTTCAAGTCAGCCCAGCAGGTGTGCGGCAAGCTGATGCCGGGCGGTGGGCCCGGCGGGGGCCCCGCTCCGCAGATAAGCCCCCAGGAACAGTCGCAGTACCTGAAGGCGGCGGCATGCATCCGCTCTCACGGCATCCCGAGCTTCCCCGACCCGACGTTCTCCGGCGGCGGCGTGCACCTGCCGAAGACCGCCGGCGTCAACCCACGCTCACCACAGGTCCGCACGGCCGAGGAAGCGTGCCAGTCACTGATCCCCGGCGGCCTGCACGGCAATCACTAGTGACGCCGCGTCGGATCGCGCTCGCGGGGATCGGGCTCATGCTCGTTGCGGTCCTCGTCGCCGTGATCGTCAGCGATCCGTTCGCCGGCCCGGGCAAGCCGGGCGGCGTCGGCGACAACGCGACGCCGACCTCGCTCGCGACGGTCACCCGCCGGACGCTGTCGTCGCAGACGCAGGTGAACGCCACGCTCGGCTATGCGGGCGCGTCGAGCATCCGTGTGCCGAGCGGCACACCGCCGTCAGCGGTGCAACAGGCTGAGCAGGCGATCGCCACCGGCCAGGGCATGCTGCAGAGCGCCCGTGCCGCGCTTGCGGCTGACAGCGAGACGCTCGCGGGACTACGGGCGACGGTGACGGCGGCCCGCGAGAAGGAGTTGGTGGACTGCGCGGGCGACAGCTCGGCGGAAAGCGCATCAGCCGGCGCCTCGCCGAGCGGCGAAGGCATCCCCGCCGGCTCCTCCTCGGGTGACGGGAGCTCAGGCCTGTGCGCAAGCGACGCCCAGACCGTCGCCAGCGATGCGCAGGGCTCGAGCGGCGATGCGATCAAGCTCGACGGCGACCGCGCGTCGATCGCCGCGGCCGAAAAGACGCTCGCGAGCGCCGAGGCTGCCCTGTCGGCGGCGCGCTCCTCGGCCGTCGCGTACGGCCAGGCCTCGACGTTCACGATGCTGCCTGCGGTCGGGCAGGTGATCACCCGCGGGCAGAGCCTCTTCCAGATCAGCGGCCAGCCGGTCGTGCTGCTGTACAGCTCGTCGCGCGTGACCGGCGAGCTGGCGCTGGGCTCGGTGGTGTTCGAGCCGGGGCCCGTGCGCGTAACCAGCGTGACGCCCACCGTCGGCGCGAGCGTGGCGCCCGGAGCGGTGCTCGCCATCACCTCGACGACCCCCCAGGTCACGATCGCGCTCGCCGCCTCCGAGCAGTCCAGTGTCAGGGTCGGCGACCAGGTCACGATCACGCTGCCGAGCAACGAAACGACGCCGGGCGTCGTCAGCTCGGTCGGAAGCGTCGCGAAAGCACCCTCCGGAAAAGGCGGCGAAGGCGGCGGATCTGGTGGATCCGGTGGCCCTGAAAACGGCGAAGAAGGAGGCCCGACGATCGAAGTGGACGTCGCGCTGCGCGACCCGGGCGCGAGCGGGCACCTCGACGAGGCGCCCGTGAACGTGTCGATCACCACCGAAAGCATCCCGGACGCGCTGACGGTGCCGGTCGACGCGCTGCTCGCGCTGGCCGGCGGCGGCTACGCGCTGGAGGTCGTCGAAGGTCGCGTGCACCGCCTGGAGGCGGTCACGCTCGGCCTGTTCGACGATGGCGAAGGGCTCGTGCGGGTCAGCGGGCACGACGTGGAGGCCGGCCAGCGCGTGGTGGTTCCCTCGACATGAGCCAGCTCGACGATCCACGCGCAGCCGTCTCGCTCGGACGCGCAGCCGTCTCGCTCGGCGGGGCACTGGCCGACGCGCCGCCGGTGCTCGAGCTGCGAGACGTGAGCAAGACCTACGGCGCCGGGGTGGGTGGGGCTCCGATCTTCGCGCTGCGCGATGTGAGCCTCGCCGTCGAGGAGGGCGAGCTGGTGGCGATCGTCGGGCCCTCGGGGTCAGGCAAGACGACGCTGCTGCACGTGATCGGCACGCTCGAGCGCCCGAGCTCGGGGACCGTCTCGATCACCGGCCTCGACGTCGCCGCCTGCTCGGACCGCGAGCTCGCGACGCTGCGTGCGACCCGGATCGGCTTCGTCTTCCAGCAGTTCTTCCTGGCCGAGCACTCGACCGCGCTCGAGAACGTGGCCGACGGGCTGTTGTACGCGGGCGTGGACGCGAGCGAGCGGCGCGAACGCGCCGCCGAGGCGCTCGCGCGAGTCGGCCTCGCCGAGCGCGTGCGCTTGCGTCCGAGCAAGCTCTCCGGTGGCGAGCGCCAGCGCGTGGCGATCGCCCGGGCGCTCGTCGGACGCCCGGCGATCGTGCTCGCCGACGAGCCCACCGGCAACCTCGACAGCGCTGCCGGCGCCGCGATCCTCGCGCTGCTCGAAGAGCTGAACGCGCAAGAAGCGACGATCCTCGTCATCACCCACGACCGCGAGTTGGCGGCCAGCCTGCCGCGTCAGGTGCAGATGCTCGACGGCCGGATCGTGGCCGACAGCGCCCAACGGAGAGCGATCGCCCGATGAGCGTGCTCGCATCGCTGCTGCTCAGCGCCTGCGTGGGCCTCGCGCCTGCAAACCCCGCCGGGCCGCCCATCGAGGTCACAGCCGGGGTCGGCGCCTACCAATCCGCCCCGGTCGCAACCAGCTTCTCGCTGCGGCTTGGGGTCACCGTGACCGATGCCGAGGAGCACCCTGTGCCCGGCGCGCGGGTGACCTTCACGGCCCCCGCACGCGGGCCCAGCGGACGCTTCACAACCAGCACGCAAAACTCTAAGAAAAGTCGTCCCCGCATATCGCACCCCCGCAGCGTCACGATCGCGACCGACGCCTGCGGGATCGCCGTCGCCCCCGCGTTTACCGCGAATCGCCAGCCTGGCGGCTACATCGTCACCGCCGCCGTCGCGCACGTCAGGCCGGCGGCGTTCGCGCTCGTCAACGCCGCATCCGGACAGCAGCCGTGAGCGCCGCTGGCGCCCTCAGCCCGCACAGGCTACGCGCGGCCGACCTCGCGCGCGTGGCCAGCGTCGGCCTGCGCACGCGGCGGCTGCGCGCCGGCCTCTCCGCGCTCGGGATCGCGATTGGCGTCGCCGCGATCGTCGCCGTGCTCGGCCTGTCCTCCTCGAGCCAAGCCGGGCTGCTCAGCCAGATCGACCGCCTCGGGACCAATCTGCTGACGGTCACCAACGGCCAGGGCCTCAGCGGAAAGACCGCCGAGCTGCCGCTCGTCGCGCCGGCGATGATCGCCCGCATCGACCCCGTGACGAGCGTCGCCGAGACCGCCAAGATCACCGCCGACGTCTATCGGACGCCGCTGGTCCCCCAGATCGACACGAACGCGCTGAGCGTGCAGGCCGCAAGCCTCGATCTGCTGAGCGCGCTCGGCGTGCACGTCAGCCAGGGGCGCTACCTGAACGCGGCCACCGCCTCCGAGCCGGTGGCCGTGCTCGGCTACGCGGCCGCGCAGCGCCTGGGGGTCGACCGCCTCTATCGCGGCGAGCGGATCTGGGTCGACGATCAGTGGTTCTACCTCGCCGGCGTCCTCGGCCCTGCAGAACTCACGCCCGAAATCGAAAGCTCGGTGCTGGTCGGCTTCCCCGCCGCCGAGCGCTACCTCGCCGCCAACGGCCACCCCAACACCGTGTACGTGCGCGCCCGCGACGAACAGGTCGATGCCGTGCAGCTCGGTGCTCGCGCAGACCGCCAACCCGGAAGCGCCCGACGAAGTCGACGTCAGCCAACCGTCCGCGGCGCTCGTCGCGCGCGCCGACGCCAAGAGCGCGCTCAACGGCCTGTTCCTCGGGCTCGGCGCGGTCGCGCTGCTCGTCGGCGCCGTCGGCGTCGCGAACATCATGGTCATCTCCGTGCTCGAACGCCGCTCGGAGATCGGCCTGCGCCGCGCGCTCGGCGCGACCCGCGGGCAGATCCGCACGCAGTTCCTCTCCGAGGCGATCCTGCTGGCGCTCGGCGGCGGCGCCGTCGGGGTCGGCCTCGGCGCCTTGGCGACGGCCGTCTACGCGAGCGCCAAGGGCTGGGCGATCGTGATCCCCACCTCCGCCTGGGCCGGCGGGCTTCGCCGCGGCGCTGCTGATCGGCGCGGTCGCGGGGCTACTGCCGGCGATACGGGCCGCGCGGCTGGCGCCGGCGGATGCGCTCAGGACGGTGTGAGGTGTGAGGTTCTCGCTTGACCCACGCGGGAGTATGTGCGAACTTCGCTGACAGGTGAGATTCGTCCGACTCACGACGATCCCGGTTACCTTGGTCGCACTGGCGACGTGGGTCGTCCCGCAGGCGGCCGACGCCCAGCTACCGCCCGGCGTCGATGCCCTCGTCAGCGTGAGCGCACACACGCGCACAGCGACCCTGGCCACTCCGGTATTTCGCACCAGGGCGCCCCACAGCCTCCTGCTGGCGTTCGTCGTCGCACGCGGCGATCGGTCGGGCGAGCACGTGCACAGCATCACCGCCGCCGGCCTGCGCTGGTCGCCGGTCGTTCGCGGCGACGGGAGCGTCGGCGCGACCGAGGTATGGCAGGCGCGCGCTCAGAACTGGTGGTCGGGACGGATCGTCGCCACGCTTGCGGCCGCGGCCTATCCAGCGAGCGTCACCGTCGTGGCATACGCCGGATCCTCCCCCTACGTCGAGGCGCACACGGAGGCGCAGGGGCGGGCCTCCACGCCAAAGACAAGGCTCAGGACGATCGCCGGGTCGCTGGTCTGGACGTTGGGGCTGAGCACGGCGCAGCGGCCGCCTTCGCTCGCGCGACGGACGTCCGAAGGCCGACGGGTGCTCCTGGACACATTCGAGCCGCGCCAGAGGACGGCGGAGTGGCTCGAACTTGCACCCGCACAGTCTGCGAATTTCGCAACGCCCCAGAGCGCGAGCCCGGCACAGACCTGGAGGCTGGTGGCCGTCGACGTGGTCGTCCCGAGCCTGCGGCAGCTGATCAAGGAAGGAAAGCTCACCGCCGACGGCTTCATCGCGTCGGTGGGCACACGGCCCGGCAAACCCCCCACCGGCGTTTCCCCACCATCCGGTTGCCCGCCCTACCCCGAATTCGAAGTGGGCGTGGAGGACGACCCGGTGTTTCTCGGGCTGCAACCGGCGATGAGCCCTGCGCGCGGCTTCGAATTGGCCACCAGCGTGTTTCAGGCTCGGCTGCTGCGGATGAACGTGATCTGGGGACAGGTCAAGCAGTACGGCTGGGCGCCATACGACCAGGCGATCCGCATGGCTCGCGAACGCTGCTGGTCGGTCCAGCTGACGATCATGCCGACGCCGCTCTACGAAGAAGGCTTCTCGAACGACGAACTGAGCGCCAGAAACTTCAACATCGCGCTGTTCGCCTCCTTCGCCAAGGAAATCGCGACCCGTTACGCGGGCCAGGTGAAGCGCTTTGCGATCGACGACGAGCCCGATGGAGCCGACTTCATTCCGCCCGGGGGCGACCTCGAAGAACACATCGCGTTCTACGACAGCCTGTTCCTGGCATCCTCCGCGGCGATCACGTCAGCCGACCCCGGCGCCCAGGTCCTCGCGGGTGAACTGGGGGGTCGCAACATCTCGGAGTGGCTACCGAACGTCGCCCAACTCCCCAGCGCCGGGGTTGGCATCCACCCCTACGGCAGTTTGAGCGGCGACGTCGGCGAATTCGTCACGGCGGTTGCGCCGGTGCCCTTGCTGGTGACCGAGTTCGGGGTGCCCGCGTCGCACCCCGATCAGATCGAGCAGGACCTCGAAGCCGAGGAAGCCGCGAGGCTCGCAGGGGCGCGCGCGTTCATCTTCTACCAACTCTCGCGCGCGGACAGCATCGAAGGCCGCTGGGATACCGGGATCGAATAACGGCCAACCGACGGCGCTTGCGCGGGGTTCGACTGCCTGGCTTGCGAGCCACCGCGCAAAGTGCGATGATCCGCAAAATCCCGGGGAATGGTCACCGGGCAAGACACTATCTCGGGGCCGGTGAAGCGATGCTCGAGGGGGTGGAGCGGGGTGCTACGGCGGACTAGGGAACGCAGGGCGCAAGCCGCGATGGCTGCCGTCCGCAGGTCGGATGTCGCGGTCTCCCACTATCCGGCCGGCCAGGCGCCCGACACGTTCGTGCCCGGTGACTTCAGCCTGCACAGGGCCACCACGAACAAATCCCGTGGCGGCGAAACGACGGCGCTCGGCAAGCTGATCCAGGCCGGCGAGCGAGTGCGTTTCGGCAACAGCGACTTCGCTCGCTGGACACACTCCGCGCTGATCGTCTCCGAGCGCGGCGAGATCGTCGAGGCGATCGAGTCCGGCGTGAGCGAAGACAACATCGAGAAGTACCGCAACACGGACTACATGATCGTCCACGTGGCCGCGACCGACGAGCAGCGAACGCTCGCGTGCGGCTTCGCCCGCTCCCGTGTGCCCGACAAGTACGGGATCGTCAACTTCGTCGGCCTCGCCGTCCAGTGCCTGTTCGGCTGGACGTTGTCGGTCCACCTGGGGGGCCAGTACATATGCTCGGGGCTCGTCGCGCGAGCAACCGAGAAGTACATCGACGGCTATCCGCGCACTCCCGAGGACATGATGCCCGGCGACCTCGCTTACTTCTGGGACGCGAACTCCGGCGAGCCGCTCGCGCCGCTGGGGCTGCTCGGACGGGCGCTCAACCTGCTGGTCACCGTCGTCGACTTCCTCCGTCGCGGCAAAGGCGACCCCCCTCCCGAACGCGCGGTGGCCGCGCCGAGTGGTGGCTGAAGCCGCGCACGAGCTTTCCCGAGACCGGCTCGTGGTCTCGCCCACGTCTTCACCGCGGCCGGCGCGTGCCGGGCGACCCTCGGTCAAAAGCCCTCGCGCGGTACCGTTCAGCCAGGCCCAGAACAGCACAGGAGCGTTGACTGCAATGAAGGCGTACCGGCTTCGCGGTGTCACCCTGCACGGCAACCGCTACGCCTATCGCCAGGCCGGAGCCGGCCCGGTGGTGGTGCTGATTCACGGCATCACGTCGGACTCGACGACCTGGGCGCAGGTCATGCCCGGCCTGGCCAAGCACTTCACGGTCATCGCACCCGACCTGCTCGGCCATGGCGGCTCCGCCAAGCCGACGGGCGACTATTCACTGGGCGCCCACGCGAGCCTCGTGCGCGACATCCTGCAGGAGCTCGGACATGACCGGGCCAACTTCGTCGGGCACTCGCTCGGGGGCGGCGTTGCGATGCAGATGGCCTACCAGTTCCCCGAGCGCTGCGAACGGCTGATCCTCGTGGACAGCGGCGGCCTGGGCCGCGAGGTCAGCCTGCTGCTCCGCGCGGCGACGCTTCCCGGTGCCGAGTACGTCCTGCCGATCCTCACCAACGGACGGCTGCTCGATGCCGGGCGGATAGTGGGAAGAGTGATGGGAGCCGTCGGTCTGCGGCCCGGCACGGATCTGCGCGAAAGCGCCCGCGGCCACGCCACGCTCGCCGACAGGGTCACCCGTGAAGCGTTCCTGCGCACGGTGCGCTCGGTCGTCGAGCCCAGCGGCCAGCGGGTCGACGCCACCGATCGCCTGTACCTGGCCGAACGCGCGCCGATGCTCTTCGTCTGGGGCCAGCACGACACGCTGATCCCCGTCTCCCACGCCCACAGCGCGCACGCCCAGGTCCCTACCAGTCGTCTGGAGGTCTTTGAGGACTCGGGTCACTTCCCCCAGCTGGACGAGCCCAAGCGCTTCGTCGAGGTGCTCGGCGAGTTCATCGCCACCACCGAGCCCAAAGCGCTCGAGGCGGATCGCTCGACCCGCCGGCGCCTGGCGAGACGCTCGTGAGAGCGAGAAACGCGAAAGACAACCCTCCGCAGAGCGCCGTCTCCCTCATGCCGGCTGCCGTCTCTGGAGCCTCAGCTGCGATGGGCGATACTGGGCTCGAACTCGCCTCTGGCGCTCAGGTGAGGCCACATAGCAGTTTTATTGGGCCACGGTGCTCTCAGATCAGCTCAGGTTCGCTCAAATTGCTACCAAGCTCGGGCAGGTCGCGGCGTTAGCATCGAGCCAGACGCGCGCCCAAGCGGCCGAGGACGCTCTCGCCTCTTGTGCGCGCCGAGGGCCTTGATCCGGGTATCGCCGATGCACTGCTGCTTGGCTGCGCGGGGGCGCGCGCCTCTTTCCGCGCGCCGCAGCTGCGCCTCGACGGTCACGAATATGTTCGGGTCACCGCCGAAGCAGGTGCCAGCGGCGTCATCGCGGGCGTGGCTAGCACTCCCGCTTCCGGATTGCTCCTGAGGATCGGACTGGTAAGCGTCTCCAGCAACGTGACGGTGAAGCAACTGCTGGGTTGAGTCGCCCACTCGAGATCCGCAGCCTGTGGCATCCCGAGCGTCGGCTAGATTCTTCCGCCAGTGGGCCCCTTCGCCGCTACCACCTGGAATCTAGGCGACACCCTTGGCGCGACTGGAATCGTGCTCACGGTGCTGGTCGCGCTGATCATCTACCGACGCCAGAAGCGCACCAAGTACATCGAGTGGCTGGTGTTCATCGATGGCCCGCTCATAGCCCCCGGCAGCAACCACGATGTCCAGGTCGTTTGCAAGGGACGGACCGTCGCCGACCCACACATCGTGATGCTCACCATCTACAACCTGAGCGGCGAGGCAATCCGCAAAGAGGACTGGGCTTTCCCGATCACAGTCACATTCCCACAGGGAGCGGTCGTCAACGTTACGCCAGCCACGAACTCCGCTGAGTTCGTGGCGGAGGCCCACATCCAGGACGAACATACCGTGGTCGTCCCACCGTTGCTCATGAACTACTTCGACAAGCTGACCCTGCACCTCCTGATAGACGGCAGCACGAACGGCCTCGACCTTCGAGCCAGGATCTCTGGGCAGACAGAGCAGCCACGGCACGGAAGCCTGCGTTCACCAGATGAGAAGATCATGCCGTGGGTGCCCACCCCGATCCGGCGGATCGTTACGGCGGTCGTCGTGATCGCGTGGTTGCTCAACGGCGTCGCGGTGGTTTCTCGCTGGCTCCACTAACGTGCCGTCTTTCTCTGGCGCAACACAGGCGTGGGCAGCGGTTCGCGAATGACGACCGGCCTCTCTCTGAGTCGTGCGATTCGCCAAAGGCAGGCACATCACCGGCCCGAGACGAGAGACATACTCGGGACGAAAAGCAGGTGTGCGAGCGATCGTTACCAGCGCCGCAAATGCCGGCAAGTCAGGCGTGCGCGAGGGCGCGCATCTGGCGCACTGGGTGACGCCCCAGATGGCTCAACGTCGCGTAAGACGAGGCGTGCCCATGCGTTCGGGGCGCGACGCTGACAGGCACCCGGCCCCTGAGCCGGTCAATCACACCACGGCGCAGCGGGACGAGCAGCAGCTCGGTGTCCTCGCCGACAAGGACGGTCGCCTGCCCTTCGATCAGGTTGCGCCAGAGCACGTCGTCGGTCCAGTCCTCGTCGCTGGGAACGAACGCGACATCCGCCGGGTAGCCGAGATCATCGTCGCTACGCGACGCCGCCATGAACAGCTCATCGGTCTTGTCGGTGATCTCGCTCATTGCATGTGCTCCCAAGCCTGAACGATATCGCGCCAGTCGCGCAGCAGCTTGAGTTCGGCGGCGTACATAGCATCGTTCACCGGGCCATACGTGACGGCGGGAGACTGCTTCTCCAGGCCGTCGTATGTGTGCTCGTGGTGCTCGCTCGGATCGTGGGCGTTGTCGAACGTGCGCACCGTGCGCCAGCCACCGTCCCGCAATACGAGGAGCACGATCGCGTACTCAACGGGATGCTCGCTCGAGCGCTCCACCACGAGCTGCACGTCGGAGGCCAGGAAGCGGCGTCGAGTCCGATCCTTAGGCATCTTTGAGCGCCGTCACGTCATGGCGGCCGTGAGCTAGTTGTTCGTTTTGCGTGCTTCGGGTGCGATGACGATGTCCATCACAAGTTGGTTGCCCCGTTGCAGCACAACGTTGGCCTGCGCGTCCTCGGTATAGAGAAGTTCGGGCTGTGCGACGGCGGCGAGTGTCTCGACCAGCTCCAACACCGGAGACTCGCGTCGTTCCGCGAGCATCCGAGCCACCTGTCGTGCCGGTGCACGCGGCAGCGCATTCGCGGCGGGCAGTTGCGCGTCGGCAGCAAGGAAGATTTTGACCAGCTCCCACGCCTTGTAGAAGGTTTCCATGAAGGCCCCTTCATACGGTAGAGGGCATACCGCCAGGTTCTTTCCCTCATCCTTATACGGGGCATCTGTCCCCGTCTCGTTCGCCGGGACGACACCCACGCGCAAACCACGTGCGCCTTCCAGCCTCAAACGATTCGACCGCACCGAAGTGCCCACCCAGCGATCCGAATCGGTCTTGCCAAGAAACAAGTCGGCTTTCCAGACTCCTGCGATGCTCGTGGGCAGACGTTCTCGTGCCTCGTTGCTACGGAACGCACGCGAAATACCTCCTATGTGTCGGCCGAGTTTGACGGGCTGGCCGCGTACGCCCGACATCAGGACAGACTCGGTGGTGATTAGGTCGGAGTTGGTGTTGATCAACTGCTGCGATCCGCTCTTCTCAACCGCGAACAAGATTGAACCGAGAGTCGCACCAGACACACCGCACAGTCGCGTCAGCGTGTGATCGATCCGTTCAGTCACATCAGCATCGCCAGTGAGCATGGCGTTGTGGACTGCATACTCGAAGCAGATGCCGAGGTCTCCATCGCCCGGCCGGACCATCCGGGGCAGGATCTTCAGCTTCACGTTCTCCCTGCCACCCACCTCCGCCGCGACATCGCCTTTCAGCCCGTAGAGCAGCCCAATCAAGATCGGCCGTACGACCGCGACCAAGGCCGACACCTCGTCGGCGACCGCGTTCTTCTGCACTTGGACCGCAACGTCCATCCGCGCGAGCCTACACGCCTCGGCTCTAAACGGCGATCGCGTTGGCAGGCATCGAGCCGTGTCAGTTGGATTGCTACCAGATTGCTACCACGCTGGCCGTTACGAGCCAAATAACCGTTGTCCTAGAGCCAAATCCGACGATGGGCGATACTGGGCTCGAACCAGTCGCGGCCTCTGTCAGCGCCTGACAGCAACGCGGGCTGCGTCGACCATCGCGTTCGAAACCGTCGTTAGATCAGGCTCGTCGATGATGTACGGCGGCATCGCGTAGATCAGGTCACGAAACGGTCGCAGCCACACACCGTGGTCGACGGCCGCGGCTGTGACGGCCGCGACATCGACGTCGTGTTCGAGCTGCACCACGCCGATCGCACCGAGCACGCGTACGTCGGCAACGCCC
Organism: uncultured Solirubrobacteraceae bacterium; assembly: GCA_963826985.1. GTDB lineage: Bacteria > Actinomycetota > Thermoleophilia > Solirubrobacterales > Solirubrobacteraceae > Palsa-744. The sequence continues at coordinate 258,919 of CAWGYW010000003.1, forward strand.
GGCAGCTCCCGAGCCGGCTCCAGCCCCGCGCGCAGTCCTTGCTCGATCGTGCGCACGCGCGCACGCCAGTCGCTTTCGCCCAGCAGCCGCAGCGACGCAAGCGCGACCGCGCACGCGAGCGGGTTGGCCATGAACGTCGGCCCGTGCATCAGCCCGCCGCCCTCGCCGCTGGAGACCGCGTCCGCCACCGCGGGCGTGCACAGCGTCGCGGCGAGCGACATGTAGCCGCCGGTGAGCGCCTTACCCACGCACATCACATCCGGCGTCACGCCGGCGTGCTCGCTCGCGAACATCGCTCCCGTGCGCCCAAAGCCCGTGGCGATCTCGTCGAGCACCAGCAGCAGGCCGTGCTCGTCGCATACGCGCCGCATCAGCGCGACGCACTCGGGAGCGTGGAAGCGCATGCCGCCGGCGCCCTGCACGACCGGCTCGAGGATCACCGCCGCCAGCTCGTTCGCGTGGCGCTCGGCCAGCTCGCGCACCTCGTTCGCCCAGACCTCGTCGAGGCCCGCATCGAAGCCGTCCGGCGGACGCGCGGCGAATACGTGCTCGGGCAGCAGCCCCGTGAACAGGCTGTGCATGCCGCCGACCGGATCGCAGACCGCCATCGCACCGGCCGTATCACCGTGATAGCCGCCTCTGACCGTCAGCAGCCGCGTGCGTCCCCTGTGCCCGAGCGCGCGCTGGTACTGGATGCACATCTTGATCGCCACCTCGACCGACACCGAGCCCGAGTCGGCCAGGAACACCCGCTCCAGGCCCTCCGGCGCCAGCTCGGTCAACCTCTCGGCGAGCAGCACAGCCGGCTCGTGCGTGAGCCCGCCGAACATCACGTGCGCCATCTTCCCCAGCTGCTCCTGCACCGCCTCATCGAGCGCGGGATTGCGATAGCCGTGGATCGCACACCACCACGACGCCATCCCGTCGATCAGCTCGCGCCCATCAGCCAGGCGCAGCCGCACACCTTCGGCTGAGACGACCGGCAGCGGCGCCATCGCCGCCGGCAGCGCCCCATATGGATGCCACACGCGCTCGGCGTCGAGCGCGAGCAGTCGGTCCCAGTCCGTCAGGTCAGCCAGTAGGGAGTCGTTGAGCAAGCGAGGCAAGGAAGCAGTGAGCGAAGTGTGCTCAGCACACGAGCGACCGAGGACGCCGCATCGCGCCGCTCAACGGCTCCCTAGTCCTCGTAGAGGGTGAAGTCGCGCTTACGCGCGCCGCACACCGGGCAGAACCACGTGTCGGGGATGTCCTCGAACGCGGTCCCTGCGGGGATGCCCCCATCCGGGTCGCCCTCGTCGGGGTCGTAGATGTAGCCGCAGGACTCGCAGATCCAGCGCTGGAGGGTCTCGGTCGCGGTGCTCATACGAGCGGGGTCTCAGCCTTCGGGGAGGATGCCGTGGTGTCGTTCATGCGCCAAAGATTAGCGGCCGGTAGGGTCAGCCGATGCGCGCATCGGAGGAGAGCGAGCGCCCCGGCCCGGGCGAGGAGTACAACCCCGGCCCGCCCACACCCCCCCGACAGGCCGCGACCGTGATCCTGCTGCGCGGCGGCGAGGCGCAGCTCGAGGTGCTGCTCGTCAGGCGCACGCCGCAGGCGCGCTTCATGGGCGGCGTGTGGGTGTTTCCAGGCGGCGCCGTCGACGCGCACGAGGGCGACGGCGACGAGGCCCACCGCGTCGCCGCGAGCCGCGAGCTGCGCGAGGAGGCCGCGATCTCACTCGACGATCCCGGCGCGCTCGTGAAGTTCTCGCGCTGGATCACGCCCGCGGAGGTGCGCATCCGCTTCGACACGCACTTCTTCCTCGCCGTGCTGCCCGCTGGGCAGGAGCCGAAAATCGACGGCGAGGAGTGCGTCGACCTTGGCTGGTTCACCCCACGCGCAGCGCTCGACGCTTACAGCGCCGGCGAGATCGCGCTCGTGTTCCCGACGATCAAGCACCTGGAACAGCTCAGCGAGTTCTCCTCCGTGGACGAGCTCATGGCCTATGCCCGCGGGCGCGAGGTGCAGCCGGTGCAGCCGCGGGTGCTGCTCGAGGGCGAGGTCGCGCGCATCGTGCTCCCGGGCGAGCCCGGGTACTGACTCCCCACGGGCGCCCGCCCGCCTCAGGTTCGCTGCTGCTGCGCGTCGACGACGTGCGTGACCGCGTTGATCAGCGCGAGGTGCGTGAACGCCTGCGGGTAGTTGCCGAGGTGGCGGCCCGAGGACGCCTCGAGCTCCTCGGCGTAGAGCCCTAGCGGCGAGGCGTAGGAGAGCAGGCGCTCGCACAGGTGCTCGGCCTCGCGGTGCTCGCCGATCTCCGATAGCGCCGATACGAGCCAGAACGAGCAGATCAGGAACGTGCCCTCCTCGCCGTGCAGGCCGTCGTCGGTCTCCTCGGTGCGGTAGCGCAGCACGAGGCCGCCCTCGGTGAGCTCGTCGCGGATCGCCATCACGGTCGCGCGTACGCGTTCGTCCTCGGGGCCGAGGAAGCGCACCAGCGGCACGAGCAGGTTGGACGCGTCGAGCGCGTCGGTGTCGTAGTGCTGGCGAAAGACGCCGCGCTTGTCGACCCCGCGCTCGAGGATGTCGTCCCTGATCTCATCGGCGAGCGACTGCCAATGTTCGGCGTGCTCGACCTCGCCGCGGCGTTCTGCCAGCCGCGCGCCGCGGTCCATCGCCACCCAGCACATCAGCTTCGAGGAGACGTAGTGGCGCGGCTCGCCGCGCGCCTCCCAGATCCCCTGGTCTGGCTCCTTCCACGCCGCCGCCGCGCAGTGCACCTGGTCGGCGAGCACCGGCCACAGCCGCTCGGGGATATGGTCGCGCTTCTTGGAGTGCAGGTAGACCGAGTCGAGCACCGCCCCGAAGACGTCGTTCTGGCGCTGGTTGAAGGCGCCGTTGCCGATCCGCACCGGTCGCGCGCCCTCGTAGCCCTTGAGGTGATCGAGCGTCGACTCGGTCAGGTCCTTCTGCCCCTTGATTCCATACATGATCTGCAGCGAGCCGTCCTCGTTGCGCTCCATGTCGGCGAGGTACTGGACGAAGTCGTCGGCCTCCCAGTTCAAGCCCAGCGCGTGCAGCCCCCACAGCGTGAACGAGGCGTCGCGCATCCAGCAGTAGCGGTAGTCCCAGTTGCGCTCGCCCTGAGGCGTCTCCGGCAGCGACGTCGTCGGCGCCGCCACGAGCGCGCCGGTGGGCATGAACGTCAGGCCCTTCAGCACCAGCGCCGAGCGCTGCAGGTGAAAGCGCCAGGGATGGTCCGGATAGGTGCCTTCCGCCAGCCACGTGCGCCAGAAGTGCGCCGTGCGCTGCATGTGTTCCTCGGCCTGCTCGACCGTGTGGGGGCCGGCGCGTCCCTCCGTCCAGGAGAGCGCGCAGAAGCGCTTCTCGCCTTCGCGCATCGTGTGGCGCCCGTGCGCGCGGTTGCCCTCGATGCCCATGCGGATGTCGCTGAACAGCCTGAACGCTGTGACGTCGTCGGTGGCGTCCATCATGCACACGCCCTCCTCGCCGCTCTGCACGACGCTCCAGCTCGCCGGCGTGGAGCCGTAGTCGAGCATCGGCTCGCACACGATCTCGACCTGCACCTGGCCCTGGATGCATTCGACGATGCGCACCACCAGGTGGTCGGCGTCGTAGTCGGTCGGCGGGCGCGTGTGGCTCGACCCGTGCTTGTTGTCGTGCCACGGCCCGATCGTCAGCGCCTCTACCACACGCAGCCAGCCTTGCGGGGTCATCCAAGTTGTCTCGATGATGTTCGTGCCTGGGATGTAGCGCCGACCTGCCGGCACGTAGATCCCATAGGGACCGATGCGCCAGCTGCCGGCGCCGCGGTCGAGCATCGCGCCGAAGATCGACGGCGAGTCGAAGTGCGGCAGGCACATCCACTCGATCGACCCGTCGGAGGCGACCAGCGCGCCGGTGTGGCAGTCCGACAGGAAGCCGTAGTCGGCGATCGGCGGAAACGGCGAGTCAAGCGGGGTGGCGCTCGAGCCACCAGCGCTTACCGCCGGTCGCAGCGCGTTGCCCGCGAGCGCGGTGTCGGGCGCGCTCACAACCTGACCCGTTCGAGCTTCGGGCACGCTCACCACTCGGTCCGCTCGAACTTCGGACGCTCGACGCCCTCCGGCAGGATCTGCTCTTCCTCGAGCTTGTCCAGGTGAGCCGCGAGCGTCGCGGTGGCGAGCGGGACCAGCGGCTCGGGGACCTCGGGCCAGACCGCGTCCAGCAGCTCCTGGATCGTGCGCCGGCCCTGGCCGAGCGCGATGATCAGGCCGTTTTCGCGGTCGATGCGGTGCGCGACGTACTCTTCGAGCTTGGTGTGCGCATCCCACACCGGCGGTCCGTGGCCCGGGCACAGCACGTTGAAGTCTTCGCGCAGGCGCAGTCGCGTCAGCGCGAGCAGGTAGCCGGCCATCGCGCCGCGGTAGGGGCTGATGAAGACGCTGCCCTCGCCGAGCACCGCGTCGCCCGTGAAGCACGCCCCGTCGCCCACCAGCGCGAAGTGATCGGCGGCATGTCCCGGCGTCGCGACAGCCTCGAACGGGCCGAAGCGCACGTTCTCGCCGAACAGGACGTCGACCGCGCCGCGGCCGGCCGCGACCGGCGCCGGGTAGCGCTCGATCAGCGCTCCGACCGCTTCGGTGTGGTCGTGGTGGTCGTGGGTCAGCGCCACGCCCCCTAGCCCGCCGCGAGCGTCGATCGCAGCGGACAGGCGCGTCAGGTGCTCCTCTATCAGCGGACCTGGATCGACGACCCATGTCGGCCCGCGGCCCACCACCCAGGTGTTCGTCCCCGACAGCGTGAGCAGACCCGGATTCGGGGCGCGCACGCGCAGGATGTCGTAGTGCGTCAGCAGATCCGCCTCGGATCCCGCCTCCGCGGAGTCGCCGTTTGAACCTGCCTCGGATTCGGGATTGTCCGGACTAGGCGTCTTCACGCGAGCGACGTTAGCTGACGGTCCGGCCGAAATGACTGCTCGCACGGACTACCTCGAACGGCTGGGTGCGCGCCCGCGCCTTGCGCCGTTACGCGCGCCGCTGTTGCGCGCCGCGCCGCCCGGACGCTTGGCGGCGCCCCGGGTAGAGCTCGACGCACGCCCGCCACCCTGCGGGCGGCGCTCTCCGGCGGCGATCCCCGCGAGGCCGAGCTCGCGGTCCAACCCCAACTCGCGGACCATCCCAGCGAGCTCGCGAGCCTGGTCGTGTGCGACGAGCGTCACGCCCACGCCGCTGGCTCCCGCGCGCGCGGTGCGCCCGATGCGGTGGACATAGTCCTCGCGCGTGGCCGGGATGTCGTAGTTGATCACGTGCGTGATCCCCGCGACGTCGATCCCGCGCGCGGCGACGTCGGTGGCCACGAGCGTGTCCACGACTCCCGCCTCGAAGTTCGCCAGCGCCCGCTCGCGCTGGCCCTGGGACTTGTCGCCGTGCATCGCGACCGCGCGCACGCTGCTCGACGCGAGCCGCTTGACGAGCCGGTCGGCGCCGCGCTTGGTGCGCACGAACACGAGCGTCAGGCCGCGCTCGGCCGCGCCCAGCTCCGTCACCAGACGAGCGACCTTGCCGTCGTGGCTGACCGTCACGAAGCGGTGCTCGACGTCTCCCCTGCGCTCCGCCGAGTGTGCGTGCTCGTGGCGGCGCGGGTTCGTCGTGTACGCCTTGGCGATCCGTCCGACCTCGCCCTCGAGCGTCGCCGAGAAGAGCAGCGTCTGGCGGTTGCTCGAGGTCATCTTCACGATCCTGTCGACAACCGGGCGAAAGCCCATGTCGAGCATCCTGTCGGCCTCGTCGAGCACGAGCATCCGCACGCGATCCAGCGACACGTCGCGGCGCTCGATCAGGTCGAGCAGGCGGCCGGGCGTTGCGACCAGGATGTGCGCACGAGCGGCGATTCGCGCCTGCTTGACGATCCCCGCGCCGCCGTAAACCGGTGCGATCGACAGGGCGCGCGCGTGGGCGATCGGTCGCAGGTCATCGACGATCTGGATCGCGAGCTCGCGCGTGGGTGCGAGGACAAGCGCCGACGGTCGCGCGTCGGAGTCCTTCAGCAGCTCGACCAGCGGTACCCCGAATGCGAGCGTCTTGCCCGATCCGGTCGGCGACTGTGCCAGCACGTCGTGGCCGGCGAGCACGTCCGGGATGACCATCCCCTGGACCGCGAACGGAGCCGTGATCTCGCGCTTGGCAAGCTCATTGACAACGACCTCGGACACGCCGAGGTCGGCGAAAGTTGCATGCTTCATGTTGTTGGTGCTCCTTCTGGCGACCGTCTGGCCGCCGCTGCAGATGGAGATTCGACTGACCCCATCCGCGCCCTTCAGCGCCAACAAAGACAAAGAACCTCACGGACGACTTCGCCGCCCGTAGGCTGACCGTAGCAGGGTTTCGCGACGGCGCTCGCGGCTGAAGGCAAGGTTTCAGCCAGTTCGCGCGGTGGCGCTCTGCGTGGCGCCGACGTGCTCGCGCAACCAGCGCACGAGCGGCGCGGCCGCCTCGAGCTCCGCGCGGATCCGCGCGCCAGCGTGTGGCTTGTGCAGCCATGTGCCGAGTTCGTGGCGCCGGGCCACCGTCAGGCGTCGGCGTCGCAGCAGTTCCAGGCGCGGATGATCGCCGGGGTAGCCACGGGGTGCACGCACGAGCTCGGGCTCGTTCAGCTCGAGGCCCGCCGCCTGCGCGCTACCGATCGCCCTCCTCAGCGCAGCCGCCGTGCGGCCGGCGTCGACGGCGCGGCGCAGACGCTCGACCTGATCGGGCGCGGGGTTGTGGAGCCCCGCGGCGACCAACAGCCCATCGAGCGATATCTCGACGTAGAAGCCGCCCGCGCCTTCGTGGCCGATCGCCAGGCCCACGTACTCCTTGATCGGCGGGCCGGGGCGAAAGCGCGTGTCGTTCCAAGGCCGGAACATGTGCGGCCGGCCGAGGTCGGCAAGGTCCTCGCCGAGCGCGGCGGCTGGCGCGCGCAGGAGCTCCTCGTAGCGCGCTCGGTTGGCCTTGAACCAGTCGCGATCGTTGTTCTCCTCCAGCTCGCGCAGGAACGCGACCGCCTCGCGCGAAAAGCCGCGGAATCTGGGCACGGGGGCATGATGGCGGTTCCACCGCACGAGCGTCCGAACCCGCGGCGATGTCAAGACGCAGCGACCATGCCCGACTGCGATACGGTCGATGGATGCCTACCGGGAGCGCGCCCGCACGTCTTGTTGGGACCGGACGCGAGGACTGCCGCCGATCCCCATGCGAACGTTTGTTCGCACAATGCGAGATTTCTGTCCGACCGGAACACCAAGCTGGGCGAATGCGGTGGCGGGTGCGATTCGAGACTTTTGCACGCGCATCCACATCGCGAGGCGAGCGATGAGGCGCCGTGACTGGCTGCTGCTGTTCGCAGCCTACGAGGGAGCGCCCGATGGTCTCGATCCGATCCGCTTCCAAAAGGGCCTCTTCCTGTTCGCCAAGCGTGCGCAGGTGCCCGCTCGATCCAAGTACACGTTCAGGCCATACGACTACGGGCCCATGAGCACCGGGATCTACCGCGACCTCGACCGTCTCGTGGACGACGGGCTGCTCGAGCGGGTCCCGGTGCAGGGCAAGCGCTGGTCGCGGTACAGGCCCAGCAAGATCACGTTCCGTGAAGGTCAGCGGATCCTGAAGCAGGCCGAGGATGAGAAGCTGCTCGACGCCGCGCGCGAGCTATTTCGAATCAAGCAAGACGTCTCGACTCTCAGATTCAACGAGTTGCTCGAACACGTCTACGCGGAACATCCCGAGTTCGCGGTCAATTCGATCTTTCGACGATCCGCCTGAGCGCCCCGCAGAGCTAAGCCATCGCATCGAGTCGCGATGATGCAACGCTCGATGATGCTCCGTATCCGCATCAGGACGATCGCCGGGAGATGACGCTGATCGCGGCCTTGCGCTGTCGCGACGGCGTGATCGTCGGCTCGGACAGCCACGAGACGCGCGGCGCACGTGGTCGGCGCCTCGCTCGCCCGATCCAAAAGGTGTACGAGCCACGTCCGGGCTTCCTGCTCGCGTGGGCGGGCGCACAGGACGCGGCGCAGAGCTTCGCCCTGCGTCTCGCTCGCGCTCGCGGGCTGTCGCCGGATGGCGATCGTCTCGACATCAAGGCCCATCTCCATCGGATCCTCAAAGACGTTCGCGGCGATCCCGGCATCGACGGGCGCAGCGACCACGTCGAATTTCTCATCGCGTGGTGGTCGCGGCACGAGCGCAAGCCGCTCGCACTCCATCTTCTCAGCGCCGGCGCGGGCGAGTGTGTAGAGAGCTGGGCGTTCGGCGGCGTCCAGCTCGGCGTCGACAGCGCCAGCTTCGCGATCGGCACGATGCGCTACATCGAGCCCGAGGAGCTCACGCTCGAGCAGGCAAAGATCGTCGCGCTGAAGGTGTTGCGCGACGCGATCGAAACGAGCGTCGAGGGCATCGGCGGTCGCGTGCAGATGGGAACGGCACAGGCGAGCGGCATCCAGGTCATCGCGCAAGCCGACATGCGAGGACTCCACGACACCGTCGACCTGTGAGAGGCGCAGTGCGCGGAGATCCTGCTCGGGACCGGCGAGCCGCCCTCCGCCAGGGGTACCCCAGATCGAGGCGTTCGCCCGCCGGATTGAGACATGACCCTTACTGGATGTTCGCCATCACGTGCTTGACGACCGTGTAGTCCTCGACCCCGTACATGCTCAGGTCCTTGCCGTAGCCGGACTCCTTGAAGCCGCCGTGGGGCATCTCCGAGACCAGCGGGATGTGGTCGTTGATCCACACGCAGCCGAAGCGCAGCGCCTTCGACACGCGCAGCGCGCGGCCCACGTCGCGCGTCCACACCGACGACGCGAGGCCGTATCGGGTCGCGTTCGCCCACGCGATCGCCTGCTCCTCATCGGCGAACTGCTGCACGGTGATCACCGGGCCGAAGATCTCACGCTGGATCATCTCGTCGTCCTGGCGCAGACCGGCGACGACGGTCGGCTCCACATAGAAGCCCGGGCGGTCGGGGGCGTTGCCGCCGGTAACGACCTCCGCGTAGTCGGGCCTGCGCTCCAGGAAGCCCTCGACGCGCTCGCGCTGGCGCGCCGAGTTGACCGGGCCGAGCGTCGTCTCCGGCGAGAGCGTGTCACCGATCACCAGGCCCTGCGCCTGCGCCGGCCAGCCCGCTGACAACGTCGTCGTAGACGTCGCTCGACGCGAGCACGCGTGTGGCCGCCGTGCAGTCCTGTCCGGCGTTGTAGTAGCCGGTGCCCGCGATCGTTTCCAGCGCGCTCTCGAGGCTGACGTCGTCGAACACCACCACCGGCGCCTTGCCGCCAAGCTCGAGGTGCACCCGCTTGAGCGTGTCCGCCGCTGTGCGAGCGAAGTGCTTGCCCGTCTCCACCGACCCCGTCAGCGCGACCATGTCGACGTCGGGATGGTTGATCAGCGCCTCGCCCGTCGGGCGCCCGGGGCCGGCAACGATGTTCAGCACACCCTTCGGCAAGATCTCTGCGGCCAGCTCGGCCAGCCTGATCGTCGTCATCGGCGTCGTCTCCGCCGGCTTCAGCACGACCGTGTTGCCCGCCGCCAGCGCGGGCCCGAATTTCCAGATCGCCATCATCAGCGGGTAGTTCCACGGCGTCACCTGCCCGATCACGCCGACCGCTTCGCGACGCGTGAAGGAGGTGTAGCCCTCCATGTACTCGCCCGCCGCTCTGCCCTCCAGACAGCGCGCCGCGCCCGCGAAGAAGCGCAGGTTGTCAGCCATCACCGGGATCTCGTCGCTCTTGACCGCCTCGATCGGCTTGCCCGCGTTCAGCGCCTCCAGGCGCGCGATCTCCTCGCCGTGCTCTTCGACCAGATCCGCCAAGCGCCAGCAGCGCCTGGGCGCGCTGCGCCGGCGTCGTGTTCGACCAGCTGTCAAACGCGCGGCGCGCGGCACGCACCGCTCGGTCGACGTCCTCGGCGCTCGAGATCGGCGCCCGCGCGAGCTCCTCGCCGGTGGCCGGGTTGAGCACCGCTTCGGTCTCGCCGCTGGAGGCGACGCGCTCGCCGTCGATGAAGTTGCTCAGGGTCTCGGTCGTGCTCGCCATCGTCCATCTCCTCGTCGGGGGTGTCTCATGTTCTCACCGCGCCACCGGCTCCGCCAAGGCGACTCCGAGCGCCTCGGCGACCGCCGGGTGCGTGATCTGCCCGTGCTGCACGTTCAGGCCCATGCGCAGGCCCGTGTTGCGCTCCAGCGCCTCGCTCACGCCCAGCTCCGCCAGCTCGAGCGCGTACGGGAGCGTCGCGTTCGTCAGCGCGTACGTCGAGGTGATCGGCACCGCTCCGGGCATGTTCGTCACGCAGTAGTGGGTGATCCCATCGACCTCGTAGGTCGGGTTCGAGTGCGTCGTCGGGCGCGAGGTCTCAAAGCAGCCGCCCTGGTCGATCGACACGTCCACGAGCACCGCGTTGCGCTTCATCAGCCGCAGCTGCTCGCGACTGATCACATGCGGCGCACGGCCGCCGTGCACCAGCACCGCGCCGATCACCAGGTCTGCCGCCGGCAGCATCTCCTCGATCGCAAGCGTCGAGGAGTACACGGTCGAGGCGCGCCCCGCAAACGCCACTTCGAGCTCGCGCAGCCGGTCGATCGAGCGGTCGAACACGAACACATCCGCCTGCATGCCGATCGCGATGAACGCCGCGTTCATGCCCACCACGCCGCCGCCGATCACAAGCACCGTCGCCGCCGCCACGCCCGGCACGCCGCCGAGCAGGATCCCGCGCCCCCCGAGCGGCTTCTCGAGCATGAACGCTCCCGCCTGCGTCGCGATCTTGCCTGCAACCTCGCTCATCGGCGCCAGTAGCGGCAGGCGTCCCGCCGCGTCCTCGACGGTCTCATACGCGATGCACGTCGCCCCCGAGGCCATCAGGCCGCGTGCGAGCTCCGGCTCGGCGGCCAGGTGCAGATAGGTGAACAGCGTCTGGCCCTCCCGCAGGCGACCGACCTCCTCGGGCTGGGGCTCCTTGACCTTCAGCACCAGCTCCGCCTGCGCGAACACCGCGTCGGCGTCCGCCACGATCACAGCCCCCTGGGCGCCGAACTGCTCGTCGCTCATCGCGCTGCCCTCGCCGGCGCCCGCCTGCACGAGCACCTCGTGACCGCGCGCGGTCAGCTCCCTGACTCCCGCTGGCGTGATCGCCACGCGGTACTCGTCGGTCTTGACCTCGCTCGGGACTCCGATCCTCATCGCGCCAACTCCCTTCCTCGCAGTGCCAGCCAGAACTCGATGCGGTCGCGGGCGTTGGAGAAGTCGCGCCCGGTCAGCTGCTCGATACGTCGGATGCGGTAGCGCAACGTGTGCCGGTGACAGAACAGCGCGTTCGCGGCCTTCTCCCAGTGTCCGTTGTGCTCGATGAACACGTCCAGCGAGCGCACCAGCTCATCGCCGTACTCGCCCTCGCCGCGTTCGATCGGGTCGAGCACGCTGCGGCAGTATGAGCTCAGCGCGTCGTCGTCCTGGAGCGACAGCAGCAGCTGGAAGGCGCCCAGATCGACGTAGGAGGCAACCTCGGGCGCGCTGCCGTTGCGCAGGCGCACGGCCTCCAGCGCACAGCGTGCCTCGTGGAAGGCCATCCGCAGCGAGTGCGTCGCCACCGGCCGCGACGCCGCCGCGCGCACCTCTCCGAAGCGCCCCGCCAGCTCGGCGCGGATCGTCCGCGCGAGCTCGACCGGGTCGAGCGGCGAGGACCCGGGCGCGCCGTCAGGGTCGATCACTGCGCACAGCAGCCCTGCGCGGATCGCCACCAGGCTCGGCACGCGCTCGCGCGCGAGGGTCCGCTCCACCACGGGAGCGCCCGCGCTCGCGTCGGCCAGCTTGAACGCGAGCACCGCAACCCGCTCACCGATCCCGAACGGGCGCAGACGCGCCTGCAGATCCTCCGGGTAAAGATGCCCCGTCAGCACCTCGGCGAGCACGTCGCCGACCATCGTGCGCTGCAGCAACTCATAGCGCTCGTCCAGCAGCCGCGCGAAAGCGCGCTCGGTGATCGCGATGAACGGCAGCTCATACGGCACCTCGAACAGCGGGAACCCCCGGGCCTTTGCCGCCGTCACGAGCGCCGCCGGCAGCCGCCTGTGGGCGAAGCCCGTGCCGAACCCCAGCCCGGCGATCTCGTGGTCGGCGAGCCGCTCGATCAGCTCGCGCTGCAGCTTCGGGCCGGTCAGCTGCATGCCCGTCGTCAGCAGCAGCTCGCCGCCTTTCAGCCACGGCGTCGGGTCCGGAAGCTCGGTGCTGTGAACCCAGCGAACGTGCGCCTGCGCCGACTCCTGCCCGCTGACCAGCTCCAGGCCGAGCTCGCCGATCAGGCTCTCGACAGTGAGCTCCACCGCTCCATCCGCTCCGAGGCCTCGCTCAGCACCGGGCGCAGGATCGCCTCGATCTCCTCGAACTGCTGCGGCCCGGCGATCAGCGGCGGCGAGAGCTGCACGATCGGATCGCCGCGGTCGTCGGTGCGGCAGATCAGCCCGCGCTGGTAGAGCTCGCCCGAGAGGAAGCCGCGCAGCAGGTGCTCGGATTCCTCCTGGTCGAACGTCTCCTTCGTGTCCTTGTCCTTGACCAGCTCGATCGCCTGGAAGTAGCCCGCGCCGCGCACGTCGCCGACGATCGGCAGGTCGCGCAGGCTGTCGAGCATCTCCCGGAACGCGCCCTCGTTCGCGAGCACGTTCCCACACAGGTCCTCGTTGTCCATGATCTCGATGTTCGCGAGGCCCACCGCGCAGGCCACCGGGTGCCCACCGAAGGTGAAGCCGTGGTTGAACGCGGCCTTGCCGTGCAGGAACGGCTCGGCGATGTGGTCGCCCGCGATCAGCGCGCCGAGCGGCACGTATGCCGAGCTGATGCCCTTCGCCGTCGTGATCATGTCCGGCAGGTAGTCGAAGCGTTCACACCCGAACCAGTACCCAAGACGGCCCCACGAGCAGATCACCTCGTCTGAGATCAAAAGCACCCCGTGGCGATCGCAGATCTCGCGCACGCGCTGGAAGTAGCCGTCCTGCGGGACGAAGCAGCCGCCCCCGTTCTGCACCGGCTCGAGGATCACCGCCGCCACCGTCTCAGGACCCTCGAACTCGATCGCCTGCTCGATCGCGTCCGCCGCCCACAGCGGGTCGCGGTCCTCCTCCCAGCGGTAGGAGTTCGTGTTCGGCACATGGATCCCGCCGGGCGTCAGCGGTTCGAACGGCACGCGCAACGGCGTCAGGCCGGTCGCCGACAGCGCCCCCATGGACGTGCCGTGGTAGGCGAGGTTGCGCGCGATCAGCTTGTGCCGGCGCGGTTCGCCGATTGCCGCGTGGTAGGCCTTCGCGAGCTTCCACGCCGACTCGACCGCCTCCGAGCCGCCGGAGGTGAAGAACACGCGGTTGAGGTTGCCGGGCGCCAGCTCGGCGATGCGCGTGGCAAGTTCGATCGCGCGCGGGTGCGCGTAGCTCCAGTTCGTGTAGAACGCGAGCTCCTTGGACTGGGCAGCCGCCGCTTCGCCGAGCTCCGGACGGCCGTGGCCGATGTTCACGCAGTACAGCGCCGACAGGCCGTCGAGATGGCGCTTGCCGTGCTCGTCATACACGTAGCAGCCCTCGCCGCGCACGATCACCGGCACCTCGTGGTCCGGCTCCGCGAAGGAGCCCATGCGCGTGAAATGCATCCACAGATGTCGCTTGGCCTGCTCTTGGAGATCACCGGACATCGAAGGCCGCCTTCTCTATCGCTGACTGGACACTGAGGACAACGCTAACCGCTAGCCGTGCGCCGCTCAATGCGCCACGTGGTCAACAACTTCTACCCCCATTGTACTCATCGTCCAATTCGGGGCGCCCGTTTTGGGGATCGCGCCCATTGCGCGTCCGCCGGCCGGGACCGTAACTTTCCTTCACAACAGCGCGCCATGTCCGCCGCATCCCACGAGAGGAGCCGTTGATGGCCATCGACAGTGCCACCGCATCCGGAGGCCCACCATCGTCGGGTGTCATGGACAAGGGCCTGAAGAAGGGCGCGATCGGGTACCTCTCGAACATCGTCATCGGCGTCGCCTCGACGGCGCCCGCGTACTCGCTAGCGGCGACGCTCGGATTCGTCGTCGCGGTCAAAGGCGTCGGCGTGCACGCCCCCGCGGTGCTGCTCGTGTCGTTCATCCCGATGCTGCTGGTCGCGTCCGCCTACAAATACTTCAACCGCGCCGATCCCGACGCGGGTACGACGTTCGCGTGGGTGACGCGCGCGTTCGGCCCGATCACCGGCTGGATGAACGGCTGGGCGATCTTCCTCGCCGACATCATCGTCATGGCCTCGCTCTCGGACATCGCGGCGATCTACACGTTCAAGCTCTTTGGCTTCACCGAACTCGGGGAATCGAAAGCCGCGATCATCATCGCCGCGGTCGTGTGGATCGCCCTGATGACGTGGATTTGCTACCGGGGCATCGAGCTCTCCGCCCGCATCCAGCAGGCGCTGCTCGGCATCGAGGTGTTCATCCTCGCGCTGTTCTCGGTCGTCGCCTTCGTGAAGGTCTACGGCAGCCACCCGCCGAGCGGCTCGATCAAGCCGTCGATCTCGTGGTTGAACCCGTTCGCGATGAATTTCGGCGACTTGCTCGATGCGATCCTGCTGGGGGTCTTCATCTACTGGGGCTGGGATTCCGGCGTGGCAGTCAACGAGGAGTCCGAGGATCCGGCCGAGGGTCCGGGCAAGGCGGCGGTCGTTTCGACGCTGCTGCTACTGCTGATCTACGTGCTCGTCTCGGCGGGCGCCCAGGCCTTCCATGGGGTTGGCTTCCTGACCAACGAAGCCAACCAATCCGACGTGCTGAACGCGCTCGGCAAAGGCGTCCTCGGAGGGACACTCGACAAGCTCCTGATCATCACCGTGTTGACGTCGGCCTCCGCCTCGACGCAGACGACGATCCTGCCGACCGCCCGCACGACGCTCTCGATGGCGCACTGGAAAGCCGTCACCAGCCTGCTCTCGCGGATGCACAAGAACTACCTGACCCCGACGGTCTCGACACTCGGCTTCGGGCTCCTCTCGGTGGCTATCACCGTCCCGCTGCTGCTCGTCTCTGAAAGCGTGCTCGAAGACTCGATCACCGCGATCGGCTTCCCGATCTGCTTCTACTACGGCTTCACCGGGGTCGCATGCCCGTTCTACTTCCGCCGCGAGCTCACCAAGAGCGTTCGCAACTTCTTCTTCGTCGGGCTCGGGCCGCTACTCGGTGGACTGGCCCTGTGGGGCGTCGGGATCAAGGCGGCGTTCTACTACGGCCACGCCGAAAACGTGTCCTCGAAGCCGGCGGACCTGTTCGGGCTGAGCGTCACGCTGCCGCTGCTGATGGGCATCGGCGGGATGATCCTCGGCTTCATCATCTGCATCGCCTCGCGCCCCGTCTTCCGCGAGTTCTTCTCGCGCAAGATCGAAGTGGCCGCCGACGGCGTGCTCGAGGCTCCGCCGCCGGAGGCGCTGCCCGCACAGGTCGGTTTCTAACCGCGGGGGATTGCGGGTCGGCCCACCGCTAGATCGGCCGCTCCACCTGCCCATGCGGTGAGCCGTACTCCGCCAGCAGCTCCAGGAACGGCTTCGGCGGGAACGCCTCGGGCCCGAGCACCCCGGTGCCCTGCCAATCCCCGCGGTCGAGCAGCTCCAGCGCCACCGCCGGATTGACCGCCGTCTGCCACACGACCGCCTGGCTCGAGTACTCGCGCATCGTCGTCTCGTTGTCGACCACGTGGTAGAGGTAGGTCGAGCGCGGCTGACCGTCAACGCCGGTCCCCGTCACCCACGTGCCCGCGCAGGTGCGCCCGCTCATGCGCTCCCCGAGTGTCGCCGGGTCCGGCAGCGCGGCCGCGACGACGTCCCGCGGGGCCACGAGCGTGCCGCGCACGGACACCGGCTCGGTCGAGTCCAGGCCGAGCTTGTGCAGCGTCTGCAGCACGTCGATGAACTCCTGCCCGAGCCCGTACTTGAAGGTGACGCGCTCGCAGCGCACCTGGCGGGGGATCAGCACGACCTCCTCGTGCTCGACGTTCACGCATTCCACCGGCCCGATCCCCTCGGGGAAGTCAAACGTCTCTGGCTCGGAGAACGGGGCGGTCGTGTAGAAGCCGCGCTCGCGCTCCCAGATCAGCGGCGGGTTCAGGCACTCCTCGATCGTCGTCCAGATCGAGAACGTCGGCGCGAAGTCATAGCCCTCGACGACCAGATCGGCGCCGTCGCGCACGCCGACTTCCGCGATCTCCGAGAACAGCTCGTCGGCCGCGTAGCGGGCAAAGATGTCCGACAGCCCCGGCTCGACGCCGATCCCCACCAGCGCCAGCAGCTGCGCCTGCTGCCAGCGTTCTTGCTCGGCAAGCTGGTGGTCGCCAAGCATCACGCCCGGCAGCTCGTACGGGCGCTCGGGGTGCGGATGGGACAGCGTCATCGCCATGTCCAGGTACGTCGTCCCCGTGTCGAACGCCGCCGCGAAGATCGGCTCGTTGAAGCGCGGGTCGCACGCGTTGAGCACCGCGTCCGGGCTTGAGCGCCCGATCAGCCGCACGAGCTCCTCGCGGCTGGACGCATCGACCTGCTCGGCCGTGAAGCGATCGGGCTCGCCGAGGCGCTCGGCGGCCGCCTGCGCACGCTCGAGCGCGACGTCGGCGAGCACCACCTGCGCAAAGCACTCGCGGCGCTGCGCGATCGCCGCGAACGCCGCACCGACACCACCCGCTCCGACAACCAGAACCTTCATCCGCCCAAGTCTGACGCAAAGCGCAAGTTTGAGATGTCACAAGTTCCGGGCGCCGGTGCTACGCAATGCAGCAGGCGGCTCCCGTATGCTGCGCCGATCCGCGCGGTCCCGAACACCAGCCGGCTCCGAGGGCCGGAATGAGCACAGGTCTTCCCAGCCCGCCGCGCACGCCACCCGGATCGCCCGAGCAGCCGCCGATCGACCGCGTGGCGCGCGCGGACACGCAGTCGCTCCCAGGCGCCGCCGCGCGAGCCGACCGCTGGGCACCGTCGCCCGCGTTGCCCCGCGGCGAGATCGTGCTGGTCGCGCTGGCCGGGCTGGCGCTGGCTATCCTCACGAGCTGGCCGCTCGTGCTGCACATGGGCAGCCGCATCGCCCCCGATCTCGGCGACCCCGTGCGCACCGCCTGGGAGGTCGCGTGGGTCGGGCACGCGATGCTGCACGACCCGCTGCACATCTTCGACTCCAACTCTTTCTACCCGCACCCGCTCAGCCTCGCCTTCTCGGACTCGCTGCTCGGCTACGGTCCGGCGGCGTTCTTCGGATCGGGCACCGTCGCCGCGCTCGTCCGCTACAACCTCATCTTCCTGTGGATATGGTCGTTCTGCTTCGTGGGCGCCTACCTGCTCGCCCGCGAGCTGGGACTGCGCCGGCTGGGGTCCGCCGCAACCGGGCTCGCCTTCGCATATGCGCCCTACCGCGTGACCGAGGCCGGCCATTTTCAGGTGATCTCCTCCGGCGGCGTGGCCTTCGGCCTGTTCCTGCTGCTGCGCGGCTATCGCCGCGGCTCACGCAAGCTCGTGCTCGCCGGCTGGCTCGTCTCCGCGTGGCAGATCAGCCTCGGCTTCACGCTCGGGCTGCAGTACGCATACCTGATCGCCCTGCTCGCCCTGCTTGCCCTCGTGTGCTGGTGGCGAGGCTCGCTGACCCCAGGCCCCGCTTGGCAGCACACCAGCGGGCGCGGACCGCTGATCCCCCGCCGCCTACTCGCCGTGACGCTGATCGGCGCCGCCGTGCTCGGCGCCGTGACCGTCTATCAGGCAAGGCCCTACCTGCGGGTGGCCGCCCTCTACCCAACGGCGAAGCGCACGCTCAAAGAAGTCGAAACCTACTCCGCCGGCCCCGCCGCGCTGCTTGGCGCCTCCTCTGAGAACCGCGTGTGGGGCTCGATCACCGCGGGCATGCGCGCGAAAGTCAACTCCAAGAACGAGAGCGTGTTCTTCCCCGGCGGTCTGATCCTCGTCCTGGCGCTGATCGGCCTGCTCGGGACGAGCCGGATCGGTGGCACGGGGGGGTCTCGAGATCCGGACGAGCCCCGACATCCGTTCACGCGACGATTGCGCATCGGCCTGCTCGTAGGAATCGTCACCTGCTCGATCCTCGCGCTGGGCCTCGGTCTCACCGGAGCCGGCTACCCCTATCGGCTGCTGTACGACTACGCCCCCGGCTGGGACGGCGTACGCGTGCCCGGCAGGATCTTCACGCTCGCCACGCTCTTCTACGCGCTGCTCGCCGGCGCGGGCGTTCAGCTGCTCGTCCGGCTGATCGCGCCGTGGGCGCGCCGGCACCGGCTGGGCGGCCGACCTGAGCTCGGTGCACCGGTCACGGCGCCGGCGCGGCGCCGGTCGGCGTCCCGTCGACCCGCCGCGGTGCTGCCCGCACTCGGGTTGCCGGCGCTGCTCGGCGTGGCGTTGCTTGCGGGCATCCTCGGCGAAGGCGCCGGGCACCTCGGGCACCCGGTCGTGCCCCAGCCCGTACGCGCCGAGATCGGCCTGCCTGGTCCGATCCTCGACCTGCCCACCGACGGTGCGCTCGACCGCATCTGGCAGTACTACTCGACCGACGGCTTCCCCAAGATCGCCAACGGCGAGAGCACCTTCGATATCCCCGCGGAGGACGACCTGCGCGGCGGCATGTCCGGCTTCCCCGACAGGGCGAGCGTCGAGAAGCTGCGCTACTACGGCATCCGCACCGTCGTGCTGCACACGGTGCTGCCCAAGGGGCTGCCGCCAGAGCAGGGCTGGGTGTTCCCCGAGCCGCCCGACCCGGCCGCCAACGCGCGCAAACCGATCGCCGGTCTCGGCATCACGCGACGCCAGGTCGGCTCGCTCTTCATCTATGAGATCGGACCGGGGCCCAAGGCCCTGCACGGCACCGATTGATGACGCGTCCGCGGCTGGCACTGGCGGCGGTCCTGCTGGTGGGGCTCGCCTCCGCGGTGATGATCCAGAGCTTCTCCTGGAACCAGACCTCCCACTACGACCTGACGCGTGCGCTGAACAACGACCAGACGACGATCGACCCCTACCAGGCCAACACGGGCGACAAGGTCTTCTACAAGGGGCACTACTACTCCGCGCGCGCACCGGGCTTCGCGCTGTTCCTGCTGCCGTTCTACAACACGCTCAACCTGGTGGGCGCCGAATCGTGGACGGACGCACACGTGGCGCCGCCGAATCACCCGGGCGACGAGATGATCTACCTGCTCGGCCTGTGGGGCAACGTGCTGCCGGAGCTGCTGCTCGTGCTGCTCGTGTGGCGCGTCGGCGAGCGCTACGAGCCGGGCTACGGCCTCGCGGCGGCGGTGGTGCTCGGCCTCGGCACGATGGTGCTGCCGTTCTCGCAGCTGCTGTTCTCGCACATGTTCACCACGTTCCTCAGCTTCGCCGCCTTCTGGTTGATGCTGCGCGAGCGCGACGGCCCGCCCAGCCCGATGCTGTTGGCGCTCGCCGGCCTGGCGATGGGCTACGCGTTCTCCTCGGAGTACCCGACGTTCTTCGCCGCGGTCGTGCTCGGCCTGTTCCTGCTCTCACGCAAGGACTCGCTGACGCGCCTGGGAGTCCTGCGCCGCGGCGGCGCCTATGTGGCGGGCGGCCTCGTGGGCATCGTCCCACTGCTGCTCTACAACCACTACGCCTTTCGCTCCTGGACGCACCTCGCCTACGCGAACGTCGAAAAACAGAAAACCGGCTTCTTCGGGATCAACGCTCCGAGCCCGCGGGTGTTGATAACGCTGCTGTTCGACTCGCGCGGCCTGTTGACGATCTCGCCGATCCTGATCATGGGCGCGGTCGGCACGGTGATGCTCTACAGGCGCGGCAGGCGCGCCGAGGCGCTCACGATCGGCGGCATCTGCCTCTGCTACCTGGGCTACAACTCGGGCTACTACCTGCCCTTCGGGGGCGGCTTCATGGGTCCCCGCTTCCTCGACACGCTGCTCCCGTTCCTGGCCTTCCCGATCGCGCTAGCGCTCAAGCGCTTTCCCGGCCCCACGATCGCGCTCGCCGCGATCTCGATCACGACCACGGTGATCGCCACGATCACCCACCCGCTCGTCGGCTACGAGAACGAGACCGCCACGTGGATGCACTACCTGTCGCAGGGACTCTTCCAGCCCACGATCGCCTCCGCCTATGGATTGGGACGCAGCTGGGGCGGGATCTGGCCGTTCCTGCTCGCGGCGGGCGCGGCGGTGCTGGCGGCGACGCTGGCCACACCGCGGCTGCGCCTGTCCGCCGCGTCATTGCGAGGCGGTCTGCTGGCGCTGCTCGCGTGGGGCCTGTTCGCGGCGCTCGCGCCGACCGTGCTCGGGATCGACCACGCCGGCCTGAGGAGCATCTACGACGCCGGCGACCACACCGCCTTCAACCTCAAGCTGCACTCGGGCAGCACCTACCCACTGAAGACGCTCGCCTTGGTCGCCGCCGCCGCCGGGCTGCTCGCGCTCGGCGCGATGCGCCTCGCGCGCAACGAGCCGCAGCGACCCTCCGAGCGGCGCAGCGCGGGCAGCTCCTCGCGCGCGCAGCCGGCGCTCAGCGCCTGATCAGTTGCTGGCGATCCGCACGGCGCATCTGGCGCCGTGCAGCTGGCGGCAGACGACGACGTAGCCGGCGCGCGGCTGCCCGTGCGCGTTCATGAGACCAGCGTCGAAGCGCGTCGTGCTCGTCCCGCCATTCCAGTTGTAGATGTACAGCCGCTTGATCCGGGGCACGGAGGCGGCGAGCGCGAACGTGAACTTGAGCACCCGCGCCGCCCGCGTCAAGCCGGCGCCGTCGCGGTTGGGAAACGCGCCGCCGAACTTCACCACCCCGCCGGTCTCCGTCAGCCATACCTGACCGCCGAGGATCTTCGTGAGCTCGCGCGTGCGCCAGCCTTCGAAGTGGTTGACGTCCGCGTAGTTGTGCAGGCCCCAGATCGTCGGCATGACCGTCTCCAGGCGATAGATCTCGCGCTTGAATTCGGCGATGTAGGTGAGCGTCGGTTCGATCTTTTCGGCGTCGAGCACGTCCAGGCCGATGACCGTGCAGCCCTTGCACACGCGGATCAGCGCCTGGTAGTAGCGCGCGGCTTGCACCGCCGAGGGGCTCGTGAACTCGCCCGGCACATAGCCCCGGTTGGCCTCGTCCCAGGACTCGTACTGCCTGACGTTCGGGAACAGCTTCACGAAGCGCTGTACGTCGCGCTGGTAGGTCGTGACGCTGGGCATCTGCATGGGCGTGTACTCGGAGTGGTAGAAGGCGACCAGCACCTGCTCGTGCGCGGCTTCGGCATCGCGGATGAACGTGATCGCCTGATCGCGGTAGGCGGCGTGTAGGGCCGCGTCATAGGGAGCGATGTAGCGGACGATCGGCGTGTGCAGCTGCTTGTACAGGGGGTTGCTGAACATCTGCGCACGCTCGTCGCCGATGCCCGTGAGGTAGGCGCCGGCGGCGTGCGCGCGCGCTCCGCCGACGGGTCCGCCGCGCGCGCCCGCGATGCGCCCGCCGGGCGCGCCCCCGATCGCGCTCGGCGCGCCGAGCAGGCAGGCCGACAGCGCCAGCGAGATCGCCAGCGGGAGTGCTCGGTTGTGCAAGCGAGACATCAACGCACGGGGTACGGCGGGGCGGGGGCATCGATGATCCCATGCTGCACGCCGCTGCGATCCATGTAGATCGCGTAGCCGACGATCAGCGCGGCGAATGCGACCAGCGCGGGCACGCGCCAGCGGGGGTAGCGGGTCAGCGTGTGCGCCCCCGCGGGATAGAAGACCGGCGCCGAGAGGAAGATCATGCGCCCCCAGTCGAGCGCGAACGTCATCGAGAAGACCGAGCAGGCCACGAGCACGACCCCGCGCCGCGCGAAGCGGCTGCTCGCGAGGGCGATCGGCGCCGCGAGCCACAGCGGCCCGTAGACCGAGAACATCCTCCGCGCCTCGGTCAACAGGGTATGTGCGCCGGATTCAATGACGCTCAAGCGCTGTCCGATCAGCGAGCCGCCATATCCCGGCACGGAGGCTTCGCCGACGCTCGCGATCGCCAGGTGCAGCGCGAGGTACACCGCCAGCGCGGGGGCGCCGACGAGCAGCGCCCGCCGCGCGGCGCCCGCGTCCCATGCCCGCACCGCCCAGACGGCGTATGCGAGCGGGATCGCGAACAACACGGCTTCCCTGAAGAGCACGCCGACGGCGAGCGTCAGCGTCAGCGCCCGCAGCCTGCGCTCGAGAACGCACAGCGTCGCCGCCATCAAGAACAGAATCGTGATCGCGTCGGTGTTGCGTCCCTCGCGCAGCGCCACGATCAGCATCGGCGGCGAGATCGCGAGCGCCAGCGCGAGGCCGGCGGCCAGGCCCCGCGGCGTGCCCAGGCGGCACATCAGCACGAACGCGAAGCCGGCGGCGCCACCCGCGCTCAACCACGCGAGCAACTCGAACGACAGCGTGTGGCTGAAGGGGAGCACGTGCACGAGCCAGGGCAGCCCGATGCGAAAGGCAAACGGAAACGTGTGCACCGCGAACGGGTGCGCGGCCATGTGCTCATAGATCAGATCATCGCCGCGCGGGATCGTCTCGCGCCGGCTCAGCTCGCTCAACACGCACAGCGCCAGCGCCCCGATCAGCCCCACCCAGACGGCGTCGCGCGGTGCTGGCAGCGATCGCGCCGGCCGATCTTGAGCCTGGAGGGCCTGCGCGCCGCTCACCCGCTCATCCGAGAGCTCAGTTGCTGGCGATCTTCACGCCGCAGTTGGCCGCGTGCAGCTGCCGGCAGACGACGACATAGCCGGCGCGCGGCTGTTCGTTGACGTTGGTGAGGCCCGCGTCGAAGCGCGTGGAGCTCGTCCCACCGCTCCAGTCATAGACGTACAGGCGCTTGATCTGCGGCACCGAGCCGGCGAGCGCGAACATGAACTTGAGCACCTTCGCCGCCCGCGTCAGGCCCGCGCCGTGCCTGTTGGGGAAGCTCGGTTCGAACTTCACGAGCCCGCCGGTCTCGGTCAGCCATACCTGGCCGCCGAGCGCTTTGACGAGGTCGCGCGTGCGCCAGCCTTCCAGCCGGTTGACGTCCGAGTAGTTGTGCAGCCCCCAGATCTTCGGCACGACCGTCTCCAGGCGGCTGATCTCGCGCTTGAATTCCGAGATGTAGCGAAGCGTCTTGACGATCTGGGCTTCGTCGAGCACGTCCAGCCCGATCACCGTGCAGCCCTGGCAAACGCGAATCAGGGCCTGGTAGTACTTGGCCGCCGCGACCCCCGAGGGGCTCGAGAAGGCGCGCGCCACGTTGCCGCGGTTGGACTCGTCCCAGGACTCGTACTGCCTGACGTGCGGGAACATCTTCACGAACCGCTGCACATCGCGCCGGTAGGCGGCGACGCTCGGCAGCTGCGTCGGCGTGTATTCCGAGTGGTAGAACGCGACCAGGACCTGCTCGTGCGCGGCTTCGGCGGCAGCGATGAACTCGAGCGCCTGGTACAGCGAGTACGGGCGCACGACGGCGTCGTAGGGAACGACGTAACGCACGATCTTCGTGTGCAGCTGCTGGTAGAGCGGATCCGCGAACATCTTCGGGTTCTCGTTGCCGATGCCGGTCAGATACGAGCTGGCGGCACGTGCGCGCGGCACGCTGCCGGCGGCCGCGCCGGCCTGCCAGATCGCGCCCAGCGCAAGCGCCCCCGAAAGAGCGGCGACGATCAGCATCGAGAGCGGACGGTGGTTTGTTCTCATGTGGATGCGCAACAGCGTAGGGGGTGCAGGGTTGCGCGCGCCCCGGACAGTCTTACGCGCCCCTCGGCGCGTGCCCTGCCCCAGGCGCCGAGTTTTACGATCCGTTTAGCCTGCGCCCGCCGTCAGCCGGGGCCACGTGCGCGGGGATCGGTCCGCGCCGGCGGCGATCAGTCCGCGCCCGCGAGATCCTCGACGAGCCGCGGCGTCTCGCCGGCGGGCGCGCGCAGCGTGGGGTCGGCGACGATGCGCACGTCGACCCCAGGCAGCCCCCGGAGCAGGCGCGTCAGCAGCGAGCGCTCGGCGCCCGCGCTCAGCCGCGCGAGCCCGCGGCGCTCGGAGGGCCTGCCCATGAGCACGTAGGTGACGCCGAGCGAGCGCGCGAGCTCGATCGCGATGGCCGCCACGTCCTCGCCCTCCTCCACGCGCAGGCGCGCGCCCAGCATCGCCGTCAGGCGCCTTAGCTCCTCCAGGCGCTTGCGGTCCTCCGGGCTCGGCGGACGGCCGGGCGGACGCACGACGAGCACGTCGAGCTCCGCGTCCAGGCGTTGGGCCGAGCGCCACGCGCGCCGCACGACCCGCTCGGAGTGCGGCGCCAGCGTCACGAGCGCCAACAGCCGCTCGGCGATCGCCTGCGGGGCGCTGTCCACGAGCACGGTCAGTCCCTGCTCGTCGCGACGCGGCGGGCCCGTCTCGCGCACGAGGCGCTTGACCTCGACATCCTCGGCGACCTGACGCAACGCGGTCTCACGCAGCGCGGCCAGGTTCTCGATCTTGAAGAAGTTGTTCAGCGCCGCCTGCACGCGCTCCGGGCGGTAGACCTTGCCTGCACGTAGACGCGCGATCAGCGTCTCGGGGGTCACGTCGATCAGCACGATCTCATCGGCCATCGCTAGCACCTCGTCGGGAATTGTCTCGCGCACGTGCGCTCCCGTGAGCTGAGCGACCTGGTCCTTGAGGCTCTCCAGGTGCTGGACGTTGACGGTCGAGAACACGTCGATGCCCGCATCGAGCACGTCGCGCACGTCCTCGTAGCGCTTCTCGTGCTCGAGGCCCGGCGCGTTGGTGTGGGCGAGCTCGTCGATCAGGCACAGCTCGGGCTTGCGCGCGATCACCGCCGGGAGGTCCATCTCCTCCAGCGGCGTGCCACGATAGGTCTCCTGGCGGCGCGGGACGATCTCAAGGCCCTCGGCCTGCGCCAGCGTCTCCGCGCGGCCGTGGGTCTCCAGGTAGCCGACGACCACGTCGCGACCGCTGTCCGCCTCGGCGGCCCCCTCCTGGAGCATGCGATAGGTCTTGCCCACCCCCGGGGCCATGCCGATGAAGACCTTCAGATGTCCTTTCTCGTCGGTCATGGCAGGCGTATGGGACGCTACCGAAGTGACCTCATTCGAGACGGGGGCGGCCGTGCTCGGCGGGCTGCTGCTGGTGGGTGCGCTGCTCTCCGGGCTCGCGCGTCGCAGCCTGCTCTCGCTCACCGCCGTGTTCGTGCTGGCCGGCTTCATCCTCGGCCAGGGAGCCACCGGCGTGCTCGACTTCAAGCCGAGCTCGGGCCTCGTGACCGACCTGGCGACAGTCGCCCTGATCGTGATCCTGTTCCGCGATGGCCTGGAGGTGGATGGCGAGCTGCTGCAGAGCCAGTGGCAGCTGCCACTGCGCAAGCTCGCGATCGGGATGCCGATCACCGCCGTGGTCGTGGCGCTGGCCGCACGGCTGCTCGTCGGCCTGTCGTGGACCGAGTCCTTCCTGCTCGGAGCGCTGCTCTCGCCGACCGACCCGGTGCTGTCATCCAGCGTGGTGACCGATCCGCGGGTTCCCCGCATCGTGCGCCACTCGCTGAACCTCGAGTCGGGCCTCAACGACGGCCTCGCGCTACCGGCGGTGCTGGCCTTCGCGGCGGCGCTCGAGCCGAACAACCGGAGCTTCGTGTGGTGGCACTTCGTGCTGCAGGATGTGGGGCTCGGCCTGGTGTTCGGCCTCGTCTGCGGGCTGATCGGCTCGCTGCTGATGCCCGAGCTCGGGCGCGAGCATCCCGACCTACCGATCCCCGCTCACCAGAAGGCCCTGTACGGGCTCGGCCTCGCCTTCGCCACCTACGGCCTGACCGTGCTGCCACCGCACGGCAACGGCTTCATCGCGGTTTTCGTCGCGGCGATCGTGATCGGCAATCGCCGGCCTGACCTGCGGCGCTGCTTCGCCGAGCGCACGGAGGAGGTCGTGGAGATCGTCAAGCTCGCCGTGTTCGCCGTGTTCGGCTCGCTGCTCAGCATCCACGGCCTGTTCACCGACGGCTGGGCGGCGATCGCCGTCGTGGCGAGCACGTTCCTGCTGGCACGGCCACTGGCGATCTGGATCTCGCTCGCGGGCACGCGCATGAGCAAGGCGAGCAAGGCGTTCATCGCGTGGTTCGGCCCGAAGGGCGTCGCCACGATGGCCTTCTCGCTGCTGGTGCTCTCGCGCCAGATCGACGCCGGCCAGCGGATCTTCAACATCGCCGCGCTCGCGGTGTTCGCCTCGATCCTGGTGCACGGCGCGAGCGACACCGCCGGAGTGAACTGGATCGCGAGTCGCGGCGCCCGTGACTGACCCGGCGCTGGGCGTCATCTTCGCGGTCGCGGCCGCGGTCAGCCTCGGGGCGAGCTGGCGGCTGGTGACATCACTCGAGCGCGTCGGAGCGCGTCTGCGCCTCTCCGAGGCGCTGCTTGGCATGCTCGCCGCCCTCGCCGCCGATGCCCCGGAGATCACGGCCGCCGTCACGGCGCTCGTCCGTCATGATCGCAGCGTCGGCGCGGGCGTCGTGATCGGCTCGAACGTGTTCAACCTCGCCGCGCTGATCGGACTGGCGGCGCTGGTCGCGGGGAACATCGCGCTGCACCCGCGCGTGATCGAGCTGGCCGGCGCGGTGGCGTTGTGGATCGCCGGAGTGTCCGTGACGGTCGTGACGGGCGTGCTCTCGTCCCCGCTCGGCCTCGTCCTGGTGCTCGCGGTGCTGCTGCCGTATGCGGGGATACTCGGCATCCGCCATGAGCGACTGGCGCAGCTCAGGCTGCCGGCGGCGTGGACCAGCTGGCTGGTCGCCGCGATCAGCGAGGAGGAGCTCGAGCTCGAGGTCGCGATCCATCCTCGCCGCGGACGGGCGCGCGACGTCCTGCTGGCGCTCGCCGCCACCGCGGTCGTCGTCGGCGCGAGCATCGCCATGGAGCGAGCGGCCTCGGAGCTCGGATCGCGCCACGCGGTGCCCGGGATCGTCACCGGCGCGCTGGTCCTCGCCGGAGTCACAAGCCTGCCCAACGCTGTCGCCGCGGTATATCTGGCGATGCGAGGCCGGGGAGCGGCGGTGCTCAGCACGGCGCTCAACAGCAACGCGATCAACATCGTTGCCGGCTTCCTGATACCCACTGCCCTGCTCGGGCAGGGCGCACCGTCGGGCCCGACGATCTTCGTGACCGCGTGCTATCTCGCGATGACGGCGCTGGCGCTTACCCTTGCGTATCGCGGCCGCGGGTTGCATCGCGGCGGAGGGCTCGTCATCCTCGCCGCCTACCTCGCGTTCGCGGGTGCGCTTCTGGCGATCTCATATTGATCCGCTGAGCCATCAGAAGTGCCCCTTGACCGCCTCGGTCGAGATCCGGCGCGCGTCATCGGGGGCCGGACGCAGGATCAGGATCTCGGCCGGCGCGCGGTCGAGCATCCAGCGCAGATCCTCGTAGCTCAGGCCCGAGCGAGGATCTTCGTCGGCGGAGACGATGATGCGGTCGAAGTGCTCCTGCTCGATCAGTTTGCGCAGCGCGTCGCGGGCGGAACGGCCGCGACCGATGCGCGAGTCGACGGGGACGCCCAGCGAGGTCGCGCGCTGCTCGATCGCCTCCAGCAGCGGCATCCCTCGTGCGCACTGAACGGGCAGGGCGATGTCCAGCGGGAGGTTCATCGGCACCTGGGCGAGGAACGCCGGCATGATGATCGCGTTCTCGGCCTTCGCCAGGCGCACCGCCGCCTCGAAGGAGCGGCGCGAGATCTGCTCGCCTGTGAACGGGAGCAGGATGCGCCGACCGCCCTGCAGCCGGTTGCTCGCGGGCACGCGCCCGTGCGGCGGCAGCCAGTAGCCGGCGGCGATCCCGAGCAGGGCGCCGGCGCACGCGACCCCGACGATCACGCCAGACGTTCACGAGGCCCTCCATGCTCGCGCCGTTCGTGCGCTGCGCGCGATCGGCGACGATGCGCACGTCGACGCCGGGCAGGCGCTGCATCAGCCGCTGCGGCAGCGGCACGCGCAGGCGCGCGAGGCCCCGTGCCGGGCGCGAGCCGCCGATCAGGATGTAGGTGCGTACCCCGCCGCGCGGCGACCTCGACGATCGCGGCCGTGAGGTCATCGGACTCCTCCTCGATCATCCTCGCGCCGAGCACCGACGCCAGCTGGCGCAGTGCCGCAAGCGAGCGCTGCTGATCCTCAGAAAGCTCCCTGCCCGGCGCGCGCACCCACAGCAGGTCGAGGCCCGCGCCGAGGCGCTGAGCCGAGCGCCACGCCCGGCGCACGAGGCGCTGTGCGCCCGGGTATGGCTCGACGAGCGCGAGCAGGCGCTCGCCGACGGCCTGCGGCGCGGCCGCCGCAAGGCTCTCCTCGCGGGAGCCGACGAGCTCGGTCGTCAGGCGCTTGGCGCCGACCTCCTCGGCCACCTGGCGCAGCGCGACCTCGCGCAGCGCCGAGAGGTTCTCGATCTTGAAGAAGTTGTTCAGCGCCGCGTCGATGCGCTCGGCCGGGTAGACCTTGCCGGCGCGCAGGCGCTCGAGCAGCGCCTCGGGGGTGAGATCGATCAGCACGACCTCGTCGGCGCGCCCGAGGACCGCGTCGGGGATCGTCTCGCGCACGCGGATCCCGCTCAGCTCGGTGATGTGGTCGTTGAGCGACTCCAGGTGCTGGACGTTGAGGGTGCGAGAGCACGTCGATGCCGGCGGCGAGGACCGCTTCGATGTCCTCGTAGCGCTTGGCGTGCTCGGTCCCGGGGACGTTCGTGTGTGCGAGCTCGTCGATCAGGCAAAGCTCCGGCGCCCGGCCGAGGATCGCCGGCAGGTCCATCTCTTCGAGCACCGTCTCGCGGTAGCGCACCCGCCTGCGCGGGATGATCGGCAGCCCGTCGGCAACGTGGGCGGTCTCGGCCCGACCGTGGGTCTCGAGCAGGCCGACAACGACATCTCGGCCGGCCTCCTGCTCGGCGTGGCCCTCGAGCAGCATGCGGTAGGTCTTGCCGACTCCCGCCGCCATGCCGATGAAGACCTTCAGGCGGCCGCGATTCTGATCGGCGGCGAGCAGCCATGGCAGTGCGGTCGCGCTCGCCGATGACGCGACGCGCGCGCCGCTCATGCTCCGAGCAGGTTGTGCACGATCAGGTCGATCAGCTTGATGCCGATGAACGGCGCGATGATCCCGCCCAGGCCGTAGATCCACAGGTTGCGCCGCAACAGCGCGCTCGCGCCGATCGGCCGGTAGCGCACGCCGCGCAGCGACAGCGGGATCAGCAGCGGGATCACGATCGCGTTGAAGATGATCGCCGAGACGATCGCCGAGCGCGGCGTGCCGAGGTCCATGATGTTGAGCACGTGCAGCGGCCCTAGTCGCGTTGGGACCGCCTCCCACCGCGTAGGTGGAGATGAACACGGCGGGCAGGATCGCGAAGTACTTGGCGACGTCGTTGGCGATCGAGAACGTCGTCAGCGCGCCGCGGGTGATCAGGAGCTGCTTGCCGACCTCGACGATCTCGATCAGCTTCGTCGGGTTGGAGTCGAGGTCGACCATGTTGCCCGCCTCGCGCGCGGCCTGCGTGCCCGTGTTCATCGCCACGCCCACGTCCGCCTGCGCGAGCGCCGGCGCGTCGTTGGTGCCGTCGCCGGTCATCGCCACCAGGCGGCCGTCCTGCTGCTGCTCGCGGATCAGCGCGAGCTTGCGCTCGGGAGTGGCTTCGGCGAGGAAATCGTCGACCCCCGACTCCTCGGCGATCTTGGCCGCCGTCAGGCGGTTGTCGCCGGTGACCATCACGGTCTTGATGCCCATCGCGCGCAGCTGGTCGAAGCGCGCCTTCATGCCCTCCTTGATCGTGTCCTTGAGGTAGATCACGCCAAGGACCTGGTTGTCGCGCGAGACCGCCAGCGGCGTGCCGCCCTCGTTGCCGATGCGGTCGAGCGCGGCCTGCAGCTCAGGCGGCGGCGAGCCACCTTCGCTCTTGACGAGCTCGATGATCGCGTCGCCGGCACCCTTGCGCAGACGCCTGCCGTCGATGTCGACGCCGCTCATCCGCGTCTGCGCGGTGAACGGCACGAACTCGGCGTTCAGCGTCGTCATGTCGTGCTCGCGGATGCCGTACTGCTTGGCCAGCACGACGATCGAGCGGCCCTCGGGCGTCTCGTCGGCAAGCGAGGCCAGCTGCGCGACCTCCGCCAGCTCGGACTCGGCCACGCCCGGCATCGGGACGAATTCCGACGCGAGCCGGTTGCCGATCGTGATCGTGCCCGTCTTGTCGAGCAGCAGCACGTCGACGTCGCCCGAGGCCTCGACGGCGCGGCCGGAGAGCGCGAGCACGTTGCGGCGCACGAGGCGGTCCATGCCGGCGATCCCGATCGCCGACAGCAGCGCGCCGATCGTCGTCGGGATCAGGGCGATGAGCAGCGCGATCAGCGTCGTCTCGGAGATCGACGTTCCCGCGAACAGGCCGAACGGGCGCAGCGTCGCCACGACGATCACGAAGATCAGCGTCAGCGCCGCGAGCAGGATGTTCAGCGCGATCTCGTTCGGGGTCTTGCGCCGCGAGGCGCCCTCGACCAGCGCGATCATGCGGTCGAGGAAGGACTGGCCCGGCTCCTGGGTGATTTCGACGACGATCTCGTCGGAGGTCACGCGCGTGCCGCCGGTGACCGCGCTGCGATCGCCGCCGGACTCGCGGATCACCGGCGCGGACTCGCCCGTGATCGCCGACTCGTCGACCGTGGCGATGCCCTCGATCACGGTGCCGTCGCCGGGGATCAGCTCGCCCGCCGGCACGACCACGACATCGCCGCGGGCGAGCTCGGAGGCAGCCTTGCTCGAGCCGTCGCGCATCCGCGCGACGGTCTCCTTGCGCATCGAGCGCAGCGTGTCGGCCTGCGCACGGCCGCGACCCTCGGCGAACGCCTCGGCCATGTTCGCGAACACGACCGTCAGCCACAGCCAGATCGAGATCGTGAGCGTGTACCAGGCGGGCTCGCTGCCGCCGCCGAGCGGCTTGCCGCCGAACACCTGGATCAGCCACGTCACGGTCGTGATAACCGAGCCGATCTCCACGACGAACATCACCGGGTTGCGGACCTGCACGCGCGGGTCGAGCTTCTTGAAGCTGTCGATCAGCGCGCGTACGACGATGTCGCGCTGGAACAGCGAGATCGCCTGTCGCTCGTGGGTGGCCGGCATCTGCGCGGACATCAGCTCGTTCCTCCTGTGAGACGGTCGAGGGCGAGGTTCAGCTCGAGCACGTTCACGCCTTCCTCGCCGGAGAAGCCCAGCCCGCGGCCCGAGGTGTACTTGGCGATCAGGCCGTCGACCGTCGCCAGTGACAGATGGCGTACGGCCGCGACGCGGTGGGCCTGGATCCAGGCGTTCGCCTTCGAGATTTCGGGGTCGAGACCCGAGGCCGAGCTGTTGACCGCGTCGACCGGGATCTTCGCCACCGTCAGGCCAGGGTCATACGGCCTTGTTGAGTTCGAGGTAGGCCTTGATGTTTTCTTCGTCGGCTTCCTTGGTCTTGACGCTGTTCGGGCCTTTGTTGGAGAACGTGCTCGCGGCCGCGTTGTCGGCGCCGCCTTCGGTCGCCGACGGACGCGTCTGGAAGTAGCGCGGGTCCGGTTCGGTGACGAGCTCGCCTTCTTCTTCCTTGGGCTTGCCGTTCTTTTCGAGCACCGGCGTGGCGAAGCTCTGGCCGATGATCTTCGAGCCGACGAGCTTGCCGTCGACGTAGATCTGCTGCCCGTTGGCGTTGCCTGGGAACGCGACCTGGCTGAAGCCGGTGATCGCGAGCGGGTAGACGAGCCCGAGCAGGATCGTGAAGCACGACGATCCCGATGAGCGAGGTGACGATGTCGCGCTTCATCTCAGTAGAGGTGTCCGGTCAGGCCCTGGACGATCGGTCCGAGCAGCAGGGCGGGGAAGAACGTGAGCGCGCCGACGAGGATGATCACGCCGATCAGCAGCACCACGAACGTGGCGTTGTCGGTGCGCATCGTGCCGAGGCCCGCGGGCGTGACGCGCTTGCCGGCGAGCGCGCCGGCGACGGCGAGCGCGAACAGGATCGGGGCGTAGCGCGCGAACACCATGTCGAAGCCACCGAGCAGGTCGGCGAACGTAACGCCGTGCGAGCCGAGGTTGCCGGCGTTTGGCTGGACGAAGCCCGTGTAGCCGGCGAACGCCGAGCCGTTGTTGTTGGCCTGCGAGAGGTAGGCGTAGAAGGTCTCGGAGAAGGCCTGCGGCGTGTTGCGCGCCGAGCTTGCCGAGAGTCGCGCCTTCGGAGATCGACGCGCGCCCGGACTTGCTCGCGGTCGCAAGCGCCGTGCAGAACAGCGCCGCCAGCGGCGTGATCAGGATGCCCAGGCCGGCGAGCTTGATCTCCCTGCGCCTCGAGCTTCTTGCCGAGCCACTCGGGCGTGCGTCCCACCATCAGCCCGCCGATGAACACCGCCAGCAGCACGTACAGCAGGATCGAGTAGAGACCCGTGCCGACGCCGCCGAAGATCACCTCGCTCGCGGACAGGTTGGCGAAGGGAACGGCACCGCCGATGCCGGTGAACGACTCGATCGCGCTGTTCACCGCGCCGCACGAGGTGACCGTGGTGACGACGTCGAACAGCGCCGAGCCCGCGATCCCGAAGCGCTGCTCCTTGCCTTCCATGTTGCCGCCCGTCGAGCCCGCGATCACGTGCGTGTTCAGACCGGCGGCGTGCTGCGCGGGCGAGCCGTGCGCCTCGGCGACGTAGGCGACGCATCACCGCGCCGAGGAACATCACCATCATCGTCGCGTAGATCGCGTAGCCCTGGCGGCGGTTGCCGGTCATGCGCCCATAGATGAACACGAGCGCCGCCGGGATCACCAGCACGAGCAGCATCTCGAAGAAGTTGGTGAACTGCGTCGGGTTCTCGAACGGGTGCGCCGAGTTCGTGTTGAAGAAGCCGCCGCCGTTGGTGCCGAGCATCTTGATCGCCTCCTGCGAGGCGACCGGGCCCATCGCGATCGTCTGCGTCAGGCCGGTGATCGTGTGGGCGGTCAGGTAGTTGGAGAAGTTCGCGATCACGCCCTGGGAGACGAGCACGATCGCGGCAAAGCACCGACAGCGGCGCGAGCACGTACAGGATCGTGCGCACCAGGTCCTGCCAGAAGTTGCCGATGCACTTGCCGCTGCGCCCGACGATCCCGCGCACGAGCGCAACCGCCACGACGATCCCGATGCCGGCCGACAGCCAGTTCTGGACCGTCAGCCCGATCATCTGGCTGAGGTAGCTCATCGTCGTCTCGCCGCTGTAGTACTGCCAGTTCGTGTTCGTCATGAACGACGAGACCGTGTTGAACGTCACGTTCCACGGCGCCGAGTGGTAGCCGAGCGGGTTGAGCGCGTGCGGCACGAAGAACGCGTCCTGCGTGCGCAGGATCAGGTACAGCAACAGCCAGCCGGCGAGCGAGAAGATCAGCAGGCTTTTCGCGTACGCCTTCCAGTCCTGGCCGCGCTCCGGGTCGACCCTGAGGATGCTGTACAGAAACCGCTCGGGACCGGCGAATATCGGCGAGAGGAAGACCCGCTCGCCCGTGTACACCTTCGCCATGTAGCCGCCGAGCGGGAAGGCGAGCGCGGTCAGGATGACCGCGAACAGCACGATCGTCAGCCAGCCGGCGAATGTCACAGCTTCTCTCCGCGGATCAGCGCGTAGAAGAGGTAGGCGATCACCAGCACCGAGACGACGAGGCCGAAGAAGTCGGCGCCGCTCATGTGCGCGATGAAGAACCCGAAGGGAACCGGGAGCTCATACCCGGTCGATCCCCTCGACCATCGCCAAGAGAATCGCGAACATCACGATCCCGAGAACGATTGCGACTGACGTCCATGCGCTCACTATTGGCGCCGGCGCGTCACGGCGGCATAACGAATCACCCCCGGCGCATAACGATTTCGTAACGGCGCGCTAAACGCCCGTGAGCGGCGCGGCGGGCGACCCCCACCCGCGTGCTTCACCCGGCGAAGCGGTACCCGACCCCCGGGTCGGTGACGATGTAGCGCGGCCCGCGTGGCCCACCCGCCCCAGCCTCGCCATCGGGCTCGATCTTCGCGCGCAGCCGCGCGATGTGCGTGCGCAGCGGCTGGATGTCATCGACGTACTCCGGCCCCCACACCTCGGCGAGCAGCTTGCGATGGGTCATCAGCCGCCCGCGGTTGCGCGCGAGCACGCGCAGCAGGTCGAACTCGATCGGCGTCAGGTGGATCGGCTCGCCGTCGCGGCGCACGACCCGCGCGGCGAGGTCGATCTCCAGGCCCTCCGCCACGATCGTCGGCTGCTCCTCCCCGCGCGCCGCGCGGCGCAGCGCGGCCTGCAGCCGCGCGACCAGCTCGCGCGCGCCGAACGGCTTGGTGATGTAGTCGTCCGCTCCCGCCTCCAGCGCCCTGACCTTCTGCTCCTCCTCGCCGACGGCCGAGAGCACCAGGATCGGCATCTCGCTCCACTCGCGCAGCGTGCGCGTGACGGCGATGCCGTCGCGGTCGGGCAGCACGAGGTCGACGATCGCCGCGTCGCGGCGGGCGCACAGCCGCGAGGTCGAGCGCCTCAGCGGCGGTTTCCGCCGGCACCGCGTCGAAGCCGGCCTCGCGCAGCACGACCTTCAGCGCGCGCACGATCTGCGGCTCGTCGTCGACCACGAGCACGCGCGGGCGCCTGGCCGGCTCGGCGGGCGTCCCGATGCTCACGTGGCCCGTTCTCGCCCGCCGCCCGGCGAGACCGGCACGCGCGCCCCATCCGCCGCGGCCGTGTCCTGGGGCTCGCGGCGATCCTCGTGCGCGGCCGGCTCCTGCAGCGGCAGCTCGAACACGAACGTCGCGCCCTGGCCCGGCAGCGACTCGACGTGCAGCGAGCCGGCGTTGGCCTCGGTGAAGCCGCGCGCGATCGCCAGCCCAAGCCCCGAGCCGCGGTGCCCGCTGCCGGGCGTGCCGGCGCGGTAGAACGGCTCGAACACGCGCTCCAGCTGCGCCGGCGGGATCCCCGGGCCGCGATCGACGACGCGCACGATCACGTCGCGTCGCGTACCGCCGCGCGCCGCGCACCGACACCGGGTGCCCGCCGGAATGGCGCCGCGCGTTCTCGAGCACGTTCACGAACGCGCGCTCCATCTGCACCGGGTCGACGCTCACCAGCGGCAGGTCGCGGTCGATCGACAGCGCGAACGCCTCCGGAGCGGCCGCCACCTCCTCGACCGCCGCGCCGATCAGCTCCTCGACCGAGGTCCACTCCCGGTGCGGCTCGGCCGCGCCCGCCTCCAGGCGCGAGAGGTCCAGCAGGTTGTCGACCAGCCGCGACAGGCGCCTCGTCTCCTCCTGGATCACCGCCGCCATCTCCGCGCGCTCCTCCGGCGAGAGCGCGGGCGAGCCGACAGCCTCACCCGCCGCCGAGATCGCGGTCAGGGGCGAGCGCAGGTCGTGCGAGACCGCCCGCAGCAGCGCCGTCTTGACCGTGTCCGCGCGCCGCAGCGCCGCCGTCTCGACGACTCCGCCCAGCAGCGTCTCGCGCTCGAGCGCCGCGCTCAGCAGCGCCTCCAGCGCCGGCACCACGCGCTCCTGCAGGCGGCGCAGGTTGGCCTCGGAGGTGCCCGCCCCGACCAGCAGCGTCCCCAGCCGGTTGGTCCCTTCGCGCAGCGGGAACGCGACCCTGCGCTCGTCGCCTTCCACCGCGTCCATCTCGATCGCCGCCGAGCTCAGCTCAAGCGTCTGCGCCAGGCGCGCGGCGGCCGTCGGCAGCGCCTCGGCGAGGCTGTTACCGCGCAGCAGCAGCCGCGCCATCTCCGCCGCCAGATCGGCCTCGCGCCGGCGCTCGTCGGCGTCGCGGGTGCGCGCGCGGGTCACCTCCGCGACCGAGCTCGCGAGGAAGGCGACCACCAGGAACGCGCCAGCGCGACCCAGTTCTCGGAGCTCTGCAGCGTGAAGCGACCGACCGGGGGCAGGTGGAAGAAGTTGAACGCCGCCGCGCTGAGGACCCCCGTGGCCACGCCGAGCCATGCGCCCCACGTAACCGATACGACCAGCACCGCCGGCAGGTAGACGACGCTCAGCGAGACCACCGGCGCGACGTGCGCGAGCGGGTAGACGACCAGCGTGCACAGCGCCACCGCAGCCAGCGCGGCGATCGCGCCGACCCGACGCGGGGGCGGCTCGGACGCCAGCAGGAAGCCGAACGGGGATGACACCACACCCAGCCTAATGGCGAACGGGGGGCGCGGCTCGCGTCGAACCTGATGGCGAACGGGGGGCGCGGCTCGCGTCCAGCCTGATGGCGAACGGGGCGGGTCTCGCCTCCCGCCCCGTTCGCTCGCGCCCTGCGCGGTTCGGTGCGCTCGCCGAGCAGAGCTCGCCCTCGACGAACGCTGCTCCCTTGCCTGTCCCACCGTCCCGGAGAGCATCCTCGCGAGCCGCTGCCACCGCGACGTGATCCTCCGGTGACCAGCCTGTGACGATCTCGTGACCGTGCGCCCGAGTGTCTGCATTCCGCACCCGGCCTAAAGCGAGCCGGGCCGCGCGCCGAGGAAATTCGCGGGTAGAGATCCCAGGACGATGAGCAAACACACGCGCCACACAGCCGTGCTGGTCCCGGCCGCAGTCGTGGCCGCGTTCGTCCTGCTCTGCGCCCAGGCCTCCGCGGCGAGCGTCGCACCGCTGCCTGCCTCCGCCTACACGACGCGTGCGGCGTGCCCGCCACCGTTGCCCGGACACGCCGCCTGCCAGGCGCTACAGCTCCTCCCGGTGACCGCGGCCGCCCGCGCGCACACCCACCCACTCGGCATCGCTCGCGCGGTCGCCGATCCGACCCCTTCGCTGACGGGCGGCGATTTCGGCCTCACGCCACAGGATCTCCACGCCGCGTACGGGCTGCCGAACGAAACGGCATCCTCCTATCCCAAACAGACGATCGCGCTCGTCGACGCATACAACGACCTGAACGCGGAAGAAGACCTGAAGGCCTACAGCAAAGAATTCGGTCTGCCGGAATGCACCACCGCAAACAAATGCTTCGCGAAGGTCAACCAGCGCGGCGAAACCGCCGACCTGCCGTTCCCGCAGAGCAAGGCGACCCTCGAATCTGCAGAAACGCTCTGCAACGGCAGCGAAGCCGGAGAAACCACGCAGAAACAGGAAGAACGCGAAGAAGCCTGCTATTTCGAGCACGAAGCGAACGGCTGGACGGTCGAGATCTCACTCGACATCGAGACCGCACACGCCGTCTGCCAGAACTGCCACATCGCGCTCGTCGAGGCAGACTCGGCCTCCTACACGGATCTCGAAGCTGCCGAGGAAGCGGCCGTCGCGCTGCCCGCCACCGAGATCTCCAACTCGTGGGCCGGCCCCGAATGCTTCGACAACGGCGGCAAACGCGAATGCGTGCCCGATAGCTCCGCCTTCGACCACCCCGGCATCGTCATCACCGCAGCCGCCGGCGACGACGGCTACCTCAACTGGCTCGAAGAACCCCGACGCGATACGCCAACTTCCCGGCCTCCTCTCCGCACGTGCTCGCCGTCGGCGGCACCCGCCTGCACACGCTCGGAGCGGGCGGCGAATGGTCCGGAGAGCGGTGTGGAACGACGGCGGCGAAAGCGCAGGCAAAAAAGACGGGTACGGCGCCGGTGGCAGCGGCTGCAGCGTGAGCTTCGCCGCCCCGCCGTGGCAGACCAGCGTCTCGGATTGGTCCTCGGTCGGCTGCGGCGCCAAGCGCGCCGTCGCCGACGTCGCCGCCGACGCGGACCCCTACTCGGGCGTCGCCGTCCACGACACCAACCCCGAATGCGCGTACCACTACGAAGAAGCCAAAGTCAAACACGTGCTCTACTGGTGCACGATCGGCGGCACCAGCCTCGCCTCGCCGCTGATTGCCTCGGTGTTCGCGCTTGCCGGCGGCGCGCAGGGCGTCGAATACCCGGCGCAGACCCTCTACGAAAACGCCGTCGCGACGCCCGCGTCGCTGCACGACGTCACCGCCGGCTCGAACGCCGAATGCCTGTCCCCGTTTGACGAAGGGACCGGCCTACAGCCCTGTAGCGCAGCCGAAGAGGCCAGCACGAGCTGCTCCTCACACCTGATCTGCCTGGCCGCGAGCGGCTACGACGGGCCCACCGGCGTTGGCACGCCGGACGGGATCGCCGCCTTTCAGCCGCCCGCGGAAGCCGGCGGCAGCAAATCGGGTGGCTCCGAAGAAAGCGGCAACGGCGGCTCCGGCAAAGGCGGCGGCACCCCGACTGCCCCCCGCTCGAGCGGGCCACCCATCATCAACGGCGCGGGCCCCGCTCCCGCGGGCGGCGGCAGCCCGAGCGCGGTCGTCGAGCAAGCGATCCAGCTCTCCCGCCTCGCGCTCACGCTGAAGGCGCTGATCGCCCTGAACAGGAGCCGCCCGCGCGTCTCCCAGATCGCCTTCACCTTCACGCTCAACCAGGCCGCGCGCGTGCGCATATCGCTGCAGCGGCGTGTTGTCAGGCACGGGCGGGCACGCTGGCAGGGACAGACGCGGCCGCTCACGATCGCCGCGCTCGCCGGATACGACAGCCATCGTCTCGGCGGGCACGGGGCGCTGCCCGTCGGCAGCTATCGCCTAACGCTCGCGCCCGCGCACGGCGTCGCGCGCTCGATCGTGTTCGAGATCGGCTGACAGCTTCTTGATCGTCGCTAGCGCGGGTCCGGAACGTACGAGTCCGGCACGTCGGTCAGCACCTGCTCCCCAAACTCGGTCACGCACCACGAGTTGGGCGCTCCACGCGTGCGGCCTTCGCCCGTCTTCACGATCAGCCCCCGACCTTCCAGCCGGTTGAGCAGCTTCGAGATCTGACCCTGGTCGACGATCCCCGCGCGGTCGGCCACCTCGCGGTTGCTGGCGCCTGGATAGTCGGCGATCGCCCGCAGCACGCGGGCCGTGCGATACGTCAGGCGCACGTGGCCGCCGTGCTCGATCGGCCCGCCGGCACGTTCGGCTGCGCTCCCCGGACGCAACGCGGATGCGCGGCGCCGGGCGCGTCAGCTCCCGCCGCGCGACGCCCGACCCCAGGTAGGGCAGCACGATGATGCTGACGAGCGAGCCGAACAGGTCCATCACGGCCCCGATTCCTGCGCGAGCAGCCGGTTCTGGAGCACCGCCAGCACCGCGCCGACGACGCCTTCGGCAATCACCGCCGGGGGCTGCTGACGTCTGCCGGCGGCGCGCTCCAGCCGGCCGCGGTCGATCGCCGCGGCGAGCGCGCCGAGGAACTTCGCGCGACGGCAGCAGCACCTGCTCGCCACCGCTCGTCGCGTACACCACCAGCAGCCGCCCCATCGCGGGCTCGTCTTCCAGGAAGTGCAGGAACGCCGCCAGCCCCGCCTTGATCGCATCCAGCCAGCGCGGCTCGGCGTCGTACGCCGCGACCACCAGCTTGCCGGCGCGGCGCACGCCCAGATCGAACGCCGCCAGCAGGCACGCGTCGCGATCCGCGAACGCGTCGTGAAAGGCCGTGCTCGACACCCCCGCGCGCGCGATCACGTCGGCCACCGTCACGGTCGAGCCGGCAGCTCCCCGCGCCGCCATCGCCTCCGCCATCGCCTCCAAGATCCTCGTCCGCTGAACTTCCTCCACGCCCGCACAGCTCCCCGCTTGACAACGAGCGGGAGAGCCTATCTTCTTATTGTCTAGTCAGCTGGACGCCGGGGCAGAGCCCGGCGGGTGCGCCGTAGGCGACGCAGGCACGCCGGCAGCTCGACGCCGCCGTCCGCGCGCTGGCCGTTCTCCAGCAGCGCCACGATCGTGCGCCCGACCGCGACCGCGGTGCCGTTGAGCGTGTGCAGCGCCTGCGTGCGCTTCTCGCGCGCGAGCGCGGATGTTCAGGCGCCGCGCCTGGTAGTCGGTGGTGTTCGAGCACGACGTCAGCTCGCGATAGCGGCCCTGGCTCGGGATCCACGCCTCGCAGTCGTACTTCTTCGCCGCCGAGTTGCCGAGATCGTTGACCGCGATGTTCACCACGCGGTAGGGCAGCCCGAGCGCGGCCGAGGATCTCCTCCTCGATCGCGAGGATCCGCTCGTGCTCATGCGGCCGACTCCTCGGGCGCGACGAAGCTGAACATCTCGACCTTGTCGAACTGGTGCACGCGGAAGATCCCCCGCGTGTCCTTGCCCGCCGCCCCCGCCTCGCGCCGGAAGCACGGCGAGAAGCCCGCGTAGCGCAGCGGCAGCCGCTCGCCGTCGATGATCTCGCCGTCGTGCAGCGACGCCAGCGCGACCTCGGAGGTGCCCACCAGGAACAGCTCGTCCTCGGGCAGGCTGTAGATCTGCTGCTCGGTGTCCGGCAGGAAGCCCGTCCCGTACAGCGCCCGCTCGCGCACCAGCACCGGCGGGATCACCGGCTCGAACCCCGCCCCCCGCAGCTTCTCGAGCACCCAGCGCACGAGCGCCAGCTCGAGCATCACGAGATCGCCTTTCAGGTAGGCGAAGCGCGCCCCCGAGAGGTTGCGCCGCCCGATCCATGTCGATCAGCCCCCCCGCCAGCTCGAGATGATCGCGCGGCTCGAAGTCGAGCTCCGGGACCTCGCCCACCTCGCGCACGAGCTCGTCCTCCGGACCCGGCGCCGCCGTCGGGTCGGGCAGGTTCGGCAGCGGCGCAAGCGCCGCCTGCAAGCTCCTGCTCGACCTCGCCCAGCTCGCCGCTCGAGCTCCTTCGCCCGCGCAGCCACCCCGCGCATCGCCGCGATCTCCCGCTCGCGCTCCTCCGCGTCGGCCGCGGACTCGATGCGCCCGTTCGCCTCGTTCTGCTCCGCGCGCAGCCCCTCCAGCACCGGCAGCAGCTCGCGGCGGCGCGCATCGAGCGCGATCACGCGGTCGAGCCCATCGGCCGCCCCCGGCCCCGCGCCGCGCGAGCGCCGCGCGCACGCCGTCGGGATCCTCGCGGATCAGCTTGAGGTCGAGCACGCCAGGAGCCTACCCGTCTGCGGCAGCGCGCCTGCGGTGATCGAGCCTTGGGCTCGGCAACGCTATTTCGTCGACAACGTGATGTTCGTAGCTCGGCACCTTTTCGGCTTTGAGCCCGGAGTACTTCGCAAGGAATTCGGCGACGGCCTGCGCGTCTCCGCCGACGACGACGTTCTCGGGCATGATCGCGCCGGAGAAGCCGCCGTTGCGGATCGCGTAGAGCACCTGTTCGACGTTCTCCTTGCGGATGTTGAAGTTCGGCCCGTTGGTCTTGACGCGGTTGGAGATCTCCGTCGCCGAGCCCTCCGCGCCGACGACCGCCAGCGTGTGGCAGCCGGAGCAGTGGTCGCGGAACAGCACCGCGCCGCTTGTAGTACGGGTTGGTCTTCGCGAGCTGGATCCCCTGCGATCCGCAGGCGCCCAGCAGCCGCGGCGCAGGCGAGCAGGGCGATCGTCATGACTGCGCGCTTCATGCGCCGGGGAATATATAGGGACGAGGCCGGGGTGGAGCGCCAGCCGCGCATCGAGCTGGGCCCGCATGGAGCCCGGCCAGCATCGAGCGAGGCCGGCACGGAGCGCCGGCCGAATCGTCGACTCGATCTAGAACCCGTGGGCCGTGCTCGCCGCGCGCAGCGCGAGGAACACCACGACGAGCGCCGAGAGCGCCATCACGCCGATCTCGCGGCGCACGATCGCCGCGACCAGCGTCGTGCTGCTCGGCCTCGGGCAGCGTCGCCGACCGCCGCGGCGTTCTCCAGGCCCGCGCTGGTCGAGGATCGTCTGCGCCGAGGCGACGCGCAGCTGCTCGGCCACGAACGCGACCGCGAGCGGCAGCAGCGCGTACAGGTAGAAGAGGTGTTCGCTCGAGTAGTTGCCCGCCGCCGCCAGCGAGCCGACCGCGATCGCGAGCGTCAGCGCGGAGCCCTGGCCGACGCGCAGCAGCACCCAGAACGCGCGCA
Source organism: uncultured Solirubrobacteraceae bacterium (assembly GCA_963826985.1). Classification (GTDB taxonomy): domain Bacteria; phylum Actinomycetota; class Thermoleophilia; order Solirubrobacterales; family Solirubrobacteraceae; genus Palsa-744. The sequence goes on from CAWGYW010000003.1 coordinate 300,763, forward strand.
CGAGCCCGCCGCCGAGCTGCCGGCGGTCGTGCTCGCGGCACGCCGCCGGGAGGCGCCGCGATACCAGAGCGATGCCACCGAGCAGGCCGGGGAGCAGGTTCAGCGCCGCGACCGCCATCGCGCCCGCCACGACGGCCTCTGTCACGGCGCGGATTTCGAGCCGATTGCCACTATGTAACACCCTGCCACAAGCAGTGATATAACAGCGCGCGGTGCTGCGCACTTATCTCCCGGCGATCGTCTTCCTCATTCTCGGTGGCGCCGTGGGCGGCGCGTTCGCGGTGCTCAACTCGGTCATCGGGCCGCGCCGCGCGACGCCGCACAAGCAGGACCCGTACGAGTGCGGGCTGCCCTCCGAGGTCAGGCGCGGCCTGCGCTTCGGGATCAGCTTCTACCTGATCGCGATGCTGTTCATCCTGTTCGACATCGAGGTCGTCTTCCTCTACCCGATCGCGGTCGAGCTGCGCGCGTACGGCAGCTTCGCGCTGGTCGAGACGATCGTCTTCATCGTGCTGCTGTTCGTCGCCTTCGTGTACGTGTGGCGGCGCGGGGCGCTCGAGTGGAGGTGAGGCGCGAGCCCCTCCCGCCGGCGCACCAGCACCCCAGGACTGCCCGGGGGCGACGGCGAGCTGCGCGTCCAGAGCCTGAACGCGCGCCAGATGCTGCGCGGCGGCGACCTCGAGGGCGCCAACCGGCCCGCGACCCTGGAGGGCTCGGAGCTCGAAGAGTACGTGCAGGAACGCGTGCTGACGACCACGCTCGACAACGCGGTCGCGTGGGCGCGCTCGAACTCGTTCTTCCCGCTCGCCTTCGGGTTGGCGTGCTGCGCGATGGAGCAGTTCCATACCGCCGGCGCCGCGCATGGACATCGCCCGCTTCGGCTTCGAGGCCTTCCGCGCCTCCCCGCGCCAGGCCGACCTGATCATCCTCGCCGGGCGCGTGTCGATCAAGATGGCGCCGATCATCCGCCGCCTCTACGACCAGATGCTCGAGCCCAAGTGGGCGATCTCGATGGGCGCCTGCTGCAGCTCGATGGGGGTGTTCAACAACTACGCGCTCGTGCCCGCCGACAAGTTCATGCCGATCGACGTCCACGTGCCGGGCTGCCCGCCGCGCCCGGAGGCGCTGATGCACGGCGTGCTGAAGCTGCGCAAGCTCGTGCAGGACGACCCGGACATGGGCTGGCGCGAGCGCTACGACGCCGTCGGCACCGAGGAGCGCCCCTAGATGCCCGACGCCACGGGCCTGGAGCTGCTCGCCGGCGAGCTCGGCGACGCCGCGCTTGAGACCGTGTACTTCCGCAACCGCGCGACGCTGATCGTCGACCCGGCGCGGATCCGCGACGTGCTGGCGAGCCTGCGCGAGAAGGGCTACGCGTTCCTGGCAAGCGTGCACGGCGTCGACCACTACCCCGAGGAGCCGCGGCTGGGCGTGATCTACGAGCTGCTCGACATGGACAGCGTCGACCGCATCACGGTCAAGCTGCGCGTACCGCTCGACGCGCCCACGGTCGACTCGGTGAGCGAGGAATGGCCGACCGCCAACCACCAGGAGCGCGAGGTCTATGACATGTTCGGCGTCGTCTTCGAGGGGCACCCCGACCTGCGGCGGATCCTGATGCCCGAGGACTACGAGGGCCATCCGCAGCGGCGCGACTTCCCGCTCGGCGGCGAACCGGTGATCTTCACGCGCGACGAGGCCGGCTTGCTCGAGGCGCGCGAAGAAGAGGCCACGAGCACATGAGCCCCACCGCATCCTCCCCGCATAGTCCCGGTACGGGGAAGGGGGAGAACCCGGCGCTGTCCGCCTACCGCCGGCGCGAGCAGAGCATCACGCTCGCCCCGCTCGAGGACGATCTCGAGCCCGACATGGGCGCGCGCGACGAACTGCTGACGCTCAACTTCGGCCCGCACCACCCCGCCACCCACGGCGTGCTGCGCCTGCTCGTGACGCTGCAGGCGGAGATCGTCAGGGACATCAAACCGATCATCGGCTACGTGCACACGGGCATCGAGAAGACCGCCGAGGACAAGTCCTACTGGAAGGTGATCCCAGTCGTCGAGCGGATGGACTACCTCTCCTACTACTTCAACGCGATGGCCTACTGCGGCGCCGTCGAGGCGCTCGTCGAGGTCGATGTGCCCAAGCGCGGGCAGTACCTGCGCGTAATCCACCTCGAGCTCAACCGCATCGCCTCGCACCTGATCTGGCTCGGCACGAGCGCCCTGGACCTCGGCGCGATCTCGATCTTCCTGTACTGCCTGCGCGAGCGCGAGCTGATCCTCGACCTGTTCGAGATGTCCTCCGGCGCGCGCATGCACACCCGCTACTTCCAGGTGGGAGGCGTGATCGAGGACATCCCCCGGGGCTTCGAGGCCAAGGTGCGCGAGTTCCTGAAGATCATGCCCGAGCGCGCTGACGAGTACGGCGCGATCCTCAACTCCAACGAGATCCTGCTGCAGCGCCTGCGCGGCACCTGTCCGCTGGACGCACAGACGCTGCTCGGGCTCGGCGTCAGCGGTCCGCTGCTGCGCGCCGCCGGCAACCCGTGGGACCTGCGCAAGGCCGACCCGTACAGCTCCTACGAGGACTTCCGGTTCAAGATCCCCGTCGGCACCGTCGGCGACAACTACGACCGCTTCGCCGTGCGGCTGGCCGAGATCTACGAGTCGGTCAAGATCATCGAGCAGGCGCTCGACGGGCTGCCCGAAGGGCCGTACATCACCGAGGACCGCAAGGTCGCGCTGCCGCCCAGGCACGAGCTCGCGACCTCGATGGAGGCGCTGATCCACCACTTCAAGCTCGTCACCGAGGGCTTCCGCGTGCCTCCCGGCGAGGTCTACAACCCGATCGAGTCCCCGCGCGGCGAGCTCGGCTGCTACGTGCGCTCCGACGGCTCCTCCAAGCCCGCCCGCGTGCACATGCGCGACCCCAGCTTCGTCAACCTGCAGGCGCTCGCGCCGATGGTCCGCGGCAGCTACATCGCCGACATGATCGCCACCACCGCGATGCTCGATCCGATCCTCGGCGGGATCGACCGATGACGGCTGTGCGCCGTTTCGCGCACGGCTCGCGCGTGCCCGGGTGGGACGAGCCGGCCGACCTCGAGAAGGAGCCCGCGGAGATCCCCGGGGTGGGCGGGTCCCCGATCCCCGCCCGTGCCCGAGGATCTGCGCGCCGAGATCGAAGCGCACATGGCCAACTACCCCGACCGGCACTCGGCCACGCTGCCGGCGCTCGCAGCAGCCCAGCGCCTGCACGGCTGGTGCTCGCCCGAAGCGATCGAACAGGTCGCGTGCGTGATGCGCGTGACGCCCGCCTACCTGGACTCGGTCGCGACCTTCTACGACATGCTCGAGACCACGCCCGTCCCGCGCCACAGCGTGTACGTGTGCACGAACATCTCCTGCTCGCTGTGCGGAGCCGACGAGCTGTACGAGGCGATGCGCGACGCGGCCGCCGCTAGCCCTGGCGAGGAGCCTGACGTCAACGTGCGCTCGTTCGAGTGCCTCGGCGCGTGCGACATCGCACCGATGGCCTCCGTCGACGGCGTCTACGTCGGCCCGCTAACCGTCGCCGACGTGCCGCAGTTGCTCGACGACGTGCGCGCCGGGCGCCCGGTGCTGCCCGAGAAGCAGCTCGCGCGAAAACTGTCGGCCGACCCACGCGCCAACAGCCGCGAGTTCCCGCTGCATCCCGCGCAGGGAGGCGCATGAGCATGACCGAACCAGACGGGAGGCCTTCGACGCTGCTGCTCGCCGACATCGACGAGCCGGGGCTGTGCACGCTCGATGTCTACGAGCGCCGCGGCGGCTACCAGGCGCTGCGCAAGGCGCTTGCGATGAGCCCCGAAGACGTGCTCGAGCAGCTCAAAGTCTCGGGCATCCGTGGGCGCGGCGGCGCCGGCTTCGCGATGGGCACGAAGATCTCGTTCCTGCCCAAGGGCTCGATGGAAAAGTACCTCGTGTGCAACGCCGACGAGTCCGAGCCGGGGACCTTCAAGGACCGCGAGCTGATGCAGAAGTCGCCGCACATGCTGATCGAGGGGATCGTGATCGCGGCCTACGCCGCCGCGATCGGACGCGCGTTCATCTACATCCGCGGCGAGTACGAGCTGCAGGCCGAGATGCTCGACGCCGCCGTCGCCGAAGCGCGTGCCGCCGGCTACATCGGCGAGAACATCCTCGACTCCGGGCACTCGCTGTCGCTGGTCGTGCACCGCGGCGCCGGTGCCTACATCTGCGGCGAGGAGACCGGCCTGCTCGACTCGCTCGAGGGCAAGCGCGGCAACCCGCGCCTGAAGCCGCCGTTCCCCGCGATCCAGGGCCTCTACCAGGGCCCCACGCTGATCAACAACGTAGAGACGCTCGCCACCGTCCCCACGATCATCACGATCGGCGGCGAGGAGTACGCGAAGCTCGGCGTCGAGACCTCCACCGGCACCAAGGTCGTGTCGGTCTCGGGCCACGTCAAGCGGCCCGGCAACTACGAGATCGAGCTGGGCGTCCCCTCGCGCGAGATCATCTTCGGCCTCGCCGGCGGCCCGCCCGACGGGCAGAAGGTCAAGTGCTGGTTCCCCGGCGGCTCCTCCTCGCCGGTGCTCAAGGCCGAGGACCTCGACGTCCCCTACGACTTCAACTCGCTCGCCGCCGCCGGCTCGATGCTCGGCTCCGGCGCGATCATCGTCGTCAACGACGCCACCCCGATCCTCGACGTCGCCATGAAGGTCGCCAAGTTCTACCGCCACGAGTCCTGCGGCAAGTGCACGCCCTGCCGCGAGGGCACCAACTGGACGGTGAAGATGCTCGAACGGATCGACGCCGGCGAGGCGACCCCGATGGACATCGAGATCATGGCCTCCGTGCAGGACCACATCATCGGCAACTGCCTGTGCGTCCTCGGCGACGCCATGGCGATGCCGATCGGCTCGATGATCGCCAAGTTCCGCGACGAGTTCGAAGCGCACATCGAGGCCGCGCGCGTGCGCAACGGGCTCGGCGCCGGCAACGGCACGCCGGCGCCCGCGATCGCTGCCGGGGGTATCGGTTAATGCCGCGCCCCGAGCAAAGACTCATCACCTTCACCATCGACGGCCGCGAAGTCCAGGCGGCCGAGAACGCGATGCTCGTCGACGCCGCCAAGCAAGGCGACGTCGAGATCCCGGTCTTCTGCTATGAGCCCAAGCTCGGCCAGCCCGTCGGCGCCTGCCGCATGTGCCTGGTCGAAATCGAAGGCATCCCGAAGCTTCAGACGGGCTGCTCGACGCCGGTCAAGGACGGGATGGTCGTCTACACGCAGTCAGAGCGCGTGAAGACCGCGCAGCGCTCGGTCGTCGAGTTCCTGCTGATCAACCACCCGCTCGACTGCCCCGTGTGCGACAAGGGCGGCGAGTGCCCGCTGCAGGACATCACCTTCGGCTGGGGCGACGGCATCTCGCGCTTCATCGAGCCCAAGCGCCACTTCGTCAAGCCGCTGGAGCTCTCGCCGCTGATCGCGATCGACCGCGAGCGCTGCATCCTCTGCTACCGCTGCGTGCGCTACTCGCAGGAGGTCGCCGAGGACTACCAGCTGGTGCTGCTCGAGCGCGGCGCGCACTCCTACGTCTCGACGTTCGACGGACACCCCTACGTCGCGCCGTTCAGCGGCAACATCGTCGAGCTGTGCCCCGTCGGCGCGCTCACCTCGCGGCCCTACCGCTTCAGGGCGCGCCCGTGGGACATCGAGGGCGCCGGCACCGTCTGCACGTTCTGCCCGGCGCAGTGCAACGTCACGCTGACCGTCCGCGACGAGCTCGCGCTGCGGGTGCTAGCCCGCGACAACGGCGAGGTCGACGACGGCTGGCTGTGCGACAAGGGCCGCTTCGCCTACCAGTCCTTTCACGTCGACGAGCGCGTCACCCAGCCGATGGTGCGCGACGGCGGCCAGCTGCGAGCCGTCTCCTGGGAGCGCGCGCTGTCGGACGCGGCGGAATGCCTCGCCCGTGCGGGCGCGCACACCGGCGCGATCGCCGGCGGGCAGAGCACCAACGAGGAGGGGCTGCTGCTCGCGCGGCTGCTGCGCGAGGGCCTCGGCTCCCCACACCTGGACTCACGCCGCGCGGGCACACTTGACCTCGAGCTGCACCGCGCGCTCGGCGACCCGCGGCTGCAGGCCAAGGTCTCAGACCTGGAGTTCGCCGACGCCGTGCTCGTGCTCGACACCGAGCCCGTCAACGACGCCCCGATCCTCGACCTGCGCCTGCGCAAGGGCGTGCGCCGCAACCGCCTGCAGCTGGCCGTCGCCTCGCCGCACAAGAGCCTGCTCGACGAGAACGCCGCGCTGTCCGTGCGCTACGCGCCCGGAGCCGGCGCCATCTTCGCCGCCGCGCTCGCCGCCGCCCTGACGGGCTCAGCCGACGCCGGGTCGCTCGCGCGCCAGGCGGGCGCCGAGCCCGACGCCGTGCGCGCGCTCGCAGCGCTGTTGAGCGGCCCCGCCGCCGAGGACTCCGCCGCCGCGGGCGACGACGCCCCCGCGCGGCCGCGCGAGGTCGTGATCCTGTGGGGCGAGCGGCTCACCGCCGGGCCGAACGGAGCCGCCGGCGCGAGCGCGCTGCTCGGCCTCGCCGAGGAGCTCGGGATGGCAGGCGTCGACGGCGCCGGCCTCCTTGAAGTTCCCGCCTTCACCAACGGCCGCGGGCTGCGCGAGGCGGGCGTGCTGCCCAACGCCGGCCCCGGTCTCTCCGCGCCCGCCGCGTCGGACGGCGCGACGAACGAAAGCGGGGGCGCCCCGGACCCTGCGACATCCCCGCGCGACGCCCACGCGATCGCCGAGGGCCTTGCCGACCACGAGCTCAGCGCGCTGTACCTGCTGCACTGCGACCCGCTGCGCGATCTCCCCGACCCCGAGCTGTGGGAGCGGGCGCTCGCCAGCGCGAGCACGGTCATCGCGCACGCGTCGTTCCTCACCGATGCCATCCGCGAGCACGCCGACGTCGTCTTCCCCGCCGAGGCCTACGCCGAGAAGGAGGGCACGATCGTCCACCCCGACGGGCGCCTGCAGCGCCTGCGCCCCGCGATCGCCCGCCCGGGATCCGTGCGCGCCGAGTGGCACGTGCTCGCCGAGCTCGCGCTGCGCCTCGGCCTCGACCTAGACGTGCTGAGCGGCCAGATGGCCTCGCAGCAGCTGTTCGCCACCGTCCCCTTCTATGCGGGGCTCACGCTCGAGGAGATCGGCGGCCGCGGCGTGCGCTGGCAGCAGCGCGAGGCGGCCTCGGCGTTCCCGCAGGCGAACATCAACGCGCTTTCGGGCGCCGCGCCCGAGGCCGGACAGGCGCCGGGGGCCGGACCGCCCACGCAGGACGAGCCCTCGCCCGATCAAGCCGCCGACCTAGCCGGCTGGCGCTCGGTGTGGGACGCGCCCGAGGTCGAGTTCTCGCCGGCGCTCGAGTTCCTGTTCCCCCGCGCGAAGCCGGTCGCGACATGACGCTGGCGACGGTCGGCTACTACGAAGCGTGGTGGGTGCAGATCCTGAAGGCGATCGTGATCTTCGCGGTGGGCCTGCAGCTGGTGCCGGTGGTGCTGCTGGCCGAGCGCAAGCTGCTGGGTCGCTTCCAGAGCCGCTATGGCCCGAACCGCGTGGGCCCGTACGGGGCGCTGCAGCCGCTGGCGGACATCCTGAAGCTGCTGACGAAGGAGCAGTTCCGGCCTACCACGTCGATCGGCTTCCTGTTCGCGTTCGCGCCGATGATCTCGATCATGACGGCTGTCGCGGCGTTCGCGATCATCCCGTTCGGCAACGTCCAGCACATCTTCGGCGAACGCGTGGGGCTGTACGGCGTGGACGTGTCGATCGGGCCGCTGTACCTGTTCGCGTTCAGCGCGATCGCGTTCTACGGGATCATGCTCGGCGGTTGGTCCTCGGGCTCGAAGTACTCGTTCCTGGGCGCGATGCGCGGCGCGGCGCAGCTGATCTCCTACGAGGTCTCCCAGGGCCTGGCGCTGGTGGGCGTGATCTTCACGGCGCAGACGCTGTCGCTGACGGGGATCGTGACGGCGCAGAAAGGCATGTGGTACATCGTGCCGCAGTTCTTCGGCTTCCTGATCTTCCTGACGGCGAGCTTCGCGGAGACCAACCGCGCGCCGTTCGACCTGACGGAGGCGGACGCGGAGTTGGTGGGCGGCTACAACACCGAGTACGGTGGCGGGCGCTTCGCCTCCTACTACTTCGCCGAGTACCTCAACGTGCTGGTCGTCTCGGGCATCGTCACGACGGTGTTCCTGGGCGGCTGGCTGCTGCCGTTTGGGATCCACCCGCCGGGCTGGGTGGACCCGTTCGTGGTGCTGTTCAAGATGTCGCTGTTCACGTTCCTGTTCATCTGGGTGCGCGCGACGCTGCCGCGCCTGCGCTACGACCAGCTGATGAGCTTCGGCTGGAAGGTGCTGCTGCCGCTGGCGACGCTGAACACGCTGGTGACCGCGGTCCTCGTGGTGGTGACGCACTGATGTGGAGCCCCGGCGATGACGTGATCGAGGTCACGCGCACCCCCGCTCCGGGCGCGGCGCGCGGCACGTGGCGGACGTTCCGCGAGACGGTGCGCGGCCTGTTGACGACGTTCGGCCGCTTCACCGAAAAGCCGATCACGGTCCAGTACCCGGAGGAGAAGACCCCGGTGTACCCGCGCTTCCGCGGCCGGCACAAGCTGCATCGCTTCGAGAGCCCGGACCCCGGCAACCGGGCCTCGAGAAGTGCGTGGGTTGCTCGCTGTGCGCGGCGGCGTGCCCGTCCGACTGCATCCGCGTGGTGGCGGCGGAGAACACGCCGGAGAACCGCGTGTCGGCGGGCGAGCGCTACGCGGCGGTGTATGAGATCAACCTCTCGCGCTGCATCTTCTGCGGCTACTGCGAGGTGGCGTGCCCGTTCGACGCGATCACGATGGGCCACGACTACGAGCTCTCCGACTACGACCGCACGGACCTGATCTTCACGAAGGAGATGCTGCTCGCGGAGCCGCTCGAGCGCACGCCGCTGAGAAACGAGGGCGAGTGAGCTCGGTCCTCTTCTTCATCGCCGCGATCGGCGTGATCTCCGGCGCTATCGGCGTGGTGATGCTTCGCAATCCGTTCTACTGCGTGCTCTCCCTTGTCGCGCACCTGGTCTCTTTGGCGGTGCTGTTCCTGCTGCTGCGCGCGGAGTTCGTGGCGGCGGTGCAGGTGGTGGTTTATGCGGGGGCGGTGATGGTGCTGTACGTGTTCGTGGTGGCGTATGTGGGCGAGGAGGGCGACTCGATCGGCGAGCGCTTGCGGGCACCTGGCCGAGTCGGGTCGGGCTTGCGCCTCGGCGGCGCGATCGTTGGCGCGGCGCTGCTGGTCGAGTTGCTGATCGCGCTGCTGGGCACGGGCCTCGAGGCGACGAGCGGTTACGGCGCGGGCTACGTGCCTGGGCCGCAGGCGTACGGCACGCCCGCGTACATCGGCAAGCTGCTGCTGACGCGCTTCCTGCTGTCGTTCGAGCTTGCGTCGTTCCTGCTGCTGATCGCGGCGGTCGGCGGCGTGGTGCTGGCGCGCCGCCGCGGCGGCATCGGCGAGGCGGACGAGCACCAGACGTTCGCGCCGCTCGACCTGGTGCGCCCGCGCGGGACGGGGACGACGGTCGAGAGCGTGGGCACCTTCCTCCCGCACGGCCAGGTGCGCGCGGCGCGCTCCGAGCAGGCTGAGCAGAGCCCGGTGGAGACCGGCGCGGGGCGTCGACATGAGCATCGCCTGGTACCTGGCCGTGTCGGCGATCGTGTTCTCGCTCGGCGCGGTCGGCGTGATGACCCGCCGCAACCCGCTGGTGGTGCTGCTGTGCCTGGAGCTGATGCTCAACGGCGGCAACCTCGCGCTGATCGCGTTCTCGCGCATGTGGGGCAACGGCGACGGGCAGATCCTGGCGATCGTCGTGATGACGGTGGCCGCGTGCGAGGTGTGCATCGGCCTCGGCATGATCGTCGCGATCTACCGCCGGCGGCTGCCGATCGACGTGGACGAGCTGCGGGAGCTGCAAGGCTAGATGAGCACGACCACCTACGGCTGGCTGGTGCTGGCCTTCCCCCTGCTGGGCACGCTGATGACGGCCTTCGGCTTCCGCGTCCTGGGTGGGGATCGTCAGCGGCGGGCTGGATCGGCACGGCGGCGATCTTCCTGGCGTTCCTGGCGGCGCTGGGCGCGCTGATCTCGCTGCAGGGCCATGCGGCGACGCACCGCCAGCTCGTGTCGTCGCTGTGGAACTACGCCTCGACGACGGGCATCGACGCGCAGATGTCGATCCTGGTGGACCCGCTGTCGGTGTTCATGATCCTGGTCGTCAGCGGCGTCTCGACGCTGATCCACCTGTACTCGATCTCCTACATGGACAAGGACCGCGGCTTCGTCCGCTACTTCTCCTACCTGAACTTCTTCGTGTTCTCGATGCTGCTGCTGGTGCTGGCGGGCAACTTCCTGCTGCTGATCGTCGGCTGGGCGTTCGTGGGCGCGGCGTCCTACCTGCTGATCTCCTTCTGGTACCGGCGCACGACGGCGACGAAGGCGGGGATCAAGGCGTTCGTGATCAACGTGGTCGGCGACGTGGGGCTCGTGCTGGGGACGTACTTCATCTTCAAGCACACCGGCACGCTCGACTTCCTCAAGAGCTTCCACGCGGCCGAAACGGGCGCGTTTGGTCACACGGTCGCGGGCAACACGAAGGACGGGGGCGACCTCGTGGCGGGCTGCATCCTGCTGCTCGTCGGCGCGTTCGCGAAGTCGGCGCAGATCCCGCTGCACACGTGGCTGCCGGACGCGATGGAGGGGCCGACGCCGGTGAGCTCGCTGATCCACGCCGCCACGATGGTGACCGCGGGCGTGTACCTGATCGCGCGCATGCACCCGCTGTTCGAACTGGCGCCGGCGGCGCAGGACGTGGGCGCGGTGATCGGCGCGGTGACGCTGCTGATCGCGGGCACGATCGGGCTCGCGCAGACGGACATCAAGCGCGTGATCGCCTACTCGACGATGTCGCAGATCGGCTACATGATCATGGGCGTGTCGGTGGGCGCGTACGCGGCGGGGCTGTTCCACCTGATGACCCACGCGTTCTTCAAGGCGCTGCTGTTCATGGCGGCGGGCTCGATGATCGGCGCGATGGCCGGCGAGCAGTCGCTGGAGAAGATGGGCGGCTTTCGCAAGGCGATGCCGTTCACGTACGGGTGCTTCATCATCGGCGGCCTGGCGCTGTCGGGCATCCCGCCGTTCTCGGGCTTCTTCTCCAAGGACGAGATCCTGCTCGTCACGGGCGAGCGCGGCGGCTGGCACTGGGCGCTGTACGTGGTCGGCTACATCGGCGCGTTCCTGACCGCGATCTACACGTTCCGGATGATCTTCCGCGCCTTCCACGGCGAGCCGGTGAACGGAGGCGCGCGAGCTGGAAGGCGGCCATCTGCACCACGCGGAGGTGCCGCGCAACCCGGCGAACGGCGAAGAGGAGGACATCGACGTGGGCTTCCCGGGCCCGACGCACGCGATCGCCGAGCGCGCGCTGCCGATGCGGATCGCGATGGGCCTGCTGGCGCTGGGCGCGGTCGGCGCGGGGCTGATCCAGATCCCGAAAGTGGACTTCGTGATCGACGACTTCCTGCGCCCGTCGTTCGCGACCTCGAAGCTGTACGAACCGCACACCAAAAGCGGCCTGCTGGTCGTCGGGCTGGCGCTCGGCACGCTGCTGGGCCTGGCGGGCATCGCGCTCGCGTACCGCATCTGGGTCGTGGGCGGGCGCGAGCTGAAGGCCTCTGCGGCGATCAGCGGAGCGCGTGCCGGGCGGCGAAGCCGCTGTACGAGCTGTTCGTCAACAAGTGGTACTTCGACGAGGCGATCGACCTGCTGGTGGTGCGCCCGGTGGCGGCGGTCGGGCGCTTCGCGCGCGACACGTTCGAGCGGGTGTTCGTCGACGACACGCTGATCGGCGGCACGACCGGCATCGTGCGCGCGGGCTCGGCGGCGGTGCGCGCGGCGCAGAGCGGCTTCGTGCGCTACTACGCCGCGCTGCTGGTCCTGGGCGTGACGGGCGTCGGCTTCTACTTCCTGCTGCAGGCCTGAGATGCCGGCGCTCTCGATCCTGATCTGGCTTCCCCTCGCGTGCGGCCTGCTCGGCGCGCTCGTGGCGGGCTGCCGGGGGCGTCACGCGCCGGCGAGGAAAGGTCCGATGGCGAGCAGGCGGGCGCCACCGCACGGGCTGGCTGGAGCGCGCCCGGCGTGCTGGCGCTGCTCGGCTCGCTCGCAGCGCTGGGCCTGGCGATCGGCTACATCGCCGACTACAAAGCCGGCGGCGGCCTGCAGCACGTCACCGACGTCGTGTGGATCGCGGAACTGGGCATCCACTACAAGCTCGCGGTCACGGGGCTGAACGTGTTCCTGCTGGGGCTGACGACGCTGCTGTTCGCGGCGGCGACGCTCGCGGCGAACCTGCGCAGCTCCGACCGGGCGATCGAGCGCCCGCGCCTCTTCTACTTCCACTTCATGCTCGCCGAGTCGGCCGTGCTCGGCGCGTTCCTGGCCCAGGACCTGGCGCTGTTCGTGGCGTTCTTCGACCTGATGCTGATCCCGTTCTACTTCCTGATCGGAGGCTGGGGCCAGGGCCCGGATCGGGTGAAAGCGACGATCAAGCTCGTGATCTACACGCTCGTGGGCTCGCTGCTGATGCTGGCGGCGGCGATCGCCACCGGCGTGCTCGCCGCGCAGCAGGGCGGCGGGCACATCACGTTCGTGCTCTCCTCGCTGCAGGCGCTGCCGCTGAGCACCGGCTCGCAGGAGTGGATCTTCCTGTTCTTCGCTGCGGCGTTCCTCGTGAAGATGCCGGCGTTCCCGCTGCACGGCTGGATGCCGGACGGCTACCGGGCGATGCCGATCGAGGTGCTGATGGTGTTCTCGGGCGTGCTCTCGAAGGTCGGCGCGTACGGCTTCCTGGCGATCGTGCTGCCGCTGTTCCCGCAGGCGGCCGTGCACTTCCAGACGCTGATGCTGCTGATCGCGCTGCTGTCGATCGTGTACGGCTCGCTGCAGGCGTTCAGCCAGACCAACGCGCGCCTGATCCTCGGCTACTCCTCGGTGGCGCAGCTGGGCTTCATCCCGCTGGGCATCTTCGCGCTGAACCCGCAGGGCGCCCAGGGCGCGCTGCTGCAGATGGTCAACCACGGCCTGGTGGTGGCGCCGGCGCTGTTCATCGTCGGCGCTGCTCGCCCGGCGCGCGGGCGGCTCGGAAGACATCCGCGACATGGGCGGCATCGCGTTCCGCGCGCCGGTGCTGGCGAGCATCTTCCTGATCGTGTCGCTGGCGACGCTGGCGATGCCCGGCTCGTCGAACTTCGTCGGCGAGTTCCTGATCCTGCTGGGCGTCTTCAAAGCCAAGCTCGTGATCGCGATCATCGCCTTCACAGGCGTGGTGATGGCGAGCGTGTACGCGCTGCGTCTGTTCATCCGGGCGATGCACAACCGCGTCGGCGGGAGCGTGCAGTCGCGTGAGATCTCGCTGCGCGACGGCGCGGTGCTGGTGCCGCTCGTGCTCGTGATCCTGTTCTTGGCGCTGTACCCGCAGCTGGCGCTGCACCGCAGCGAAGGCTCGGTGAAGACGGCGGTGTTCCAGGCGCAGGCGCTGGCGGCCAATCCAGCACGCCCAGTTCCATTACTTCGCCGGCACGGCGAGCGCGTCCGCGCCCGGCGAAGCGCAGGCCCCGCGCCCCAGACCGAGACCGGCTCGGCGACGCAGCCGGTCCCGGTGGAAACCGAATAGCGATGACCTACGTCCCCCTCTTCTCCCGCACGATCGCGACGGCCCACCTGAAAGGCCCGCACATCGACTTCGCGGGGCTCTCGCCGCTGATCGCGCTGCTGGGCGGCGCGGTGATCGTGCTGATGGTGGGCCTGCTCGGCTCGCGCTGGGTGCGCGCGCAGGTGGTGCCGGCGCTGAGCCTGGTGGCGCTCGGCGCGGCGCTGGGGCTGACGATCTGGCAGTGGAACGCGGAGAAGTCGATCGTCTCGGGGGCGTTGCGCATCGACGACCTGTCGCTCGCGTCTGAACCTGATCCTGATCGCGGGCGGCGCGTGCACGGTGCTGCTGGCGTGGCGCTCGCTGGCGGCGCACGAAGCGGCGCACGGCGAGTTCCACGCGCTGCTGCTGACGTCGATCGCGCGGCATGTCGGTGCTCGCGAGCTCGCAGAACACGGTCGCGCTGTTCGTCGGCCTCGAGCTCCTGTCGATCCCGCTGTACGTGCTGTGCGCGACCGAACTGCGACGCGAGCACTCGCTGGAGTCGGGGCTGAAGTACCTGATCGTCGGCTCGGTCGGCTCGGCGACGCTGCTGTACGGCCTAGCGCTGATCTACGGCGCGACCGGCTCGACCGACTTCTCGGCGATCGCGAACGCGCTGTCGAGCGGCAGCCTGGCGACGCGACCCGCTGACGCTGACCGGGATCGCGCTGTGCGTGGCGGGCCTGTGCTTCAAGGCGTCGGTGGCGCCGTTTCACCAGTGGACGCCGGACGTGTACGAGGGCGCGCCGACGCCGGTGACGGCGTTCATGGCGGTGACGACGAAGGTCGCCGCGCTGGGCGTGTTCCTGCGCTTCTTCGACGTCGCGCTGATCGGCGCCCAGGCGGAGCTGGGGCCCGGCGGTGGCGGTGCTCGCGACGATCACGATCCTCGTCGGCAACGTCGGCGCGCTCGGGCCAGTCCTCGCTGAAGCGGATGCTCGCGTACTCGTCGGTGGGGCAGGCCGGCTACATGCTCGCGGGCGTGGTCGTCGCGACGCAGCTGGGCGTCGCGGCGACGGTGTTCTACCTGGCGGTGTACCTGCTGATGAACATGGCGTCGTTCGCCGTGATCGTGGCGCGCGAGCGCGAAACCGGCCTGCGGCGACTCGATCGACGCGGTGGCGGGCCTGGGCCGCGAGCGCCCGTGGCTGGCGTGGCCGATGACGATCTCGATGCTCGCGCTGGCCGGCATCCCCGCGACTGCGGGCTTCATCGGCAAGTTCTACCTGATCGACGCGGCGGTCTCCGGCGGCTACACGTGGCTGGGCGTGGCGATCGTGATCGGCTCGATGATCTCGCTCGGCTACTACCTGCCGGTGATCGCCGCGATGTGGATGCGCGAGGCCCCAGGCGCCGCCCGCCGCGCCGACCTCCCGCCCCCTGCCCCAAGCACCCCCGGCGGCCCGCTGCCCGCCCTGGCGGGCGGCTCACCGGAGCTCGACGTCGAGCTCTCGACAGGCATCCAACCGGAGGTCGCCCTGGTGGCGATCCTCGCGGGCGCAGCAACGCTCTTCTTCGGCATCCTCCCCCAGCCCCTGTTCGACCTGGTGCACCAGGCGGGCGGGGCGTTGGGGTTGTTCTGAGCGGGTTCAGGCGCAGTCGGTCACAGCCGCTCGGCGGCGAGCGTCCAGCCGCGACGCACAGACCCAGTCTCTCAGGCGGCGACCAGCGAGGCAGGCACCAGCACCGTCACACCGTGCCCGTTCCCGCTGGCGTGCAGCCACCCAGCGGCCCGTGCCCCATCGATCGCGTCCTGGTAGCTGAAGCCGGCCGGCAACTCCGTCACGTGCTCGTTGAAGACCGCCAGCACAGCCTCTTCCAGATCCTGGCGCGTGTTGAACGACTGCTGGTTCAAGCTCATAAACAGATCCCTCAGTGTCACGCCTGCCATTCTAGCCTCCTAGGCATGAGGATTCAGCCGGTCGAGAACCTCGTCCCCGGAAACTGCGATCTCTGCCGAGCGCCGGTACGCGTGGACCTGCAGATCTCGAAGCCAGCCCTCGCGTAGCGCCGCCACCGAGTAGGAGACACTGCTGACAGAGACAAGACGCTCGCCTGGCGGGTTCTCCGGTACGTAGAAGCTCAAAGCGGATTCGGGTTCGTGTTCGTTCTTTGGGGTCTTCGACGGCTTCCACGGTTCGAACCTGTGCCGGATCACCAAGACGCCATCCTTGCGTAGCTCGCGGACAGCATCGTCCCAAGCCCTCCGTCCCTCCACATCGGTCCTGTCCGGCAGGCGCATGTTCCAGTCCCGTATGGTTTCCCGCTCGCGGTCGATCGGGAAGTCGACGGCACGCTTCCACAGGCATTTCGGTCCGCGCCCACGCCAACAGACCAGCCGAAACCACTCATCGTCCTGATGCTCCGCACGGAGCATGCTCATCCACCACTGATCGTCATAGCCGGCGAAGCGCATCAGGAGATCCTTGGCGTCATCCGGGTCCATCTCATCATCAGCCTCATCCTCGCGCTGCGAGCTGAGGATCAGGTCTAAATCATCCAGGAACTGGGCGATCTCCCCACTGGTATTGGAGCCCTCGACTACGGGCCGCAAGAGCTCACCGATCGTGTGACGCAACGCAGCGGCAACCTGGCCCACCTTATGATGGCGCGTGCCCCACTGATACACGCGAGCCCGGGCGATCAAGAAGGCCTCCACTGCCGCTTGGCCCTGCATCAGGACCGCTGGTACGAACGCGTTGGCGAAGTTCGGATCCCGTACGACCGTCAGGTTGTCGATCAGCCGCTCCAAGTCGAAACGCGCCGACTCGAAGCCATAGTTGCGGGCGTCGCGCAGCACGTAGTCGCAGCGATCAACGTCGAGCTCCCCAGCGATCAGCGTGTGCAGCCAGGCCCAAGCTCCTTCGACCGGCTTTTCCCACCCGCCTGTCCCCTGGATCTCATCAACGGTCTTTGCGTTGGAAGTCTCGAGAATTTTCCGGGCGACTTTGAAGCTGACCCGATGTGCCTCTAGCGGCTCATGATCGAAGGCCTGCTGCAACAACAGGTAGGTCAGGGCATGGCCGATCCTCTCATGCAGTGCGTCACGGCCCGCCTCTTGGAGCAACAACCGCTGCGCTTGCTCGGCGAGTCCCCCTGACAGCTCCGCCTTTAGCTCCTGCAGCGCGAACTCGAAGTCATGGCTGAACGGCAAGTGGCCAAGATCGTGAAACAGCGCGGCCAACCGCAGTCCCTGCTCGGCGATCAGCACGTACGGCCTGTAGGTCTCCGAGACAGCTCCTTCGCAAACGAGGCCGCGCTTCTCGAGTTGCTCGGCGCACACTTTCGCGCTCCCGAAATCCGCGATCTCGATTTTCACAGCCGCCTTTACGGCATTCAGCGCAGCATGCCGATCTTCTGGCTCAGCATGCTCGAGCGAGGCGAGCAGGAACCTCGACGCGAGGTGCATCGCGCCGAGGCTGTGGATGAACCGCGAGGTGCGCACATCCGGGAAGACAAGATGCACGAGTCCCGACTGCCCGACGTAGCGAAGCCGTTGCGCCGCCGCCGTATCCAGGAGCGATCGCTCGAGCGGCGTCAGCGCGATGTACCCATGCACGGGGTCAGAGACCCGCACCTGCTGCTCACGGTCAGTCATTGCGCTTTCGTGGCTCGATCGTCACCCGAGTGACACCGCGGCACGCTTCTCTACTACGCCCCGTCGACAAGCGCGGCAGGCTACCAGACTCTAGGTACAGTTCGCCTATTCAGATCGGACTACGTCTTCGATCCACACGGCGGAGTAACGCCGTCACAGTGCCCCCTCGAACAGCTCGACCAGCCGCGCACGGCTGTAGCTCCACTGCTTGCGATTGCGCCCATCGCCCGGGTGCAGCGTGTCGAGCAGGGCGAGCCCACGGATCGTCGACACGGCCATCTCGATCAGCCGGTCGAAGTCGGGCTGCTCGGCGAGCGCCGGGAACAGGCTGCCTGGTGATCGCCAGCGTCTGGCGGTCCAGGCGCCGCTCGACCGGGACGAGGCGCTCGCGCAGGTCGGGGTCGGTGCGCGCGTGCGACCACAGGTCCAGCGCCGCCTGGAACAGCGGGTTCGCGTAGCTCGCCCACAGCAGGTCGAGGCCCTGGACGAGGCGCTCGCGCCCCTCCGGGAGATCCTCGGCGGCCGCGAGCAGCTCCGCGCCGCGGCGTTCGGCCAGGCGTTCCATCGCCGCCGCCAGCAGCGCCTGACGCG
This sequence comes from uncultured Solirubrobacteraceae bacterium, assembly GCA_963826985.1. GTDB lineage: Bacteria > Actinomycetota > Thermoleophilia > Solirubrobacterales > Solirubrobacteraceae > Palsa-744. The sequence continues at coordinate 318,746 of CAWGYW010000003.1, forward strand.
TCTGGAAGTGGTGCAGGTGCGCGCCGCGGGAGACGCCCGCGCGTTCGGCGACGCGGCTCGTCGTCGTGTTCGCGTAGCCGTCCTCGACCAGGCACGCGATCGTCGCGTCGAGCAGCGCGTCGCGCGTCGTGGCGCTGCGCTCGGCCTGGCTGCGGCGCGGGGCGGGGCTGGCGGTCGCAGGCGGCATCGGGCTGATCTTAGACATATTTGCGTTCGCGCATGAACGTTTGTGTGGTAGCGTTTGCGGCGACGTTTTCATCCGGACCCGCGCCTCCCGGCCGGCGGTTCGACGACACAGGAGGACTCACTGATGGCAGCGACCGACGCACTGGTCTTCGATGCGATCCGCACGCCGCGCGGCAAGGGCAAGTTCAACGGCTCGCTGCACGGCACCAAGCCGGTCGACCTCGTCGTCGGCCTGATGCACGAGACGCTCGTGCGCAACGAGAAACTCGACCCGTCGCGGAGTCGACGACGTCGTGCTCGGCTGCGTCTCGCCGGTCGGCGACCAGGGCGCCGACATCGCCAAGACCGCCGCGATCAAGGCCGGCCTGCCCGACACGGTCGCCGGCGTGCAGCTCAACCGCTTCTGCGCCTCGGGCCTCGAGGCCGTCAACATCGCCGCCCAGAAGGTCGCCTCCGGCTGGGAGGACCTCGTGTTCGCCGGCGGCGTCGAGTCGATGTCGCGCGTGCCGATGGGCTCCGACGGCGGCGCCTGGGCGATGGACCCGGAGACCAACTACGACACCTCGTTCGTCCCGCAGGGCATCAGCGCCGACCTGATCGCCACGATCGAGGAGTTCAGCCGCGAGGACGTCGACACCTACGCCGCCCGCTCGCAGGAGCGCGCCGCCGCCGCCGAGGCGGAGGGCCGCTTCGCCGGCTCGGTGGTCCCGGTCAAGGACCTCAACGAGAACGTCGTGCTCGACCACGAGGAGTTCATCCGCCGCGGCACGACCGTCGAGACGCTCGGCGGCCTGAAGCCGTCGTTCGCGGCGATCGGCGACATGGGCGGCTTCGACGCGGTGGCGCTGCAGAAGTACCACTGGATCGAGAAGATCGACCACGTCCACACGCCCGGCAACTCCTCGGGCATCGTCGACGGCGCGTCGCTGCTGACGATCGGCAACGAGAAGACCGGCAACGAACTCGGGCTGACGCCCAAGGCGCGGATCCTCGCCACCGCGGTCTCCGGCGCCGACCCGACGATCATGCTCACCGGCCCCGCGCCCGCCAGCCGCAAGGCGCTGGCGAAGGCCGGGCATCACCGTCGACGACCTCGACCTCGTCGAGATCAACGAGGCGTTCGCCGCGGTCGTGCTGCGCTTCGTCCGGGACATGGGCCTGGACATGGAGAAGGTCAACGTCAACGGCGGCGCGATCGCGATGGGCCACCCGCTCGGCGCGACCGGCGGCATGATCCTCGGCACGCTCGTCGACGAGCTGCACCGCACAGGCGGCCGCTACGGCCTCGCGACGCTCTGCGTCGGCGGCGGCATGGGAATCGCGACAGTCGTGGAGGCGATCTAGTCATGGCAGAGAGCACAACCATCCGCTGGGACAAGGGCGAGGACGGCATCGTCGTCCTCACGCTCGACGACCCCAACCAGTCGGCCAACACGATGAACGCCGCCTACGCCGAATCGATGGCCGCGACGGTCGATCGCCTCGAGGCCGAGAAGGACGAGATCACCGGCGTCGTCATCACCTCCGCCAAGAAGACGTTCTTCGCCGGCGGCGACCTCAACGACCTCAAGCAGGCGACGCCCGAGAACGCGCCCGAGCTCGCCGAGATGGTGCGAGCCGGCAAGGCGCAGCTGCGCCGCCTGGAGACGCTCGGCAAGCCGGTCGTCGCCGCGATCAACGGCGCCGCGCTCGGCGGCGGCCTGGAGATCGCGCTGGCCACCCACCACCGCATCGCCGTCGATGACCCGAAGGTGCAGATCGGCTTCCCCGAGGTCCAGCTCGGCCTGCTGCCCGGCGCCGGCGGCGTCGTGCGCACCGTGCGCATGCTCGGCATCGTCGACGCGCTGATGCAGCTGCTGATGCAGGGCCAGCGCCTGCGCCCGGCCAAGGCCAAAGAGGTCGGCATCCTCGACGAGATCGTCGCCACCCGCGAGGAGCTCGTCCCGGCCGCCAAGGCGTGGATCGCCACGCAGGCGGGCGAGGACCCGGTCGCGCAGCCGTGGGACGTCAAGGGCTACAAGATCCCCGGCGGCACGCCGTCGAACCCGAAGCTCGCGCAGAACCTGCCGGCCTTCCCGGCCAACCTGCGCAAGCAGCTCAAGGGCGCCAACTACCCCGCGCCGCACCACATCATGGCCGCGGCCGTCGAGGGCGCGCAGGTCGACTTCGACACCGCGATCGAGATCGAGGGCCGCTACTTCGTCGACCTGCTCACCGGTCAGGTCGCCAAGAACATGATCCAGGCGTTCTTCTTCGACCTGCAGCAGGTCAACGGCGACCGCGGACCGGCCGGAGGGCATCGAGCCGTTCCGCGCGCAAGAAGGTCGTCGTGCTCGGCGCCGGCATGATGGGCGCGGCGATCGCCTACGTGTGCGCCAAGGCCGGCATCGAGGTCGTGCTCAAGGACGTCTCCCAGGAGGCCGCCGACCGCGGCAAGGGCTACTCGCAGGCGCTCGTCGAGAAGGCCGTCTCGCGCGGGCGCTCCACGCAGGAGAAGGGCGACGAGCTGCTCGCGCGGATCACGCCGACCGACGACCCCGCGGCCGCCGCCGGCGCCGACCTGGTGATCGAGGCCGTGTTCGAGGACCCCGCGGTCAAGGCGCAGGTGTTCGCCGAGATCGAGCCGCACCTGGCGCCCGACGCGCTGCTCGGCTCCAACACCTCGACGCTGCCGATCACCGACCTGGCCGAGGGCGTCAGCCGTCCGGATGAATTCATCGGCCTGCACTTCTTCAGCCCGGTCGACAAGATGCCGCTGCTGGAGATCATCAAGGGCGAGAAGACCAGCCGACGAGACGCTCTACCGCGCGCTCGACCTCGCCAAGCAGATCAAGAAGACGCCGATCGTCGTCAACGACAGCCGCGGCTTCTTCACCAGCCGCGTGATCGGCACGTTCATCAACGAGGGCATCGCGATGCTGCTCGAGGGCGTTCCCGCGCCGTCGATCGAGCAGGCCTCCACCCAGGCCGGCTACCCCGCCCCGGTGCTGCAGCTCTCCGACGAGCTCAACATGAAACTGTCCGCAAGATCCGCAAGGCCTACAAGGACGCCGTCGAGGCCGAAGGCGGCACGTTCGCGCCGCACCCCGCCTTCGCCGTCGTCGACCACATGCTCGAGGCGGGACGGCCCGGCAGGCTGCGCGGCGCGGGCTTCTACGAATACGAGGACGGCAAGCGCACCGGACTCTGGCAGGGCCTGAAGGACGCCTTCCCGCCGACCGACGATCCCGCGTCCGATCTCGCTGAAGGACCTCGAGGAGCGGATGCTGTTCGTCGAGGCGCTCGAGTCCGTCAAGTGCCTGGACGAGGGCGTGATCGAGTCGGTCGCCGACGCCAACATCGGCTCGATCCTCGGGCATCGGGTTCCCCGGCTGGACCGGCGGCGTGCTGCAGTACATCAACGGCTACGACGGCGGCGTGGCCGGCTTCGTCGCCCGCGCGCGCGAGCTGGCCGAGACGTACGGCGAGCGCTTCGAGCCGCCGGCCTCGCTGGTCGAGAAGGCCGAGCGCGGCGAGACCTACAGCGACGAGCAGCTGGCGGTCGCGGGAGCCTGAGCCTGAGGCTGGGAGCGCGGCCTCGACGGTCGCGCTCAGCTCAACCGGCCCGCGCTTCGTCGATCAGCTCGCCGAGCGCGCGTCGCTGACGTCCCTCGCCGTCCATGTTCGCGGGACCCAGCCACGCCTCGAAGCCGCGCCTGATCGCCGGCCACTCATCGTCGGTGATCGCGTACCACGCGGTGTCGCGATTGCGGCCCTTCACGATCATGTGCTGGCGGAAGATGCCCTCGAACGAGAATCCGAAGCGCTCGGCCGCGCGCCGCGATGCGGCGTTGAGCGCGTTGCACTTCCACTCCAGGCGGCGATAGCCGAGATCGTCGAAGGCGTGTCGCGCAAGCAGGTAGATCGCCTCGCTCGCCGCCGTCGTGCGCTGCAGCGGGACGCCGAACCAGATGTGGCCGATCTCGATGACGCCCAGCCGCTGCTCGATCCGCAGGTAGGACGCAAGCCCGAGGGGCAGCTCGTCGGGGAGGCGACACAGCGCGAAGTACAGCGGGTCCTCGGAGGCTTGCGCCCAGCGCAGCATCTGGTGCAGGTCATCGGGGCTGTCGTAGGGGCCGTCCGGGAGATACGTCCAGATCCTCGGATCGCCATCGGGCGGATGCGAGACCGAGAACAGCGGCGCGGCGTCGTTCGCTGCGTCGAGCGGGCGCACGAGCACGCGGGTGCCGCGCAGCACCGCCCGCCCCGGCGTCTTCGCCGGCTTGTAGTCCAGTTCCTCGCCGAGCGGAAGATCGTTCGACACGCCGCTCATCCCCAGCCTGGACGCCGATCGATCAGCCGTCGACGCCAGGCGCCTCAGCGGCCGCGGCGACGGGCTGCGCGCCCCGGGCCTCCCAGCCCTGACGCAGCAGGCCGAGCAGCGCCTCGGGAGGCTCGGCGCCGGACACGCCGAGCGCGCGATCGACGACGAACGTCGGCACCGCCCTGATGCCCAGCTGGCTGGCAAGCCGCTCGTCGTCGCGGACCTCCTCGGCGTAGCGCTCGCCCGCCAGCACCTGCCTGACCTCGTCCTCGGCGAGACCAACCTCGACGGCCAGGCGAACGAGCGTCTCATCGTCGCTGATCAGCTCGCCTTCGGTGAAGTACGCCCGCAGCAGGCGCTCCTTCATCGCGTCCTGCAGCCCGTGCTCGGCCGCGAGGTGGACGACCCGATGGCCGTCGAACGTATTGCCGCTGCGTGAGATGTCAAAGCGGAAGTCGAGACCCTCGCCGGCGGCGACATCCGTTATCCGCCGCCCCGCCTCGTGCGCCTGCTCAACCGTCATCCCGTACTTCTCGGCCAGGCGCGCGGCTCGATCGCCCTCCTGCTCGTGCGGCGCGTCTGGGTCAAGCTCGAAGCTCCGCCATGTCACCCGCACGTCGTCGCGGTGCTCGAACTCGGCCAACGCCGCTTCGAAACGGCGCTTGCCGATGTAGCACCACGGACACGCGATGTCAGACCAGATGTCGACGTCCACGAAAACACCTTTCGCTCAGATGCCAGCCGTCCGTCCGAGTATAGGTCGCCTCCGATCCGCATCGGCCGTCGTACGGGCTCTACGCAGACGGCGGCGCGACCTTAATGAACTCAAGCCTCAGCACGTGTTGTTCTGGCCGACCCTCGACGTCCGATAAGTCTGGACCTATCATGTCCGCTATGACAGAGGCACCGAGCAGCTGGCCGGACGGAATCAAGACGGACGAGGAGATGCTCGCCGCCGCGATGGCAGCAGACCCCGAGTTCGCTACCGAATGGGAACGCTTGGCGTTGGCGCGCATGGTCGCCGCCCAGCTGATCGGCTACCGCTCCGACCAAGGGCTCTCACAGCGCGAGCTCGCCGACCGACTGGGCGTGAGCCAACCGCGGGTGGTGGAGCTCGAGTCAGGCGAAAAGAACCCACAGATTGAGACTCTCTTGAAGATCACGGCGGCAACTGACCTTGAGTTCGCGATCGACATTGCACCTGTCGGCCAGGAGCCCAAGCTCGTTCGCAAGGCGGTCAAGGACACGCCGGCGCATGTCTACGCCGGAGCGTCGCTGCTCGTCGCTGCTGGCTGACCGCTGCCCTATCAGGCCTTGGCCGACCCGTCCTCGGGCGCTGAAACTGCCTCTAAAGGATGGGGGCGAGCCTCACTCAGGCTCGGTCGGCAAAGCGTCGAGCCAAGCCTGTGCGCCTGAATCGCCATTGGCGCCCCGTGAACTGCCGACGAACCATTCCAAGTCGTCGTGGACGATGACCGACGAAGGCAGCTTCGCCCGCTCGAGCGTCTCGAGCACCAGCGCGTTGAGCGTCTTCCCGGTCATTTGCGCCTCGCGGCGTAGCTCTGCGTCAAGGGCGGGCGGCACATCGCGCACCGTGTATTCAATGCTGCTCACCACCCCAGCATAAGAAACCCATTGCAGGCAACCTGAGATGCTCCGCAACAAGGCGCCGGCCGTAACGACCAGCCCTGACGGCCCCTGCCCCGGGATTCCTGTCAGCCGGCGCGCTCAGCGCGCTCGCGCATCAGCTTCTTATAAGCGTCACCGACGAGCGGCACGCGCACACGCGGGGCGCGACGCATGATCCAGAACGCCGCACGCATCTGCGGACGGTCGACGACCACCAGCGGCTTGCCGCGCTCCGCCGCGCGCACGATCGCGCCGGCGACGTAGTCGGCGCTCATCGCCTTCTCCGGCGTCACGCCGCCCGTCAGCCCCCACTCGTGCTCTTCGGTGAGCTGGTCGGTGCGCACGTCGCCCGGGCACACGACCGTCGCGCGCACGCCGCTGCCCGCGAGCTCGTGCGACAGCACCTCCCCCAGCCCGACCATCGCCCACTTGCTCGAGCAGTAGGACGCGTAGGAGGGGCCGCCGATCAGGCCGAGCTCGGAGGAGACGAGCACGATGCGCCCGTAGCCGCGCTCGCGCATGCCCGGCAGCACCGCCTGCGTCAGCCAGATGCCCGCGCCCACGTGCAGCCGGTAGCTCTGCTCGAAGTCCGCCGGCTTCACGTCCTCGACGAAGTCGCGCCGCAGCACGCCCGCGCAGCTGATCAGCACGTCGATCGGCCCGAGCGCCGCCGCCACCTCATCGACGGCGCGCGCGCACTGCGCCGGATCGGTCAGGTCGGCCGCCACCACGTGGTGCTCGGCCTCGATCTGCTCGCCCGCTTGCGCGAGCAGCTGCGCGTTGCTCGCCACCAGGCCCACCTGCGCGCCCTGCGCCGCGAAGCGGCGCGCGGTCGCGAGGCCGATGCCGCGCGAGGCGCCCGTCACGAGGACGGTCCTGCCCGCGAGCGGCCCGCTCAACCCAGCCGCCCCGACGCCTGCGCCGCCGCTTCGGCTTCCTGCAGCTGGCGCTCCACGAGGTCCAGGCCCGCGGTCCAGAAGTTCGGGTCGGCGAGGTCCACGCCGACGATCTCGCCGAGCTCCTGTGGGCTGCGCGAGCCGCCCGCCGCGAGCATCTCCAGGTAGCGCGGAACCAGCTCCGGGCCGGTCTGCTCGTAGCGCTCGTACACCGACAGCGCCAGCAGCTGCCCGTACGCGTACGCGTACACGTAGCCCGGGCTGCCGATGAAGTGCGGGATGTATGACCACCAGCGTGCGGTAGCCGTCGCTCAGCTCGATCGAGTCGCCGAACATCTCCGACTGGCTCTCTGCCCACAGCTCGCCCATGCGCTCGACCGACAGCTCGCCCTGCTCGCGCCTGTCCGTGTGCACCAGGTCCTCGAAGCGGTTCATCGCCACCTGGCGGAAGACCGTCGCGATCGTGTCCTCGAGGTTCTCCGCCAGCAGCGCCAGGCGCGAGGCCGGCTCCGTGTCCTCCTCCAGCAGGCGCCCGAACACGATCGTCTCGCCGAACACCGACGCCGTCTCCGCGAGCGTCAGCGGCGTGCTCTGGTGGAAGACCCCCTGGCGCGCCGCCAGCGCGAAGTGCACGCCGTGGCCGAGCTCGTGCGCGAGCGTCAGCACGTCGCGGCGGCGGGAGGTGTAGTTGAGCAGCACGTACGGGAACACCGACGGCACCGCCGCCGCGCAGAACGCGCCGCCGCGCTTGGCCGGGCGCACCGGCGCGTCGATGCGGCGCTCGTCGAAGAAGCGCTTGGCGAGCGCGCCCAGCTCGGGCGAGAACGACGAGTAGCAGTCGAGCACGATCTCGCGCGCCTGCGCGAACGGGAAGCTGACCTCGTCCTCGGTCACCGCCGCCATGCGGTCGTAGTCGGCGAGGCGCTCCACGCCCAGCAGCTGCGCCTTCAGCCGGTACCAGCGGCGCGGGATCTCGTAGCGCGCGCGGACCGCTTCGATCAGCGCCCGCACCGACTCGTCGCTGGCCTCGTTCGCGAGGTTGCGCGCCGCCAGCCAGTGCGTGTAGTTGCGCAGGCGATCATCGGTCGCCTTGTCCGCGAGCAGCGTGTTGAACAGGTACGCGCGCGTGCGCAGCCCCGGCGCGAGCGCCGCGGTCACCGCCTCGGCGGTCGTGCGCCGCACGTCGGGGTCGGCCAGCGCCAGACGGCTCAGCGCGACATCCAGCGCGACCTGCTCGCCCTCGAAGTCACCTGCCTGCGCCCCGTGGGGTGTACCCGGAAGGGTGACCTCGATCGCCGAGGTCAGCTCCTCGAACAGCCGCGTCCACGCGCTCGCGCCCGTCAGCGACTTCTCCGCGAGGATCTTCTCCTCGGGCTCGCTCAGCAGGTGCTCGCGGTAGCGGCGCACGTTGCGCAGGTGGTGCGCGCAGAACTCGAGGCCTTCCCCCGCCAGCAGCTCCTCGGCGCGCGCGTCCGACAGCGCCGCCCACTCCAGCTCGAAGAACAGCAGCGTCGTCTGGATCGCCGTCTCCTGCTCCTGCACCTTCTGCAGCAGCGCGCCGTTGGCCGGGTCTGCGGTATCGGTGGAGAAGCGCAGCGAGGCGTAGTAGCCGGCGCGCGCGACCAGCTCGTAGATGTCCGCGAGCTCGCTGCATCGCCTCGCGCAGGCCGGCGCTGTCGAGCTCGTCGAGCTTGCCCGCGTGGCGCTCGGCGAACGTCTGCGCGCGCTCGAGCGCCTCGCGCAGGCGCCGCTCGACGCCCTCCTCGCCCTCGCCGTCGACGAGCGGCTCGAGGTCCCACGCGGTCGCCTGCAGCTCAGGGTCGGTCGGCTCGGCGGGGGCGGTGGCGGCCATCGACCTGGCAGCTTAGCTACAGCTCGCGCGCCGCACTCACTCGCTGGCGAGCGCGCGCAGCACGTCCACGCGCGCCGCGCGGCGCGCCGGCAGCTGCGCGGCGATCAGCCCGGCCAGCGCCGCCACGAACAGCAGCACGACCAGCGTTCCCACCGGGATCGACTGCACGTACCCGGACCCAGAGAGCGCGAACGTCGTCACGAGGATCGCCCCGACGACGCCGATCACAAGCCCAGGATGCCGCCGATCAGCGCGGTGATCACCGACTCATAGCGGATCATCTCGCGGATCTGCCGGCGCGAGGTGCCGATCGCGCGCATCATCCCCAGCTCGCGCGTGCGCTCGTAGATCGACAGGATCAGCGTGTTGACGATCCCGAACAGCGACACGATCACCGACAGCGCCAGCAGCACGTAGATCAGCTCCAGCAGCGTGTCGATCTGGTTGGCCTGTTCCTGCTTGAACTGCGCGGCGGTGCGCGAGCGCACCTGCGGGAACGACGCTTCCAGCAGCCGGTCGACGACGGGCTGCACCTGCGCGTCGGTGGCGCCGGGAGCGTAGGAGAGGAAGTCCAGCGCGTCTTCGACCTGACCGAAGCCGCTGCGCGCGAGCGCGCGGCTGATCGTCAGGTCGCTGAGCAGCCTCGCGTTGTCCTGCGCGATCCCGCGGACCGTCAGCGACACGTAATGGTCGCTCGGCGTCAGCACCGAGATCGTCTGCCCGACCTTCAAGTGCTGGGAGTCGGCGTAGCTCTTGGTGAGGATCGTGCCCGTTTCGCCGAGGTCGAGCAGCGTCGAGGGCGAGCCCTGCTTCCATTCGACGCGGTACGCGCGCTCGAACGAGCTCGGTTCGACGGCCGTGATCGAGATGTTGCTGGAGCTCCCGCGCCGGCGACCGACCGTGAACGCGATCGCGGTCACGCTCGCGACGCGCGAAACCCTGCGCAGGGCGGGCGCGACGGCCGGCGGGATCCCCACTTCGCTGCCGCGCTGCGAGCTCTCGATGATCAGGTTGCCCGCGAACGACCTGGTCTCGGTCTGGTTGATCGTCGCCTTCGTGCCGGCGGCGAGCACCGCCACGAACGTGACCAGCGCGAGCCCGACCGTCAGCGCCGCCGCGGTCACGAGCGTGCGCCCAGGCTGGCGGATCGAGTTCTCACGCGCCAGGCGCGCGGTGATCCCGCGCCAGCTCACCAGCCAGCCGAGCGCGCCGGCAAGCGCCGGCACGATGCGGTATTTGCGCTGCTGGCCGTGGTGGCGCAGGCGGTATCTGAGCCTCAGCCCCCGCAGCACGACCGCGACCAGCAGCACGATGCCGACCCCCTTGGACGCCGCCGAGACCGCCACCACGACGACCAGGCTGATCGCGAAGCGAACGATCAACGCTCGCTTGGAGGGCAGCGGCCGCGGCGGGATCTGCACGCCCTCGCGCATCGCCGCAAGCGGCGGCACGCGCGTGGCGCGCAGCGCCGGGGCAAGTCCGGCGAGCACGGTCACGCCCACGCCGGCGAGCAGCGAGACGACGATCGTCCTCGTCTCGAGCACGGTGCCGCTGTCGGGCAGGTCAGCGCCGAACGCCTTGAACAGGCCGTCGAGCGCCGGCGCCAGGCCGATCCCGCCGAGCAGGCCGAGCACGGCACCGAAGACCCCGAGCAACAGGCCTTCCTCGACGACCGAGCGCAGCACCTGCGCGCGCGAGGCGCCGAGCGTGCGCAGCAGCCCGAACTCGCGCGTGCGCTGGGCGATCGTGATCGAGAAGGTGTTGAAGATGATGAACGCGCCGACGACCAGCGCGACGTAGGCGAACACGAGCAGGAACGTACGCAGGAAGCCGAGGTCTTCTTCGAGGTTGGCGGTGTCGGCCGCGGCCTGTTCGGCGCCGGTGCGCACGACGACCGTCGCCGGCAGCGCTGCGCGGATGCGCGCGCGCAGCTGCTTGGGCGTCACCCCGGGCGCGGCGGCGACGTCGAGCTGGTCGTAGCGCCCGACCTCGCCGGCCACGCGCTGCGCCTCCGCTGCTGTCAGCAGCGCGACGCTCGCGCCGCCGAAGGACTGCCTGCCGGCGAACCTGAGGATGCCGACGATCGTGACGCGCGCGGTCGCGCCGGTGCCCGCCACGATCACCTGCTCGCCCAGCTTCAGCGAGGAGCGTTCGGCGGTCGCCTCGTCGACAGCGACCTCGTCCGCCGCCTGCGGCCGTCGCCCAGCGACAGGCGCGAAGGACTCGAACCGCGACGGGACCTCGGAGGCGATGAACTCCGGTGCATGGCCGCCGCCCAGGCGTTTGTGATGCACGCTCAGCAAGCTCCCCGGAGAGAAGATCGAGCCCGCCGCCTGCGCCACACCCGGCGTCGCACGCACCCGCGCGAGCAGCGCTTCGTCGATCGGCGAGACTTCCGAGCGGACTTTTTTGCCGAGACTCTGCGTGGGCGTGACTATCACCGACTTGGATTCGTCGGCCGTGTGGAAGATGCCCGCGAAAGAGTGGTTGATGGTGTCGGTGAGGATGTAGGTGCCGGCCATCAGCGCGACGCCGAGCGCGATCGCGATGCCCGTCAGCAGCACGCGCAGCTTGCGCTGCAGAAAGCCGCGCAGTACCAGCGCGAGCATCAGCCTCGCCGCCGCACCGTCAGCCCACCGACTTCATCAGGTCCAGCGCCTGCTCGGCCGTGACCGCGTCGCCGTCGTGGACGATCCTGCCGTCGGCGAGCAGCAGCAGCCGATCGGCAAACGACGCGGCGTGCGCGTCGTGGGTGACCATCACGACCGTCTGGCCGAAGTCATCGACGGCGTGGCGCAGCAGCCCGAGCACGTCGCCTGAGGCTTTCGAGTCGAGGTTGCCCGACGGCTCGTCGGCGAACACCACCGACGGGCGCGAGATCAGCGCGCGCGCGACCGCCACGCGCTGCTGCTGGCCGCCCGAGAGCTCCGCCGGGCGGTGGCTGAGCCGGTCGCGGATGCCGACCGTGTCCACGAGCCGGTCGAACCACTCGCGGTCGACCTTGCGCCCGGCAATCGACAGCGGCAGCAGGATGTTCTCCTCCGCGTTGAGCACCGGCAGCAGGTTGAACGTCTGGAAGATGAAGCCGATACGGTCGCGCCGCAGCTGCGTCAGCGCGCGGTCGTCGAGCTCGGTGAGCTCGACGCCGGCGATGCGCACGGTCCCCGACGTCGGGCGGTCGAGGCCGGCGAGGATGTGCATCAGCGTCGACTTGCCCGAGCCGGAGGGCCCCATGATCGCGGCGAAGTGACCCGCGGGGAAGTCGACGGTGACGCCCGCCAGCGCGTCGACCGCGGCTTCGCCCTCCCCGTAGCGACGCCGCAGATCCTCGGCCTCGACGATCCTCTGGTAACCGTCTGAGCTGGCCGTGGCGTCCACTGCTTCGGAGTTTAGGAGGATGCCCGGAGGGCAGTTTCGACGTCCGAGAGACGCCCTAGCATCGTCCGCCCCCATGCACCCAACGAACCCGGAGATCTTCCTGCTCGCGCGCCCGTCGATCGACGTCGAGGGCATGCGCGCATACCTGCGCGACGTCGGCGGCGAGTCGTGGCTCGAGCGCCGGCTGGGCGAGGCCGACGGCGAAGGCGAGGGCGAGGGCGAGCCAAATGGCGGCGAGCTGATCGTCGAGTTCGGCGGGCGGGCGTGCTACCGCAGCTGGGAGCCAGGGCTCAACCCGAACGTCACACGCGTCAGGACCGACCAGCGCGAGTACTTCGCCAACATCCTGCGCTCGGCGCACGGCAGCGTGCTCGAGCACGCGAACTACTCCTTGGCGCTGCGCAATGTCTCACGTGTGTTCTGCTACGACGCAGAGACTGAGGTCCTAACGGAGGATGGGTGGAAGCGCTGGCCGGAAGTGGACGGCTCCGAGGTGTTCGCCACGGTCAACCCCGACGATGGGCAGCTCGAGTATCAGCGAGCTACCGAGCACTTCGTGGGCGACTACGACGGCGACATGTATCGCGTCCGTTCGGAGCAAGTCGACCTGTTGGTGACCCCCAATCATCGGATGTGGGTGAAGGCGCACGACACCCAGGCGAACAAGCGCGGCGAAGAGCCCTACCGGGTTCGTCTTGCGAGCGAGATCTTCGGCAAACGTGTCGCCTATCAAAAGACGGTGCGTTGGTCCGGCCAGGAATCGGGGACCGTGAAGATCCCGGGCACAAAGAGAGTATGGATGCGCGAGACAGGCACCCAGGGGATGCGACACTACGTCGGCTCCGAGTTCCCGCTCGAGGAGTTCGCTCGGTTTCTGGGTCATTGGCTTGCCGAGGGAAGTTTGAACGGACACCAGATCTGCATCGCACAGAACCGAGGGGCGAAACTGGAAGCGATCGCAGACAACATCCGCGCGATGGGCCTGCCTGCGTATGAAGTGGCGACTGGCCATGGGACAGTACGAACCCAGCAGGTTGCGCTGCGCGATTCGCTTGCCTCTTGCGGTACGAAGTCATGCGAGAAGCGGATTCCGAGCTACGTGCATCAATGGGGTCCATCGATCTTGCGTGTGTTCCTCGAGGCGTACACAGATGGCGACGGAAGCCGCCGTCGCGACAGCAATCACACCGTTATCTACACCGCCTCACCCGGTATGGCGGACGACTTGCAGGTACTGGCAATCAAGGCAGGCTGGTCAGCCAACATCCGCGTCGATGACAGGACAGGCCTCGAACGCGTCCTACCGAGCGGTCAGCGCTTCAAGAACGCTCATCCCTCGTATGTCGTCTCCCTCGTCAAGACACGCACCCATCCGCTTGTCAACCACAACGGGGCTAAGAGCGACTCCTGGGTGCATTACAAGGGGAAGGTCTATTGCGTCAAGGTGCCCAACGGCCTGCTCCTGGTGCGGCGAAACGGCAAACCCGTGGTGTCGGGCAACACCCACGAGCTTGTCAGGCATCGCGCCGGCTCGGCCTTCAGCCAAGAGAGCCTGCGCTACGTACGCCTGACGGACATCGGCTTCCGCGTCCCCCCCGCGCTCGAGCCGGTCCGCGATCAGGTGCTCTCGATCGTCGAGCGGCTCGAGGAGTTCCAGGTCAGCGCCGCCAAGGAGCTGGGCATCGACGAGGAGGGCGTGCCCTTCCACGTCAAGAAGGAGGTCACCTCGGCGCTGCGCCGCCTCGCCCCGATCGGCCTGAGCACGGACATACTGTGGACGGCCAACGCGCGCACGCTGCGCCACGTGATCGAGATGCGCACCGCCGAGGGAGCCGAGGAGGAGCTGCGGCTCGTATTCGACAAAGTCGCGCGGCTGATGCAGGCCGAGGCGCCCGGGCTGTTCCAGGACTTCAGCCGTCAGGAGGACGGGAGCTGGGTGCCGGAGTACCGCAAGGTCTAGGAGGGCCGCTGGCCGGCGTCAGGCGGCGTCCTCGATCGCTCGTGTGCAGAGCACACTTCGCTCACTGCGTCCTTGCCTGACTTGACCATCGACCCTCCTAGCGGTGGAGGGAGCACCCTTCGCGTTCTCTGGTCAGGCGTCCATCGTGCGGGTGCGCCATGCGCCGAGCGCACAGAAGACCGCGATCCAGACGAGCGCCACGATCACGGCCGTGCCCGTCGACATCGTCACGGTCGCCCCGCCGCGCGGGCCGTGGCCGTCGTTGAGGCTGATCGGGCTGAAGTGCGCGACCGCCTGGCTGAGGATCAGCTTGCGCGAGCTGCCGAGCGATTCGATGTTTTCGAGGATGCGACTCGCGATCAGCTGCCAGCCGATCAGCACCGTCAACGCCGCCGGCCGCGAGCCGGTGAGCGAGGCGAAGCCGACGGCCACCACGCAGATGATGCCGGTGGAGAACAGCGTGAACAGCAGGCCGTTCACCACCAGCGCACCGCCGGGAGTGGGCGTCCCCGAGGCGAGCGCGTACGTGCCGATGCAGGGTCACCGCGTAGCCGACGAGGACCACGAGCCAGCACAGGCCGACCGCGGCGGGGATACGCGTAGCGAACAGCGCAACGCGCGAGCGTCCGGTTACGACAAGGTCGCGGAACACGCCAGCCGCGAGATCGCCGGCGCCGCCGTCGGTGCCGATCATGATCGCTGCGAGCGGACCGAAGAAGAAGGCGAGCACGCGCAACGCATCGGTGTAAGCCGCCGACGCCTCCCGCCGGGGAGTGTTCGGTCGGGCTCGAGGAGTGCTGGACAGCCTTGACGATGAAGAAGATCACCAGCGGCGCCACCGCGAGCACCAGCGCCCAAATCAACGTGCCGCGCTTCTTGCGCAGCTTCAGGAAGTCCGCCCCGACCATGCGCAGCAGCGATCGTCGGGTTCATGCCTTCACCTCCTCGGGGACGAGGTCGGTGTCGAGCCTCGAGGTGATCTCCAGGAAGCGCTGCTCGAGGCTGTGGCGCACTGGCTCCAGCCGCGATGACGCCGATCCCGGCCTGCACGAGCGCAGCGTTCACCTGCGCCGCCGTCTGCGGGCTCGCCGACGAGCACCACGCGAATGCCTTCATCGTCGCGGCGCGCCTCCGCCACGAGCGCGCTCGCGCCAAGCGATGCCGAGCGCCCGATCGGCGTCGTCGACGCCCACGATCAGCTCGTGGCGCGCGCCGCCGCCGGCGGCGAGATCGGCGATCGCGCCCTGGGTGACGATCTTGCCGCGGTCGACGATCGCCGCGGCGTCGCACGTCTTTTCGACCTCGTCCAGCAGGTGCGAGGAGACGAACACCGTCCGCCCCTCCTGCTCGACCATCGCGCGGATCATCTCGCGGAACTCCTGGATGCCGCCGGGGTCCAGGCCGTTGGTGGGCTCGTCGAGGATCAGCAGCAGCGGGTCGGCCAGCAGGCAGCGCGCGACGCCGAGTCGCTGGCGCATGCCCATCGAGTAGCTCTTGACCTTCTCCCCCGCCGCTCGGCAGAGCCCGACGCGCGCCAGCGCCGGGTCGATCCGCTCGAACGTCTCCGGGCCGCGCACGGCGGCGACGATGCGCAGGTTCTCGTGCCCGGTGAGGTGCATGTGAAAGCGCGGCTCCTCGACGATCGCGCCGACGCGCTGCAGCGCCTGCGCGCGCTCCGACGGCACCGGATGGCCGAGCAGGTGCATCGTCCCGGCGCTCGCTTGCGTGAGGCCCAGCAGCGTGCGGATGATCGTCGTCTTGCCCGCGCCGTTGGGGCCAAGAAAGCCGAACGCACACCCGCGCGGCACATCCAGGTCGATGCCATCGAGGGCCGTACGCTCGCCGAAGCGCTTGGTCAGGCCGTGCGTCTCGATCGCAAGTTCGGACATCTGGCCGCAGCCTCTCAGAGCAGCCTGAAAGATTCGATGAGAATCGGCCTGCAGCGGGCAACGCGCGGCCCTGGCCGCAGCCGTGGCGTCCTCACCCGTGGAGCGAGCTAGCCCTCCTCGGCCTGCAGCTGCTTGACCTGCTCCTCCAGCGCGCCCATCACGGCGGGTCGCGCAGCGTCGTCACATCGCCGAGCGCGCGGCCCTCGGCGATGTCGCGCAGCAGCCGGCGCATGATCTTGCCCGAGCGGGTCTTGGGCAGGTCGTCCGCCCAGATGATGCGCTTGGGACGGGCGAACTTGCCGATGCGCTCGGCGACCGTGTCGCGGATCCCCTCGACCGTGTGCTCGTCGCCGTCCACGATGCGCCCTGCAGCGTCACGAACGCCACGATCGCCTGTCCCGTGTCCTCGTCGTGCTGGCCGATCACGGCCGCCTCGGCGACGTCCGGGTGCGCCACGATCGCCGACTCGACCTCGGCCGTCGAGAGGCGGTGACCGGAGACGTTGACGACGTCGTCGATGCGCCCGATCACCCAGAAGTAGCCGTCGCGGTCGCGTCTGGCGGCGTCGCCGACCAGGTAGGTCTCACGCCCGAAGCGCGAGAAGTAGGTCTCGATGAAGCGCTCCTGCTCCTTGTAGAGCGTGCGCAGCATCGACGGCCACGGGTGGGTGAGCACGAGCAGCCCCTGGCCTTCCTCGATCGGCTCGCCGGTGGACTCGCCGAGCACCTGCGCGAACACGCCCGGGAACGGCTGCGTGGCCGAGCCGGGCTTGGTGGCGGTGATGCCCGGCAGCGGCGTGATCATGATCGCGCCCGTCTCGGTCTGCCACCACGTGTCGACGATCGGACAGCGTTCGCCGCCGATCACCTTGTGGTACCACAGCCACGCCTTCGGGTTGATCGGCTCGCCGACCGAGCCGAGCAGGCGCAGGCTCGAGAGGTCGTGTTCGTTCGGGCTACTGCGCGCCCCACTTGATGCACGCGCGGATCGCCGTCGGCGCGCAGTAGAGGATGCTCACGCCGTAGCGCTCGACGATCTCCCACCAGATCCCCTTGTTGGGGTAGTCGGGCGCCCCCTCCCACATGACCGACGTGGCGCCGTTGCACAGCGGCCCGTAGACGATGTAGGAGTGCCCGGTGACCCAGCCGACGTCGGCGGCGCACCAGTACACGTCTGACTCCGGCTTCAGGTCGAACACGTAGCGGTGCGTCGCCGAGACGCCCGTCAGATAGCCGCCGGTCGTGTGCAGGATGCCCTTCGGCTTGGCCGTCGAGCCGGACGTGTAGAGGATGTACAGCGGGTGCTCGGCGTCCAGCGGCTCGGCCGGGCACTCCGCCTCGGCGGCCGCGAGGATCTCGTCGTAGAAGAAGTCGCGCCCCTGCTGCATCTGGCACGGCGTGCCCTTGCTGCGGACGACCACGATCTTCTCGAGGCTCGCCAGGTCGCCCATGAGCTCGTCGACGCGGTCCTTGACGGGCGCGGTCTTGCCCTTGCGCGCGGCGCCGTCGACGGTGATCAGCAGCTTCGCCTCGGAGAACTCCATGCGCTCGCGCACGGCCTCGGCGGAGAAGCCGCCGAAGACGACGTTGTGCGGCGCGCCGATGCGCGCACACGCGAGCATCGCCACGACGACCTCGGGGATCATCGGCAGGTAGATCCCGACCACGTCGCCCTTGCGCACGCCGAGGTCCTTGAGCGCGTTGGCGAAGCGTTCCACGTCGGCGAGCAGCTCCGCGTAGGTGATCTCGCGCTCCTGCCGTCCTCGCCGCGCCAGTGGAACGCCACGCGCTCGCCCCGGCCGGCGATCACGTGGCGGTCGAGGCAGTTGTAGGACACGTTCAGCGTGCCGCCGGTGAACCACTTGTAGAACGGCGGGATCGTCGTCGTCGAGCACCCGCGTCCACGCGTCTGGAACCAGTCGAGCTCGCTCGGCCTGGGCGGCCCACCACGCCTGCGGGTCGGCGGCCGCCTGCTCGTAGACGGCGGATCGTTCAGCAGCGCGTGCTCGCGGAACTCCGCCGGCGGCTCGAAGCGCTCGACCTCCAGCAGCGACGCGAGCTCCTCGTCGAGCGCTCGCCACCGCAGTATCGGGTTCGGTTGACATCGCTGCCACTCCTCTTGCTCGTGCTCAGGGCTTCCGTGGCACATTCTCTCACCCGCCGCGTCGTCAGCCGCGCGCGCCGCGCTTGCGCCGGCGCTTGCGCGAGGAGCCGCCGCCGGCCGGCGGCACCGGCGCGGGCGCCGCGGGCCGCCGCGCGGCCGTGACCGCCGGCGTCGCGCCGGGGCCGCCCGCGCGCTTGCGCCCCGCAGCTGCGCCTGCGAGGGCCACGGCCTCGCCTCTCCGGCTGCCCACGCCGGGGGCTCGCCTTTGGGCCAGTTGCCCGATGAACAGCACGCCGATCATCACCATCCAGAAGGCCGGCACGACCTGCAGCTCGGCGCCGCCGATCGGCAGGAAGATCAGCAGGCCGGTGAACATGCCCAGGAACGCCATCCAGCGGGGCAGCAGCCCGACGCGCAGGGCGTTGATCAGCGCCCCGATCATCCCCGCGGCGAGCGCGAGCCCCGCGAGCAGGTCGACGTAGTCGGCGATCACGTTGGCGGTGCCGGTTGGTCAGCGCCTGTTCGACGGCGTGGTTGGTGTAGTTGTGGCCGACGACGAAGTTGTGCGTCTCGATCGCGCTGGCGACCTGGTGGGCGATGCTGACGACCGCGACCGCGATGCCGCCGCCGAGAACCAGCGGGCGCGCGGCCGACCATGTCTGCGGGACGGCGAAAGCGGGTCGCGTCGAGCGAGCAGCAGCAGCACCAGCGTCAGCGTGCCGACGGCGATCGCCGCGAGCACGCTGCCGGCGATCAGCGCGAACGCGTGGTGGCTGATGAATTTGACCTCCGGCGTGCGCGGGCTGACGGCCGGGTTCGCCACGCCGGAGAGCGCCGGCGCCAGCCCCTGCAGCAGGCCCACCGTGGGCGCCCCGTTGAGCGTCTCGGAGATGATGATCGCGCTCAGCAGGTACAGGAAGCCGCCGGCGAAGCGCCGGCACGGCGAGCCGGTTGCGACGTCGTGCTCGCGGGCAACCTGGTCGCGAATCTCAGCTGCGGTGGGCATGAGCAGCGCAGTCTATGATGCGGGCATGGACAGCGGTGGCCTCGGTGACCTGTTCGGCGACCCCGAGGAGCTCCAGCGGCGGCTGGCGGAGTTCGCGGAACAGATGCAGGGCAACCAGCGGCTGGTGTGGGCGGACAACGCGATCAAGCTCGCGGTCGACATGACCGTCGCGGCCGTCGGCAGGGTCAACGTGCAGGGCAACGCCGAGGCGCAGGCCGAGCAGATCCGCACGGTGATCGCCCGCGTGTTCCCGGAGGCCGTGGCGCTCGTGCGCGAGGCGCGCGAGGGACTTCAGTAGAAGTCCGGCCACGCGACGACTCAATAGCCCGCGCCCGGCTCGGCTGCCGCGCTCGGCTTCGCGTGAGGCGCGGCCCGGCGTAGAGCACCTCCTTGAACGAGCGGAAGCGGAAGATGAACACGATCGCCGCCGAGCCCCGACGAGCGCGGTGAACGCCGCGATCGCGATCTGCTGGCCGACCGAGTAGGCGGCGACCACAGCCGTCGGGCGCGCTGCGTGGCGAAGACCTTCACGAGCAGCGCCTGCTGCACGCCGAGGCCGCCGGGCGTGAACGGCACAGCGCCGGCGACCTGGTTGACGGCGAACACGAGCAGCACGTTCTCGACCGAGCCCCCCACCCTGAACGCTTCGAGCAGGAACCAGAAGGCGACGAAGCGGCACATCCATGCCGAGCGCCTGCAGCGCGGCGACCTCGCGCAGGTAGCGGCGGCGGTCGCTCAGGATCGTGACACCCTGGCGCACTCGCGCCCAGAACGCCTTCGCGCGCTCGGACAGCAGCGCGAAGGCGACCAGCCCGAGCACCCCGAGCGCGGTGATCAGGAACAGCGTCAGGTGGAAGTGCTCTGCGAGGTAGGAGATGTCGAACGAGCTCAGCTTCGAGAAGTCCGGCGGCTTCGGAAAGACGCCCTGGGTGAACGCGAAGATCAGCACGAGCACGCCCACGCAGACGTCGAAGATCGACTCGACGAAGAACGCGGCGGCCACGGTCGGATAGCGCGAGCCGGGGATCGACGAGCGCGTGAGGAACAGCTTGATCACGTCCCCGCCGCGCGCCGGCACGACGTTGTTGAAGCCGACCGCCGCGAGGTACGCGCCCCATATCCGCCGCCACTGGAAGAGCGGCCGCGGGATAGGCGGCGCGCAGGCTGTTGAAGAACGCGCGCGAGCGCAGCGTCAGGTTGAGCCCGAAGAACACGAGGCCCAGCACCAGCGCCCCCCAGTGCACGGCCGCCAGGTCGGAGAAGAACTTCCCGGCGGCTTCCAGGAACGAGCTGACGCTCTGGCTGATCGAGGTGGACGCGGTGCAGCGCGGGCACCACTCAAGCGTACGGCCCGCCGCCGCGCCCCCGGGCAGGCGGTGCGCTACAACGGGTGCATGGCCCGCGCGCAAGCAACGGTCACGCGGCCTCACCGTGGCGGTGACCGGCCCGACCGGCGAGATCGGCCAGGCGGTCGTGGGCGCGCTGGAGCGCTCACGCGAGGTCGGCTCGATCCTCGGCATGGCGCGCCGGCCGTTCGACCCGCGCGCACGGGGCTGGAGGAAGGTCTACTACAGGCGCGGCGACGTGCTCGACCGCGACGCGGTGCGGCGCTGGTGCGGCGAGGCCGACGTGGTCGTGCACCTGGCGTTCATGATCATGGGCGGCGCAAGCGAGAGCCGGGAGGTCAATCTCGTCGGCTCGCGCAACGTGTTCGAGGCGAGCGGTCGCGGCGGGCGCCAAGCGGCTCGTGTACGCCTCCTCGGTGGCCGCGTACGGCTTTCATCGCGACAACCCTCAGCCGCTCACCGAGGAGGTCCCCGCGCGGGGCACCGCCACCCACTACTACTCGGCCCAGAAGGCCGAGGTCGAGGCGCTGCTGACGGCGACGCTCGCGGCACGGGCGAACGGCCGCCTACGTATTCCGCCCGTGCATCGTCGCCGGACCGGAAGCGCCGTTGCTGATCGACAGCCTGCCCTACACGCAGATCTCCGAGCGCCTGCCGGGGCCGGTGCTCAGGCTGCTCGAGGGCGTGCCGATCCTCAAGCCGGTGCTGCCGGACCCGGGCGTGCCCTTCCAGCTGGTGCACCACGACGACGTCGCCAGCGCGATGCGCGCGGCGGTGCTCGGCCGGGGCACGCCCGGCGTGTACAACCTCGCCGCGCCGGCGAGCTGACGGTCAAGCTGCTGGCGGAGGAGCTCGGCTGGTATTCGATCCCGGTGCCCGAGCTGGCGCTCGACGCGGTCGCGGACATGGTCGCGCGCCTGGGCTTCCTGCCCGCGCAGGCGCAGTGGATCGCGGCGTTCCGCGAGCCGGTGATCATGAGCGCGAGCAAGGCGCGACGCGAGCTCGGCTGGCGTCCTCGCGCACGACGCCCTCGCGCACGCTGCGCGAGACGATCAGCGCGACCCGGCTGGACCCGCTGATCCGCTAGCCCGCCGCTCGCGGATAGGGGTCGAGGCTGCCAGACGAGTTGGCCCGCGCGCCGTAGGCTACGCAACCTAGTGAGCACCCGATGAGACCGTCCAGCACCCAGCGACGAGCCGCCGTGTGGCCGTCGTCACGGACAGCACCACATATCTGCCGCGGTCGCTGATCGAGCGCTGGGCGATTCGTCAGGTGAGCCTGTACGTCGGCTGGGGCGGGGATCTGCGGCCCGAGCACGACTACCGTGACCTCGACGCGTTCTACGCGAGGCTGCACGCCTCGCCGCAGCTGCCGACGACCTCACAGCCCTCCGTGGGCGACTTCCTGTCCTGCTATCAGCCGCTGCTCGCCGGGGGCTCGCGACGTCCTCTCGATCCACATCGCCGGTGGCCTGTCGGGCACCTGCGAGAGCGCGCGCGAAGCAGCGCGGATAGTCGCCGAGCAAGGCCAGGCGCGGCAGGGTCGAGGTGCTGGACAGCGAAACCGGCGCCGGCGGCCTCGGCTGCCTGGTCGCGCTGGCGGCGCGCCTGGCCGAGCAGCGGCGAGCAGCTGGAGGCGATCGCGGCCACGCATCCGCGAGGCCAGGAAGAGCCTCGACATCTGGTTCTGCCTGGACACGCTCGAGTACCTGCGCCGCGGCGGTCGCATCGGGGCGGCGCAGGCGATGGTCGGCACGGCGCTTGAAAATCAAGCCGATCCTCACGTTCGGCACGGAGATCGCGCCGGTCGGCCGCGTCCGCACGCACCGGCGCGCGCTCGAGCGGATGGTCGCCTATCTGCACGAGCTGCACGAGCGCGGCGCGAGCGAGTGGATCGTCCAGCATGCCCAGGCGCCCGCCGATGCGCAGCAGCTGGTGGCCGCTGGAACCGAGCCTGTTCGGCTTCGGCCCGCTGTTCTGCACCGAGGTCGGGCCGGTGCTCGGCGCCCACCTCGGTTCGGGGATGCTCGTCGGCGGGATCGCCGCGCCGGTGGCGCTCAGCCGATCGCCTTCAAGAACGGCACCATGTGCTTGAAGAATTCGTTGATTTCCGGCGTGGCCCCCGCCGGGTCGTTGTGCGCGTAGGCGTTCTTCTCTTCGATCAGCGTCAGGTTCGACGGCGGGATGCCCGACTGCGCGGCCAGCAGTTCGGCCTCGGTCAGCGTCGTCTGTTCGCCTCCGAAGAGCTTGTCCAGTTCGGAGTCGATCGCCAGGATGTGCAGCGATTTGGGCAGCTCTTCGCCCATCGTGGAGTGCAGGCCGAGCACTTCCTGCGCGGGGTTGGCCAGACCGTTGCCGACCGCGCCGGTGTCGAGCGTCAGCCGCGCCGGGAAGTACCACTCGCTGCCGCTCTCGCGCAGCGCCGTGCCCGAGACCATGCCCGAGAGCATTTCGGCGTAGCGGCTGACCGGGGTCAGCGCTCCGCTGCCGTTCCAGCCGTGCAGGCCGTCGGTTTCGGCGGTTCGGCTTCGACTCCCTGCCCCGCCGTGGATCTGCGCGGCGATCAGCGATTCGGGTGAGGTGCCGACGTTGACCGAGTAGCCGAATCCCGCTTCGTTGGTGACCGGCGTGATCGGCGAGCGCAGGTCGGGCGGCAGGAACAGGAAGCTTTCGAGCAGCGAGCGGCCTTTTGGTTCGACGATCGAGAGCGCCGAGCCGGTCGTGGAGAACAGCCCCAGGTCGGGCGCCGGGATCCCGCCGAACGCCAGCCACGGGGTTTCCGCCGGTTCGTCGAGTTTGGCCAGCGACGCTTCCGCTTCTTCCTTCGAGATCGCAACCGGGCTGCTGCCACCGTCGTCGTAGACGAGGCCCGGAGAGGCCTTCGGCCCCCGGTTTGCCGGCGAAGTCCCAGGTGGCGTATGCGGTGACGACCGAGCCGCCGAGCGAGTGGCCGCCGAGCACGACCTTGCCGCCGAGCTTCTTGGCTTCTTCGATCACGACGTTGAGGTCTTCGACCGCGACGTTCATACCCCAGTCCTTTGCGAACTCGCACCTTCGATTCGGGCGCCGCGATGTAGTGGTTGGTGACGCTCGGGTTGTCGAGGTGGCCGAGGTAGTAGTTGAAGAATTCTTCGGAGGAGACTTTGCCGGCCTTGTACCTGGTGAGCTCCTTCTGGTTCTCGAGGAAGTTCTCGCGGCGTTCGACCGCCCACACCTGCCAGCCCTTGAGTTCCGGGTCTTCCAGCAGCGACTTGGCAAACGGCACGAAGTACGCGGCCGCGGCGGAGGTCCCGGGCTCGAGCACCAGCACGTTGTCCGCTTTCTTGCCCACCGGCGCGATCTTGAGGATCCCCACCTTGTTCAGGTGAAGCGTCCCGAAATGAGGGATCTTGGTGCCGTTTTCTTCGGGCGAGACCAGCGGCGCTTCCCGGACCGTCCTCGTGACCCTGACGTTGCCGATCGTGACCGCGCCCGCCGAGGACGCGCCCGCCGCGCTGGCGAGCACCACGACAAGCACCACCAGCGCAAACCGGCTGAGCCTGGCGCACGCCCCGTTCATCCCTCGTTCCTGAAGCATCCCTCTCTCCTTATGCGTCGCCCACCCACAAGCGCGGAACGCTCCGCGCCCCTCATGTCATCCCCAGGGTACGCCGACGGCGCCACGCGCGCAACACCGGCGCACGCAACACCAGAGCGCTACAGCGGGCTCGCGATGACCCAGCGCTCGGCGCGGATCGTCTGCCACTCCTCCTCGCGCAGGCCCAGCGCGAACTCGTCGATCTTGCGCTTGGGGCCGGTGACGGTGAAGGCGACCTGCGTCGTCAGCAGGTGCGGGTGCTCGACGATCGCGCACTGCAGCTCGAGCCTGTCGGCCCAGTCGCGCATCGTCTGCTCGAATTCCGCGCGGATCATCTTGCCGGAGCTCGCGACCAGCGTGCGCGTCTCGAGCGCCTCGTCATCGCGCTCGGCGGCGTCCTCGAGCTGCTGCTCGGCCGCGCTCAGCGGCGGGTCGACCTGCCGCCAGCGATCGCGCTCGTCGTCCCAGTGGCTCACGCGCACCGTCGCATCGACACCGTCGCCGCGGAGCACGTCCTCGATCGCGGCGCGTGCCGTGGCGAGCGCCGCCGCGTCGGCGGCGTAGGCGAACAACAGCTTGCCGTCATGCGTGATCACGACGTCATCGGGGACGCTCGACTCGATCTCCCTGACGACGTCGGGGCCGCGCACGCGCCCGAGGAGATCGTGCAGCGCGCCGCGCGTCTCCTCGACGTGCAGCTCGGCCTGCATGCGCCAATCCTGCTCGGGCTCCTCGGGGCTCGCCATGCCCCGGGACGATATCGGCTCGCTCAATAGTCCACAGCCTGAATATTCAGGGCGCGCCTTATCCCCCATGCAGACAAGCGCCATCATCCGTATGCGGGATGATTGCAAGCGATGTCACCACACCTCAAGCGGATCGGTACTCCTCCGGCAGGCGCTCGCCTGCCGCAGCTGGGCGTGCGTCCGAGGAGTTGGTATCGCTCGAGCTGACGCAGGCGCAGGTCGAAGCGATCATCCGCGCCACGGCCAACGCGCACGGCCCCAGCCTCAACCTGCTGCTGTCTGGGTTGATCACCGAGCAGGCGATCACGGAGGGCTCGCTCGAAGACAGATACTGCGCGGAGCTCGAGAGCGGACGCCTGTCTCACTCGCTGTTCCGCGGGCTGCTGATCCTCGCGCTGTTCATCTCCGGAGAAGAGGGACGCGGCGTCGTGGAAGTCGCCCGGCAACTGGGGCTGAGCCCGAGCACCACCCACCGCTACATGACCACGCTGGTCGCGTTTGGCTTGCTGGTGCAGGACCCCGCGACGCGCAAGTACAGGCTGCCGCTTTGAGCGAGTCCCGCGACTTCGGACGGGCCTGCGGTACCCAGCGCCGTTGCCCGACGGCGCTCAGCCGGCGCTTCGGCGCCGCAGACGCATCACCGCCAGGATGGGCGCGCTGGAAGGTCCGAGACTCGCGAGCGTACGCATCGCGGCAGGCAGGGCGAGCTCGCTGCGCGCCTCTGGGGCTGAGAGGTAAAAGCTGGCGATGCCGGCGAGTATGACCGCGTGCCGGCCGTGATTTGCCAGCTTGCTTGACAGCACGCGCGCTTCGTAGGTGATCGCGCCGAACCTGTTCGCGACGGCGGCGGGCGCCCCGTAGTGCTCGACGAAGCTGTGATTGGTGCTGCCCGCGTCGTGCGGCTGGTCGACGAGGCTGTCGAGCAGCGCGCTGATCGCGCATACCGAGGGAAAGTAGGCGGCGTCGATCAGCTCGGCCTGCTGGCGCGTGGTCGCGCACGCGCAGGCCGCGAACAGAGCATGCAGGGCGAGACACGAGATCCCAGCCGCGGCCAGCTCCCACCACAGGTACTCGCCGCCGGCCCGCAGCGCGGCCGTCCACTCGATCAGCTGCTCCTCGCCTTCGACCAGCACCGCGTGGTTGCGGCTCTGCGCCTCGCCGCAGCGCTGGGCGGCGCGGATCAGCACCGGTTCCAGCGCGAACCTCGACGGCAGTGTCTCCAGCTGCGACTGGCAGGCACGGACGAGCTGGACCAGGTAGCCGCCGTCGTCGGGCTGTGGATGGTGCTCGTAGTAGTCGACGTCAGCAGCGCGGGCGCTCACCGCGTCGCTCAGCGCGCGGTGCATCTGCAGGCCGTTGCGCAGCGCCGCCGTGTCGGGCTGCTCGTTGATCGCGTCCAGGTAGTCGTAGGCGATCTGAAAGGCGACCATCAGGCGCACGAGCTGCTCCCTGTGAGCTCGCGGCGCCAACACGGCGAAGAACGCTGCCGCCTCGGGGTTCAGGCGCTCGCGCGTGAGCTTGTGCAGAGCCGCGGCGCGCAGCGTGGGATCGGGGATCTCACCGGCGCGCTCTCGCCAGCGGCGTATCTCGACGCGGGCGCGCGGATAGATCGTCACCCAGTAGGTGACTCCGGCCGCGATCAGCGACGCGATTTCGCGGACATGAGACGTACGTGTCGGTTCCATACCACCATGCTGGTACGAAAACGAGCAAATTTCCAGCTGGCCAAATCAATGTTCTACTCTTGCAGTGCGAGCTGCGGCGGGACCTGAGAGGCCACATATCCCGGAATCGCGAGCACCGCGAGCGCTCCGAGAACGATCAGGAGGATCGTCTGGACCGTGTGCAGCCCTTCGACGGCGAACGGCGCGGGGAAGCCCGTGGTCAGCCTGAGATAGCGATCGGACAGCCAATGCCCGTACACCCCGGCGCCCGCTCCGACGACGCCGCCGGTGCCGAGCACGAGCAGCGACTCGCAGGTGAGCACGCCGCGCAGCTGCCACGGGCTGAAGCTGTGGATGCGAAGCGCCGCCAACGACGAGCGCCGCTGCCAGATGCCGGCTCCGATCGCCGCGGCCATCGCAAGCGCGGCGGCGATGATCAGCATCAGCGTGATCTGGCTCATGCGGCTGAGCCCCTGGCGGGCGAGCGAGTCGGCCTGCGCGGCTCGTTCGGCGCTCGTCTGGACGATCAGCGCCGTGCCGGGACCGAGCACCCGCTGCACCGCTCCTTGGCGGCGGCGATGTCGACGCCGGCGCCGGTGTCGACTTCCAGCGCGGTCGCTTCGGTGCTCGCCCAGGCGCGGCGATAGTCGGCGCTGTTGAGGATGATCGCACCGGCGCTCCAGCCGAGATTGGTGGTCGTGGCGGCGACGCGAAACGCGACGGGTCCGCTTGGCGTGGGCAGTACGAGCCTGCTGCCGACACGCACGTGCTCGGCTTCGGCGATCTGCTGGGAGATCGTTATCCAACCACCCCGGCGCAGGCGCTCGGTCGCCGTGACGATGTCGCCTTCCTGCAGCTGGCTCGCGGGGATCGGCGCGGGCGCGCCGGCGGCGCGGGCGATGATCCACACGCGCCGGCCGTCGAAGTCCAGGAAACCTCCCTGATAAGTGCGCACGGCGGCCACGCCCGGCACGGACGCGATGCGGGCCGCAAGGCGGCCGGGAGCGAAGTTGCTGGTGGCCAGGTCGTCGTTGTTGTTCACGACCCACAGGTTGGCCGTCGACACATATTCGGAGTAGTCGCGATACAGGCCGTGGAGCAGGTCGTTGTGGGAGTCTTCGGCGACCACGCAGCCGAACACAGCGATCGCCCCGGTCGCGGCGAGCGCGAGCGAGCGGACGGTCGTGGCGCGCAGGGCGCGCACGGCGACCGTGAGCATGTTCAACCGCGACGAGAGCGATGCGAGCCGTTCCGCGGCCAGCACCACGAGCTTGAACGCGAACGGGATCGCGAGCAACGTCGCGAGCGCGAGGCCAACCGTCGCGGGCACGATCGCGGAGGGCCACAGCAGCAGCGGACCGCTGGTCAGCAGGATCAGCGCCGCGCCGGCGAGCAGCAGGCGCAGCTGTGCCCGGCTGTCGATTGCCTGGCCGGGTTCGCCGTCCTCGAAGTACACGGCGTCGACGGCACGACTGCGACGCAGGTCGAGCAGCGGCGGGGCGGCGGCAAGGCACGTCGCAAGGACCCCGCCGGCGAACGACACCAGCAACGGACGCAAGCCGATGACCGTTTGCGAGCCCAGCGCGAAGGCGGCTGAGAGATAGCTGGAGTTCGCATGAAAGAGCGTGCGCGAGAGGTAGTCGCCCGCCGCGAGGCCGACGAGCGACGCCGCCAGACCCAGGCAGACCGCCTGGAACAGGAGCATCCTGGCCAGCTGCCAGGGTCTGACGCCCTGAATGCGCAGGTCCGCGATCACGCGCCTGCGCTCGGGCACCGTCAGCAGCATCGCGTTGAAGGCCAGCAGCAGGCCGACGATCCCGCCGACCAGCACGAAGAAGCCCGTCGCCTCGGTGTTGGGCGTGAGCGCCTGTTTGAGCAGGCTGACGTCCTGATCCGCGGACGCGACCGTCAGGCGTCCGCCCGCGAGCGCCGTCAGCTCGCGCTGTACGGCCGCGCGCCTTCCGGGTGCGGTCGTGACGAGGATGCGCGTCACCCGCCCGGTGAGCCCGGTGATCCGTTGCACGAACTCGAGCGGAGCGATCGCCGCTATCGCGCCGGACAGCGCTCCGATCGTTTCCGGGCCGAGCACCGCGACGACCGCGACAGAGCGTGCACGACCGCGCACCTCGAGCGTCACTCGCGCCGGGCGCGCAGCGGGCGAGGAGGGCAACCCGAGCGCTTTCGCGGTGGCGCTCGGCAGGATCACCCCGGGCGTGGACAGGTCGTGCAGCGAGATGCTGTGGGTGATGCTGCCGTTGAGCGCGAGCAGGCTTGGGGCGGCGCTGGCGAGGTCGATCGCGACGCGACGTCCGCCAGGCGCGATCAGCGAAGCGTTCTGGTCGAGGATCGGCGCGGCCTGCTCGACGCCGCGCACGGCGCGCACGCCCGCGAGCAGGCGTTCGTTGAAGCCCGCTGTGTCGCGCGAGCGCAGCTGCAGGCTGGCGCTGCCGGCGATGCCGCGGACGATCGCGCTGGATGCGTCGGTGATGCTGCTGTTGGCCACCTGCACGGCGAAAACGAGCGCAACGCCGATCGCGATGCCGACGCCCGCGAGCAGCTCCTGCACCGGACGCGTGCGCAGGCGCCGACCGTAGAAGTAGAGCAGCCCGGAAAGACGCATGCGCGGCCCTAGATGGTTGGTTCGACGGTCGTGTGGTCTGCTCTGGTGGTGCGGAGGGTCGAGTGGGCCGCGGACGCAGGGCGAAGCCCTTGCTGGTAGCAAGGGCGAGCCCGAGGACAAAGGCCCGCGAAGGCCATACGTGCCATCCAGAGCCGCAGGACCGTCGAACCAACCATCTAACCCCAGACCTGGCGCAGGAGCTCGGGCGAGGCGACGGCGGGCTCGTCACCGACGATCTTGCCGTCGCGCAGCGTGCACACCCGGTCGGCGACGGCGGCGGCCTGCGGGTCGTGGGTGACGAGCAGCACCGCTACCTGCTGCTGGCGGGCGATGCGCGAGAGCAGCGCGAGGATTTCGCCACCGCGTTGCGTGTCGAGGCTGCCGGTCGGCTCGTCGGCGAGGATCAGCCGCGGCTCGCCCACGAGCGCACGGGCGATCGCCACGCGCTGGCGCTCGCCGCCGGAGAGCTTGTCGGGCGTGTGGTTCAGGCGGCCGGAGAGCCCGACGCGCTCGAGCCACGGAATCGCGGCACGGCGCGCCTGCTTGAGCGAAACGCGATCCGCGAGCAGCTTGATCGCCGCGTTCTCGACCGCCGGTACCCCCGCCATCAGGTGGAAGGACTGGTAGATGAACCCGATGCGCCGGCGCTGGTAGTCGGCCGCCTCGCTCGCGGAGAGCTCGGCGAGGTCGCGCCCTTCGAAGCGAACCGCGCCGGCATCCGGGGCCATCAGCGCGGCGGCGAGCATCAACAGCGTGCTCTTGCCGGAGCCGCTGGGTCCGTGCATGGCGACGATCTCGCCGGCGCTGAGGTCCAGCGTCACGCCGTCGACCGCGCGCACGACCTCCCCGCCGAACCCCGGGTAGTGCTTGACGACGCCGTGAAGTCCGAGCACGGCGCCGCGCCCGTGGTCGCTCACCTGCGGTGCGCTCCGAGCTCCGCGCGTCGCAGCGGCACGACGTGCGCTTGCGTGGACTGCAGCTGCAGCTCACCGTTGTCGATCGTGTACGCGCGATCGACGCCAGACAGGCCCTGCGCGTCGCTGGCGCTCATCAGCACCGCCGTGCCCTCGTTGGCGATCGAGCGCAGCAGCCCCAGCAGCGGGTCGCGCGCGAGCTCGTCGACGCCACTGGTCGGCTCGTCGATCACGATCAGCGCGGGCGTCGTGACCAACGCGCTGGCGATCGCCACGCGTGCGATCTCCGCGCCGTCGAGCTCGTGGCACTCGAGCCAGGCGCAGCGCTCGGCGCCCACGCGCAGGAGCAGCTCCTGCCCGCGCCGGCGCGCCTGCTTGGGTGAGACGCGCTGCGCGAGCAGTCCCGCCGCGACGTGCTCGACGACCGGGCAGCGCTGCGCGGAGGAGAAGGACGTGTGGCAGTAGCCGATCTGCGTGCCGAGCACGCGATTGCGCGAGCGCACGAGGTCGCGCCCTTCGAAGCTGACGCTGCCCTCTTCAGGCGCCTCGATGCCGGCGGCGAGGCGCAGCAGGGTGCTGCGACCGGAGAAGCGGGCGCCCCAGACTGCGACCAGCTCGCCCGGCTCGATATCGAGCGAGATGTCTCTGACTGCGACGCGCTCGAGCCTCCCGCGCCGGTAGCGCTTGGTCACATGCTCGATCGACAGCAGGCTCATTGCAGGTCATCTATCCCCGGCGACCCGCCACGCACAGCGCGTAGCTCAGCCCGAGCGTAGGTGATCCACGCGAGCTGTGCGTCGATGATCCGCCGCCGCTCCTCGATCAGCAGTCGTTCGACGAGTCCCGATATGCCGCCGCGGCCGGGCGCGGCGCCATCGCTGGGCCGCGCGAGCTCCTGCGCTTCGCGCACGCATTCGCGCTCGTAGCGGCCGACGAAGTCAAGCGCCGCCTCGACGCTGTGCACGCCCGCGAGCGTCATCCGGCCGAGCATCTCGACCCGCTGGGGATCGTTGCGAACGCGCTCGGCCAACCAGGCCCTGTACGCGCGCGCGCCCCGTGCGGTGGCCCGATAGGAAGCTCCGGCCTTCGCGCCGCGGCTGACGCCGGTCGTCGAGCGGCTTGACATCTTCTCGATCAGCGCGGCATCCATCAGGCTGCCGAGCGCGGCGTAGATGGACGAGCGCCCGACGCTCAGAAAGCCGCCGAAGCGACGCTCGAAGCGCTGTCCGATCTCATAGCCGTGGCTCGGCTTCTCGATCACCAGGCCGAGCACCGCACAGGCGACCTGGGAGCGCAGCACCGCGCTGCTTGCGGGAGCCGTATCCCTCTCCTCCATGACGTGCTCGCCGGGCGCTGCCACATGAACTCCTCGGGACGCAAACCAACTGATCTTTGATCTATCTGCAATCGTACCGATCGTTCCAAACTTCGTACTCGACCAAGTAGATAGAAACAAATATCGATTTCTTTATCTGTACAGATCAGGCTCCCGGAAGTCTGCTGCCCAAACGCTCGACGATGAGATCGGCCGCGCCTGCGACGTCGAAGCGCTGCGGCGAGCCGGCCATCAACTGCTCGAGGTCGGCGACGAAGTCGGGGTGGGCGAGCTTGGCGGCGAGGTTGGCCGAGAGCTCGCGGTGGCTGAAGATCTCATCGCCCATGTAGTGCGCAAGTCCATCGACGATCAGCTGCTCGTCGGGACCGAGGTCGTTGAGCACGTGCCAGAGGTCGAACAGGTCGCGTCCCTTGCGGCGCTGATAGAGCGCGCGGAGCTTCGTGGACATCAGCTCCTCTAGCTCGAATGTGCTGACGTCGGCGCTACCGGACCACCAGCGCGAGTCGATCGCATAGGGCCGCGCGATGCGCGGGAGGAAGGAGTCGGTCTCGGCGATGTTCGTCTCGATCTTCACCCGTATGCGCCCTGCGCCGTCGGTGGCCTGGGCATCGAACACGACGTGAACCATCTGAGCACTCTGGTTGGCGCCGTGCTCGACCAGCCCGACAGCTTCGGCGAGGTCTCGCAGAGCGAGCAGATACGGCTTGATCGGAGAGCGCGTGCGCCTCACGTAGTCGAGGCCTTCGGAGTAGCGCAACTGCTCGGGGAGGTGCAGCTTGTGCAGGCACGCCCCGCCGCGGAAGGCGAGCTCCCCTCCGAGCAGCTCGTGCTGGGCGATCTCGACGATCAGCCGCGAGAGCACCAGGTCCTGCTCGATCTGGACCTGCTGGGTCCACGTGACACGCGATGCCCACTCGTTCAGGTGGGCCTGCGCGATCACAGGTCTGACTCCACCGAGATGTTCAAGCGCACTAGGCTAACGACGTGATCGGCCAAGGAGACCTCGCCCCCGACTTCGAGCTCCCTGACCAGGACGGCAGGGCAATCAAGCTCTCAGACTTCCGCGGCCAGCGAGTCGTCGTCTACTTCTATCCAAAGGCGGCGACGCCGGGCTGCACGACCCAGGCGTGCGGCGTGCGCGATCACCGCGCCGACTACGAGCAGGCGAACGCGGTCGTGTTGGGGATCTCCCCGGACTCTGTCGCCAAGGTCAAGAAGTTCCACGACAAGGAGGGACTGAACTTCCCTTTGCTCGCCGACGAGGATCACGCTGTCGCGGAGGCCTACGGGGTGTGGGTCACCAAGAGCATGTACGGGCGCACCTACCTTGGCAACGAGCGCACGACGTTCATCATCGATGCAGCCGGCACGGTCGTCGAGGTGCTGCGCAAGGTCAAGCCGTCCGAGCACGACGGGCTGGTGCTGGGAGCCCTCAGCGCAGCAGCCGCGAGAGACGCCGGTCCTTGAGCACTCGCCCCTCGGTCTGGCAGTCGGGGCAGTAGGCGATCACGTAGTCCTCGAAGTGGACGGCGTGCAGGTTCGTGGCGCAGCGCGGACACGGCTCGCCCTGGTGGCGGTGCACGTGCAGGGGCATCGGCAGCTTGTCGGGGATCGGCAGCGCGACCGTCTGCTCGTAGTGGGCGATCGCCCCGCCGAGCGTCTCGACGATCGCATCGCGCAGCCGCTGGGCCTCCTGCTCGTCGAGGTCGGCGCCGCGCTTGTAGGGCGAGAGCGTCGCCCGCCACAGGATCTCATCGACCCACGAGCGCCCGATGCCGGCGATCACGTGCTGGTCGCGCAGCAGCGCGTGTAGCGGGCGCGGCGCATCGAGCAGCTCTTTCAGTCGCGCGGCGTCGCCCGGTTCCGGCCAGGCCTCGGGCCCGAGCGTCGCCAGCGCGTCGTCGCGATCGAGCTCGCCGGCTCGCAGCAGCTTCACCCACGCGGCCTGCTTGGAGCCGAACTCGCGCAGCCGCAGCTCGCGGCCGTCGGCGAGCCCAACGAGCAGGCGCGAGCTGCGATCGCGCGCGCCGGCCGGCTTGTCATACAGCTGCAGCCGCCCGGCCGACATCAGGTGGATCAGCAGCGCGAGCTCGCCGCTGCTGTGCACGACGAGGTGCTTGCCGCGCCGGCCGGCCGCGACGATCCGCTCACCCTCCAGGGCCGACAGCGGCGGGTCGAACGTCCTCAGCGCGTTGATCCCCGGCGCACGCGCGTACGCGACATCCGCGCCGCGCAAAGTGGCGTCGAGCAGGCGCGCGGTGATCTCGACCTCGGGCAGCTCGGGCATCGCCACTCATCGTAGGCAGCGATGCACAGCGCGCCCGTCTTGCGCTACCCCCTGGAGAAGGCGCGGATGGGAGGTCCTTCGTACTTGACGCCCGCGGGGCTGGTCCAGCGCACGCGCCAGTATTCGCCGGGCGTCGATGAGTTGAAGCTCCAGTAGCCAAGGCTGTTGGTGGTGCGCGTGGCAAGCGTGCGGTAGCGCTTGGAGCCCTTCGCTCGCACGAGCACCGTGACCTTGGTGGCGCCTGTCGCCGGGCGCACGAGGCCCCAGAGCGCGACGCCGTGGTGCTGCTTGGTCACCGTCAGCGGAATCGGCCAGCCGAAGTAGAGCGGCTTGAGCGCGCCGCTGACGGACTCGAGGCCGGACTGGAAGCTCGCGCCCGCTTCGGCCCCCCCACCCAGCGGGTCGTCTTTGAGCAGGTACTGGGAGAACGCGACGACGCGGGGGTTCTCGTAGGCGATGTGTTCGGCGATCGCGTCGTATTCCGCCTGCTTGGCGAGCGACACGCCGAGGATCTTGTTGGGGAAGCTCTGCACGCCGAACTCGGTCAGGTAGATCGGCACGCCGCCCGGGATCGCGTGGACGCGCGCGGCGAGGTTCAGGGCGTTCGACAAGCGCGAGAGGACGCCGATCGTGACGTTGTCGCGTTCGCCGGCCACGTTGTGGCGTTCGCCGGGAACGTAGTAGGGGCCGGCGGCGCCACCGGGAAGCGTGTAGGCGTGGTGGGCGTAGCCGGTCATCGGCAGTTCGCTGCACGAGCCGGCTTTCTTGTACTTGGCGTTGAGGCACAGCGCTTCGCGCATGAACGCCAGCGGCGCCACCGGGTGGTGCAGCGCCTTCGCGCCTTCGGTGCGGGGGCTGACCTTGTCGTAGCCGATCGGCGCGGTTTCGCCGAACAGCACCGGCGGGTGCGCGAGCCCGGCCGCCTGCAGGCCCGCGTATCCGTATTCGTAAAGCGCGCGATAGATACGTCCCGAGGCGGGCGCGCCGCTGGCGGTCCACTGCGGCATCAGGAAGACCGGCTCGTTGGGCTCGTTCCAGATCGCGTAGAGCGAGACCTCGGAGCCGAACTCGCGGCCCACGGCGGTCATGAATTCTTCGAACTCCTTGGGATCCGGGTGGGTGACGTACGGAGCCGTGTGGTTGGAGGTGGCCCAGCGCGGCGCCGGCGCGGTGACCGTCAGCAGCACCGGCCAGCCCAGGCGCTTGGCTTCTGCGAGCAGGACCCCGTACTGGCCCCAGTTGTAGCCGGCGGGGCTGGTCGCTTCGAACTGCGGGGGCGTGGCGCTGGTGGGGTCGGGCGCGACGGTTTCCCACTTGAGCTCGACGCGCAGCGCTTTGACGCCAAGGTGCTGAAGCTGTTCGAGCGCGTGCGGGCGGGTGCTGGGGCTCAGCAGCTCGGCGGAGCCCTCGAAGTAGGTGATCTGGCTGGTCGAGGCAAGCGCCTGGGAGACGGCGGCGAAGCCCGCCAGAACGGCGATCGAGAGCAGCGAGAGCAGGAGCGTGCGGGTTTTGGGCATGGTCGCTTGAGACACCTCAGCGCAGAGAAGGTTGCGGTGTTTGTAGCGTTCGGGCTCGTGAGCGCTCCGATCGCACCTGATGACATCGTCGAGACTGCAGCGGACGCGGAGGGTAACAGCCGTCCGCCGTTGCTCGTCGTCGCCCCGTTGCGCGCGTTCCTCGACGCGCACGGCCTCGGCGAGGGGGAGCTGCGCGCGACGCCGATCGGCGAGGGCCACTCGAACGTGACGTACCTGATCGAGCGCGGCGAGAGCGAGTTCGTGCTGCGCCGTCCGCCGCGCCCGCCGCTGCCGCCGAGCGCACACAACGTGCTGCGCGAGGCACGGCTGCTGCACGCGCTGCGGGGCACTCCGGCGCGGGTGCCGGAGGTGCTGGCGGTGGGCGCCGATGAGACGACGATCGGCGCGCCGTTCTACGTGATGGAGCGAGTCGAGGGCGAGGCGATCGTCTCTGAGGTGCACGCGGCGATCGACACGCCGGCGGAACACGGGCGCATCGGCGAGCAGCTGATCGACGCGCTCGTGGAGATCCACGACGTCGACTGGCGCGCGGCCGGGCTGGAGGACTTCGGCAAGCCGACGGGCTACCTGGAGCGACAGCTGCGGCGCTTCGCCGGCCTGTGGGAGCTGAACAAGACGCGCGAGATCGCCGCGGTCGAGACGGTCGGGAGCTGGCTGGCGGAGAACCTGCCGAGCTCCGGCCCGGCGACGATCGTCCATGGCGACTATCGCCTGGGCAACACGATGTTCGCGCTGGACGCGCCCGCGCGGCTGACGGCGGTGCTCGACTGGGAGATGGCGACGATCGGCGATCCGCTGGCGGACATCGGCTACCTGTGCATGATGTGGGCCGAGCGGGGCGACCCCGAAGAGGGCCTGCGCGCGGCGCTCGGCAACGTCACGCGCGCGGAGGGCTTCTACACGCGCGAGCAGCTGATCGCCCGCTACGAGGAGCGCTCTGGGCGATCGGTGGGCGACATCCGCTGGTACACGACGCTCGCGCTGTGGAAGAGCGTGGTGTTCATGGAGGGCAACTACAAGCGCGCGATCGCCGGCACCACCGATGACCCGTACCTGCGCCAGTTCGGCGACGGCGTGCTCGAGCTGGCCGGCCGCGCCGAGGAAGTGGCGCTCGGTGGCTGAGCCAGCCGACACGCGCAACGGCGACCGGCGCACCGCGCTTTTGATCGACTGGGGCGGCGTGCTCACGAGCGATCTGTTCGCGTCCTTCCACGCGTACTGCCTCGCGGTGGGGCTGCCGCCGGAGGAGCTCGTGCGGCGCTTTCGCACCGACCCGGCGGCGCGCGAGCTGCTGGTGGCGCTGGAGACGGGCAAGCTCGACGAGCACGCGTTCGAGCTGCAGTTCGCGACGCAGCTCGGCGTCGAGCCCGACGGGCTGATCGACGGCCTGTTCGCGGGCGTGCACCCTGACACGGCGATGGTGGGGGCGGTACGCAGCGCGCGCGAAGCGGGCGTGCGCACCGCGCTGGTGTCCAACTCTTGGGGCGTGCACCGCTACCCGCGCGAGATGTTCGGCGAGCTGTTCGACGGCGTCGTGATCTCCGCCGAGGAGGGCATCCGCAAGCCCTCCCGGCGCATGTACGAGCTCGGCGCCGAGCGTGCGGGCGCGCCCGCACGGGAGTGCGTGTACGTCGATGACCTGCCCCTCAACCTCGCCCCCGCCAAGGACCTCGGGATGGCCGTCATCCACCACACGAGCGCCAAGACGACGATCCCCGAGTTGGAGCGGCTGCTCGGAGTACCGCTTGCCGCTCAGTCGCGCTTGCCGCGTCCGTAGAGCAGCTTGAACACGCCAGCGAGCATCTTCGAGGTGCGCGACTTGTACGGGAACATGAAGAGTTCCTTCTTCATGGCGAGTTTCGCGGTGACGACGATCGCCTGCTGCGAGCAGTACTTGCGGATGCCGCCGGCGCCGTGGCGCGAGCCGATGCCGGACGTCTTGGCGCCGCCCATGGGCAGCTCGAGCACGGTGTAGTTGATCATCGCGTCGTTGACGTTGGCGGCGCCCGCTTCGATGCGCCGGGCGACGGCCTCGCCGCGCGCGGCGTCGCGTGAGAACACCGAGGCGCCGAGCCCGTAGGGAGAGTCGTTGGCGAGGCGCACGGCCTCGTCGGCGTCGGCGACCTTCATGATCGGCAGCGTCGGCCCGAACGTCTCCTCGGTCATGCACTTCATCGTGTGGTCGACGTCGACGAGCACGGTCGGTTCGTAGAAGCGCCCGGGGCCGGGCGCCTGCTGGCCGCCGGTGAGCACGCGCGCACCCTTCTGCACGGCGTCGTCGACGTGGTCCTTGATCGTGTCGAGCTGCGGCGGGAACGTGATCGCGCCGACCTCGACGGTGCCGAAGCCGCCGTCGGGGTTGCCGACGCGCAGCGCGCGCACCTTCTCGGTGACCTTGGCGACGAACTCGTCGTAGACGGGCTCCTCGACGTACACGCGCTCGATCGAGATGCACGTCTGCCCGGCATTCTGCATCGAGAAGTACGCGGCGAAGTTCGCGGCGCGCTCGAGGTCGGCGTCGGAGAGCACGATCATCGGGTCCTTGCCGCCGAGCTCGAGCGACGCGGGAATCAGCCGCCGGGCAGCCGCTTCGGCGACCTTGCGGCCAGTCTTGGTCGAGCCGGTGAACATGATCATGTCGACGTGCTCGACGAGCGCCGCGCCGGTCGCGCCGCGGCCCGTGGCGATCTGCAGGACGTCCTCCGGCAGACCGCACTCGCGCAGCCCTTCGGCCATCAGCAGCGAGGTCAGCGGCGTGATCTCCGACGGCTTGAGGATCACGCTGTTGCCGGCCATGAGCGCGGGGATGCAGTCGCCGAAGGAGTTCGTCAGCGGGTAGTTCCACGGTCCGATCACGCCGATCAGCCCGAGCGGGCGGTAGCGCAGGATCAGCTTCTTGCCCTTTACCAGCACCTGGCTGGACTTGACCGACTCGTCGGCGAGGTACTCGGGGCCGTGCTTGGCCCAGAAGCCGAACGCGTTGCCGGCGTAGCCGATCTCGGCGAGGTTGGCGTCCTCGTAGGTCTTGCCGGTCTCCGAGACGATCGTCTCGGCCACGCGCTGGGCGTTGTCCATCAGCCACTTCTGCGCGCGCAACAGCACGCGCGCGCGACCGTCGAAGCCGTAGGCCTCCCACTCGGGCTGAACCCTGCGCCCGCGCGCTGCCATCTCGGCGACAGCCTCCGGGCCGAGGTCCGGGACCGTGCGCACGGTCTCACCCGTGGCAGGGTTCTCGACCGGGATCTCGCCGCTGGGCGGAGCCTCGACCGGTATCTGGACGTCCGCCTGCGGGACGTCGCCGTTGGTCTCGAGGATCTCCTGCTCGACGTGCTGCTCAACGCTCGCCATCAGATGCACTCTCCCCTGCTCGTAGCCGTGTACGAAAAGAGTACTCCTCGAGCGCATCCCGCCCGGTGTCGATTGGCTGTCCGGCCAGTGCATGCACTGGCCGGCGGGGCCGCACATGTGCGGCCCCGGAGGAGGCCCGCATGCGGGCCTCCCGGACAGGCCGCATGCGGCCTGTCCCTACTCTGAGAATTCGATCGACGCGATGCCGATCGGCTCTGACGGGCGATCGCCGCCGTCGGTGGGGACTGCCTCGAGCTTGTCGACGACGTCCATCCCGTCGGTCACCTGGCCGAAGACGGTGTGCTTGCCGTCGAGCCAGGGCGCGGCGCCCGTGGTGACGATGAAGAACTGCGAGCCGTTGGTGTCGGGGCCGGCGTTGGCCATCGCGAGCGCGCCGCGCACGACCTTGTGCGCGTTGATCTCGTCCTCGAAGGTGTAGCCCGGGCCGCCGGTGCCGGTGCCCTGCGGGCAGCCGCCCTGGATCATGAAGTCTTTGATCACGCGGTGGAAGGTGAGCCCGTCGTAGAAGCCCTCGCCGGCGAGCTTGCGGAAGTTCTCGACGGTCTTCGGCGCGTCCTCGTCGAACAGCTCGAAGACGATCGGGCCCTCTGTGGTCTGCATGGTGGCAACGCTCATGTCCCCAACCCTATCGCGCTCCCCTCTCACGCATCTTCTCGATCGCTGGGGACGTCGAAACGGCCGGCTCCGGGCACACATCGTGACCCGCGTATCGCGTAGTGTTACCATGCAATACAAATGGCTGCGGTACCGATCAGCATCCGCCTCCCTGAGCAGACAATCGGCCGGCTTGCCGACCGCGCCGACCGTTCGAACATGCCCTCGCGCACGCTCGCACAGCGCTATGTCGAGGAGGGCCTGCGTATGGACGAGCATCCACTGGTCCGCTTTGCGGACGGCCTCGCAGGTCGCCGTGCGCGGCTGGTCGGCGGTCCGGACGTGTGGGAGGTGATCGCCGTCGCACGCGACAATGGCGGCGACGTCGACGAGACGGCGGCGTATCTGGAGCTTTCGCTGGGTCTCGTGCAGGCTGCGGCCGCCTATTACGCGGCCTACCCGCAGGAGGTCGATGAGCGTCTCGAGCGCAATCGCCGCGAGGCGGACGAGGCCCACCGGGGATTCCTCGCGGCCAAGAACGCCCTCAGCGGGTGAGGTTGCTGCTCGACGAGATGCTGTCTCCGGCGATTGCGCGGGAGCTGCGCACACGCGGTCACGATGTCCAGGCGATCGGAGAGCATCCCGAGTGGTGCTCTTTCGATGACCGTCGTGTCGTTGCACTCGGCCGCGATGAGCGTCGCGTGATCGTCACCGACATCCTTGTCGACATGCGACCCCTGCACTACGAGGCGATCGCACCCGGCGGCCCGGGCGATCACGGCATGATCTTCATTCCCGGAGGCTACCCTCGCACCCGTGCCGATACGGGCAAGATCATCGCCGCCTTGGAACAGAAGCTCGCGGCGTATCCGGGAGACGACGATCTCGCAAACGGCGAGGACTGGCTGTAGCCCTACCTTGCCTTCACGCGCTCGAGGCTGACGGCCTGGCCGCCGGCGTGGTTACCGATCGAACGCCCGTTGAGCGCCTCGATCACGCGCTCGGCCTCGCTTTCGGGCACCGACAGGAACGAGAAGCGATCGAGCACGAGCACGTCGCGCACGGCCTCTCCATCGAGGCCCGCCGAGGAGGTCACCGAGGCGACGATGTCGGCCACGCTCAGGCCCGCCGCGCGACCGCCGCCGAGCACCAGCTTGGCGTACGGCTCCTGCTCGTCGCGGCGCGAGATGCGGGGCTTCGAATGCCTGCGCGGGCGCTCGCGCACGGGCGTCGGCGCGGCCACCGCGCCCTGCTCCCACTGCGCGATATGCGTGCCGATGTGGCGTTCGATCGCCTCCAGCTCGCGCTTCTGGCGATCCTCGACGAACGTGATCGCGCGGCCCGAGCGCCCGACGCGCCCGGTGCGCCCGATGCGGTGCACGTACGTGTCGGGACTGGTCGGCACGTCGTAGTTGACCACCAGCGTCACCGTCGAGATATCGAGGCCGCGCGCGGCCACGTCGGTGGCGACGAGGATCGGCACGCGCCCGCCCTTGAACGCGAGCATCACGCCGTCGCGCGAGCCCTGCGACATGTCGCCGTGCAGCGCGCGCACGTTCATGCCACGGTCGCGCAGCGTGCGAAACAGCTGCTCGCAGCGGATCTTCGTGCGCACGAACACGATCGCCTGCTGGCCTTCGGCTTCGCCTTTGGTTCCCATCTCCGCTCTCAGCACCTCGACGAGCTTGTCGGGCTTGGCCTTCGTCTCGACCGGCAGCTGGAACTGCGCGACGGTGTCGATCGTCAGCGTCTCCGCCTCGACCTGGATGATCTCCGGGTCGTACATGTAGCGGTCGGCGAGCGCGCGGATCGGCGGTGGCATCGTCGCCGAGAACAGCGCCGTCTGGCGACTGGAGGGCGTCAGCGAGAGGATTTTCTCAACGTCTTCCAGGAACCCGAGGTCGAGCATCTCATCGGCCTCGTCGAGCACCACGAAGCGGCAGTCGTGCAGCACCAGCGAGTGGCGTGAGATCAGGTCGAGCACACGCCCGACCGTCCCCACCACCACGTGCCCGCCGGCCCGCAGCTGCGCCTGCTGGGTGCGGATCGGCGCGCCGCCGAACACCGCCACCACGTCGATGCCGCTGTGCGATCCGTACGTGCGCAGCGCCTGGGTCACCTGGATGCACAGCTCGCGCGTGGGCGTCAGCACGAGCGCCTGCACCACCTGCTCGCTCGGGTCGAGGTACTCCATGATCGGCAGGCCGAACGCCGCCGTCTTGCCGGTGCCCGTCTGCGCCTGGCCGATCACGTCGCGTCCCTGCAGCAGCGCAGGGATCGCCTGCTCCTGGATCGGGCTCGGCGACTCGTAGCCGACGTCGCGCAGCGCCTGCAGTGTTGACTCGGACAGCCCGAGGTCGGCAAATGAGTTGGCCATGACCGTAGACATGGAGCTTAGGCGGCCGGGTCCAGCAACAGCTTGCCGGTCGTGCGCCGCGCGCGCAGGTCGCTCTGCGCCTGGGCCGCCTGCTCGAGCGGATAGGTGCCGCCGACGACCGCGCGCAGCTCGCCCCTGGCGGCGCGATCGAACAGATCCTCGAGCGCCCGCGCGAACATCCCCGGCCGCTCGAGGCAGTGGAACAGGTAGAAGCCGACGACCGCGCGCGAGTGGCGCAGCAGCGAGCCCGTGCGCACCTCGTTGGGTTCGCTCGTCGCGATCCCGCACACGACGATCCGCCCGAACGGCGCGAGCGCCTCGTAGGAGGCGTCGAACACCGCCCCGCCGGACATGTCGAAGACGACGTCCAGCTCGCGCCCGCCGTTGGCCTCGAGCAGGCGCTCGGTCAGGCCCTCCGGCGCGGGGTCGATCGCGGCATCCGCGCCCAGCTCCAGCGCGAGCGCGCGCTTGTCCTCGCTGGACGCCGTCGCGATCACGCGCCCGGCGCCGAGCGCGTGCCCGAGCTGCGTCGCGATCGAGCCGACGCCGCCCGCGGCGCTGTGCACGACGACGCCCTCGCCGTTGGCGACGCGCGCGGAGGTCCGATACAGGTGCCACGCGGTCGTCCCCTGGATGATCAGCGCGAGCGCCGTGCCGTCGTCGACTCCGTCGGGAATCGGGAACACCCTGTCGGTTGGCGCGATCGCGTACTCCGCGTAGCCGCCGCTGCCGACGAGCGCGACCACGCGCTCGCCCGTGTCCTCGCGCACGCCCGCCACCTCGCCGCCCGGCACCAGCGGCAGCGTCGCCTTCTGCACATACGAGTTCGTACGGGTGTGCGTGTCGCGCGAAGTTCAGCCCCGCGCGCGTGACCTTGATCAGCGTCTCACCGGGGCCCGGCTGCGGTGTCGGCAGCTCGGCGAGCCGCAACACCTCCGGGCCTCCGAACTCGGTCATCTGGATCGCGCGCATTCGCTCCGAGGCTATCGGACCGCTGCGGGCGCCCCGGGGCGGCCGTCGTGCTCTAAGGTGCGCGCCCATGTCCATCACCGTGGTCGGATCGATCGCATACGACACCGTCAAGACGCCGTTCGGCGAGCGCGAGCGGATGCTAGGCGGCGCCGCCGTGCATTTCGCCCTGGCAGCGTCGTTCTTCGACGACGTGCGCGTCGTCGGCCCCGTCGGCGGCGATTTCGGCGAGGAGCAGCTGCAGGTGATGCGTGCTCGCGGCGTCGACGTGTCGGACATCGAGCGCGTCGACGGCGGCAAGACGTTCTTCTGGCAGGGCGAGTACGGCTGGGACCTGAACTCGCGCGAGACCCTCGACACGCAGCTTGGGGTGTTCGAGGACTTCTCGCCGAAGCTGTCCGAGGGCTCGCGCTCCAGCGACGTGCTGTTCCTGGCCAACATCCAGCCCGACCTGCAGCACGACGTCCGCAACCAGCTGCCGCACGCGCGCTTCGTCGCGCTCGACTCGATGAACCTGTGGATCGACATCGCGCGCGACTCGCTCGTGCGCGCGATCGGGAGCGTCGACTGCGTGATCCTCAACGACGCCGAGCTGCGCCAGCTGACCGGCATGCCGAACCTCGTCGCCGCGGCGCGGGAGATCTTTTCCTGGTCGCCCTCGCCTTTGGACGCGGCCGAGGGGATCCGCGGGCCGAGCGTCGTCATCGCCAAGCAGGGCGAGTACGGCGCCGCGCTGATCACCCGCGAGGACTTCTTCGCGCTGCCCGCCTATCCGCTGGAGAGCGTGATCGACCCGACCGGCGCCGGCGACACGTTCGCGGGCGGGCTCGTCGGCTACATCGCCGCGCATCCCGAGGAACAGCTCTCAGACGATCTGCTGCGGCGCGCGATGGCCCACGCGACCGTGCTCGCGTCGTTCAACGTCGAAGAGTTCGGGACCGAGCGCGTGCAGCGCCTCACCGGCCCGGAGATCGTCGCGCGCATCACCGAACTGCGCGCCATGACGCAGTTCAGCGGCGCGTCGCTGCAGCTGCGGGGCTGATCCGGGACTTGTACGGAGCCGCCGCCGGGTATACGATCGAGCGACGTGACAACTTGGACGTTCATCTGGCTGATGGTCATCCTCAAGGTCCCGATCGTGGCGCTGTTCCTGATCGTGCGCTGGGCGGTCCGCCAGACGCCTGAGACCGAGCTTGGCGTCGACGACGGCGGCATCGGCCCGCTGCCGCGACCGCTGCACCCGCACCGGGCGGGTGGGGGCGGATCGCGACTGCCGCGCTCGCCGCGGCGCGGCCCGCACGGAGACCACGCGCCGTCGGCGCCCGCGCGCATGCGCACCCTCGCCCAGCGTCAGCGCCTGCCGCACCGCTGATGCCCGCGCAGGACACGCTCACGGTCACCGACAACCGCACGGGACGCAGCTATGAGCTGCCGATCCAGGACGGCACGGTGCGGGGGATGGACCTGCGGCAGGTGAAGACCGACGAGCAGGACTTTGGGCTGATGGTCTACGACCCGGCGTACATGAACACGGCATCGTGCCGCAGTTCGATCACCTACATCGATGGCGACGCCGGCATCCTGCAGCACCGCGGCTACCCGATCGAGCAGCTGTGCGAGCACTCGAGCTACCTCGAGGTCGCCTACCTGCTGATCAACGGCAGGCTGCCGACGCAGACCGAGCTGACCGGCTGGGTCGACGAGATCACGATCCACACGTTCGTGCACGAGAACGTCAAGGACTTCATGCAGGGCTTCCGCTACGACGCCAACCCGATGGGGATGCTCGTGGCCTCCGTCGGCGCGCTCTCGACGTTCTACCCCGACGCCAACAAGATCCACGAGGAGCGCACGCGCGCGATGCAGATCATCCGCCTGCTGGCGAAGATGCCGACGCTGGCCGCGTTCGCGTTCCGCCACAACATGGGCCAGCCCTACGTCTACCCCGACAACGACCTCGCCTACGCGGGCAACTTCCTGGGGATGATGTACAAGATGACCGAGCTCAAATACGAGCCCGATCCTCGCCTGGAGCGCGCGCTGGACGTGCTGTTCATCCTGCACGCCGACCACGAACAGAACGCCTCCACCAGTGCCGTGCGCTCGGTCGGCTCCACGCAGGTCGACCCGTATTCGGCGATCGCCGCCGGCGTCGCCGCGCTGTACGGGCCGCTGCACGGCGGCGCCAACGAGCAGGCGCTGCGCATGCTCGAGCGGATCGAGACGGTCGAGAACATCCCCGACTTCCTCGAGGGCGTCAAGGCCGGCAACGAGCGCCTGATGGGCTTCGGCCACCGCGTCTACAAGAACTACG
Source organism: uncultured Solirubrobacteraceae bacterium (assembly GCA_963826985.1). GTDB lineage: Bacteria > Actinomycetota > Thermoleophilia > Solirubrobacterales > Solirubrobacteraceae > Palsa-744. The sequence goes on from CAWGYW010000003.1 coordinate 363,598, forward strand.
ACCCGCGCGCGCGGATCATCCGCAAATACCTCGACGACGTCTTCGAGGTGCGCGGAAAGAGCCCGCTGCTGGAGGTCGCGACCGAGCTCGAGAAGCGCGCGCTCGACGACGATTACTTCACCTCGCGCAAGCTCTACCCCAACGTCGACTTCTACTCCGGCCTGATCTACGAGGCGCTCGGCCTGCCCGTCGCGATGTTCCCCGTGATGTTCGCCATCGGGCGCACCAGCGGCTGGATCGCGCAGTGGAAGGAGATGGTCGAGGACCCCGAGCAGAAGATCGCCCGCCCGCGCCAGATCTACACCGGCGCGCGCGATCTCGATTACGTGCCGATCGCTGACCGGGGCTGACGCCGCAGCGGCTGGCGTATTCGGCGTTCAATCGCCCGTATAACTATGGTTACCCGCTCAGTGCGAGCGATGAGTCAGAGAACGAGCGTCGCGCCGTGGCGGCTTAGCCACTCACGATCTGTGCGGTAGTCCGGCCAATGGCGCTCGAGCAGCGCCCAGAAGCGCGGTGAGTGGTCGAGCACCTGCAGGTGGCAGACCTCGTGCCAGACGACGTATTCGAGCACGCGCTCAGGCGCGAGCAGCAGGCGCCAGTTGAAGCTCATGCGCCCGCTCGCCGAGCACGAGGCCCAGCGCGTGCGCTGGGCACGGATGTCCAGCTTGGTGTAGGGGGTGCCGGCTAGCTCGGTCGCGCGATCGAGGCGCGGCGCGACCTCGATCCGGGCGGCGCGCCGATAGAAGCGCTCGAGCGCCGGGCGGGCATCGCCCTCCGGCACCAGCAGCCGCCCGCCGTCGCGGCGCACGCGCTGGCGCCCGGCCTGCGGAACGAGCTCGAGCGCCTCGTCCAGATATGGGACGGTCCCCGCGCGCGCGGCGATCCGCGCGAGCACCCGCCGCGCCTCCTCCAGACGGCCCTCGATCCAGGGGCGCAGCTCGCTGACGGCAGCGGCGGCGGCGCGCTCGGGCGCACGGGCGGGCAGCACGACCTCGACGCCGGTGTGGGCGTGGACGTTGACGCGCACACGCCGTGCCCGAGTGGAGCGCCGGATCGTGTAGGGGATCTCGCGCGAGCGCGCCTCGAGCATCCGCGGAGGGTACGCGCCGGACCGGGCGGCACGGGCACACCTCCGGCCGCCGCCCCCGACAGCACGTACGCTTGCGCGGTGAAATCGACGGAGGAGGAGGCCGCAGCGGCGCAGACGTTCGACGAGGAGCTGCTGATGTGGCTGGGCGACGAGCCGCCGGCGGTGCGCGCGGCGGACTCCGAGCGCATCCGCGACATCGCCGCCGAGCTCGCCGGCGGCTTCGACGCGCTCGCGGGGGTCACTCGCGCGGTCACGGTGTTCGGCTCGGCGCGAACGCCCGTAGGGCACCCCAACTACGCGCTCGCGCGCGAGCTCGGCGCCTGTCTGGGTCATGGCGGCTACGCGGTGATCACCGGCGGCGGACCGGGGATCATGGAGGCGGCCAACCGCGGCGCGCGCGAAGCGGGCGCGCTGTCGATCGGCTGCAACATCGAGCTGCCGCACGAGCAGGCGATCAACCCGTACGTCGACATCGGCCTGCGCTTCCGCCACTTCTTCGCGCGCAAGGTCATGTTCGTCCGCTACGCGTGCGCGTTCGTGATCTGCCCCGGCGGCTTCGGCACGCTGGACGAGCTGTTCGAGAGCCTGACGCTGATCCAGACGCAGACGATCCGCCACTTCCCCGCGATCCTCCTCGGCGACGGCGAGTGGGACGGGCTGGTGAAGTGGCTGCGCGAGCGGGCGCTCGCCGATGGGCGCATCGACGCCGCCGATCTCGAGGTGATGCAACAGGTGGGCGAGCCCTCGCAGGTGTGCGCGATTGTCGACGCCGCGTACGCGCGCCAGCGCGCCTACGGCCGCCACATGCCCCGGCGCTCCGTCGATCCCCGCGAGCGCTGACCTCGCATCGGCGCGCCCGCGCGCGGACCGCGCCAAGGGCGTGCCCGCGCGCGGTCATAATCCTTCGGCGATGGCCAGATCCCGGGTGAAGCTGCCGCGCGGGATGCGCGGCGTGTACGAGGTGTACGTCAACGGCGTGCCTCAGCGGCTGGGCGTCGACTACAACGTGCGCGAAGGCGCGCTGGAGTTCGAGCGCGAGCTGCGCAAGGACAGGATCAGCGGCTGGCGCTGGTTCCTGGGCGCGTGGGGCGTGGGCACCTACCGCCAGGACGACTCGGTCGACGTCCGCTACGAGGCCGCCGACGGCTCGCCGCGCGTCGCCGAGGGGCTCGAGATCGAAGCCGGGTAGAAGGCCTTCTCCCAAGGTTTTGCCAGCTTCAGCGCGCTGAGGATCGCGCGCGTCGCGGGGGAGCGGTTGAGCGTGTAGAAGTGGATCCCGGGGGCGCCCGCGGCGAGCAGCTCGGCGCACTGGAGCGTCGCGTAGGCGACGCCGAAGTCGAGCACCGCCTCGGGGTCTTCGCCGCGCGCGTGCAGCTCGACGCGCAGGCCGTCGGGGATCGAGGAGCCACACAGGCTGGCCATGCGCTCGACCTGCCCGACGCGCGTGATCGGCATGATGCCGGGGACGATCGGCACCCCGATCCCGGCGGCGCGGGCGCGGGCGATGAAGTCGAAGTACACGGCGTTGTCGAAGAACAGCTGCGTGATCAGGAAATCGACGCCGGCGCGCACCTTCTCGGCGAGGTGTTCGAGGTCGGCCTCGGGGCTCGTCGCATGGATATGGGTCTCGGGGAAGCACGCGGCGCCAATCGCGAACGGGTAGTCGCCGGCGATCAGCTCGACGAGCTCGCGCGAGTACTCGAGGCCCCCCTCGGTCTTCGTCCAGGCCTCCTCGCCCGCGGGCGGGTCGCCGCGCAGCGCAAGCACGTTGTCGATGCCCGCGTCCTGCATCTCGGCGAGCGTTTCGCGCAGCTCAGGCACGGTCGCGCCGACGCACGTGAAGTGCGCCATCGCCTCAAGGCCATACTCCTCGCGGATCCGCTTGACGATCTCGATCGTCTTCTCCCTGGTTGAGCCGCCGGCGCCGTAGGTGACCGACACGAACGCGGGGTCGAGCGTCTTCAGCTCGGCGAGCGCCGTGTACAGGTTCTGCTCGCCCGCCTCGGTCTTCGGCGGGAAGAACTCGAACGAGAACACCGGGGCGGGCGGCTCCTGGCTCGCGAGGATCCGATCGATGCGCATCGCGTGATTATGCAGTCCAGCGCTCGGGCTCCCCGTCCACGGAGGATGCGCCGGGGATGCGCCGAGCCTCGCCGAGCGCCTGCAGGTGGGTGAGGTAGCAGAGAGTCTTCGAGAGCAGCCAGTGCGCGTTCTGCTGGGAGAGCGAGTCGCCGTAGACGTGCGGGACGAGCTCGAAGACCGTCAGCTCGCGCCCGTCGAGCGCCGCGCGCACGCTGCTCAGGCGTTCGCCCACGAGCGCGCGGTTGCCCTGGATGTGGGCGTGCACGTCGGCGAACGTGCGCCCGTGCCCGGGCAGGCACAGGCGCGCGCCGAGGCGTTCGACGACGTCCAGCGAGCTGAGGAATTCGCCGACGGGGTCGGGCGAGTAGCCGTAGTCGAAGTACAGCGAGATGCGCCCGAGCAGGTGATCGCCGGAGACCAGCAGACGGCGCTCGGGCTGGAACATGCATACGTGCGAGGGCGAGTGCCCGGGTGTCTCGTACACGACCCACTCGCCGAGATCGGTGCCGATGCTGACGCCGTTCAACAGATCCCGGTCAGGCTCGATCGGACCGGCGATACCCGACCCACGCGAGCTGCGCTCGGCGGCGTAGCGACGCAGCGGTGCCTCGGGGACGCCACTCTGGCGCGCGACCTCGATGCGCCGCTCGAACACCGAATCGGGATCCTCGATCATGCGGGTGAGGTGCTCGTGGTTGGGGTGCATCCACACCTCGCATCCGGCGCGCTCGACGATCGCCGCCGCCTGCCCGCAGTGATCGGTGTGCGCGTGCGTGCAGACGACCAGCCGCGTCTGCTCGAGGCGCAGGTCGCACATCTCGAGCGCCCGCTCCAGGTGCGAGAGGGAGTCCGCGTCGTACATCCCCGTGTCGAACAGCACGAAGCCATCGCCGCGGGCGACCGCCCAGGCGTTGCAGTGGGGGACACCCGGCCACGGCAGCGGCAGGCGCAGCCGAAAGAGCCCCGGTTGCACGCGCTCGCCGCGCCCGAGCTCGCGTTTGCTGCGCACATCTGGCATTGGGCGCAGACTAGACTAAGGCCCTTCAGCGGCGTAAAGGAGGCGGGATGGCCGATCGGGAGAGCGTGAGCGAGGCGAGCACGAAGGTGCAGGAGGTCGCCGCAAACATGCAGCAGGCGGCGGAGACGCGCAAACGCATCTCCGGCAGCAAGGCCGAGGCGGTCGCGCGGCGCTATTTCGCGGCGATCGACGCGCGCGACCTCGAGCTGGGGGTCTCGCTGTGGGCCGAGGGAGGGCGCGAGAACGTGCGCGGCCAGGTCGACGTGCTCGCGCCGGATGGCGTGCGCGAGTTCATCGGCGAGCTGATCGGCGCCGTCCCGGACCTGAACATGGAGGTCGTCTCGACCACCAGCGAGGGCGAGCGGTGCGGCGTGCAGTGGCGTCTGACGGGCACGTTCGCGGGGCCCGGGGGCTTCGGCGGCGTCGCCCCGACGGGCGCGCCGATCGAGCTCGAGGGCTTCGACCTGATCACGGTGCGCGACGGGCTGATTGTGGGCAACGACGCGTTCACCGACAGCATGACGTTCGCCCGCCAGATCGGGCTTATGCCGCCACAGGGCTCGACCGCGGAAGCACGGATGACGCAGGCGTTCAACGCCAAGACACGCCTGAGCCAGCGTCTGGGCGCCGGCGAGGCCGAGCTGGTCGCCGAAGGCGTGTGGGTCGTGCAGGGCCAGCCTGGGCGCTGCAACGTGTACCTGCTCGAGGACGACGGCGGCGTGACGCTGTTCGATGCGGGCGCGCGCACGATGACGCGCGCGGTCGCTAGCGCCGGCGCGAAACTGGGCGGCATCCGCCGCGTGGTGCTCGGCCACGGCCACACCGACCACCGCGGCGTGGCGCCGGCGCTGGGCGTGCCCGTCCTGTGCCACCCGGCCGAAGTGCAGGACGCCGAAGGCAGCGGCGGCTTTCGCTACTGGCCGGCTGGCCTCGCGGGGCTGCCGACGCCCCTGCGCCAGGCGCACCGGCTGCTGCACCGCTATGCGTGGGACGGCGGGCCCGTGAAGATCGCGGGCACGGTCGTCGAGGGCGACGAGCTGGCGGGCTTTCGCGTGATCGAGCTCCCCGGCCACGCGCCCGGCCAGATCGGCCTCTGGCGCGAGTCGGACCGCCTGGCGCTCACGAGCGACTGCTTCTACACGCTCGACATGTGGGGCCGCGACTGCCCGCCGCGACTGCCGGTGGACCTCTACAACTACGACACCGAGCAGGCGCGCGCGAGCATCCGCAAGCTCGCCGCGATGGAGCCCGCGGCCGCGTGGCCGGGGCACGCCAAGGCGGTGACCGGCGACGTGCGCAGCCAGCTCGAACGGGCCGCCGACGCGAGCTGAGCGGTGGGCAAGCGCGGGCGCCGGCAGGAGCGCACCGAGAAGCTCGCCGCGCCGGCCAGCGACTACACCGACGCCGAGGGCAACGTGCTGACGCTGCGCGGGTCGCTCACGACGGGGGCGCGGCAAGAGTACGCGCAGGCGCTCGCGGGGACGCCGGGACGGGCAGCGGCGACGCAGGAGGACGCTTGGCAGCGGGCCGGCGAGTTGTTGTTCGAGCGGCTGGCGGTGCGGTGGGTGATCGCGGGGGCGCCGATCGAGCGCCAGCGGGAGTTGCTTGCGCGATTTCGGGTGGCTTCGGGGGAGGAGCGCGCGTTTGTGCGGGGGGCGCTGCGGGAGCACTGCGCGGAGTGGTTTCCGGATGTGCGGGAGCCGTGAGATGGCTATCTGCCTTGGTAACGGGCGAGCAGAGAAGCTCCGGCGACACCGAACAGCTCACCGGCCGGAGGGGGAGTCATGACTTATTGAAGCCTGGACGCAGGCAGCCGATGCTGACGTGACCAGTGATCAGGAGCGGCGGGTCAGCTCAGAGCAGTATGGGCTGCCGAGGAGTTGATCCCACTTGCAGCGCATCGACGACTAACCGTATTGCCTACACCGATGTAGTAACTGTGTTCGTACTGACGTAAATCGGTTACTAGCCTGGGGCCCTGACGCACACGCGGACAGAAGTTAGAGACAAACGGGTCGAGCCCTTGCCACGCCACACAAGACCTGTTAGAAGCCTCTACTCAATCTAGTAGTCGGAACTCGCCGACTCCTCTAAACCAGGAGGTTTCATGCCCTATCGCATACCACCACTGACGCGACGGCAGTTTTACTTGGCGTGTGGCTTGCTCACTCTCGCCGCAATTATCTCGTTCGCGCTGATGAGCGGACCGGGCGCGACCGCAAAAGCCAATGCCCCCTCGCCACCCTCCTACTCGGCGCTGGGCAACACAGAGCCCACAGAACTAGCCCTCGTGACGCCTGGTACTGCCGAAGCGTCAACCCTGGGAGCCAAAGGGCCGACATTCCCATCGAGCCCCACCGCCGGCCTGGCTAGCCACGGCCCTGTGGTGGACTCGATAAGGAAGTTGCCCATCAGCCTGCCAGACGTCTCGGCGTGGATAGCCAAGAGCGCCGAAGGCGGGATTTGTGTTCTCGCATCACGCCGTCAGCCAGTGGTTCAGGGCGAGTACGGTGTCGGCACGAGCTGCGTGCCAGCAGCCCTGCTGGACTCCGGTACTGTCCTCGAACTCCGACCCGATGGGAGCAATGTGGGGACGATCATTGGAGTGGTCCCCGACAACGTGTCCGCAGTTCGAGTAACCCTCAGTAATGGCACCAGCGACACAGTCCCGGCCGGCGGGAACGCTTGGGCACTCGAATCAGACGCACACTTCGTAAGCACCGAAAGCGTGGTGGGAGGCTAAATATGCGGAAGCTACGTATGCTGATACTAGTAGGAGCAGTAGTATGCTGCGCCGTCTTTGCCGCGCTGGCTCTGGCCTCCAGGACCGAATGGGCCGGTAACGGATACCATCTCGAAAGCGGTCAAAACGGCTTCTTGAACCACAAAATTAACTTCTTTCTCTCGGAAGGGAAAGGAGAAAACCGCGCAGTGTGCGCAGGTATCCGAGGCGTCGAAGAGTCGTGCGTGCCTCGCGGCTCGTACGCCGTATACGACCTACCCTTCTATATCGAAGGAGAACCGTATCTCCACAATCACGACCCTGAAGGCGGCTATTTTCACGGATGGTACGAATAGCCTACAGTGAAGATCGGGCTGCCTGATCGCTGAGGCGCGAGAGGAGCTCCAGGAGGGTCCGGGAGCTCCTCTCGCCTTTGTGGTCCGAGCGGCGCCCGCTCAGGGGGTGCTCGACTCAGGAGGTCGGCAGGTAGGGGCGCGGCCGCGGAAGATCCCCCAAGCTCCAGCAACCCCGACCGGTTGGGGTTTGTCATTGTATGTGTAGAGAGCGGAGACTTGGACTGTGTCCCCTGGGGGGATCGCGCTTGGATGGATGTCCCATCGCAGCCCGCCAAAGCCGTTGGCCACTCTCTTGACTTCGACGATGTCGTGCTGCTGCAGAGAGGCGCTTTCAACGACTTCGCCAGTCGCCGCGCAGCCCGGTTCAACCTTGGCGACCACGACGGGGATATCGAGCTTGGATAGCTCTTCGTTCGCGCCACTGACACCCAGGAGTTCGTTGAGCGTCAAGGTGACCGAACCGTCCCCGTTCAGGGTCACCGCATAGGCAGGCGTCGTGTGTGTGCCAGCCGTCATGAGCAGCACAGCTAGGATCGCCCCAATCAACGCGAGCCCGCCTCCAGCGGCAAGCGATGCCTGAGGCAAGCGATGCAGCTTTGGGGGAGGCTGGCGGATAGCCAGCGTCAGATCCGCAACCGGCTCGCGCTTGAGATCCGCCCACAATGTGTCCTCGATCTTGCCCATGGGCTGTTACTCTCCTTTCCTTAGGCGCGACCGCGCCCTCAATAGCCGCACACGCAGCGCACCCGGCGAGACACCAAGCACCGCCGCAGCCTCCCTTGGGGCTAGGCCGGCAAGGTCCACGAGCTCCACGGCCTCCCGGTCACGAACGGACAGGCCCGCGAGACCTGCAAGCAACTCGCGTCCCGTGCGTTCCGCGTCAATCCGTTCGGCAATCTCCTCGGTCTCGTCGTCATCCAACACCCGTCGAGCGTGATCGCGACGAGCAGCGTCCACACGATGCGAATTGCGCTGGCAATGCTTGGCATAAACACGCCGGGCGATCGTGAACAGCCACGGGCGCTCACTGCCCTGAGCCGGGGGAGACGATCCGAACGACCTCATTGCCTCCATGAACGTGTCCGCTGTGAGATCGAACACCGTCTGCGGCTCGCGCTCACGCCGCACAAAGAACGCCATCACGCCAGCAACCTCGGAGCGGTACAGGGCCTCGAAACTGCTCATCGGGGATTGTCCCACGCTGTGCGAAGCCGCCTCGCCTATTACCGTGGTGCCCATAACTTATATGTGGCGCCGAGCAGTGGAATCGTTACAACCAGGTGTCGCCGGAACATGAGCCCTTCAGCCGCGATCAACAGCCAGCTCCAACCGAGGCCCCTGCCCACCCCCCGCCGCCACGAACCGCGCAGTGGCCGGACTGAGCACGAACTCCACGACCTCGCCCCCCTCCGCCCTGACCTCGAGCCGGCGCCCCTCCTCGCGCACGGCCACGACGACGCCCATCTCGAACCCCCCACCGAAGTGGGCGATCCGCGCCCGCGCACCAACGCGGGGTACCGGACGAGAGGGACCAAGCATCCCCGCATGCTAGACACGTGCGAAGGACCCCAAGCCGCGCACGCCTGACGCGCGGCGCTGTCGCCGCGGGTCAGGCGTCCCCCCGCCTCCCGACCGCGCCCCCGGGGCTCCCGGCCGCCCCCGCCCCCTCCGCTACCGTGCGTCGAACAATGCGCCGCACGAAGATCGTCGCCACCATCGGCCCCGCCTCGCGCGAGCCGGAGACGTTGATACGCATGATCGAGGCGGGCATGGACGTGGCGCGCCTGAACTACTCCCACGGCACCCTCGACGAGCACGCGGAGACCGTCCGCCGCGTCCGCGACGCGGCCGGCCGGGTGGGGCGCCAGGTCGCGATCCTCCAGGACCTGCCCGGCCCGAAGCTGCGCATCGGGCCGCTGCGCGAGGGCGTCGTCGAGCTGACGCCCGGCGAGCGGCTGACGTTCTCGTGCGGCGATGGCGACCGCGAGGGCGACGCACATGAGATGAGCATCTCCTGGGCGGGGCTGCCGGGCGCGGTCGAGGACGGCTCGATCCTGTACCTGGCCGACGGCTCGGTGCGCCTGCGCGTTGTCGACGTGCGCGCGGGCGACTGCGAGGTGGACGTGGAGATCGAGGTTGGCGGCGCCGTGGCGTCGCGTCAGGGGCTCAACATCCCCGGCCCGATCGCCTCGCTGCCGGCGGTGCCCGACGAGGACCTGCACATGCTCGCGCACGGCGAGTCGATCGGCGTGGACATGGTCGCGCTGTCGTTCGTCCAGTCTCCGGAAGACGTCGAATCGGTGCGCAACCACACGCGCCTGCCGCTGATCGCGAAGATGGAGAAGCCCGAGGCGGTCAAGCGCGCCGCCGAGATCCTCCAGGCGGCTGACTACGTGATGGTCGCACGCGGCGACCTCGGCATCGAGCTGCCAATCGCGCAGGTGCCGATCGTGCAGAAGCAACTGCTCGAGCTGGCGGGCTGGATGGCGCGCCCGTCGATCACCGCGACGCAGATGCTCGACTCGATGGTCAGCTCCTCGCGACCGACCCGCGCGGAGGTTGCAGACGTCGCCAACGCGATCCTCGACGGCACCGACGCGGTGATGCTCTCGCAGGAGACCGCCGTCGGCGCCTACCCGGTCGAGGCGGTCGCGATGATGGCCGCCGTCGCCGTGCAGGCCGAGTCGATCGCCCCCTACGAGAGCTGGAACCAGACCCGCGTGCGCCGCACCCATTCCGACCCCGCATACACGATCGCGCACAACCTCTGCGACGCCGCGCGCGAGCTGCGCTTGGACGCGCTCGTCATCCCCACGCTCTCCGGCCGCTCCGCGCGGCTGGTCTCCGCGCACCGCCCGACCGTCCCGATCTACGCGCTCTCCCCCGGCAAAGAGACGGTCAGGCGCTGCGGGCTGATGTGGGGCGTGCAGGCCGCGTCGATGCCCCGCCATGAGACCACCGAGGAGCTGATCGCCGACTCCGCGCGGCGCGTGGTCGAGCTCGGTTGGTGCGAGCGCGGCCAGCGCGTGGGCATCACGGCCGGGCTGCCGTCCGGACGGCCCGGCACCACCAGCCTCTTCCAAATCCAGGTGCTGTAGCCCGCCCGCGTCTCAGCCAATGCCCGCCGCGTCCGACGGCGGCTCGCTCGCGGAGCCGGACGCTGCGCTGACCCCAAGCGTGCCCGACCCGGCCGCGCGCGAGATCGGGTCGCCTCCGGGCCCCCGCAGGATGTGGGCGCAGCCGACGGCGATCAGCGCGCCGGCGAGCGGCCCGAGCACGTACACCCAGTAGCCGCTGAAGTCGCCGCTGACGAGCGCGGGCCCAAACGAGCGCGCGGGGTTCATCGAGGTGCCGCTGACGGGCGCCGACCACAGGCCGGCGAGCGCGACGTAGCCGCCAACGCCGAGCGCGGCGACGCGGCCGACGTTCTGGGCCGCCGAGGCCGTCCCCAGGATCACGCTGACGAGCGTCGCCGTCAGCACGACCTCCATCAGCAGCGCCTGCCAGTCGTGGTAGCCGGCGCCCGGGAGCGTCGCGCCGAGATGCTGGACGTCGCCGAAGACGGCATCGAGGAACAGGCACGCGAGCGCGGCGCCGACGAGCTGGACGAGGATGTAGGCGGGGACGCGCTTCCACGGGAAGTCCCGGCGCATCGCAAACGCAAGCGACACCGCCGGGTTCAGGTGCGCGCCGGAGACGGCGCCCATGAACAGGATGATCGCCATCACCATCAGCCCCGGCGCCACGACGGCCGCGGCGAGGCTGATCTTGCCCTCGCCGTGCAGGATCCCCCCGCCGGCCGCGACGAGCACCAACATGAACGTGCCGAGCATCTCAGAGAACAGCCTGCGTCCGGCCAGTCGCGGATCTTCGAACTGCGCTCGGGATCCGAACTCGAGCGCGAGCAGATGTTGTGCGCGCGGACCGAGCTGCGTGCCCGGAAGCTCCTCCTCCGCGACCTCCTCGTCGGGCATCGCCACAACCTATCTGGAATGATCCACGCCAGTGCGCGCCGACATCCTGGTCATCTACGGGATCACCGGCGACCTCGCGAAGGTGATGACGTTCCGCTCGCTCTACCGCCTGGAGCAGCGCGGCCTGTTGGATTGCCCGGTGGTCGGCGTCGCGGCAGACGACTGGACCGTCGAGCGCCTGCGCACACACGCGCGCGAATGCATCGAAGCGTGTGGCGAGAAGCTGGACCCCGCCGTGTTCGAGCGCTTCGCCGCGCGGCTCTCCTACGTCAGCGGCGACTTCAACGATGCCGCCACCTATGAGCGCGTCAAGATGGCGGTCGGCGACGCCCACACCCCCGTGTTCTACCTGGAGATCCCGCCGTTCCTGTTCGGCCCGGTGATCGAGCAGCTCTCGCGCGCCGGCCTGACCAAGAACGCGCGCGTGGTCGTCGAGAAGCCTTTCGGCCACGACCTCGCCTCGGCGCGCGCGCTGGCGGCGGAGATCCACCGCTACATCGCCGAGTCCCAGCTTTATCGGATCGACCACTTCCTCGGCAAGATGGGCGCCGACGAGCTCCTGTACCTGCGCTTCGCGAACACGATGATCGAGCCGATCTGGAACCGCAACCACATCGCCTACGTGCAGATCACGATGGCCGAGCGCTTCGGCGTGGAGGATCGCGGGCACTTCTACGATCCGGTGGGCGCGCTGCGCGACGTGGTCGTCAACCACCTGATGCAGGTGGTCGCGCTGGCCGCGATGGAGGCGCCCGCCAGCCGCGACGCGGAAACGATCAAGGACGCGAAGGTCGCGGCCTTCCGCGCGATCGCCGACGCCGACCCCGCGCACTACGTCCGCGGCCAGTACGACGGCTACCTGGAGATCGACGGCGTCGCCAAGGACTCGACCACGGAGACCTACGCGGCGCTGCGCCTGGACATCGACAACTGGCGCTGGTCGGGCGTGCCGTGGTTCATCCGCACCGGCAAGAAGCTGCCGATCACGCAGACCGAGCTGCGGGCGGTGTTCCGCGACCCGCCGCGCCTGGGCTTCCTGGAGCACGGCCACCGCCGCCCGGAACCGAACCAGTTCGTCGTCAAGCTCGATCCCTCGACGGGCACGCGCGTGGTCCTCGACGCCCATCGCGCGGATGCCGCCGGCCCGGAGGCGGTCACACTCGACGTCGAGTTCGCCGAGCAGGGCGGCGAGGCGCCGACGCCGTATGAGGTGCTGCTGCTCGACGCGATGAACGGCGACAGCGCACGCTTCACCCGCCAGGACGGCGTCGAAGAGACGTGGCGGATCTTCGAACCGCTACTGCACGAGCCGCCGCCCGTGCAGAGCTACGCCCCCGGCTCCTGGGGTCCCAAGGCCGCCGACAGCCTCGTGTCGGGGTTCGGCAGCTGGCACGGCCCGTGGGTCGAGTCCTAGCCGCTGACGGCGAGCGAGAACCCGGCGACGTAGCGCTCTCCCGGCGCCAGCAGCCGCAGCCCCTCGCCGCTGCGCAGCGCGTTCGCGGGCGCGGTCATCGGCTCGAAGCAGATGAACTGCCCGCCGGCGGGCGCGAACACCTGCGCGCACGGGTAGCCGTGCAGGAACGTAAATACGATCCGCCGGTCGGCCGCGGTCACGCTGAAGCTCGCCGATGAGGCGACGGCATCGAAGCCGTCGTCGAACTCGCGCCCGCCGAGCTCGAAGCTCTCGGCCGGCACCGCTCGTGCGGGGCCGATCGGAATCTGCTGCGCATCGAGGGCCAGCGCGCGCATCGCGGGCAGCTCGATCTGCCAGCTCTCGCGCGCTGCACCCGGCGGCGAGAAATATGGATGAAAGCCGAACGAGATCGGAACCGCGTCTGCGCCGCTCGCGTGGACAGTCACCTCGATCTCCAGCCGCCCTTCCAGCAGGCGCGCGTCGTAGCGCAGCTCGTGGCGAAACGGGAACAGCTCGAACAGCTCGGGGCGCGCGTCGCTCCAGCTGAGGCTCGCGGCAAGCGCGCTCCGATCGCCTGCCGGCGCATCCGTGAGCTCCCACGCTTGGCGCCCGCCGATCACACCGTGGATCGGTAGACCGTTGCCGTCGAGGCGCACGCGGCTGGGATCGTGCGGGATGTGCACGGTGCGCCCGGCGACGGTGTAGTCGAAGCCGGCGAGCCGGTTGGCCCAGGGGTAGAGCAGCGGGATCGCCATCGTCTTGCCGTCGCGCGCGTAGGCGTCGACGCCGGCGTTCTGCGTGAGCAGCTCCTCGCCGCGATGGCGCAGCGAGCAGCAGAGCATCCCCGCGCCGGGCACGAACGCGGCCTCGAGCTGCGACTGCTCGTCGCGCAGGACGACCCGCTCGAGCTCGACGTCGTGCATACAAATACGGACAGTACATGCGAGGATCGGGTCATGAGCGGGCAGCCCGATCTCACGCGCAGCCAGATCGAGAAGCTCGAGAGCATCTACGGCAACCGCTACCTGCTCGAACCGGCGCCCGACCACAAACTGCCGAAGCGGGGCATGACCGCAGCCGAAGCGAAGGGCCTGATCGAAGCCGAGACGGTGCTCGACGGCCTGCCGACGCGCAACCTCGCGACGTTCGTGACGACGTGGATGGAGCCCGAGGCCGAGCAGCTGATCCAGGAGAACCTGCGCGTCAACTTCATCGACCACGCCGAGTACCCGCGCACGGCGGAGATCGAGCAGCGCTGCATCCGCATGCTCGCCGACCTGTTCAACGCGCCGGGCGAGACGACGGGCGCGCGCACGCAGGGCTCATCGGAGGCGATCATGCTGGGGGCGCTGTCGCTGAAGTGGAAGTGGCGCGCGCGCCGACAGGCTGCGAACGCGTCGACCGAGCGCCCCAACCTGGTGTTCGGCGGCGACGTGCACATCGTGTGGGAGAAGTTCTGCCGCTACTTCGACGTCGAACCGCGGATCGTGCCGCTGCAGCCCGACAGGTACACGATTGGGCCTGAGGACATCGAGCCACACATCGACGAGAACACGATCGGCGTGGCGGCGGTGCTCGGCACGACGTTCACCGGGCACGCGGACGACATCAGGGGGATGAACGACCACCTGGTGGCGCTGAAGCACGAGCGGGGAATCGACGTGCCGCTGCACATCGATGCCGCCAGCGGCGGCTTCGTGTGGCCGTTCCTGTACCCGGACTCCGAGTGGGACTTCCGCCTCGAGCAGGTCCGCTCGATCAACGTCTCGGGTCACAAGTTCGGCCTCGTCTACCCGGGAGTCGGCTGGCTGGTGTTCAGGGAGAAGAGCGACCTGCCCGAGGATCTCATCTTCTATGAGAACTACCTCGGCGAGCGCGACGCGACGTTCACCCTGAACTTCTCGACCGGCGCGGCGATGGTGCTCGCCCAGTACTACAACTTCGCGCGCCTCGGGCACTCGGGCTATCGCTACGTGATGGAGACGCTGAAGTACAACGCGCGCGCGCTCGCGAAGGAGATCATGGCGGTCGGCGAGTTCGAGCTGATCGGCTCCGACGAGGACGAGCAGCTGCCGCTGGTCGCCTTCAAACTCACCGACGGGCACGCCTACGACGAGTTCGACGTCGCGGCGCAGCTGGCGTCACAGCGCGGCTGGATGGTGCCGGCGTACACGCTGCCGCCGAACGCCGAAGACGTGAAGATCCTACGCGTGCTCGTCAAGGAGAACCTCGGGCACTCGCTGACGGTGTGCCTGGGTGGGGACATCGCGCACGCATGCAAGGCCCTGGATGTGAAGGGCCCCCTGCACCCGCAGGACCGCAAGCGCGTCAAGACGAACACCGGGTTCTGAGCGGCGTCACGGCTCGGACGGGCGCGGCGCCACGGCGAGCCGCTCCTCGAGACGACGCTCCCGCGCCGTCTCCTCCCGAGCCTGCCCCTCGAGCAGCGTCGTCAGCGAGGAGTGCGCGAGCAGCCCGGGGAGCATCGGCGCGAGGAAGTTGACGAGCCGGTAGGCGATCACGGCGAACAGGGCGTGGGCAGCGTGTACGTGCACGGCAATCAGCGAGACCGTCAGCAGCGCCTCGGTGATTCCCGCGCCACCGAAGGGCAGCGAGCGCCGGCTGGCGGCGTAGCCGGTGGCGTAGGCGACGACGAGCGCGGGAATCGAGATCTCGACCGCGAAGCAGCGCAGCGCGAAGCCGAGGCACGCGATCTCAGCCGCCCAGTAGATCGCCATCCCGAGCACCGCACCGGGGCGCTCGAGCGGGCGCAGCACGACACCGCGTAGAACCTCCACGCCGGCGAGCAGATCGCCGATCCAGCGCCGCAGGCGGCCGTCCGAGTGCTGGAAGTAGCCAACGATCGACGGTCGCGTCGCCCACCACGCGAGCAGGAACCCGGGGGGCACGCCGAACACCCACGGCAGCGTCAGCCAGGGAGAGGCCCGCCCGGACTCGAGCAACAGCAGCAGCGCGCACACGCACGCGGCCGGCGCCAGCAGCAGATACTCGACCACGCCGAGCCCGAGAACCTGGATGCGCGCGTGGCGGCGGCTGTGGTGTACGGCTCTGAGCGCGAGGCGGTCGAAGGCGAAGCCGCCCATCGGGACGAACGGCCCGAAGCCGGCGACGACGAGCCGGACCGTGAGCTTCAGCGAAAGGCGCGGGCGCCCCGGGGCGAGCATCGTCGAGCGGTAGGCGACGACATAGCCGGCGTAGGCCAGGAGCTCGGCGGCGAGCGCGGCGAGCAGCCACAACGGTTGCATCTGCCAGAGCGTGTGCCACAGCGCCCGTGGGCGATCGGAGGCCGCGATCGCGACCACGGTCCCCCCGGCGATCAGCGCCGACAGCAGCAGGGCGATACGAGGGCGCTGATTGAGAGTGTTCATGGCGGCAGCCGACGGGGTCGCGACCGGCGAAGCTCGTGCGGCCCGCAAGCTCATCGTAGGCTCTATCCGGACGGCGTCCGCACCGCGGGCGTATCGTCCGCTTTATGACTGACGCGGCAAAAGCGACTGTGACGAACGCCGGCGCGGCCAAAGCGGTGCCTCACCTGAGCGTGGCCGAACGCGTGGCGCTCGGCAAGGCGGCGCGAGCCCAGGTGTCGCGCGCGAGCCAGGCAGGCTTTCAGCCGGCGCCGCAGCGGGTCGACCCGATCGCGCTGCTGGAAGGCCAGGCGAAGACGCGCGTGCCCGAGCTGGTGCCGATCCGCTACGGGCGCATGCTGGTCTCGCCGTTCAGCTTCTACAGGGGCGCGGCGCTGATCATGGCGAGCGACCTGGCGCCGACGCCGCGCTCGGGCCTGACGGTGCAGTGCTGCGGCGACGCGCACCTGTCGAACTTCGGCGTGTTCGCCTCGCCCGAGCGCAAGCTGGTGTTCGACGTCAACGACTTCGACGAGACGCTGCCGGGGCCGTGGGAGTGGGACGTCAAGCGTCTGACGGCGAGCATGCTGATCGCCGCGCGCAACAACGACTTCGCGGCCAAGGACGAGGACCGGATCGTGCTCGACACCGCACACGAATACCGCACGGCGATGGCGCGCTTCGCCGCGATGAGCAACCTCGAGGTGTGGTACGCGCACCTGGACGTCGATGCCGCGGTGCGGGAACTCGGCCCGCAGCTGACCCCGAAGCTGGCCGAGCGCGCGGAGAAGACGCTGAACAAGGCGCGTACGCGCGACAGCATGTCGGCGCTGTCGAAGCTGACGCACGTCGTGGATGGCGAGACGCGCATCCGCGCCGACCCGCCGCTGATCGTGCCGGTCGACGAGCTCGCGCAGGGCGGCGAACGCGATCAGATCGTCGACCTGCTGAACCGTCACCTGCGCTCCTACCGCAGCACGCTCGAGCGCGATCGCCGCGTGCTGCTGGAGCAGTTCCGCATCGCCGACTTCGCGCGCAAGGTGGTCGGCGTGGGCAGCGTCGGCACGCGCGCGTGGGTCGCGCTGCTGCTCGGCCGTGACGAGCGCGACCCGCTGTTCCTGCAGCTGAAGGAGGCGGAGGCGTCGGTGCTCGAGCAGTTCCTCGGCCCCAGCGAGTTCGCCCACCACGGCGAGCGGGTCGTCACCGGGCAGCGCCTGATGCAGGCGGTCAGCGACATCTTCCTCGGCTGGCTGCACGTCGAGGACGAGCCCGGCGACCCCGTCCGCGACTACTACGGGCGCCAGCTGCGCGACTGGAAGGGCTCCGCGGAACTCGAGCAGATGAGCGCGAAGGGCATGGCCCAATACGGCCGCCTGTGCGGCTGGACGCTCGCCCGCGCGCACGCCCGCAGCGGCGACCGCATCGCGATCGCGGCCTACCTCGGCGGGGGCTCCAACTTCGATCGCGCGCTGCTGTCGTTCGCGCGCGACTACGCCGAGCAGAACGAGCGCGACTACCGCGCGCTCGAGGACGCGGTCAAGTCCGGCCGCATTGTCGCCAAGACCGGCGTCTGACCTCAGCCGCGCGCGCCGACGCCGCTGCGCCCGTAGAAGTCGGCCTCCTCGCGACCGAGCTCGGTGACGGGCTCATCGCCGTACATCCACTCGCGTGCGATCCGGTGCCAGTTGGCGCGGGCGCGCAGCTGCGAGAGCACGGCGAGCGTGAGCATCTCCATGCGCCGGCCGAACAGGTGCTCGGGGCGGATCGTCTGGTGGCGCATCTCGCGGAAGTGGCTCGAGCGCGGGTCCGAGCTCTCGATCATCACCTGGGTGGCGATCTCGGGGGACAGCAGCACCTCTTCGTCGGCGGTCGTGTACCACCAGATCGCGTCCTTGATGAACGCCAGCAGGTTCTCCGGGTCGACGCGCTCGGGTTCGGGCAGGAAGCCGGAGGCGCCGAGCAGCTCGTGCAGCGTCGCCGCGTCGCCCTCGGTGACGGCGCGCTGGGCGGCCAGCTCGAGCTCGACGGGCTCGGCGTCCAGGCGCTTGAACAGCCCGAAGTCCAGGAACGCGACGCGGCCGTCGGCGAGCTGCAGGAAGTTGCCGGGATGGGGGTCGCCGGAGAACTGGCGATGGCGATACAGGCAGCCGAGGAAGAAGCGGAAGATGATCTCGCCGAGACGGTCGCGCTCCGCCTGCGAGCGGCCCTTGAGCTCCTCGAAGCCGACGCCCTCGACGAACTCGCTGACGAGCACGCGCTCGCGCGAGAGCGAGGTAATGACATCGGGGACGACGATGAACGGGTGCCCGGCGAAGATGCGCGCGAGCGAGCGCTGGTTTTGGGCCTCGAGCTCGTAGTCGAGCTCCTCGACGATGCGGTCCTTAACCTCGGCGGCGATGCCCTTGACGTCGAGCGCGGGGGTCATGCGCTTGAGCAGGCGCAGGATCATGTCCAGGTTCTGCATGTCGGCCCTGACGGCGCTGGCGACGCCCGGATACTGGACCTTGACGGCGACCTCGCGACCGTCGAGCAGCGTCGCGCGGTAGACCTGCCCGATCGAGGCGGCGGCGATCGGCTCCTCGTCGAAGGACGCGAACACCTCGGAGATCGGTTCTTCGAGGTCCTCCTCGATCACGCGGCGCATCTGCTTGAAGGAGACGGTTGGGGCGGCGTCGCGCAGCTTGGCGAGCTCGCGCTGGAACTCCTCGCGGTGCTCCTCGGCGACGAGGCCGACGTCCAGGAAGGACATCACCTGCCCGAGCTTCATCGCGGCGCCCTTCATCGTCCCGAGCACCGCGACGATCTGCTTGGCGGTCTCGAGCTGGCGGCGGGCCATCGCCTCCTCGGAGGCCTCCTCGCCGCGGGTGACGTTCGCGGCGCGCGTGCCGAACTGCTTCACGGCCTCGCTCGCGGCGAGCGTGGCGACCGTGGCCGTGCGCCGCGCACGCGAGGTCGGGATCTTCTCGTTCTCGGGTGCCACGTCCCCCATGCTAGGAGTTGGCAGCGGCAGGCGCTCCTCGCTAGGAGCCTTGCTCCACGCGCGAGCCGGGAACGATGTCATCGGAGCCGTCCGCCCAGCGCACCCAGGCCTTCGTGCCGCCGTCGTAGTCCGCGCCGAGCAGCACGAGCGTGGCCGGCTCACCGAGCGCGGTGCACGGCCGCGAGCCCTCCGGGTCAAGGCCCCGCCAGACGCGGACGAAGGCGTTTGCGTCCCACTCGCGCGCGACCGTGCTCTGATCGCAGTGACCGGGGTAGATGACGGTGTCGGGCGGCAGCTCCATGAGCGTGCCCATGATCGAGTCGCGCAGGTCGGTGTAGGTGGTGTGGCCGGGCGCTCTGACGCCGCCGACGGAGTCCTTGAACAGCGTGTCGCCGGTGAACACGGCCAGCCCGGCGCCTGCAAGCCCGCCGGGCCCGCCGCTCCTCGCCGCGCGCCCTGGAGCGCCGGCGCCCCCGGCGGCGCGCTCGCCGACGAGGAACGACAGCATCCCGGCGGTGTGCCCGGGCGTGTGCAGCGGGCGCACCTCCAGGGCACCGAAGCTCAGCGTCTGGCCGGCCTCGATCGAGCCCATGCCGGCGCTCGGCGCCGCCGCTCCCTCAGCGGCGGCGCCGTCGAGCAGCTCGCGCTCGCGCTGGCTGATCAGCACCTCGAGCTTCGGCCAGCGCTCGAGCAGCTCGCCGACGTCACTGACGTGGTCGTAGTGATGGTGGGTGAGCAGCACGTGCGTCGGCTCCAGGCCGTGGCGCTCGGCGGCCTCGATCAACGGGCCGACGGGGCCGCCGGCGTCGATGAAGAACGCCGGCCCGCCCTCGCCGTCGGCGACGAGAAAGGTGTTGGAGAGGAACTGCGGGTGCATGGCGCGCTCGACGAGCATCGCGCGCATCGTTGCACGAATCCGTCAGCCCGCGTTCGGGAGCAGCGCCGCCTCGCCGGCTGCCGTGCCAATCGCCTCCCCGCCCGGCTCGGCCGTCGCGCTCTGCGGCGCGACCAGGACGGCGAGGTCCTGCAGATAGCGTTCGTCGCCGACGTCCTTGCGCCACTCGAGCACGGGCACGGTGGCGGCGCTCTCGACGACCCGCTGGCGCGCCTGCTCGAGCGTTGGCGCGGTCGCGGTCAGCGCGACGGCGCGCGAGGTGCCGACGGTGCGGTAGGCGTTCTCGCCGATGGCGACGGCGGAGGAGAAGAACACATTGCAGCCGGCCGCCTCGATGCGCTCGCGCTCGAGCGTGAACTCACGGGCGGGGCCGGGCCGCAGCGCGTAGTCGGGAGAGACGAGGTACAGCACGACGGATGCCTCCTCGCGCAGGGGAACGTCACTCGGCGCAAGGCTCGCCGCGCAGATGCGCTCCATCGCCTCGGGCCAGTTTCCGGCGAACAGGCTCATGATGTTCATGCACTCGGGGTCGCCGAAGCGTGCGTTGAACTCGATCACCTTGACGCCCTCGGCGGTGGCGAAGAAGCCGCTGTTCATCACGCCGCTGAAATGGCGTCCTTCGTCGGACAGGCGCTCGATGACACGCTCGATGATCGAGCGCGCGTGCTCGTAGTGCGCGAGCGTCATGAACGGCAGCGTCGCGCCGGCCATCGACAGCGAGCCCATCCCGCCGGTGCCGGGCCCGCCGTCGCCGTCGTAGCGGTAGGGGTAGTCGTAGGTGGAGGGCGGGTGCACGACGGTATGCCCGTCGCTGATCGCCTGGATGGTGAACTCGGCGCCGGCGATCTTCTCCTCGATCAGCACCGACTCTCCCGCCTTGCCGCGCGCGAGCAGCTCGAGCGCGTACTCGCGCGCCGCGTCGTGGTCGGCGAGGTGCGGGCCCATGACCTTGACGCCCTTGCCTCCGGTCAGGCCCTGGGGCTTGACGACGACGGGCGTCGAGCCGAAGGACGCGATCGCGTCGGCGACCTCGCGGGCGTCGCGCGCGACGCGCAGCCGCGGCAGCGCCTCGGGCGCTACTTCAGCGAGCAGCGAGCGCGCGAACGCCTTGTTCCACTCGATCTCGGCGCCTGCGGCCGTCGGCCCAACCGCGCGGGTGCCCTGCGCGAGCAGCGCATCGACGACGCCGGCGGCGAGCGGTTCGTCGGCGCTGACCATCGCGATGTCGATCTCGCGCTCGCGCGCGAACGCGGCGACGGCGTGCGGGTCGCACACGTCGCCGACCTGGTGACTGCCGCCGGAGGCAGCGGCGTAGCCGACGATCGACGGGTTCTCGTGGCCGACGAACGCGTGCAGCTCGCTGTGCTCGGCCATCCGATATGCGAGCGCGCTCTCGCGCCCGCCATGACCGACGATCAGGGTTCGCACGGGCGCAAGTGTAGAGCGCGCCCGGCGGCACGGCCGTGCCCGTGGAACTGCGCGGCTGACGCATGGCCAAGCGCGATCCCGGCCGGACCTCGAGCGGCCGACGGTCCGTAGACTCCCGGCCATGGCCCTGATCCACACCTGCTATCGCATCACCGACGTCGACCGCTCGGTCGCCTTCTACAACGCGCTCGGCTTCCAGGAGATCGGCCGCATGCCGATCAAAGACGAGGCGATCAACGTGTTCATGAACCAGCCGGGCGACGGCGACATGCCGCGCCTGGAGCTCACCTACAACTTCGGCGTGGACTCCTACGAGATCGGCACCGGCTACGGCCACATCGCGATCACGGCCGACGACCTGGACGCCACGCTCGCGCGTCTCTCCGAGCAGGGCATCGAGCCCGAGAAGCCGCCGTACTCCGTACGCGAGGGCGGTTCGCGGCTGTGCTTCGTCAGAGACCCGGACGGGTATCGAATCGAGCTGATCGAGCAGGGCTAACGGGGGCACGATGAGCTAGTTCGGCTCGAGCATCCCTCGGCCTCGCATTGCCTCAAAGATCTCGGCGGCCACATCCTCCGCCCGCCGATCCTCGGTGCCGATGATCATGTCGATCTCTGGGAGGTGGGGAACCGCGGTGGCGAGCCTCTGGGCGCGCGCGATCAGTGGAGCCTTGCCCGGCCAGCGGTCTGGCTCGCGGGCGTCGAGCCGAGCGGCAACGGTCTCGGGGGAGGCGCTGAGACAAACGACGAGAAGCAGCCGGGCCGCTGTCGCGTCCCTGACAGCCACGAGATCCTGGGCGTCTTCGACGGTGGCGGAGATGAGGAACCTTCGGCGCCCCACGCGACGCTGGAGCGCGAGCACCGCCTCGAGTTGCGGAACCCAGTGGCCCGCGGAGAGGAGTGGCCGCCCGAGCGACAGCTGCTCTGCCTCGAGCGCCCCGTGCTCGACCCGTTCTATGTCATGGAGGGTGGCCAGCGCCTCGAGCACCGACGACTTGCCGGCGCCAGGAGCACCGATCAGAACAACGGCGGCGACCATTGCGTCAGTATCCCCACATGAGCAAGAGCGTCGCTGCCGCGAAAGCGCAGCAGGTCCACGGCGAGCACCGCTGGGACTTCGTGTTCGCGGCGCTGTATGACCGGATCATGCGCCGTGGCGAGGAACGGAGCATGGGCAGACGTCGCGCTGAGCTCGTCGCGAACGCGCGCGGCCGCACGCTCGAGATCGGCGCGGGCACTGGCGCCAACATCCCGCACTACCCCGACGCCGTTCAGGAGTTGATCCTCGCCGAGCCGTTCGAGCCGATGCGCCGCCGGCTGGAGCGCAAGCTTGGCGTGAGCGGCAAACCGGCGAGCACGCTGGACGCATCGGCCGAAGCGATCCCGCTGGAGGACGAGTCGGTCGACACGGTCGTCTCCACGCTGGTGCTGTGCACCGTCGACTTCCCGGACCTCGCGCTGGCAGAGGTCAGCCGCGTCCTGCGCCCGGACGGGCAGCTCCTGTTCATCGAGCATGTCCGCTCCCACTCGCCGCGCGTGGCTCGCTGGCAAGATCGCCTGGAGACCCCGTGGCGGCACTTCGGCGCAGGCTGTCGCTGCAATCGCGACACGATCGCCTCGATCGCGGCCGCGGGCTTCTCGATCCAGCATGAGGAGGCCCATTGGCGGGGCGTGCCGCCGATCGTCGCGTCGCTGGTCACCGGGCGCGCGGCCAAGGGTCGGCCTGATGCGGCCAAGGATCGGCCTGGTGATTGAGGCGGCTCGGACAGTACGTCGACTCTCGGAGACATCCGGATGGGCTGCCGCATCGAGCCGATCGAGACGTAACCTCGTGATAGCCTCGCGCCCGTGCCCGACGAGGTCCTCATCGACGAGCTGGTCGCGGCCGCGTACGACCTGATCCAGAAGTCGGATAGCGGCATCGTGACCGGCGACGAAGTGGCGCGATCGATCGGCCGCGACCCCGCCGACGGCGGCCTCTACGACGCCTTTCAGGCGATCGAGCAGCGCGGCGTCTTGGCGATCCGCTCGTGGCGCGACGGCGTCGGCCTCCCCGGCAGCGTGCAGCTCCCCTGACAGAGCGGTTTCGACCATGTGCTACGTTGTGACGCACAATGGCCGCGACACGTCCCACACCTGCCGCCAAGACAGTCGGCGTCCGTGAGCTGCGCCAGAACCTGAGCCGCTACCTGGAGCGCGTCAAGGAGGGCGAGACGCTGACTGTCACAGAGCGGGGCCACGAGGTCGCTCGGCTCGTGCCCTCGCACCCCAATGTCGACCCCTACTACCTGGAGCTGGCGGAGAAGTACGGGGCGACCGTCCCAACGAGACGTCTTGTGGACGCGATGAAGAGCCTGCCCCCACTCGACACGCCTGCGCCTGCGGGTACGACGGATGCCTTCCTCGAAGAGAGCCGACGCGAGCGCTTCTAGCCAGCCTTCGGCTGTCTACGTCGACACGAGCGCGCTCGGGCGCTCGCTTCTGGACGAGCCGGAGAAGCCTGCCATCGAAAGCGCGCTCGAGACGTTCGAGCGCTCGGTTTCGAGCAGCCTGCTGCGCATCGAGCTTCGGCGCCTCGGGTTTCGTCGCGAGATGCTTGACCGCGTCGATGCGCTGCTGGCCGGTGTATCGCTGATCAAAGTCGACGATGAAATCCTCACGAACGCGGAGACCATCACCCCGTCGACGGTCGCCACGCTCGATGCCATCCACCTTGCGACGGCGGTCCGGCTCAAAGAGGCGGGCAAGCTGAGCGCGTTGATGACCTACGACAAACAGCTCGCCGACGGCGCGTGCGAGCACGGCATCACGGTGCTCTCGCCAAGCTGACCTCGCCAAGCTGACGTCCCGCCGTCAGGGTCTACCCCACCTCGCCCCGCAGCACCGCCAGCGCCGCCTGGACCCGCACCAGCTCATCGAGCATCGCCGCCGCCGAGCGCTCGATCGTCTCGTTGGGGGCGAACTCGCCCTCGTCGTCGATGAACTGTGCGACGAACGGCACGGCGACGGCCTCGGGCAGCGGCATCATCTTCAGCGTCGTCACCACCTGCTTTGCCATCTGCACCGCGCGCACGCCGCCGGACATGCCGCCGTAGGAGACGAAGCCGACCGGCTTGTACTGCCACTCCTGGTGCAGGTAGTCGATCGCGTTGAGCAGCGGCGCGGTGAGGCTGTAGTTGTACTCGGGCATCACGAACGCGAACGCGTCGGCCGCCCTCACTTTGGCGCTCCAGTCCTTCGTGTGCTGGTGGGTGTAGTCGCCCAGGCGGGGATGGTTGGGCTCGTTCATGAACGGCAGGTCGAGCTCGAGCAGGTCGACGACCTCCACCTCGAACGCGGCGTGCGTGCGCGCGTGCCCGGCGAACCAGCGGCCGACCGGCAGCCCCACGCGGCCGGGCCGCGTGCTCGCGATCACGATCATCAGCCGCGGCATCACGCCAGCACCCGCCCGCGGAACTTGCGCAGGCCGAGCGCCAGGAACACCGCGCAGAAGCCGATCAGCACCGGGTAGACGACGTACAGGTGCATGTGCGAGGCGTGGGTCAGGCCCGCACGCATGCCCTCGTTGACGTAGATCAGCGGGTTGACGAGCACGAGGATCTGCAGCCAGTGCACGCCGCCGACCTTCACCGGCGCAAGGCGCGTCCACTGGTAGTAGGTGCCGCCGAGGAACGTCAGCGGCAGCACGACGAAGCCGAACATCAGGCCGATGTTGCGCGGCTCGAACGCTGTCCCGAGCAGCAGCCCGAGCGAGGTCATCGTCACGCATGCGAGCGGGATCAGCGTCAGCACGACCAGCCAGTGCACCGACAGGTGCGCGTGCACGCCCGAGGCGTGCACGACGGCGGCGATCGGGAACACGATCACCGCCGCGAGCAGCCCCTGCGCGGCGCCCGAGAGGACCTTCGAGAGGGCCACCAGCCAGATCGGGCACGGCGCCTGCACGCGGTCCTCGATCTCGCGCGTGTAGCCGAACTCGGTCGACAGCTGCAGCGCGACCGCCTGGATGCCCTGGAACATGATCGAGATCCCGACGACGCCGGGGACGAGCACCGTCGCGAACTTCGACTCGTCGACCTTGCCGCCCCCGCCGCCGATGCCCTGGCCGATCTTGGGGAACACGAACAGGAACACGAACACCAGCAGGAACGGCTGGATCAGCGTGCGGATCACGAACTCCCACCTGTTCTTCCACAGCACGACCAGGTCGCGCAGGATCAGCGCCCGCAGCGCGATGCGGCTGGCGGCCAGCGTCGAGCGCGTCGGCTCGAGCGCGATCTGCGCACGGGTGGCGGCGAGCGACGTGCGCGGCCATCAGTCGCGCAGCTCCTTGCCGGTGAGGTTGATGAACACCGTCTCGAGGCTCGGCTCGGATACGGACAGGTCGACCACGTCAAAGCCACCGCTCTCGGCGGCGTCCACGACCCGCGGCACCAGCCGCTCGACGCCCTTCACGTGCAGCTCGACGCCGCCCTCGACCACGCGCGCTGCGGGTGACCGCGTCGAGCTCCTGCGACAGCCGCGCGGCGAGCGCGTCGGGGTCGCCGCTCGCCTTGACCGTGACGATCGTGTCGGCGCCCACCGAGCGCTTGAGCTCCTCCGGTGTGTCGAGCGCGAGGATCTTGCCGTGGTCCATGATCGCCACGCGCCTGCACAGCGCGTCGGCCTCCTCCATGTAGTGCGTCGTCAGCAGGATCGTCTGCCCGTCGCGGTTGAGCTCGCCGAGGATCTCCCACAGCGCCAGGCGGCCCTGCGGATCGAGGCCCGCCGTCGGCTCGTCCAGGAACAGCACCGCCGGGCGATGGAAGATCGCGCGCGCGACCATCAGCCGCTGCGCCATGCCCGCCGGAGAGCGCGAACACCGACGCCTTCGCCCACTTGGCGAGCTGAAACTGCTCGAGCAGCTCGATCGGCGGTGCGCCGCGACTCGGCCGCTGGGATGCCGAACAGGCGCCCGTGGAAGTACAGGTTCTCCCACACCGTCAGCTGGCGGTCGAGCGTGTTCTGCTGCGAGACGATCCCGATCAGCTGCTTGGCCAGCGCCGGGTGCGCGACGACGTCGATCGCGCCCACGTACGCAGAGCCAGAGGTCGGGATCACGCGCGTGGTGAGCATCCCCGCGGTCGTCGTCTTGCCCGCGCCGTTGGGGCCGAGCAGGCCGAAGATCTCGCCCCCGTGGACGGCCAGGTTGAGCTTGTCGACGGCCGCGAAGTCCGTGCCGGCGTAGACCTTCGTCAGCTCGACCGTGCGGATCACCTCGCCGCCGTGGCCGTCGGCCCCCGCGTCGAGCGCGCCCGCCGGGGCGGGCGGCTGAGTGTCGACTGGTGGGGCGCCGGCCATCGCCTCCCAAATCTACAGCGCCCGCGCTACCCTCCCCGAAGCGATGGCGGACAACGGCAAGATCGCCAAGAACCTCGAGCGCTTCGCACAGGCCGTCGCGGCGCACGACCGCGAGAACCCGACCCATACCGCCCACGGCATCGGGCTCGCCCACTTCGACATGGAGCGCCTCGGCTTCGACGAGGGCGAGGAGATCCTGCCGGGCATCACCATCCAAGGGGACAGCGGCGTCACCGGCAACTTCCGCGTGCTCTGCGACGGCGAGCACGACGAGGAGCTGACCGAGGCCGAGGAGCGCGCCGTCGAGGCGATCGCCACGCAGGCGATCCCGGCGTACTCGCCGGGACGCTCGCCATTCGAAGAGCAGTAGCGGCGCTGATCTTGGACGCCGGGCCAAGGGCAATTCGCCTGCGGCGGCGCAAACTGCTCAGACGTGGCAACGGTTGCGGGGATCTCGCCATCTGATTTTCAGCGCTGCCGCGACTGGGCCGGCCACGTCATCGTCTGCGGCCTGAACCCCGTCGGCCTGCGCACCGTGGAGCAACTGCACCTCGCGGGCGCGCGCGTGGTGGTCCTCGACGACGACGCCCGACGAGCGGCTCGCGCGCGTCGTGCGCGGCTGGGGCATTCCGCACATCCCCCGCGGCTCGCATCACCTCACCGAGCCGCTGTACGACGCCGGCATCCTCGGCGCCTCGGCGGTCGTGTGCGCCGAGCGCACCGACCTGCGCACGCTTGAGACGGTGCTGCTGATCCGCGACCTGCGGCCCGAGGTGCGCATCGTCGCCGACCTCGACAACCCGGCGGTGGCGCGCGCGGTCGAGCAGGTGCTCGGCTCGGTCGGCGTGCTCGACGTCGGCGCGCTGTTCGCCCCGTCGGTCGTCGAAGCCTGCCTCGGGCGCCGCGCGCGCGACATCCTGCTCGGCGACACGCTGTTCGTCGCCGCCGAGGTGATCGCGCCACGGGACGGAACGCTGCGCGAGATCTATGGCAGCCTCGCGCCGATCGGCGTCGTCACCGACGCCGATGACAAGCTGATCGCGTGCCCCGGGCGCGACCAGCCGGTCGCGGCCGGGGACCGCGTGACGCTGCTCGGCACCCACGAGGAGCTCGACGCGGCGGGGCTCGGCTTCCGCCAGGTCCGCGCAAGAGAGATCTCCGACATCGGCGCGCGCGCACGCGCCGCGAGCGGCCGCGTACTGCGGACCGTGCTCAGCGTCGCCGACCGGCCGCTGCGCGTCGCCGCCGCGCTCGGCCTGGTGCTGCTCGCGATCTCCACGCTCGTGCTCCACTTCGGCTACCACTGGTCCGGGCACCACTCGCACCTGCCGATCCTCGACGTCGATCTACTTCACGGTCGAGACGGTCGCCACGGTCGGCTTCGGCGATTTCTCCTTCTCCAACCAGCCGACTTGGATCGAGGCGTTCGGCATCTGCCTGATCGTCGCCGGCACGACGCTCGTGACGACGCTGTTCGCGCTGCTGACCAACGCGCTGGTCAGCCGCCGGCTCGCGCAGTCACTCGGCCACGAGACGCATCCCGGGCATGCGCGGTCACGTCGTGATCGTCGGGCTTGGGACCGTCGGCATGCACGTGCTCGAAGGCCTGCTCGAGCGCGGGCGCGAGGTGGTCGTGGTCGAGCGCACCGAGAGCAACAGCTACGTCGAGCAGGTGCGCTCGCACGGGGTGCCGCTCGTGCTCGGCGACGCCACGCGCTCGCAGACGCTCGACTCGGTCAACCTGTCGAGGGCCGCCGCGGTGGCGATCCTCACCTCCGACGACCTCACCAACATCGAGACAGGGCTCGCGGTGCGCGATCGCCTGGCCGAGCGCTGGAGCGAGGTGCCGGTCGTGCTGCGCGTCTTCGACCGCCAGCTCGGGCACCGCCTCGAGCAGAGCTTCGGCTTTCGCCACGTGTGGTCGACCTCCGCGATCGCCGCGCCGTGGTTCGTCGGCGCGGTGCTCGGCCTGGAAGTGCTGTTCACCTTCTACGTCGGCAACCACCCGTTCCTGCTCGCGCGGCTGCGCGTCAGCGCCGGCGGCGGCCTCGACGGCCTGGCGATGCGCGAGCTGCCGGCGCGCGTGCGGGTGGTCGCGATCCGCCGCGCGGCGGACTCGACTCGCGCTCGAGCACCCGCCGCGTCGCGACACCCGCCTGGCGCCCGACGACGACGCCTACCTGGTCGGCCCTACGCGGAGCTACTGGAGGTGCTGCGCCACGACCGCGAGGGCGCCGCGGGCGAAGGACCCGGTCCCGGGTGACGATGAGGTCGATCCGTGCGGCGATCTCGCCGACCAGCCGTTCGATCGTCGGGCATCGATGCCGTGGCGGGCGCCCGCGCGCAGCACCGCGCCGGGGATCGCGTCGAGCTCGGGCTCGCGCCCGGCGGCGATATCGCGCTGCATCGAGCTGCCGAGCGTGTCGTGCGCCGCCTCGAGCTCCCCGATCGCCTTCGCCGGGTCGATTTCGTGCGCGCCCTCCGCCTGACCGACGGCGCAGGCCTCCTCGATCGCGCCCTCCAGGTCGGCGCGCAGCCTCGGCGTCGAGCGAATCTCCCCGAGCAGCACGTCGTAGGCGCTGGTCGACACACGCGAGCGCGTTCAGGCGCACGAGCTTCGACCACATCACGTCCGCTTCGGAGTCCTGCACCTTCACCGGCACGCCCGCCTGCGACAGCGCGTCGGCGAGCACCTGCATCGCCGGGTGCACGGCGGGCTCGGCGCTGGCCATGCTCACGAGCAGGAAGTTGCTCGTGTGCACGACCACGCCCGGCTGCGGCCGGTCGGCCTCGACGCGGATCGAGCCCGCGAGCACCGATCCGGCGGGGAAGCGCTCGCGCAGCGCCGCGAGGTGGTCGAGGCCGTTGAGCAGCGGCAGCACGACCGTCGGCTCGACCGCGACGCGCTCCAGCGCGGGCGCAGAGCCCGGCGGCCTTCGTGGCGACGATCAGCCGTCCACCGGCTCCGTCAACAGCGCGACGCACGCGGGTGGGCGACGAATCGCCGAACTTGACGCTCTGCACGCGACGCCGTCCTGCGCGATCGACGCGGCGGTGCTCTCGCGCGCGACCACCACGACCTCGGTGCCGGCGCTGTCGAGCGCACCGGCGATCAGCCCGCCCACGCCGCCGGGGCCAAGGACCGCGACCCTCATGGCAGCGGATCGATCAGCACGCCCGGGTTCATGATCCTCGCGGGATCGATCGCTCCTTTAGACAATGCGT
>CAWGYW010000004.1:0-487450 GCA_963826985.1 uncultured Solirubrobacteraceae bacterium
AAGAGGATCGCGGGCACGAGCGCCGAGGCCGCCGACGAGCAGCAGGATCTGCACGGCGTTGCTCGAGTTGACGGACAGCCCGGCGCCCCCGGGCAGCGCCCCGGCGGCGCCGAGCGGCAACATCGCGGCGAGGCTCATCGGCGCACCGTCAGTTCGCGGAGGCGCTCGATCAGCCCCGAGGAGGGCGAGGGCATGCGCATGGGGTCGGGGCGCGCGCCGACGGCGGGGCTGTGCGGGGAAGCTCACGTGGCGGTAGGACCGCGCCTGGTCGAAGTTGGCGGACTCGCCGGTGAGCGCGCGCCGGCCGTAGCCCGGCGTGTCTGACGACGCGACCGGTGCCGGAGACGAGCTGGCTGGCGACGCTCACCAGGCGCGAGCGTTCGGGCGGCGGGCTCCTCGACGAGCAGCCCCGCCTCGCGCGCCTCCTCCTCGGTGTAGCGGTGGATCGGGGCGACGCCGTGCTCGGTGGCGCCGAGCAGGACGTAGTCGTTGCCGGCGCGCACCAGATGGACGGAGCGCCCGGTGCCGAGCGTGAGCGCGGCGACGCTCGCGAGGCCCGCGCTCGGAGCGTGCGGGTCCTCGCCCGCGCCTTGACCTGCGAGGATCCAGGCGAGCCCCCAGATGACGGCGATGACGATCGCCAGACCGACGATCGTGCGCACGATGCTCGCGCCGCCGGTGCCGGCGAGTGCGACTGCGCTGGCGGGCGTGTGAGGTTCAGCGGCGCGTTTTCGCCGCCCGTCGTGGCGGGCGGGCGTGAACGCCGACGCGGGGCTCGCGAATGCGAGCAGGCAGGCGCCAAGCGCCGCGGTCGCCGTCGCGACCGCACGGGAAAGCGGGATCGGCTTGGTCATCGAGGGACGACTCCGAGGAAGAGTCGTCCGGGTTATCGGCGCTGCGCCCCAGTTCTTGAGGCGTTGATCCGCGGAGCGCCGCTGGGCGCGCTGCTGCGCGCTACTGCACGAGCTCGGCGACCTGCACGCCCCAGGCGCCGTCGCCGGTGACGACGAGGCTGCCGTTGGCGAAGCAGAGGCCGTTGGCGAACAGCTCGACGGGCGCGTCGGCGCGCTGGTCGAGCTCGACGACGACGCCCTGGGCGAGCTCGAGCGCGCCCCCGAGCGGCAGGTGGGTGCGGCCCAGCTCGGCCCACACGCGCACGAAGATGCTGCGCAGGATGGCGCGGCCCTCGGGAGCCTCGCGCGTCTGCTGCGAGGTGCGCGCGCGCGCGTTCGAGCTCGGCGCGGCCGAGCTTGGCGTAGGTATCGGCGCGGGTCGGCGGCTCGCCGGTGGCGGACAGCTTGACCGCGCGCCGGGAGCCGCTGCGCCCGGGGTGCCCGCGGCCGATGGAGACCCCCTCGGCGAACAGCAGCACGCCGTCCTCGGCGCGGTCTTCGAGCGCGAGCAGCGCGCCGGGCGCGAGCTCGAGCATGCGCTCGATCGGCATCTGTGCGGAGCCGACCTCGGCGCGCAGCAGCACCTGCGCGCCGGCGACACCGCGGCGCAGCGCGTCGGCGCCGCTGCGGGTCGGCGCTGGTCGGCTCGCTGCCGACGCCGCGGATGCGCTCGGTGATCGGCTCGATCGCGCCCCACGGGATCAGCAGCGAGAGCGTCGAGAGAGCGCCGTCGATCTTGACCTCGAAGCGTCACCGACAGCGTCGGTTCGCCGATCGGCGTGAGCACGCCGGCGTCGCCCTCGATGTCGACCTCGCCGCGCACGAGCTCGGGGCCGCCGAGCTCGTCCCAGGCGACCGACAGCTGGTGCACGACCGCGTCGAGCATGCCACGCGTGAGCACCCAGTCGATCTCGGTCAGATGGCGCTCGGCGGACGCCTGTGAGGCCTCGCCGCCGAGCAGGCATTCGAGCGCCTGCAGGACGAGCGGGCAGCTCGACGCTCATCAGCATCTGGCGCTCGATCGCCTCGCGCGTGCACGGCGACGGCGATCGAGTCGGCGGGGAGCTGCGCCTTGGCGGCGGCCCACGTGTGCTGGCTGATGTCGGTGAGCGAGAGCTCGACCTCGGCTTTGAGCTCGCCGGCCAGCCGCTGCGGAGCGCCTCGCAGAAGAGGTCGAGCGCACGGACGATCCGGCGCCTGAGCTCGGTGGTGAACTTCGTCGGCTGGGAGAAGTCGAGCGCGCGTACGCTCGGCGCGCGCTCGGTGCGCGCTCGAGCCTGCCCTGCTGTGTCGGGACGCCTGCGCCTCGGCTGCCTCGCTCTGCCGGCTCACGGCGGTCAGCCCTCCTCGTCGGTCGGCGTGCCGCCCTCCGCGGCGCGGCTCGGCCGCGTCCTCGCTCGGCGCTCGCCGCGGCGGCACGGCTGGTTGCTCGCCCTCGGGGACGCTCGGCGTCGGGCTGCCGTCGAGGATCTCGGTGATGCGCAGGCCGTACTGCTCGTCGATGACGACGACCTCGCCGCGGGCGATGGCGCTGCCGTTGACGAGCAGGTCGGCGGTCTCGCCGGCGAGGCGCTCGAGCGTGACGACCGAGCCGACGCGCAGGTCGAGCGTCTCGCCGACGGTCATGTGCGTGCGCCCGATCTCGACGCTGAGCTCCATGGGGATGTCGCTGAGGCGGCTGAGGTCCACCTCGCTGCGGCGGCGCCGGGGGATCGGTGCGTCGACTTGCTCGAACTGCTCGTACTCGATCGCCTCGGTCACGCGCTCTCCTATTGCACTGTGAGGTCGGGGAACAGCACGGCTTCGACCTTGACGTCGGTCTGTCTTGTCGATCGCCTCGAGGATCTGGTGCTTGATCGGCGTTGCGACCACCGTTGGTGACGAGCGTTTCGCCGTTCTGGTTGGTGACGACGTTGGTGACGATTTCGCGCACGAGCGGTTCCTCGGGCAGCGTGCCGGCGGCGTTTTCGCCGCTCGGCGGCGGCGGCGGTGGCGGAGGCGCCGTCGCTCTGCCCGGGCGCGAGCTCGAGCGCGACGGTGATCTTGGCGTAGCGGCCGTCGGTGAGGTTGAGCAGGAAGGGCGCCGGCATCACGTAGATCGTGCCCTTGATCTTGTCCTTGTTGACGGGCTTGGGCTGGGTCATCTTGTAGCCCACGCCCAGTATGAGAATCGGCAGGGCGACCGCAAGCATGAGCTTCTTGTTCTTGAGCATGGTGTTGGTCCTTGTCGTCCTTCTCGGCTCGGGTTCGCTTTCGCTTGAGTCCGCCGGCTCCGTTGATCCGGCGCAGGACGATCTCCACGCGCCGGTTGCGGGCGCGCCCGGCGGCGGTGGCGTTGCTGTCGACCGGGCGCTGTTCGGCGTTGCCCGAGGCGGTCAGCCGGCTGGCGCCGACGCCGTGGGCGATCAGGAAGCGCACGACGGTGCTGGCGCGGGCCGTCGAGAGCTCCCAGTTGCTCGGGAACTGGGCGCTGTGGATGGGCACGTTGTCGGTGTTGCCTTCGACGGAGATCGGGTGTGTCTCGTCGACGTTGAGCAGCGCGCCGATCTCGTCGAGCAGCCCGGTGGCGCGCGGGTCGAGCGTGGCCTGGCCGGAGGCGAACAGCAGATCGTCGGTGAGCACCCTGATGACGAGCCCGCGCGCTTCGATCGTGGTCTGGACGCTCTTGGCGAAGCCGTGGGCGCGCGGCGTAGGCGTCGAGCTCGTGCTTGATGTGCGCGAACTCGGCGGCTTCGCTTCTGCGCGGCCGCCTGCTGCGGCGCTGCGGCCGCGCGGCGTCGAGGAGCTCGAGGCGCTGGCGGCGCTGTGCGCGGTGCTGTTCTGCAGGCTGGCTCGCGCCTTCGTGGCGACCGGCTCGATCGCCTGCAGTTCGACGCTCGAGGGGACGTTGCGCGGAGTTGGCGGTGGCGCCCTGGCTGCGCGATCGCTTTGCCGCCGGGCAGGATGTTGCCGGAGAAGGCCGCCTTCAGCGACTTCTGCAGCGTCTCGTACTTGGAGATGTTGACCGAGGAGATCGAGAACAGGACCATGAACAGCGCCATCAGCAGCGTGATCATGTCGGCGTAGGTCAGCAGCCAGCGCTCGTCGCTCTCCTCCTCGGCGCCTCCGTGGCGGCGGCGGCGGCCGTGCCCGCGGGCCATGATCAGGCCGCCCTGGCCTCGACGTCGAGGCGCGCCGACGTTGTCCTCGTCGTCGTCGGAGCGCTCGGCGGGCGGCAGGTAGGACATCAGCTTTTCGGAGACCAGGCGCGGGTTGTCGCCGGCCTGGATCGAGAGGATCCCCTCGACGCGTCATCATGCGCAGCTCGATCTCTTCGGCGGAGATCGCCTTGAGGCGGTTGGCGATCGGCAGGAAGATCGACGTTGGCGGAGCCGACGCCCATCAGCGTGGCGATGAACGCGGCGGAGATCGACGGCCCGAGCGTCGGCGGGCGCGGCGAGGTTCTGGAGCACGTGCACGAGGCCCAGCACCGTGCCGATGATGCCCATCGTCGGCGCGAAGCCGCCGGCCTTCTCGAACGGCGCGGCGCCGGACTCGTGGCGCGCGGCCATGCCGTCGACCTCGGCCTCGAGGATCGCGTGCACCATCTCGGGGTCGGTGCCGTCGACGACCAGCTGCAGGGCGTTGCGGGTGAAGGGGTCCTCGATCTCGCCGAGCTGCGCGTCGAGCGCGAGCAGGCCCTCGCGGCGGGCCTTGTCGGCGAGCGACGACGAGCCGGTCGAGCTGCCCGCGCATGTCCGGCGGTTCGGCCGAGATGACGAGCTTGTAGAGGCTCGGCACGCGCTTCATCGACGGCATGCCGACGCTCGCGAGCGTCACGCCCGCGGTGCCGCCGATGATGATCATCAGCGCGGGGATGTTGATGAACGAGGCGGGGCTCGTCCCGTCCATCATCGAGCTCAGCAGCAGGGAGCCGAAGGCCAGCCCGATTCCGATGGCCGTTGCAGCCTTCATTGCTTGCCTACATCGGCCGCCCAGCAAAATCCTTCAATCTTGGCGAGCGCGCATGCACAAACGGTCTAAGCGGGCTACGTCAGCTGCCCGTTTGGGACCACGCGGGATCGCTTATCGATCGCGGTCGAGCGCGTATGGGACACCGCGACACCGACGATCGCGCGCGAACTACGAACGGGTTCTACGCCGGATCGTCCTCGACCGCGGACAGCCGCGGCGACTCGCGCGGGGAGTCGCCGCGGATCGGCGCGGGCGGCGGCGGTGGTGGCTGCCCGCCCGACCTGCCGCGTCGCCTGAACGCCTCGGCGAGCACCTCCGCACGCAGCTCGTGGACGGCGGCGGCCACGTCCGCGGGCGTCTCCGCGACGACGACCTTCGCGCCGGTCGCGAGCGTGATCACGGTGTCGGGCGTCGACTCGACGGTCACGATCATGTCCGGATTCAAGTGGAATGGCTCGTCGCTGTGGCCGAGCCTGTTGAGTGTGATCATCGGCTTTCCCCCTCAAACGACACATTAGCCGCAGGGTGGGACGGCTCGCCGTCGCCAGCCGCCCCACCCCGGGCTCCTCGGAGTTGTCCTGCTTCTCACCACCGTCCTTCCTTCTGGCGATCCGCTGCTACTGGATCATGGACACGAGCGTCCCGAGCATTTCGTCGGCGGTGGTGATCGTGCGCGAGTTGGCCTGGTAGCCGCGCTCGGCGGTGATCATGTTGGTCATCTCGGTCGCGAGGTCGACGTTCGACATCTCGAGCTCGCCGCCGATCGTCGAGCCGAAGCCGGGCGTGTCGGGTGTGCCGACGATCGGCGCGCCCGAGTTGGCGGTGCGCGCCCACAGCGAGCCGCCCAGACGTTCGAGGCCGGTTTCGTTGGGGAACGTGGCGAGCGAGATGTAGCCCGCGGTCACGCGCTGCAGATACGTTTTCGATTCTTTGTTCTCGTCGGTGTAGCTGACCGAGCCGTCCTGGCCGATCGAGACGTTGCTGGAGCCGGGCGGGATCCTGATGTAGCTGTCTTCTTTGCCCGGCGCGTACGTGTCGCCGGTTTCCGATTCGGCGGTCACTTCGGCGTTGCGCCCGACCACGTATTCGCCACCCTGCGTGGTGAGGAAGCCGGTCGTGTTGGTCGTCAGGTCGCCCGCTCGCGTGTACGACACGTTTGCCGGCAGGCCGACGGTCAGTTCGCCTTCTTTTGGCGAGCCCGGGCCGACGCGCAGGAAACCGTTGCCCTCGATCGCGACGTCGAGCGGGTTGTTGGTTGATCTGGAAGGAGCCCTCGGACATTTCGTTGATCGTCGCGTCGACCTGCACCCCCAGACCGATCTGCTCGGGGTTGGTGCCGCCGTTGGTGACCGTCGGCGCGGACGCCCCGCGGATCACCTGCGTGAGCGAGTCCGCGAACGTCACGCTCGCGGCCTTGTAGCCGACTGTGTTGACGTTCGCGAGATCGTTGGCCGTCTCGTTGAGCATCGCCTGGTTCGCGTCGAGGCCGCTGATCGCGGCATACATTCCAGCCATCATCCTGACTGCCCTTCCTTTCGCGGCCTCCTCGAAGAGGTCCAGCCGTAGTAGTTGGCCGCGCGCGTCATGCGATCACGGCGCTGTCGATGTTGGTGAACACGTTGTCCTTCATGTGCTCGGAGCCCACGGCCGTGATGACCGTGCGATTGCTGACGGACACCACGAAGGCGTTGCCGTCGACAAGTACGAGGGAGTCGCGCGAGCCCTTGCTCGCGGCGCGCTGCACCCCCTGTGAAAGTCGCCCGAGCGTGCCCGGGTCCAATTCGATCCCGCGGCGCTCGACGCGCGCGAGCGCGTGCTTGGAGAAGTGCAGCTGCTCGCCGGCGTGCGCGAGCGTGTCGGCGAACGACGGGCCCTGCGGCGCGGCGGCGGCCGCGCGCTGCGCGCCGGTCGCGGCGCCCGTGCCCTTCGCGGGGCCCGCGGGCGCGGCCGGGTGCGCCGGTCCGATCCCGGGCGGTACGAGCGCCGGGTTGTTGGCGATCTGGCTCATTCGACTTCCGTGATCGCCGACAGCGCCACGCCGGGGACGCCTTCGACCGTCACCGTCGTGCCCGACGCGCTCGACTGGACGCTCTGGACGACCCCCGTCGCACCGACGCCCGACGGGTTGTTGTAGGAGACCTTGTGCCCGATCAGCCCGACCGCGCTCGACAGCTCGTTGGCGTTCGCCAGGTTCGTCGTCTGCTCGACCTGCGTCAGCTGCGCGAGCTCGTTGATGTATTCGTTGCTGTTGCCCGGTTCCAGCGGGTTCTGCGCCTGTAGCTGCGCGACCATCAGTTTCAGGAAGTCGTTCTGGCCGAGGATGCTGTTCGCGCGTTCAGGCGTGGCGCCGCCCGACGGGGCGCCTGGCGTGGTGGCGGGCGTGGCTGTGAGTGGGTTGGCGGTCATGGTCGTTTGTCCTTTCGTCGGTTCACGCGAGCACGTCGACGAGCTCGCCGCCAGAGATGGTCGCGCTCGCCGCGGCGCCTTCTTCACCCGCGCCGAGCGGCGCCGCGCCCTCGACCTCTTCGGCGCCACCTGAGCCGCCCGGCGTGCCCGAGCCGCCACCTTCGCCGGTGTCGCCCGCGAAGCTGCCATCGCGTTCGCCGGTCTGCGACTGGCCGAACGAGCTGATGTCGAGCCGCAGCAGCGACAGGCCGAGCGAGCTCAGCGACTGGTGCAGCTCGGCGCGCCCCGCCATCAGCGCCTGCGCCGCCGCGGGCGTTTCGGCGCTCACGCGCGCGAGCAGACCCTCGCTGGTCTGGCTGAGGCGGATGCTGATGTGCCCGAGGTCTTCCGGCTGTAGCGCGATCCGCGCCTGCGTCATGCCCTGGCGCGCGGCGATCTCGACGGTCGCGCGGATCGAGTCGATCATGTCCTGCATCGCCACGCCGCTCGCCAGCGTCGGCGCCGCGCCGGGGCCAGCGCCGGTGCCCGCCGCGGCGGAGCCAGCCTGCGCGGCCGCCGCGCCGTACAGCGGGCTCGCTTCCGAGCCGCTCGTCACGTAGCTCGTCTGCGCCAGCGCCCCCTGCAGCGCGCCCGGCTGTGCAGCCGCCGCGCCCTGCGAGCCCACCGAGCCAGCCGCCGCGCTCGCCTCGCTTGCGCCGCCGTGCGCCCACGATGCCGAGCCGCGCACGCCCGCGCCCGCGTCGTTCTGAGCGCCAGCCTGGCCGCCGCTTGCGCCGCCCGCGCCGGGTGCGCCGGGTGCGGAGCTCGAACCGGACAGGCCACCTTCGCCGCGCGCCGTCGCCGCTTGTTGGCGGCCCTGCGCCGGCTGACCCGTCTGCGCCGTCTGTGCTGCGGCGCCGGGGTCCGACACCGTGCTCGCGCCCGGCGCACCGGATGCGACGGAAGTGGCCGACGCGGACGTTGCTTCCTGCGCCTGCGCCTGCGTCGCGGCGGAGAGGCCCCCGGCGGACGAGCCCGCGCCGCCCGACGCCGTGGACGCGGACGCACCTGCTGAGGCCGACTGCTGGGCACCCGCGGCAGAAGCCTTGCCGGCGGCTACGCCGGTCGTGCCGGGTGTGCCCGTGGCGACGGCGGACGCCCCGCTCGCCGCGGCGCCGCTCGCGGCGGAACCGGTCGTGGCGCCGATCGCGGCATCGGTCGCGGCGGGGCCAGCCCCGGGGACCGCCGTGCCGGCAGCAGACTCGCCGGCAGCGCTGCTCGACTCCCCTGCTGGGGTCTGTGTGCCGGCGGCGGACGCGCCGTGGCCGCCCGCGTTCTGCCCCGCCGAGCCCGCGCGAGCGGACCCTGCGGCCGCGAGCGAGGCTGTGGCGCCGTTAGCTGTCCCAGTGCTCGACGACGCGGATGCCTGCGCTTCGGAGGCCTGCGACGCCGCGCCCGACGCGGACGCAGTGGCGGCGCCTTGCGGCGACGCGCTCGCGCCGCCGCTGGCCGTCGTCGTCGTTGTCGCCGTCGTCGCACCCGGCGTGCCGGAGCCGCTCGTCGCGGTGCCCGCACCGGTGGCCGCTGCGCCCGTCGCCTGTTCGCCGCCGCTCGCGCTGGCGCCGCTCGCGTGTGCGTTGCCGTCCGCCGCCGAGGAGAAGGAGCCTGCCGAGCTTGCCGTCTGAGCGCCGGCTGCGTTCATGGCAGCCGCGGCGCCGACGCGGGAGCCAGGCTGACGGCCGTCGTCCGCTGCCCCCGCGCGTTCGCGTTGGCGGGCGATCGACCTTTCTCGTTGGCTCGCTTCGGAGCCTGTCTGCTTTTGGCCTTCCGCGGGTGCGGTCCGGGCCCAGTGTTCGGCGAGCGCGCTGTCGAAGGGCGGCGCGCCCGGTGGAGCGGACGGCCCCGGCGGCGCGCCCGGAGCGTCGGGCGCGGGCGCTGTCGGTGGAGGTGCGAGAAGTACCGCGATCGAGGTTCATGCGAGCGCTCCCGTGACGGTCGTGGGGTGGGACTGGCGGTAGGCTTTCGGCGTAGCCGAGCACTTTCGAGACGTAGCTCTGGGTTTCGGCGTACGGCGGCATGCCGCCGTACTGCTCGACGGCCCCGGGCCCGGCGTTGTACGCGGCGAGCGCGTCTTCGGTGTTGCCGCCGAACTCGCTCATCAGCTGGCCCAGGTAGCGGGCGCCGCCTTCGATCGATTCGGCGCGGGTCGAGCGGGTTGGCGACGCCGAGCGAGGAGGCGGTGCCGGGCATCAGCTGCGTCAGGCCGGACGCGCCGGCGCTGCTCGTCGCGCTCGGGTCGAAGCCCGACTCCTGCTGGATCAGGCCGTGCAGCACCGCCGGGTCGAGGCCGTTGCGCGCGGCCGCCTGGTCGATCAGCGATTCGTATTCGCCGCCCGCTTCGCCGCCCGCGCCGCTCGCGCCGGTGCGCCGGCGCTGGTCAGGCGCCTGATAGCCGCCCGGAGCCGAGCCGCGGCGCCGGAGGCGTCCGCCGGTGGTGGCCGCCTGCAGCGCGGAGGCGAAGTCTCGCCGCTCGAGCCCTGCGCGCGCGGCGGGGCTCGCGCTGGTGCTCGCGGGCAGCCGCCGGCGGCGACCTGGCCGGCCGTTCGATCAGCGCCTGCAGCTGCTGCACGCGCTGCGCGACGGCGAGCTCGCCGGCGGCGATGCCCGCGGACGCCGCTGAGCGCCTGCGCGCTCACGCGCGGGCTCCTGCGAAAGCGGGTCGACGGCGATCTCGTCGAGCGTGTTGCGCTCGCGGCGGGCGGCCTCGCGGTCGTGCTCGCCGCGGTGGCGCTCCCTGAGGCGGTTGAGCATCTCGTGCTCGCTGGCGGCCGTCGCGAGCTCGGCGTCGCGCTCGGCGACCTCCGCCTCGCGCTGCTGCGAGCTCGCGGGCACGCACGCGGCGCTGTGCCTCGACGCGCTCGAGGAACGCCTGGCGCGCGAGCAGGTCGGTCGCGCTGACCGGCGTCGGCTCGCGCGGCCGCCGTGCGCTGTTCGGCGCGCGCGTGCTCGACGTCGCGCGTCCGCCGTGCGCAGCTCGGCGACGCGTGCTCGAGCGGCGCGACAGCGCGTCCGCGAGCTCGCGCTGGGCGAGCTTCTCCTTGCGCTCGCGCACGGCGCGCACGCGCTCCAGGCGGAAGCGAAACGAGGGTCCGGTCACGGCCCGGTTATCGGACGCGCGTGTGCGGTTCTTGAGCGCGCATGCGGCTCAGATGCCGAGCCCGAGGGCGCGCATGGCGCGCGCGCCTCAGATGCTCAGCCCGAGCGCCGGGATGGCGCGGCGGACCCGCGTCCGCGCCGGCACGGCGCGCACGTCGGCGCCCGCCGTCGGGCTCGACTCGGCGGAGCACCTCTTCGGCGTCCGGGATCTCGCCGCTGCGCTGCTCGAGCTCGCTCGCGAGCGAGGCGCCGAGCTCGAGCAGGCGCGCGTCGGTCTGCTGCGGGTCGCTGCGTTCGCGCACGGGCTGGCGCAGGAAGCGCTCGATCTGCGGGCGGTGCGCGAGCGCGGTGTCGAGCGCGGGGTCGCTGCCCGGCTGGTAGGCGCCGATCGCGACCAGGTCTTCCTTCTCGCGCAGCACCGCGAGCGCCGCGCGCAGCCGCTGCCCGGCCTGCTCGACCTCGGGCGAGACGATCTCGCCGATCAGGCGCGAGACGCTGTGCAGGACGTCGATCGCCGGGTAGTGCCCGGCGTGGGCGAGCGAGCGCGTGAGCACGACGTGCCCGTCGAGGATCGAGCGCACGGCGTCGGCGATCGGCTCGTTCATGTCGTCGCCGTCGACGAGCACCGTGTACAGCGCGGTGATCGAGCCGCTGGTGCTCGTCCCGGCGCGCTCGAGCAGGCGCGGCAGCAGCGCGAACACGCTCGGCGTGTAGCCGCGCGTGGCGGGCGGCTCGCCGATCGCGAGGCCGACCTCGCGCTGGGCCATCGCGAAGCGCGTGACCGAGTCCATCATCAGCATCACGTCGTGGCCCTGGTCGCGGAAGTACTCGGCGATCGTGGTGGCGGTGAAGGCCGCCTTGATCCGCACCAGCGCCGGCTGGTCGGAGGTGGCGACGACGACGACGGAGCGCTCGAGCGCGTCGCCGAGGTCGCGCTCGATGAACTCGCGCACCTCGCGTCCGCGCTCGCCGACGAGCGCGATCACGTTGATCGAGGCGCTGGTCGAGCGGGCGATCATGCCCAGCAGCGAGGACTTGCCGACGCCCGAGCCGGCGAAGATGCCGAGCCGCTGGCCGCGTCCGCACGGCACCAGGCCGTCCAGCGCGCGCACGCCCAGGCCGACGCGCTCGCTGATGCGCGGCCGCGACAGCGCGCTCGGCGGCGCGGCGATCGTCGAGCGCGCGAACACCTCGCGTCCCGCCGCCCAGGCGGCGGGATCGGACGCGTCGGCTGCCGAGCGGCCGTCCTCGGGGATCCCCAGCCCGTCGACGATCCGCCCGAGCAGGCCGTCGCCGACCGCGATCCGAAACGGCGCGCCGCTGGCGAGCACGCGCGTGCCGGGGCCGATGCCGTGCAGCTCGCCGAGCGGCATCAGCAGCGTGCGCCCGTCGCGGAAGCCGACGACCTCGGCGGACGACCGCGTCGCGGTTGCGGTCGGTGCCCACGAGGCACACCTCGCCGACCTCCGCCTGCAGGCCGGTGGCCTCGATGATCAGCCCGATCAGGTTGCTGACGAAGCCGTGGCGCCTGGCGAGGTCGGCCTCGCGGATCGCCTCGGCGGCCTGCTCGAGCAGCGCCCGGCGGGCGCGCCTCGCGCACGTGCGGCTCGCTCACGCCGCCCGCTCGCCGGTCTCGAGCGTCGCGGCGACCACCTCGCGCGCGCGCTCCAGCTGCGTGTGCACGCTCGCGTCGACCTCGCCCTCGCGCGGTGCGCACGATCGCGCTGCCGACGCGCGACGCGCTCGTCGGACTGCAGGTCGCACAGCTCGACGCCGCTGCCCTGCGCGGTCAGCTCGCCGATCGCCGCGCGCACCACCTCGAGGTCGGCGGGGTTGACGAGCACGGTGATGCTGCGGCGGTCGCTGATGCGCCGCAGCGCCCCCTGCACGACCTCGACGACGAGCTCCGGGCGCGCCTGGAAGCGCGCCCGCGAGGATCTTGCCGGCGAGCGTCGAGCGCGAGCTCGATCGCGTCCGCCTCGACCGCGTCGGCCACCTCGGCGCGCAGCGCCTCGATGCCGTGCGACGGCCTCGCCGAGCGCGCACGCCGCGCGAGGCGATCTCGCCGGCGCCCTGCTCGTGCCCGGCGGCGCGGCCCTGCTCGTAGCCTTCGGCGCGCGCGAGCTCGCGGATGCGCTCGGCCTCGGCGCTCGCCTGCGCGAGCATCCGCGCGGCCGCGTCGCGGGGCGGCGGCTCGGAGGGCTCGAGCTGCTCGAAGTCGTAGCTGACGGCCGCGTCAGACAACCGCTTCGCTCTCCTCTTCGCTCGTCGCCGGCGATCACGATCGCGCCGGCCTCCTCGAGCTTGCGCACGACCGCGACGATGCGGCTCTGCGCGGCGTCGATGTCGCGCTTGCGCTGCGGCGGCTGGATCTCCATCTCTTCCTTGATCATCTCGGCGCCGCGCTCGGACATGTTCGTGAGCACGATCTCCTTGACGTTCTCCGGCGCGCCGCGCAGCGCCAGCACGAGGTCCTTCTGGTCGGCCTCGCGCAGCACCTGCTGGACGGCGCGCTCTTCGAGCTTGACGATGTCCTCGAACACGAACAG
This sequence comes from uncultured Solirubrobacteraceae bacterium, assembly GCA_963826985.1. GTDB lineage: Bacteria > Actinomycetota > Thermoleophilia > Solirubrobacterales > Solirubrobacteraceae > Palsa-744. The sequence goes on from CAWGYW010000004.1 coordinate 12,938, forward strand.
CATGCCGCGCACCTCCTCGGCGAGCTCCTTGTCGGCGTCGGCGAGCTTCTCGAGCACGGCGCGCTCGGTCGTGCGATCGGAGTGGTTGAGGATCTCGGCGAGCGTCTTGGTGCCGCCGGCGGCGGAGTACTCGCGCTCGGCGACGGCGGTCAGCTTGTGGCGGATCACCTCCTCCACCTGCTGGACGACCTGCGCGCTGGTCTCGCCCATGCGCGCGATCCGCAGCGCGATGTCGGGCTGCTGGCGCTCGGGCAGGCGCGCGAGCACCTGCGCGGCGAGCGTCGTCTGCAGGCTGGCGAGGATCAGCGCGATCGTCTGCGGCGACTCGCTGCGCAGCAGCGCGGCGGTGCGCTCGGGCGGGACCCGCTGCAGGAACTCGAACGGCGGGCGTCTCGGTGCGCGCCGACAGGCGGCCCGAGCAGCTCGGCCGCGCGCTCGGGCCCGAGCGCGCGCTCGATCACGCCGCGGGCGAAGTCCATGCCGCCCGACGGCGCCCAGCTCGCCGCTGGCGAGCGCGCCAGCTCGGTGAAGATCGAGTCGGTCGTCTCCGCGCCGACGGAGTTGAGGCTGGCCATCTCCATCGACAGGTCTCGATCTCCTCTTCGCCGAGCCGCTGCAGCACGTTGGCGGCGCGCTCGGAGCCGAGCGCCGCCATCAGCACCGCCGCCTTGCGCGCCCCGGAGAGGTCGTCGATCGTCGCCGGCAGCTGCTCGCCGGGGGCGCCGCGGCAGCGCCGGGAGCGTCTCCGCGGAGGACTCGCCGGCCATCGCGCGCTAGCCCTCCTGCATCCAGCTGCGCAGCTGCTGGGCGACGCGATCGGGGTTGCTGTCGACGAGCTGCTCGACCTGGCTGCGCGATGCTCTCGCCGGTCAGCGGCGGCTCGCCGCCGCCGCCGCCGCTGCCGCTCGCCACCGGGCCGACGCCGGCCATCGCCGGCGCCGGCCTGACGGCGCGGTCTCGCGTTCGAGCTCGGACAGCCGCATCGGCGCCTCGAGCTCGCGCAGCCACACCGGCTCGTCGATCGTCTCGCTTCTCGCGCTTGCGCAGCGAGCGCGTGGTGAAGAACAGGAAGATCATCGCGCCGAGGCCGAGCAGCACGTACTTGGCGTCGCGCGAGCGGGCTGCGCGGCGGGCGCCGTCGTGTCGACTTCGCGAACGCGACCTGGCCGATCGAGATCGTGTCGCCGCGCTTGGTCTGGATGCCGGCGGCGTTGGTGATCGCTTCGCGGATCGCCGGCAGCGAGGAGGCGGGCACGGATTTGTCGAGCAGCACCGAGACGTGCTGGCTTTCGACGGTGCCGGGCGCGATCGTCGAGTGGGTGACGGTCTTGGAGACGCCCAGCGAGGAGGTGGTGGTTTCGTGCTTGAAGTTGGACTTGCCGCCGGCGCCGGTCGCCGCCGTGGTCAGGTTCGCGGTGCCCGTCACGCCGCCGGCGCCGCTGCCGCTGCCGGTGAGCGTTTCGGTGGTCTTGCTCTGCTGCGTGGGCGTGCCCGTCTTGCCGTATTCGAGCGATTCCTTGGTCGTCTGGTCGACGTTCATGTTGGCGTAGACGAGCACCTGCGCCTTGCCCGCTCCGAGCGTCTGCGCGAGCATCGCGTCGAGGCTCGCCTCCATGCTCTGGTCGTAGCGCTGCTCGGCTTCCTGCACTTCGCCGCCGCCGCCAGCGCCGCCGCCGCCGCCGGCCGCGGGCCACAGCAGCTCGCCCGGAGGCGCCGGTGATCGTGACTTTGTTCAGCTGCAGGCCGGGCACGCTCGAGGCGACCAGCTGCGCGATCCCGCGCACGGAGGCCTGGTCGAGCGCGCTCGTTCCCGACAGCAGCACCGCGGCCGAGGACGCGTTCTGGCTTTCGCCGAAGATCTGGTTCTGGGAGCTCGGCAGCACGAGCTCGACCTGCGCGCCGGAGACGCCCTGCACGCTGTCGATCGTTTCGTCGAGCTGCCCCTGCAGGGCGCGCTGGTAGGTGACCTGCTGCTGGAAGTTGCTTTCGCCCAGGTTCTGGTTGTTCGAACAGCTGCGTGAAGCCCGGCTGGGTGTTGCCGAGCAGGTTCGCGCCGGCGAGCGCGACGCGCGCCTTGGACGCCTGGTTGGACGGCACGCCGATCGCGGTGCCGTTGTTCTGCAGCTCGTAGCTGATGCCCTGGGCGCTGAGCGTGCTCGTCATCTTGCCCGTCTGCGACGGTTCGACGCCGCTGACGAGCGTCGTGTAGCTCGGCGCGGAGACCATGTGCACGAACAGGTAGACGAACAGGATCGCGCCGACGAGCGGCGCCGCCGGCGATCAGCCATCCGCGCGGGGTGAGCCTGGAGGCGAGCTGGGCTGCGGGCGGCATCGATCAGACCTGTGTTTGGAAGATGCTCTGGGTCGCTTCGGTGGCCTTGGTGCGGATCTGCGAGGCCAGTTCCATCGCCAGCTGCGCGTCCTCGACCGTCACGACGGCGCTCTCGGGGTCGCTGACGGTGCCCGTGGCGAGCGCCTGCGAGGCGCTGGAGGCGCTGTCCTGCGTCTTCTCGAGCGAGGAGATCGCTTCGGTGAGCTCGCCGCCGAAGCCCGACGCTTCGCCGCCCGCGGCGGCGCCGCCGGCAGCGCCTGACTGGCCGCCCTGGGCAAGCCCTTCCGCGCCGCTGACCGACAGCTGCACGCCCAGTCCGCCGACCGGCGGGATGATCATTTGAGCAGCCCGAGCGTCGCGGTGAACATCGACTTGGAGGTCTGCATCGCGGTCACGTCCGACTGGTAGGACTGCGACTCGGAGATCAGGTCGGTCATTTCCGTGACCGTGCTGATGTTCGGCAGCTTCACGTAGCCCTGGGCGTTGGCTTCGGGGTTGCCCGGGTCATAGACCTGCTGGTCGGGGGTGGCGTCGGCGACGATCCCCGTCACCTGCACGCCGCCGGGCGCGGACGCGGTGCTCGCCTGCGCGAGCGCGCCCGGTGAGCGCGCCGCCGAAGTCGCTCGCAGCCGACCTGCGCGAGCTCGACCTCCTGGCGCTGGTAGGGCTGGCCGTTCGCGGCTTTGGTGGTGTCCGCGTTGGCGAGGTTCTCGGCGGTGACGTCCATGCGGATGCGCTCGGCCGTGAGGCCGCTGCCGGCGATCCCGATCGCGTCGAACATGCCCATCAGGCGGCCGCCCCCATCGCCGAGCGCATGATGCTGTCGCGCGCGCCCAGCACCTGCGTGAGCGCCTGGTAGTCGAGGCCGTTTTCGGCGAGCTTCGCGGATTCCTGATCGATGCTCACGCCCGTGCCGTTCGGCCCCGCTTCCTCGGGCCGCGTGATCGTCGCGAACTGCACTTCGCTCGGGCGATTGCGCCGCCGTTCATCGCGCCCTGCAGCGCGGACTCGAAGTTGACTTCCTGCGGCTGGTAGCCGGGGGTGTCGGCGTTGGCGATGTTGTTCGTCAGCGCCGTCTCGCGCTGCCAGGAGCCGCGCATGGCAGCCTCCAGCAGCTGCTGGGTCGAATCGACGAGAGCCATTTGAGAGTGCCGCTCTCCCTGTCTGTCCGCCCTCCCTGGGCTGAACCCGACGCTCTCCCTGAGGTCGCTGACTTCGTGGCCATCGAGGGGCCGCCCACTTGATCGGCCGATGCGCGCGCGATCTTTAGGACTCGCGTCGCGGCCACACGTCCAGCCGCTCGGCGCGCCGCTCACGAGCGGATCCGCGGCGAGCCGACGCGGCAGGCGAGAGCATCGCCGAACCGCCACGTGATCGGCAGGAGCCGCACGAATGTCAAGCCCACTGCGAGGACCCCACGCCCACGCCGCGCGCCGCCGAATCGCCGCCACGCGCTTCGCGGCCGCTCTGCTGGGAGCGCTCGCGCTGGCGCTCGCGGCGAGCCCGGCGGCCTCCGCGTCGCTGTCGCGCTCGGCCTTCCGCGCACAGAACCTGTGCACGACCCCGCCTCCTGGGCTCGGCCGGCTGCCTGGGGGTCAGGCTCGTGTCGGTGTCGCTGACGAACGCGGAGCTCAAGGCGAACGCCGTCAGGCAGGCCACGGAAGCGGCCCACGGCGCGCGCCCGGCGGTGACGAACAAGTCGCCGATCGCCGGCGGGCTGACACCCGAACTGCTGCACGCCGCGTACTCGCTGCCGACGGCGACGTTCCCGTCCTCGACGCAGACGATCGCGGTCGTCGACGCGTTCAACGACCCGACCGCGGAAGCGGACCTCGGCGTCTACGACAAGCAGTACGGCCTGCCGGCGTGCACGACCGCGCAACGGCTGCTTTCGCAAGCTCAACCAGGAAGGGCGCACGGGCCCGCTGCCAGCCACGAAGGCGGCTGGGCGACGGAGATCTCGCTCGACGTGCAGATGGCTCACGCGATCTGCCAGAGCTGTCACGTGATGCTCGTGGAGGCCAACAACACGTCCTTCGCCGACCTCGGAGCGGCGGTCGACGCGGCGGTGAGCGCCGGGCGCGACGGAGGTCAGCAACTCCTACGGCGGCGCCGAGGAATCCGGCGTACTCGATGTACAACGCCCCGTACGACCACCCCGGCGTGGTGATCACCGCCTCCGCCGGCGACTGCGGCTACTTCAACGAGGGCTGCGGCGGCGCCGAAGCCGCCAACTTCCCGGCCAGCTCGCCCGGACGTGGTCGCGGTCGGCGGGACCATCGCTGACCAGATCCGGCGAAGGTCGTGGAGCAGCACGGTGTGGGAAGGCGGCGGCAGCGGCTGCAGCATGGCCTTCACGCGCTCCTTTGTGGCAGAGCGAGGTCGCGAACTTCTCGCGCACGGCGTGCGACGGCGAGCGCTCGGTCGCGGACGTGTCGGCGCGTCGCCAACCCTTACACGGGCGTCAACATCTACGACAGCACGGCCAACCCGGCGGGCTACCCGACCGGCTGGGGCGTCTGGGGCGGCACCTCGCTGGCCTCGCCGGTCGTCGCCTCCGAGTTCGCGCCTCGCGGGTGGGGCGCACGGCGTCGAGTATCCCGCGCGCGACGCTCTACTCCCACCTCGGCGACAAGCAGCGCCCTGTACGACGTCGTCTCCGGGCACAACGGCTCCTGCACGCGGCGCCAGCTCCTGCAAGGCGACCGCGGCTACGACGGCCCGACCGGCGTCGGCAGCCCGATCGGGCTGAGCGCGTTCGCGCCGGCGGCGAAGCCCGCGACGTCGAGAGCGCGCCGCAGCATCTCGGGCACCGCCGAGCAGGGCCAGACGCTGACGGCGGCCCACGGCGAATGGAGCAACAGCCCGAGCGCCTACAGCGAGCAGTGGACGCTCTGTGCAACGCGTCGGGCGCCGCCTGCGCGGCGATCGCGGGCGCGACCGCGTCGACGTACACGCTGCCGTCGAGCGCGGTGGGCAAGACGATCCGCGTGCAGGAGATCGCGAGCAACGCCTCCGGGCTCGGGCTCGCCGGCGGTCTCGACGCAGACGCGCGAGCGTGATCTCCGACGCGCCCACGATCACCGGCTTCACGCCTACCTCGCGGCGTCACGGGCAGCTCGGTGACGATCACCGGCACCGCCTTCACGGGAGCGACCGCGGTGAAGTTCGGCGGGCTGACGGCGAGCTTCACGGTGCGCTCCTCGACGCAGATCGAAGCGACCGTGCCCAACGGCGCGCTCGCCGGCGACGATCTCGGTCACGACGCCGGTGAAGACGGGCACGAGCAGCACCAAGTTCACGCCGACGCTGTCGGTGTCGTCGTTCTCCCCCAAGAAGGCCGCGGCCGGCGCGGCCGTGACGATCGCCGGGAGTCGGCTTCAACAGCGGCTCATCGGTGAGCTTCGACGGCGTCAAAGCGAGCAGCGTCACGCATGTCTCGGCGACGAAGCTGAAGGCGACCGTGCCCGTCGGAAGCTGGCACCGGAGCGCTCAGCGTGACCAACACCTCCTCGCCGGTCGGCGCCGTCAGCAGCGCCAGCAGCTTCACCGTGAGCTGAGCGTTAGCGGCAGGCCACGCTCGGCGGGCCGCTCGCCCAGAGCAGCGCTACGCGCTGCGATCGAGCCGCGGGCGGCGGCGCAGCTGGCCCGCGTAGCCGTCGGATGTCGCGCCGCGCGCGTCGTCGCGGCAGAGACCTCCGACAGCAGCGCCTCACGCAGGCGCACGAGCTCGATGTGCGTGCGCTCGTGGATCAGCCGCGCGCGCTCGAGCAGCTCGCGCGCGGCGGCGGGGGGCTGCGCGGGCAGGCTGCGCGATCAGCTCCTCCCAGCGCGCGCCGAGCGCAGCGAGCGGCTCGATCTCGCCTCTGCCGGCGAGCTCCAGTTCGAGCTCGGCGTGCTCGCAGGATCGCCTCGTAGGGCGCCGTCGGAGCCTCATGCCCGGCGCCGTCCGCGGCCGGGCTCACCCGTACTCCACGCCGGAGACCACCTGCGCGGGGCCGTCGACCTCGGCGGCGACCTGGCTCCAGGCCTCGCGCAGCTCGCCCAGCAGCCGGCTGACCTCTTCGACCTTCGCCGGTTCCTGGGTGATTCGCGCGGCGTTGAGCTGCGACAGGCAGAACGCGTAGATCATGTGCAGGCGCTGGGGCAGATCGCCCTGGTCGAAGTCGAGCGTGCCGTCGAGGTGGCTGACGATCCGTTCGCCGTGGCGCAGGCTCGTGTGCGCGCGCTCGACTTCGCCGGCGTTCATCGCGGCGACGGTCTGGCGCAGGAAGCGTCGTGCGCCGTCGTAGAGCATCACGACCAGCTGTGCGGGGGTCGCGGCCAGCACCTCGCCCCTGCGGTAGGCGGCGTGCGATGCGGTGAGGTTGTTCATCTCTTCCTTGATCGACCGCCGCCGGGCAAAGTTGAGCGCTGCGCGAGACGCCGCGCGGCTCAGCCGTCGGACTTCGTGAGCGCTTCGCTCTGCTGGGTCAGCCAGCTGCTCTGCGCGGTGTTCCTGGAGATCACGCCTTCGAGCGCGGCGTACGTCGCCTGCAGCGCTTTTTCGCGCTGGACGAGCAGTTCGTTGAGGTTGTTGATCTGCGTGGTCAGCTGCTTGACCTGTTCGCCGTCGCCGTTGGCGCGAACTTCGATCGACCCGCCGGGCTCGGCCGCGTCGTTGAGCATGCTCTGGAGGTTGCCCGACCACTGCTGCAGCATCCGCTCGACGCCCTCGGGGTTGCTCTTGATGGCTTCGGCGAGCTTGGTCGGGTCGAGCGTGAGCTGCCCTTCGAGCGAGGACTGCGAGGAGCCCCGCCGGTCGGGGCGCCGGTGCTGACGCCGATGTCATACGGACTCGACATTCCTTCGGGCAGGCCGGCAACGGGTTCGTACATCGCGGCGCGCACGCTGTCGAGCAGACCCGACAGTTCCTGGTCGCTGAACAGCGTGCCGGTGGCGAATTCGGCGGTCGTGTGCGGCCGCGTCGGCGACTTGCTGTTCAGCTGCGTCTGGATCGCCCCGACGGTCGAGTTGTAGAGCTTGACGAACGCCTGCACCTGGGCTTCGACGGCGCTCGGGCTGACGCCGGGGGGCTGGACGTCGATCGTCACGGGGCCCTGCGGCGTGAGGCCGGCGAGCGTCAGCGTGACGCCGGCGATCGCGTTTGTGACGGTGTTCGAGCTGGAGGTCGCTTTGACGCCGTCGAGAGCGAATTCGGCGTCGACGCCTTCCTTGGCGGTTCCCGCCTTTTCGGCGAGAGCCGCGCCGGTGACTTTGATGAATTCGCCGCCGGTGCTGCCGGTCGCGCGGTTCGACAGCACGAGCGTTTCGCCTTCGAGCACCGCCGCGTAAACGGTCGCGGTGCCGCTCGCGTTGATCGCGCTCGCGAGCTTCTTGGCGCTCTCGCCGGCCTGGAGCCTGGAATTCCTGGCCGTCGATCGAGATCGTTTCTTCGCTGGAGGGGCTCGTGAAGGTGAACGTGCGCTGCGCGGAGTTCGCGAGCTGCGTGACTTCGACCTCGTAGCCGCCGATGCCGGCGCCGCCGCTGACGCGAGGCTTCGACCCGCGCCGGTTCGCTGGAGGTGGCCGTCTGCGAGCTTTCATACAGCGACGGCAGGATGAATTCGGCGGCCGCGAAGGACAGCTGCTGCAGGCTGCTCTGGATGCTCTGCAGCTGCGTCTGCTCGGCCAGAGCTTCGCCTGCTCGTCGGTCAGGTGCGTCACGGGCTCACGTTCGACCGCCATCAGCGCGGCGATGATCGAGCTCGTGTTCAGACCCGAGGCCAGGCCCGAGATCGTGATCGGGGCGCCGGCCGTCGGAGCCGACGCTGAACCGCTGAGGTGGACATCGGCCGCTACCTACCTCGAGCGCGCTCCGGCGGCGAGCTCGAACGCCTCGACCATGGACAGGCTGCGCACGAGGTTGCCGTCGCGGTCGTGGATCTCGATCCGCGTCGGGCCTGCCGGGCGCGGCGGTGAAGAAGCGCAGCTGCTGTCCGCTCTCGCGCAGCTGCTCGTGGATCCTGCCGGCGGCGGCGATCTGGTCGAGCACCTCCTGCGGTGGTGCGCCCCTGGCGGCGACGGGCGCGAGCATCGTTTCGCTGGCCGCCAGCTCGGACACGAACGTGCCGAAGTCGGCCGTATCGCTGCCGGCGGCCGGGGTCGCTGTCGGACAGGTCTGCAGGGCCCTGAATGGGCATGATCGGCGAGTTCATATGGCGTTTTCTCCCTGAAAACATGTGACGCGGTCCAATCCATGGGCCGCCCCGCGCTTTATGTGCACCTTCGTCATCGACGCCCTTCGTCGGAAACTTGAAGAATCTCCTGCAACTGCGACATGCTTTGCGCTCGTGGCACGCGAGCCCGGGTGGGTCGGGCATCGCTACGCCGCCGCGGCCTGCAGGAGCAGGCTCGCCGCCGATCTCGTTGTCGGGGTCGTGAGCGAGGGCCGCGGCGGCGAATTCGCCCGCCTCGCGGTGCATGCCGCCGCACGGTCGCAACCCGCGCGAGACCCAGCAGCGCCCTGCGCGTCGGGCTGCTGGCGGCAGACCGCCATCCACTCTTCCGCCGCCGCGGCGACGAACCCGCGCCGCAGGTACATCTCCGCGAGCAGCTCACGCCGCTCGCGCTCTCCCACCGGACAGCGCTCGAGCAGCCCGAGCAGTACTTCGAAGGCGTCGAAGTCGTGTACGCGCAGCAGCGCCTCGAGCATCACCGCCAGCGGCGCCACCGCCTCGCGGGAGAGCGCGATCTCCGTCCTTCCAGCGCGCCGAGCTCGTCCCAGGCTGCGAACAGGTCGAGCTCCTGGGCGTCCATGCCCGCGACGCGCGCCCGCTCGAGCGCACCCGCCGTGGCGAGGGCATCGGCGCCGGCGATGCGCGCGAACAGCTCGGTGCGGCAGGCAGCCGGCGCGAGCGGATCGTGGCTCGGGAGCCTTGCCGCCTCCTGCGCCGCCTCGGCGTAGCGCCGCTGTGCCAGCAGCGCCTCGCCCGAGCGCCACGCGCGCGCGCCCGGAATGCGGCTGGCGTATCAGCACGATCCTGAACTGCGTCTCGGCGAGACTCGTCGCGCCCCACTCATACAGGGCGGTGCCGAGCATGAAGCGCGCGGCGGGCGAGGGATCGGGCAGCGCGCGCTCGAGCTCGCGGACGACCGCGTCCGGCTCCATACCGCTTGCCAGCAGCGCGCTCGCGTAGGGCAGCACCGAGCCGACGAACGCGGGGTGCTCGCGCAGACACACATCGAGCAGATCGATCGCCTGCTCGAGCTGCCCCTGGGCGCTCCTGAGGCTCGGCGAGGTGCACCCGCGGCAGGTAGGTGCCGCAGCCGACCCTGGCGGTGTAGCGCGGCGGCGCGTCGCCCATCTCGATGCAGCGCTCGTACAGCTCGATCGCGCGCTCCTGCTGCCCGAGCGCGACGGCGGCGAACGCCTGCTCGAGCACGAGCTCGGTGAAGTCGGGGAAGCGCTCGAGCCCATCGGCGGCGCGCGCGAGCGCCTCGTGCGGGCGACCGCAGACACGCAGCGCTTTGACGAGGCGACTGATGAGTGCCGGCGCGAACTGGAAGCCGTCGCGGTCGTGGCGGCTCTGCAGCAGCTCCCACGAGCGCTCGAACTCGCCGAGCGCCGCGCGCGCGTCGCCGGCGGCGGCGTACTCCGAGCCGAGGTTGAAGTGCAGGAACGGGGTCGGCGCGCTTTCGGCCTGCTGCAGGCGCAGCAGCTCGATGTTGCGGCGCGACTTCTCGCGGCGGTCGCTGACGACGCCCAGAAAGCCGTGGTGCTCGATCCGCACGCTGGTTGCCTCGATGCGCTCGGGCAGGTACGTGGGCAGGCTGGTGACGATCTGCTCGTGCAGGCGTCCCTCGAAGCGGTACTCGGGCCGGTTGCGAAACACGCGCAGCGCGTTCTGCGCAAGCGCCGCGCCGTCGTCCGCATCGCCCGTGTAGTGCGTCGTGGGCAGGTAGAACGCCTCGCGCCAGGTGCGCCCGGTCAGCGCGCGCAGCGGCTCGAGGTCCTCGCGCACGAGCAGCTCGTCGGCGTCGAGGTACATGATCCAGTCGCCGCCGGCAGCGTCGAAGGACACGTTGCGCGCGTCGGCGAACGAGCCCGTCCACTCGTGCTCGATCACACGCGCCCCAAACGAGCGGGCGATCTCGATCGTCGCGTCGCTCGAGCCGGTGTCCACGATCACGATCTCATCGACCGCGCCGGCAACCGATGACAGGCAGCGCGGCAGCATCTGCTCCTCGTTGCGGACGATCATGCACAGGCTCAGCGTCAGCCCCGTCGCCGGCTGGGCGCGCGCCGCGAGCTCGAGCGCGCGGCGGGCGAGCTCGGGCAGCGCAGCGCGCAGCGGCGCCCGGCCCTTGGAGTCCCGCAACAGCCGCCGTCGCACGCCGAGCTCGCGCAGGTTGCGATCGACGTCCTCGAGCTGCGGGTCAAGCCGCCCGGCAGCCTCGAACAGCGCTTCGGCGGCGTCCGCGCTCCACAGCTCCGCCAGCACGACGCCGGCGTAGTTGAGCAGCCTCGGCTCGCGGGGCTCGCGTTCGAGCAGCTCCAGGACGCACGCGACGAGCGCCACGTTCAACGCCGGTGCCAGCGCCGCCGGGGCGCGTGCGCCAGCCGCCAGGCCCCGCTCGATCAGCTGCAGCGCCGCCCAGTGGCGACGGTGCGGGTCCTCGATCGCCTCGAGCCGCGCGAACAGCTCGCGATAGCCCTCGAGGTCGTCGGCGGCCAGCAACCGCTGGGCTTGCACCGGCAGCTCGGTGGCCGAGACCGGCGTATCGCGCATCGCTGAGCCTGTGGAGCGGAGCGTCATTTCTGGCCGGGTGATCGACCGCTCCCGACGATCTGTGAGCGAATTGGCGACGATCGGGCGGTGTGCGTGCATCCGCCGCGGCGCTGGCGCGATGCGCGCGGGCGCCGATCGCGCGCGCCTGACGTATGGCCGGTTATGACTGGGGCAGGGAATATCGTCGCGGCCGCGAATCTACTGCCGGTTGGACCGCCGCCACGATCAAAGCTCGGACGCGAGCACGGTGCGAAAGCGGTGAGCCATGCCCCTGTCAGTTCCCTCGATACCAGAGCAGGAGAATGGAAATAATCGGAAAGCGCGCAGCCAGGGCGCCGGCGGCAGAGGTGCTCGCGACCTGGCACGAATACAACCGCAGCGGCGAGCGCGAGCTGCGCGACCGGCTGATCTTCATGTTCATGCCGATGGTCCGCTACATCGTCTACCGCAAGGTCCGCGAGGTGCCGGCTCAGTGCGACGTGGAGGACTTCCTCTCGTGCGGGCTGGAGGCGCTTGATCCGCTCGATCGAGCGCTATGACCCCGACAAGGGCGCATCGCTCGAGCAGTACGCGTGGACGCGAGTGCATGGTGCGGTGCTCGACGAGCTGCGCCGCCACGACTGGGCGCCACGCTCGCTGCGCCGCGACGAGCGGACGATCAACAGCGCCCGCGAGCGCTTCCTCGCGCTGCACGAACGCCAGCCCAGCCGCGAGGAGCTCGCGGCCGCGGTCGGCATGACCCCGCGCCAGCTGACCGACCGTCTCGACCAGGTCGCGCTCGCGGAGGTCGGCTCGCTGAACCGGATCGTGCGCTCGGACGAGAGCGCCACGATCGAGCGCATCGACACGCTCGAGAGCGCCGACGACGACTGCGACCCGATCGCGCAGCGCCGAGCGCGGCGAAGCCAAGCAGCGGTTCCGCCGTGCGTTCGCGCGGCTGAGCAAGCAGGAGCGCGAGGTGGCGGTGCTGCTGTACGTCGAGGATTGGACGCTGCGCGACATCGGCACGCGCCTCGGCGTCTCCGAGAGCCGCGTCTCGCAGATCCACACCCAGCTTCGCCGTCGCCTCTACGAACAGCTCTCCGGCGAGCTGCCGCTGTTCACGGCCGTGCGCTGAGCCGGCCCGCTTCGGGCGACAGGCCACCGGCGACAGGCGCCGATACCTTTTTCACGGAGCCCGTATAGCCATGGTTATACGGCCGACGCGCGGGGTAGTGGGTCAGTTTGGTTTGGGGCAGCTGGGGCACTAGCTTCCCCCGCTCATACCCAAGCGGCCCCGACGCGAGTAGTAGCTCACGCCGGGACCTAGACACAGGAGGACTAGCTCCCATGCCCGACGAGAACCCTACCCCTGGCCCGCCCTGGACCCGTGGCGAGCGCAACTGGGGCGAAATGGAACGCACCGTGCTCTACCTGCTCACAGACCCCGAGAGCCAGCCGACCGTCTGGAGCATCCCGGACATCGGCCGGGAGATGGCCTACTACGACCCCGACGCGCTGGTCGAGCCATTGCACCGCGCCGGACTCGTCCACCGGCTCGGCAAGGAGTTCGTGTTCGCCACCCCGAGCGCGTTCCACTTCGTCTCGCTGGTCGGACACGTCGCCTAGTCCAGCAGGCCCGCAATCTCAGTAAGCGTCCAGCGGTGGTCGGCTACCCCAGCGGCCACCGCTGGTGTGCGTTCAAGCGTCGTGTGGACCCGCGCGAAGTTGTAGTGCATGTAGTGCAGCGCGACCGCGTGGGACAAGTTCTCGACCTTCTTGCTGAACCCGTTCGTCAGCCTCGTGAAGCGGCGCATCCCCATCCGCATCGTCAGATTCTGGCGCTCCACATAAGACGTGCTGATCTTCGCCGGGTCGGGGTAGCCCGTCTTGACCTCGATGTCCATGCCAGTGCACACCGCGGGGCTGTAGCGGCGTTCCCCGGACGGCTCACGGCCGTAGTGCTTCTGCAGCACCGCCCAATCCACCTCGGTCCCGAACGAGAAGCCGATCGCCGCCGCGTAAGACTTCAAGCCGTCCGTCGTGATCTGCGGCTGACCAGCCAGCCTGCCCTTCAAGTCCATCATGAACAGGAACCCGTCTTCGGCGTTGCGCTGCCCCACGAACCAGCTCGGGACGAGCTTCGTGTCCGCGCAGATCGCCGTCCACGTCCACACGTTCCCGACCCCGAACTCGCCCTTGCGCGCGGCCGGCACGTTCTTCTGCTTGCTGTAGACGAAGTTCCAAATCTCATCGCACTGGATCGTCCTGCACGGCAGGTCCACCAGCACGCGGTCTTGATAGTCCGCGCACGCCTCGCCCAGGTCCACGAGCAGTTTCGTGATCGTGTTCTTCGCCGCGCCAGTCATCCGCACCGTGGCGCGGATGCTGTTGCCCTCCACCAGACAGCCGATGATTTGGGCGCGCTTCTCTGTGGTCAATCGGTTCATACTGACCATTATGCTTACCCCATCGGACGGAACCATCCGCCGAGCGCGCTATCACGAGCGCATGGAGCACGAAGGCCGAGCGAGCTGGGCAGAAGTCCAGTTCCGCTGCACCAGCTGCAACGGGGAGGGACGCATCCACACCAACCCACCGGGCATCCCGTTCGACCCTGGGCTGCACGACAACCGCTGCATCCCCTGCAACGGGAAGGGCCGCGTCACGCGCTGCCTCGACCCGGACCAGTTCAAGAAATGGCTCGCAGGCGAAGACGTGCCATACTGACCAGAATGCTTGCGATTAGGCGAGTCCCGCGTCCGGGACCCAACTTGCCGGCGAGTGTTGCCTGTCTCTGCAACGAGGCGAACCCTAGCCGGTTCAATACGCCCAACCGGATTTGAACCGGCGTTCCCTGTTGCAGAGACAGGTGTCCTAGACCGCTGGACTATGAGCGCGCCGGCGACTATCCGACGGCGCGCGAGGACTGCTAGCTGGCTGGTTTCCAGCGTGCCTGTGCGGCCTTGCGGGCGATCTCTGAGCGCTGCTTGGGCGTAAGCTTCGACGCGCGTGCCTTGCCGCCCTTCGCGCCGCCTTTGCGCCCGTTGACCTGCGCGGCCGTGGGCTCGGGCTGGGGCTCTGTGGCATGCCGCATGATGCGGTGAGCCATCGTGTTTAGATCGGCCATCCTCTAGACAACGTTAATGGATACCCCGGCGCTGCCCCAAACTGACCCACTACCACGCGCGGCGACTATCAAGAATCCCGACACCCGGCCGACCACCAGGGCTAAGAATGGATCTCGGACTCGACATCGCCGCCTCGGGGATGGTCGCCGAGCAGGTTCGCCAGGACCAGCTCGCGAACGACCTCGCCAACTCCTCGACGCCCGGCTTCAAGCCCGACGAAACGCCGCAGCACAGCTTCGGCGCGGTGCTGCTGGCGAACACGGAGGGCGGGGAAGCGGTCGGATCGGTCAACGAGGGCGTGCAGCTTGGCAAGGCGTTCACGAACATGACGCCGGGCACGATGCAGGAAACGGGCGAACCGCTCGACTTCGCGATCGTGGGCAACGGCTTCTTCGCGGTCAAGACGCCCCAAGGCGTTCGCTACACCCGTGACGGCCAGTTCACGACCTCCGCCCAGGGGGTGCTGACAGACGCGAGCGGCGACCCCGTGCTCGACGCCAAAGGCGCGCAGATCAAAGTCAGCGCCACCGGCACGGTGCCCGCGAGCGCGGTCGGCGTCTTCGAAGTGCCGGGCGCGGTCAAGCAGGGCGAAAACCTGTACACGGGCACGGCCGCGGGCAAACCGAGCGGGACGGTGCGACAGGGATCGCTCGAGGGCTCGGGCGTCGACGCCGCCAAGACGATGGTCGAAATGATCACCTCGCTGCGCAGCTTCCAGTCCGGCCAGCAGGCGATCCAGGCGATCGGCCAGACCTTGCAAGAGGCTGCCTCGCAGGTCGGCTCGCTGAACCCCAACGCGTAGGCGTCCCGGCGCGGAGCTCCGCGCGCCGGCGCTCGCTTCCCCGCCGGCGCTCGACCCCGGCGCCCGCCGCTCAAGTCAGCCCGCCGGCGGCCGATCACCTGGGACGAAAAGCTCCGAGTCCGGCTGGACCGCCATGCGGAAAGCCCGACTCGCCGACGACCACGAACACAGGACGGGCTGATGCTCGAAGGTCTCTATTCCGCAGCAGCAGGCATGGCAGCGCAGCAGGAACAGCTGAACGCGATCAGCAACGACCTCGCGAACCTGTCGACGAGCGGCTACAAGTCCGAGCGGGTGGCGTTCAGCGACCTGCTGTACAACCCGATCAAGGTCGCCGGCACCGAAACGACGGCGGGCGCGGGCGCGAGCGCGAAGGTGATCGGGCGCAGCGAGGCACAGGGGTCGATCCAGGAAACCGGCAACCCGCTCGACCTGGCGATCGAAGGCGAAGGCTACTTCGAGGTGACGCGCGCCAACGGCCAGACGGCGCTGACCCGCGACGGCACCTTCGGGATCGACGCGAACGGCTCGATCGTCAACTCCGAAGGCAACCAGCTCTCGCCGCCGATCAAGCTACCCGCGGGCGTCGCGGCCAGCGAAGTGAGCATCGGGCCAGACGGCACCGTGGCGGCGGGCACGCGCAAGCTCGGGCAGATCAAGCTCGTGACGGTGACCTCGCCCGAACACCTGCTCGCGGACGGCGGCGGGGAGTTCACGCCGACGGCCAGCAGCGGCGCGCCGCATCCGGCCACGGGAAAAGTCCGCCAGGGCGCGCTCGAGGCCTCCAACGTGAACATCGCGAGCGAGATGGCGCAGATGGTGAGCACGCAGCGCAACTACCAGCTGACGAGCACCGCGATCCAGGACGAGAGCCAGATGATGTCGATCGCCAACCAGCTGCGCACCGGATGAGCATCCAGACCCACCTCCAACGCCGCCACGGCGGCCGGCCTGCCGGTCGTCAACCAGGCGCTCGAGCCGGAGTGGGTGCGCCACGGCTCGGCGGCGACGCAGAAGGCCTACGAGAGCGCGCTGGCGTTCGAACAGACGCTCGTCGAACAGCTCTCGAAGTCGCTGGCGGACGCGAGCGGGCTCGGGGGCGAATCCTCGAGCGAAGGCGAAGCGGGCTCCGAAGAAGGCGGCTCCTCGACTGGCGGCGCGGGCAACTCGCAGCTCTCCTCGATGCTGCCGCAGGCGCTGACGCGCGAGCGTGATGAACGCCGGCGGGCTGGGCATGGCGGCGCAGATGACGCGCCAGCTGGAGGGCGTCGCACAGACGCAGGCGAGCAGCGGTACCGCGCCAGCGCCGTCCTCCGACGCCGCGATCGCCGCCGCTACCGGAGGCGCCGGCTCGTGAGCCCGGCCGCGCTCGTCCCCCACGAGGGCAGCCAGCGCGACCGCGCGCTCGCGGCCGACGTGCTCGCTCACCTGGACGCGCAGATCGAGTCGGCGCGCAGCCTGCTGGAGGTCGTGCTCGAGCAGGGCGCGGCGATCCGCGTGCGCGACGTGCACACGGTCGTGCGCCTGGCGGGAATCCTGCGCGGGGAGATGGGTCGCAGGCAGCTGCTCGAGGAGGAGCGCTCGCGCCTGCTGGCGCGCAGCGGCGAGCGCCTGGGCGTGCCCGCCGAGGCGGTCACGCTGGCGCTGCTGAGCACGCTGATGGACGACGCGGGCGCCGAGCGCGCGAGCGCGCGCAGCGCCGAGCTGCGAGGCCTGCTGCACGAGCTCCAGCGCGAGCACTCGTGCAACCGCGCGCTGATGCAGATCGAGCTCGGCTTCCTCGACCACCTGATGGGCATGCTCTCGCTCGACGGGGTCAGCG
Organism: uncultured Solirubrobacteraceae bacterium; assembly: GCA_963826985.1. Classification (GTDB taxonomy): domain Bacteria; phylum Actinomycetota; class Thermoleophilia; order Solirubrobacterales; family Solirubrobacteraceae; genus Palsa-744. Next base: position 29,775 of record CAWGYW010000004.1, read on the forward strand.
GCTACGACACGCACGGCTCGTCCAAGCCCATCACGCGCGTCGCGCCCGCACGGCGGCCTGCACGTACTCGATCTGCAGGCCTAGCGCATGTCGATCCCGACCCTGCAAGGACTGCAGACCGCGCTCAGCGGCCTGATCGCCGAGCAGACCGCGCTCGACACGACCGGCAACAACATCGCCAACGCGAACACCGAAGGCTACTCGCGCGAGACGGCGCTGCTGGAACCGAACCCGCCGCTGCCGATCCCGGCGATCTCGGCGCACACCGGCGAGGGCGCCCAGCTCGGCACGGGCGTCACCGTCGCGACGATCACGCGCATCCGCAACACCTACCTCGACGCCCAGTACCGCACGCAGAACAGCGCCCTGAGCGCCGCCAACACGCAGGCGGAAGTGCTCGCGGTCGGCGCAGACCGCGTTCAACGAACCGTCGACCGCGGGCATCGCGACGCAGCTGTCGAACTTCTGGAACGCGTGGAACAGCCTCGCCAACGCGCCCAGCGAGCGAAGCCGCCAAAGAGGGCGTCGTGGCGGCCGGCAAACAGCTCGCGACCACCTTCAACGAGCTCAGCGCACAGCTCTCGACGGTCTCGACGCCAGGCGAGCGAACAGTACAACTCGCTCACGGGGCCCTCCGGAGAAGTCGAAGACTACGCCAACCAGATCGCGCAGCTCAACGGCCAGATCAAGCTCTCCGAAGAAGCCGGCCAGCCGCCCAACGACATGCTCGACCGGCGCGACCTGCTGCTCGACAAGCTCTCGGCGCTGGCCAACGTCACCGTCACCGAACAGCCCGACCACACCGACACGGTGAGCTTCGGCGACGCGGCCAAACCGCTCGTCGAAGGCACGACCGTCAACTGGCCGCAGGAACTGACCGAAGCGTCCGGCGGCGAGCTCGGCGCGCTGCTCAACCTGACCGGCCCGAAAGGCGCGCTGACGGCGCTGCGGCACCGGCCTCGACGAAGTCGCGGCCACGCTCGCGAGCACCGTCAACGCACACCTCGCCAAACCGTTCTTCTCCGGCGAAACCGCCGCGACGCTCGCGGTGGCCGTCGAACCCGCCGAAGTCCAGGCCTCCGGGACCGAAGCGGCGGGCGGCAACGAAGTGGCGCTGGCAGATCGCCGGCGCTGCGCGGCGGCGCGGCCGAACAGGGCTACGCGGCGCTCGTCGAGAAGCGTCGGCAGCGACGTGCGCGGCGCCAAGGACGACCAGACGAACCTGCAGGGCACGGTCACGGCGATCAACGACCAGCGCCAGAGCGTCTCGGGCGTCTCGCTCGACGAAGAAATGACCAACCTGATCAGCTTCCAGCGCGGCTACCAGGCCTCGGCGCGCACGCTGACCGCGATGGACGAAATGCTCGAAACGCTGATCGAGCACACCGGCGTGGTGGGGCTGTAGCGATGAGCGAGCGGATCACCCCAGCGATGGTCACGAGCCTCGACGCTCAGCGACCTCAACGTCCTCGCTCGCGGCGCTCGAACGCACCACCGACGAACTGTCCTCCGGCAGGACGATCCTCGAACCGTCGGACAACCCGTACGGCGCGAGCCGCGTGATCGACCTGCAGAGCCAGCTCGAAGGGCTGAGCGCCTACGAAAGCAACGTCCAGGACGGGATCTCGTGGGAGAACACCGCCAGCAGCGCGATGTCGAACATGAACGACATCGCGCAGCGCGTGCGCGAACTGGTCGTGCAGGCCGCCAACGGCACCAACAACCAGAGCGACCTCAACACGATCGCGCTCGAGGTCGAACAGCTGACCGAAAGCATCAAGCAGGACGCCAACACCCAGTACGCCGGCCAGTACGTGTTCTCGGGGACGGCGACCACGACCGCGCCCTACGTACAGGGCGCGGAACGACGAATACAAGGGCAACGCCGAAACCGTCAGCCGCGCGGTCGGGCCGGGCGCGACGGTGACGATCAGCACCAACATCTCGACGCTGCTCGGCAACGGCGAAGCCGCCGAAGACGGCAAGCTGCTCGACACGCTGCGCACGATCGCCCAGCACCTGCGCGGCGGCACCGCCGAAGACACGCGAAGCGCTCGGCACGACCGACCTGCACGAACCTCGACAGGAACCTCGAAACGCTGAGCCAGCTGCAGGCGGTCGCCGGCAGCGCGACCGACCAGCTGCAGGCGGCGCTGACGCGCAACGAAGACCTGCAGACGTCGATCACCGAGGCGCTGTCGAACACCGAGGACACGAACATCGCCGCCAGCTCGATCGCATACGCCAACGAGCAGGCCGCCTACGAGGCCGCGCTGCGCGCCGGCGCGACCATCGTCCAGGAATCGCTGCTCAACTTCCTGCAGTAGCCGAACACCAAGGAGACCGCACCATGTCCGTGACATTCGAGAGCATCCGCTTCGGGACCGTCGAGATCTCCGCCCGAGGACGTGATCGAGTTCCCGTTCGGGCTGATCGGCCTCGGCGGCCTGCGCTACGCGCTGATCGACCGCAACCCGGGCACCGGCTTCCTGTGGCTGCACGCGGTCGATGACCCGGCGCTCGCGCTGCCGGTGGTCAGCCCGTACCAGTTCTTCTCGACGTTCACGCTCGAGATCGCGCCCGAGGACCGCGAGCGCACGGGCATCGAGGACGCGACCGGCGGCGAGCTGTACGTGACCGTGCGCGCGACGCCCAACCCGCTCGACATCACCGCCAACCTGCGCGCGCCGCTGGTGATCCGCGAGGGCCGCGGCTACCAGGTGATCAACATGGACGAGGACGCGCCGCTGCAGGCGCCGCTGTTCACGCTGCGCCGCGCAGTCGCAGATTGCTTCATAATCAGCGTCGATGCTGATCCTGACGCGTCGTCCCGGAGAGCGCGTCGTCATCGGCGACGAGATCCTCGTGACGGTGATGGGCGTCAGCGGCCACACCGTTCGGCTGGGGATCGCGGCGCCCGCGGGCGTGCCGATCTACCGCGAGGAGATCTGGCTGGCGGTCAAGGAGGAGAACCGCGCCGCGGCCGCGGCCGCCGCCGACGCGCTCCCGCCGCGCCGCGCCGACGCGCGTCCGCCCGCGGACGCGCTCCCGGACCCCGAGCGCACTGCCAGCGACGGCGCCATCGGCGCGCCGGAGGGCTCGCCCGCGGGCGACCCGAACGCGCAATCCTGGGCCTGCGGCCAGCGGCAGCGGTTGACAGCAGGCACGCGAAAGCCCTATCATCATCCGCGTCACGTGAGGCTGCCTTAGGAGGCGGTGAGCGGCATCGAGGGAGAGCTGGCAGCAGCAGGCGTGCGCCGGTGGACACGACGGGGCAGGCCTGATCACGCGGCGCGCGCTGCTGCACACGGGCGGCGGCGCTCGGCGTGACGGCATCCACCCTGAGCGCGCTGGACCTGCTCGCGTTCGCGCCGGCACGGGCCAGCGCGCAAGACGAGCTCCGCGCTGCCGGAAATCCAGTTCCAGATCGAAAAGTTCATCGCTCCCGCGTCTCAAGGTCGAAGGCGTGCGCGTGCGCTTCGCGCCCGTCTACACGACGTTCGCGACGTTCACCCTGGCGCGCACGCCGACGCAGGCCGACCAGGCGACGCTCGCGCGAGCGCTGGCGAGCGATCGAGGCGAGCTACCCGTTCAGCCCGAGCGGCGTGTTCATGACGCGTCGCCTACGGCGTCCCCTACTTCGAACGACTCCCGGGCGGGATGGCCGGCAGCGCTGGTCTCGCGGCCACATGCCGAGGCTGGTCTCCGAACCGCAGCAGCTACGCGCTCGAAGAGGCCGTGCCGGGACCGACCGACGTCTCCCCGCGAGAACCCGGAAGTCAGCAAGCTGCGCTTCAACATCCCCGTGCAGATCGAGTCCAACGACATGCTCGTGACGCTGCGCAGCGACTCGACGCGAGATCATCGACGACGTGCTCGCGTGGCTGTCCGGCGAAAGCACGACGCTCGCCGGCGAGCAGCGTGGGCGAGCTCGGGACTCGGTGAACTGCTGACGGTCACCTCGCGCCGGCTGATGTTCACCCAGATCGGCCTGCCGCGCAAGGTCGCCGAAGAACAGGGCTTGCCGTACGCGGAAACGATCAACCCGGAGTCACCGATGTGGATGGGGTTCGTCTCCCAGCAGGTGGGCACCAGCGGCAAGCCCGCCGATCACCACCTTCCTCGGCAATGGGTCCGCCAAGCTCACCACCGCCGCGACCGCGACTACTTCGACCACGGCTCGGTCATGCACCTCTCCCACGTGATCCAGGACCTCGAGCAGTTCTACGAAAGGCCCGACGAAACCTACGTGCGCCGCGCGGCGGCGATGTTCAGCGCCGACCCGGTCCCGAGGCCGGGCAACGCGAACCAGTTCGCAAACGGTGGCGGGCCGGCCGTTCGATCCCCAACATCTTCAGCAATCCGCTGCGCGCCGATGGGCGAAGCCGAAGGCACCTCCACGTTCGACGGCCAACCCCATATCGCCCACACGACCGCGCTGCAGCGCACGAGCAGGGCGCCCGATCGCAAGCCGATGCACATCCGCGCCGACGGCCCCGGCTTCGATTCGCTCGACGTTCCCGACGGCTCCCAGCAGCCGAAGCTGCACTTCAGCATCTTCGTGCCGACGGCCGCGTTCTTCGCGACGATGCGCCGCAGCCAGGCCTCGCTCGACCTCGCGCAGAAATACGACGTGCCCGCGCAGAACCTCGGCCTCGAGCGCTTCCTGACGGCCACACGTAGGCAGAACTTCCTCGTGCCGCCGCGGCGCAACCGCGCGTTCCCGCTCGTCGAGCTGGCCTGAGCTGGCTGGCCGGCCAGCTTGACCTCGCCCTTCAGCGGGTGTACCGTGCGGGTCAAACCGAGGGAGGGGAGACTGTCGAGCATGCATTCCGTTCGAAGTGCTTTCAGGAGCGCCTTGACGCTGCCGCGCCTTGCGGCCGTCGTGGCGTTCGCGGCGCTGGCGCTGGGCGCCGCCGCGGGCGTCGCGAGCGCCAAGGAAGTCGACATCGTCAGCCAGGGTGAACCGCCGGCGACGATGCCAAGGTACGTGCACTACTTCAAAACCATCCAGGCTGCGGTGAACGCGAGCAAACACGGCGCATACGTGCTGATCGAACCGGGCGTTTACGACGAAGAAGTCAAGGTCACCAAGCCGCACAACGGCATCTTCATCCGCGGCATGAACCGCAACGACAGTGATCGTCGACGGCCAGAACCTGAAAGTCGCCGGGCGGGCGCAACGGCATCGAAATCTACAAGGCGAACAACGTGTGGGTCGAAAACCTCACGGTCCGCAACTTCGAACGCGAAGAACTCAACGGTGCCGGCGGCAACGAGATCTGGTGGAACGGCGGCGCAGAGTCAGGGAAAGTCGGCGCCCACGGCTGGTACGGGCGCTACCTGACCGCCTACGACACCGGCCTCAACGGCGGCTACGGCATCTTCACCGACAACGAGACCGAAGGCGAATGGGAACACATCTACGCCTCGGGCTTCAACGACTCCGGCATCTACCTCGGCGCGTGCCCGGAATGCAAGGCGCGCATCGACGACGCGACGATGGAATACAACGCGCTCGGCTACTCGGGCTCGAACTCCGGCGGCAACCTGCTGATCGAAAACTCGATGTTCCGCCACAACACGGCGGGCGTCGCGCCGAACTCCGAAAACCCCGGTGACGGCCCGCCGCCGCAGAACGGCGCGTGCGAACACTCCAAACCGCTGAAAGGGCGCGATCACAAAGCGCCGTGGCACGGCACGCTGCCCGAATTCACTTCGACCGAATTCGCGCACTGCACGATCATCCGTGACAACCTGATCACCGAAAACAACGACCTCACCGCGCCGGCCAACACCTCCGCCGCGGCCGCACCGTGGGGCGCGGGCGTCGAGTTGCCGGGCGACTACGGCGACCTCGTCGAACACAACATAATCACGGACAACCCGAGCGACGGCGTGCTCGCCTTCGAGTACCCCAACCCGTACCCGCCGGAAGCGGACACGGTGTACTTCCAGAACGCCGGCAACAAGGTCGCCGACAACACGTTCTCTGGCAACGGCTATCTCGATGGCGCGTTCTCGGGCGACGTGGCGTTCGAGGGTGGCATCTTCGGTACCTACACGTCGACGAACAACTGCCTGACGGGCAACTCGTTCGCCGGACGCGACCTATCCGGCCGACATCGAAGGCGAATGGGGCTGTCAGAACAAAACGACCCCGAACCCGGGCGGCGGCTTCCCGTTCCTCGAATACCTGCTCAGCTGCAGGCCGAATCGGAACATAGGCCGACGATCGAACCGGTCGGACCTCCGCCGGCCCAGCCGACGATGCCGGACCCATGCGAAGACGTGCCGACGAACCCGCTGTGCCCGTGAGGCGGTAGGCCAACGGCGGTCGAACGACCACCGTGATGGACGGCGCCGCTCCCTGAAGGGGGCGGCGCCGTTGTTTAACGCGCGCCCGGCGCGCGGCGATCGGCAAGCGCCTTGAAGCGCTCGCCGCGCTCCTCGAAGTCACGGTAGTTGTCGTAGCTGGGCGCGGCCGGCGAGAGCAGGACGACGGCACCGTCGCGGGCAAGGACGCGCGCACGCTCGACCGCTTCGCCCAGGTCGCCTGCCTCGATCGTGCGCTCGCTGGGCATGCCAGCGTCGAGCGTCGCGGCCAGCAGGCGCGGGCCGGTGGAGGGCACGCCGATGACGTCCGCGCCGGTGGCGGCCAGCGTGCGAGCGAGCTCTGCGTAGTCCTGGCCGCGGTCCTGGCCGCCGGCGATCAGGACGATCTCGCGGCCGGGAAAGCTCGCAAGCGCGGCGAGCGTCGACTCGGGCGTGGTCGAGATGCTGTCGTCCACCCACGTGACGCCGTCGTGCTCGGCGACCGTCTCGAGCCTGTGCGCGAGCGGCCGGAAGCCAGCCAGCGCCGTGGCAGTGGCGACGGCGGCGCGACGCCGAGCGCTTCGAGCGCGCTCAGCGCGCCGCACAGGTTGAGCGCGTTGTGCTCGCCGCGCAGCGGCAGCTCGGCGCTTGACGCGCGCAGCTCGCCCCGCCGCGCTACCCCACCGGCGAGGACGTCCCAGCCGTCGGGCACGCCGTGGCGGATCGTCTCGACGCCCGAGCCGACGGCCCCCTCTGCGACAGCGTCCGCCGGCCGCTGCTCGCTGGACAACGCCTCGCGGAGCCGCTGGTCGCGGCCGTTGACGACCGCCACGCGCACCCCGGGCAGGCCCAGCAGGCGCAGCTTGTCCGCGCGGTAGGCATCCTCGGAGCCGTGCCAGTCGGTGTGCTCGCGGAACAGGCTCGTCACGAGCGCCACCTCCGGGCCGATCTCGAGGTCGGCGGTGTGGTAGCTGGAGAGCTCGACCACGGTGACATCCGCCGGCTCGCGGTCGAGCAGGTCGAGCGCCGGCACGCCGATGTTGCCCGCCAGCTCCGCGGTGCGCCCGGCGGCGCGCGCGAGGTGACAGGTGAGCGCGGCGGTGGTGCTCTTGCCCTTCGTGCCGGTGACGCCGATCACGCCCTCGCCGCCACGCTCGGCGAGCCACAGCGAGGTGGCGGTCGTGACCGGGGTCCCGGCGTCGCGCACGGCGCGCAGCTCGGCGCGGTGGACGGACACGCCCGGCGAGCGCACGACGACGTCGCAGCCGGCGAGCGCCGCGACGAGCGCGTTGCCGGCGTCGCGCTCACCGCCGCCGTCGCGCTCGCCCTCACCCTCGCCGTCGCCGTGGCGACCGCGGGCGGCGGTCACGATCCGTACGTCTGGCGCCCTCAGCGCGTCGCGCACGTCTTCCCCCGGGGGCGCGTCGAACGCGGCCACGACGATCCGCGCGGAGGGCAGGCGACGCGCGAGCTGATCGGCGAACGAGCGCGATCTCGCGGCCGGCGCCCCACACGCCGACGCGGGCGCCGTCAAGCTCCGAGAACCGCACGTACGTCCGCCAGCAGCGCGGCTGGCACGGCGTGCTCGTCGCTGAGCGCGAGCACCGCGTCGGGGTCGCCCACGTCGGCGGGATGCTGCGGCAGCACCTCGGCGACCAGTCGTCGCACGACGCGGTGCGCGCTCCAGCGCGGATCGTCGCCGAGCAGGCGGATCGCCGCGAGGCTCTCCTGCTCCTCGCCGACGCACTCGAACGGCTTGTGACCGCCGCTCGCGGTGAGCAGCGCGAAGCCCGCGAACTGGCTGTCCTCGTCGAGCAGGTCGCGCCCGAACACCTCGCGCAGGTGCTCGGGCGTGCTGAAGGGCGCGAGCGCGAGGAACACGAAGCGGCACTTCGGGCAGTCACAGCACCACGAGCTCGCGCGCAGCGCGGGATCGAGGCGGAAGATCGCGTTGCAGCTGGTGAACGCGGCGTGGTAGGGCTGCATGCGCGCGAACGCCCGCGCGATCGCGAGCTCGGAGGCGGGGCGCAGGACCGAGAACAGCCGCATCCCGGGGGCGAGCTCCTCGACGGCGGCGCTCAGCAGGCGCTCGGCGCGCAGGCCCTTGCTGAACTGGTGGTTGACATCGACGCCGTCCCACTGGACGTTGCCGGCGGAGGCCGAGCGCTCGTTGGCCATCGCGACCGCGTCGAAGCCGTTCAGCGCGGCCGTCAGCAGCGCCGCGCAGGTGACGATCGCGGTGACGGGTACGTGGCCGTTGAGCGCGCCCGCGTCGTTCAGCGCGGGCAGGCGCGGGTCGAGCGTGCGCGTGGCGAGCAGGCGCGGCAGCCCGGCGACGGCGACCGTGCGTGCGATCGGAGCGGCGTCGCCGACCGAGAACAGCGCGAGCTCGCAGCCAGAACGCCTGACGATCTCGAGGGCCACCGCCGAGTCCTTGCCGCCGCCGACGGGAACGAGCACCCGCGAGGGCTGCTGCCGATCGGCGTCGAGCCGCGACGGCTCACCGGCGCGCTCCGACCGGTCGCCGGCGTCGTCGGACACCGGCGCCCGCACGCTCGACGGCGCGCTGGGGAAGCGCGGGCGCGGCAGGCCGGCGAGGCGGTTGGTGTAGGCGAGCTCGGCGAGACCCTCGGAGTAGAGCGCCTCGAGCAGTGCGGCGGCGCCCGGCGTGGGCGTACCGGCCTCGCACAGAACGCTCGGCGGCAGTGCGGTCTTGAAGTAGCTGACGCCGGCAACCCAGTGCAGCAGCGAGAGCAGGCCGTTGACGCGGTCGCGGTCAGCCTCGTGCACGCGGCTGGCGGGAACGGGGAGGTCGAACCGCTCGACGAAGAAGATCGCGTCGTCGAGCGCGTAGCGGAGCGTGACGTGTCCGCGCGCGTCGAGCTCGCGATCGAGGAAGCGGAACGTCCGGAACGCGGTCGGGTCGAAGAGCGCCGGGAGCTGCTTGGCGTCGGCTGCCATCTGGAGACAGCGTAGAGCGTCGCTCCCCCTACTCCAGGCCCAGCCCGCGGGCGCCGCGGTCGAGCGCCGCGCACACGACGCGCGCGACGGCGTCGCTGCGATCGCGCCGCAGGTACCAGCGCGCGAGCGCGACGACGTGGCGCGCGAGCGGACCTGGGTCGAGGCGCTCGACGGCGAGGCGCAGCTGCTGGCGGTGTAGCTCCGACTGCACGACCGCGAAGCGGTAGTCGGGGTCGTGCGCGGGCGCGCCGGACGGCGGCGGCGCGCGTCCGTCTCGTGTGCGAGCGCACACGAGATCCCATCCGGGGCTCTCGCGCGTGCGCAGCAGCTTCTCGGCGAACAGGTTGACACGCTCCCTGGCCGGGCGCACCAACGGGTAGCCGAGCGCGACCTGCGCCGCGATCCTCTGAGGCGACCCGAACCGCGCGAGCGCGCCCTCGCAGCGCGGGTCGGCCTCGATCTCCGCTTCGATCCATTCGCAGAGCTCGTCGATCGTCAGCTCGCTCTGCTCGCCGGAGGCGATTCCGAGCTCGCTCATGGATACGGACCCGTGGAAGACATCGTGAGTCGGATGCGACTCACGGTCATCGTCGGCCAGGGGATGACCGTCGGCGGTCAGCTGAGCGATCAGCTCGCGCGTGGCGGCGACCTGCGAGATCCATTCCTCCCCGCAGATGTGCACTGAGGTCCTGTTCCGGAGCCCGGGCGCCTCCAGCCAATACGCGACGGCGCTCATGTGGGTGCTGAGCGGCTGCAGGCCGAGTGCGAGCGCGCGAGCGCTGAGCTCGGCGGCCACGCCACGGTAGTCGCACGCGAGGAAGACCCTGTCGAAGGCGATCCCCAATCGCTGCAGCGTCTGCTCGCGCGCGAGCGGCCAGTCGACATCGGCCCGCGACGTCGCGGAGAGCTCGTCGAGGATCAGGCTGCGGCGCTCGACCTGCGCTCCGGCCTGCACCAGCAGCGAGGCGAGCGCGTTGCCGAGCGCGAGATTGCGCAGGTGCCCCACGTGCAGCGCCTGGCTGGCGCCGACGTCGCAGAACTGCACGGAGAAGCGCTGCCCGTGCGCGAGCTCCGCGAGCCGCTCGTCACCGGCGTCGGCCTCCTGCAGCTGCGCGCCAGCCGCTTCGAGCCAGCGATCGGCGAGGCGCACCTCCACGCCGTCGTCCACGTTCGCCATGCGGTCGACCCACGGCTCGCGCTCGACACGCGCGAGCGCGTCGCGTGCTGGCGCCTCGTCCCGCCAGGTGGGCGATCGCGGCAGTAGCTTCAGGTCGAAGCGATCGTTCGGGCGCTGAGGCGCGCGCGCGGCCCAATGGGCCCCCGCGGCCCAATGCCCGCCGCTACCGCTCTCCGCTGGCGGATATTCGAAGTGGTCGAAGGGGTTCGCGGCTGCAGACATCGTCGTGAGAGCTCGCGCGCGAGTGGCGGCACCTGCCGATGCTGGACGTCGTCGCGAGTAACCCCCACCCACATGGAAGTGTCCCCCTGCCCAGAACTATGCAGCATATTAGACTTTTGTCAAGGGATGACGTCAGTCGTTCGCCGTGACCGCCTCGAGCAGGTCGCGAAGCGCTCGCGCGCCTGCTCGCGGCGCGTCGGCAGGTGCTCGCTGGGGACGTCGTCCGCCGGCGGCGCGTAGCCGCGCAGCAGCTGGCGGGCGACCGACTGGCGGTGGACCTCGTCGGGGCCGTCGTAGATGCGCGCGGCGCGCGCGAAGCGGTACATCTGCTCGAGCGGCAGGTCGGTCGAGTAGCCGAGCGAGCCGTGCAGCTGCAGCGCGCGGTCGACCACGTCGTGCAGCACCTTCGCGCCGTAGAACTTGACCAGCGCCACGTCGGTGCGCGCCGCGCTGCGCGCCCTGCGTGTCCATCACCCACGCCGCGTGCAGCGTCATCAGCCGCGCCGCCTGCATCTCCGCGGCGCTGTCCGCGATCCAGTTCTGCACCGTCTGCTTGTCGGCCAGCACCGAGCCGTGCGCGTGGCGGTAGGTGGCGCGCTCGCACATCATGTCGAACGCCCGCCGCGCCACGCCCAGCCAGCGCATGCAGTGGTGGATGCGCCCGGGCACGAGCCGATGCTGGGCGAGCAGGAAGCCCTCGCCCTCGCCGCCGAGCAGCGCCTCGGCGGGCACGCGCACGCCCTCGTACGCGATTTCCGCGTGCCCGCCGTAGCCGCCGAACTGCTCCCAGGGATGCTCCATCGTCGGCACGTCGCGAAGGATGTCCACGCCGGGCGTGTCGGTCGGCACGATGAACATCGACGCCCGCTGCGAGGGGCGCGCGTCGGGGTTGGTGACGGCCATCACGATCAGGAAGTCGGCGATCGAGCCGTTCGAGGTGAACCACTTGCGCCCGTCGATCACGCCAGCCGTCGCCGTCGCGCACCGCGCGCGTGCGCAGCTGCGTCGGGTCGGAGCCCGGGCGTGTTCGGCTCGGTCATGCTGAACGCGCTGCGCAGGTCGCCGGCCAGCAGCGGGTGCAGCCAGCGGTCCTTCTGCTCGGGCGTGCCCGCCAGCGCGAGGATCTCCGAGTTGCCCGAGTCCGGCGCCGCGTTTCCGAACGCCAGCGGCGCGATCGGGGAGGTGCCGAGGATCTCGTGCATGAGGCCGAGGCGCACCTGGCCCATGCCCTGCCCGCCGAGCTCCGGCGGCAGGTGCGTCGCCCACAGGCCGCGCTCCTTCACGCGCTCCTGCAGCGGCGCCATCGCGCGCGTCGAGGCCGTCGAGCCCGAGCTCGTGCCAGATCGACTCGAGCGGCCAGATCTCCTCGCGCACGAGCTCGCGCATCCAGTCGAGCTGCTCCTGGAAGTCGGGGTCGGTGGAGAAGTCCCAGCTCATGTGTCGCGTCCCTCCGGTCGGCGTGCGGGACGCCTGCGGCGCTTATCGTCAAGTCGAAGCCTACGCCTTGCGCGACGCGTCGCCCGCTACGCCCTGCGCTTGGCGGTGATCGCTTGGGGCAGCCCGAGACGGCGAGCTTCGATCTGTCTGCTTGAGCACCGCGCCGTTCTGGCCGGTGATCGCGGTCGGCATGGCCAGGCGCTGCCCGCACAGGCTGCCGTTCGCGTCCGCCGGCAGGTTCGCCGTAAGCAGCGAGTGCGGGCCGACGTCGAGCACCAGGCCGAGCGTCGAGATCGGCACGTCGGGGAGCGACCTGAACGACGCCGGAGATGACGCCGCGCTTGATGATCGTCTGCCCGACGATGTCGACCGTCTGACACCGTCGCCCTGCAGCACGAACTCGAGGTCCGGGGATCGCCGCGCCGCCGTGTGAGACGAGGTAGCACGGGCCGACGAGCGCGTGGCGCAGAACCGGCGTGAGGACGGTCGACGCTGCCCACCGACCGACGCCGCTCGGGCAGCCGGCGGGGTTGGCGGCGACCACGTCGGCGGCGCACGCGTTCTGCAGCGTCGCTCAGACGCACCGGCAGCTGCCTGGGCACGTCGACCTTCAGCGCCGCGACGTTCGCCTGGCCGGGCGCGGAGACGAGCCGCACGTGCAGGTAGGCGCCGTCGGCTTTGCTCGGTCTGCGCATGGGCGAGCGCGCTCAGCTTCGGCTTGAACGCCAGCGTCGCGCAGTTGGCCGCCTGAAAGCGCGACGAGACGGTGCGCGGTCGCGCCCGCGATGCTCGTGAGCGTGCCTTCGATCGCCAGCGGCCGGCAGTCGGTCGGGTTGAAGACGAAGCCTGCGCGATCGATGTCGAGGTTGACGCGTCTTGAGCTGCAGCGGGATCCCGTCGAGGCTCTGCGGCAGCGGATCGCTCGTGATCGTGAGCGCCGCCGTGCGCGGGTCGACGTCGATCCGCGCGCCGAGCACGATCGTGCCGAGGTCGAACGGACCGGCGATCCGCGGGCACCACGATCGACAGGCCGAACGGCGCGCCCTCGTAGGGCCCGGTCAGGTACACGCTGCCCGTCGAGGAACACCGGGTCGGGGCCCGGACCGGCGCCGACGCGTCGCGCTGCCGATTTCGCTCTGCGGCGCCGCACGTGCCCGCCTGCGCCTGGGGCTTCGGCGCAGAGCGCCACGCTGCGAGAGCATCGCCGAGCAGCCCGGGCGGCAGGCGCACGGCGAGCCGTCCGCAGGTCCTCGTCCTGATCGGTGCGCGACAGCGTCACCGTCAGCGGGCTGAAGGCGCCGGCCTGGTTGTTGGTCGTGCCCGCCACGAACGACGGCTCGAACTGCGGCGGCGGGCAGCCGCTCGAGCTCGAACGGTTCGCTCGATGGGTTCGGCGGGCGTTTCGCTGCTGTACGGCGTCAGCTGCGAGCTGGCGCCGCAGCGGCGACGCCGCAGCGTCGGAGGGGTTGGCCAGCGGCGCGTTCGCGCCGCCGTCGAGCGTCAGCTTCAGCTCTTCGAACGGCAGCTGCGGGCTTTCGTCGAACGTCACCGTCAGCTGCCCGGTGCTCTGGTCGATCGACGCCGAGCCTTCGAGCTTGACCGTCACGCCCGAGCCCTGCGCCTGCAGCAGCAGCGCGCAGCAGCCTGCCTTCCGTGCGCGTCGGCCGGCGTGCACGGTGCGCAGTCCGGTTCGCCGAGGAAGATCTGGCCTTCCAGCGGGCTCGACAGCAGCGGCGTGGCGATCTTCACGGTCCCGATCTGCGAGCTGGCGGGACAGGTGGCGGGCGCGAGCGAGCTCGCGGATCGAACTGTTCCGCGGCAGCAGGCCTGCAGGCCGTTGGCGACCGACGGCGAGATCACGACGCCGGCCGGCAGGCTCACGACCGCGTTGCGCAGGTCGGGCGTGGCCAGCGCCGCGGGTCTTCGTTCTGCGGCACGTGCAGGTCGATCGTGTAGCCGCTCGGTGCGCCCGCCTGGGTGGTTTCCGGAGCGAGCGACAGCGACGGGGTGAACGACAGCTGTTCGCAGCCCGTGATCGCTTCGGCGAGCGACTGGCTTCGCCGGCGAAGCGATTCGAGCGGCGCCGGCCGGGCTGCTCCCAGGAGTCGTTTGCCACGACCGACCGGGAGCGTCGCGCTCGTCTGGCAGCTGGCTCGGGGAGCGTCAGGAACGGCCTCGCCGCGATGCCGCTCGGGCAGCCCGTGCATTTCCACGCCCGCCTTCGACTTTGACCGACGGGCTGCAGGATTCGCCGTCGTGCTCGTGCCGCCTGCGCCCAGCGTGCCTTCGCGTTCGAGGTCGTGGCTGCCGCCGCCGGCACGCCCCACAGCGTCAGGATCGCGCCCTGCAGCGGGCCGGCTCTCGGGGATGTCGCTCGAGCGCCGCCGTCAAGCCGTATTCCCCGTTGCCGCGAACGTGGAAGAACAGCGGCACGTGCCCGATGCCGGCACCGAGAAGCCGAGCTCGCCGGGCTCGCCCGGCGGCGGCACGACGTTGTAGACGGGATACACCGCGCGAGTGAAACGAGCCGTAGAAGAACGGCTTCACCGTTCCGACCTGGCGTGTCGAGCGGGCAGTTCGAGCTCTTCCAGTTCCAGGAACGCCTGCTGGCTGCAGCTGCGGGACTGCGTTCGGGTTGCCGATCAGCCCTGGCGGCAGCGCGACTTCGAGGTCCTTGCGGCGCGGAGCTCGCGAGCGGCGAGCTTCGGATCGGCGGCGGCTTCGCGCGCGCTGACGTTGAAGGCGAGGCTCGTCGGTGAGCTCGTACGGATGCGAGCCGGCCTGCGTGTCGGCTTCGCCGCTTTCCTCGGCGATGCCGAGCTCGAAGAGCGAGAGCCCGAAGGGGACAGGTCGCGGCATCGACGCTGGCGTCGCTCGCTCGTCGACGCGCTCGGCGCGCCGCCGCCCGAGACCGTCGCCGACGTTCGCGCCCAGCGACCGTGTCCTTCGGCGGACACCGAGACCGTGATCGTCACGACGATCGTCGCCCCCGCCAGCACCGCCCCGTGCGCGAGGTCTTCTTCGTATGTGCACGTGACCGTCGCGTCCGTGGTTCTTCGGCGCACTTCATTTCGTATTTGGGCAGCCCGTTGCCGTTGGCCGCTTCGCCGCGGGCTGAGACGCTCGTCGCCGTCACCCCGGCTCGGCAGCGTGTCGGTGACGGTCACGCGCTGCCGTGCGTGGTCGACAGCGGCGCCGTCGTTGCGCACGATCAGCACGTAGGCGTCGGATGTGTCGCCCGCCGTGAAGTAGGTGGGCTGCGGACTCGGAGACGATGCTCCAGTGCGGGCTCGCGGAGCCGCCTTCGCCGAGCCAGCTCGCGCCGCGTCGAGGATGAACACCACCGCCAGCAGCGCACGCCAGCCGCACCAAGCCTGATCTCGAGCGGATCGCCGCCGACGCGACGGCGGCGCGCGACCGCTCACCTTCGCGGCCGGCTGCGCTGCCGGCACGGAGCCGCGACGGCGCGCGTCTGGCTCTGGGCGCGTAGCGTCCGCTCCGCCGCGTCCGATGCAGGCCGAGCGCCGCTTGCCGTGCTCCTCAGCTTCCTGCACCTGGCGAGCGCGCGCGCGAGCAGCTGCTTGCGCGTCGGCTCTCGCAGGCGAGCCGGCGGACGCGAGGTTCCCGGCGCCGGCGAACGACGCCGAAGCGGCCGCGGCGAACGACGGCGGCGGGTCGAGCGGCTCCTGGCAGGCGCTGCCCGTGACACGACATCAGCGCCGGGCGGCTGCCGCGGCAGACCTCCGTCGACGCGCGCGTCGTAGACGTCGACGAGTTCGTCCGTGTCGGTCGGCGCGAGCCGTTCGCGAGTGGCGAAGAACACGTCGTCGCCGCTCGCGCTCGCGTCGAGGAAGACGGCGTCGCCCCCGCTTTCGCGTGCCGGAGATCGAGCTGCGACTGCGCCGTCCTCGTACTCGAAGACCTTCGTCGCTGCCGCCCGAGACGCCGGCACGAGCGGATCGGGAGAGGTGAAGAACAGGCGACTGCCGTCGTCGCTGAGGCTGCGCGGCTGGTGGAACGGCGTGCTCGCCCGTTCGCTCAGCCTCGCGCCGATGAACGCGCTGCCGAGCGGCCGCGCGCCGCTCGGGTCGCACGACGCGCACGCGAGCTGCCCCGTTTCGGCGCTGTACTCGAACACCTCGTGATCGGCGACTCCGGTCGCCTGGTCTTCGTTGTCGTAGCCGGTCAGCGGCTCGACCGACATGAACGCCAGGTGCCTGCCGTCGGGCGTCACATACGCCTGGGACGCCGTCGGGCGGCTCGTCCAGTCGGCGACGTCGCTGTGATATTCGAACGCGGCCCGACTGCCGATCGCTTCGATGTTTTCCTGCTTCTTCGCTCGCTCGGCGCTCGCCAGCGTGGCGATGAACGCCACCGTGCCCGACGCCTGCGGCCGTCTCGTGCCACACGTAGAGGTTCGGGCTTGCCCGCTCTGCCGCGTCCGCCGCGCCGAGTCGCCTTCGGCGACGAAGTACACGTAGGAGCCGTCTTCGGAGCGCCGACCACGCCGAGCGACGCTCCGCGCCGTCCGCGTCTCTGGTGAGTCGGCCGTCAGATCGGTCAGCGTGCCCGTTTCGACGTCGTAGCGGTAGAGGTCGTTGCCGGGGTCTTCTCCTCCCGCTGCTTCTTCGGCGCCCGTGTACGACTCCTTCGTCAGCGCAGCTTTGCTCGTGAAGTAGACGAGCGAGCCGTCCGCCGAGGCCGCCCAGAACTGCGCGGGCCCGGCGGTCGCAGACGTGTCCGCGGTTTCGCAGTCGGCCGGTTCGGCGCCGGGTGCGGGCGCGGAGACCTCGACGGTCGCGGCGCCGTCGATGCGGTCGTAGAGCTCGCGTCTTGCCTGCCTGCGCGGGTCGGGGCCGCCGCCGTCGGCCGCCGCCTCGAACAGCACATGCGACCCGTCCTGCGAGATCGCGTGTGCGAGCTCGCGCGCGTGTTCGCTGACCGCGTGGATCGCCGCCGCCGGCCGTCGCGCCCTGCGGCGGCGATCGCGCCGTCCGGGAAGGACTCCCGACGAGCCGCACGTGTCCGCGCGACCTCTTCGTAGAGGTTTTCGATCACGCTCCGCCGGGCGCACCTGTCGACGAGGCTGTCGTTCGCCTCGAAGATCACGTGGCTGAAGTCGCTCGGAGGCGCCGGCGAACGCGGGCACGTCCTCTTCTTCGAAGCAGCGAGCCGCAGCCCGGCTGCGGGCGGTTCCGGCGGAGCGCTCGCGGTGACGAGCGAGTAGCCGCCGCCCGGCTGGCGCAGGAACAGGTTGTAGACGCCGGCCGGCGCGCCTGCGGTCAGCTGCTGCAGCGGGACGCGCAGGACCGCCTGCGAGAGGTCTTCCGAGAAGGCGTACGCTGACGCGCGGCATGGCTGTTCGCCGGCGCCTGCGGCGTCGGCGGCGAGAGCGGCGTCGTCTGCCAGCCGCCGGCGCCCCTGCGTGGCCAGGTATGCGTTGGGGAACTCGTTCCCCGGCGCGCCGCCAAACGCCGCCCCGACATTCATGTACGCGATCGTACACGGTTCGCCGGCTTCGCACGGCGGAGCTCTGCGCGGGCTGCAGCGGCACGCAGCGTCACGGCGTCCTGCCCGTCCTTTTCGACGGGCGAGACCTGCTCGTAGGCGCGGCAGTCGGGCAGGCGTTCGGAGGGGCCGGAGCGAAACTGGGCGTTGGGGCAGCTCTCCGCGGCTGCGGGCGCCGCAGAGCCGCCCAGCCAGATCGCCGCAACCACGAGCAGGCATGCGCCGCGGACGCAGGGCAGCGTGGTCGATCGATCCGGCGCGGAGCGGCTTTCCGCGCATCGTGCCTCCTCTGCGCGGCCGTAGTCTAGCCCCGCGCCATTCCAGCCGCGCCGCTACGGTCCATGCGGAGCCCCCCGACTCGAGGCCCGGCAGCCGCCTGCAGGCGGCCTCCGAGCCTCGCCCTTCCCCTCCACTACCCCCGCGACGGCGGCTATTTCCATTCGAGCGTACCGCCTTCGAGTTCGCCGAGCGCCGTGCCGCTGTAGCTGCCTTCGAGGTTTTCCGTGCTTCCGCAGGCAGCCGCCGGTCCCTTTCGAGTGGATTGCCCACGGCGCTCGCTTCCGCCAGGACCTTGCCGCCGGATTTGTTTTCGTACGTCGCTTTTCGAGCGTCTGCGGTGCGATCCTGACTTCGCATTCTTCGTTGGTCGGGTTCGATGATGACTTCGTTTTTCGAGCTTCACCGGCCCGTTGGCGTTGAATTCGAAGTGCGCGGCCGAGACTTTCATTTGCTGCCAAAGGCACTGCAGCCGCTGTAGCGTGAACACTTCTTTGTGCGTGACCGAGAGGCCTTCTGCGATTTTGCCGGTCCCGGTGACTTTCGAGCATTCGATCGTGCCCGCGGCGGTTTTGAACATCTGCGTGTTGGTCTGTTTGCTTTTCGTTTTGCCGGTTTTGCTCGCGATGAATTCATGGCCGTTCGCAGAGACAGAGACGGCCTCGACGCCGACGATCGCGAACGCTGCAGCAGGACCACCAGAACAGCGTAATGCGCTGCATGCGTGTCTCACCGCTCCTTTGTCGATTGGTAACCGGCCGTCAGGATGTCGAGCTTGTTGATCGCAGACGCACTGCGTACATTATTGCCATTGCCTGGGAGAGTTCGGCTCTCCGGGCCATACGGTTCGTACTATCACAGACCCTCCGAGTTCTGTCAAGCAGAAGCAGACAACTGTTTGCAACTCAGCACGGCGTTTCCTAGCACAGGCAGACGTCGTTTGCGAGCATGCATCGGGACCTCCGGCCGCCAGCTCATGCGCCTCGCACAGGGCCGAGCGTGGTCGCGCGAACGCCGGACGGATGCGCCACAGCCGCTGTAGATTGAGCTCATGCCAAGGCCCGAACCGCTGGAGATGACGCTGCTCTGCCGGGCGCACGGGAGCTGCTCGCCGTGCACGCCCGCGAGCTGCCCCAGCGCGACGATCTGTGCGGGGCGTTCTGCGGCGCGCTGGCGCTGCGCGCCGCCGGCATCGAGGAGCGCGACGGCGAGCCGCTCGACCAGGACGCCGTGGCGCTTGCCGCCGGGAGCGTCGATCTCGGGAGCGCGCGAGGCCGGGCACGCTTCCGCATGGCGAACGCGGACGGCGCGACTACCGGCTCTCGCTGCCGACGATCGAGGACGCCGACGTCTCGGGGACGACCGCGGCAGGACTGCTCGACGCGATCGCGCAGCTGCTCGGCGCGGCGCGCTCGAGCGCGATCCCCTACACCGGGCCCTGGAGCGCGGGCACGCTCGCCGGCCTGTTCGAGCTCGCCGCCGCGCTCGGAGCACCCGGTGACGCTCGTGGCCAACTTCGCCACCCGCCATCTGTGGGGCGGGCACCCGAGCGTCGAGCCAGCTGCTCGCCTACCTGCTTCGACGGCGAGCTGCGCCGGCCCGCGCACCGGACTGGGACGTCGGGCACTTCGCGTGCGTCGTCGGGCGCGTGCGCGGGCCGCGCGGCAGCCTGTACTGCCGTCGCCGACACCTACCCCGCGCTCGGCGACGGCGGCGTGCACCTGCAGCCGCGGAGCGCCTGGCGGCGGCGCTCGAGCGCCGCGACATGCCCGCCGGAGGCATGATCGTGGTCGAGCTCGCGCGCAGGACGCCGCGCGCGTGCGCGCGGGCGCGCGGCGCGCTCGGGCTGCGCGAGGGCGTGTGGGACAACGGCACCGTGAGCCGTCGAGACGCCGCGTGAGCGCGGCCGAGCTGGTCGCGCTCGTCTGCTGCGACCTCGGCGCGATCGTGCGCGGGCGCTCGGTGCTCGGCCGGCGAGCTCGACGAGCACCTGCGCGCGGGCGTCGGCTGGGTGCCCGCCAACCACGCGCTCACGCCGCTCGGGCCGGTCGCCGAGCCCAACCCGTTCGGCTCGACCGGCGACCTGCGCCTGCTGCCCGACGCCGCCACGCGCGTGCTCGTGCGCGTGCCGACGGCGAGGCGGGCGCGCTGGAGCTGCTGCTGTGCGACATCGTCGAGACCGACGGCCGGCCGTGGGAGTGCTGCCCGCGCGGCTTCCTGCGCGAGGCGCTGGGCGCGCTCGAGCGGGAGCTGGGCGCGCGCGTGCGTCGCGAGCTTCGAGCACGAGTTCCAGCTGCTCGACGTAGCGAGCGCGGCCCGGCGCCCAGCAATCGCGGGATCACTGCCCTCGAGCCCGAGCTCCGTTCCGCCGGCAGTGCCATCACCGCCGGCGCTGCCGTTCACGCTCGACGCGCTGCGCCGCGTCGAGCCCTTCCCCGAAGCGCGTGATGGGCGCGCTGGTCGAGGCCGGCGTCGAGCCCGAGCGCTTCTTCGCCGAGTACGCGCCGCACCAGTTCGAGATCCCGGTGGCGGCCAGCCGAGGGCCTCGCGAGCGCCGACCGCGCGGTCGTGCTGCGGGAGGTCGTGCGCGAGATCGCCCGCCGGCAGGGCATGCGCGCGAGCTTCGCGCCGCTGCTCGACCCCGCAGCAGGCGGGCAACGGCGTGCACATCCACCTCAGCCTGCTCGACGGCGACGGCGACTCCGCTGCTCTACGACGCCGCCCGGCCCGCGTGCCTGAGCGAGCTCGGCGGGCGCTTCGCGGCCGGCATCCTGCGCCACGCGCGCGCGCTCAGCGCGCTCACCGCCCCGAGCCCCGTCTCGGGCGCGCGCCTGCAGCCCCACCGCTGGAGCGCCGGCGCGGTGTGCCTCGCCGCAGCGCAACCGCGAGGCGCTGCTGCGCATCCCGCCCGTGGTCGAGCTCGGCGGACGCCGACCCCGCCGGCCAGCTGCACCTCGAGTACCGCGGCGCCGACGCCAGCCGCCAACCCCTACCTGGCGCTCGGCGCGATCCTGCGGGCCGGCCTCGAGGGCGTGCGCGACGCAGCTGCCCGCGCCGCCGCTGCTCGACCGCGACCCCGTCGAGCTCGACAGCGAGCAGGCCGAGCGCTTCGGCGTGGGCGCGCTGCCGGCGACGCTCGAGCGAGTCGCTGCAGGCGCTCGCCGAGGACGCCACCGTGCGCGGCTGGATGACGCCGCTGCTGTACGACGCGTACATGAGCGTCAAGCGCGCCGAGCTCGCCGCCGCCATGGATGTCGACCTCGAGGAGGTCTGCCGGCGCTATGCCGCGATCTACTGACGACGCGGCTTCTGGCGCGCCTGCTGGAGGGCGATCGAGCGCGAGCTTCCGCGCGCGGTCGCGCTGCGCCAGCGCCTGCACGCCGAGCCCGGAGCTCGCGCACGCGCGAGGAGCGCACCGCGGCGAGCGTCGCCGCCGAGCTGCCCGTCGCGTGCGAGCGCGTCGCCGGCACCGGCCGGCTCGCGCGCGTCGGTGACTGCACGCGGCGGCGAGCCGAGCGCTGCGCGATAGCCGTGCGCGCGGAGCTCGACGGGCTGCCGATGCGGGAGCGCACCGGGCGCGCCGTTCGCGGCCACGCGGCGAGGCGATGCACGCGTGCGGGCACGACGTGCACATGGCGGCGCTGGTCGCGCTCGACGCGTGCCGCGCACGAGCTCGCGCGACGCGCTGCCGGCGCCGCTGCTCGCCGTCTTCCAGCCGAGCGAGGAGGCCTATCCGTCGGGCGCCCAGCAGCTCGCGCGAGGGTCCGCTCGCGAGCGCTCGCGCCGGCGGCGGTCGTCGCCGCGCACGTGCACCCCGAGCTGCGCGTGGGGCGCGGTCGCGCTCGACCCCGGCACCGTCAACGCGTCGTGCGACGCGTTCGAGATCACCGTCGAGGGCGAGCCCTCGCACGGCGCCTACCCGCACCGCGGGCGCGACCCGATCCTCGCGATCGCCCAGGTGGTGGTCGCGCTGCACGCGCAGCTCGGCAGGCGCATCGACCCGCTGCGGCCCGGCGTCGCTGACGGTCGGCGTGCTCGAGGGGGGCAGCGC
Source organism: uncultured Solirubrobacteraceae bacterium (assembly GCA_963826985.1). Taxonomy (GTDB): domain Bacteria; phylum Actinomycetota; class Thermoleophilia; order Solirubrobacterales; family Solirubrobacteraceae; genus Palsa-744. The sequence continues at coordinate 51,722 of CAWGYW010000004.1, forward strand.
CGAGAACGTGATCCCCGCAGCGCACGCACGCGCGCGGGGCGCTGCGCGCCCACCGGCCGCAGGACCGGCTCGCGCTGCGCGCAGCTCGTCGAGGAGGTGGCCCAGCGGCGTCGCGGCGGCGCACGGCTGCCGCGCGAGCGTCGAGCTCCTGCCCGGCGAGCCGGCGCTCGAGAACGACGCGCGAGATCGTCAGCCGCGCGCGCGAGCTGCTCGCAACGCGCGGGCTTCGCCACAGCGGCGCCGAGTGGCGCTCGTGCGGCTCCGACGACTTCGCCTTCTTCGGCGCGCTCGCGCCGCTGGCGATGGCGTTCGTCGGGCTCGACGGCGCCGAGGGCTTCGCCACGCGCCCGCTGCACCACCCGGAGCTGCTGCCGCCCGACGCCGCCGTCGGCGCCGTCGCGCGGGTGCAGGCCGTCCTGTATGTCGCCGCCGCGGCGGCATCGCCGACGGTCGTGGGCCGATGATCGGCGCGATCGCCGCAGGTTGACAACCGGCCGTGCGTCCAGCGACCCGCACCGCCCGACGGCACCGCCTATAGGATTGATAGGTGCCCGACCGCCTGTACTTCACTGACTCCGACGAGGCGAACGCTCTGATCGCATCGGATCCGATGGCGCTGCTGATCGGGTTCGGCTGGATCAGCAGGTCACCGTGGAAAAGGCGTTCGCCGGGCCGCTCGTGCTGCGCGAGCGACTCGGCTCGCTCGCCGCCTCCACGCTGGCCGCCGCCGACCTCGAGCCGCTGTTCCGCGAGAAACCGGCGATCCACCGCTTCCCCGGCTCGATGGCCCAGCGCGTGCACGAGCTCGCGGTGTACGTGCGCGACCGCTACGACGGCGAAGCCGCGCGTGTCTGGACCGACGCCGCCGACGCGACCGAGCTTCGCGCGAACCTCGCCGCGCTGCCGGGCTTCGGCGAGATGAAGGTCAAGTCGCTCGGCGCGGTGCTCGCAAAGCGCTACGGGGTCGGCGGTCGCCGACGAGCTAGTGCCCGGCACACCCCACGCTCGGAGACGTCGACTCGCCGCAGGCGCTCGCCGACTACCAGGCCGCCAAGCGCGTGCACAAGGCGGAGTGGTCGAAAATGAAACCGCGGCGGTAGGAGCCAGCGGCGGCCTCGAGCGCCGCCGGCAGCGCGCCCGCGCAGTTGCACCATCGGGCGCGGGGTTCTTTCAGAGATCGGGCAGGATCTCGATCTCCGGCGAGCGCAGCGCGATGCCCAGGCCGCGGATCGACACACGGCCGGACTGCGGGTAGAAGCACATGTCGCTGTGCTCGCTCGTGCCGTACGCCAGGTACGTCAGGCCGTCGGCGCCCGCGCGCAGCGAGTGCGCCACGCCGGTCCCCGCCGGGCGCGAGAAAACGTCGCCAGCCCGCAGCGGGTGCTCCTCCGGCGCTGACGAACCCCGGCCCCACAACTCCAACACGCCACCCCCATTGATAATCAAAAAGATCTCCTCCTCCAGGGAGTGACAGTGCGCCGGCGCGCCCTGCCCGCCGCCCGGCAGGACCACGTGGTTCAGCCCGCTCGTCTCAGCGCCCGCCGCCTTGCCCACGCGACGCGCGCGGCCGTCGAAGCTCGCCTCCACGTCCTCGAGCGCGACCACGTTGCGCGGGCGCTCGGCGCTCGGCTCCGGGCACTCCGGCGGGCCACTCGCCGCCTCGCGCGCGAACGGGCTGTCGCCGGCGGCGAGCTCCACCCAGCGCGGGAACGACCACGCCACGCCCGCGCGGGGCAGCGCCGTCAGCGCCGGGTCGCGCCGCTGGCCGAACACCAGCACGTCGAGCCCGCCCGCGCCCCCGCGCAGCGTGTGCGCGCCGCGCCTCGGACGATGCACGATGCAGTCCCCCGCCGCGGCCGCGTATGTCTTGCCTTCCTGCCACAGCAGCCCATCGCCGCCGAGCACGAAGAAGATCTCCTCGTCCGCGCCGTGGTCGTGCACCGGGGTGGAGAAGCGATCGGCGGCGATCTCGATGCGGCGCACGCCCACCGTGCGCGTTCCGATCTGGCGCCCCAGGTCGCGCCACACACCGTCGAGGTGGCCCACCGCGAGCTCATACGTCGGTCCCTCGTGGATGTTCGCGATCGCCATCGCCCGCCGACGCTATCAGCCGTCTACTCAAACGAGCGGCGGCGGCGAGCTGTCCGCGCTGCCCGCCAGCGTCGCGTCCCAGCCGCACAACGCGCACGCGTGACGGAAGGCCGTCCGCGCGAACGACAGCGCCGCCTCGTGGGGGTCCGACGCCGAGATCGCATCATCCCAATCCAGCACGTACTCGCCGAGATCCGCCTCCCAGCGCGACGCCGGCGGCGCCAGCGTCGCCGCCGCGAACCCCTCCGGCGCCGGGTGCGCATACGCGTAGAACGCCGCCCGGCCGTAGCGCGCGTCGCCCGGCCACCAGCCGACCGCCACCTCCTGCGCGTCCATCGCGTTGCGCATGATGAAGTCCCGCGACGGCGGTTCCGCCGGCTCGCCCGAGAACAGGTTGACGGCCAGGTCGAACGAACCCCACCACGCGTTCACCGGCGTCGAGCGGCCGCGATACGGTGCGCGGAACGCGCCCAGCACCAGCGCCGCCTGCGTCGCCGCCGCGAAGTAGCTCGAGACGAGCGCGGGGTCGTAGCTCGCGTGCTCGTCGTCCTCGTCCAGCGGCACGCTCCACGCCACCTCCTGCGGCGCCGGGTTGATCTCGAGCGCTCCCGCGAACGTGCGCGCCGCCTGCAGCAGCTCGCGCGTCACCGCGCCCACCGCCACGCCCCGCGCGAGCGCCACACGGTGCGTGCGCCCGTCGCTGTGCTCGACCAGCGCCTCGTGCGCGCGCAGGTCGAGCGTCACCACCAGCGCGCCCGAGCCGTTCGGCGCCGGCAGCGCCAGCGTCTCCCAGCCGCGCGCCGTCAGACGCAGCGCCGCGTGCTGCAACTCCGGCTCCGGCGGCGCGAGCGCCACCGCGAACTTGCCCAGCACCTGCGTCAGCGCGTGCACCGTGTCGCACGTCTCGCTCCACTGCTCATACGCCGGCAGCGTCGGCCAGCCCGAGGCCATGTGTCGCAGCGTAGCGCTCGCGAAGCCGGGCTCGCACTCCAGGCCAGGAGCGATCGCGCACGAGAGTAGTGTTCACGACGTGGGTGGCGTTCCGCACGTCAACGGGCGTGGCGGCCTGTCGAGATCGGTCGCTGTCGTCGGCGCGGGCTTCGGCGGCGTCGCCGCCGCCGTCATGCTGCGCCGCGCCGGCTACCACGACGTGACCGTCTTCGACCGCGGCGAGCGCGTCGGCGGCACGTGGAACCACAACACCTATCCCGGCGCCGCCTGCGACGTGCCCTCGCACCTGTACGAGCTCTCGTTCGCGCCCAACCCGAGCTGGTCGCGGCGCTTCGCGCCCCAGGCCGAGATCCAGGAGTACCTCGAAGACGTCGCCCGCCGCCACGGCGTGCTCGAGCGCATCCACACGAACGTCGAGGTCACGCGCGCGCACTGGCAACAGGACCGCGACACGTGGCTGCTCGAAACGAGCGACGGCAACCACGAAGCGGACGTGCTGATCACCGCCTGCGGGCAGCTCTCCGTCCCCAAGCTGCCCTCGATCCCCGGCCTCGACAGCTTCGCCGGCCCCGCGTTTCACACCGCGCAGTGGCGCCACGACGTCGAGCTCGCCGGCAAGCGCGTCGCCGTCATCGGCACCGGCTGTAGCGCGATCCAGGCCGTGCCCGCGATCCAGCCGCTCGTCGAGCACATCGACGTCTACCAGCGCTCGCCCGGCTGGACGATCCCGAAGATGGACTTCCCCTACTCCGAGCGCGCGCAGCGCCTGTTCGAGCGCTACCCCGCGCTGCAGCGGCTCGACCGCGCCGCGATCTTCGCGTTCATGGAGATCGGCGCGCTTGGCATGACCTCGCAGAGCTGGCTGCTCGCCCCGTTCCGCGCGCTCGGCCGACGTCAGATCGCGCAGGCGATCGCCGACCCGCGGCTGCGCGAGGCGGTCACGCCCACGGACGAGGTCGGCTGCAAGCGGCTGATGCTCACCGACGAGTGGTACCCCACGCTCACCAAGCCCAACGTCGAGCTCGTCACCGACGCGATCGCCGAGATCACGCCCGGCGGCGTGCTCGTGCGGGACGGCAGCGAGCGGCCCGCCGACGTGCTCGTGCTCGCCACCGGCTTCCAGACCCACGGCTTCGTCGCGCCGATGGACGTCGTCGGCACCGGCGAGCGCACGCTCGCCGAGGAGTGGGCCGGCGTGCCCCACGCGTACCTCGGCATGAGCGTCCCCGGCTTCCCCAACATGTTCCTGCTCTACGGGCCCAACACCAACGGCGGCACCGGCTCGGCCATCTACGTGCTCGAGGCCGGCGTCCAGCACGTGATCGCCGCCCTCGGCGAGCTCGAGCGCCGCCACGCCGGTCGCATCGAGGTCACGCGCGAGGCCAGCCAGAGCTTCGACCGCGAGCTGCGCGCCGCGCTCGCGCACACCGTCTGGCACACCGGCTGCACCAGCTGGTACGTCGACGAGAACGGCAACGACCCCAACCAGTGGCCGTGGCTGTGGAGCAGCTTCCGCCGCCGAACCGCCCACATCGAGCGCGGCGCCTACACGCTCAGCCCGCCGGCGCGCGTCGCGCACGCTCTAAATTGAGGGTGTGGCAAAGACGTGGATCCTCGACACCGAGACGAAGGGCACCGGCGCGCACATCGCGCCGCTTGAGCCCAAACCCGCGCGCGCCGAGCGAGAGCTCGCGACGGTCACCTTCGAGCGCCCGCCGCGCCCCGTGCAGGCGCCCGAGCCGCCCGCCCCGAGGACGTTCAAGGTCGTCGACGTGATGAGCGCGCAGGTGCTCGCCGAAGGGGCCGACACGCGCGAGACGCTCGAGCTGCTCGCGGGGATGCGAAGCGCGCTCGACGCGCGCGTGTACACATGGGTGCCGGGCGTCGAGCGCTGGCGGTTGCTGACGCTCGACGAGCGACGCGCGCTGTGGGAGATGCGCGAGCGCGTGGGCACCGATCACGGCGATGCCGCCTTGCCGGAGGTAGTTGCGTAGACAACTACTAGTTGCTACGCTGGACCGATGGAACTCGGCCTAGCCACGTTCGCGGATCTCGCAAGCGGCGTCAGCCCGCGCCAGCGCATGCAGGATCTGATGGAGGAGGTCGAGCTCGCCGACCAGCTCGGGCTCGACGTGTTCGGCATCGGCGAGCACCACCGCCCGGACTTCCTCGTCTCCTCGCCCGCCGTCGTGCTCGGCGCCGCCGCCGTCAGGACCGAGCGCATCCGGCTCTCGAGCGCCGTCACCGTGCTCAGCTCCGATGACCCCGTGCGCGTCTTCCAGGACTTCGCCGAGGTCGACCTGCTCTCGAACGGGCGCGCCGAGATCATGGCCGGGCGCGGCTCGTTCATCGAGTCCTTCCCGCTGTTCGGCTACGACCTCGACGACTACGACGAGCTGTACGCCGAGAAGCTCGAGCTGCTGCTCGCGCTGCGCGAGCACGACGCGCGTGACCTGGTCGGGCCGCCATCGCCCGGCGCTCGACGACGCGGGCGTGTGGCCGCGGCCGGTGCAGCAGCCGCTGCCCGTGTGGGTCGCCGTCGGCGGCTCGCCGCAGTCGGTCGTCCGCGCCGGCACGCTCGGGCTGCCGCTGACGATCGCCATCATCGGCGGCCAGCCGGCGCGCTTCGCGCCGCTCGTCGAGCTCTACCGCGAGTCAGCCGCCAGCGCCGGCCACGACCGATCCGAGACGCGCGTCGCGATCAACACGCACGCGTTCGTCGGCGCGAGCTCCGCGGCAGCCGACTCCGCTTTCGCCGCCTCCTACCTCGCGATGATGAACCGCATCGGGCGCGAGCGCGGCTGGCCGCGCGTCCGGGCGGCCCGAGTACGAAGCGCTGCGCGCGCCCGACGGAGCGCTCGCCGTCGGCTCGCCCGAGCAGGTCGCCGAGAAGATCCTCTACGAGCACGAGCTGTTCGGAAACGACCGCTACATCGGCCAGATGAGCGTCGGCGCCGTCGCCCACAGCGACGTGCTGCGCTCGATGGAGCTGTTCGGCACCGAGGTCGCGCCGCTCGTACGCGAGGAGATCGCGCGGCGGGAGGAGGCACTGCAGGTGCAATAGGCTTCGCGCCCGCGATCGACCGTCGAAGGGCTTGGAAATCGTGACTCCGCGGGCGCAAACCTCATGAAGAGAAGCGGCTGGCAAGTGATCGGCGCATACGGGCTGGTGTGCGCGGCGACGCAGATCCTGTGGCTCACCTACGCCGCGATCACGACCGAAACGGCAAGGCGCTACGGCGTGTCGGTCGGCGCCGTCGGCTGGCTCGCGGAGATCTTCCCGCTGCTTTACGTGGTGCTCGCGATCCCCGCTGGGATCCTGCTCGATCGATGGTTTCGCCCGTCGCTGGCCGCCGGCGGCGCGCTGGTCGCGCTCGGCGGGCTGGTGCGCCTGGGCGGTGAGACGTTCGCGTGGGCGATGGCCGGCCAGGTGCTGGTCGCGATCGCCCAGCCGGTCGTCCTCAGCGCGGTCAGCAAGCTCGCCGGCGAGTACCTGCCGGCGCACGAGCGTGCGAGCGGTATCGCGCTCGGCTCGGCGGGCAACTTCGTCGGGATGCTGTTGGCGCTGCTGCTCGGGCCGACGCTCGGCGCGCACGGACAGCTCGAGCGGCTGCTGGTGCTCGAGGCCGCGCTCGCCGTGCTCCCCGCCATCGCGCTCGCGGTCGCCCTGCGCCGGCCCGGGCACGCGAGCACCGAGCACGCGGCGATCGAGGGCAGCGCCGCGCGAGCGTTGTGGGCGCTGCCGCCGATGCGCACGCTGTGCGGGCTCGTGTTCCTCGGCTTCGGCATCTTCGTCGCGCTCGCCACGTGGCTGCAGACGCTGCTGCACCCCTCCGGCGTCTCCGAAACCGCCGCCGGCGCGCTGCTCGTCGGGATGGTGATCGCGGGGATCGTCGGCTGCGCGGTGCTGCCGCCGCTCGTCGACCGCCGGCACGCCGAGCGCGGCTTCATGCGCGCGGCCGTGCTCGTCGCCTGCCTCGGCTGCGTGCTGCTCGGGGCGACGCCGTGGCTGGGCCTGCGCGCACTCGCGCTCGTCGCGATGGGCGTCGTGCTGCTGCCGGCGCTGCCGGTGATCCTGACCGCCGCCGAGCAGCTCGCCGGCGCCGCCGCGGGCACCGCCGGGGCGATCGTGTGGATGGCGGGCAACCTCGGCGGGCTCGTCATCGCGCTGCTCGTGCAGGCCCTGGTGCACCATCCACTCGCCGCGTTCATCGCGATGGGCGTCGTGGCGCTGCTCGGGCTGCCGCTTGCGGGGAGACTCGTCTCGCCGGTAGGGGAGGAGGCCGGTGGGGCGACGGCCTCTGTCGTCGTGGGCTGACGCGCGGGGAGAGCTTCGTGGGTCTCGACGCGGTCTGGGGGGTCAGCCTCTGGCCCTATCTGTTCGGTGCAATTAGGTTGGGGGCTAACCGCACACTTTCGGCCCGGAGGGTCCGGTCAGTGGGATAATGCGTAGAGATGGACGCGCGACGTACCGACGTATCAGAGACGGCTCGCTCGCTTGGCGGCCTGGACAACCCGTCGTATACCTACGCGTGCGCGATTGATACGGCCGTCACGGATGCCAGCGCGGAGGAGTGGGCACGGGCGACCTTCGAGGGGGCGCCGACGGCGGTGCGACTGGTGATCGTGGCCGGGTGGCGCCTGGCCCTGCGGCTCCGGCTCGTGCCGCGAGCAACTCCGTCGAGCGTGCTTGGGTGGCGGATCCTCTCGAGCACGCCACCGGCGATCGTCCTCGCGACGGGCTCGCCGCTACTGACGGCGCGGCTCGTGGTGCAGGTCGAGGGTGCGCGGGTGGTTCACACGACGCTTGTGCGGACGGACCGCCGGCTCGGGGGCGTCGTGTGGGCGGCGGCGACTCCGATTCACCAGCTGACGATTCCGTTTCTGCTCGACCATGCGGCCGCCGAGCGGCGGCGGGTCGCCGAGGATGCCGGAACCCGCAGGTCGGGGGTTCGAGCATCGAGCTAGTGGTGGAGAGGCCGTACGTTGCGCAAACCCCGCTGTCGTGTGCGCGCCGTGCCTGTCTTTGGCGTAGTTGCCAGGCAGCAGACGCCGGATCAAGCTGCAACGGTTCCGGCCGCGTGGTGCGGCGCCGGCAGCGATCCGCCTCTCCTGCGCAGGTCGTCGGCGTACGCGGCAAGCGCCTCCTCGATGCGCTCGCCGACCTCTGAGCGTGTCGCGCCGAGCGCCATAACACCGGGTAGGTCGGGGAGGTACGCACCCCAAGCCCCGTCATCCGCCTGCTCGTAGATCACCACGTAGTCGCTCATCTCAAATGCTCCAAGCCGCTTACTCGTCTAATGCTACCCAGCGTGCCGACAGGCACGGTGTCCCTGTCCTTGCCGGCTGCGATGGAACTCGCGTTCGGCAATGCCAGCCCGTCCGCATCGCGTCATAGAGTTGCTCTCCGTGCTCGGGCGCGGGGGAGATGTTGCGTGGACACCACCTCTTCGCGAGCGTGTCCAACGTGGCTTTGACGAAGAGATGATCGGCGCCTTTGGGCAGCGATACCTCGAGGCGCTCCTCACTACCTGGCGCGAACTCATGCAGTCGCTGCGACGCAGCACCCTGCTCTTGGCTGCCCTCATCACGGGATTCGTTCTGCTCAAGGGCGCGAAGACGGGGGAAGTTGCATTGGGGCCCTTGCGGCTAACCAATATCTCCGAGGTGCTCACGATCGTACCGGCGCTTGTTTCGTTGCTGGCATACGAGTCGGTATCGCTCATATGCGCCCAAGCGCTCTACCGGAACATGGTGGGTGAGATGGTCCGCCTGATGTACCGCCGGTTGTATGACTCCAACCTGGAGTATCTCCTTGCGCCGACTACCGTGACGCTCTTCGGGGGAGGAGCACGGAACTGGGAACAGCTCCGAGCGACAAAGGAAGGATTCGCTCAACGCGTTCTTAAGGTGACCAGCGGGCTGATCGTTGGGGCGATCCCGAGTGGCGCGCTGGGTTTCCTCTATTACGCCTATAAGTACCTCTACGCTGATTCTCACACGACCGGACTCACGGTTTCGATCAGTCTGGCTGTGGCTGCCCTCTTTGCGCTTCGCACCGTCGCGCTGATAGTCGATACTGATAATCAGGAGCGCATCACGGACCCAGACGAGTAGTGCAGCCGGCATCGCGTGCGAGGGCGGCGCCGCAGGCCAGTACCGCTTCGACCCGCAAACGTATTTCGCGTGCCGTGCGAGGCCGCCACGTGTCAGCGGCGAGGCCCCGCCGCCGGATCGATGACAGCCACGCCCGCGGCATCGAAGTCACGCCTGTTGAGCGTCGCAACCGCGAGATCGTGCGCCAGCGCGGTCGCGGCGATGAGGCTGTCCTTGATCGGCATCGCGCGCCCTTGCGCGCGGAGCGTGGCGAGCAACTCGGCCCAGCGCAGACCCGTCGAGGCCTCCCAGGGGATGCACTGAAACTTCTGTACTCCGTCCTCGAACCAGCGCTCGAGCCGGCTTCGGCGGCGACCGCGTGGGAGCAGCAGGATGCCGAAGCGAATCTCACCCAGGATGATCGGATCGATGGCCAACTCGGGCTCATTACGCCCGAGCCACTCGACGACGCGCTTGTCGGGGGCAGGCTTGGTCGCCTCCGAGAGGACGTTCGCGTCGACCAGGAAGCGCGCCACGAGCTCGGCTATAGCGAGTCGGTTGACTCCGACTCGATCTCCACGAACCAACCGTCCTCCGGACACGACCGCAGCCATTCGACCAAGCCACGGTTTGGCGGCGGCGTCAGCCGCGTGAGCCGGTACTCGTCAGGGCCAAGGCGATCGACCTCGAACTCCTCCCCCGCCTGGATGCCATCGGCAGCACGAAGCTCCGCTGGGAGAACGATCTGGCCCTTTGTCGAGATCGTCGTACGCATGTGTGTAAGATAACATCTTACGTACATCGGTTGACAGCCCACCGACAGCCAGCCGACGTCCGCCCCCTAAATCGCCCGCTCCCGCCCGCTCCAGTAAGGCTCGCGCAGCCGCCGCTTGAAGATCTTGCCCGAGTCCTCGCGCGGCAGCGCATCGCTGAACTCGACGACGCGCGGCGTCTTGTAGCCAGCCAAGCGCGCGCGGACATGCGCGCGCACATCCTCGGCGGTGAGCTGCGAGCCGTCGTGGCGTTCGACATGCGCGGCGAGCGCCTCGCCGAATTCCTCGTCGGGAATCCCAAACACGGCGCAGTCGCGCACGCCGTCGAGCGACACGAGGCACGCCTCGATCTCGGCGGGGTAGATGTTGACGCCGCCGCTGATGACCATGTCGCTGGCGCGATCGTTGAGGTACAGGTAGCCGTTGCGGTCGAGGTAGCCGACGTCGCCGCAGCTGATGAGGCCGTCGCGCTCGACGGCGCGGCGCTTGGCGTGGTCGCCTTCGTAGGTGAAGTCGGGCCAGACGTCGAGCCACATGAAGACCTCGCCGGACTCGCCGACGGCGAGCTCGTTGCCTTCGGCGTCGAGCACCTTGACGACGGCCCGCTCGAGCGGGCGCCCGACGGTGCCGGGGTGCGCGAGCCACTGCTCGCTGGTGCAGAACACAACGGGGCCGGTCTCGGTGCCGCCGTAGTACTCGACGACGATCGGCCCGAGCCAGTCGATCATCGCGCGCTTGACGTCCGGCGGGCACGGCGCAGCGGCGTGAACGATCCAGCGCAGCGAGGACAGGTCGTAGCGTTCGCGGACCTCGTGTGGCAGCGCGAGCATGCGCACGAACATCGTGGGCACCATCTGCACGACGGTGACGCGATGCTCGGCGACGATCCGCAGGAACTCCTCGGCGTCGAAGCCGGTCATGATCGTCATGTCCATGCCGCGAATCGCGGCCGACAGCGCGTACACGTTGGGCGCGGTGTGGTACATGGGCGCGGGGATCACGGTGCGCTCGCCGGGCGCCAGCTGGAAGATCTCGCCGAGCATCGCCTGCGTCGCCTCGCGCTGCTCGTCGGTGGCGGGCGTGCGCACGACGCCCTTCGGGCGCCCGGTGGTCCCGGACGTGTAGATGATGCTCACGGGCGCTCCCTCGGGCGGCTGTGCCCAGGGCTCGTTGGCGGCGAGCCAGTCGGGCCACACGAGCGCGCCGGCAGGTAGCGCGGCGACGAGGCCCGCGTCGACGCGCGTCCCCCCTCCCCCGCGGGACGACGCGGCGTCGGCGTCGGCGTCGGCGTCGGCGTCGGCGGGTACGACGATGACGGCAAGCCCCTGGGGCACGCTGGGCGCGATCGCGGGCCACAGGTCGGCGTGCACGACGAGCGCCTTGGCGCCACTGTCGAGCAGCACGTGCGCGATCTCATCGCCGCGCCAGTGCCAGTTGATGGGCACGGCGCTCGCGCCGAGCGGCACGGTTGCGATGGAGGCCTCGAGGAACTCGATCGAGTTGCGCAGCAGCAGCGCGATGCGATCGCCGGCGCCGATACCGAGCTCGTGCAGCCCGCGCGTGGCGCGCAGCGCGCGGCCGAACAGCTCGGGATAGGTGGTGAAGCGCTCGCCGCAGCGGACGCCGATCTGCTCCTCCTCCACGCGGCCATCGTAACCGCCGCGGCAGCTACAGTCGATCGAGTGGCCGACGTGGGGACAGCTTCGCAGGCGTCCGTCGACTGGCGGGCGTGGCACGCGCCGTACGAGGACCCGAGCTCGGAGCTGAGCCGACGCCTGGCGCTGGTGCAGGCGCAGCTGCGCGCGGCGCTCGACCAGGCGCCGCCCGGCCCGATCCGGCTGGTGAGCGTGTGCGCTGGGCAGGGGCACGACGCGATCGGCGTGCTCGCCGATCACCCGCGCCGCGCGGACGTTAGCGCGCGCCTGGTGGAGCTCGACGAGCAGAACGTACGACTCGCTCGCGCGGCCGCGAGCGCGGCGGGCCTTGACGCGGTCGAGGTGCTCGCGGCGGACGCGTCGATCACCGACGCGTACGTGGGCGCGGTCCCGGCGGACGTGATCCTCGTGTGCGGCGTGTTCGGCAACCTCGCGGCGGCGGACGTCGCGGCGACGATCGAGCGCCTCGTGCAGCTGTGCGCCCCGCACGCGACGGTCATCTGGACCCGCCACCGCCGCCCGCCGGACCTGGTGCCCCACATCCGCGAGAGCTTCGAGCGCGCGGGCTTCGAGGAGATCGCGTTCGGGGATGCGCCGCCGTTCGCCGTCGCCAGCAACCGCCTGCGCGTGCCGCCCGGTCCGCTGCAGCCGGGGGTCAAGCTGTTCGAGTTCATTGGCTATGAGGCGCTGTGGCCCCACCTGAGCGCGCTGGAGCGCGCACCGCTGGGCGCCCTGTTCCGCGAGAACTGCTCGCTTGTGGAGCTCGTGGAAGCAGTGCGCGCGCTCCCGTACGGCCTCCCGAGCGAGCCGACCGTCGAACGCGTGTTGCTCGAGGCGCGCGGCACGAGCGCGGGCAAGCACCTGCTGCTCGCGCAGCTGCTCGCGCGGCGGTTGTCCGAGACCGAGCCGGCGATCGTGCACCGCGTCTACCGGCTCGACCGAGCCCGCGCGCTCGAGCTGTTCGGTCCGGAGTTCGCCGCGACGGTGCCGAGCGGGGGACTCGTCGACGTGCACCGCTACCTGACGATCGCGCTCGACGGGCGCCGCATCGAGCTCGACGCGAGCGTCCCAGGTGCGCCCTGGGACGGATACTCGCCGCTCGCGCCCGTGTGTGGGCCCGGACGCGACTTCCCTGTCAGCGCTGACCCGGACTCGGAGCTGCACGCGCTCGAGGCCGAGCAATGCGACGCACAGGCACGGGCGCCCTTCCTCGCTGCGCTTACCGCGGCCGGCGCGCCGGCGGGCAGATAGTGATACGCCACGCGGCGTGACGTACGACTGCTACCGACTTGCTACCATTCTGGTATGAGCAAGCAGATCGCCGTTCGACTGCCAGACGAGCTCGTCGACTTTGTTGACGGGGTCGTTGAGTCCGGCGCCAGACGGAGCCGCGCGGCGGTCGTCACACAGGCGCTCGACCGCGAACGTCGGCGCATGGTCGCCGCGCGCGATGCCGAGATTCTGGCCCGCACCGGCCCGGACCCGGAGCTGGCTGGGATGGCCGAGTACGTGGCCGGTCTGCCGTCCGAGCTTGACTGATGCGCCCGATCCACATCGCGCAACTCGACAAGGCGAGGCCGGTGCTGATCCTCACGCGCGAGCTCGTTCGCCCGTATCTTGCGACCGCGACCGTCGCACCAATCACCACGACTATCCGCGGCCTCTCAACTGAGGTACCGCTCGACACGGCCAACGGCATCGCGAGGCCCTCGGTGGTGAGCTGCGACAACATCACAACCATCGCCGCGAGCGCCCTCGGAGCACAGGTCGGCGTACTACTCGACCATCAAGAGTCAGCCCTGAGCGAAGCGATCCGCGCCGCCTTCGACCTCGATTGATGCCGCGACGGGCGCCCGCGCCCATGTCACGTCCATGCGCACGCGCACGCGGGTCAGCACCTGCGCGAGCTCGGGAGCGAACGCGAGACCGAAGAGGAAACTCGCGACGACGGCCGTCACGTCGAACCGCAGCGCGCTGTGGTTCAACCTCGGGCGAGAGTGGGCCGCGTCTCGTCCTGTAGCGCGAGACGTATGAGGGATTCGATCGCGACGTGGCCGACGACGGGCGCGCTGCGTACCGTGCCATCCGATGCGACGAGGATGGCCGAGGGGGTTGCGTTGACTCCGTATGCGTACATGACCGTCGATTGCTGGTCGATGAGGACATCGGTCAGGGCGTGCTCACGCGCGAGCACCTCGGCTCGCGTGGCCTCCGCGGGAGTTACTACGGTTAGTGCTAGGCGTTCGGTGATCGTGTCGTGCCAGCGTGCAAGTTCGGGCAGGAGCGTCGCGCAGGGCCCACACCCGGGGCTTACGAATGTGAGTATGCAGGCCCGATCATCGGCCAGGAGGTCCTGAAGGTTCACGGCGCGTCCTGCGGTGGAGGGCAATGTAAACTGTGGCGCTAGCGCTCCGATCTGCCGGCGCGCTGCGGCCGCCCGACTGTCCGTCGTGCGTAGCCGGTGGTTCTCGCGCCATAGAAGCGTGGATGTCGTCGTTGTGAAAGTTGCCAGTGAGGCAGCCGCGATTAGCCAGAGGTCAGTCGTGTCGGTGCTGGCCACCCATGAGGCGAGCGAGGGGCCGGGACCTGCGAGCGCCACGTATCCGGCCGGCAGCGCCAACACGAAATTGCGAGCTACCGTCACCCAGCTCGCGGGCTTGGAGTGCAGTTGGCCGAAGCAATGGCAATCCGGGGCCTCGCCGCGGCGCAGTACTCGTGTGAGCCCCACGACGAACAACGCGAGGAGCACCAGGCCGCCTGCGGCCCCCCAGCGCGCCGTTGTCGGAAACACCAGCGCAGTCGCCACCGCGAGCTCGGCAGCGGGCAGGAGAGACAGCAGCGGAGGGACAAAGCCAGGCGGCACGTCGAAATTGGCCAGTGCCTGCTGCGTGCCCGAGCGATCAGCGAGCTTTGCTACCCCCGCGACGATGAACACGGCGGCGAGGAAGAGTCGGGCGAACACCAGCGCGTCGTTCATGATCCAAATGTACAACAGCTATGGTCCCTTGTGTGGCAAGCGAACACGCAGAGATGGTGGCAGTCGAAACGTTCGGTGTGGTTGTTGCGGTCACTACCGATTCTCGGTATATAGCGGCTGTTTCCGATTTTCTCCCACCGCGCGCTCGTCCGGTGAGGCAGCCGCCTGAGTGTGGGCGTTTCGCGCTCGTCAAGGACGCAGATGACGGGCTTCTGAGCGTCATGTACGACGACGACTCAATCGCTGGCGGTGTTGACCTGCGGCTCGCGCTCGGCATCCTGGACGCCGAGCTACGCAAGTATATCGCGCTGCATGCTCCCGACCATGTTTTCGTCCACGCCGGAGTCGTCGGAGTGGAGGACCGCGCGATCATGCTTCCGGGGAGGAGCTTCGCGGGGAAGACCACGCTCGTGGCCGCGCTCGTAAAGGCAGGCGCAGAATACTGGTCTGACGAGTACGCCGTGCTCGACGCCGATGGCCTCGTTCACCCCTACCCAAAGCCATTGTCGGTGCGCATCAACGACACCTGCGAGACTGACGAGCAGCCCGTCGAGAGCCTCGGCGGGCGAGCCGGCGACAGGCCTCTACCCGTCGCTCTGATCGCGTTCACTAGCTACCGTCCCGGAGCCGCCTGTGCGTTGCGCGCCCGCACCGCCGGAGAGGGCGCCGTCAAACTACTAGAGCACTCGATTGCCGCACGCTCACGCCCGGAGCAGGTACTCGCAACGGTGCGGCGCGCTGCGACCGACGCCTTGGTTCTCGAGGGAGCACGAGGCGACGCGGGTCAAGCCGCCACCGCGCTGCTCTCGCAGCAAGCAGTCAGTTGACAGAGCACGTCGGCTCCTCATGCGCGCCCGCAAGCTGCGACATCGCAGACACCACCGGACCGGGTTCTGCCTACATGGGATGATTCTCCGGCTAGCGCCGTTGTCGGCATCACCGCCGTGCTTCTAAGCTCGGCCTTTCTCTCGCTGGATGCGCCACAACGTGTGAATCGCCCCCGGGGCCTGGCCGATAATCCAGATTGTGCGCCAGAGGTAGGCGCCAGCCAGCCCGAGCTTACCGCGTCGGGCCAGTGGTGACCACCACCGCATATAGTCAGGTCGCGGAAAGAAATCGCTTGCGGCAATCACCAGCTTCTGCCCGATTCCCTTATCGGCAGAGAGCAGTGCGTAGAGCTCCTCGGCGATCACATTGTCTCCGCGCCGGATCTCGTGCTGGAACGACCGCACCTCACCAAGATCGAGTCTAAGAGCCAGGTCCCCGCCCTCGGGCAGGAGCCGCAAGCCGGCCGCGAACGCCGGGACCCCCTGATACGCGCGCGCGAGCTCCAGCGCCCTGGACCACTCTGCCTCCTCGACAACGGCGAGCGCTCGCCGCAGATCCTCCAGTGGCTTGCCGTCCGCCAGGTTCGCGTGATGCGCGGCGTGCAGGACCACGTGCAAAAGCGCTGCGTCGCGATCGGGCACCCGCAACTCGACCCCAGCGATCACCTGCCGCTCAGCGCTTGCGGCGAACCGACACCAGATCGCGTCCGGGTCGCCGTCGAGCCCTGGCAACTGGCAGTGAAGGTCTACCATCCCCTCACCCGGACGGTTGAACGCCGTGCCCCCTGGGTCCACGGATAGCGGCGTTGGCATCCACGGGCAATGCTCCGCGAAGCCCAACCGCTCGAGCACCTTCACCGCGCGTGCCCGATTCTCGGGCGCCACTATCAGATCACAGTCAACATAGGGACGCACCTCGCCGGGATAGAGCCACCTGCCAAGCACTGGCCCCTTGAGCACGACCGTGTCAATACCATCACCGGTGAACGCGCTCACGACCTCGGCTGTGAGCGCATCAACCGCAAAGTTGCGCGCCAGCTGAAAATAACGCTCGACACACTCCGCGCGCTCCGCAGACCCACGCGGGATCAACCAAAACATCGAACGGCCTTAGCGAGAAACCCAGGCGCGCGATGCACAACACAGCGGAGCGTTGACGGCGCGTGCCCTAGAGCCTTGGTCTATGGCAGGACGATACGTGCAGTGCCGCCGTCCCCGACAACATCCGTCCAACCATGCTATGAAATGCACACCGATTCTCTTCCTTTTAAATTCAACGGCATATCCATTCTTTTCCTTTGAATTCAACGAAACCGCCGTTTACGGGTTCGTTACATTCTTTTCGCAGTTCGCTCGGGTTGCTGCTGCATTTTTGCATCCGTTTTTACAGACGCAGCATGTCGCTGACTCGAGGGGTTCTAATTTACAGTTCGTTTCTTCGCCTGAGCTGGCCATCGCTGGCGTCGCGGCGGTCGCGGAAACGATCATTGTCGCGGCGGCTGCGCCTGCACCTACACGTCCGACTCGGACGATCGCTTCCCGGCGAGATTCACCGGGGATGGCGCTCTGCATAAGTTCGGGCTCGGCGTCGAGCAGAGCCTTCTCGCGCAGCTCATGAAGCGCACCGGCGACCAAGCTCTCGCTTGCCCCGGCGAGCCGGGCAAGTTCAGCGATGTCACGCTCCCCGTCGCAATGCCGCCAGACGCACGCAGCGACCGGGCTCAAGCAATGAGCGATATGGCTCTCTTGATCGTAGAGGAGAAGCTCCTCACCGAGCGTCTCTTCAAGGAGACCGTCCTGACGCGCTCGTGGTAACGACCCTTGTTCGTGCATCGATCAACCCTCCGTTCTATGGGTTCTGTCGCTCATCTAGTCTCAACTACCAGCACTCAGCGTCAAGTCGTCCACATACTTCGTCCTTGACACGGAGGAAAAATGGCCTATTCAAGCGAGATCGCTATGTCGTGGCAGTGACTGAGATGGCGCCCTTGTTTCTTACCCGCGTCCATCCACTATGGGAAGACCGAGCCGCAGGCGTGCGAGCGATCGTCACCAACGCCGCGGATCGGCAAGCGACTTCGGGAACGCTGCGCTAGCGAACGGGGTGATCCGTCGCGACCGGCGCCTGTGCCCACGTCACATCCATGCGCACGCGCACGCGGGTGAGCACCTGCGCGAGCTCGGGGGCGAACGCGAGACCGAAAAGGAAGCTCGCGACGACCGCCGTCACGTCGAACGGCAGCGCGCTGCCGGCCACGGCGAGGTACGCGGCCGGGGTGTGGACCGCGCCGAGCGTCCACGTGTACACGTCCATGATCTCCGCCGCGACCAGCGCCGCGAGCGCACACGCGAGCGCGAGCGCCACGCGCCCGGCGCGGCGACGGCTCAGCGCCCCGAGCGCGGCGCCGGCGAGCCCGACTATGCCCCAGGCCGCCATCTGCCACGGCGTGTACGGGCCTTGGCCGAGCACGAAGTTGGACGCGAGCATCCCGAGCGCGCCGACCGTGAAGCCCGGAAGCGGACCGAGCGAGTAGCCGACGACGAGCGTCATCGCAGTGATCGGCTTGACGTCTGGAAGCGCCACAAAGGCGTCGCGCCCGAGCGCCGCCAGGGCGGACATGACCGCCACGACCGCCGCCATCCGCGCCGACGGGCGCTTGCGCTCGTACGCGAGCCAGCCGAGACCCAGCACGAGCCCGACGAGCAGGAACGAGGCGAGCTGCCAGCTCATGGGGCGAGTTCCGGTGCAACCGCCGGCGAGGGTTGCGGCGCGGCATCGATCGCGCCATCACCACCTGCACCTGCACCCGAGCCGCTGGCCACGGCGCCATCCTCAGCGCGGCGGACCCGCAGTAGCTCGGCGCCCTGCTCGGGGAGCAGCGCGCCGGCGGCGCCCGAGAGGATGCGCGCCGTCTCCGTTGCGAAGTACCAGCCCCCCGCCAGCAGCTCCGCGGCCGTGCCGTCGGCGATCACGCGCCCGTCGGCCATCAGGATCGCGCGGTCGGCGCACGCCGCCGCGAACTCCGGGTCGTGCGTGGCGACGATCACCGCCTGCCCAGCGTCGGTGCGGCGCCGCAGCTCCACCGCCAGCTCGGCCTTGGCCTCGCGGTCCATGCCGCGCGTGGGCTCGTCGAGCGCAAGCAGCGCCGGCTCCTCGCCCGAGCCGCTGACGATCGCGAGCGCCAGGCGCTGGCGCTCTCCACCGGAGAGGTCGCGCGGGTTGCGCTGCGCCATTTCCGCCAAGCCCACTCCTGCGAGCGCCTCTGCCGGAGCCTCTTCGGCGACACGCTCGTGAACGAGGTAGTCGCCGGGGTTCTGCAGCAGCAGCGCCACCCTGCCGCGCGCTCCAGACGCGGCCTCGGGTGGGCTCGAGCAGGCCGGCGGCGTGGCGCAGCAGCGTCGACTTGCCCGCGCCGTTGCGGCCCATCAGCGCGACGCTTTCGCCCGGGCTGCACCCGCAGCGTGACGCCGCGCAGGATCGCCGGGCCACCGCGTAGCTCGTGCCAGACGCCGTCGCACTCGAGCGCGAGCGGGTGGCTTCGCCGCCCGGCGCAGCTTCGCTCCTCGCGGCCGATCGGCCTGGCGACTTCGCGGTCGCGACGGGCTGCGACGGAACCTCATCGAGAAGCAGGCCGTGCGCGCGCAGCGTCGCGCGGGCCTGTCGCACGCCCGCCGGTGCGGGCCGAGGCCCGCGAGTGCGAACAGCTTGGCGGCCGGCGTCTGCAGCGCCGGCGAGCGCTCGCGCGGCCCACGCGAGGAACGCCTGCGGGTCGCTGTCGCAGCCCACGCGCCCACGCTCGAGCGCGATCACGCGATCGACGGAGGACAGGCAGCGCTCGAGCCGATGCTCGGCGAGCACGATCGTCGTCTCCCACTCCTGGTTGAGCCGGCGCAGCAGGCCGATCAGCTCGTCTCCGGCGACCGGGTCGAGCTGCGAGGTGGGCTCGTCGAGCAACACCAGCCGCGGTCTGCCCGCGAGCGCCGCGCCGAGCGCGACTCGCTGCTTCTCCCCGCCGGAGAGCTCGTGCGTGGAGCGATCCAGCAGCGCGTCGATGCCGAGCGCGAGCGCGACCTCCTCGACTCCGCGCGCGACCGCCGCGGCGCCGTGGCCGCGGCTCTCCAGCGCGAGCGCCAGCTCGGCGCGCACGCGTGCTCATCACGAGCTGGGTCTCGGGGTCCTGGAAGAGCACGCCAGCGAGCGCCCCCAGGCGCGCGGGCCCATGCTCGCGCGTGTCCAGGCCGGCGAGCGTCACCCGGCCCGCGAAATGCCCGCCGTGGAAGTGCGGCACGAGGCCGCATGCGGCGCGCAGCAGCGTCGACTTGCCGTTGCCGGAGAGACCAGCGAGCAGGCAGAACTCGCCGGGCCCGATCTCGATGCTGACGTCGCTCAGCGCCGGCGTCTCCGCTCCCGGGTAGCTGTAGGTGACGCGCTCGAAGCACAGCAGCGGCGCGCTCATCAGTCGATCCCCCGGCGATCGGCGAACGGCAGCAGCGACCGCTGCGAGGAGCCCCGTGCAGAGCACGATCGTGCCCGCGCTGACGGGCAGCGTGAAGTTCCGGGTAGGCGTTGAAGCTCGCCGCACCGCGCGAGCCTGCCGAAGACGCCAGCGCGAGGACGGCTGCGGCGGAGAGCGAGGAAGGCGACGTCGTGGCGCGACCAGGGGCGGCGAGTGCGCGGTGCGCGGCGCGCGCTCTCAAAGCCGCGCACCTCGAGCGTCGCGGCCACGTCCATCGCCCGATCCAGCGAGCCGCCGATCACCGCGCGCAGCAGCGCCACCCGGCCGCGGGTGCCGCGCGGCGGACCCTGCGGACGCGTCCGCTGCGCCTCGGCCAGCACGCTGCGCGTCGGCGGCGAGCACAGGAATCATGCGCGTCGCAAGCGACGCAGTGAGCGCCGAGCGAAACGACAGGCGCCGCAGGAGTCCGCAGCAGCTGGTCGGGATCGACGGTGAGGCTTGCGAGCGTAGTGACGAGCATCAGCAGCGTCACCTTCAGCGCGATCACCGCTCCGTAGACGAGCGCCTCGACCGTGAGGTTGCCCTGGCCGAAGGGGCCGAGGTCGCCGAGCCGCGCGAACACCGTGAGCGCCTTCGCGCGAGACGAGCACGTTGACGACGACGATCGGCAGCCACACGATCGCGCCCGTGCGCAGCGAGCGCGCGAGCGCGCGCCCGACGCCGGCGCCCGCGCCGGCGCAGAGAACGGCCAGCCAGCAGGGCGAGCAGCACGAGCGGGTGGTAGAGGACGAGCGCCGCGACCGACAGCGCCGCCGCCCACAGCGCCCCCACGCCGGCGCGCGCAGCGTGCAGCGGGCTGGGCAGGCGGCGGTAGAAGAACGGGGATGGCCTTCATCGGCCCGCCATCCCATCCGGCAGCGCGATCGCGCCGTCGGCTCCCAGCGCGACAGCGAAGCGGTTCTCGCAGCGTGCTCTGGTCAAACGCGCGTGCGGCGAGCGCCACGCCCTGGCCGTCGGTTCCCGGTGACGAGCCACACCGGCGGGTCCTCGCTGCGGCGCGTCGCGGCGATCAGTCCCGCGCCGGCGCGCAGGGTCTTCGACCGGCGCCCGTTCTGGTCGAGCAGCGTCAGCGCCCGTCCGCTCGATGAGAAGCGGGCGTAGACGCCGCTGCGCGCGGCCCGTGCTCGAGACCCGCGGCAGCCGCGTCGTGCTCGATCTGCGCGCCACGGCGCGACGAGCACGCGCAGCGATTGCCGCGCGCCCTCGCTGGCGATCGCCGAGACGTCGCCGTGGAGGCGTCGAGCTCGCGCAGCCGCGCCGCGACGGTGCGACAGGCATAGCCGGCGACGGACGCGCATTCCACGCGTACGGGCAGCCGCTTGCCTTCGATCCCGCTCAGGAACGGCTCGGGGAACGACCCGACCACGGCAGGGATCGTCTCGGTCTGGCTCCAGTCGTGCCTGTCCCACCAGACGTGATCGCCGGAGCGCACGTTCGTCGCGGCCGCTCCGCGCTTGTTCGCTTCGACGCCGTTGACGTAGTAGAACCAGTCGACCGGCGCTCCCTCTTCCTGGCCGCCGGAGAGCCCGTCGACGCTCTCGACGAAGCCTCCACCGTCGCTCGTGGCCGACGCGGTAGTTTCGCGTCGAGCAGGCTCATCGCCGTCTCCTGCCCCTTCACCTTCAGCGGGCCCGATCGCGGGCAGCACACGGGCGCCGAAGTCGCTGCGTGACGACGAGCTTCACGGCGCTCGGGGTCGGCGCCCGCGCCGAGGCCGCAGCCCGCGAGCGCGACGGCGCCGAGCACGCTCACGAGCGCATGCCGCGCGGAGCGTCATCGCTGCTTCTGGACGTACACGAGCTGTCCGTTGCTCAGGCGGTAGACCTGCCGACGGGCTGGCCGTGCCCGCTCGCGACGGGCGCGCCCGTCGGGCGAGGGCAGCGTCTGGGTGTGCTGGTGCTCGGCGTGCGCTGTTGCAGCCGGTGCGTGGACTGGTTGAGCGTCAGGCCGAGCCCGGCGATCAGGAACGCGACCGCGAGCACGATGCCGATGTCGAACAGGTTCACGAGGCCGTCGAGCGGGATCGCCGACGGCCTCCTTGATCCCGCTGTGGCGGCCGAGCCCGGTAGGCGGGTCATCCGCCGGTCTCCGGGAGCGGTGGCGTCGCCGGCTGCACAGGGGCGGTGACGGCCAGCGGACGGTCCAGGGACTGGGGAGCTCCCCCGGTTTGGCCATTCGGTACTCCGGCCTGAGACGCTTCGCGATGTAGCTGGTGGCCCGCTCCAGGGCGGTGAGGTCTTCCGTGTACATGCGCGTGCGGGTGAGCGTCAGCGCGAACGCGACCGTGCCGACCAGCAGCCCGATCGTCGTGGCCGCGAACGCGGTGCGCAGGTCCGTGGCGAGCGTCGCGACGTCGCCGTGGCCGAGCGCGGCAAGGCCAGGCGCGAGCGGGATCAGGGTGCCCATCAGGCCGAGCGCGGGTCCGGCGCGAACGAGGATGCGGGTGCGCTCCAGGCGCCGCTGCGACCGCCAGCTCGTAGTCGGCGAGCGCGTACTCGATGCCCGCGCTTTCGCCGCGAGGATGGCGCGGCGCGATCTGCACGAGCGCTTCTCCCGCGAACGAGCTGGGCGCACGGCGGGAGAGCGCGGCGGCCTGTGCCCGGGTCGGCGAGGACCTGGCGGACGAGCATCCGCAGCGAGCCGCGGCCTGCGCGCGCGCGCGACCACAGCTCGGTGACGAAGCGCCCGGTTTCCACTGCGCAGATGAGCAGCACCAGCAGCGCGAGCACCAGCACCGGGGTGCGCAGCGCGGAGGCGATCTCGGCGAGCGCTTCGGCGATGCTCCCGCCGCGGCGAGCGTCTCATAGGATCACCTGCGGGCGCCTGCGCTCGAGCTGTGAGCCGGCGAGGATCAGCGCCGCGATCAGGCCACCGATGGCGATCGCCAGCCACGATGTGTGGTTGCCACTGGCGCTGTCACCCCGCAACCCCGGCGCACCGCCCTCGCTCGCGGTCTGCTCGGGCTCTCGGTGTGCATCGAGCAAAAGACCCGTCACCAGTGGAGGGCCGCCCGAGCCGGACCCCGCTGTGCGGCGATGATCAGCCGAATCAGGCGTCGCGCGCCTGCCGGCGGTCGGCTTGGCGACGGCCAGCGCGGCCGCTTTGGGGTGGAGGTCCGGCTCACGTGAGTGCTTGGCGGTCTTCTTCGCAAACCGTTTGTGCAGCACCCTTGCGCCCCCGGGGGTGTGGCCAGTGCTCTGCGGCTGGGGCCGGCTGAACAGCGGCGCGCCGTCCCCGCCACCACCCGCGGTCACGCCGCTGCCGGGGCTACCCGGGGGTGGTTTGCTGACGACCTGCCGTGGTATTTCCGGGATCGGATATTCCCGCCCGGCGAACGCCGGGGCGACCTGCGCGGTCATCCACACACCGTTGAATTCTTCGCTCGCCTTGTAGCGAATATGGCCGTCCGGCTGCTGCATCGAAGCCAGGTAGCCAAGCGGTTCATCCGTCGGTTCACCCTTGTCCTTGACCCACGCTTCGGGGTTTTCATCTGCCGACCACATACCCTGGACCACCCACGCGGTCGAGGCGACGTTCGGTTCGGATTCACCGGCATATTGGGGAAAGCCGCCATTTTTGTCCTGTGCGCGATGCAGGTACCCGAAGGCTTGTTCCTGGACCGACGTCTCGTGGAGGCCCGCCGCGTTCAGCGCCTCGATCGCCGCGCCGGTCATGTCCACATCGCTTTCGCATCCGCTCGCGGGCACCGCGTGGGTCGAACAGACCGTCGTAGATGGCCAGCCGGCTTCGGCGTTGTGCACTTCGATCACCCATTCCGCGGCCTCTCGAACAGCGTGCTGAACGGTGGCTTCCTGGATCGGGCTGAGCGCGAGGATCGCGAAGATGGTGTTGTTCACGCTGGGAGTTGAGCCGCCGGCCAGTTCGGCGAACGCGCCTTCCTTGCCAGCCCCCGTGAGCCGGTGCCCGAGGAGCTCGCTGACCAGATCGACGCCACCGTAAGCGTGCGGTTGCGTGCCCGACGCATCCACGACCAGCAGTTCCCTGGCGAGTTCGAGGCTGGTCTTCAGCTCGCTCGCGTGGTCGGTTAGGTAGATGTAGACGCTCGTGCCGCCTTCTCTCGTCTGGTCCTGTGGGTTGATCCCCGCGGCGGCCAACGCGAGCGCAGCCCACGCGCTGAAACTGGGGGTGGACCCGCCGCCGGCTTCACCGCTGAACCCCCCGTCTGGATTCTGCACGCTCTGCAGGTAGCGCACCGTACTGTCGAGTCGTTCCTGGTAGTCGGTGCCGGGAGTCGCGGCCAGTGCGACGCCTGAACCGCACAGCAACGACGCGGCGCACAGCGCGACGGCAGCCGCGAGGCGGCGCACGAGCGCCCAGCCTTCAGCCTTCGACCGCCACGCCATCCAGATCGACCGTCCCTTCCAACACGCGCAGGCTGACCGGCCCCGCCGCCGAGCGCTCCACCGCCGTGATCTGCCGCAGGGCGCCGGCCGGACCCTTGGCGATCCCGAACACCTCACGATGGGAGCCCGCCCGCACTTCGACCTTCGCCGCGGCCGACATCCCGCGCAACATGAACACCGGGCGCCCAGCGCCTAGCTTCACCGAAACCTGCGCGCCGGCCCCGCCGCGGCTGACCGTGTCCAGCCACGCGCCCGCCTGCTTCAGCCGCCGCCAGCGCCCTCGGTAGTGAAGCCTGCTCGAGCGGTCGTCATACGGCACGAGCACCTTGCCGATCTGTGCGGTCGAGCTGCGCCCGAGGGCATCGGTGAAGGTGATCTGCAGCTCATACGCGGCTCCGGCCGGGAGCTTCACGAGCGCCGAGGTCGCGCTGGCGCTGCCGCTCGCCCGCGCCACGTAGCCGGCACCGGTGACGCCGAGCGTCTGCGAGGCGATCGTCCACGAGCTCAGCCCGACCCCCGGTTCGAGTATCAGCCAGCTCACACCGACGAGCCCGCGATCCGAGCCGAGGCCGTCCAGGCGCGGTGCCTGCACGCGCATGGCGCTCGCGGTCTGATTGCCCAACACGCCCTGCGAGCCTTCCGGCCCGGGCAGTTTCGGTTCGGGTTCGATTTCAGTGGTGCCGGTACCGGTCACCGGCAGTGCGAGCGTCTGGGCGCTGCCGTCAAGCTGCACCCGAAGCAGCGCTTCGCGCAGGCCGATCGTCGTGGGGTCAAAGCTCGCCGACAGTTCGCAGCTTTCTCCCGGCGCGAGCGTCCTGCCGATGCAGTCGCCGCCGTCGGCGCCGAAGTCACCGGCCTCCGCCCCCGTGACACTGACGCCGGCGATCGTGATCGAGCGCACGTCGTGGTTGCTGACGGTGGCGGCCAGCGGCTTGCTCGGAGAGCCGACCGTCCGGGTTTCGAACAGCAGCGACTGCTGGTCGAACGCCGCGTCGTAGGGTCCGTACGGACCGGCGGTGACGAGCGCGAGCAGCGCGTCGGTGCTCGGCAGCTGCGCTTCGACGTACAGGCCGTGGCGGTTGTCGGAGCCGACGCCGGAGATGAGCGCGTTGCGCAGCGCCGCTTCGCCAGGCAGGAACGCGCCGATCACGTCTTCCGCGGGCGTGTGTTCGCCGGTCGCGGGGTTGCCGATGCCCGCGTATTCCGCCGTCACCTGGTAGCGCGAGACCCACTTGGCCGCCCGTTCGGCGGCCGCGTGGCGGCCGCTCAGCGCCAGTCCGACGGCGCCGAGGCCTGTCGATTTGACGCTCGGGTCATACACCGAGCTCGTGCTTTCCGCTTCGCGCACGCCGCCTTCTGGTTCCTGGATGCTTTCGAGGTAGCCGCCCGCCTGGGTAAGGGCGTGGGTGATCTGTTCCATCTGGCTGTGCGCGAGCACCCCCGCTGGCTGTTCGTCCGCGGCGACAAGTGCTTCGATCGCGGCGACGTCGACCGCCGTCGTGGTTTCCCAGCTGCCCGTGCTCGCGTTCTGCTGGGCGAGGATCAGGCCGGCCGTTTTCACTGCATCTTCCGGCAGCGTGCCGGTTCGCGCCAGCGCCAGCACGATGGCCGCAATGGCTTCGAGGGCGTCCGTCGACTTACCTTCGCTTTCGACCTCGCCGTTTGCCTCGAGCATGCCTTCGAGTTCGCCGCGCAGATCCATTTCAGCGAAATCCGAGGGGTTCTGGCCGAGCGCCTGCAGGCCGAGGACCGCGAGCGCGAAGCGTTCGGCATTGCGCTTGTGCCCGGCGCTCGGGTTGGCGAGCTCGCGCAGCGGACAGCCTTTCACGGTGACGTGTTTTTCCACACAGCTGCGCCCGAGCCATTCGACGATCCGCCCCATCCTTGCCGGTTCCAGGCCGGCGCGAGCAAGCGCTACGGCGCCCGGCAGCAGTTCTTCTGGTTCTGGATGTTCTGTGAGGTCCTTGGCTTCGAGCCCTTCCGCAAGAGCCGCGGTTTCGTCGAGCACCGGCGCGAGCCATTCGCGCGCGAGCTGAGCGGGGATCACCGAGGATTCCTGCGCCGGCGGCAGGTGAAACGAGGACGGGCCGCTACCGTCCATCGGCTCGATCCGCGGCGGCGCGCCACCGCCGAAGGACCAGCCTTCGACCGAGCCCACCGGCGAGCGGCTCTGCGGGCTCTTGGCACCGACGCCGCTGAACGCCCATCTGCCGCCCGGCTTGCCGCGCCAGTAGGACCAGTAGGCGCCGGAGCCGGGCGTCGTCGTGCACGGCGTTTCCGCCGGCGTCGGCTGGCCGTCGATGCGGCAGATGAACGCAAGCCCATAGCCGGCGGTGCCTTGCAGCTGGAAGCCGGCGTGCTGGAGCGCTTCGACGCCGTCCGCCTGTTCCCCGGGCGCACAGCCGACGTAGACCTTGCTGGCGCCGAGTTCGCGTTCGTCGACGATCACCGTCACGCCGGTGTTCGGTTCACACGGTTCCCAGCGTGCGATCAGTTCGGGGTCGGGGTTCGCGACGTTCGCCGCCGCCGCCCCGGGGGCCTGCGCCGCACCGCAGAGCAGCACGGCGGAGACCCACAGGACGAGCGGGGCGAGCGATCGGCGCGGCATCTTCCTACGGCAGCCCCACCAGGCGGGGGAAGGTCGTCCCGTACATGCCGAGGATGCCCTGCGCGGTTGCCAGCACCTCGGGCGGCCCGGTTTCGGTGCACGCCGGCAGGCCCTGTTCGCCCGCGGGCTGGGCTTCGACGATGCCGTCCAGCCACTTCTGCGCTTTGCCGAAGGAGACTCCACCCTCGACGTCGGCCATCATCGCGAGCGCCGTGCTGTTGACGCTCGGGAAGATCACCGAGGATTCTTCGAAGCTGCAGTAGTTCTGCCAATAGCGCGTGAGCTTGCGCTCTTTTTTGAGCCACTTCAGCGCCAGCTCAGCCGACGCTTTCGATTCGGTCGAGCCGGCCGTCAACAGCGCCTGGACGGCGGTGCCGGTCGAGTCGACTTCGACCGCGTTTTCGTTTTCGCTCACTTCGGTGAACGGCGGTTCGTCGTTGCACGTGCTCGCCGCCAGCCCCATCGTCGAGCGAAACGCGCCGTTCAGCGCCTTGGGCTTGCTGTCGGCGCACTGCTGTGAGCGCAGATACGAGGCGCCGGCTTCGATCGATGCTTTCAGGTTGGGTTTGCTCGCGCAGCCGGCTTCGCACGCCTTCAGTGCGATGATCGCGAACGACTGGCCGGACACGTCGGAGTAGTTCGTCTGGTTCTTGTCGCTGAACCTGCCGGCTTCCGGCCCGGAGCTCACCTGCAGGCACTCGAGGTCGGCGATCAGGTTGCGCCCTTCGACGTTCTCGGGATTGCCGCCCTGTGCCTGCACCGTGAGCGCGAGCTTTGCCACGGCGCCCGCCGACAGGGGGTTGGTCGTGGTCGCGCACGATTCGCTGCCGACATACCTGCTCTTGTTCGCGAGCGCCCATTTGTACGTCGCTTCGCGCTGCGCGTCGAAGCCCGAGCCGCCGGCCTTGAACGCGAGCGAGCATTCGAGCGTCTCGCCCACGGATTCTTCGCCGAAGAGTTCGCAATACGAGCCGTCGTCTGTCGGCTGCAGCTGCGAGGCGAGCCATTCCGTCGCCTTCGTCGCGGGCGAAGGACCTGTGGGCTTTTTCGCGAGGCCAGACGCCGGTGCCGCGAGCGCCACCGCCAGCGCCAGCGCCCCAGCCAGGGATGCACGGGTGAGTCTCATGAGATGGATCTCCTTCTGTTAGGGGGCGGAGGTGGCGCCGTCCCCGCCAAAGAAGCGAGAGAGGTCACGACCCGCCGCCCCATCGCGAGAGCAGGGTCCGTATGTCGGGTGCCACCCGGGGAGTACTCGGACTTGGGCTGGCTGGCCTTCTCGGCCGGCCGTCCACACCGTTGCGCGTCAGTCCCGGATTCACACCGGGTTCCCTCGGCCGCGTGGCGGCGCGGACCATAGCACTCGACTTCTGCCCGCGCCGGCCGTGCCGCATGTGCGCCGCGTAGGATGCGATGCGATGGGGGCAAATGGCGCAACCGGGAGACTCGCCGGACGGCGCATCCTGATCGTGGGCGCGGGGCAGCAGGACCACGGCCTCGAGGACCCGCCGATCGGCAACGGCCGCGCGATGTCGGTGCTGTTCGCGAGCGAGGGCGCGTCGCTGGTGCTCGCGGACGTCGACGCCGCGGGCCTGGAGGCGACCGAGGCGCTCGTGCGCGAACAGGGCGCGGAGTGCGCCGGCGTGCTCGCCGACGCTGCCGAGGAGTTCGGCGTGCAGGCGATGTTCGAGCGCGGGCGTGGCGCGTTCGGCGGCCTGGACGGGCTCGTGATGAACGTCGGAATCGGCGCCGGGCTGGGTTTCTCTGGCACCTCCGTGGAGGACTGGGACCGCGTGATGGCGGTCAACCTGCGCTCGCACTTCCTCGGCTGCAAGCACGCGCTCGCGAGCTTCGGCGAGGGCGGCACGGTCCTTTTGATCGGCTCGCTCGCGGGGCGCGAGTCGATGCCGATCCCCTCCTACGCCGCCTCCAAGGCGGCGCTCGAGGCGGTGTGCCGCAACGCCGCCGTCGAGGGCGCGCCGCACGTGCGCGTGAACGTGCTCGCGCCGGGCCTGATCGACACGTCGCTTGGCAGGCTCGCCACACAGCTCAACCCCGCCCGCGCGGAGGTGCGCATCCCCGCGGGGCGCCAGGGCAGCGCGTGGGAGATCGCACGCTGCGCGCTGTTTCTGATGAGCGAAGAATCCTCCTACGTGACCGGGCAGACGCTGATCGCCGACGGCGGTCTGAGCGTGGCGACGCGGAGCTGACGTCAGGCGCGTGGATTCGGCGGCAGCGGGGCGCCGGTCGCTAGGAGATCGACACAGGGGCTTCGAGCGTCGCGACGACCTCGCCGTAGAGCCCGCGCTTGATTGCGACGACGGTCGCGCGCGGCTTTCCAACCAGCGCAGCGGCGCGCGCGACAGCCGCCTCGAGCACCTGCTCGGACGGCACCGCGGCCTCGACGATGCCAGCGGCGAGAGCCTCGGCGGCGGCATAGCGCCGGGCGGTGAGCATCGCCTCGTGCGCGCTCGCCGCCGACAGCCGCGCCTTCAGCAGCGCGGTCATGCCAGGGGTGAAGGGCAGGCCGATGTCAGCCTCGGGCAGGCAGAAGTAGCCCCGGTCCTCGCGCATCACGCGCGCGTCGCACGCGAGCGCGAGCATCGCGCCGGCGGCGAACGCGTGGCCGTTGATTGCCGCGACCGTGGCGGTGGGGAAGACGAGCAGTCGCGCGAACAGCGCGTGCACGCGCCGCAGCACGTCCTCCGCGCCGCCGGGCGGTGCCGCGCCCATCCACTCGAGGTCGAGGCCGTTGGAGAAGAACTTGCCCTCCCCGGTGATGACCAGTGCGCCTGGCTGCTCGCTGCGCTCGAGCTCGTCGAGCGCGGCCTCGATCGCCCCGAGCGTGTCGGGGTTGAAGCGGTTCTCGCCGGCGAGCATGCGCAGGACCGTGACCTCGCCGACACGCTCTACGACCGTTTCGGCGCTCATGCCGCCGTCCCGCTCATGCTGCTGTCCCCGCTCGCGTCGTTGCCGCGTGCGCCGCTGCTGTCCGCGCGGGGGCCGCGACCGGCAGCAACTCCGCTGTGGCCTCGCCGTTGGCGATCACGCTGCCGTCGTCGGATACGAGCTCGAGGCGGATACGGCCCTGGCTCGCGAGCGAGCGCGGGTGGCGGCGCGAGCTCGCCGGCGTCCCGCTGAGCGCCGCCGCAGCGGCGTCGGCGAGCTCGTCGGCGTAGGCGTGCAGAGGGGAGTGCAGCTGCCCGGCGAGCCAGCGTCCGGCGATCGCGTGCACGGGCCCGGTGACGATCGCGTTGAGCATCAGCATCGACATCGGGCGGATCTGCCCGCGCTCGACGAGCGGTGCCATCCAGTCGCGATACGCCTGCGCGAGGCCGCGGTTGAGCTCCTGCAGCTGCCCGCTGGCGGGCGAGTCCCAGTCGAGGTGACCGCGCATGTAGAGGAAGCGCGCGCGGTCCTGGTTCTGTTCGATCCAGCGCAGCTGGTGTGAGATGGCGCCGCCCAGCGCCGCGCGAAGCGAGCGCGAGCGCGTTTGCAGAAGCTCCCACAAACCTTGCTGGAAGGATTCGATCGCGTCCACGTAGAGCGCGTCGACGATCGCCTCCTTGGTCGGAAAGTGATGGAACAGCGCGCCGTTGGAGACACCGCTGCGCTCGCGGATGCGCGCGATCGTGGTCTGCTCGTAGCCGGCCTCGGCGAAGCACGCGAGCGCGGCGTCGAGGATGCGGGCCCGCGTGTCGCGCTGCGGGCCCGAGCTGGATTGAGCGACACTGGATCTCATGACCAAACAGAGTAGCACTCTGGAGTGATACTCTCTCATCCCGCGACGGCCGAGCCACCGCTGAGTCATGCAGGCGCGTTCGCGACGACCGCCCACAGGCGGTGAGGTACCGAAAGCGGATTCTCGGCGAAGCGCTCGTGCAGCATCTGCGTCAGCTCGTCCGAGCACGAGCTGACGCCGTCCGCGTCGAGCGTGCCGGAGACGGGCGCGCTCGCGCGCACGCGCCCGACCCATGCCTCGTGCGAATAGGGCACGGCAAGGTCGAACGAGAAGCTCTCGATTGCGGTGAAGCCGGCCGTCTGCAGGTCGGTGAGCCACTGTGGATAGAGCCCGGCGCGCCCGGCGAACGGCCACGTCGGCGTGTAGCTGAGGATGATCTCCTCGGTGGCGGCGACGACGTTGCCCTCGATCGGAAGCCAGTCGAAGTGGGCGATCACGACACGCCCGCCGTCGACGAGCAGCCGCGCGACCTCGCGTGCGGCGGCAGGTCGGTCGAACCAGTGCCAGCACTGCCCGGCGCTGACGACGTCGAATTCGCTGTCCGGCAGGCCGGTCGCCTCGGCGGGCGCCTGGACGTAGGCGACCTCGACCCCGGCCTCGCGATCAAGCCGGCGAGCCTGCGCGAGCAGCGCCGCGGCGATGTCGACCCCCGTGACGATGCACCCGCGACCGGCGAACAGCCGCGCGAGGCTGCCGGTGCCGGTGCCGAGATCCACCACGCGCGCTCCGGGCGCCGCGATGCCGCGCGCGGCAAGGCGATCGACCAGCTCTATGGGGAAGCCGGCGCGGTGCAGGGCGTAGTCGGACGCGGTGCGACCGAAGTCCGGCGCGCATCCGGCCGGGCCCGCCTCGCCGGCCGGACCTCCCTTGCCGGCCTCGTCCCCCTCGGACATCTCAGGCGAGCGCCGTCCGCTCGGGCTCGGGCCCGCCGACGTCGCCCTCCTGCGCGTCGGGCTCGCTCGCGCGCGCGTCCTCCTGCACGCCGCGGCGCAGACCGAGCAGCGCGACGACCGCGGCGACGGCCATGATCGCGGCCATCGCGTAGAGCACCGAGCGCGTCGCGTAGGCGAAGTCGAGGCGCACGAAGTGCGGGATCGAGGCGCTGCTGCCGCTGCCGGACTGGGACTGGGAGAGGCGCGAGGCGACCGCGTGCGCGCGCGCGCCGGGGACGCCTTTGGCGATCAGCGACGCGGTGACCCGCGAGTGCGTCTGCGAGACGAGGATCGTGCCGAGGATCGCGAGGCCGAGGCTGGCGGCGTAGTTGCGGACGGTCTGGGTGATGCCGGTGGCCTCGCCGTAGGAGAGCCTGGAGGCGCGATTGATGGCGTCGGTGTTGGCGGGACCGATCATCAGCCCCATGCCGGCGCCGGTGAGGATGATGTAGCCCTCCTGGGAGCCGAAGTGCAGGCCGGTGACCTTGCCGGCCCACAGCCTGAAGCCGAGCGCGGCGAGGATGCAGCCGAGCACGACGGGCCGCTTGGCGCCAACCCGATCGAGCATCCGGCCGCCGATCTGCGCGGCGATGACGAACCCGATGAAGAAGTACAGCAGCAGCAGACCGGCCTGCGAGGGCGTCTTGGCGAGCGCGATCTGGGCGTACTCGCTGCCGAAGAAGAACACGGGGATGAACGCGAGCATGGCGATGAACATGCACGACGTTCTCGACGAGGAACGCGCGGATGCGAAAGATGCTGACCTGCATCAGCGGCGAGGCGGTGCGCATCTCCACGCGTGCGAACACGACGAGGATGGCGGCGCCGACGGCGATGCACGCCGCGGTCGCGGGGTTGCCCCATCCCCAGACGGCCGACTCCTGGAAGCCGAATACGCTGAGGGCGACGCCGGATGCGATCAGCGCGAGGCCGCGATAGTCCATGCGCGCGGGCTGGTGCTCGGTGTTGGGCTTGGAGATCGCGATCAGGATCAGCGCGACGATCGCGACGGGGATGTTCACCCAGAAGATCGCGCGCCACGTCCACTGCGTGAGGTAGCCCCCGAGGATCGGGCCGATCGCGGTGAGGCCGCCGGCGATGCCGAAGAAGATCGCGAGCGCGCGCCCGCGTTCGCGCAGCGCGAACGTCTGCACGACGATCGCGAGCGCGGCTGGGAACATGATCGCGCCGCCCGCGCCCTGGACCACGCGGAAGGTCACGATCCACGCCTCGGCGATGCTCCCCTTGGGCGTGAGCCCGCACATCGCGGAAGCGGCGGCGAAGACGACGACGCCGAGCGTGACCATCTTGCGGTGCCCGACGGTGTCCGCGAGGCGCCCGCCGAACGCGAACAGCGCCGCCAGCGACAGCAGGTAGGCGTTGATCGCCCACTGCACGCCGGTGCTCGTCAGCGCGAGCTCCTTGCCCACCTGCGGCGCGGCGATCGAGACGATCGTCTGGTCGATGAACGTCATCGACACCGCGAAGATCATCGCCGCGAGGATCAGGTTGCGCGGCTGTCTGGTGCTGGCCTCGCTGGCTGCCATCGACGACAGTTTGGACTACCGTAGGTGACGATGTCCGCCGCCCTCGAAGTCCCGGCAGGCCGAATCGGAGCGCTCCCACCGGGGCCGCGCCAGCCGCGCGCGGTGCAGGCGCTGCAGCGCATCTGGCGCTACGCGGAGTTCAGCGACCGCGGGCACGAGCGCTATGGGGACACGTTCACGGTGCGCGTGGGCAACTCGCCGACGGCGGTGCTGACGCGCGACCGCGACGTGATCCGGCGCCTGTACACGGGCGATCCGCTGGGCAAGCGCCATGGCAACGACCTGCTGGGCCTGTTCCTGGGCGGGCAGTCGCTGCTGATGCTCGAGCCGCGAGAGCACCTGACGCGGCGCAAGATGCTGCTGCCGCCGTTCCACGGCGAGCGCGTGCAGTCCTACGCGCGGCTGATGGAACGCCTGACGGCCGCCGAGCTCGAGCGCCTGCGACCGGGGACGGTGGTGAAGATGAAGCCGATCGCCCAGGCGCTGACGCTCGACGTGATCCTGCAGGCGGTGCTGGGCGTCGAGGACCTCGCGGTGCGCGGGCGGCTGCGACGGATCTTCGACGCGCTGAACACGCCGCTGAACAGCTTCGCGCTGTTCGTGCCGCGGCTGGCGCACCGGGCACGCTGGAACGTGCTGTCGAGCCGCGCGTGGCGCTTGAAAGACGAGCTCGACGCGGTGCTGTTCGGGCACATCGCGGCAACCCGCGCGGACCCGCTGCTGAGCGAGCGCGAGGACATCCTGGCAATGCTGGTGAGCGCGCGCGACGAGCACGGGGAGGGACTGAGCGACGAGCAGCTGCGCGACGAACTGATCACGCTGATCGCGGCCGGCCACGAGACGACGGCGACGGCGACGGCGTGGGGCGTCGAACTGCTGGTCCACAACCCGGCGGTGATGGCCCGCGCCCGCGAGGAAGACGATTTTTATATGGAGGCACTGGTCAAGGAGATCCTGCGGATCCGCTCGCCGATCCCGATCACGAGCGCGCGCCACATGCTCGATCCGTTCGAGATCGGTGCGTGGACGATCCCGTCGGAGGTGGCGGTGCTGGTGGACGCGTACGGCGTGCACCACGACCCGCGCACGTATCCCGAGCCGCACGCGTTTCGCCCCGAGCGCTTCCTCGAGGACCCGCCGGACGGCTACTCGTTCCTGCCGTTCGGCGGCGGCGCGCACCGTTGCCTGGGCGCGTCGCTGGCGCTGCTCGAGATGAAGATCGTGCTGCGCGAGATCCTCGCGCACGTCGAGCTGGCACCGGCCTCGCCGGCGCTCGCACGTCCGGTGCCCGGGGGTCCGACGCTGGCTCCGCGCGGAGGTGCGAGCGTACGGGTGCTCGGCAAGCGCGCGCCGACACACGCGGACGCGGACGCGTCACAGCCGACCGCGGTCTGAGCCGCTGACGCTCAGTCGACGAACGCGGCGCGCGCGGCCTTCAGCGCCGACGGCGGACGAGCTCGGTGAAGCCGTAGGTGCCCTCGCGCAGCAGCTCGCCGGCGCTCTGCACGACGGCGCCGTAGGCGGCGAACGCGAAGCCACCGCCGACCGACACACGCTTGACGCCGAGCGCGGCGAGCTCGGCCACGGGCGGGGTGGCGGAGCGCGCGAGCACGTTGACGGGCCGGTCGACGGAAGCGATCAGCGCGCGCAGATCGGCGGGCCGGTCGAGCCCGGGCGCGTACAGCACGTCGGCGCCCGCCTCCTGGTAGGCCTGCAGGCGGGCGATCGTGTCGCGCAGGTCGGGGTTGCCGCGCAGGTAGTTCTCGGCGCGCGCGGTCAGCACCAGTCGCACGGGGCCGTCGTGCGCGGCGTGCGCCGCGGCGCGCACGCGCTCGGCGGCGGTGTCGAATGTCGTACAGCCGCTCCTCGGAAGAGCTCCAGTCCTCGAGCGAGCAGCCCGCGAGACCGGCGTCGAGCGCGAGGCTGACGGTGTCGGCGACGCCGGCGGCGCGCTCGGCAAAGCCGTCCTCGAAGTCAGCGGAGACGGGCAGGTCGGTCGCGGCGACGATCTCGGCGGCGTGCGCGAGCGCCTCCTCGCGGCTGACCGAGTAGTCGCCGCGCCCGAGGCCCGCCGCGTAGCCGCTGCTGGTCGTCGCGAGCGCCTGGATAGCCGACCGACGCGAGCAACTTCGCCGAGCCGACGTCCCACGCGTTGGCCAGCAGCAACGGACGCTCCTGCCGGTGCAGCTCCAGGAAGCGAGCGCTTCGCACTCCCGGGCTGGAGTCGGGGCTCACGCCGGAAAACTCTGACATACCGAACAACGCGTGTCTAGTGAAATCCCACGTGTGGGGGAGGAGGCGAGACGTCGACCAACGGTGCGCCATCGCCCAACGCCGAGGGCCTGCCATGCTGTGAAAGTGCGCTATTTGCGTCTTTTTTGCTTTCGCAAGCCGCTTCCGCCGACCGCGAGTACTTGACTTCACGGTACCTGCATGTAACTTTCAGCACTAGCGCACGCCGCAGGAGTAGCGGGCGCGTTCGGGGTCGGCCATCCAAGCGGGGGGAGGGCATCACGAATACAGCGTGCGCGTCGCGGCCGACCGCGGAGAACCCGAGCCCGCGAGCCCAAAGCCGACTCGGGGACCGTTCACCAAATCGAAACGAACAGAGGAGTCGACAGATGACACGCATCAGATTAGCGGGGCTCTGCCTCGTGGCTGTGCTGGCTATTAGCGCGGTGGCCACGGCGGCGAGCGCCTCGGCGACGGGCAACCCGGAATACGTTGTCTGCGTAAAGGCCAAGGGCGGTCACTTTTCGGACAAAGCGTGCAGCGTTGCGGCGCGGAAGGGAACGGCAAGTACGAACTGGCACCGATCAGCTCGGCCAAAAAGAAAGCCCTCAAGGGCAAGAGCGGCGCCAGCAAATTCACCCTCTACATTCCCGAAAAAGGCCGTGTGGGTGAAATCAACTGCGAAAAGAAAAACGTGAAAGTCGGGGAAACGACCTCATCCGGAACCACCACATACCGCTTAACATTGGGAGGCTGCACGGGCTCGGGTGTGCCCTGCACATCCACTGGCCTCAAATCAGGCACGATCGAAACAGGCACCGTCAGCGGCAGGCTGGTGTTAGTGAGCGGCAGCCCACTCAAGGTCGGGATCTTAATCGGCGAACCGGGGGCGACTCTCGTGGAATTCAACTGCGGGGGAATACTCAACGTCAAGATCACGGGATCTGTGATCGGTGAAATCACCGGCAACATCAATATCGTTTCCAACGCGTACACGTACACCTTTGCGGTCAACGCGGTCGGAGAAAACCTGATCCAAGCGGCCGAAGGTGGGCCCGCGAACGTCCTATTGGCCACGCTCTCGGGGGTCCAGGAAGGAACCTACCCGGTCGGCTTCTCCAGCATCGTCTCCGTGAAGGGTGAAGCGCTGGAGATAAGAGACAACTAGGAGACTCAATGCGCGTGTGATGCAAGGCCACACAGGCTGGCTATTCGCGCAAAAGCAGAGCAATTCGACGATGTGGTGTGGGGCCTTCTGGCCCCACACCACAGTCGCGGTCGGTCGTACGGTTGGGCGAGCACGGCCCGATCCCCTTCGTCCATCGCGCCTACCTCAGCGGCGGCGGCTCCTCGAGAGCGTCGGCGCGGCGATCTCGCGCAGGAGGGCCGCGCGGTGCTCGACCGTCTCGATCACGCGCGTCAGCACCGGGCTGTCCCAGCCTTCGCCGACCAGTTGGCCATGTGCCTGGCGAGCGGCGGCCGGGGCGGCAGCGGCCAGGGCGCGTATCCGGCGCCGGGCCGCCGCCGGGCCAAGGCCAGCCTGCTCGAGGAGCCGGTCGAGGTGGCGGGGTCGGACGTAATCGGGGCGGAACTCGCCGCCGATGCTCATCGCCATCTTGCGTGAGAGCCCCGGATAGACGGCGGTGCTGAGGATGTCGTACGCGGGGCTCAGAACCGCCTTGGGCGAGTCGGGCAGGTACAGCAGCGAGTAGTTCTTGCCGTGCGCGTCGTTGTTGCCGACGAGAAAGCTGAGCATGACGGCGTCGAGCAGCTTGAGGACCTCGCGAGCGGGGACGGAGACCGCCCGGCGCACGAGCGCGAAGCAGTCGGCGAGACCGGGGCCTCCCTCGCTCTGGTACTTGCGTCGCGAGGGGATGCCAAGCGCCTGGCAGAAGTCCTCCTGATGCAGCCGGCGGACGCCTGCGTCGTCGCGCTCGCGGTCGTAGCGCTCGACCAGCAGGAACTCGCGCTCGAGGACTCGCCGCGGGGAGGCGACGACCACGTCGACGCCGAGCAAGCTGCCGATCGCGGGGCACAGCGCCTCGTTTGCGACCGTCCCGTCAAGATGGGCGATGGGGGTCTTGAGGATGTGCGTCGAGGGGGTACGCCCCTTCGTCAGGCCGACGGCGCCGTCGGCGCGCACGAGCACCGGCAGCTTGTCCTGGGCGCCGGCGAGCGACAGTCGATACTCGCTATCCGCGTCCGCGTGCAGCGGCCGCGTGGGCAGTTCATCGAGGAGCACCGCGAGCTCGCCGTCGTCGAGCCATTCGACGTCCAGCCCGACCGGCCCGGGCGGGGCGCCGGCGGGCAACAGGCTGACGGCGCCGGCCGTGTCTCCGCCGATGGCGGCCAGCATCGCGAAGTCGTTGTCGGCGCTCACACCCAGATTGCGAGCCACGAGCTCGCGGGGAGCGCCCTCGGGAAGCAGTCCGCCAAAGAACGCGTCGACGGCGCCGGTGGCGAAGGAGCCATCCAGCGGCAGCGACTGCGACAGGGGTGGTCGACCCGCCGCGCGCCAGCGCTCGGCGTAGACGAACTCGAGACCGCCGGCGCCGTCGCCGAGCGTTCCGGCGTGCTCGTCGAAGCACCAGACCTCGAGTGCGCGATCAGCCATCCGGATCCTCGATCGTCACGCGCAGGCCGAGCGAGACGGCGACGCGCAGCGTCTCCGCCAGCCGCGCCGTCGGCTTGCCGCGCTCGAGCTCGCTGAGAAAGCGAACGCCGACGCCGGCGCCCAGCGCTGCGTCCTCCAGCCGCAGGCCGCGAGCGCGCCGTGCAGCCCGCAGCGCGGCACCGAGCTCAGCGGGGTTGGCGATGTTGACTGCCTGGCCCATTTATCCCGATCAGGACAAATATAGCGCAGTGGTCGGGGTTGCCGTCATAATCATCCCGAACGGGATAATCAGGCTGGCGAGTCCATGAACCACAGGGTAATGTCCCGCTCGGGATAGCCGCTACGCCGGCCGGACATCCGCGCCCGCGCCGTGGCAGCCCGCACCCGCGCCGGTCAGCCCGAGGCCGCCGTCATTCCGAGCCCCGTGCCGCCCACCCCGACCAGCGCTCGACGTCCACCGCGAGCACCGGGCCCTGCGGCCGCTGCTGGGGATATCTGCGCGCGAGGAGCTCGACTGCGCTCGCGGCCTCCGACTCATCCAAACCCAGCACTCGGGCGGTGCCGTCCGCGCGAGCCCACCACAGCGCGTCCCAGTCGGTGTCGTCGTAGTGGTCGGCGAGGACCGACGCGCGCGGGTTGGCGGTGACGTTCTGCAGACGGCGCAGCTCGGTGGTGCGCTTGGGCTTGGCGTCGACGACGCTGTAGATGCGTGTCGCCGGCGAGCGCGAAGACGATCGGCACGAGGTGCGGCTGGGCATCGGCGCCGACCGTCGCAAGGCGCGCCACGCGGGCGGCCGCGAAGCGGCGCCGCGCCTCCTCGGGGCTCACTCCCCGTGGAGCTCGGCGATCGCGTCCTCCCAGCGCTCGAGCGCGCGTTCGACCGGTCCGAGCGTCGCCGACGGGATCCAGCGCACGACCCGGCGCACGCCCGCGTTCGCGAACTGCTCGAGCGCCGCCGGCTTCGCGGGCGCGCCCATCACGATCACGTCGATCGGGCGATCCGCGCGCGCCCACAGCTCGCGCGCGCGAGCGAGCAGGTCTTCGCCGGTGTTGTTCGGCAGCCACGCGTCGCCGAAGCGCAGCACGCGGTCGAGCACCGTCGGGCCGTTGCCGCCGACGAGCACCGGCGGGTGCGGTCGCTGCGCCGGCTTCGGCCACGACCAGATGCGATCGAAGTTGACGTGCTTGCCGTGATAGCTGGCCTCGTCCTGCGTCCAGATCGCCTTCATCGCCTCGACGCGCTCCGCCATCACCGCCATGCGCACGCGCGGGTCGGTGCCGTGGTTTGCCATCTCCTCGCGGTTCCAGCCCGCGCCGACGCCGAACTCCATGCGCCCGCCCGACAGGAAGTCAACGCTCGCGACCTCCTTCGCGGTGGTGATCGGGTCGCGCTCGATCACCAGGCAGATGCCGCTGGCGACGCGCAGCCTGCTCGTCGCCGCCGCGGCCGCCGTCAGCGCAACGAACAGGTCGTACGTGTGGAAGTACTTGCGCGGCAGCTCGCCGCCAGCCGGATACGGCGTCTCGCGGCTGGCCGGGATGTGCGTGTGCTCGGGGAAGAACAGCGACTCGTGGCCGCGCTCCTCGACCACGCGCGCGAGCGCGCCCGGGCTGACGCCGTCGTGGGTGGGGAAGTAGCCGATCCCGAAGTCCACCGCGCCAGTCTACGTCCTTCGCCGTGCCAGCCCAATCCGGTACTGTCCAAATTGGAGATGCCGCTGGCCACGTTCACGTTCGGGGATACGCTGCTCTCGATCCTCGAGATCGCGCTCCTGTTCCTGTGGATCTGGATCGCCATCACCGTCGTCTTCGACATCTTCCGCAGCCACGACCTCTCCAACTGGGCCAAGGCGCTGTGGATCCTGTTCATCGCGGTCTTCCCGTTGATCGGCGTGCTCGGCTACCTGATCATCCGCGGCCACACGCTGCACGAACATCGGGAACAGGACCGCGCGCAGGTCGAAGCGTTCCGCGAGTTCACGCAGAAGGGCGGAGCGGGAGGCGCGGTGGCGGGAGGCGGCGCATCGGGCGGCCACGCGGCCGACCTCAGCAAGCTCGCCGAGCTCAGGGATCGCGGCGTGCTCACCGACGAGGAGTTCGAACGGGCGAAGACGAAGGTCCTGGAATAGGGCCGGTGCAGTGGGGCGGGCGGGACTAGGCGTGACCCGGCGTCACGACCACCACGAGCCGGCGTCACGACCACGGACCCCATGCCTGCAGTAGGGCACAGGTCATGGGGTCCACAGATCGCGTGTCGTCCTTGACTCGTCGTCCTTGACGTGCCGTCCGTGACTTGTCATCCGTAACGGGCTGCAACGGCCCCCCCAGCAGACGAAGGCGGGGTCTCATCTGCTCGGTGCAGCATCCACGCTGCGATGCCCATACTGAAGGGTGCGGGCGGCGACTGGAGCCACCCAAGGTGTTAGAAGGCAACACCCTGGTTGGGGAGGTTCTGAGGGGCTGATGGGGAGCTCTTGCGCCGGCGCAGGCGCACGGCCGCGCGCCTGCCGGCCGATCGTGAGATCGCATCTGTCATGCTCGACGGAGGGCGCACGATGGAGTCGAGCGAGCCACACAGCGAGGACGCGCCCGCCGGCGGAGAGGATCCACTGGCGCGTCATTCGCTGTCGCCACGAGAGCTCAAGCAGCTGCTGGAGGTCGAGCGCGAGCGGCTGCCGTTCCTAGCGCTGCGCGAGCCGAGCGCTGGGCTGCGCCTAATCACGCTCGACAGCGGCACGCCCAGCCTGACGCTCGGGCGCCAGGCCGAGATGGACGTGACGATCGCGTGGGACGTCGAGGTGTCGGCGCTGCACGCCGAGCTGCAGTGCAGAGGCGGCGAGTGGACGATCGTCGACGACGGCCTGTCGCGGAACGGCACGTACGTCAACGGGCGCCGTGTGGGCGCACGCCAGCGGCTGCGCGACGGAGATCGCATCAGGCTCGGGCAGACGACGATCGCGTTCAGCCTCGGCGGCCGTCGGCGCGCGCAGACGACCGTGGCGGGGCGTGCGGTACAGGTCCCGACGCCGAACGCCACCCGTCGCAGGGTGCTCGTGGCGCTCTGCCGTCCACGCAAGGCCGACGCATACGCCACGCCGGCTAGCAATCAGCAGATCGCCGAAGAGGTGTTCCTCAGCGTCGACGCCGTCAAGACGCACCTGCGCGCGCTGTTCAACGAATTCGGGCTCGCGCATCTGCCGCAGAATCAGAAGCGCGCGACGTTGGCGGAGCGGGCGATGCAGTTGGGGGTGGTCCTGCCTAGCGAGCTGGAGTGAGGGCCGTTTCTTCCGCAATTCGCGGACGATATCTTCCGCGATCCGAGGGCTCAATATCTGCTTTTGTTTGCGTTTGCAGATAGACGGGCCGAGCCACAGGCTCCGGTCGCGCTGGTCGTTCTCAGGCCTCGATTGCAGCGATGAGCGCGGTGAGAGCCGCTGCAGCTTCGTCGATGTCCTCGGGTGTGAAGCGGTTCTCGCGAGCCAGGGCAGCAAACGGGACACGCCAGCTGTCGTACACGGTCACGGTCGGGGGCCAGGTGTGCTTGTCGCGCACCGTGAAGATGTCAAGGCAGGCTTCGCGCACGCTCCTCAAGCCAACGTCACGGAGCATATCTTCGACGAGGAGAATGTCCATGACGTCGCGGAACCGGTCATTCTCGCGCCCTTCGTTGAATACCTCGGTGCAGGCGTGGAGCTTTTGCGCGACCTGGTATCTCAGTGAGACGCAGCTGGCCGTCTCGGGCAGCGGTACCTGCAACTGGTCAAGCGGCGTGGCGTTGATGCGGTCGAGCTCTCCGCCCATGCTGCCCTCCACCGGCGCCATCTCCAGCTGGACGCTGCCCCAGCTACGGCGCTTGTAGCTCAACCGCAGTCGGACTCGCACCGACTGCGTGTTGGGGACGCTCTCGGGTGCGTCGCGGGTCAGGTCGAAGCCATTCCAGGGGTGGGCCAGCGCCTCGTCGAGGCGGTCGATCACCTCCCCGGTCCGCGCGCGGAAGGCTGCGTCGTAGTCGCCGGTGGCACGGGCTCGCAGCTGCAGGCGAAGCTCCATCGCCGCCCCACCCTTGAGCAAGAAGACGGGCTCACCGTCCTCGTCGCGAACCCGATCAAGAACAGCGGTGACAATCATCGT
Organism: uncultured Solirubrobacteraceae bacterium; assembly: GCA_963826985.1. GTDB lineage: Bacteria > Actinomycetota > Thermoleophilia > Solirubrobacterales > Solirubrobacteraceae > Palsa-744. Next base: position 93,776 of record CAWGYW010000004.1, read on the forward strand.
GTTCAGCCATCGCTGCAAACGCCCAGGCGGCATACCTCGATCAGCGGCGTGTTTGCCAACGAGCCTTTGCAGGTGGGCGACGTCACCAGGCAACTTCTTGCCAGCGTCAGCCACTGTGCACCACCTGCGGTAGATGGCGCATAGCACTCAACCGTTCCGACACCTGCTGGGTGATGAGTCCGCGCGCACGCGCGGTTCCAATGGCCTGGTCGATCAGCTGCCAGCCGAGTGCCTGCTCGATGCCACCCAAGATCGCGCGCTCCGCATTCACGATAGGGATGCCCTCGTGCCAGCCGACCTCGGAAGGGTCCAGATCGAAGCCGTGAAGGCGGTAGATCTCCGGCACCGCCTTGCGAGTTCGGAAGCCGCTCGGCACCCTGATATGGATGGCGCTCGGGTTCACGTCGCAGAGCTCGTATAGGTCCAGGGCGGTCTCGTGGCTGAGCACGCCCCGCCGGCCGGTCCACAGGACCGCCTCCATGTAGGCATCGAGCGATGTGACTGGCACCATCGGCATCCGGTACAGGCCGTAGCCAAGATGCTCAAGCGTGTGACGCGCCGCCATCAAGCGCAGCTGGGTGGGGTCGATGCCCAACGTTCGCGCATCGTCCGGCGTCAGATAGCCGTACTGCTGGTGGGCGCGCTCGAGCAACGTCATGAAGGCTTTCCCAGGCATGGTGTACGAAGCGTATCAGATCTATACGTAGTGCACACTTACACCCGAGCTAAACGTATCGAATTGATATGATTCGCGCCAGCTACTGCGCGCGGACCGCCAATATCTGCTTTTGTTTGCGTTCGCAGATAAAGATGGATCAAGGCCTCAATCCATATACGCCCGGGTCGGGCATCAAGCCGCTGAAGCTCGCGGGTCGCGACGGCGACCTCGAGGCCTTCAGCGTGCTGCTGGAGCGCCTGGCGAGCGGCCAGCACGAGCGAAGCCTGATCTACTCGGGCCTGCGCGGCGTCGGCAAGACGGTCCTGTTGCTGGAGTTCGAGACGCTGGCGCGCGAGGCGGGCTGGGCTTGCAACGACGTCGAGGAGGTCGGCTCGGGCGACTTCCGCCAGACGTTCGCGGAGCTCGCGTACCAGATGCTGTTGTCGATGAGCCGCCGCGAGCGGATGCGCGCCCGCGCGACGGCGGCGCTGGGCGTCCTGAAGGCGTTCTCGGTGGGAGTGCCCGGCGGCTTCAGCGCGAAGCTGGACGTGGAGGCGGCGAGCGGCACCGCGGACAGCGGCGATCCCGAGCGCGACCTGGCGGTGCTGCTGGTCGAGCTCGGGCACGTGGCGCAGGCCGGCGGCACGGGCGCGGTGTTCTTCCTCGACGAGATGCAGGCGCTGGACGCGACGGCGCTGGCTGCGGTGTGCATGTCGATGAACCGCGTCGGCCAGCGCGGCCTGCCGGTGGCGCTCGTAGGCGCGGGCCTGCCGCCGCTGCCGCGGCTGCTGCGCGCGGCGAAGCCGTACGCGGAGCGGATGTTCTCCTACCACGAGCTCGACCGGCTCTCGGACGCCGAGGCGCGCATGGCGCTCGTCGCGCCGGCGGCGTTGCGCGGGGTCGAGTACGAGGCGTCCGCGGTCGAGCTGATCCTCGAGGCGTCGGCGGGCTATCCGCACTTCATCCAGGAGTACGGCCGCGTGCTGTGGAACGAGGTCGAGAGCTCCCCGATCACCGCCCGCGACATCGAGGGCGCGCGAGCGCTCGTCTCCGAGGCGCTGAACCGCCGCTTCTTCAAGGACCGTTTCGAGACGGCCTCCGACGCCGAGCAGCGCTACCTGGCGGCGATGGCCGACCTCGGCGACGGCCCCGTCCGCTCGGCCGACGTGGCCATGCGAGCGGGCTACAAGGAGCGCGGGAGCACGTCCGTGCTGCGCGAGAGCCTGCTGCGGAAGGACCTCGTCTACAGCCCGCGGCGCGGGCTCATCGACTTCACGGTGCCGCTGTTTGGGGGGTATCTGCGCCGGCAGCACCCGCTCGCCAGCTTTACGGACGAGTAGAGACGGACAGCCTGGGCTTTGTCGGGCTTTGTTTGCAAGCGCAGACAAACCCTCACGGCGCGGATTTGCATCCCATGCGCGGAGGACACTGTCGGGCGATGGTCGACCCAATCACCCTTTCGATCGTCGAGATGGTTGGCGAGCCAGCCGCCAAGCGGCTCAGGGAGTGGGCGAAGGGCAGCGAGGCAAACCAGCTCGTCAAGCTCCTGAAGCCACGGTTCCCGAACGCTTACAAGCTGCTGACGCAACCCTCCGTGCTGGTCGAGATCTACGTTTACGCCGAGAGCGGCGTCTTCCGCCAGGCGGAGATGCTGCGGACGCTGCGCGCGATCACCGACTCAACGCAACAGGCGGACGAACTCGCTGAGGCGATCCGCGAGAACCAGTGGCGGGTGATGCGCGATGATCGTCAGGCCCACCAGGAGTTGCGGCGCCTCCGTACGGAGATTGGCGACGACATAAGCACCGGCAACAGTGAGCTCCTACAGGGGATCACCGAGGCGATCGAGCGGCTCGCGCTGCGGCTGCCGGCGGCACGGCAGCTACCTGCGCAGACCTCGCCGTTTGTGAACCGCGACAAGGAGCTCACCGACGGGCAGTCCAAGCTGGCCACGGTGTCCATGGGTCATGTGGCGACGCTTGTGAACTGCACTGGCATGGCAGGTGCCGGGAAGTCTGTGTTCGCGCTCGAGCTTGCCTACCGCCAGCCCGACCGGTTCGACGGCGGTGTCCTGCATGTCGACATGCGCCGCCCTGATGGACGGGTGCTCTCTGCAGGGGATGTTGCGGCGCGGCTGCTCCGTGACCTCGGTGTCGGCCCGGACGCGATCCCGGAGGATCCTGAGCGCCGTCTGGCTCTGTGGCGTTCGATGTGTGCGACAGACCCGGTGCTGGTGGTGCTCGATAACGCGCAGCAGGACAGCGAGGTGCAGCGGCTGATCCCGGCCAACGGTGACTGTGTGGTGCTCGTCACCTCTCGTATGCCGCTTCAGGGGCTCGCTGGAGCGGCACTGATCGAGCTCGCCGAGATGGCGCAGGACGACGCGCTCCAGCTGTTGGAGGCGATCGTCGGTGATCGTGCGCGTAGCGAAGCGGAGGCTGCCCGAGAGATAGTGGCGAGCTGCTCGGGCTTGCCGCTCGCACTGGCCGTGGTGGCGGGCCGTCTGTGGGCACAGCCGGCGCGCACGCTGTCGAGCATGGCAAAAGCTCTCGCCGCCTCCGATGACCTCCTTGGAGGCCTGGATGATCGGGCCGGGACGATTCGCCGGACCCTGGCCTCGAGCCTGGGCGACGCCGGGTCCGAGGCCCGGCGGGTGCTGCTTCTGCTTGCGGCCCTGGATGTCAGCGACCTGGAGCCTGCGCTCGTCGCTGCGGTCGCCGGATGCGACACCGAGGCTGCCGAGGAGTTGCTGCAGGAGCTCTGCGAACAGCACCTGATTACACCCGTCGCCGGGGGCGGCTGGAGGATCAACGACCTGCTTCGCCTAGCCGCCTCGCAGCTGGCTGTCAGCGAGCTGGGCGAGCAGGAGATCCTGTCCGCGCAGGAACATAAGGTCCGCTGGGTAGTGGAAACGGCGGAAGAGCACGCCAACGACCTCGAAGGCGAGGACTAGAGCACAGTGGCGTTGAACTTGGAGCGTGAACGCGCCGCACTGGACTGGTATGAGGAGCGCCGCGACGAGCTGTTCTCCACAGTCGCGCAGGCCCACAGCCGTGAGGACGACGGGCAGGTTCTGGAGCTCGCAAGTGCGCTCGCGCCATTCCTGGCACGCCGCTCTTACTGGGATGAGGGGGAGACGATCCTCTCCTGGGCGGTCGAAGCCGCACGCCACTCAGAGCAGCAGCAGCCGCTTGCGCAGATGCTCAACGAGCTTGGGACCGTCCACCGCCAGCAATCCCGGTACGAGCAGGCCGCCAGGGAGTTCCAGCTCGCGTTCGCGACCTTCGGTGACATCGGAGACCAGGTCGGTGAGGCGCGGGCACTCAGCAACCTCGGGCTCGCCTACCGCAAGCTCGGGCAGACGGATAGCGCCCAGGACGCGTTCGAAGCGTCAATCGAGCGGTGGCGACAACTCGAGGGCAGCGAGGAGCGTGAGTATGGTCTCGCGCGCAGCCTGAACAACCTCGGCATGACGCTCCGCGACCGCGGGCGCTATGCCGACTCGCAGGCCCTTTTCGAGCAGGCGCTCGGGTTGCGCGAACAGATCGAGGACGCGGAGGGTGTGAGCCGAACGCTGAACAACCTCGGGCACCTCGCGCGCCTCCAGGAGAACCCGGCTAGGGCCAGCGATCTGCACTTGCGAGCCCTCGAGATCCGGCGTGCTCTGGGCGACAGGCATGGCGTGGCACGCACCGCCGGATCGCTAGCGCTCGCTCTCGCGGAGCAGGCTCGCTTCGAGGAGGCGAGGGCGCCGCTTGAGGAAGCAATGAGCATCCGCGGCGCGCTCGGCGACCGCTACGGGGAAGCGGAGACAGCGCTTCAGCTCGCGCGTGTCGAGCAGGCGCAGGGCGACCCTCGCGCGGCGGCTGAGCGGGCAGCGTTCACGGCCCGACTCGCCAGAGAGCTTGGTGTGCCAAGGCTTGCGGCAGAAGCTTTGGTGGTGCAGGGCGAGGCGCATGCTGCCCTGGCCGAGCCAGATCTTGCGGCGGCTGTGTGGACGGCCGCTCTGGAGCAGTTCCGTGCTCTCGGTGCCGACGCGGACATCGAGGGCATGCTGCGCCGGCTAACCGAGTAGCCGCGCTACCGCCTGAGCAACTTGGGGGCCGGCGCCGCATCGGAGCTATGCCGCCTCGTCAAGCCACATCCTGCTCCTGCGTCACGCGTCATCGAGGCGCTTTGCGAGCAGGCTCTCGAAGGAGCATGCGAACCAACCACGATCGAACACGGTACGGTCAACCACTGCGAACCGTGTCGAAACTTGAGGATCTCCAGCCCGGCCTGCGCCTTGCGGGCATCATTCCCGGGCAGAACGTCTCGGTCATCGCCGTGCAGCCGCACGGGGGTGATGCGATCGAGCTGACCTACAAAACGACCGGCGGCGAGCTCGGCCAGCGCGTGCTCGGCCGAGACGCCGAGGCGAACCTCATGATCGCCCAACCCGAGGCGCGTCCTCTCGACGCTGTGGCGGCCGACTTCAAGCTCGTCGCGGAGTGCCAGCGGATCAAACTCGCTGGGCTGTCGGACCCGATGCTCGCGGTCACGACGTCAGACATCCGGCCGCTGCCACATCAGCTGCGCGCAGTCTACGGTGAGCTGCTGCCGCGCATACCGCTGCGCTTTCTGCTCGCTGACGACCCGGGCGCTGGGAAGACGATCATGGCAGGGCTCTACATCAAGGAGCTCATCCTGCGCGAGGACGTCAAGCGCTGCCTGGTCGTCGCGCCGGGCGGCCTCGTCGATCAGTGGCAAGACGAACTCTATCTAAAGTTCGGGCTCGCCTTCGAGATCCTAACGCCGCAGTTCAGCGAGACGGTGTTCGGTGCCTCGGCCTTCGAGCAGCATCCGCTGCTGATCGCGCGCATGGATCAGCTCGCACGTAACGACGAGCTGCTCGCCGAGCTCGCCAAGTCTGAGTGGGATCTCGTGATCGTCGACGAGGCACACCGAATGGGCGCCCACTACTTCGGCGGCAAGCTCGAGAAGACCAAGCGCTTCCAGCTCGGCGAGCTGCTCGGCGGTATCGCGCGCCACCTCCTGCTGATGACGGCCACGCCGCACAGCGGCAAGGAGGAGGACTTCCAGCTTTTCCTGACGCTGCTGGATCGGGACCGCTTCGAGGGCAAGTACCGGGCGAAGGTCCACACTGCCGACACCTCAGGGGTGATGCGCCGCATGGTCAAGGAGGATCTGCTCACGTTCGAGGGCAAGCCGCTGTTCCCCGAGCGGATCGCCGAGACCGTCCCCTACGAGCTCACCGAGCTCGAGCAGGATCTATACGAGCAGGTGACCACCTACGTGCGCGAGGGGATGAACCGTGCAGCCAAGCTCGACGGCAAGCGCCGCAACACGGTCGGCTTCGCGCTCACGGTCCTGCAGCGGCGGCTCGCCTCGAGCCCGGAGGCGATCTACCGCTCGCTGGAGCGCAGGGCTGCGCGGCTCGGGCGGCGCAAGCAGGAGGTGCTCGTCGGCGGCGCGGTGACGGAGCCGGGTGCCGCGGACGCCGTCGGCAGCCTCGACGAGTTCGACGAGGAAGAGTTCTCCGCCGAGGAGCTCGAGCACATCGAGGACGAGCTCGTCGACGCGGCGACCGCGGCGCGCACCGTCGAGGAGCTCGACGCGGAGCTGCTCGACCTCGACGAGCTGATCGCCGCTGCCGCGCGCGTGCGGGAAGCGGAAACCGACCGCAAGTGGTCAGAGCTGCGCACGATCCTCGAGGACAACACGCTCGCCACATCCGGCGGAGGGGATGCGCGTCGCAAACTGATCGTCTTCACCGAGCATCGCGACACGCTCGAGTACCTTTCGCGGCGGATCGGCTCGCTGCTCGGGCGTCCCGAGGCAGTCAAGGCGATCCACGGCGGCGTGCGGCGAACCGAGCGCCGCCAGATCACCGAGGAGTTCACCCACAACCCCGAGTGTCAGATCCTGCTCGCCACCGACGCGGCCGGCGAGGGTCTCAACCTCCAGGCGGCGCACCTGATGGTCAACTACGACCTGCCGTGGAACCCGAACCGCATCGAGCAGCGGTTCGGGCGCATCCACCGCATCGGCCAGCAGGAGGTCTGCCGCCTTTGGAACCTCGTCGCCGACAACACTCGCGAGGGCGAAGTGTTCATGCGGCTGCTGTCGAAGATCGAGGAGCAGCGAAAGGCTTACGGCGGCAAGGTGTTCGACGTGCTCGGCACGGCGTTCGCGGAGACGCCGCTGCGGACGCTGCTGATCGAGGCGATCCGCTACGGCGAGCAGCCCGAGACGCGGGCGAACATGGAGAAGGTCATCGACGCGAGTGTCGCGCGCGGCATCGAGGAGCTGCTGGCCGAGCGTGCGCTCGTCACCGACACGCTGCAGCGCGCGGACATCGCCCAGCTGCGAGCGCTGATGGACGAGGCGCGGGCGCGACGCCTGCAGCCGCACTACATCGAGGGCGCGTTCCGTGCGGCGTTCACGCGGCTGGGCGGCAAGATCCGGCGGCGCGAGCGCGGCCGCTTCGAGATCACGCACGTGCCCGCACAGCTGCGCACGGTCGGCCGTGGCCCGATCGCGACGCGCTACGACCGCGTCACGTTCGAGATCGAGCAGGTGCTCGACGACACGGGCGCTCATGCCGAGCTGCTCGCACCCGGTCACCCGCTGCACGACGCGGTCAACGACGCGGCGGTCACGCGCTGGCACCGATCGCTCGATCGTGGCACCGTCCTCGTCTCGCCCTCGGTTCAAGAGCCACGCCTGCTCGTCGGCGTCATCGAGGAGATCGTCGACGCTACGGACACCTCGGTCGCGCGCCGCTTCGGCTACGCGTACATCGACGAGCACGGCGCGGTGGAAGCGGCCGGGCCGGCACCGTATCTCGACTGCGTCGCGGCGCCGCCATCCGACGACATAGCTGCGGCCCGCGGACTTCCCTGGCTGGCGCAGGCTGAGGAGCGGGCGGCGAGCTGGATAATCGCCAATCAGCTGCCGGCATTCCTGGCGGAGGTAAAGCTGCGTCGCGAGGCTGAGCTGCTGCGGGTGCGCGAGCAGGTCGGACAGCGCCTAGACCAGGAGAGCAACCGGCTCGTGCTCGAGGCGATGGTCGCCCAGGAAAACGAGCAGGCCGGTAAGAGGCTCCGTGAGAGCCACACGAGCCTGATGCACAAGGCTGCGGATCTAGAGGGTCGACGGACCACGCGCTTGGCGCTGCTCGATCGTCAGCTGGAGATGCAGGCGAGGCCGCCGCGGGTTGTCACGGCTGCTCTCGTGCTGCCGCTCTCGGCTGTGCAGGACGAGGTTCCAGCCGACGCGCCGATGCACGCGATCGAGACGAAGGAGGTCGAGCGCCGCGGGGTCGACCTCGTGCTCGCGGCCGAGCGTACGCTCGGCCATACTCCGGTCGAGCAGGCGTTCAACAACCCTGGCTTCGACGTTCTCTCCCACCGCGAGGGCGAGGACCCGATCCGAATCGAGGTCAAGGCGCGTATCGCCGGCGCGGAGGACTTCTTCGTGACGCACAACGAGGTGCTCACCGCGCTCAACAGCGCGCCGCGCTACCGACTGGCGCTCGTACGCGTCGACCCGCGCGGCCCCGAGCACGACGAGGTCCGCTACCTCGAGAACCCGTTCGCTCGCTTCGACGCCGGCGACTTCGACGCGACTGGACACCGAGGCAACTGGGAGACGACATGGGCGCAAGGCCGGGAGCCGTTCTGAGCCGATGACGACCGAGCGAGGGGACCAGGCCGTGGACGTTGAAGTACCGAAGCGCAAGCTGATCGAGGTGGCGCTGCCACTGGAGGTGATCAATAGGGAGTCCGCGCGGGAGAAGTCGATCCGCCACGGCCACCCGTCGACGCTGCATCTCTGGTGGGCGCGGCGTCCGCTTGCCGCTGCACGTGCTGTTCTGTTCGCCCAGCTCGTCGACGACCCCTCGTCTCATCCCGATCGGTTCCCGACCGAGGACGCGCAGCGCGTCGAGCGCGAGCGGCTGCACGGGATCATCGAGCGGCTCGTCGTCTGGGAGAACACGCGCGATCAGGGGCTGCTCGCCGAGGCACATGCGGAGATCCTCGAAGTCGACGGACGGCAATCCGCCGCCGATCCTCGACCCGTTCGCCGGCGGCGGCACGATCCCGCTGGAGGCGCAGCGCCTTGGCCTGGAGGCGCACGCCTCTGATCTCAACCCGGTCGCGGTGCTGATCAACAAGGCGCTGATCGAGATCCCTCCGAAGTTCGCCGGCCAACCGCCCGTTTTCCCTGGCCTCGCCGACGGTCGGATCGGTCGCTGGCAAGGTGCGACCGGGCTAGCCGCCGACGTGCGCGCTTACGGGGAGTGGATGCGTGACGAGGCCGAGAGGCGCATCGGCCAGCACTACCCCGAGGCGACGCTCGCGGACGGGACGGCAGGCGACTGTCATCGCCTGGATATGGGCGCGGACAGTGACTGCCCGAACCCGGCTTGCGGAATCGAGATGCCGCTCGTGCGGTCGTGGTGGCTCGGCAAGAAGAAGGGCAAGGAGGCGTGGGTACGGCCCATCGATCGTCGCCGACGCGGACCACCCGAGCGGCAAGCGGGTGGAGTTCGAGATCGGGCACGGTACGGTAGGGGCCCGAGTGTCGACGACGATGGAACCGTGACGCGCAACGGCGCAACGTGCGTCGCCTGCGGGTCGGCCGTGGCGTTGGAGTACGTGCGCACAGACGAGCCGCGATGTGGGGCTCGGTACTCAACTGATGGCCATGGTGGCCTGGAGGACATCGGCAGCGCGATCTACCTGCCGCCGGACGACGTCCATCGGCGCGCCGCCGCGGTGGAGCGACCGGAGAGCGCGCCCGATGCGAGCTTGCCGATCGCAGGCCCTCGGCTTCCGCGTGCAGAATTACGGTCTGACCGAGTGGTCGGACCTCTTCACAAACCGCCAGCTCCTCGACACTGACGACGTTCAGCGACCTCGTCATGCGAGGCGCGCGAGCGCGTACTCCGTGATGCCCTCGCGCCGGTGCGCTCGAGGCGATCGCCTCGAATGCGGTGGCACCGACGCTGAGGCGTATGCGGACGCCGTCGCGACGTATCTTGGGCTCGCTATCGTGCTATGCCGATCTACAGTCAGCTCTGTGGTCTGGAACTCAGCCCAACGAAGACAGTTCGCGCACCTATTTGCCCGACAGGCGATTCCGATGGCATGGGATTTCGCTGAGGCGAATCCGTTCGGCAGCGCAGCTGGCTCTTAGTCTCGTGAGTCTCGGCAGTCTGGTCAAGTCGCATCAGGGTCACTGGACCTGGAGCGCTCCGAAGTCGTCCAGTGCGACGCGTCGACACGCAGTCATCGCGCGGGCTCTACTTTCGCACGGACCCGCCCGTACTACGACAACATCGGCTACTCCGATCTGTCGGACTTCTTCTACGTCTGGCTTCGCCGGTCACTGCGCGGCGTATACCCAGAACTGCTCAGCACGATGCTCGTCCCGAAGGCCGAGGAGCTCGTCGCGAATCCGTACCGTCACGACGGCAAGGACGGCGCGCAAGGCAGTTCTTCGAGGAGGGCTTCCGACGCGTGTTCGCGCGAGCTCGTGAGACTGCGCTTGCCGATTTCCCGATCACCGTCTACTACGCGTTCAAGCAGTCCGAGTCGAGCGACGATGGGACCGCATCCACGGGCTGGGAGACGCTGCTTGACGGCATGATCCGGTCGGGTGGGCGATCACCGCGACGTGGCCGATGCGCAGCGAGCGAGCGGGGCGAATGCGAGATCATCGGCTCGAACGCCCTCGCCTCCTCGATCGTCCTCGCGCTGCGCCCGCGCCCCGACGACGCCCCGACCACCGATCGCCGTGGCCTCATCGCCGCGCTCCAGGACGAGCTGCCCGACGCGCTGCGCAAGCTCCAGCAGGGCGCGATCGCGCCGGTCGACCTGCCGCAGGCCGCGATCGGCCCCGGGATGGCGGTGTTCTCGCGCTACGCAAAGGTGATCGAGAACGACGGCACGCCGATGACCGTGCGCTCGGCGCTCGCGCGGATCAACGAGATCCTCGACCAGGTGCTCAACGAGCAGGAGGGCGACTTCGACGCCGCAACCCGGTTCGCGATCGCCTGGTACCGCCAGCACGGGTACGCGACGGGCAAGTTCGGGGTCGCCGACGACCTCGCGCGCGCCCGCAACACGGCGGTCGAGACGATGGTCCGCGACGGCATCCTCACGAGCGCCGCGGGCAAGGTCACGCTGCTGTCGCCGGCCGACGTTGCCAGCAGGGCTACGACGTCCTCGCCGACGACCGCGTCGGCGCCTGGGAGGTGCTGCACCACCTGATCGCGTTCCTGGAGCGCGACGGCCTGCCGGTCGCTGGCGCGTTCCTCGCGAGCGCGCAGGCAGCGTCCCGACGGCGCGATCGACATCGAGCTCGTCAAGGAGCTCGCGTTCCTGCTGTTCTCGATCGCCGAGAAGAACGGCTGGACGCAGGATGCGCTCGCGTTCAACACGGTCGCGACCGCGTGGCCGGACATCGTGCATGCGGCGCGCTCGGCGCAGGCAGCGACCGGCGAGCAGGCCGCGTTCGATTTCGAGGAGGACTTGATCGATGGCGATCGTCCAACCGCGACCGCGTCGGCAAGATGTTCGAGCTGCTCGCGCCGCCGCTCGACGAGTTCATCTCGCGGTGCGGTCGCCCCGGAGCTCGACGAGGGCACTCGTGGACGACGCTCGTCGCAGCTGAAGGACGACGAAGAAGGGCGTCGACGGGCAAGGACTACCACCGCGCTCGATCCGCAGGTGCAGCTGCGGATGCTGACCGAGAACATCCCGCACAGCCTCAAGGCAGGGCTGGTATCCGTTCGACGACGCGATCGGCCGGGTCGGGCAGGGGTACTGCCAAGGAGCTGCGCGAGGCCCGCAACGACTGGGCGCACAACAAGTCGTTCAGCGACGACGACGCCTACCGCGTGCCTCGACACCGCCGAGCGGCTGCTCGGCGCGATCGGCGCGCCGCAGTGGCCGACGAGGTCAAGGCGATCCGGCTCGAGCCTGCGCCGCGTCACCGCCGACAAGGACGACCGCAAGGTCCTCAAGTCCGCGGCAGTCGACGCCCGAGTCGGCAGGGCTGACGCCCGTGGCGCGAGGTCCTCGCGCCCCACGACGACGTCGCGACCGGCAACTTCCAGGCCTCCGAGTTCGCCGCCGACCTCTACAAGGTCGCCGCGACGCGAGGACGCCGGCAAGGACTACGCCGAGCCGGTCGAGTTCTTCTCGCGCACCTACCTGACCGAGGGCCTGCGCGACCTGATCGACCGCGCGGTGCGGCGGCTGTCCGGCGACCAGAACGCCTCGCCGGTCATCAACCTGCAGACGAACTTCGGCGGCGGCAAGACCCACTCGATGCTCGCGCTGTGGCACCTCGGCGTCCGGCACGCCGCTCGGCGACTACCCGCAGGACGTCCAGGAGCATGCTCTCCGAGACGCCGCTTCGGCGAGCTGGCCAGCAGGCGTCAGCCGCGTGGCGCTCGTCGGCAACCACATCTCGCCGTCGGGCTCGATCAAGGCCGACGGGACGCAGGTCAACACGATCTGGGGCGAGCTCGCCTGGCAGCTCGGCGGCAGGGAGGCGTTCGCGATGGTCGCGACCGCCGACGCCGAACCGCACCCCGCCGGGCGAGGCGCTGCACGAGCTGCTAGCGACGTACGCCCCGGCGGTGATCCTGATCGACGAGTGGGTCGCCTACGCGCGCAGCCTCGTCGGCCGCGACGACCTCGCCGGCGGGACGTTCGACGACCAGTTCACCTTCGCGCAGTCGCTGACCGAGGCGGTCAAGGGCACGCCGGGCGTGCTGCTGGCCATCTCGATCCCGGCGTCGGAGAGCGGCGACGACGCCCAGCCGGTCGCCGGGAACGCGGAGGAGGTCGGCGGCGCGCACGGGCTCGAGGCGCTCAAGCGACTGCAGAACGTCGTGCGGCGCGTCGCCGACCAGTGGCGGCCGGCGTCCTCCGAACGAGGCCTACCACATCGTCCGCCAGCGGCTGTTCGTCGCGCCCGACGCCGACGCGCTCGCCTCGATCAGCGCGACCGCCCGCGGCTTCGTCGAGATGTACCACAAGCTACACCGACGAGTTCCCGCGCGAGGCGCGCGACGGCAGCTACGAGGACCGCATCAAGCAGACCTACCCGATCCACCCCGAGCTGTTCGACCGGCTCTACGAGGACTGGTCGAGCCTCGAGCGGTTCCAGCGCACGCGCGGCGTGCTGCGCCTGATGAACACCGTCATCCACGCGCTGTGGGTCGGCGAGGACCAGTCGCCGCTGATCATGCCCGGCGTCGATCCCGATCGGCGACCGCGGCGGTGAACTCCGAGCTGACCCAGTACCTGCAGGACTCGTGGAAGGCGATCATCGACGCCGACGTCGACGGCCCCAACTCCGAGCCGGCGAAGATCGACGAGGGCAAGCCGCTGTTCGGCCAGCGGTCGCTCACCCGGCGTCTCGCGCGCACGGTGTTCTTCGGTGCCGCGCCGACGATCGGCTCCGCACACAAGGGCCTGGAGACCCAGCGCGTGTTCCTCGGGACCGCGATCCCCGGCGACGTGCCGGGCAACTTCCATTCCGCGCTCGCCGCGCTCGGCCGACCGCGCGACCTACTTCTAACTCCGGTCGGGCAAGTACTGGTACGACCTGCAGGCCAACATCTCCCGGCGCGCCAAGGACCAGGCCGAGCGGCTCCACATCGAAGAGGTCTACGCCGAGATCGCCGGCGGCTCGACGAGTCAGGCCAAGACCCGCGGAGACTTCGCCGGCGTCCACGTCTGCCCGGAGGACGCGGCCGACATCCCCGACACCGACGAAGCGCGCCTGGTGATCCTGCACCCCAAGGCTCACCCACAAGCGCGGCGACAGCGACTCCGAGGCGATCGCGTTCGCGCAAAGGCGCGACCGAGCATCGCGGCGCGCCAACCGGACGAACCGCAACATGCTCGTCTACCTCGCCGGCGACGGCGACCGCATCGAGGAGCTCGAGCGCTCGGTGCGCGAGTACCTCGGCTGGACGGAGGTCCTCGCCAAGGAGGACGACCTCAACCTCACCACAAGCCAGAAGAACCAGGCGACCGAGCGGCAAAGCGAAGGCCAGCGAGACGGTCGACGCGCGGCTGCTTGGCGCCTACCAGTGGGCGCTCGTCCCGACCGGGCAGCCGATCGAGATCCAGGCGACGAAGGTCGAGGGCCAGGCGACGTCGCTGGCCGAGCGCGTCAGCCGCCGTCTCGGCAACGACGGCGCGCTCGCCGTCCAGCACGCCGCGCCGGCGATCCGCCACCAGCTCGACACGACCGCGGCGAAGCTTTGGGCGGACGGCCACGTCACCGTCGGGGCGCTCTGGCGGCTGTACGCCGAGTACCCCTACATGCCGCGGCTCGCGCGACCGCGCGGTGCTCGACGCCGGGCCTCACCGGGCCGCAGCTGCTCTGGGAGCAGGAGGGCTTCGCGCTCGCCGACGGCTACGACGAGGCGAACGGGAAGTACCGCGGCGCTGGTCCTGCCGACCGACGGGATCACGGTCGCCGTCACCGACGCGACGCTGATCGTTCAGCCCGGAGCGGGCAAAGGCGCAGCGCGCGAGCCGAGGTCCCCTGACGGAGATGCCGCCGGCGCCAGGACGCCGATGCAGACCGCGGACCCGAGCGTGGTCCCGGTCCGACAGCCGCCGTCCGCCGACCGCCAGGCAAGACGCGTTTCTTTGGCAGCAAGCGCCTGCAGGCCGACCGCTACGCATCGGACTTCAAGAAGCTCGCCGACGAGGTGCTCGGCCCGCTCGGCGCGACGCCCGGCGTGACGGTCAACGTCACGATCGAGATCGAGGCGACCGACGCCAGACGGATTCGACGACGCGAAGGTCCGGACGTCTCCGAGAACGCCACGACGCTGAAATTCGAGCAGAGCGGGTTCGAGGAAGGATGACCCGACGTAGATACTGTAAGTCCGGATAACCCGGTTGTGCAGCACTCGCGGGCTATAAGTGATGGACGGCCCTCCGGGCGCTCAGCACACTGCCGCTTGGGAGTCTCGCTCGCCTCGCAGCACACCGTTACCGCGTGAGTGGCCTCTCCGCGCAGCGCCTTGACTCGTGGCTGACAGCGACGCGCGACGCCGACCTTGAACTGGGGTGCGATAGGCAAGTCGCGGAGGTAGAAGGTCCCTGTGCCCTTAGAGCTCTACGGTGTCGCCGGCGAGAGCATCCTGCAGTCCCCCGCGCGCCTCAGGCTGCGCGAGCGCTCGCTGATCGGCCGCCTCACGTAGCAGCGTTGAGAAACGTCGCTCGTCCTTGGCGACGGTACGCAGCCTGGCCAGACGTTCGTTGAGCTCCTGTACGCTCGCGAACCTCACACGCTGCGGCGAGGTATCGGGAACGCCCTCGAGCAGGCCGTTCGCAATCCAGCTGCGCACGGTGGGCCGGCTGACATCAAGCTCCTCGGCCACCTCAGGCACCGTCAGCGCTGGCGCGTCGGCGTCCACGGTCTGCTTGGCATCCTCGAGTGCACGCTCGGCCAGCGGGACGCGCCCATTTGCCAGCGCCACGCTCGCGCGCGTGATCGCATCATCGAGCGTCACAAAGGTCGCGATGAGCTGCCGATGCTCGCTCTTGGTCATGGACTGCACCATAGCAGTCTGCTTTCTAAAAACCACTGAAAAGGGAAGGATGTCGGCTCAGCCTCTCGCTGCCTGGGATAACGGCGCGCCAGGAGTCGGGCTGCGCACGGGCCTCCTACTAATAAAACCCGACCCACAAGCTCAAGCGAGCGGAACGCACCCCGTCCCTCAACCCACCAGGGGCATGACCTCCGCGGCGATCAGCTCCAGATGCTCGATGTCATCGAGGTCGATCACCTGCAGGTACGCGCGCTCGGAGCCCGCCTGCGCGAACGCCGCCAGCCGCTCCGCGACCTCCGCCGGGCTGCCCGCCGCGCCGTTCTCGCGCAGCTCCTCAAGATCCCTGCCGATGCGCTGCGCGCGCCTTCGCAGCTCGCTCTCGCTCGTCGCGCAGCACACCGTCACCGCGTGCGAGTACACGAGCGTCTCCGGGTCGCGTCCCGCCTGCTCGCACGCCGCGCGCACCCGCTCGAACTGCGTGCGCGTGCGCTCCACGTCCGCGAACGGCACATTGAACTCCGCCGCGTAGCGCGCCGCCAGCGCCGGCGTGCGCCGCGCGCCCAGGCCGCCCACGATCAGCGGCGGCCCCGACGCGCTCGCCGGCCTCGGCAGCGCCGGGCAGTCCAGCAGCGTGTAGTGCGCGCCCTCGAACGAGAAGCTCTCGCCCGGCCGCGTCGCCCACAGGCCCGCCACGATCGCAAACTGCTCCTCCAGGCGGTCGAAGCGCTCGCCCAGCGTGTCGAACGGGATGCCGTACGCCGTGTGCTCGCGCTCGAACCAGCCGCTACCCACGCCCAGCTCCACCCTCCCACCGCTCATCGCGTCCACCTGCGCCACCGCCACCGCCAACGGGCCCGGCAGGCGGAACGTCGCCGACGTCACCAGCGTCCCCAGGCGGATCGTGCTCGTCTCGCGCGCCAGCGCCCCCAGCGTCACCCACGAGTCCGTCGGCCCCGGCAGCGGGTCCCCCGCGCTGATCCGCACGAAGTGATCCGAGCGGAAGAACGCGCCGAAGCCCAGGCGCTCCGCGGCCTGCCCCGCGACGAGCTGCTGCTCGTAGGTGGCGCCTTCCTGGGGCTCCGCGAAGACCCTCAGCTGCATCGGTGGAACATAGCGCCGGGCACGGTGGGCGTCACGGACGGATGAAAAGCTTTGCACCTAATGCCTAGGTGTGTAGAATATCATCCATGCATCCTAGCGAGATATTGAACATCGCCCGCCATGCAGGCGGGATCGCTTCAGCCTCCGAATTGACCAACGGCGGCGCTCGCTGGGAGGATCTGTATCGCCTGCGCGACGAAGGAGCGCTGATCGAGCTCTCGCGGGGCATCTATCGTGTCGCCGACGCCCCCGCGACCGCACATCTTGATCTCGTTGCGGTGTGTCGACGGGTGCCCGACGGCATGATCTGCCTGAACTCGGCCGCTAGCTTCTGGGATCTGACCGACGAGATGCCCGGGGTGGTGCACATCGCGGTTGCGCGCGGCAGACATCGCCCGAGAATCGCCTATCCACCGACGCGCGTGCACGTATTCTCAGCGGACACCTTCGCGCTGGGGCGGGTTCAACAACCCCTCGAGTCGAGCGATACGATCGCCGTCAGCTCGAAGGAGCGGACGGTCGTCGACCTCCTACGCCTTCGCGCCCGGGTGGGACGGGACGTCGCCCTCTCAGCGCTTCGCGCGTATCTCCGGGAGGGTGACGCCAAGCCGGGAGAGCTGCTGGCACTCGCGCGCCAGCTGCGGATCGGCACCGTGATGGCTGAGGTCCTGGAGCCTTTGCTGACGTGAGTGAGCGCACACCCCGGGAGGCATACCTTGGCCTGCAGAAGCTCGCGCGCTCCCAAGGGAGCAACACTCAGCAGCTCTTTGAGCTCTACGTCCACGAGCGCTTCTTGGCACGCCTCGCCGCGTCGCCATTCGCCGAGCGGTTCGTGCTCAAGGGCGGGATGCTGCTCGCGGTGCTGGACATTCGCCGCGCGACTCGGGATGCAGACATGCTGGCCCTTGGGCTTGCGCGCGACGACGACAATCTCCGCGCAGTCGTCGGTGAGATCCTCGCGATCCCGATCGAGGATGGCGTCCGCTTCGATCCTGCCGGGATCTCGATCGCGTCGATCCGCGAAGACGCCGACTACGAGGGGATCCGCCTGACGCTGCCCGTGGATCTCGGTGGCGCCGCCCTCAAGTTCAAGCTCGACCTGTCCTTCGGCGATCCGGTCAAACCGAAGCGAATCGACTACCCCACACTCCTGGACGATCGCCCCTTCCGGCTCTTGGGCTACCCGCTGGAGAACGTCATCGCAGAGAAGGCCGAGACAATGATGTTCCTGGCCGATGCGAACACGCGCGACCGCGACTACAGCGATGTCTACCTGCTCTCAGCGATCCACCCTGTCGAGGGCGAGGCGCTGCGTCAGACGCTACGCGCGGTAGCCAAGCACCGCCGCCGCGAGGTGCGACTGTTGGGCCCACGACTACAGACATTGCGCGAGGTTCGCCAGCAGCCCTGGGCGGCATTTCGTGCCCGCGTCGGGCTTCCCGGCCTACCCGAGCGCTTCTCTGACGTCGTCGACGGCGTCGTTGAGTTCGTCGACGGCGTGCAGGACGAGATGGCGTCGCACTGGCATCCGGTCGAGCGACGCTGGGAATAGCCGCTCTCGAGAGTCTTTGTGGGGCTCCGCGAACACCCTCAGCTGCATTGCCTGACGCCCTCGCCCCACACCGCCCTGCCTCTCACCCTTTCGGCACGGGCACGATCAGCTTGCGGGACTTGCTGTCCGTCCAGCCTTCTTTCTCTTTGACTTCCCCTTCTTTGCCTTTGACTTCCTTCTCCGCCCAGATGCCGGAGCTTATTTTCGCTTCGTAGACCTTGCCTTCGATGAGCGGCTCGCCTTTGTAGCTGTTGATCTTGTACGAGCCGGGGTTGGGATAGCCCTTGAGGCTGATGCTTTCCGACTGGTCCGGGTTCGCTTCGCCGACGAACCGCACCGGCTGCGTTGCTTCCGATACCGCTTCCACCGCTGTTTCTGTTTTGCTCGGGCCGATCTCGTTCGTGGCGGTGATTTTCACGCGGATCCGGTAGCCGACGTCCGCTTCCGTCAACTCGTAGTTGTATTTGGTGACTTCTTTGGACGGACGTTCGCTTTCGAGGATTTTCCCACCCGCGCCGGGTATGGCTTCACAGCTCGTGGTTTCTTCCATGGGTGAGCTGCCCCCTTCTTCTTCTTGTTCTTCTTCCGCTCCTTCGCAGCGTTCCCACTGGTACGTGTAGGAGATGGGCTGTGCGCCGGTCCAGTTGCCTTCGGTCGTGAGCGTGATTTCCTCGTTCTTGCCTTTTTCGGTTCCTTTGTTCCTCACACGCGGGATCTCGCGTTTTTCATTCTTCGGTTCTTTGCCGGTCAGCTCTTCGGTTTCCTTCTGGAACTGTTCGTAGTCGAGTCTGATGTGCGGCCGCGCTTCCTCCGCCGGGCATTCCGCCTGCTTGCCCTTCGCTTCCTCTTCCTGTTCGCATTCTTCGGAGCCCCCGCCTTCTCCCGGCGGTTCGGATTCGGGACCGAGCGTGCGCAGCCGGTACAGCAGCCGCTGCGGCTGGAACGGGCTGTCGAAGCCCCACCCGGCGTCGATCAGGGGGGTGCCGCCTTCTTCGCCTACGCTCACGTTCAGCAGCGACGGCGGCTGCCCCACCCCCGGCTCCAGGAGCGCCTGGGTGTGCCCGTCCTCGGTGCCCGCTTCGATCGCGCTGACGCGCGTCAAATGGGCTCCTTCTTCGTCGCTTTCGACGCTTCCGGAAGCTGCGACCGGGACCGCCTTTCTGCTGCACGACCCCGCCTGCGCCACTTCGGGGAGCGCTTTCTTGCCTTCCTTTTCACGCTCTTCGTTTTCCTTCTTGATCTTTTCCAGTTCCTTTTCCTGCTGGTATTTGGTGGCGCAGCTTTCGGGGCCTTCGGTCGTGCCCACGCCGAGTTGCGCCTGTTCGTTGCCGCCGAGCGCGTACACCTCGTGGCCGATCAGCGCGTCGCTGTAGTCGCTGCCGGCGGACAGCTGTTCGATCTCCGGCGTCGGCCGCCAATACGCTTCGAGCGCCTTCACCGGCTGGGCGGTCTTGAAGCACTGTATTTCGGTGGCCCTGTCGCACAGTTCGGGCGAACCGGCGGCTTCGCCGAGCTCCCCGTGCTGGTTGTCGCCCCAGCCGAGCACTTCGCCGTCGGCGAGCCGCGCCAGCACGTGGTTGAAGCCGACGGCCACTTCGACGATTTCCTTCACGTTTTCATAGCCGCCTTTGCCGTTGGCGCGCACTACATATCCCGGCGGGGTGAAGCTCGTGTTCGGTCCGGCTTCGAATTTGCCAAGGGGCGCCTGGCCGAGCTGGCCCTTGCCGTCGTCGCCCCACGAGAGCAGTTCGCCGTCGCCGACGAGCGCGTACGCGGCTTCGTAGCCGGCGTAGATCGCCTTCACGCCCTGCAGCGGCTCGCCCGGCGCCATCACCACCTGTTCGGGCTGGGTGCGGCACTGTTCCCATCCGATCGGGGTACCGCACTCGTAGCCTTCGCAGCTCGTGTCCTTGCCATGGCGAGGAACTTTTTCGCATTCGGGCTTCCATTCGACGCCGAGCTGGCCGACCACGTTGCGCCCCCACGCCCTCACTTCGCCGTCCTTCAGCAGCGCGTAGTCGCCGCCGCCGCCCGTCGCGATCTGAACCACCTGTTCGCCTTCTTGTGCCGCCGTTTCAAACTTGTGCACCGGTTCGGCGGCCTCGTAGTCCTGTTCCCATTCCCTTGCAAGGCCGCCGTGAGCGTTGCCGAGCTGGCCGGTGGTGCCTTCGCCCCACGTGTACACCCAGTGGTTCTCGCCCAGCGCCATCGCGTGATTGCTGGCCGCGGCGACCGCCTGCACGCCTTCGAGCGGCGCATGGCCTTCGTCGGTCTCGACCGTCACGTAGCTCTCATCCGCTTCGCGGTTGGAGATCATCGTGTTGTCGCCGAGCTGGCCTTTGGCGTTGTTGCCCACCGTGTCGACCTGGTGGTCTGCGAGCAGCGCGAGGTTCTCGGTGCCGCCCGCGGCCACCGTCGCGATGCCGCTCAGGCCCGGGGCCGAGGCGATCGGCCGTTCCTCGTAGTCGTCCTGGTAGAGCGCGCCGAGCTGGCCCCAGTAGTTATCGCCCCACGCGACGGTCTCGCCGCCGGTCTCGTGGACGATCCCGCTGCGCGCGCTCGCGGCGCTGCCTTCGCCCGCAGCGTTGCTCGCCGTTACCACGACGCGCAGCTTCTCGCCCGCGTACATCGCTTCGGGCGTGTAGCGAGCTTCATCAGCCCCCGCGATCGGCAGGCACGCTTCTTCCGCGAGCGCGCCGCAGCTTTCCCACCGGTAGCTGTAGCTGAGCGGCGGCGTGCCGCGCCAGCTGCCTTCGTCGACCGTGTACGCGAGGCTGCCGCGGAGGTTTTCGATGACGATCGGCGCCGCCGCATCCACCGGCGCGCTCGCCTGCACCGCTTCGCTCGCCGCCGAGCTCGCGCTCGTGTGGTTGACGGAGTTTTCGGCCCTCACCGCCACCCTCAGCGTCTGGCCCACGTATTCGTGCGCGATCGTGTAGCTCGCGCTCGTCGCGCCCGCGACCGCCTTCCACTGGGCGCCTTCCAGGTGTTCCCACTGGTAGCCGTAGGAGATCGGCGGGGTGCCCGTCCATTCGCCCGGGCTCGCGGTGAGCGTCGCTTCGTCGCGCGCCGTCCCCGCGATCGTCGGCGCCTGGACGTTCGCCGGCGGGTTGCCCACGACCGTGACGCTCGGTTTGGACGTCGCGCTTTCTTTGGTTTCGGGGTTCTGCGCGGTGACCTGCAGCTCGATCGTGTCGCCGACGTCTGCCGAGGTGAGCGTGTACGGGGTTTCCGTAGCGCCGCTCGTGCGTTCCACGCAGCCTTCGTGCGCGCTGCACGCGAGCCACTCGTACCTGACGTATTCGATCGTCGGGGCGCCTTCCCAGGTGCCCCGGCTCGCCATCTTCAGCTGCTGGCCTTCGCGCGCTTCGCCTTCGATCGTCGGCGCGCTGACGTCGCGCAGCGGTTTCTGCCTGATGCGCGCGCTCGGCTGTGATGTCGCGGATGCTTCTCCCACCGAGTTCTTCGCGGTCACCTGCACCTCGATCGTGTCGCCCACGTCCCCGTGGGAGGTCGTGTAGCTCGTGTATCTCGACCCCGAAGCCCCTTCGATCGCTTCGCATTTGCCTTCGGCGCCGCTCGGACAGCGAAGCCACGCGTACTTCACGTATTCGACCGGCGGGGGTTCCGTGCCCGCCCAGTGGCCGGAGCTCGCGACGCTCAACGGCTCGCCTTCGAGCGCTTCGCCTGTGATCGTCGGCGCTTCGACATCGACCGGCTTGCCGGGTGCGACTTTCGCGGTCGTCGCGCTCACCGCGGAGGCTTTGCCGAGCGCGTTCTGGGCGGTCACGGTCACCCGCAGTTTGTCGCCCTGCTGCTGCTCGGCGTTGGTCACGCGATAGCCCGCTTCGCCGTTGGCGCCTTCCGCGGCGGGCGCGCATTCTCCCGTTTTCGGGCATGTTTCCCAGAGGTAGCCGAAGCTAGGCAGTGGGAACGCCCGCCATTCGCCGCTTGCGACGGTCAGCTCCTCCCCGACCTTCGGTTCTTCGTCGCCCGCTTCGTATTTGATCGTCGGCGCGGAGCTGTTCATCGGCGCGCCTTCCACGGTCGCGCTCTGCGCCGAGCTCGCCGGCTGGCCTTCGGCCGTGTTGTTGCGAGCCGTGACCGTCACGCGCAGCGTCGAGTCGATCGCTTCGGCCGCGGCGACGTAGGTTTCTTTCGTTCCGCCTTTGACGCTCTGGCAGCTGCTTCCCGTGCAGCGTTCCCAGTTGTAGCTGTATTTGACGGCTTCGAGGCTCGCCCAGCGCCCGGGAGCGGCTTTCAGCGTCGCGCCTTCCTTGGCTTCGCCTTCGATCTTCGGTGCTTCGACGTCGACCGGCGTGTCCGCCACGTCGTAGTGTTCTGCGATCTGCGCTTCGCTCAGCGCCTTCGAGTAGAACGTGAGGTTGCTCAGGCTGGCGTGGAGTTTGGCCACCAGCGGCGAGTCGGCGCGACCGACGTAGTCGTATGGCACGCTGGCGCCCAGGGAGGCCGGCGAGACGCTCGCGCTGGCGGCGGCGACTTCCTTGCCGTTCAGGTACAGCAGCAGGCGACCTTCGCTCGTCTCCTTCACCGCGACGTATTCCCACTGCTTTTCGGCGAACTTGGTGCTCGACACGGACGCCGAGCCCGACGGCGTCACGATTTCCAGCGCGAGCGGGTGTTTGGAGGCCGTCGAGGAGGGCGTCAGCAGCAGGTAGTCGCTCGTGCTCGCGGCGAGCTCGAGCAGCGGCTGGCCGGCGCTGCCGCCGGACCAGTAGACCCAGCCTTCAACCGTGAACGCGCTATCGCCGAGCAGCGGGTCGCCGGGAAGCGTCGCGTAGCCTTCGCCGCCGAAGGACCCCGAGCCGCTGCCCCTGAAGGGGCCTTCGCCTCCAAGGACGACGCCGTCGTTTTCGGCGGTGTACGCACCCTTGGCATCGCCGACCGTTTTCGAGCCCGAGGCGTCGTTGAAGCGGAACCACGCCACCGGCCCGGCCGCCGAGATCGCGCTTTCCCAGGATTCGTTCGGTTGCGTCGCCGCCGCCGACGCGACGAAGGCGAGCGCGCTCGCGACAGCGATGAGCGTCGCCGCGGCAACGCGAGCGCGCAGCGCGCTCCGCAAAGCACCGACACACCCCTGCCGCAGCCACTGTGCGCGCCTCATCTCTCCGCCTCTCCCCGATATGGCTACGGGCCATACAGCCCAACCGCCGCATTCTTACCATGCGAGCGTGCGTGCGTCAATCCCCAGGCTCCGTTTTCACATTTACGTATCGACGACCGCCGATTTGAGCAGACCGTATAGTCAAAGGAGGATGGCTCGAAGCGTGCGTCGCGGGCGATCGATTGTCGGCGCCGCGGCGCTGGTACTGGCCGTGGCGGTGGGGATCTTCATCGCCCAGCACGCTGGCGAACCCGGCACGCATGGCGCACGGCTGCTGCGCTACAGCATCGCGAGCCGGCGGCTGCACATGCAGCTTGCTCAGGTGGGGGTCGTCCCGCCGGGTGGTCCAACGGCAGGACGACCGCTGCTCGTGTTCTTGCACGGCAAGGGGGAGAACCAGGAATCGAATCTGGTCTCGGGAATGTTCGCCGCGCTCAGAGCGCTCGGTCGCGCCGCTCCCGGCGTCGTGTTCCCGTACGGCGGCGAAGACTCCTACTGGCACGATCGCGCCGGCGGCGAATGGGGCGAATACGTGATGCGGGAAGTGATCCCCGAAGCGGTGCGCCGCATGCACGCCGACCCACGCCGCATCGCGATCGGCGGGCTCTCGATGGGCGGGTTCGGCAGCTACGACCTGGGGCTGGCGCACCCGGGCGCGTTCTGTGCGATCGGCGGCGACTCCGCGGCGCTGTGGCGAGACGGCGGCGAAAGCGCGGCCGGAGCCTTTGACAGCGCAGAAGACTTCGAACGTAACAACGTGATGGCGGCCGCGCGCTCGGGCGGAGCCGCCTATCGAGGCACCAGCCTCTGGCTGGATGTCGGCACCGAGGATCCCTTCCGCTCCGCCGACAGCGAATTCGCAAGCCAGCTGAAGCTGGACGACCTCGACCTCGACTTCCATGTCTGGCCAGGAGGCCACGAAACGTCCTACTGGGATGCGCATTGGGCCAGTTATCTCTCGTTCTACGCCAACGCCCTCGCGCGCTGCCATCGCTAAAGGCGAACGGGCACCCAATGTTGACCACCGTCGTCGGTGGCGATCATCTTGGGCGTGCCGCCGGCCGACTCGGCGAGAGCGAACCCCCGTTGCGGCGTGGCGAACAAAAGCGACCCGACCGCACCCCGGTAGACGACCGTCCAGCTCGCGCCGCCGTTGGAGCTCTCGATCAGGTCTTGGCCGTGGGCGCCCGATTCTGCGACCAGAAGCACGCCAGCGCTCGGCGAGGCGATTGCTCCGAAGAAGCTGCCGAGGGGTCCGAACTCGGGACCCGCCGTGAACGTTTGCCCGCCGTTGGTGGAGAGGTACAGCCAGCTCGAGCCGAGCGTGGCGCCGGGTGGGGCGGCGCTCGGAAGCGGAAACGCGAAGCCGCCCATGACACATACCGCAAACAGGTTCTGCGGCGTTGGCGCCGCAGGGACCGCAAAGCTGTTGCCCACCTGGGCGCACGGAGGCGTCCAGCTCACCCATTGCCCGCTGGCGTTCAGCCGGGCGCTGCCCGTCGTTCCGCGATCGTTGCCCTCGAGGAGCCAGCCCGCGCCACCCTCGAGGACGAATGCACCCACCAGCTGCGATCCCCCGGCAGGGAAGCCGAGGTGAGGTGAGCTCGAGATGTGCCATCTGTCGGCAACGACCGGCGAGCTCTCGACGGTGACGCCTTTGGGAATGATCGACACCATCAGGCGTGCGGTGCCGGCGGCGGACGCCAAGTCGAGAATCGCGCCTTCGCCCCCGGGCGTCAGCGTGCGCGGCGGTTGCCGCCTCCAGATCCTGCCTCCGTCATGGGTAGACCACAGCAGTGGGTGGGAGCCGAGCGCCCCGTAGATCCATCCGTCGTTGGCGTCGGCGAAGTGCACACTTAGCGGCCCTTCGTCCTCGAGTTGAGCTTGTACACCTCCGGGCGCGTGCCGGATTGCCGCGGCCAGGGACGGGGGGAACGGCCTCGAAGCCCACAAAAGCCCTGCGTCTTTGGTCTCACGCAGCGCAAAGCACGTCCCGCCCTGCGCGCACCGCACGGTACCCAGCGCCCAACCGACGCGCGCCGAGGGGAACGTCATCGACCGTGGCTCAAAGCGCGGCGAGCCGAGCGCACTTGCCCCGACCGGAATCGCGAGAGCGCCGATGACCGCCGCTGTCAGCGCCGCAGCGGAGATGCCCCGTCTTCTGGCGCGGAATGAGAGCCTCATGATCGCTGCGCCGCCCGATCCAGCACTTCCGCGAGATACGCGCGCGCCTGCTCGCGAGTCTCCACGCTCGCCGCGCGCTCCCTGCGCTGAGCGTGCTCGGACTCCGGCGAGGCCGCGAGGTCGCGCATCAGCGCCACGTATACGAAGCCGGGCTGGTTGCCCGTCAAGGGCCCGTCCTCGACGGGGGCGGCCAGCTGCGCGCGAGATGCCTCGAGCGCTGGAATCGATCCGCACCCGCTCAGAGGCCCACAGCCGGACAGCTTCGCCGGCGGGTCCGGCAGCCGCGCTGGGGCGTCCGTGCGCGGCGTGGACAGCGTGCCAAGGCTCGTGAGGTTGAGTGCCAATTCGTCGCGCTTCGTCAGCGACGGGATCTTGAAGATCGCCGCGAGCGTCGAGAGCACCGAGGTGTGGTCGTATAGCCGCCCGTCGAGCATGTTCGCCGGGATCAAGGGAGATACCACCACCGCCGGCACGCGCACCCCGTACTGCGTGAAGGTGAAGCCGGATTCGTTGTTTTCCGGCCACACCGGGACATCGCCGGGAGCGGGAGCTTCGCCCGGCGGCACCGCATGGTCATAAAAGCCACCGTGCTCGTCCCAGGTGACGATCAGCAGGCTGCTCTCCCACACCGGCGAGTTGCGGATCGCCTCATACGTGCACTTGATCAGCCACTCGCCGCGAGCGATGTCATCCAGCGGGTGCTGCGAGGTCCCGCAGGTGAAGTCTCCCCACCAAGCGCCGTAGCTCGGCTCGATGAACGTGTAGACCGGCTCGTAGCCCTTCTGCAGATCTTCCGCGAAGTCCGCGTAGTCCGCGAAATGACCCTCCCGCAAGTACTTCGTCATGCCCTTCAGCGCGAGCGCCAGCGGGACCGCATCCCCCTGGTAGATCCTCCACGGCAAGCCCAGCTCGTAAAGACGATCGAAGATCGTCCCATGCTGAAACCCGTAGCCAAACACCGCATACCACTCGATGTCTTTTTTACTCGGGGTGTGATCGAGCCCTCCCGATGACGCCGCGTGCAGAAACAGCCGGTTTGGCCATGTGGCCCCGGGCATCGAAGACCACCAGCCGTCGCACAGGACGAAGCGTTTCGCCAGCTCCGTCAGCACCGGGACCTGCGCGGTCGTGCAGCACCGCAGGGGATCCGACGGCGATGGCTTGCGCACCGCCCCGGGCTGCGCCATGTAGTTCGCCACATAGCCGGAGTTCGTGATCGGCGGGTAGGGCCCGCCCCGCGGATACTTGACTCCCGGTCCGCACAGCTCTTCCACCGTGTCCGTGAACTCGTGGCCCGGGTCCACCGGCATCGGGTTGATCGCCGGCGTCGCCTGGGTGTAGGTAGCTTCCCGGTACCTGTTCGAGCCCGTTGGGGTCGGGATCGTGCGTGGCTCGAGGCTCACCGCATCCGTCCCCGTGATGCCCGAGAAGCCCAGCAGGTGATCGAACGAGCGGTTCTCCAGCATCAGCACGAAGACGTGCTTGATGTTTGCGCCGCTCAGCATGCTGGTGAATCGATAGCAGCCGCGGGTGACTGCGTCAAGATTTGGACGATACGGACTACATGAACAGCCCAGTTGCCAGCCGGGCGTCCACTGGTGCGATGACGCTGGCTATCGACGCGCGTGTGCGCTCGAGCGCGTCGTTCAGCCCTTGACGGCGCCGGTACGGCGACGGCCAAGGCTCTGCTCGGCGGCCAAACACCAGTCGCGCGCCCAGGCGTTCCAGCCCACGCCGAACTCGAACGTGAGCCGGTGCAGCGGATCGTCGAACACTTCAGCGGCCTGATGTCGCTCGAGTGCGGCCAGGCGCAGCTCGTGGACGGCGCGCATTCGCCGCACCACATCGAGCTGCTCCTCGACCGGCAGCACGCCGGCGAAGCGAAGGCGCAGCAGCGCCTCGTGTCGCATTTCGAGCACCGGTTCCTCCGCGCTGGCCAGCCAGCCGTGGAGGGCCTTGCGGCCGGCTTGGGTGAGCGTATATGCGTGCCGACGCGTCCCGCCGCGGAAGTCATCGCGTGAACTGACGAGCCCGGCCTGCTCGAGTCGGCGAAGCTCAGGGTAGATGCCGCCGATGCTGGCTCCCCAAAAGAGGCTGGTCGAGCGATCAATGGAGGCCTTGATGGCGTAGCCGGTCGTGTGCCCCTCGGCGATCATTCCCAGGATCACGCGTCCGGTGTTGGTTAGCGTCACAGCCATGAAAATCGGTCAGACACCATGGTCCGACAACTCCGAGGGGAAAATAGCACAATCTGAGCGATCGGTCTGATCGCTCAGACTGATAGAGTGTTGAGCGACTATATCGTCGGTCGCGGTTTGAAATGACGGACGTCGGCGGCCCGCGCTCCTGTTTGCTGAGCGCGCAGACACGGCGTCCGTCGTGACCTGTGGTGACGCACGTGCCGAACCGATGGAACGGAGGAGCGATGACGCGCTACCTGCTGCGCGTATACCGAGAGACGACCTACTATCCCGACAAGCAACTGCAGAGCCACAGCTTGGGGCGCTTGGAACGTCGCGCCAAGCAACTGGAACGCGAGGGCTATCGCGTCAAGCTGCTCGCCATGACGGCCCACGGACCATCGACGCCTCCGTCACGATTGCCCCGGCGGTTTGACTGAATCAAGGTCGTCGTCGGAGGGGAGACCTGGTTGCGCGCGCGACGTTATACCTATCGCGACGTCCACATATCGGAGTGCGACGCGTCCGAGCGTGATCACGTCGCCATCGCACAGATCGGCCTGCTCGACGCGCTGTCCGTTGACGAACGTGCCGTTGGAACTGCGGTCGTCGAGAATCCGCTGGCCGTCCGGGCGCGGGACGAGGACCGCGTGACGACGCGAGACGGAACTGTCGTCGAGATGCAGGTCGGAGCCGATACCGCGTCCAATGTGAATGATCTCCTCATCGAGCGGGATGCGGAGCGTTTGCCGAGGTCCCTGAATCTCTATGTAGCGACCTGAGTCGATCGGTTCGACGGGCCTGCCTCCCTGGCGCACACGCTCGTCGAGGAATGCAATCGGATCGAACATCTCTGTCACCTCGCCGGCGGGAGAGAGATCCATCGGATCCACGCGGCGCGCGGTTGCACTGAAGGGGGCTGGTGTGTCGGGCATGTCGACCTCGCGAGTTGTTGGACTCTTGGGAAGTCAGGCCGTGCTGCCCCGGAATCGCTGGGACGTCACATTTATGCCCTCCTGAGCCCAGCATAGCGGCCTGAGCCCGTGGGGCGCATCACCAGTCGACGAATGCTCCGGTGGCCGTTCGGCCACCCGAGACGAGCGGCTATCGGAACGTGACCGCGGAGAAGGCCACCGAGCTGGCTTCGCCCTTCTTCTTTGGTACGAAGCCGACACGAACGTGGATCTTCAGCTTGCGGCGTGCGCGCAGCGCCATGAGACCTCCACGCGAGAGCGAGACCCTGAGCGTCGTCGTCGTGGCCTTGCCGAGACGTCGGGAGGTGGCGTTCAGGCTCCTGCCATTCGCGCTGATGCGTCCCGCGGCAAACGTCTGGACCGTGAGCACGAGCGTGTGGCGGACGACCTTGTAGCGCACGATCCTCACGCCGCAGCCGCTGACGGCGAGCTTCGTGTTCTGCTTGAGCTGCTTGCCGTTCTGGCCGGTGATGACCGTGGGCATCGAAAGGCTCTGCCCACAGAGGCTGAAGTCGTCCTTTTCCGGCACGTTGGCGGTGAGCGCGGAGTGTGGGCCGAGCGGCAGGTTCACGGTGATGCTCGTGACCGGCACGTCGGGCGTCGTCGCGAAGTTCGTCGTGGTGATCCCTTTTGTGATGTTCGTGTTGCCGACAACGGTGACGCGCACGCCGTTGGCTTCGAGAACGAGGTCGGTGTCGGGGAACGCGGCCCCGCCGTGGGAGACCAGGTAGACCGGCCCGGTCATTTTGCCCGGCAGCACCGGCGTGTTCGCCCTGGCACTGCCGACCAGCGAGCCGGCCGGGCAGCTGTATGGATTTGCGGCGAACGTCGCTTGCAAGCACGCTTTCTGCAGCGTGCTCAGCCGCGAGGGCAGCTGCAGGGGCAGCTGGATGAGCACCGACTTGATGTTCGCCTGATCCGCCGGCTGGTTGATCGTCGTTTCCAGACTCGCCCCGTTGGCTTTGGATGCCTTGCCGCTGGTGCTCGCCTTGAACGAGGGCTTGAACGCGAGCGCGCTGCAGTCAGCGACCTGGAACGGACTCGACAGGCTCTGGGTGACGGCGAACGTGGAGGTCAGCGTGTATTCGCTCGCGAGTACCCCGCAGTCGGTCGGGTTCAATAGGAAGCGCGGTCTGTTGACCGCCACGCTCAAGCCCTTCAGCCGCAGGGGGATGCCCTTGACGATCGTCGGCAGCGCGCTCGAGGCGATCACCTGCGCGGTCGTCGGGTCGACGTCGATCGTGGCACGGGTGACGACGGTGCCGAGGTTGAATGGTCCCGCCACCGCGTCCACCGGGATCGACAGCCCGTAGGGCGCGCCGTCGTAGGGACCCGTGAGGAACACTGAGCCGGAGAAGGCGTAGGGTTCGGGCCCGGCGCCAACGCTCACCGTCGCCTGTCCGATTTCGCTTGCGGAGGAGCATGTCCCAGCCTGCGCCTGCGGTTCCCCGCACGGCGTTACCGACGGGATCAAGCCGACCAATCCCGGCGGCAGGACGGTCTTCACCTGGGACAGGTACTGCTGGCCGTCTGCGCGGCCCAGATTGAACTTGTAGGAGGTGTAGGCGCCGGCGTTGGCGGATGTGTTCTGGGTGCTCTGGGTGAGCGAGAACGGCAGCGGGGAGGGACAGCCGGTCGTCGCGAACGGTGTCTGGCTCAGGACTGCTGCCAAGCCCGTGTAGGGCGCAAAGAGGGCTTCGACGTTGCCGGTTTCACACCCCAGTGGGTTGGCGAGTGGCGCCTGCGCGCCACCCTTGAGCGTCAGGAGCAGGGCACTGAACGGGAGCTGGGGATTGTTCGTGAAGGTGGCTTCGAGTCTGCCTGTGCTTGGATTCGGATTCACCGAGCCTTGCAATCGAACCGAGACACCATAAATGCTCTCGGCGTCCAGGTAGATCGTGTACGGGGGTCCGGTAATGGATCCTCCGCTGGGATTGCCTAGATATACGTTGCCGGCGAGCGAGCCGGGGGGCAGATCGGTTTCGATCGTGACGCCACCCACCCTGGAGGCCGCCGGGCAGGTGACCGGATTCGTGGTGCCAATCCCGATCTGAGCTGCCGTACAAGCTTCCAGTCCGCGCGCGGCCGAGGGATCGAGGGTCATGCCTTCGGGCAACGTCAGGTGCACGTCTTTGACGTCGGCTGTGCTGATCGCCTGCGGACCGGCGTTCTGCGGCACCTCGAGCTCCGTCGTTACGCCGTCTGGCGTGTCGGATTGAGCGGTTTCGGGGAGGGCCACGGCGGTCGGTTCGAAGGGGACTTTGTCGCAGTCTTCGACGCCGGCGGGCGTGTGAGTTTCTGTCTTCGAGATTTCCCCCGCATAGGATTCGAGTTCCAAATGCGAGGTCGTGCTGCTCGAGCACACGCTCGAAAGGGTGAGGAAGTCGCCTGCGCCCGCGTGGCCGTTGAAGTTCAGTTTGGACTTCAACACGGTGAGCGGCACTTTCATCCCACCGAGTTCGCCTTCTTTGGGGACGTTGTTGATTTCGAAGTACTCATGGTAGTCGCTGCTCCACGCGACGTGGCCTTCGAGGAAGATGTGCACGTCCACCAGAGGTTCGACACCGGTGTCGATGCCAAAGAACAGGGGCAAGCCTTCGGGCTGTTCGAGGTTGTATACCTCGCCTGGGACCGTGAGATCGTTGACGCCGTCGTAGACGGTCAATTCGGTTGTGCCGACCTGCGTGTTGGCTGCGCACGTGTTGGCGTCGAATTCTGCGCGCTTGCACTTCGGAAGCGCCTCGGGGTCAGCGGCAAGGCCCGCCGGGACGTCCACGCGAATGCGCTTGAGAGCGCCTTCGGGTTCTTCCGCCAGAAGGCCTTTTTTGTGGTTGAGTTCGAACGTCGTGACTCCCCAGGGAGTGTGGCCGGCCGCCTGGGTGAATGCTTCGGATGGCGTTTTTGCGACGCTTTCGTAGGTGCATGAGTCGAGCAGACAGGTCTCCGCTTCGAAGTTGTCTTCCGTGACGCCGAACGAGGCCTGCGCGGCGACTGCCGAGCCAGCGACGATTGCGGCTGCCAGCAGCGCCAAAAGCGAGAGGCGAATGTAGAATCTCATGTCGCGTGGAGCCTCATGCAACCGACAGGACCCTTCTGTTGGTCTTCACTGCCGTCGGGCAACGCCCGGCGGGGTGAACCTGTGCAGAGGACCTGTTCGCGAAGGCTACGCTGCAACCCTCGGGCGCATTCCCAATCTGATCTTGCGGAAGCACGCGCAACCCGTCTCGCGACCTGTATCTAGCGCGCTCTATTTGACTGTAGCGCATGTGGAGACACGGAGCGCCACCACTCGCCTGGGTCGGCCAGCGCACCGTACGCGCATCGCGCAGGTCCGCGGCCATTCCCTCGGCTGTGTCAACCTGGTCATTCGCAATGCCGCCGAGCAGACCCAGCACGTCGTGGCGAGCTACCGGCCACGCAGCTCCGTGCTGCTCTTCGCCCGCCTGCTGGGCGAGAAGTTCGCCGGGAGCCCGATCGCCGGGCACTTCCTCGCGAGCGAGTCCTGACGCAGCAACCACACGCCAGACCCCGATCGTAGGTCTGGCGCCCGACCCCAACCGCTAGGAGGAGACGATGTCCACCGCTGAGCCTGCACAACAGACGGTCAACGATGCAACCGCCCTTCGGCCGTTTCATGTGGCCGTTGCAGATGCCGAGCTCGTCGAGTTGCGCGGGCGCATACAAGCGACAAGCTGGCCAGAGCGCGAGACGGTCACGGACGATTCGCAAGGCGTACCGCTCGCCGCGCTCCAGGAGCTCGCGCACTACTGGGCGACAGATTACGACTGGCGCAACGTCGAGGCAAGGCTCAACGCCCTAACGCAGTACATGACCGAGATCGACGGGTTGGAGGTTCATTTCATCCACGTTCGCTCCGCGCACGAGGACGCGCTGCCGCTGATCGTGACGCACGGGTGGCCCGGGTCGGTGATCGAGCTGTTGAAGATCATCGATCCGCTCACAAACCCGACGGCACATGGCGCGAGCGCCTCCGACGCATTCCATGTGGTGATCCCGTCGATCCCGGGCTATGGGTTCTCTGCCAAGCCGACCACCATCGGCTGGGACCCGGGCCGCGTCGCCCGAGCGTGGGTGGAGTTGATGAAGCGCCTCGGCTACACGCGGTTTGTCGCCCAGGGCGGTGACGTGGGCGCGTTTGTGTGCGACCGCATGGGCGAACAGGCGCCCCCTGAGCTGCTGGGCATTCACTCCAACTTCCCAGCTGCGGTCCCGCCCGACGTCGCCAAGGCTCTGCAGTCCGGCGATCCGCCGCCATCCGGCCTCTCGGCGGATGAGCGGCGCGCGTATGAGCAGCTGCTCGCTCAGGCTGCGCACCGCGCCTACGCCTCGATGATGGCCACCCGCCCGCAAACGCTCTACGCGCTGCAGGACTCACCCGTCGGCCTGGCTGCGTGGATGATCGACCACGGCGACGGCTCTGGCCAGCCCGGGCTGGTGGGCAAGGTCATTCAGGGACACCCGGACGGAGACCTCACGCGCGACGACGTCCTCGACAACATCACGCTCTACTGGTTGACGAAGACGGCCGTCTCCGCGGCTCGTCTCTATTGGGAGAACAAGGTTCCCGGTTTCGTCGCCGTCGACGTTTCCGTCCCAGCTGCCGTGAGCGCCTTCCCGGACGAGCGCTATCAACCCCCACGCAGCTGGACCGAGCGTGCGTATCACAACCTCATCTACTACCACCAGCCCGACAAGGGCGGCCACTTTGCCGCCTGGGAACAGCCGCAGCTGTTCGCGCAGGAGGTTCGCGCCGGGTTCAGACCATTGCGCTAGAGACGACAGGGAGACGGCACACGGTCACCACGCGCCGTCTCCCTCAGACTCGAGTCCCTCACTTACAGAACGAGGAGGATCACATGGCTGTGGTCGCGGGTGCTTCGCATGCTCCCGCGTGGCGCGCCTACCGCGCTTGACGGCGGCTACCGCCAGCGTTCTCGCGCGTGGTTGGTAATCTGATGGTATGCGTGTTGCCATTGATGGTGTGGGGCGGCTGGTCATCCCAAAGAGGTTGCGGGACGAGCTCGGCGTGCAAGGCCCCACCGACCTGGAGCTGACGGCGGTCGACGGCAGGCTCGAGGTGACGGTCGCGGACGTGCCGGCGCGGGTCGAGGACAGAGATGGTTTCCCGGTGATCGTGGCGCACGAGGCGATGGCACCGATGAGCGTCGCGGAGGCGGCCGAGGCGGTCGAGCGCGTGCGGCGGTGATCGCGCCTGACTCGAGCGTCGTGATCGCGGCACTCGCACCATGGCACGAAGCGCACCACGCGGCGCGCGAAGCACTGCAGGCGGAGAAGGTCGGGCTGCCGGCGCATGTGGCGCTGGAGACGACCTCCGCACTGAGCCGGATGCCGCACGGACGGCGGATCGCGCCGAGCGTGGTGCTCGAGGCGCTGGAGCGCGCCTTCCCGACGCGGTGGCTGACGCTCGCTGGGGATGAGCAGCGGAAGGCTCTGCGACGGGCAGTCGATGCGGGTGTGCGCGGCGGAGCGCTTTATGACGCCCTGATCGCGGCGACGGCCGTCCGGCACGACGCTGACCTGCTGAGCGCCGACGGCCGGGCACGAGCGACCTACGACGCGATGGGAGCGCACACGAGATACCTCGACGCCTGAGGATCCGCAGACCATGAACGGCACCCAGCCGCAGCAAGGGGCGAGGTGGGCCCGCCTGCGTCGATTGCTCAGGCGGAGACGAGCTTCGGCTCAGTGCCGGGTAGCGCCTTGAAGAGTTCTCGGCGGGAGCTGATGTCGAGCTTTGCGAACAAGCACCTTCGGACAAGCGCAGTCGACTCCGGCACCAACAGCTCGGCGAGCGCCCTTGTGGGAGACAAACGCAAGAGCACGTCGGCAGGCTCCGACTGCGATCCCGGCCTCGAGGACAGCTCGCCCTTGACGGGCACTGCCGGGAGGGCAGACTTGCGTCCGCCGTTTGCCAAACCAGACGATCGCGCGGCTGGCCCGAGCGCCGGCGGCGCCCTGAATCCCAACGAAGGAGGACTCCATGAGCCCGACCAGGAGGCTCGGCACGGTTGCCGTGGCAGCGCTTCTCAGCATGGCGCTCACCGCCACGCCCGCGATAGCGCTCAACGGAATCACCCCAGCCGGCCACACAGCGAAGTTCATCAGCACAGGCGCCGCGTTCACAGCCACGTTCGGCGAAAAAGCGCCCGTCAAAATCACCGTGGGTTGCAGTAGCTCAATCACCGGAGGGACGATCCCCAACCCGCTTGCCCTGACAATGAGCATCGAAGCACCGACGTTCAACAACGGGGGTGGCTCGACAGAATGCGCCAGCAGCGCGACGGTCGAAGCCAACGAAGTCAACGGGAAATGGGCCCTCACCGAGAACGCGCTGACGCAGGGGACCATCACGATCCCGGAAGCCGGCCTGCGCGTGAACATCGGCTCCTGCTCGTGGACATACGCCCCCACGGGCGCGGCCAACCTCACGCAGGCCAACAACTGGACCAACGGAACGAGCGCGATGGCCCCCTCGCAGCTCAAACTTGCGAACGTCACCGTCTCGGCGCGCGGCACCGGGGGCTGCCCCGGCGCGCTAGTCAGCGCGACCGTCAGCTTCATCTACACGGTGATCGACCAGACGGAACCGGAAGCCCCTGTGAAGTTCACATGACGATCGGCTGAGCGGGGCCTCGCTCACGGAGGGACGCTCCACCAGCGCCGCATGGGTGCGTCGGGAACGCCGAGCAAGGCGCCCGACGCACCCATGCCCCACCACTGCTTTCTGCCGTACCGAAAAGGCACTGGGACCAGGAAATCGTGGTCTTTTGCGTCCGATTCTGGACGCATGTCAATGGCCATCGGTTTCTCCCCATGTACGGCCATCGGTTTTCCCCACCGGCGGCCATCTTTTCTCCCCACTGGCGGCCATGGGTTCTCCCCATGACGTGGGGTTCGCGGTTTCGACGTAGCGGAGGCCGTAGGCCGTAGCGGAGTCGAGACCGCGGCGCTTTCAGCTGGCCAGGGGCGTCACCCCCTTGCCGGCCGTTGCCTGGGAGAGCCGGTAGGACTCGGTTCCGTCGGTGAGGATCACGTGTGCGTGGTGCAGGAGCCGGTCGACGGTGGCGGCGGCGAGGCTCTTGGGCATCAGCTCGTCGAACCCGGCGGGGTGGATGTTTGAGGTCAGCGCGATCGAGCGGCGCTCGTAGGCGCCGTCCACGAGGCGGAATAGCGCCTCGGCTGCGTCGGGTGAGACTGGGAGCAGTCCGACATCGTCGAGGATGATCAGGTCGGCTTTGATCAGTTTCGCGATTGCCTTGCTGACGCTGTCGTCGGCGCGGTGGCGGGTGAGCAGCGCCGCGAGGCTCTCGAGGGTGTGCCAGACGACGGTTCTGCCTTGGTCGATCGCGTGGTGTCCGAGCGCCTCCACGAAGTGGCTCTTGCCGGTCCCGGACGGCCCGCAGACGCAGAGGTTCTCCGCGCGGGAGATCCACTCGAGCGTCTGGAGGGACTGTTGGGTGGCCTTCGGTATCGGGCTGGCCTGTTGCTCCCAGACGTCGAGTGTCTTTCCGGCGGGGAGCTGGGAGGAGCGCCGGCGGTTTGCGATCGTCGCCCGGTCGCGCCCCGCCGCCTCTTCTGTGAAGAGGACGCGCAGGATCTCCGCGGGCTCCCAGCGCTGCGCGGCCGCGGTCGCGATCACCTCCGGCGCGGCCTTCCGGACATAGGGCAGCCGCAGGCGGCGCAGGAGCGCCTCGAGCTCGCCCGGCAGTGGCGGTGGGTCCGGTGCCTTGACGCTCACAGTGCCTGCTCCCACTGCTCGGCGATCTCGGCTGCCATCAACAGCTCGAACGCGAGCTCGCGTGCCCGCCGGGCGTCGATCGCGCAGAGCGCCGGTGCCATGGCGCGCCAGGCCGGACGGTCCGGGTCATCGTGGAGGACGATCTCGATCTCCTGGACACGGACCCCATTGGGGTACTCCTCGAGCTGGTCGGGGTGAACGTGGGCTGTGACGTTGAAGTAGCGCTCGTTCATCGCCCGAACCCCTCCCATGCGGCGGTCGAGCGCTGCAGCGTCTGCTCCTCTGAGCTCCTCGCCGGGAACGGGATCACCTTCCCGGACTGCTGATGGGCGAGCACCGCGGCGAGGTCTCCCTCGCCGAAGCGCCCCGCCTGCGCGCAAGAGGCCAACGCCCGCTCGAGCTCCTCCTGACCGTGCAGCTTCGCGAGGTCGACGGCCTCTGCCATCTTGCGCCTCACCCTGCTCGTCCCAGCCGCCGCGGCCTTCAACAGCCACGCCTCCGCGCCGGGACCGAGCGCTAGGAACGCCGCCTCCTCGCCAGATCGCGCGCGGGGGCGTCGCTCAAGGGCCCCAGAGGGCCTCGGCGGATAGTGATCGTCGTTGATCGCCGGCGTTCCGGGCGTCGTGAGGGGATGACGCGCGACCTCGTGCGGGCCCTCTGGCGAGTCGGCGTGAACCACGACGAGCTCAGAGCCATCAACGCGCGCCCACACCCGCTCGTCGACGAGCCGTGAGGGGACCGAGTAGAGCGCGCCGCCCACGCTGATCGTCGAGGACCACGAGACCTTGCGCGTCTGGCCGAAGCAGAGCGTGTGCGGGACCTTCGTCAGCGGGTGCAACCGCTCGCGCTCCTCGGCGAGCATCACCGCCGGTGCTCGGCGCGTGACGCGGTGCTCGCGCGTGTTCACGCGATCACAGAAGGACTCGCACGCATGCTCGAGCTCGGCGAAGGACCCATAGCTCTCACGGAGGTTGTGCTCGGTCGGGACGATGTCGGCCTTGGCGATCCTCACCGTCGCCTCCGAGCCGCCCTTGCTCTGCGGGTCCGCCGGCACGCACGAGGCGATGCTCAGCCCGTAGTGACGCGCGACCGCCACGATCTGCGGGTTGCGCACCGCGATCCCGCACACCTGGTCGATCGAGACCGTGCGCTCGTTGTCGGTCAACGCATAGGTAGGCGCGCCGCCGAAGCGCCTGAGCGTCCGGTCGAGCGCCATCACCACGCTCGCGAGCGTCTTGTCCCTCAGCGCCAGCACGACGCGATAGCGGCTCCATGAAAGCCAGGCGCAGAACAGCACCGTGCCGCGCCCGTCGACCACGGGCCCGTCACCGTAATCCCACTGCATCCACAGCCCAGGCTCCGGCACCCACGGGCGGGTCTTTCGCCCGTGCTCCACCCGCCACCGGCGCTTCGCGGCCGCCACCGCTCGACGGGTCGTGCGCTCTGAGCCCCGATAGCCGATCGCGATCAGCTTCTCATGCGCCTTGTCCGCGCGGATCTTCCCGCGCGAGCGCTCCACCAGCTCCTCGATCTTCCCGGCGAACGGGTCTACCTGTGGACGCCGGCGCACGTGCACCGGCAGACCACCGCCCGCCTCTTCCCGAGCCCGCACCCAGTGCGCCACCGTCTTGTGATCACAGCCCGCAAGCTCCGCCGCTCCGCGCAGCGAACCCGCCAGGTCAAATGCCTCAAGGATCTCCATCACTTCCTCCGCTCTCTTCAAGCCGTCCTCCTCGACGTGCCTCGTAAACAAGGCACCGGGGAGTACCGGGCGATCAGGACAGGACAGTGGGGAGATCCGATGGCCACCCATGGGGAGAACCGGTGACCGTCAGTGGGGAGATCCAGCGGCCGCCTACGGGGAGGTTTGCATGGCCGCCGTCAGACGCACGTCGGGTGCGCGTAAGCCCGGTGTTCATGCGGTTTTCGGGCGGCATGGCGAGACCCGGATTCGAACCGGGGACACCACGATTTTCAGGCTTGCCGTTTCCCGCCGCTTTGCTCGCTCCGAGAGCACAGATCGGGGCTGCTTTCTCGGTTGCGCCGAGCCCCGTCCCATAGCTGAATCCGGTGTATTCAAGCCGTAACGCGGTGCCGCCGGGATCCCGCTGCGGGGCACTCCGGAGCTGGGCACCGCCACGGGGAGGATCTAGGAGAGATGACGTTGTTTCACGCGGATACACGCGGGTTTTGGACGGAGAGTGGGGTCTTCCGTCCAAAACCCTGCGCTTGGTCGGCACAACGAACGAGCGGCGTCAGATGTGGCACGCGCTTTGCCTGTGAGCCCTGGCTCGGGGGTCGCTCACTCCGGCGGCGCGCCGAGCGCGTCGAGCTCGCGTGAGCACTCGTCGGCGAGCCAAACGCCCCGCTCGCGCTCCTCATCGATGGTGAGCACCGACGCGAGCGGGACCTTCCAGTGGCTCGAGCCGGGCGGCTTGTGCGCCTGAAGGTGGCCATAGCCGATGAGTCGCACGACGTGCTGGCGGGAGAACCCGAGCCGATCCGCGGCCTGCTGCGGCGAAAGCAGCTCCTGCTCCTCGGCCAGCGTCACCGCCACGCGCTTACCCTCCCCGAGCATTCCGCTTGATCCCCTCCATAGCCAGCGCTTCGGGTTTTGGGGCCGCGGGCTGGGATCGCAGCCCAAAATCCTTGCCCATCATGCGGCCTTCAGAAAGCGTCGCAGCGCCTCGCGGATGACCTCGGAGGTCGTGGTGCCCTCAGCCTTTGCGCGCTCTAGGAGCTGGTCGCGCAGCTCGGGGTTCAGCCTGACGGACTCGACGCTCGCGGGCGCCGAACCTAGCGCGGGTCGTCCGCGCTTGCCCCTGCAGGCTAGCAGGGCGTCTACGTCGTAGCCTGATTCGGCCTCTGCCGCCAGCGCCTCGATCTCCTTGTCGGTGATCGGCTTGCCGGAGCGAGTGTGGCCATATACAAGGTCTTTACTCACGGCTGGATCAATCTCCTGAGCTTGGCGCGCATCTTCATTGCGTGGATCGCCAACTGGGCGCCCTCGATCGTCACGAGAACCACGACCTCAAGCAGGTTCCCTGCGCGATCCGGCCCGATGACGAGCCAGCGGTCTGGGTCCTCTCCGGCATCCTCGATGGCGAGCGCATGGTCAATGGCGTGGCGGATGTCTTCGTCGGCCACGCCATGGTTGCGAGCCGACGGATGGATCTCCACAGCCCTTAGTGTACTACGAAAATAGGCCCTACTCCAGCCTGGGTGGGCCTTCAGGCACTTTCGGCAGTGAGTGCCTGACAGATCGGCTGGGCACAAGAATCGTTGTCGACGCTCGCCCCGGCATCACGCCGCCGGTCGCGTGCCCGGCGTGGGCATGCCGGCGGGCCTGCCCGCCTACGCAACGAGTCCTGCCGACCCGACGTCGCGCGTCGAACGACGGACCGTAGGAGCGTAGGAGCGTAGGTAGCGCTTTGCCGGGGCCGCACTCGCGCGGCCTCGGCGGGGGTGTCCTGCAGGTCCGGAAATGAGTCCAGGCGATCCCTGCGTGCGCCCGTCAGGAGTGTGCGCGAAGTTCGAGCATGCGGTAGCGTGCCGCGCACACAACGTCCAGGTCGGAGTGGGCACTCGCCTACGGGTGGCCGATCATGGCTGCTCGCAGGCCTTGAGAGCGAGCGATGTCGGCATCGGCGAAAACGCCAGAACAGAATTCCGAAGCGCCTGTCAAGCTCGCCGAGCAGCTGATCGTGTGGGCGCGGAGCGCCCTGCCGGCCGTCCTCAGCGCCATCGGGGTCTCGGGTCTCGTCTCGATCCTTGGTGGCGCCGTCCTGTGGGCGCGTTTCAATGCTGCCGGTCTACCTGCCAACGAGGCCGTGGGCGACCAGCCAACCGGCTCGCTGATCGTGACAGGGGCGGTCTCCCTGTCGCTGTACCTAGTGCTGGGGCTGTTGGCGGTGATGATCGTGTACCTGCTGCAGGGCTTCGTCCTCTCGCAGGTGCTCGGCGGGCCCAGCTCGGCCGATCCGGTGGGAGGCATGAAGCGCGAGGTCAAGCTCATCAGGTCACGCATCGCCGAACTTGAAAGCGAGTTGACCGGCGCAAAGACTGCTGCGGCCGCCCAACTGCAGAATCCCAAGTCTCGCGCCCCGAAAACAGGGGGAGGCCCCCGCGCCGAGTCGGAGTCGCACACGGACCTGCAACAGGCGTCCACCGAGACCGCCGGAGAGCTGGCGAAAGATCAGCTACCGCTCGAGGACCCCCAGGCACGCGTCAAGCATTTGCAAGCGGACCTTCGGAGGGCGACGTCGGAAGTGGACGACGTGGCCCGCAGGCTGTTCGAGGCCAGGTCGAAGAGCCTTAGCACGCCTCACTACGGCAACGCCGCGGCGATGCTCGTGCTCGTGTCCCTGGAGCTGGCACTCGTGCTTGCCCGGACGACCGCGTCGTGGTGGGAAAAGGGCCCGCTCTGGACCTTGCTGCTCCTGCTTACCTGGGCGGCGGTAGCGCGCATCAAACGCTGGAACGCAGTCGACCGCGACACTCCACGTTTCACCCGTGCGCTCGCGTCGGCGGCCGCGTTGCTCGCCGTGATGGCTGCCGCGCTCGTCGACCCGTGGACCCTCGCACCGGTGGTGGCGGCGCTGCTGCTCGCGGTGGGCTGCTTCGCAATCGGGCGCCTGCACCCGCGTCGCTTCTTCTGGCTCGGGGTATCGACCTTCGCATCCGTCGCCTTGTTCGGCGCGGTGCTCACCTACAGCCGCGACGTCAACGCGCCGTCCGCGCAGGCGGCCGCGGTGCTGCTGAAGAACGGCTGCTCCGTACAGGGGCTCTGGATTGGCGAGTCATCAGAACGTGTCTTCCTCGCTCGGGTCGACGGGGAGGAGACCCGACCCAGAGAAGGAAGGATCTTCTCGCTCGAACGCAGCCAGGTGATCAGCGAGTCGATCGGAAAACTTCGACGTATTCCTTACGCGATCCGGCAGGCTTTTGCGCTCAGCAAGGAGTTGCTGGCGACACAGGCCGAAAGCGTGCTGACGACGAGCAGCTGCACCGCGAGCGGGCAGAAGAGCGACTACTTCGCCGGTTCGATGTCGTCTTTCAAGGGGGTCGCGGCCCTCCACGCGGAAACGCTCACGCAGCCGATGTGCTTGGTCCGGTACTTCGACCGGCGCCGCGCGACGGCCAACGGGGGCGACCCGGGAGCCAACTGGTGGACGACGTGCGAATACAGCCAGAAGTCGCTTGGGTCGGTGGCGCTCGTCAGGCAGAAGCTGGCGTTGCCGAAGGCATGGGGCGCACGCGACGGCCGCGTGACCGCCACGATCCCCGCGGGCACCAAGGTCACCTACCTCAGTGGCATCGCTGAAAAGCAGTGTGAAGACTCCGGCGCCCGCTGCTACGAAGGCGGCGGGGTGCAGCTGCTGTTCCACGCTCGGGACGTGAACCCGGCGTGGCTCGGGCATGTCGAATGCGACGGGGCCGCTGAAACGGCCGCCACCTACCACTTCGCTGCGTGCGAACTCTAGCTTTCGCCCTGGCCCGAGACACAGTGGCCGCGGGCGCCTCCCAGCTATCGAACTCACCTCGTCCGAGCGCTGGGCGTT
Organism: uncultured Solirubrobacteraceae bacterium; assembly: GCA_963826985.1. Classification (GTDB taxonomy): domain Bacteria; phylum Actinomycetota; class Thermoleophilia; order Solirubrobacterales; family Solirubrobacteraceae; genus Palsa-744. The sequence continues at coordinate 135,490 of CAWGYW010000004.1, forward strand.
TGCTGGCCAGCCAGCTAGTAATGAGAAGCCGAAACTTGCATGGCGAGACCCGGATTCGAACCGGGGACACCACGATTTTCAGTGGATGGGCGGCGAGCCCGAGTCGCCGTGCGGACGGTAGCGAGAACCCGCATGTTTGCTGGGGTTTCGCGGCGATCAGCAGCAGCTGCAGTTCGGCCACCTCGCCGCTGAGATACCCGCGGATTACCGTGGATGCCCGTGGGTTTGTGCCCGCACGCCGGGTTCGCGGGCACAAACCCCAACCGAGTTGCGATCCGGCTCCCTGCGGTCAGGCGGCCTCGAGAAAGCGCCTCAGCGCCTCACGGATCAGCTCGGAGGTCGTGGTGCCGTCGGCCTTGGCGCGCTCGAGGAGCTGGTCGCGCAACTCGGGGTCCAGCCTGACCGACTCGACGCTCGCTGGCGCCGATCCCAGAGCCGGCCGGCCGCGCTTGCCTCTGCGGGCAAGCAGCGCCTCCACGTCGTAGCCTGCCTCGGCTCCCGCGGCGAGTGTCTCGACCTCCTTGTCGGTGATCGGCTTGCCCGAGCGGGTGTGGCCGTATACGCGGTCTTTGCTCATCGCTCGATCAGCCTCCTGTACTTGGCGCGCATGCGCATCGCGTGGATCGCCAGCTGAGCGCCCTCGGTCGTGACGAGGATGACCACCTCAAGGAGGTTCCCCGCGCGGTCTGGGCCGATGGCAAGCCAGCGGTCTGGGTCTTCTCCGGCGTCCTCGATGGCGAGCGCATGGTCGGTGGCGTGGCTGATGTCCTCGTCGGCGACGCCGTGGCTGCGAGCCGACGGGTGGATATCCACAAGCCTTAGTGTACTACGAAACTGGGGGGACGTTTCCTGTGGCGAGCCCGTGACCTCCTGGCCGCAAAGACGCCGCTCGCGCGGCTCTTTCCGCGCCGAAAGACACGGATTCGCAGGGAGTTATCGACATCGCCTGCACGCCGGGTGTCGTGCGGGATGATCCCCGTAGAGCACCGGCGATTGTCGTCGTTTCAGGCACTGCTGGCCATGAGTGCTTGAACGAGATCGCCGCCAAACGTCGCTGGCAGATTGACGGAGCCAAGGGGATCACGCCGGAGAGCGCGATTCCGGTTTCGCGCCTTCTGCGCGTATCCCGTGCTGGCTCGAAAAGCTCCGATGCAACGACCTGGGTCGTGACCTGCCTACTAGTTTCCTTTTTTGTACTGTTCCGCAGCCCACTTGCCCATTTCTTCAAGTTCGGCTTCATCGTACGAGCTATGTACCGATGGGTTAGCACCTGCTCCGGGGGCACAAACGGGGTCGTGGTTGTTACAGCGACTGATCGTCTTTTTTTCGATCGCTGACGGTAGCTTTTTCGACGGTTCGTCACCCGCTGCCGAGGCTAGCCAGTTGTTGTACACCTTGGTGTACAGTCCATCCGCAGAGCGGGTCGCTGTACCGATGGTGTCGATGTTGGATTCTTGACTGCCCCCGAGTTTGCCGGGGTCGGCTAGCAGGAGCACCGCTACGATCTTTCCCTGTATTTTGCTTGCCGTTGCGTTGGCTGCGTCCTGGTGCACGGCAAAGGCTCCCGATGAGTAACCAGCAAGCACGAACTTTGAGCTCGGGCAGCGCGACGACTCGACTGAGAATGCTTCTTCAGTGCCTTGGGCTCCGCTCCAAAGGTTTTCGTAGTATTCGCCATCAACGATGCTGGCGGCGACGAGCACGTCATGGCCGGCATTGCTGCTGAAGAACCCCAGCGCTGGATATTCGACGGCAATTGGTTCTACGGTCGCCGGGGCAACTTCGTGTTCGAATGCCTGCTCGGCCCAATCGATCTTGCGCCCCATAAGCTGAGTCTGCTGCCCGGCAGTATAGGGCTCAGGTTCGTTCGTGTATTCACCGGAGCCGCGGGCACCGATGAAGAAGAATGACGGACAGCTCGGCGGTGTAGGCGGCTGTACGGGGACAGGCTTTGGTTGGGGCGGGACTACGAACCCAACCCACCCTGCGAGTACCACGTCGGGATCGTCTACGGATGTCCCGGTGCCGATCGGTGCGGGTCCCGATGAACTGCCCCAGTTTACGTCGACTGCTTCCATGTATCCGCCGCCGGATACGCCGACCGTGGACTGAAGCACGGAGCCGGATTCCATTACGGTGCTTGAGCCTTCGTTCAGTTCGAGCGCGGTGGCCGCGTATTTTAGATTCACGCTTGTTAGCGTGGCAGTGCTTTGTGCTCCGATCGTGATCCCGCGCCATTCCCCGGCCGACGGGGTCGATTCTTCGCCGTCCGTCTCGCCACCCACCGAGTTGTCCTTGATCGAGGTGAACGTCACCGGCGAAGACGACGTCCCCGCAGCAGTCAACGAACCGTTGACTTCGAGCAGCCCGTCGTCTTCGAACTTCAGCACCGTCCCGGCCGCCAAGCTCAACGTGATCCCTTCCGGCACTGTCAGCCGGCTGTTGACCACGACCGGCAGCCCCGAGTAGGGCAAAGCCCAGCTCGCCGAGAGCGTGCCTTCGACGCTCAACGCGTTCTGCTTGTCCCCCGAAGAGGTGTTCCCGGTGATGCTCGCCGGGTTCAACGCGCCCGAGGATAGCTGGAACGCATCACCGGTCCCGCCGACCACTTTGTTGTTCTGCACCGTGATCGGGCCTTTGCTCGTGACCGTCACCGCGGTCGAATCCATGTTTTCGAGCGTGTTCCCGGAGACCGTCGTCGTCGCCGACCCACCCGACCCGTTCTGCGAGACCGACAAGCCCGCGCTGTAGTAGCCACTCACCGAGTGCGCCAAACCGACGAACGTGTCGTTGCTGACATTGATCGGCCCCGACCCGGAAACCGACACCCCGTCATAGCCACAACACGTCGTCCCGCCACCCCGCACGAACCGCGAGTTCGTCAACGACACCGACGCCGCTTCACTCGTGTCGAAGTACTCCGCATAGCTGACCGTCGCGTGTTCCAAGGACACCGACGGCCCAGTTTTCGCGCCCGAACCAACACTCGCCGTGATCCCGCGCCATTCCCCGGCCGACGGGGTCGATTCTTCGCCGTCCGTCTCGCCACCCACCGAGTTGTCCTTGATCGAGGTGAACGTCACCGGCGAAGACGACGTCCCCGCAGCAGTCAACGAACCGTTGACTTCGAGCAGCCCGTCGTCTTCGAACTTCAGCACCGTCCCGGCCGCCAAGCTCAACGTGATCCCTTCCGGCACTGTCAGCCGGCTGTTGACCACGACCGGCAGCCCCGAGTAGGGCAAAGCCCAGCTCGCCGAGAGCGTGCCTTCGACGCTCAACGCGTTCTGCTTGTCCCCCGAAGAGGTGTTCCCGGTGATGCTCGCCGGGTTCAACGCGCCCGAGGATAGCTGGAACGCATCACCGGTCCCGCCGACCACTTTGTTGTTCTGCACCGTGATCGGGCCTTTGCTCGTGACCGTCACCGCGGTCGAATCCATGTTTTCGAGCGTGTTCCCGGAGACCGTCGTCGTCGCCGACCCACCCGACCCGTTCTGCGAGACCGACAAGCCCGCGCTGTAGTAGCCACTCACCGAGTGCGCCAAACCGACGAACGTGTCGTTGCTGACATTGATCGGCCCCGACCCGGAAACCGACACCCCGTCATAGCCACAACACGTCGTCCCGCCACCCCGCACGAACCGCGAGTTCGTCAACGACACCGACGCCGCTTCACTCGTGTCGAAGTACTCCGCATAGCTGACCGTCGCGTGTTCCAAGGACACCGACGGCCCAGTTTTCGCGCCCGAACCAACACTCGCCGTGATCCCGCGCCATTCCCCGGCCGACGGGGTCGATTCTTCGCCGTCCGTCTCGCCACCCACCGAGTTGTCCTTGATCGAGGTGAACGTCACCGGCGAAGACGACGTCCCCGCAGCAGTCAACGAACCGTTGACTTCGAGCAGCCCGTCGTCTTCGAACTTCAGCACCGTCCCGGCCGCCAAGCTCAACGTGATCCCTTCCGGCACTGTCAGCCGGCTGTTGACCACGACCGGCAGCCCCGAGTAGGGCAAAGCCCAGCTCGCCGAGAGCGTGCCTTCGACGCTCAACGCGTTCTGCTTGTCCCCCGAAGAGGTGTTCCCGGTGATGCTCGCCGGGTTCAACGCGCCCGAGGATAGCTGGAACGCATCACCGGTCCCGCCGACCACTTTGTTGTTCTGCACCGTGATCGGGCCTTTGCTCGTGACCGTCACCGCGGTCGAATCCATGTTTTCGAGCGTGTTCCCGGAGACCGTCGTCGTCGCCGACCCACCCGACCCGTTCTGCGAGACCGACAAGCCCGCGCTGTAGTAGCCACTCACCGAGTGCGCCAAACCGACGAACGTGTCGTTGCTGACATTGATCGGCCCCGACCCGGAAACCGACACCCCGTCATAGCCACAACACGTCGTCCCGCCACCCCGCACGAACCGCGAGTTCGTCAACGACACCGACGCCGCTTCACTCGTGTCGAAGTACTCCGCATAGCTGACCGTCGCGTGTTCCAAGGACACCGACGGCCCAGTTTTCGCGCCCGAACCAACACTCGCCGTGATCCCGCGCCATTCCCCGGCCGACGGGGTCGATTCTTCGCCGTCCGTCTCGCCACCCACCGAGTTGTCCTTGATCGAGGTGAACGTCACCGGCGAAGACGACGTCCCCGCAGCAGTCAACGAACCGTTGACTTCGAGCAGCCCGTCGTCTTCGAACTTCAGCACCGTCCCGGCCGCCAAGCTCAACGTGATCCCTTCCGGCACTGTCAGCCGGCTGTTGACCACGACCGGCAGCCCCGAGTAGGGCAAAGCCCAGCTCGCCGAGAGCGTGCCTTCGACGCTCAACGCGTTCTGCTTGTCCCCCGAAGAGGTGTTCCCGGTGATGCTCGCCGGGTTCAACGCGCCCGAGGATAGCTGGAACGCATCACCGGTCCCGCCGACCACTTTGTTGTTCTGCACCGTGATCGGGCCTTTGCTCGTGACCGTCACCGCGGTCGAATCCATGTTTTCGAGCGTGTTCCCGGAGACCGTCGTCGTCGCCGACCCACCCGACCCGTTCTGCGAGACCGACAAGCCCGCGCTGTAGTAGCCACTCACCGAGTGCGCCAAACCGACGAACGTGTCGTTGCTGACATTGATCGGCCCCGACCCGGAAACCGACACCCCGTCATAGCCACAACACGTCGTCCCGCCACCCCGCACGAACCGCGAGTTCGTCAACGACACCGACGCCGCTTCACTCGTGTCGAAGTACTCCGCATAGCTGACCGTCGCGTGTTCCAAGGACACCGACGGCCCAGTTTTCGCGCCCGAACCAACACTCGCCGTGATCCCGCGCCATTCCCCGGCCGACGGGGTCGATTCTTCGCCGTCCGTCTCGCCACCCACCGAGTTGTCCTTGATCGAGGTGAACGTCACCGGCGAAGACGACGTCCCCGCAGCAGTCAACGAACCGTTGACTTCGAGCAGCCCGTCGTCTTCGAACTTCAGCACCGTCCCGGCCGCCAAGCTCAACGTGATCCCTTCCGGCACTGTCAGCCGGCTGTTGACCACGACCGGCAGCCCCGAGTAGGGCAAAGCCCAGCTCGCCGAGAGCGTGCCTTCGACGCTCAACGCGTTCTGCTTGTCCCCCGAAGAGGTGTTCCCGGTGATGCTCGCCGGGTTCAACGCGCCCGAGGATAGCTGGAACGCATCACCGGTCCCGCCGACCACTTTGTTGTTCTGCACCGTGATCGGGCCTTTGCTCGTGACCGTCACCGCGGTCGAATCCATGTTTTCGAGCGTGTTCCCGGAGACCGTCGTCGTCGCCGACCCACCCGACCCGTTCTGCGAGACCGACAAGCCCGCGCTGTAGTAGCCACTCACCGAGTGCGCCAAACCGACGAACGTGTCGTTGCTGACATTGATCGGCCCCGACCCGGAAACCGACACCCCGTCATAGCCACAACACGTCGTCCCGCCACCCCGCACGAACCGCGAGTTCGTCAACGACACCGACGCCGCTTCACTCGTGTCGAAGTACTCCGCATAGCTGACCGTCGCGTGTTCCAAGGACACCGACGGCCCAGTTTTCGCGCCCGAACCAACACTCGCCGTGATCCCGCGCCATTCCCCGGCCGACGGAGTCGATTCTTCGCCGTCCGTCTCGCCACCCACCGAGTTGTCCTTGATCGAGGTGAACGTCACCGGCGAAGACGACGTCCCCGCAGCAGTCAACGAACCGTTGACTTCGATGCCGACACCGCCTTCTGTCTTTACGATCGTTCCGGGCTGCGCGGTCACCGATACGCCGGACGGGATCACGACGTTGCAGGTGACGACGTAAACGGTCGCGGTATTCGGGGCCAGTGTCTCGTTACGAGTCAAGGTGCCGCAGAGATTGATGCGTTGCGCGACCCCGGTGCTATTGACGATGAGCGTCTGGCTCGCTGATTCAGACTTTTCGAAGCTACTGCTTCCGGCATAGGCGGCCAAGACGCTGTAGGACCCTTCCTTGAGGGCCGACGCCTTGGGGGAGCAAGTTCCGCCGCCAGCGCTCAGCGTTATTGTGCAGAGCTTCGTCTTCCCGGCCTCGACCGTCACTTTGCCTGTTGGTGTCCCCGCTCCTAGCGATGATACCGACACCGAGAAGGTCTCGATTTGCTCGTCGCCGTAGCGTAGTGCTTCGTTGCTGACCTCTAGGCTCGTCGTCGTGGCGACCTTCACTCCGCTCTTGAGGCGTAGCTCGGTTCCGGCTATCGCCGTGCTGGTCGCAGCGAGAATGACCACTGAGCAGAGCGCGACAAGGACAGCGAGGCGGCTTGGATACTTCATGACGTGAGCCATGGCGTTACGAGCACGCCTTCGCTAACTCCAACTCCGCTGCCGTAGGGCGCGGGACCTGACGATGATCCCCAGTAGACATCAGTGGCATTTACCGGGGAGCGCGTCGATGCGGAGACGCCAAAGTTATCGTCGTCGATGGTCCCGTGGACGGTGACGTTGGCTTCGCCGCTCGCGCTGATAGCGGTTTGGGCGTACCGGAGTGTCGTTTCTGCGAGATTGACCGTGGGCGGATTCACGGCACCGAAGCCCGTGTTGATGCTGATCCCGCGCCATTCCCCAGCCGACGGAGTCGATTCCGGGTTCCCATTCGTGTCCCCGCCAACCGAGTCGTCATTGATCGACGTGAACGTCACCGGCGAAGACGAAGTCCCAGCAGCCGACAACACACCATTCACTTCAAGCAGCCCGTCGTCTTCGAACTTCAGCACCGTCCCGGCGGCCAAGCTCAACGTGATCCCTTCGGGCACCGTCAGCCGGCTGTTGACCACCACCGGCAGCCCCGAGTAGGGCAGCGCCCAGCTCGCCGCCAGTGTCCCATCGACGCCCAACGCGTTCTGCAGGTCTCCGCTCGAGGTGTTCCCGGTGATGCTCGCAGGGTTCAACGCCAGCGAATACAGCTGAAACGCGTCGCCGGTCCCGCCCACGACTTTGTTGTTCTGCACCGTGATAGGGCCGTTGCTGGAGACCGTCACCGCGGTCGAATCCATGTTTTCGACGGCGTTCCCGGACACCGTCGTCGTCGCCGACCCACCCGACCCGTTCTGCGACACCGACAAGCCGCCGCTGTAGTAGCCGGTCGTTTTGTGCGCCACGCCGATGAACGAGTCGCCGGTCACGCTGATCGGGCCGACCGCCGACACCGACGCCGACCCGTAGCCGCAGCAAGTCGTCCCCGGTCCCCGCACGAACCGCGAGTTAGCCACCGACACCGACGACGCTTCGCGCGTTTCCACACTCGAGTAGTAGCTCACCGTCGTGTGTTCCAACGACACCGACGGTCGAGACGTCGCATTCGAACCGACGGACACCGAGATCCCGCGCCATTCCCCAGCCGACGGAGTCGATTCCGGGTTCCCATTCGTGTCCCCGCCAACCGAGTCGTCATTGATCGACGTGAACGTCACCGGCGAAGACGAAGTCCCAGCAGCCGACAACACACCATTCACTTCAAGCAGCCCGTCGTCTTCGAACTTCAGCACCGTCCCGGCGGCCAAGCTCAACGTGATCCCTTCGGGCACCGTCAGCCGGCTGTTGACCACCACCGGCAGCCCCGAGTAGGGCAGCGCCCAGCTCGCCGCCAGTGTCCCATCGACGCCCAACGCGTTCTGCAGGTCTCCGCTCGAGGTGTTCCCGGTGATGCTCGCAGGGTTCAACGCCAGCGAATACAGCTGAAACGCGTCGCCGGTCCCGCCCACGACTTTGTTGTTCTGCACCGTGATAGGGCCGTTGCTGGAGACCGTCACCGCGGTCGAATCCATGTTTTCGACGGCGTTCCCGGACACCGTCGTCGTCGCCGACCCACCCGACCCGTTCTGCGACACCGACAAGCCGCCGCTGTAGTAGCCGGTCGTTTTGTGCGCCACGCCGATGAACGAGTCGCCGGTCACGCTGATCGGGCCGACCGCCGACACCGACGCCGACCCGTAGCCGCAGCAAGTCGTCCCCGGTCCCCGCACGAACCGCGAGTTAGCCACCGACACCGACGACGCTTCGCGCGTTTCCACACTCGAGTAGTAGCTCACCGTCGTGTGTTCCAACGACACCGACGGTCGAGACGTCGCATTCGAACCGACGGACACCGAGATCCCGCGCCATTCCCCAGCCGACGGAGTCGATTCCGGGTTCCCATTCGTGTCCCCGCCAACCGAGTCGTCATTGATCGACGTGAACGTCACCGGCGAAGACGAAGTCCCAGCAGCCGACAACACACCATTCACTTCAAGCAGCCCGTCGTCTTCGAACTTCAGCACCGTCCCGGCGGCCAAGCTCAACGTGATCCCTTCGGGCACCGTCAGCCGGCTGTTGACCACCACCGGCAGCCCCGAGTAGGGCAGCGCCCAGCTCGCCGCCAGTGTCCCATCGACGCCCAACGCGTTCTGCAGGTCTCCGCTCGAGGTGTTCCCGGTGATGCTCGCAGGGTTCAACGCCAGCGAATACAGCTGAAACGCGTCGCCGGTCCCGCCCACGACTTTGTTGTTCTGCACCGTGATAGGGCCGTTGCTGGAGACCGTCACCGCGGTCGAATCCATGTTTTCGACGGCGTTCCCGGACACCGTCGTCGTCGCCGACCCACCCGACCCGTTCTGCGACACCGACAAGCCGCCGCTGTAGTAGCCGGTCGTTTTGTGCGCCACGCCGATGAACGAGTCGCCGGTCACGCTGATCGGGCCGACCGCCGACACCGACGCCGACCCGTAGCCGCAGCAAGTCGTCCCCGGTCCCCGCACGAACCGCGAGTTAGCCACCGACACCGACGACGCTTCGCGCGTTTCCACACTCGAGTAGTAGCTCACCGTCGTGTGTTCCAACGACACCGACGGTCGAGACGTCGCATTCGAACCGACGGACACCGAGATCCCGCGCCATTCCCCAGCCGACGGAGTCGATTCCGGGTTCCCATTCGTGTCCCCGCCAACCGAGTCGTCATTGATCGACGTGAACGTCACCGGCGAAGACGAAGTCCCAGCAGCCGACAACACACCATTCACTTCAAGCAGCCCGTCGTCTTCGAACTTCAGCACCGTCCCGGCGGCCAAGCTCAACGTGATCCCTTCGGGCACCGTCAGCCGGCTGTTGACCACCACCGGCAGCCCCGAGTAGGGCAGCGCCCAGCTCGCCGCCAGTGTCCCATCGACGCCCAACGCGTTCTGCAGGTCTCCGCTCGAGGTGTTCCCGGTGATGCTCGCAGGGTTCAACGCCAGCGAATACAGCTGAAACGCGTCGCCGGTCCCGCCCACGACTTTGTTGTTCTGCACCGTGATAGGGCCGTTGCTGGAGACCGTCACCGCGGTCGAATCCATGTTTTCGACGGCGTTCCCGGACACCGTCGTCGTCGCCGACCCACCCGACCCGTTCTGCGACACCGACAAGCCGCCGCTGTAGTAGCCGGTCGTTTTGTGCGCCACGCCGATGAACGAGTCGCCGGTCACGCTGATCGGGCCGACCGCCGACACCGACGCCGACCCGTAGCCGCAGCAAGTCGTCCCCGGTCCCCGCACGAACCGCGAGTTAGCCACCGACACCGACGACGCTTCGCGCGTTTCCACACTCGAGTAGTAGCTCACCGTCGTGTGTTCCAACGACACCGACGGTCGAGACGTCGCATTCGAACCGACGGACACCGAGATCCCGCGCCATTCCCCAGCCGACGGAGTCGATTCCGGGTTCCCATTCGTGTCCCCGCCAACCGAGTCGTCATTGATCGACGTGAACGTCACCGGCGAAGACGAAGTCCCAGCAGCCGACAACACACCATTCACTTCAAGCCCAGTACCGGAGTCTGCCTTGATGATTGTGCCGGCCGATATGGAAAGTATCGCCCCCGCCGGTACTTCCGCCTCGCATGTGAGGACGTAGACCTTGGCAATTTCCGGCGACCAGGTCTCATTGCCCGCTACCTTGCCGCAGACGTCTAGGACGGCTGCCGTCCCAATGGCTGTCCAGGACGCCGTCGCAGGAGCTTTGCTTCTCACGCCGGTTGAGTTCACCGCTACGACGGAAAAGGTGTGGCGCCCTGCCGCCACCGTGAACACATCGGGTGAGCTGCAGGACGCGTATGTGCTGCCGTCGAGGCTGCATTCGAAGGAGCTGTCAGCTTGGCTGGAGGAGAAGTCGACTTCGACCTGCCCACTGGGCACTTCTCCGCTCGGCGCCTTCGTGATGGTGGCAACCGGGGCGGAACCTTCGGCTTCGACGGTCAGGTCTGTCGCTCCCGACGTCGACTTGGCGTACGTCTTGGCTCCTTTGTATTCCGCTACGACTGGGTACGTGCCGATCTTAAGAAGCGTCTGCTTCGACGGAGAGCAGTTGGTAAGCCCGTTAGTAAGCGTACCTATGCAGACCTTGGTTTTGCCGGCCTTGAACTCGACCTCACCCGTCGGGGTGCCGGCGTCCGCGGTCACTTCGCTGCTAAAGGTTGCGGACTCCTCGTTGCCATAGACGATGCTCGTAGATGAGAGCGAAAGCTTTGTCGTCGTCGCAGTTTTGATTCCGGCCGCGGCCTGAGAGACAAAGCAGAATAGGCCGATGGCTGTGCACATTAGCTGGGTGGCGGCAAGCCGTACCACGCGCGATGCGGGCCGCGGACAGTCAGAACGGCCCCAAGCGCTACCAAGCGCGGGCCACCAAGAGCTACACCTAAGTCCATCCCCCGATCCCATACCGAACGCCTTTCCCCGCCGATCACTCTAGCTTCGCTGGCGGGCGCGAGGGTATCAGACCGTTCGCCTGATCGGATTTCGGCCAAGGCGTCCAGAAACTTGGTTCTAGCCAAGGGGGTCCGCGGCCCCGCGATCGTGGCAGCCAAAGGCGGTCGCTCCTCTTGGATGCCGACAAGCCCACTCGGTGTTTACTGTGCCCGAGAAGCTCGTGGTAGACGTCCGCACATATGTCGAGCGAGCTGTCCGCCACGACGATGGCGAACACGTCGCCGCCGCCGCAGCTCGGAGAACGACTCTTGGATCGAGTTCCTCGACGCGATCTGGACAGCGCAAGCAGTGCCCATCACGTCGACAGCCGCGACCGCCTCGAAGCAGCGACTGCCCATGCTGCCCTGCTCGTAACGGCGACGATGGTCCAGCACGTCGCCGAGCTGCTCGGCCCACCGTAGGCCGCCCAGAACTCGTTTGGCGGGACATCACGATTCCCACTCGTGTTGCTGTCCATTCGAGGCTCGTCGTGTTGTGCGGCTCTTCTTATCAATACCGCATAGATAAGCCATTTCTTGTCCGAACACACTGGTGGGGACGCCGTTCGAGACGCATCTATCGCGCCCAAACTGCCCGCTATTGACAAGCGTTTGTGCCCGGCAATGTGCCCGCGACGGTCAAACCGGCCCGAGTTCGATCGCAAACGATCATCTTAGAAACTGTCGATTTGCAGCTACTTTCCCCGATGGCGAGACCCGGATTCGAACCGGGGACACCACGATTTTCAGTCGTGTGCTCTACCAACTGAGCTATCTCGCCGCGGCCGATCGATGAATCGGCCGATCCGATGCTACCGGCTCTCCGCCCGCCCGCGGCGGCTCCCCAGAGCGCTCGACAGAGGCTAGCGCCTACCTTCCCAAGCTTCCAGATACGGCAGCGGGTTGATCGGGTGCCCGCCGGCGACCTGCCAGCCCCCGACCCACATCTCGAAGTCCAGGTGCGGCGCCGTCGCATCGCCCGTCTGGCCGGCCCTGCACAGCGCCTGCCCGGCCGACACCGCCTGGCCGGTGGCTGACCGCGAGCGAGCTCTCCTGGCAGTGCGCGAACATGAAGTCGAAGCCGATCGTCGTTTGCTCGACCGCGTAGTAGCCAGCGCCGCCTTCCTGGTAGCTCGTCGTGAGGATCGTTCCCGACAGCGGCGCGACGACCGGCGTGCCTTCGGCCGTGAGGATGTCCTGGCCCTGGTGCAGATAGCCGTCGCGCGGCGCGCCGAACACGTTTTCCGGGCCGCCGAAGTTGTGCGGGCCCGCGACCGGGAAGACCGCGCCGTCGGCCACCGTCTGCGCGACCGTCGGCACGCCCGGTTCGCTCGGCGGCGCAGGGGCCGGGGCTGTGGGCGCTGGAGTCCTGACGGCGGCCGGGCCGGCGCGCTGACCGTCAGGCTCGCCTCGCCCGAGCTGTGGGCGCTGCGCAGCAGCGTCGCCCCGCGGCGGTCGTGCGCGCTGACGCTCAGCTCGTAGGCGCCCGGCGTGAGCGTCGCGCTCGACGGCCACGTCACCGTCATCGTGCGGCCCGTGCGCACCCAGCCGAGGCTCGCCACGACCACACAGCCTGTGGCGTCGAGAGGCGCTCACCGTCACCTGCACGTACACGCACGCCACGCCCGGCTCGTCGATGCGCAGCGCGACGCGTGGCGGGCGTCCGGCGCGGCCGTCCTCGGGACGCTCGAGGCTCGCGCGATGACCGGGCGCGCCGATGTCGCGGATGGACGGGGCCGGGACGCGGTGTCGCGCCGCCAGGCGGGCGCGCACCCACGCGTCGTCCACGCCACGCGAGCAGCGCAGCGTCGCCAAGCGGCGACGCCGCCACGTGCGCATCCTCATGCTCTGGTTGTCGGCCGAGAGCCCCGCCCGCAGAGGCCTGCGCGGCGAATTGCACGTCTGTCCGACCCGCCCTACTCCCGCTCGAATTCCTCGACCAGCGCCTCGTACGTCAGCCGCAGCCCGTCCGCGATCGGCACCTGCGGGCGCCAGCCCAGCTCGCGCTCGGCGCGGGTGATGTCCAGGCGGCTGTGCGTGAGCTCGCCCGGCGCGCAGGTCGGCCAGCTCCGGCTCGATCTGCTTGCCCGCCGCCTTGCTCAGCTCGCTCCACACGCGTCGCCACGTCCGTCTCGACGCTCGTGGCGATGTTGTACGTGCCCGAGCGCCCCGACGCCGTCAGCAGCGCGCTGACGACGTCGCCCACGTACACGTAGTCGCGCGTCGGCGTGCCATGGCCGTACAGCTTGGGCGCGCGCCCGGTGTACAGGTGGTCGGAGAAGATCGCCACCACGCCGGCCTCGCCATGCGGGCTCTGGCGCGGGCCGTACACGTTGCCGAGCCGGCACACCGCGTGCGGGATGCCCGACGAGCAGCGACCACGTGTTGACGTACGCCTCCGCCGCCCACTTCGATGCGCCATACGGCGACAGCGGCGCGGGGATCCTGTCCTCGGCGGTGGGCATCGGCGCCTCGTCGCCGTACAGCGCGCCGCCGGTCGAGGTGAACACCACCGGCGCCTCGCAGCGCCCGGCGGCCTCGCAGCACGTTGAGCGTGCCCTGCACGTTGACCTCGCAGTCGCGGCCGGGGTGCTCGACCGACACGACCACGCTCGCCTGCGCCGCCAGGTGGAAGATCGCGCTCGGCTTCGCCTCCGCGAACACGGCCTCGAGCGCCGGCGCATCGACGATGTCGAGCTCGACCAGCTTCGCCGCGCCGTCCACCCGCGCGGCATCGCCGGTCGAGAGGTCGTCGATCACCGTCACCGCGTAGCCGTCCGCAAGCAGCGCGTCGACGACGTGCGAGCCGATGAAGCCGGCGCCGCCGGTCACGATCGCGCTGGTGCCCATGCGCGGGAATCTATCGAGGCGAGCCATCGGCGCGCGGCCAAGGCGAGCACACGGACGTGGTCGACAGGCCTATACGGACGCGGTCGAAGGCGCGGCGGCGAGCAGGTCTTCGACCGCCTCAACCGACTCGTCGATGCGCTCGAGCACGCGCATGCCGCGACGTTCGCGCGGCAGGCTGCCGCCGACCGCCGGCCCGCCCAGCACGATCGGCAGCTCCGGGCGATTGCAGCGCAGATCGCGCAGCGCCAGCTCGACCGACTCCGCCGCGGTCGGCGCCGTCGCGCCGATCACCACCACGTCCGGGGACTGGCTGTCGACCATCTCGAGCAGCCGCTCGGCCGACAGGTCGGTGTCGAAGATCGTGTGGAAGCCCGCCGCCGCGAGCTGGTCGTGGACCATCTGCAGGCCGAGCGTGTGCTCGTCGCCCTCCACGCCCGCCAGCAGCACGCGCTCGCGCGTGGGCTCGGCGCTGCCGGTCATGTAGCGGTACAGCGTGGCCAGCACGCGCCGTGTGATCGTCGTCGCGCGATGCTCGCGGTCGGCGTCGATCTCGCCCGCTTCCGAAAGCACGCTGATGCGCCGCAGCGCCGGGCCGATCACCTCGGCGTGCAGCGTCGTCGGCGTGATGCCGTCCTCGATCGCCGTCGCGATCGCGCCCTCGGCCATCTCCGCGTCGCCGCGTTCGAGCGCCGTCGCGAACGTCTCCAGCGTGCTCTCCACGAGCGCGATCGGGTCCGAGCGCAGCTGTTCGCGCGCGTCCGGGCCGGTGCGTCCCGAGCACTTCCATGAACGCGTCCAGCAGCACCGGGTCGAAGTGGCGCCCGCGCTGTTCGCGCATCATCTGCACGCCCTCCTCGACCGAGAACGCCTTGCGGTAGACGCGGTCGCTGGTCAGCGCGTCGAACACGTCCGCCACCGCCACGATGCGGCCCTCGATCGGGATCGCCTCGCCCTTCAGGCCGCGCGGGTAGCCGGTGCCGTCCCACTTCTCCTGGTGGCTGAGCGCGATCGTCGCCGCCATGTCCAGGATCGACGACGACGAGCCGCGCACCAGGCGATGGCCCTCCTCCGCGTGGGTCTCGACGATCGCGCGCTCCTCCGGCGTCAGCGGGCCGGGCTTCAGCAGGATCGCGTCGGGGATCGCCACCTTGCCGACGTCGTGCAGCGGCGCCGCGTGCTTCAGGCGCTCGCAGAACTCCGCGTCCATGCCGATGTGTTCGGCCAGCAGCACCGAGAAGCGCCCGATGCGCTCGATGTGCGCGCCGGTGTCCTCGTCGCGGAACTCGACCGCCATCGACAGCCGCTGGACGGTCTCCGCCTGGGCGATCTCGAGCTCCGACAGCGCGCGTTTGAGCTCGGTCGTGCGGTGCTCGATCTCGTCTTCGAGCGCCACCCTGCCGCGCTCGCCGAACTGCCAGCCGAGCGCGATCGCCGCGCACGCGAGCACGACCAGGCAGCCGGCGATCGGCGGCGATGCGCCCGCCAGCAGCGCGCGCGATCACGGCCGCCGCGCTGAGCAGCGCCCACGGCAGGATGCGCATCGCCGGGTGCCGGCGCCCGCGACGGCGACGCGGCGGACGGCGACCCGGGGCGGTTGCCCGCGACGGCCTCCCTACGCATGAGCGCACCGACCCTCGCGCCCCCGACTGCGCCCCGCCCGCGCGGCGGCGAATCCGGCCCCCGGCTGTGCCGGTCGCCGTAAGAAAGCTGGCTTGGATTGCGCCGTTCACTGAGGGCTCTCGTGTGCTGTTCCGGTTCCGGATAGGCCGTAGCTGCACTGTCTTCCGTTCGACGGTCGTTGCGGCAGGCTTGATCGGGTATCGGTGCGTGTAGACATATGACCCAAGTACCCGCTAGCGGCGTGGCTGCAACTGGTTGATGTTGATCGGCGTTCGGCGGAACTACGAGCGTCACGGGCTGGTTCCAGCTGTCGAACACGAGCTTGCCCGCGCCATCGCCGCGCTTGACGATCTCGAGCGGATACGGCGTGCCGGTCGCCGCCACGTACAGCGTGCCACCGCCGACGAGGTCACGTCACGCCGACGGCGCGCTGCCCGTGGATGATCCTGCCGGGGGCCGCGCGTGAGCTTGCCGTGGTCGGCGAGCGCCAGGTCGAGCAGCTGGCTCAGGTTGGTCAGCGAGGCAAGCGACGACAGCGCCCCGCCTCCCGCCGACTCCTTCAGCCATTTTCCGTGCAGCGCGCGCGCGGCGAGCGGGCCGGCGAAGCGGCTGTAGAAGGCGGTGCCGCCCTTGATGTACAGGGCCCGGTCGATGCGCGACCAGCCTGAAGGTCGAGTCCGGCCAGCGTGATCCGTCCCTGCCCGCCCTTTCCCGCGACGAGTTCCATGTTGATAGATATCGGCCGGCCTTCGCTGACAATTGAGCCTGCAACGTGGACCGTCGCCGCGCCCGCCGCCGCCTCCGTCGCCGCGACCACGATCTGCGCCGGCGTCCTCGACGCCACGCCGTTGCTCGACGAGGGCGATTCGCCGCAGCCGGCGAGCGTCGCGGCGAGCCAGACGGTGAGCACGAGCACGGCGAGCGGGCGGGTCATCGGTGCCGCGAGCGAGTCAGCTGCCTGGCAGCTCCGGCGCCGGCGCCGGGCGCTCTCGCAGCCGCTGCACGAGCTCGCGGAAGAAGCCCTTGCCGAGCACGCTGAGGCTCAGCAGCGAGCCGAACAGCACGACCGCGTCGATGCTCTCGCGCCCCTGCTTGTTCCAGTAGTCGTCCGCGAGGTTCAGCCACAGCGCGAACTCGTCGAGCGTCAGCGCGGCGCCGCTGCCGTACGCGATCGAGGTCAGCCGCGACGCCTGGCGGCGCTCGTCGATGCCGATCTCCAGCAGCCACAGGTAGCCGACCGTCAGCAGGCCCGTGATGCCGAACGTCATGTGATGGATGTGGCGCCCGCCGGGGGTGATGTTCTTGAACGGCCCGCGTTCGGCCCTGATCGCGTGCGTGATCGCGCGCACCGCCGCGAACGTCACGAAGAACGCACCCGTCGAGAGCAGCTGGCGCTCCTTGCGGCGGTCCTCGAAGTGCTTGCAGTAAAGGGCGTGTAGCTCGCGCGCGGTCATCCTCGCCACACACCCTAGCCCCGAACGCATGCCGCGCCCGTGCGGCAAGCGAGTCTGCAGACGTAAACCTGGGTCGGCTTTTCGTCGAGATGGGGGCACGATGCAGATGCACCTCGCCATTCGGGCTCGATCACACCAACACAGCGCACGGCCGCACGCTGCGCGCGCACGAGGTTGTCATGTCAGATAGCCAAACCCCCCAAGACAACCCCGTCCCCGGCGCGCGACTCCGTCGCCGATGCTTCCGTGCCCGCAGCCGTCGAGACCCCACCTCAGCAGGCGAGCCACCGGCCCCGGGAAGGGCGCCCGCAGGGCCGTGTGGGCCGCCGTCGCCGCGCTGTGCGTCGCCGGTGGAGCAATCGCCTCGGTCCTCGGAGCGCACGCGGTCGCGCGCAATGACGCGACGAGCGCCCGACAGGCCTCTCAGCAGACCTCCGCGGCGACTCGCCGCGGACAGTCAAGCTCGCGCTCCAGCGCGAGGAAGACCTGCGCATCGGCGCCAGCACCTACTTCGCCGGCAACTCGAACACGACGCCCGCGGAATTCGACCGCGTGGGCGCAATGGGCGCGCACGCTGCGCCACTACCCCGAGCTCGAACAGCTCGGGCTGGTGACGCTCGTCCACGGCTCCGAACTGACGAGCTTCGCCGCGGCGCGCCGCCCGGCAAGGCCAAGCGCCGCCGCATCCGCCAAGCCGGCCGTACGCCGTTGCGAGCGCCGCGGCCGCGACCACGCCCGCGGCGCCGCGCGTCAAGGTCACGCCCGCGGGCACGCGCCCCTTCTACTGCCTCGCGCTCGCCGGGCTCGTCGCGCCACCGCGCCGAAGCCCGCCGGCTGGCGAGGACTACTGCGCGAAGGGAACCGGCGCTGCTGCTCGCGCGCGACTCTGGGCTCACGCGCTCAGCGGTGGTCTCCGTCGGCAGCGCCACGGCGCTGGAAATGATGACGCCCGTATACCGCGGCGACCAGCCGCCTGCGACGCTCGGCGCGCGAATGGGCGCGTTCGCCGGCTGGCTGCGCCAGGTGTTCGTCCCCGGCTGTCCTGCTCGAAGCGGCGCTGCGCAGCCACGCCGCCGACGCGGTGCGCATCAGCTACGCCAGCGGCCCCGCGAGGGTCGTCTACACCGGCGGCACGCCGCAGGCGGGCGCGCCGAGCACGACCGTCGACCTCCACGACGGCTGGACCGTGCAGGGCTTCGGTACCCCCGTCACCGCAGGCACGCTCGGCGACGGCAACGCGGTCGCGCTGCTGATCGTCGGCTGCGCGCTGAGCGCGCTGCTCGGGCTGCTCGTGTTCGTCCTCGGCGCCGGGCGCCCGCCCGCGCCGGCGCCCGAGCCCAAGGCGCCGCAAGCCGAAGCCCCGAGGCTCCGGCGGCTCCCGTCGAAGACCTCCACGACGCCCTCACCGGGCTGCCCAACCGCGCGCTGATGCTCGACCGCGCCGAGTGCATGCTCGCGCGCGCCGGACGCCAGTCGGGGCTGCTCGTGGGCGCGCTGTTCATCGACATCGACTGGTTCGAGGACGTCAACGAGCGGCTCGGCGCGGGCGCCGGCGACCAGATCCTGAAGATCGTCGCCGAACGGCTCGAGGGCGGTCGTGCGCGCGGGCGACACGGTCGGGCGTCTCGGCGGCGACGAGTTCGTGCTGCTGGTCGAATCGGCGGCGCGCGGGGCGCGCCTGGACTCACTGGCGCGACGCGTGGTCGAGGCGCTGCACAAGCCGTTCGAGCTCGAGGGCTTCGGTCCCGAGCTTCTTCCTGACGGCGAGCATCGGCGTCGCCTTCGGCCGCTACGCGACCCCCGAGGATCTGCTGCGCGACGCGCAGCTGGCGCTGTACGCGGCCAAGGCCGCCGGCAAGGACCGCTACACGCTGTTCAACGCCAACATGCGCTCGGTGATCGAGGGGCGCGGCGTGCTCGAGGTCGAGCTGAACGCGGCGCTCGCCGGACAAGCAGTTCTTCCTGCTCTACGAGCCGATCTACGACCTCGCGCACGGGCGAGGTCGGCGGGCCTCGAGGCGCTGCTGCGCTGGCTGCACCCCAAGCGGGGCGTGATGCTGCCCGCCGACTTCATCCCGCTGGCCGAGGAAACCGGGCTGACCGTGCCGATCGGCCGCTGGGTGCTCGAAGAGGCGTGCGGCCGCGCCGCCGCGTGGAACGTCGCCGGCCACAACGTCGGCATCTCCGTCGAGGTATCGCGCCAACCAGCTCAATCGCGACGGCTTCGTCACCGACGTACGCCGCGCGCTGCAGCAGTCGGGCATCGAGCCGTCGATGCTGACGCTCGAGATCGCCGAGACGACCGTGATGCGCGACGTGACCGCCGCGGTCGAGCGCCTGGAAGAGATCAAGCAGCTCGGCGTGCGCATCGCGATCGACGACTTCGGCGGCAGCGGCTACGCCTACCACTCCGACCTGCGGCGCTGCCGCTGGACTTCCTGAAGGTCGACCGCAGCTCGCTGGCGGCCTCCGAGGACGAGGACTACCGCACGTGGCTGCTCGAGGCGATCATGATCGTCGGGCGCGACCTGTCGCTGACGGTGATCGCCAAGGGCATCGAAAGCTCGAGCAGCTGAGCAGCCTGCAGGCGATGGGCTGCACGATGGCGCAGGGCACGCTGATGGGCAAACCGGTGCCCGCGAACGCCATCGAGAACGTGTTCGACGCGACCCTGCCGGAGACGCAGCCCGCCGAATAACATAGCCTCGAGTTTCGGCGAAGCAGCGCGAAAGGAGAGCGATGGCTGTCAGCGCGAGCATGCCCAAGTCGGTCGCCCACGGGATCGATGACCTGCGGGCGCTCGCAGGACCAGGTGGTCGGGCCCAGCGAGTGGCGCGAGGTCACCCAGGAGATGGTCAACCAGTTCGCCGATCTGACCGGCGATCACCAGTGGATCCACACCGACGTCGAGCGCGCCAAGCGCGAGAGCCCGTTCGGCACGACGATCGCCCACGGCAACCTGACGCTGTCGCTGATCGACGGCCTGCGCGGGGGTCTGAGCGAGTGGAGCGGCTTCAAGCTCGGGCGTCAACTACGGCTGGAACAAGGTGCGCTTCCCGGCGCCCGTGCCGGTCGGATCGCGGCTGCGCTGCTACGCGCAGATCGTCGAGGTCACCGAGGTCGGCGGCGGCTGGCATCAGGTCGTCACGCGCTTCACCGTCGAGCTCGAGGGCGGCGAGAAGCCGGTGTGCGTCGCCGACAGCGTCGGGCGGCTGCTGGTGGACGACTCCCAGTAGTGAAAGAGGTGACTCCGCTGCGCCGCGCACGATCTGGGGGGACCGCAGTGCTCGCCACGACGCTTGCCATGGTGGTCTGCGGCTTTGCCGGGACGACGAGGGCGTCGGCCGACGTCTGCACGGGTAACCCGTACGAAGCCTCCGGCGCACCGGAATCTCGGGTGCAAGCCCTCGTCCCGTTCCTCTCCAGCCCACGCTGGTCGAAGGAGATGCTGCCGTCATGGGAAGCAGAACGCAGCTCGACACCTTGGACGTCGGAACTCGCGTACGCGTGGTACCGGTACGCGAGACTATGGGGGACGACAGGCACAGTGGCATGGTGGGTAATGCCAGGCGTCGGGTGCGACATCAAGGGTGAAGCAGAGCCAGCGTACGGCACCGCCCGGGCCGGGGCCGAGTACGTCGAATATCCGGCGGAAGTGTGCGTGCTCGTCTACACCCAGCTGTCGATCGAAAGCTCCACCTGCGAGGACAAGCTCGAACTGTCCAAGGCCACCCCGCCCGTGGAAGCTGAGCGCAACGGCCAGCGGCTGCTGTCGGGGTTCGCCCCCGCGGACACGGCGTCGGTGGAAGTGCGGTTCCAGAATGGGAGCGCAACGTTCCCCGCGGTCGGCGGCATCTACGGCGGGAGCGTAAACGCGGATGTCGGCAAGGCCCTCAGCGCCACAGACCTGCCGGCGGTGGTGGCGCGCACGCCGGCGGATGTCCTACTCGTGGACCAGACGGGGCTCTTCACCACATTCTCCGAAAGCCGACCGCGAATGAAGAGTGTCGCCGCCCGTATCCACGCGCGCATACCATCGACAAGCACGCTGAACCTTGGCCACGCCGTGGCGGGCCGGCTCCCGCACGACAGCGTGCTCTATGCCGCCGGCGCGGGCACGCTGGCAAGGCGCGTCGCGCGAGCCCTCCGCGCGCCGTCTCCGCGCCCCCTCGGCGCCGGCGAAAGAAAAATGTTCGGGGATGTGGCCCGGGTCGTCGTGCTAGTCGGCCGCACCGATTGACGCCTCACAGCCCCCTCAAACCCCCAGCGCCACGTACTTCGTCTCCAGGTACTCCCCGATCCCCTCGAACCCGCCCTCGCGCCCGAACCCCGACTGCTTGACCCCACCGAACGGCGCGGCGGGGTTTGACACGACCCCCTGGTTGAGCCCGATCATGCCCGATTCGATCCCCTCGCAGACGCGAAACGCGCGCGATAGGTCGCGCGTGTACAGACATAGGCGACGAGCCCGTACTCGGTGCGGTTGGCCGCGGCGAGCGCCTGCTCCTCGGTCGTGAACGTGGCGACCGGCGCGACGGGCCCGAAGATCTCCTCGCTGAGCAGCCGCGCACCGTCGGGGACGTCGGCGAGCACGGTCGGCTCGAAGAAGTAGCCGCGGCCTTCCGCGCGGCCGCCGCCGAGCAGCACGCGCGCGCCGCGCGTGACGGCGTCGTCGACGAGCTCGGTGACCTTGCCGCGCTGGGCTTCGTCGATCAGCGGGCCGACGTCGACGTCGGGCTCGGTGCCGCGGCCGACCTTGAGCGCGCCCATGCGCTCGGCGAGCCGTCGGGAGAACTCATCGGCGACCGACTCGTGCACGTGGAAGCGGTTGGCGGCGGTGCACGCCTCGCCGACGTTGCGCATCTTCGCGAGCATCGCGCCCTCGACGGCGGCGTCGAGGTCGGCGTCGTCGAACACGAGGAACGGCGCGTTGCCGCCGAGCTCCATCGACACGCGCAGGATCTGCTGCGCGGACTGTTCGATCAGCGTGCGCCCGACCTCGGTGGAGCCGGTGAACGACAGCTTGCGCGTGCGCGGGTCGGCGAGCAGCGGCGCGATCACCGCTCCGGCGCTCTTGGCGGTGATGACGTTGAGCACGCCGCCCGGCAGCCCCGCCTGCTCGAGGATCTTCGCGAGCGCGAGCATCGACAGCGGCGTCTGCTTGGCGGGCTTGACGACCATCGTGCAGCCGGCGGCGATCGCGGGGGCGATCTTGCGCGTGCCCATCGCCGTGGGGAAGTTCCACGGCGTGACGAACACGCACGGCCCGACCGGCTGGCGCATCGTCAGGATGCGGCCCTTGCCGGTCGTGTTGACCATGTAGCGCCCGTGGATGCGCACGGCCTCCTCGGAGAACCAGCGGAAGAACTCGGCCGCGTAGCCGATCTCCGCGCGCGACTCCGCGAGCGCCTTGCCCATCTCGAGCGTCATCAGCAGCGCCAGGTCCTCGGTCTGCGCGACGATCGCCTCGTATGCGCGGCGCAGGATCTCGCCGCGCTCGCGCGGCGGATGCGCCGCCCACTCGGCCTGCGCGTCGGCCGCCGCCGTGAGCGCCGCGAGCGCGTCCGCGAGGCTCGCGTCGGCGACCTGCACGAGCGGCTCGGTCGTCGCGGGATCCTCGACGGCGAGCGTCGCGCCGGCGCTCGCCGCGCGCCACTCGCCGGCGATGTACAGGTCGGTGGGGACCTGCTCGAGCACCGCGCGTTCGCGCTCTGAAGCGGTCATCGAACCTCCGCGGGAGTCATCGTGCAGTCCTCAGGCTGCGTCCGCCCGCAGCCGAGCGAGGACCTATGGGAGCTCCCCACCTCGAGCGCGTCGATCGCGCGCTGCCCGTGTTGCCGTGGGTACGGATGCGGGTCATGGCCTCAACCTACCACCGCCTCCGCGCTCGCCCGCGTGGTGCTCGCAGGGCCGCCGGATCGCTCGCCACGATGCTCGCCGCGCTCGCGCTCGGCGCCACCCCGGCCGGCGCTTCGACGCTGCTGATCGAAGGCGCGGGGGACGGCCACGGCGTGGGCATGAGCCAGGACGGCGCGCTCGGCTACGCCCAGCACGGCTGGAGCGCGGCGCAGATCCTCGCGCACTACTACACGGGCACCACGCTCGGGCAGGCGCCGGCGAACTTCGTCGTGAAGGTGCTCGTCGGCTCGAAGGTGGAGCGCGTGCCGCTCGAACGCTATGTGCGCGGCGTGGTCTCCGCTGAGATGCCCTCCAGCTGGCCGCTGCCGGCGCTCGAGGCGCAGGCGATCGCGAGCCGCACGTACGCGCTGACCGCGGACGCGGGCGGGTCGCGCTTCGACGTGTACTCGGACACCCGCTCGCAGATGTATCTGGGGACGGCCGCGGAAACGGCGAGCACGAACGCGGCGGTGGCGGCGACCGCCGGGCAGGTCGTCCTCTACCAGGGCAAGCCCGCGACCACGTACTACTTCGCGAGCTCCGGCGGGATGACCGAGAACATCGAAAACTCGTTTATCGGCGCCGAACCGCAGCCGTGGCTGAAGGGCGTGCCGGACGCGTATGAAACGAAGACCTCGGACTGGAAGCTGAGCATGAGCTTCGCCTCCGCCGCCGCGCGCCTGAGCGGCCTCTTCAAGGGCACCTTCCGGGGAGTCGAGGTGCTCACGCGCGGCGTTTCGCCGCGGATCGTCACCGCCGAGGTGCTCGGCTCGCGCGGCGACGGTCCCGTGAGCGGGCCCGAACT
This sequence comes from uncultured Solirubrobacteraceae bacterium, assembly GCA_963826985.1. Classification (GTDB taxonomy): domain Bacteria; phylum Actinomycetota; class Thermoleophilia; order Solirubrobacterales; family Solirubrobacteraceae; genus Palsa-744. The sequence goes on from CAWGYW010000004.1 coordinate 159,316, forward strand.
GGCGGCGCGCCTGGGGCTCGACAGCGCGTGGGCGTACTTCAGCGTGAGGAGCGGCACGAGCGTCAGGCGCGAGCCGGATCGCAGCGGGCAACCGCCGTTCACACCGCCGGTGCCCGAAAGCCCGCCCGCCACCACTCCGGCACCCACCATGGGACCGCAGGGCGGCGCGCAGGCGCCGGCGACGGCCGCGTCGACGAGCTCCACCGGCGGCGTGCCGGCCGAATAGCCACACGGTCGCATGGTGGCGACCGGCGCCTACGTCATCCGTCCGCTGCGTATCCGGGAAACCCGCGGCCGCCGCCAGATCGTCCACAATCCGAGCATGAGGTTTCGCTCCGCCGTCGTGGCGCTCGCGTCCGCCGCCGTGCTGATGACGCCGGGCGGCGCTGGTGATGCCGGCGAGCGCGTGGGGCGCGCACTCGGTCGGCACGAGCGGGCAGATCGCGTGGGTGCGCAGCGCCGCAACGAGGTTCGTGACCGCGGAGCTCGCCGGAAGCGGCGCGGATGCGTGCGGGATCCTGAACGCACCGCTGCGTGCGACCGAGCACGGCCGCACGTGCACGCAGCGGTGGAACGCGAAGCTGGCGAAGCTGCTGCGCGAACCGGGTGGCCGCGCGCAGCTGCGAGCGCAGAAGCGCGCGATCGGGACGGCTGCGGTGGTCGTCCACGGAAACGTCGCGTCGATCGATCTGCCGACGACGCTGATGGGCAACGCGAACCGCTTCGTGTGGACTGAAAACTGCTGGATGCTCGCCGGCTGAGACGAGGCACCCTGCTGGCCGCGCGGTGCGCTGAGGCCGATCGGCGCGTACGCTGAGCGGGTGCCCGCCGAGCTGCTGATCGCGGACGTCCCGTGGCTGCTCTACCGCTCGTACTTCGCGCTGCCCAAATCGATCGTCGGCGCCGACGGGCAGCCGGTGAACGCGCTGCTCGGCACCGTCAACGCGATCCTCTCTCTTATAGATGCGCGCCTGCCGGCGCGTGCGTGCGCGGCGTGGTGGCGTGCATGGGCGCAGAGCAGGCGGACTACCGCGTGAGGCTGTACCCGGCATATCACGCCCATCGCGATCCGATGCCGCCGGAGCTTGCGGCGCAGTGGCGGCAGGCGCCGACGCTGCTTCGGAGCCTCGGCTGGACGTACGCGACGAGCGCCGATCTGGAGGCGGACGACGTGATGTTCTCCTACGCGCGCGAGGAGGATGAGCGCGGCGGGCGGGCGCTGCTGCTGACGGGCGACCGCGACCTGTTCGGCGCGGTCAGCGAGCGCGTCGCCGTGATCGAGCTGCTCAAGGGCGGCAAGCACGGCGAGATCGGGCCCGAGCAGGTGCGCGAGCGCTACGGCGTCGAGCCCGAGCAGGTCCCCGACTTCATCGCCCTGCGCGGCGACCCCTCCGACGGCCTGCCGGGCGCGCCGGGCATCGGCGCGAAGACCGCCGCGGAGCTGCTGCGCGCGCACGGAACGCTTGAGGCGCTGCTGAGCGCCGCGGGCGCAGACGCGGCCGCGGCTGACTCGGATGCGGCCGCGGTCAGGGCGAGCGCGGTGATGCGCCCGCGCATCGCCGCCGCGCTGCGCGAGAACGCGGAGCTGCTGCGCAAGTTCAAGGAGATCGCGACGCTGCAGCGGATCGACGTCGAGCCGGCCCCCGACCGCGCGACCGACTACGCCGGCGGCGCACGGGCTGCCGACGAGCTCGGAATGAAGCGGCTGGCCGAGCGACTTGAGACGCTGGCTGGCCCCTGAGCCTACGGCGTGAACTTGACCGTGATGACGTCCCCATCGTTCATCACGTAGTCCCGCCCCTCCAGGCGCAAGGTGCCGCGTTCGCGCGCGCCCGCGTAGCCGCCCGCGTCGACGAGCTCGCGCCAGCCGATCACTTCGGCGCGCACGAAGCCCTTCTGGATGTCGGTGTGGATCTCGCCGGCGGCGTGCCACGCGGTCAGGCCGCGGCGCAGGTGCCACGACTGCGCGATCGTCGCCTCGCCGGCGGTGAAGAACGAGATCAGCTCGAGCAGCGCGAACGCCTCGCGCACCACCCGCTGCAGGCCTGACTCGCTGACGCCGAGCTCCTCGCGCATCGCCGCCGCGTCCTCGTCCTCCAGCTCCGCCAGCTCCGACTCGATGCGCGAGGACACCGCCACCGCGCGCGCGCCCTGCGCCGCCGCGTGCTCGGCGACGGCCGCCGGGACCTCCTCCGTGCCCTCGTCGACGTTCGCCACGAACAGCACCGGCTTGCTCGTCAGCGAGCCGAGGTCGCGCGCCGCGTTCGGCGCCTCCTCCGGCACCGCCACCGTGCGCGCCGGGCGGCCCGCCTGCAGCGCCGCGATCACCTCGCGCAGCCACGCCTCCTCCGCAATCGCGACGCGGTCGCCCCCGCGCGCCTGTTTGCCGACCCTCTCAACCCGGCGTTCAGCGGCCTCCAGGTCCGCCATCGCCAACTCGGTCTCGATCGTTTCAATATCCGCCAACGGGTCGACGCGGCCCTCCGGATGGATCACGTTCTCGTCGTTGTGCGCGCGCACGACGTGCACGATCGCGTGCGTCTCGCGGATGTTCGCGAGGAAGCGGTTGCCCAGGCCCTCGCCCTGGTGCGCCCCAGCCACGAGGCCAGCGATGTCGTGGAAGTCGACCGTGTCCCAGACGATCTCCGACGCCCCCACCGTCCGCGCCACCTCCTCCAGGCGCTCGTCGCGCACCGGCACCACCGCCACGTTCGGCTCGATCGTCGTGAACGGGTAGTTCGCCGCCTCCGCGCCCGCTTTCGTCAGCGCGTTGAACAGCGACGACTTGCCCGCGTTGGGCATTCCCACGATGCCGATGCGCGTGCTCATCGGCGCATCTTGGCAGGGATGGCGCAAGAGTCGCGGGCGCGGAGGCGCCGCCGTGGAGAGCTATCCTGAATGATCGCCATGTATTCCTATTACGACATCGCGGAGCTCGGCAAGCTCCGCGCGAGCCCTCGGATCGGCGGCGAGTCGGCGAGCCTCCTCACGAAGCGCCGCCGCGGCAGCCTCGTCATCGGCGTCTCGATCGTCATGAAGAGCACGAGCCACGCGGCTGAATGTACTCAGATGTGATGCTGCGGCTGGATGGGCGCCGCATCCGCGCACTTTGTGCCCACCAGCGTCCCCAACCCCGCCCCCGCCAGCACGTCCGACGGGTAATGCACCCCGAGGTAAAGCCGAGACAGCGATAGCGCCGCGGCAAGCGCGTACAGAGGGACGGCCGGCAACCTCAGCTGCGTGTAGAGGCGCGCCCCCGCAAACGACGTCGAGGCATGCGCGCTGGGGAAGCTCAGCGTCGTCGGCGTCCCCGTCAGCGCCGGCAGCCCCGGAAGCTGTGGCCGGCGGCGGCGGACGACCAACTTGATCGCCGTGTTCAATGCGAACACGCTCGCCACGGTCGCCGTCGCCCTGGCCCATTCTGCCCTGCGCTCCCGGTCTAGCGCCCCGCCCAGCGCACCGATCGCAAGCCACACCGCGCCATGCTCCCCCACGCGCGAGAACCGCGCCACCGCGCGCTCGGCCCGCGGCGTGTGCCCACGCGTGCGCGCGATCCGCAGCAGCCGCTCGTCGAGGTTCAAGTGGTTCTAGCCAAAGCCCACGCGGGGCTCGTCGCTATCCGCGCTGACATACACGACCTGCCCAAGATCGACGCGCACAGGCCCATCCTCGCTTTCGAGCTCGTGCCAGCCGATGCCGCCGAGCGCCGTGTTGAGGTCTTCGAGCTGCTTGTCGCTCACGCGCAGCGCCAGCACCTGCCCGCCCTGGAAGCCAAGCGTGACGCGTCGTGTACCGGCGGCGGCCATCAGTGCGCGCCTGTCCCTGCGGCCGGCTCGACGATCTCGGTGAGCACGCCCGCGGTCGCGCGTGGGTGCATGAACGCGACGCGCGAGCCGCGGATGCCCGTTCGCGGCTGCTCGTCGATCAGCGCCATGCCCGCCTGCTTGAGCGCGTGCAGCGTCGCGTCGATGTCGTCCACCTGGTAGGCCACGTGGTGCAGGCCCGGGCCCTGCCGGGCGAGGAACTTGCCAACCGGCGTGTCCTTTGCGAGCGGCGCGAGCAGCTCGACGTGGTTCTCGCCGACGTCCAGCAGCACCGCCTCGACGCCCTGCTCCTCGACGACCTCGCGGTGGGCGACCGCCAGCTCGAAGCCGTCGCGGTAGAGCTCGAGCGCTGGCTCGATCTCCTCGACGGCGACGCCGATGTGGTCGATGCGGCTGAACACCAGCCGCAGTCTATAGCCGTCCGGGCTCGTCCTCGGCTCTGCGGTTGTGCAGGCCGATCGGCGCCCCTCCCGGCCTGCCCTCCGCGGGAGCCTCGGGCGGACGGATCGCGGCGGGGCCAGGCTGGGGCGGATGCGGCGCGGCCGCCACGACCCGCAGGCCCACGCCCGGTGCGCGCTCCATTCGCGGCACCCCCTCCATGATCCGGTCGATCGCCTCGCGATCGAGCACCTCGTGCTCGAGCAGTTCACGCGCGAGCGCCTCCAGCTGGCGGCGGTGCGCGACGATCAGCTTCTGCGCGGCCCTGCGCGCCTCCTCGATCAGGTCCTGGCGCTCCTCGTCGCGTAGCCGCAGCGTCCGCTCGGAGAGGCGCACGTCGCCGTCCGGCGAGCGCCCCACCCCGGCGGTGCCCATCGCGAAGTCGTGGACCATCGAGTGCGAGATGTCCGCCACACGCTTGAGGTCATCGGAGGCGCCCGTGGTGATCGCGCCGAACACGATCTGCTCGGCCACGCGCCCGCCGAGCAGGACCGTCATGTAGTCGAGCAGCTCCTCGCGCGTCTTCAGGTAGCGGTCCTCGGCGGGCAGGTTCAGCGTGTAGCCGAGCGCGCGCCCGCGCGGGACGATCGAGATCTTGTGCACGCGATCGACCGACGGCAAGCAGCTCGCCGCACAGCGCGTGCCCCGCCTCGTGGTAGGCGACCACCCGCTTCTCGTGGTCGTTCAGCACGCGCTTTGACTGCACGCCCGCGATCACGCGCTCGAGCGCCGAGTCGAAGTCGCGGATCGAGATCGCCTTGGCTCCGCGCCTGGTCGCGAAGATCGCGGCCTCGTTGCAGATGTTCGCCAGGTCCGCGCCCGTCAGCCCGCTCGTCTGCTGGGCGACCAGGTCCAGGTCGACGTTCTCCAGCGGCTTCTCGCGCGTGTGCACCTCCAGCACGCCGAGGCGGCCCTTCACGTCGGGCGGCACCACGAACACCTGGCGGTCGAAGCGCCCCGGGCGCAGCAGCGCCGGGTCGAGCTTCTCGAGCAGGTTCGACGCCGCGATCACCACCACGCGCCCGCTCGCAGTCGAAGCCGTCCATCTCGACCAGCAGCTGGTTGAGCGTCTGGTCCTTCTCGCCCGAGATGTCCATCCCGCGCCGGCCGCCGACCGCGTCGAGCTCGTCGATGAAGATGATCGCCGGTTCGTGCTTGCGCGCGATCGCGAACAGCCGGCGGATGCGCGCCGCGCCGAGGCCCGCGAACATCTCCACGAACGACGCCGCCGACTGGGCGAAGAACTGCGCGCCCGACTCGTTCGCCACCGCCTTCGCCAGCAGCGTCTTGCCGGTGCCCGGCGGGCCGTGCAGCAGGATGCCCTTCGGCACCTTCGCGCCGAGCGCGTGGAAGGACTTCGGCTCGCGCAGGAACTCGACGATCTCCTGCAGCTCCGCCTTGGCCTCGTCGACGCCGGCGATGTCCGCGAACGTGACCGACTGGTCGGAGGTCGGCTTGATCCGCTGCGGCTTGATCCGCGGCATCACCTTCAGCATCCGCCACATCATGAAAACCAGCGCCGTGAAGAACAGGATCGCGATCACCGGCTCCCAGTTGAGCGCGAAGTTCTGGATTTCCTGCGCGAACGAGACGTGCGGCGCGGACACCACGGCGCACGGCGCGTGGTGCGCACGACCCCTGCGTGCGCACCGGTGCCCGCCTTCGCCGCGTATCTCAGCGCGGCGTGCGTCAGCGCGGCGTGCGTCAGCGGCGGCGTGCGTGTGCGCGAGCCTTCCCGCCCCGCGCGCCCAAGGCGACCGTGGTGGTCGCCTGCGCACTCATCGTTCCACCCTCTCCAACAAGTCAACCATCCTTGGCATCGCGCCGCATTATGCGGATTTTCAGCGCGCTTGTCGAGCGCTGCAACACTCAGCCTAGAACGCGCAGTCGCGAGCCGCGCGAGTCGCAACAGCTCGGTCGCGAACGCCAGGTCGCGCACGTCGATGCGCTCGTCCGCGCCGTGGATCAGCGGCGCGCTCTCGCAGCAGCGACTGGTGGCGCTGCGGGAAGAAGCCGTACGCGACGCACTCGGGGAACGCCAGGCGGAAGTGGCGCGAGTCGGTGAAGCCCGGGAGCACCACCGGCACGACCTGCGCGCCCGGGTCGTGCTCGCCGATCCACTCGAGATCGCGTCCATCAGCTGCGAGCCGCCGGCGAGCGGTTGCCGACGACCTGCTCGGTGAACTCGATGCGCCACGGCGGATCGGCGCCTGCGGCGCCCGCTCCATCGCCGAGCACCTCCGCCATGCCCTGCGCGCACCTCCGCCTCGCCCAGCCCGGACGGCACGCGGCAGTCGACCTTCAGCTCGGCGCGGCTGGGGATCACGTTGATCTTCTCCGACGCCGCGATCCGCGTCGGCGTGAACGTCACGCCGAGCATCGGCTCGAACATGATCGCCAGGCGCGGGTCCGCCGCGCGCAGGCGCGCGATCGCGGCCTGCGGGTCCTCAGGATCCTCGCCGATCCCGCGCAGGAACGCCAGCGGCTCCTCGGTCGGCCGGTAGGCGGGCTGGCGCGCCGCGAAGCGCTCCAGCACCGGGCCCATCTTCAGCAGCGCGTTGACTCGCCCATGCCGGGCATCGACGCGTGCCCGCGACCCCGTCGGTGGATCAGCGTGAAGCGAAACACGCCCTTCTCCGCGCAGCACACGCCGTAGCAGCGCCTGCCTTCGTATTCGAACACCGCGCCGCCGCCCTCGTTGACGAGCAGGTCGCAGCGAACCTTCTCGGGGTGGTTCTGCGTGATCCATTCCGCCCCCAGCGAGCCGCCCGTCTCCTCGTCGACGACCGCCACGATCAGCAGCTCGCCGCGCGCCGGGCGCCAGCCCGAGCGCGCCAGCGACGCCGCCGCCGCGATCTCCGCGGCGACCTGCGACTTCATGTCGAGCGCGCCCCTGCCCCACAGGAAGCCGTCGGCGAGGTCGCCCGACCACGGGTCGTGCGTCCACTCCGCCGCGGTTCGCGAGCACCGTGTCGACGTGGCCGAGGTAGCACAGCGTCGGGCCCGCTGACACCGCATCCGCGTCGGCGGGGCGCAGCCGCGCGACGAGATTGGGGCGCTCGGGCTCGGCGCCGAGCAGCTCGCACTCGAAGCCGGCCTGCGCGAGAGATGGTCGGCCAGGTACTCCTGCGCCGCGCGCTCGTTGCCGGGCGGGTTGACCGTGTTGAAGCGGATCAGGTGCGCGAGCAGCTCCTCGGCCTCCGCGCCCGCCGCGCCCGCCGCCCGCTCGATCTCCGGTCCGCTCGCGCTCATCGCGCAGATCGTACGCCGATCTGCGCGACCTCCTCGCGCGTGAGCGGGTAGTGGCAGGCGACGAGCGTGCCGCTGTCCCCCCCGAGCCCTTGTCCTCGAGCTGCGGCTCCTGCGTCGAGCACAGCGCCTGCGCCTTCGGGCAGCGCGTGTGGAAGCGGCACCCGCTCGGCGGGTTGGCGGGGCTCGGCACGTCGCCGCCGAGCAGCCGCCGCTCGCTGCCGTGCAGCGACGGGTCGGCCACCGGCACCGCCGCCAGCAGCGCGCCCGTGTAGGGATGGCGGGGGAAGTCGTAGAGCGCCTCGTTCGGGCCGATCTCGACGATCTTGCCGAGATACATCACCGCCACGCGATCGCACATGTGGCGCACCACCGACAGGTCGTGGGCGATGAACACGATCGTCAGGCCGAGCCGCCGCTGCAGGTCGCGCAGCAGGTTCAGCACCTGCGCCTGGATCGAGACGTCGAGCGCCGACACCGGCTCGTCGGCGATCAGCAGCTTCGGGTTCAGCGCGAGCGCGCGCGCCACGCCGATGCGCTGGCGCTGGCCGCCGGAGAACTCGTGCGGGTAGCGGTTGTAGTGCTCGGGGTTCAGCCCGACCGTCTCCATCAGCCGCTGCACCTCGCGCTTGCGCTCGTCCTTGTCCGGCAGCAGGCCGTGGATCGCGAACGGCTCGGCGATGATCGAGCCGATCGTCTTGCGCGGGTTCAGCGACGAGTACGGGTCCTGGAAGATCATCTGCACCTCGCGCCGGATCGCCTTCAGGCGCGCGCCCTTCAGGCGCGTGATGTCGCTGCCCTCGAAGTCGATCTCGCCGGCGGTGGCCTCGAGCAGGCGCATCATCAGCTTCGCGGTCGTGCTCTTGCCGCAACCGGTCTCGCCCACGATGCCCCAGCGTCTCGCCGCGCTCGATGCTCGAAGCTCACGCCGTCGACCGCCCTGACCGCGCCGATCTTGCGCTGGAAGATGATCCCGCGGGTGATCGGGAAGTGCTTGACCAGGTCCGCGCACCCGCACGAGCGGCGCCAGCTCCGCCGGCGAGCTCACGCGGAGCTCACGCGCGCGCTCCCGGCAGGCCGACCTCGGCGAGCGCCTCCTCGGGCGTCTTGCCGGCGCCGCAGCTGCCCCCACAGGCGCCGGCGCACGTCGGACTCGAGCAGGCACGCGACGTAGTGGCTGGGCTCGTCCGGCGACGCGGCTCGAGCGCCGGGTCGATGCGCGCGTGGTCGGGCTGGGCGTACGGGCAGCGCGGATGGAAGTGACAGCCCGACGGCGGGTTGATCAGGCTCGGCGGCGTGCCCGGGGATCGGCACCAGGTCCTCATCGCGCGGCGCGTCGAGCCTGGGGATCGACTTCAACAGGCCCCACGTGTAGGGGTGCTCGGGCGCCGCGAACAGGCGCGCCGCCGACGCCGTCTCGACGATCCGCCCCGCGTACATGACCGCGATGTCGTCGGCCATCTCGGCGACCACGCCGAGGTCGTGGGTGATGATCACGATCGCCATCCCCAGCTCGCGCTGCAGGCGTTCCATCAGCGCCAGGATCTGCGCCTGCACGGTCACGTCCAGCGCGGTCGTCGGCTCGTCGGCGATCAGCAGCTTGGGCTCGTTCGCGAGCGCCATCGCGATCATCACGCGCTGGCGCATGCCGCCGGAGAACTCGTGCGGGATACTGCGTCCACGCGCCGGGCGGGATCGGGGATCCCGACGAGGCCCGAGCAGCTCGACCGCGCGCTCGCGCGCCTGCGCCTTGGAGACGTCGCGGTGGGCGCGCACCGCCTCGGTCAGCTGGCGGCCGACCTTGTAGAGCGGGTGCAGCGACGACAGCGGGTCCTGGAAGATCATCGCGATGTCGTTGCCGCGGATCGCGCGCAGCTCGTCTTCGGGGAGCGTCACCAGGTCCTTGCCCTCGAACAGGATGCGCCCGGAGATGCGCGCGCCCTGGCGCCGCGTGAGGCCGAGCGTCGTCAGCGAGGAGACGGTCTTGCCCGACCCCGACTCGCCGACGATCCCGAGCGTGCGCCCCGTGTGCACCTGGTAGGTGATCCCGTCGACCGCGTGCACGACGCCATCCTCGGTCGGGAACTCGACGCGCAGATCCTCCACGCGCAGCAGCGGCTCGCTCGCGACACTCATGAGATAGCGCACCCTCGGATCGAGATACGCGTAGGCGATGTCGACGACGATGTTCGCGAGGATGATGAACGATCGAGGCGAGCAGCACCGTGCCCTGCACGACGGGGAAGTCCGAGGATTGGATCGCTTTGTAGTTCTCCACGCCGATGCCCGGGATGTTGAACACGGCCTCGACGAGCACCGCGCCGCCGAGCAGCACCCCGACTTCCAGGCCGAACAGCGTGATGATCGGGTTGATCGCCGAGCGCACCCCCTGGCGGACCACCGCGCGCTCGCGCAGTCCCTTGGCGCGCGCGGTGCGGATGTAGTCCTCGCGCATCGTCTCGCTCAGGCTGCTGCGCATCAGCCGCGCGTAGATCGCGGCCGAGCCGGCCGCGAGCACGATCCAGGGCATGATCAGCGACGGTGAACCACTTCCACGGGTCGTACGTGAGCCCGACGTAGCTGCCGGCGCCGGGAAGGATCTTGAATTTGCCGATGTCGTTGGCGAACAGCAGCAGGAACACGAAGCCGAGCCAGAATTCGGGCACCGACAGCAGCACCAGCGCCCTGCCCATCGACAGGCGGTCGACGAGCGAGTGACGGCGCAGCGCCGAGATGATCCCGACGCTGAGCCCGCCGAGCACCCACAGCACGGCCGCGCCGACCGTCAGCGACAGCGTCGCCGGCAGCCGTTCGGCGATCAGGCTCTTGACCGACTCCTGGCTGTAGTAGCTGTAGCCGAGGTTGAAGTGAAGGAAGAATTCCTTCATGTAGTCCCAGAACTGCACGGGCAGCGGTTTGTTCAGCCCGAGCACGCCTTCGATCTCCTTGATCAGCTTTGGCTGCGGGTCGCGCCCGGCGCGCAGCAGCGCGGGATTGCCGGTCGGCAGAACGCGGAAGAAGACGAACGTCAGCGCGCAGACGACGACCAGGATCACCACCCCGATCAGCAGGCGGCGGATGATGTAGCGGATCATCGGCCGGGGACGAGCGGCGTCGCGATGTGGGTTGGGTGGTCTGATTCTGGAGCCATGTCGATCCTCTGCCAGGGTGACGACGGTGATGCTGGCGGGCCGCATCCTGCGCGGCCCGCCAGCCACCGCCGTGACTGGTGACGGGGCTACTTCAGCGAGGTGTAGCTGTAGTCCCACTCGCCGACGTTCCAGATGTCGCCGACGCCGTTGACGTCGCTGCCCTCGATGTTCGCCTGCTTGTCCCAGTCGAACGGGATCGCCGCCGCGTCTTCGACGAGTTCTTCGTCGATCTTCGCCCACGCCTTCGCGCGGGCTTCGTTGCCGACGACGTTTTCCGCGGCCGCCATCGCCTCGTTGATTTTCGGCACGTTCGTCTGGCCCCAGTTGACGTTGCCGGTCGGGACGATCGTCGTGCCGTTGAACGTGATGTTGAGCACCGTCTGCGGGTCGGCGAAGTCGGCGATCCAGCCGACGCTCGGGCACACGGTGATCTCTTCTTTGGGGACGTTGCAGTACTTCGCGTACATCGTCGAGGTTTCCACGAGCGTGAGCTTCACCGGGAAGCCGAGGTTCTTGAGCGTCTGCTGGACGATCTCCGCCTGCTCTTCGAACGGATCTCCGGTCGAGCCGACGATCGTGGTCAGTTCGTGGCCGGTGTACTTGCCGGTCGGGTAGCCGGCGAGCTTGATGTACTTTTCGGCGACCGCCATGTCGCCTTCGGGGTGTTCGTTGAAGTCGACTTTCGGCCCCGTCGACCGCGCCACCGGCCTGTTCGAAGCCGTTGATCGTCGGGTAGATGAAGTGGGTGGCCACGTTGGTCACGAGTTCGCCGCCCTTGACCTTGTCGAGCGCCGTCCTGTTCGAGCGCCGCCCAGAAGGCCTTGCGCAGGTCGATGTTCTTGAACGGCCCGACCTTGTTGTTGACGCCGATGTAGTGGTCACCGCCGCCCGGCGAGATCTCGAGCTGGCTTTTGTACTTTTCGGCGGCGAGCCTGATGTTCGGCTGGGCCACCGACGATTCGTTCTGGACGACGTTGCGTCCCTTCGAGCACCTGGCGGCCGATCACGGAGCTCGTGCCGCCGATCTTGATGTCGATTTCGTTCAGGTACGCCGGCCGGTAGTCGGTCTTCGGGTTCCAGTTGGGGTTGCGCACGAGCGTCGCCGACTTGCCCGGGATGTAGCCGATGCCGAGGACCTTGCCTTCGGAGTTGTTCTTGAGCATGTACGGCCCCGTGGCGACCTCGTAGTCGGCGTAGTTCGACGGCTTGTTCTTGTCGAACTTTTCCGCGTATTCCTTGGGCACGGCCGCCGTCAGCGGCAGCACCAGCGCGTCGGCGACGAGCTGGCCTTTCGGTTCGGTCAGGTGGAAGACGATCTCGTGCTTGTTCGGCGTTTCGATGCCCTTCATCGGACCGCCCGTCTGTCCGCCGGCTCGCCTTCGATCGATTTGAAGTAGGACGCGATGTAGGGGTTCGCGACGTTCGGGTTGGTGCCGCGCTCGATCGCGTAGGCGACGTCTTCGGAGGTCACTTCGCGGTTGACCGGCGGGCTGAAGTGGATGCCTTGCTTGAGGTGCACCGTCACCGTCTTGCCGCCGTTGACGATTTCCGGCGGCCCTTCGGCCATGTCGGGCGTCGCTTCGGTCGAGTTCGGCTTCTGCGAGTACAGCGGCCGCTGCGTCGCGAACACGACCGCGTAGTCGACCGAGAAGTAGGCGATCCCCGGATCGAGGTGTTCGAAGTCGATTTCCTGGAGCACCAGCAGCGTGCCGCCGCGTTTGCCGCCGGTCAGCGACTCGGTCAGCGGGCTTTTGTAGCCGCCCGTGCTGAGCGCGCTTGACGCGCTTGCCGTGGTGCTCGTGCTGCTCGAGCTGCTGCTCGAGCCGCACGCGGCGAGCGCCAGCGCGAGCCCTGCGGCGAGCGCGGCGGCCGCGACCGTTCTAATCGACCTCATCGAGACGCCTCCTAGTGTTTCGTGTATCGCGATGCCCTCATTGGGCGTTCCTCGGGTTCAGGGCGTCCTGCAGCCCGTCGCCCAGCAGGTTGAATGCCAGCACCGTCAGCAGCAGCGCGATGCCGGGAAAGACCATGAACCACCACGCGGTGTTGAAGATCGGCGCCGCCTGGCGCGATCATCGCGCCCCAGCTCGCCGTCGGCGGGCGGATGCCCACGCCCAGGAACGAGAGCGCCGCCTCGAGCAGGATGTTCGTGGGGATCAGCAGGCTCGCGTAGACGATGATCGGCGCGGTCGAGGTTGGGGAGGATCTCGCGGAACATGATCCGCAGGTTCGACGCGCCCAGCGCGCGCGAGGCCTCGACGAACTCGCGCTCGCGCATCGACAGCACGAGCCCGCGCACGATGCGCCCGACGTACGGCCAGGTGGCGATGCAGATGATGAAGATGATCGTCGCCGAGGCCCGGCTGGACCAGCCCTTTGACGCAGCCGTGCACGCCGCACGCGGCGCCGAGCCCGAGCCCCAGCAGCAGGATCGGGATCGACAGCACGACGTCCATGAAGCGCGAGAGCAGCGTGTCGACCCAGCCGCGGTAGAAGCCGGCGAGCATGCCCACGATCGACCCCGATCACGGTCGAGATCGCCGTGCCGATGATGCCCACCTCGAGCGACACGCGCGTGCCGTAGATCACCCGCGACATCACGTCCTCGCCGAGCTGGTCGACGCCGAACGGGTGCGCGAGGCTGGGGCCGAGCGGCGAGCCGAAGGAGTCGGTGAGGTTGAGGTTCTGCACGTCGGGCCCGGGCAGGCCGAGCACGCTGACCACGAGCGGCGCGGCGAGCGCGATCACGATCAGGAAGACGATGAAGCCGAGCGAGACGAGCGCGACGCGGTCCTGGCGGAGCCGGCGCCAGAAGAGCTGCAGCGGAGAGCGCGCGACGACGTCGCCGCCGAGGTCGAGGAATTCGAGAGCGCGTCCCCTCCGACGGCAGCAGCTCAGCCGCGCCGGTGCTCATCGCGGCGTCGTCTCTATGCGGGGGATGTCGGGACGGTGTCAACGTCGAGCATCGAATCTACAGGTTCGACAACCCTCGTGGGCGCCCTCCCGCGCTCGCAAAGTGGCGCGCTCGTTCACACGAGCGATACTCACGCAGATGGATACCCTGTTCGACGACGACGCTGGCCAAAGATTCGACCGCCGAGATGGCCAAACGTCGAGCGGCGGGCGCGCGAGACGGGCGCGAGCCGGCCGCTGGCCGTGCGCGTGCGCCCGCGCGGCCTCGAGGAGTTCGTCGGCCAGTCGCACCTGCTCGCCGCGGGCTCGGCGCTGCGGACCGCGATCGAGCAGGGGCATGCCGCACTCGATGGTGCTCTACGGCCCGCCCGGGATCGGGCAAGACGACGCTCGCGCGGATCGTCGCCGAGCGCTCGCAGGCGGCCTTCGAGGAGCTGAGCGCGGTGGCCGCCGGGCGCGCGGAGGTGCGCGCGGTGATCGAGCGCGCCGCCCACCGCCGCGACACCGGCGGCGCGCGCAGACGGTCCTGTTCCTCGATGAGATCCACCGCTTCAACAAGGCCCAGCAGGACGCGCTGCTGCCGGCGGTCGAGGAGGGGCTGGTGACGCTGATCGGCGCCACCACCGAGAACCCCGCGTTCGAGGTCAACGGCGCGCTGCTCTCGCGCGTGCGCGTGTACGCGCTGCAGGCGCTCACGCCGAGGAGCTCGAGATCGTGCTGCGGCGGGCCGCCGGCGACGTGGCCGCTAGCGAGAACGCGGGCGCCGACGGGATGCGGCCGGCGGCGAGCGCCGCTGCCGGTCGACGACGACGCGCTGGAGTTCCTCGCCGCCCGCAGCGAAGGCGACGCGCGCACGGCGCTGAACGCGCTCGAGCTGGCGCGCACGCGACCGCGGCGGAGCTGGGCGAGGAGCGCGTGACGCTCGCGCGCGTCGAGGACGCGCTGCAGCGCCGGGCGGTCCTCTACGACAAGAACGGCGACCGCCACTACGACTACATCTCAGCGTGGATCAAGGCCACGCGCGGCTCGGACCCGGACGCGTCGCTGTACTACCTGGCGGTGATGCTCGAGGGCGGCGAGGACCCGCGCTTCATCGTGCGGCGGATGATCATCCTCGCCTCCGAGGACATCGGCAACGCCGACCCGGGTGCGCTGTCGGTGGCGACGGCGGCCGCGCAGGCGGTCGAGCACGTGGGCCTGCCCGAGGCGCGCTACGCGCTCGCGCAGGCGGCCATCTACCTGTCGCTCGCGCCGAAGTCCGACGCCGCCGGACGCGCGCTGTCGGCGGCCGAGCGCCACGTGCGCGAGCACGGCGCCGCGCCCGTGCCGGGCTGGCTGCGCTCCGGCCCGCGGCCGGGGCAGGACGATGGGAGCCGCGGCGCCACCCAGTACGACAACCCGCACGGGCACCCAGGGCACCTGTCCTCGCAGGAGCTGCTGCCCGAGGGCGTCGCCGGCGAGCGCTTCTACGAGCCCGACGAGGCCGAGGCGGAGCTGGCGGAGCGCCTGCAGCGGATTCGCCGGGCGCGCGGTCCCGAGACGCGATAATCGCACTGCGATGAGCACGTTGCCGAGCGAGACCTCCACACCTCCGGGCGAGCCCGCCGCCGAGGAGCAGCTGACGGCACGCGACCCCGCGACGGGCGCGGTGCTCGGCAGCGTCGCGACCACGCCGCCCGAGCGCATCGAGGAGGTGGTCGAGGCGGTCGCCAAGGTGCAGCCGCTGTGGGCGCTGCTGCGCGTGCAGGACCGCGCGCGCTACATGGGCCGCATGGCCCAGGCGGTGATCGACGACTTCGACGAGCTGCAGGAGGTGCTGGCCCGCGAGCAGGGCAGGCCGCGCGCGGAGATCGCCGCGCTCGAGCTGCTGGCGGCGATCGACGCGCTGAAGTGGATCGCCGAGGACGGCGCGGACGTGCTGGGCGCTCGGCGCGTCGGGCGTCAACCGCTCGCTGACGATCGCCAAGCGCGCGCGCATCGCGTTCGAGCCGTACGGCGTGGTCGGCGTGATCGGCGCCGGCAGCGCGCCCGTTCGCGCAGCCGCTCGGGCAGATCGCCGGGAGCGCTGCTGGCGGGCAACGGCGTCGTCTTCAAGCCCGCCGCCCGCGCGTGCCTGGCGGGCGAGCGGATCGCGCGCGTGCTCGCGCGCGCGGGGCTGCCGGAGGGACTCGTGCGGGTCGTGCACGGCGGCGCCGACGTCGGCGTGGCGCTGGCGCAGGCGCCCGTCAGCAAGGTCCTGTTCACCGGCTCGCCCGCGGTCGGGCGCGTGGTCGCGCGCGCGTGCGTCTCGCGCGAGAAGGAGGTCACGGTCGAGCTCGGCGGCAAGGACGCGATGCTCGTGCTCGCCGACGCGCACCTGCGGCGCGCGATCGCCGGCGCGCTGTGGGCCGGCTGCGCCGGCGCGGGCCAGGCGCGCGGCTCGATCGAGCGCGTGTACGTCGCGCGCGAGGTCTACGAGCGCTTCCTCGCTGGGCTCGTGCAGCGGCGCGCGGGCGCTCACCGTCGGCGACCCGGCCGACCCGCGCGTGCAGGTCGGGCCGCTGGCCTCCGCGCGGCGCGTCGAGCACGTCAGCGCGCTCGTCGAGGAGGCGCGTCGCCGGCGGGGCGCAAGCTGCACTGCGGCGGGCCGGTCAGCCCGCCGGGCTGCGACGCCGGCGCCTTCTACGCCCCCGCCGTGATCACCGACGCGCGCGCCGAGATGCGCATCCTGCGCGAGCCGATCGACGGGCCGGTGCTGGTCGTGGTCGCGGTCGACTCGATCGACGAGGCGATCGCCGCCGCCAACGACAGCGACTACGGCCTCGGCGCCTCCGTCTGGACGGCCGACCGCTACCAGGGGGTGCGCATCGCGCGCGAGCTGCACGCCGGCATGGTGTGGCTCAACGACCACCTGCCCGGTCCGACCGTCTCGCGCGGCCCGTGGGGCGCGGCCGCCGGCGGCGGGCTCGGGCGCACGCTCGGGCGGGCCGGGCTGCGCGCGTGCGCGCAGGAGAAGCTCATCACCTGGGACCCGCCCGCGATGCGCGGCCTGTGGTGGGGGCCCTACGACGCAACCAGCGCGCGGGCTATGCGCGCCGTCGCCAAGCTCCGCTCCGGGCGCGAGTCAGACCGCGACGGGGCGTGGCGCGAAGGCGCCATCGCGCTCGCGCGGGTGGGCGCGCGCGCGTTCGGGCGGGGGCTGCCGCGCAGTTAGGCGGCTACCCTTCAATCATGCCCGCCCAGGCCTACGCCGGCAAGGAGTGCGTGTGTCAGCTGCGCAGGGGGATCTGCGACCAGAGCTGCGTGCAGGGGATGCTCGACACCCCCTTCTACATCGCCTGCCTGAAGCTGTCCGGCCGGCGCTGCGTGGTCGTCGGCGGCGGCGAGATCGGCCTCGAGAAGGTCGAGGGGCTGCTCGCTTGCGACGGGGAGGTGACGCTGATCGCGCCCGAGGCCGAGCCGGCGCTGGCGGAGTACGCGCGCGAGGGCTCGATCCGCTGGGAGCGGCGCGAGTACGCGGGCGCGAGCGACCTGGAGGGCGTGTTCATGGCGATCGCGGCGACCGACGACACCGACGTGAACATCGCCGTGTACGAGGACGCCGAGCGGCGGGCGATGCTCGTCAACGTCGTCGACGTGCCGCCGCTGTGCAACTTCATCCTGCCGGCGATCGTGCGCATGAGCCCGCTGGCGATCGCGATCTCGACGGCCGGCGCCTCGCCGGCGCTGGCCAAGCGCATGAAGCGCGAGATCGAAGCGCAGTTCGGCGAGCCCTACGCGCGGCTGGCGGTGCTGCTCAACGAGGTGCGCGGCTGGGCGAAGGGGACGCTCGCGACCTACCAGGAGCGCAAGGAGTTCTTCGAGGGGATCGTCAACGGCGACCCCGACCCGATCGCGCTGCTGCGAGACGGTGGCACCGAGGCCGGCGAAGCGGCCGTGCGCGAGCTGATCGCGCGAGCGCAGAGCGCGCACGCGTTGCCCGTCTAGCGAGCGCCCGGCGTGGCCGCACTCGAGGTCGAGGGGCTGGCTCGGCACTACGGCGAACGCGAGGCACTCGCCGACGTCTCGCTGTCGCTCGCCGACGGTCAGACGCTGGTCGTGTTCGGGCCCAACGGCGCGGGCAAGACGACGCTGCTGCGGGTGCTCGCGACGCTGCTGCGCCCGCACGCCGGCAGCGTGCGCGTGCTCGGTTCCAGCTTGCCCGATGAGGCGTGGGCGGTGCGCGGGCGCGTCGGCCTGCTCGGACACGAGCCGCTGCTCTACCGCGAGCTGACCGCGCGCGAGAACCTGCGCTTCCACGCGCGCCTGCACGGCGTCGGCGAGGAGCGCGTCGGAGAGATGCTCGACGCGGTGGCGATGGGAACGCGCGCGAACGAGCCGCTGCGCACGCTCTCGCGCGGGATGGTCCAGCGCGTGGCGGTCGCGCGCGCCGTGCTGCACGACCCCGAGCTGCTGCTGCTCGACGAGCCCCACTCGAACCTCGACCCCGCCGCGATCGAGCTCGTCGCGCCGCTGATCGGCGCCGAGGCCGACACCGCGGCCGCCGACCGCCGGTCAGGCGTCGCACACGGGTGATCTGCAGCCACGACCCGGGCGGCGGCCTCGCGCGAGGCGGACGTCGTGCTCGGGCTGCGCGCCGGACGCCCGGCGCTGCTGCGCGCCGCCGGCGACGTGGATGTCGAAGAGATCGCGGAGCTCTACCGGTGAGCGGCGTACAGGCCCCCGAGCGACCAGCGCAGACCGCGCGCAGCCCCGTGCGCACCGTCGGGCTGTGGCGGACCGTCGGCGCGCTGCTGCGCAAGGAGCTGCTCGTCGAGCTGCGCACGCTCGAGTCCGTCCCCGGCATGTCGCTGTTCGCGGTCACCACGTTCGTCGTCTTTCACTTCGCGCTCAACCGCGGCAGCGTCGAAGGCGACCTCGCCGCCGGGATCCTGTGGGTGACGCTGCTGTTCGCGGCGATCCTCGGCGTCAACCGGCTGTTCGTCGCCGACGCCGATCAGGGCGGCTTCGACGGCTTCCTGCTCGCCCCGGTGGACCGCAGCGCGATGCTCATCGCCAAGGTGCTGACGCTGCTCGCGTTCCTCGTCGTGCTCGAGCTGGTCGCCGTGCCCGCCTTCGCGCTGCTGCTGCTCGGCACGCCGCTCGGGCCGGCTCTGCCGTGGCTGGTGGTGACGCTCGCGCTCGGCGACATCGGCATCGCGGTGATCGGCACGCTCGTCGCCGCGATGGCCGTGCGCACCCGCGCGCGCGACCTGCTCGGGCCGCTGCTCGCGCTGCCGCTGTTCGTGCCGATCGTGATCGGCGGCGCGCGCGCGGTCTCGCCGCTGCTCGTGCAGGCGCACCCACCGGCGCCAGCGGCGCGCTGGCTGCTTACGCTTGGCCTCTATGATCTGGTGTTCGGGCTGATCGCCTACGCCCTGTTCGACTTCCTCTTGGAGGACTGAATTCGATGGCAACCCCCGCACGACCGGTCGCCTACGGCAAGGGTCTGCGCACGCTGAGCATCGCCACCGTCGTCGCGATGACGACCTCGCTCAGCCTCGTCTTCTTCTACGCGCCGCTGGAAGCCGAACAGGGCTTCCTGCAGAAGATCTTCTACGTGCACGTGCCGCTGGCGATCATCGCCCTGTGCGGCTTCGTGCTCGGCGGGCTGCTCGCGATCCAGCACCTGCGCACGCGCGACCCGCGCTGGGACATGCGCTCCTACGTCGTCATCCACATGAGCCTGATCTTCGCCGTCGGCACGCTGATCACCGGCTCGATCTGGGCGAAGGGCTCGTGGGGGCACTGGTGGGTGTGGAGCGAGCCGACGCTCGTCTCGTTCCTGATCATCTTCCTGCTGTACGCGACCTATCAGCCGCTGCGCTTCGCGATCGAGGACCCCGAGCGCCAGGCGCGCTACGCGTCGGTGTTCGCGATCACCGCCGGCGCGTTCGTGCCGCTGAACTTCATCGCCGTGCGCCTGTCGACCGCGTACCTGCATCCGCGCGTGCTCGGCAGCACCTCGAACCTGCCCGGCCCGATGGCGCTGACGTTCCTCGTCTCGCTGCTCGCGCTGTCGCTGCTGTTCGCGACCCTGTGCAAGTACGAGCTGACCGCCAAGCACACCCGCGCGCAGCTGCGCGCGCTGCGCCGGCGCCTGGCCGGCGAGAGCAGCGGCGCGCCCACGCGGCCGCGCAGCGCCGCCCCCAGCCTGCATCACACGACGGCGCCCGCACGCGCCGCGAGCGGGTCGGCGCTGTGATCGTCGCGACCGTCCTCGGCGAGGTCCCCGCGCTGCCGCTGCACACCGCCGGCAAGTACGTCGCCGGCGCCTACATCGTGCTGTTCGCGCTGGTGCTGATCTACGTCGCGATCATGGCGATCCGCCTCAGCCGCATCGAGCGCGACCTCGGCGAGCTGCTGAGCGAGCTCCGACGCAGCGCCGGACGGCACGCCGGCGCCGGCAAACGGCAGCCGACCCGTCAGCGGAGTCGACGCGCATGAGCGAGCTGCTGGCGCTCGGCATCTCGCACAAGACGGCGCCGGTGGCGCTGCGCGAACGCCTGGCGTTCAGCGAGCGCGAGGCGAGCGAGTTCGCGTGCGAGGCGACCGCCACCGCCGAGGTCCGCGAGGCGGTCGTGATCTCCACGTGCAACCGCACCGAGGTCTACCTGGTGGTGGGCGACCCTGTGCGCGCGGAGTCCGACGTGCTCGGCCTGCTCGCCCGCCGCGCCGAGATCCGCCCGACCGAGCTGGCCGACGCGATCTACTCGCCGCGCAACTGCGACGCCGCGCGCCAGCTCTACCGCGTCACCGCCGGCCTCGAGTCGATGATCGTCGGCGAGGCCGAGATCCAGGGCCAGGTCAGGCGCGCGCACGAGGCGGCGATGCGCGCCGGCGCCACCGGGCCGCTGTCCAACCGCCTGTTCGCGGCGGCGCTGACGACCGGCAAGCGCGTGCGCTCGGAGACCGAGCATCGGCTCCAGCCGCGTGAGCGTCCCGTCGGTCGCCGTCGATCTCGCGCTGAGCGTGCTCGGCGGCCTGGAGGACCGCCACGTGGTGATCCTCGGCGCCGGCGAGACGAGCGAGCTGACCGCGCGCGCGCTCGCCGAGCAGGGCGCGGGCACGATCTTCGTCGCCAACCGCCACGCCGACCGCGCGCTCAGCCTCGCGCAGCGCTTCGGCGGCGCGGTCGTCGGCCTCGACAAACTGCCCGACCAGCTCGTGCGCGCCGACATCGTGCTCTCCTCGACCGCCTCGCCGCACCCGATCGTCGGGCGCGAGGAGCTCGAGCTGGTGATGGCCGAGCGCGAGGGACGGCCGCTGCTGCTGATCGACATCGCCGTGCCGCGCGACGTCGACCCCGCGTGCGGCGAGCTCGAGGGCGTGCAGCCTGTACGACATCGACGACCTGCAGGCGGTCGATCGCGCGCAACCTCAGCACGCGCGCGGAGGAGATCCCGCGGGCGCTGGAGATCGTCGAGGAGGAGATCCACCGCTTCGCGCGCTGGCTCGGCCAGCTCGACGCGCTGCCCACCGTCAGCGCGCTGCGCGCCCACGGCGACGACATCGTCGAGCAGGTGCTCGCCGAGAACTCCGGGCGCTGGGAGTCGGCCTCCGAGCGCGACCTCGCGCGCGTCGAGGCGATCGCGCGGGCGGTCATGAGCCGCCTGCTGCACGAGCCGACGATCCGCCTGCGCAGCCTCGGCGAGGACCGCGGCCACGCGAGCCTCGAGCTGGTGCGCGAGCTGTTCGGGCTGCGCGAGGACGCGGACGCGGAGCAACACGACGGGCACGCGCAGGCAGCGGGGCGGAGCCACGACGAGCGAGCTGGCGGAGGTCCACGAGCTGCCCCGGCGCCGGTCGCGTTGATGGCCCGCCCGCCCCGCTGATGCGGATCGGGACGCGGCGCAGCGCGCTCGCGTTGGCACAGGCCAAGCTGATCGCCGAGCTGCTGGCGGGCGCGGGGCAGCGGAGTGCGAGATCGTGCCGATGCTGACCGGCGGGGATCTGCGATGACCGCCCAGCCGCGGCGCACGACAAGTCCCGCTGGGTCGCCGAGCTCGAGGACGCGCTCGCGCGCGGCGAGATCGACCTCGCGGTGCACTCCGCCAAGGACGTTCCCGGCGAGCTCGCCGAGGGGCTCGCGCTGCTCGGCGCGCCCGCGCGCGCCGCGGCCGAGGACGTGCTGTGCGGAGCGCCGGGCTGGAGGAGCTGCAGACCCGGCGCGCGCGTGGGCACGAGCAGCATCCGCCGCCTCGCGCAGCTGCGCGCCGCGCGCGAGGACCTCGACGTGGTCGCGATCCGCGGCAACGTCGACACGCGCCTGCGCAAGCTCGCCGATCGTCCCACGAGGCGGACTCCACGAACGGCTGGACGCGATCGTGCTCGCACGCGCCGGGCTGCAGCGGCTGGGGCGCGAGGCCGAGGCCGGGGGCGTGCTCGACGTGGCGCGCTTCGTGCCGGCGCCCGGCCAGGGCACGCTCGCGCTCGAGGGACGTGACGACGACGAGCGCACGCGCGAGGCGATGCAGGCGATCACCGACGGGGACGCGCTCGCGTGCCTGCTCGCCGAGCGCGCGCTCGCGCGCGAGCTGGACGCCAGCTGCCACACGCCGCTCGGCGCGTACGCCGTGCCCGCCGGCGGCGGCCGTCTGCAGCTGCGCGCGTGGGTCGGGCTGCCCGACGGCTCGGCCTGGCTCAGCGACGAGCTGCTCGGCGACTTGCACGACCCCGAGGCGCTCGGACGGCGCGTGGCGGAGCGGCTGCGGCGGCCGGGGCGCAGGAGCTGTTGCGCACAGGCCGAGGAGATGGCGAGCAGCGGATAGCGCGCCGTCTCGGGTGAGACTGGCCCGCGCATGTGTGTTGCGTTGTGTGCTAGCTTGTGGCCATGCGATTGCACATAAGCCTCGACGACGACCTCGTCGAGCAGCTCGACAGGCACGTCGGCAGGCGACGTCGCAGTACGTTCATCAGTGAAACACTGCGCCGCGCACTCGACGACGAGCGGCGCTGGGAAGACATCGAGGCCGGCCTCGGAGCGCTCTCCGACGAGCGGGCACGACTGGGACGCCGATCCTGCCGACTGGGTCAGGGCGCAGCGTCGCGGCGACCAGACTCGTGTCGGTTAGCCGTCCAGCCGGCGGCTGTTCGGGCGGATAACCAGGTATTGCCCCTTCTGCTTGACACCACCGTCCTTGTGGATGCCCTGCGCGGGCGGGATGCCGCCAAGCGACTCCGCGGCCTTCACGAGACCAGGGATGTCCCGTGGATCTGCGCGGTGAACGTCGAGGAGGTGATGCGCGGCGTACGCGAGCACGAGCGTGACGCCACCGTGCGCCTGCTGCGCGGCCTGCATCTCGCTCCCCTCGGGAGAGCGGAGGGAACACGTGCCGGAGACTGGCGCAGAGATTTCGCCGAGAGGGGGATCACGCTGTCGCAGGCCGACTGCCTGATCGCGGCCGCCGCCGTCGGCGCACGCGCGCGTCTCGCGACGGGGAACCCGAAGGATTTCCCAATGCCAGAGCTCGAGGTCGAACATTGGCCGGTCGGAGCATGACCGGCCGCGTATACCTCGTCGGCGCCGGCCCCGGCGACCCCGGCCTGCTGACGGCGCGGGCACTGGAGCTGATCGCGGCGGCTGACGTGATCCTGTATGACCGCCTGATCCCGAGCGCTGCGCTCGACGGCGCGCGCGCGGACGCGGAGCTGCTGTTCGTCGGCAAGGAGGGCGGCGGCGCGTCCGTCCCTCAGGAGCAGACGGACGCGCTGATGCTCGAGCGCGCGCGGGCGGGGCGCACGGTCGTGCGCCTGAAGGGCGGCGACCCGTTCGTGTTCGGGCGCGGCGGCGAGGAGGCGCTGGCGCTGCGCGCCGCCGGCATCCCCTTCGAGGTCGTCCCGGGCGTGACGGCGGGCGTGGCCGCGAGCGCGTACGCGGGCATCCCCGTCACCCACCGCGGGCTGGCCAGCGCGGTGGCGCTGGTGACCGGCCACGCCCGCGAGGACGCGCGCGGCCCCGGCGAGCCTGCCGAGGGGGAGGAGGCCGAGATCGACTGGCCTGCGCTGGCGGCGTTCCCGGGCACGCTCGTGTTCTACATGGGGGTCCGCCGGCTGCCCGACATCGCGGCATCGCTGATCGCGGCCGGGCGCCCCGGATCGCAGCCGGCGGCGGTCGTCGAAGCGGGGACGCTCCCGCGCCAGCGCACCGTCACGGGCACGCTGGAGACGATCGCCGAGACGGCCGAGCGAGAGGGCGTCCGGCCCCCGTCGATCACCGTCGTCGGGCCGGTGGCGGCGCTCGCCGAGGAGCTCGCGTGGCTGGAGCCGCGACCGCTCGCCGGGCTGACCGTGGCGGTCACACGCGCGCGCGCCCAGGCCAGCGGCCTCGCGCGGCGCCTGGAAGCGCTCGGTGCGCGCGTGATCCAGGCGCCCGTCATCCGCGTGCAGGGGCTATCGGATCCCGCCCATCCTCCGGCACTCGACCCGTCGCCGTACGACCTCATCTGCGTGACGAGCGCCAACGGGGTGGCGGGGCTGTTCGAGCGCCTGGACGACGGCGCCCACCCACCGGGCGATGCGCGCGCGCTTGCCGCGAGCAGGATCGCGGCGATCGGGCCGGCCACGACGCGAGCGCTGGCGGAGCACGGCATCGTCGCGGACGTCGTGCCCGAGCGCGCCGTCGCCGAGTCGCTCGTGGAGGCGCTGGCCGAGGTGCCGGTCACGCGGGCGCTGGTCGCGCGCGCGCGCGAGGCGCGCGACGTGCTGCCCGACGCGCTGCGCGCGCGCGGCGCCGAGGTGGACGTGCTCGCGCTGTACGAGACGCTCGCCGAGCCGCTGCCGGCGCGGACGCTGCAGGCGGTGCGCGAGGCCGACTACATCACCTTCACCTCATCCTCGACCGTGCGCTTCTTCCTGCAGGCCGCCGGCGGCAACGCCGGGCTGACGGCATCGACACGCATCGTTTCGATCGGGCCGGTCACGAGCGACACGCTGCGCGAGCACGGCCTGGAGCCGCACGTCGAGGCCGATCCGTACGACGTCGAGGGTATGATCGCCGCTCTGCTCGCCGACGCGGCGGCGCGAGCAAGCGATGCCCGATAGAGCGCTCCCACCCGTCATCACGTTCCTCTCCGACTACGGTCTGCTCGACGAGTTCGTCGGCGTCTGCCACGGGGTGATCGCGCGCCGCTGCCCGGATGCGCGGGTGATCGACCTGACCCACTCGATCCCCCGCCACGACGTGCGCTCGGGGGCGATCGTGCTGCGCTCAGCGCTGCCGTTCCTGCCCGCCGGCGTGCACCTGGCGATCGTCGACCCGGGGGTCAGCGCCGTCGGCAGGCACGCGCGCCGCGCGGTCGCCCTGCGCACGGTCGAGCAGGACCATCTGCTCGTGGGCCCCGACAACGGGCTGCTGATGCCTGCCGCCGAGCGCCTCGGCGGCGTTGCCGAGGCGGTCGACATCGGCCAGTCGCCCGAGCGCCTGGAGCCGGTGTCGCGCACGTTCCACGGCCGCGACATCTTCGCGCCGGTCGCCGCCGCGCTGGCGGCGGGGGAGCCGCTCAGCACCGTCGGCGACCCGCTGCCGGTGGAGCAGCTGCGCCGCTTCGGGCTGTCCTCGGCGCACGTCAGCGACGGCGTGCTCACCGTGCACGTGCTGCGCAGCGACACCTTCGGCAACCTGATCCTCGACGCCGGCGAGGAGCAACTGCTCTCGCTCGGCGCAATGCCCGGCGACACGGTCAGGATCAGCCACGCGGGCGCGGTGCGCACGGCCCGCTACGCCGCGACCTTCGCCGAGGTGACTCCCGGGGAGCTGCTGATCTACGAGGACGCCACGCGCATGGTCGCGCTCGCCGTCAACCGCGGCTCGGCCGCGGAGCTGCTCGGCGCCGGCCCCGACGATGAGCTGACGGTACGTCCGGCGTGAGCGGCGCCCCGCCTCCCCGCGCCAGCCAGACACTCACGAGCATCGGCCATCCGCGGCTGCACCTGCGCCGCACCGGCTCGACCAACGAGCGCGCGCGCGAGCTCGCGTTCCCGGGCGCGCCGCACGGAACGCTCGTCACCGCCTCCGAGCAGACGGCCGGGCGCGGGCGCCAGGGCCGGCGCTGGTCTGCGCCCGCGGGCAGCGCGCTGCTGATGTCGCTGCTGCTGCGCGACGCGCCGGCGCTGCTGCCGCTGATCGCCGCCGTGGCCGTGTGCGACGTCGCGGGCGCGAACGCGCGCATCAAGTGGCCCAACGACGTCGTCGTCGCAGCGTCCCCCGAGCGGGAGCTCGCCGGCGAGGATGCCGACGCCGACGAGCGCACGGGTGCGGACGCCGGCCCGGGCTGGCGAAGCTCGCAGGCATCCTCGTCGAGGGCCGCCCGCAGGAGGGCTGGGCGGTGCTGGGGATCGGCCTGAACGTCGCCGTGCGCCTCGAGCAGCTACCCGCCGAGCTGCGCCCGGGCGCCGATGTCGGCGCCGATGCGGAGCGGGCGGGCAGCGGCCTGCCGGCGGCGACGCTGGGGCTCGAGCCCGCCGACGTCGAGCCGACGCTCGCGCGGCTGATCGACGCGCTCGACCAGCGCCTGGCCGAGCCGCCGCACACGACGCTCGAGGCATGGCGCGCCCGCGACGCGCTGCGCGGCCGCGAGGTTGCGTGGGCGCAGGGGCGCGGGCGCGCCGATGGCATCGACGGGGAGGGGCGACTGGTGGTCGCGCTGGAAGACGGCGGTCGCACGACGCTCGGCGCCGGCGAGGTGCACCTGCAGCGGATCGGCTGACCTACGCCGGGTGCTGGTCGAGCGCGTCGCGCACGTCGCGGCGCAGCTCCGCGTCGGCGGCGGCCCGCACCGGCGCCGTGTCCGGCTCGGCCGCGGCCCTCGCCGCCGCCAGCTGCGCGTCCGGGACCGAGCCGTTGGCCGTGCCTTTGGCGCCCTTGCGCCTGCGCCGCGTGTTGCGCGCGCGGCGTTTGGGGAAGTTGCGCAGCAGCTCGCGCGCGAGCGCGGGAGGCTTGCGCGCCATGCGCGTGCGCGCACCGCGCAGCGCCTCCTCGGCCTCGGGGGTGTGGGCGAGCGCGGCCGCCAGCAGCGCGGCCGCCAGGCGGCGGTCCTGCTTGCGCGCCGCGTGGATCAGCCGGCGCGCGTTGCGCGCGTGCGCGCCCCCCGCCGAGTTGACGAGCAGGCCGAGCAGGCGCTTGGTCTCCGGCCAGCGCTGCACCGCGTACTCCTCGTGCACGTCGCGCGTGTACTCCGCCAGACGCCAGATCCACGCGTTGGCCTGGTCGCGGCGGCCGATGCGCCGCTCGACGAGCGCGCGCAGCATGATCTTGGTCGCCTCCTTGCGCTCCTCGCGCGGCCAGCCGCCGATGATGTCGATCGCCTCGTCGAACGCGTCGGGGTCGCGCAGCGCGGCGATGTCGGTCAGCGCGCGCAGCCGCAGCTGCGGGTTCTTGTTGCGCTTGACCGCCGTGATCAGGAAGCGGCTCTTGAGCTCTCCGGTGCGGTCGAAGTGCAGCATCGCCCGCGCCCGGCGCCAGCCGTTGGGCGCCACGCGCGCGCCCGCCAGCGCCGCCCACAGGTGCTGCTCGCCGTAGTCGAGGTGCTCGACCGCGATCCGCCACAGCTCGCGCTCGAAGACCTGAAAGCGGCGCTCCTCCTCCGCGCACACCGGCAGCACCCGACGCTCCACCCGCATCCGTCGCCCGCGCCCACGCCGCACGGGTCCGACCACGATCGCGCCCCCCCTATAGACGTCTCGATCGAGCAGCGAGTGCAGCGTCACGACCGGGTCGTCGTGCTTGGTGGCGGGATGCACGAAGTCGACGACCAGGCCCGCCTCCTTGCCCGGGTGGCGGCGGGTGACGCGCCCGACGCGCTGCTGGTAGATGCGCTTGGAGGCCGTCGGCGCGAGGTGCACGCAGACCGTCGCGCGCGGGCTGTTCCAGCCCTCGGCGAGCAGCTGCGCGTTGATCAGCACGTCGATGTCGCCGCGCTCGTAGCGCGCGAGGATCTCCACGAGCTCGCGCTTGGGCGTCTCGCCGGAGACCGCCTGCGCCTTGATGCTCTCGGCGCGGAACGCTTCGGCGAGGTTGTACGCGTGGCGCACGCCCGCCGCGTAGACGACGCCTGGCACGCCGTTGAAACGCGTTTTGTAGAGGTTGGCGACGGCCAGGTTGAACGGCTGCTGGTCGAGCAGTTTGGCGAGCTCGTCCTGGTCGAACTCGGTGTCCACCTCGCCGCGGCGCAGCGGCACCTTGGCGATCGTGCGCACGCCCACGCCCGGCGAGATGCGCACGCAGCGAAGCGGCGCGATCACGCCGCGGCGGGCCGCCTGGGCGAGGTCGAAGCGCGAGGTCTGCGTCGGGAACAGGTCGGTGACGTGGCGCGCGATCAGCGCGCCCGTGGCCGTCATGCCGATGAAGATCGGGCCCGTCCACTCGCGGATCGCGCGCGCTCGTCTTCTCGCCCAGCGCGGTGTGCGCCTCGTCGCAGATGACGATCGTGTACGCGCTCGAGATCTTGCCCGCGTTGCGCACGAACCACTGGTAGGTCTCGACCGTCACCGGACCCTTGACCGAGTCCTCGCCCTTCAGCAGCGGGCGGCTGATGCGCTTGGAGTAGCCGCGGTCGCGCAGCTCGCCCAGGAACTGGTCGACGAGGTTGCGCCGGTGGGTGAGGATCAGCACGCCGCCCGTGTGCGACGCCTCCACGAAGCCCAGCGCCGCGACCGTCTTGCCGGCGCCGGTCGCGTGCTCGAACCAGAAGCGCTTGGCCGCGTTCGGGTCCTCCGGCTGCTCGGCGAGCGACTCCTCCTCGTCCTCCTCGTCGACCCAGTCGCGGGGCTCCTCGTCGGACTCGACTCCTGCTCGAGCTCCTCCGCCTCCTCTTCCTCCTCGATCCTCCTCGTCCTCCTCCTCGAGGTCGTCCTCCTCGTCCTCGTCGGGCGCCGCGCGCTGCACCGGCCCGAGGTCGTCGTCCTCGTCGTCCTCCTCGTCCTCGTCGTCCTCGTCCTCGTCCTCGTCGTCCTCGTCGGCCGCATCGCGCTCGCGCTCCGCCGCCGCTCCGGGGCCCTCACCGTTGCCGTTGGGCGGCGAGGCCTCGTCGGGCCCGAGGATGTCGGCCGAGGCGAGCAGCTCCGGAGAGGCGGCGCCGCGGCCGTTGCCGTCGGGAGCGCTGCGCTGCTGCGCCTCCGCCAGCAGCGCCGTCAGCGTGCCCGACAGCGCGTCGACCTGGTGGGCGGAGAGCACGGTGCCGTCCACCAGCTTCGGCTCCTCGTCGGAGAGCAGCCGCTCGAGGCCCAGCAGCAGCGAGAACTCGCGCCGCCATGCGGTCGAGGGGTTCTTCGCCTTGGGATCCTCGCGCGAGCTCGGCGAGCGCCTGGTCGAGCGCGCGACGGCGCGGCGTTCCCGCGGCGAGCGCCACGGCGGCGTCCTCGCCCTCGTGCAGGAAGCGCTCGCGCACGAACTTCTCCGCGCGCGCTATGTCGGCGGAACTCGGAATGGTCGCGGCCGCGAGGGCCACTGAGGTGGACTCGGCCATTGAGGCTGTGGACTTCGAGACAGAGCCGCCATCGAAACGAAGCTCCGACGCGGCTCGAAAGAGAGGCGCCCCACGGCGCCCTTCGCCGGATGCCTGAAGCGACCCGGCCCTTGACGTATCTCCAGGATATAGCACGCGGAGGCGCGATTGAAGTGAACGCGATCTGGCACCCTTACGGCGATGACGCCCAAGCGCCTGACGATCGCCCTCGCCAGCGGCGGCCGTGCTAGTCCTGCTCGTCGTCGGCCTGCTGCAGCTGGGCGACTCCTCCTCGCCATCCGCCGCGCCGTCGAAGCTGACGCTCGCGCAGATGCGCGCGCGCCTAGCTGGCTCCCCGCCGGCGCTGGCGGCGCTGCACGCGCAGGCGAGCGAGATCCTCTCCGGGCGGCCTGCCGGCGCTGCGCGCGCGCCTGGCGGCGCTGCGCGGCACGTCCCGATGGTGATCAACAAGTGGGCCTCGTGGTGCGAACCGTGCCGCGCCGAGTTCGGGGTCTTCCAACGCGTCTCTGTCTCACGGGGTCGCGAAGTGGCGTTCATCGGCATCGACTCGGGCGACAGCAGCCAGGCCGACGCGCTGCGCCTTCCTGCGCTCGTTCCCGGTCAGCTACCCGAGCTTCTACGACCAGGGCGGACAGGCGGGCCTGGCGATCACCGACTCGGCGTTCACGCCGGTGACCGTGTTCTTCAACCGCAGCGGCGGCGAGTTCATCCACCAGGGCCCGTACCTGAGCGTGGCCAAGCTCGAACAGGCCGTCAGGCGCTACGCGCTGGACGCTTGAGCTTGCGCGAGCTGCGCATCGACCCGCTGAGCGGGCACAGGACGATCGTCGCCGGCGAGCGCTCGCGGCGGCCGGGGGGCGAGCCGCGATGCGAGCCGCCGGAGCCGATCGACCCCGAGCAGGATCCGTTCGCCGAGGGCCACGAGGACCGCACGCCGCCGGAGCTCTACGCGGTGCGTCCCGGCGGCGGTCCCGCCGACTCGCCCGGCTGGACTGTGCGGGTCGTCCCCAACCTGTACCCGGCGCTCACGCCCGCCGACGGCCAGCCCGGCGACCAACCAGCTCACCGGCCCGCGGCCGAAGGCGCGGGGAGCGCCGGAGCTGTTCGCGTCGCTGCCGGCGACCGGCGCGCACGAGGTGATCGTCAACGGCCCTCAGCCGGTGCTGTCGCTGGCGGAGCTGCCGCTCGAGCAGGTCGTGGCCGCGGTCGAGACCTGGCGCGAGCGGATGCGCACGCACGCCGCGAGCGCGTACCTGCAGCTGATCGTCAACGAGCGCCGCGAGGCCGGCGCCTCGCTGCCGCACACGCACGCGCAGCTGTACGCGCTCGACTTCGTCCCCGCCGCGATCGCCCGCGAGCGCGAGCGCGCGAGCGCCTACACGACGCGCACGATGGGCCAGAGCCTGCTCGGCGATCTCGTCGCCGAGGAGGTGCGCCGGCGCGAGCGGATCGTCGCGATCGACGAGGAGGCGGTGCTGATGGCCCCGTACGCCTCGCGCCTGCCGTTCCAGCTGATGCTCGCACCACGCGCGCCGCGGGCGCGCTTCGAGGACGAGGGCCCCTCCGGCGCGGCGCTGCTGCACGACGGGCTGCGCCGGCTCGCGCGCCACCTCGGCTCGAGCCCGCCGCTGAACCTGTGGGTGCGCACCGCCCCGCGCGGCGCCGAGGACTTCTGCTGGCGGATCGACGTGCTGCCGCGCCTGACGCACCTCGCCGGACTCGAGCTGTCAACCGACGTGAACCTCAACATCGTCGCGCCCGAGCACGCCGCGGCCGCGTTGCGCGACGCGTAGGCTGGCCGGCAGCCATGCCTCCCGAGGAACGCTTCGTACCCCGCTTCGCCGCCGAGCCGCCGCAGGAGGAGCTCCCGTACGGACGCTGGGAGGAGCGACTGCGTCAGGAGCTGCTCGGCGCGGCGCTGAAGCTCGACGCCGAGCCGGAGGACCTCGGCGAGCCGGGCCCGATCGCGTGGTACCCCGATCGCACCTGGCACGGGCACACCTACGTCCCCGCGACGACGCTCACCTCGACCGGATACGAGCTGTTCGGCTACGTGCGCTTCCTGCCGGGAGTCGACGACGGCGAGCCGAGCGAGCTCACCGCGTACGTCGACTTCACCGACGAGACCGCCGAGCGCAACCCCGACTGGAAGCTCGACCTGTGCGATGAGATCATCGGCGCCTGGCGGGGCGAGGCGGGCGCGGTGGCCGCGATGACGCTCGTCTGGGGACGTCCGCTGATCTCCGGCGGGCGCATCGTCACCGCCGAGCTCGCCGACCTCGCGGTCGACCAGTGCGTGCTGGTCGAGGAGCGCTTCACGCTGATCGCCCCCGACGACTACCGCCAGGATCTCCTGGAGATCAAGCTGTTCGACGGCAAGCTGCGCGAGCTCGCCCGCGAGTCGCTGTACGCGGGCGAGGAGGAGGAGGAGGAGGAGGAGGAGGAGGAGGGCAGCGACGGGGCATAGCTCGGCCAGACGGTCGAGTTGACCTCGACCGCTTCAGCGCGGCGATAACTTGAAAGACGTGGGGAGCACGAGCGCGCCGTCAACCCTTCGAGCGAGTCATCGCCGCGGCCAGGCCTACGCGCTCGGCGCCGCACTGGCGTGGTCGACCGGCGGCATCCTGCAGCGCCAGGTCTCCGCCGGCGCGGCCGACCAGATCGTCATTCGCGCCGCCTTTGCGTTCCTCGCGGTGCTCGCCTTCCTGGCCGTCGGCAGAGAGGTTGGCTTGCGCGCGGCCTTCAAGTCGGTTGCCAACCCAGCCGGCGTGGCGGTGGCGGCCGGCATCGCGGTCGCGGCGGCCAGCTTCATCCTCGCTTTGAACCACACGAGCATCGCCCACGTCCTCGTGATCCAGGCGATCACGCCGATCCTCGCAGGGCTGTTCGCGTTCTGGGCCCTGCGCGAGCCGCTCTCCGCGCCGACGTGGGCGGCGATGGCGCTGGCGGTGCTCGGCATCGGCGTGATGGTCGGCGTTCCCAGCGGGGGCAGTGCGTTCGGTGATCTGATGGCCATCGTCTCTCCGCTCGCGTTCGCCGTCGTGATCGTGGTGGCTCGGCGCCACAGGCACATCTCGATGACTCCCGCCACCGCCCTGGCGCAGGTGCTGCTGGTGGTGTTCGGGCTGCCCTTCATCCATGCGAGCCAGCTTCATGCTGGAGACATCGGCTGGCTCGCGCTGTTCGGCCTCGGCCAGCAGGGATTTGGGCTCGTGTTCTTCACGATGGGCGCGCGCCTGATCCCGGCCGCGGCGATGGGCCTGATCCTGTTGCTCGAGTCCGTGCTCGGGGTGGCGTGGGGCTGGCTCGGGACATCGGAACGGCCGAACGTGGCGACCGTCGTCGGTGGGCTGATGGTGATCGCGGCGGTGGCGATCAAGCTGCGTCATGACGAGGTCCGAGGTGCGCGGGTCACGGCCGGCGTGCTCGGTGAGACGGTGCCTGGGGAGGTGTGAGCGACCACACTTCATAGCGTCACCACACGCAGACCGATCGAGGTGTTTCCCAACGCAACCAGGAGGTGGCCATGAGCGCCAGCGAAGCACACGAGCACGAGCCGTTCATCGACTACGAGAACCTGCCCGCCCCGGCGGAGGGCATCCTCGTCACCCAGTTCATCACCGTAAGGAGCGTTGCTCGCTCCCGCGCGTTCTACTCCGGGGTCCTCGGCGGCCAGGTGGTGCTGGAGGAGAACCCGTGCATCGTCAAGCTCGCCAACTCATGGGTGCTGATGAACCCGGGCGGTCCCCCCACCCCCGACAAGCCCGACATCTCGGTGGTGAACTACGAGCCCGGGAGCACGGTCTCGAGCTTCATGAACCTGCGCGTCGCCGACATCCAGGCGTGTTATGAGCAGTGGAGCGCGAAGGGGGCCGAGTTCGTCACGCCGCCGATCGATCGCGGCGCTGAGATCCGCTGCTACATACGAGACCCAGACGGCTACATGATCGAGGTCGGCCAGGCCACCGGGGTGCTACACGGGGAGCTCGCCAAGAAGCGGCCTGAGGATCTGCCCGGCTGACGGGCACTCCGTAAACGAGTTGCCATTTCGCATAGTTTTTGGCAACTCGTTTGCTATGATCGACGTCGTGGCCATGCTCGAAAGACGACGGGAGTTGTTGGAAAATATCCTCCGGCTACGCGGTGCCCTGCGTCGCAGCCCCAACGAGCACGAGCTCGCAAAGGTCCGCCTGTCCCTCGAACGCGAGCTCGGAGAGACCGTGTCCTTGCGGCTCGCGGGTCGGCTCCTCGGGGTCAGCCACACCGCGCTGCAGCGCTGGATCAAGGGCGGCGATCTTCCGGTTGTGTTTACTGAAAGCGGGAAAGAGCAGGTGCCGGTCCAGGCGTTGCTCACCCTCTACGAGGCTATGCATTCCGACAACGAGGGTCAAAGACCCCGCTACGCGCTCACCCCGACCATGACCCGCCAGCGCCAGGCGGCCGAGCAGATCCGGATCCCTCCCACGCCTGGAGGATTCCAGCAAGGCCACGACCGTGCGCGTGCCCGCAGCCTGGCTTACCACCGCGCGCTGGCAAAGCGCCTGACGCGGCCGATGGTCCAGGAGGCGCGTCACACGCTGCTCCGCTGGCGCGAGCAGGGACGTATAGACCCCAGATATGCCGAGCAATGGGAGCGGCTACTCGACCGTCCGATCCCAGAGATACGCCGGGCCCTCGTCAGCGAAGACCAGCTCAGCGACGACCTGCGGCAGAACTCGCCGTTTGCCGGGATGCTCAGCGAGCCAGAGCGGCGTCGCACGCTGCAGTTGGGCTGACGTGCGAGCGCACGAGTTCGATCACATACTCGGAGCCGCCGCGAA
The DNA here is from genome assembly GCA_963826985.1 of uncultured Solirubrobacteraceae bacterium. GTDB lineage: Bacteria > Actinomycetota > Thermoleophilia > Solirubrobacterales > Solirubrobacteraceae > Palsa-744. Next base: position 193,194 of record CAWGYW010000004.1, read on the forward strand.
CGTCACCGGCCTGGAGGAGTTCGTCGTCATCGGAAGCCAGGCAATACTCGGCTCCATCGATGAGCCGCCGGGAGATTTGCTGCAGTCAATGGAGGCCGACCTCTACCCACTGACGAACCCGGCCGACGCAGACAAGATCGACGGCGCCTTGGGCGACGGCTCTCAGTTTCATGTGACGTTCGGCTACTACGCCCACGGCGTGGGGCCTGAGACCGCCAAGGCACCCGCAGGCTGGGAGAGTCGGCTCGTGAGGCATGAGGTTTCGCCTCGCCCTGGATCCGGCAGACGCGCGATCGCCTGGTGCCTTGAGGCGCACGACCTCGTGTTGTCCAAGTGTGCTGCGGGACGGCAACGCGACTGGGATTACGCCAAGGGGGCGATCGCCGGCGGCGTAGTTCAAGGCTCCATCCTTCTTGGTCGGGTCGAGAACCTCCCGCTCCCAGACCCGCAACGCGCCGAAGTGACCGCGATGCTGCGCAGCATGATCCCAGCCTCCTAATCGCCGCCGGCTTTGACCATTCCTGTTGCGGCGGGACTGCAGCCGTGGGGTCCGTCGTAAATCAGGATCGTCTGAGAATGCCCCCGCCAGGAGTCGAACCTGGATTTACCGCTTAGGAGGACGGCTCGGGCGGTGGACGAAAACGCAGGATCTACCGGCGGTTGCTGGCGGTTCGGACCGTCTGGGCCGATTTTGGATCAGGCTGGATTGGGTGCGATTCGGTGGGGTTTGGGCAGCGGAATAGGGCTGCTGCCCAAACGAATAAGGCATCGCCGGACGTGAGTAGTCTGCGCGAGCCATGGTTCCCCGAAAACCATCTCTCCGTGCTTCCCACAGCCAACGCGCTGATGCCCAGCTCATCCACGGGCAGGGTGGCTGATGCCGCGAATCAGCGCGTTCTACGGGATCGTCGTGACGATGTACAGCAGCGATCACGCTCCGCCCCACTTTCATGCCCGGTATGGGGAGTATGAGGCGCAGATCGTCATCGACACCGGCGATCCCCTGGCCGGCCAACTGCCGATCCGAGCCCTGCGGCTCATTCGGGAGTGGACCGGCCTCCATCAAGCCGAGCTGCGGGACGACTGGGAGCGCGCCCAGGCCCGTACGCCGCTCGCTAGCATTGATCCACTGCCATGAACGATGGTCGCTCGCTCGCTCGCATTACCGCCGTGGAGCCGCTGGACGGATTCCGACTGCGGCTGACCTTCACCGATGGCCTAGTGCGTGAGGTTGATCTCTCCAGCGATCTCTGGGGACCCATGGCCGAGCCGCTGCAAGACCCCGCCTACTTCGGTCAAGTGCGGGTCGATCCCGAACTTGGCACTGTCGTATGGCCTAACGGTTACGACCTCGATCCCGACGTGCTCCACGGCGACCATGAGGCAATCGGCCGGCCTGCCGCACGGGCATCACATTAGAGACCTAGACCCAGATCTCTTTCTCGGGAGGGCGGCGCGCGCATCGTCGTGGAGCGACCGACCGCCGCGCGATCGGGGACTACGCGGTGGTCTCACGGTCGATGACGAAGGCGGCGAGGCGACGGTCCGCGTCTACGACGGTGCGCACGGCGTCAACGACCTGCACCGACACAATCGCCGCGGCGAGAAGGCACCCGCGACGCTTCCATGCCGGTACCCTTGGGGAAGGGATGCGAGCCGCGATCGCCGCGGTTCGCGCCGACTACAAGGAGATAATCGCCGCATGGCGCACAACGTAAATCCCTCCGAGTCGCCCACAGCGAAGGCCATGGATCGCGCGATCGACCTCGCGATCGAGGGAAACTCGCCCTACCCCGAGCACGCCGCATTCATCGACGCCGAGTCGCCCCATGCCGGCCAAGAGATCACGCGCGTGTTCGACGAGGGCTATGCCGTCGTGCTCGTCTCCGCAGATCGGCGCGAGCGCGTCATCACCGCGAAGACGCTTGCCGCGAGCGCCTGAGCTCAAGCGCGAAGCACACAACTTTCCCGTCTGGCTGGTGGGCCTCAGCGTAGGCGTCAGCTGCCACGGTCGTCGGGCGAAGAAGCCGCCCGAACACAGAGGGACCAAGGAGGATATTCCCCACCGTTGGCGAGAGCCTGCAACGGGTTCCGAAGCGCACGCAGGACGCCTCGCCGAGCGCGTTGTAGAGCGGCTATGTGTTGCTCAGCAGAAACGCGGCGATTGCCGTTCCCGTTGAGGCCGCGAGGCGCGCGTCACGCGCCGAAACCTGTGGCGGGGAGGCGTGCCCGTGTCCCGCTCCAACAGCGTTGCGAAGCTCCGCGAGACGCTGCACGACGGACGCCAGGCTGCGACCGAGAGGGCTCTCTGACTCTTCGGCTTCTGCGTCCTGGGCGTGCGACGCTTGCTTGAACAAAGTAGGAAGCGACGCCGCGGCTGGCGCCTCCTGTCCCGAGCGCTCGATGTTGAGCTTGCATGCTGCCTCGACAAGCTCCTTGGCCGCTCCGATCGCTGCGGAGTGGTAGTCACCGTCCAGTGCTGCTTGGAGTCGCGTCAGCGGCTCCAAGACAGCTCTCTGCTGGACTTCGGTCATCCAAGGCCGGCTCAGGCTCGGGAACCTCAGCCCCAAGGCTGTGTCAGTAGCCCCCTCGCGGAGATGGCGCCGTAGTCGGTCCGCCTCCTCTCTGCCGGCCGGTGTCACACGGTAGCCGTCGTACCGCTGAAGCTCATTCTCATTCCAGCTTGGTCCCGGTATCGATGGATGACGATCTCCGAGGGATGCCGGCCCGTGGTCCAGGTAGCCGTGATGAACGAGTTCGCCCGTCCATCGTGCCACTACGTGATCGCCCCAGGAAGTGAGACCAGCTTCTGTTGAGATGCCGTACATGTCATAGCCACGTTGTACGTACCCCAGTGAACTGTCACGTGTGTGTGCATCGAGGATGAGGAGGAAGTCCAAGTAGTTGGTCACGAGCCTATGGTGCGAACTGGAGCGCTCGACTGCGTGAACGTCGCTTGGCAACGGGCCTTGCTCAGCAGCGACTCGCCAACATAGCGGACGGCTCGCTCACGCACCTGCAACTCTAGAACGTGGCATCCGCCCGACGACACGGTTTTCAGGCGCTTTCATCCGGTTTTCGCTACGCGCGGCGCGTGAGGGCAACCAGGCCAATCCACAACCTCAGCCGAACGGACGTTATTGCGCCACGAACAAATACGAAGCCGGCTTCGCATTTGGCCCTAGCAAATCGGCGAGCGCGTTGCCGATTTCCGCCGTCGGATAGTCGCTAGTCGTGGAGACCAACGTCAACCCTGATACAGCCGGCGGGCTGCGTGAGCGTCGCTTGGCAGCGGGCCTTACTCAGCAGCAGCTCGCCAACCTCTCGGAGTGCTCGCTCACACACCTGCAGCTCCTAGAGCGCGGCTACCGCCCGACACGCTCGGAGGTCCGCACTCGCGTACTCGCTGCCCTGCGCGAGCACGAAGTCTCCAGCCGGCCGGAAGGCGGGGGGTGACGAGGACCCCTGAGTTGAAGCTCAGCCCGCGAGAGCAACTGCTCGCGGACACGATCGCCGAGCGCGTTGCGGCGCTGCTGACCGCCGAGCCTGCGCATTGCCTGCTGGTGGACGCCGCGACCCTCGCAACCGTGCTGGGCGTCTCCCGAGATTGCGTCTACGCCCACGCGGCCGAGCTGGGCGGCGAGCGGATCGGCAGCGGACCCCGCGGACGGCTGCGATTCGACCTCGACCGAGCCCTCACAACCTGGACCTCCCGCTCCGAGAGCGGTGGATCGCGGCAGGGCAAAGCTCCTGCACAGGGGCGGATTTCGCATCGAGCCAGATCGCCGCGAATGGGCAGCCGAGCCGAGTTGCTGCCCCTTCGAGGCTCTGCGAGCGCGTCAGACGCCGGCCGGGAGCGCTCGTGACGACTCCGCTACTGCTTCGCCGCGCGATCGTGCTTTTCGACTTCGGCTATCGCGTCGGCGAGCTGGTGCAGGTCGGCGTCGAGCGCGGCCAGGAAGCGCAGGAGAGTGTGCCAGCGGACGCCGCGGTGGCCGTGCTCGACCTGCGAGACGAACGTGGAGCCTACCTCGACTCGGTCTGCGAGCTGCACTTGCGTCAGCGCAGCCCGGTCGCGCAATGCGCGCAACGCGCGACCAAGGGTCACGTAGTCCCGGGCAGAGTCGTGGGTGGGGTTGACGATCTTTGCGACCTTTACAGATGGGCTAAGGTACGGTACGCTCGACGGACCATACAAGTGCCCCCGCGCCGTTGTAGCGGCCGGGGGCGTGGCACCGGTGCGATACGAGGTCGCACGTTTCGAGAGGACATTGTGGATTGGAGGCTTGGCTGATGTCGGGCGCATAGTTCCAGGCTCGTGACGGCGGCCATGCAAACCTCCCCGTAGGCGGCCGCTGGATCTCCCCACTGACGGTCACCGGTTCTCCCCATGGGTGGCCATCGGATCTCCCCACTGTCCTGTCCTGATCGCCCGGTACTCCCCGGTGCCTTGTTTACGAGGCACGTCGAGGAGGACGGCTTGAAGAGAGCGGAGGAAGTGATGGAGATCCTTGAGGCATTTGACCTGGCGGGTTCGCTGCGCGGAGCGGCGGAGCTTGCGGGCTGTGATCACAAGACGGTGGCGCACTGGGTGCGGGCTCGGGAAGAGGCGGGCGGTGGTCTGCCGGTGCACGTGCGCCGGCGTCCACAGGTAGACCCGTTCGCCGGGAAGATCGAGGAGCTGGTGGAGCGCTCGCGCGGGAAGATCCGCGCGGACAAGGCGCATGAGAAGCTGATCGCGATCGGCTATCGGGGCTCAGAGCGCACGACCCGTCGAGCGGTGGCGGCCGCGAAGCGCCGGTGGCGGGTGGAGCACGGGCGAAAGACCCGCCCGTGGGTGCCGGAGCCTGGGCTGTGGATGCAGTGGGATTACGGTGACGGGCCCGTGGTCGACGGGCGCGGCACGGTGCTGTTCTGCGCCTGGCTTTCATGGAGCCGCTATCGCGTCGTGCTGGCGCTGAGGGACAAGACGCTCGCGAGCGTGGTGATGGCGCTCGACCGGACGCTCAGGCGCTTCGGCGGCGCGCCTACCTATGCGTTGACCGACAACGAGCGCACGGTCTCGATCGACCAGGTGTGCGGGATCGCGGTGCGCAACCCGCAGATCGTGGCGGTCGCGCGTCACTACGGGCTGAGCATCGCCTCGTGCGTGCCGGCGGACCCGCAGAGCAAGGGCGGCTCGGAGGCGACGGTGAGGATCGCCAAGGCCGACATCGTCCCGACCGAGCACAACCTCCGTGAGAGCTATGGGTCCTTCGCCGAGCTCGAGCATGCGTGCGAGTCCTTCTGTGATCGCGTGAACACGCGCGAGCACCGCGTCACGCGCCGAGCACCGGCGGTGATGCTCGCCGAGGAGCGCGAGCGGTTGCACCCGCTGACGAAGGTCCCGCACACGCTCTGCTTCGGCCAGACGCGCAAGGTCTCGTGGTCCTCGACGATCAGCGTGGGCGGCGCGCTCTACTCGGTCCCCTCACGGCTCGTCGACGAGCGGGTGTGGGCGCGCGTTGATGGCTCTGAGCTCGTCGTGGTTCACGCCGACTCGCCAGAGGGCCCGCACGAGGTCGCGCGTCATCCCCTCACGACGCCCGGAACGCCGGCGATCAACGACGATCACTATCCGCCGAGGCCCTCTGGGGCCCTTGAGCGACGCCCCCGCGCGCGATCTGGCGAGGAGGCGGCGTTCCTAGCGCTCGGTCCCGGCGCGGAGGCGTGGCTGTTGAAGGCCGCGGCGGCTGGGACGAGCAGGGTGAGGCGCAAGATGGCAGAGGCCGTCGACCTCGCGAAGCTGCACGGTCAGGAGGAGCTCGAGCGGGCGTTGGCCTCTTGCGCGCAGGCGGGGCGCTTCGGCGAGGGAGACCTCGCCGCGGTGCTCGCCCATCAGCAGTCCGGGAAGGTGATCCCGTTCCCGGCGAGGAGCTCAGAGGAGCAGACGCTGCAGCGCTCGACCGCCGCATGGGAGGGGTTCGGGCGATGAACGAGCGCTACTTCAACGTCACAGCCCACGTTCACCCCGACCAGCTCGAGGAGTACCCCAATGGGGTCCGTGTCCAGGAGATCGAGATCGTCCTCCACGATGACCCGGACCGTCCGGCCTGGCGCGCCATGGCACCGGCGCTCTGCGCGATCGACGCCCGGCGGGCACGCGAGCTCGCGTTCGAGCTGTTGATGGCAGCCGAGATCGCCGAGCAGTGGGAGCAGGCACTGTGAGCGTCAAGGCACCGGACCCACCGCCACTGCCGGGCGAGCTCGAGGCGCTCCTGCGCCGCCTGCGGCTGCCCTATGTCCGGAAGGCCGCGCCGGAGGTGATCGCGACCGCGGCCGCGCAGCGCTGGGAGCCCGCGGAGATCCTGCGCGTCCTCTTCACAGAAGAGGCGGCGGGGCGCGACCGGGCGACGATCGCAAACCGCCGGCGCTCCTCCCAGCTCCCCGCCGGAAAGACACTCGACGTCTGGGAGCAACAGGCCAGCCCGATACCGAAGGCCACCCAACAGTCCCTCCAGACGCTCGAGTGGATCTCCCGCGCGGAGAACCTCTGCGTCTGCGGGCCGTCCGGGACCGGCAAGAGCCACTTCGTGGAGGCGCTCGGACACCACGCGATCGACCAAGGCAGAACCGTCGTCTGGCACACCCTCGAGAGCCTCGCGGCGCTGCTCACCCGCCACCGCGCCGACGACAGCGTCAGCAAGGCAATCGCGAAACTGATCAAAGCCGACCTGATCATCCTCGACGATGTCGGACTGCTCCCAGTCTCACCCGACGCAGCCGAGGCGCTATTCCGCCTCGTGGACGGCGCCTACGAGCGCCGCTCGATCGCGCTGACCTCAAACATCCACCCCGCCGGGTTCGACGAGCTGATGCCCAAGAGCCTCGCCGCCGCCACCGTCGACCGGCTCCTGCACCACGCACACGTGATCCTCACCGACGGAACCGAGTCCTACCGGCTCTCCCAGGCAACGGCCGGCAAGGGGGTGACGCCCCTGGCCAGCTGAAAGCGCCGCGGTCTCGACTCCGCTACGGCCTACGGCCTCCGCTACGTCGAAACCGCGAACCCCACGTCATGGGGAGAACCCATGGCCGCCAGTGGGGAGAAAAGATGGCCGCCGGTGGGGAAAACCGATGGCCGTACATGGGGAGAAACCGATGGCCATTGACAGGCTCGTGCTCATGGCCTGTCCCTGCCCCGACGTGCGTCGCCAGTAATGGCGGGGTTCGGAGCTCGGGGGAATGCCCGAGGGCGCCCGTTCCATCCGGGGGTCACAGGCGAGGGGAAGACCGGACGGGTGAATTGCGTGAAGGCTGGACACGCGCCAAGGCACAGACGGAGCTACAGAACATCCTCGCCGACGTGCGACGGGGCATCTGGCGCCCTCCCACGCCCGAGCCAACTCCCGAGATTGACCGGGACCCCACCTTCCACGAGTTCGCCTCACAGTGGTTTGAGTCCACAAAGGGGGAGTGGCGGGAGAAGACGCGGCTCGACTACGAATGGCAGCTCTCAAGCCATCTGCTGCCTTTCTTCAAGCACCATCACCTGTCGCAGATCACGATTGCCGAGGTCGATCGCTACCGGCAGTCCAAGGTGGCCGAAGCCAGAGCGATCCAGGTCGCCGCAGCCAAGGGCGCACCACTGACCGACACGTACACGGACAAGCGAGGGCGCGCCCGCAAGCGGTCACGTCGCGCCCTGTCCGTCACGTCGATCAACAAGACGATCACCCGGCTCGGGCAGATTCTGGAGGTCGCCGTCGAGTACGGGCTGATCGGCGCGAACCCGGCCAAGGGCCGCAGGCGCCGATTGAAGCCGCAGAAGGCGGCTCCGGTGTGGCTCGATCGCGCCGAGCACATAGAGGCGCTGCTCGATGCAGCCGGCGCGCTCGACCACCACGCAAAGACGAAGGGAGGTTACGATCAGAAGGGCGGGCTCGTCTACCGGCGGGCGCTGCTCTCGACGCTCGTCCTGGCCGGCCTGCGGATCGGGGAGTTGACCGCGCTCCAATGGCGCGACGTTGACCTCGCCGGCAACCGGCTCACCGTGCGCGCCTCGAAGACCGACGCCGGGATGCGACAGGTAGACCTACTGCCTGCGCTCCGCGACGAGCTGGCCGCATACAAGGCGCAGGCTGCGAGCACCAGCCCGAGCGCGTTCGTGTTCGCCACCGCGGCCGGGGCTGAGCTGATCCAGGGCAACATACGTCGGCGCGTGCTCGACAGGGCCGTGGCGAAGGCCAACGAGAAGCTCATCGAGGCGGGGGAGGTTCCGCTGCCGGAAGGGCTGACGCCACACAAGCTGCGCCACACCTTCGCGTCGATCCTCGTAGCGCTCGGCGTCGATCCTGGCAGCGTCATGGACCAACTTGGGCACACCGACGCCGGCTTCACACTCCGCGTTTACCGCCACGGGATGCGCCGCGACCGCGCTGCCAAGGAGCGTCTGCGAGTGCTCGTCGGCGGTGCCGACTGGCAGCCGCCGGACGTGGAAGCACCACGGTGGCGGCAGAGATCGCGGGCCTCGTGCCGGCAGCGTCGTCGCTGACCCAAGCGCTTACGGCTTAGACGGCACCCGCACACCGGACGGATCGGGTTGAAGGGTCTCAACGCCTGGGAGAACCCACGTCGAGATGTCCCCAAGCCTCTCCGTATCGATGTTCAGCCGACGAGCGTTGAGGATCACCGCGAGACTGGCGGCCATTATCCACGCCCCGGTGATCGCTCCGGTCATCTCGCCGCGCTTCTTGAGTTGCGTCAAGAAGTCATCCTGTCGCACGTCACCGAAGACATCTCTCCCGCGCACAGCTTGGACCCACTGGAACTGGACATCGAAAGCTCCGTCCTCTCGTCTGTCGATTGTCATCTGCGCGGGGTAGTTCGCGTGGTCTGACAGGGTCGCCTGAAGCTCTGCCTGGCCGACGTGGGAGTAATGCACTGTGCGGTGCCGTACGTCTCTGTAGAGCTGTTCTACCGGGGAAGGCACGCCCTTCGAGGGCTGTGTATATGCCGTGCTGAGATCAATCAGGCCCGGCAAGTTCAAAAGCAGCTCAGCGAACGCCTTGACTGCGGCGTTGCGTCGAACGATCGTTACAAGCCGGCGAGCCTCGTAGAGACGGGTCACGAGTTGGCGGTGCCAGAACATCATGGCCCGGAGATCGCCGACCTCCATCGCCTCCTTCGACGGTCCAACGCCGACCTGGATGTCCTCGATCAGCGCAGTAACGGAGAAGACCCATTCCGCAACGATGTCGCGAGCGGGGAATAGCTCCCCAACCGTCAGCCGGTTCGTCCTCTGACTGTTCATGCGCTGAAGACTAGGACTTGCTCGGTCGTGAGCACCTCCGACTGCTGAATGGGCAGCAATGGGCAGCGGTCGGGTTTACGCGCCTTGGATGGAACTTCAGGCGGCCAACGCGCGGGCCTCAATCCCGCGTAGGTGCAGGGATTTCTCAACAGTGCCCCCGCCAGGAGTCGAACCTGGATCTACCGCTTAGGAGGCGGTCGTCTTATCCATTGGACTACGAGGGCGCGTGACCACCGCACACTGGGTGGCTACGCGAGAAGGCTACCGGCGCTCGAGCCGGCGGAGCTCAGCCGCTTCGCCGGCCAGCCGCGCGAGCTCCTCGCCGACGAGCCGGTGTGTGATCCATTCGTCCATCGTCTGCGCGCCGATGCGTCGGTAGAAGCCGAGCGCGAGCTCGTTCCAGTCGAGCGCGGCCCATTCCAGGCGCTCGTCCGCCCGCCGCGCGCGTGCGTGCGGCGACGGCCGCGAGCAGCGCCTTGCCGACGCCGACGCCGCGGTGCGCCGGGCGCACGAACAGGTCCTCCAGCCATACCCCGGGCGCGGCGAGGAAGCTCGAGAACGTGGGGAAGAACACCGCGTAGCCCGCGACCTGGGAGCCGCGCTCGGCGATCAGCGCCTGCGCCGCGGGGCGCTCACCGAACAGCGCGGCGCGCAGGCCGCTCGCTCGGTGGCGCGCATAGCGTCCTCGAGGTGCTCGTACTCGGCCAGCTCCCAGAACAGCTGCAGCAGCAGCGGCACGTCGTCCGGGTCCGCGGCTCGCACGAGCGGCGGCGCCTCGCGGTTGGTGAGCTCTGCCTGACCGTCGTCCACGCCCGTCAGCCGGCCTCGCGGTCGGGGCGCTCCGGGTAGATGTCGTCGATCGTGCTCAGCGCGCGGTACGGCGCGCCCGCGGCGCGCTCGATCGCCGCGCCGCCGCCGGCCAGCCGGTCGAGCACGCTGACGACACCGCAGATCCGCTGCCCGGCCTCCTGCAGCGCCGCGATCGCGGCGAGCGTCGAGCCGCCCGTCGTGACGACGTCCTCGACGACCACGCAGCGATCGTCGGAGTCCAGCGGCGGGCCCTCGATGCGTCGCTGCAGCCCGTGCGCCTTGGCGTCCTTGCGCACGAAGAACGCCTTCGCCTGCGCACCCCCCGCGAGCGCCGCGCAGGCGACCGCGTCGGCGCCCATCGTCATGCCGCCGACCGCCGTGCCCTCCCACTCGGCCACCTGCGCCGCGAGCAGCGTCGCCAGCGCCGCGAAGCCCTCGCGGGCGCAGGATCGCGCGCTTGGCGTCGACGTAGTACTGCGCGCGCGCGCCGCTCGTGAGCGTCACCTCGCCGATCACCAGCGCGTGCTCGCGCAGCTCCTCGACCAGCCGCGCGCGCGCGCTGCGGCGTCGCTCGTATATTCGTCCGATCACGTCCACCGCGGCCACCTAATCTAGCGTTGTGACTCTTCTCGATCGTGCGATTGCTGCGGCTTGCGTCATTCGTGATCTGCGTGATCGTGATCGCGTCGTTCGCGATCTTCGTCGGTCGACCAGACCAAAAGCGCCTCCGAAGCACCAGACCGAAGAGATCGTCAGCGGCAACGCGACCGTGGCACCAGACCGTCACGGGAACGCCGCGCACGAGGGCAGCGTGCACAAGGACGATCGACGAAGCCTCCGAACAGCTCACCTCGCCGTTCGCCGGCGTGGTCTCCGGCTCGAGCAGCGAATGGGTCATCCGCGGCGTGAAGCTGCTGCTCGCGCTCGCCGTCTACGGCTTCGGGCTCGAGCTACCTGGCGCGCGTGCTGCGCGTCAGGGTGTAGGCACCGGCCGCACCGCGCAGCGCCAGGTCGACGGGTCCAGCGCACGGCGATGCGCGCTACGGACCGGCGTCGGCGCGCACGCGCGCGCTGCCGCCGCCGTCTTCGTTGTACACGTCGACCGGCGTGCCCGTTCTGCACCCACGCGTAGATCGCCGGCGCATCGGGGATCGGCACGCGCAGGCAGCCGTGGCTGGCGGCGTACGTCGGGACTTCGGCGTAGCCGTGGATCGCGTAGCCGCGGATGAAGTAGTTGGAGTCGACCATGCCCTCGCTGTTTTCGCCCGGCGTCTTCAGGTACACCTGGAAGCGCCCGATCACCGTCGGCGTCGAGGGCTTGCCGGAGCTCGTCGTGTAGATCTTGTGCACGCGCCCGCCCGGTTCGATCTCGGCGAGCACCTGCTTGGTCAGGTTCGGCCTCGACGTGGCGGCCGTCGCGCGGGTAGCGCACGCGGAAGCTGCCCGCGTGCCGGCGCGCCAGCAGCTCGAACACCTGCTTGCCCGCGTAGGCGATCCGTTCGAGGCCGGTCATCTTGCGGTAGGCGATCAGCGCCTGCCCGGTGCCTTCGTCGAAGCACGCCCGTCAGCGGCACCGCGTAGTGCAGGCGTCGAGCTCGGACTGCAGCAGGCGCACCGACTGTCCGTCGCGCGCCCGGGCCGAGGTCGGGTCGACGAAGCGGACGCTCGGAGCGCTGCCGGCGAAGGCGCCCTGCTGCGGCGGTCGCGTCGTGGGCCGCGCGCGCCTGCAAGCAGCCCGGCGTAGCGGCTGGAGAAGGCGACGCGGAACTGCCCCGCGCCGCCCGCTGCGGCGAGCACGGCTCACGACGTTCTGCGCCACCTTGCGTCCGTCGAGGTAGAAGCTGACCGTCACGCGTCTGCCCGGCGACGTAGGGCGCGACGCTGCCGCGCACCACGATCGGCTGCCGACGCAGCGCGAACAGCGGCTGCCGCCGACCTTCTCGCAGCGCGAGGCCGAGGCGTCCGACCGAGCGGGGTCGACGCGGGCGTCGTGGGCGCGGCGGGCGACGTCGAGGAGGGCGGCGCGCCACCCGTTTCGGCGGCGGCCGATCCGGGCACGAGGGCAACGGCGAGCAGCGCCGCGCAGAGCGGCGAGGAGCGGGCGTCCGCCGCGCGCGTGTCAGGGCTTGGCCACGACGCATGGGCGGAATCCTATGCACCCGGGCGGGCGAGACCAGGCTCCGGCGCGATCAGGCCGACGCGCTTGAACGCGAGCACGAGCGCAGCGATCCCCACGAGCGCGGCGCACGATCAGCACCGGCGCCTGCCAGCCCCAGTTCTCGAGGCCGAGAACGCCAGCGAGTTGTTCAGCGAGTGGGCGAGCATGCATGGGTACAGCGAGCCGGTGTAGCGGTAGAGCAGGCACAGCCCGAAGCCGAGCGCCGCGAGCGGCACGAGGTCGAGCGCCGGCGCCGAGCCGACGTGCACGCCGCCGAACATCAGGCCGGTGATCAGCGCCGCGGGCAGCGTCCCGCGCCAGTTGCGCAGCGCCGTGAAGATGTAGCCGCGGAACAGGAACTCCTCGCAGATCGGCGCGACCACGCAGGTCAGGCCGGCGCTCAGCACCAGCAGCGCCGTGCCTTCGTTGGAGCCGAGCTGTTCGAGCAGCTTCTCTTCGCTGGGGTGGACCGCCGCGGACCACGACCGCGCTGAGCGCGATGAAGGCGACCAGCAGCGCCATCACCAGGCCGCTCGCCGAGCGCCAGCCGGCGCCGGGGCGGCGCAGCCCGAACTGCCACGCGCTCACTGCGCGCCCGCCGAGCTGCGCGAAGAACACCGCCGCCAGCACGAACCCGATGTCCTGCACGACCGTGTCGGCGATCGACAGCCCCGGAGGAGTGTGCGAGCTCGTGATCTTCACCCCGAGCGCGAGCGCCGGGCAGGTCGACGACGAGCCCGCCCACCGCCGCCAGCAGCGAGCCCGCCGAAGCAGCGCGGCGGGCGCGGTCCACGGCGGCCACGCGGTCGTCGGGCGATCGAGAGCGATCGCCCGCTCCGGCACGCTCGCACGCTCCATCCGCTCTAGGCCACCCAGTGCCAGGTCGCGAACTGGGCCACGAAGCAAGGCCATCAGCGCGCGCCGACAGCACGAGCACGGGGCGCTGCAGGCGCGGGCGCTCGGCGAGCCACGCCGCGAGCCAGATGCCGAGCGGGAACAGCACCAGCAGGAAGCGCGGCAGCGACATCAGCGGCTGCGAGCTGACCGGGTAGGAGAGCGGCAGCGCCAGCGCGGCGATCACGTACGCGCCGTATGCGAGCGGCAGCCTGCGCAGCGACGCCGACGATCGCCGGGATCGCCGCCGCGAGGAAGGCGAACAGCATCAGGTTGTGCCCGGCGCTCACGAACGGGCTGTCCGTGCCGGTCGGGAAGTAGACGTGGTGGCGCTGGAACGACAGCAGCTGGCGGGCGCCCTCGAACGCCGCCTTCAAGCCGTCCCAGATGCCCACATATGGACCGGCGAAGTGCCTGCTCCAGACTTCCTGTGCGTGCAGCGGCGCCAGCGGGTTGCCGCCCGCGAGCGCGAGGTAGGCGCCGTACAGGACCACGCCCAGCCGGCAGCAGGCACAGCCACAGCGCGTCGCGCCGCAGCCGGTAGCGGGGGCGCAAGATGGCTGGCAGGCCGCGGCGGAGCTCCAGACCCACGGGCGCGCGCCGCGGACGGACGGGCGATCCGCGAGGAAATCGGGAAGACGATCCTCGCGCGGGCCGTACAGGTAGATGATCAGCGCCGGCAGCACGCAGCACCAGGCCGGTGCTGCGCGTGGCGCCGGCGAGCGCGCCGAGCACGCCCACCCACATCCAGCGCCCGTGGCGCGCGCTCCAGAAGAGCCCCACCGACAGCGCCAGGTACAGCGACTCGGAGTACACCGCCGAGAAGAAGAACGCCATCGGCGCGAACGCCGTCAGCATGCACCGCCAGCCGCGCCGCGTCGGCGACGCGATCGCGCGCCAGCGTCGAGCTCGCGCCACGCGCCAGCTCGAGCGTCGTCAGGCGGTGGATGCCGTAGAGCGCGAGCGCGAACGCCACCACCGACAGCAGCACCCCCGCCAGCACCGGCGGCGCGCCGAGCCACGAGATCGCGCGCAGGCCCAGCGGATACAGCGGGAAGAAGGCGGTACGCGAGGACGTGTACGACGCCGAGGTCGGGGCGGTAGCCGTAGCGCGCGATAACCAGGTACCAGGCCGCGTCCCAGCGCGCCGCCGGCGCCGCGAGCAGGTTGCCGAGCCAGCCGAAGCCCCTGGTCACGCCCGGGCGGGTCGAACGCTTTGCGCTGCGGGCCCGAAGCCGAGCGCGAGCGATCGTCGCGACGCCCGGCGCCCCACACGAGCAGGCGCGAGCTCCACAGCGCCCGCCAGCTCTCGCGCACGGCGAGCATCCGCGCCGGGATCGCGCGAGCGCAGAGCCGGCCGACGGGCGCACGGGCCAGGCTCCGCCGGGCGCGGGCGAGCGGCTCGAGCGGCCAGCTGAGTGGTCGCACGCGTGCGAGCTGCGTGTCGGGGTTCATGGCGTGGCATCGAGCGTAGAGATCGCCGCGATCGGCAAGCGGCAGGAAATCACAACGCGCACGGTAATCTCGAATCCCGGAGATGTCCCGTACAAGCACGAAAGCGCCGGCACCAGCGCCGCGGGGGCACGCGTTTCCTGCTCGTCACCGTCGCCGTGCTCGCGACCTCGCTCGTCGTCGGCGTGATCGCCGCGGTCGCCTACGTCCTGCACGTCGCCCAGTCGGCGCCCGCGCTGGACACGCTCACGCCGCTGCTGAGCGGCGGCTCCTCGCAGGTGTTCGCCGCCGACGGCACGCGCCTGGGCTTCATCCAGTCCGACGAACTGCGCACGCCCTGTCGGCTGGGAGCGAAATCCCCGGCGACCTCAAGAACGCGACGGTGGCGATCGAGGACCAGCGCTTCTACAAAAACGACGGCGTCGACCTGACGGGGATCTTCCGCGCGGCCGTCAAGGACATCACGCGACGGCGCCGCCGCTGCAGGGCGGCTCGACGATCACGATGCAGCTGATGCGCAACCTCTACCTCGGCGGCGACGAGCACACGCTCAAGCAGAAGATCATCGAGGCGAAGCTCGCGATCGAATACGACGAAGCACCACAGCAAGCACTCGATCCTCACCAGCTACCTCAACAGCGTCCCCTACGGCACGGTCGGCGGACAGACGGCGGTCGGCGTGCAGGCCGCGTCGCGCATCTTCTTCGACAAGCCGGTCTCGCAGCTCGATCTGGAGCAGTCGGCGCTGCTCGCCGGCCTGCCGCAGGCGCCGTCGCAGTACAACCCGTTCCTGATCCCACGGCGGCCCGCGAACGGCGCAACGAGGTGCTCGCGAAGATGGCCGAACTGCACTACATCAGCGCGGGCGCAGGCCAGGGCGACCGAGGCCGCGCCGCTGGAGGTGCACCCCGGCCACTACTACTCCGAAACGCAAAGAGCGCTTCTTCTTCGAATACGTCCGCCAGCAGCTGGTCGAACGCTACGGCGCCAAGGCCGTCGAACAGGGCGGGCTGAAGGTGTACACGACGATCGACCTGAACATGCAGCGGCTCGCGCGCAAAGCGATCGCCGAAGTGCTCGACGAGCCGGGCGACCCAGCGTCGGCGATCGTCACGCTCAACCCGCACAACGGCGACATCGAGGCGATGGCCGAGTCCGAGAGCTACGAGCAGTCGCAGTACAACCTCGCCGCCGACGGCCACCGCCAGCCCGGCTCGACGTTCAAGGCGATCGACCTCGCCGACGCGCTCACGCGCGGCATCGACCCGTACAGCACGTATTACTTCTCGCACACGCTCGAACCCGGCTGGCTGGCGGCGGAACCGAAGTACAAAGTCGAGACGTTCGAGGGCACCTCGCTGAACAAGTCGATCAACCTCGTGCAGGCGACGCTCACCTCCGACAACACCGTCTACGCGCAGCTCGCGGCCGACCTCGGCGAGGAAACGGTCACGCACACCGCGTACGAGATGGGCGTCAAGACGCACCTGCTCGAGCTTCCCCGCGGAAGCGCTCGGCGGGCTGCACACTCGGGGTCACGCCGCTGGAAATGGCCGACGTCTACGCGACGCTCGCCGACGGCGGCTACCGCAACACGCCGATCGCGATCACCAAGGTCGTGTTCCCCGACGGCCAGGTCGACGAAAACTGGGGCAAGCCCCAGCGCGTGAAAGTGCTCAGCGAAGCCGTCACCGCGGTCGAGACGAGCATCCTCCACGAAAACGTCGAGAGCGGCACGGCTGGCACGCTCGGCGATCGACTGCCCGACGGCCGCCAAGACGGGCACCACCAGCGAACTCGTCGACGCGTGGCTCGACGGCTACACGCCCAATTACTCGACGGTCGTGTGGATGGGCTATCCGAACAAGCGCGTGTCGATGACCGACGTCCACGGCGAGCCCCAGCAGGGCGGCTACCTGCCGGCGGAAATCTGGCACGCGTACATGGCCGCCGTCACCGAAGGCCAGCCGTGCGTCCGAATTCCCGCCGTCCAAGGAAGCGATCTCCTACGAGCCCGTTCTACGGCAACTACGCGAGCACCGGGCTTGCGCTCGCCGCCCGGGAAGCCGCCAGCTTCCGAACACGCGACCAACAAGACGCACCACCACCGCTCGGCACCGGCGCAAGAACCGGGCGCAGGCCACCAGACGGCGCCTGCCGAAGCGAATGCCCCGCCGTCCTCCCGAGCCGAAGCACCGAGCACACCGCCGGCCGCAACACGCCGCCGAAGAACCCGCCGACAAGCAGACCGGCGGCGCGTCCCCGGGCTGAGCCGCCTCGCTCAGAAGCCACCCAAGCCCCTTCGCGGCTGGCGCGCTGGTAGTTTGATTCTGGATACCAAGTACGAACGGTCGTCCTCGCAAGGCGCGGATGACCAGATGGGATGCGCTGTGGCGAAGGAGGACAAGGTTGAATTCGAGGGCGAGGTGATCGAGGCCCTGCCGAACGCGATGTTCCGCGTGAAGCTGGACAACGACCACGTCGTCCTCGGGTCACGTCGCGGGCAAGATGCGGCGCTTTCGGATTCGCATCCTCCCGGGCGATCGCGTTCGCTGCGAGCTCTCGCCCTACGACCTCGACCGCGCGCGGATCGTCTACCGGCACCGCTGAGCACGGACGCGCGACACCGGCATCGCTGAGCGCTCCCTGATCGAATCCATCGCGGCCGAGCTGGCGAGCTCGCGCGCGGCCGACCGGGTCATGCGCGGGATCGGCGACGACGCCGCGGTCGTGCGCGCGCGAGCGGTGTGCGTGACCTCGCGTCGACGCGATGATCGACGGCGTCCACTTCCGCCTGCAGGAGGGCTGGGCGACGCCCGCGGAGGTCGGCCACCGCGCGCTCGCGGGCGCGCTCTCGGACCTGGCGGCGATGGGCGCCGACGCCGGGCGAGGCCTACCTCGTGCTGGGCCTGCCCGCGGACTTCGGCGAGCAGCGCGCGCTCGAGCTCGTGCGCGGCGCCGCACGCGCTGGCCGAGCAGGACGGGCACGGCGATCGCCGGCGGCGACGTCGTGCGATGCGCCGGTGCTGACGGTGTCGGTCACGGCGGTCGGCTGGGCCGACGACGCCGAGCAGCTGGTCGGCCGCGACGGCGCGCGCGCCGGCGACCTCGTCGGCGTGACCGGCAGCCTTGGCGCCGCCGGCGCCGCGCTCGCAGTGATGGAGGGCCGCGCCGCGCGCACGCCTGCGACGCGAGGCCGCGCTGGCCCGCGCCCGCGCGCCGATGCCGCGCCTGCGGGAGGGGCGCGCGCTCGCGGCGGCGGGCGTGCACGCGATGATCGACCTCTCCGACGGCCTCGCGACCGACGCCGCGCACATCGGGCGCGCGAGCGGCGTGGAGCTTGCGCGTCGAGCTCGCCGCGCTGCCGCTCGCACGCGGGCGTGGCCGAGGTCGCCGCCGAGCTCGGCATGCCGCCCTGGCGCTTGGCGGCGGCGGGCGGCGAAGACTACGAGCTGTGCTTCTGCGCCGCCGCCGTGGACCGCGCGCGCATCGAGGCCGGCCGTCGCCGAGCTCGGCGACGTGCGCGTCAGCTGGATCGGCGAGGTGCTACGCGGGAACGCCCGGCGCGGCGCTTCTCAGACGAGCGGGGAGACGCTGTGCGGATCGAGGGATACGAGCATCGCTGGTAGCGCCCGGCGCGCGGCGCGCGGCGCCACCGACGCGGGCGGCTGCGCTTCGATCGGCTGCGGGATCGCGCCGCCGGGGAGCACGCGCGCGGCGCCCACCGGGCACGGTGCGCGTCAGTCGCGCGTACACGAGCAGGCGTTTTTCGGCGGTGAACAGCGGCGTGCACGCCGACAGCACGAGGCGGCTGTAGCCGACCTCGGAGACGGCGGCGCTGGACGTCGTCGGGCGCACACGACCCGCTGGCCGGTGACGGTGTAGGTGAAGTGCGCGTAGGGCATCGACAGCAGGATGTGGTTGCCGGGTTTCAGCAGGTTGATTTCGCGGAACGGCGCCAGGTAGGTCGTGCGGTGCCCGGCGATGGCGGTCGTGCCGGGGATCCCGGGGAAGTGCGTTTCCGAGTAGATGCCCGGCCCGCTGCTCGAGGTCTTCGGTGTCGGTGCCGTTGACGACGACGTAGCTGGCGTCGACCCGCGGGATCACGATGCGCCCGACGGCGGCGCCGTCGCGCGGCGTGGCGTTCGAGCTCGCCGGCGAGGAAGGCGATGCGGGCGCGCTCGTCCGGCAGGCTCGCCAGCGTGCGCGCTCGAGCGGGCGTCGGCGCGGCGCGTTCGACCTTGCGCAGCTCGCCGTTCAGATGATCCTGCCTGATGCAGCGCGTACAGCGCCGTGATCGGCTCCTGCCAGACGAGCGTGACCAGCGCGTCGAGCAGCGCCAGCGCGCCGACGACGATCATCAGCGACGGCGACCGCGTGCAGCGCGCGCGCCGCCGCCGAGCGACGCTGGCTCGCCGGCGCGAGCTCTGCCGCGTCAGGCGCTGCTGGTGGTAGCGACTCGGACACCGCCACCTATCGTCGCAGAGCCGACTCCGTACCACCGAGCGATCCCGGCCCGGCGTAGGACAGCGGCCCGCGGATCGTGACCTCGACCCGCTCGATCGCGCTGCACGCCAGCCGGCGCGCTCGCGACGGCCGAGCGGCGAGCATCGCGGCGGCCGCGACGCAGCCGAACGCGACGCTCCACAGGACCGCCCCGCCGAGCCCGACGTGGCCGCCGGCGAGCAGCAGCACGCCCAGTCCACGCCACATCGCCGACGCCGAGCCCGAGCTGGTGGGCGTAGAAGACGATCAGCGCCACCAGCGGCAGCACGCCGAGCGCGACGAGCGCGAGCGCGAGCAGGCGGCGGGCGGCGGCCCGATCCCAGCCGCTCCGGCGCGGCGAGCAGCAGCCACAGGTGCAGCGCCGGCAGCGCGAGCAGCGCGGTGAACGGGTTGCCGACCCACGCGAGCAGCGCCGACCGCGAGCAGCACGAGCAGCAGCGACAGGCCGGCCACCTCGGGGTCGGGGCGCACGCTCCAGCCCAGGCGCCGCAGCAGCGCGCCCCACAGCAGCCACGCCAGCGCGAACGTCAGCGCGACGCGCCACGACCGCGGTCACGGCCCGCGCCGGCGAACGGCAGCGCGCCCGGCAGCACCGGCGCGCGCGGGCGCCGCGCCGAGCACCCCGAGCCAGCCGAGCACGTACGCGAACACCGCGCAGCTCGAAGAACGGCAGCGCGCAGCTCAGCGTCCACAGCGTCCAGCGCCCGACCGCGAGCCGCCGGCGGCGCGCGCGTGCGAGCCCGTCCAGCGGCAGCGACGAGCGGCGGCAGCAGCAGCGTCAGCACGAGCAGCCGCAGCGCCCACGCGGGCATCGTCTTGTGCTGCAGCAGCAGCGCCGGTCTGCATCGCCTGCGCGACGTCCGGCGCGGTGTCGAGCGCGTCGACCGCGCTCAGCACCGCGCGGCCGAAGCCTTCCAGGCGTTCCATGCTCACGCGGCCTGTCGACATCCGGCGACGGGCGGGCCCCGTTCGCCCGGAGACCTGCACGAGCACCGCCGGGATGCCGCCGGCGTTCGAGCACGCCCTGTTCGCCGACGGTCAGCGGGAAGGCCAGGTGCGCGAGCTGCCCGAGCGTGCTCGGCGCACCCGGGTCGATGCCGGCCTCCTGGGCGATCGCCGCGTCGACGGTGCGCTGGAGCTCGAGCGGCGCGGAGCCGAGGCCGTCGGAGAACGGCACGACGAACGGCTGGCGCGCGCGCGCGCCGGCGAGGTCGCCGAGCACGATCGCCGCGTCGAACGGCCCGTGCAGCCGTCCGCCGGCGGTGCCGCCGACCGCGGGAGCTCGATCGCAGCTGCGCGCCCGCGTCGCCGCCGCTGCCGCCGCTCGTCGAGACGAGCACGATCGTGCGCTTGGTCTCGCGCGCGGCGAACACGCGCGCCAGCTCCAGCAGCGCGGCCGTCCCGGACAGTTCCGCCGCCGAGCCCGTCGCGGCGGCGTCGCGGTGCGCGAGGATCACGATCGGCGGCGGCGCTGGTCGAGCCGGGGCGCTGCGCGACGACGGTGCTCAGCGAGCGTTCGCCGTCGATCGTCTGGGCGTGCGAAGCGGTAGGTGTGCACCGAGAAGCCGCCGCCGGCCGTGCCGCCGAGCCCTTCGAGCTTGCCGCGCCGACATAGCCGCGCCAGCGCCTCGTCGCCGGGGCTGCCCGGCCGGCGCTGGGGGAAGTGCTTGGCGAGGCTCTGCAGTTCGGCGAACGCGCGGGGCGCCTTCGAAGGCGTCGGGCGCGAGCGTCGAGGTCAGCGGCGCCGGGCGCGGAGCCGAGCGAGAACGCGGCGATCGCGAGCGCGAACAGGAACGGCACGAATGCCGCGCGGTACAGGCGCCCGTTGAGCATGCCCCTAGACCATAGTCCGCGGCGTCGGCTCTCGCACGTGCTGCGCTGGCCGCCGACGGCCAGGCCGCCCGCAGACGCGCGCGGACGCGCGTCGCCCGGGTCCTGCGCGTCGCCGTTAGGTATCGTGCCGCCGCGTGCTGCAGCCCGTCGCCGTCGCCAACAAGACGCTCGCCGACTACACGCACATCTGCGGGCGCGAGCTGATCGCCGAAATCCGCGAGCTGGCCGAGCCGCTGCAGGGCCAGCGCGTGGTCCACATCTCCGCGACCGCGTTCGGCGGCGGCGTCTCGGAGATCCTGTACACGCTCGTGCCGCTGATGCGCGACGTCGGCCTGGACTGCGAGTGGCAGGTGATCTACGGCCGCGAAGAGTTCTTCAACGCGACCAAGCTGATGCACAACGCCCTCCAGGGCGCCCCGCAGGACCTCGACGAGGAGCAGTGGGCGACATGGCGCAAGTACAACGAGATCAACGCCCGCGAGCTCACGCGGCGGCTGGGACGTGTGCCTCGTGCACGACCCGCAGCCGGCGGCGCTGTGCCAGCTCGTGCCGGAGAAGGCCAAGGGCTGGGTGTGGCGCTGCCACATCGACCTGTCGACCCCCAACCCGGACACGATCGCGCAGCTGCTGCCCTACATCGAGGACTACCCGCAGTCGCTGTTCCACATGCGCGAGTACGTGCCCGAGGGGATGAAGGGCAAAGTCAACGTGGTGCCGCCGGCGATCGACCCGCTGACGCCGAAGAACATGGCGCTCTCGCCCGAGGACGGCGCGTTCGTGTGCGGCCAGTTCGGGATCGACGTCGACCGGCCGCTGATCTGCCAGGTCTCGCGCTTCGACCCCTGGAAGGACCCGCTCGGCGTGATCGACGCCTACCGCCAGGTCAAGGAGACGATGCCCGAGGTGCAGCTCGCGCTGGTCGGCTCGATGGCCAGCGACGACCCCGAGGGCTGGGACTTCTTCAACGCCACCATCGCCCACGCCGACGGCGACCCCGACATCCACATCCTCAACAACTTCAACAACGTCGGCGCGATCGAGGTCAACGCCTTCCAGTCGCACTCCGACGTGCTGATCCAGAAGTCCACGCGCGAGGGCTTCGGGCTGACGGTCTCGGAGGCGATCTGGAAGGCGCGCCCGTTCGTCGGCGGCAACGTCGGCGGCATCCCGCTGCAGATCGAGGACGGCGTCACCGGCTTCCTGGTCTCGAGCGTCGAGGAGTGCGCCCAGCGCACGATCGAGTTCCTGCGCGACCCCGAGCTCGGCCGCACGCTGGGCAGGCGCGGCAAGGAGCACGTGCGCCAGCACTTCCTCACGCCGCGCTACCTGCGCGACTACCTGCGGATCTTCAACGAGCTGCGCGAGGGCATGACCGGCGAGCCGGCACAGCGGACTCCGCTGGTGCTGGTGAGCAACCGCGGGCCGGTGACGTTCCACGCCGCACGGCGAGGTCCAGCGCGGCTCCGGCGGGCTGGTGACGGCGCTGACGGGCCTGGCCTCCCACCGCGAAGCGATCTGGATCGCCTCGGCGATGAGCGAGTACGACGTGGAGGTCTCGCGCGAGCACGACGGGCGCGCGTTCCCGGTGCGCTCGCCCGCCGGCGGCGAGTACCAGGTGCGCCTCGTGGTCAGCGACCCCGACGCCTACGACCGCTTCTACAACGTGTTCGCCAACCCGATGCTGTGGTTCATCCAGCACTACCTGTGGGATCTGTCGAACGCGCCGGACATCCGCCGCGAGGAGATCGAGGCCTTCGAGTTCGGCTACAACGTCGTCAACGAGGATCTCGCGCGCGCCGTCGTCGAGCAGCTCGAGGGCATGCAGCGAGCCGGTGGTGATGGTCCACGACTACCACCTGTACACGCTCCCGGACCTCGTGCGCCGCGCCCGCCCGGACGTGTTCCTGCACCACTTCATCCACATCCCGTGGACGCAGCCGGACGCCTGGCGGGTGCTGCCGACGCGGATCCGCGAGGAGATCTTCACGGGCCTGCTGGCGAACGACATCATCGGCTTTCACACGCGCTCCTACCGGCACAACTTCCTGCAGTGCTGCCGCGACCTGATGGACCTCGAGGTGGACTTCGAGCGCGGGCTGGTGCGCGTCGGGCGAGCGCGAGGTGTGGGTCCGCGCCTACCCGCTGCCGATCGACCACCGGGCGACGCGCCAGATCGCGCAGAGCGCGCGCGTGCGCGAGTTCGAGGAGGAGCTGCTGCGCCGCCGCCGCGACTTCCTGATCCTGCGGGTCGACCGCGCCGACCTGAGCAAGAACGTGCTGCGCGGCTTCTCCGCGTTCGACCTGTTCCTCGAGGAGCACCCCGAGTTCACCGAGCGCGTCACGTTCATCGCCCAGCTGATGCCCTCGCGGACCGACGTGCCGCAGTACGCGGAGTACCTCGAGCGGATCGAGGCGCTCGTGGCGGTCGTCAACCACCGCCACGGCACCCCCGACTGGATGCCGATCCAGCTGAAGCTGCGCGACGACCTCGAGGAGGCGATGGCGGCCTACAAGCACTACGACGTGCTGCTCGTCAACGCGATGTTCGACGGCATGAACCTCGTCGCCAAGGAGGGGCCGATCGTCAACGAGCGCGAGGGCGTCTCGATCCTCTCGGAGAACACCGGCGCCCACGAGGAGCTCGGCGAGTACGCGCTGTCGGTCAACCCGTTCGACATCCAGGAGCTCGCCAACTCGATCTACGCCGCGCTGACGATGGACCCGCGCGAGCGCCGCCGCCGCGCGCGAGGGGCTCGCGCAGATCGTCACCTCGCGCGACCCCGGCGACTGGATCGACGAGCAGCTCGCCGACATCCGCGCCAAGGGCGCTCGCACTGACAGCGCGGGAGCGCGCTCGACCCGCTAGTCTTTGCGCCGGAGCGACATGACCCTGCCCGCACCCACATACGATCTCGTGCTGCTGCTCGACCCGCAGGCGGAGGAGGGCGCGCGCGCGAAGATCGTCGCCGACGCGCGCGCCGCGATCGAGGCGCAGGGCGAGCTGCTGCGCCACGACGAGTGGGGCGAGCGCCCGCTGACCTACCCGATCGACAAAAAGACGAGCGCCGAGTACCACCTGCTGCAGTTCCACGCGGGCACGGTCGAGCTGCTCGAGCGGCCTGGACCGCACGCTGCGGATCACCGACGGCGTGCATGCGCTTCCGCATCATCAAGCTCAGGCCGGGCGTGCCCGACGCGCCCGACATGCGCTCGTCCTCGGCGCCCGCGCGCGCCGCGTCGAGACCGAGGCGCGACGCCCGAGACCGCGTCGGATGGCGTGGTCGAGGTGGACGTCGAGGTCGCGAGTCGCCGAGCCGGCCTAGCGCCGACCGCGCCGGACGCGCTCGGCTAGCAGGCGCTTACGCGCTGGCCGCGGGCGTAATAAGATCGGCCCATGAGCTGGGCCGAGGCTGAGGACATGAGCGACCGAACCGCGAGCCGGACCGACGTGCTGCGCGCGTCGCCGCCGATGTTCGACTCGCGCGTGCTCGACGCGCTCTCGCGCGTGCACCCGGCGGTGCCCGGTGATCATCTTCCTGCCGGCGATCGTCGCGCTGGCGGCCTGGGGCCTGTCGAACGTGAGCGTGCTCGCGGCGCTCGGCCTGGCGCTCGCCGGCTACGCGCTGTGGACGCTGTTCGAGTACTGGCTGCACCGGCTCGTCTTCCACTTCGAGCCCGAGGACGGGCTCGGCGCGCGCCTGCACTGGATCATCCACGGCGTCCACCACGACCACCCCAACGACCCGCTGCGCCTGGTGATGCCGCCGGCCGTGAGCGTGCCGCTGGCGGCGGCCGTGTTCGGCGTGCTGTACCTGATCTTCGGCTCGCGCTACGCGCCGGCGCTCGGCGCGGGCTTCTTCACCGGCTATCTGGTCTACGACATGATCCACTACTACCTGCACCACTTCCGCCCGCGCGGACGGCTCGGGAGGATGCTGCGCGAGCGCCACATGCGCCACCACTTCCAGGACGACACGCGCGGCTTCGGGATCAGCGCGCCCTACTGGGACGAGGTGTTCCGCACCTCGCCGCGGGCGCGCTAAGCGAGTCTTCGCAATGAGCGGGATCGGAGCCCGCAGAGCCGCGGCGCGAGAGTCGCGCCCGCAGCGCCGCTCTAGACTCGATGCTCGAGCTCGACGAGCCAGACCACGCGTCCCGCGCGACCGCAGGAGCAGACAAGCCGAAAGGAAGAGCAGCCGTGGCCGCCACCAACATCAACCGGGTCGTGCTGACCGGAAACCTGACCGCCGATCCCGAGCTGCGCTCGCTGCCGAGCGGCAACTCGGTGTGCAAGCTGCGCGTCGCCTGCAACACGCGCCGCAAGAACCCGAGCACCGGCGAATGGGAGGACAAGCCCAACTACTTCAACGTCACCGTGTGGGGCGCGCAGGGCGAGAACGCCGCGCGCTACCTGTCCAAGGGACGCCCCGTCGCGATCGACGGACGCCTGGAGTGGCGCGAGTGGGAGACCCAGGAGGGCGCAAAACGCCAGGCAATCGATATCATTGCCGACTCGGTGCAGTTCCTGGGCTCGCGCGATGACGCCTCCGGTGGAGGCGGGTTCGCCGGCAACGGAGCCTCCAAGGGCAGCGACATCCCGGTCGACGAAGGGGATTTCCAGCCCGCACCGGTCGCCGGCGCAGCCGGCGACGACGACATTCCGTTCTAGCCAGTACAGCGAGGTCCCAGTGTTTTCCAGCCCAGCCACGCCCGACGATCACCGCAGCCGCGGCGGAGAGCGCTGATGGCCAAAGCACGCGGTCGCGGCAAGCCGGTGCGCCGGCGCGACAAGAAGGGCGGACCCGGCAGCGGGCGGCGCAAGCCGTGCCAGCACTGCCGCGACAAGGTCGAGCAGGTCGACTACAAGGACGTCGCCTCGCTGCGCAAGTTCATCTCCGAGAAGGGCAAGATCCGCTCGCGGCGGATCACCGGCTCGTGCCGGCGCCACCAGGTGCAGATCGCGCGCGCGGTCAAGCGCGCCCGCGAGCTGGCGCTGCTGCCGTACGTCAACGAGGGCGGTCGCGACGACAGCCCCGGCGGTCGCCGCGAACGCGGCGACCGAGACCGCGAACGCTAGGCGGTGTGGCATGCCCGAGGCGATCCTCCTGCAGGACGTCGACACGCTCGGCGAGCAGGGCAACGTCGTCGACGTCTCCAAGGGCTACCTGCGCAACTACCTGATCCCGCGCAAGCTCGCGCAGCCGGCGACGAAGGGCGCGATCGAGACCGTCCGCCAGCGCCAGGCGGCGGCCGAGCGCGCCGCCCGCGAGGCGGTCGAGCGCGCGCAGGAGAACGTCAACCTGCTCAACCGCACGGTCCTCACGATCCCGCAGCAGGCGGGCGCCGACGGGCGGCTGTTCGGGTCGGTGACCGCGCAGGACATCGCCAGCGCGATCCGCGAAGCGCGCGGCCTGCGGATCGACAAACGCAACGTGCACCTCCCCGAGCCGATCAAGAACGTCGGCACCTACATGGTCGTGGTCGAGGTGGTCGAGGGCGTGACCGCCACGATCAAGACGATGGTCGTGGCCAAGAAATAGCGCTCCGCGAGTGAGTCGATCGTCTCCGGCCGCTTACGCGGCGGGGAGCCGAGTCGCCTCACTCGCTCCGCTTGGCCGAGAACGAGCTACCGCGCGCAGCGGTTCCGTCCTCGCGCGATGCGAACATGTGTTCGTGCGTGCGTCCATCCCTTTTACTGCCGCGATTTGCGGGAACCGCCTCCTGGCTGAGGCCAGCGGCGACCCTACACTCGGCCCGACCGATGAGCGCCGTCTCGACAGCCAACGGCGCCAACGGCGCCAGCGCCGGGTGTGATCACGCCGCCGCACAACCTCGACGCCGAGCAGTCGGTGCTCGGGGCGATCCTGCTCTCGGACCGCTCGCTGTACGCGCTGGTGATCGAAGAGGGGCTGCGCGCGGAGGACTTCTACCGCGAGCGCCACGGCACGATCTACGAGGCGATGCTCGCGCTGTACAACGAAAGCGAGCCGGTCGACGTGCTGACGGTCACCGACCGCCTGCGCCAGATGGGCAAGCTCGGAGCGGGTCGGCGGCGCGGCGACCGTGGACGAGCTGACCGGCGTCGTGCCGGCCGCGGGCCACGCCCGCCGCTACGCGCAGATCGTGCGCGAGAACGCGCTGCTGCGGCGCCTGCTGAAGAGCACCTACGAGATCCAGGAGAGCGTGCTCGGCCACGAGGCGCCGCCGCGCGAGCTCGTCGAGCAGGCGGAGAAGGCGATGCTCGAGGTCGCGCGCGACGACCGCCAGCAGGACTTCCGCGCGATCGAGGAGGTGCTGCACGAGGAGCTCGACAAGCTGCACCGGCTGTCGCTGGAAGGAACCTCGCTGACGGGCACGCCGTCGGGCTTCAAGGACCTCGACGAGATCACCGGCGGCTTCCAGCCGGGCAACCTGATCATCATCGCCGCGCGCCCGGCGATGGGCAAGAGCGCGCTCGTGTGCAACATCGCCGAGAACGCGGCCGTCGAGCACGGCAAGCCGGTGGCGCTGTTCTCGCTGGAGATGGCCGAGGCCGAGCTCGCCCAGCGCTTCGTCGCCTCGCAGGCGCGGATCAAGGGCGAGGAGCTGCGCAAGGGCCGGGTGGCCGAGCAGCGCTGGCCGAAGATCCTCGAGCGCCAGCCAGCGCCTGTCGAGCGCGCCGCTGTGGGTGGACGACTCGAGCGACGTCGGCATGCTCGAGATCCGCGCGAAGGCGCGACGGCTGCACAGCCAGTGCGAGGGCGGGCTTGGGCTGATCATCATCGACTACCTGCAGCTGATGCGCACCGACAGCCGCTACGACAGCCGCGTGACCGCCGTCGGCGAGCTCAGCCGCGGCCTGAAGATCCTCGCGCGCGAGCTCGGCGTGCCGGTGATCGCGCTCTCGCAGCTCAGCCGCGCCGTCGAGACGCGCCCGGACAAGAAGCCGCAGCTGTCGGACCTGCGCGAGAGCGGGAACCTCGAGCAGGACTCCGACCTGGTGATGTTCATCTACCGCGACGAGTACTACAACGAGGAGTCCGAGCGCCCCGGCGAGGCCGACCTGATCATCGCCAAGCATCGCAACGGCGCGGTCGGCAAAGTCACGCTCACCTTCCAGAAGGAGTACCCGAAGTTCATGAACTACGCCGGCGAGCGCTACGCGCAATGAGCGCCCAGGACCCGGGCGAGCTACCTGAGCGACGAGCTGTTCGGCGAAGGCCAACGGGACGACGCCGGCGAGCCGCTGCAGCTGATCGCGCGACGCGCGGGCACCGCTGGCAGCGCGTGTCCGCTGGGCGTGTGCGACGGCAGCGGCTTCGTCATCGACGAGGCCACCAACACCGCCAGCGACTGCGGCTGCCGGGCGACGCGCATCGCCGCGGCGCGCACCGCGCAGGCTCGAGGGGCGGATTCCCAGGCGCTACCGGGGCGTGTCCTTCGATCGCCCTCCCGTCAGCGACATCGCCAGGAGCGCCCCCGACCAGATCCGCTGGTCCGCCGCTACGTGCGCGCGATCGAGCAAGCAGCTCGACGCTGGACAGGGGCTGTGGATCCAAGGGAGACGTCGGCACCGGCAAGACGACGCTCGCGATGCTCGTCTCGAAAGCGGCGCTCGACGCGGGCCGCTCCGTCGCGATCTACTCGCTGCCGCGGCTGCTGAACCTGCTGCGCGAGTCGATGCAGGCGGATGGCGGCATGCTCGACTTGCTCGACCGGCTCACCGCGGTGGACCTGCTGCACATCGACGACCTCGGCGCCGAGAACCGCACCGACTGGGTGCTCGAGCAGCTGTACTCGATCGTCAACGCGCGCTACGAGGCCGAGCGAGCGATCGTGGCGACCACCAACCTGATGCCCGACGAGCTGTCCGAGCGGCTCGGGCGCACGCACCGTCTCGCGCCTGGTGGAGATCTGCGGCGACCCGATCCCGCTGTGGGGCGAGGACAAGCGCCGGGAGTTTCGCGCCGAGCACACGGAGATCGCCCGGCCCGCCCGCTGAGGCGAAGCTCGCGCGGGTCCTAAACTCCTCTCGGCATGCCAGGCATAGTGATAGTTGGCGCCCAGTGGGGCGACGAGGGCAAGGGCAAGATCACCGATCTGCTCGCCGAGCACGGCGACGCCGTCGTGCGCTTCCAGGGCGGCAACAACGCGGGGCACACGATCGTCAGGGGCGATCAGGAGTGGAAGCTGCACCTGATCCCCTCGGGGATCCTGTACCCGGGCAAGCGCTGCGTGATCGGCAACGGCGTGGTGATCGACCCGAAGGTGCTGATCGACGAGCTCGACGCGCTGCGCGCGCGGCGCGTCGACGTCAGCGG
The DNA here is from genome assembly GCA_963826985.1 of uncultured Solirubrobacteraceae bacterium. Lineage (GTDB taxonomy): Bacteria > Actinomycetota > Thermoleophilia > Solirubrobacterales > Solirubrobacteraceae > Palsa-744. The sequence continues at coordinate 222,439 of CAWGYW010000004.1, forward strand.
CCTGCGCATCTCGGCCAACGCCCACCTGATCATGCCCTACCACCTGCTGCTGGACTCCGCCGGCGAGGCGAAGCTCGGCAGCCTGCAGATCGGCACGACGCGCAGGGGGATCGGCCCGTGCTACGCGGACAAGGCGGCGCGCCTGGGCATCCGCGTGCAGGACCTGCTCGACGAGAAGATCCTCAAGAAGAAGATCGTCGCCGCGATGGAGCCCAAGCGGCTGTCGCTGCGCCCGTTCGAGAAGGACCCGGCGCTCGACCTGCACACGATGACCGAGGAATACCTGACCTACGGCCACCGCCTCGAGCAGCACATCGCCGACACCTCGAAGCTGATGTGGGAGATGCTCGACGACGGCAAGACGGTGATCCTCGAGGGCGCGCAGGGGGCGATGCTGGACATCGACCACGGCACCTATCCGTTCGTCACCTCCTCCAACCCGCTGTCCGGGGCGGCGTGCGTCGGCAGCGGCATCGGGCCGAAGGCGATCGACGAGATCTGGGGCATCTCCAAGGCCTACACGACGCGTGTCGGCGCCGGCCCGTTCCCCAGCGAGCTGCACGACGAGATGGGCGAGACGATCCGCCAGCGCGGCGGCGAGTTCGGCACGACGACCGGGCGCCCGCGGCGCACCGGCTGGCTGGACCTCGTCGCGCTGCGCTACGCCGCGCGCCTGAACACGCTGACCGCGCTGGTGGTGACCAAGCTCGACGTCCTCTCCGGGCTCGACCGCATTCAGGTGTGCACGAGCTATCGCGGCGCCGACGGCGCCGAGTTCGAGGACTTCCCCTACCACCAGACGGTGCTCCACCACACCACCGCCGAGCTGACCGAGCTCGCGCGGCTGGAAGGAGGACCTCGGCGAGTGCCGCACGCTCTCGGACCTGCCCGACGGGGCGCGCGAGTACCTGGAGTTCATCGCCGAGCACGTCGGCGCGCCCGTCGCGCTGATCGGCGTCGGGCCCGGGCGCGAGCAGACCGTGTGGACGGACGCCGGGCCGCGCAGACGATCATCGGCGGCAACGGGCTGCGCCCGCAGTCCTGAGGGGCCCCCCGGGGCTGGCCTTTGGCTCAGCCCGGACGCCGCGGCCGTCGCGGTAGCCGCCGGCGGCTGGTGAGCTCGAGTGCGCGCAGCTCACGCTTGCGCCGGCGCGCCTCGTCGCGAGCGAGGTCGCTTTCTTCGCCGAGCCCGATGTCCAGGAACAGCAGCAGCAGGCCGCCGGTCAGCCCGCCGGAGATAAGCACGATCGTCAGGACTTCGCCCGTCAAACCCCCGACCACCGCAGCGCACACCCCGCCCGCGATCACGAGCACGGCGGCTGACCCGAACAGGACGATGCGCGCGCGCCCGGACATACCTCAACGGTACACCGACGCGCGCGCTCGCCCATGGCGGTCCTACAGGCCGAACGGCCCACCGTAGCCGGGGCGCGAGGGCCACGGGAACTGGTAGGCGCGGTAGGTGTTCACGCCAGCCGGGAACTCAGCGTTGAAGATGAGCCTGCCGGACGGGCTGAACTCCGAGAAGTACGGCAGCGCGCCCCAGCCGACGACGACGTTGCCCTCGGGTGTGGTCTGCGCGTTGCCCTGCGACGGCGCCGACAGGCCCTCGGGCTGGTCGTCGGAGGCCAGGAGCGTGGCGACGTGGTCCCACGGGTTCAACCTCACCGTCACCTCGCGGCTGTAGGGGAGCAGCGGGGCTCCGGTGGAGTCGTTGTCGAAGAACGTGTACACGCCGTTGCCCAGCGCCTGCGGATCGTGCTGCCAGGCGAAGATCTCGCCCGCGCTGTCGAGCACCTGCCCGGGCGCCGCCTGGAGCTTGAAGCTCGAGTCCTTGCCGCCGAGCTGCCAGATGATGCTCCCGTTGAAGCGGTTGACCTTGTAGGTCGTCCACGTGTCGCGGGCGTCGATCAGCAGGTTGCCGTCGGTGTCGAGCTTGACGGCGTTGATGTGGAACCAGTCCCACGGTGTGCTGGCCGAGGCCGGCAGCGGCTGCTCGCTCTGGCTGAACGGGACGTGGTCCTCGCTGTTCCACTGGAACAGCACCCTGCCCGTGGCGATGTCGATCTCCTGCACGACGCCGTTGATCACCGTCTGGTCCGCCGGGCCGCCGATCGACGTGAGGTCGGCGGTCGCGGTCGTGTAGGAGAGGATCAGCGCCGTGTTCCACGGTGTGATCAGGAACTCGTGGCCATCCGCGCTGAGGCCGTTGCCGGCGCTGACGGTCGCGATCTGCTGGAAGTGCTCGTTGTAGATGTAGTCGGTCCCAGTCGCGAGGCCGCCGAGCCCCGTGCCCTGCCACCACGTCAGCACCGGCTGGCCGTCGTATGTCTGGACGCGGAAGTCGCTCGCCTCCTCGCCCGCGGGGACAGCTTGGAACCACACGACGTCGCCCTGGCTGTTGACGATCTCGGGGCCGTTGGCGTACGTGCTCGCGTCCCCGAACGGCGAGATGAAGAAGTCACCGCCCTGTGCGACGAACGGCGAGGACGTGAGGATCGTCAGCGGCGGCGGCGGCGTGGGCGTCGCCGCCAGCGCGGAGCTGGCGGCGACCAGAGCGATCACGGCCGCTCCCACGACGATCGTGACGGCGCCGATCAGCATCTGCAGTCGGCCTTGCAACCCGCTACGGGGTGCGCTGGATGAGGTCAGTTGAAGCATCTTTGTCTTCCTTTGTTGACGTTGGCTTGCGATTTGAGGGCTTGCGACCCAACCGGGTCTGCCACCCGCGGCGCACCCTAGGACAGAATCCGCATAATGTCAACTGGCTTTGTGATCTTTTCACGCAACACGTCCCTTCGCCGATCCGATCAGACGATTAATCGATTGCTCGTCCATACGGACAGACCAAACCGGTGCCCAACCCACCTGCAGCATCGTCGCGCGCCAAGCTTGCGCAACGTCCGAAGAAATGGGCCGTCCGGGAATCGAACCCGGAACCTTGGGCTTAAGAGGCCCCTGCTCTGCCGGTTGAGCTAACGGCCCGTGAGGGCGCCGGCGAGGTCGGCCGGCTCGAGCGTTGATTCTATCCAAGCGCGCGCGGCGCCAGCGGCCTCAGCCGACGATCCCGCCGATGCGCCTGGGATCCGCGCGGCCCGCCGCGGAGCCGTCGGTGCCGGCTACTTTTCCTTCGTGGTCGTGGCCGGCGTCGTCGCGGTGGTCGTCGACTTCGTGGCGGGAGTGGTCGTCGACTTCGCCGTCGTGGTGGGCGTCGATTTGACTTCGGTCGCTTTGAATTCGCCTTTGGCGTTCAGCTTGCCCGCGTAGGTTTTGCCGTTGGTCGTGAGCGTGTAGGTCTTTTCGCCGGAGGGGTTCGTCTTGACTTCGGCGAGCGCGTTCTTGACGCGGACGCGTTCCGACGCCGGCGAGAGGCTGACGGCCTTGTCGAGGCGAGGTCGCCGAGGCTGGGGTTCTTGGCTTTGTAGGCGTACTGGGCGAGCTGCGCGTAGAGCGCCGCGCTGGTCGGTTTGGCGGCGACCGCGATCTGGAGGATTTCGACCTCCTTGGCGGGTTCGTTGAGGCCCGCTTCGCTGTACACGGTCTCCATCAGCTGCGCAAGTTCGACGTTGGGCTTGGGCGGGTTCAGCGCGATGTAGCTGTCCCACGCCAGCGATGCTTCCTTGAACAGGACGACTGCCTTTGCTGGTCACGGCTCCGGCTGAGGTCACGTACTGTTCGCCGCCCGCTTCGTGCAGCAGGTTCTTGGTCAGGTTCTCCCACGCGCTGAGGTTCTTCGGCTGCTCGCGGGTGAGCTTCCGGTACTTCTTGATCTGGCCGGAGAAGCTCGTGCTGCCGCTGCCTTCGCCGCTGTTGAGCGACGTGAACAGCCCGCCGCCGCCGAAGCCGCCGCCGATGCCGAAGCCGACGAGCCCGAGACCGATCAGCAGCGCGAGGCCGGTGTAGAGCACGCGCACGAAGCGCCGGCGCCGGCGACCTCTCAGAGTCGAACAGCATCAGTCCGAAAGCCCTGGGTCTATGTGGTCTATCAGGTCCTGCACGGTCGGCTCCGCTGGGTCCTCCGGTGGTTGTGACGCCGGATCCCCCGGGGGATTCCCGACGCCTGCAGTGTGCGCGCTGCCCTCCCGGGCCGGGCACGCTCGGCCCGTCCGACAAGCGCGGCAATCAGAATACTGACCTCGTAGAGCAGATACAGCGGCACGGTCTCGAGGAGCAGCGTGATCACGTCGCCGGGGAGGAACGCGGCGACGGCGGCGCACGCCACGACCGCGTAGCGCCGGCCCTTGCGCAGCTGCCTGGGGGTCACGATCCCCAGGCGGGTGGCGCCGATGATCACGACGGGCACCTGGAAGACGAGGCCCATCGCCAGCAGCACGGTGGCGGCGAAGCTGTAGTACGGGTTGGCCTGCACGAGCGTGTTGAACTCGCTGGAGTTGAAGTTCACGAAGAAGTGGACGGCGGCCGGGAGCACGACGAAGTACCCGAACGCGACGCCGGCGGCGAACAGGAACGGCACGGCGATCAGCAAGCGGCATCGCGACGCGGCGCTCGTGCGGTTCGAGCGCCGGCAGGATGAAGCCGTAGAGCTCGAACAGGATCACCGGCAGCGAGACGATCAGCGCGAAGTACAGCGTCACGGTGATCGTCGTCGTGAACGGTTCGCCGATGCCGAGCGTCGCCGGATTGTCTCCGACGGGGTTGCGCGGCACCTTCGCGACGTCTGCCTTCAGCGCGCCGATCAGCGGCACGAGCTGGGCGCGGGCGTGGGCGGAGAGGCCGCTGTCGGGCTTGGCGAGCACGCCCAGCGCCGTCTGCGTGCTGGCGGCGAGGTTGAGCAGCCCCCGCTGGGCGAGGACCGCCTGGCCGACTGTGCCCTCGCCTTTGGCGACCTGTTTGGTCGTCTGCGCCTTCAGCGGCTTGTTGATGACGTGCAGCAGCGCATGGTTCTGCCAGAGGCAGATGCCGAACGCGACGAGCGAGCACCGCGACGCTGATGATCAGGCGGGTGCGCAGCTCTTCCAGGTGGTCCACGAGGCTGAGCCGATCCTCGTGACCGATCGTGCGGATCGCGCTGGCCATGGGCCTTATGAACCTACCACCGTGCCAGTGATCGGTCCGCGCGGCTAAAGGCCCCCAGCTCTACGCGTCGATGACGCCCCAGATCGATATGGAATCCGAAAGGGAACCCGACATGGAGCATCGCCCACAGCAGCAGGTCGGCAATCCGACGGGCGCCGTGTACGGTGCGCACGGGCCAGGCCGCCGACGGCACCTGCGCCCCGGCCCAGCTGCACATCTGCTTCCACTGCGCCGGCGAGCTGGTGTTCCCGCTCGACTGGTCCGAGGAGGGCCCGCGGCACTGGCGCATCGTGCTGCGCTGTCCCGAGTGCGAGTCCCGTCGCGAAGGCGTCTTCGACCAGACGGCCGTCGAACGCCTGGACGACGAGCTCGACCGAGGGTCGAGCGCGCTGCTCGGCGATCTGCGGCGGATGACGCACGCGAACATGTCCGAGGAAATCGAGTTCTTCGCGCGAGCGCTCGACGCCGACCTGATCCTGCCCGAGCGACTTCTGACATGCGCGAACTAGCGGTAGCGCTCGACGACCGCGTCGGCCACCAGGTCCAGCAGCACCGAGCGACCGTCCGGGCAGGATCGCCGGCAGCGCCGCCTTGGCCTCGGCGACGACCGCCAGCGCCTGCTCGCGGGCCTCGTCGAGCGCGCCGGTGGCGGCGATGCGCTCGCACAGCGCCTCGGGTCTTGCTCGCGTGGCGTCGGCGCCCGCCGAGCGAGCCGAGGTCGAAGCGTCGCGAGCTCGGGGTCGCGCTCGCGCGCGAGGATGAACGGCAGCGTGACGGTGCCGTCGAGCAGATCGGTGCCGCGCGACTTGCCCGTCCGCTCGACCGGGCCGGAGACGTCGAGCACGTCGTCGAGCATCTGAAAGGCGAGGCCGATGCGCCGCGCGAACGCGCCGAGCGCGTCGGCGAGCTCGCTCGAGCCGTGCGCGGCCGTCAGCGCGCCGAGCCGGCACGCGGCCTCGAACAGCGCGGCGGTCTTCAGCTCGCAGCGCCGCAGGTAGCGCTCGACGGCCACGTGCGCGGCGTAGGCGTCCTCGCGCTGCAGCAGCTCGCCTTCGGCGAGCGCCGAGCTGGCGTCGCGAGAGGGCGCACAGCTGCGCGGCGTCGTCGTTGCGCGCGAGCTCGGCGAACGCGCGCGAGAACAGCAGGTCGCCGGTCGCGACCGCCATCTGGCGGCCGGCGACGGCGGCCACCGTGGGGTGGCCGCGGCGCAGCAGCGCGCCGTCGATCAGGTCGTCGTGGACGAGCGTCGCCGAGTGCACGAGCTCGACCGCGACGGCCGCGCGCACGAGGCGCTCCTCTCCGTCGGGCGTCTGCGGCGGCCCGCCGGCGGACTCCGCGGCGAGCACGACGAGCAGCGGGCGCAGGCGCTTGCCGCCGGCGAGCACGGTGGCGTTGGCGTGGGAGGCGAGCGGCGTGCCGGCCTGCGCGGTCACCCGCTCGAGGTGGCGCTCGGTGCGCTCCATGCGCTCTCGCAGGCCGTCGCCGCCGCGGCGCATGATCGCGTCGAGTCCGTCGACCTCCTCCACGCGGAACGCTTGCCGCCGTGCTGCTGCACTGCGCTCATGATGCCCGTTCGCCGGGCACTGTGCCCGCGTGGATCGCGACGATGCCGCCGGCGGTGATCACGTAGCTGATCTGCGCCAGGCCCGCGCGCTCCAGCTCGGCGGCGAGCGCCGCGGGCCCGGGGAAGCGCTTGACCGAGTTGGGCAGATAGGTGTAGGCCTGCGCGATCGTGCCCTCGACCCGCGGAGCCGCGCCGGCGCGAGCGGCGCGTGCGAGCGCGCCCGCCAGGCGCCCGAGCGCGGGCACGATCCGGTCGAACCACAGCCGGTAGAAGAGCGACAGCGGCGCGCGCGTCGGGCGTGGTGATCTCGAGCACGACCACACGCCCGCCCGGGCCGCACGACGCGCGCCATCTCCGCGAGCCCGCGCGCGAGGTCGTCGAAGTTGCGCGCGCCGAAGCCGACGGTCGCGGCGTCGAAGCGAGTCGTCGGGGTAGGGCAGCTCCATCGCGTCGGCCCATTCGAAGCGCGGGCGCACGCTGGCTCTCGGACGCGGCGGCGGCCTTGGCGCGAGCGCGATCGAGCATGCCCTCGGCGAAGTCGCTGCCGACGACCTCGCCGCCCGGCGAGACGCGGCGCGCGAGCTCGATCGCGAGATCGCCGGTGCCGGTGGCGACGTCGAGCACGCGGCTGCCCGGGCCGACGCGCGCCATCGTCGGCGGCGCGCGCGCGCCAGCGGTGGTGCAGGCCGGCGGTCATCGCGGTGTTCAGCGGGTCGTACACGCCCGCGATGCGGTCGAACATCGCGCGCACCTCCGCCGCCTCCAGCCTGCCGGCGTTTGCCCCGTCGCCGGGTGCGCCGTCTCGCAGGCGGGCGGGCACGGGCGCGGCTACTTGAGCTGCGAGAGGAAGTTGACGATCGCTTCGAACTTCTTCGCGGGCAGGTTCTTGAATGACGGCATCGGCGCGGTCGGGTTCACGAGCGTCCGCGCGATCGCCTGGCGAGGGAGCCGGGTAGCGATGTTCGTGAGCGGCGGCCCGGGCCCGAGTTGCCGTTGTCGCCGAGCTTGTGGCACGCCAGGCAGCCCGACTGGGCGACGACCTTCCGGCCCGCTTCGTATTCGGCCAGCGCCGTGCCGCCGGCCTGCGCGGACCGCCGTCGGCGTCGCCAGTTCGATCGCCGTGGGCGAGCCGGCGTTGGCGCCCGAGTAGGTGAGGTACGCCATCGCGCAGATCACGGCGATGCCCGTGATCGTCGCGATCGGGCGCCGCTCGGGGCGCCGCTCGGGGCCGCGGTCGTAGAACGGCAGCAGGAACAGCAGGATCATGCAGATCGTCGGCACGCCGATCGTCGCGAGCGGCACGAGGCTCGGCGTCCTGATGATGCGCAGGACCTCGAACAGGAAGAAGAAGTACCACTCCGGGCGCGGTACGTAGGTGGTGGTCGTCGGGTTGGCCTTGGAGCCGAGCTCCGCGCCGAGCACCAGCGACATCGTGATGATCACCGCCATCACCACGCACGCCATGATCGAGTCCTTGGCGACCGCGTACGGGAAGAACGGCTTGCCCTGCGCCTTCAGGATGCGCGTACTCGCGGAGGTACTCCTCCTTCTCGCGCTGGTTCATCGCCGGCGGGCCGGCCGGTGTTGAGCGCCACGCTAGACCTCGGTCTCGCGCAGCTCGTGGCGCTTCTCGGCTTTCGTCCACGGCGGCGCGGTCGTGCCGAGCTTGGCCACCAGGTACAGGTGCGCGCCGATCAGCGCCGCGAGCAGGCCGGGGACGAGCAGCATGTGGATCGCATAGAAGCGCGACAGCGTGGTCGCGCCGAATTCCGAGCCGCCGCGCAGGAAGTCGCTGAGGTACGGCCCGATCAGCGGGCCGGTGCCGTTGATGTTGACGCCGACGATCGTCGCCCAGTAGGCGCGCTGGTCGAACGGCAGCAGATAGCCGGTGAACGACATCACCATCGTCAGGATCAGCAGCACCACGCCGATCACCCAGTTGAGCTCGCGCGGGTACTTGTAGGCGCCGAAGAAGAACGTGCGCGCCATGTGCAGGAACACGAGCACGACCATCACGCTCGAGCCCCACTTGTGCATGCCGCGCACGAACTGGCCGAGGAACACGTCGTTGGTGACGTAGCGGATCGATTCGTAGGCGCCGCCGGCGGGGTCCGGGCGGTAGTACATCGCCAGGAACACGCCGGTGACGGCCTGGCTGAGGAAAGCGAACATCGTGGCCGAGCCGAGCGTGTAGAACCAGTTGGTGCCCTTGGGCACCTTGCGGAACATCAGCCAGCGCGCGGCGCCGCTGAGCGAGGTGCGCTCGTCGACCCAGTCGACGACCGCGACCCCAGCCTGCTTGGCGTCCTCGACGCGGCCCGCCGTTGCCGTTGCCCTCTCCGGGACGCGGCGGCGGCGTCTTCAGCGGGGCTGGGAGCGGGGGGGCGGGGAGCTTGGGCACGGTGGCGTGTGGGCGGCGATCCGGGGCTAGAGTTTCTGGGCGCCGGGACGCGACGGGTACAGGTACTGGCCGATGCCGTCCAGCGGCTCGCCGGGGTCGCGCGGCGAGAAGCGACGCAGCTGGCTGTTGACGCTGAAGCGCGGGCCGACTTCGACGTTTTCGCCGTTCACGCGCGTGTAGAAGCGGTCGAGCGGCCGGACTGGGGGCCCACCGACCCTTCGCCCGAGCAGGTCGTACACGCCGCCGTGGCAGGGGCAGATGAAGCGCTCGGAGGCGTCCACCCAGCGCACGGGGCAGCCGACGTGGGCGCAGCGGCTGGAGATCGCGATGTACGGCGTGTGCGAGTCCACGTCGGCGGCGTCGGTGTCGATTTCGGGGTTGAACTTGCGCATGTATACCGTCGACTTGCCCGCCTCGCCGATGTTTGGCGTGAGCGTGATCACGACCGGGACGTAGTTGTTGTCGGGGAACTGGTAGATGTTGCCGACGACTTCCCAGCGGTGCGGGTTGCTTTTGAAGATCGGGCCGAGCGCAAAGCCGAGCGCGGGCAGCGCGAACGACGGCCGCGGCGACCGCCCCGGTCGCCGTGCGCGGTGCCGGTCATGAACCGGCGGCGGGTGATCGTCTCGCCCTCGAACGCCCCCGGGATGCCCCGGTCGAGCGTGTACTTGGACTTGTGCTTGTCGCGCTTGTCTGGCACCGGGCGCAAAGAATACCGACGCGCGATTCAGGGCGGCGCGGCCACCCCCAACGCGCTTGTGCGCATCGCCTCGATCGCGTCGGGGCGCTCCGGCGAGCACGAGCTCCTTGGCGCGCGCGTGGGCGTCGCTGCATCCCCAGCCGACGGCGCGCGCGCCGGCCGCCCAGACGGCGTCGGCGAGCTCGCCGCTGACCGGCGCCCTGCGCGAGCGCGCTGAGCGTGATCGTGTCGGCGAGCTCGGCGACGGCGAGCGTGTCGCCGAGCTCGACCAGGCGCGCGAGGCCGATCGCGTACAGGCGGTCGCCGGCGAGCAGCCTCAGGTCGGCCTCGGGCACGCGCACGACGCGCGGCGTCCCGTAGTGGAGCAGGTAGCCCTCGTAGATCGCCTCGACCAGCAGCTCGTACTCCTCGCGCCTGCCGGCCGCGCGCGGTCCGCTGGCGGCGACGCCGCCGGGGCTGGCGCCGTGCCCGTTGCGCGCGCCCGGCGCGGTCCTCGGCGCGCTCCCGCGCGCCGGCGCGACGAGCGTCGCCATCAGCCCGCCCTCGCTCGACGCAGCAGCTCGCGCAGGCGCTCCAGCGCGTCCTGGTCGCCGCGCGCGTGCGCCGCGCTCAGCGCCGGCCGCCGGATCGGGCGCTCTGCGGGCTACCCTGGGCACAGGCAGGCAGGCGAAGGCCGCGGCGGCGGCCTCGACGGTGCGCTCGAGCTGCTCGGCGGTGTGCGCGAGCGAGGGGAACCAGGCCTCGAACTGCGACGGCGGCGGGTAGACGCCGCGCGCGAGCAGCTCGCGGCACCAGGCCGCGTACGCGTCCAGGTCACACGCCTGCGCGTCGGCGAACGAGGACACGGGACGCTCGCTGAAGAAGACCGTCATCAAGGCCGGGCATGCTGACGACTTGTACGGGATAGGAGCCCGCCGCGGCCGCCGCCTCGCGCAGCCCGCCGGCGAGGCGCTCGGTGATCGCGGCGAGACGCAGGTAGGCGGGCTCGTCGAGCAGCTCGAGCGTCGCGAGACCGGCGGCGACCGCGAGCGGGTTGCCCGACAGCGTCCCCGCCTGGTAGACCTCGCCGCTGGGGGCGAGCATGCGCATCAGCTCCGCGCGGCCGCCGAGCGCCGCGGCGGGCAGGCCGCCGCCGATGACCTTGCCCATGAATCGTGAGGTCGCCGCTGACGCCCAGCAGCTCCTGCGCGCCGCCGCGGGCGACGCGAAAGCCGCTGATGACCTCGTCGAGCACGAGCAGCGCGCCGGTGGCGTCGGCGCGCTCGCGCAGCAGCGCCAGGAAGCCGTCGGCCGCCGGCACCAGTCCCATGTTCGCGGGCAGCGGCTCGGCGACGATCGCGGCGAGCTCGTGGCGCTCGGTCGCTGCAAGCAGCGCGTCGGGGTCGTTCCACGGCACGACGATCGTGGCGGCGGCAGCGCTCGCCGGCACCCCGGGGCTCGCTGGCAGCCCCTGCGTGGCGAGCCCCGAGCCGGCCTGCCGCGAGCAGCCCGTCGGCGTGGCCGTGGTAGGCGCCGGCGAACTTGAGGATCGGCTCGCGGCCGGTGGCCGCGCGCGCGAGGCGGATGGCGGTCATCGCCGCCTCGGTGCCCGGAGGAGGTCATGCGCAGCATCTCCACGCCCTCCATGCGGCGCGCGACCTCGCTCGCGAGCTCGACCTCGCCGGCGGTGGGCGCGCCGAAGCTGGTGCCGCGCGCGGCCGCCTCGGCGATCGCGGCGAGCACGTGCGGGTGGGCGTGCCCGTGGATCAGCGGACCCCACGAGCAGACGTAGTCGACGAAGCGATTGCCGTCCACGTCGATCAGTTCGGCGCCCTCGCCGCGGGCGATGAAGATCGGATCGCGCCCGATCGCGCGCATCGCGCGCACGGGCGAGTTGACCCCGCCGGGGATCAGCTCGAGGGCGCGTCTGTAGAGCTCAGCCGAGCGCGTGTCTGTGAGCGAGGCGGTCAAATCGATCGTGCGCCCGATGCGTATATACGATGGAGCACGCCGCGTGGAAGTCGGAACATGGCCCAGGCGCGGCTGAAGGCTCAGGCGCCGTGCCGACGCTCCCAGTCCTTGAACTCGTCGGTGAAGTACAGCAGGCGGATCTTCTTGAACTCGGTCGAGGAGTACAGCGTGGCGCGCTCGTCGATGCCGGTGCGCTCGGCGATCGAGTCGAGCACGGCGTCGCACTCCTCCTTGGAGCGGCCGTGGGCCATGGTGAAGACGGAGTACGGCCAGTCCTCGTAGGTGGGGCGCTGGTAGCAGTGGGAGACGCCGCGCACGGCGGCCATGCGGCAGCCGATGTCGAAGATCTGCTCGTCGGGCACCTTCCACACGCCCATGCCGTTGGCGGAGAAGCCGGCGCGGCGGTGGTAGAGGATCGCGGCGACGCGGCGCAGGATGCCCGCGCTCCTGCATGCCGGCGAGGTGGTCGAGGAAGCGCTCCTGCGGTCATGCCCAGCTCGGCGGCGGCCGCCGCGTAGGGCTCCTCGACGACAGCCATGTCGCCCTGCAGCGCGCGGATGACGGCGATGTCGAGCTCGTCGTAGGGCTGGGGCTCGAGCTCGATCGGCTCCTTGACCTCGGCGGCGCTCGAGAGCGCGTCGGTGTCGCCCTCCATCTCGAGGTCCATGCGGATCTTGAACAGCCGCAGCGTCGGCAGCTGGCGCACGGACTCGGCGCCGGCCTCTTGTGCGAGCACCTCGAGCGTGCCCTCGAGGCCGAGCTTGGAGTCGGGCTCGGTGGCGATCGTGAACCATAGGTTGAACTCGTGGTTGCGCAGGTAGTTGTGCGAGACGCCGGGATGCTGGTTGATGATCTGCGCGGCGCGGTGGGGGTGCTCGGGGTCGACCTTGGCGGCGACGAGCATCGAGGAGTAGCCGAGCGCGCGCGTGTCGAAGATCGGCGTGACCTGGCGGATGATGCGCTTGTCGAGCAGGCGCTGCACGCGCTGCATGACCTCCTGCTCTGAAACCTCGCCGAGCTCGGCCACATGCCGGTAGGGCCGCGGCGCGATCGGGAAGCTGCCCTGCATCAGGTTGAGCAGCTTGCGGTCGACGTCGTCGAGCGCGATCGCGGCGCCGTCCTTGCGGCTGCGGATCTTCGGCGGGCCGTGGCGGCGCGTCGCGTCGGCGACGTCCGCGAGCGGTGCGCGCGGCCGTCGGCTCGGCTCATGTCTGCCGCCAGCCATCGGGCGGCGTCCTTTGCGTGGTAGGTGATGATCGTGTCGGCGCCGGCGCGGCGCAGCGAGGTGAGGATCTCGAGCACGGTCGCGCGCTCGTCGAGGTATCCGGCGGCGGCGGCGGCCTTGACCATCGCATACTCGCCGCTGACGTTGTACGCCGCGACGGGCAGGCGCGTGGCGCGCTTGACGGCCCTGATCAGATCGCCGTAGGCGAGCGCGGGCTTGACCATGACCATGTCGGCGCCCTCCTGCACGTCGAGCAGCGCCTCGCGCACGGCCTCGCGTCCGTTGGCGGGGTCCATCTGGTAGCCGCGACGATCGCCGAACGCGGGGGCGGAGTCGGCGGCCTCGCGGAAGGGCCCGTAGAAGGCGGAGGCGAACTTGGCGGAGTAGGCGAGGATCGGGCGTCTCGGCGAAGCCCTCGCCGTCGAGCTCGGCTCGCGGATCGCGCGCGACGCGCCCGTCCATCATGTCCGAGGGGGCGACGATGTCGGCGCCGGCGCGCGCGTGGCTGACGGCGGTGCGGGCGAGCAGCTCGAGCGAGGCGTCGTTGTCGACGGTGCCGTCCTCGCGCAGGACGCCGCAGTGGCCGTGGGAGGTGTACTCGCAGAGGCACACGTCGGTGATCACGAGCAGCTCGGGTACGCGCCTGCTTGATCGCGCGCGTGGCCAGCTGCACGACGCCCTCCTGGTCCCACGCGCCGGAGCCGTGCGCGTCCTTCTCGGCGGGCAGCCCGAACAGCATCACCGCGGGGATGCCGAGCGCGGCCGCCTCCTGCGCCTCCTCGACGACGGCGCTCAGCGACAGGCGATCGACGCCTGGCATCGTCGCGATCGGTTGACGTCCCGCCCGCCCGGGTGGGCGGGTGCGGTCCGTCGCCGGCGCGGCCGGCCTCGGTGACGAACAGCGGCAGCACGAGCTGGCCGGCGCGCACGTCGGTCTCGCGCACCAGCCCACGCAGGCCCGCGGTTGCGCGCAGCCTGCGCATACGCGTCTGTGGAAAGGCCATCGCCTTCGAGGATACCCCGCGACAAGCTATTTATGGGAGCGCCTGCCGGCGCTCGGGCGGCGTTCGCGATTGCCCTACTCGACGCGGCTGCAGCCCGACGCGCGCGAGCGCTCCGAAGACGGCGGCTGAGCACGGCGAGGTGCACGAGCGGCAGGCCGATCGCGGGAGAGGCGCCGTTGACGGCGGCGTCGAGCGCCTGCAGCGCGGCCTTGAACGGGAACACGAACGAGATCACGCCGATCGCGTCGTAGAAGCCGCCGGAGACGGAGCCGGCGGGGACGAGCGCGAGGAAGGCGAGCGGCAGCGACAGCAGGAAGGCGAGCAGCGAGGCGGCGCGCACCTCGCGTGCGAGCGCGCCGATCGCGACGCCGAGGGCGGCGAACGCGACCGCGCCGAGCGCGAGCGCCGCGCAGCCACTGCCCGACGCGACCCCAGTCGAGCGTCACGAACGCGCCGATCCCGGCGAGCATCGCGAAGGCGAGCACGAACGCGCAGCCGGCGGCGAGCAGCGTCTTCTCGGCGAGCAGCGCCTCGCGCGAGATCAGAGCCCCGCCGGCACCGGATGGGGTCGGCGGGCGCCTGATCAAGCGCGCGAGCGTGTGCTCTTCGCGCTCGAGCGCGACGCCGCCGGCTGCCAGCAGCACGCACACGAGCATCATCGACAGGCTCACGGCGACGACGACCGCGAACGTGTTCAGCGGCGTGCGCCGGCCGTGCAGCAGCACGCTGTCGACGCGGATCGGCTGGCCGATGATCGACAGCACGCGCTCTGGCCAGCGACAGGTTCTGGGCGGCGAAGCCGGCGAACGCGTCGATCCGTTCGAGCTGCGTGCGGTCGTGCCCGCGCGGCTGGCGCGCGATCACGCCGCCCAGCGTCGGCGCGATCTGGGTCGAGGCCGATCAGATCTTCGGGCGCGCCGATGCTGCCGAGGTTGCCACCGCTGCAGCAGCGAGCCGATGACGCTGCCGGCGGCCTTCTGGATCTGCGCGGAGAAGCCGAGGTTGGCCTGCGCGAGCGCGGAGTCGAGCGTGGAGCGCGACGAGCGACTGCTCGAGCGCGTCGCCGTTGTAGAGGACTTCGAGCTGCGCCGCCTCGGTGTCGGAGGCGACCCGCGCGGCGATGTCCGGCGGGATCACGACGGCGGCGAGCACGTCGCCCGACTTGACCTTCGCGACCGCCTGCGCGCGCGAGGGCACGTCGACGGCCTGCACCTGGTCGAACAGCTGCGCGCGCGTACGCGCCGACGGGCACGCGCTGGTCGCCGACCTTGACGCGTTTCCCCCGGCGGCGGTCTCATCGACGATCGCCACGCGTGGGCGCGACGGGGCTGCGCGAGATCGCGAGGCCGATCAGCAGCGCGATCGCGACCGGGTAGACGATCAGCAGCGCGAGCAGCAGCCGCGAGCGGCGCAGGATCAGCAGGTCCTTGCGCAGCAGCCACCTCACGGCGTGGCCTCTGGGTGTCGGCGTGGCGTCCCGAGCACGGTCAGGTCGGCCCGGGTTCCCGCTCGGCAGGAAGCGCACGAGCGCGCGCTCGAGGTCGCCGCTGTCGCGCTCGTCGCCCTGCTCCTGCTCTGGGACGATGCAAGCAGCGTCTGCGGAGGGCCGTCGAACAGCAGCCGCCCCTCGCGCGAGCACGAGCACGCGGCTGGCGTAGCGCTGGGCCTCGCTGACGTTGTGGGTCGAGAACAGGACGGTCGTGCCGCCGGCGACGCGCGCGGCGAGGAACTCCCACAGGCGCTCGCGCTGGCCGGGGTCGAGCGACGCCGAGGGCTCGTCGAGCGCGAGCACCGGCGGGTCGCCGATCAGCCCGAGGGCGACGTTGACGCGCTGGCGGTTGCCGCCGGAGAGCCGCCCGACGGGCTCGCGCGCGCGCTCGCCGAGGCCCGTCTGCTCGAGCATCCGCGCGACCGCCGCGCGCGGGTCGGCGACCCCCTCCAGGCGGGCGAACAGCTCGAGGTTCTCGGCGACCGAGAGCTTCGAGTAGAGCGCGGGGTGATTGCGGTGCCCACCCGACGCGCCACCCGGCGCCCGACCCGCGGCCGACGCCCTGGTCGCGCGACCGGGGGATCGTCGGCGCCACCGGGATCGACTTGCCGCGCCACGCTGACGGTGCCGGCGCTCGGCCCTGGATGCCGACGATGATCGACAGCAGCGTGGTCTTGCCGGCGCCGTTCGGGCCCGACGACCGCGATCAGCTCGCCGGCGCGCGGCCTCGAAGCTGACGTCGCGCAGCGCCGTCCAGCTCGCCGTAGCGCTTGCCGAGCGCGCTGACGCGCAGAACTGCGCTCACAGCAGTCCGCTGTCGCCGCGATCCCAGGATTCGAACGTCAGGTGGCGGCTCAGGTAGACGGCGGTCTCGCGCAGTACCGCGAGGATCGGCAGCGCGAGCAGCGCGCCGAAGATCCCGTAGAACTGCAGCCCGAGCAGCAGCGCGAGGATCACGAGCAGCGGGTTGATCCGCAGCGTGTGCCCGAAGATCTGCGGCGCGACGACGTGCCCCTCGAGCTGCTGCAGGCCGACGAACAGCAGCGCCACCCACAGCGCGGTGATCGGTTTGGTGAACAGCGCGACGAGCACCGGCGGGATCGCGCCGAGGATCGGGCCGACGTACGGCACGAGCTCCATGACGCCGTAGAAGACGGCGAACGCGACCGCGTACGTGCGCCCGTCGGGGAAGATCCCGA
Organism: uncultured Solirubrobacteraceae bacterium; assembly: GCA_963826985.1. Classification (GTDB taxonomy): domain Bacteria; phylum Actinomycetota; class Thermoleophilia; order Solirubrobacterales; family Solirubrobacteraceae; genus Palsa-744. The sequence continues at coordinate 239,008 of CAWGYW010000004.1, forward strand.
TGCACGCCGAACAGGTACAGCGCGAGGCCGGTGGAGGTACCCATGACGGTGCTGAACAGCAGCTGGCCGCCGACGTAGCGCGAGACGGCGCGCTGGACCAGGTGCGGGTAGTCGTCGGCCTTCGAGCCGTCGCCGTCGGGCATCGCCCGGCGCACGAGCGCGCCGATCTTGGCGCCGTACAGCAGCATGTACACCGACAGCACGAACACGAGCACCAGATCGAAGATCGCGCTGGCCACTTCGGTGGCGAGCGCGCCGCCGAACGACGCGAGTTTGTCGGCGCTCTTGGCGACTTTGCCCTCGATGCTCTGCAGCGCCGTTTTGCCCTGTTTGACGAGTTCGATGTGGACGCCGTGTGCGATTGAAGTACGCGCTGGAGGTCTTCGATCGTCTTGTTGGCTTCCTTGACGATGTGCGGGAGGTTGTCGCTGAACGTGCGCACCTGATCGGAGATAGGGTTGGCGAGCAGAAAGCCGATGCCGGCCAGCGTGAGGAAGAATGCGAGGTACACGGCGAGCACCGCGAGCCCCCGGGGAAGACGCGAGCGGTGCAGGAAGGCGACGGCCGGGTTGAGGATCAGCGCGATGAGGCCGGCAACGATGAAGATCACGAGCACTTTCCCCGCGGCTTTCGCGAGCGCCCACAGCGCGAGCAGCGCCAGCGGCAGCAGCACCAGCTGGACCCAGCGCGGGACGACCACGCGCGGGGCTCGGGGCTGAGCTCGCCCGCCCGACGGCCGCGGCGTCGGCCGCGTCAGCTCCCGCTCGCTCGGCGCTCGGCGGATCGCTCGCGCGGCGGCCGGCCTCGGGGGCTTTCTCCGAGACGCCTCTCACCTGCCTCCCACCATCGCCAGAGTATGGCTGAGGCGCGAGGCGGCCGCCGACGGGCGCACGCGCGGCGCGGCGCGCATCCTGTTCGTCGGCGACGTCGTGGGCGGCCTCGGGCGCCACACGCTGCTCGACTGCCTGCCGGTCCTGCGCGAGCGCTACGCGCCGACGTTCGTGGTCGTCAACGGCGAGAACGCGGCCGGCGGCCTGGGGATCACGCCGAAGATCGCCGACCAGATGTTCGCGGCGGGCGTCGACGCGATCACGCTCGGCAACCACACCTACCACCGGCGCGAGATCTACCCGTACCTGGCCAACAGCGAGCGCATCGTGCGGCCCGCGAACTTCCTGCGCAGCCAGCCGGGGCGCGGCGTGTGCGTGGTTGAGCACGACGGCGTGCGCCTGGGCGTCGTGAACCTCAGCGGCAACCTCTACCTGCGCGCCGGCCGCTCGGCGTTCACGGAGATCGAGGTCGCGCTCGGCGAACTCGGCGAGGTCGAGCACATCCTCGTCGACATGCACGCCGAGGCGACCTCGGAGAAGGTGGCGATGGGCTGGCACCTCGACGGGCGCGTGACGGCGGTCGTGGGCACGCACACGCACGTGCCGACGGCCGACGCGCGCGTGCTGCCGGGAGGGACCGCGTACATCACCGACGTCGGCATGACCGGGCCGCGCGGCGGCGTGATCGGCGTCAAGCGCGAGCAGGCGATCGAGTCGCTGCTGACGCAGATGCCGATCCGCTTCGAGACCTCCGAGGAGGACCCGTGGCTGATGGGCGTGCTGATCAGCTGCTCAGCGGCCGCTGCGGGCAGACTCGATCGAGCAGGTGCTGATGCCGCGGCCGGCCAGCGCGGTCGCAGCGGATCGCTGAGAGCGCCCGAGCAGCGCGACGATCACGAGCGGGAAGAACCACGGGATGTACAGGTAGAACCAGTGTTCGATGCCCAGCTGCTCGGCGATGATCACCGCCGCGCACGCCGCCGCCAGGCCGACGACGTCGGGGCGGCGGGGCAGGACGGCGAGCGCGAGCGCGAGCGCGACCGCGCGCGATCTCGACGACGCGCTCGAGCCCCTGCAGCCCGTACAGGCCCCAGACCGAGAACGGCGAGCCGCGGTTGGACTGGTAGACGATCGTGCGCTCGTAGATCGTGTGCAGCGAGTCGTGGCCGAGCGCGGGGATCGACACGAGCGCAGCGGTGCCCGCGAACGCGGCCGCGTACAGCGCCAGCGCGCGCGCGCGCCGTGCGCGCGGGAGCTCGCCACAGGCCGTGCGTGGCGAGCAGCGGCGCGAGCGCGAGCGGCGCGAACTTGGTGAGGCCGGCGAGCGCCGCGAGCGCGCCGCGGCCGGCGCGCGCCAGCTCCGAGCGGTAGCTGGCGGCGAGCACGGCCGCGAGCACGAGCGCGCCGACGAGGCTGTCGTTGGAGTTGCTCTCCAGCGCGAACAGCGTGAACGGGTAGGAGACCCACGCGTACGCGAGCGCGACGCCGAGCGTCGGGCCGCGCATGCGCCGCCCGAGCAGGAACAGCAGCGCGGTGGCGAGCAGGTCGAAGAAGATCGCCGCCGCGTGCGCCGCGGGCAGGTCGTCCCACTTGCCGCTCCAGCCGAAGACCTGCTCGAACGGGACGTAGGCCTCGTAGTTGACCGGGCCGTAGGTGTCGCCGTGTTCGTTGTCCGACGGCCAGCCGCCGTACAGCGGCTCGCCGTGGACGATCTTGCTGCGCGCCGATCACGCCCGCGTAGCCGACGTCGATGACGTTCGAGTCGGTGACGTTGAGCGCGATGCGAAAGCCGAGCAGGAAGACCACGCCGAGCGCGAGCCACGGCGTCGGCACGAGCAGGCGCAGCCGCGGCGGCTGCGCGGCGCGGGCCCGCGGTGCCGGAGCGGTGCCGCAGCAGCGCGAGCATGCGCGCGAGCAGATACAGCAGCGGCGGATAGGCGAGCGGCACGGACGCGTAGATGTGCGCGTGGTTGAAGAACGCGAGCGACACCGAGAACGACAGCAGCGCGAGCAGGTCGAGGTGCAGCAGCGAGAACGGGCGGCGGAAGTCGAAGAACGGCAGCATGAACAGCACGCACAGCGGCAGCCACACGTACAGCGCGTTGACGTGCCTGCCGAACGCGCCGGGGTAGCCGCGCGCCATCGTCCACGCGACCTGAAAGCCGGTCCACTGTTCGACGACGCGCCCGTCGAGGTCGTCGATGATGACCAGGCCGATCTCCTTCTTGCCGCCGCGCGTGAAGTAGCTGACCTGCCATTGGAAGGCGCCCTTCAGGTACACGTCGCCGAAGGAGCCGCGGTATTCGCGGCGCAGCGCCCGCATCTTCGGGCAGGCGGTTGGCGATCGCGAGGACCTTTTCGGAGGACAGCCTGTGCGCGGCCGGCGGCACGTTCGAGAGCGCCACCGGGATCGGCGTTTCCGAGCTCGTGGAGCTCGTGGTGCTCGTCGTGGAGCGTGCGTCGGTGCGTGCTCGATGTGTGCGTGCTCGCCGTGTGCGCCCGCGTGGCGGCGGCCGCGGGCGTGGCCTGTAGTCCGCAGCGCGACGAGCAGCGCCAGCGCGGCGACGGCGAGGAGCACGCATCTGGGCGAGACGCTAACGGCGTCAGCGGGCTGCGATCGAGCCCGAAGTGGCGCAGCACGAGCGGCGCGACGTCGCGGATCGCCCACTGCGCCGGCTCGGGCTCGGGCAGCGCGACGCCGCTGAGGACGAGCGCGCCGAGCGAGTCGGAGGCGTGCAGCGAGCCGTGGCTGCCGCCGCCGACGTGCGCCTGGCGGCCCCAGTCGAGGAACTCGAAGCCCGGGGCCGCCGACAGCAGCACCTCGCCGGAGGTGCGGCAGGTGAGCGCGCTCCACGCGCGCGCGAGCGCATCGGGGTAGGCGGGGGTGAGCAGGCGCGCCGTCCGCGACGCGTCGCCGTCGATCACCGCGAGCGCGCCCTCGACGCTCCACGACAGCGCCGCGGGGGTCGACGTCACGCCGAGCCGCCCGGCGCGAAGCGCAGCTCGCCATGACGCGGGGCTCGCGATCACGCCCTCGCGGGGCGCGTCGTGGGCGTCGCGCTCGAGCCACAGGACCAGGTCGACGCCGTCGATCGCGAGCGCGCGCGCGACGACCGACGCGCGCATCGCGTCGCGCTCGGACTCGTGCAGCGCGTAGACCATCGCGGCGCGCTGGGAGGGGCACACGGCGATCCGCGGCTCCGCCTCGCGAGCCCATCGCGGCGCGGCGCGGGCGAGCTGCGGGCGGATGCGGGGACCGAGCACGCCCAGCTCGGCGAGCTCGTCCTGCAGCGCGATCGTGGCGGTGACGGGCGCCTGCGAGTGATCGGCCATCGCGATCACGGCGTGCTCGGCGAGGAACTCCTCGACGCCGCCGGCGGCGTTCATGACGCGCGCGAGCTGCAGGTCGGCCTGGCCGATCGAGTGGACCTGCGCCTCGGGTCCGTGCTTGTGCGAGTACCAGTCGTTGTCGGGCAGCGACAGCAGCAGGAAGTCGAACAGGTCGTGCTCGACCATGTACGCGGACACGCAGCCGGAGTGGCGGTCGCGCACGCCCGGCATGCCAAGGCCCGAGCGGCAGCCGGTGCGCTGCGAGGCGAAGATGTCGGCGTAGAACAGCTCGCGCGGCCCCATCACCGCGTGGCGAATGAGCGCGGAGGCGACGCGCGTGAGCGCGGTGTCGCGCTGGGGCTCGTGGCGGTGGCGGCCGCGGTACATCAGGTAGGTGGTGCCGGCGGTGCGCACGTCGGCGTCGTCGAGCGTCTCGAACACCGTCGGCGTGTCCTGCGAGAGGTGGGCGCGGTTCATGTTGTAGACGGTGTCGGTCAGCTGGCGGGCGATGCCGAAGCGCTGGGCGGCGCGGAAGCTCGAGCCGTACTCGACGTAGCGGTGCTCCTCGCGGTGGAACCAGTTCATGCCCGGGATCTCGTGCGCGTCCTGGCTCGACGCCGGTGACGATCGACGCGGCGCACACGGGCGTCACCGACGGAAACGCGGCGACGCAGTCGGGCACGTAGCGCCCGCCGCCCACGAGCCGCTCGAGCACTGGCGCGGCGCCGGCCTCGATCGCGCGCTCGAGCATCGCCGGCGCCATCGCGTCGATCACGCACAGCACGAGCTTGGGCGGCGGAGGAGCTCACGAGCGCGGTCTCAGCGGCGCAGGATGCGCAGCCCCGCGTACTTTTCATCGCCGCGCGCGCGCCCGCGCCACGCGAACCACGCGAGCAGCGCGACGAGCACGTAGCCGAGCGGGTGCAGCAGCGCGACGAGCGCCGCGAACAGCAGCGCGGCGGCGTCGAGGTAGACGGTCAGCGCTTCGCGCGCTGGGCGATCGGTGAGGCGGGCGCGAGCGCGGACGATCACCGGCCAGGTCGCGCGCTGGGCGAGGCCCGCCACGAGAAACCCGCCGACGAGTCCTGGCCACCGGCGAGTCGCCGTGTGCGGCGAGCGTCCCACCGAACAAGCAGAGCGCCGGCGCCAACGGCGAGCCCGGCGAGCGACGCAGCGAGCGGGTCGTTGCGAGCCTTCCGATCGCGGGGGTCGATGACCGGCGTGCGCCCGAGCAAGATCTGCAGCGAGTAGGCGACGACAAGCACGACGACGACCACGAGCAGCCACCAGCTCGCCTGCAGGAAGTGGAAGCCGCCGTGCGCGAAGCTCACCCCAAGCGCGCTAGAGGACGCGAGCGCGCCTGCGAGCAGCACGCGGCAGGAACGGACGCAGCCCGCAGGCGGCCGCAAGGCCAGCGCCGAGGCCGATGTAGAAGAAGATGCCGTTCATGCGAAGTGCCCCGTAGCCGTGCGCTACCGTGCGGGAATGCGTACCCTAATGGGCACCCTCCGTGGCGGAGGGCCCTCCCTTCGGGAGGACGGGCAGGCAGGCGGGCATGGACGATAGACGACGGACGCGGCCGGCAGCACACGAGCTGGCGCGCTACGAGGCGCTGTTCGCGGCGCGCACGCGCGGGATGAAAAGCTCGGCGATGCGCGAGATGATGGCGCTGACCGAGCGCCCGGACGTGATCTCGCTCGCGGGCGGCCTGCCGGATACGAGCACGTTCCCGCCGGAGCTGTACGCGAAGCTGATGGCGCAGGTGGCCGCCGAGTCGACCGCGCGCGCGCTGCAGTACGGGCCGACGGAGGGGATGTCCGCGACGGTGAGCTGCATCGTCGCCGTGATGGCGCAGGAGGGAACGGCGATCGACCCCTCGGAGGTGATCGTCACGACCGGCGGCCAGCAGGTGATCGACCTGGTGTGCAAGGCGCTGATCGACCCGGGCGACGTGATCGTCGCCGAGGCGCCGACCTACCCGGGGGCGGTGCCAACGTTCAGCGCCTACCAGGCGGACGTCGAGCAGATCGAGATGGACGCGGACGGCATGCCGATCGACGCGCTCGAGAGCACGCTCGATCGCCTGCGCGAGCAGGGGCGCACGCCGAAGTTCATCTACACGATCCCCAACTTCCAGAATCCCGGCGGCGTGACGATGTCGCTCGCGCGACGGCGGCGCCTCGTGCAGGTGGCGCGCGAGCGCGAGCTGCTGGTGCTCGAGGACAACCCGTACGGGCTGCTGCGCTACGAGGGCGAGCCGCTACCGACCTTGTACTCGCTCGACGCCGAGGCCGCCGGGCGCGGCGGCGGCTCCGACCTGGTCATCTACCTGGGCACGTTCTCCAAGATCCTCTCGCCGGGCCTGCGCCTGGGCTGGGCGGTCGCGCCGCGGCCGGTGCTCGAGAAGCTGAACCTCGGCAAACAGGGTGCCGACCTGTGCTCCTCGCCGGTCACGCAGATGTTCGTCGCGGCGTACTTCGACGAGCCCGGCAGCGAATCGGACCCCGCGCGCCCCGCGTGGGTCGAGTACGTAGAGCGCCTGAAGGGCCTCTACCGGCGCCGGCGCGACGTGATGCTCGAGGCGCTCGAGGAGCACTTCGGCGGGCGTGCGCGCTGGACGCGGCCCGAGGGCGGGCTGTTCATCTGGGCGACGCTCGACGGCGTCGACACCACCGACCTGCTGGCGCGCAGCGAAGGCGTGGCGTTCGTGCCGGGGCGCGCCGCGTACATGGACGGGCGCCGCGGAAGCTCCTCGATGCGGCTGAACTTCGCCGGCGTCCCCGACGAGGACATCCGCGAGGGGATTCGGCGCATCGGCAGGATCATGGGCGGCGACACGGGTCTGCTGGGCACGCTCACCGGTACGCCCGTTGCGCCCGCGCGAGGCGGGACCGTGGGCACCGGCACCGACCCAGCCGCGCCGGCCGTGAGCGTAGGCCCCGAGACGGGGGCCGACGGCGCGCCGGGCGCGCGCGAGGAGGACGCCCCAATGGCCGACGTCGTCGCGCTGCCGCGCCGCGAGCAGCAGTCCTCGGCACGCCGACGAAAGGATCGATGAGCGCCGCAAAGAGGGTCGCGGTGCTCAAGGGCGGCGGTTCGCTGGAGCGGACTGTCTCGCTGCGCTCGGGCGCGCGCGCACAGCAGGCGCTCGCGCCGCCTCGGCCACGAGGTGGTCGCGATCGACGTCGGCCCCGAGCTCGTCGCGCAGCTGCACGAGTGCGGCGCCCGACGCCGCGTTCGTGGCGCTGCACGGCGGCGACGGCGAGGACGGGACCGTCCAGGGGCTGCTTGGAGGCGATCGGCGTCCCCTACACGGGCTCGGGCCCCGCGGCGTGCATGCGCTGCACCGACAAGGCGCTCGCCAAGTACCTGATGCGCGAGGCCGGGATCCCGACGCCGGACTTCACCGCGATCAAGGAGACGGCGATCAAGGAGCTGGGAGTCGGCGGCGGCGCTCGGGGACATCGAGCGCGCGCTCGGGTTCCCGCTGGTGGTCAAGCCCGCGAGCCAGGGATCGGCGCTCGGCATCAAGTTCGCGCGCGCCAGCGAGGAGCTGCCGGGGGCGATCGTGGGAGCGCTCTCCTACGACCGCAAGGTCGTGATCGAGCGCTACGTCAAGGGCCGCGACCTGGCGGTGTCGGTGCTCGACGCGCCGGCCGACGGAGACGCGCCCGGCGCTGCGCAGTTCGCGCTGCCGGTGGTCGAGGCGATCCCGCGCGAAGAGGAGTTCTACAACTACGAGTCGCGCTACGAGATCGGCATGACGACGTTCGTGTGCCCCGCCGAGCTCGCGCCCGAGACGACCGCGCGCGCACAGGAGCTCGCCGTTGCAGGTCTACCGGCTGCTCGGCTGCCACGGCGTCGCGCGCGTCGACCTGATGCTCGAGCGACGAAAGCGACGAGCTGTGGGTGCTGGAGACGAACGTCGTCCCCGGCCTCACCGAAACGAGCCTGCTGCCGCTGGCCGCCGACGCCGCCGGCATCGGCTTCGAGGAGCTCGTCGAGCGGATCCTCGACAGCGCCTGGACGTCGCTAGGAGTCGCCGGCGGCGAAGTCCTCCGGGGAGACCTGGTCGAGGAACTCCTTGAACTTCTCGACGACGTCCTCGGACTCCTCGACGTCGTGCTCGAACTCGATCGCGGACTCGGAGATGACCTCCTCGGCGGCGAAGATCGGCGCACCGGAGCGCACCGCCAGGGCGATCGCGTCGCTCGGGCGCGAGTCGATCTCCAGCTCGCGGCCGCCGACGCTGAGCGTGATCGAGGCGAAGAACGTGTTCTCGCGCAGCTCGGTGACCGACACCTGCGTGCACTTGACGTCGAGCTCGCCGAGGATGTCGCACAGCAGGTCGTGGGTCATCGGCCGCGGCGTGCCCGCGCCCTGAAGCTTCATCAGGATCGACGCCGCCTCCGGGTGTCCGATCCAGATCGGCAGGAACTTGTTGCCGTCGACTGTCTTCAGGAGCACGATCGGCTGCTTGCCAACCATGTCGAAGCTGACGCCGTAGATCACCATCTCCTGCACAGGGGTCCTCCGAGAGGGGGGAAGTCAGAGTATAGGTACCGACTGGGCCGCCGGCCAGCGGCGCACGGCGCGGCAAGGCGGCTCAACGCGGCGGACGCGCTCGAGCGCCTCAGCGGAAGCTCCACAGCTTGTTTCCGAGGAAGTTGAGCGGCATCGAGGCCGCCACCGCCAGCGCCTGCGCGGGAATCTTGGCGATGCCGGCGCCCTGCACGAACAGCGTCAGCAGCAGCAGGCTGAAGACCTCGGCCACGAGGCTGACGATCAGGAAGCGCATCGCCTGGAAGTGCGCCCTGCCCTCGCGCGCGTCGAACGTCCAGTGGCGGTTGAGCACGAAGTTGTTGCATCACCGCCACCAGCCACGCGACGACCGACGCCGCGCGGTAGTCGAGCCCGACGGAGTGCACGAACAGCGCGTACACGGCTACGTTGACGATGAAGCCGACGCCGCCGACGAGGCCGAAGCGAACCAGCTGCAACCAGTTGGCCGGCCGGCGCATCCCGTGGAGCAGGCGAACATGCGGCCGGATCTCCACGGCCGAGGCTTCCTCGCGCATCGCTTCAGGTTAGCGGCCCTTCCCGGCGGACCGTATCGCTAGCCTTGGCGCATGACCTTCACGCGGAAGGCAACCGCCGCGATCGTGCTGCCTGCTTGCCGCCGCCGCGCTCGCCGCGTGCGGCGAAGCGACCGCAGGGTCCGGCACGGCCGCGCCCAAACACGCGGCGAGCACGGACCCGCCGAACGCCAAGGCGGACCCGTCCGGCTCCACCACGACGACGGCCGCGACGAGTACTTCGGCCACCGCCACGAACGCCGCGGGCGTCGCCAAGGAGGTCGCCGACCCGCTCGAAGCCGACAGCTATCCCGCACCCGCGTCCGTCAAGCACGCGAGCGCCGCCGCGCCGAGCGAAGGCCGGCGAAGCGATCGTCGCCGCCGGCGCGCCCTCCAACGCCGAAATCCGCAGCGAGCTCAAGCAGATGCAGGCGGTCGAACGGAGCGCCAAGCAGGCCGCAGCACCTGCGCCTGACGCCCGTCCCCGGTGGCGAGTCGATCGGCGGCAACGGCACGATCCCGATCCCCGCCGACGTCCCCGAAGTCGTCCAGAAGGTGATCGCCGGGCGCGAACGAGATCGCCGACTTCCCGTACGTGTACGGCGGCGGCCACGCGTCGTTCGTCGACAACGCCTATGACTGCTCCGGATCGGTCAGCTACGCGCTCGCCGCCGGCGGGCTGCTGAGCGCCCCCGAGACCTCCGGTCAGCTGGAGAGCTGGGGCGTCGCCCGGCCCCGGCAGGTACATCACCGTGTACGCCAACGCCGGGCACACCTACATGTACGTCGACGGCATCCTCTACGACACCGCCGGGCGCAGCGGCGTGTACGCGTCGCGCTGGCAGGTGCAGCCGACCGACAACGCGGGGTACGTCGTGCGCCACTGGCCGGGGCTGTGAGCGATGCCGGTCGCGCTTGCGCACCTGACGAGCATCGTCCTGTCGCTGCCGATCGCGCTCGGCGGAGAAGCGGAAACGTCCAACAACACTCGGCCTCGGCATCCTCTCGGTGGTCGTCGATCGCCATCGGCTATGTCGGCCTGTTCGCCCTGTGGTGGTTCGTCTTCCGCGACAAGTCGCGCTCCAAGCGCAAGAAGGACTCCTCCGACTGACCGCCGGTGCGGGCGGCGCAAGTGCGGCGCGCTTGGCGGAGAGACAGGCCCGCGCGCGGGTCGCGGCAGCGTCAGTCGGTGAGCGTGGCGGTGCTGACGACCGTCGTCGTCGCCGGGCTGCTCGTCGCGGCGTTGCGCACGATCAGGCGCAGCATCAGCGCGAGCTTGTGTACGTTCGCCAGCCGCGCGGCCGTGCTGCTTGGAGAAGTCGATGTGCACCGCGCTGCGCCCGCCCTTGGTCGTGACGAGGATCGCTTTCGCGATCACGAGCTCCGGGGGCGAGCCCGCGGGCAGGCCGGTGGCGGGCGCGCCCTTGATCTCCAGACGCTGCGCGACCGCGCTGCTGAGCAGGACCTCGAAGTGCCCGGCGACCTGCTCGTTGACCGAGTAGCTGACGACGAGGCCCTTGCGCAGGGCGTTGCGCAGCCTCTGCGGCAGGATCGCCGCGGCGGCCACCGGCATCGGGTACCGCGCGCTCGGGGAGCCGCCGCGGCTTCGTCCGCGCCGGTCGATCCCGGCCGAGCCACCGCTCGATCCGCCCGCCGTGGACGGCGGCGGCGGGCCGTCCACTGTCGACTTCGTGGGTGACGCTGTCCTTGTTGCCGCCCACGTCCGTGATCGTCAGCGTGACGTGGTATTTGCCGCCGTACTGGTAGGAGTGGAAGGCGCTCGCCGCGCAGGGGCTGAGCCAGGGGGCTTCGCAGGTCGGCGCGCCGGGGGCGTAGCCCGACGACTTCGGGCGTGCCGTCGCCGAAGTTCCAGCTGAACGTCGCGTACGTCGGTCGCGGGGGGCCGCCGTCGGACCGAAGGCTTTGCCTGTCGATCAGGCGCGACCTCGGACTCCATGCCGTCGAAACCGATGATTTCGCCGGCGTTGACCGGGTTGGGCGCGGTGAAGCTCGCGACTAGGCCAGCGCCGTCCCGGACGCAGCCGCTCCGTCGGCGAGATTGAAGACATTGTTGATGTAGTAGCGGTTAGGCCCGACGGTGACGTTCGAGAGCGTCCCGGCTTCTGTAAACGGGTTGGCTAGGGCCGCGCCGGCGATTTCGCCCGAGCTACCGTTTTCGCCGGCCGTCGAAGCGAAGGGTCGCGGCAGAGGTCGGTCACCTCTTTGCCTCTCGCATCGTGCCATGAGCTTGAGAAGCGGGTCGGTGACCGTGTTCAGCTCCTCCTCGCCGATCTGATTGACGAGCAGGTCGGAAAGGGCCTGCCGCTGGATGGACGACTTCGCCTGATTCCTGGTTTGGCTCCTCGATGTGCGGGCCTTCGAGCCGGCGAGCCTTTTCTTCTTCGACGCGCTTTTCATTTGAGTCTTCCGCGAGCTGCTTTTCGCGCGCTTCTTCTTCCTTTTCGCTCAGTTCCTTTGGCGCCTCTCGCTTCTCTTTGTATTTTTCCGGGTTCCAGCCACCGTCCTGGCAGTCGTAGCCGCCGTGTTCGCCGACCCACGGGATCGCCGCGTAGAGGATCGTGTTGGCGTCGCCCTCGGACGCGCCGTCCGGGTTGATGTCGCTGTGGTAGCTGCAGAAGCTTTCTTTGTAGCTGACGCTGTTGCGTTCGCCTTTTGTTTCTTCCGTGTGCGAGACGCTGTAGTCCGAGCAGCGAGTCGCCGCTTCGTCGAGGCAGACCGCCACGTCCGGGCGGCGTCAGCAGGTAGTAGATGGTATCCATGCCCTTCGGGCAGACTGTGGGTGGCGATGAACGACTGCAACTGTTCGCGCAGCTGCGCGTCGGTGAGGCAGATCGCGAGCGTGAGCGGGATCCGTGCATTTGCCGGTCGGGTAGTGCACCGTGTCCGAGTAGGAGCCCTTGAACAGTGCGTGAAAGCGGCTCGACCGCGTTGCTGCGGTCGCGGTACTGCCCGAGCACGCCAAACGGGGTGTCCAGCTGCGGCTTCGCCGAGCGCGCGGCCGAAGCCGTCGAGGTTGCGCGAGCCATTCGTTGTCGAATCGGGTGGGCTGTTCGGGTCCCAGTAGATCACGTAATCGCCCGTGTTGCCGTGCAGGACGACGTTGCCGCTTTCGTTCGCGAACGTCGCTCCTTCGCGCCTTCGCGAGGCCCTGCGCCAAGCCAACGCTGCGCGGCTGCAGTCCGACCTTGCGTGCCTTCGACTTCGGTCACGACGCGCCTGCGCCGGCGCCGCCGTGACGAGCAGCGCCGCGATCAGGCGTCGCCGCGAGAGCCGCTCGCGAGGATCAGGCGCCCGTACCGGGCGCAGGACGAGCGGACGTGGAGAGCAAGCGCGCGAAAGATGGTCACGAGCCCTCATCGGCACGCGCAGCCATTGCCTTAGCCCGCTGGACGGCCTTTGTCGCGACCCGCCCTCGCGACGGGACGCAAGCAGGCACATCCGCCTCCCAATGGGCTGGAAATCTGTCCAAGAAGCCTTGCAGCCCGACAGCCGCGGCCGCGACGATCCGATTGCTGTATCGAAGCGCGATCGTGCGAGCGCTCATCAACAAGGGAACGAAGGTGAGTTCGCGTGACCGACAGACCCAGCTGCCGACCCGCTATCCGAACCCCACCACGGGGCCGGATCCCCCGCGCCGGCGAGCGGCCACGCAGGTCTTGGCGTGCGCGTGCGCGCCATCGCGCAGGCACATCGCGGCTTCTGGGCGGCGGCCGCCGTCGTCGCTCGTGCTGGGCGGGATCGCTCGCGGCGGTGCTCGGCGCGCGCGCGGTGGCGCGCTCGGACGCCGACAAGGCACGGCTGGCGTTCCACCTCGCCTCCGCGAGATCGCCTCGACGCTGACGCTCGCGATCCAGCACGAGGAAGACCTGGTCGTCAGCGCGAGCGCGTTCGTCACCGGCAACCCCGGCGCGTCCGCCGCCGACTTCGACCGCTGGGCGGAATCGGTGCACGCGATGCAGCGCTACCCGGAGCTGCAGAACATCGGCCTCGTGGAGCTGGTGCCCGCGTCGCAGCTGCGCTGCGTTCGAGGCGCGGCTCGCCGCCGACGCCGGTGCGCCCGCTGGGGCCGGAATCGGCCGGGCCGACCGGGCCGCTGCAGATCCTCCCGCCCGGCACGCGCCCGTACTACTGCCTGGCCGTCGCGGGGCTGGCCCGCACGCCGCGAGCTACCTGCCCGCGGGCCTGGACTACTGCGCGATCGCGCCGACGCTGGTCAGCGCCCGCGACACCGGGCGGCGCGACTACGCGCCCGTCGCCGGGCGCGCACGGCGACCGCGCTCGGCATCGAGACGCCCGTCTACCGCGGCGGGCGTGCACCCGTCGACCGTCGCGGCCCGCGACCGCGCGTTCGTCGGCTGGCTCGGCGAGCTGCTCGTGCCGGGTGTCGTGCTCGCGCGGGCGCTCGAGGGCCACCCGAACGTCGCCGTGCGCTTCCGCTACGCCTCGCGCACTCGCACGTCGCGTTCGCCAGCGGCACCATCCCCGCAGCGCAGGCGCGAGATCACGCGCACGGGCAGATCGGCTGGCTCGGGCAACGGCTGGACCGTGCAGAGCTTCGCGGCCGGCGTCTCGAGCAGCGTGTTCGCGAACTCGCACGCGCTGGTGCTGCTGATCGGCGGGGTGCTGCTGAGCGCGATGCTCGGCCTGCTCGTGCTCGTGCTCGCGACCGGGCGCACGCGCGCGCTGTCGCTCGTGCGCGAGAAGACGCGCGAGCTCTCCCACCAGGCGCTGCACGACCCGCTCACCGGGCTGCCCAACCGCGCGCTCGTGCTCGACCGCGCCGAGCAGATGCTCGCGCGCACCGCGCGCCAGCCCGGGACCGTGGCCGGCGCGCTGTTCATCGACATCGACGGCTTCAAGCACGTCAACGACAACCTCGGCCACGCGGCCGGCGACCGGCTGCTGCGGGTCGCCGGGCGAACGGCTGCAGAGCGCCGTGCGCGAGCAGGACACCGTCGGGCGCCTCGGCGGCGACGAGTTCGTCGTGCTCGTCGAGACGACGGCCGACGAGGCGACGCGCGGACGTGCTCGCCGACCGCCTGACCGAGGCGCTGCGCGAGCCGGTCGAGCTCGGCGACGCCGGCAAGATGTTCTCGGTCACCGCCAGCATCGGCGTCGCGATCGGGCAGCTACGCGACGCCCGACGACCTGCTGCGCGACGCCGACCTCGCCCTGTACGCGGCGAAGGCCGCCGGCAAGGACCGCTACGCGCTGTTCGACGCGAGCATGTACGCCGACGCCGAAGGGCGCCTCGACGCTCGAGGCCGACCTCGGCGCGGCGGTCGACGACGACCAGCTGTTCCTGCTCTACCAGCCGATCTTCGACCTCGCCGAGCCAGCGAGTCGTCGGCGTCGAGGCGCTCGTGCGCTGGCGCCACCCGCAGCGCGGCGTCGTGGCCCCCGGCAGCTTCATCCCGCTCGCCGAGGAGAGCCGGCTGATCGTCCCGATCGGCCGCTGGGTGCTCGAGGAGGCCTGCCGCCAGGCCGCCGCGCTGGCGCGCCGAGGGCCTGCGGCCTCGGCATCTCCGTGAACGTGTCCGCCTACCAGCTCAGCCGCAGGGAATTCGCCGAGGACGTCCGCGCGGCGCTCGAGAGCTCGGGCATCGCGCCGTCGTCGCTGACGCTCGAGATCACCGAGACGACGCTCGTGCGCGACGTGCCCGCGGCGTGCGAGCGCCTGCAGGAGGTCAAGGCGCTCGGCGTGCGCGTCGCGATCGACGACTTCGGCACCGGCTACGCGTCGCTCTCGCACCTGCAGCGCATGCCCGTCGACATCCTCAAGATCGACAGGAGCTTCGTGGCCGCGCTGAACGACGGCGGCCAGAGCCGCGAGCTGCTCGCCGCGATCCTCGGCGTCGGCCAGTCGCTGTCGCTGAGCGTGGTCGCCGAGGGCATCGAGGAGCACGAGCAGCGAGCGACGCTCGAAGAGATGGGCTGCGAGATGGCGCAGGGCTTCCTGCTCGGCCATCCCGGCGCCGCCGGCGAGATCGAGGCGCTGCTCGGGCAGCGCGAGTTCACTGCGGTCGCACCGTCAGTCGCCTGCACCGCCAGCTGACGCCGCCGGGCGATCCGAGGGTTCGGTACCTATACTTCGCCGCCCTGACCTGTGGGGGGTCATCTGTCAACTCGACTGAGGAGGATCCGATGAGCAAGCTGGTCGCCCGCATCGGGGTACCCGCGCTCGCCGTCCTCGCGCTCGCCGGCTGCGGAAGCAGCAGCAGCAGCACGAGCTCGACGGCAACCACGCGACGACCACGGCGCCGACGCAGCCCGACGGCCACGATCGCCGCACAGGTGCCGGCCGCGATCAAATCGAAAGGCACGCTGACCGTCGCGACCGAAGCGCAGTACGCGCCCAACGAGTTCATCGCCTCCGACGGCCACACGATCATCGGGATGGACGCCGACATGATGAAGGCGCTCGGCGAAGTGATGGGCCTGAAGGTCGAACATGGTCAACGCGAACTTCGAAGCGATCATCCCCGGGCTCGCGGCGGGCCGCTACGACCTCGGCGCCTCCTCCTTCACCGACACCAAGGAACGCGAGAAGGTCGGTCGAACTTCGTCGACTACTTCAGCGCCGGCATCTCCTTCTACGCCAAGACCTCGGCCAACCCCGGCGTCAACGAACTCGCCGACCTGTGCGGCAAGACGGCCGCCGTCGAGAAGGGCACCGTCGAGCAGGAAGAAGCCGAAGCGCAGAGCAAGAAGTGCACGCAAGGAAGGCAAGAAGGCCGTGACGCGTGCTCGATCTTCCCCGGCCAGAACGCGCGTCAACCTCGCCGTCTCCAGCGGACGCGCGGAACTCGGGATGGCCGACTCGCCCGGTCGTCGCCTACCAGATCAAGCAGTCACAACGGGCAGTTCAAGCTGGTCGGCAAGAGCTACGCGTTCGCCCCCTACGGCCTCGCGATCCCGAAGACGACCGGCATGACGCAGCCGATCTTCGCGGCGCTGAAGGAGCTGATCGCCAACGGCACGTACCTGAAGATCCTCGAAAAGTGGGGCATCCAGTCGGGCGCGATCACAGACGCCGAAGATCAACGGCGCGATCAGCTGAGCGGCACGCCGGTGTCCTCGCCTGAGGTCACCGCCGAGACGGGGCGGCCCGAGGAGATCCGGGCCGTCCCCGTCCGCCATTGGGGCCGCTGGCTGGCGGCCGCGATCGTGCTGGTGGTCGCGGTCGCCGCTCGTCCGCTCGGTCGGCGACCAACCGCGCGCTTCGAATGGAGCGTCGTCGGCGAATACCTGTTCGACCGCACGCATCCTCGAAGGCCTGCGCGTGACGCTCGAGCTGACCGTGATCGCGATGGCGATCGGGGTCGTGCTCGGCGTGCTGCTGGCGGTCATGCGCCTCTCGCCGAACACGCTCGTCTCGGGCGCGAGCTGGCTCTACATCTGGTTCTTCCGCGGCACGCCGGTGCTCGTGCAGATCATCTTCTGGTACAACATCGCCGCGCTCTACCCGAAGATCAACCTCGGCATCCCGTTCGGCCCGGCGTTCGTCCACGGCGACGCCAACACGCTGATCACGCCGTTCACGCGCGGCGATCCTCGCGCTCGGCCTCAACGAGGGCGCCTACATGGCGGAGATCGTCCGCGCGGGCATCATCTCGGTCGACGAGGGCCAGGCCGACGCCGCGCACTCGCTCGGCATGACCCGCCTGCAGACGATGCGCCGGATCGTGCTGCCGCAGGCGATGCGCGTGATCATCCCGCCGACCGGCAACGAGACGATCTCGATGCTGAAGACGACCTCGCTCGTGAGCGTGATCGCCGTCGCCGAGCTGCTCTACGCGGTCGCAGGCGATCTACGCCGTCAACTTCAAGACGATCCCGCTGCTGATCGTCGCGAGCATCTGGTACCTGGTCGTGCACGAGCGTGCTCTACGTCGGCCAGTACTACCTCGAGCGCCACTACGGCGCGCGGCGCGTTCGCGCGAAGGCGCGGCACCGACGCTGCCAGCGCATGCGCGCGCGGCGTGCTGAGCTTCCGCCGCCACGATGCGGGCTTCCGCGAGGGGACGCACCGATGAGCGCGCCGATGGTCAAGGCCGAGGCGGTCCACAAGCGCTTCGGGCGCAACGAGGTGCTGCAAGGGCATCGACCTCGAGGTCGCCGCGGCGAGGTGATGTGCCTGCTCGGGCCCTCCGGCTCGGGCAAGTCGACGTTCCTGCGCTGCATCAACCACCTCGAGAAGATCAACGCCGGGCGCCTGTCGGTCGACGGCGAGCTCGTCGGCTACCGCCAGGTCGGCGACAGGCTGCACGAGCTGCGCGAAGCGGAGGTCGCCCGCAAGCGCGCCGAGATCGGCATGGTCTTCCAGCACTTCAACCTCTTCGCGCACATGACGGCGCTCGAGAACGTCACCTGCGCGCCGATCCGCGTGAAGGGGGTCGCGCGGGAGCAGGCGCGAGCGCGAGCGCGCGAGCTGCTCGACCGCGTCGGGCTGGCCGACAAGCACGACGCCTACCCGGCGCAGCTCTCCGGCGGCCAGCAGCAGCGCGTCGCGATCGCGCGCGCGCTGGCGATGGAGCCGAAGCTGA
Source organism: uncultured Solirubrobacteraceae bacterium (assembly GCA_963826985.1). Taxonomy (GTDB): domain Bacteria; phylum Actinomycetota; class Thermoleophilia; order Solirubrobacterales; family Solirubrobacteraceae; genus Palsa-744. Next base: position 256,810 of record CAWGYW010000004.1, read on the forward strand.
TGCTGTTCGACGAGCCGACCTCCGCGCTCGACCCGGAGCTCGTCGGCGACGTGCTGGAGGTGATGCGCGGCCTCGCCGGCGACGGCATGACGATGGTCGTCGTCACGCACGAGATGGGCTTCGCGCGCGAGGTCGCCGACACGGTCGTGTTCATGGACGGCGGCGTCGTCGTCGAGTCCGGCGCACCCGGCGAGGTGCTCGCCAGCCCGCGCCACGAGCGCACGCGGGCGTTCCTGTCGAAGGTGCTCTGATGCAGGCGACGAGCACCGGCCGCGCGGATCGGCTCAACGCGGATCGGTGCGGCGCGGCGCCGCGGCGCCCTCAGGCGCTGGTCGGCTGATCCTCGCCGGCGCGCGCGTCGAGCTGGCGCAGATGCGCCTGCACGTGCTCGTCGCGCTCGAGCCGCGCGTCGCTCAGCGGCCCGAGGATACCGCGCAGCAGCGAGATCGCGATCCAGCGGCGCGGCTGGATGATGCGCGCCTGGCGCCGCTCGATCCCGCGCACGATCGCCTCGCCGGCGGCGCTCGGGGGCAGGCGCTTGTGCAGCGGCTTGGGCAGCGAGGTCATCATGTCCTTGACGAGCGGGTCGCGGTCGAGGCCCTGGTGGACCATCTCGGTGTCGATGAAGCCGAAGTACGCGACGCTCGCGCTGGCGCCGTGCTGGACGAGCTCGACACGCAGCGCGCGGCCGAACTGCTCGACCGCGGCCTTGCTCATCGCGTAGGGCACCTCGCCGATGCCGTTCATGAACGCGTAGATCGAGGAGATCACCACGACGTGGCCCTGGCGGCGGACGATCTCCGGCAGCGCCGCGTCGACCGTCCGATAGACGCCCATCAGGTTGACGTCGAGCACACGCTCGAAGGTCTCGGTCGCCGACGCGCGGAACGTGGCCACGCGCGAGGCGATGCCCGCGTTGGCGACGACGACATCCAGACCGCCGAAACGCTCGACCGCCGCGGCCACCGCGCGCTGCATCGCGCCGCGGTCGGTGACATCGCCGGCGAGACCGAGCGCCCGCGTGTCGTGCAGCTGCGCCGCCGCGCCCGCCGTCGCCTCGCCGTCGAGGTCGACGATCGCCACCGACGCCCCGCGCGCGATCAGCGCCCGCGCGGTCGCGAAGCCGATCCCGCGGGCACCGCCGGTGACCAGCGCGACCTTGCCGCTGAGCTCGTAGCGCGCCACCTCCGGGACTCTACGGATCGACGCGCCGCGACGGCTCCGGGCGAGGCGCGTGCGAGCCCGTAGAGTGCCTGGCGCCCATGGCCAGCGCGGACACACAGGTCGCCGTCATCGGGGGAGGGGTCGTCGGCTGCGCCGTCGCGCACGCGCTCGCGCGGCGCGGCGTGGAGGCGGTGCTGCTCGAGGCCGAGCTCGGCCTCGCGCTCGGCGCCAGCGGCACCAACTCCGGCATCCTGCACACCGGCTTCGACTCCACACCCGGCGAGCTCGAGACGCGACTGATCCTCCGCGCGGCCGCGCTGCGCGAGGAGCTGCTGGACGAGCTCGGCGTCAGCGTCTGGCGCTGCGGCGCGCGCCTGACACCGGGCGGCGCGGAGGAGCACGCCGCCGTCGCGCGGCTGGCCGAGAACGCACGCGCCAACGGCGTCGAGATCCGGCTCGGGCAGGACGGGACGCTGATCGTGCCCGGCGAGAGCGTCAGCGACCCCGTCGCATACGTCCACGCGCTCGCCGGCGCCGCGCAGGCGCCGGCGCCACGATCGTCCTCGGCGCGCGCGTCGGCGCGATCGCACCGGCGGACGGCGGCGCGCCCGATCGGGCGTCCGGCGAACGCGCGAGCGAGGCGCTCGGCGGCGAGATCGCGGTGACGCTCGAGACCGGCGAGCGCCTACGGGCGCAGGCGGTCGTCAACTGCGCGGGGCTGTACGCGGACGAGCTAGCGCGCAGCGCCGGCGACGAGTTGGCGGAGCTGTACCCGCGCAAGGGCGAGTTCCTCGTGTTCGAGGCGCCACAGGACCCGCCGCTGGAGCAGATCCTGCTACCCGTGCCCTCGGCGCTCGGCAAGGGCGTGCTCGTGTTCCCGACGCTCGATCGCCGTGCGGTGATCGCCGGGCCGACCGCACGCGAGCGCGAGGACAAGCGCGACCGCTTGGTCGAGGCGGACGCCGCCGAGCTGATCCTCGCGAAGGCGCGGCGCATGTACCCCGCGCTCGAGGGGCTCGAGCCGATCGCCGCTTACGCCGGTCTGCGGACCGCCGGCCGCGACGCCAACTACGTGATCGAGCCCTCGCGCACGCTGGCCGCGCTCGTCCACGTCGCCGCGATCCGCTCCACCGGGCTGTCCGCGTCGCTCGCGATCGGCGAGCACGTCGTCGCGATGCTCGCCGAGGACGGCGCGGTCTCACCCGGGCCCGTGCGAGTGCTGCCAACACCCGAGCGGTTCATCGGCACCGATCGCTGGTGGGAGCGCGCGGCGCGGGGCAGCGCGACGTCGCTTGCGCCGCCCGCGCCATCCGGACCCGCGAGCGCGCGTTGAGCTCGGGGCTGCTGCTCGGGATCGACGAGGGCACGACCGCAGTCAAGGCCGCCCTGTTCGACCTCGAGCTGCGCGCCATCGCCGAGGCGCGGCGGCCGGTGCCCGTCACCCATCCACAGCCCGGCTGGGTCGAGCAGGACCCCGAGCTGATCCTGCGGGCCGTCGTCGAGGCGGTCGCCGAGGTGCTCGAGCACGCGGACGGGCGCGAGGTGCTCGCCGCCGGCCTCGACCACCAGGGCGAGTCCGTGCTCGCGTGGAACGCCGACGGCGGCCGCGCGCTCACACCCGTCGTCGTGTGGCAGGACAAGCGTCAGGAGTCGCTGCTCGCCGAGCTCGAGCGCAGCGGAGATGGAGCGCGCATCGCCGAGCGCTCGGGCCTGCCGCTCGACCCATACTTCTCCGCCGGCAAGCTCGCCTGGCTGCTCGCCAACGACGAGCGCGTGCAGGGCGCGCGCGATGGCGGCACGCTGCGACTGGGAACGGTCGACGCGTTCCTGGTGGATCGTCTGGGCGGGCGCTTCGCGACAGACCTGTCGACCGCGTCGCGCACGCAGCTGCTCGCCACCGGCGGGCGCGACTGGGACGAGGCACTGCTGGCGGCGTTCGGCGTGCGGCGCGAGTGGCTGCCCGCGATCGGACCGACGTTCGGAACGCTCGGCGAGCTACGCCATGCGCGCTGGCCGGTGACGCTGCCGTTGGCCGCCCTGCTGGTCGACCAGCAGGCTGCGCTCGCCGGCTCGGGCGCCGTGCGCGCGGGCGAGCTGAAGGCGACGTACGGGACGGGCGTGTTCGTGCTCGGGCGCACAGACGGGCCGACTCGCGCCGAGGGCCTGCTACCGACCGTCGCCTGGGCCGGGCCGGGCACAGGCGGTGGTTTGGCTGAGGTCGCGCATGCCCTCGACGGGGGCGTGTTCGCCGCCGGGTCGCTGCTCGACTGGCTGGCAGAGGGACTCGGCCTCGCGGCCGACGCGCCGGCCCTGGCGGCGGCCGCCGCCGGCGTGCCCGACAGCGCCGGCGTGCTCGTGCTTCCCGCGCTGGCCGGCCTCGGCGCGCCATGGTGGCGCCCCGACGCTCACGGTGTCATCGCCGGATTGCACCCGGCGGTACGTCCGGCGCACGTGGCGCGGGCGGCGCTCGAGGCGATCGCCTGGCGCGTCGCGGACATCGTCGAGGCGATGGCCTCGGTTGCGCCTGTGGAGAGCCTGGCGGTGGACGGCGGCCTCACCAATGACGAGACGCTGCTGCAGGTCCAGGCCGACGCGCTCGGCTTGACGATGATCGTCGGGCGCGCCGACACGACCGTCCTTGGCGCCGCGATGCTCGCGGGCGTCGGTGCTGGCGTGTTCGCGAGCGTGGAGGACGCGGCGCGGAGACTGCCGCGGGGGCGCGTGGTCGAGCCGGCACTGGCCGCAACCGAGCGCTTGGCACAGCGCGAGCGCTGGCGGGGGTTTGTGCGGGCCAGCGCGGGACTCTGAGGCGGCGGCCGTTGGGGGAGGAGCGCCACGCTGACCTCAGGCCAGGGACACGTTGCGGTTCCACTCGACCCAGGCCACGCCCGTGCGCCCGTCCTCGGCGCGCACGCGGCACATCGCGCGGGGAAACTGGGAGATGCGACCGTCCGGAGACTCGAGCCTGAGGGGGCCGAAGGCGAGCGGCTGGACCTGAAGTGTCAGCTCGCCGTAGCCGATCGTGGCCGTCGCGATCAGCCCATCGGGAGCGACCTCCTCGGAGGCGGTGACGCTGTCGAGCTCGACGAGCCCACCCTCCGGAGGCTGCAGGTAGCCCACGCCGATCGGGGGCGCGCCGGGCAGGCGGAACTCGACGCCGTGAAAGCGCGTGCCGTCGTCGAGGTGCCCCGCCGACCACATCCACTCGGCCGACCACCAGTCGCGCGTGCCCCACGAGTGGTCGCGCTGGCCGACGCCGCGCAGCTCGATCGTCTCGTCCCCGACGCGCACCGTGCCGCTGACGCGGCACGGTATCTCATAGCGAGTGGCCACCCGGTAGGCGTAGGGCTCCCCCTGCGTCTCCCACACGAGGTCAAGGGCCGCGGAGACCGGCTCGCCTGCTTCGCCGCGCAGCAGCGCCGCGGGATCGGCGTGCGCCTCGCCGGTCGCCTCCAGCCGCACGCGGAAGCGCTCGAGCGGCGCCTCGCACACGTGCTCCACGTGCAGTCCGTCGGAGTCGAGCGTCAACCCATCGCCAACGGGCACCGGCGCCGCGAAGTCGACGATCGCGACGGTCTCGCGGTCCGGGCCGCACACGAACGCGGTCAGCCACGAGACGCCGAGGTTCGGGTAGAGACCAAGGCGCGTGTACACGCCGGTGCGCCCGTCGTCTGAGACGGCGTCGAAGTACCAGCTCTCGTTCCACAGCTGCTCACGCCCGGGCGCGTGGCGACCCTCGTCGGCCGGCTCTGGGCGCAGCGCCGGCGGGCGGCCCGAGCCCGGCTCAGGGAGCAGCTCGAGCGCGTCGAGGTCGAGGATCTGCTGGGCGTAGCGCGACAGGGTCACCATGAACATCTCATCGCCGCGGTCGGTGCGCTCGACGAGCATGGCGGGGCCGACGGTCATGAGAACCCCCAGGAAGCTCTGGCGCCGATACCCGTCCCAGCAGCTATCCCAGTCAAAGCCGCGGATCCCGTGTGCCTGCAGCGCGTCGTGGTACTCGCGCACGAGCGCCCGCTCGTGTGCGCGTCGATCCTCGACGGCGAGCGAGCCGCCGAGGAAGTAGGAGACGTCGGTCATCACCTGGCCCCAGCCGACGGTCTGCCAGTCCACCACGGCGAACCCGCGGGGCGCGTCCTCGTCGCCGAAGAGCATGTTGTCCAGGCGGTAGTCGCCGTGCACCAGGCCGAGCGGCGGTCGGCGGTCGCTGAGCCAACCGTCGAGGCTCGCGATGAAGCGCCGGCACACCTCCCGATGCTCGGGCGCGACCCGCGCGCCGTGGCGCTCGAGGAAGCCGGGGAACAGCTGCGTCATCAGCGCCTGGTTGAGGAGCATCTCCTGGTTGAGCCACGGGGTCGCGCCGAGCTGCGGGTCGGCGAACAGCGGCGCGTGCAGCCGCGCGAGCTCGCCCATCGCCAAGCGCGCCTGCGCGACGGTGCAGCCCGCGATCTGATCGCCCTGGACCGCCGGGGCGACGTCCTCGAGCAGCAGCGTGAACCACCCGTCCGCGTCGATCGCCGCGGCATGGCATTGCGCGAGCGGACCGCCGATGCGCGGGGCGAGCTCGCGGTAGAAGCGGACCTCGCGATCGTACACGCCCAGGCCGACGCCCGCCGAGCGGCTGTTCTCATCGGCCGAAGCGGTCTTCAGCACCACGCTCGCCGGCCCCGCATCCGGCCCGGCTGCGTACTCGATTCGCACACGGCGGCTCTCGCTCATCTGGCCGGTGCCGATCGGCTCGATCGCGAACGCGGCGATCGGCCCACTGCCAAGGGCCTCGACCAGCCATGAGCTCGTGAGCTCCTCCGGACGCCGCAGGACCGGCACATTCCCTCCCATGAGCGACTTCTATCACACAACGGACGACATGTCATACACTGCGTCCGATGATGCGAAGGAGGCTCCCGTGATCACCGAGCTGGCGGACCCGATCGACGCGGTGGATCTCGATCAGGTCGACCTGTTCGACCCGCGCTGGCACCAGGACGGCCCGCCGCACGAGCTGCTGGCGCGCATGCGCGCCCAGGCCCCGGTGCGCTGGAACCCGCTGCCGGACGGGAGCGGCTGCTGGACCGTCACCTCCCACGCGGAGATCGCGCAGGTGAGCCGCGACTTCCGGTCCTACTCCTCGCACGAGGGCGGGGTCTTCCTGCATCCCAACCAGGTGCTGCCCCTGGAGATCACGCGCAACCTGCTGCTCTACATGGACCCTCCACAGCACACCGACTACAGGCTGATCCTGCAGACGGCGTTCACCCCGCGCGCCGTGCAGGCGTTTGCGCAGCCCGTCCGCGAACGCGTGACCCGCACGATCGACCGCTTCATCGAGCGTGGTCGCGCCGACCTGGTCAGCGAGCTCGCGATGCTCGTGCCGCTCGGCGTCATCACCAGCCTGCTGGGCGTCCCCGACGAGGACTTCGACCAGTTCGCCTCCTGGACGGCGGCGATCGAGGAGTCCACGCGCGCTGCCGAGCCCGAACAGGCGACCGAGGTCTTCGGCCTGATGGCCGCGTACCTGAGCGAGCAGATCGCCCGCCAGAGCGCCGCGGGCCGACAGGACACGATCCTCGCGAAGCTGCGCGACGGACAGGTCGACGGGCGCGCGCTCACCGACATCGAGATCCTCGTGTTCTTCGCGCTGCTCGCGTTCGCCGGACACGACACGACCCGCAACACGACCTCCAGCGGCATCCTCGCGCTGCTCGAGCATCCCCAGGTCCTGGCCGAGCTCCAGGGCGACGCGGCGCTCGTCCCGGATGCCGTCGAGGAGATCCTGCGCTGGACAAGCGTCGTGCAGTGGTTCAACCGCACCGCCCTGCACGACACCGAGCTTGGCGGCAAGCGCATCGCCAAGGGTGACCGCGTGGTCATGTGGTACACGAGCGCCTCGCGTGACGAGGCGGTGTTTGCGGACCCGCAGACGTTCGACATCCATCGAGCGAAGCCCGACCACGACGCGTTCGGCGGCGGCGGGCGCCACTTCTGCCTCGGAGCCGGCCTTGCGCGTCTGGAGCTGACGATCATCTTCGAGGAGGTCACGCGGCGCCTGAGGAACCTGCGGCTCGACGGCGGGGTGCAGCGCATTCCCTCCTCGTGGACCAACGCCCTGAAGACGCTGCCCGTGACGTTCACCCCGGGCCCGCGCGAGGGCGCCGCGGGCTGACCCGCGCGACGAGCTCGAGCAGATGCCATCCGTCACGCGCCGCGCCGCACGCTCACCCGAGCATCGCGAGGCCGTCGTCGATCAGGTGGCCGAGGCCGTCGAGCGGCTGCTCGCAGACGGGCACGGGTACACGACCCTCGGCGTCCAGCGCATCGCCGAGGAGGCCGGCATCGCGCGCTCCACCTTCTATCTCTACTTCCCCGACAAGACCGCGCTGCTGATGCGGATCGCGGAGTCGGCGACCGAAGACCTGTTCGCTGCCGCCAGCAGCTGGGTCGCGGACGGCTTCGCCGACAGGGACGCCCTCGAGCAGACGCTGCTGGGTGTGATCGCCCAGCAGCGCGAGCACGCAGCCCTGCTCGCGGCGCTGATGGAGGTGGCCGGCTACGACGGGCAGGTCGCCGAGTTCTGGCGCGAGCGCGTCGGCGCCTTCGTCGAGCTCCTCGGCGGCCGCATCGCCGACGGTCAACGCGCCGGCACGATCGCCCCCGGGCTCGACCCCGGGACGACCGCCGCGTGGATCGCCTGGGGAACGGAGCGGCTCGTCGCCCAGCACGTGGCGGCGCGCCCGCAGCACGAGGACGAGCAGCTCGCCGCCGGGCTGGCGACGGCGGTCTGGAGCACGCTCGGTCGCGCGGCTCCGTAACCGCCTGCCGAGCGGCTACTCCGCACGCACCTCATACCCCGCCGCCCCAAGCGCCGCGAGGACCTCCTCGGTGTGGTCCGGTCCGCGCGTCTCGAGCGTCAGCTCGACGCCCGTCTCGCGGACGTGCAGCGGCACCGCTTCGCGCACGTGCTCGACGCTCACCAGATTCGCGCGGGCGCGCGCCACGAGCTCCAGCAGCTCCGCGAGGCCGCCCGGGCGGTCGGGCACACGCGTGTAAGATGCGCACGCGCCGGCCCTCCTCGGTTTCGTGGCGCAGCAACAGGCCCGCCAGCAGGCCGCTGTCGACGTTGCCGCCCGACACGATCGCCACCGTCGTGCCCGACACCGGGGCGAGACGTCCGCTGCGCAGCGCCGCCACCGCCACCGCGCCCGCGCCCTCGGCGACCAGCTTCGCGTGTTCCGCCAGGAACACCATCGCCTCCGCGATCTCCTCCTCGCTGACCGTCTCGATCCCGTCCAGCAGCTCGCGCAGCAGCGGCAGCGTCAGCGCGCCCGGGCGCTTGATCGCGATGCCGTCCGCGATCGTCGCGCCGGGCGCGAGATCGGCGAGCGTCTGTCGTGCCGCTCGACCCTTCAGCGCCGCGCGCGTACGGCGCGCACGCACGCGCCTGCACGCCCACCAGCTCGACGTCCGCGCCCGCGCGGCGCAGCGCGATCCCGATCCCGCTCGCCAGGCCGCCGCCGCCCACCGGCACGACCACGCGCGCGAGGTCCGGGACGTCCTCGAGCAGCTCCAGCGCCAGCGTGCCCTGTCCCGCGATCACGTCGAGGTCGTCGAACGGGTGCACGAGCGCGGCGCCCGTCGCTCTCCGCGCGCTCGCGAGCCAGACCGAGCGCCTCCTCCACCGACGCGCCATCCAACTCAACACTCGCACCCAGCCGCTCCACCGCGAGCCACCTTCGACACCGGCGCATCGCGCGGCATGAACACCTCGCAGCCGACGCCCGCGCAGGCGCGCCGCCTGCGCGACCGCGCGCGCGTGGTTGCCCGCGCTCGCCGTCACCAGCCCCGCCGACGCGCGCTCGCCCAGCGCCGCCACCTTGCTCAGCGCGCCGCGCAGCTTGAACGACCCCGTCCCCTGCAGGCACTCCGCCTTCAGCGCCACCGCCGTGCCCGCCACCTCGCGCGAGCTCCGCGCACGCGAGCGTCGGCGTGCGCAGCGGCCGCCGCCCACGATCGCCCGGCGGGCGCCGTCGAGATCGGCGGCCGCGATCAGCTCCGCGGCCGATCCGTGCGCGAGGCCGGCACCGCGCACCGCCAGCCGCGTCGCCCGTGCTCATGTCGTTGAAGGTATAGGTTGCATGCCTTATGGCGCAGACGGTACGTTGCGGGGGTGGCCCGGCTGGAGGAGATCCTGGCAGCGCCTCGAGCCCTCGCTCGGGCCGCTCGCCGGCGAGCCCGTGCCGCTCTCCGGCGGCATCACCAACCATAACTTCCGCGTCGACGCTCGGCGGCACAGGAGTACGTCGTGCGCGTGCACGGCAAGGACACCGACGCTGCTCGGCATCGACCGCGCAGGCCGAGCGGCTCGCCAGCGAAGCCGCCGCCGAGCTCGGGATCGCGCCGGAGCTGCGTCGCCGCCTTCGACGGACTGCCTGGTGACGCGCTTCGTCGCCTGCGACCCGTCGACGCCGCACGAGGTCGCCGCGCACGCCGAGCGAGATCGCGCGCGCGCTGCGCAGCTTCCACGACTCGCCCGCCGCGCTGCCCACGCGCTTCTGGGTGCCCGACCTGCTCGAGCAGTACGCCGCTCAGATGCACGCGCGCGGCGTGACGCCTGCCGCGCCGACTACGGGCACGCCGCAGCCGTGGCCGCACGCATCGCCGCCGCGCTGCCGCTGCGGCGCCCGCGTCCCTGCCACAACGACCTGCTCCCGAGCAACATCATCCGCGCGCACGATGGCGACAGGCTGCTGATCGTCGACTGGGAGTACGCGGGCATGGGCCACCCGTGCTTCGACCTCGGCAACCTGTCCGTCAACAACGACTTCGACGAGGCCGCCGACGAGCGCCTGCTGAGCGCCTACCACGGCGCGCCGCCCTCCGACGCCGAGCGCGCCGACGCTGGCGCTGATGCGCATCCTCTCCGACGCGCGCGAGGCCGCGTGGGGCGTCGTGCAGGCGGAGGTCTCCGAGCTCGACTTCGACTTCGACCGCTACGCGCGCACGCACTTCGAGCGCCTGCGCGCGCCGCCGAGCAGCCGCAGCTGGAGGAATGGCTCGCCGCCGCGGGCGCCGGCGGCGCTAGCGGCGCACCGGACGCGAGCAGCGAGAGGAGCCGATGGTCCGGCCGCGTGAGCTGCCCGACCGCGCGCGCGTGGTCATCATCGGCGGCGGCGTCGGCGGCGCCTCGATCGCCTACCACCTCGCCAAGCTCGGCGAGCGCGACGTCGTGCTGCTCGACCGCAACGAGCTGACGAGCGGCTCCACCTTCCACTCCGCCGGGCTCGTCGGCCAGCTCAGATCGAGCGTCTCGCTGACGCGCATGATGATGGACTCCGTCGAGCTCTACCGCACGCTCGACTGCGGCTGGGTGCAGTGCGGCGGCATCCGCCTCGCGTGCACGCCCGAGCGCGAGCAGGAGGTGCTGCGCCAGGTCGCGTGGGCCAAGACCTTCGGCCTGCCGCTCGAGCTGATCTCCGCCGACGAGGCGCGCGAGCTGTTCCCGCTGATGAGCACCGACGGCGTGCGCTGCGCCTCCTACCTGCCGAGCGACGGCTACCTCGACCCGTCGCTGCTCACGACCGCGCTCGCCGACGGCGCGCGGGCGGGCGGCTGTCGCATCTTCACGCACACGCGCGTCACCGGCATCGACGTCGAGCGCGGCGGCGGTGGCATCGGCAGCGCGCGTGCGCGGCGTGCAGACCGAGTGGGGCCCGATCGAGGCCGAGGTCGTGGTCAACGCCGGCGGCATGTTCGCCGCCGAGATCGGGCGCCTGGCCGGCGTGCGCGTGCCGATCGTGCCGTTCGCCCACGAGTACCTCGTCACCCAGCCGTTCCGCGAGCGCGCGTCGCGAGGAGCGAGCCACCTGCCGACGCTGCGCGACCCCGACCTGCTGATCTACTTCCGCGAGGAGGGCGGCGGGCTGATCATGGGCGGCTACGAGCGCGACTCCGCGCCGTGGGCGCTCGACGAGCACCTCGTCGACGCGATCCCGCCGGACTTCAACGGCCGCCTGCTCGAAGAGGACTGGCCGCGCTTCGAGGAGATCGCCGTCAACTCGCGCAAGCGCGTGCCCGTGATGGACGAGATCACCGTCACGACGCCTGATCAACGGCCCCGAGGCGTTCACGCCCGACAACGAGTTCTGCCTCGGCGAGAGCGAGGTGCGCGGCTTCTTCGTCGCCGCCGGCTTCTGCGCGCACGGCCTCGCCGGCGCCGGCGGCATCGGCAAGGTGATGGCCGAGTGGATCGCTCGACGGCGAGCCGTCGATCGACGTCTGGGAGATGGACATCCGCCGCTTCGGCGCGCACTTCCGCTCGCCCAGCTACACGCTCAAGCGCACCAAGGAGGTCTACGAGACCTACTACGACATCCGCTACCCCGGCCACGAGCGCCAGGCCGGGCGGCCGCTGCGCACCTCCAGCGCCTACCCGTGGCACGCCGAGCACGGCGCCGCCTTCGGCGAGAAGTCCGGCTGGGAGCGCGTCAACTGGTACGAGTCCAACGCCGCCGCCGGCGACGAGTCGCTGCGCCCGCGCGGCTGGGCCGGCATGCACTGGTCGCCCGCGATCGGCGCCGAGCACCGCGCCACGCGCGAGCGCGCCGGGCTGTTCGACGAGTCCTCGTTCGCCAAGCTCGAGATCGCCGGGCCCGGCGCCGCCGACTTCCTCGAGCGGCTGTGCGACAACCACGTCGCGCGCGACGTCGGCGCGATCACCTACACGCAGATGCTCAACCGCCGCGGCGGCATCGAGTGCGACTTCACCGTCACGCGCGTCGAGGAGGAGCTGTTCTCGATCGTCACCGGCACCGCCTTCGGCAACCACGACCTCAGCTGGATCCGCCGCCACGCGCCGCACGACGGCAGCGTGCGCTGCGCCGACGTGACCGCGCGCTGGGCGTGCTTCGCGCTGTGGGGGCCGCGCGCGCGCGACATCCTCGCGCCGCTCACCGACGATCCGCTCGACTTCCCCTACATGCACATGCGCGAGCTCGCCGTCGGCGACGTGCCCGTGCGCGCGCTGCGCGTCACGTTCGTCGGCGAGCTCGGCTGGGAGCTGTACTGCCCGACCGAGTACGGCGCCGGGCTGTGGCGCACGCTGTGGCAGGCCGGGCGCGAGCACGGGCTCGCCGCCGGCGGCTACCGCGCGATCGACTCGCTGCGCCTGGAGAAGGGCTACCGCGTGTGGGCCGCCGACATCACCCCCGACGAGACGCCGTACGAGGCCGGCCTCGGCTTCTGCGTGCGCAAGGACGGCGGCTTCATCGGCGCCGCCGCGCTCGGGCGTCGGGGGCGATCGGCGAGAAGCCGCGCCGCGCCCGACAAGCGCCTGCGCTGCCTCGTGCTCGAGGACCCGCGCTCGGTGGCGCTCGGCAACGAGCCCGTGCGCGTCGACGGGGAGATCGTCGGGCGCGTCACCAGCGGCGGCTACGGCTACACCGTCGAGCGCTCGATCGCCTACGCCTACCTGCCCGCCGAGGTCGCGCTCGGCACGGCCGTCGAGGTCGACATCTTCGGCCGCTGGGTCGCCGGCGTGCGTCGCGCGCGAGCCGCTGTTCGACCCCAAGGGCGAGCGCGTCAGAGGACCGTAGGCGGGCCGACGCGGACGGCGCGCGCGTCGCTCGCCGACGCGATCGGCCCCGGGCGGCCCAGGTGGTAGCCCTGCGCGAGGTCGACGCCGAGCTCGCGCAGGAGCCCGAGCGTCGCCGCGTCCTCGACGCCCTCGGCGATCGTGCTCTGGCCAAAGCCCGCCGCGAGCGCCACGATCCCCGACACGACCGCGCGCGAGCGCGGGTTCTCCACGAGATCGCGGACGAAGTCCATGTCGATCTTCAGGTAGCGGATCGGCAGCAGCTTGAGGTACGTCAGCGCCGCGTAGCCCGTGCCGAAGTCATCCAGCGCGAAGTGGCAGCCGATCGCCTCCAGGCGCTCCGCGAAGCGCGTGGCCTGGACGATGTCCGAGACGACCGCCGTCTCCGTGAGCTCGAACGTGATCAGCGACGGCTCGATGCCCTCGCGCCTGAGCGTCTGCTCGACGACCTCCAGGAACGACAGCGTGCCGACCGTGCGCGCCGACACGTTCACCGTCACCGGGCGTCCCCGCTCGGCGATCTGCGCCGCCTGCTCGAACACCCACCGATCGAGCGCCGTGATCGTGCTGTGTTGCTCGGTCGCGGCGAGGAAGCCCGCCGGGCCGGCGAGCGTCCCGTCGAGCGATCGCATCCGCACCAAGAGCTCCTCGAGCACCGTCTCTCCGGAGGCGATCTCGACGATCGGCTGCGCGTGCAGCAGCAGGCGGCCCGCGTTGATCGCATCCTCGACTTCCAGCGCCACGCCCATGTGCCGCATCTCGGTGCGGATCTGCGCCTCGCGCGCCCGCGCCTCGGTCACGTCCTCGAACACCGCCACCGCCCCCCGCCGTCTGCCGCGCTCGTCGTTCACCGGGTTCGCGCTCGTGCTGAGCAGCATCTCGCCGGCGATCGTCGTGACGAGCACTTCGACGCCGCGCACCACTTCGCCCTCCAGCGCGCGCATCAGCGGCAGATCCTCGAGCATCAGCGGCAGCCCCGACGCCGTACGGGGATCGAGCTGCCCGATCCACGTCGTCACGTCCATCCCCGCCGCGCACTCTCCCCCCAGCAGCTCGCGCGTGCGGCGATTGACGTGCGTCAGGCGCCCGTCGACGGCGCACGCGACCATCGCCACCTCGACGCTGTCGAGCAGCACGTCGAGCAGGTTGTGCTCGTCGCGCAGGCGCTGGCGCGCACTCCGCGCACGGCCGACTGCAAGCGCGAAAGACATACTTGATCTTCGGCCGGCGCCGGCGCGCCCACCATCCCCCACACGTGTTATTCGGCCGCGGCCCGCTCCCCCTCGTGAGGTAGGCGGATCGTGCTGTCCGTGCACAGCGCGATCGCCACCAGCTGCGCGCGGGTGTGCGCCCCGAGCTTCGCCATCGCGTTGCGCACGTGCGTGCGCACGGTCTCCGAGGAGACGTGCAGCTCCTGCGCGATCTGGTTGGTCTCGCGTCCCATCGCGATCAGCGTCACCACCTCGCGCTCGCGGGGCGTCAGCGGCCTCGTCGAGGAGCGCGACGCACGCGGAGCCGGCCACGAGCTGTCCGGCGCCTGCCCGTCCTTGGCCAGCATCACGTAGATCGCCAGGCGCCTTCCGTCCACGTCGGCCAGCCGCGCCGCGAAGTCGATCGCCACCGCCGAGCCGTCGGCGCGGAGCAGGTCGCGGGCGCCCATGTACTCACCCGAGTGCAGGAACGCCTGCCACTGTCGCGCCGATTCCGCGCGCTCGGACGGGTCGATCACATCGACGATCGAACTGCCGATCAGCTCCGCGCGGCTGCGCGCCACCAGCTCGACCGCCGGCTCGTTCACCTCGACGATCCGCCGCTCGTCGTCGACCAGCATGATCGCGTTCGACGAGCGTCGAAACACCAGCCAGAAGAGGCGCTCCCATCCCATGTCGGGGCTAGGGGCATGCATGCCGTTTGAGCCTACGCCATTCGCGGTAGCAGCACCAGGTCTCCCGGCCCTCACGACGGTGTCTCGGGTGCTTTGGGTGCGGTCGCGATGTGCGCCTGCGAGGCCTGCGCCGTCGGGCTGAGCTGCGCTAGCGTCAACGGCCGCGCGGGCGGATCGTGGAGGATCCTCTTGGTGCTCAGCTCGAGCGTGTCGGCTGATGTGCAGCAGCTCGCCCTGCGCCATCAGCCGCCAGCCGGGGTCGATGTCCATGCGCTCGCTCGCGAGCACCACCAGCGGACGCGAGGCGCCATCCTCGGCGTGGACACGCGTGCCGAGGCTACTCTCGTGCGCGAGCGGCTCGCCCGGCGTCCGCTCGAGCACGTACAGCGGGTGTGTCTCCGGGTAGCGAAGCGCCCACAGCCCGTCCGCGCTCGCCAGCACGAAGTTGATCGCGTACACGGGTAGGTTCGCCGCCACCCAACCGCACGCGGCCGCGATCCCCGCGGCCAGGTCTCCGTCGCGGGCGGCGGTCTCGCGTGTGATCAGCGCGAACAGGCGCTCGGAGTCGGTGTCGCCCCTGACCAGGCGCAGGTCATCGCCGAGGTGCGCGTCGAGCGCCGGCAGGTCCTCGATCACGCCGTTGTGCGCGAACAGCCGCCCGTGCTGCTCGAACGGGTGCGTGTTGCGCAGCTCGAGCGCGCCCGTCGACGCGAAGCGGACGTGGGCGACGAACGTCGTCGATGAGACCTCGCGCGCCTCGCGCGCGAAGCGCCTGTCCACGTAGGCGGCGAGCGCCTGCTTGCTGACGTGCGGGTGGCGCTGAGCATCGAACCAGCCCAGGCCCGTCCCGTCCGGCTCGCGGTGGCTCTGCGCCGAGAGGCTGTCGGGCGCGTCGAGCAGCCAGAACCTCGCCCGCGTGGGCTCGCTGCCAGCGCTCATCCCAAACAGGCGGCACACGTGCGACGATGTTGACATGAACGCGATCGAGGCGCGGACCGTCGCGCTCCACGGTCGCCACGTGACCTACATCGAGGCGGGCAACGGGCCGGTGCTGCTGCTGATTCACGGCATGGCCGGCACCTGCGAGAACTGGCGGGCAGTGATCGAGCCGCTCGCGCGGCGCCACACGGTGATCGCGCTCGATCTGCCCGGGCACGGCAGCTCAGCGCCCGGCGGCGGCGACTACTCGCTCGGGGCGCTCGCCGCCGGCCTGCGCGACCTGCTCGTCGCGCTCGGTCACGATCGCGCGACGCTCGTCGGGCACTCGCTGGGCGGCGGCATCGCGATGCAGTTCGCCTACCAGTTCCCCGAGGCCACCGAGCGCCTCGTGCTGGTCTGCAGCGGCGGGCTCGGCCCGGAGGTCAGTCCCGTGCTGCGCGCCGCCGCGCTCCCGGGCGCAGACCTGTTCATCGCCGCGACCGCAGGGCCTGGACGCGTCGCCGGATCGGCGCTCGCGCGGGGCCTGTCGGCCGTCGGCCTGCGCCCGAACGCGGATGTCGCCGAGGTCGCCCGCGGATACGCGTCGCTCGCCGACCGTGACCGGCGCGCCGCCTTCCTGGCAACCCTGCGCGCCGTGGTCGGCACCGAGGGCCAGCGCGTCCACGCCGGCGACCGCCTGTACCTCGCCGAAGGCGTGCCCGTGCTGATCATCTGGGGACGAGCCGACCATATGATCCCCGTCTCCCACGGCGAACACGCCCATCGGGCGATCCCCGGCAGTCGCCTGGAGATCTTCGACGAGGCCGGGCATATGCCGCAGATCGAGACACCCGCACGCTTTGTCGCGGTGCTCGAGCGATTCCTCGAGGAGACCGAGCCCGCGCAGTGGAACACCGAGCGGTGGCGCGAGCGGCTGACCGCCGCCGGCGAGCCTTAGGTACGCCGCGAGGCGCCGGTGACCGGGGTCTCGCCAGCGGTGCGCTGGAAGAACGCCTCGATCGCGTGAGCGTCCAGCGGGCGCGCGAACAGGAAGCCCTGGCCGTTGTCGCAGTCCTCGTCCCGCAGCAGCGACAGCTCCTGGTGCTGCTCGATGCCCTCGGCGAACGTCTCGATCGACAGCGCCTTGCCGAGCTGCACGAGCGTGCGGATCAGCGTCTCACCCTCCTTGTTGTGCCGGAGCCCCGAGATGAACGAGCGGTCGATCTTCAGCGCGTCGACCGGGAACTGCTGCAGGTGGGCGAGCGAGGAGTAGCCGGTGCCGAAGTCATCGATCGCGATGCGCACGCCGAGCTGCTTGATCTGGCCCAGACGCGAGATCGTGTCCTCGATGTTGCGCATCAGCGTCGTCTCGGTGATCTCGATCGTCAGCGCCGCCGCGTCCAGGCCACTGTCCGCGAGCGCGCCTTCGATGTCGGCGATCAGCTCCTCCGTATCGAGCTGGCGCGCGGACACGTTGACCGCGATCGCGATCGGGTGGCCCGCCTGGTGCCACACGGCGCCCTGGCGGCAGGCCTCGCGCAGGACCCACCTGCCGACCTCCACGATCAGTCCCGTCTCCTCGAGCAGCGGGATGAACGCGTCCGGCTGCACGATCCCGCGCGTCGGGTGCCGCCAGCGGATCAGCGCCTCGACGCCGGTGGGCGTCATGTCGGTGAGCGTGAACGTCGGCTGGTAGGCGAGGAAGAACTCGTCCTTCTCGAGCGCCTCGCGGAGGTCCATGTCGAGCTCCATCCGATTCTGGACCGTGTCCTGCATGCCGGTCTCGAACACCGCGTAGCGGTTCTTGCCGTCCCACTTGGCGCGATACATCGCGATGTCCGCGTCGCGCAGCAGTTCCTCGGCCGAGACACGCGGGCCCGCCGCGATCCCGATGCTGGCCGTGACCGTCAGGCGGGTCTCCTTGTTCTCGCCCAGCTGGAACGGGTGCTTGAGCGCCTCGAGCAGGCGCTCGGCGACGAGCTCCGGCCCCGCCGCAAGCGAGAGCTCCTCGGCGATCACGACGAACTCGTCGCCGCCAAGTCGCCCGAGCGCGTCCGCGTGGCGCACGACGCCGTCGAGCCTGGCGGCGACGGCACACAGCAGTTCGTCGCCGACGCCGTGGCCGAGCGTGTCGTTGATCGTCTTGAAGTTGTCGACGTCGATGAACAGCGCCGCCACCGGCGCCTGGCTGCGGATCGAGCGCGCGAGCATCTGCTCGACGCGGTCGAGGATCAGCGTGCGGTTGGGCAGGCCGGTGAGCGGGTCGTGCGTCGCCAGGAACGCGAGCTCCTCCTCGCGGCGCGCGAGCTCCTCGTCGACCCGCTGGCGCTCGGACTCGAAGCACTCGCACACGCGCAGCAGGCTGAACTCGAGGCTCAGCTGCACCATGTTCAGCGCCTCCGCCAGCGCCTCCGTGGAGACGTCGTGCTGCATCGGCGCAGTCGCGCAGCACGTCCGCCATCACGTTACGCCACCACAGCGAGCGCCTGGTGACCTCGCTCAGCGACGCCGCGCGATGCGCGGCCAGCTCGCCGAAGATCTTCGAGGTTTCGCGCGCGGCGTCGTTGGTCACCTCGATGCCCTCGCCCGCGATCCAGCGGGCGACCGCGCTGGTGGAGCTCTCGCAGATCCGCTCGAAGCGCTCCTGCACCATCGCGTCGACGACCTCGCCAGAGTTCGCGGTGCGTGCGATCGTTTCGCTGAGCACGTCGTCGGCACGAGCGAGCAGCGTCTCGCCGAGCAGGCGCAGTCCCTCCACCGGCTGCTCGGGCAACGCGGTCGGCGGCGAGGGGACGTGGACCTCGCCCTCTCCCGAGCTCGTTCGTTGAACCGCCATATCGGCTCAAGGCATCGGTCGGCAGCAGGCAGAGCTAAAGGGGCGAGAGTCGGGTTGCAGACAGACGTCGACGGATCGGGTGATCGCAACGGTCCCGGGAGGAATGCGTTAGGGCGGGCAGAACAGGGTCCACATGCGCAGGCGTCACCACCGTTCGCACACGCGCAGGCTTCGTGCGGCGGTGCTCGCGGTCGCGCTGCTCGCGGGTACGTTCCTTCTCACCGCCGCCGCAGCGGCGGATGAGACCGACCTTGGCGCGATCGGCTTCGGATCGATCGTCGTCGACAACGTTCGGGAACACGTGCTCGTCTCGGGCCCAAGCGCCAACGTGGTCGACGTGCTCGGCTTCTCCGGCGAGCCGATCGCCACGATTCCGGGCGTCTACGACGCGCGGGGCATGGTCATCAAGGGGGACACGCTGTTCGTGGCCGAGAGCGCCGCAGGGACGATCGCCGAGATCAACCTCAAGACGCTGACGCTCGACAAGGGCCCACTCGCCACCGGGCTGCACAACCCGCGATGGCTCGCGATCGCGGGCGGCGAGCTGTGGGTCACCACCGGCTCGGGCTACGGCTGGGGCGGGCTCGCCTCCGTGAACCTGAAGTCGCACGAGGTGAGGCAATTCGAAGAAGACGCCTACTACGAACCCGATCTCGCGACACCGACAGCCGACCACGACGAGCTGCTGCTCGCAAGCGACGGCGTCTCGCCCGGCTCCATCTATCGCTTGAACGTGTCCTCCGGCGCACCTGTCGTTGCGGCGAGCGCCACGGGCCTCAACCAGGAGAACATCGAGGACCTGGCCGTCTCCCCGAACGGCAAGCGCGTGATACCCGCGGCGGGATGGCCGTATGACTTCGAAGAGCTGGGCGCCAGCGCGCTGAAGCCCGACGGCGTGATCTACCCCGGAGAAACGTATCCCTCGGCGGTGGCCGTATCGGGACGGCGGGCCAACCTGGTCGCGACCGGCCTCGCGTCCGCCTTCGGGCCGGACATTCGCGTCGATCCCATCGGCAGCGCCACCCCCATCTTCGAAGCGACGACGTACGGCCTGCAGGAAACCCACAGCGTCGAGCCGCACGGGCTCGCCCTCAGCGCGAGTGGCAAGGAGCTGTTCGCCGCGTACTTCAACGACGTGTATGGGGACGAAACGCTGCTGAGCGCGTTTGAAGTGCCCGGAGATTGACGCGGTGAGCTAGGACTCGGAGCAGGGATTCAGCCAGAACGCTAGCCCTGCGCAGATCCCTGTGCGACCCTACCCGCAGCGCCGCGGGGCTCGGTTTGGCTCAGGAGCGCGATGAGCCCGGCGATGCCGATCAGGGCCGCAAAGGCGAGCAGCGTCGCGTCGGTTCCGAAGGCTCGCTGGACGAACCCGGCGCCGGCCGCGCCCACGGCGGTGACCGCGGAGTGCAAGCTGTTGGCGGTTGAGAAGATCTGCGCGCGCAAATGGGGCGGCGCGCCGGCGCCCAGCGCCAGGGCGTATGCCGGGAACCCGACGTTGAGGGTGCTCCAAGCAAGCACATAGAAAGCATCGATTGTGATGTTCCACCGCAGCGGTCTGATCTGCCACGTCGCGCGGAGCCCCTGAGCGACGGTCTCCAGGATCCCCGCCGGAGCCATCTCGGCGTGCGTCGGGCGCAGCTCAAAGGTCTCATCGAAGGCGATCAGAACGGCCAGCGCGACGCCGCTGGCGATCTGCACCTCGATCGCCACCGGGGCGCCAGCGCCGGCCGCTATCAAACCGGCCAGTGCCGGCCCGACGACAAACGCCACGTTGATGCTCGCCCCTTCAAACGCGTTGGCGGCATCGAGCAGGTCGGGGCCGGCGACCTCCGGCAGGACAGCCGAGAATGCGCCCGAGGACAACGGCGACGTGGCACCGTAGAGCAGCGCGACCAGCGGGAGCAGCCAGTCCGGCGCATGCCCCGCCAGCACGAGCAGCGCCGTCAGTGCGAGCGCAGTCGCGATGCGGTCGAGTACGAGCAGCCGCCGCCGACTCGTGGTCACGTCAAGCCAGCCGCCAAGAAACGGACCGGTGACGGCCGCCGGTAGCGATGCCGCGGCCACCACGATGCCCGCAAGTGCCAGGTCGTGGGTGCGCTCGAGGATCAACAGCACACCCGAGACGGTGAACATCGTGCCGGTGGCGCGAGCGCCGGCGACCGTCGCGAAATAGCGCACGAAACCCGGCCGTCGCAGCAGCTGGAAGACCTGTGAGCGGTTCATCGAGCCATCCTCGCAGTCGGGCCATCCTTTTCAGCGCAGGGCCTGGAGTCCGCCATCGACCAAGAGCGCGTGCCCAGTGATGTAGCTGGCCTCGTCAGAGAGCAGGAACGAGGTCGCATACGCGACCTCCCACGCGGTGCCCTCGCGTCCGAGCGGGATTGGACGCTCCTGCCGGCTTGGGTCGGCCTTGCCGGCGAGCCGTCCGAGCGACGTGTCGATCAAGCCCGGGACGACGAGGTTGACGCGGATGTCGCGCGCTGCGGCGTGCTTGGCCAGCCACATGCAGAAACCGTGCAGGGCCGCCTTGGAGGAGTGGTAGGCGACTACCTCGTTGGCTGGCATCAGCGCTGCGACCGAAGAGGTGAGCACGATCGCGCCACCGTCGCTCATCACTGCGAGTGCGTGCCTGCAGGTCAGGTAGTGCGCGCGGACATTGATCTGAAAGACGTGGTCCCAGTCCTCGGCGCTGGTGTGCTCGAGGCCCCATCCACCGGCGATGCCAACGTTCACGACCAGTCCGTCGATGCCGTCGAGTCCTGTGCGGGCGTCGCCCACCATGCGTTCGATCTCGGACAGCTCACCGACATCGGCAACGATGGCCACCGCGGCTCGGCCCTCGGCATGTACTTGGCGGGCTGTCTCCTCGACGGCGGCTCGATCGACATCGGCGACCGCCACGTGTGCTCCTTCGCGGGCGAGGAGTCTGCTGATCGCACGGCCGTTGCCGATTGGGGGGTTCTCGATGTCGTAGTTCTGCTGGCCGGCGCCGACGATCAGGATCTTGCGTCCCTCGAGGCGTTCGCGGCCGAGAGAGGTGCCGGAAGCCTCGGGCGTCAGCGGTTGGGTGAGGTTGGGCATCTCGGGCCTTTCTGGCTGGCGAGCGAGGCAAGCATGTTTCAATACCGGTCGGTACTGAATACTCCACAGTATCATCTTGCTCGTGGGGTCCACCCAGAAGCAAAACAAGCGTCAGCGCCCAACGCGCGCGCAAACACGACAGCGGCTGCTACTGGCCGCGGGCGAGGTGTTCGCCCAGCGCGGGTATGACCGCGCCTCGCTCGATGACGTCGCCGCCGCAGCCGGTCTGACCAAGGGTGCCGTGTACTCCAGCTTCGCCGGCAAGGACGACCTGTTCTATGCCCTGATGCGGGAGCGCATCGATGAGCGACTAGCGCTCGTCACAGAAGCCGTCGAGCGCCAGACGACGGTCTCAGACATGACACGCGACGCCGGCAGCGGCCTCGCCCAGCTCATGTCAAGCCAGCGTGACTGGCACCTGCTGTTCATCGAGTTCTGGGCACGAGCGGTTCGCGACCCGGAACTACACGATGAGTTTGCTCGCGAGCGACGCTCCGTGCGCGGACTGGTCGCACAGTTCCTCGAAGCACGGGCTGCCGAGGCTGGGGTCAACCTCCCGGCGCCAGCGGAGCAACTGGCCGTTGCTGTGCTCGCGCTCTCCAACGGCATCGCCATAGAGCACCTGGCCGACCCAGAAACCGTGGACCCCTCGACCTTCGGCGTCACCCTCGGCCTCCTACTCGACGGGCTGCTGACGCCGGCTGCGCCACCCGCCGCCGAACGCGTCCCGCAACCTGAATGACAGATCGGCCCAATTTGCGGGTCTCTCGTGAGTGGGCGATCCAGGACTCGAACCTGGGACCTCTTCCTTATCAGAGAAGCGCTCTAACCAACTGAGCTAATCGCCCGCGAGCGCCGATTCTAGCGGCCGTGACACGCCGGACGTCGGCGCCGCGGCGGGGCCCTACGCCACCGCGCGAGGCCTGATCCGCTGCGCCAGCTCGAGCGCTTCCTCGGGCGTCGCGAACGACAGCTGCGCGCTGTAGCGGCCGTCGCCCGTCGGCTTCACCCGCACGTCCGCGCCGAGCGCTGCGCCGAGCGTCTGTGCGATCTCCTGCGCGGCGTGCTCCTGGTCGGGATGCGACGCGCCGAGCGCTGTCGCGGCCGTCGGCGATCTGCCTCGGCGCCGCCTCTGCGTTGCTCTCGCGCGCACGCTCTTCGGTGACCCGCACCGACCAGCCCTGCTCGGCCGCCTCGCGCGCGAGCCTGCGGCGCTCGCCGTGGTCGTGGGCGAGCAGCAGCGCGCGCCCGTGGCCCTCGCTGAGCTGCGCCCTCCTGCACGAGCTCGATCGCCTCGTCGGGCAGGTCCAGCAGCCGCACGAGGTTGCTCACCGCCACGCGGCTGCGCCCGACGCGGCGCCCGACGTCCTCGCGCGTGAGCCCGAGCTCCTCGACCAGCGCCGCGCACGCGCGCGCCTCCTCGATCGGGTTGAGGTCCTCGCGCGCCATGTTCTCGACGAGCGCCGCTTCCAAGCGCCTCGGCGTCCTCGCGCTCGCGCACGATCGCCGGGATGCTCTGCAGGCCGGCGATGCTGCGCGGCGCGCCAGCGGCGCTCGCCCGCCACCAGCTCGTAGCTGCCGCCCGCGCGCGGGCGCACGAGCACCGGCTGCAGCACGCCGCGCTCGCCCAGCGACCCGGCCAGCGCCTCCAGCGACTCCTGGTCGAAGTGCCGGCGCGGCTGCTTGGGGTTCGGGCGAGATCAGCTCGACCGGCAGCTCGCGCAGCTGCTCCTCGCCGTCTGCCGCGCGCCCTCCGCCGACACCGACAGGATCGCGCCGAGGCCCCTGCCCATCCCGGGCCTCGGCTTAGCCACGCGCCGCCACCTCCTTGGCCAGCTCGAAGTACGCCTCCGCGCCGGCGCTGTGCGGGATCGTGATGGGTCACCGGCAGACCGTAGCTCGGAGCCTCGCCGACGCGCACGTTGCGCGGGATCACCGTGTCGAACACCAGGTCCGGGAAGTGCGCCCGCACTTCGCGCTCGACGTCCTGGCCGAGGCGCGTGCGGCTGTCGTGCATCGTCAGCAGCATCCCCGCGACCGTCAGGCGCGGGTTCAGCTCGCGCTGCACGAGCGCCAGCGTCTCCAGCAGTCCGGCGAGGCCCTCCAGCGCGAAGTACTCCGTCTGCACCGGCACGATCACCCGGTCGGCGGCCACCAGCGCGCTGACCGTCAGCGGCCCCAGCGACGGCGGGCAGTCGAGCAGGATGTAGCGGAAGCTCGTCCCGCACCGGCGCCAGGCACTCGCGCAGGCGGTGCTCGTAGCCGTCGATGCGCGGGCAGCTCGATGTTCGCGCCCGCGAGACCCGGGCCCGCCGGCAGCGCGCTGCAGGCCCTGGATCGGCGTGTCGACGAGCGCCTCCTGCGCCGCTCGCCTGCGCCCGACAGGACCTCGTACAGCCCGGGGACCTGCGCGCGCGCGATGCCCAGCCCGACCGTCGCGTTCGCCTGCGGATCGACGTCCACCAGCAGCGTCTCGTAGCCCGGCCTCGGCGATGCACGCCGCCACGTTCACCGCCGTCGTCGTCTTGCCCACGCCGCCCTTCTGGTTGGCGATCGCGTAAATCGTGCCCATCGCGCCGCACGCTAGCGCCGATCGCGTCCGCGCGGCTGCTCATCGCGGCAAGCTGGGCGCAATCTGCGCGTCCTGGACGCCGATCCTCAGCCCCCGAGCGGGCGCTTGCGCGCGATCCCGGCGCGCCGCGGGAACCGCGCCGGCGTCTCGCCCGTCCTTCGACGAACACGTGCAGGTGACGATCGGTCGCGCCCTCGAACGGGATGACCCTGCGGATCTCCACCCTGCGCAGCCCGAGCAGCGCCGCGGCCCGCGTCGGCCGCCATCCTCTGCGGCCGGGTCGCGCCGGCCGCGCCAGTCGACCAGCGCGCCGCCCATCCGCAGCAGCGGCGCCGCGTACTCGAGCACGACCGGCTGCGGCGCCAGCGCCCGCGCCAGCACCACGTCGCAGTGCAGCGACGCCATCGCGCCACTCCTCCGCCCGCGCGCACACGACGCGGGCGTTCTCGATCGCCGCGCGCCGCGCACAGCCGCTCCAGGAACTCGCACTTGCGGCGCTGGCTCTCGACCAGGCTGACCTCCGCCTGCCGGCAGCGCCACCGCGAGCGCCAGCCCCGGGAAAGCCGGCGCCGCTGCCGAGGTCGGCGATCCGCTGCGCGCTGCCTGACCGCATCGAGATCGAGCGCCACCAGCGAATCGGCGACGTGCGTTCGCGGCCGCCTGCTCCGCCGATCGCGGATCGTCGTCGGCGCGTGCTCGTCCGCCTCGAGCAGCCGCAGCACGCGCGTCGAGCTGCGTCAGCTGCGCGGCGCTCAGCTCGTGGCCCACGGCGAGCCCACCTCGGCGTATGCCCTCGTCGTCATCGCGTCCAGGTGCTCGGCGTGGATGTTTCCCGTGAAACGCTCCGCGCGTCCCGTCCGACGTCAGTCCGCGAGCGGCGTGACCACGAGGTAGCGCTCGGGCTCGTTGCCCTCGCTGTGCGTCTCGACGTCGCCGCGCTCGCGCAGGTACTCGTGCACGATCCGCCGCTCGAACGGCGGCAGAGGGTCGAGCTCGACCGGCTCGCCCGAGCTGAGCGCCTCGTCGGCCGCGTCGTCGGCTTCCGCGCGCAGCGCCTCGGCGCGGCGCTCGCGATAGCCGTTGGCGTCGATCACGACCCGCACCGACGATGGCCCGTCCGGGAAAACGATCCGCTGCGCCAGGTGCTGCACGGCGTCGATCGTCTGCCCGTGCCTGCCGATGAACAGACCCACGTCCTCGCCCTCGAGCCGCCCGCTGAGAACGCCGTCGCGCTCCTCGACGTCGACGTCGACCTCGAGGCCCAGACCATCGGCGATCTCCTCGAGCAGCTCCTCGAGCGCCTCCGGCGGCTCGAGCTCGCCGTCCTCGAGTCTCGCCGTCGCGATCCTCGCCGGGCTCGCTCATCGTCGCCTACCCGAGCGCTTCTTCTTCTTGCGAGGCGGCCGCGGCGGCGGCGGCCCGGTCGAGACGGCGGCCGCCCGCGCCGGCCACCTCCGGCTGTGGGGCGGCGGCTGGCGGCGTCCCCGGCCGCGTCGGCGATCGCCTGGCGCAACGAGCGGCTGGGCTTCCCGTTGGCGGTCGGGGCCGGCCGTTCCGGTGGCGGTAGGCGGCGGCGGATGAGGAACTGCTGGCCGACCGTCCACAGGTTCGTGGTGATCCAGTAGACCAGCAGGCCCGCCGGGTAGCGGTAGAGGATCACGACGAACACGACCGGCAGGAGCAGCATCAGGCGGCGCTGGTTGGGGTCGGCGGTCGCGGTGGCGATCAGCGTCGAAGCCGAGCTGCGAGCCGACGTAGAGGACGATCAGCACGACGAGCACGATGCCGGTCGCCTTGCTGGTGATGTCGGGGATGAACAGGAACTTCGCCGAGTGGGGCCACCGTGTTGCACACGTCGTCAGACTTGCGGCAGGTCGCATTGTTTCGATCGCCTTGGACGTGACGATGTGGTGCGCGCTGTACAGGGCCAGCTGGGCCGCAGATGTGCTTCTTGAGGTCCGTGCGCAGCATGTAGAACAGCGAGACGAACACCGGCAGCTGCAGCAGCAGCGGCAGGCAGGATGCCAAGGGATTGATTTTGTTCTCCTGGTAGAATTTCATCATCTCCTGCTGCTGGCGCTGTTTGTCCTCCTTGTACTTCTCTTTGAGCGCGTTGATCTCCGGGCGCGAGGCGCTGCATCTCCTGCATCGACTTCAGCTGCTTGTAGGTCAGCGGCACGAGGATCGCGCGGATCAGCACCGTCAGGCCGACGATCGCAAGCCCCCAGCTCCCGCCCACGACGTGGGCGTGGATGAAGACCATGATTTCTTCGAACACGCTGATCAGCGGCGAGAACGCGTCCTGGATCACGTTGGCGAGGATTGGCATGCTCTACGGGCTCTCGGCGGTCGTGGTGATGGGCAGCGTGGATGGGGCCTGATGGGCTGCGCCTGTCCGCCGGCTGCGGGCTGCGCGGCGCTGCGTCCGCTCAGGCACGTCTGGATCGTCGGGACTGCGATCCTGAACACTCGCTGGGCCTCGACCGGATCGTATCCGCCGTGGCTCCACGGGTTGCACCTCAGCAGGCGCCACCCCGCGAGCACCAGGCCCCTAAGTATGCCGTACTCGCGGATCGCCTCGAGCGCATAGCGCGAGCACGTCGGCTCGTACTTGCAGCGCCTGCGGGATCGCCGGGGAGATGCAGACGCTGGTAGAGGACGATCGGCGTCACGACGACCATGCGCGACGATCCGCGCGGCGCCGTGCGGCGGGCGCGCACGCTGTGCGGCGCGCCGAGCGAGCTCATCGAGCCTGCGCCTCGCGCGGCTCGCGTCGGCGGCGCCCGCACGCAGGCCCGCCTTCCGATCAGCTCCGCGAGCGCCGCGTCCACCCCGGCGAGCCCCTCGCGCTCGGCGAGCTCGCCCGCCGGCGGGCGCGCCACGACGACGACGTCCTGTCCGGCGATCAGCTCGCCCTCCGCGTGCGCGAACGCCTCGCGCAGCAGCCGCTTGACCCTGTTGCGCTGCACGGCGCCGCCGACCTTGCGCGAGACCGACAGCCCGAGCCGCGGCGCTCGCGTGGAGGCGTTCGGGAACGTGTACAGCACCAGATGACGGTTCGCCATCGAGCGGCCGTGGCGGTAGACGCGCTCGAACTCGGCGCTGCGCGACAGGCGCCCGCGCGCAGTTGCGAACGCGCGCTTCATCGCACGTCCGCCGGCCTCGGGGCTCCCGCCGCCACGACCCTCAGGTGGAGAGGCGCTTGCGTCCCTTGCCGCGACGGCGCTTCAGCGTCAGCCGCCCGGCGCGCGAGGCCATGCGCGCGCGGAACCCGTGGGCGCGGGCGCGCTTGCGCTTCTTTGGCTGGTAGGTGCGCTTCATGCCGGGCTGAAGTATAGGACCGCTTGACCGCCGTCGACTCCCGTCGCTGATTTTTCCCGCCAAATGCGGGCAGCCTCGCACGAGCTCCGCGGGCGTTGGGTATAGTCGCCCGACCGGGCCCTCGGGCCCCCTTCGAATAGTTCTCAGCACTGCCTCTGGGAGAGGAGCGGACTACCGCTGCCGTGAGCCACGAGCTCGAGCACATATGGTCGCGGGTGCAGGCCCAGCTTGCGCTCGTCGTCGACGAGCCCACCTACCGCATCTGGCTCGAGCCGCTGCGCGCGGTCGAGCTCGACGATGACCACCTGCTCATCGAGGCCCCGCCGCACGCGTGCCGCTGGATCCGCGAGCGCTTCGGAGGGTCGATCCAGGCCAGCGTCGAGCTCGTCCTCGGGCCCGACGTCGAGCGTCGAGCTCGCCGCCGCTCCGGACGCCGGCGGCAGGCTCCACCACGCGGCCGCCGTCGCCGAGCTGCGCAGAACCCCCGCGCGGCGGACCGCGCGGCGCCGCGACACCCGCAGCGTGCCGCCACACCAGCAGCACCGGCGCCGCTCGGCAACCCCAAGCTCACCTTCGAGCAGTTCGTCATCGGCGACTGCAACCGCCTCGCCCACGCCGCCGCCCTGACCGTCGCCGAGATGCCCGCGCAGGCCTACAACCCGCTGTTCATCTGCGGCCCCCCCGGCGTCGGCAAGACCCACCTGCTCAGCTCGATCGCGAACCTGCTGCTCGCGCACAACCCCGGCCTGACCGTCCGCTGCACGACCGGCGAGGCCTTCACGAACGAGTTCCTCGGCGCGCTCGCCGGCGGCGGCACCGAGCGCTTCAAGCTCCGCTTCCGCGACGTCGACGTGCTGCTTGCTCGACGACGTCCAGTTCCTCGAGCGCAAGACCAAGACCGAGGAGGAGTTCTTCCACACCTTCAACGCGCTCCACGACGGCGGCCGCCAGATCGTGCTCACCTCCGACCGCCCGCCGCGCGACCTGCAGGCGCTCGAGGACCGCCTGCGCGAGCGCTTCGAGGCCGGGCTCGTCGCCGACATCAAGCCCCCGGACCTCGCCACGCGCCTCGCGATCCTGCGCAAGCGCGCCCAGCACGACGACATCGACGCTCGCCGACGACCAGCGCCCTCGACGTGATCGCCGAGCGCGTCACCACCAACGTCCGCGCCCTCGAGGGCGCGCTGATCCGCGTCGTCGCCTTCAGCTCGCTCACCGGCCGACCGCTCACCAGCGAGCTCGCGCGCGAGGTGCTCGACAGCCTCTACCCGCGCGACGCAACGCCCGGCACGGCGCACGCGCACGGTCGCCGAGATCCAGGCCGCCACCTGCGAGCACTTCGGCCTCTCCCCCGACGAGCTCCTCTCGCGCGCACGCGCCGCGCGCATCGCCTGGCCACGCCAGCTCGCCATGTACCTCGCCCGCGAGCTCACCGGCGAGTCGCTGCCAGCCATCGGCCGGCAGTTCGGCGGGCGCGACCACACGACCGTGCTGCACGCCTGGCGGCGCACATCCGCGCGCATCGCGACCGACGACAGCTCGCGCGAGGCTGTGGAGAAGCTGTGTCGAGCGCTCGACTGCCCACAGCCAGTGACCGCCGCACGCACCGCCGACCGGCCATCCTGAGAGACTTCAGCCACAATCGTCCACAGCCCACTCCACAGCCACAGCCCTGATTCCCTGCTATCCACGCACGAACCCACATATCCACAGCCCCTACTAACACTCAGCTCTTTCTAGCAGACGTATGTCATGAAGCTCTCCCTTTCATCCGCCGATCTGCTCGCGCAGCTGCAGACGACGACCCGCGTCGCCTCGTCGCGCAGCGCCGTGCAGGCGCTCTCCGGCGTGATGATCTCGGCGCCGCGCCGGACTCCGCGCCCGAGCTGCTCGCCACCGACATGGAGATCGGCCTGCGCGTGCCCCTCCAGGCCGAGGTCGTCCGTCCCGGGCTCCGCCGTGCTGCCCGCCCGCCTGCTGCTCGACGTCGCCCGCTCGCTGCCGTCGGAGACGCTGACGATGGAGCTGCGACGCGCCGAGCAGGACGTCGAGCTGATCTGCGGGCCGACGACCTTTCACCTGCGCACACTGCGCGCCGAGGACTTCCCCTCGCTGCCGTCGCCCGTCGCCGAGACACCCGCGTCGTGCTGCCGGCCGAGGCGTTCGTGCAGACCGTCGCGCCGCGTCGCCCGCTCGGCCTCGCGCGACGAGACGCGCCCGGTGCTCACCGGCATCCTGATGTCCGCCTCCGGGCAGGAGCTGCGTATGGTCGCGACCGACTCCTACCGGCTGAGCGTCAAGGAGACCGCGCTCGAGGCGCCGCTGCAGGGGAGCCTCGAGGCCAACGTCCCCGCGCGCGCGCTGCAGGAGCTCGTGCGCATCGCCCAGCAGACGCCGAGCGAGACGATCGCCGTCAGCGTCGGGCAGAACCAGGCGGTCTTCGAGCTCGGCGACGTCGTGCTCTCCTCGCGCCTGATCGACGGCCAGTTCCCCAACTACCGCCAGCTGCTGCCCGAGACGGTCGAGCACGAGCTGCGCCTCGCGAGCGCCGAGCTGACCGACGTCGTGCGCCGCATCAGCCTGCTCGCGCAGAAGAACGCGCCGCTGCGCCTGAGCTTCAGCGAGGGCACGCTGACGGTCTCGGCCCAGACCCCCGACGTCGGCGAGGCCAGCGAGGCGATCCCGGTGCCGTTCCACGGCGAGCCGTTCGAGATCGGCTTCAACCCCGAGTTCCTGCGCGACGGGCTCGAGAGCATCGAGTCCGACGAGCTCGTGCTGAAGCTGATCAGCCCGCTGCGCCCGGGCCTGATCGAATCCCCCGACACCGGCGATTTCGTATACCTGATCATGCCGATCCGCCTGAACGTCTGAGGTGCGGCCGTGCGCGTCCTCAGCGTGCAGCTGCGCGACTTTCGCACGTACGCGCGCGCCGAGGCCGCGCTCGGCGCAGGGCCTGACCGTCGTCCACGGGCCCAACGGGGCGGGCAAGTCGAACCTGCTGGAGGCGCTCTACTTCGGCTGCACCGGGCGCTCGCCGCGCACGCGCAACGAGCGCGAGCTGGTGCGCTTCGGCGCGCAGGCCGCGCGCGTCGCGGTGCGCCTCGCTCGACGGCGCGGACGCCCACGAGCTGAGCGTCGGCTTCGGCACGCGCGGCGACGGCGGCCAGCCGGTCAAGCGCATGACCGCCGACGGCGCGCCCGTCGAGCGGCTGCTCGACGTCGAGACGCAGCCCGCTCGTGAGCGTCTTCCTGCCCGACCGGCTCGAGCTCGTCAAGGGCCCGCCCGCGCGTGCGCCGCGCCCACCTCGACCAGGTGCGTCGCCGCGATCTGGCCGCTGCGCGCGGATACGCGCAGGCAGTACTCGCGCGTGCTCGCCCAGCGCAACGCGCTGCTCGGGCGCATCCGCTCGGGCCGCGCGTCGGACGCGACGCTCGTCGACGTGGGACCGCGAGCTGGCCGCCAGCGCGCTCGAGCTGCGCGCCCACCGCGCCGCCGCGGTCGCGCTGCTCGCCGAGCCGTTCGCCGCGCGCGCCGCGCAGCTCGGGCTGCAGCGGCGAGGTCGCGCTCGAGTACCGGCCGCGCTCGCGCGCCGCGCGACGAGCGAGGAGTACATGGCCGAGCTGCGCGAGCGCCTGCCCGGCGATCTCGAGCGCGGCTTCACCGGCCACGGGCCACACCGCGACGAGCTCGCGATCGCGCGCGACGGGCGCGAGCTGCGCGTCTACGGCTCGCAGGGCGAGCAGCGCCTGGCGCTGCTGGCGCTGCTGCTCGCCGAGCGCGCGGTGCTCGCCGCAGGAGCGGCGCCGCACGCCGCTGATGCTGCTCGACGACGTCATGAGCGAGCTCGACGCCGAGCGCCGCGAGCTGCTCGCGCGCGAGCTGCGCTCGGGCGGGCAGAGCGTGATCGCGACCACCGACCTCGCGCACGTCCCCGGCGCGACGGACGCCGTCCGTGACGCGCCTGCGCATCTCGCCCGGCGCGATCCTGCAGGAGGCGATCGCGGCGTGAGCAGAGCCGCCCCGCGCCCGCTCGCCGCGGCGCTCGCAGCAGCTCACCGGAGCGCTCGCGCCGGCGAGCACGCTCGCGCGCGTGCAGGAGGTCTGGGAGGGCGCGGTGGGGCCCGCGATCGCCGCCGCGGCGCGCCCCACCGCCGAGCGCGACGGCGTCCTCACGGTCACCTGCGACGCCGCCGTCTGGGCGCAGGAGCTCGACCTGATGGCCGACGAGCTGATCGCCTCGCCTGAACGCCGCGCTCGGCGCCGACGGCGTGCGCGAGCTGCGCTGCCGGACCGGCTGAGCGCGAGCCGTCCGCCGACGCTGCGGGACCGGCCCGCAGGTGCGCGCAAATGCCTTGTTTCCGGCTATTTTGCAGGCATTTAGGGCCCTCTCTGAGGCCGCGGTCGCGGGGGCCGTCGTGCTATCCTTACAGGCACAGCTAACCCGCCCCGGCCGTGGACCTAGCGCCCCGGAATCCGGGGCGTTCTCACGTCATCGGAGGGCCATTGGCAACAGGCAGCAACAGCTCTGAAGAGAGCACAGGGAAGGGCGGCGTAAACGACCCGTCGATGAGCGGCGGCTCCGCCAGCTACGACGCCCAGGACATCACCGTCCTCGAGGGCCTCGAGGCGGTCCGCAAGCGCCCGGGCATGTACATCGGCTCGACCGGGGTCATGGGCCTGCACCACCTCGTCTACGAGGTCGTCGACAACTCCGTCGACGAGGCGCTCGCCGGCTTCTGCACCGAGGTCGCCGTCACGATCCACCCCGACAACTCGGTCACGGTCGTCGACAACGGGCGCGGCATCCCCGTGGCGATGATGGAGAAGGAGGGCCTGCCGGCGGTCGAGGTCGTGCTCACCGTGCTGCACTCCGGCGGCAAGTTCGGCGAGGGCGGCGGCTACAAGGTCTCGGGCGGGCTGCACGGCGTCGGCGTGTCGGTCGTCAACGCCCTGTCCGAGCGGCTGTACGTCGAGATCCGCCGCGACGGCCACGTCTTCTCGCAGGAGTACTCGCGCGGCGCGCCGCAGGCCGAGCTCGTCGAGGGCGAGGCGCTCGCCCACGGCGCGCCCACCGAGCAACTCCGTCACGTTCCTCCCCGACGCCGACATCTTCGAGACGCTCGACTTCGACTTCCACACGCTCGAGGAGCGCCTGCGCGAGACCGCGTTCCTCACGCGCGGCCTGAAGATCTCGATCGTCGACGAGCGCGGCGAGGGCCACGCGGCCGAGTTCCAGTACGAGGGCGGCATCGAGGACTTCGTCTCCTACCTGAACGAGAACAAGGACACCGTCCACCGCAAGGTCGTGTTCTTCGCCGGCGAGTCCGAGGAGGGCGCCGCCGAGGTCGCGATGCAGTGGAACTCCTCCTACCAGGAGTCGATCCACTCGTTCGCCAACAACATCAACACCCGCGAGGGCGGCACGCACCTGAGCGGCTTTCGCTCGGCGCTGACGCGCACGCTCAACAAGTACGCGCGCGACCACGGCCTGCTCAAGGAGAAAGAGGACAACCTCTCGGGCGAGGACGTGCGCGAGGGGCTGACGGCGGTGATCTCGGTCAAGCTGCGCGACCCGCAGTTCGAGGGGCAGACGAAGACCAAGCTCGGCAACCCCGGCATGGCCGGCTTCGTCGAGTCGATCGTCAACACCGGCCTCGGCGAGTTCCTCGAGGAGAACCCGAGCGAGGCGCGCGCGGTGATCATGAAGTCCGTCCAGGCGCAGCGCGCCCGCGAGGCCGCGCGCAAGGCACGCGACCTGACCCGGCGCAAGTCGGCGCTCGAGAACTCGACGCTGCCCGGCAAGCTCGCCGACTGCTCGATCAAGGACCCGTCGCTCGCCGAGCTGTTCGTCGTCGAGGGCGACTCCGCCGGCGGCTCGGCCAAGCAGGGCCGCGACCGCGAAACCCAGGCGGTGCTGCCGCTGCGCGGCAAGATCCTCAACGTCGAGAAGTCGCGCATCGACAAGGTCCTGCAGAACACCGAGATCCAGGCGCTGATCACCGCGATCGGCACCGGCGTGCGCGACGAGTTCAACATCGAGAACGCGCGCTACCACAAGGTCGTGCTGATGACCGACGCCGACGTCGACGGCGCTCACATCCGCACGCTCGTGCTCACGCTGCTGTTCCGCGAGATGCAGGAGCTGATCGAGGCCGGCTACGTCTACATCGCCAAGCCGCCGCTGTACAAGCTCAAGCAGGGCTCGCGCGAGCGCTACATCGAGAAGGACTCCGAACTCGAGGAGATCCTGCTCGTCGGACAAGTGGGAGAAGATCGAGGTCTTCGACCGCCACGGCACGCAGTTCAAGCTCACCGAGGCGCGCTGGCAGCGCTTCTCCCGGCTGCTCAAGCAGTACGAGGGCTGGTCCCTGGCGCTGCGCGGGCACTACGGGCACGACGTCGTGCAGTTCCTCGAGGAGTCCTCGCTGCTCGGCGAGCAGGTGCTGAGCGCCGAGGCGGCGATCGAGCTGCTCGCCGTGGCGACCGTCGACGGCGACACCCACGCCGCCGAGCTGCGTCGACCAGCGACCCGCTCGAGCATCCGCGTCAAGGCGGTCGAAGCCAAGACCGGCTTCGCGCGCACGCACCGCATCAAGCGCGCGCTGTTCGACTCCCAGGAGTACCGCCAGCTCGCGCGCGTGCACGCCCAGCTGATCGAGCTCGCCGGCAGTCCCCGCGTTCGAGGTGCGCCTCGGCGACGCCCGCGAGAGCGCGCCGTCCTTCGAGGCGCTGCACCCGGCCGTCATGACGGTCGCGCAGAAGGGCATCAAACTCCAGCGCTTCAAGGGCCTCGGCGAGATGAACGCCGAGCAGCTCGGCGAAACCACGATGGCGCCGGCCACGCGCACGCTCGCGCAGGTCACGCTCGAGGACGCCTTCGCCGCCGACCGCATCTTCTCGATGCTGATGGGCGACCAGGTCGAGCCGCGCCGCGCGTTCATCGAGGACAACGCGAGAGCCGTCGCCAACCTGGATGTGTAGTCGGGAGGTGAGTGATGGCCAGCGCTGACGTCATAGGCGGGGGCAACATCGAACCGCGCGCGCTCGAGGAGGAGATGCGCACCGCGTACCTCGACTACGCGATGTCGGTGATCGTCGGGCGCGCGCTGCCCGACGTCCGCGACGGCCTGAAGCCCGTCCACCGCCGCGTGCTCTACGCGATGAACGAGCTCGGCCTCGGCCCAACCCGCTCTTACGCCAAGTGCGCCAAGATCGTCGGCGAGGTGATGGGCAACTACCACCCCCACGGCGACTCGGCCATCTACGACACGCTCGTGCGCATGGCCCAGGAGTTCTCGATGCGCAACGAGCTCGTCGACGGCCAGGGCAACTTCGGCTCGGTCGACGACGACCCGGCTGCGGCGATGAGGTATTGCGTCACTGGGGACACGCGTGTCCGCACGCGCGCGGGCACGGTGCGGATCGACTCCCTCGTGCCGGACGCCAGGGCCAACTCCGACACTCCCATCGACCTCGAGGTGCTCGACCGACTCGGTCGACCTGTGCGGACATCTGATGCTGTTCCACTCCGGCGAGCATCCGACGCTGCGCCTGCGCACTGCCGAGGGCTATGAGCTGACCGGGACCGCGAATCACCCGGTGCTGTGCATCGTCGACATGGCGGGCGTGCCGCTGCTGATGTGGAAGCTGCTGGAGGAGATCGGTCCGGGCGAGCGGGTCCTGATCCATCGAGGGACCGGTACGTCCACGGACGATCAGGCGCTGGACAAGCGCTCACGGATGCTCGCGCTGCTGGCGGGTGCGCTTGTGGCAGAGGGTTGGTTTGGCGACCGGCGTGCAGGCTTCAACAACGTCGACAAGGATTTCTTCGACGCTGTGCTCGAGGCATACGACGTAGTTGTACGATGGCGCGCGCTATACGACTACTCACGCACAATCAGGTCGGGCAGCCTCTGCCACGAACTCGACGTGCAGAACCTCACGGCGCTCCGCGCAGAGCCCACTGGCGGAGCTCGAGGGCCTGACGAGCGAGCACAAGCGCGTGCCGGAGTTCGTGTGGTGCTGGGTCCGCCGCGTTCAAGCGCGTCTTCCTGCAGGCGCTCTTCGAGGGCGACGGCTCATGTTCGTTGCTTCCTCGCAGCACGATCCAGATCTCCTACTCCACCCGCAGCCGCGATCTGGCGCTAGGCGTGCAGCAGCTGCTGCTCGAGTTCGGGGTGATCTCGCGGCTCAGCCGCTCGAGCTCGGGGCGAGATCAAGGTGGTGATCACCAACCGCCGTGACGGGCGACTGTTCGCCGAGCGCGTCGGATTCCTCGGCTCGAAGCAGCCAAAGCTCGAACAGGCACTCGCTCGGATACCGATCGACGAGCCGCGCGCTCAGCCAGGACCACGTCCCGCACGTCGCCGACTACATTCGCTCCGAAGGGGGATCCAGCTACACCGAGCGCGACTGGTTGAGGCGCCACAACGTCGATCGCATCGAGCGCTGGGAGAGCGGCTCGACGGCGATCCTCGAGCGGATCTCATCGCAGGAGGTGCGCGACGTCGATCGCTCCGCTCGTCACCGGCGACTACTACTACGCCAAGGTCGCCTCAGTCGAGCCCGCCGGGTACCCAGCCCGTGTACTCGCTTCGCGTCGACACCGACGACCACTCGTTCCTCACCAACGGCTTCGTCAGCCACAACACCGAGGCCCGCCTCGCGCGCATCGCCACCGAGATGCTGCGCGACCTCGACATGGACACGGTCGACTTCGTGCCCAACTACGACGGCTCGCGGCGCGAACCGCTGGTGCTGCCGTCGCGCTTCCCGAACCTGCTCGTCAACGGCTCCTCGGGGATCGCGGTGGGGATGGCGACGAACATCCCGCCGCACAACCTGCGCGAGGTGATCGACGCGACGATCGCCTACATCGACGACCCGGAGATCGACACCGCGGGCCTGATGCGCCACATCAAGGGGCCGGACTTCCCGACCGGCGGCATCATCCTCGGCCACGGCGGCATCAAAGACGCCTACGAGACCGGCCGCGGACGCGTGCGCGTGCAGGCGCGCGCCCACATCGAGCCGCTGACGCACGGCAAGGAGGCGATCGTCGTCACGGAGCTGCCGTTCATGGTCAAGAAGGGCGGCGAAGGCAACCTGATGACGAAGATCGCGGAACTCGTCAACGACAAACGCATTCCCGAGATCTCCGACCTGATCGACCAGTCGGACAAGCGCGGCATGCGCCTGGTGATCGAGCTCAAGCGCGACGCGATCCCGAAGGTGGTGCTCAACAAGCTCTACAAGCACACGCCGATGCAGACGACGTTCGGCGTGAACATGGTCGCGCTCGTCGACAACGTGCCGCGCACGCTCAACCTGCGGGCGGTGATCCACAACTACGTCGCCCACCAGCGCGAGGTGATCGTCCGGCGCACCAAGCACGAGCTCTCCGAGAAGGAGGCGCGCGCGCACATCCTCGAGGGGCTGCTGACGGCGCTCGAGCACCTCGACGAGATCATCGAGCTGATCCGCGCCTCGCGCGACCGCGACAGCGCGCGCGAGCAGCTGATCGCGCGCTTCGAGCTGAGCGCGATCCAGGCGACCGCGATCCTCGACCTGCGCCTCTCGCAGCTGACCGCGCTGGAGGCCGACGGGATCAAACAGGAGCACGCCGACGTCACCGAGCGGATCGCCGAGCTGCGCGCGATCCTCGGCGACGAGAGCCGCGTGCTGGCGGTCATCAAGGAGGAGCTGACGGAGATCTCCGAGCGCTTCGGCGACGAGCGCCGCACCGAGATCAGCCACTCCGAGGACGAGATCGACATCGAGGACCTGATCGCCGACCAGCAGATGGTGATCACGATCACCCACACCGGCTACATCAAGTCGCTGCCGCTCGCCACCTACCGCCAGCAGCAGCGCGGCGGACGCGGCGTGACCGGCATGGACATGAAGGACGGCGACTTCATCGAGCACCTGTTCGTGTGCTCCTCGCACGACTACCTGCTGTTCTTCTCCAACCGCGGCAAGGTCTACCGCTCGAAGGTCTACGAGCTGCCCGAGGCGCAGCGCACCGCGAAGGGACGCGCGCTCGTGAACATCCTGCCGCTGCGCGAGGGCGAGCGGATCCAGGCGGTCGTCTCCACGCGCGACTTCACAGAGACGGAGTTCCTCGTGTTCGCCACGCGCAACGGCACCGTCAAGAAGACCGAGCTGCAGTCCTACAACACGCCGATCAAAGCCGACGGGATCATCGCGATCAACATCCGCGACGACGACGAGCTGCTCGCCGTGCGCGCGGTCGATCCGGGCGAGGAGATCATCATGGTCTCCCGCGCCGGCCTGACGGTGCGCTTCGCCGAGTCCGACGCGCGCTCGATGGGCCGCGACACCACCGGCGTGCGCGGCATGGACGTCGGCAAGGACGGCCGCGTGATCGCGATGGACGTCGCGCGCGACGACATGGACCTGCTGGTCGTCACCGAGAACGGCTACGGCAAGCGCACGCAGATCGCGCAGTACCGCAAGACCAACCGCGGCGCCAAAGGCGTCAAGACGATCGGGCTGACCGAGCAAAAGGGCGCGCTCGCCGGCGCGCTCGTCGTGCGCGAGCACCAGGAGCTCGTGTTCATCAGCGTCGGCGGCATGGTCCAGCGCACAGCTGTCGCCGGCATCTCCCAGCAGGGCCGCTCGGCCACCGGCGTGCGCGTGATGAACCTCAAGGACGAGGACGTCGTCAGCGCCGTCGCGCTGGTCGTCGACACCGAAGCCGAAGCCGACGCTGACGTAGCCCCAGACGCCGACGCCGGCTAGACACGTTCGCCTCCCAACCGTCCAGAATCACCCGCCCTCGCTCAGAACGATCAGGTGAGCGGCCGAAACGCTGAGGGTGCCCGCTCCCCGCAAGCTCCTCGCAACAACCGTCACGATCGTCTCCTGCGCCGCTCTGACCGCCGCCTCGGCGAGCTCCGCCGCCGCCTCGACGCCGCTGCGCGCAAGCGCCTCCGTCCACGGCCCCGCCGCCGCGTGCGCCAAGAAGAGCGACGCCCACGCCGCACGCCGCACGGCCAAGCGCGCGTGCCGCTCCAGCGCGCCCAAGCCAAAGGCGCAGAAGCGCGTCGTGCAGAAGCCGGTCAGGTCGCGGCCCGTGCACGCTCGCCGCGAAAGGCAGCGCACGAGCACCCCGAGCTTGCCCACGGAACCATCTGAAGCAAACGCTCAGGCATCGCTCGCCGAGCGCGACGCCGCGACGATCGCCGCGGTGCTCGCGACGCCCTGCCAGAACACCGAACTGACCCCCGAACCGGCGAACATCGCGCTCGTGCGCGCGGCGGTGCTGTGCCTGATCAACCGCAAGCGCGCCGAAAACGGCGAGAGCCCGCTGAAGCAGAGCGCACAGCTCGAACAGGCGGCCGAAGGCCACTGCACGGAACTGATCGCCGACGACTACTTCGCGCACGTCTCGCCCAGCGGCGAGACGCCCGTGGACCGCATCCGCGACACCGGCTACATCCCCAGCCCGAGCGTCGGCTACGTGATCGGCGAGAACCTCGCGTGGGGCACCTACCAGCTGTCGACGCCGCAGGCGATCGTCTCCGCGTGGATCGCCTCGCCCGGGCACCTCGCGAACATCCTCGAAGCCCAGTACACGGAAACGGGAATCGCCGTCACGCCCGCCGTGCCCGCGTCGCTCGCCGCCGGCGCACCCGGCGCCACCTACGCCCAGGAGTTCGGCGTCATCATCCCCTGAAGTCGAGCCGGCGCGTAGCGCCGTCGTCGACGGTCCTCAAATCTAGAGCCGGCGTAGCGAGAACTCCCCGCACGTCATCTCCGTTCGCTAATCTGGCTGGACCAGAGAAAGGAGGTGGTCCAAACGTTGAGTGACAGTTCTTGCGGGACCCTGGAGGTGACCGGCCGCTAGGTCGGGAGGCTGGACCGCTTAGCGGAATCCAACCCGGGACACCCCGAGACGACCGCCGGCTCTGGTCCCTCCGGCCTCGTCCGTCGCTCTCGGTCTTTCCAGTCAGAGCAGTCGCGAAGGGCGCCCCGCTGGGGCGCCCTTCGTCGTGCTGGCCGCCTGCGGCATCAGGCCCCGCACAGTGCGCGCCGACGGCTCCGCATGGCCCGTGCCAACGCGCGCGAGTCAGGCCGCCTGCGGCAGGTACGCCAGCCACGCCGCCGGGATCGTCGGGCTGGCGACGTGGATGAAGATCTCCGCGCGCGGCGTGCGCGGGGCGTGGCGCGGGTGCATGCCCGCCTGGCGCGGCAGGCGGTCGCCCTTGCGCCTGTTGCACGGCGCGCACGAGGCGACGATGTTCTCCCAGCTCGAGGTGCCGCCCTTCGAGCGGGGGATCACGTGGTCGACCGTCAGGTTCGAGCGCGAGCCGCAGTACTGGCACGTCCAGCTGTCGCGGGCGAACACCGCGCGCCGGGTGATCTTGCGCCGGTGGGCGTCGCGCGGGACCTTCACGTAGCTGACCAGGCGGATCACCACCGGGCGCGCGAGCGTCGAGCTCTCCGAGTGCAGCTCCCAGCGCCCGCGCTCGAGCAGCTCGGCCTTCTCCTTCAGCAGCAGCACCACCGCGCGCCGCACCGTGCACACGTTGATCGGCTCATACGTGGCGTTCAGGACGAGCACCCGACCGCTCATCGCCGTTGTGGGCGATGTGCCAGGTCCGTGCCGCTGGTGCTCTGAAGGCGACACGGACCCCACCGGCTCTGGTGGGACTGTGCACTCCATCTTCAGGCCGCAGTCTAGCGGCGCGCGCCCGCCCGCGGCACCGTTCGCGCAACGGGCGCCGCGGCGGATGCGCTCACGCGGGCGCCGCGGCGGCGGCGTAGGAGCCGAGCACGCGCACCTCCTCGCAGATCGCGCCGACGCCCGCGATCGCCTCCGCGACCGGCGGATCGTGCACGCGTCCGGCGAGGTCGGCGAAGAACATGTAGCTGCCGAGACCCTGCCGCCGCGGGCGCGACTCGATCTTCGTCAGGTTGATGTCCCTGCGCGCGAACTCGTCCAGGCAGCGCACCAGCCAGCCGGCGCGCTCGGCGCCCGCGCCCCAGAACACCAGCGATGTCTTCCATTCCCGCACGCTCGTGCGCGCGCAGCGGCGCCCGCTCGTCAGCCATCGCCGCCTCCGCCAGCCACACGAAGCGCGTTTCGTTGTCGTCGCGGTCCTCGACGCCCGTCGCGCAGCACCGTCGCCGCCGTAGATCGCTCGCCGCGAGCGCCGTGCCGATCGCCGCCTGCCCGCGCCGCCCGTCGGCCACGACGTCGCGCACCGCCTCGGCGGTCGAGCTCGCCGGCCAGGACGCGCGCGCGCGCCAGCTCGCCGCGCAGGAAGCGCGTGCACTGCCCGGGCACCTGCGGGTGGGTGAGCACCGTGTCGATCTCCTCGAGCGCCACGTCGGTCGGCGCCGATCAGCGCGTGGCGCACGCGCAGCAGCGCCTCGCCCACGATCTTCACGTCGCCCGCCTCGTCCGCGAGCAGGTCGAGCGTCACGTTGATCGAGCCCTCCAGCGAGTTCTCGATCGGCACGATCGCCCAGCGCACCTCGCCGCTCGCGCAGCGCCGTCACCGTGTCGTAGATGCTCGCCAGCGCGACCGGCTCGACCGCGTCGGCAGCCGCGCTCGCCAGCAGCGCCTCCTCGCTGAAGGTGCCCGCCGGTCCGAGATAGCCGACGCGCGCGCCCGGTCGGCCGGCGCCTCAGGCGGGCTGCTCATCCCCGGCCGACCCGCCGTCGCGCCTCCCGGCTGCACCTGCCCGCCCGGGTGTGCCGCCACCGCGGGCGCGAGCGCCAGGCGCACGGCCTCGGCCTCCTCGGGCGAGAGCTCGAGTTCGCCGCGCCCGCCGCGCACCTGCTTGCCGTACACGCGCGCCTGGTCGCGATGGTGGATGCACGACAGCACGATCCCCGAGCTGCTCGTCGTCGAGCAGCGCGATCGACATCGACTGCTGCCCGGACAGCTCGTTGTAGGCGTCGTAGCGCACCAGCGCGCGGTGCGCGATCCGCCCCCGCAGCGCCGTCTCCACGGCCGCCAGGCGCCCGTCCAGGCGCGTGGCGGTCGTCCTGCACGTACGCGCGCAGCGTCCTCGAACGCCTCCTGCATGCGCGGCCGCGTGGGCGACCACGTCCTGCTCGCCGCTGCTCGCCGAGCACCAGCCGCTGCGCGCGTGCGCAGCCGGCGCACGCTGACGCTCAGCGCCGCGCACGCCAGCAGCGCCACCAGCGCGCAGCGCGCCGGCCGCGATCGCGACGATTCCCTGCGTGTCGGTGATCGATGCGGCCATCGCCACAAGTTAGCCGCTGGCGCAGCCGCCACGTCGCGCGGCGCCGCGCGCCGCACCGCGCGGCCACGTCCGCGCGCCTATTCGCCGAAGATCGCCAGGTAGACGTGCCTTGTTGTTTTCGTGGTTGGTTTCGCCGGGCACCGGCTCGACGTGCACTTCGATCTTCGCGGGCGTGCCCAGCGGCACGCCCGGCGACGGGGATTTCGACGTTGACTGGTCTTGCCCGGTTCGGTCGTGTCGATCACGTGCGAGGCCTTGATACTGCTTGCCCGCGGCCGTGACCGTGACGTCGACCTTGACGTCCGTCTCGGGGAATTCGCCCGCGTTTTCGACGGTCACCGTGAACGTCGGGTTGCCGCCGCCGCTGATGTGGTTGAGCGCCGGTTCGGCTTCGAGCGTGGTCGTGCCGACGCTCACGCCCATCAGCGCGCTGCCGTGGTGGCCCGGAGCCAGCGCCCGTCTGCGAGCTGCTGCGCGGACTGCCCGGTCACGCGCGTGAGCACGGTCGACGGCTTCCAGCCAGCCGATGTTCGGCAGGAAGCGCGTGCGCGTCGTGCGTCAGGCCGCTGACCCCGTCCGCGGCCAGCGTCTGCTGGATCAGCGGCGCCACGCGCTGCGAGTAGATCACGTCGGAGGCGAGGAAGATCTCCATGTCGCCGGCGATCTTCGTGCTCGCCTGCTTCGCCTGCCCGCCGAGCGCCGTCGGCAGCAGCGCGGCGAGCTTGGTCATGCCTTCCACGCGCAGGTCGAGCGCCAGCAGCAGGTCCCGCTGCGCGGAGGCCATTTCGCCCGGCACGCTCAGCCCCTTCGCGCGCGTCGCGATCGCTCTGCGCCTGCTTGAGCAGTTCGTCGACCTGCTGCTCGACGTCCAGCGCCGACTTGCTGGCGGCGCCGGTCAGCGCCGCGAACAGCGGGTGCGAGACCTGCGCGTCGGATTCCTGCGCGAGCGCGCTGACTTCGCGGTTGTAGGTCTTCAGCGACTGCTGCTTTTCGCTTTTCAGGCAGCCGTTGATCAGCAGCACGATCACGATCAGCAGCACGATCGCCGACGCCCGCGGCCACGCGGCGGCGCACCATCAGCGTGTGCTGGTCGACCCCGGCGCGCCCGCGTGCTGCGGCCGGCGCGGACGCGGCCTGGCGCGCGCGGCGCAGCGCCCGCCGGCCGATCTCCGACCGGCCGGCGCGCGGTGCTCGGGATGACGGTCGAGGCGCTGTCTCCTCGTCATCGTCGAAGAACGACAAAAGCCAACCGCTCCTTTGCAGGGACTTTACG
This sequence comes from uncultured Solirubrobacteraceae bacterium, assembly GCA_963826985.1. GTDB lineage: Bacteria > Actinomycetota > Thermoleophilia > Solirubrobacterales > Solirubrobacteraceae > Palsa-744. The sequence goes on from CAWGYW010000004.1 coordinate 299,695, forward strand.
AAGGGCGCCAGTATGACTGCCGGCCGCCCCCCTCGCTGAGACTTGCAACTTCTCGGTCAATGCGGCTTTTCCTGCCCCGATCGGCAGGGAGCAGGAGCCGCGCGCGGCGAACGCGGGAGCCGGTGGAGTCGCCACAGACCCTCGTCCAGCGTCCCGCTGCAGCGCGAGATCCCGCGGAGGAGCCCGCGCGCCGGCGCATCGCGCCCCGCGCGCGAAGCCGCCCGACGCCGACGGAGCTCGTGCTCGGCCGCTACCGCCTGCTCGAGCGGCTCGGCAGCGGCGGCTTCGGCGTCGTCTGGCGCGCCCACGACGAGCTGCTGCACCGCGAGGTGGCGGTCAAGCGGGTGTGGCTCGGGCGCGGATGGGGGCCCGATCGACAGCGAGCGCGCCACCCGCGAGGCGCTCGCCGCCGCGCGGCTGGCGCACCCCGCGATCGTCGCGCTGTACGAGGCGTGCGCCGCAGGACGGCGCCTTCTACCTGATCTCCGAGCTCGTCGACGGCGACACGCTCGCGCAGCTGATCGCCGAGGACGCGCTCGAGGACGAGGAGATCCTCGAGATCGGCGTCGCGCTCGCCGAGCGCGCTCGAGCACGCCCACGCGCGCGGCGTGATCCACCGCGACATCAAGCCGCAGAACGTGCTCGTGCCCGCACCCGCCGAGGACGGCGCGCCGACGCCGCAGGCGCTGCTCGCGGCCGCCAAGCTCACCGACTTCGGCGGCGCCAGCCTCGTCGGCGAGGACGCGCTCACGCGCACCGGCGACGTGCTCGGCACGCTCGCCTACATGGCGCCCGAGCAGAGCGAGGGCCGCGAGGTGGGCGCGCAGGCCGACCTGTACTCGCTGGCGCTCGTCGATCTACGAGGCGCTGTGCGGCGTCAACCCCGTGCGCGGCGCCACGCCCGCCGCGACCGTGCGCCGCATCGGCCGCGCGCTGCCGCCGCTGCAGCGCGCGCGCGCGCGACCTGCCGCGCGAGCTCACGCGCGCGATCGACCGCGCGCTCGCGCCGGCGCCCGAGCGACCGCGGCAGCGCTCGAGGAGCTGCGCCTCGCGCTTCGAGGACGCGCTCGAGCGCGGGCTTCGCACGCGCGTCCGCGCCACCGCTGCGCGATGGCGCGCCGCGCACCGCGCGCGCACGATCGCGCCGCGCCACGCGCAGCTCGCACGCCCGCGCCGAGGCGCGCCGGCGCACGAGCTCGACGAGCAGGCACGCGCAGCGCGAGCTGCTCGCCGCGCCTGGCTCGCTGCCGCGCGCGCGTGTGGCTCGCGTGCGCCGTGCTGCGTCGATCGTGCTGGCAGGCGTTCGCCGGGCGCCCGGGCGTCGCGCTGCTCGCGCTCGCGGCGCTCGCTGCCGCTGCGCGGTGCTGCCCGGCGAGCGAGCGCGCGCACGGCGGCTGGGAGCCGGGTGGCTGGCGTGCGCGCTGGCGCCGGTGCTCGGCCTCGCCGGCCTCGCCGGCGCGTTCCCCGCGATCGCGGGGCAGGCGTCGCGCTGGCGCGAGCGCGCGGCGCTGGCGGCGCTCGGCTACTGGTGGCTGGCGCTCGCCGCGCCGCTGCTCGGCGGCGCCTGTGGCTGGGCGCAGCCCGCGGCAGCGCCCGCCCGCGCGGCGTGGGAGGGCTCGCTGGGCCGCACCGCCGCGCACGTGATCGCGCCGCTGCTTGACGCTCGGCGTGCTGCTCGGCGCGCTGCTGTGGGCGCCGGCGCCGCGCGTGCTGCCGTGGATCGTGCGCGGGCGCAGCGCCGTGCGCTGGACGTCGTCGCGGTCACGCGTCTGGTCGGCCGCGCTCGCCGCCGCCGCGCCCGCCGCTCGACGCCGGCCTGAGCGCCCACGCCGCGCACCCCGCCCCGCGCGGCGCCGTCCTCGGCGCGCTCGCTCGGCGCGCGTGCTCGCGGTCGCCGCGCGCGCGCTGCGCGGGCCCGTGTAGGCGCGCCCGGGACTCTCGAGACGGGTACCGCAGCGAGGGTGCGTAGCATGGCTCACGGCTGCGCGCGATCCTCGGATCGAGCGGCGATCGCGCCGCCCGCGCCGTCCGCCCGATGAACCCGCTCAAGAGCGTCGAGACCATGATCGCCAGCCTCGTCGAGGGGACCTTCGGACGGGTCTTCCGCTCGGAGGTGCGCCCGATGGAGCTCGCGCGCAAGCTCGCGCGCGAGATGGACGCGCACCGCACCGTGTCGGTCTCGCGCGTGTACGTCCCGAACGAGTACTCCGTGTGGCTCTCGCCGAGCGACCGCGAGCGCTACGAAGGCGTCGAGCACGAGGTGATCGACGAGCTGTGCGCGTACCTGCTCGAGCACGCGCGCCGCGAGGACCTGATCCTGGCCTCGCCGCCGCACATCTCCTTCCACACCGACGAGCGCCTGTCGCTCGGCGAATTCGGCATCCAGGCGCGGCTGGTCCGGCCAGCCGGCGAGGACGAGGAGCCGCAGCCCGCGCGCACCCCGCCCGCGCCGCCCCAGCCGCCGGCCGACCACGAGGAGCACGGCCAGACGATGATCTACAGCACCGCGGCGCGCGTGCGCGAGGCCGGTCGCAGGACGCGCACGCGCAGCGCGCCGCCCGAGCGCGTGCTGCTGGCCGTCGGCGGGCGGCGGCTGCTCGTGCCGCCCGGCGGCGGCACGGTCGGGCGCAGCCGCGACTGCGACGTGGTGCTCGACGACGCCGGCGTCTCGCGCCGCCACGCCGAGCTCGCGCCCGGGCCCGGCGGCTGGACGGTCGCGGACCTCGGCTCGACCAACGGCGTGCGCGTCAACGGCGCGCAGGTCCGCGGCGCGCAGCCGCTGCGCTCCGGCGATCGCGTCGAGCTCGGCTCGACGGAGATCGTCTTCGAAGTCTCATGAACACGCTCGCGCCCGTATCGGTCGCCCTGAAGTTCGGCTTCCTGGCGGTGCTGTACCTGTTCCTGCTGTGGGTCGCGCGCAGCGCCGCGCCGCGACCTGCGCCGCGGCGCGAGGCCCGGGCCGGCAGCCAGCGCGGGCCAGCGCCGCGCGCGGCTCGATCCCGCCGGACGCGACCGGCATGTACTCGGCCTCGGCGCTCGGCAGCGCCGGCCTCGCGCACCGCGCGCCGCGGCTGGTGGTCGAGCGCGCGCCCGGCCACGAAGCGGGGATGATCTACGACCTCGACGGCGACATCGTGCTCGGTCGCGGCGAGCGCGCGGAGATCCGCCTCGAGGACCCGTTCGCGTCCTCGCGCCACGCGCGCGTCTACGAGCAGGGCAACATCGTGGTCATCGAAGACCTCGGCTCGACCAACGGCACCTACCTCAACGAGGAGCTGCTGCAGACGCCCAGGCCGCTGCACCCCGGCGACCGGGTGCGCATCGGCGACAGCGAATTCACGTTCGAGGTCGACTGAGATGCTGCGCGTCGCCGAGCAGTACGCCGGCACCGACACCGGGCGCCAGCGGCGCGCCAACGAGGACTCGCTGCTCGCGCGCGCGCCGCTGTTCGTCGTCGCCGACGGCATGGGCGGCGCGCAGGCCGGCGAGGTCGCCTCGCGGATCGCGGTCGAGGCCTTCCAGCCGGGCCTGCCGAGACGCCTCGCACCCGGAGCTCGAGCTCGCCGCGCTCGCGCGCGCCGCCAACGCCCGCATCCACGAGCTCTCGCACGCCAACGCCGAGCAGGCCGGCATGGGCACGACGCTCACCGCCGTGTACGTCGGCGAGCAGGAGGTCGCGATCGCCCACGTCGGCGACAGCCGCGCGTACTGCCTGCGCGACGGTCAGCTGCTGCGCCTGACCGACGACCACTCGCTCGTCGACGAGCTGCATGCGCCAGGGCCGGCTCACGCCCGAGGAAGCCGTCGAGCACCCGCAGCGCTCGGTGATCACGCGCGCGCTCGGGCCCGAGGGGATGGTCGAGGTCGACACGCGCTCGTTCCGCGCGCGCGCCGGCGACGTGTACCTGCTGTGCAGCGACGGCCTGACGACGATGATCTCCGAGGAGCAGATCGCGGCGATGCTGCTCGCGCACCCGCGCCTGCGCGACGCCGGCGAGGCGCTGATCGCGGCGGCCAACCAGGCCGGCGGGCGCGACAACATCACGGTCGTGCTGCTCCGCCTGGAGGAGGTCGCAGCTGGGGCAGGCGCCGACGTCGACGAGCACGCGACGTGATCGGGCTGCCGGCGGTGTCCGCGCCGTCGCCGCCGCCGCCGCCCGACGGTGGCGCCGACGATGGTCGGCGCGCCGCGCGGCGCGCGCTCGCCGACGCCGCGAGCCGCACGCCGCGCAGCCCGCGCGCACGGCGCCTCCGCGCACGCGCCGGCGCAGGCGCGCGCGCCGGCGCGCTGCGCTACGCCACGCGGGAGCGCTCGCGTTCGCGCTCGTGGTGCTGGGCGTGCATCGGCGTCGGCCGGCTACCTGGCGCTGCAGTCGGTGTACTTCATCGGCACCAACAGCCGCGGCCTGGTGACGATGTTCCAGGGCCTGCCGTACAGGCTCCCGGGCAACCTCGACGCTGTACAGCAGCCAGTACGTCTCCGGCGTCAGCGCCTCGACGCTCAGCGCCGCAGCAACGGCGCACGCTGCTCGACCACTCGCTGCGCTCGGAAGCGCGACGCCGGCGTCGCTGATCCGCAGCCTCGAACTGGAACAGCTCGAATGAGGCGCGCGCTGTGAACCGCCCGATCGTCCGCCTGTACGGCCTCGTCGCGCTGCTGTTCGCGCTGCTCGTCGCGTTCACCTCGCGCTGGACGATCTTCGAAGCCTCCTCGCTGCGCGAAAACCCGCTCAACGCGCGCACGCTGCTCGAGCAGGAGCGGATCGAGCGCGGCCCGATCCTCGCCGCCGACGGCACCGTGCTCGCGCGCAGCGTGCGCGGCCCCGAAGGCGTCTACCAGCGCGTCTACCCGACCGGCGAACTGTTCGCCGCAGCCGATCGGCTACGACTACATCGAACCCGATCTCGGCAGCACCGGCCTCGAGCGCTTCCGCAACACGGAGCTGAACGGCCAGAGCGGCACGAACCTGCAGAGCGTGCTCGATCAGCTGCAGGGCAAGGAACCGCAGGGCGAGAAGGTGATCACGACGCTCGACCCGCGCGCGCAGCGCGTCGCGCAGTGGCGGCGCTGGGCGAACACGAAGGCGCGGTCGTCGCGCTCGACCCGCGCACCGGCGCCGTGACGCGTGATGGCCTCCACGCCGAGCTACGACCCCAACGCGCTGCGCTCGCCGGCGCGCAAGCGCCAGGCAGGAGCGCGAGCTGAACGCCAGCCCGCCGACGAAGTCCGAACTCAACCGCGCCACCCAGTTCGGCTACGCCCCGGGCTCGACGTTCAAGATCGTGACCGCGACCGCCGCGATCGACACGGGCGCCTACACGCCGGAATCGACCGTCAACGGCGCAGACGGCATCCTCGTCTCGGGCGTGCCGCTGCAGAACGACAACGACGAGAGCTTCGGGCCGATCACGCTCACCTACGCGCTCGCGCACTCGGTCAACACCGTCTAGGCGCAGGTCGCCGAGCACCTCGGCAAGCGCACGCTCGGGCGCTACATGGAACGCTTCGGCTTCGACCGCAAGCCCGCAGCTCGACTATCCCGCCGAAGAGATGTCCGCGAGCGGCGAGCACGACGGCGAAAGCATCGTCGCGCCGACGAGCCCGTCAGGTCGACGTCGGGCGCATGGGCATCGGCCAGGACAAACTCGCAGGTGACGCCGCTGCAGATGGCCGAGGTCGCCGCCGCCGTCGCCAACCGCGGCACGCTGATGGTCCCGCACCTGACGCAGCGCATCGTCGACTCCGAAGGGCGCACCGTGCAGACGATCTCCCCGCGCGTGCAGTCGGTCGTGATGAAGCCGTCGACGGCCAGCGGCCGTGACGCTCGATGATGGAAGCGGTCGTCAAGGAAGGCACGGGCACCGCCGCGCAGATCCCCGGCGTCCAGGTGGCCGGCAAGACGGGCACCGCGGAGACGCAGTTCGGCGACGCGATCAACAACGTCTGGTTCATCGCGTTCGCGCCCGCCGCCGACCCGCGGGTCGCGGTCGCGGTGACGCTCAAGGCCGTCCCCGGGGAAGGCGCGACGTTCGCCGCGCCGGTCGCCAGAGCCGTGATCGAAAGCCTGCTCGATCGCAGTCGTGATCGACCCCGAGACGATCATCGACGGGCGCTACCGGGTGATCTCGCGCCTGGGCTCGGGGGGCATGGCCGACGTGTACCTCGCCCAGGACCAGCTGCTGGGCAGGGACGTCGCGGTCAAGGTGCTGCACCACCACTTCGCCGAAGACCAGGAGTTCGTCGAGCGCTTCCGGCGCGAGGCCTCGAGCGCCGCCGCGCTGTCGCACCCGAACATCGTCGCGATCTTCGACCGCGGCGAGTGGAACGGCACCTACTACATCGCGATGGAGTACGTCGCCGGGCGCACGCTCAAGGCGATCGTGCGCGAGCAGGGCGCGCTCGACCCGGCGGCCGCGATCGAGATCGTCGTGCAGATCCTGCGCGCCGCGCGCTTCGCGCACCGGCGCGGCGTCATCCACCGCGACCTGAAGCCCCACAACGTGATCCTCGACGAAGAGGGCCGCGCGCGCGTCACCGACTTCGGGATCGCGCGCGCGGGCGCCTCGGACATGACGCTGACGGGCTCGATCATGGGCACCGCCCAGTACCTCTCCCCCGAGCAGGCGCAGGGACACGCGGTCAGCGCCGCCTCGGATCTGTACTCGATCGGCGTGATCCTCTACGAGCTGCTCACCGGCGTGGTGCCGTTCGAGGGCGAGACGGCGGTCGCGATCGCCTTCAAGCAGGTCTCCGCCGAGCCGCTCCCGCCGAGCGCGCTGAACCCGGCGCTCCCGCGCGTCGCTCGACGCGGTCGTGCTGCGCGCGCTCGCCAAGGATCCCGGCCCAGCGCTACGCGAACGCCGACGAGCTGATCGCGGCGCTCGAGCACGAGCGCCAGCTGCTGCCGGCGCTCTCCGGCGCGGCCGCCGGCTGGCGATGTCCGGCGGGTGCGGTCCATCCACGTACCACGCGCCGCAGCCGCTCACCGCCGCGCGCCGGCTCGATGCTGCTCGCGCAGCCGGGCACCGGGCGAGTACGAGCTGCGAGGGCGGACCGCCCCGGGCGAGCGCCGCCGCGCGCTGGCGGCGCGGCCTGCTGTGGGCGCTCGCGATGCTGCTCGCTCGCCGGCGTCGCGGTGCTGCCGCGGTGCTGTGCTGACGCAGCTCGAGCAAGTCGGTGACGGTGCCGAGCGTGACCGGGCAGACCGAACAGGCCGCCGGAGCCGCGCTGCGCGCGCGCCGGGCTCGAACCCGCTGCCCTCGCTGGCGCCGAGCGCGACCGTCCACAGCGGCCTCGTGATCAGCCAGACGCCGGCCGCGGGCGACGCCGCGAAGAAGGGCGCGCGCGTGAGCATCGTCGTCTCGGAGGGGCCCGCGAACGTGCCGCTGATGGACGTCACCGGGCTCACCGCGGCCAAGGCCGCGGCGCGCGCTGCGCAAGGCGCACTTCAAGACGAAGACCAAGCCGGAAGCGAGCAAGACGGTCGAAGCGGGCCGCGTGATCGGCACCGAGCCGCCCGCGGAAACCGAGGTCCAGGAAGGCCGCGTGATCACGCTGCTCGTCTCCAGCGGCCCCGCGCCGGTGCACGTGCCCGACGTCACCGGCCAGACGCTCGAAGCGGCCGAAGCGACGCTCACCAACGCCGAACTGAGCGTCGGCACGGTCACCAAGCAGGTCTCCGCCTCGCAGGCGCCCGGGCACGGTGCTCGCGCAGTCGCCCACCACGGGCAGCTCGGTCGCGCGCCGGCAGCAAGGTCAACCTGACGGTCGCGCAGGCGCCCAAGGAAGTCGAAGTCCCGAACGTCGTCGGCGCGACCGAAGCGCGGCCGCGGCGGCGCTCAAGCACGCCGGCTTCAAGTCCAGACCGTGCAGACGCGCCCGACGAGCGAACAGGCGCAGGTCGGCATGGTGCTCGAACAGAGCCCCGCGGCCGGCGACGCGCGCGCGCAAGGGCACGACCGTGACGCTCGTCGGTCGGCATGCTCGCGACGACCACGACCACACCGACGACGACCACCACCACGACGACCACGACGACGACCACGTCCCCGCCGCCGCGTCTGAATGACCGCCGCCGCGGGCACGAGCGATCCGCAGCCGGAGCGGCCGCTCGACCGTCGCCGTGCTCGCCGGCGGGCGCTCCTCCGAGCACGACGTGTCGCTGTCCTCGGGCGCGGCCGTGCGCGACGGGCTGCGCGCCGCCGGGCACGAGGTCGTGTGGGTGGAGATCGGCCGCGACGGCGTGTGGCGGCGCGACGGGCAGCCGCTGAGCGTGACGCCCGGCGGGCGGGCTGCTCGGCGTCGACGTCGCGTTCCCCGTGCTGCACGGCCCGTTCGGCGAGGACGGGACCGTGCAGGGGCTGCTGGAGACGCTCGACGTCGCCTACGTGGGCGCGGGCGTGGCGGCCTCGGCGCGTGTGCCTGGACAAGGTCCTGTTCAAGCAGCTGATGTCCGCGCTCGGGCGTCCCGCAGGTCGACTACGTGGGCGTGCGCGCCGAGCGCTTCCGCGCGCTCGCGCGAGCAGGTGCTCGCCGAGATCGCGCGCGCTCGGCCTGCCGGTGTTCGTCAAGCCGGCGCACCTGGGCTCCTCGGTGGGCATCGTCAAGGTCGAGCGCCGAGGCGGAGCTCGCGGGCGCGCTCGAGCAGGCGTTCGCGCACGACGGCCTGGTGATCGTCGAGGCGATGGCCGCGGGGACCGAGGTCGAGTGCGGCGTGCTCGGCGCGCTCGCACGGCGAGCGCGACGCGGGCGAGCACGGCGCTCGCGTCGCGAGCCGGGCGAGATCGTGTTCGCGGGCGAGTTGTACGACTTCGGCGCGAAGTACTCGCCCGGGCGGCATGGAGCTGAGGATCCCCGCGGGCATCTCCGCGAGCGCGCGCGAGCAGGTCAGGAGCTGGCGCTGACGCGTGTTCGAGGCGACCGGCTGCGAGGGGCTCGCGCGGGTGGACTTCTTCGTCGACGGCGAGCGCGTGCTGGTCAACGAGCTGAACACGATGCCCGGCTTCACGCCGACGAGCGTCTACGCGAAGCTGCTCGACGCGTCGGGCGTCCCCTACCCGCGGCTGCTCGACCGCCTCTGCCGGCTGGCGCTCGAGCGCCACGCGGCGCGCGCTCGTACAGCTTCTGAGCGTCGACCCCCGGTGCGCCGCGCGGTGCAGCGCAGCACGGGGCGCTACTTGAACAGCGTCAGCTCGGCGATCGTCGCCGACTCCATGCCGGGCGGCAGCGTCGTCAGCCACACGAGGTAGTAGCGGTGGGGGTGGCCGGACAGCGCCAGCGGGATGCGTTCGCCGTCTGTGGACGTGGGCGCTCGTGCCCACCGGGCCCTGCCAGCCGCGCGCGCTCAGCGGCGTCGAGTTGCCGTAGGGCAGTTCGAGCTCGATGTGGTCGGCCGACGTAGATCTGCACGGCGAAGCCCGGGCGTCGGCGTCTGGATCTCGAGCGCCTTGGCGAGCACCCGCGGGGCGGCGTCGAGGTAGACGCCCGAGGCCGACGCCGCCGGGCTTCTTGAGCGTGCCGTCGTAGTACTGCTCGGTGCTCCACGTCGGTGTTGGGGTCGCCGTCGACGACGTTGCCGATCTGGTCGCGGTTTTCGGGGCCGGTGCCGAACGGGTTGTAGTCGTGGGCGGCCGTCTGGCCGAGCTGCACCGGTTCGAGGCCGGCGTGCGAGGCGATGCCCGGCGGCACGCCCGGCGCCCCGGTGCGCCCTGCCGGCGGCGATCACGAGCGCGATCGCGACGATCGCGACGAGCAGCGCGAGCGAGAGCGACCCAGCGCGCCGGGTGGCGCATGCGCCACGGCAGCCGCCGCCGGGCCGAGCCCGGGCAGCGTGCGCAGCACGCTCGTCACCTCGCCGGTCGCCTGGCCGGCGCGCGAGGCCTCGACCGCGAGCACCTCCTCGAGGTCGGCGACCATGCTCGCCGCGTCGGGGTAGCGGCGCGCGAGGTCCTTGCGAGACGGCGCGCTCGACGACCGCGGCGGTCGCCGCGGAGAGCTCCGGGCGCAGCCGCTGCACGTCGGGGACGTCCTCGCGCACGTGCTTCATCGCGACCGCCACCGGCGAGCTCGCCGTGGAACGGGACCTCGCCGGTGAGCATCTCGAACAGCACGACGCCCAGCGAGTACAGGTCCGACTGGCCGGTGACGGGCTGCCCGAGCGCCTGCTCGGGCGAGACGTAGTCGGTCGTGCCGAGCACGCGCCCGGCCATCGTCAGCCCTTCCTCGGTGAGCGTGCGCGCGATCCCGAAGTCGGTGATCTTGGCGCCGCCTTCCTCGCTGATCGAGCACGTTGTGGGGCTTGACGTCGCGGTGCACGATCTGGCGCTCGTGGGCGGCGCCGAGCGCGCGCGCGATCTCGATCGCGTAGGCGATCGCCTGCGGGATCTCGAGCGGGCCCTCGCGGCGGATCGACGTCCTTGAGCGTCTCGCCGTCGACGTACTCGAGCACGATGTACGGCGTCGCTCACGCGCGTCGCCCGGCGCCCGCGCCGTTGCCCATCCTCGGGCGAGGGCTCCTCGCCGGCGTCGATCACGGTGACCACGTGCGGGTGGTTGAGCTGCGCCACCGAGCGCGCCTCGCGGCGGAAGCGCTCGAGCTGGTCGGAGTCGGCGGCGATCTCGCGGTGCATCAGCTTGATCGCGACGGGCCGCTCGAGCACCGTGTCGAACGCGCGGTAGACGGTCGACATGCCGCCCCGGCCGATCTCGGCGTCGAGCCGGTAGCGCCCGCCGATCACGGTCCCGAGCAGCAGTCATGCGGCCTCTATTGTGCGCGCACGCTAGGCGGCGTCGGCGCAGGCGCGCGAGCGACCGAGCGCCGCGAGCAGGCAGCGGTAGAGCGCAGTAGGGCAGCAGCGAGCGGCCCTCGCGCCAGCCGCGCGCGTCAGCAGCGCGCGCGCTCGCGAGCGTGGAGAGGAACGCGCTCGCGCCGCCGAGCGCGAGCGCCGCGCGCTGCTCGCGCGGAACGCCGCGCGCGGCGCATGCGCGCGCCCTTGAGCACGCTCGCGCCGAGGATCACCGGCAGCCCCGCGTGCCAGGAGAGCGCCTGCGCGGCGCCGCGCCTGAACCCGCGCGCGCGCGCGGCGGTCAGCGTGGCGCCGTTGCGCGAGACGCCCGGGATCAGCGCGGCCGCCTGCGCGAGCCCCAGCGCGAGCCCGTCGCGCGCGCTCGCGTCCTCCTGCGCGTCCACGCCCGCTCGCCCGCGCGCCGGATGCCCGCCCGCGCGACCGTCGGCGAGCGCCATCGCGACGGCGCCCGCGACCAGGCCCGCGGCGATCGAGCGCGGCCCGCCGAGGCGCCGCTCGATCGGCCGCGCCGAGCGCGTAGCCGGCGAGCGCCGGCGGCGCCAGCGCCAGCGCGATCACGCCCGCCCGGCGGCGGTCCAGGCGCGCGGCGTCGCGCAGCAGCTCGCCGCGCATGTGGAGCGCGAGCGCGAGCGCCCGCGCCGGCGTGCAGGGCGACCTCGAAGGACTTGCGCCGCTCGCCGTCGAGCCGCGCGTACGGCCAGCCGGCGAGCCACGGGATCAGCGTCGTGTGCGCCGAGGAGGAGACCGGCAGCAGCTCGGCGGGTCCCTGCAGCAGGCCCAGCGCCACGGCGTGGCGAAGCGGCAGCGCGCTCGCCGTCAGCCGACGGCATCGGCCGCCGGGTCGCGGCGCGCGCGCCGCCGGCGCACGAGCGCGTAGACGATGCCCACGACGACCAGCGCGACGACCACGTAGTCGACGTACTCGAAGCCCTTGCGCACGCTCGTCCAGTCGCCGCCGAGCGCGTGCCCGGCGAGCGCCAGCCCGAGCACCCACGGGAGCGTGCCGATCAGCGAGAACACGCGTGAAGCGCCCGAGCGGCATCCTGCGCGACGCCGGCCGGCAGCGACACGAACGCGCGCACCACCGGGATCAGGCGCCCGAACAGGACGGCCGCCTCGCCGTGGCGCTGGAACCAGCGGTCGGCCGCGCTCGATCTGCGCCGGGCCCATGTGAACCTTGGCGCCGTGGCGTTCGAACAGCTCCAGGCGCCCGCCGCGCCCGACCGCGTAGGCGACCCACGAGCCGACCATCGTGCCCAGCAGCCCCGCGAGCACGACCCCGACCAGCGTCAGGTGGTGATGGGAGGCGCTCTGGCCGGGGTCGGCGACGGCGAAGCCGGCGAACAGCATCACGACCTCGGAGGGGATCGGGATGCAGGCGCTGCGCGATCGCCATCAGCGCAAAGATCCCCGGCAGCCCGCCGTCGCGGACGAGGTGCGAGGTTTCGTTGACGAGCGTTTCGGATATCGAGGCGAGGACGAGCACCGGCCGGCCAACGATACGGCGATCTACGGCCGCCCGCTCGCCGCGTGCTGCTCCGGGGCGAGCGCCGCGGACCGTTACCGTCTGCCGCGCATGCGCGTCTGGATCGACCTGACGAACAGCCCCCACGTGCTGGTGATGCGCCCGGTGATCGAGCGCCTGCGCGCGGACGGCCACGACGTGCGCGTGACCGCGCGCGACTTCGCCCAGACGATCGAGCTGTGCGAGCGCTTCGGCATCGCGCACACGGCGATCGGCCGCCATCGCGGCGAGCGGCTCGCGGCCAAGGCGCGTCGGGCCTCGCGTCGCGCTCGGCCGCGCTCGTGCGCTGGGCTCGCGCCGACGCGCGCGCCGCGGGCGGCGCGGCTTCGACATCGCGCTCGGCCACGGCTCCAACGACGTGACCGTCGCGGCCGCGCTGCTGCGCATCCCGAGCGCGACGATGTTCGACTACGAGTGGGCGACCGTCCAGCACAACGTCAACTGCCGCCTGGCGCGCGCGGTGGTGGTGCCCGACGCGATCCCGCCGCAGCGCCTGGATCGCTACGGCGCGCGCGGCAAGCTGCGCGCATACGCGGGCCTCAAGGAGGAGTACTACCTGGCGGACTTCGAGCCCGACGACGCGGTGCTCGAGCGAGCTCGGGCTCGACCCGGCGCGCCCGATCGTGGTCGTGCGCACGCCGCCCGAGGTGTCGCTGTACCACCGCTTCGAGAACGACCTGTTCGCGCAGCGTGCTGCGGCGGCTGCGCGCGGCCGCCGCCGAGCAGGGCATCCAGGCGGTGGTGCTGCCGCGGGTGGCAGTCCCAGCGCGAGGAGCTCGCGGCGCGTGCCCGGCTTCGTCGTGCCCGAGCACGCGATCGACGCGCAGTCGCTGATCGCCCACGCCGACCTCGTGATCTCCGCCGGCGGCACGATGAACCGCGAGGCGGTCGCGCTGGGCACGCCCGTCTACACGACCTTCCAGGGGCGCCTGGGCGCGGTCGACGAGCGGCTGATCGCCGAAGGGCGGCTGCGCATGCTCGCCGCGCGCCGAGGAGCTCGATCTCGGCGCACCGCGCCGCGCTCGATGGCGGCGGCGAGCGCGCGCGCTCACGCCGCGCGTGCGCCGCGACCCGCGCGTGCTCGTCGAGCTGCTGCTCTCGCCCGCTCTCTGACTGAGCACGCAAGCATGCGCCGTGCGCGTACGCCGGAGTCGGGGCCGGCGCTTACAATCTCCGCAATGCGCCGACGGATCCGCTCGGCGGCCCTTCCCCTCCACCGTCACTCGCTGCCGCAGCTCGCAGTGGACGGGGCGCTGGTCGCGCTCGCGTACTACCTCGCCTTCCAGCTGCGCTTCGACAGCGGGCCTGCCGGCGCAGTACGCGCACCTGCGCGCCGACACGATCTGGTGGGTGCTCGCGGGCAGCCTGCCGGTGCTGGTGCTCTCGCGCGTCTACCAGCGCCGCTGGCGCTACGCCGGCCAGCGCGACTACGAGGCGGTCGTGCGCGCGGTGGTCGCTGATCGTGCTGTTGACGGTCGTCGCCGTCGAGGTCGCTGCGCCCGGTGCATCGCTACATCGAAACGGGGCTCCACCCGGCCATGCAACGCGGTCGCCGTCGGTGCTGCCCAACGGCGTGATCGTGCTGTTCGCGCTGCTGTCGCTGGTCTTCCTCGTGGGCGTGCGCGCGCTCGCGCGCACGCGTCTACGAGCGCCGGCCGCTGGCGGCGTTCCGCGGCCCGCGGCGCGAGCGAGCGCACGGTGCTGATCGCCGGCGCCGGCGAGGGCGGGCGGATGGTGGTGCGCGAGATCATGCGCAACCGCGAGCTCGGCCTCGCTGCCGGTCGGCTTCCTCGACGACGACCCGCCAAGCGGCGGCTGCGCATCGACGGCGTGCGCGTGCGCGGCAACACCGAAGGCGACCTGCCGCGCATCCTCGACGAGGCCGAGCCCGACGAAGTGATCATCGCGATCCCCTCCGCCCCGGGATCGACGCGCGCGCGCATCGTGCGCGAGTGCCGCGCGCGGGGCATCCCGGTGCGCACGCTGCCGACGGTGTTCGAGCTGCTGCAGACGCGCGGCGCGCTCGCCAGGCAGGTGCGCGAGGTGCGCGTCGAGGACGTGCTCGGCCGCGAGCCCGTGCACATGGAGCTCGAGCGCGTCGGCGCCTACCTGGCCGGCGAGACGGTGCTCGTGACCGGCGCCGGCGGCTCGATCGGCTCGGAGCTGTGCCGGCAGATCGCGCGCGTGGAGCCGCACCGGATCGTGCTGCTCGACCACGCCGAGGACAACCTCTTCTCGATCCAGCGCGAGCTCGAGGACGAGCGCCACGTGCCGCCCTCGATGCTCGCGGCGGTGCTCGCCGACTGCAAGGAGGAGGAGCGCATGCGCGAGGTGTTCGCCGAGCACCGCCCGACGATCGTCTTCCACGCGGCCGCCTACAAGCACGTCGGGCTGATGGAGGCAAACCCGGTCGAGGCGGTGCGCAACAACGCGATCGGCACGCGCGTCGTCGCGCACGTCGCCGGCGAGACGCGGCGTCGCGCGCTTCGTGCTCGTCTCGACCGACAAGGCGGTCGCGCCGGCGACCGTGATGGGCGCCTCCAAGGCGCTCGCCGAGTTCGCGCTGGAGGCCGCCTCCGCGCGCTGGCCGGGGACCCGCTACAACGCCGTGCGCTTCGGCAACGTGCTCGGCTCCTCGGGCAGCGTCGTGCCGATCTTCCGCCGCCAGATCGAGCGCGGCGGCCCGGTGACCGTCACCGACGAGCGCATGACGCGCTACTTCATGACGATCCCCGAGGCCGTGCAGCTGATCATCCGCTCGGGCTCGCTGGCCTCGGCGCGGAGGCCGCCCGCCGCTCGCGACCGGCGCACGCCTCGCGCGCGCGCGTCGCGCGGCGCCGAGGTGTTCGTGCTCGACATGGGCGAGCCGGTGCTGCATCATGGACCTCGCGCGCGCGATGATCGAGCTGTCGGGCCTGGACCCCGACCGCGACATCGACATCGAGATCGTCGGCGCGCCGGCCGGCGAGAAGCTCGCACGAGGAGCTGTTCAACAGCTACGAGCGCCGCCGCGCGACCGACGCGGAGAAGATCCTGCTGGCCGAGCGCGAGCCGCTGGCGATGGACGCGGTCGAGTCGATGTTCGCCGAGATCGGCCTGCTGGTGCTCGAGGGCGACGCCGCCGGGCCTGGCGGCGAAGGTGTCCGAGCTGGCCGCCGCGCGCAGGGAGCCGCGCCGGTGAGCCGCCCGCGCGCAGGGCGACGGCACGCCGGCGAGCGCACGGCGGAGGCGAGTCCAACGGCGAGCGGTCCGCACGTGACCGGCACGATGCGCCTGCGCCCCTCGTACACTCCCCGCATTCATGAGCTTCCTGCCGTTCGCGCTCTCGCTTTCGAGCACGTTCACCAAGATCGGCGCGATCGCGGCGTTCGCCGCGCTGGTGGGCATCGCGATCCTGTCGCTGCTCGTCTTCTCCCAGGCGCGCGAGCTCAAGCGCCTGCGTGAGTGGGCCGGGCGCGCCCCCGAGCGCGCCGCCGACCTCGAGCAGCGGGTCAGCGCCGCCGCCGCCGTGCGCGTGCAGCAGCAGGCGCCCGCCGCAGATGGCGCGTCCGGTCCGCGCAGCGGCGCCGATCCCGGCCGCAGCGCGGCCGCCGCCGGCGCGCCCGCCGCGCGGCGTCGCGGCCAGCCCACGCGCGTGCGTCGGCCACCCGCTCGCCGGGCCTGCAGCGCGCGGTGCCGGCCGGCCATCCGCTGACCGCCAGCGGCGCGCCGGCGCCCGCCGGCGCCCGGCGCCGGGGCCCCGGGCGTACCGCGCCTGCGCCGGCCCAGCCCGGCACCGTGGCGCAACCGGCGGTGCCGGCGCCGCCGGCCGCCCGGCCGCCCGGGCGTCCGGCGGCGCCAGGGGCTGCCCGGCGATGCCCGTAGCCGGGCGCCCGCCGGCGCCCAGCCCCGGCCGCCGCGCACCGGTGGCGCGCCGGCGTCCGCGCCGGGCCGCCGCTGCAGCCCGCCGGCCGACCACCGCCGGCGCGCCGCTGCCGGCGCCTGCGATCCGCGCCGTCGGCAGCCGGCCCGCGTCGGCGGCTGCCGCGGCCGGTCGCCCGCCGCCGGTGCCCCCGCCGCCCGCGCGTCCGCCGGCGCCGTCCGCCCGCGGCGCCAGCCGACCGGCGCGGCCGCGGCCGCCGCGCGCCGCGCCGCGGCGCCGCGCGCACGCAGGCACGCCGCCCGCGGCTGACGCCCGCCGCCGCCGCCGGCCGCCGCCGCCCGCCGCGCCACCGGCGCCGCTGCCGTGCCGCCGGCGGCCACCGCCGCGCGCTGCCGCCGGCCGAGCCGTCCGCGCCGCGGGCGCGCGCGAGCGCACGCCGCCGGCGCCGCCGCCGCCGAGGGCGGGCGATCGGTCTACGCCGCCAAGCGCTCGCGCGGCAGGGCGGTCGCGCTGATCGCGGCTGGCGTGCGTCGTGGTGGCGGCCGCGGTCGTGGTCGCGCTGACCTCGCTCGGCGGCTCCTCGAGCGCCAAGAACGCGAGCACGACCGCGACGAGCACCGCCCAACGCACGACGCGCACGCCGCCAAGCACACGCACAAGGCGCAGCCAAAGCCGGCGCCGAAAGCGCCGGCGGTGAGCCCCGCGGAAACGAGCGTGGCGGTGCTCAACGCGACCGAAGCCGAAGGCCTCGCGCACCGGACCGCGAGCACGCTGCAGCAGAACGGCTACTCGCAGGCGACGGCGCTGTACGGGAAACCGCCCGGCTCCGGTCAGGTCAGCGTCGTCGAGTACGCGAGCGGCCACCAGGCCGAAGCCGAAGGCGTCGCGCACTCGCTGTCGGTGACGCACGTGCTGCCGATCGAAGCGGCGGTGACGGCGCTCGCCGGCTCGGCGAACGTGGTGGTGATCGTCGGCGCCGACAGGGAACACGAAACGTCGAGCCCATAGCCGGCTTCCTCGACATCCCGGCGCGGTCGGCCAAGCCGCGCGAGCACGGCATCACCCACGTGATCGACAGGGGGCTGTCGGTCGCCGAGGTCGACGGCCTGCTGGAGGTCGCCGGCGACAGCGTCGACATCGTCAAGCTCGGCTGGGGCACGGCGCTCGTCAGCGCCAACCTGAAGCCCAAGCTCGAGCGCTACGCCGAGCAGCGGCATCCCGGTCGTGCTCGGCGGCACGCTGACCGAGATCGCGATCCGCCAGGGGCGGGTGGACGGGCTGATCGCGTGGCTGCGCGAGCTGGGCCTGCGCCACGTCGAGGTCTCCGACGGCACGATCACGCTCGACGCCGAGCGTCAAGCGCGAGCTGATCGAACGGCTGTCGCGCGAGTTCGTCGTGCTCGCGGAGGTCGGCAGCAAGGACGCGGACTTCATCATGGCCCCGTACATCTGGGTGGAGCAGATCGAACGCGACCTCGCGGCGGGCGCGTGGAAGGTGATCGCCGAGGCGCGCGAGTCGGGCACCGCCGGCATCTACCGCGCCAACGGCGAGGTGCGCACCGGGCCTGATCGACGAGATCGCGCACGCGATCGACCCCGAGCGGCTGATCTTCGACGCGCCGCTGCAGCAGCAGCAGGTGTGGCTGCTCAAGCGCTTCGGCACCGAGTGCAACCTCGGCAACATCGCGCCCGCCGACGTGCTCTCGCTGGAGACGCTGCGGCTCGGGCTGCGCTCGGACACGGTCGAGCGGTTCGCGCTGGGCGGCTGGGATTGACCGAGGCCGGCGCCGGGGACGGCTGACCGCCGCACGGAGCCCGCGCGCCGAGCGTCAGCGCCGGGCAGCGATCCGCTCGCGCGGAGCGGTGTTCGCGCTGCTGGTGCTCGCGTGCTTCGCGGCGTTCCTGATCACGCAGCGGCTCAAGCACACGCCGACGGCGGTGCACGAGCTACAAGCTCGCGACGCCTTCTCGCCGTATCCCGGCGGGCACGCCCAAGCTCGAGGCGATCTCGTTCAAGCTGGCCAACGCCGAAGACGGTGACGGTCACGATCATCGACTCGACGGCGACACCGTCGCGACGCTCGTCGCGCGACTATCCGGCTGGCGCGCTACAAACAGTTCTCGCTGCGCTGGAACGGGCGCCGCGGGACGGCGCGCCGCATACGGCCACCAGCGTGACGCCCGAGCGGGCGCAGCGATCCTCGTGCCCGACACCGAAGGCGCGCTCGCGCCGCCGGGCGAATACCGCGTCGAGCGTGGATCTCCGCCACCGCGGCCAGCAGGTGCTGCTGCCGCGCAGCTTCGCGCTGGTGAAGCCGTGAGCCGCGCTCGCTGACGACGCGCTCTGCCGAGCGCGGGCACGATCGCGCGCGGGGCTCGCCGTCGCGGTCGTGGTGATCGCGGCGCTCGTGGCTGGTGATGCGCCGCCACCGCGACGCGTTCCCGCTGCTGGCGGTCTTCACGCTGCCGTTCAGGCTGCCGATCTCCACCGACGGCAGGACGGTGAACCTGCTGTGCCGCTGTACCTGGTCGTCGCGGCGGGGACGCTCGCGCTACCTGCTGCCGCGGCTGCTGGGCCGGGACGGCAGCGGCGAGCGACGCCGCGCCGCGGCGACGCGGCGCGCTGCTCGCCCGCCGAGCGCTGCGCTCGTGGGCGTCGCCGCGGGGCGTGGAATGGCTGCTGTGCGATCGCGGTCGGCCTGTACGCGCTGCAGACGCTGTACTCGGGCGACCGCGCCAAGGCGGCCGAGAACATCGCCTTCTTCTACGTGCCGTTCGCGCTGCTGTTCCTGATCCTGCGCGACGTGCGCTGGACGCGCGAGCTGCTGCTGCGCTGCCTCGGCGTGGCGGTCGCGCTGGCGGTGCTGTTCGCGGGGGTCGGCTTCGTCGAGTACTACCGCAAGGCGCTGTTCCTGAACCCGAAGGTGGTGGCGGCCAACCAGTACGACAACTACTTCCGCGTCAACTCGGTGTTCTTCGACCCCAGCATCTACGGGCGCTTCCTGGCGCTGGTGATGATCGCGGTGATGACGGTCGTGCTCGAGCGGCCGACGCGTTCGCGGGCGCCCTCGCGGCGCGCGTCGCGAGCGCCGTCGCGACGTGCTGCTCGGGGCGGCCGTGCTCGCGTGGCTGCTGGCGGGGCTGGTGACGAGCTTCTCGCAGTCGAGCATCGCCGCGCTGCTGCTGGGGCTGGCGGTGCTCGGCGCGTGGTGCTGGGGCGTGCGCCCGACCGCTGTACGTGTCGGGCGGCGCTGCTGGCGCTCGCCGCGGCGGTCGTGCTGCTGGCGCCGGCGAGCCTGCACTTCGGCCTGAAGGGCTCCGAGCGGCTCGGCCAGCAACGCGACCAGCGGGCGCACGACGCTGATCTCGCGGCGGTCTCGAACTGTTCGCCAAACGGCCGCTCGAGGGCTACGGCTCGGGCTCGTTCGAAACCGAGTACAAACGGCACAGCAAGGCCTCGGCGGCGAGCGCCGAGAACGCGACCTCCGCCTCGCACACGATCCCCGTGACGGTCGCCGCCGAGCAGGGGATCGTCGGGCTGGCCGTGTACGTCGCGCTGCTGGTCGCGCGCGTTCGTCGTGCTGTTCCGCGGCGCCGGGCGCTCGCCGCCGCGGATCGCGATCGCGGCGTGCTTCGCGGCGCTCGTGCTGCACACGTGGACCTACGCCGACTTCCTCGAGGACCCGTTCACGTGGACGCTGCTGGCGCTCGGCGTCGCGCTCGCCCGCTGGCGCCGGCGCGTCGAGGACGGCCGCTGGGCGGCGCGCGGCGGCCAGTAGCTTCTGAGCCGTGCTCGGCTACCTCAAGCGCCTGGTCACGACGGGCGCGGCCTACCAGTTCGGGGACATCCTCGCCAAGGGGCTGGCGCTGCTGACGCTGCCGCTGTACACGCGCCACCTCGACACGAAGGCGTACGGCGCCGCGGAAACGCTGCTGACGGCGGTGATCCTCGTGCAGCATCCTCGCGCGCGTCGGCGTCGGCGAAGCGTTCATCCGCTTCTACTTCGACGACGAGGACACCGGCCCGGCGCGAGCGGATCGCGCGCACCGCGACGGCGACGGTCGCGTGGACGACGACGCTCGTCGTCGCTGCTCGCGCGTCGCGTTCGCCGGGCCGCTCTCGCGCGCTGGTGCTGGGCTTCGAAGACCCGCTGCTGTTCGACTGCGCGGTGCTCGGCCTGTGGGCGTTCACGAACCTGGAGATGGCCTACGCGCAGCTGCGGGTCGACGAACGCAAGCGCGCGTACGTGTACGCGTCGGGCGCGAACGTGGCGATGACGGTCGCGTTCACGGTGCTGCTGGTCGTGTTCGCCAACCAGGGCGCGCGCGGCCTGCTGCTCGGCAACTTCGGCGCCTCGGCGGTCGTCGTGCTCGGCCTGTGGTGGGTGCTGCGCCGGCGCGTGTCGCTGCGCGTGCGGCTCGGCGGACCTGCGCGCGATGCTGCGCTTCGGGCTGCCGACGGTGCCCGGCGGACGCGAGCGTGTACGCGCTGCAGGTCGCCGACCGCTTCTACCTGTTCAGGGTCTTCTCGCAGAGCGCCGCCGGCGCAGTACGCGATCGCGATCAAGCTCGCCACCGTCGTGTTCGTGGCGGTGCGCGGCTTCCAGTACGCGTGGCCGCCGCTGGCGTACTCGATCGAGAGCGACGAGGAGGCGGCGCGGCTGTACTCGCTGGTGACCACCTACTACGCGCTGGCGACCGGCGTCGTCGTCTGCGCGGTGGCGCTGCTCGGGCGCTGGATGGTGCGGCTGCTCGCCGCGCCACGAATACTTCGGCGCCTACCGCGCGCTGCCGTGGCTGGCGCTCGGGTGGGCGCTGTACGGCCTGTACCTCGTGTTCGTCGCGATCTCCGGGCGCGCGCGCGTCACCTCGCGCAACTTCCCCGCGGCCGCGGCCGGCCTCGCGGTCAACGTCGCGCTGCTGGTCGCTGCTCGTCCCGCACAGCGGCGCCGGCCTCGGGATCGCGGGCGCCGGCATCGCGCTGTGCGGCGCCTACGTGGCGATGCTGCTCGTCATGTACCTGCTCACGCGCAGCCTGTTCAAGGTCGGCTTCGAATGGCTGCGCCTGGCGCAGCTGACGGCGATCCTCGCCGGCGTCGCCGTCTCCGGGCGAGCTGCTGCTGCCCGACCACGGGCTCGCGGGCCTCGTGCTGCGCGATCGCGTGGCTCGCGCTCGTGCCCGCGGCGCTGCGTGCTCACGCGCTTCTTCCACCCCCACGAGCGCGCTCAGGCGCGCGGCGCTCGTGGCAGACGCGCGCAGGCGCGTGACGGCGTTCCGCGCCGGGCACGGCGACGTCGAGGCATACGCGGAGGATCCCCTGAAGGACATCTGACGCCGTGGACACGCGCAGGGCGGCGTCCTCGATCGCTCGCGTGCGTAGCACGCCACGCTCTCTGCGTCCTCGCCCTGCTCGGTCCACGGCCGTCAGAAACTGATCGGGCGTCTAGAAGCGATTCTTGGCTCAAGAAAGCGGCATTTGCGGCCGATGCGCTGCCCTGTCGTGCCTGAACTGACCGCCAAGCCACCCACCCGGGCGGGCGCCAAGGAGCGCCAGCGGCGCGCCGAGGCGCTGCGCCGCTACCGCGCCGACGCGCGCGTGAAGAGCATGGCGCGTCGCCGGCGAGGTCGCCTACCTGCGCGAGCAGCTGCGTCTGGCCGCGCGGCTGACGGCGAGGCTGGCGAGCAAGAGCGACGTCGAGGAGCTGGCGCAGCTGGTCGTCGACGAGCTGCACGAGACGTTCGCCTTCTACCTCGCGGCGATCCAGCGCCTCGACGAGGACGGCGTGCTGCGGCTGGTCGCCGGCGCGCGGCCCGCTGGCGGAGGTGATGACCGAGTTCCTGCTCACCGAGCAGCCGGTGTCGCGAGGGCGTCAACGGCAAGGTCGCGCGCTCCGGGCACACGGCGCTGGTGGCGGACACGCGCGACGGACCCCGACTACATCGTGCGCGACCCCAAGACCGACCCGCGCTCGGAGCTCGCGGTGCCGGTGCTCGTGGACGGAGCGGTGTGGGGCGTGCTGAACATCGAGGCGACCGAGCCCGGGCGCGCTCGCCGAGGCCGACGCGGTGCTCGTCGAGGCGATCGCGACGAGCTTCGGCGCGGCCGTGCACCGCGCGCAGCCTGGTCGCCGACCTCGAGGGCGCGTTCACGACGGCGCTCGCCGCGCTGACGAGCACGGTCGAGGCCAAGGACGACTACACCGCCTGCCACGGCGAGGACGTCGCGGTGCTCGCCGAGCGCGTCGCGCTGCGCATGTCGCTGTCGAGCGCGCAGGCGCGCGACGTGCGCTACGCGGCGATGCTGCACGACATCGGCAAGGTCGCGGTGCCGAGCGAGATCCTGCTGAAGCCCGGCCCGCTGACCGACGAGGAGTGGGTGACGATGCGCAGCCACGCCGCGATCGGCGGCGAGCTCGTCGCGCGCATCGACGCCTTCGCGCACCTCGCCCCGGCGGTGCGCGCGAGCCACGAGCGCTGGGACGGCGGCGGCTATCCCGACGGCCTGGCCGGCGAGCAGATCCCGCTCGCCGCTCGCATCATCGCCGCGTGCGACACCTACGACGCGATCGTCACCGATCGCCCCTATCGCCCCGCGCGCTCGCCGCAGCGAGGCGTGCGCGGAGCTGCGCCGCGTCGCCGGCAGCGCAGCTCGACGCCGGCGTCGTCGAAGCGCGTCGTGGCGGAGCTC
The DNA here is from genome assembly GCA_963826985.1 of uncultured Solirubrobacteraceae bacterium. GTDB lineage: Bacteria > Actinomycetota > Thermoleophilia > Solirubrobacterales > Solirubrobacteraceae > Palsa-744. The sequence continues at coordinate 322,577 of CAWGYW010000004.1, forward strand.
GACGCGGCCTGAGCGCTCGACGGCGCAGCGCCGCGGTTGTACTCAGCGGCCGCCTCGCGCAGCCCCTCGCCGCGGTCGGGGTGCAGCGCGGCGGCGACGTGGCGCCAGTAGCGCCGCGGGTCGTGCCCGGGCAGCGCGAGCGCGGCGAGCGCGCGCAGCGCGTAGCTCCACGCGGTCAGCCAGCGCACGGCGCGGGCGCTCGCGGCGGAGTGGTGCTTGCGCATGTACAGGTCGCGCCCGCGCGACAGTTCGACGATCCGCCGCTCGGGCAGCGCGCCGGTGGCGAGCTGCTCGTGGTGGACGGCGACGTGCCTGCGGGACGTACACGCTGCGCCAGCCGGCGTCGCGCAGGCGCCGCGCGAAGTCGACCTCGTCGGAGTACACGAAGAAGTCGGGGTCCAGGTAGCCGACCTGCGCGGCCGCCTCGCGCCGCACGAGCAGCGCCGAGGACTGGCACCAGTCGACCTCGCGCACGCGCTCGCCGCGGCTCTGCACGGTGTAGAGGCGGTGCAGCATCAGCGCGCCGGCGAGCGCCGTGGCGACGGTCGGAAAGCGCCACGCGCAGGCCTGTGCGCGCCCGTCGGGGCGCAGCAGCCGGGCGCCCGCGCAGGCCGCCCGCGGGCGCTCCTGCGAGCGCCTGCCACAGCGCGAGCGTCGCCCCGGGGCGCAGCTCGGAGTCCTCGTTGAGCAGCAGCGCGTAGCGCCCGCGCGCGCGGCGCAGCAGCTCGGAGTCGTTGAGCGCCTTGCCGCGGCGCTCGTCCAGCGCGATCGTCTCCTCGACCGCCGGGTGCTCGCGCGCCGCCTGCGCGGAGCCGTCGCGCGAGCCGTTGTCGAGCACCAGCACCTCGGTCGCGAACGGCACGGCTCTCGCGCTCGCGCGCGATCGCGTCCAGGCCGCGCAGCAGCAGCTCGCGCTGGGAGGTGTTGACGACGCAGTAGCTCAGCTCGACTCGGCACGCGGGACCCTACTTCAAGCGCCGTCCCGGCGTGTGCTACTTGCCGGTCGTGCGGTGCATCGTTCCGCGTGCGTGACCGCGGCTTCCACGCCCGCCGTGCCGTCCCGCCGCCGGCGTCTGCCGTGGGCCGGGGGCGGCGTGCGCCGGACGAGCATCCGCAGCGCGCGGTCATCGGCGCCCTCCTCGGTCCGCTCGCTCAGCGCATCCGGATGCACCGTGCGCAGCACGGGGCCCTTCTGCGGTCGACGATCGCAACCACGACCTTGGATCGGCTGGGCGTGTCGAACACGATCCCGTCGAGCCCGGGCCGCCGGTGGCGACCTTGACGAGCTCACCGGCGCTTGTCGGCTCCATCGGCACAGCGTATCGGGCGCCGCGCGGGCGACCGTCACCGCACGCCGGCGCTTGTCGAGGGCGCCGGCTGGCATACGCTCTAGCCATGCAGGCGCTCGAGCAGCTGCGCGAGCCGCATGGCCGAGCTCGCGGATCTGGCGCGCGATCGAGATGCTCGCCGGCTGGGACCAGCTGGTGATGATGCCCGCCGAGGGCGGCGCCGGCGCGGGCGCAGCAGCTCGGCACGCTCGCGCGCCTCACCCACGAGCGGGCGACCGCCGCGGAGATCGGCGAGTGGCTCGAGGAGATCGACGCGGCGCGGCGAGGCGGCGGGCGCTCGACGAGCTCGATCGCGACATCGTGCGCCTGGCGCGCCGCGACTGGGAGCGCGCGCGCCGCGTGCCGGAAGAGCTCGCGGTCGAGCGCGCGCGAGCGAGCGCCGACGGCCAGGAGAGCTGGCAGCATGGCGCGGGCGAACGACGACTTCGCCGCGTTCGCGCCGGCGCTCGAGCGCAACGTGGAGCTCGCGCGCGCGTACGGCGAGTGCGTGGCCAGGAGGGCGAGAGCCGCTACGAGGGGCTGCTCGGCGACTACGACTTCGGGCTGCGCACAGCCGAGCTGCGGCGTGTGTTCGGGGCGCTCGGCGCAGGCGCTGCCGCCGCTCGTGGCCGAGGCGCGGCGTGCGCACGCCGCGCCGGACGCTCGAGGTGCCCGTCGAGCGCGCAGCAGGCGGCGGTGGCGGGCACGCTGCGCCGGCTCGGGGTCGACGAGGCGAGCTGGCGCGTGGACGTCTCGGCGCATCCGTTCACCGCGTGGATCGGCCAGCGGCGACTCGCGCGTGACGACGCGCTACAGCGACGGCGAGGTCGAGTCGCTGCTCAGCTCGCTGCACGAGTACGGCCACGCGCTGTACGAGCGCCAGATCGACCCCGCGCTCGAGCGCACGAACCTCGGCGCCGGCACGTCGATGTCGATCCACGAGTCCCAGAGCAAGCTGTGGGAGAACCACGTCGCGCGCAGCCCCGCGTTCGCGGAGGTGCTCGCCGCCGAGCTCGGCACGGCGGCTTCGCGGTCGCGCCAGCCGAGCTGCACGCGGCGCTCGTCGGCGTCGAGCCCTCGCCGATGCGCGTGTCCGCCGACCCGCTCACCTACCCGTTGCACATCGTCGTGCGCTTCGAGCTCGAGCTCGCGCTGATCGAAGGCGAGCTCGCCGTCGCGGATCTGCCCGGCGCGTGGCGCGAGCAGATGCGCCGGCTGCTCGGCGTCGAGGTCCCCTCGGACGCGCTCGGCTGCCTGCAGGACGTGCACTGGGGCGCCGGCAGCTTCGGCTACTTCCCCAGCTACGCGCTCGGCTGCCTGATCGCCGCGCAGCTGTGGGAGGCGATCGAGGCGGAGCTCGGGCTCGCGCGAGGAGGACCTGCGCCGGGGCGAGGTGGCGCCGATCCAGCGCTGGCTGGGCGAGCACGTGCACCGCTATGGACGGCGCCTGGACACGATCCGCGCTGGTCGAGCAGCGCCACCGGGCGCGCGCTGGAGATCGAGCCGTTCCTGCGCTACGTCGCGCCGCTCGCCGAAGGCTGAGCGCTGCGGGTAGCTCACCGGCTGTACGGGCGCATGAGCCTCGATGCGAATGGGCGCAGGCATGGTAGATTCTTGCCATGGTCACAACCATTGACGCAGCTGGTCGCATCGTGGTGCCCAAGCGCCTGCGCGAGGAGCTCGGGTTCACGCCCGGTCAGCGCTTGGAGCTGAGCGCCGTGGACGGCAGGCTCGAGGTCGAGCACCCCACGACGCCGATGCGCCTGGAGAAGCGCAAAGGCCGCTTGGTGGCGGTCGTCGATCGTCCGATGCCCGAGCTGACGTCCGAGTTCGTGCGAGAGACTCTCGAACAGATTCGCCGGTGACCCCCGATAGCAGCGTTGTGATCGCTGCGTTCGCGACCTGGAATCGGCATCACGAGGCGGCGGTCGAGGCGCTGGCCGAGAACGATGTTCGCGATCTACTCGCGCACGCCGAGCTCGAGTCCTACTCGGTCCTCACGCGCCTGCCAGAGCCGTTCAGAGCCGAGCCGGCGCTCGTCGCGGAGTATCTGCACAAGGACTACCCCGGCAGGCGCATGGTCCTGCCGGAGCGCGAGCGGCGCAGGTTCGTCAAGAGGCTCGCCTCGCTGTCGATCGCAGGCGGCTCGGTGTACGACGCGCTCGTCGCGGCCACGGCTGCTCATCATGGCCATGCCCTGCTCAGCTGCGATCAGCGCGCCGCATCCGTATACAACCGGCTCGACGTAGAGGTGACCTACCTCTGAGCACCGTGCGCGTCCACATCGTCGATCCCTCGGCCTACACGCCGCCGTACGACCATGCGCTATGCCGCGCGCTGGCCGCGGCGGGGGCGGAGGTCGAGCTGTACACGAGCCACTTCGCCCACGGCCCGGTCGCGCGTCCGGACGGCTACGAGCGCCGCGAGCTGTTCTATCGATTCGCCGCCCGCGTGCCCGACGCGCGCGCGCGGCGCGCGGTCGAAGCTCGCGGAGCACGTTCCCGACATGCTGCGCTACCGGCGCGTGGCGCAGACGCCGACGTCGTGCACTTCCAGTGGCTGGCCGTCCAGCACCTCGACGGGCAGCTGCTGCCGCGCAGGCGCGTCCGCTGGTGCTCACCGCCCACGACATCCTCCCGCGCGAGGCGCGGCCGGGACAGCGAGCGGCGCAGCGGCGCTGTACGAGCACTTCGACGCGATCGTCGTGCACTCCGAGCACGGCCGCCGGCGCCTGACCGACGAGCTGGGCGTCGACGGCCGCGCGCGTGCACGTGATCCCGCACGGCGTGTTCGAGCACCTCGCCGCGGACGCCGCGGACGCCGCTGGGGGAGCCGGGGGAGCCGGGGGCGCCGATGGAGCGCAGGCGGCAGCCGGCCCCCTGCCCGCCGGTCGGCCTCCGTTCGCGACCGATCGCCCGTGGTGCTGTGCTTCGGGCTGATGCGCCCGTACAAGGGCATCGACCTGCTGCTGGAGGCGTGGCGCGGGATCGAGGACGCGGAGCTGTGGATCGCCGGGGCGCCGCGCATGGACATCTCCGCGCTGCGCGCCGGCGCCCCGCCCGGCGTGCGCTTCGTGCCGCGCTTCATCGGCGACGACGAGCTGCCCGCGTACTTCCGCCGCGCGGACCTGGTCGTGCTGCCCTATCGCGAGATCGACCAGTCGGGCGTGCTGTTCACGGCGCTCGCGTTCGGCAAGCCGCTGCTGCTGAGCGACGTCGGCGGCTTCCCCGAGATCGCCGCCACGGGCGCCGCGCGCACGTTCCCCGCGGGCGACGCGGCGCGCTGCGCGACGCGCTGCGCGAGCTGCTCGGCGACCGGGCACGCGCGCGCGGCGTTGGCCGAGCATGCGCGAGAGCTCGCGCGCGGCGAGTACTCCTGGGCGGCGGTCGCGCGGCGCACGCTCGGTCTGTACGAGACGCTGCTCGGAAAGGATCGCGGCCGATGAGGACGGCGCTCGAGGTCGTCTTCTGGGTGTCGTGCGGCGCTGATCGTGTGGACACAGCTCGGCTACGCGGCTGCGCTCGCGATCGCTCGCGCGCTGCGTCCGCGGCCGCCGGCGGCGCGAGAGCGTGAGCGGGGCAGGCACCGACGGGCCGCTCCCGCAGCTGTCGCTGATCGTCGCCGCGCACGACGAGCAGGCGGTGATCGCAGCGAAGGTCGCCAACGCGCTCGCGCTCGACTATCCGCGCGAGCGCCTGGAGGTGATCGTCGCGTGCGACGGCTGCACCGACGCCACCGCCGCGCGCGCGCGCGAGGCCGGCGCGGACCTCGTGCTCGAGCTGCCACGCGGCGGCAAGATCCGCGCGCAGGACGCCGCCGTGCAGCGGGCGCGCGGCGAGATCGTCGCGTTCTCCGACGCCAACGCGCTGTGGGAGCCAGACGCGGCGCGCGCGCTCGTGAGCGCGTTCGAGGACCCGCGCGTCGGCTACGCGTGCGGCCAGGTGCGCTTCGTGCAGGCGCGGCGCGGTGGCGCCGGTGGCGCCAACCAGGAGGGCGTGTACTGGCGCTACGAGCTGGCGGTGCGCGCGCTCGAGTCGCGGCTGTCCTCGATCACCGCCGGCAACGGCGCGATCTACGCGACCCGCCGCGAGTCCTACATCGTCGTCGACCCGATCATGGGCCACGACCTGTCGCTGCCGTTCAACACCGTCAAGCGCGGCCTGCGCGCGGTGTACGTGCCGGCGGCGCGCGCGACCGAGAAGATGGTGCCGTCGCTCGGCGGCGAGTTCGCGCGCAAGCGGCGCATGATGAGCCACACGTGGCCGATCGTGCTGCGCGGCGGCATGCTCTCCCCGCGCGGCTACCCGCCGGGCTACGCGCTGATGATCCTCTCCCACCGCCTGCTGCGCTACGCCACGCGCCGGCGCTGCACGTGCTCGCGCTGGCGGCCAACGTCGCGCTCGTCGCGCTCGGCGCCGGCGACCCTCTACGTGGTCACGCTCGCCCTGCAGCTGGCGCTGCTGCTCGCCGCGGCGCTCGCTGGCGTGCTGCCGATGCGCCCGCTGCTGATCGCGCGCTACTACGTGCTGACCACGGCCTCGCTTGCCGCCGGCCTGTGGGACTGGCTGCGCCACGGGACCGAGGCGACTTGGAAGGCGGCCGAGGGCACGCGCTGAGGCGCGCGACGGCCTCGCTGCGAGAATCCCCGCCGTGATCCGCCGCGCCATCGACATCGTGGTGTCCGCCGCGGGCCTGCTCGTCGCCTCGCCCGCTGCTCGCGCTCGCGGCGCTCGCGATCCGCCTGGAGACGCCCGGCGCCGGTGATCTACCGCCAGCGCCGCAGCGGCCTGCACGGCCGCGAGTTCGACGTGCTGAAGCTGCGCACGATGGTCGACGGGGCGGAGCACATGGGCGCGGGCCTGGCGGTCAACGAGAACGACGCGCGGATCACGCGCGTGGGCGCGTTCCTGCGCCGCACCTCGCTGGACGAGCTGCCGAACCTGGTGAACGTGCTGCGCGGGGAGATGTCGCTGATCGGCCCGCGCCCGACGCTGCCGGTGCAGGTGGCGCAGTACACCGAGCGCCAGCGCGGGCGCCTGGCGATCAAGCCGGGCATCACCGGCTGGGCGCAGGTCAACGGCCGCGCGTCGCTGCCGTGGTCGGAGCGGATCGAGCTCGACCTGTACTACATCGAGCACCGCTCGCTCGGCGCTCGACGTGCAGATCCTGTGGCGCACGGTCGGCGATGGTGCTGGGCGGCTCGGGCCTGTACAAGGGCGCAGGCGGGCGGCTGGGAGGGCGAGCTGTGAGCGTGCCGGAGCGGGCGCGACCCGCCCGGCGATCCTGCTGACGGGCGCGGGCAAGCGCTACGACATCGTGTCGTGCTTCGCGGCGCTGACGCAGACGATCGCCGCCGACCCCTCGCCGCTGGCCCCCGCGCAGTACGCGGCGCACGTGCGCGCGGCGGTGCCGCGGATGGACGACCCCGAATACGTGCCGGCGCTGCAGGCGCTGTGCGAGGAGCACGGCGTCGGCGCGGTGCTGCCGCTGACGGATCTGGATATAGAGATCCTGGCTCGCGCGCTGGAGGAGCGAGCGGCTTCCCGCGCTGGTTCCGTCGGCCGCGGTCGCCCGCGCGACGTACGACAAGTACGAGGCGCACCTGCTGCTGCAGCGCCTGGGGCTGCCCTCGCCGCCGACGGTGCTGCCCGCAGGAGGACCTCGAGCGCGCTCGCCTACCCGGTGATGGTCAAGCCGCGCCGCGGCTCGGGCGCGCGCTCGATCCACCTCGCGCACGACCCCGCGCAGGCGCGCTTCTTCATCGACTACGTCGAGCGGCGCCGGTGGCCGCGCGACCGAAGGGCTTGCCGGGGCCGGAGCCGGTGATGGTCCAGCGCGCGATGGGCGGCGATGAGCTCTCGATCGACTGCCTCGGCGACCGCGACGGGCGCTGCCTGAACGCGATCCCGCGCACGATGCTCGAGTCGCGCGGCGGCGAGTCGATCAAGGGCCAGGTGGTCCACGACGAGGAGCTGATCGAGCTCGGCCGGCGCGGTGATGGAGGCGCTGCGAGGTGCGCGGGCCGGCGACGATCCAGGTGTTCCGCGACCCGGACATCGGGCTGGGCATCACCGACGTGAACACGCGCTTCGGCGGCGCCTTCCCGGCGCCCGCGTACGCGGCGCTGCCCGGGCGCAGCTACCCCGAGCTGATCGTGCGCATGGCCGCCGGCGAGCGGGTCGAGCCGCACGTGGGCGAGTTCCGCGCGGGCATGACGTTCACGCGCTACTACTGGCAGCTCGAGCTCGACGAGCAGCTGCAGCCGACGGGCCGCGACATCGTCCCCGGCGGCTCCGCCCGCGCTGAGCCCCCCCTCGCGGCGCTGGGGTAGGGCTAGAATTCGAGCCAGTGGCCACGTCGCTCGCCGATTCTCCGCCCGCCCCGCCCGGGACGGCGCAGGCGCACGCCGGACGGTCCGACGGCGCCTCCGCCGCGCCGCCGCACGGTTCCCCGCGGCTCCGCCGGCCAGCGCGCGCCGTAGAGCGGCGCTGCACGCAGCTGCGGGGCGCCGATGGCCGCCGGGCAGGACTGGTGCCTGCAGTGCGGCGCGGGCGCGCCCGGGCAGCCTCGGCACGCCCGGCTGGCGCTCGGCCGCGCGATTCTCGGCGTCGTCGCGGTGCTCGTGCTGGGCGCGGCGGCGGCGGCGTACGCGGCGCTGAGCAAGGGCAGCGGGCAAAGGCGCCGCGTGGTGACCACGACCGTCGCGCAGGCGCTCGCGCCGAGCGCCGACCGCGCCCGCCACCGGCACCGCGCCGGCGCACGCCCGGAGCGACGGGCGACGGACGCCGAAAGCCGAGACGACGCTCGCCGCTCGGGACCGGTCAAACCGCCGAAGATCCCGCTGACGGCGGTCACGCCCAAAGCCTCCGAAAAAGCCACGCACCACCGACGACGCCGGCCCGCGAAACCGACGACGGGCACACTCGACGAGCACCACGTCCGTCGAGCACCTCGACGCGGCGGGCGAAAAGCCAGCGAAGAATCCCAGCAGAGCGCGATCCTGCTGGACACGACGCCGCCTCCACGTACAACCCGTACAACTATCCCGCGAGCGGGTTCGGCGACCCGAGCCTCGCGATCGACGGCGACACCTCGACGGCGTGGACCGCGCAGGTCAACCCGGCGAGCGCGCCGAAGATGGCGGAGGGCCTGCTGATCGACCTGAAGGCCAAGCAGAAGGTGGCGGTGCTCGAGCTGGTCACCTCGACGCCGGGCATGACCGTCCAGGTCTACGGCGCCAACGGCCACACCGCGCCCGCCTCGATCACCGATCCCGCGTGGATCCCGCTCAGCGCGCCGAAGGTGGTCAAGAAGAAGCACCTGCGGATCGCGCTGCGCGACTCGAAGAAGGCGTTCACGTTCATCACGCTGTGGATCAGCAAGGCGCCGCAATCGGCCGTCGGCACGGCCGACAGCGCCGGGGCACGTGGACGTCAACGAACTCGAACTGTTCCCGCCGAACGGGCTGGCGAGCGCTGCGCGCGGTTCGGCCGCGCGTTTGGCGGCCGGGCGCTTCGCCGGCGGCGTTTGGCGGCTGCGCTTGGCGGCGCGCAGTCGCGACTTCCCCAGACCTCGTCGAGGAACGCGGCGATCTCGCCGGTCAGCCGCTCGGGCTGCAGGCGCAGCTCGACCAGCGAGTTGGCCTCGCAGCAGCCTCGCGTTGGGCATCTCCTTGGCGAGCATGCCCGCGTCGGAGAACGGGTGCACCGGGTCGCGCGTGGTGGCCGAGCACGAGCGTCGGCGTGGTGAACGTCGCGCGCTCGCTGCGCGGCGGCGCGATGCGCCCGAAGAACAGTCCCTGCAGCAGCGCGCCGCTCGGGTCCCGGTTCCTGGCGCACGAGGTCGAGCATCACGTTGCCGTAGTGCGGCAGCAGCCGCCGCGGCACCGCGCGGGTGGTGCGCGCGAGCAGCTTCATCACCGGCTCGCCGAACGTCAGCGCGACGAGCAGCGGCGTGAACGTCAGCGCGCTCCACAGCAGGCCGTTGTCGAGCACCGGCATCTCGATCACCAGCCCGCGCAGCCGCTCGGGGTGGTGCGCGGCGATCTCGCAGCGCGGCGTTCGCGCCGAGCGAGGTGCCCATCACGACCGCCTGCTCGATCTGCAGGTGGTCCATCAGCGCGACCACCTGCTCGCCGTAGGTGGCCATCGAGTAGCGCCACATGTCGCGCGGGCGGTCGGAGTGGCCGTGGCCGAGCAGGTCGAGCGTGATCACGCGGTTGCCGCGCGCGGCCAGGTCTTCGGCGAGCGGCCGGTGCATCTCCTGCGAGAGCAGCAGCCCGTGCAGCAGGATCAGCGGCCGTCGCGTTCGCCGGGCGCGCTCCTGGCGGTGCGCCCGCGCCCGCCGCCGCGGCTGTCAGCGCCGCGGGACCGCCGCCGAACTCCGTGTAGGCGAGGCGCTGCCCCTCGAACTTGAAGAACGGCATGTCGTGCACACTACTACGGCGATGCTGGCTGCCTGGCCAAAGCGCTAGCTTTGCGTGAGGACCCGATCAGCCACCACAGTCAGGAGGAGACCATGGCCAAGCAGCCCCGCATCCTCGCGGGAGAGACAGCGGCGATCACGGGCGCCGCGCGCGGCATCGGACGCGCGACCGCCGCGGCGTTCCTGCGCCAGGGCATGCGCGTGGCGATCGGCGACGTCGACCTCGACGGCGGCCAGCCGTACCGCCGCCGAGCTCGGCGCGAGCGCCGTCGCGCTGGCGCTCGACGTGACCGACCGCGACTCGTTCAGCGCGTTCCTGGACGGCGCCGAGGAGCAGCTCGGGCCGCTGGACGTGCTCGTCAACAACGCCGGGATCATGCAGGTCGGGCGCTTCATCGACGAGGACGACCTGACCGCGCGGCGGATGGTCGACATCAACCTCCACGGCGTGATCCTCGGCACCAAGCTCGCGCTCGAGCGGATGGTCCCGCGCGACCGCGGCCACATCGTCAACATCTCCTCGCAGGCGGGCAAGTTCGGCGCGCCCGGCGGCGCGACGTACTCGGCGACCAAGCACGCGGTCGTCGGCCTGACCGAGGCGGTCCGCGGCGAGCTGCGGCTGATGGGCGCCCACATCGACGTCAGCTACGTGATGCCGGCCGTCGTCAACACCGAGCTCGGCTCCGGCCTGGGCGAGGTGCGCGGGGTGAGCAACCTCGAGCCGACGGAAGTCGCCGACGCGATCGTCGAGGCGCTGCAGCTCGGGACGGTCGACGTGTGGGTGCCGAAGTCGGTCAAGCGCACGAGCCTGTTGGTCTCGCTGCTGCCGCGCACGTCGGCGAGGGCATCGGCCGCGCGATCAAGGCCGACCGCGTGCTCGCGGGCGCCGACGCGAACGTGCGCCGCGAGTACGAGCTGCGCGCCGCGCGCTCGGAGCCGGGGCTCGAGCCGGCGCCGGAGCGCCAGCGGATCACGGAGTCCGCCGCGCGGATCACGGAGTCCGCCGGCGACTGATCAGCCGGCGGTCAGCCAGTCGGCGATCAGGCGGCCGATCAGCGGCCCCTGGTCCTCCTGCAGGAAGTGGCTCGCGTCCGGGATCGGGCGGGGCGACTCGCGACCGATCGACTCGGCGAAGCGCTCGCCCACCGACGGCGGCAGCACCGGGTCGGAGTCGCCCCACAGCATCAGCGTCGGGCGGCGGTCCTCGCGCAGCGCCGCGTGCACGCGCTGCCCCGCCTCCGCGCCGGGCGCGTCGGGCGCGCGCGGGAGCATCAGCGGAAACGCGCGCGCTCCGGCCTTCGACGCGGCGGTCGGGTATGGGGCGTCGTAGGCGGCAATCACCTCGTCGCCGGGGTCGGTCTTGCACGCGCCGCGCACGAGGAAGCCAACGGGCAGATCCTCGGTGCGCTCGACGAAGTCGCGGAAGGCGATCCACGCGTCGGTCATCTTCTGGTGGCCGGTGAACAGGCCGGTGTCGAGGATAACGAGGCGCTCGATGCGCTCGCGGGTGCTCGATCGCCAGGCGCAGCCCGATCGGGCCGCCCCAGTCGTGCACGACGACCGTCGCGCCGCGCACGTCGAGGTCCTCGAGCAGCGTGCCCGTCGAGCGCGCAGTGGCGGTCGTAGGTGTAGAAGTCGATGTCCGTCGGGCTTGTCCGAGCGCCCGAAGCCGGCGAGGTCGGGCGCGAGGCAGCGAAAGCCGGCGTCGCGCACGGGCGGGATCACCTTGCGCCACAGGAACGACCACGTGGGCTCGCCGTGGAAGAAGATCACCGGCGCGCCGTCGCCCTCGTCGAGATGCGCGAGCCGCAGCCCGTCGACCTCGCGGTAGCGCGAGACGAACGGGAAGTCGGGGAGTCCCTCGCAGCGCCTCCTCGGGCGTGCGCACCACCTCGCTCATCTCGGCGCCTAGCATACCGGCGGCCCATCGGCTAGGCTCGCGCCGATGCACACGCTTCGCCCTGCAGCTGGCGCCGGTGCTCGCGGCGGAGAAGAGCAAGGTCCCGTTCTACATCGCGGGCGGCCTGCTCGTCGTCTGGGCGCTGACGCTGTCGCTCGGGCTGGGCATGCGCAAACCCGACTTCCCCGGCAGCCTCGGCCGGCCAGCGCGCGGTCGTCGCGGTCACCGCGGTGCTCGTGCTCGCCGCCGTCGCGACGGCCGTGCTCACCTCGGGCGTGCCCGCGAAGGGCTCGGTGCCGCCGACGCAGACGCAGGCACTGGCGCCGGTCCCGGTCGTCTCCGCTCCGTGCCGCGGCTCGCGAGCGCCTCGACCGAACCGACGGCGACCACGCGGCACGCCCGCGCCGGCGTCTCGCCCGCCGCGGGCAAGGCCGGCACCGCGCTGACGCTCGCGGCCAACCCGAGCGGGCTGCTCACCTACAACACCAAGCAGCTGAGCGCGAAGGCGGGGACGGTGACGATCACGATGACGAACATGTCGCCGCTGGAACACAACGTGACGGTCGCCGAAGGCACCAAGGTGCTCGGCGCGACGCCGACGTTCATCGGCGGCACGAGGACGCTCACGCTGAAGCTGAAGCCCGGCAAATACATGTTCTACTGCTCGGTCCCCGGTCACCGCCAGGCGGGCATGGAAGGCACGCTGAACGTCTCATGAAGCTGTACGTCTGCTGGGGCACGTTCCCGACGCCGCGCCCCGGCGGGCATCCGTGCGCGAACGCCTACCACGCGCTCAAGGACGCGGGCTACGACCCCGAGGTGGTCAAGTCCTACGGCTTGGCGCCGCTGCCCGGCGTCTTCAACCAGACGCGCGGGCGCCGCGAGGTGCAGGAGCTGACGGGCAACCGCTGGGTGCCCACGCTCGTCCTCGACGACGGCACCGTGATCGACGATTCGCGCGCGATCGTCGACTGGGCCCGCGCGAACCCCGCATAGCTCTGGCGGTAGCCGCGGATCGGCGGGTTCGCGCGGCGCTCGGCGAGCATGCTGCTCCGAGCGTCCTCGTCGGCGAGCGCCGCCACGCGGCCGAGCGCGAGCGCGAGCAGCTGCGCTGAAACCCATCGCGCCAAGCGCCGAAGCGACGATGATGGTCACGCAAACCACCCCCTTTGCCCCTCCGGGTCAACTCCCGCGAGGACACTCGCACACCGTCCGGACGGCGGTCCAGTCTCTCGGCCGACGAAGACCTCGCTAACTCCGTAGGCTTTCTGCGTCACGAGGACGATCTCCTCCCTCCGCACGACCCGAAAACCCAACAGAAGGGAACGCGCAATGGACGTCCTCGCCAGGCTCGACGAGACACGCGCCGCGATCAACGTGCTCGAGCACCCGTTCTACCAGCGCTGGAGCGCCGGCGAGCTGAGCGCCGGGGAGCTCGACCGCTACGCGGGCGAGTACCGCCACGCGGTGGTCGCGCTCGCGCACGCCTCGGCGCAGCGCCGCCGAGCGCGCCGGCGACGGCGCGGCGACGCAGCGAGCGGGCTGCGCCGCCACGCCGAGGAGGAGGCCGCGCACGTGGCGCTGTGGGAGCAGTTCGAGCGCGCGGCGCGGTGTCGGCCGCGACCGCGGCCGCGCAGCGACCGGCGGGCGGCGCGGACGTCCGCAGCTCGAGCAGACGCGCGCGTGCGTGCGCGCGTGGACGGCGGGCGAGGACCTGCTGGAGCACCTCGCGGTGCTGTACGCGATCGAGGCCGGCCAGCCGCGAGATCTCGGCGACGAAGCTGCGAGGGCCTGACCGCGCACTACGGCTTCAGCGAGGAGGGCCCGGCGACCGAGTACTTCCGCGTGCACGAGCTGCGCGACGTCGAGCACGCGCGCGAGGCGCGCGAGCTGATCGCGACGGCTGATGGCCGACGTGCGAGGACCCCGAGGAGCAGGCCGAGCGGATGGTGGCGCGCGCGCGCGACGCGCTGCGCGGCAACTGGCTGCTGCTCGACGGCGTCGAAGCGGCCGCTTAGCCAGCGGCGAGACCGGCCGCGCCGACAGGCGCCAGGCGAACAGCACGGCGGCGACGGAGGTGGCGAGGTTGAGGCTCGAGACGCCGGCGCGCATCGGGATGCTGACGCGCGCGTCGGCGCTGCGCGAGCAGCTCGGCGGCTGAGGCCGTGGCGCTCGGTGCCGAAGGCGAGCACCGCGCGCGCGGGCAGCTCGGCGGGCTCGAGCGGCTCGCCGTCGGGGTCGAGCGCGAGCAGCGGCCGGTCCGATGCTCGCGCAGCTGCGCCAGCGCTCGCAGGCGCGCGACGGGCAGCGGCGAAGTGCAGTCCGGCGGCGCCGCGCAGCGCGTCGGGATGCCAGGGGTCGTGGCTGCCGGTGCTGAGCACGCCGGCGACGTCGGCGGCGGCGGCGACGCGCACGCAGGCGCCCATGTTGCCGAGGTCGCGAGGATCCTCGAGCAGGACCACCGGCGCGGCGCGGCGGGTCGGCGAGCACGGCGCGCGGGGTCGACCGCGGGCGCTCGGCGAGCGCGATCACGCCGGTCGAGGGCGCCAGCGGCGCGAGCCGCTCGAAGACCTCCGGCTCGATCTCGCGCGCGAGCGCGCGGATGCGCGTCGCTGAGGTCGGGCGCGAGCGCGCCGGTCGAGGCGCTCGAGCTCGGCGGCGTCGCTGCGTGAGCGACCTCGAGCACGTCGGCGCCGAAGCGCAGCGCGTGCTTGAGCGGGTGCAGGCCTTCGAGCACGGCGAGCGCCGGATCGCGCCGCGCGCGCCCGAAGCGCGGGATGAGCGATCCGTCCTGCACGCGTCGATGATCGCACGCCGATCGCGGCACGCCGGGGTCCGACGCGGCGTGACAGGCATAGAGTGCGCTTGCGCGATGAAGCTCGAGGGCATCCACCACATCAGCGCGATCACCGGGGACGCCGCGGCGAACGTCGAGTTCTACACGGGCGTGCTCGGCCTGAGGATGGTCAAGCGGACCGTCAACCAGGACGAACCGAACATGTACCACCTGTTCTACGGCGACGAGCACGGCTCGCCGGGGATGGACCTGACGTTCTTCGAGTATCCGGGCGCGGCGCGCGGCGTCGCGGGCGCGGGCATGGTGCACCGGATCGTCTGGCGCGTCGCCTCCGCGCAGGCGCTCGAGTTCTGGAGGGAGCGGCTGACCGCGAGCGGCGTGAGCGCCGAGCTGACGGACGACAGCCTGCTGTTCGCCGACCCCGAGGGCCTCGAACACGAGCTCGTGCGACAGCGCGGCGGAGGACGAGCCGCTGAGCGCGCACGTCGCCGGAGATCCCGCGCGAGCACGCGCTGCAGGGCTTCGAGGGCGTGCGCGCGTACAGCAACGCGCCGGTGCGCAGCGAGCGCCTGCTCGGCGAGGCGATGGGGTTCACGCGCGGAGAGGGAGAGCACTGGGAGGTGCGCGGCGAGCACCGGGGCAGCTTCTACGCGTATGACCCGGCGCCGCCGGAGATCAACCGCACGCAGGGCGCGGGCACGGTGCACCACGTGGCGTTCGCCGCGGCGATGGACGAGCTCGAGGCGTGGCGCAGCGCGTGGCCGACGCCGGCGCGCGGCCGACGCCGGTGATCGACCGCTTCTACTTCAAATCGGTCTACTTCCTGGAGCCGAGCGGCGTGCTGTTCGAGATCGCGACGATCGGCCCCGGCTTCGCGGTCGACGAGGACGAGCGCCACCTCGGCGAGGGCCTGTCGCTGCCGCCGCCGTTCGAGCCGCTGCGCGAGCAGCTGGAGCGGCACGCTCAGCCCGCTGCCCTACCCGCCGCCGTGGCGGGCGCACGCGGGCGGCTGAGCGCCTCGCGGCGGCGCACCCGCCGGCTGCGCCGGGAGCGCTCCGCGCAAGCGCGCTGGCAGGGGAGCGAGGACCCGTCCAGCGGCTGCACGATCGCCTCAGGTCATAGGCGCCGGCGGCCCGATATATACGCATGAACGGCAGGAGGATCGGGGCATCGTCGACCAGTCGGCGCTGCGCATGCGCGTGGCGACGTTCGCGGGCGGGCATCTGGCTGAGCTATGTCGTCTGCGGGACCAGCGCGGTGTACGTCGTGCTGACGTGGCAGCGTCCGCACCGCGCGCTGATCGCGGCGCTGTTCGGCGCCGGCATCGCTCGGCGCCGCGGTCGTCTCGCGGCTGCCGCGCGAGCGGATCGTGCGCAGCCGCTTTCGCGAGGTGTTCTTCTTCGGCTGGAGCGTCGTCGACCTGGCGCTGATCCGCTGCGCGACGCTCGCCGACGGCGGCACGGGCAGCCCGCTGGCGCTGATCTTCTTCATCCCGGTCGTGTTCGCCGCGATGTCCTATCCGCTTGGCTCGGTGCTGGCGGTCGGCGGGCTCAGCGTCGCCGGCTACCTGGCGCTCGCCGTCGACGGTCGGCGGCGCCGGCTGGGCGCTATCAGGCGCTGTTCGCGGTGATGCTGGCGTGCACGGGTGCGATGAGCGCGTGGCAGGCGCGCAACCACGACCGCCAGCGCACGGCGCTGATGGAGGTCTCGCGCGCCGATCCGCTGACGGGCTGCCTGAACCGGCGGGGCTTCGAAGAGCGCGCGGTCGCCGTGCTCAGCGGCGGCAGCGCGCGAGGCCGCGAGGGCGCGGTGCTGGTGCTCGACATCGATCACTTCAAGCAGGTCAACGACCGCCACGGACACGCGGCCGGCGACGAGCTGCTGCGCTGGGTCGTCGACACGCTGAAACGCTCGGTCAGGCCGACCGACGCGATCGGGCGGATCGGCGGCGACGAGCTCGCGGTCCTGTTCGCGGACATCGGTCCGATGGACGCGCTCGAGAGCACCTCGCGGCTGATCGAGGCGCTGAGCGAGCGCGCCCCGTGCTCGGTGGGCGTGGCGAGCGTTCCCGATGGACGGCATCGAGCTCGAGGAGCTGATGCGCCAGGCCGACGTGCGGCTGTACGCGTCG
Source organism: uncultured Solirubrobacteraceae bacterium (assembly GCA_963826985.1). Taxonomy (GTDB): domain Bacteria; phylum Actinomycetota; class Thermoleophilia; order Solirubrobacterales; family Solirubrobacteraceae; genus Palsa-744. The sequence goes on from CAWGYW010000004.1 coordinate 339,157, forward strand.
CGCCACGGACGGCCCGGATCGCGACAGCGCGAGCGCGACCGAGCGGCTGAGCTGGGCGGCGACGCTCGCGCACGCCGTCGACATGCGCATGCACGCCGAGCACGAGCACTCGCGCGCGGTCGCCGACCACGCGGTGGCGATCGCCGCGCGGCTCGGCTGGCGGGAGGACATGCTCGGCATGCTGCGGATCGCGGCGACGCTGCACGACGTGGGCAAGATGACGGTGCCCGAGCGCATCCTGTGCAAGCCGGGGCGTCTCACCGACGAGGAGTTCGAGCTGATCAAGGGCCACAGCGCCGCCGGCGCCGAGCTGGTCGGGCGCGTCGAGGGGCTCGAGCAGATCGTCCCCTGGATCCGCCACTCGCACGAGAGCTTCGACGGGTCGGGCTACCCCGACGGGCTGCGCGGCGAGGCGATCCCGCAGGCGTCGCGGATCATGCTCGTCGCCGACGCATTCGACGCGATCACGAGCACGCGCCCGTATCGCGAGGGCCTGCCGGTCGCGCACGCGCGCGAGGAGCTAAAGCGCCACGCCGGGACGCAGTTCGACCCCGAATGCGTGGACGCGCTGCTCGCGTCCTCGACGACGATCTGACGCCGGTCTCCGCTGCCGATGCCACGCAGCCCGGGCGGCTCGCGACCCGGCCGTAGACGGCGGCGCCGTCGCCGCGGCGCGAGCGCGGCGAGCGGCGCGCGAGCACGGCGCCCCAGTCCGCGTCCTCGATGCGGCCCGGGTCGGTCTCCTGGATGAACTCGCGCAGCAGCCGCGCGAGCCCGTCGGGGTCTTCCAGGTGCGGGAAGTGCGCGGCGTCGGGGAGCGTCCTGAAGAAGCTGTGCGGGATCGCCTCGTGCGCGCGACGGCCGTGGATCGAGCGGGATCGTGTGGTCGCGCTCGCCCCAGACGATCATCGTCGGCATCGCTCTCGAGCAGGTACAGCCGGTCGGTGGCGCTGACGCGCTGGCCGTGCACGTCGATCACCGAGCGCAGCGTTGTCAGGAACGCCTGGCGCGCGTCCGCGTTCTCGAGCGGCCGCAGCGCACGCGCGATCGCCTGCAGGTAGACGCCGCCGCGCGAGCGCCGCGCTCGCGCATCCGCCGCCCGGCGCCCGCAAGCGCGGCGAGCAGGCGCGGCTGGATCGTCAGCGACAGCAGCGCGGAGACGCCGGGCAGCGCGGCGGTGCGCAGCATCGGGCTGACCTCGTGGCCGAGGCCGCCGCTGGAGACCAGCACGAGCCGCTCGACGCGCTGGGGGAACTGGTAGAAGAACTGCATCGCGACGCCGCCGCCGAGCGAGTGCCCGACGATGCTCGCGCGGTCGATGCCGATCGCGGCGAGCAGGTCGCGGATGCTGGCGGCGTGTGCGCCCAGCGAGTAGTCCCCGCGCGGCGCCGCCGAGTCGCCGTGCCCGATCAGGTCGGGCGCGACGACCGTGTGGTCGCGCGCCAGCTCCAGCGCCACCGACTGCCAGTGGCTCGAGGAGTTGAGCATCCCGTGGATCAGCACGACCGGCGGCCCGCTGCCGGCGATCCGGTAGATCACCCGGCGTCCGTGCAGCGTGATCTGCCACTCCTCGAATTGCTTCGTCATATTCGAGGCGCATCGTCCCACAGCCGCATGTTGCGGCGTCCTGCGCGTCGTGCGCGCCGGCGCGCACGCTCGTCCTCATCGAGTCCCGCGTCGGCCGGCTCGACGTGCTCGTCGACGTCCGCGCGCGCCTCGTCGGGCTCGGCCCACTCGTACAGGCAGTGGCTCGCGGAGGCCACGCGCCGGCACGCGCGCTGCAGCTCCTCGGCGAGCTCGAGCCACGCGTCGGAGTGCGGCGGCTGGGCGGCGTCGAGCAGCCGCTCGGCCCGCTCCGAGGCGCTCGCGCAGGCCCGCGCGGAAGCGCTCGAGCTCCTGCGGCGGCGACCGTGCGCGCGTTGCGCCACGCGCGGTGCTGCGGGGACTCGGGCAGCGCCGGCAGCGCCGGCGCTGGCGCGCGCGTGTCGCAGGCGCGCGTCGCCGGCGCGCGTGAGCGCCCACGTCGGCACGCCGTGCCGGCTGCGCGCGCTCGAGCCAGCCCGGCCGCGAGCAGCGCGTCCAGGCGGGCGCGCACGTGGCGCGCGGCGCTCGAGCGCCGCGCCAGCGCGAGGTGGTCGAGGATCGCCCACACGGGCACCGCCGGGTTGTCGTGCGCCTGGTGGCGCGCCGCGCGCTCGACGCGCCGCGAGCACGAGCTCGTCGGATGGCGGAGCGGGTGCGCTTGGGTGCGGGTGCTCGGTCGTGGGCTGGGCATGCTCGCCTCCTCTTGTTCGAGGCGCCGAGCGTGCGCGTCAGCTCCAGCCGCGTGTCCCCGCACGCGCGCCGCGCGCGGCGCTGAGGGACAATCGACGGGCATCGAGGCCGAGCAACTCGGTGCCGGGCCCGGGGTGTTGGCGCACCGCCGGGCCGCTATTTCAGGACACGATCGACGCTAGCCCGAGCGCTGCTCGCAGACAAGCGAAGCTGGTAGAAAGTCTCAGTGTTGACACACCTTGGTTTCACGCCGGGCACAAATGTGAGCGCCGGGTGACAACCGAGCGCCAGCAGCAGACGCCGTATCTGGACGCGCTGTGCGAGTACGCCGCGCCGCAAGCCGGCGCGGCTGCACGTGCCTGGCCACAAGGGCGGCCCGGGCGCGGACCCGGGCATGCTCGAGGCGTTCGGCGAGCGGGCGCTCAGCCTCGACATCCCGGCGCTGACGTACGGCATCGACGTGGGCGTCGAGCCGACCCCGTTCGAGCAGGCCCAGCGCCTGGCCGCCGAGGCGTGGGGGGCCAAGCGCGCGTGGTTCCTGGTCAACGGCGCCTCGCAGGGCAACCTCGCGGCCGGCCTCGCGCTCGCCCACCGCGGCGGCGAGGTGGTCGTCCAGCGCAACGCGCACTCGAGCACGATCGACGCGCTCGTGCTGTCGGGCCTGCGCCCGACGTTCGCGGCGCCCGAGGTCGACCCCGAGCTGGGGATCGCCCACTGCCTGACCGCCGGAGACGCTCGAGCGACGCGCTCGACGCGACGCCCCGGCGCGGTCGGCGCGTGGGTGATCTCGCCGACCTACTTCGGCGCGGTGGCGGACGTGCGCGGCGCTGGCGGCGGTGGCGCACGCCCGCGGCGTGCCGCTGGTCGTCGACGAGGCGTGGGGCGCGCACATGGCCTTCCACGAGGAGCTGCCCGAGCACGCGCTCGCGCTGGGCGCCGACCTCGTGATCTCGAGCACGCACAAGATCGTCGGCAGCCTCACGCAGTCGGCGATGCTGCACCTCGGGCACGGCGGCGGAGAGCTGATCGGCGAGGACACGGTCGACCGCGCGGTGACGCTGACGGAGTCGACGAGCCCCAACTCGCTGCTGTGCGGCTCGCTCGACGCCGCGCGCCGCCAGGCGGCCGTGCACGGGCGCGAGCTGCTTGGGCAGGACGATGGCCGCGCTCGCGCGCACGCGCGCGCAGATCCGCGCGATCGACGGGCTGGACGTGCTCGACGAGCGCCTGGCGGGGCGCCCGGGCGTGTTCGCGTACGACCCGCTGCGCCTGGCGGTGGACGTGCGCGGCGTGAACGCGAGCGGCTACGAGCTGGCGCCGCTGCTGCGCGAGATCGACGACATCAACCTCGAGCTGTACGGGCAGAACGTGCTGGTGGCGGTGTTCGGCATGGGCGAGCGCGGCCTGCCGGAGGCGGCGCGGCTGGTGGCGGCGCTGCGCACGGCGGTCGAGCGCGTCGGGCTCGATCCCGGCGGCGCGCCGCGCGAGCTTCGCGGCGCCGCCGCCCTGGGGCGAGCTGGCGATGACCCCGCGCGAGGCCTACCTGGGCGCGCAGGAGGTCGTGCCCGCGGCGCAGGCGGCGGGACGGATCGCGGCGGAGTCGCTGGCGACATATCCGCCGGGGATCCCGAACGTGCTGCCGGGCGAGCGCCTGACCGCCGAGACGCTCGCCTACGTGCAGCAGACGCTCGAGCTGGGCGGCAGCGTCCGCGGCGCGAGCGACCGGCTGCTGCACACCGTGCGCGTGGTCGTCGAGGATTAGGACGTGAAGCGGTGGAGTTCGTCGAGCTCGACGCGCTGAGCGAGCAGGACTGGGCCGATGTCGTGGCCGGCGAGCAGCAGCCATACGGTCCGGATGGCGCGCAGTTCGCGTGGAGGGCCAAGGACCGCCATTTCGCGCTGCGCGCAGACGACGGGCGCCCGGTCGCGCTCGCGGGGTTGGTGGCCGTCGCGCTCGAGGTCGAGCACGTGGGCCTCGAGGTGGTCGGCCTCGGCGGCGTGATCGTGACGCGCTCACAACGCGGGCGCGGCCTGATGGCACAGGTCGTGGCGCCGACCCTCACGATTGCCGAGCGCATGGGTCCCGGGCACGCGATGCTGTTCTGCCGCCCGCAGCTCGTCCCCATATACGGTCGCTTCGGGTTCGAGGAGATCGCCGCCGCGGTCGCGGCGGAGCAGCCGACAGGACCCGTCGAGATGCCGATGCGCGCGATGTGGCGGGCGCTGCGGCCGGGCGCCGAGTGGCCAACCGGGCGCGTGCAGGTGCTCGGGCTGCCGTTCTGAGCGGCCGGCTCGGTCGGACGGCACGCGCGAACGAGAACTTGAAAGTCTGCGGGCATGGACGACCTGCGGCTGGTGATCTTCGACTGCGACGGCGTGCTGGTCGACAGCGAGACGATCTCCAACGACGTGCTCGCGCGGCTGCTGAGCGAGGAGGGCCTGCCGACGACGCTGACGCAGGCGCGACGCGACTACCAGGGGCTGCTGCTCGGCGAGGTCGTGCGCAGCGCCGAGGCAAAGCTCGGGCGCCCGCTGCCCACGGACTGGCTCGCGCGCTATGAGCGCGAGCGCACCGAGGAGTTCCGCCGCGAGCTCGCGCCCGTGCCGGGCGCCGCCGCGCTCGTCGCGGGTGTCCTCGCGGCGGGCGTTGCCGTGTGCGTCGCCTCGCAGGGCAAGCTCGAGAAGACGCGGCTGTCGCTCGAGCTGACCGGGCTGAGCCGGCTGTTCGACGAGCGGGCGCTGTTCTCGGCCGAGTCGGTGCCCCGCGGCAAGCCCCATCCCGACCTGTTCCTGAACGCCGCGTGCACGATGGGCGCCGAGCCCGCCGCCTGCGTGGTCGTCGAGGACACCCCCTCGGGGGTCACTGCGGCAGTGGCGGCGGGCATGCGCGCCGTCGGCTACGCGGCGGACAGCGACGAGGCCGCGCTGCGGGCAGCCGGCGCCGAGATCGTCCATTCGCTCGATGAGGTGCCCGGACTGCTGGGGCTTGGGTGACGAGCCTGACGTCGGTCCGAGGACGCGCTGCTCATGCGCCGGTCGTGGCCGCCGGCGCGTCGGCTGGGCTCGACGGCGGGATCTCGTCGGGCAGGTCGCCGCTGGGCCACGCCTGCCAGGGGAAGCCTCCGCGCGCGTGACGCAGCCTGTAGGCGAGCGCGCCGTGGGCGTTCATCGCGTGCCACGCCGCGTGCGTCGTCAGCGTGAACCGCGGGATCCAGTAGCGCTGCTCGATCGGCTCGAGCGGCGTCGGCGCGGGTGTCAGGTCGACGTCCGCGGCGACGTGGCCCTCGCCGTCCTCGAGCGTCAGGCGCGCGAGGATCGTGCCGTCGCGGTCGCAGATCTGGGACTCGCCGAGCATCTGCGTCTTCCACGGGATGCCCGGCCCGAGCGGCGTTTCGCCCTCGATCGCGCCGACGTGCGAGGCGTGGGCAACGGGCGCGCCGGTCAGCCGCGCCACCTGGCCGGGGAGCGCGCGTGCCTGCTCGCGCCAGATCCCGTGCTCGCGCTCGGCCCACACGTGCAGCGGGCCCGGCCAGTTGAGCGGCATCGACGGCCAGCACATCCCGCCCAGCACCACGCGTGCGCCGCCCGCCCGCACGCGCGCGGAGGTGCGAAAGCGCGCCCACTCCCAGCCCGACATCAGCCCCACCGTGCAGCCGAGCGTCTCGGATTGCGTCACCCCACGATCATCGCCGCCGACGTAGAAGTGCTGCTCCCACGCCGTCGGGATGTCCTTGTCGTGCAGGTGCACGGCTCCGTCTGGCTCGGCGAGCACGAACGTGCCGTACGCGTGCCTGCCGCGCACCGCCACGAAGCCGCCGCCGATCGCGCAGCCAAGCTCGCGCGCCAGACGCGTGAGCAGCTGAAACGGCTGGCCGTCGACCGGGCGTGGCGTCTCCCTCAGCACCTTCGCGAACACGTTCGGCGTCGTGCACGCCTCCGGGACGACGATCACCGCGGGCGAGTGCTCGCGGTGGGCGTCGCGGATCAGGTCCTCGACCCGCTCGAGGTTGCGCGCGACCTCGCCCAGCGCGAGCGCCGGCTGGACGACCGCGATGCGCGTCATGCGATCGCCTGCTCGCTGAGGACCTCGCTCGCCGATGTGGATGTGGACGTGGCCCTTGTCGCGGACGGGGCCGTAAGGGGTTCCTGCGCCGGCTTCGGCGCTGCCGGCCACTGCGCTCCCGGGTGCTCGGAACCGGCAATCGTGCGCGTCGAGCGAAAGCGCCCCGCACGCAGCTCGAAGCGGACCGCCAGATCGGTGCGCAGTTCCGGCAGCGAGCGGCGCAGCGTCTGCGCGCGCGGCTGCTCGCCGCGGATCAGCGCCGCGACCAGCGCACGCGCCATCCGCGGCGGCGTGACGATCTGCTGCGGCGTACGCGCGCGACCGAACACGTCGGTGATGTCCGGGTCGGTCGTGCGCGACGCGTCGCGGAGCACCTCGCAGACCACCGCGGACTGGCGCTCGACGCGCGTGTCCGAGTTGGCGAAGTGGTAGGCGGGCAGGCACTCGCGATCGCGCGCCGCCTCCCACGCGCGCGTCGCGCGGTCGACCGCGTCGGCGTCGTCGAGTACCGGGAGCACCTCCTCGGCCAGCGTGCGCCCCGCGAACATCGCGTCGCGCATGCCCTGCCCGGTGACCGGGTCCTTGAAGTGCCCCGCGTCCCCCGCCAGCGCCCAGCCGGGACCGGAGGACGCGCGGAAGAACGCCGGCGTCTCACCCGTCGAGCGCAGCTTCGTCCCTGGCGGCGCGCCCGCCGCGCGCGCCGCGAGGCCCGGGTGCTCGGCGAGCTTGCGCCGCCAGTAGCCCTCCGGGTCTGTGCGCGCCTCGCGCGCCTCGTTGCGGTGACCCATGAACAGGATCAGCAGCCGCCCCACAGGGGTGCTCGGGAACGCGAACGCGAACGAGTCGCCCTCGCGCCACTGGTAGTAGGTCTCCGCCTCGATCCCGCCCGCCATCGGATCCGCGACATAGCGGAAGACCAGGCCGCGGCCGTTGCGCGAGATCCGATACGGCGTCCACGCGCCGACCAGCGCCGCGACCGTCGAGCGCCGGCCGTCCGCGCCCACGAGCAGCGTCGAGGCGAGCTCGTGCTCGACTCCCTCGCCGTCGCGGTAGCGCACACCAGCGACGCGCCCGGCGCGCCAGCGCAGCGACTGCACCGTGCAGTGCTCGCGCACGTCCGCGCCCTGCTCGCGTGCCGCTTCCACCAGCTGCACGTCCTGCAGGTCGCGCGGCACGCATACGCCGTAGTCGATCCCGTCCGCCGCCGGGCGCAGCCGCTCCAGCGCGTCGACGCCCTCGACCACGATGCGCGTCCAGCGCACCCGCGAGGGCTCAAGCGCGAGGATCCGCGGCAGCGCCCCGAGCTTTGCGAGCTCGCTCGTGCCCGCCGGCATCAGCAGGTGCGTCGAGAGCTGGTCGGATGGGAAGCCCATCCTGTCGAGCACCACCACGCGGCGCCCGGCGCGCGCCAGCGGGGCCGCGACGGCGCAGCCCGCCAGGCGCGCTCCCACGACCACAACGTCGACCTGCTCCATCGCGCTGCCCCTTTCGATCCTCGTGGCCCGCTTGCGCGTCGGCCGGCAAGGCCGGTTGGACTATAGCCCCGGGGCGGCGCCGGACGTACACTTCGCCGGTGCGCCGTCATCGGGGGTCCGATCTCTATCAGCGGGATTGTGCGGGCAATCGGGTTCCCGCTCCGCGGCTCGCTCACTGCGTGGGCGTCCTTGTCGCCGTCTTGGCGTTCGCCTGCCCGGCCGCAGCGTCCGCCGTGCTCCCGACAGGTGTCACGGGCGTCGATGCTCCCGGCCTGCAATCGGGGCCGTTCATCACCGCTGCCGGCGTGGCCTGGGAGAGCGAGGGCGGGATCATGCTCACGAACCGCGGGGGCAGATCCAAGGTCCTGGCGCCGCCCGGAGCGCACAACTGGGAAGGCTCCGTCGATCTTGCCTGGTTCGGCTCCGACTGGTGGGCGCTGGCGCGCGCCTCGGGTGTCGTCGGCGGCAGGATTGGCGGCGGGTTGCGCAAGCTCCCGCTACTGCGCAAGTGCACGCCGGCCTCGCCGAAGATCGAGCCGGGCCTATTCCGCGTGCATTACGCGATCTCGGGCGAGCATCTGTACGCGGCGCTGCCAAAGCCCTGCCTCCCAGGCAGACACAGGCCTCAGGGGGAGTTGGTTGAGATCGACCTACGGTCGGGGCGCTGGCGTGTGCTCGCGCGAACTCCCCGCACTCCCGATTACATGGTCGCATCGGCGAGGTACATCGCGCTCGCCTACTCGACGAGCAAGGCTCCAGGCGCCAGCGCGGGGCCGCTCAGCGTTCGCGTGCTGGACGCCGCCACCGGCGCCTTGGCCTACCGGGTCGCGCCGCCGCCAAGCAGTCCCGAACTGCCGGAACCAAACCGGGTGTCCGGCATCCAGGTCGACGATCGCGGGGACGTCCTCGTCGCCGCCCAGTCGAGCGCAGAAGCGCCGGGCGAGCTGGCGCACAGCGCACAGCCGCCGCCGGAGAGGTCCGTGTACTGGTGGGCGCAGCTGGGCGCGAAGAGGGGTCACGAGGTACAGCTGGGCAAAGCCGCTGTGCTCTCCGACGGCCGGGTGGCGTTCTTCTCGGCGGGCGGTGAAGCGATCGGCGTGAAGGATCTGCACACGGGCACAACGCGCACGATCGTCAGGCTCGCCGGCTCGGTGAGCGCCGACGGTCCGCGCGGAGAAGCCGAAGGTCTGTCGCTCAGCGGCAACGAGCTCGCGTGGGTGCAGCAGAGCAGCGTCCTCCAAGTCACCCGCACCCAATTCGGGGAGACCTGCACCTCGGTGCCGCTCAGCCCCGTGGAAATCCTGAGCGTTGACCTGCGCCGCCTGCCGTCCTCGCCGGTCGTGGTAAGCGGAGCGCCGATCCCGCCCCAGTACGCAAACGAGCCCGTCTGTATCGAGGTCTGAGCGCGATAGGCGAGCAGCCGAGCGCGAGCGCTCAGCTGCCGCTCACGTCAGCCAGGTCGATCGAGCTGGCGATCGTGTGGAACTTGACGTCCGGGGGCGCCACGAGCGTCGCCGGGACCGCCTGCATGAACTGCGCGATGTGCGCGGTCGCGAAGTGTCGTTTGAGCGCCTCGTCGCTCTCCCATTCCTCGACGAACACGAACTCGTTCTCCTGCTCGGTGTCCTCGTACAGACGATAGGCCAGGCAACCTGACTCCAAGCGCGAGGCGGCCGCGACCGCCTGACCAACCCTGATCAACTCCTCACGTTTGCCTGCGTCGGTCCTCACCCTGCCAACGACGACGATCATCCTGTCTCCTCTCCGTAGACCCAGCGGGCCAAGCCTATTGCCCGGCGCGATCGCGGGGCGGGCGCCGCGCGGGTGTATGGTTGGCGGGTGTCAAGCAGCGTGCGAGGCAAGGTTGCGCTGATCACGGGAGGCGCACGCGGCATCGGAGCCGCGACCGCCACTCTGCTGGTCGCGCGCGGGGCGAGGGTCGTGCTCGTCGATCTCGACGACCAGCCGCTTCGGGAGCTGGTGCAGAGCCTCGGCGAGGACAACGCGACGTCGATCCTCGGCGACGTCACCGAGCTCGGCGACATGCAGGCGGCGGTCGCCCACGGCGTCGAGCGCTTCGGCGGCATCGACGTCGTCATCGCCAACGCCGGGATCGCCACGTACGGGTCGGTCGCGACCGTCGATCCGCTGATGTTCCGGCGCCTGATCGACATCAACGTCACCGGGATCTTCCACACCGTCCGCGCGGCGCTGTCGGAGATCGTGCGCCGGCGCGGCTACATCCTCGTGGTCTCCTCCGAGGCCGCGTACGTGGCGGCGCCGGGCCTCGCGTCATACAACGCGAGCAAGGCCGGGGCCGAGCACTTCGCCAACGCGCTGCGCCTGGAGCTCGGCTACCAGGGCGTCGCCGTCGGCAGCGCGCACATGTCGTGGATCGACACGCCGATGGTGCAGGACGCCAAGCAGGACCTGGCGGCGTTTCGCGAGATGCTCGACGCGCTGCCGGGCCCGCTGAGTGCGACGACGTCCGTCGAGGAGTGCGCCGCAGCGTTCGTGCGCGGCATCGAACGCCGCGCGACGCGCGTCAACGTCCCGGGCTGGGTCGGGCTGCTGCGCTGGCTGAAGCCCGTGCTGACCTCGCGGCTGTTCGAGCTGCAAGCGCGGCGCGACGCCAAGCGCATCCTGCCGCTGATGGACGAGGAGGTCGCGCGCCTCGGGCGCTCGGCAAGCGCGCGCGTGAGCGTGCCGGGCGCCGCCCACGGCGAACCGGCCGAACCCGTCGCGTGAGCGGCGAGCGCGAGCTCGATGTCGTCCTGTTCGGCGCCACGAGCTTCGTCGGGCGCCTGACCGCCGAGTATCTCGTGCGGGCCGCGCCGGCAAACGCGCGCATCGCCCTCGCGGGCCGCTCGCACGAGCGCCTGCTCGAGCTGCAGGCCTCGCTCGGCGCTCGCGCCGGCGAGTGGCCGCTGCTCGTCGCCGACACCACCGACCCGAGCGCGTTGCGCGAGCTCGCGACCGCGACGCGCGTCCTCGCCACGACCGTCGGCCCCTACCGCCGCTACGGGCTGCCGGTGCTCGAGGCGTGCGCCACCGCGGGCACGCACTACGCGGATCTGACCGGCGAGGTGCTGTTCATGCGCGAGGCGATCGACCGCTTCGACGCGCTCGCGGCCGCCAGTGGAGCGCGAATCGTTCACGGCTGCGGCTTCGACTCGATCCCCTCCGACCTCGGCGTGCAGCTGCTGCACGAGGCCGCCACAGCGGACGACGCCGGCGGCCTGCAGGGCACGACGCTGGTCGTGCGCGCGATGAAAGGCGGGCCCAGCGGCGGCACGATCGCGTCGCTGAAGGGCGAGCTGGACGCCGCGCGCAGCGATCGCAGCCTGGCGCGGCTGCTCGGCGACCCCTACGCGCTCAGCCCCGACCGCGGCGCCGAGCCGAGCCTCGGCGACGAGCGCGACCTGCGCGGCGTGCGCAACGACCGCGAGCTCGGCACCTGGGTCGGGCCGTTCGTGATGAGCTCGATCAACACGCGCGTCGTGCGCCGCAGCAACGCGCTTCAAGGCTGGGCCTACGGGCCCGAGTTTCGCTACCGCGAGGTGATGGGCTTCGGGTCGGGTCCGCTCGCGGCGGCGCAGGCGGGCGCGCTCGCGGGCGGCGTCGGCGCGCTGATGGCGTGCCTGTCGATGCCACCCACGCGCGCGGCGCTCGACCGCGTGCTGCCGGCCCCCGGCGAGGGGCCGAGCGAGCGCCAGCGCGAGCGCGGCTTCTTCCGCATCGAGATCCACGCACGCACCGCCAGCGGCGCGCGCTACCTGTGCCGCGTCGCCGCCGACGGCGACCCCGGATACAAGGCGACGGCGGTGATGCTCGGTGAGAGCAGCCTCTGCCTCGCGCTCGACGGCGAGCGGCTGCCGTCGCGTGCGGGGGTGCTGACGCCCGCGACCGCGATGGGCGATCGGCTCGTCGAGCGGCTGCGGCTCGCCGGCCAAACGCTCGCGGTCGAGCGCACGAGTTCATAACGCTCGAACTACGCTCTCCGAAGCAGCCGTAGATACCCCAAACGGGTGGTAGTCGCGGGTGCGGCGCTCTCATAAGCTGCGCCCACGCCCCCTCGGGCCCCTGACGATATTGCGCGCGGACTCAAAGCCACCAGATCCAAGCCAGCGCGCGGTCCCGTTCTGGTCGGTGTTCGCGCAGTCGCGCATCCCGATGGCGGTGGTCGATCGCGAGGGTCGCTACATCCAGATCAACGACGCTGGGATCCAGGTGTTCCAGTACTCGCGCGCCGACGCGCTCGGACGGCGGATCGGGCGCACGGCGATCGAGGACCCGGCGCTCGCCAAGGCCCAGTGGCAGCAGCTGCTCGAGACGAACGAGCTCTACGGCGAGCGGATCGTCAGGCACGCCAACGGGACGTTAGTGCGCGTCAGCTACGCCGCGCACGCAACCTCGGTGGGCGATCGCTGGCTGGCGCTGTTCGTGGCGCTGTCCGCTCGCTTCCAGCCGGGCGGCCCGGAGCTGATCGGCCCCGTGCGGGCCGCCTCGCCCCGCGGCGTCGGGTCGAAGCTCACACGTCGCGAGAGCGAGGTGCTGCGATTGGTCGCGCTTGGCTCCGATACGCGGCATGTAGCCGCCGAGCTGTGCATCTCCTCGGAGACCGTGCGCACGCACGTGCGCAACGCGATGAAGAAGACCGGGGCGCGGACGCGGGCGCAGCTCGTCGCGCTGGTCCTTGCGGACGGGCTGATCGAGGAGTAGGGCAAGCGCCCGCCGCGCGGCCTGCGCGGGCCGAGGAACCGGCGCAGGCCGCGCGATGCTCGCGCTCAGCTCGACGTGGGCGGAGCGTTGCCGGACGTACGCAGGCTGGTCAGTTTCCCGAGCAGCCCGAACCAGAACGGCGCGCCCAGCGAGAGCGCGACGAACGTCAGCAGCCATCCACCGAGCGTGTGAGCGACCTCGCCGACGCTTTCGAAGCTTGCCTGCGCGGGTTCGTTGCCGCTCTTGTTCCAGCCGATCGGCACGCCCAGCTGATGCACTTCGGAGATCGCCGTGGCCGCTTCCTTGGGTTTGGCGCCTTCTTTGATCGTGCTCTTTTCCGCGTCGGCGACGACCGCCGCGCGGACGGCGTTGTCCTTCGACAGCGTTTCCGCGATGCCGATCGTGTTCACGTTCAGGCCGATCGTCGCCACCAGCGAGAGCGCGCAGATCACGAGCTGGGCTTTGCGCTTGTACCAGCCCGAGACTCGTTCCATCGAGCCGTTGAACCAGTCTTCGACAAGGCCGCGCAATTGGTCGCGGTCCTTGGCGATGCCTTTGGTCAGGCCCAGCAGAGCGTCCTTGACCCCCGCGGGAATCTCCGCCAGGGCAATCTGGTTGCCGACGCCCTCGATCGGGTCGTCGCTCTGACCGGGCGCGACGATGTCGAGCAACGCGAGCGCGAACAGCTTCGGGTTCAGGTAGGAGGGTTTGCGGCCGCTCTTGTAAAGGGGACGGATCAGCCCGTGCGCGAGCACCTGTTCGTGCAAGGTGCCCACGCGCGGCTGCTGGGCCGCCGAGGCCGATCCCGCGGGCGGGCCAGGGGGGACGGCGACGGCGCCCGCGTGGACCGTCGCCACCGCCGCGGGCGCGCCCTTCTCGTCCTTCGCGCCGTCGTCCTCGAGCAGATTGCGCAGCGCTTCCTCGAGTGTCTTCGCGCGCAGTTCCAGCGCTCCCGCGATCGCCTCCTGCACCGCGCTGCAGAAGATGCTGAACAGCAGATACACGAAGCTCAGCCCGATCGCGATGTCGAGCGGCACGGATCCGGTCAGGCTCGGCATCGCGCCTCCTTTGCCCCCAAGCTCGCGCCTAAGCCCGCGCCCGCCGCTGCTTCAGATCCCATGTCGCCTCCTCGATCGTCGATGACAACTGCGCCAAGCGCTCCGAGGTTTCCCTGCAAGGGTGTGCGCCCACAAGCATGCGACCCCCCGCAAACCCGGAAGCTGCCCGTGTTCCATCAGAGGGAACCGGCAAGCGTAGGGTACGCCATCGGGCTGCGCGGTGAAGGCTCGCGATGTAGCTGCCAGTGGGCGAGCGCGCTCTGCCGCGGTTCCATCAACGCGAGGTTGGGTGCCCTGCTGAGCAGCTGCTCGCCAAGGGTGGCGGCTAAGCGCCGAACCCATGCACAGACAGTTGTCTGAGTGGAGCTAGGGGGACTCGAACCCCCGACCTCCTGGGTGCGATCCAGGCGCTCTCCCAACTGAGCTATAGCCCCGTGCGCGCCAGTCGGTGGCGGCGCGAACGGCTTGAGAAGTGTAGTCGCAGAACGAGTCGTGGCGGGCGCAGTATGGTTTGGTGGCGCGATGGGATTGCTCGACGAAGCCATACGCGAACACTTGGAGCTCAAGCGCCGCAGGGGCGCCGATCCGAGCGCGATCGCGCGCGAGGAGCACGAGGCGCTGGCGCCGGTGTTCCCCGACGAGCCCGCCGATGACGACGGCGCTGCGGCTGTCGAGGAGCCCGAGACCGCGGACATCGCGCCGGCCGCCGTGCCTGCCGAGGCGCCCGCCTACGAGCACGACGAGCTCGCCGATCTTTCGGCCGCGGGCCAGGAGACGGCGGAGCTCGACATGCAGGCTGTGATGGACGCAGACCTCGAGGCCGCTGACAGCGCGTCGACCGTCGGCGGCGAGCCGGTGCCCGCTTCGCCGGCCGAGGAGATGTCCGCCGAGGAGTCGCTCGATTGGGAGTTCCCGGGCGAGGAGGCGCGCGAGGCCGCGCCGGAGGAGATCCCCGGGCAGGAGCGGCTCTCGTTCGAGTAGCCCCGCCGGCCAAGCCAGGTAATTGCGCTGCTCGGATCGAGAAGATCCCCGCCGGCGCGCCCCGCAGAATGCCGTCGCACCATAAGGGAGATTGCGGGGAGCGCCGCAGGACTCTGTTCCTCAGTGTTCGTCGGTGTTTCGTCCACCTGGCGTTGGGCTGCTGCCCAAACGAAAGGCGACTACGCCAACGCGAGCTTCAGGTCCGCTGGGCTTGCCTTCGCTGGCAGCTCCAAGAGTAGCTCGCCGTCCGTTTCGTCGAGAAGCTTGCGGATGTCGATCACCGTGAGGCCGACCAGATCGCCGTTCTCGTCGAAGCTGACGGCATGACCCCCGGGCGTCTCGTCGAAGTCGACTGCGCGTGCGGGATCGCCCTTGGAGAGGTAGAGCACGTCCGCGTCGTGGTCGTAGCGGACGCGGTCGAAGACGTAGGGGCCGATATGGACGGTCATGGCTTGCTTCTCCTCGGGAACGCCGTGCGGATGCTCCCGATCGAGTCTTCGTCAAAGGCTACTACGACCTTGAGCCACTGACTGGGTCCCGCGTCCTGTAGGTAGAACCAGTCCTGACCGGGACGAGGCTGCTCGATCCGGTGGGTGGGCGCCTCGATGGCCCGCATCACATCGGCGCGAAACGGTGCCATGTACGGGTGCCCCTCTACGATGTGGCTCCAGCGCTCCTCGGTGAGCTGGACGGTGCGCCCGGATGGATCTATCGCCACGTCCATCGTTGGGATTCTTCTCGACGGCGCGGACCCGTCCTACGTCCAGCCTCGTGACATCTACGCGTGGCAGATGGACCGCCGCGACGGCGAGCACGAGCGTCTTGAGGCTTACTTGAATCCGGTCGCGCTCCCGGAGGCTCGCGGACACGTTCACCCTAGTTGACCTGACGAACGGTTCAATGGCTAGGATCAGCCGTCATGGAGGGTACGAGCCGACAGGATGTGACGCGACCGCACTCCTGATCGACCTAGAGTCCCACAAGGCCACGCCGATGACTGAGCTGGCGCTCGCGGATGCTGGGCTGCGTGAGCGCGACGACTTGCAGCGGTGGGTGACAGAGCACCCCGAGCTGATTGCTCCCGATCTTGAGCTTGTGACGACGGAGTTCGATCGGTGGGAGATCAAGGATCAGAAGGTCTACGATCGGCTCGACGCGCTTTTCCTCGACAGCAGCGGTGCGCCAGTTGTCGTCGAGTTCAAGCGGGACCGGGCGAGCGACACTGTAGAGCTACAGGCGCTCAAGTACGCCGCGTACTGCTCTCAGCTGACGCTCGACGAGCTCGTCGAGGAGTTCGCCAGAGCCCACGACTGCTCCGAGGAGGAAGCAAAGCCCTGATCGACCACGGGTATTGCTTTGCGCGACGGGGCGACCATTGCGCGAACTCGGAGATCCTTCGTATCCGCCGCGAGCGTGGCGGGCTCGCCTTGAGCGACGCTGAGATCGAGCTCCTCAACCAGACGCTCGAGAAGATCGGGCCGCTTGTGCTGGAGCACGTCCTCGAGAGCTCGCGTGTTCGCTCGCTTCGCGCTCGTGCGCAAGCGATGATCGCCCCGCCTGCCGTGATCCTGCGCGAAGGAGCGTTCCACTGACCCGCTTGCCGCTGGGCTGAGCCACTGATACCATGCTTACTCAAGAGCTAACCCTAAGCGACCGACAAAGAGATCAAGATGGTGCATGTTGAGTTCTGGCGACCGGGCCGCGAGATCGGCCAATCGGAGTGCGTAGCCACGCTGACCCAGCGCGGCCGAGACGCACCCAAGATCGAAGGCTGCGAACCACAGGTCGTTGATCTCCAGCGGATGGTGCTCAGCATCGCCACCGGCCGGACAATCGGCTGGGAGGATGACCCGGAAGAGTGGGCGCGCAGCCTCACCAGCTCCTACCGCACTCCCTACCTCCTGGCCGAGATCGTTCACGACGACCATCCGGCGCCCGAGCTCGCCGGCGAGCGGCTCGTCGTGGGCCAGCGAGTGCGCAGCTGATCCGTTTCTGCGGATGCCACGCACCGCACGCTCGGACCCCACCGCCAGGCTGATCGGCCAGGCGATCCGCGAGGCTCGCCACGAAGCCGGCCTGACCCAGGCCGAGCTCGCGCGGCGACTCGACACGACCGCGCCGTACATAACGAACGTGGAGGCCGGACGCGCCAACTTGACGGTCGGCCAGCTCGCCTCGATCGCAGCGGCACTGGACGCAGCGATCGAGATCAACCTCCGCGTCGTCGAGCAGAAGCCGCTCGTCATTCACCGCACGGCGAGCCACCAGCGATAGCCCAAGCCGCACCGCAATCGGGACTTCGCTTGCGCGAAAAGTTTAGGCCCATGCGCTCGTCCGTGGGCCTAAACCCAGCGGAAATGAGCCCAAATCCCCGGAAACTGCGACGTTGGCATCAACACCCACAAACGCCGCTTTGCCCTGTATTCTCGGGCTGCGGGGCCATAGCTCAGCTGGGAGAGCGCCTGCTTTGCAAGCAGGAGGTCACCGGTTCGATCCCGGTTGGCTCCATTGGAGGAAGTGCCTGTAAGGCGGCGGGTTTTGGCGGGCGGGTGGTACTCGATTGGTATTCTGGTTTGGCGGAGAGTACCGCAGGTGAGTACCACATCGGAGCTGATTTTGCAGGGGATCTGAGCTTCGGCGGTCTGCGGGCAGGAGGTTGTCGGTTCGTGTCCGGTTGGATGGAGCCAACGAAGTCAACGCGAACCGCTGCGCGCCGGTAGCTGACAAGCTGATGTCCCTTGACGAAGCACATTAGAAGTTCACCCAGAGTGAAGCGACGCACCTGCGCTTAACGCCGTCCGCGGATCTCAGTGCCTCCATGTCGCGGCAGCATGCCGGGTTGATAGGCGTCGCCGCGACAAGCGCTTCATCGGCCCTGGCACGTCCATATCAGCGCCGCGGACCGACGAAGTCCGTCATCCGATCGTGACTGTCCATGCCATCTCGTCGGGCAAGCAGAAGCAACACGTTCGCGGCGCCCCATCGCCGGACGTCTGCCGGGTAGAGGCGGCGTAGAGCCTGTCGCACGTGGCGGTCCGAAACCTGCTCCTCGATCTCATCGTCCATGTCGGACGCCTCGCGAACCTGTGTCGCTGCTGTTCGCAAGACGGCGCGTGCGAGCTTGTCGCGACGTTTAAGCCGATTCACGGTGAGGACAACGATCATGACGAGGCCGACCTCGAGCAGCGGAATTAGTGCGATTTCAAGGGACGGGCGTCGCCGGATTCCGGCGTTCACAACGATGCCGGCGACGACCACCGTC
This sequence comes from uncultured Solirubrobacteraceae bacterium, assembly GCA_963826985.1. Lineage (GTDB taxonomy): Bacteria > Actinomycetota > Thermoleophilia > Solirubrobacterales > Solirubrobacteraceae > Palsa-744. The sequence goes on from CAWGYW010000004.1 coordinate 356,992, forward strand.
AACGTCCAACACACGACTGCGGCGCGTTTCGGCAGTTCCGCCCAGATGTCGCGGATCGCGTCCCGCATCAGATATGCCACCTCGCAGCCAGCCAAACCGCCACCGCAAACCACGCTCCAAGCATCGCTGCGACACCTGCTGCGGCAGGAAAGTACCGGAGCGCGGTCAGCATGTCCCAGCGAGAGCGCCAGGCGGCGACAAGGCCGCAGGGGACAGACCACAGGACCGTGAACAGCACGTAGAGATCCCCCAGCGAGACGTGTTCTGCCGCCATCGGACGGTGCAGGCTATCCGAATAGGGCCGCATTCCTCCGCGAGGCGGGCGGTTGTGCGCGGCTGGCGAATGTCGCTTGGCGGCACCTTCCATAGACGGCGTGTGACTGCTAGGCAACGGCGGCCCCTACCACTAATATGCCTGCTCCGACAGGCAAAAGCTCGGACGCCGCGGCTGCGACGGCGAGCGAACCGCTACGGCCACCTGTTCGACGGTCTCAACGCTCCCCACGAAGCCGCCGCACCCGACAACGTGCGTCGCTTGGGGGCTGCGCCCCGATCTTCCGCCGGAGGCGCATGTAACGTCCTTACAGGAGACGCGCCGGGCGCGCTCTCCGGGGCTGCGGGCGCGACGCTCGCGCCGAGATTAGTAGCGCTACCAAATCCGACAAGGGAGTCCCGGCAGGCAATCCAGCCTGGCCGGGACTTCGTCGTTCTAGATGAGTAGTGCCACGGCCGTGGGTGTGGCTGTGGGTTGTGGAAGGGGTTGTAAGCAGGCAGATCGAAGTCGGCGGTGCTCACTACCGACCGTCGACTCTTGGGAGGGTCACGATGGACGCCGACCTCGATCTGCTGCTTATCGCTGTTTACTGCACGGTGGACGATTTCCTGCCCGAGCGGGCAGGAAACGCCAGGCGAAGGATCTCCGATGCGGAGGTCATCACGCTGTGTATCGCCCAGGCAATGATGGGGATGCCATCCGACGCACGGTTCCTGCGAGCGGCTCGTCGTCAGGTTGGCCATCTGTTCCCGCGCTTGCCCGAGCGGACCGCCTTCCACAAGCGCAGGCTGCGCTTGTCCGGGACGATCGAGGCGTTGATCCGAGAGTTCGCGCAGCACAGCCCTGGTTTCTATGACGATCTTCTGCTGGTCGACTCCACCCCCGTGGAGTGCGCTCGCAGCCGCGAGACCGTCAAGCGCGGCGGGCATTCCAGTCTCGGTGACGCGCTCGCCAACGCCGCCGACTACGGCTATTGCGCCAGTCACAGCCGCCACTTCTGGGGTTTTCGCCTACACGCCCTTTGCGCTTTGGACGGCACTCCCAGAGCGCTGGCGCTGACCTCGCCAAAGATCGACGAGAAGCTCGTGTGCCTGCAACTGGTCACGCGCTGTGAGCGAGCACCCGGCCAGATGCTGATCCTGATCGGCGATAAGAACTTCCGTGGCAAGGACTTCGAAGCCGAACTCGCTAGCCTCGACGCGACCATCATGCGTCCTTGACGCAAGGACGAGCCCGGACACGGCCCGCACCTCGCGCCGATACGCCAACGCATCGAGTCGATCTTCTGGACCTGCAAGGACATCCTCACGCTCGAGCGCCACGGAGCCCGCACCCTGGAGAACCTCCGAGTCCGCCTGGCCAGCCGCTTCGCGGCACTCGCCGCCAGCATCGCACTCAACCACCACCTCGGCCGCCCCAGCCGATCCCTCGCCAACTACACCGCCTGAAACCATGGCACTACTCATCTAGGCTCTGTTGGTGAGCCTTGAGAACGAGATATTTCCGCCGGGCTTCCCGGAGAAGCGCCACCCCGACTTCGTCCAAACCGAGTGGTCGCACGGTTGGCCATTCGCCTCGATCGGTTACGGAGAAGCTGCTCGCCACCTGACGCAACATCGGCGCGATTTCCAAGGAGCCATAGACTCTGTGGGGCTCGTTGTGTTCTACCTGCAACGGCATCGGGTCGAGTTGCGTCTGAAGGAGTTGCTGGTTGCCCACGGCGTCAAGGCGGACGAGTTGAGGACCCATTCTCTCGTCGCGCTTTGGAAACGGTGCGAAGCGATTATCGGCGCGGACAACGACGAGTGGCAGCAGTTGGACACCGCCTGCGGCGAGCTGATCAGGGTGCTCGACAAATATGACCGGAACTCAGACGCATATCGCTACCCTGTCAATCCTGACGGCGAGAGGCACGATCGTCCGCCCTACATCGAACTGGTCGCACTCGAACGCCACGTCAGCTCCTTCGTCTCGATGATCGACGGATACACGGACTACTCCGATGAGGCCCGTCGCTACGAAATGGAGATGCGCGCGCAGTTCGAGCAGGAGATGCGAGAGGTGTACGGCGAGGACCCGTTCGGTCAGCTCTAGCAGAGCTACAGGAGCCACACCTACAGGCCTCTCACCGCTAAAGAGCTGCCTGTCTATCTCGCTCGAGGACGGCTACACATGAGGCGAATGTGATCGCTCTAGCGCCGTAGCTCCTCCAGGGCCGAAACGATTTCTTTCAGGCGTAGAACGACCTCGTGCAAACCGTGGGTGTCCAGTACATCGCCGCTGAGCGTGTTCCAGTCGAGAGCCGACTCGTAGCTTGTGACAGGACGCCCACGCGCGTCAGAAAAGTCGATGCGCACGTCGTGCCGTTCGGGCAGATCTTGGTGATCAAGGCGTGCCATGGCCGTGTCCCAAACCGTGCTCCACTCTTGCCCCGGCGCCAGGGTGGGGAACTTCAACTCCGCGATCTCCTCTTGCATGCTGGGTGTGTTGGCAAATGCGACCCGCTTCAACGGTGGGTCGAAGGCCACGCGGACGTTGCGCGCCGCTGTCTGGCCGTAGTTCTTGATTACCACGTCGGCGATTCCGATCCTGGCCACTCGTGCAAACACAGCGACGTATGGCTGCACCTGTTCTTCGCGGAGTCGTTTGGACTCGGTGACCTGGCCGCGAGCGAACCCCGCCGCGACGACCGCGACCAAGACCAGAGCCCACTGGGCGATGGCCGACCATCCGTCGGCAGACATCGACAGGAGACCCCCGTGGGTATGCGTGTGCACGCCTCGAGGATGATCGATGCGCAGGACATAGCCAGTACCGCTGGCTATGTCGCCTCGTTCGCTCGGGCTGAGCGGCGGCGTGGTCGGCGACAGCCCATTTTGGCGTCGTGGAAGGTCTGTCTACCTCAGAGGCTGCGCTAGCCGAAGCGCCGCGAAGCTCTCGACGTAGGGCTTGATGTTCTGCTGATACCAAGGGGCGCCGTGGAAGAACGCGAGTCCGCCGCCGACCGATTCAACGGCCTCCTCTACTGCGGCCACAGCGACACCGACCGCGACAGCCCGACGTTCCCAAGTCGTTGCCGGGCCACGCAGCATTTGGCGAAGTGGAGACGACACAAGATCCTGGACATAGGCGCGGCGATGGTGGGCGGCTTCCGAGTATTTGCTGTACAGGTCGCGGGTGGGCTGTTCTGTTCTCGGTAGTTCTGGCAAGCCCTCGTCGGTCATCCACTCGCCGAGCCGCTCCTCGAATCGCTGTTCAGCCTTCCGGGACTCAGACGGCTTGATGGTCCGCTCGTCGACGAGCCAACGTTCGAGCAGCACAGACTCGGCGGGATCGCAGAACACGTCCAGAATGCGATCGGCCTCATGCAGTGACCGAATGAGGATCAAATGCTCGGACGTGTATCCGAGGGCGACCGCATCCAGAACGAGTCGGGCGATCCCGATGCAACGCCCCGACATCTGCCATATCGCCGCCGGACGGGTGTCGGCAACAAGATCGAAGTCATAGCCGTCGGCGAGGTGTTGATGGGCGTGCTCTAGCCCGTCGAGTGCCATCCTCTGCGCCGCGAGATGTGCGTCGATGGGCGTCTTGTACCGCTCGCGGTCTGCGGTATCAGTAGCTGCCTGACGCGCACGTTTGCGCTCGACGTATGCCGGGAGACGTCTAGGCTTAATTCGTAGCGGCTCGGGCTGGGCATCCATCGGCAATCCTCAACGCCAGCGTTCGGCGAGAGCTATTCGTCCTCGGTATCTGCTTCCACTCCGGGATGGCGCTCCTTGAAGGCACGAACGATGCGCCTGACCGCCTCGGTAGCCGCGGCACCGATCAGTCCAGTCTCAGCCTGCGACGCGATTTCCATCGTGACGTGGACAACATCTTGTCCGACGCCGCGCCGCTCTAACGGCGGAGGAAACTCTGCACGGAGGCCTGCGTCGGCAAGCTCGCGAGACAGCATGTGGACGCCACGAACTGATCCTGAGTAGCGAACTCGAAGCACATGATGGAGTCTAGGCGTGGCATCAGACACGGCTACGTCCCGCGAAATTATCCCCGGGCCCGGAGAAATACTGGAAGGACTCGACCGCGTGGCTTGGCCTTATTAACCTCGATCTACGACGAAGGCGCCCGTATAGGTGAGGCATTTTCCCATCGGGATCGCTCAGCCTCCGCGGCCCGCACTGCGGTCGGGCCTATCGCGGTTAGGTGTGCGGGTCAGCCAGCGTGCTGGCAATAGGGCGGAGCGGAGTCGTAGGGGGTTGCGGCTTGGAGCCCAGCCGGGGTTGAGGTGCTCCGGGTGCGCGAGCGATGGCGTTTGAGCGCGGCTGTTGGTCATTTTCCGGGAGAGGCGCATGATCCGTCCGGCGTCTTGTCCTTCCTCGCCGAGGTCGTCGCGTGCGATGAACCAGGTGGTGCCGAACCGCGCGCGGGTCGCCTCGACGTAGGCGGTCTCCTTGCTGGTCTGCCAACCGCCGGTGAGAACGACGGAGCGCTCGACGGTCGCGCCCTGCTGGCGGTAGACGTGCTGTGCGTAGGCCAACCTCAGCGAGTCGAGGTGCTCGCCAGCGAGTTGGATTTTGCGCTGTGACCCGTCGAGCGTGACGGTCACGCCTCGCTCGTTGATGGCGCTCACTTCGCCGCGGGTGCCGTTCTCGACTCGTGGCTGCCCTGGTGGGCGGTGCTGCGCGGTGAACGCGATCAGGTCGCCTTCGCGTAGGCCGTAGTGGACGCCGGGCAGCGGGATCTCGTGGTGTCCGAGTTCGCCGCGCTCTGCGCGTAGGTGTTGGGCGCGGGCGTTGAGCCGGTCGATCTCCGTGTTCGCCGCGTCGGCGATTAGCGCAACCTCGCGGATATCGCGGCCCTCCGTGAGCTCCGCCCATGCCTGTACGGCTTGCTCTGCTGCCTGGTCGCGGGTGTCGGATAGGTGCAGTTGGTCGCGTGAGGCGTAGTGCGCCATCGCACGCTCGGGTTCTCCCGCGCGTAGAGCTTGCCATGCGCGCTGGTCGGCGGGGTCCTTGGTGCGGTGGATGTCTGCGAGTTCGGCGCTGGGTGCGTGCTCGGTGAGCCGTTCGAACATGCCGCCTGGGCCGATCGAGGGGAGCTGCTTGCCGTCGCCGACGGCGATCAGCTTTGCCCCGGAGCGCTCGATGAGCCCGGTCAGCGCGTCGAGGCGCTTGTGGTCGACCATCCCCGCCTCGTCCAGGATTACTGTCGTGTCCGTGCCCACGTGGATGGCCCCCGTGTTCGCGCGGGTGACCAGCGAGTCGAGGGTGAGTGTCTGTCCGGCGAGCGCGGGGCTGTCTGCTCCGAGCCGCTCGGCGGTAGAGCCCGACACGGCGACCCCGATCGTCTCTCGGCTGCCGGCCTGCTCCGCGCGGGCGGCGGCGTCGATCACGACTCCCTTGCCGGTTCCGGCGGGGCCGACAAGGACCGCGGCACGCTCGGGGCCTGTGAGGACTTCGAGGGCGTGGTGCTGCTCGGGGCTGAGCGGTCCGCCGATGCGCTCGGCGACCTCACGGGCGGCGTTCTCGCGTGCAGTGTCGCCGACGTCTCGGCCTGCGGGCTGGGCGAGCTGTGTGGCGCGGCGCTCGATCGCGTGCTCCTGCACGCGAACCGCCAGGGTGGTCATCCGACCGCCCTCCAAGGTCAGCACGCGCCGGTCGCGGACCATCTCCCGCGCGACGGTGAGCGCTTCGTCCGGTGCCATCTCGCCGGCTGCCTGCTCGAGCACGACCGCGCGCAGGTCGCGCTCCTCGAACACGGCATGCTGGTCGGTCAGCTTCGCCTCGACACGATCCTCGATCGCGCGCTCGGCCTTTGGGCGCTCAGATGCGCCGATCAACCGCACCGCCTCATCCGGGCCGAATCCATGATCGCGAGCGGTCTGTGTCCACACCCGTTGCAGGTCAGAGCGCGTGGTCAGCACCTTCGCCCGGCGGTTCTCGAGCGCGAGGTTGCGGAGCTCGCCGCGTTCGGGAGCGCGGCCGTAGCGGGCACGGAAGCGCTCCGCCGCGCGTGCGACCTCACGGGAGCGACCGGAGAACGCCTCGCACAGCTCGCGGGGAATACCGGCGATCTCGAAGTACCGGCCATCCCTGCCGGTGCCCTGCTCAATCGTGTACCCCTCCCGCACGAGCTCCTCAGCGAGCGCGGAGCGGTAGAACGCGCCGAGCTCCCGCGCGGAGCGGAAGATCGGCCGCGACGCGACGGCCACGATCCGGTCGTCCTCGCGGACGGCGGCGGTTATGACGACATGGCTGTGCAGTTGGGGGTCTGGGGCTTGGGCGCCCGAGACTCCGCGGGCGGTGGTGTGCCGGTACTCGGTTGCGATCACGTCCCTGGCGTGCTCTTCCACGACTTGGCCGCCGTAGCGTCGTCGCACAACAGGAACCTGCTCTCGCAGGTAGAGGATCGTCTGCTCAACCGCGCTGGCGTGGGCTTGCTCGATCTGCGCGCGCTGCCACGGGTCGCCGAGCGCCCAGACCGTTGAGACGGACTTCGGGGCGCTGAACGTCACGTCGATTCCGCCACCCCGTCCGCCGCCGGCGCCCTCCGGGCGTAGCCACCGGCCGGTGCCTGGGTGGCGGCCCTCCATCACCGCGATGAAGTCCGCGCCGTCCACCGGCTCGCCGGCGTGAACACCCAACCTTTCCAGGGTCTCGGCATCGGCCAGCCAGCGGCCGGGGGCCTGGGTCATCTCGCCGTCGGGGGTCAGGTAGTAGTCGCCGCGCTCGGGCTCAACGGTCTTGCTCTCCAGGTAGCGTGCGTACCCGCCGCCTCGGGACGCACCTATGCTCGCTGCGGTCATCACATGGGTGATGACCCTGAGCGGGCCAAACCGGCCACGAAATTCGCACAGCGCTCGCTGTGCCACGGCACAGCCGTGCATGTTGTCTGTACTGCTGTGGGAGCGAAGCGACGTGAGACCGCTCGGGAGGGCCGTCAGCCCGTTGTAGCGAGTGAGGTGGCCACGGCTGGTTCGCTGTCGAAGGCTCGGTTGGGCGACCGCTCGCGTAGAGCCGAGCGAAGAAGCGCGGGCTGGGCCGCGAACTTGTTGGCCGGTCCGGGCGGGTTGGGGTCACTAACCCACAACACCAATTCCTATGCCCAGACGTCGATGAGCACCATTCCCAAATCCATAGCCACTCATCCGCCGCTCACGCGCGACGACGTGCTCGACGGCCGCGATGTCGCCGAGCTGCTGCACCTCCCGATCTCAACGGTCCTTGAATACGCGCGGCGCGGACTGCTACCTGGACGCAAGCTCGGACGGCGATGGATCTTCCTGCGTGACGAGGTCGAGGCGGCCGTGAGAGGCCGGTCGGTGGACAGGTCGGCGGCGTGAGGCGCTCAGAAGACCGTGAGGCCGTAAAGCTCGGCGATGCGCGTCAGCGCAGGGTCATCGCGTGTGATGGGTCGTCGCTCCTGCTCTTCGAGCGCTGCGTCCTCGAACAGCGCCCAGCACTCCCATTCGGATGAGAGCCGCGACAGGTAGCGAATGCCGGTGTACTTGAGGCGATCGTCTGCGTCGCGCTGCTCGTAGGCCCAGCGGCCGATCCAGCGCGTGATGCGGCGGTCTCCGCCGCGCACCGTCGGGACGTCGAGGTCGCTGTACCCGTAGTAGGCGAGCAGCTCGCCGAGCTCGTTGCGGAGCAGCGCACGGGTCTCCGCCGCCTCGACATCGAGAAAGCGGACTACCGGGATCGCCTTGCTCGACGCAGGGACAGCGCGGACCGCAAGACGCCGGTGTCGCCAGTCGGCCGGAACCTCACCAAGCGCCATGAAGCCCTCCTCGTTCGCCGCTGCGCTCAGACCGGGGTCGGGCCGGAAACGGGAGAGCGTCTCGCCAAAGCACGCTTCGACTGTCGTCGCGAAGTAGCAGACACGGTAATCACCGGTGGGACTGTCGAAACGGTTACCGGTGGTGCGGTTCTCGAGCAGGCCGGGGTCCAGCGGGTCGCTGAAGCGAAGGGGATCGGGTGAGCGGCCGACGCGCCACAGGCCGCTCGGGGGCTCAACGATCTTCGGTCTTTTGGGCGCCACTCATCCCCCGGCGAGGAATGCCTTGGCGGCCACGAGCACGTCGCGGAAGTCTCCTTCGCGGATGCTCTGCGCTGGGGACTGGTCATCGAGCTGCGGGTTCAGACCGAGGAACCATGCGCGGACGGTGTGGGGAGACTCCTCGGCGAGCAGTAGCTGAAAGGTCTGGTAGGCGCAGCGCAAACGCTGCTCGTGCTCTGCTCGGGGCGAGCGCTCGCCGGATGCCCAGCGCGCGACAGTTCTGGGGTCGGCCACTCCGGCGATGTGCGCCACCAGCTTCTGTCCGAGCACCTCTTGAAGGTATCCAACGACATCGGCGATGGACGACTCGACGGCCTTCCGGTGTGCTTCTTGTGGGGCTGAACGGAGCTTTGGCATAGTCCCCTCGCTCGTCGCGGCACTGATGGCGTGCTCTAGGTTTGGCGTAGTTAGATGCTAGCGGATAGCTGGGCAGTTGGACAGCTATTTGGCCAGGCTCTTGGCCGCGAACGCCAGATTGACCCGCTCCAGATCCTCCGGCCGAGCCTTGGCATGCATGTAGCGCTCGGTGGTCGTGATCCGCGAGTGCCCGAGGAACTCCTGTACGAAGCGCGCGTCGGCGTGCCGGGCGATCAGGCTGCCGGCTGCATGACGGAGGGCATGGAAGCGCAGCGGGCGCAACCCGGCGGCATCGCGCGCGGCCTTGAAGCGGCGACGCACGGCGGAGGGGTCGAGGCGCCGGCCGAGTCGTGAGCAGAAGACGTAGTCCTCGCGCGAGGTGTAGTCGTCGCGGGCCTGCAAACGTTCGAGGGCTTCGGCTGCTGGATCGGCGAGCGGCAAGAAGCGAGCCTGCCAGCTCTTGGTCGGCCCCTCCACGCCGGCGGACACGGCGCGGTGTACGACCATCCGCCGCGTGTCGAAGTCGACGTCCTCCCAGCGCAGCGCGATCAGCTCGCCGAGACGCAGGCCGGTGTAGGCGGCCAGGCGAAACAGCTCGCCGTCCTGCGCGTCCTCGCGCGCCCGCCACTCGATCTCGTCATCGCTCAGGCTGGCCGGCTGCGCTCCACGGTGTGACCCGTCGGCGGCTGCACGCGCGATCGTCTCGACCTCCTCCGGCTCGTAGAAATCGAGCACCGCCGCCGGCGGTTCGCGGCGCTTGGTCGTGGCGGTCACGGGGTTCGACGGCAGGCCGTGGGTGTCCGCGCGGCACGCGTAGCCGAAGATCGCCGAGAGCACCTGTCGATTCTTGTTTACCGAGCGGGGCGACACTCCCTCCGTGTCCAGCTTGCGCAGGAACGTCGAGACCTCTCGTGTCGTGATCTTCGCCGCGGGCCGGTCACCGAACGCAGCCATGATCGTGCCGGGGCTCTTGCCCTTGCCACGGCGGTGCGGCGCTCCGGGCTCGGCGAGGATGTAACGGTAGTCGCTCAGCGTCGACGGCTTCGCGCCACGCTCATGCTGCAGGCGCTCGAGCCACTCCGCCGCCAGCTCGCGGAACGTCACACCACGCTCGCGCCGCTCGCGCTCGCCTGCTTCGATCGCGTGCTCATCCTCGTCATGTTGGGCGATCAGCTCGGCCATGCGCACCGTCGCGCGCTTCTCGTCGAAATAGCCCTCCGGTACTCGCCCGCGCCGCATGACCCACCCGCTGTCGTCGGCCGCCCGCTGGAGCCATGCGGGACCGACACGACGCTTCACCTGCCGGCCTGACCGTCTCCACTTCGCCAGGTAGACCGGCCCGTCGCTGCGCTCTGCGATGACCAGCGCGCCCGTCGGCTCGTTTCCCTTGGAGTTCCCACTTTTCTCGATCATTCACCAAAGGTACCACACGGGTACCACACCTACCCGGGTACCGCTTTTGGTACCACACTAGTCACTCTCACTAGCAATAACGCCACTTTGACCGATGCAAAACCCCCGTATCCGTTGCCTCCAGCACACCCGCCCCTGCTTTGCAAGCAGGAGGTCACCGGTTCGATCCCGGTTGGCTCCACTGAACTGTTCGGCGCGCAAACCACGGGTGCGCCGACGCGGTAGGTGGGCAGGAGCTCGTTGCGGCTGCCGATGCGTAGCTCGGCTATGGGCACGCGCAGCAGTGCTTCGGCTCGGTCGGGGTCGCCCGTCTCGGTGACTCGGCAGAGCTGGTCGGCGACGGCATGCAGGGCTGCTGGCTCAGGGTCGTGGGCGTGTCGGCGTTGAGGTCGCGGGTGAGTGCTTGTTGTTGGCCGCGCAGACTGTTCCGGTGCGCGTCGCGGCTGGACAGCTGATCGGTGAATCGCGCGGGGTTTAGGTTGCCCCGGTGTGCCCGCGTCGATGTTGACTGAGTGATGTTACGATACGTTCGCGTACACGGAGGGTACGGTCCGGTGTCGGCGACTGCCGCCCGGACCAACTGGATAGAGGGGAACCAGATGAGAGCGAAACACGTGCGGCTCGCGTTCTCGAGTCTCGTAGTCGCGGCACTCTGCGCCGTCCTGCCGGCTGTCGCCGGCGCCGTCAACTACGTGTCGATCGGAGACTCGTACACCTCGGGTCCCGGCATCACGCCATACGCACCCAGCGCGCCGGCCGGGTGTGGACAATCGGAAAAAAACTACCCACACCTCGTGGCGACGGCGCTGGGCCTGTCGCTCACGGATGTCAGCTGCGGCGGCGCGACGACCTCGGACGAGACGGAATCGCAATTCGAAGGCCAGCCGCCGCAGGATGACGCGCTGAGCGCATCCACCGAAGTCGTGACGATCGGCATGGGCGGTAACGATCATGGGCTGTTCGGCACGCTGCTGTACGGCTGTACGCAGATCGACGCGATCGAACACGCCCCTGGCAGGGCACCGTGCAGGGAACACTACGAAAGCTATGTGGCGACGACCTACGCCGAAGACGCACCCGAGCAGGCGGCGGCGCTTCAGCACATCAAAGAACTGGCGCCGAACGCGAAGGTGTTCGTCGTCGGCTATCCCGAAATCACCCCGAAGGACGGCCAGTGCAACCGCTTGGAATTCCCCTGGTACCCGAAGGACCTGCAGTGGTTCCGCGACAGGGTGCAAAAGCTCGGGAACAAGATGATCGAGGCCGGGGCGAAGGCGAACGGTGCGATCTTCGTGGACACGTTCAAGCCGAGTGAAGGCCACAACGCCTGTCAGGAACCGGGCGTCCGGTGGATCGAACCGCTGATCGGCTCGCTCACCGGCGTCGCGGTGCACCCCAACGCCACGGGCGAGCAGCAGGACGCCTATGACGTCGAGCTCGCGATGCTGAAAGCCGGCATTCGCTAGACCGACACAAACCCAGACGCAGGAGGACCGCCCGCCCAGCGGCTTGAGCCCGGCGGGCGGTCCTCGTCCGCGAGACGACGGGCGCGCGCTCTCATCCTCCTCATGACGGCTCGATGGACGTCGGCGCGCAGCTCGCTGATGCCCAATAGGCTGGCGTCGTGGTTGGCCACTATGAGAGCTTCTTCACCGCAAGCGCGGGCGCGTCCGCTGCCATCTTGGGGTTGCTCGTCGTTGCCGTCTCGGTCGTCAACGCGGACGACGCGGATCCCACGACCCGGGAGTTGCGAACTGTGCTGGCCGGGAGCGCGTTTGTCGTCCTAACAGATATCTTCTTCGTCTCGATCGTGGCGCTGACCGGGGGCGCAGTCGTCTTCGGGCTGTCAAGCATCGCCATGGCGAGCGTCGGCCTCCTGGCTACCAGACAGCTGATACCGAGGGCAAAGCGTGCTGGGAACTTCTCCTCCAACTCTCGAAACAGAAGGCTGAATTTTGCCTTCGCGACAATTTCGGTTGTGGGCTACTCAGTGCAGCTCGGCCTCGCCGTAGCGCTTCTCCCAAATACCCATAGTGCCGCACTGCAACGTGCTTTGGTTCTCGTCATCGTAGCTTTTTACGCCAGCGCCCTTGGCCGGGCATGGGAGGTCACCGGGATAACCCGGCGCGGATAAGGAGAACACGCCGGCTCACGCTCCTGAACCGAGGGCAGTCACGTTACCTCGGTGCTACAAGCGCGAAACGAGCTCAGCCACGATCTCCGCGGCGGGCTGCGTGCGTTTGGCGAGCGCCACGCTCTGCCCGGCCCACAGCGACATCGCGTCGATCTCGCCGGTTGCTCCGACGAGCGGCGGCGCGGGGGCGTAGCGAACGATCGCTTCGCCCGAAGCGGAGTGCGCTATCACCTCCCCTTCGCGCGGCCGGCTACCCAGTGGCGGGCGGCCCGCTGCCTCCCACATCTCGGCCGTTGAGTTGTGGATGGCGCGGTGAGGGGAGTCGGGCCATCCCACCGAATAGAGGTCGGGGTACCACTCCGCATCGGTCTCGCTCGCGGCTATCAGGCGCTGCCGGTACTCCTCGTGGATCGGCATCTCCTCGGCCAGCAGGAACCGGGTGCCCAGCCAGGCGGCCTGCGCACCGAGGGTGAGCACGGCCGCTACCCCGCGCGCGTCGCCGATCCCACCGGCCGCGATCACCGGCAGCGGCGCCACCGCATCCACCACCGCCGGCACCAACGGGAGCGTTGCCACGCCGCCCCGCACGTGCCCGCCGGCCTCCCAGCCCTGCGCGACGACGATGTCCGCTCCAGCTCCGGCCGCGCGCCGCGCTTCCTCGGCGCTGGCGACCGTGTGCATCACAAGCCCTCCAGCGTCATGCACCGGCTCGACGTAGCTGTCGGCGTCGCCCAACAGGAACGACACGATCCGCAGGCCGGCGGAAAGCGCCTGATCGAGTCGACGGCGCTGATCGGAGGTGAGGACGAAATTGCCGGCAAAGGGTCGATCGGTGAGCGCCGCTGTTTCACGGACCCAGTCTCCGGCGTCGTCGGCCCACCACAGCGCCACGCTGCCGAGAGCGCCGGCGTTGGAGACCGCGGCCGGCAGGCGCGGATCCGCGGACACGGGCGCCTGGACGATCGGGTGCTCGATCCCCAGCAGCTCGCACACCGGCGTGTGGGCACTCATTGGGGTGGCCCCCCTTCTGGCGCTCCTGGCGTCCGGATGACTAGGCTCAACGTGGACCCTCCTCACTCCCCAACGATGGACAGGAGCAGATCATGCGCAGCGACATCGTCCCCGGCGCCACCTTCCCCGACTACGAGTTGCCCGATCACGAAGACGTTAGTCGAAAGCTCAGCGATATCCAGGGCGAGGACCCCCTGATCCTGACGCTCGCGCGCGGGAACTACTGCCCCAAGGAGCACCAGCAGCACCTCGAGCTCGCCGCCAACTACCCCAAGATCGCGGTGTCCTACACGCAGGTCGCCACCATCTCCACCGACACCCATCACTCGAGCCAGGAGTTCCGCGCATCCGTCGGCGCGCAGTGGCCGTTCCTCTCCGACCCCGAGCGGACCGTCCAGAAGGACCTCGACATCCAGGAGTACACCGACCCCGAGCACGACCCGATGATCCCCCACACCTTCGTGCTCAAGCCCGGGCTCGTCATCCACAGCATCTACAACGGCTACTGGTTCTGGGGACGCCCCACCTTCGTCGATCTCTCGCACGACCTTCGGACCGTGACCAGCGAGATCCGCCCCGACTGGGATCTGAGCAAGCCCGGGCTGCGCGAAGCGTGGGATGCCGGCGACTACTCGCCGTTTCACGGCTGGGACAAGCGCTCCCCTGGATCGACGCCAACGTCCTATAACTCTTGACACCGCGGTCACCCAGCGTCACCTAGCGACAGGAGGGAACGATGCCAGCCGAGACGACAGTGCAGCTCGACCGCGACCGTGTGCGCAGCCTCATCGACCGTGAAGCGGCTCGGCTCGACGAGCGCACGCAGGGTAGCGCGAGGATGTACGAGCGCGCGCGCCGATCGCTCAGCGGCGGCGTCGCCTCCAGCTACCAGGCGCGCGACCCGTGGCCGATCTACCTCACCACCGGCGAGGGCCCGGTCGTCCACGACGTCGACGGCAACCGCATGTGGGACTTCCACAACGGCTTCGGCTCGATGGTGCAGGGGCACGCGCACCCCGCGATCGTGCGCGCCGTGCAGGAGCGCGTCGCGCAGGGCACCCACTTCGCGGCCACCACCGAGGACGGTGTGCTCGTCGCCGAGGAGCTGCAGCGGCGCTGGGGTCTTGCCAAGTGGCGCTTCTTGAACTCCGGCTCGGAGGCGACGATGGACGCGATCCGGATCGCCCGTGCCTACACGGGCCGCGACACGATCGTCAAGATCTTCGGCTCCTACCACGGCCACCACGACGCGGTGATGGTCTCGATCGGCGTCGAATACGACCGCATCGGCGACCGCGAGAACTATGCGTCCCTCCCCTATGGCGCTGGCATCCCCAAGGCCGTCTCCGACCTCACCGTGCCGGTGCCGTTCAACGACGCTGGCGCGATGGAGCGGCGCATCGAACGCCTCGAGCGAGAAGGGCGCAAGCCGGCGTGCGTGATCATGGAGGCGGCGATGATGAACCTCGGCGTCGTGCTGCCCGAGGACGGCTACCTGCAGGAAGTACGCGATCTCACCGCCCGCCACGGCATCGTGCTGATCTTCGACGAGGTCAAGACCGGCCTCGCGATCGCCGCCGGCGGTGCCACCGAGCGCTTCGGCGTCAAGCCGGACATGGTGACGCTCGCCAAGACCCTCGGTGGCGGGCTGCCCTCCGCTGCGGTCGGCGGCAGCGAGGAGGTGATGGCGGTCGTCGAGGACGGCACCGTCTATCAGGTCGGCACCTACAACGGCAACCCGCTCGGCATGGCCGCCGCGCGCGCGAGCCTGAGCGAGGTGCTCACGCCCGAGGCCTACACGCACATGAACGCGCTCAACGACCGCATCGTCGCCGGCTGCGAAGGCGTCATCGAGCGCCACGGGCTGCCCGGCTACGCAGTCGGCATCGGCGCCAAGGGCTGCGTGACCTTCTCGACGAGCAAGGTCGTCGACTACGAGAGCTTCAAGGCTAACCAGGACGTCGAGGTGACCGAACTGGCGTGGCTCTTCAACATGAACCGCGGCATCTTCATGACGCCCGGTCGCGAGGAGGAGTGGACGCTCTCGGTCACGCACACCGACGAGGCGATCGACGCCTACGTCGCCGTCTTCGACGAGATGGCCGCCGAGCTGACCGCGACGGGCTGAGCCGCTCCATACGAACTTCGGCCTCCGGCATACGCCAAATCGATGACGCACTAGGGCAAGCCTTGCCCAGCGCACGGCAACCCTTCCGCCAAGCGTCAAGTCGCCGCTCCAGCGGCCGATCATGACGGCGACTCGTCGCGGGGGGCCGTCTGATTTAAGCATTCGCGACGGGCGCATTCGTAAGCCCCTCCCGAATAGCAAGGAGCCGAGACCGCCGGCATGTCGCAGCCAACCGCCCGCCACTGCTTCACGGTCGCAACCGTTTGTCTCGCCGCAGTCGGCGGGGTAGCGCTGCCCGCTGACGCGCGGCCGCTGCGCGCCACCGACGCCGGCGCGCACCGCGGAGCGCCCGCCAAGAGCGCCAAGCGGAAGCGGGGCCGCGGCCCGGGCGGCGTCAAGGGACCCATCAGCGTGCCCGGGCCACAGGGTAAGGAAGGCCCCTCGGGTGTTCCCGGGGCGGCGGGCGCGCAGGGACCACAGGGCGAAGCGGGCGCTGCCGGCGCGAGCGGGCCCGAAGGCAAAGAAGGCCTGCGCGGGGTCAAGGGCGAAGTCGGCGCCGCCGGGCGCGAAGGCAAAGAAGGCGCTCGCGGCCCGGCCGGCCCCCAGGGCAGCGAAGGGCCGCAGGGCCTGCGAGGCGCCACCGGCGCGCAGGGTGTCGCCGGCGAAACCGGCGCGGCGGGGCCGGAAGGCAGGGAAGGGCCGGCGGGTCCGACCGGGCCGCAGGGCCCGGAAGGCAGGGAAGGCCCCAAGGGCTCCCAGGGCGCCAAAGGGCAGACGGGCCCGGTTGGGCCGGAAGGCAAAGAAGGCAAAGAAGGCAGGGAAAGCGGCAAGGAAGGACAGGAGGGAGCGCCCGGCCCGCAGGGTGTCGCCGGCGAAACCGGCGCGGCGGGGCCGGAAGGCAGGGAAGGGCCGGCGGGCCCGACCGGGGCGCAGGGCCCGGAAGGCAGGGAAGGTCCCAAGGGCGCCCAGGGCGCAAAAGGGGAGACCGGCCCCACCGGGCCGGAAGGCAAAGAAGGCAAAGAAGGCGTCCAGGGAGCCAAAGGCCTCAAAGGCGAAACTGGGGCGAGCGGGCCCGAAGGAAGAGAAGGCATTCAAGGCCTGCAGGGCGTCCAGGGCGAAGTCGGCCCCGAAGGCAAAGAAGGCGAGGAAGGCCGCGAAGGCAAGGAAGGAGCCAAAGGGCTCCAGGGCGCCAAGGGCGAAACGGGCGCCGTCGGGCCCGAAGGCAAACAGGGCGCTCAGGGGTCCCAGGGCACCACGGGTCCGGCCGGCCCTGAAGGCAAGGAAGGGGCAAAAGGCGTCCAGGGCCTGAAGGGCGAAACCGGCGCCACGGGGGAAAAGGGGGCCACCGGCGCGGAAGGCAAAGAAGGCGCCAAGGGCACGACGGGGGAAAAGGGAGCCACCGGCGCGACTGGACCGGAAGGCAAAGAAGGCAAACAGGGCAAAGAAGGCGTCAAAGGCGAAAGGGGCGAAAAAGGGGAAAAGGGCGCAACCGGCGAAAGGGGCGCGACCGGCGCGGAAGGCAAAGAAGGCGTCAAAGGCGAAAAGGGGAAAAGGGCGCCACGGGAGAAAAGGGCGCGACCGGCGCGGAAGGCAAAGAAGGCGCCAAAGGCCTGCAGGGCGTCAAAGGCGAAACGGGCGCCGCGGGTAAAGAAGGCGCCAAAGGCGTTCAGGGCGTGAAGGGCGAAACGGGCGCGGAAGGCAAAGAAGGCGCCAAAGGCGCGACCGGAGAAAAGGCGCCACGGGCGCCACCGGCTCCTCCGGACCGGAAGGCAAAGAAGGCAAACAGGGCAAAGAAGGCAAAGAAGGCGCGAAAGGAACGACGGGTGAAAAGGGGCCACCGGCGCGAGCGGACCGGAAGGCAAAGAAGGAAAAGAAGGCAAACAGGGCAAAGAAGGACTCAAAGGCGAATCCGGCACGGTCGGCGCGGAATCCGTCATCAGCGCCGACCTCGCCAAAGAAGCCGTCGTCGAAGCCAAGCTCGCCAAAGAAGCCGTGACCGAAGCCAAGATCAAAAAAGAAGCCGTGACCGCCTCCAGGCTCGCGGCGCCGACGGCCAAGCCCGCCAAACCTGTGGAAGGCGGGGTGACGGTTGGCTCCGCATCGCCGGCGCGCAAGGTGTCCGCGGCGATCGTCGGCAATGGCGTCAAGAAAGAATGGACGATCGAAGAGGACCTCGAAACGAGGCTCGTCGAGGTAACGGTGCAGACGAGCGAAGGCGAAGAAGCCGCTGAAGCTGAACCGAGCGCGAACTACACCGTCAAGGCCACCAGCGCCAAATCGGTCCTCATCACCTTCAACAAAGCGCCCGCCGCAAAAGCGCTTCTGTACATCACCGTCGTGGGTTGACGCGGTGTCCGATCGACTGCCACGTCTCCCGAGGGCTCTCGCGACCGCCGTCGCCGTGCTGCTCAGCGCCGTCGGCGCCGCCGCGTGCGGGTCGAGCGCCAAGTACCTGGACGGCGAAAAGGTCGAGCGCGCGATCGCGACGTCCGTGCTGCGCGAGCGCCACATCTACACGACCGTCGCCTGCCCGTCGAGGATTCCGCAGAGCGCCGGCCACTCCTTCACGTGCACGGCGCGCCTGGGCGTCGGCGCCTACCCCGTGAACGTCACCGAGATCGACGCCGACGGTCACGTTCGCTACCAGGACCAGCGGCCGCTCGTCGTGCTCGACATCGCCAAGGTCCAGCACGCGATCGAGGCATCCGTCCTCGCTCAGCGACGCGTGCGCGCGAGCGTCTCCTGCCCAGCGGAGGTGCTGCAACAGGCTGGCATCAGGTTCCGCTGCACGGCCGCCGTCGACGCCGGTGCCCGTAGCTATCCGTTCCTCGTCACCGAGGTCGACGGCGCGGGCCACCTCAGTTATCTCGGCACCTGACGGGGTGCCCATCGACGTTGGGGCGCGGCCTCGAGGTGGCGGGCTATCTTGCTCGCATGAGCTCACGGCGATGGGCGGCGCTACTGCCGCCGATGTGGATACGGTGGCTGGCCGCGATCGTGGTGGCCGTGGCGCTGCTCGCGGGCATCGTGATCGCCAGCCATCGCGCCGGCCGCGAAGGCAGCACCTCCGAAGCCGCGGCGGAAGCGGAAGTCAACCGCCTGTCCGACATCGCGATCACCGAAGACCAGGCGCCGCATTCCGCGGCCCTGCAACCCGGGTCCGCGCCCAGCGCCGCGCTCGAGCGGGCGATCGCGGGCGACATTCGCCAGCGAATCGCCGAACAGAAGCTGACCGGGCCGCTGCGGGGCGTCACCTGCACCGTGGCAGGCGCCCCTCACGCTGGTCGCGAGCCCTACCGCTGCACGGTCGCGAGCGCCGGCATCCCCTACTCGTTCCAGGCCGTGGTCGACACGCGCAACCAGCGGCTCACCTGGTGCAAGGTCGATCCGCCGCCGGTCGCCGAAGCCAGCCCGGAAATCCCGCTCAGCCCAAGCTGTCGCGCCTGAGCGGGCGTCTGGCGCTGCGCGGCGGCGCTACCGTACGCCCGTGCGGGTGGCGACGTGGAACGTGAACTCCGTCAAGCAGCGGGTGCCGCGGCTGCTGCCGTGGCTCGAGCAGCGCCAGCCGGATGTCGTCTGCCTGCAGGAGACCAAGCTCGCCGACAACGCGTTCGACGAGCTGCTCGGCGCGGAGCTCGCCGGTCGCGGCTATGCGTTCGCCCGTCACGGCGAGGCGCAGTGGAACGGGGTCGCGATCCTCTCGCGCGTTGGCCTCGACGAAGTCGTCGTCGGGGTCGACGGCGCGCCCGGCTTCCCAAATCCCGAGGCGCGCGCGGTCTCCGCCACGTGTGGCGGTGTCCGCGTGTACTGCGTGTACGTGCCCAACGGCCGTGAGCCCGACTCCGATCACTACCGCTACAAGCTCGCCTGGCTGGCCGCGCTGCGACAGGTGGTCGCAAGCGGTCCCAAGGACGCGATGGTCTGCGGCGACATGAACATCGCGCCCGCCGACATCGACGTGTTCGACCCGGCCGCGTACGTCGGGCACACGCACGTCACGCCGCCCGAGCGCGCCGCGCTCGCGCAGCTCGAGGACGCTCGGCCTGCACGACGTCGTGCGCGATCGCTGGCCCAGCGAGCGCGTGTTCACCTACTGGGACTACCGCGCCGGCATGTTCCACCAGGACCTTGGCATGCGCATCGACCTCGTCCTCGCCGGAGGCGGCGTCGCCGCACGGGTTCGCGCCGCGTGGGTCGACCGGCAGGCGCGCAAGGGCACCAAGCCGAGCGACCACGCCCCGGTGATCGTCGATCTCGACGAGGCGCCCGACGGCGACATCGGCCCGATGGTGCCGCCGCCGTCCGCGCCGGCGGCCAAGCGCGGCCCGGTCAAGCTGCCCCAGTCGCCATGACCCGCTCGCCCTCTCCACAGGCCGACACGGAGCTCGATGCGCTGAGCGAGCACGCGTCGGCGCTGGCACGCGAGTTCGCCGCCACCACCGAGCGCGAGCGCGCGCTACCGCCGGCGCTGCTCGAGCAGCTGCACGCGACGGGACTGATGCGTGCCGGCGTGCCGGCGGTGCTCGGTGCGCTGCAGGCCCCGCCGGCAGTCACGCTGCGCGGCGCCGAGACGATCGCGCGCGGCGACGCGTCGGCCGGCTGGTGCGTCTCGATCGCGGCCACCAGCAGCCTGCTCTCGGCGTATCTGCCCGAGGCAGGGGCCGCCGAGATCTTCGGCGACCCGCGCACCGTCGCCGCCGGCGTGTGGGCTCCGCGCGGCAGGGCAACGGCGGTCGACGGCGGCGTCATGGTCTCTGGCCGCTGGTCGTTCTGCAGCGGCATCTCCCACTCGCGCTGGCTGTTCGCCGGGTGCGTGCTCGACGATCCCCGCGCGAGCGCCGACGGCCCGGTCCTGCGTGTCGTAGGGCTGCCCACGGCCGAGCTCGAGATCCTCGACACATGGCACACGAGCGGCCTGCGCGGAACCGGCAGCCACGACGCGGTCGCCCACGACCTGTTCGTGCCCGAGGACCACGTGCTGGCGCTGATGGGCGCCGGCCCGCGCGTGCAGGAGCCGCTCTACCGCTTCCCGATCTTCGGCTTCTTCGCGCTGTCGATCGCCGCCGCCGCGCTCGGCAACGCGCGCGGGGCGATCGATGACCTCAGCGAGCTCGCCGCCGGCAAGACCGCGCAGGGCTCCAGCCGCGTGCTCGCCGAGCGTCCCGCCACGCAGGCTGCCGTCGGCGAGGCAGAGGCCGCCCTGCGGGCCGCGCGGGCGCTCTACTACGAGGCCATCGAAGAGGCATGGGAGGCCTCCCAGGAGGACGCTCCGGTCGAGGTTCCGCTGCGCCTCGGCCTGCGCCTCGCCGCGACCCACGCCGTCAGGACCTCCGCCGAGGTCGCCCGCTCGATGTACGACCTCGGCGGCGGCACGGCGATCTACGAGGACTCGCCGCTGCAGCGACGGTTCCGCGACGCCCACACCGCGACCGCGCACTTCCAGGTCAACCCGGCGATCTGGGAGCTCACCGGGCGCGTGCTGCTCGGCGTGCCCGACGCGGACAGAGCAGCTGTGACAGCGGCCGCCTCCCGGGAGCGCGGCGATCTGCAGGTCGTCGCGCCGTACTGGCTCGACCGGCCCGACGAGGAGGTGCTGGAGATCGCCGTCGAGGCGCAGCGGCAACGGCTTCGACACGATGTGGCTCGGCGAGATGGCGACGTTCGACGCGTTCGCGCTGGCGACCGCCGTCGGCCTGCGCGCGCCAGCGCTCGCGCTGAAGATCGGGCCGCTCGCCGTCGGCGTGCGCAGCCCCGTCGCGCTCGCGCTTGGAGTCGCCTCGGTCGCCACCCTGACCGGCGCGCACGTCGACCTCGCGCTCGGCGCCTCGAGCCCGGATATCGTCAGCGGCTGGCACGACCGCCCGTGGACCGCGCTCGCCCCGCGCGCACGCGAGAGCCGTCGAGGCCGTGCGCTCGATCCTCGCCGGCGACCGCGCCGACTACTCCGGCGAGCACGTGCGCGCACACGGCTTTCGCCTCAAACGACCGCAGCCCAACGCCACGATCTCGCTCGCCGCGTTCGGCCCGAGCATGACGCGCGTGGCCGCGAGCAGCGCCGATGAGGTCGTGCTCAACCTCGTCACGCCCGAGCGCGTCGCGCACGTTCGCGCGATCGTCGACGCCGAGGCGCGCGCCCACGACCGTCCGCCTCCGGAGATCGCCGTGTGGGTCACCGTCGCACTCGACCCGGGCGCGGCGACGCTCGCACAGATGGCCGCGCAGATCGCCGTCTACCTGCGCCCGCCGGGCTATGGCGAGATGTTCACCGAGCTTGGGTTCGGCGAGCTGGTCGAGCGCGCTCGTGCGGGCGCCAGGCGCGGCGAGCTCGCTGCGGAGATCGCCGTCGAGCTGCTGGGCCAGGTCTGCGCGATCGGCTCCGACGCCCAGATCCGGGCGCGCCTCGCCAGCTATCGCGCGGCCGGAGCGACCCGCATCGGCATCGTTCCCGCCACCGCAGAGGACCCCGCGGGCCATCGCGTCCTGGCCGCCCTGAAGCCGCGCGACTGACCGCGGTCAGCTTCCAACGGTGGCGCTTGGCACGTCGATCCACACGAGGCGTGGATGCTCGCGGCGGCGGTTGTCGGCCCTGCGTGGGAAGACGCGTCGGCGCGTCGGGACCACCAGTCCGTCGAAGGTCTGGTGGTCGAGGCAGTAGTGGGCGGCCCTCGCCCAGCCGCCGATCGGCTCGGCGGTGTAGTCGTGGCGGCGGATCAGGCCGCTCGCGTCGATGTAGAAGACCTGCTCGCGCGAGTGCGTGTGGACGTGCTCGGGGAAGTGCACCGCGAATCGCTGCCAGCGCTCGCCGTCCTCCTCCCACGGATCGAGCACGCGCACGTCGTAGTCCGGGCGCGCGAGCACGAACGGCGCCGACACGTACGTCCAGATCGCGTACGTCGCGAAGTAGAGGATGTCCAGCCGGTCCCACCACAGCTTGTGGCGCACGTCGGCGAACGCGTCGCGGGCGTTCGCGCGTGCCTGCACGAGCTCACCGTCGTCGGTCTCGATCCGGACCGTGCCGTCCTGCTCGAGCACTCCGCGCTGCCCGGGCTTCGGGTATGGCGTGAGGGTCACGTGCTGTCCGCTCGTCGAGACCCGTGCCTGCACGTCGCGGACGGCGTGGCCCTGGAGCTTGGACGCAAACGCGAGGCCGCCGGAGGAGATCGTGATGCTGACCGCCTCCGCGCCGTCCCACAGGTCTCGAGGCCGCCGTGTGCCGCGATCGCCTGCTCAACGAGCTCCATCGCCGTCAAGTGTGCCCGAAACAACGCCCGAGGATGAGGCCCGCGCAGACCGCGCTCGCCGGTGGGCCCGCAGCGGCGTTATGCCACCAGCAGCGGCCGTTCGAACGACGCGGCTTCGGGGATCACCAGGCCTGCTTCGGTCTGGAACCACTGTTCCAGCAGCGAGCAGTACATGCCGCGGTAGTCGGAGGTCCGGATCAGGTTTTCGTTTTCGTCGAGGTTCGTCAGGCCGGGGAACTCGCCGACCATCTTCCCGGCCGCGCGCGTGCCGATCAGGAACGCCACGCCGCCCGCGCCGTGGTCGGTGCCCGAGCCGTTTTCTTTGGGCCGCCGCCCGAACTCAGACCACATCTGGACCAGCACGCGCTGATCCAGGCCGCGCGCTTCGAGGTCGCGCTGGAAGGCCACCAGCGCGGGGATCGTCTGTTCGAGGTTGGTCGTGAGCGTGTCGACCTCGCTCGCGTGCGTGTCGTAGGAGCCGACCGCGTTCATCGACACGCATTTGATCGGCATGCCCGTGTGCAGCATCGCCGCGAGCACCGCCAGCCGTTCGGCGAATTCACCCGGCGGGTAGGCGACGGGGGCGTGGTCGCCGGATTCTTTCTCCGAGGTCGACGAAGTTCGCCATCTCTTCGAGCACGAGGCCCGTGTCGTAGGACGCGTTGCGCGCCTGCGCGTACGCGGGCGAGGGTGCCGACAGCGCGCCCAGCGCGCCGTAGGTCTCGAGCGCCGGCCCCGTGAGCGGTTCGCCGAGGCCGTAAGCCCACATCGTGTAGTCCGCCGGCGAGGACACCGCCGCGACCGGCATCGTCTCCGTCGCCAGCGCCGGTGCCAGCGAATAGTCCAGCGACAGGCCCTGCAGCGGGTTGTCGGGATTGCCCACCAGGTCGAGGTAGCGCCCCATCCAGCCCGAGCGCGCGTTGGCGTCGAGCTGGCCCACCTCCCAGTAGTGACGGCTCGTGAAGTGACTCTCTTCAGAGGGCTCGTAGCCGATCGCCGGGAAGACCGTCACCTTGCCCTCTTCGTGGAGTTCCGCCAAGCCGCCCGCGGCTGGGTGCCACATCAGCGTCTCGTCCTCGGTGAAGACCTTGCCCGCGCCTTCCTGCAGGCCCAGCACGGGGCGCAGTTCTTTGTATCTGGCTTCCCCAACGGGCGCCAGCACGGACAACGCGTCCCAGCCTCCTTCCATAAAAATCGATACGAGCACCGGTTCGCCTGAGCCGCCCGCCGCCGCGGCCTGCGCGATGCCCTCTTCGAAGTGGCGCGGGCTGAGCATCGCGGCGCCATACACCGACAGCGCCGCGCCGGCCGAGCGCAACAGGAACGTGCGCCTGTCCATGCCCGTGCCGGCCGGCAGCGGCATGCCCGGCTCGATCCGCGGCAGTCCCTTACCCGCGACCGCCGCGCCGCGCCGCAGCAGCTGCGAGCGGGTGAAATCTTCACACGAGCAGCTTTTTGCCATCTCAGCTCACCTGCATGTCCGGCGAGGTCGCGATCAGCATCCGCAGCGCGTTCTGGCGCATCGCGCGGTAGGGGCTGCGCTGCCACTGCGCCAGCGGTTCCTTAAGGCACGACTGCGCAAACGCCGCGATGCGCTGCTCGGATTCTTGTGAGAGGCTCGGGTTGGCCCAGTAGGCGAGCGCGCTCGACAGCGCCGCCGCGGCATCCTCGCTCGAGCTGTACTGCGGTTCGCCCTGCGCCGGCCACGGGTTGGGGTAGGTCTTCGACGTCACGTAGCTCGCCATTTCCCAGCGCGCCCTCGCCGTCGAGGTGTCCAGCCAGCGGGTGAAGTCCCAGCCCGAGACGTTCGGCGGATAGAACAGCTGCTGGCCGGCGTTCGCCGACAGCCACGCCCACGCCGTCGAGTCGATCGGGCGCGAGATCGAGCGCAGCAGGCCCGCGTTGTACACGACCGGCGGCGTCACCAGCTCGGGGCCTTCATAGAAATCGGGGTGCTGGAGGATCGCCTCCACGACCGCGCGGATGCTGTGGCCCGAGCTCAGGTACAGACCCTGAAGCGACGCGAGCGTCGCTTCCGAGGGCGTGCTCGGGATGAAGTAGCCCCACAGCTTCGTCACGAAGAACGACGCGTGCAGTGGGTGGCTGACGCACAGGCGCACCGCGTCTTCGTAGTTCCACTTGCCCGTCTGCGCGAACACCGTCTTGTTGCCCGCGTCGTGGTAGCTCGGATCGAAGCGGAAGTTGTAATCGCCGCGTTCTTCTGACCAGTCGTTGCGCCAGCCGGTCAGGGCCCGCGCCATTTCGCGCACGTCGTCCTCCGTGTAAGCGCCGCGGTCGGCGCCCAGCGAGAACAGCTCCATCATCTCGCGCGCGTAGTTCTCGTTCGGGTCCCACCTGTTGTTCGACGTACCGTTCAGGAACAACAGCATCGCCGGGTTCGTCGTGACCGCCAGGAACAGCTCGTCGAAGCTCCCGAGTGACAGCGAGCGAAGCAGTTCGTTCTGTTCCAGCATCAGCTGCTGGCTGTTGACCTGCGTGTTGGAGTTCGCGAACCAGTCGTGGAAGATGAACGTCATGCGCTCCACCAGCTGCTGGTCGGAGCGGACCATGCGGTCAAGCCACCAGCAGTGATCGTCGCCCCACGCGCTCGCCGGTTGCAGCGGCTCCCCTTCTTCGTTGACCGGTGCGGGGCCCGTCAACGTCGCCGCTCCCGACGGGCGCGTGAGGCTGAACACGACCTGTTCCAGCGGCTGGCCCACGAGCGCCTCGGCCTGCCCCGGCGTCGGCCCGAAGCCCGCGCGCCACAGCAGGCGCTGCGCTTGCGCCAGCGTCAGCGGCGGCGAGCCCACCGCCGGCACCGGGGCGGAGGATGGGGCGGGCGGCGAGGCAGGCGGCAGCGGCAGCTCCATGCCGAGCGTGCCGTGCAGCTGGACGACCGGGCGACGGTCGGCGGGCTTGCGTCGCTTGTGCTTGCGTTTATGGTGCTTGCCGTTTTGGTCGACGTGCGCCGTGTGCTCCCTCGCCAGCCTGCGCTGCTGCGCACGTCTCTGCTCAAGCACCGAGGACATCCGCCCACTTTGATCCAACGCGACGCGGCGGATGGCGATCATCGACGGATGTCCTACTCGAGCGGCCGCCCGACGAGCGTTGGCCGCCGGGCGACCGTCGGGCGCTGCGCGAGTTAGCGCTCCAGTGCCATGCGAGCCTCGTCGAGCCGGCGCGCGAGGCTCTCGACCGTCCCGTGATACGCGGGGCCGTTGCCATCCGTCAGCAGCTCGTTCAGCAGCGCGATGCCGCGCGCATACACCGGCACGTCGCTGGCGAGCACAGCGGCCAGCTCGTGCAGCCGGGACGCGTTCGCGAGTAGCTGACCGCGTCGCGATATCGCCGACCACCGTCTCTGCGGTCCTTGAGCACCGCGCAGCAGGCGTTCGAGCCCTCCCGAGATCAGTGCACGAGTGCGCGGCGAGGTCAGCTGCGCAGTGCGCGCGGCGAGCTGGGGTGAGCCGGACGGGTCGGCGCCTGCGATCAGCGCTCGATCGAGCGACTGCGAGTGGACGCGCGCCGTGAGCCGCGCGAGCGGGCCCGGGCGCAGCGAGCGAACGACGCGGCGTTCATAGCCGACCGAGAAGCTCTCGCCGTCGACGGTCTGGATCTTCTGCGATAGCATCCTATGTCACCTCCGTACGAAGTTAGCCGGTGTCGTAACCTATCATCAAGAAACGCTGGTGTCAAGCACGATGACGATGCCCGACCCTCCTCACTCACTGAATCTGGTCATCGACTTCGTCAACACGCTCGACATCGAGGCCGGCACGGACACGCTGTCAACGCCGCCCGGTCTCTCCGCGTGGCTCACCGAGGCACAGCTGCTTGCCCCGAATGGCGAGCAGCCCGAAGAGGCCGACCGTCTGAACGCGGTCCGCCTGCGCGAGGCGCTGCGAGCGCTGATGCTCGCCAACAACGGCGGCGCGCCAGACGAGCACGCCGGCCGTCAGCTCGAGCGGGCGGCGCGAGACGGCGAGCTCGGTGTGCACTTCGCAGATGGCGGCACCGTCAGCCTCGCGCCCGCCGCCAGCGGCCTCGCCGCCGCGCTCGCGCGACTGCTGATTCCCGTCGCCGACGGCCTCCGCGACGGCTCGTGGCAGCGGGTCAAGGCCTGTCGCTCCCCGGACTGCCAGTGGGCGTTCTACGACCGCTCGCGCAACCACTCCGGCGTGTGGTGCGATATGGCGATCTGCGGCAATCGCACGAAGGTCCGCGCCTACAGGGGTCGTGCAGGGTGACGCGGAGGCTGCTCATCAGATGGGCGTTCAACACCGTCGCGCTGTTCGTGGCGACTTGGCTGCTGTCCGGGCTGAGCTACGGCAGCGACTGGTGGGCGCTGCTCGGCGCCGGACTCGTGTTCACGCTGGTGAGCCTGTTTGTGAAGCCCGTGCTCGCGTTCCTCTCGATCCCGCTTATCGTCGTCACGCTCGGGATCTTCTATCTCCTGATCAACGTCCTCATGCTCTATCTGACGCACTGGATCGTCCCGCAGTTCACGATCGCGACGTTCTGGTGGGCATTGCTCGCGGCGATCATCGTCAGCGCCGTCAACGGGATCCTGAACGCGTCCTTGGGGCGTCCGAGAAAGCGCAGGCCGAAGCAGCGGCGCCGGGTCGTCGCCGGCTGACGATCGTCTACCTTGCAGCTCATGCCGCTGCATCCCCTCGCCACAGGCTTCGCCGACGTGGCCGGCGTATACGAGAGCGGGCGACCCGAGTACGCGCCCGCGGTCGTCGGTGCGATCGCCGCCGAGCTGGGCGTTCCCGCCGGCGGTTGGAGCGAGCCTCACGAGGTCCGCGTGACCGCCTCCCGACCCGCGGTCCCCGAGCAGTTCGTCGACTACATAGCGTCGGTCAGCTGGGTCGCGTCGCTGCCCGTCAAGGAGCGGGAGCAAACGCTCGCGCGTGTCGCTGCGATCGTCAGCGCTGGCGAGGCGCCGGCCAACCTGCCGGTGCACACGGTCGTCGGCCTTACGACCACGGTCCGCTGACAGCGCGGGCGTTCGTCCTCGCTTCGCCGGCGTTGACCCGGCGCACTTTCGATTGCACGCTTGAATCACGCCCAGTGGTGTGTTACTTTGTCAATCAGGAAAGTGAGGAATAGGCCAGGAGGGCCGGCGTATGTTCTTTCGGCAGCGGCTGTATCTGGATCGCGCATGTTCCACCGACATCCTCAGCCGCGTAGGCGCGGCATGATCGCTCGCCAGCGCGGGGAGCATGCCATCGAGCGCCGGCGCTTCTCGCGTCCGGTGGATCGCACGGCCGAGCGCGACCGCGTGATCGCGGTCGTGGGCGGGGGCGCCAGCGGCACGCTCGCCGCCGTGCACCTGCTGCGCGCGGGGCACGTGCGGGTGATGCTGATCGACCCCGGCCGCCACGGCGTCGGCGTCGCGTACTCGACGAACGACGAGCGCCACCTACTGAACGTGCGCGCGGCCGCGATGGGCGGTCTCGCCGATGAGCCGGAGGACTTCCTGCGCTGGTGTCGCGGGCGCGGTCTTGGCGCCGAGCCGGACGACTACCTGCCGCGTCGCCTCTACGGCGCCTACCTCCAGGACCTGCTCACGCGCTTTGGCGAGCGCACGCGACTGCGTTTCATCTGCGCGCGCGTCCAGAACGTGCTCGAGCCGCCCAACCACAGCGGCGTGCGCATGACCCTCTCCGACGGGCGCGTGCTGTCAGCCGACGCGGTCGTGCTCGCGCTCGGCAACCCGTCGCCGGCGACGCTCGAGCAGGTCTCCCCGTCGTGCCACGCCGCCTTCATCCGCGACCCGTGGGCGCCCGAAGCTATCCATCGAGCCAGCGGCGCTCTCCGCGTGGCGATCCTCGGCTCCGGCCTGACCGCCGTCGACGTCGCGCTGAGCGTCCTCGACAGCAATCCGGCCGCCGAGGTGAGCGCGATCTCACGCCACGGCTGGCTGCCGCGCGCGCATCTGCCGGGTCCCGCGCCCGCACCGAACGCGCTCGCGCTGCACGGCGGGTGCTCGCTCGAGCGGATCCTGCAGACGGTCACCGCTGCGACCGCCGCCGCGCCCGGGCAGTGGCGCACGGTCCTCGACGGGTTGCGCCCAATCACGACGGAGCTGTGGCAGGGGCTCACGGCGGCCGAGCGCGAGCGCTTCGAGCGTGAGCTTCGCCCCTACTGGGATGTGCATCGCCACCGGCTCGCGCCGGCGGTCGCCGAGCGCGTGCGGGAGCTGAGCGCGGACGGGCGCCTGGCGGTCCACTCGGGCGGCGTGAGCTCCGTGCGCGCCGGCGCCCGCGGGCGCGTGTGCGTCGAGCTCGGCGACGGAGGCCGCCTCGACGCGGACGTGGTGATCAACGCGACCGGTCCCCTGCGCACCGTCAGCGCCAGCTCGAACCCGCTCGTCTGCAGGCTGCTCGCCAGCGGCCGTGCGCGTCCCGACGGGCTCGGCATCGGCATCGCGACGAGCCCCGACGGCGCGCTCGTCGACTTCGAAGGCGCCGTTTCCCGGCGCTGCTTCACGCTCGGGCCGCCGCGTCGCGGCGAGCTGCTCGAGAGCACCGCGATCCCCGAGATCCGCGAGCAGGCGGCGGCGCTCGCGCGCCTGCTCACCGGCACTCGCGCTCAGCGCGAGCGCGCCAGCTCGGCCATCTCCTCGAACGCCACCAGCAGGTTCAGCGGCTCCTGATCGCCGGCGCAGCTCGCGGTAGATGTTGGCGACGTTGACGGCCAGGCGCTCGCCCTCGCCCCAGTCCGCCCAGCGCTCGAGCGAGATCGAGCGCGCGGCCTGCAGCACCGTCATCCCCTCGGCATGGCGCTCGCGCACCTGCTCGTACAGGTACTCGAAGTACGCCCTCAGCTCGCGGATCGCGTCCGGTCCCGCCAGCGGGCCGTGGCCCGGCACGATCACCTCGACGTCCATCGCGAGGATCCGATCGCACGCGGCGATCCAGTTCGACACCGGCCCCTCCCACACGACCGGGTGCGCGCCGGAGAAGAGGATGTCCCCGCAGAACAGCACGCGCCGGGCGGGCACGTGCACGAGCGTGTCGCCGCGCGTATGCGCGGGGCCGACCTCGAGCAGCCGCAGCTCGAGCTCCCCGACGCGCAGGCTCAGCTCGCCGCTGAACGTCTCCTCGGGCAGCGCGAGCTCGATGCCGTTGAAGTCGAACGCGCCGAAGCACTCCAGGAAGAACGCGCCCAGCTCGCCCATCTCCGGCGCGCGCTCGACCATCGCGGCCATCGCCGCCGGCGGCAGCTCGGTCATCTCCGCGGCGGTCCGCTCGGAGGCGATGATCCGCGCGCCGTCGACTAGCTGGTTGCCGTAGCAGTGATCGCCGTTGGCGTGGGTGTTGACGAGCGTGTCGATGCGCGCGGCCACCGGCACGGCCCGGCGCATCGAGCGCAGCATCTGCCCGGTCAGCTCGAGGTCGTACAGCGTGTCCACCAGCAGCGTGCTCTCGCCGTCCACGACCAGCCCGGCGTTGCTCCAACCCCAGCTTCCGTCCGGCTGCAGGTACGCGTACAGGCCATCCCCGACCTCGTGCAGACCGTTGGCGTAGCTCATGGCCGAGCCCATGCTCTCACAGTGCAATACTCGCGAGGATGCCGTTCGATCCGTCGCGCGCCGTCCCGCTCTACCGTGCGGACCCCGACCGCTACGAGCGGATGCCCTACCGCCGCGTCGGCAGCAGCGGCATCCAGCTGCCGGCGATCTCGCTCGGGCTGTGGCAGAACTTCGGCGACGACCGGCCGCTGGCGGGGATGCCGCGCGACGCTGCGCCGCGCGTTCGACCTCGGCATCACGCACTTCGACCTCGCCAACAACTACGGCCCGCCATACGGCGCCGCGGAGACCAACTTCGGGCGCATCTTCAGCGAGGACCTTCGCCCCTACCGCGACGAGCTGATCATCTCCTCGAAGGCTGGCTATGACCAGTGGCCGGGACCGTACGGCGAGTGGGGCTCGCGCAAGTACCTGCTGGGGAGCCTCGAGCAGAGCCTCGCGCGCATGCGCCTCGACCACGTCGACATCTTCTACTCGCACCGCTTCGACCCGCGCACGCCGCTGCGCGAGACGATGGGCGCGCTCGACACCGCCGTGCGCCAGGGCAAGGCGCTGTACGCCGGGATCAGCTCCTACTCGCCGCAGCGCACCATGGAGGCGATCGAGATTCTCGCGGAGCTCGGCACGCCGCTGTTGATCCACCAGCCCTCCTATTCGATGCTCAACCGCTGGATCGAGAAGGAGCTGCTCGACGTGCTCGCGCGCCACGGCGTCGGTGCGATCGTGTTCTCGCCGCTCGCGCAGGGCCTGCTCACCGACCGCTACCTGGGCGGCGTACCCGAGGACTCGCGCGTGCGTCGCGGTGAGGCCTTCGACGAACGCATGCTCAGCGAGGAGAACCTCGCGCACGTGCGCGCGCTCAACGAGATCGCTCAGCGGCGCGGCCAGTCGCTCGCCCAGCTCGCGATCGCGTGGGCGCTGCGCGACCCGCGCGTCAGCTCCGCGCTGATCGGCGCCAGCAGCGTCGCGCAGCTCGAGCAGAACGTCGCGGCGCTCGCAAACGCCAACTTCACCGCCGCGGAGCTCGCCGAGATCGACGTCCACGCCGTCGACGGCGGCATCGACCTGTGGGAGCCGTCGAGCAGCGCCTGACGCGGCTCACTCCTCGGCCGCCTCCTCCTCGCGCCAGCGGCGGTACAGCTCGGAGAACTCCTCGTGCATCGCCGGCGTCAGGTCCTCCACGCTCAGGCTCCCGGTGAGCCGGATCGTCGCGCGCATCTGGTGCAGGTACTCGGTGCAGTGCTCGCAACCCGCCAGGTGCGCGTCGAAACGCCGGCGCTGCGGGCGCGACAGCGCGCCTTCCAGATAGTCGGTGATCAGCTCGACCATCTGCTGACACACAAGCTCCTTACGCTGCCAGAACATCTTCACAAACCCCCCAGCTCGCTCTCCAGCGCCTGGCGCAGGTGGCTGCGCCCCCGGTGCAGCAGCACCCGCTGGTTGGCCTCGCTTATCTCCAGCACGTCGCAGACCTCGTGGCCGCTCAGCCCGTCGACGTCGCGCAGCACCACGACCTCGCGCTGGCGCGCCGGCAGCTCGCCGAGCGCCACGTGGATCTGATCGGCCAGCCCCTCCGCGAGCAGTCGGTCCTCGCTGTCCTCGACCCAGTGCTGGGGCGGTGACATCCACGCCCCCGACGCGTCGAACCGAGACCGGTCGACGGCCGGCCCCGCGTCTCCGACGGCCACGCTGCGGTGCTCACGCACGCCCGTGCTCCTGGCGCGGTTGACGAGGATCCGCAGCAGCCACGTCCTGAACGAGGAGCGCCCGGCGAAGCCGTCGATCCCGCGCAGCACGCCCAGCCACGTGTCCTGCACGACCTCCTCGGCGACGGCGGCGCTCGACACGAACGAGCTGGCCACGCGCACCATCGCCGCGTGGTGGCGCGAGACGAGCGCCACGAACGCCTGCTCGTCGCCCGCGCGCAGTCGCGCGACGAGCTCCTCGTCCTCGTCCATCGCGGGCGTTGCACGGCGCTTGCGAAGCGGCACGGCGATCGCGCGGGATCAGCCCCACGCGCTCGGGGGATTGGATAGGAGTCGGTGAGCACAGCACATGCCGTTCATTTCGCCGCCCCGCAGGCTACGGCGCCCGTTTCGGCGCCGCAACCCGCAAGGCGTGGCCTTTGCTAGCCGGCGACGATGCCCTCGCCGCCGACTGCGCCCGGGACGGTGACCGAGCCGATCTCGCTCAGCGCCCCCTGTGCGCCGACGGCGAACTCATCGACGATCCCCTCCGCGCCCGTCTGCACGTAGAGGAAGCGCCCGTCGGCGCTCGCCGCCGCGTCGACCGTGCCGCCGTCGGTGGGCGTGTCGCCCAGCAGCGTCAGCAGCTGGCCGCCCGCGCTCGACTCGAACGCGCTCAGCGAGGCGCTGCCGGGGTTGGAGGTGTAGAAGTGCCCGCGCGCCTCCACGACCCAGCACGTGGCGATCTGTTCTGAGGGGACCACGTCGAGCTGGTCGATCACGCCGCTTTCGCGCAGCTGGAAGCTCGCGAGCGCGCCCGCGCTCTCGGCGAGGATCAGGTGACCCTGCTGGTCGAACACGATCGCGAACGGAACGGTGCCCGGCAGCGAGTTCACGACGGGCGTCGCCGACAGCCCGCCACCCGGCGAGACAGCGAAGACGTCGACGTCGTTGCCGTTGGCCTTGGTCGTGACGATCAGCTGCGAGCCGTCCGGCGAGAACACGACCGTGCCCGGCGTGTGCGTGAACTGCGGGCCTTCCGAGTCGAGGCCCAGGGCGCGGCTCGATCCTGGGATCGCGACCAGACGCCCTGCGGCCACCGCGAAGCCCTGCAGCGATCCGCCTTCGAGGCCGTTCAGCACGTACACGACGCCCTCGCGCACGGCGATGCTCACGGGGAACGTCCCGCCCGAGCCGATCACCTGGCGCAGCGCGAGCTTGTCGCCGAAGACGGCGAAGACGGAGACCGTGTTGCTGCCCGCGTTGACGGCGAACAGCAGGCTGTCCTGGGCGTCGTAGGCCAGCGAGCCCTGCGAGGCGAGGTGGTCGACGACCGAGCCTTCGAGCGCTCCGCCGAGCCCGCCGGTGTTGTAGACGCCGGCCTGGGTGAGGGTGCCTTCGGACGAGCGGTCGTAGACGACGATCTGGTTGCCTTTGACGTTGTCCGTCTGGACGAACACCGCGTGAGACGTTCCGGTTCGCGAACGCGGGCGCGGCTCCCACGGCGCCGGCCAACACGGCGGTCACGGCGAGCGTCGCCGCGCTGAGGCGGGTTATTGCTTTCATTGCGTGTGCTCCTCGGGTTGGAGTGGATGTGTGCGACATTCAGTCCGCCCAGGGAGCGATGCGTTACAGTCGGAACGTGAACCGCAAGAGCACGTTGAGCGCCCTGGCCGGGCTGCGGCTCGCGATCGGCGCGGCCTCCTGGTCCGCGCCGCGAGTGGCGGGCAAGCTGTTCGGGCTCGACGCGAAGGCCAACCCGCAGTCGCCGTATCTGGCGCGCCTGTTCGGCGCGCGCGACGTGGCCCTCGCCTGGGGCGCGCTCAGCACCGACGGCGACGCCCAGCGGCAGTGGCTGCTCGCGGGGCTGGCCTGCGACGCCGCCGATGCGCTCGCGGGTTTCGTCGGCGGGCGCGGTGGCTACCTGCCCAAGGTCACGAGCGCGCTGGTGACCGGCACGGCCGTGTCGGCCGCCGCCATGGGCGTGATCGCCCTGCTCGACGAGGGCTAGCCGCAGTCCGTGTCAGCGTCGCCGCCCGCGGAGCTTGAAAGCGCGACGGGCGAGCACGTGGCTGTAAATCGCCCGGCGGGCGTCGAGCGCGCCGGCGCCCAGCGGGGGAGCGCCCAGCAGGCACCCGTCGAGCAACCCGGCGCCTTCGCGACGGTCGACCGCGTCGCGAACGTGGTCGTGATGGTCGTCGCCCGTCGCGCTGGTCGCCTTTGCCGCGTGGCGCGCGTGGGGCGGCGCGCTGCGCTGGCCGGACCTGGTCGTGCTCGCGATCACCTACCTGCTGACCGGCGCTGGGCATCACGGTCGGCTTTCACCGCCTGCTGACCCACCGCAGCTTCAAGACGAGCCCGGCGCTGCGCGGGCTGCTGGCGGCGCTGGGCTCGGCGGCGGTCGAGGGACCGGTGATCGAGTGGGTCGCCAACCATCGCAAGCACCATCGCTTCTCCGATCAGCCGGGCGACCCGCACAGCCCGCACGTCGACCACGCGAGCGGCTGGCGCGGCGCGCTCGGCGGGCTGTTCCACGCGCACGTGGGCTGGATCCTCGGCGGCGATGCGCTGGCCGACGAGCGGCACTACGCCAAGGACCTGCTCGCCGACCCGGTGGTGCGCTTCGTCGATCGCACGTTCGTGCTGTGGGTGCTCGTCGGCCTCGCGTTCCCGTTCGGGCTCGGCTTCGCGCTCACGGGCACGATCGTCGGCGGCCTGACCGCGCTGCTGTGGGGCGGCGCGGTGCGGATGTTCTGCCTGCACCACGCGACCTTCTCGATCAACTCGCTGTGCCACTTCTTCGGGCGGCGCAGCTTCGCCACGAGCGACGAGTCGCGCAACCTGCTGTGGCTGGCGCTGCCGACGCTCGGCGAGGCGTGGCACAACAACCACCACGCCTTCCCCACCTCCGCGCGCCACGGCCTGCGCTGGTGGCAGCTCGATCCGTCCGCGTGGCTGATCGCGGGGCTGGAGCGGGTGGGCCTGGTGTGGGACGTCATCCGGATAGCCCCGAGCGGTATCGTGAGC
This sequence comes from uncultured Solirubrobacteraceae bacterium, assembly GCA_963826985.1. Lineage (GTDB taxonomy): Bacteria > Actinomycetota > Thermoleophilia > Solirubrobacterales > Solirubrobacteraceae > Palsa-744. The sequence continues at coordinate 391,863 of CAWGYW010000004.1, forward strand.
GTCGAGAAGCAAGGGGAAGGGGATGAGATGTACGACTACGTGATCGTGGGAGCGGGATCCGCGGGTTGTGTGCTCGCCAACCGCCTCAGCGAGGACCCCGACGTGCAGGTGCTGCTGCTGGAGGCGGGGCCGCCGGACGTCAACGAGAACATCCACGTGCCGCTCGGCTACCTGCAGCTGCCGCGCACGGAGGTCGACTGGGACTACTGCACGGCGCCCGAGCCGGAGTGCAACAACAGGCGCATCCCGCTGCCGCGCGGCAAGGTGCTGGGCGGCTCCTCCTCGATCAACGCGATGGTCTACATCCGCGGCAACCGGCTCGACTACGACGAATGGGGCGTGCCCGGCTGGTCGGCGGCCGACCTCATCCCCTACTTCCTTAAGTCCGAGGACAACGAGCGCGGCGCCTCGCGCTGGCACGGCGCCGGCGGGCCGCTGCCTGTCAGCGAGGGGCGCTCGCGCAACGTGATGGCGAGCGCGTTCGTCGAGGCCGGGGTGCAGGCGGGCACTGGCGCGCAACGAGGACTTCAACGGCGATGAGCAGGACGGCGTCGGCCTCTACCAGGTGACCCAGCGCGGCGGCATGCGCGCGAGCACGCGCCGTCGCCTATCTGCACCCGGCGATGGAGCGCGAGAACCTGACGGTGATGCCGTACATGCTCGTGCAGCGGGTGCTGTTCGAGGGCACGCGCGCGGTCGGCGTGCAGGCCAGCCAGCTCGGCCAGGCGCAGGAGCTGCGCGCCGAGCGCGAGGTGATCCTGTGCGGCGGCGCCTACAACTCGCCGCAGCTGCTGATGCTCTCCGGCGTCGGCCCCGCCGAACACCTGACGATGCGCGAAATCGAGGTGCTGCTCGACCAGCCGGCGGTCGGCGAGAACCTCTCCGACCACGCCGGCGCCTATGCGGTGTGGACGACGCCCGAGGAGCAGAGCCTGCTGCTGTCGCTGCAGCCAGAGGCGCTGGCAGAGTACGAAGCCACGCAGACGGGGCCGTTCGCCTCGAACTTCGCCGAGTCGGGCGGCTTCGCGCGCGTCGGCGCCGACGCGCCCGCGCCCGACATCCAGTTTCACTTCGTGCCGCTGGCGCTGATCGACGAGGGCATGAGCGACCCCGACGCCCACGGCGTGCTCGTCTCGCCGTGCCTGCTCACGCCGCACAGCCGCGGCAACGTGCGCCTGGGCTCCAAGGACCCGAGCGCGAAGCCGATCGTCCACCACGCCTTCTACACCGCCGGCGATGACATGCAGCGGATGATCGCCGGCATGCGCCTGACGCTCGAGATCTGCGCCCAGCCCGCGCTCGCGCCCTACTGCGTCGAGCCGTGCATCGGCGCCTCGCGGCGACAGCGACGAGGCGATGCGCGACCTGATCGCGCGCACGACCTACTCCGTCTATCACCCCGTCGGCACGTGCCGCATGGGCGATGACGCGGAGGCGGTCGTCGATGCCGAGCTGCGCGTCAACGGCCTCGAGGGCCTGCGCGTCGTCGACGCGTCGGTGATGCCGGTGGTCCCGCGCGGGAACACGAACGCGCCGACGATCGCCGTCGCCGAGCGCGCCGCCGACCTGATCCGCCACGGCCGCGCGCTGGCCGAGCCGAGCGCCGCGCTGAGCGCCGCGTGAGGCGAAGCGGAGGTTCGCGTTGAACACCGCTCCGCGCGCGATCCACCACCTCGGCTGCGGCACGATGTGCCCGCGCGGCGCGCGCATGCTCACCGGCGAGGGCGGCCTGCTCGCGACGGCGCGGCTCGTGTGCCACTGCCTGCTGATCGAGGGTGCCGACGGCTCGTGCTGGTGGACACCGGCTTCGGGCTCGACGACATCCGCAACCCCCGCCAGCTCGGCCGTGCGTTCACCGCGGTCGTCCGCCCGCAGGTAAACGGCGCCGAGGCCGCCATCGCCCAGGTCCGCGAGCTCGGCTTCGACCCGCACGACGTACGCCACATAATCACTACTCATCTCGACCTCGACCACGCGGGCGGGCTGCCGGACTTTCCCGACGCCGAGGTGCACCTGCTCGGCCGCGAGCTGCGGGCGGCCATGAAGCCAAGCTGGCGCGACCGCCCGCGCTATGTCGCCGCGCACTGGGCTCACGGTCCCCGCTGGGTCGAGCACGAGCCCGGCGGCGATTCCTGGCACGGGTTCGAGAGCGTGCGCATCCTGCCCGGCAGCGACGCCGAGATCCTGATGATCCCGCTGTACGGCCACTCGCACGGGCATTCGGGCGTGGCGATCAGGCGCGGAGGCGGCTGGCTGCTGCACTGCGGCGACTCCTACTTCAACCACGGAGAGGTCGCCACGCCGCCGCACTGCCCGCGCGGGATCGCCGCGTTCGCCGCCTTCGATCAGGTCGACGGCGCGGCACGCCACGGCAACGTCGAGCGCCTGCGCGAGCTCGCGCTGCGCCACTCGGACGAGGTCGAGCTGATCTGCTCGCACGACCCGATCTATCTCGACGGGCGTCATACGCAGACGGCCATGGCCGCCGAGCACGCCCACTGACGCACTGAGGCTGACGTTCGTTATTGAGCGCCGGAGGCGGCGCGCGCGTCGCGGACCAGCCGGCGCATACCCTTGATCCAGCGTTCCGGATCGGTGCCCTTGCGCGCCATGAACTCCTTCACGTTCTCGTGCGGGAGGATCAGGAAGCGCTCCTCGTTGATCCCCGCGACGACCGCGTCGGCCACGTCCTCGGGTTCGATCAGCCCACCGGCCGTCAGCGCGGCTGCCGCCGCCGCGTCCTCGAACGCGAGGTCGAGCATCGCCGTGCGCACTCCCTGCGGGCAGATGCACGACACGCGGATGCCCGCGTCGCCGTATTCGATCGCCATCCACTCCGCTAGCGACACGGCCGCGTGCTTGGTGACGCTGTAGATCAGCGAGGAGACCTGCGTCAGCAGGCCGGCGGCGGAGGCGGTGTTGATCAGGTAGCCCTCGCCGCGCTCTCGCATCTCCGGCAAGAGCGCCCGCGCGGCCCACACGTGCGCCATCACGTTCACGCGCCACGCTTCATCCCACGCATCGTCGGGGGCCTCGGGGCCGCCGCCAGCGCCGCCGACGCCGGCGTTGGAGACGAAGATGTCGATCGCCCCGTTTGCCTCGCTCGCGGTCGCGATCAGCTCGCGCACGCTGTTCTCCTCGCCCGCGTCGAAGCCGACCGCCAGCGCGCGCTCGCCGATCTCGCCGGCGATCGCGTGCGCCTGCGCCAGGTCGCGATCGGCGACCACCACCGCACGCGCGCCCTCGGCGGCGAAGCGCCGCGCGAGCGCGCGGCCGATGCCGCCGGCGCCGCCCGTGACGACGATGTGCCGGTCGCGAAGCTCCATACGGCGTACTCTATGTCAACCATGACTGCGTGGGAGAGCATGGCGGGGGTGGCGGTGGCGCCCGTGTGGGGAGAGCTTCGTTACAGCGGCGAGCTCGCGCGGCTGCTCGCCGACCCGAGCCTGCGGGCGCCGAGTCGGCTCACGGATGCCCCGCCGGTGCTGCTGATTCCCGGGTTCATGGCCGGCGATAACTCGCTGGGCGTGCTGCGCCACTGGCTGCGGCGCCGCGGCCATCGCGTGTGCATGAGCGGCATGCGCATCAACGTCGGCTGCGCCGAGCGGATCGTCTCGCGCCTGGAGGAGCAGCTGCGGGAGTTCGCGGCCGAGTGCGACGCGCCGGTGGTGCTGATCGGCCAGAGCCGCGGCGGCACGCTCGCCCGCGCGCTGGCCGTGCGCGACCCCGAGAACGTCTCCGGCCTCGTGATGCTCGGCTCGCCGGTGTGCGACGGCCTGGCCGTCTCGCCGTCAGTGCTGCGCACGGTCCGCTGGATGGCGCGACTCGGCGACATGGGCCTGCCCGGGGTGTTCTCGACCACCTGCAAGGACGGCGACTGCTGCACCGCGTTCAGGGACGACCTGACGGCCGCGCTCCCGCCAGGAGTCGAGGCGGTGGCGGTGCACTCGCGCAGCGACGCGATCGTCGACTGGCGCGCGTGTGTCGACCCGTACGCCGAGTCGGTCGAGGTCGACTCGAGCCACTGCGGCATGTCGGTGCACCCGGAGGTCTACCGCGTGCTCGAGCGGGTGCTCGACCGCTCGATGGAGGCTGCATGGAGTGGATGAGTCCGGTCGACTCGTCCTTCCTGCACGTGGAGAACAACACCACGCCGATGCACATCGGCGCCGTCAGCATCTTCGCGGGACCGCCGCCGCCGTTTGAGGAGCTGCGCGCGATGGTTGCCGGCAAGCTCGACCTGGTGCCGCGCTACCGCCAGAAGGTCCGCTTTGTGCCGCTCGCCGCGGGCTCGCCGGTGTGGGTCGACGATCCGCACTTCAGCCTCGACTACCACCTCCGCCACACCGCGGTTCCCGCGCCAGGGACCGAGCGGCAGCTGCGCTCGATGGCCAGCCGCGTGTTCTCTCAAGCCCTCGACCGCAACAAGCCGCTGTGGGAGCTGTGGGTCGTCGAGGGCCTGCAGGATGGGCGCTGGGCGATGCTGTCGAAGGTGCACCACTGCATGGTCGACGGCGTCGCCGCGACCGACCTGATGTCGGTGATGTTCTCCGACGACACCGACACCGGCGCCGCGAGCGGCGAATGGTCGGCCGGGCCCGAGCCGTCGGGCCTGGAGATCCTCGTCCGCACGATCGCGCGCCGGGCGAGCCCCGCGGGGCAGGTCGAAGCCGTGCGCCGCGCGCTGCTCGCACCGCGCCAGACGCTTGCGTCACTCGCGGAGGTCGCGCGCGCGGCGGCCGCCGCGTCGCCGAGCATGCGCCCCGTAGCCGCGTCCTCGCTGACCGGCCCGATCGGGCCGCATCGGCGCTGGAGCTGGGCGCAGGTGCGCCTGACCGACGTCAAGACCGTGCGCGCCGCGCTCGGCGGCACCGTCAACGACGTCGTGCTGACGCTCATCACCAACGGCTTTCGCGAGTTGCTCGAGTCCCGCGGCGAGGACGTCGCGCCGAACCGCGTCGTGCGCACGATGGTGCCCGTGTCGGTACGCCGCCGCGGTGAGCGCGGCGTCTACAACAACCGCGTGTCCGCCGTCTTCACCGGGCTACCCGTCGGGCTCGTCGATCCCGCAGCACGCTTGGAGACGATCCGGCGGGAGATGGATGGGATCAAGGAGTCAAAGCAGGCGGTTGCCGGCGACGTGCTCACCTCGATGTCCGGGTTCGCGCCGCCGCTGCTGCTGGCGCTCGGCAGCCGCCTGGTGACGGTCTCGCCGCGCCTGAACATGCACACGGCGACGACCAACGTGCCCGGTCCCCAGCAGCCCGTGCAGACGCTCGGCCGGCGCCTGCTGCAGTCCTACCCGTTCGTCCCCGTCGTCGGCTCGATCCGCATCGTCGTCGCGATCTTCTCCTACGACGGCGGGCTGTACTTCGGGGTCACCGGCGATTACGACGGGGCTCCGGACATCGACGTGCTGACCGCGGGCATCGAGCGGGGGATGGATGGGCTGCTCGCGCTGGCCGCGCCCGTCCCTGCACCCGCGGCCGCCCCGGCGCCGCGCGCCCGTCGCAGTCGCGCCAAGTCGACCGTGCCGCGCGCCGCGGCGGGCTGAGCCGATGCAGTACGTGAACCTCGGCGCGAGCGGCCTGCGGGTCTCGCGCGTGTGCTTGGGGATGATGAGCTTCGGCAACGACAGCGACAAACCGTGGGTGCTCGACGAGCAGGCCGCGGAGCCGATCGTGCGCGCCGCCGTCGAGGGCGGGATCACGTTCTTCGACACGGCAGACACGTACTCGCAGGGCGCCAGCGAGATCGCCACGGGCCGCCTGCTCGCCAAGTTGCTGACGCGCGAGGAGTACGTGCTCGCGACGAAGGTGTTCATGCCGATGACCGCCGGTGAGAACGGGGGCGGGCTCTCGCGCAAGCACATCCTCAGCGCGATCGACGCGTCGCTGCAGCGCCTGCAGCTGGACTACGTCGACCTGTACCAGATCCACCGCTGGGACAGCCGCGTTCCGATCGAGGAGACGATGGAGGCGCTGCACGACGTCGTGCGCGCGGGCAAGGCGCGCTACATCGGCGCGAGCAGCATGTTCGCGTGGCAGTTCGCCAAGGCCCAGCACGTGGCCGAGACACACCGCTGGACGCGCTTCGTCTCGATGCAGAACCACTACAACCTCGTCTACCGCGAGGAGGAGCGCGAGATGCTCCCGCTGTGCGTCGATCAGGGCGTCGGGGTGATCCCGTGGAGCCCGCTCGCGCGCGGGGTGCTCGCGGGGACGCGTACGCGCGGCGGCGAGCGGCTCACAACGCGCGCGGACACCGACCAGTTCACTGACTACCTGTACAACCAGCCGACCGATTTCGACGTGGTCGAGCGGGTGGCGGAGGTGGCTGCGGAGCGCGGGGTGCCGGCCGCGCAGGTCGCGCTGGCGTGGCTGCTAGCCAAGCCGGCGGTGACGGCGCCGATCGTCGGGGCGACCAAGGTTGGGCATCTGGAGGACGCTCTGGCCGCTGAGCAGCTGGCGCTGAGCGACGAGGAGCTCGCGCGGCTGGAGGAGCCCTACGCTCCGCACCCGGTGCTTGGGCACGGGTAGCGGGGTGAGGCAAGAAGCGCGCTAGCCCAGCGCCGCAGCGAGCTCCCCGGCCTCGACCCGTACCGAGTGGGGGAGCGTGATCGTCAGGTACCCGTCGTGCTCGATGATCCGTCGTGCGTTGATGATCGTCACGCCGATCACCTCGCCGCGGTCGTCGTATCGCACGCCGTGGCCCTCCGGTGTGAGCGCGGCATCCGATGCGTAGTTGGTGCCTCCGCGCCCGAGATAGAGAACGTCGCCCTCTGCGTCGTAGTGGCCGCGGTCGAAGGTGAGGTCGTCGATCTTGACGTTCATGGTGTCCATCCGTCCGGGGAGCGCCCGTGTCCGAAGCCAAATGCCGTCACGACCCGCACCGGCTCCGCTGAAGAGTCTACGACGACCATCAGCCAGCTGGTAGGTCCGGCATCGCGCTTGAAGAACCGCTCTCGATCCGGCCAGTCCTCTGGTTCCCGATGATCTGGAGACTCGAGCGTGTCGAGCACCGCCTTCAGGTGCGGCTCCAACTCGGCGTGCCCGCCGTCCGGGTTCAATACGTGCAGCAGCCACGTGTCCTCGAAGAGCACCACGCGCACTCCGTCGGGCGTGCGCGTCTCGGCAAGGATCGGTCGCTCGCTCATTGAATTCTTGCCGCCTCAGAGTCGTTGCGACACGATCCAGAATCATCGCTATAGGGGTCTCCAGACATGGCGATCGAGGGTACTTACGTCTTCGGACCCTCGACACGCCCGATCGACCGGGAGCCGATCGACGCCCCGGCGTAAAATGGCTTTCGTGGAGCAACTGCACGATGTCATCAGTGTCGAGGTCAGCGGCGAGTCTCGGCTGAGTCTGACCTTCGACGACGGAACGGTCGGCGAGGTCGACTTCACGGGCCGCGAATGGCGGGGAGTATTCGAGCCGCTGCGCGATACCGATTATTTCACGCGAGTGACCGTAGACGCAGAGGCTGGCACCGTCACGTGGCCGAACGGCGCTGACATGGCCCCCGAGCCGCTCTATGCAGAGGCTCGTCAGGGCTTGTCTCGGGCAACTGGCGCTAGACGCTGACCCCGATCTCCTGCCACACCGAGCCGGCAGCTGCGCTGCGTCGCTTTCGCAGCGGCCACTAACCGGCGGGCTCAGTGTGAGCGTCGGCTTCGGTGGCCTTGCGCATCATCTCGATCGCGCGCCGTGCGCCTTGGGAGAGCAGCATCGCGCTTTCGGCAACTTCGCGGTTGACCTCTGGCGTGGTCTCCACGAGCCGGTCTCCACAAACCGTATGGGCACCGCTAAGCTCCTGCCGAGGAAACGGCCCATTTTCCATGCCTTGAGGCTACCTGATGTCGGGTTGCTGCTTGCACGCATGGTCGATGCCGCGTCGCCAGGAGTCGCGCAAAGGGTTCCACGTCCCCGCCGTTGAAGCGCTGGAACCTAGGCGTCGTTGTGCGCAATCATCTCCTAGGAACCGATGAACCAACGTTCGCCCGAAGCACCACAGCGCAGCGGATAGCGCGGCGAAGCGTACGCGGTGGTCGCCGTCTACGAACGGATGTACGTGCAGGATGCCGGCATACAGAGCCGCATTGGGGTGGGGGAGCGGGCGGGGAGGTGAGCGAGGCGAACTGGTCGGCGACCATCGCCGCGAGCCTTGGCCGTCTCCACGGTCACGGGCGCCGATACGAGGCGCGGCTCGAGCTTCGGAGGGCTGGTCAAATGGGGCGCCCTACAATGTCGGAGGCAGGACCGGAAGGGGTTCTGCCTGGGGCTGTAGAGTGGGCGCATGTCTGTGACCAGAGGCGCGGAATCGCTAACCGTACCGATACTCACGAAGCCCGACAAACCGACCTACAGTCCACTGGACTTTTTGGGTTGGCGCGAGCACGGCGGTCTCGTTGTAGCGCCGGAGTTTCAGCGGCGGTCGGTCTGGCCGCGGCCCGCCAAGGCGTATTTCATTGACACGTTGTTGCGGGGCTTCCCTGTCCCGCCACTGTATCTACGCGTGAAGCAGAGTGACGATAAGTCGCAAGTTATACGCGAGGTGATCGACGGGCAGCAGCGAATCTCTGCGGTGCTCGACTATTTGGACGGCCGCTTCTCCCTGTTGCCATCGTTTGAGGCACCTTGGGCAGGGCGTGAGGTCAGCGAGCTGACCGAGGCAGAGCGGGACCGTATCCGGTTTTATCCATTTTACTGTGAGGTCTTCGCAGGGATCTCGGATGCCCAGGTACTGGAGATTTTTGCCAGACTCAATACATACTCGGTGTCTTTGAATGCGCAGGAGCTCCGAAACGGCCGCTACTTTGGATTCTTCAAGCAGACCGCGTACGAGCTGGCTCATGAGTATGTCGAGTATTGGCGACTAAATCGCATCTTCACCGAGCGGGCAATCGCCCGGATGGACGATGCTGAGATGGTAAGTGAGCTCATGATTCTCCAGTTGGACGGATTGCAGGACAAGAAGACCAGCATTACAAAGTTTTACAGTGAGTTGGACGAAGAGTTCCCGCAGCGGCGAGAGACGATAAATCGGTTCCGGGCGACACTCGAGTCCATCACCGAGGCACTCGACTCGGTAGCGGACACCGAGTTTCGGAGGCGCCCGCTGTTCTACTCGCTCTTCGGAGCCGTGTATCACAGGAGGTTTGGCGTGCCGGGAATGACGCTAGCTACTCCCAAGAACTCTCTACGCGCCGCAGACAACAAGCGGCTACGGGCCACGATCGCTGAGCTGAGCGGCATTCTCGCGGCTGCGCGAGAGGAGGAGCCGGTGCCTCGCAACCGCGTGGCATTCGTGAATGCATCGCTCCGGCAAACAGACAACATCCAGCCCCGCCGGGTGCGGGTCGAACAGATCTACAACGCTGCGTTCTGAGTCGTGCCGCGTCCGATGCCGGCACTGGCAGCGGGGTTCCGCAGGACCGTAAGGGCGGCCACTGAGCTACCCGAGGCCGGCGAGGTCATTCGGGACTGGAGCGAACAGGGCAGTGTGCCGTACCGAGAACTCACCCCGCCGCGGCTGATGGCTCTTTACGAGATGGCGTACCTCCGTATCTTCGTGGCGTGGGAGAACTTTCTCGAGGACACGCTCCTACGGACGATGTGTGGCTACATCTCTCCGCTGTATATCCCCCGGTTTCAGGAAGAACGAGCGCGTGAACGATCGGTTAAGGAAGCATATAAAGCCTTGCTGCGCCCAGGACAGAACTACCTGCTCTGGCACAACCCTAAGGAGGTGGAACGCCGAGCGAAGGAATGGGTAGTCGGGAGCCCGCACGAGGTGGTCATAGCCTCGAGCCTGGCGCGCCTGGAGTGGTTCAGCTGGGTTCGCCATCGAGTTGCTCATGGTTCGGATGACGCGCGCGCAAAGATGGATAGGGCGACCTTGGGCTTGGCGGGGCGTCAATTCGCCGGGGCCTCCGTCGGTCGCTTCCTTCGTTCGTGGAACCAGGCTGCACAGCCGCAGGTGCGATGGATATACACAATCGCTGACGAGCTGGGCGCTCTGTCCAGCCAGATGGCACCATAGCGTGAGCGGTCACTCAGCGACTACACATTGCAGTGACGAGCCGCGCAACACTGAGCGCAGCGTAGAAGAGATACTCACAACGAATAAGCCCTACAGCGCCAGCCCCAACGGCGTCTCCAGCAGCGTCCTCACGTCCGCCAGCAGCCACGCTGCGTCGGCGCCGTAGAGGATGCGGTGGTCGCAGCTGAGCGTGAGCGTCATTAGTGTGCGATCGACGATCTCGCCGTCCACACGCGCAAGCGTCTCGCGCAGCGCCCCTACCCCAAGTATCGCCGCCTGCGGCGGGTTGATCACCGGCGTGATCGCCGTCATCCCAAACATCCCCAGGTTGGACACAGTGAACGTGCCGCCGGAGAGCTCCGGCGGGCTGATCTCGCCCGTGCGCACACGCTCGGCTAGGCGTCTGGTCTCGCGGGCGATGCTCCCGAGCGACTTCGTGTCGGCGTCCTTGACGACCGGCACCACCAGCGCGTCCTCCGCCGCCACCGCCACGCCGATGTTCACCCGCCCGTGCAGCTCGAAGCCGCCGTCCACATAGGAGCCGTTCGCGGCGGGGTGCTTACGCAGGGCCAGCGCGCACGCCTTCACGATCAGGTCGTTCAGCGATGGCACCGCGTCACCGTCCACGCTCGCCTTCAGTTCGGCTCGCAATGCGATCGCCGCGTCCATCTTCACCTCCGTTTGCACCTGGAAGTGGGGAATCGTCGCCTTGGCCTCGGCCATCCTGCGCGCCACCAGCTGCTGGAGCCGGCTAGCCTCGACTCTCGTTGTCTCGCCCTTCGCGCCCGTGACGGCCGTGGCCGTGTCGGCGACACGAGCCGTGCGCACGACAGGTGCCAGACGCGCACTCGCCCGACGAGGCTCTGCAATCTCGACGCCAGCGGCCATCAGCACATCTGTCCGCGTTATCCGTCCGCGTGGCCCCGTGCCAGCGACCGCTCCAAGCTCCACTGCGTGCACGCGCGCAACACGCCGCGCCAGTGGGGTCGCCAGCAGTGCGCTCGTCGCAAAGTTCGCTCCGTCGTTCGCGCCGGCCGGCTCAAGCGCGGGGGCTCGCCCGCCGCCGTTGCTCGCCGTCGCCGAATCGTCGCTGACAGGCGCGGTCACGGGCACGGCCTCGGGCGCCGAGACCTCACCGTTCCCACTTGTGCTCCCGTTGGTGCTCGCCTGTCCGCTAACCCCGCCGACCCGCGCAATCGGCTCCCCCACCGCCAACGAGGTCCCCTCCGCCGCAAGGATCTCAAGCACGCCATCGGTATCGGCCACATGCGTGATGGTCGCCTTGTCCGTCTCGATCTCCACAAGCTCCTGCCCGCGCACCACGGGCTGCCCGTCATCGACCAACCACCGCACGATCGTCCCCTCCTCCATCGAGTCGGACAACCGGGGCATGGTGATCTCGGTCATCGTCGTTCTCAGCGGATCAGGTCGAGGGCGGCGCCGACGATCGTGTCGGCGTCGATGCCGAAGTGGCGGTAGAGGTCCTGCACGTCGCCGGACTGGCCGAAGTCCTGGACGCCGAGGCAGGCGAGCGGCGCGCCGGCGATCGCGGCGAGGAACGACAGCGTGTGCGGATGGCCGTCGAGCACGCTCACGATCGGCGCGGTGCGCTCGGCTCCGAACAGCTGATCGAGCACCGCGTCCTCGCCGTCGTAGAGGCCCTGGCGCGTCTGCAGCGCACGGAACACAAGGTCAGGAGAGGTCAGGCAGACGGCGTCGACGGCGATCCCCGCGGCCGTGAGCTCGTCGGCGGCGCCGAGCAGCTCGGGCATGATCGCGCCCATCCCCACGAGCACCACGTCGGGAGCGCCGGCGCTCTCGCGCACGCGGTAGCCGCCGGCGAGCACCTGGCGGCGGCGCAGCTCGCGCGCCTGCGGGTCCTCGGGCACGCGCGCGAGCGACTGCTCGACCGGGCGCGTGCTCAGGCGCAGATACGCGGAGGTCCCGCCCTCGCGTCCGAGCTGGCCGAGGGCGTGCAGCAGCATCCACTCGAGGTCCTGCCCGAACGCCGGCTCCCACGCGACGCAGCGCGGCTGCTCGAGGCCGACGGACGGGGTGATGATCGACTGGTGCGCGCCGCCCTCGGGCGCGAGCGTGACGCCCGCGGGCGTACCGACCAGGATCGACTGGCCGCCGGCGTAGATGCCGAACGACCACTGCTCGAGCGCGCGGTTGACGAACGGGTCGTACAGCGTGCCGATCGGCAGCAGCGGCTGGCCGTCGCGCGACCACGTCGCGCCGAGCTCGCCGAGCAGGCCGACGAGGTTGCCCTCGGCGATCCCCAGCTCGATGTGCTGGCCGTGCTCTGACTCGCGCCAGCGCACGAGCGTGTCGTGGTCGTCGGCGAACCAGTCGATGCGCTCGCCGACGTTCCACACGCCCGACGCGGTTGATCCAGCCGCCGAGGTTCGTCGAGGAGGCGACGTCGGGGCTGACCGACACGACGCGACGCGGCGACCTCGGGCGCGGCGTGCGCGAGGTCGATGAAGAAGCGCCCGAAAGCCTGCTGCGTGGAGACCGCGCCCGAGTGCGCGCGCCCGACGTCCGCCGGCATCGCCGGCGGCGGGCGTTTCGACCACAGCCTCGCGCGCCAGCCGCTCAGCGGCCCCGGCGCACAGCTGCGCCTCGGGCGTGCCGTCCTCGAAGCGCGCCCACGGGTCGTCGGCGTCGGCGCCGAGGTCGACGCGCTAGCTGTTGCCACTGCTCGCTCGAGAGCAGCGCCGAGTGGTTGGCGGGGTGGCCCTCGGTCGGCAGGCTCCAGGCCTTGATCGTGTACGCGAAGATCACCGCCGGACGGTCGCTGACCGCGTCGGCGCGGCGGAACGCGTCGAGCAGCTCGGCGAGGTCGTGGCCGCCGAGGTCGCGGACCGCGCGCGAGAGCTCCGCGTCGTCGAGGTCCTCGAGCAGCCGCCGAAGCTCCCTGCTGCCGCGACCCGAACCGGGCAGCCGCTCGCGCAGCTCGGCCGCGTCGCCGCGCAGCAGCCGCTGGTACTCCTCGTTGGGCATCGCGTCGATCCGCCGCCGCAGCGCCTCGCCGCCGGGGCGCTCGAACAGCGCGCGCAGCCGCCGCCCGTACTTGACGGTGATCGTCTGCCAGCCGGCGGCCTCGAACATCGCTGCGGTGCGCCCGACGGCGATGTCCGGCACGACCCGGTCGAGCGACTGGCGGTTGACGTCGACGATCCACAGCACCTCGCCGAGCGAGGCGACCATCGGGTCGACGAGCGCCTCCCAGATCGCGCCCTCGTCGAGCTCGGCGTCGCCGACGAGCGCCACCTGGCGCCCGCCGCGCGGCACCTCGAAGTGGCCGGCGACGTAGCGGTGGGCGAGCGCGCTCCAGAGCGTCGCGGTCGCGCCGATCCCGACCGAGCCGGTCGAGAAGTCGACCGGGTCGGGGTCCTTGGCGCGGCTCGGGTAGCTCTGCAGGCCGCCGAACGCGCGCAGCTCGGTCAGGTAGCGCTCGTCCAGGCGCCCGAGCAGGTAGTTGATCGCGTGCAGCACCGGCGCCGCGTGCGGCTTGACCGACACGCGGTCGGGGCCGCGCAGGTGCTCGAAGTACAGCGCCGACATGATGCTCACCATCGACGCGGAGGAGGCCTGATGGCCGCCCACCTTCACCCCCGATGGCGTCTCGCGCACCTTGTTGGCGTGGTGGACCATGCTCATCGCCAGCCACAGCACGCGTCGCTGCACCGCCTCGAGCACCGCCAGCCGCTCGAGCTCGGCTCGGTCGTCTACGTCGGGCAGGGTCGACGCGCCAGCAGACATCTATTTATAAGGATGCCCAAGCGCGGTGTGCGCGTGGCTTTGTGGTGGTCATCGTGCCCAATGACGCAAGATTCACACACCGATCCGCCATCGACGATAGGATTCTTGCGTGAGAGTCGCCCAGCCGGACCTCGACGCCACCGACCTGGAGATCATCGAGCTGCTGAGGCGCGACGCGCGGCGCACGCTCGCCGACATCGCCGAGCGGGTCGCGCTGTCGGCGCCGGCGGTCAAGCGCCGCGTCGACAGGCTCGAGCGCGACGGCTTCATCACCGGCTACACCGTGCGCGTCGACCACGCCAAGCTCGGCCAGCCACTGCAGGCGTTCACCGAGCTGCGCTTCGCCGGCAACGCGACCGTCGAGGAGATCGCGGGCATCGGCGGCGACATCCCGGAGGTGCAGACGATCTTCACGACCGCCGGCGACCCCGACGCGCTCGCGTGGATCCGCGTGCGCGACGTCGAGGATCTCAAGCGGGTGATCGACCTGCTCAGGCGCAGCGGCCGCGTCACCGGCACTAAGACGCTGATGGTGCTCGGAACCTCGAGCGGAGCCGCGCTGCCGTGACGCGCGTCGCGCTCGTCGGCGCCGGCCTGATGGGCTCGCAGATCGGCTGCGAGTACGCGCTCGCGGGCTGTGAGGTCGTGTGGATTGTGCGCGACCGCGCGGCTGCGCAGGCACGCATTGATGCCGCCCTCGGCCTGGTGCTGCATCACGGTCTCGCCGATGAAGCCGCGGTGGAGCTCGCCCGGGGCCGGATGCGCTTCGGTGGGGAGCCGAGCCCCGGCGGGGAGCCGAGCGCCGTCGAGGATGCCCCCGACGTGATCGTCGAGTCGCTGCCCGAGGACCTTGCGCTGAAGGCCGAGGTGCTGCGCCCGCTCCTGGCCGCACACCCGGACGCGGTGCTGGCGACGAACACCTCCTCGATCGCGATCTCCGCGCTCGGCGAGGCCGCCGGTGCCGCCACGCGGATCGTCGGCACGCACTACTGGAACCCGCCGCTGTTGATGCCGCTGGTCGAGGTGCTCGCCGGCGAGCGCACACCGGTGGTGCTGCGCGACCGCCTCGCCGGGCTGCTGCGCGCGATCGGCAAGCGCTCGGTGCTGCTCGAGCGCGAGGTGCCCGGCCTTTTGTGGAACCGGCTGCAGTCGGCGATGCTGCGCGAGTGCCTGTGGCTGGTCGAGCACGGCGTCGCAACGCCGGAGACGATCGACGAGGTGATGCGCGACGGGCTCGCGCGGCGCTGGCGGCTCACCGGCCCGTTCCAGACGGTCGGCCTCGGCGGCGCGCAGACGTTCGACGCGATCGCAGCCAACCTCTTCCCCGTGCTCTCCGACGCCACGAGTACGAGCGGCTTTGACCCTCACATTCCCCATGATCGGCAGGTGCTGGCCGAGTTGCGCGAGCGCCGCGACGATGCGCTCGCGGCGGAGCTGCGCGCCGAACGCCACGCGCGCTCTGGCGGCAGAGCTTCGCCGTGAACGGGTGCGGACCACGCCCGAACCGGGCACCCATGGTTGACCGATATGTCGGCACTCTGTACGCTATATCGACTGATCGGTATGGACCGGGCAAAGGCGAGATAGGCACAGGCTGATGGCCCGCGACCCTCGCCACGACATCCTCTTCGAGCCGGTGCCGATCGGCCCGCACACGCTGCGCAACCGCTTCTACCAGAGCCCGCACTGCACGAGCTTCGGCGCCGAGGTTCCGGGATCGCAGGCCGGCATCCGCGGCATGAAGGCGGAGGGTGGCTGGGCGGCGGTGAACACGGAGTTCTGCTCCGTGCACCCCTCCAGCGACGCGCGCCCGATCGTCTCGGCGCGGCTGTGGGACGACGAGGACGCGCGCAACCTGCAGGGCATGGTGGAGCTCGCGCACGAGCACGACGCGCTCGCTGGCGTGGAGCTGTGGCACGGCGGCTACACCTCCGCCAACGGTGAGACACGGGTGCCCGCGCCGGCCCCCAGCCAGGTCTCCGACGAGGCCCTTGCCACGGCCGCCTGCTACGAGCTCGACAAGGCCGGTATCCGCGAGATCCAGGGCTACTACGTCGCCGCGGCCAAGCGCGGGCGGGACGTGGGCTTCGACATCGTCAACGTGCACGGGTCGGAGGGCGGAGCGATCACGGGCCACTTCCTGATGGCGAAGCTCAACAAGCGCACGGACGAGTACGGCGGGTCGCTGGAGAACCGAGCCCGCTTCTGGCTGGAGACGATCGAGATGGTGCGCGAGGCGGTCGGCGAGGAGTGCGCGATCGCCGCGCGGCTGTGCATCGACACGCTCAACGACAGCCCGCTGGGAATTCGCGCCGGCGAGGAGGCCTACCAGTTCATGGAGCTCGCCGACCACCTCGTGGACTTCTGGGATCTGCAGGTCGGCGGATGGAGCTCGGCGGACTGGCCCGAGAAGAACGTGATCGCCTCCCGCCTCGGTGGCGAATTCAACTTCAGGGACTACTACGCGGCGGTCCGGGGCGCGACGAAGAAGCCGATCGCCGCGGTCGGGCGCTTCACCAACCCCGACACGATGGCCGAGGCCGTCCGCTCGGGTGTGATCGATGTGATCGCCGCTGCGCGCCCCTCGATCGCCGACCCGTTCCTGCCCAAGAAGATCGAAGAGGGGCGCTACGAGGACATCCGCGAGTGCATCGGCTGCAACATCTGCGCTTCGCGCTTCTGGCAGTCGCTGCCGATCATCTGCACGCAGAACGCCACGCTCGGCGAGGAGTTCCGCCGCGGCTGGCACCCGGAGCGCTTCAGCAAGGCCGCCAACGCCGAGAAGACGGTGCTCGTGCTCGGCGCCGGCCCCGCGGGGATGGAGTGCGCGATGGTGCTCGGCAAGCGCGGCCTCAGCGCTGTGCACCTCCTCGACGCCCAGGACGCGATCGGCGGCTGCATGCGCCAGATCAGCGCCTACCCGAACTTGGGCGAGTGGGGGCGAGTGATCACCCACCGCCAGATCCAGCTCGACAAGCTGAAGAACGTTGAGGTCATCCTCGACACCCGCCTCGACGCCGACGCGGTGTTCGAGTACGGCGCCGAGATCGTCGTCGTCGCGACAGGCGCGCGCTGGCGCGTGGACGGCCTCAACGGCACGACGCAGCTGCCGATCCCGGGCGCCGACGCGGACTTCGTGTATTCGCCGGAGCAGGTCTCGGTGGCGAAGGGGGCGATCGACGGCGAGCGCGTGCTCGTGTACGACACAGACGGCTACTACACCGGCGTCGGCGTGGCGCAGCACCTGCTCGCGGCCGGCAAGCAGGTCAGGGTGGTGACGCCGCAGCCGACCTTCGCCAACTTCATGTTCTTCACCGGCGAGGGCGGTCCCGTCAACAGGGAAATACGGGGAGCGGGAGGCGAGGTCCTCACCGGTCACCTGCTCTCTCAGATCGCTCCCGGTCGCATGAGCGGACAGAACGTGTGGGGCGGTGCGGAGGTGCACTGGGACGCGGACGCGGTCGTGCTCGTCACGCAGCGCGAGTCCGACGACACGGTCTACCGCGCCCTGCAGGCCGACCCCGAGCGGCTGGAGCGCGAGGGCATCGAGGCCGTCTACCGGATCGGCGACTGCGTGGCGCCGCGGCGGCCGGCCGACTGCATCTTCGACGGTCACCGCCTGGCGCGCGAGATCGACAGCGCCAACCCGGCGGTGGCACTGCCGTTCATCCGCGAGCTGCCGGACCTCCACAGCGAGCGCCAGGCGAGCGCCGCCGTCTAGAACGACACCACCCCAAGCGAGGAGCAGACATGGAGCAGGCGAGGATCGACAACATTCACAAGATCGTCCAGTACCCGGTCCTCGACGCGCCGATGGAGCCGGCCCCGATCCCGCCCGAGGACATCATCTCCGGCGAGCCGGTCTCGAGCATGGCGATCCTGTGGCGCTCGGACGACAACACGCACTACAACGGCGTGTGGCACTGCACGCCGGGCGTGTTCTGGCTGACCTCGCCCGCCGAGACGATCTGCCTCGTCGAGGGGCGCTGCACGATCACGCCCGAAGGCGGCGAGGCGGTGACCGTGCTACCTGGCGAAGTCGTCTTCATCCCCGAGGGCACGCGCGCCCGCTGGGAGGTGCACGAGACCGTCAAGAAGGCGCTCCACTCGCACGACTCGACCGGCACCATGATCGCCTGAGTCGCCATGAAGGTCCTCCTACCCGTCAAGCAGGTCGCGAGGCTGGCGGACGACTTCACGCCGGACGGCGGCGCCACGGTCCCGGTCGAGGAGCTGGAGTGGCAGCTGAACGAGTGGGACGCGTTCTCCGTCGAGGCCGCGCTGGCGCTCGTCGAGGCCGAGGGAGCGGGCGAGGTCGTGGTCGCGACCGTCGGCGACGAGCACGCCGAGGCGGGGCTGCGCTCCTACCTGGCGATGGGCGCCGACCGCGCCGTGCGGATCTGGGACCCCGCGCTGCAGGACGCCGACGCGCTCGAGGTGGCCGTGGTGCTGGCGGCGCTTGCCAAGCGTGAGCAGCCCGAGCTGATCCTGTGCGGCGCGCAGTCCTCCGACGCCGCCAACGCGGCCACCGGGGTCGCGCTCGCCGGCCTGCTCGAGCTCGCGCACGTGGCCGTCGTGGGCGCGATCGCGCGCGAGGGCGAGCGCCTGACCGTGCAGCGCGAGCTCGACGGCGGCGCCGTCGAGGTGCTCGAGCTGTCGCTGCCCGCGCTGTTGACCGTCCAGAGCGGAACGAACGCGCCGCGCCACGCGACGCTGCGGGCGATCAAGCAAGCGCGCGAGACGCCGCTCGAGCGCCTCGGCCTCGACGAGCTGGGGCTCGACGCCGTCACGCTGAGCGCCGCTGCCGGCTCACGGATCGTGCGCCTGGCAGTGCCCGAGCGCGACACACACGCGCGCATGATCGAGGGGTCCGCCGAGGAGATTGCAGCGCGCATCGCCGCGATCGTCAGCGAGGAGCTCGCGTTGTGAGAGCGGTTGCCCGCATCGCTAGAGCGGTCGCCAGTGCCGTGAGGGAGGCTGCCCCGGTCGTGGGAGAGGCTGGCCGCGTCGTGGGAAAGGCTGCCCGTTGAGCGGCGTGCTCGTGCTCGCCGAGCTGGCCGACGGCGCCGTGCGTTCCCCGAGCCTTGAGCTGATCGGCGCCGCTCGCGCGCTCAGCGAGCAGGGCGCCGGCCCGCTGACGCTCGCGCTGATCGGCCCCGAGGACGAGTTGCGCGCCGACGCGCTCCCCGCCGCCGGCGTGTCGGAGATCGTGCTCGTGCCGACGCCGTGCGAGAGCTTCGAGGCGCACGTCTGGCAGGCGGCGCTCGGAGGCCTGATCGACGCGCGGCGCCCTAGCGTCGTGCTCGCCAGCCACACCCTCGACGCGCTCGGTTTCGCCCCCGCCGTCGCGGCTCGTGCTGGCCTCGGCTTCGCCAGCGACGTCACCGGCGCGGCCTGGGGGGAGCAGGGGCTCTCGGCGCTGCGCAGTGCCCACGGCGAGCGGCTCGTCGCCGAGCTCGACTTCCCCGGCAAGGCGACGGTCCTGTTGTTGCTGCGCACAGGCGCCTTCCAGGCACCGGACGCGGCAGCCGCTGAGGACCCCGGCGCCGCCGGGACCTCGGGCACCGCGGACCGTTCCGACGCGGCGCAGCAGCCCGTGCCGATCACGAGGCTCGACCTGGACCTCGACGGCCGCGCGCGCACCAGGCGCCTCGAGCTGCGCGAGCCGCCGCGGGACGGGCTCGACATCGCCAAGGCCGACTTCCTGTTGTCAATCGGACGGGGGGTCAAGGACGCCGAGGAGATCCCTCGCTTCGAGCGGCTGGCCGAGCGGATGGGAGCGATCCTGTCCGCGTCTGGGCCGCTCGTCGAGGCCGGGTGGGTGTCGAAGGCGCGCAAGGTCGGGCGCTCGGGCAGGACGGTCGCACCGCGGGTGTACCTCGCGCTCGGGATCTCCGGCGCCGCGCCGCACCTCGCCGGCATGTCCGAGTCAAGGACGATCATCGCCGTAAACACCGACCCCAGCGCCCGCATCTTCGACGTCGCCCACTACGGTGCTGCCGCAGACCTGTTCGAGATCGCCGCCGAGCTCGAACGCCGGCTCGGCTGAGGAGAGAGAGCGCTTGGACTTCACCGAACCCCAGGACGCCCGTGCCATCCGCGAGGCGGTGCGCGCGCTGTGCGCGCGCTTCCCCGGCGAGTACTGGCGCGGCCTCGAGCCGGACGGCTACCCGACCGAGTTCGTCGGCGCCCTGACCGAGGCGGGCTGGCTGGCGGCGCTGATCCCGGAGGAGTACGGCGGCTCGGGGCTCGCGCTCGGCACCGCCAGCGTGATCCTCGAGGAGATCTCCGCCTCCGGCGGCAACGCCGGCGCCTGCCACGCCCAGATGTACACGATGGGCACGCTCCTGCGCCACGGCAGCGAGGCGCAGAAGCGCGAGTGGCTGCCGCGGATCGCATCCGGCGAGCTGCGCCTGCAGGCGTTCGCCGTGACCGAGCCAAACGCCGGCTCGGACACCACGCGGATCGCCACCCGCGCCGAGCGCCGGGGCGAGGGCTACGTCGTCAACGGCCAGAAGATCTGGACCTCGCGCGCCGAGCACTCCGACCTGATGGTGCTGCTCGCCCGCACCACGCCGCTGGAGCAGGTCGAGAAGCGCACCGACGGCCTCTCGGTGTTCCTCGTGGACATGCGCGGTCGCACCGCCGTCGAGGGACCGGGCGATGCGCGCTCCAGGCAGCCGGCGCAGATGACGATCCGCCCGATCGCCACGATGATCAACCACGCCACCACCGAGGTCTTCTTCGAGGACCTCGAGCTGCCAGCGGACGCGTTGATCGGCGAGGAGGGACAGGGCTTTCGCTACATCCTCGACGGCATGAACGCCGAGCGCATCCTGATCGCCAGCGAGTGCATCGGCGACGGCCGCTTCTTCCTCGATCGCGCGGTCGCCTACGCGAGCGAGCGCGTCGTCTTCGGTCGCCCGATCGGCGCCAACCAGGGCGTGCAGTTCCCGCTCGCCAGCGCCCACATGGCAAGCGCCGCCGCGGACCTGATGCGCTGGAAGGCCGCGTGGCTGTACGACAGCGGCCTGCCCGGCGGCGCCGAGGCGAACATGGCCAAGTACCTGGCCTCCGAGGCCTCGTGGCAGGCGGCCAACGCCGCGCTCGACACGCACGGCGGCTTCGGCTTCGCGCGCGAGTACGACATCGAGCGCAAGTTCCGCGAGACGCGCCTGTACAAGATCGCGCCCGTCAACAACAACCTGATCCAGGCGTACGTCGGCCAGCACGTGCTCGGCCTGCCGCGCTCCTACTGAGCTTGGGTCACGCGCTGCGCTTGGGGTATTCGTGTACCGAGACGAAGCGCACGGGGCCGTCGATCACCCTGTAGGTGTGCGGGCGGTCGGCGCGGAAGCTGATCAGGTCGCCCCGGCTGACGACCTCGGTGAAGGACTCGGTGGAGATCTCGACGGTGCCCGCCGCGATCGTCAGGTGCTCGAACAGCCCGGCGACGTGGGCGTTCGCGTGACGCACGGCGCCCTCGTCGAGCTCCAGCGTGTAGATCTCGATCAGCGCGCCGCCGGTGCGCGTCAGCAGGTGGCGGATCACAAGGCCGTCCGTCTCCAACCCGGCCTGGTCGACGGCGATCACCGAGGTGTCGTCCGAGCGCACGACGGTGACGTCGTCGGTCGGCGGTTCGTCGTGGAACAGGCTCGCGAACGGCACCCCCAGCGCCGCGGCCAGCGCCCACACGGTGTCGATCGACGGGTTGCCCTGGCCGCGCTCGATCAGCGACACCGTCGACTTCGCCACACCGGCCTGCTCGGCGAGCGCGGTCAGCGTCAGGCCGCGCGTCATTCTCCAGCGACGAAGGTTTCGCGCAATAGGTTGAACAGCCCCATCCACGGCGGTAGTTCTATCGCACGGATGCACGGGCAAGGAGCTCACCACCGGTGGTAGGGTATATCGGCCTGAGAAGCAAGATATCGAACGAGCGATTTGGAGCCCCACGCGCATGAGCAGCCCCGTCATCAGAGCCGATGCGCGAGCGACCCTGGAGCAGGCCTACCGCGCCCGCACGCCGCGCTCGGCGGCCGCGATGGCGGAGGCTCGGCGCTACATGGTGCGCGGCATCACGCGCGGCTGGGGCTACTACCGGCCTTACCCGATCGTCGGCCAGCGCGGGGAGGGCCCGTACCTGTTCGACCTCGACGGCAACCGCTACGTGGACCTGGTCAACAACGGCCTCAGCCTGATTCACGGGCATGCCTTCCCGCCAGTCGTGCGCGCGCTGCAGCAGGCCGTCGAGCGCGGCTCCGGATGGCTGCTCGCATCCGAGGATCAGATCGCCTTCGCGCGCCTCTTGTGCGAGCGCATCGCGATCTTCGAGCGCGTGCGCTTCACCAATTCCGGGACCGAGTCGGGGATGCTCGCCGTCAAGGTCGCGCGCACGTTCACCGGTCGCCCGGCGGTGCTGAAGGCGATCGACGGCTTCCACGGCTCCTTCGACGACCTCGAGGTCGGGCTGTACGACCGGCCCGAGATCCCCGGGCGTGTGTACCTGGCGCCGTTCGGTGATGCCGAGGCGTTCGAGCGCAAGCTCGCCGAGCACGGCGATCAGATCGCCGCGGTGGTGCTCGAGCCGCTGATGTTCAGCGGCCTCGTGACGACCGCGCCGCCGGGCTTCCTGCGCCGCGTCCAGGACGCCGCCCGGCGCGCCGGCGCGCTGTTCGTGCTCGACGACTGCCTGATGCTGCGCCTGGCCTACGGCGGCTCCGCCGAGCTGCATGGGCTCGAGCCCGACCTCACGTTCCTCGGCAAGTTCATCGGCGGCGGCACGCCGATGGGCGTGCTCGGCGGGCGCGAGCAGGTGATGGAGGTGCTCGACCCCGAGCGCGAGCACCCGCTCTACCACGGCGGCTCCTTCAACGGCAACCTGCTCAGCAGCGTCGCCGGCCGCGTCAGCCTCGAGCACTTCACGCGCGAGACGATCGCGGCGATGGACGCCGGTGCGCAGAGCCTGCGCGGCGCGCTGCGCGCACAGGCCGACGCGCTCGGGCTGCCGCTGAGCATCTCCGGCGAAGGCTCGGTCATGGGCGTCTACGTCAGCGAGCAGCTGAGCCGCCTCGACGGCCACTTCAACGCCGATGAATCCACACAGCTGCTGCACCTGGCGGCGCTCGCGCACGGCGTGCTGATGGGCCCCGGCGGTGAGATCGCACTGTCGAGCGCGACCCCCGGCGCGGCGCTCGAGCGAGCGTGCGAGGGCCTGTCGCGCGCGCTCGAAGACGTGGCAGAGCTCACGACCTAACCAGCGAACCGAAGGGAGCAGGATGAGCAAGCAGCGGGTGGACAGTCCCTGGGGGACGACGTTCTGCGACTCGATCAGCTTCAGCGGCCCGGGCCGCTGGATCTACATATCCGGGCAGATCGGCGCCGACGCCAACGGCAACATGGTGGGCGAGAACTTCGCCGAGGAGGCCGACCAGTGCTTCGAGCGGATCCGCCTGTCGCTCGAGAAAGCCGGCGCGAAGATGAGCGACGTCGTCAAGATCACCGGTTACGTGACCAGCAAGGAGGACTATCCCGACTATGACCTCGCCCGCGGCAAGGCCTTTGCCGGCTACCCGCCGAGCAGCGCGACCGTGGAGGTCGCCGGGCTCGCGAACGCCGCCCGCGTCGAGGTCGAGGCGGTCGCCTTCGTTCCCGAGCAGGGCTGAGCCCCCGCGCCAAGCGTGAGCCTCTTCTGGTCCGCGCACATCTCCTGGCTGTTCGGCGAGCTGCCTTACAGCGAGCGGGTCGGCGCGGCGCGGCGGGCGGGGCTGGACTGGATCGAAACGGCCTGGCCGGCGCCCGCCGAGCGGGACGCGCTCGCACACACGCTCGCCGAGCACCGCGTCGGCGTCGCGCTGCTGAACTGCGATGCCGGCGACGTGGCGGGCGGCGAGCGCGGCTTCATCAACGACCCGGCGCGACGCGAGCAGGCCGAGCGCGCTTTCGCGGCCGCCGCAGAGCTCGCACAGCGCGTCGGCGCGCGCGAGCTCAACGTGCTCGTCGGCAGGGAGATCGCGGGCGTCAGCCGCGAGCGCCAGTGGCGCGCCGCCGTCGACGCCCTGCGCGCGTTCGCCGAGGAGGCGCGAGCGCGCGGGCTGGGAATCGCCCTGGAGCCGCTCAACGAGCTCGAGAACCCCGGCTACCTCGCGCCGACACCCGAGGCGATGGCGACGCTGATCGAACAGGTCGGCTCAGACGCCGTCGGGCTACTGCTCGACGTCTACCACGTGGCTCGCGCCGGCGGTGAGCCGGCCGCCGCGATCGAGCGCCACGCGGCGCTCATCCGCCACGTGCAGCTCGCCGACTTTCCCGGACGCGGCCAGCCCGGCACCGGCGCGCTTGACATCTGGGCGCTTCTGCAATGCCTCGACGCAAACGGTTATGCGGGAGCAGTCGGGTTGGAGTACGAGCCCCGCGGCACGATTGCGGCCTCATTGGCGTTCCGCCACGACGCGCGCGCGGCGGCGCTGTTCGGCTAGGCGGTTGCGGCGCTCAGACACGATTGAGCACCTCCGCCGCCACATCTGAGAGCGCGTTGCGAATCGAAGCCAGGGCCTGCGCGATGTCGAGGTCGGTGAGCGCCGTGCACAGGCCGAACTCGCCGCCGACCCCGAAGTAGACGCCGCGGTTGACCGCGGCCAGGTGCAGCAGCGAGGTCGCCTTCCAGTCGATCTCCCCATCCGCGCCGTCGAGCACGTACAGGCCGAACGCCGAGCCGACGCCGCTGGTGCGCACGGGCACGCCGAAGCTCTCGGCCGCCGCGGCGATCTCGGCGCGCAGCATGTCCGCCTGGGCGTCGATGCGCGCGATGCCCTCGGCTCGTCAGGTCGCGCACGGCGATCGCGCCGGCGACCATCCCGAGCAGGTTGCCGTTGAAGGAGCCGCCGTGGTAGAGCGGCCGTTCGGGCGCGAGGTCGAACGCCGACATGATCTCCTCCGAGGAGGCCACCACGCCGACCGGCAGGCCGCCGCCGATCCACTTGCCCAGACAGGTGATGTCGGCGTCGATCCCAAAGCGCTCGGCCGAGCCGCCCTCGGCGAGGCGGAACATCAGGCAGTCGTCGAGCACGAACAGCACGCCCGCCTCGCGCGCGAGCTCGCGCAGCGCCGGCAGGAAGCCGTCCGGAGGCGGCGTCACGACGCCGGTGTACTGGACCGGCTCGACGATGATCGCCGCGACTTCGCCGGCGTGACGCTCCAGCGCCTCGGCATAGGTGTCGAGCTCGCCGAACCTCGCCAGCGCGGCGCGGCCGGGCAGCTCGCCCTGGCCCTGCAGGCCGACCTCGAGGTCGTCGTAGGAGCCGTGGTAGGCGTGCCAGGCCTTGATGATCAGCGGCCGCTGGGTGACGTGGCGCGCGAGTTTGACCGCGAGCATCGTCGCCTCGGTGCCCGTGTTCGCGAAGCGCACGCGCTCGGCTCCGGGGAGGCGCTGGCACAGCAGCTCGGCGAACTGCACCTGCGCGTCCGAGGTTCCCGGCCAGGCGGTTCCGCGCGAGAGCGCCACGCGCAGGGCGTCTTCGATCGGGCCGTAGGCGTGGCCGTGCATCAGGCTCAGGCCGTTGCTGAACAGGTCGAGGTAGCGGTTGCCGTCGACGTCGTACACGGCGGCGCCGCGCCCGTGGTCGAACACGACCGGATAGGGCGCGAACCAGCTGAGCGTGCGCGTCAGCCCGCGCGGCATCGAGTCGGCAGCGCGTTCCATCCAGCGCGCCGAGCGGGGCGTCAGGCGCCTGTACTCCAGCTCGATCGCCGTCATCTCGCCGTCAGGCACCTGCCTCACGGCTCCCTGCGCTGGGGTTGGTTCTCACGGGCGGCTTCCTCAGTTTGCATATCGACTGGCTGATATGCAGCATAAACCAGCCGGTCCCCACGATGCAAGTGCCCGGTGCGTATTTACTACCGGCGTTCGTGGCGCTCGCTACTAGCCGCGCTCAGGCGCTCCCGCGCAGCCCGCAGCGACTCGCGGCGCTCGCGCGTGGCGCCGGGCTCGACCGCGAGCCCCGCACAGCCCGTTTCCTCGACGAACACCACGCCATACACGTCGTGCGCGGCCCTGGCGCTCACCCAGCGTTCGAGCACGTCCTCGAGCACGTCCCGCGGATCGCGCGCCAGCGGGTCGCCGTAGCCGCCGCCGCCTGCCTCGATCCCGCGAACCCACTGGCCGGGTGCAGAGCAGCGAGTCGCCGACCGGCTCGACCGCGCGCTCGCTGCCGTCGACGTCGATCACGCTCGCCGCCGCGGCTCCGCCGGGGAGCCCGCCGCGCACGCCCTTGGGCGGGTTGCGCGCGAAGTCCGCCAGGTAGAAGACGCGCAGCGGTGTCTCTGACCTGGGCCCGTAGATGACCTCGCCCGCCGGTCCGCCGCGCCGTCGCCCGGCGCCGCCAGAGTCGGGCAGCAGCCGCAGCGCGCGGAAGTGCAGCGGGTAGGTGCGCTCGAGCATCTCGACGCTGTCGATGTAGATCGTCTTCGAGCAGTCGGGCATCGCGTAGGTGATCCAGCCGTCGCAGTGCGGCGAGGCCGGGCCGCCGTTGTTGCCGCTGACGAGCGAGCTGACGTACGGGTCGCCCGGATTGGATCCCCACCCGCCCGGATAGGTGCCGGAGAAGACCGCGAAGCCGACGCCCAGCGCACCCGCGCCCTCGGCCAGGCCCTCGCCGTCGCCGAGCTGGCAGAACGCGCTCTGGGCCGCGTTGATGATGCGGTTCAGCACGTTCGTGGTCGACACCGAGGCCGAGTACGGCTCCACCAGCCCGCCCGCGATCGAGCCCTCGCGCAGCAGCACCTCGACCCTGCGGAACGAGCCGGCGTTGCGCGGGATGTCCTCCTCCAGGCAGTTCAGCAGCGCGATCATGCAGCCGCCGCGCGCGCAGGACTCCGACACGTTCAGCCCGAACGGGATGCAGTCGGGGTTCTCGCGCAGGTCGAAGCTGACGCGCCCCTGCGCCGGCTCGACGTCGATCGTGACGTTGACCTCGACGCCGTCGGGCAGGCCGGGGATCGGGTCGTGGCGCGAGCGGGCGTGCAGGCGCGCCGCCGGCAGCTTGCGGATCGCCTGCTCCATGCAGCGCTCGGAGTAGTCGAGCCACTCGGCCACGAACGCCCTGATCGTGTCCACGCCATAGCGCGCGAGCACCTCCCCCAGGCGCCGCTCGCCGATGCGCGCGGCGCCGACCGCGGCGAGGTAGTCCCCGTACCACACCTCCGGCACGCGGATCCGCCGCCGGCACATGCGCACGATGTCCTCGATGTCGCGGTGGTCCTGCTGCACCTTCACGCACGGGAAGATCAGCCCGCCCTCCGCGTAGACGTCCTCGACGTAGGCGACGTACGTCGAGGGCTCGGCGTTGCCGCAGTCGGCCTGGTGGGCCTTCGCCGAGGCCGTGAAGACGTGCTCGCCCTCGACGAACACGGGCACGAGGATCGTGTGGTCGGCCGTGTGCGTGTTGCCGAGCATCGGGTCGTTGTGCAGGAACGCGTCGCCCTCGCGCAGGTCCGGGTGCAGCTCGCGCATCGAGCGCGTCTGCAGGCCGGCGCCGAGCACGTGCACCTGCAGCCCCTCGGCCGCCGCGAACAGCTGATCGTCGGCGGTGACGATCGCGCAGGAGAAGTCGCGCGCCATGTTCAGGATCGACGAGCGCCCGGTGCGGAACAGGGTGTTGGTCATCTCCCGCACGATCGCTTCGAAGCGATGCGCCAGCACCGCCATAAGCGTCGGATCGAGCTGGGGTGTGGCAAGCCCGGGCGTTGCCTCGGGGGAGGTCGCCCGCGGCGCGTCGTCGTGCGTGCTCATCGCTCCAGCTCCAGTCGGTAGTTGCCGAGGCTGCTCACGTGCGCCGTCCAGCCCGGGTAGACGACGATCGTCGTCTCCGGCTCGATCACCAGCGCCGGGCCCGCGGCGCTCGCCCCGGGGGCGAGCTGCTCGCCGAGGTACACCGGGATCTGGACCTCGCCGAGCTCAGGGAAGAACGCCGCGCGCGTGCGCGGCGCCACGCCGGCGCCGGCAGCCGCCAAGCTCCTGCCGGCGTCGAGCGACGGCTTGACGGTGCTCGCGACGATGCGGCCCTTCCACTGGCTCATCTCGATCTTCTGGCCCGGCTCGCGCACCGCGAAGATGCGCTCGTGGGCGTCGTGGAAGCTCTCGATCAGCCGCTCGAGCGCCCGCTCGTCGTCGATGCCATCGCCCTCGAGTGGGATCGACAGATCCCACACCTGGTAGGCGTAGCGGGCCTCGGCGAAGTAGCGCCGGCGCACGTCGCGGGCCAGTCCCTCGGGCAGCTCGGACTCGAATGCGGCCATGCGCTCGCGCAGGCCGTCGAGCGTCGCGCGCACGCCCGCGAAGTCGAACGCATGGGAGCTTGCGAGGTGCGGCGCCGTGAACTCGCGCACGATGTCGCTGTGCTGGCCGCCGAACGCCGACAGCACTCCTGCCGCCCGCGGGATCAGGACCTCGCGGCAGCCCAGCTCGCGGGCGATCGGCAGGATCGTCAAGCCGGCGGCGCCGCCGCCCGCCACGAGCGTGCTCTCGCGCGGGTCGACGCCCTCGTTGACGGTCAGCTCGTGGATCGCCGCGATCATGCGCTCGTTGGCCACCGACAGGACCGCATGCGCGACCTCCTGCAGGCCGATCCCGAGCGCCTGCGAGAGCTCCTCGAGCGCGCGCTCGGCGGCGGCCGTGTCGAGCGCCATCGTCCCGCCGAGGAAGCGCGTCGGGTCGACGTACCCGAGCGCCAGCGCCGCGTCGGTCACGGTCGGGCGCGTGCCGCCGCGGCCATAGCAGGCCGGCCCGGGGTCCGCTCCGGCGCTCTCCGGGCCGACGCGCAGCAGCCCGCCGGGGTCGACCCACGCGATCGAGCCGCCGCCGGCGCCGATGCTGCGCACGTCCACCGAGGACAGGCCCGTGAGGTGGCCGGCGAACGGCTCGCCCAGCCAGGTCTCGCTCGTGAACACCTCATCGCCGTCGCGGATCAGGCTGACGTCGAAGCTGGTGCCGCCGGTGTCGCACACGATCACGTTGACGCGGGGCGGGTGGGGTTCCGTGTGGGATCGGGGCGGGTGGGATTCCGTCTCGCCCGCCGCGACCGTGCGCGCCGCGACGGGCGCGAGCGACGGGCCCGAGCGCACCGACCACAGCGGGCGCTCGATCAGCTCGCCCATCGGCACGACGCCGCCGGCGGAGCTCGCCGCCAGCAGCTCGCCGGCGAAGCCCTGCTCGCGCAGCCCGCTCGCGATCTCCGGCAGGTGGCTCTGCATCAGCGGCTTCAGCGACGCATCGATCGCGGTCCCCGAGGCGCGGCGGTACTCGCGCACGATCGGGTTGATCTGGTGCGAGAGCGAGTACGGCACGCCCGGCAGCTCCGCCGCGACCAGCTCGCCGAGCGCCAGCTCGTGCGCGGGGTTGGCCGTCGACCACAGCAGGCAGACCGCGACCGCCTGCACCCCAAGCGCGAGCGCCTGCGCCAGGCGCTCGCGGGCTTGCGCTTCCTCGAGCGCCAGCACGACGTTGCCGTCGGCGTCGATGCGCTCCTGGATCTCGAACGTCAGCCGGCGCGGGACGTAGGGGGCGGGGAAGGGGCGCGTGTAGTCATACGGTCGCAGCGAGCCGCCCTCGCGGCGCACGAGGATGTCGGGGAAGCCCTCCGTGCACAGGAACGCGGTGCGTGCCGTCGTGCCCTCGAGGATCGCGTTGGTCGCCTGGGTGGTGCTGAAGATGAACAGCGAGGCGCCGCCCAGCAGCTCGCCGAGCGCTTCGCCGCGCTGCTCGGCCGCGCGTTCCAGCGCCGCGCGCAGTCCGTCGAACAGGTGACCGGGCTGCGTCAGCGCCTTGGCCACCGTCAGGCGCCCGCCCGCGTCGGTGACGACCACGTCGGTGAACGTGCCGCCGATGTCACAGGTGATGCGCCTCACGCGTCCGGCACGAACGCCACAGCGTCGATCTCGATGTGCGCGCCCACGAGCAGGCCGGCGACCTGCACGGTGGCGCTCGCCGGCAGCAGCTCCCCGAAGCGCTCCGCGCGGGCCTGTGCGTAGTCAGGGTATTCCTCGAGCGAGGTCACGAACGCGTTGATCTTGACGACGTGCGACATGTCCGCCCCGGCCTGCGCCAGCGTGCGTTCGATGTTGTCGAAGGTTGCCCTCGCCTCGGCGCCCATGCCGCCCGCGACGACCTTGCCGTCGGGGCCGAAGCCGACGTTGCCGGCGACGTGGATCAGGCGACCCGGACCGACGGTTGTGACCGCGTCGCTGAAGCCGGAGGCGGGGTTGCTCGTGAGGCGCTCGATGCTCATTCTGTCTGCTTCCTTTCGGCCGGGGCGGTTATTGCAAACCGATCACGCGATATGCGACTATAGGCAGCGAGCCGGGGCCACGCAAGCCGGGCGCGAGTTGCGCGCAGTCGCTCGCGCAGCCACTAGCATCACGACGTGGCGGAGCGGCGCCTCGAGCGCTCGCGACGGCTTCGCGCGAGGCAGGCCCGAAAGCATCTGACCGAAGGAGAGCGGTGCCAAAGCTCGGGATGGGACCGATACGGCGAGAGCAGATCTGCCGAGCCGCCGCGGCCGTGATCGCGCGCGAGGGCTTCGCCGGCTCGACGATGCGGATGGTCGCCGAAGAGGCGGGCGTCAGCACTGGCATGATCAACCACTACTTCGCCAACCGCCAGGACCTGCTCACGCAGGCGCTCGTGTTCGTCTCCGAACGCACTCAGGATCGCTACCGCCAGGCGATCGACGAGATTCCGCCCGGGCGCGAGCGCCTGGTCATGCTGCTCGACAGCGCGCTCGCCGACGACCCGGAGATGCGCGAGACCTGGCGCGTGTGGATCAACGCCTACGGCGAGGCGGTGCGCCTGCCGGAGCTGCGCCACACGATCGAGGCGCGCCTGCTCAGCTGGTACGAGCTGGTCGACCGTGCGCTCGAGGGGCTCGTGCCGCCCGACGAGCCGGGTGCGATCCCCTGGAGCTGGCGCTTCGACGCGGCGCTGAACGGGCTCGCGATCCAGGCGCTCACCTCCGAGGCCGAGCTCGACGCCGCGCGCATCCGCGACGAGGTGATCCGCACGCTGCTCGCCGACGCGCCCGCGCAACCGGAGAAGCGAGCGAACGCGCGCCTGAAGGTCGCTCGCTGATGGCGATGGGCGTCGCTGCGTTCGTCGCCAAGCGCCCGGCGGCCTTCAGCGGCGGTTGAGGGGCGCGACGTGGGCGTACACCTGGAGGAGATCGAGATCGGGTCGCGCTTCCAGACCAGCCGGCGCACGGTCACCGAGTCGGACATCGCCACGTTCGCGGGGGTCTCCGGCGACTTCAACCCGCTGCACGTCGATGAGATCTTCGCGCGCGAAGAGACGCCGTTCGGCGGGCGCATCGCGCACGGGCCGCTCGTGCTCGGGATCAGCTACGGGCTGCGCAGCGTGCGCGATGACTGGAAGATCCTCGCGCTCGCCAGCTGCGAGCGCAGCTTCCGCGCGCCGGTGTTCCCTGGCGACACCGTGTGGGGCGTCTACGAGGTGCTGGACAGCAAGGCCAGTCGCTCGCGGCCCGGTGTCGGCTTCGTGACGCTCGGCGTGCGCATCCTCAGCGACCGCGACCATGTCGTGCAGGAGGGGCGCGACGTGCTGATGGTCGCGAGCCGCGCCGGCGAGGCGAGCAAGACGGGCGATGCGAGCGGGACGGGCGAGGCGAGCGATGCGTGACGATTGCCTCCGGGCGCGCCCGCTGGTAGGTTATATCGGCCCATGAGACCGAAATATCGAACGGAATATCGAGCGCATGCGGCTGGCTGCTGACACCGGCGGGACGTTCACGGACCTGGTGGTCGAGCGCGACGACGCCGTGCGCCTGTACAAGGCCTCGACGACGCCGCACGATCCGGCCGACGGCATCCTCGCGGCGATCGCGCTCGCGGCGGATGACGCCGGCACCCCGATCGAGCGGTTCCTCGCCGAGGTCGATGTCTTCATCCACGGCACCACGCGCGCGATCAACGCGATCCTCACGAACACGACCGCGCGCACGGCGCTGCTCGCCACGCGCGGGCACCCCGACATGCTGCTGCTGCGCGAGGGCGGGCGCACGCATCCGTTCAACTGGAGCTATGGCTACCCCGACCCATACATCCCGCGCGCGCTGACGTTCGAGATCGACGAGCGCGTTGGCAGCGAAGGCGAGGTCGTCACGACGCTCGACGAGCGCGCCGCCGTGGAGACGCTCGCGCGGCTCGCCGAGCTGGGCGTGGAGTCGGTGGCCGTCTGCCTGCTGTGGTCGATCGCCAACCCCGCGCACGAGCTCGCGCTGGGCGAGCTGCTCGAGCGCCACCTGCCGGGCGTGCCGTACACGCTCTCGCACGCGCTCAACCCCACCCTGCGCGAGTACCGCCGGGCATCGTGCGCGGCGATCGACGCATCGCTGAAGCCGTTGATGACCGCCTACCTGCGCGGCCTGGAGGAGCGCCTGCGCGCCAGCGGCTTCGCCGGGCGGCTGCTGATGGTGACCTCCAGCGGCGGCGTTGTCGACGCGGCGGACATGGCGGCGGCGCCGATCCACTCGGTCAACTCGGGCCCCGCGATGGCGCCGATCGCCGGGCGCCACTACGCGGCGCTCGACGGGCTCTCCGAGAACGCGGTGGTCGCCGACACCGGCGGCACCAGCTATGACGTCGCGCTGGTCAGGCGCGGGCGCATCCCCGTTACGCGCGAGACGTGGCTCGGGCTCGAGTACGAGGGGCACATCACCGGCTTCCCCGCCGTCGACGTGCGCAGCGTCGGCGCCGGCGGCGGCTCGATCGCGTGGATCGACGACGGCGGGCTGCTGCACGTCGGCCCGCAGAGCGCGGGCGCGGACCCGGGGCCGGTTTGCTACGGGCGCGGTGGCAGCGAGCCGACCGTCACCGACGCGGCCGTGGTGCTCGGCTACATCGACCCGGAGTACTTCCTCGGCGGCACGATGCACCTCGACGCGGCCGCGTCCGCGGCGGCGATCGCCGCGCGCGTGGGCGCGCCGCTGGAGCTCGGGACCAGCGAGGCGGCCGCCGCGATCATGGCCGTGGCCACCGAGCGCATGATCCAGTCGATCGAGGAGATCACCGTCAACCAGGGCGTCGACCCGCGCACGGCGGTGCTGGTCGGCGGCGGCGGCGCCGCCGGGCTGAACGCCGTCGCGATCGCACGGCGGCTCGGCTCGCCGCGAATCGTGATCCCGCAGGCGGGCGCCGTGCTGAGCGCCCGCGGCGCGCTGATGTCGGACCTCGTCAGCGAGTACGCCTCGGCGTTCTTCACCGGCTCCGATCACTTCGACCACGAGCGCGCCGACGCGCTGCTCGCTGACCTGCGCCGGCGCTGCGAGGAGTTCGCGGCGCGCAACGGCGACTCCGGCGCGCCGCAGATCGAGTACGTCGCCGAGGCGCGCTACCGCCACCAGGTATGGCAGCTGGATGTGCTCCTGCGCGAGGGATCGCTCGGGACCGAGGAGCATCTCGCGAACCTGATGGAGGACTTCCACGCGGTCCACGAGGAGGTCTACGCGGTGCGCGACGAACGCGCCGTGCTCGAGATCGTGAACCTGCGTGCGCGTGTCACCTGTCCGCTGTCCGGGGGCGCCGCCGACACCGTCGCGCTCGAGCCGCCGCCCGCTGCGCCGCAGAGCCGCCGCGCGTTCTTCAGCGGCGCAGGCGAGGTGGACGCGGCGATCTGGCGCCTGGAGTCGATGGCGCCGGGCGTCCGCGTCAGCGGGCCCGCGATCGTAGAGTCCTCGTTCACCACGGTCGTGCTGAACCCCGGGGCCAGCGCCGAGCGGGCGCCCAGCGGCAGCCTCGTGATCGTCCCCGCGCCCGGCGAGCCCGCCTCCGGGCAGCCGCTCGCGGGCGCCACCGCGAAGGGGGCGAGCTAGCGATGGCCGAGCACAGGCGCGACGTGGTCGCACTGGCGGTGATGACCAACCGCATGGAGGGCATCGTGCGCAAGATGACCAACACGCTGTTTCGCACCGCGCGCTCGACCGTGCTGAACACCGCGCGCGACTTCTCCTGCTGCGTGATCAGCGCCAACCACGAGCTGCTCGTGATGGGCGAGTCGCTGCCGATCCACGTGATCAGCGGCCCCGACCTGATCAGCCGCTGGCTCGTGCGCATGCACCCGCAGCTGCGCCGCGGCGACGCCTTCCTACACAACTCCCCCTACCACGGCAACTCCCACGCCGGCGACCACTGCATCGTCGTGCCCGTGATCGACGACGACGGCGTGCACCGCGCGACGGCGTTCGTGAAGGCGCACATGGCCGACATCGGCAACTCCGAACCGACGACGATGACCGCCACCGCGCGTGACGTGTACGAGGAGGGAGCGCTGATCTTCCCGTGCGTGAAGGTCCAGCAGGACTACCGCGACATCGAGGACGTGATCCGCATGTGCCAGACGCGCATCCGCGTGCCGGAGGACTGGTACGGCGACTACCTCGGCATGATCGGCGCCGGACGGGTGGGGGAGCGCGAGCTGCTGAAGATCGGCGAAGAGGTCGGCTGGGACGCCTTCGACGCCTACGTCGCCGATTGGCTTGACTACAGCGAGGAGCGCATGCGCGCGACGATCCGCTCGCTGCCCGCGGGCCGGCTCACCGGCCACGACATCCACGACGCCGTGCCGCTGCGCGGGGTCGAGGACGGGGTGCAGATGGAGGTGACGGTCGCCGTGGACCCGCAGGCCGGGGAGATCGAAATCGACCTGCGCAACAACCCCGACTGCCTGCCGTGCGGGCTCAACCTCACCGAATCCACCTCGCAGACCTCGGCCCTGATCGGCGTCTTCAACAGCATCGACAACACGCTGCCGCGCAACACGGGCAGCGCACGCGCGGTCAACATCAGGCTGCGCGAGAACTGCTGCCTCGGGATCCCGGTGCATCCCGCGAGCTGCTCGCTGGCGACCTCCGGGCTGGCCGAGCGCCTCGCCGGGATCGTGCAGCGGACGATGGCCGAGTTCAAGGACGGGATGGGCATGGCCTCGACCGGCCCCGAGTGCCCGCCGGCGGTCGCGGGCCTGTCCGGGCGCGATCCTCGTCACGGCAACGCGCCGTTCGTCGACATGATGATCCTCGGCAACTCCGGCGGCGCGGGGCACGCGCACGGCGACGGCTGGCTGACCAATGGCGAGACGAGCGACGGCGGCTCGATGATGCGCGACTCGACCGAGGTGCTCGAGCTACTGCACCCGATTCGGGTCTGGGCCGATCGCATCGTCCCCGACACGGAGGGCGCCGGGCGCTTCCGCGGCGCCCCGTCGCTGTACATCGAGTACGGCCCGGTCGGTACCGAGCTCGAGGTCCTGTACACGGCCGACGGCACGGTCAACCCGGCGCTCGGCGCGCGCGGCGGCGAGTCGGGAGCGCTGTCGCGCCCGATGATGCGCACTGGCGAGGGCGAGGTGCTCGGGCTGGAGGCGTGGGGCCGCGTCGTGTTGAAGCCCGGCGAGACGATCATCTCGATCTCCTCCGGCGGCGGCGGCTACGCCCCGCCGCTCGAGCGCGACCCCGAGCACGTGCGCCACGACGTCGCCGACGGCTGGGTCAGCGTCGAGCGAGCGCGTGCGGTCTACGGCGTCGTGCTGGCCGACGACGGCGGCGTCGATGAGCTCCAGACCGCGGCGCGGCGCGCCGAGCTGGGCGATGGGGCGACGCCGCAGCCGGCGAGCGAGGACTCGGTGCTGACGCTGATCGTGCCGGGCGAGCGCCTGTGGCCAACCGGCTCGTGAGCGCCAGAGCGTGGTGGCGCCGGCGCCGGTCCGGCTGAGCGACCGATCACAAGCGTCCGGCTCAGCCGCCGATCCCAAGGATCTCGCGCGCCTGCGCGGGCGTGGCAACCGGGCGCCCGACGGCTTCGCAGACGGCTCTGGCGCGTGTCACCAGCTGGGCGTTGGAGTCCGCGTAGCGGCCCGGTGCCACGTACACGACGTCCTCCAGGCCGGTGCGGATGTGGCCGCCGAGCGCGAGCGTGACCGCCATCATCGGGAAGTTCTGGCGACCGATCGCGGTCACCATCCAGGGCACTCCCGCGGGGACGAGCTCCGCGAACAGCGAGATCGTCTGTACGTTCGCGGGAGCGCCGCCAATCACTCCGAGCACCAGGTGCATCATGCCCTTCGCGCCCTTCGCTTCGCCCGTGAGCTTCGCCGCTGTCACCGCCATGCCGATGTCGAAGCACTCGTACTCCGGCACGATCTGGCTGCGGGCCATCTCATCGGCCAGTTCGGTGATCAGCGACTTGGGGTTCATGAAGACGACGTCGTCGGGGCCGAAGTTCATGCTCCCGCAGTTCAGCGAGGCGACTTCCGGCATCGCCTGCAGCGAGCGGCGGCGCTCCTCGGGAGGCGCCCCGAGCTTGCCGCCGGTGGTGAAGTTCAGGACGATGTCCTCGACCTGTTCGCGGACTGCGTCCTTGATCGCCAGATAGTCCTCCGGCGCCTGCGTCATCTCGCCGGATGGGGTACGCGCGTGGATGTGCAGGATGCTCGCGCCCGCCCGCGCGGCGCCCACGGCCTCGCGGATCACGTCATCGCGGCTGACGGGCTGGTTGGGATTGCCCGTGACCACGCCGCCCGCGACCGCGCAGGTGAGCATCGCGTAGTCGCTCATGAGCGGGTCCTCGCACGTTCTGGCTGGTCGTTCACCGGCGACTCCTCTCTGTCGTCGTCGCTCGCTCGTGGGTCCTGCACGCCGGTACTCTGACGAGTTGCGCATGCCGACCGGATCCGTAATATACCGAACGACGTACTCGCAAATCGAACGGAAGGATCGGGGTTGGGCATGGGTTCGCAATCGCTGACGATCGCCGGCGAGCAAGTGACCCCGTCCCGCCCTCAGGACCCGGGCGCCCGCAGCGGAGCGAGCATCTCCGCCCGCGCCCGGCGCGCGCTGCGAGCGGTGCTCGCCGATCGTAAGCTCGCGATCCCTCTGGGGGTGCTGATGGCGATCGTGCTGTTCGCGATCTTCGGGCCGATCGCCTGGAATCACAGCCCCGATACGCAGAGCCTGCTGAACTCCCTCGAAGGCCCGTCGCTGGCGCACCCGATGGGCACCGACCAGCTCGGCCGCGACATCCTCGCGCGAGTCGCATACGGCGCACGCATCTCGCTGCTGGTCGCATCGCTCGTGGCGCTGGTCGGCGCGGTCGTCGGCGGCCTGGTCGGGCTGCTGGCCGGCTCGATCGGCGGGATCAGCGACGGCGCGCTGATGCGCGTGATGGACTCGATCCTCGCGTTCCCGCCGCTGATCCTCGCGATGGCCGTCACGGTCGGCCTCGGCGTCGGTGTGGATACGGCCGCGATCGGCATCACGCTCGTGTCCGTCCCCTGGTACGCACGCCTGATTCGCAGCGAGGCGCTGCGCATCAACTCGCTGCCGTTCATCGAGGCATCGCACGCGATCGGCGCGACGCGCAAGCGCATCGTCGCGCGCCACGTGCTGCCGCACCTGCTGCCGGTGCTGCTGATCCAGATGGCCGCGGCGTTCGGGTACGCGGTCGTCGGGCTCGCCGGCCTCAGCTTCGTCGGCCTCGGCGCGCAGATACCGACGCCTGAGTGGGGGGCGATGATCACCGACGGCCTCACCTACGCCCTCACCGGCCAGTGGTGGATCGCGATCTTCCCGGGCGTCGCCCTGCTTGTCACCGTGACCGCCGCATCGATGCTCTCCGACCGCATGCGCGACCTGCTCGATCCACGTGGCCAGTACGCGAGGTTGTAGAGCGTGATCCGCGTCGTCGGCAAACGGCTGGTCGGCTCGTTGGGCGCCGTCATCGGCGCCTCGATCCTCGCGTTCCTGATCATGCGCGTGCTCCCCGGCAACCCGGCGCGGCTGGTCACCGGCCCGCTCGCGCCGCCCTCGACGGTGGCCGCGGTCAAACGCGAACTCGGACTCGACAAGCCTCTCTTTGCCCAGTACTGGATCTACATCTCGCACTTCGTACAGGGGAACTGGGGCTACTCCTACACCGAGGGCGACTCGGTCCGCAAGCTGATCGTCGAACAGCTGCCCGCGACAATCGAGCTGGCCCTGTTCGCGTTCGTGATCATGATGATCGCCACCGTCGGCCTGGCGCTGCTGATCACCTACCGCCACCGCCCGATCGCGGACCGCGTCGTGCGTGCGATCGCCTACCTCGGCTTCGGATCGCCGCAGTTCTTCGTCGCGCTGGTGCTGATCATCATCTTCTCCTCCGTGCTCGGGATCCTGCCGGGACCCGAGGGCCGCCTGAGCCCGGGCGCGATCGCGCCGCCGACCGTCACGCATCTGTACACGGTCGATGCGCTGCTCGCCGGTCAGCTCGGGACCTTCTGGGACGCGTTCAAGCATCTGATCCTGCCCTCGATCGCGCTCGGCCTCACCTCGTTCTCCTTCCTGGTGCGGCTGCTGCGGGCGAACCTGCTCGAGGTCTCGCGTGAGCCGTTCATCACCGTCGCGCGCGGCAAGGGCCTCTCACGCTGGACGGCCTTCCGCCGCCACGCCCTGCCCAACTCCTTCCTGCCGACGCTCACCTCCAGCGGGCTCGCGCTCGGCGAATTTCTGGCTGGGAGCGTGCTCGTCGAACGGGTCTTCAACTGGCCCGGCGTCGGCTCACTGGTCCTGGATGCGATCCTCAAGCAGGACTACTCGGTCGTGCAGACGTTCATCCTGCTGGCGGCGGTCCTGTTCGTCCTCATCAACCTGACCGTCGACGTGCTCTATGCCGTGATCGATCCCCGCATCAGAGTCGCCGCGGCGGCGGGCGCCTAGCCGTGCGCTCGCTGCGGGACATCGCCCAGGCGCGCCGCCTCGAGGAGGAGCAGGAGCCGTGGGCGCAGGGCGCCGGCGAGCCGGTCGCGGATGGGCAGCCGGTGCTGTCGATCCGCAACCTCAGCACCGACTATGAGACGCCGACCGGGGCGGTGCACGCCGTGCGCGACGTCAGCTTCGACCTGAGCCCGATGCAACGACTCGGGGTGGTGGGCGAGTCGGGATCGGGCAAGTCGGCGCTTGCGCTCTCGATCCTCGGCCTGATCGATCCGCCGGGGCGGGTGACCGCGGGCGAGA
This sequence comes from uncultured Solirubrobacteraceae bacterium, assembly GCA_963826985.1. Taxonomy (GTDB): domain Bacteria; phylum Actinomycetota; class Thermoleophilia; order Solirubrobacterales; family Solirubrobacteraceae; genus Palsa-744. The sequence goes on from CAWGYW010000004.1 coordinate 430,721, forward strand.
TCGTGCTCGCGGGCCGCGACATCGCCCCCCTCTCAGATCGCCAGCTGGGGGCGATCCGCGGCAAGGAGATCGCCCTGGTCCTGCAGGACCCGATGAGCGCGCTTGACCCGGTGAAGACGATCGGCGCCCAGATCATCGAGGCGATCGCCGCGCATGAGCCGCAGCTGCGACGATCGGCCGCTCGCAAGCGCGCCGCGGAGCTGCTGCGAGAGGTCGACATCCCCCGGGCGGAGCGCCGCCTCGACGACTATCCGCACCAATACTCGGGAGGCATGCGCCAGCGGGTAGCGATCGCGATCGCGATCGCGAACAACCCCAGCGTGCTGATCGCCGACGAGCCGACGACCGCGCTGGACGTGACCACGCAGGCGCAGGTGCTCGCGCTGCTGGACCGGCTCGTGGAGGAGTACCGAGCGGCGGTCATCCTCATTACCCACAACCTCGGGATCGTCTCCGAGTTCTGCGACTCGGTCGCGGTCATGTACGCGGGGCGCTTCGTGGAGACCTCGGGCGTCGACCACATCTTCCTAAGTCCGACGCACCCTTACAGCGAGGCGCTGCTGAAGTGCGTCCCCAACCCCGAGCGCCTGGCCGAGGGGCCGCTGCCGGCGATCACAGGCTTTCCCCCCGACCTGTCCCGCCTCCCGAGCGGCTGCTCGTTCGCGCCGCGCTGCCCCGTGGGGCGGGAGCTGCCACGCTGCCACGAGCAGGTTCCCAAGCCGCTCCGTGTCAACGGTCCGGCCGGGCCGGCCGTCGTGGAGTGCCACTTCGCGCAAGAGCGGATCGGCGCGGTTGCCCTATGAGCGGGCCGGCGAGCACCGACGCCGCGACGGCAGGCGCGAATGGCCGTGGGCGTCCGATCCTCCAGGCACAGACGCTCTCCAAGAGCTTCAAGGTACGCAGCGATACCCGCTTTGGGCGCAGGCAGGAGGTGACGGTGCTCGACGACATCTCGCTCGAGGTGCAGCGCGGCGAGTGCTTCGGCCTGGTTGGCGAGTCCGGGTGTGGCAAGTCGACGCTCGCACGCTGCCTGCTGCGGCTGCTGGAGCCGAGCGCCGGGCGCACGCTGTTCGACGGCGTCGACCTCAGCGCGCTCGATCGCGACGAGCTGAGGGCAATCCGCCGGCGCATGCAGTTCGTCTTCCAGGACCCCTACGCATCGCTCGACCCGCGGATGAGCGCCGGCGCGATCGTCGAGGAGCCGCTGCTGGTGCACGGGATCGGCGATCGCGAGGAGCGCCGGCGCACGACGCTCGAGATGCTGGCCGACGTCGGTCTCACCGAGGAGCAGGCCGGACGGCGCCCGCATGCCTTCTCCGGTGGCCAGCGACAGCGCATCGGGATCGCGCGGGCGTTCGTGCTCCGCCCCGAGGTGGTGATCCTGGACGAGCCCATCTCGGCGCTCGACGTGTCGGTCCAGGCGCAGGTGTTGAACCTCTTGCGACGTCTGCAGGAGCAGCTCGGCCTCACCTACGTGTTCATCAGCCACGACCTCGCGGTGGCCGAGTACTTCTGCGATCGCGTCGCCGTCCTGTATCTCGGCCAGATCATGGAGCTGGCGGATCGCGAGACGCTGTTTCGCAGGCCGCTGCACCCCTACTCGGTCTCGCTGCTGAGCGCCGTGCCCGTGCCGATGGCCGGCGGGCGCAGCCGTCGTGCCAACCGGCCGCAGCTGGTGGGGGAGGTCGGCTCGGTCGGCGAGCGCCCGCCCGGCTGCCCGTTTGAGCCGCGCTGCCCGGTCGGCCACGGCCGCGAGGTCTGCCGCGGGGAGCGCCCGCCCCTCAGCGAGCCTACGAGCGGACACCAGGTGGCATGCCACTTCCCCGGCGAGCTTGCGATCGGCGATGCGAGAGGGCGCGCGCGTGCCTGATCTGCGCTTGCGCAACGCCCATCTCGACAGTTGTCCAACAGGCGCTCGGGCTGTTGTTACAGCGGCCCTTGACTGGGTGCGACCGACTCAGGTAGGTTTTGCATATCGACTGATCGTCATTGATAAACGACGTGGTGCCTACGGCGAATTGACACGAACTGACGTGGGTGTCCCTGGCGGTCTCATCGCTCCGGCGCGAGACCGTGAACCTGTCGCCGCACAGCGGCTGTAGCGATTGAGGAGGGCTCGATGAACCGCAATCCAGATGGAGGCACGATGAACCGCGATTCACGAAGAGGTGCGCCCACAGCGAAGACGGGTACAGGGGTGCTGCTGGCCCTGGCCGCCGTTCTCTTCCTGGCAGCGTGCGGCAGTAGCTCCAACTCGAGCTCCGGCTCGAGTTCCGGCGGACTGAGCAAAGCCGCGAGCAACCCGAACGCGACGATGATCGTCAACTTCGCCGTCGCGCCGGCGACGCTCGACCCGGACTTCACGGAGGCCAACCAGGAAGTCGGCATCGACGGGGCGATCTACTCGATGCTCACCCAGCAGGAGCACGTCCCGGGGCCGATCGCGGGGACGACCGAGGCGAACCTGAGCCCAACCGCGGTGAAGCCCTACCTGGCGCAATCGTGGCAGTTCACCAACGGCGACCGGACGCTGACGTTCCATCTGCGTCCGAATCTGAAATTCCCCAGCGGCGATCCACTCAACGCCCAGGCCGTCGTGTGGTCGCTCAAGCGCGACATCGCCTCCGGCAGCGGCGGCTGGTCGGTCTTCGAGGAATCTGAATTCAAGCCTGAACTCGTCACCTCGATCACAGCTCCCAACGCGACGACGGTCGTGCTCAACTATCGCAGGCCCGCTCCCAACCAGCCAGCGGTGCTGGCCTCGCCGGAGATGTCGATCTACGACCCGGCGCTGGTGGAAGCGCACGGCGGCCAGAAAGGCAAGAAGCCCAATGAATGGCTGGCGGGACACGACGCCGGCTACGGCCCGTACCTGCTCAAGAGCTACTCCCCCGGCCACCAGATGGTGTTGGAAGCAAACCCGAACTTCTTCGAACCGGCAAAGACGAAGAACGTCACCGTCAACTTCATCCCCGACAACGAAACGCTGCTGCTCGACGCCCAGTCGGGGGCGGCGGACGTTACGTTTGGGCTCTCCAACGAGGCCGCCCACAGCTTGGTGGGCAACTCCTGCTGCACCGTCGGTGCGTTCTCCTCACGAGAAGGCCAGGGAATAATCCTTCCCGAGAACAGCAAAAACCCCGCGTTCGAGAATGAGAAGTTCCGCCAGGCGTTGAGCTACGCGGTACCGTTCGAAGGGATCCTGAAGTCGGTCGCGTTCGGTTACGGAAAGCTGTACTACGGCGAGTGGATGCCGACGTACTCCTTCTATGACCCGAAAATCGGCGCGCCGCGCGAATACAACCTCACAAAGGCCAAGGAACTGCTGAAGGAATCGGGTGTGAAAACGCCGGTGACGTTCACCCTGTACGTGGCCGAGGGCTCGATCCCGAGCAAGGAAATCGCGACCGCCGCTTCTGGCTCGTGGAGTCAGTTGGGCGTGAACGCGCAGGTGAAGGTGGTCTCGGCCGCGCAATCGCTCGAAATCGAGTATGAATCGCACACCGGCGCCGAGGTGATCGCCATCGGACCGCAGATCGTCGCGCCCGAGTACTACTGGGCCTATGACCTGCAGTGCCCCGACGTGAACCCCTACAACGACACGCTCGTCTGTATCCCGCAGGCGGACAAGCTGATGCGGGAAATCGCCTACTCGAGCCCCGAAAAGGCTCAGCAGCTTGCCAACGAAGCCGACGAACTGTACATCAAAGCGACGCCCCAGATCTGGATTTACAACCAGAAGCTCGTGACGATCCTGGGCAAGAACATAACCAGCTTCTACTCGAGCGATCTGCCTGAAATTCGCTTCTGGGAGAAGAGCTAAAGGGTAAGCGCGAGAAGCAGCGCGCGGCACCCGGCGCGCGGCGTCCGGACCCGACCCGGGGTTCGGACGTCCGCGCGTAACATGTAGGCTTCACGGCGCATGCGCGCGGTTACCTTCCAAGCCCCCGGCGTGGTCAGCGTCGAGGAGCGCCCAGAGCCCGAGCTGCTCGATCCCGAAGACGCGATTGTGCGGATCGAGGCGACCGGCGTATGTGGCTCGGACCTGCACATCTACCACGGGCGCGTGCAGATCGAGCCCGGCTTCACGATCGGGCACGAGTACGTGGGCACGGTGCTCGCGGCGGGCGACGCGGTCACGCGCGTGTCCGTCGGCGATCGCGTGCTCGGCTGCTTTCAGACCGCGTGCGGGACGTGCTGGTTCTGCCGCCGCGGCCTCTACCACCGCTGTCTGGAATCGCGCACGTTCGGGCACGGCGCGGCGCTCGGCTCGCTGCAGGGCACGCAGGCGGACATGGCGCTCGTGCCACGCGCCAACCTCGTGCTGCGGCGCGTGCCCGAGGGCATGAGCAGCGACGTGGCGCTGTTCGCGGGCGACGTCATGGGCACTGGCTTTCACGCGGTGATCGACAGCGGGCTGCGCCCGGGCGACGTCGCCGCGGTGCTCGGCCTCGGCCCGGTCGGCCTGTGCGCCGTGCAGGCTGCGCGCGCGGTTGGCGCCGCGCACGTGTTCGCGATCGACAGCGTGCCCGAGCGCCTCGCGGTGGCCGAGTCCTACGGCGCCGAGCCGCTGCACCTGCAGGAGCAGGACGTGCGCGCGGCCGTGCGCGGCGCGACAGAAGGTCGCGGCGTCGACGTCGCGATCGATGCCGTCGGCGACCCCAAGGTGCTCGACAGCGCGATCCGGCTCACGCGCGCGTGCGGCGCCATCCAGTGCGTCGGCGTGTACGCCGAGCGCGCCGAGGTGCACATGGGCCTGTTGTGGCTGAAGTCGCTGACGCTGCGCGGCGGCCAGGCGAACGTGCTCGGTCACGTCGACCGTGTGCTCGCGATGCTCTCCGCTGGCGTGCTCGACCCGACCGCGCTCGTCACCCGCCACATGAAGCTCGAGGAAGCACCCGAGGCCTACGCCGTGTACGACCGGCGCGAGGCGCTCAAGATCGTGCTCACTCCCTGAGGATCGCTTCGGCGCGGCGCACCGTCGCCAGGTCGACCATCTCGCCGTCCGCGAGCGTCGCGCCGCGTTGCTCGGCGCGACTCCGCCGGTAGGCGTCCACGACCGCGCGCGCCCGCTCGAGCTCCGCGGCGCTCGGCGCGAACGCCTCGCGCACGACCGCGACCTGCGCGGGGTGGATGCACAACTTGCCCGCGAAGCCCAGCGCGCGGGCGCGGCGGGTCTGTGCGGCCAGCGCGTCCGCGTCGTCGATCGCCAGGTGCACGCCGTCGAGCGCCGGGATACCCGCGAGCGCGCACGCGAGCACGACGCGGCTGCGCACGTGCAGCAGCTCCAGGTCGTCCGGCAGCTCGCCGAGGTGCAGCTCCGCCGCCAGGTCGACCGTGCCGATCGCGACCGCCAGCACGCCGTCGAGCGCCGCGATCCGCTCGACCTCCGCGACCCCGCGCGCGGTCTCCACCAGCGCGACCGTGGGCATCCCCGCAGCGTGCGCGAGCGCGAGCGACGCGAGCTCGGCCTTTGGCACCATCAGCGCCGGCGGTGATGCGACGCTCAGGCGCTCGAGGTCGGCGCGGCCGATGTCCGTGCGCGGGTCGTTGATGCGGGCGACGCGCAGCGGCGCGCGCTCCTCTGCGGGCGGCCCGTCGCCTGGGATGAACGCAAACGCTTCCTCGCGGGCCAGCTCCTTGCGCTCGGACGCGACAGCGTCCTCGAGGTCGGCGATCACGACCTGCGCATGTGAGCGCAGCGCCGCATCCAGCTTGCGGGGCTGATCGGCCGGCGTGAACAGCCACGTGCGCGGCGCGGGATCGAACCGGCTGGGGTCCCCCGCGCTTGTCCCTTGCGCGCCGGCGCGGTCGGAGGCGTCCATTACGCGAGCACCGCGACGAAGCGCCAGTCGAGCACGTCGACGGCCTCCGCGTCGCCGCGTTCTCCGCGCGCGTGAACGCGCGAGCGCAGGTGCGCGAGCGCGCCGCCGCTCTCCGGCAATGCCTCCAGGCGCTCGAGCTCGAGCTCGCTGTAGAGCGTGTCGCCCTCGTGCACCGGCGCGAGGTGCTCGCACGAGTGCCAGCCGACGATCGTCACGATCTGCGGCAACGCGCGGCACGCCTGCGCGGCGGCGAGCCCGATCGTGTGCCCGCCGTAGACCATGCGGCGCCCGTCGGGGTGGCGGTGGCGATCGTGGTGCACGGCGGCGACGTTCAGCGTCAGGCGCGCGAGCTCCGGCGCGGAGCTGACCACGTCTCCTGCCTCGAGCACGCAGCGCGTGCCGGCGACTAGCGCTGCCGCTGGGGACGCGGGATCGGGGCTGGCGTTGGTGATGACGTCGGCGTCGGCGTCGGCGTTGGCGTCCGTCTGGGCGCCGGCGAAGGCGCGCAGGCGCCAGCCGTCGATCGCCGCCCGCAGTGCCTGCGGCTCGAGCTCGGCGGGGATCGCATCGAAGGAGTCGGCGCGTCCGCTCTGGCCGTCGGGGTCGCGCAGCGGCAGCATCGCGCAGCGCCAGAAGTCGAGCACCTGGCGGTCCTGCTGGTCGACGGTGCGGACGCGCAGCACGGCGAGGCCGGTGGCTGGGCGGCCGGTGCGCGGCGTTGTCTGGCGCAGCGCGACGACCTCGGTGCTCGTCCGCAGCGTGTCGCCGATCGTGGGCGCGCGCGCGAGCACGAGGCCGCGGTAGAAGAGGTTCGCGACCACTCGCCCGGTGACCACCGTCGACTGGCCGATCGCGAGGTCCCACACGAGCGCGGGGTGCGCGAGCGCGGCGTGGGCGCCGGCGACGGCGCTCGCGAGCGGGGCGTCGAGCGCCAGGCGCAGGCGATCGCCGACGATCGACCTGTGCACTGCCGCCATACCCTCGGTGAGCGTCACCGCGGGCGCCGAGCGCTCGATCGCGCCGATGCGCAGATCCTCGAAGAACGGCCCGCAGACAACGTGGGCTGGATCGCTCGCGGACACGATCACGCGGGCGGCGCGTACGTCGCCTCGGGAACGCTCACACGGCCGCGCGAGAGCGTCACGTACCCGGCGAGTAGCGCGACGGCGATCACCGCGTACGCCCAGCGCTGCCCGACGGCCTGCGCGATCGCGGCGCCGCCGCTCGAGCCGAGCGCGTTGCCGGGCGGCCACGTCAGGTCCATGATCACGACCGCCATCACCTGGCCCACGCCGGCCGCGGTGCACGCGTCGGAGAGCATCAGCATCAGCGGCGCCCACAGCACGCCCGTGAGCACGAGCGCGGCGATCACGAACAGCGGCAGCGCCCAGCGGCTTTCGATCCACGGCACGGCGAGCACGACGGGGCTGCTCGCGAGCAGCCCGAGGCGGATCGGGCGCAGTGGCCCGCGCCGATCGGACCAGCGCCCGAACAGCGGCCGGATCAGGATGCCGACGGCGGCTGCGATGCCGAACGTCGCCGCGATCGCGCCGGGCCCCGACCCGAGCCGGTGCTGCTGTAGCGGCGCGAGCACGCTGATCGCCGCCAGCAGGATCGCGGGTAGGATCGCGATCCACATCGCGGTGCGCACGCCGGTGGCGGTGAGCATCGAGCGCAGCGCCAGGCGCCGTTCGGCGATCGCGGGCGGCGGCGCAAAGCGCGTGGCGGCGGCCGCGAGCAGCAGGCAGCAGCCGCCAATCGCGACGAACGTGGTGCCGCGCCCGATCGCCGCGGCGACCCCGCCGATCACGGGACCGGCGATCGCGCCCGCCTCGCTGACGCCGAACGCGAAGCCAAGCATCTCCCCGCGCCGCGCCGCCGGCGCGGTCTCGAGCAGCCACACCATCGCCGCGGTCCACAGCGCCGCGCCGGCGATCCCCTGTGCGAAGCGCGCGGCGAGCAGCGCCGGATAGCTGCTCGCGAGGCCGAACGCGACGCTCATCGCCGCGAACGTCGCCAGGCTCACGAGCGCGGTCGGCTTGACGCCGACGCGCACCGCGATCAGCGTCGCGGGGATCGCCGCGACGAGCGCGCCGAACGCGTACATCGCGACGAGCAGGCCGGTCTGCGCGGTGGACAGGTCGAGCTCGTGCTTGAGTCCCGGCAGCAGCGGCGCGAGCACCGCGAAGAAGAACAGCTCGAGGAACATGAACGCCGAGATCAACGAGAGCAGACGACGCACTTGTCGATCCTAGACGTGTGTTGCCCGTGCGGGCCGTTCGGCGCTCACAGGACCTCTCCCCGGGGCGAAAATCGTTAAGCCGATCGATCGATATGCTACTCGACCCAGTCGAGCGAGCGCGTGACCGCCCTGCGCCACTGCGCGTACTCGCGCTCGCGCCAGCGCCCGTCCTCGCTGCGGCTCCCAGCGCCGGTCCGGCGTCCAGCGCTCGCGCAGCTCGTGCTGGTCGGGCCAGAAGCCGACGGCGAGGCCGGCGGCGAAGGCGGCGCCGAGCGCGGTCGTCTCGGTGACCCGCGGCCGGACCACGGGCACGCCGAGCGCGTCGGCCTGGAACTGCATCAGCAGCTCGTTGGCGGTCATGCCGCCGTCGACGCGCAGCTCGCCAAGCGCGACGCCGGCGACGGCGTTGGCAGCGTCGAGCACTTCGCGGGTTTGCCACGCGGTCGCCTCGAGCGCCGCGCGCGCGATGTGCGCCGGCGCGCGCGTAGGCGGTCAGCCCCACGATCACGCCGCGCGCGTCGGCGCGCCAGTGCGGGGCGAACAGCCCGGAGAAGGCCGGTACGAAGTACACGCCGCCGTTGTCCTCGACTCCGCGCGCGAGCTCCTCGACGTCGGCGGCCGCGCCGATCAGCCCGAGCTGGTCGCGCAGCCACTGCACGGCGGCGCCCGTGACCGCGATCGAGCCCTCGAGCACGTAGGCGGTTGGCCCGTCGCCGACCTTCGCGGCGACGCTCGTCAGCAGCTCCGCGGAGCGCACGATCTGCGCGCCGGTGTTGACGAGCAGGAAGGAGCCGGTGCCGTAGGTGCTCTTGGCCTCGCCGCGCTCGAAGCACGTCTGGCCGAACAGCGCCGCCTGCTGGTCCCCGAGGAGGCCCGCCACGGGCACGCCGTCGAGCGCGGTGCCGGCGCGCGCCTGCCCGAAGAGCTCGCCGGAGGAGCGGATCTCCGGGAGCAGCGCGCGCGGGATGCCCATCAGCCGCAGGCTCGGCTCGTGCCAGTCGAGCGTGCGCAGGTCCATCAGCATCGTGCGGCTGGCGTTGGTCACGTCGGTGACGTGCACGCCGCCCGCGGGTCCGCCGGTGAGGTTCCACAACAGCCACGTGTCGATCGTCCCGAACGCCAGCTCACCGCTCTCGGCGCGCTCGCGCGCGCCCGACACGTTCTCCAGGATCCACGCGAGCTTCGGCCCGGAGAAGTACGTCGACAGCGGCAGCCCGACGTGCTCGCGCAGGCGATCGGGCCCGTGCTCGCCGGCGAGCTCGCGCACGAGCGCGGCGGTGCGCGTGTCCTGCCAGACGATCGCGTTGCCGATCGGCTCGCCCGTGCGCCGGTCCCACACGACGCTCGTCTCGCGCTGGTTGGCGATGCCGATCGCGGCGATGTCCGCGGCCCGCGCACCCGCGCGCGCGAGCGCGGCGTCGATCACTTCCCGCGTGCGCCGCCACACCTCGCGCGCGTCGTGCTCGACCCAGCCGGCGTGGGGATGGATCTGCTCGTGCTCGCGGCGCTCGAGCGCCCTGATCTGCCCGTCGCGATCGAACAGGATCAGCCGCGTGCTGGTCGTGCCCTGGTCGATCGCGGCGACGTAGGAGGCCATCGCCTGCGCACCCTACGCCTGCGTACCGGTCGGGTGCATGGTCGGAGACGTCCGCGCCCGGGGACGCGCGCGCGCAGCGGGCGTGCTTAGAATAAGGTGCTCGTCGGAACGTCGAGTGCGATAGACATCCACAGCGCGCGCCCGTAGCTCAGTGGTCAACGGTTCTCTTCGGGGAGCCAAAGAGCAGCGGTCTTTCAAGCCGCAGGCCGAGGGTTCGATTCCCTCCGGGCGCACTTTCTGCTTCCGCCGAAGCCGGTCGGTCGCACAGCGGCAAGCGTCCCTCTCAGCCTCGCCTCCGATGCGCCATCGCGTGGTCCGCTGCCGGCACTGCGCTATCGCTCGATTTCGCGCTTTTGGCCTTAATGGCTAAGTGAGCGCCTATCGGTGCGACGAGTACGTCATCGGTCCAATTGTCAATCGATCGGCTAAAGTTGACAAGCTGCGTAAAACCTGATTTATATGTCTGCGACGGGAGAAGCTCCCGCCTTTCGATGGAAGGGATTGGACGATGTGTTTTAGGTCAAGCACGAGGCTAGACCGGGATGGGGAGGGGGACGGCAGGTGATGCGTTTGTTCGCCTGTCACGAGGACCGGATGTTGCGCGCGCTGCACGGCCGCTGGCCGTACCGGCGCTCGCACTGCCGGCACGACCTGCACTGGCTAGTGCGCGTGCAGGCTCAGAGCTGCTGGTGCGCAAGCGGACGCGCGCACTCGGTGCTGGGCCTGCGGGCGTGCAACCGCAGACCGCAGGGGCGCTGAGAGGGAGAGACTGGGGGGCTGGGCGCCTGTCCCTACCCGCCGGCCCGCAACGGGGAGCGGGCCGGTGGGGACCGGTACCCGTTGGCGCGGCCGCCGGCGCTGAGGGCGAGGCCGGCGATCCCGTCGATCAGCTGCGGCCATGCCGCGCGCGGCAGATCGTGGCCCATGCCCTCGACCAGCATCAGCTCGGCTCCCGGTATCGCCCGCTTGGTGGCGCGCCCGCCGGAGGGCGAGATGAGCGGGTCGGCGGTGCCGTGGATCACGAGCGTCGGCGCGCCGATGCGCCCGAGCTCCGCTGTCCGGTTCCCGGAGGCGATGATCGCGGCGAGCTGGCGCCCCGGCCCCTCGGGGTCGTGGTCGCGGTCGAAGCTGGCGGTTGCGATCGCGTGCATGTCCTCGGCGTCGCGGGGTAGGCCGGGCGAGCCGATCGCGGCGAACACGCGCTCCATGTGCGCCACGTAGGCCTCGCGTCCGCGCGGGGGGTGGCGCAGGAAGATCGGGTAGACGCGCAACGACGGCTGGCCGCTGCGCCTGCTGCCGGTGTTGGACATGATCGAGACGAGCGAGCGCACCGCCTGCGGATGGCGCGCCGCGAGCGTCTGGGCGATCATGCCGCCCATCGAGGCACCGATCACGTGCGCGGGGGCGAGGTCGAGCTCTGTGAGCAGCCCGGCGGTGTCGTCGGCCATGTCGCCCAGCGTGTAACGCGCCGCGCGGCTGGAGCGCGTCAACAGCTGAGCGATCGTGGGTGGGCGCCCGCTCATGTGCGTCGAGCGCCCGATGTCGCGGTTGTCGAAACGGACCACGTACAGACCCCGCGCGGCGAGCTCGCGGCAGAAGTCCTCATGCCAGGCGATCATCTGCGTGCCAAGGCCCATGACCAGCAGGGCGGTCGGGTTGGACCGCTCGCCGAAGGTCTCATAACAGAGGGTTATTCCCCTGCCGACGTCGCAGAACTGCTCGGACACGATCTAGGGACTCTAGCGGCGTGAATCGCAGTAGGATCGCTTGCAATGGCAGCTTCACCGGGATCGAGCAGCCCACAGACGAGCGCGGCTGTGCTCGACGAGGCCGAGATCCGCAAGCTCGCGATCGACACGATTCGCGGCCTGTCGATGGACGGCGTGCAGAAGGCCAACGCCGGCCACCCGGGCACGGCGATGGCGCTGGCGCCGCTTGCGTACACGATCTTCCAGCGCTTCCTGCGCGCGAACCCGGCTGACCCGGCATGGCCGGAGCGCGACCGTTTCGTGCTCAGCGCGGGCCATGCGTGCATCCTGCAGTACTCGCTGCTGCACCTGTGCGGCTATGACCTCGGCATCGAGGATCTGCAGCGGTTCCGCCAATGGGGCTCGCGCACGCCCGGTCATCCGGAGCGCGGTCACACCGCGGGTATCGAGATCACGACCGGTCCGCTCGGGCAGGGGTTCGCCAACGCGGTCGGGATGGCGATCGCCGAGCGCTTCCTGGCCGACCGCTTCAACCGCCCGGGCAGCGAGGTGGTCGACCACCACGTGTATGCGATCTGCTCGGACGGGGATCTGATGGAGGGCGTCAGCCAGGAAGCGGCATCGATCGCGGGGCAGTTCCGGCTGGGCAAGCTGGTCATCTGCTACGACGACAACCACATCACGATCGACGGCACCACGGCGCTCTCCTTCGACGGCGAGAGCCACGCGGGACGACTCGCGGCCGACGGCTGGCACGTTCAGCGGGTGGAGGACTCGGAGGATCTCGACGCGCTCGAGGCGGCGATCGCCGTCGCCCGCGACGAACCCGAGCGGCCGTCGTTCATCGCGATCCGCTCGCATATCGCATACCCGGCGCCGCACGCCGTCGACACGGCCAAGTCCCACGGCGCGCCGCTCGGCGAGGACGAAGTGCGCGCGACCAAGCAGGTGATGGGCTTCGACCCCGACCGCCACTTCTGGGTCGACGACCGCGTGTACGAGCACATGGCCATGCACGCGCGTGGTGCCTCGGTCCAGGCCGCGTGGCAGGAGCGCTTCGAGGCGTGGCGCGGTGCGTACCCGGAGCTGGCCGCCGAATGGGACAGGTCGTGGGCGGGAAAGCTGCGCGACGGCTGGCGCGAGTCGCTGCCGAGCTTCGCCGCAGGCGAACAGATCGCCACGCGCGCGGCGGGCCAGAAGACGATGGCGGCCTTCTCCGAGTACGCGCCGACGATGATCGGCGGCGCCGCCGACCTGGTCGAGTCGACCAAGACGGTGTTCGACGGTGGCGGCGAGTTCTCGAGCGTCCACGCCGGGCGCAACGTCCCATTCGGCATCCGCGAGCACGCGATGGGCGCGATCGTCAACGGCGCGGCCGCACACGGCGGCATCGTCAAGCCGTACGGCTCGACGTTCCTGACGTTCTCCGACTACATGCGCGGTGCCGTGCGGCTATCGGCGCTGATGGGCCTGCCGGTCGCGTGGGTGTGGACGCACGACTCGATCGGCCTGGGCGAGGACGGGCCCACCCATCAGCCGGTCGAGCACTACGCGGCGCTGCGCGCGATCCCCCACCTGTGGGTGATCCGCCCGGGCGACGCGAACGAGACCGTGGTTGCCTGGCGGGTCGCGCTGGAGCGCGAGGACGGCCCGGTCGCGCTGCTGCTCACGCGCCAGAACCTCCCCGTGCTCGACCGCGCGGAGGTTGCCGACGTCGAGGGCGCGGAGCGCGGCGGGTACGTGCTGTGGGACTCGGTCGCCGACGCTCTCACCGAGATCGTGCTGATCGCGACCGGCTCGGAGGTGGCGCCAACGCTCGAGGCCGGCCGGGTCCTGGCCGAAGCAGGCGCGCGCGTGCGCGTCGTGTCGATGCCGTGCATGGAGCTGTTCGAAGCGCAGCCGCAGGAGTACCGCGACCAGGTGCTGCCCGCGGCCGTGAGAGCACGGCTGGCCGTCGAGGCAGGTGCAACCATGAGCTGGTGGAAGTGGGTGGGGCTCGACGGCGACGTGCTCGGCTTGGACCGCTTCGGCGCGTCTGCACCCGGGGCCACCGTGCTCAAGGAGTTGGGCTTCAGCGTCGAGAACATCCTCGCCCGAGCGCAGGCCCTACTCGAGTCGAGCCACTGACAGGAGGCACCATGCCCGCCGATGCAGCCCCGCCCCTCAAGCGCCTTTCGGACCTCGGCCAGAGCGTGTGGGTGGACTACCTCTCGCGCGAATCGATCCGCGGCGGACACCTGCAGGAGCTGATCGACGACGACAGCGTCGTCGGCGCCACGTCGAACCCGACGATCTTCGAGAAGGCGATGGCGACGGGCAGCGCCTACGACGAGCAGCTGCACGAGCTGGCGGCTGCAGGCTCAGACCTCGAACAGACCTTTTGGGCGCTGGCGGAGCAGGACATCAAGGATGCCTGCGACCTGTTCCGCCCGGTGTGGGAGAGCAGCGGCAAGCGCGACGGTTACGTCTCGCTCGAGGTCGACCCGCGGCTGGCCTACGAGACGCTGCAGACCTTCCGCGAGGCGATGCATCTGCACCAGACGGTCGACCGCCCCAACCTGATGGTCAAGATCCCGGCAACCAGGCCGGGGCTGGCCGCGATCGAGGACGTGATCGCGAAGGGCCACTCGATCAACGTCACGCTGATCTTCTCGCTGCAGCGCTACGCGGAGGTCGCCGAGTCCTACATCCGGGGCGTCGAGCGGCTCGTCGCCGAGGGCGGCGACCCGCGGGCGGTGGCGTCGGTGGCGAGCTTCTTCGTCTCGCGGATCGACACCGAGGCCGACAGGCGCCTGGAAGAACTGAGTCCCGCCCACCCCGCGCCGCAGGAGCTGCGGGGCAAGCTCGCGATCGCCAACGCGCGCCTGGCCTACCGCCACTACCTGGAGGCGTTCAGCGGCCCGCGCTGGGAGTACCTGGTGGGCAAGGGCGCGACGCCGCAGCGCGTGCTGTGGGCGTCGACCTCGACCAAGAACCCCGCGTACTCGGACGTGCTGTACGTGGAGGAGCTGATCGGGCCGGACACCGTCAACACGATGCCCGAGGAGACGATCAAGGACTACCAGGACCACGGCCAGCCGGAGCCGCGGCTACAGGGCGGACTGCAGGAGGCCGAAGAGCTGCTGGCGGAGCTCGCGCGGGTGGGTGTCGACTACGACGACGTGACCGCAACGCTCGAGCGCGAGGGCGTCGAGAAATTCTCGGCGTCCTTCGAGCAGCTGCTGCAGTCGCTGGGCGCCAAGCGGGAGTCGCTCGCGCCGGCCTGATCAGGAGTAGGGCAGCGGTACGAGCACGCGGATCGTCAGCGGCCCCGATGGGAACGCCTTGGCGTGGACGGTGAAGACGCGGAAGCTGTGGCCTGCGTAGCGGTAGGCGCCGCTGGCGGGGACCGATTCCAGCGCCGGGCCGGGTGCCGGGCCGAGGCTGTCCTTGACAAGCAGCGGCGGCGCGGCGCCCATGTACATCAGCACGTCGAGCCCGGCGAGGCGTTTTGTCAGTCGCTGGTAGCCCTCGTCGTCCTGGATCGAGAGCACGACGCTGCCGATCGTCTGACCGTGCAACCGCAGCGACGCGGTCACGGGCGCGATCACGTATGGCCCGCCGACGTCGGACAGCAGCTGCTCGCCGGCGCTGACGCGCATGCGCACGATGTGGTGGTTGAGCAGCGTCTTGATCGCCGCTTCGGTGGCGGCCGGATCGTGGTTGGCGACGGCTTGCAGCAGCGCGCCGTTGTGCTGGACGCGCCGCACCTGCTTGCGCGCGCTCGCGCCGAGCTCGCCGGTGTAGATCAGCTCGGCGACGCGTTTGAGCGTTTTGACGGTCGTGTCCTGGTCGGTGTGCCCGCACACGGGCGTTATCGAGCTGGCCGGCAGCAGCAGGTACACGCGCACGGCTCCCGCCGGATAGGCGGTGCCCGGGAACGAGGTGTACGCGTAGGGGACGTGTTCGAGCGTCACCGTGCCTTCGTTGGCGAGCGCCCCCGTGTCCGGTGCGGCCACGCCGCCGCGGGCATTCTGTGCGCCGATCCATAGGGAGCCGGCGCGTAGCGCGACGAGGCCCTGGCTGATGCCGGCGGCCTCGATCAGGAAGCCGTCGTCGGCCCACACGCTCGTGGCATAGGTTGCGATCGGGGCGCCGCTTGCGCCCGTGAGCGTCCCCTTCAGGGGCGCCAGCGCCGGGACGCCCACGCTGAGGAACGGCTGCCCGTTTCGCGTGAGGCTCAGGTCGGTCAGGTGCCCCGTCTTCAGCAGTTCCTGGGCGGCCGCGCGCGCCGCCGCTGTGTTCCCCGCTTCCACCGCCGCACGCAGCGCCTGCGAGTGGTCGATCATGTACTCGGCGCTGCCGACGCGTTCGCCGACCACGCCCTCGCGGTAGACCCGCTCAAGCACGCTGGAGAGGGTCGCGAGCACGGTCGTGACGCAGCCGCGCGGCGCGCTCGCGCTCTGCGGTGCGAGGGTCGCGATCGGGCTCGCCGCGGGCGTCGAGCCGCAGCCGGCGAGGACGGCGGCGAGCGAAACGGCGAGCGAGCGGGCCTTCACGCGCGCAACCATCTAGGCAGATCTTAAGTATTTGCTAACGGCGCGGTGAGGCTGCTCACACTTTCGGCGGTGCAGTAACGTCGTCGGCGTGCCGCTCGCACTGATCACCGGCGCGTCCACAGGCATCGGGCGCGCGACCGCGCTACGGCTGACCGCGAGCGGTTGGACGGTGCTCGCCGGTGTGCGCGACCCGGCGGCCGGGGAGCGTCTGGTCGCAGACGCAAGCACGGCCGCCGCCGGTACCCAGAGCGGGCGGCTGCTGCCGCTGGCGCTCGAGGTGACAGACACGGCTCAGGTTGCGGCGGCCGCGGCGCGCGTCGAGCAAGAGGCCGCACGCGATGGCGTGTCCTCGCGCGGCGGGCTGGACGCGCTGATCAACAACGCGGGCATGGGCATCGGCGGTCCGCTGGAGCTGGTCTCCGCCGAGGACCTGCGCAGGCAGTTCGACGTGAACGTGCTCGCCCAGGTGGCGGTCACGCAGGCGCTGCTGCCGGCGCTGCGCCGTGCGGGCGGGCGGATCGTGTTCGTGTCCTCGATCGGCGGGCGCGTGGCGATGGCGTTCACCGCGCCGTACGCCGCGTCCAAGCACGCGATCGAGGCGTTCGGCGATGCGCTGCGCGTGGAGCTGCGCAGCTCAGGCGTGCAGGTTGCGCTCGTCGAGCCGGGGTCGGTGGCGACGCCGATCTGGGACAAGAGCCGCGCCGAGGCCGAACGCGTGGTGATCCCGCCGGAGCTACAGGGCGTCTACGGGGCGATCCCCGCGGCGATGGACAAGGTGCTCGAGGACACGGCTCGGCGCGGCATCCCGCCCGAGCAGGTGGCGGCGACGATCGAGCGGGCGCTCGCAGCGCCGCGCATGAAGGCGCGCTATGTCGTTGGCAGGGACGCGAAAGCGATGCTGATCGTCAGGCGCCTGCTGCCGGACCTCGTGTTCGACCGTGTCGCGCGGCGGGCGCTGGGCGTGTGAGGTAGGCGCGTGGAGTTCGAGACGATCGGCGGCGACGGACAGCGCTACGTCGTCTCCCGACGGGGCGAGGGCCCCGACATCGTCCTCTTCCACGGGTTCCCGGACACGCCGTACTCGTGGTCTGAGATCGAGCAGGCGCTCGTTGAGGCCGGCTGGCGCGTGACGGTGCCGTGGCTGCGCGGCTACCGCGAGGAGACGATCGTCGCCGGGCGCCGCTACGACCCGCAGACGCTCGGACGCGACGGGCTGGGGCTGCTGGACGCGATCGAGGCTCCCAGCGCGGTGCTCGTCGGTCACGACTGGGGCGCGCTGATCGCATACGTGGCGGCGGCGCTCGCGCCCGAGCGGGTTCGCGCGATCGTGACCTCGGGCATCCCGCATCCGTCTGTGCTCGAGCGCACAGCGGCCGCGTTCTGGGCGGTCCGCCACTTCTTCGGGCTGAAGCTTCCGTGGGCTCCGTGGGTCTGCCGGCGCAACGACTTCGCCTACCTCGACAAGCTGTACCGGCGCTGGTCGCCGAACTGGTCGGGCGCGGAGCGCAACGAGACCTTGAGCCTCGCCAAGCAGGCGCTGGCCTCGCCGGCGACGCTCGACGGGGCGATCTCCTACTACCGCGATCTGCCGCTCGGCGGCCCACCCCCGGTAACCGCGCACGTGCCGTCGGTGCGAGGACTGGTGATCGGGGGCACCGAGGACCTCGCGGACGTAGGTCTGTTCACGCGCACCGCGGAGCTGCTCGCGCAGCCAAGCCGCGCGCTGATCGTCGCGGGCGCGGGCCACTGGCCGCACCGCGAGAACCCCGCGCTGGTGGTGCCCGCGCTGCTGGAGTTCCTGGGGGAGGTTGGGGCGTAACGAGCGAGCGCTCGCAGCCAGCCGGCCGAAATAGAGACTCATATATATTGCATTATGGGTTATAGTGATGGCTATATGCAACAGAAAGATACGCAGCAGCGTGGCGAGGGCCGAGTACGCGCCGTCCCTTCCTCGATTCGACGGGCCCTTCGCGACGTGGCTGACGACGTTGCCGCGTGGAGGAAGCTGCGCGGTTTGACGCAGGCGCAGTTGGCCGACCGGTCCGATGTCTCGCGCGGCACGGTGGTCCGCCTCGAGGGAGGCGATGGAGGTGTGAGCCTGGAGAACCTACTCCGCATCCTCCGCTCGCTCGGTGTCCTGGACGGCGTTGTCAAAGCGCTTGATCCGTACGAGACGGACGTTGGGCGGCTGCGCTCAGACGAACAGCTTCCGCAGCGAGTCCGAACCCGGGATCTGACCCGCCGAACCGATGGCTGACGCAGAGGTCGAGGTCGTCGTAGAGATCGGCGGCGAGGATGTCTTCGCCGGCCGAATGTGGTCACATCGACGGCGCGGGGCAGAGTCGGCGACGTTCAGCTACACCGGGGAATACCTCGCGCGCGACGACGCCTACGAGCTGGATCCTGGATTGCCTCTCTACGCCGGGCAGCAGCAGACGCGCGCCGGCCAGGCGATGTTCGGCGCCCTCTCCGACTGTGCTCCGGACAGGTGGGGACGCCGGCTCATCGCTCGCGCCGAGCGCCGACGAGCAGCGCAGGAAGGAGTGGCGGAGCGCAGCTTCGGCGAGATCGACTACCTGCTTGGCGTTCGCGACGACCTCCGACAGGGAGCATTGCGTCTGCGCGACCCGGCGACCGGCACCTATATGGCTGACCAGGCAGGCGGGGTGCCGCCGCTCGTCGCTCTACCCGAGCTCCTGAGCGCGGCCGAGCGGCTCGAACGCGACGAGGCGAGCGAGGACGAGTTGCGACTCCTGCTGCGCGACGGGAGCTCACTGGGCGGCGCGCGTCCGAAGGCACACGTGCTCGACGCCGAGGACCGAGTGTCGATCGCGAAGTTCCCGAGCGGCGCCGGGGACGAGTGGGACGTAATGCGATGGGAGGCCGTCGCGCTGCGTTTGGCCCGGGCGGCGGGGATCCGTGTGGAGGACTGGAAGCTGTACGTCGTCGACGGGAAGGCTGTGCTGATAGTCGAGCGCTTCGACCGAGTCGGCGCGCTGCGCATCGGCTACGCGAGCGCGATGACGATGCTCGAAGCGGCCGACGGCGACCAGGCCAGCTATCTGGACCTTGCTGAGGTCATCGAACGCCAGTCCTCCGAGGCTCGCGAGGATCTTCATCAGCTCTGGCGTCGCATCGCGTTCTCCGTCCTCATCTCGAACACGGACGACCACCTGCGCAACCACGGGTTCCTGCGCACCAGCAACGCCGGTTGGGAGCTATCGCCGGCCTTCGACCTCAACCCCGACCCCAGCCCCGGACCCAAGCACCTGAGCACCGCGATCGACTTCGACGACACGACGGCATCCGTCGACACAGTCATGAGCGTCGCCCCTCACTTTCGCCTTGGCGACGGGGATGCGCGCCAAGTTCTCGGGGAGGTGAGCAAGGCCGTCGGTCAGTGGCGTGCAGTAGCCGTCGAGACCGGTCTGGATCGCACGGCACTCAAGCAGATGGCTCCTGCCTTCGACCATGACAGAGCCGACCGAGCACGTCAGATCCTGGGCTCGTGACCCAGCTCAGCTCGGCGGCGGATACACCGCCAGCCACGCGAACAGGCTGGTGGTGGCGCCCTGCGTCTGCAGCATCCCCGGTTCGGCGTCGAAGGCGGGCAGGGTTCCGCCGTTCCATGAGAGCAGGTACAGGCCTTCTGCGTTGGCGGCGCGCGTCTGCGCGTCGCGGGCGTTGTCGGCGGCGAGCAGGTACAGCGTGCGGTCGCCGTCGAGCGCATACAGCGCGAGCATCCACTGCAGGTAGATCGCGTCGTACTGGGGCGAGAAGTCGAGCGTGTAGCCGAAGCGCGCGAGCGCGGTGGCCTTCAGCTGCTCGGCGCGCTCGCAGTCGGCGGCGGTGGCGGTGAGGCGGCAGAGCAGCGCCTGGGCGTAGATCAGCGGCCCCTCGATGTAGTCGACGGGGGTGGCGTTGACGCTGCTGTCGGCGTACAGCCGGTTGGCGGCGCTGAAGCCGCCGGTGTTTGCCCAAGCGATGAACCGCTGCGCCTGCGCGAGCGCAAAGGAGGAGCGGTCCTGCTGGTAGATGAGCGTCGCCAGCAGCGTGTCGGCGGCGAGCGCCGGTCCTGACTTGTAGGGGTGGTGGGTGTCCCACCAGATCCCGCCGCCGTTCGGATCCCAGCCGGCGGCCGCGACGTAGCGCAGCGCGCGTTCGGCGTCGGCGAGGTAGCGGTGCGTGCCGGTGGCGCGGTAGGCCTCGACGAACGCGATGCCCCACCAGCCGTTGTCGTCGAACCACGTCTCGGTGTCCGCTTCGCGGTCGCCCGGATAGGGCGAGTAGCCGGGGAGCGGTCGCAGCCCGCGGTTCAGGTAGCGCTCGGCGCCCGCGGCGAAGCGGGCGAGCGCGTGCAGGTTGGCGGCGCTTGGCTGGGCGATCGCGATCGCGTCGAGCGACTCGAACAGCGGCACGATGTCCCAGATCGTGGCCAGCGGGTAGCGTTCGCGGTCGCCCAGCCGCGCGTCATACCAGCGGCGGCGCGGGTCGCGCCAGCGCTTCTGCGCCTGTGCGACGCCGGCCTGCGCCAGCGCGAGGTAGCGCTGCTGGGCGGAGCTCAGCGGGGTCCCTGCGGATGCCAGCGCCGGGCACGCCAAGCAGATGGCGGCCGCGAGCGTGGACAGGCAGAGGGCTGGCGTGCGCATGAGAGCGGTAACCCGACAGGGCCATGATCGGCGCGGCGCGCGCGTAGGATGAGGTGCAGTGTCTGAGGATCCACTCGATGGCCCCTACGCCGCGCCGCCGTCCCCGCCCTCCGAACGGCGTGCCTGGCTGCTCGCTGGCGCGATCGCCGCGGTCGGCCTGGCGGTGCTGGTCGCGGTGCTCGACGGGCTCGTCGGTCGCACGAGCGCATCGGTCGCCCCGCCGCCTGTGCTCGTCGCGGCCACGACCCCGACGCCGGCCAGCGCGTCGTCGGCCGCCGCGGCGGGCAGCCAGCGCGAGTGCCGACGCGAGCGATCGTCGCGCAGCCCGTCGCTGCGAACAGCAGCGCGCGCAGGCGAGGAGCTTCGTCGATGCCACCCGCACGCACATCTCCAGGCGCTGGATGGAAGGCTTCTACCCGATCTACGCGACCGCGCAGAGCACGTTCGGCGTCAACTGGCTGCTGCTGGCGTCGATCCACAAGCAGGAGAGCGCATTCTCGACCGCGCCGGGCATCTACCACGGCCTCAACTTCGCCCACTGCTGCGGCGGGCCGATGCAGTTCAACGTCACCAACGGGGCGCGGGCGTTCCATCAACGTGGGACCTGGTCGCCGACTCCTACGTCTACGGCAAGCGGCCCGCCCACTACGACCACATGACCGCCACGCACCCCTCGATCTACGACGACTTCGACGCGATCATGGCGGCCGCGCATCTGCTGTCGGCGGACGGCGCCGAATACGCGCTCGACGAATCCGCGTGGGACGCGGCATATGACTACTACGGCCACGACGCGACCGGCGTCACGTACGCCGACCAGGTGCTGGCGCGCGCGATCGGCTGGTCCCAGCACGGCTTCTGCATCAACTGCGGCGTGCAACCGGCGATGGTCGAAGCGGTCCAGGCCGCCTACGGCGCGCCGGTGCTGGCGGCGCTTGAAGCGGGAGCGAAGCCGAAGGCGGTGACGGCGAGCCGACGCCGTTAGGCGGCGTCGGCCTGCGCGATCAGCTCGCCGGCGACGCGGTCGGTCGCCGCCGCGGTGCCGCCGAGCAGCCGCCGGGAGAGCTGCGCGCGGCGGAAGTACAGCGGCGCGTCGTGCTCCCAGGTGGCGCCGATGCCGCCGTGGACGGAGATCATCGTGCGCGCGGCGTTGTCGAGCGCACGCCCGCCGACGGAGCGCGCGGCGCTGGCGGCGAGCGGGAACTCGCCGGGCGCGCCGGCACGTGCCCAGCCGGCGTAGTAGAGCAGCGAGCGCCCGTTCTCGAGCTGGCGCAGCACCTCGGTGAGCGAGTGCTTGACGGCCTGGTAGGAGCCGATCGCGCGGCCGAACGTGAAGCGCTCCTTGGCGTAGGCGACGGACACGTCGAGCGCGGTCTCGACGCTGCCGAGCGACTCGGCGGCGATCAGCGACTGCGCGAGGTACCAGGCGGCGGCGAGCGACTCCTCGGGCGCGTCGAGCACGAGCGCGGAGGCGCTCTCGAGCGTGACGTGGCCGAGCGAGCGGGTCGCGTCGTAGCGGCTGACGGGCTCGATCGCCGACGCCGTCGGCGTCCGCGTCGATCGCGACGCCGACGGGCTTGCCGTCGAGCAGCGCGACGCCGACGAGCATGTCGGCTCCGGGCGCGTCGGGGACGAACGCGATGCTGCCGGTGACCGACGCGCGACCGTCGCCTGCGCCGCTGGCGCTGGGCAGCGCTCGCGCGCGCGGAGCCGCTGGCGGGGTCGGCGCTCCAGCGCTCGTCGAGCTCGGTCGGGGGGCTGGGCGGGCAGGTAGGCGGCGCGGCGCTCGCCGGTGGCCAGATCGGCGAGCAGGTCGGACGCGTTGGCTGCGTCGCTGAGGATCGCGGTCGCGGGCAGGTGGCCGAGCAGCGCGATCGCCGGCGAGCACGCGACCGCACTCGCCGAGCACGAGCATCGCGTCGAACGCGTCGAGGCCGGCGCCGCCGTGGGCTTCGTCGATCAGCAGGCCCGGCCAGCCGGCCTCCCTGGCGCGTCGGCCAGAGGTCGGGCAGCGCCTTCTCGTCGCCGTCGAGCGCCTCGCGCGCGGCTTCGAGCGTCTTGAAGCGCGAGAGCGCGCCGCGGGCGGCCTCGCGCAGGAACACCTGCTCGTCGGAGAGTGCGAGGTTCATGCTGCGCGCTCCTTCCTTGGAGCGCAGCTCGGAGAACGGGATGCCCTTGTCGAGCCGCGGCTCGGGCGGCAGCCCGAGCACGCGCTCGCCGACGGTGTTGCGCAGGATCTCTTCGGTGCCGCCGGCGGACTTCAGGCCGGGCAGGAAGGAGATCATGTAGGCCCACTCGCTGTCCTCGTCGAGCGCGTCGGGGCCGATCACGTCGGCGATCAGGTCGCCGGCCTTGATCGCGCCGGCTGACGATCGTGACCTTCGCGAGGCCGGCCTCGGGGCCGGGGATCTGGCCTTTCTGCAGCGCGGTGAGCGTGCGGTAGCCGGTGAAGCGGACGGCGAGCAGCTCGCTGGCGATCTCGCCGAGCTGGTGGCGCACCTCGGGGTCGCGGCGGGCGTGCGTCGTCGGCGGCGATGGCGCCGGCGAAGCGGGTCGAGTTGTAGCCCATGCCCTCGCTGCCGAGGCCGATCGTGACGCGCTCGAACATCAGCGTGGTCAGCGCCGGTGCCCCAGCCGTTGCCGACGCCGCCGACGACCGCGCCCTCGTCGAGCGCGACGTCGTCGAAGAAGACCTCGTTGAACTCGGCCTCGCCGGAGATCTGGCGCAGGCCGCGGACGGTGACGCCGTCGGCGTCCATCGGCACGATGAACATCGTCAGGCCCTTGTGCTTGGGCACGTCGGCGTCGGTGCGCGCGAGCAGCAGCCCGTAGGAGGCGAACTGGGCGTTGGTCGTCCACACCTTCTGCCCGGTCAGGCGCCAGCTGCCGTCGTCCTGCTGGCGCGCGCGCGTCTGCACGGCGGCCAGGTCGGAGCCGGCGGCGGGCTCGGAGAACAGCTGGCACCAGACCTCGTCGCCGTGGAGCATCGGGCCGAGATAGCGCGACTTCTGCTCCTCGGTGCCGTGGGCGATGATCGTCGGGCCGAGCATGCCGACGCCGATCGCGTCGAGGATGCCCGGGACTTTGGCGCGCGCGATCTCCTGGTTGCAGATGACCTGCTCGATCGGGCCGAGGCCCTGGCCGCCGTACTCCTTCGGCCAGGTCACGCCGGCGAGCCCGCCCTCGGCGAGCTTGCCCTGCCAGACGCGGCGTGCGGCGATGATCTCGTCCTCGTCCTCGAGCGCCCCGGGGCCTTGCAGGATGGGCGCTTCGTGACTTGTGCTCGTCGAGCCAGCTG
Source organism: uncultured Solirubrobacteraceae bacterium (assembly GCA_963826985.1). Lineage (GTDB taxonomy): Bacteria > Actinomycetota > Thermoleophilia > Solirubrobacterales > Solirubrobacteraceae > Palsa-744. The sequence continues at coordinate 454,579 of CAWGYW010000004.1, forward strand.
CGCACCTGGGCGCGGTAGGCGGCCTGCTCGGGTGTGTCGTCGAGATCCACGTCGTCCTCCTTTGGCTGACTGACCAGTCAATCTATGCCGCGAACGGTACTCACCCCGCTCGCGAGACGCGCGCTCAGGCCCCCGGAGGAACGGCGCCTCTGGGACGATCGGCTGGTGGTAGACGTCGCTCGAAGCCGAGGTCGAGCAGCTGGCGGGCCTGGGTGCCGGGGTCTTCGGAGTGCAGCACGATCGCGCCGAGGCGCACGCCGTGGCGCTCGGCGGTGGCGACGAGGCAGCGCCCGGCGGCTTCGGTCTGGCCGGTCTTCATGCCGGTGACGCCGGGGTAGCGGTAGATCAGCAGCGGGTTGTTGTTGTAGAGGTAGAGCTTGCCGCCCTTGATCGGGAAGGGCAGGATGGCTGCGTAGGTGCGCGACGACGCTGGGCGATGCGCGGCTGGCGCATGTCGACGTGGGCGAGCACGGCGAGGTCGGCGGCGCAGGAGAAGTTGCCGGCGTCGTAGAAGCCGGAGGGCGAGGAGTAGCGGGTGCAGCCGAGCCCGAGCGCGGCGGCCTGTTCGTTCATGCGCACGACGAAGTTGTTGACGGTGCCGGCGACGTGCTGGGCGAGCGCGACGGCGGCGTCGTTGCCGGACGGCAGCAGCAGGCCGTAGAGCAGGCTCTCGAGCCGCACGTGGCGGCCGAGCGGCAGCACGCCGACCTTCGAGCCGGGCATGTCGACGGCCTGGCGGGTGATCGAGCACGGGCGCGTCGGGCGGCGCGGACTGGACGGCGAGCAGCGCGGTCATCATCTTGGTGAGGCTCGCGATCGGCACGCGCAGGTACGGGTTGCGCTGCCACAGGACCTGGCCGGTGGTGAGGTTGAACAGCAGCGCCGGCGCGCGGCGGGTGGCGGAAGCTGACCTGCACGGGGTTCGTTCTGCGGCGTGGAGATGCCGGCGAGCGCGAGCGCGGGCTTGGCCAGCGGGAAGCCGTAGGGAGAGCGCGCGGGCGCGCTGCGTGCTCGTGGCTGGTCGCGCGCCGCGTGTGCGGGCGCTGGCGTGGCCGGCGGCGTGCGGGCGTTCGCTGGAGCCGCTGGCGAGGCCCATCTCGCCGACCAGGGCGGCGAGCACGGCCAGCGCGAGCACGGCGAGCGCGGCGAGCCGGCGGCGTCGCCGGCGCCGGGCTGCGAGCGCGCGACGGTTGCGGCTGTGCCCGGGTGTGAGGAACGGCGAGGAGCTCATCCTCGTGGAGGATTGCGCAGCGCGCCGACGATGCCAACGGCGAGCAGCACGAGGATGAAGACCGACAGCAGCGTCGCGAACGTGACGCCTTCGCTGGCGATGGCGTTGACCGTGAGGAAGGCGAAGCCGGCGATGAAGACGAGCACCGCGCCGAGCACGAGCAGGCGCGTCATGCGTGGGCTCCGGCGGTTGGGGCCGCGAGAGCTGGGGGCGTGGGCATGCCCACTAGTACACAGGTAGAGGCGGTTGGGGCGCGCCGGCGGACCCGCGGCCCCGCTTGACGAACAGCCGGATGGCGAGCAGGCCGAAGACGAAGCCGCCGACGTGCGCGAAGTAGGCGACGCCTTCGCCGCTGCCAGTGCCGGCAAGCCCGGTGGCGCCGAGGTAGAGCTGCTCGAGGAACCAGAAGCCGAGCAGGAACACGGCGGGGACCTCGACGAGCGTGAAGAAGAACACGATGAACACGAGCGCGAGCACCCGCGCGCGGGGATACAGGAGGATGTAGCCGCCGAGCACGGCGGCGATGGCGCCGGAGGCGCCGAGCGTCGGGACCGGTGGCGTCGGGTCGGCGGCGACCTGGGCGCCGAGCGCGACGAGCCCGCCGAGCAGATAGAAGACGGGGAAGCGCAGCCGACCGATGGCGTCCTCGACGGTGGGGCCGAAGATCGCGAGGAAGATCATGTTGCCGAAGATGTGCAGGAAGCTGGCGTGCAGGAACATCGAGGTGAACACGGTCACCCAGGTGGCGGGTTGAGGTCCCGGAGTACCGCTCACCCCGCGCTGGCCCTGACAGGCGATCGATTCGCCGACGCCGGTGGACGTGTGCAGGGTGAGCAGTTCGCAGTGCTTGCCGGGGTGGGTGAGCTCGTAGGGGATCGCGCCGTAGTGGACCTCGACGCTGTTGTTGGGCCCGCCGAAGAAGCTGCCGCCGTGGCGGATCTCGAGCAGGTAGACGACGACGTTGATCGCGACGAGCAGAACGTGACGATCGGGAACCGCGCGAGCGGGATGTTGTCTTTGAGCGGGAACGATCGCAGCGAGACTAGCCGCTGGCAGCGAGCGGTCCGACACCCGGTCGCGCCTGCGGGACGTGCTGGTCGGCGTGGTAGGAGGAGCGCACCAGCGGGCCGGCGGCGACGTGGTCGAAGCCGAGCTCGTAGGCGGCTGCTTCGAGCGCGGCGAACTCGTCGGGGTGCCAGTAGCGCACGACGGGCAGATGGCGCTCGGACGGGCGCAGGTACTGCCCGACGGTGAGCACCTGCACGCCGTGCTCGCGCAGCGCGGCGAACGTGTCGACCATCTCGTCGTGGGTCTCGCCGAGCCCGACCATCAGCCCTGACTTGGTGATGACCTCGCCCTCGCCGAGCTCGCGCGCGAGGCGCAGCACGCGGCAGGAGCGCGCGAACTGCGAGCCGCGGCGGGCGATGGGGTACAGGCGCGGCACGACCTCGACGTTGTGGTTGAAGACGTCGGGGCGCTCGGCGATGACCTTGGCGAGCGGCATCTCCTGGCCCTGGAAGTCGGGGGTGAGCACCTCGATCTGGCAGCCGGGCGCCTGGCGGCGGACCTGGCGGATCACGCCGACGAACGCGGAGGCGCCCTTGTCGGGCAGGTCGTCGCGGTCGACGGAGGTGATGACGGCGTGGCGCAGCCCCATGCGCGCGATCGAGCGCGCGACGCGGGCGGGCTCGAGCGGGTCGTTCCAGGTGGGCTTGCCGGTCTTGACGTTGCAGAAGCCGCAGCGCCGCGTGCAGGTGTCGCCGAGGATCATGAACGTGGCGGTGCCGCGCTCCCAGCACTCGCCGACGTTGGGGCAGGCGGCCTCCTGGCAGACGGTGTGCAGGTTCTCGGCGCGGATCAGCTCGGTGAGCTCGCGGTAGCGCTGCCCGCCGGGCGCGGGCACCTTGAACCACGGCGGCTTGCGCTCGCGCAGCGGCCGCACGTCGGGGCCGAGCACGCTGAGCACGTCCATGCCGCCGGGGTTGGAGCGGGATCTGGTCGCGCTCACACGGGCACCGGTTCGACGGGAGCGTGGTGAGATCGTTTTATGGGGGCTCGCTCCGGAGGCTCGCCTGGCGGCGTTCGCAGTGTCGATGCCGAGTCGCGCGGGCGAGACGAGCCGCTGGCGCCGCCCGTGCGCTCGGCAGAAGGCGTGCGCCATGCGCTTGCGGAAGCAGGCGAGCGCAGGGCTCGCAGCGGGCCGGCTGCTCGCTCGTTCGCGAGCGAGGTCATGCTCACGTCGGGCAGCCCGCAGGCGACGACCCACGAGAACGGCTCGAGGTCGTTGTCGACGTTGACGGCGAAGCCGTGGGTGGTGACGCCGCGCGAGACGTGCACGCCGATCGAGGCGATCTTGCGATCCTGCACCCACACGCCGGTGTAGTCGATGCCCTCGTCGTGGCGCGAGCGCGCGGCGATGCCCTCATCGGCGAGCGCGGCGACGATCGCGTCTTCCATCGTGCGCAGGTAGCGGTGCACGTCGTCGATGCGCATGATCGGATAGCCGACGAGCTGGCCGGGGCCGTGGTAGGTGAGCTGGCCGCCGCGATCGGTGCTCGACGACGTCGATGCCTTTGGCGCGGTAGAAGTCCTCGCCGAACGGCAGGTCCTCGGCGCCGGAGCGCCGCCCGCGCGTGTACACGGGCGGGTGCTCGAGCAGCAGCAGCGTGTCGGGCAGCTCCTCGGCCTGGCGGCGGGCGCGGACGTGCTCCTGGATGGCGAGCGCGTCGCGGTAGGCGACGATGCCCAGGTGGCACACCCACAGCTCTCGGACGATTGATCGGCGACGCTCATCTCTGGCTTCAGCATAGGATGTGGCGATGGGGTCAGGTCGATGAGCGCGGTGAACGACGTCACCGAGCAGACGCTGAGAACGCTCGCGCAGACGCGGGCGCAGGAGCAGACGCTGCTGAGCGTGTATCTCGACCTCGACCCGGCACCGCTTCGCGACGGCGCCGGCGCGAGCAGAGCGAGATCGACTCGCTGCTGGACGGCGCGCACCGCGAGATCGAGCGGGCGAGGCCGCCCGCACGCCGAGCGCCAGGCGCTGCGCGCCGCGCTGGAGCAAGCGCGCGAGCCTGCTCGGCGACCGGAGTCGTGGGCGCATGGCGCCCGCGCGCTGGCGCTGTTCGTGTGCGAGCCGCTTGGGTTGGCGCAGACGCTGCGCACTGCGCGCACCGCTGGTAAGCAGCGCGATCGTGATCTCCGACGATGCCGTTCATCGCGCCGTTGACCGGAGTCGGCGTCCGGTGGGGCGCGTGTGTGTGGCGCTCGTCGACGAGCGCTTCGCGCACATCCTGCGCGGCTAGCGCCGACGGATCTGCGCGAGGCGGTGTCGTTCGGCGACGACGTGCACGGTCGCCAGAAAACGGGCGGCTGGTCGCAGGCGCGCTGGCAGCGCTCCCAGCACGAAGACGTCAAGCGCGCATCTGGCGTCACGTCGCCCGCACGCTGGCAGCAGCTGCTGAAGGTGGCTCCGTATGAACGCCTGCTGATCGGGTGCACGGAGACCAGTTGTGGCCGCGCGATGGTCGAGAAGCTCCACCCGGACGTCCGCGCACTGCTGCACGACGAGCGCCTGTCGCTCGACGTCAGCGCCGATGGGCATCGAGCCGACGTCGTGAGGCGCGCCGCTGGTGCGGTGCTCGAGGAGGAGCATCGCGCGCACGAGGAGGCCGCGCTGGCCGACCTGCGCGAGCACCTGGCTCGGCAAAGGCGGGGCGCTGGCCAGCGGCGGGCCTCGACGCGGTGCTGGCGGCGCTGGTCGAACAGCGCGTGGCAGACGTTGCTCTACGACGAGGCCGGTCTGTCAGGCGCCCGGGGTCCTGTGCCCGCGCTGGCGGCTGGATGGGGACCGGCGGCGAGAGCTGCCCGGTCGACGGGACCGCGCTGGACAGCCGCGCCGGACATCGTCGAGGAGGCGGTCCGCGCGGCCGTCGGCCAGTCGGCCGAGATGCTGGCGCTGCGCGACCGCCCCGACCTCGGGCCGCTGGGCGGCATCGCCGCCACGCTGCGGTTCTGATCCGAGCTGGGTCCCTGGGCGCCGTCGCCGCCACGCTGCGGTTCTGAGCCGGCTGCTCGTTAGCTCAGCCGCGCGCTCAGCCCGCCTTCCACACGATCGGGTTTTCCGAGTAGGCATCGGCGCCGCTCCCGGTCCACTCCTCTCCGACGATCGAGCCGTTGCCGCCGACCATGTAGATCACGCACGTCTGATAGGTGACGCCGTGCGTGAACTGCTTGGGCTGGGTGACGTTGGGGCACGGCCGGAAGTTGCCGAGCACGGTCAGTTCCTGACCCTGCTGTCCACGGTCATCGGTTGCCTGGAAGGCGGACGCCGGCTGGTTTTCTTCGGCCCCCGCGTCACCCGAGCCGATGTTCTCGATTCGCAGCGTGACGTAGTAGGGGGTCTTGCCCTGCTCTGACTTTTCGAGTTCCACGCCGTCGAGTTCGGTCTGGGAGCCCTTCTTGATGCCGAGCACGGTCAGCTGCAGACGATAGGCCGGCTTTGGCGGCCCACCTGGCTCGTAGTCCACGATGGCCGGGGTGCCAGGTGAGAGCTTCGTGCCGGCGGCGGTCGTCCCGCCGGCCGAGGAGCTGGTGCTGGTGGAGGCGCTCGTGCTTGCCGTCTGTGTTGGGGTCGACGTCGAGGATGACGTCGTCGCGGGGGCACTCGCGGTCGAGCTGGTCGTCGACGAGCTCGATCCGCCACAACCGCCGGCCGCAAGCGCCAGCAAGATGGCGACCGATAGCCCGACCGCGCGCATTTTGTGCTGCTTCGCCGATGCCGCTGCGAGCGTGAACCTCATATCTCCCCCCGATCTTGTGTGAACAGTGCGGCACGCGAAAAGATAGCGCGAGTCGCGGCGTGGCTATCGTGGGGCCGAGGCCGGCTGGCCGCTCTTCGTTCTCCACAGAACGCTCGTTTCGGTGATCGCGATCGAGTCGGGATCGAGGGCTTCCTGTCCTATCTTGGCGAGGAACAGCTGACGGGGTGGACCGAGCGAGTGGGGTTTGACCGCCAGCAGACAGACCTCCCATTCCCGTGGTTCTCCGCCTTCGCCGAGTACGGCAACCGTGCCGTCGTCCGCGATCGCGTATCTGAGGACCGAGTCCGGAACCCTGGGCAGCCCTGGTTCTTCTTCGGATTCGTTCGCCAAGCCTTCGGACGCGTTGATCAGCCCGCTTCGCACACGGCCGATCCTGAGGTCGATCCAGCCGACTTCCGCTTCCGATCCGCTCTGAATGCCTTCCGCGCGGACCACGAAGCCGAGCCGGTACCCGAACAGCCTGAAGCCGGAGATCGCTTCTCTCACATACGGCTCGCCCTGCCTGAGGACGTATGGCTTTCGTGAGCCGGCGCGGCAGACATAGAAGGTCTTGAATGGAGAGCTGGGCTCGCCGCGGCCTGGGGTGAACTGGCGCGAGACGACGAAAGCGCGAGTTCCGCCCTGGCGAAACACCGTTCTTCCAGACCGACAACTCGTCGGCGCGCGGCGCACGGAGGATGCCTGCACGCCACTCGGTAGGCCGAGCGCGACGAAGAGCGCGATACAGCCGATCGGCTTGGCTGGCGATCGTTCCCCAAGGCGCACCTTCCGTCACCCCCTCTTATGGACCGCAAGCAACGATATCGCCCGGCACGCGACCGCTTTCCCGTGCATTGCGTTCGAGTCGCTCAGAGGGTGAGGGCCGCCGGCGCCTCGAGCAGCTCGCGGATGCGCGCCAGGAACTGCGCCGCTTCGGCGCCGTAGAGGATGCGGTGGTCGCACGCGAGCGTCAGCGTCATCGTGTTGCGTGCCACCAGCTCGCCCTCGCGCACGACCGCCCGCGGCGCCAGCGCGCCGACCGACAGGATGCCAGCCTGCGGCGGGTTGATGATCGCGGTGAAGCTCTTCACGCCGTACATGCCCAGGTTGGACACCGTGAACGTGCCGCCGCCGAGCTCCGGGGGCGTGATCGTCGCCCGCGCGCACACGCTCGGCCAGCGTGCGCGTCTCGCGGGCGATCTCGCCCAGCGACTTCTCGTCCGCGTCGAACACCGTCGGCACCACCAGCGCGTTCTCTGCGGCCACCGCCACGCCGACGTTCACCCGCGAGTACACCTGCACGCGCCCGTCGCGGTAGCTGCCGTTCGCGTGCGGGTGCTCGCGCAGCGCCAGCGCGCACGCCTTCACCACCATGTCGTTGTACGTCGGCACCTCGCTGCGCGGGCGCGCCGGCGTCCGTCGCGCCGCCCGGGGTGGAGAGCTGCTTGAGCTGAGCGCGCAGCTGCACGCACTCCTCCATGTCGACGTCGATCTGCAGCGTGAAGTCGGGGATCGTCGCCTTCGACTCGGCCATCCGCCGCGCGACCGTCTGCTGCGTGCGCGACAGCTCGACCGTCGTCGTCTCGCCCTTCGCCGTCGCCACCCCCTCCAACGTTCGCCGGGGTACCGGGTGCTGACGTCGGCGGTGACGCTCCGGCAGCGGCGATGTCCGCGGGCGCGGACGCGCCGCCGCCGGCGGCATCCGACGCGGCCGCCGTGCCGGCCGCCCGCGGCCGCGCCCGCGAGCACGTCCGCCTTCACGATCCTGCCGCCCGGGCCGCTGCCGCTCACGCCATGCAGGTCGACGCCGCTCTCGCGGGCGATCCGCCGCGCCAGCGGCGAGGCCTTCACCCGCTCGCCCGCCCGCCACTGGTTCGACCGCCGCGCTCAGCCTGCGCGAGCGGCCTGCGCGTCCGCCGCCGCCACGACCGGCGTGGCAGCCCGTCCGCCGGCGCACTCATCGGTGCGGCTCTGGCTCGCGCGCCCGCCCACCGGGGGCCTGCCCTCTCGTCGCTGTACCGCTGCCGACGCTTCGCCCACGCGCGCGATCACCTCGCCGACCGCCAGCGTCGACCCTCCGTCGCGACGATCTCCAGGACGCCCGCCTGGTCTGACTCGTAGGTCATCGTCGCCTTGTCCGTCTCGATCTCCACCAGCTCCTCGCCGCGCGCCACCTGCTCGCCGTCGGCCTTCAGCCAGCGCAGGATCGTGCCCTCCTCCATCGTGTCCGACAGGCGCGGCATCACGATGCTCGGCCATCACGCGGCTCCCGCGGTCGGCGACGGGGCTGCGCCGGGCGCGTGCCCGAGCGTCGCCAGCACCGCCGCCACGATCTGCGGCTCGTGCGGGTAGGCGAGGTCCTCGAGCGGCTTGGAGTACGGCATCGGCACGTCCGCGCCGGTGACCCGCGCGCACCGGCGCGTCGAGGTCGTCGAAGGCCTGTTCGCGATCAGCGCCGCCAGGTTCGCGCCCACGCCGCCGTGCGGCCAGCCCTCCTCGACGATCACGCAGCGGTTGGTCTTGTGCACCGACGCGAGGATCGTGTCGAGGTCCAGCGGGCGCAGCGTGCGCGGGTCGATCACCTCCGCGTGCACGCCGTGCTCGGCGGCCAGCGTCTGCGGCCGCGCGCTCCGCTGTCAGCGCCATCCGCGAGATGCCCACCACCGTCACGTCCGAGCCCTCGCGCGCGACGCGCGCCTGGCCGAAGTGGACGAGGTGCTCCTCGTCGTCGGGCACCTCGCCGCGTACACCGTACAGCGACTCGTGCTCGATGAAGATCACCGGGTTCTCGTCGCGGATCGCCGTCTTCAGCAGGCCCTTCGCGTCGGCCGCCGTCGCCGGCACCGCCACCAGCAGGCCGGGGACGTGCAGGAACAGCGCCTCCAGGCAGTGCGAGTGCGTCGGGCCGAGCTGGTGGCCGGCGCCCTGCGGCATGCGCACGACCAGCGGCACCCGCGCCTGCCCGCCGAACATGTAGTGGATGTGCGCCGCGTGGTTGACGATCTGGTCGAACGCCAGCAGCGCGAAGTTGATCGTCATCAGCTCGACGACCGGTCGCAGGCCCGTCATCGCCGCGCCCACGCCCACGCCCACGATCGTGTTCTCCGAGATCGGCGTGTCGCGCACGCGCTCCGCTCGCCGAACTCCGCCAGCAGGCCGTCGGTGACCTTGAACGCGCCGCCGAACACGCCGATGTCCTCGCCCATCAGCATCACGCGCTCGTCGCGCGCCAGCTCCTCGCGCAGCGCCGCGTTCAGCGCCTCGCGGTAGCGCATCTCCGCCATCGACAGCCCACCCGCCCCGTCCTGGCGCCATCACGACCGTCCTCGCCGGCGGCCAGCGCGTCGGTCAGCTGCTGCGGGATCTCGTCGTTGGCTGCCTGCCGGCGCCTCCCGCTGGCGCCGTCGTCCGGGACGTCCGTCGGTCGTCGCAGCGAGTACCAGCCGCGCACCTCATCGGTCGAGCACGTACACGTCGTCGTACAGCGACTCCGGCGCCGGGAACGGCGAGGCGCTCGGCGAACTCCACCGCCGCGTCCACACGCGCGATCGCCCGCTCGTCGATGCGCTCGCGCTCTGCCTCGTCGATCACGCCCTCGCGCACCAGCAGCTCGCCGAACGCCGGCAGCGGGTCGCGCTCGCGCCAGCGCGCGACCTCCTCCTTCGTGCGGTACTGCTCGGGGTCGGCCATCGAGTGGCCGCGGAAGCGGTAGGTGACCGCCTCGACCAGCACCGGCTGGCGCTCCTCGCGCACGCGCCGCACCGCCTCGGCGAGCACCGCGTGCGTGTCGAGCACGTCCATGCCGTCGCAGCGCATGCCCGGCACGCCCAGGCTCTCGCCCTTGCGCTGCAGGTCGGTGACCGCCGAGTGGCGCCGCAGCGCCGTGCCCATGCCGAACTGGTTGTTGGTGACCATGAACACCACCGGCAGCTTCCACAGCGCCGCGATGTTGAGCGTCTCGCCGAACGTGCCCTGGTTGGAGGCGCCGTCGCCGAACGTGCACAGCGTCACCTCGTCGGTGCCCTTGTAGTCGCTCGCCAGCGCGATGCCGGCCGCGATCGGCAGGTTGCCGCCGACGATCCCGTAGCCGCCCATGAAGCGGCGCGCGAGGTCGAACATGTGCATCGAGCCGCCGCGCCCGCCCGAGCAGCCGTCGACGCGGCCGAACAGCTCCGCCATCACGTTCTCCGGCGGCGTGCCGCGCACGAGCGCGTGGCCGTGCGAGCGGTACGTCGAGATCAGGTAGTCGCTCTCGCGCAGCGCCCGCGCGCTGCCGACGATCGTCGCCTCCTCGCCGATCGACAGGTGCAGGAAGCCGCCGACCTTCGCCCGCGCGTACATCTCGCCCGCGCGCTCCTCGAAGCGGCGGATCAGCGTCATCGTCTCGAGCCACTCGCGCGCGTGCTCCGGCTCCGGCAGACTCGGCGCGGGCGGGCTTGGCGCGGGCGGGCTCGGCATCAGTGCTCCACGGTACTCCAGCGCGCCATGAACTCCTCCGCGTCGAGCTGCGCCAGGTCCGCCCGCAGCGCCCGCGCGAGCTTCGACGCCGCCTGCGGCGGGCGGTCCCAGAACAGCACCACTTCGCCGCTGTCGATCTCGACGACCTCGATGTGGTCCACGCGCGTCGCGTCCGCGAGCAGCGCCGGCGCCAGGCCGCCGCGCGTCACGATCAGCCGGTACGCGTGGTTGGCCTTCATGGCGGTGTGCTTTCCGTGCGCCCGGATATCCGCACGTCCAGTAGCCCGTCCGCCGTATCCGCCGTATCCGCCGTATCCGCCGTGTCCGCCGTGTCCGCCGGCTCGTCGCGCATGTGCGCCGCCGCGCGCTCGGGCGCGTCCTCGCCGACGAACACCCGCTCGCCGACCGACGATCGCCGGCACGTCCGTCACGCCTGTCGCGGCCGCCGCGGCCGTGCTCTGCGCCAGGCGCTCCGCCGTCGAGCGCAGCTCCGCGCCGCGCAGCACCGCCGTCGGGTGCATCTCGCACGCCGCCGCCGCGATCAGCACGAAGTCCGGGTCCTCCAGCGAGTGCCCGCCCGCGAACGCCTGGCGGAAGGCCGCCTGCGCGAACGGGACCGTGCGGCCGATCGATGCGGCGTACGTCGCCACCCGCATCGCCAGCGAGCTGTCGAACGGGAACGGGTCCGGCCAGCGGAGCGGCTGCAGGCCGAGCTCGCGCGCGCGGCGCTCGATCTCCTCGCGGAACACCTCCCCCTCCTCCTCGCGGCGGAACGCGTCGGAGCGCTCGGCGGCGCGCGAGCTCGCTCGCGTCGATCGGACGCCACTCCGCGGGACCGGGGAGCACATGCAGGATGCGCTCGGCCGCCAGATACGCCAGCGGGCTGGCGAGGTCGAAGTAGAAGGCGGCCGGCGTGGTCACCACGCCGAGGTTAACGGCGCCCCGCAAGGCGGTCGTCGTCAGCCGTGGATCAGCCAGCCGTCGGCGGCGCGTCCAGCTTCCATCACGGCCTCCGACAGCGTCGGGTGCCCGTGGATGATGCGCGCGAGCTCCGGGAAGCCGCCCTCGAGCGCGCGCACGTTGACGAGCTCCTGGATCAGCTCGGTCGCGCGCGCGCCGACGATGTGCCCGCCGAGCAGCTCGCCGTACTTGCTCTCGCCGACGACCTTCACGAGGCCGGTGCGGTCGCCGTACACGGTGCCGCCGCCGACCGCCCCGTACTGGACCTTGCCGACGACCACGTCGTAGCCCTGCTCGCGCGCCTGCTCCTCGGTCAGGCCGAACGAGCCGACGTTCGGCGTGCAGAAGGTCGCGCGCGGGATGTCCTCGTAGGCGATCGGGTGCGTCTCGCGCCCGGCGATCGTCTCCGACGCGATGATGCCCTCATCGGAGGCCTTGTGCGCGAGCGCAGGGCCGGGGACGAGATCGCCGATCGCGTACACGCCCGCGCGGGTGGTGCGCATCGCGCCGTCGACCTGCACGAGGCCACGCGCGTCGAGCTCGACGCCGGCCTGCGCAAGGCCGAGGCCCTCGACGTCCGCGCCGCGCCCGGCGCAGATCACCAGGTAGTCGACCTCCGCGGTCTCCGCGCCGTAGGAGAAGCTGACGCTCGTCTCGCCTGCGCTCACGTCCGCCACCGGGGTGCTCGTGTGCACGCCGATGCCCTGGCGCTTGAGGCCGCGCTCGACCAGGCGCGAGATGTCGGCGTCCTCGGTCGGCAGCAGGCGCTCGAGCGCCTCCAGCAGCAGCACCTCGCTGCCCAGGCGCGCGAACGCGGATGCGATCTCCGCGCCGGACGCGCCCGCGCCGACGACCGCCAGGCGCGCTGGCACCTCGGGCAGCGCCCACGCCTCCTCGGTGCCGATCACGCGCCCGCCGAACGGCACGCCGGGGATCGACCGCGGAGCAGAGCCCGTCGCCAGGATCACGCTGCCGGCGCCGATCGTCAGCGGCTCGGCGTCGAACACGTCCACGAGCACGTCGCCCTCGGCGGTCAGCTGCGCGACGCCCGCGATCACGTCGATGCGGTCTTTCTTGAACAGGCCGCCGACGCCCGAGGTGAGCGTGTGCACGACCTTCTCGCGGCGCGCCTGCACCGCCGCGTAGTCGACCTCGACGCCGCTCACCTTCAGCCCGAACTCGCCCGCCTCGCGGATCTCCGACAGCAGGTCCGCCGAGCGCAGCACCGCCTTCGCGGGGATGCACGCGTAGTTCAGGCAGCGCCCGCCGAGCTTGTCGCGCTCGACCACGGCCGTCTTCAGGCCGAGCTGCGCGGCGCGGATCGCCGCCACGTATCCCCCCGGCCCGGAGCCGATGACGATGCAGTCGTAGGAGCTCTCGGCCATCGGGCCGCAGACTATCGAAAGGTCAAACGCGGTCCCGGTTCTCGCCGGCCTGGATGCGGCCCATGACCCTGACTAGCTTCCAGAACAGCCAGCCGCCGAGGCCGATCGCGAGCAGGCACCCGCCGGCGGCCGCGAGCGTCGAGGCGACGACCAGCGCGAGCGAGGTGACGATGATCTGGAACGCGAGCAGCGCCTCGAAGCCGAGCACCGCCAGGTAGCGGCGGCGGTACATGCCGAGCGCCAGCAGCGCGAGGATCACCGCGAGGAAGATCGCGCCCGGCAGCGAGCCGCCGCGGCTCGAGAGGTCGTGGATCGTCAGCCCGCCGACGAGCACCGCGACCGCCAGCAGCACGCACACGCCAATCGCGACCAGCAGCGCCGGCGGGCGCTCGTCGGGGCCGAGCGGCACGAGCTCCGCGCGCGCCTGCTCCTCGCGCCCGGGCCGGGCGTCGCGTCCTCGTCGCGCTCGGTCTCCGGCGGGCCCGCTCGCCGGCCGCCGTCGGCCACCTCGCTCAGGGCTCCATCGCACGGCCGTCCGGCCGTGGCCGGGCGTCGAGCTCGTCGCGAAGCGCTCGCGCCGCGCGCTCGGGGTCGGCGGCGTCGGCGATCGCGCGCAGCACGCACACCCGCGTCGCGCCGGCGTCGAGCGCCTGTGCGAGGTTGCCGGCGTCGCAGGCCGCCGATCGCGAAGAACGGCACCGGGGCGTTCGCGGCCGCGTAGCGAACCAGCTCGACGCCCACCGCCGGGCGTCCGGGCTTGGTCGGCGTCTCGTGGATCGGTCCCACGCCGATGTAGTCGACGACGCTCGTGTCGACCGCGTCGATCTGCGCCGGCGAATGCGTGGACAGGCCGATCAGCATCTCCGGGCCCACCAGCTCGCGGACCTCCGCCGCCGGAATGTCGTCCTGCCCCACGTGGATTCCGTCTGCGCGCGCTTCGCGCGCAACCCACGGGCGGTCGTTGACGATGAGCAGCGCCCCCAGCGCCTCGCACAGCACGCGCGCGGCCGTCGCCACCGACGCGAGCTCCTCGTCGGGCATGTGCTTCTCGCGCAGCTGCACGACGTCGACGCCGCCGGCGATCGCCGCCCGCAGCAGCGTTGGCAGCTCGCGGCCCTCCTGGCGCGCGCCGCACACGAGGTACAGGCGGGCGGCCGCCAGGCGCGCACGGGGGTCGGCGTGCGGGTCCTCGACGGAGGTCTCTGCGGTGGACATATGTCCGCAGTCTCGCATGAGCTCTCCCCTGCTTGGTAGCGTCGGGTGGATGGTTGGATCCTCAGCCGTCGCGTCGGGCGCGGCTCTGTGTTGCGCAGCGGTCCTGCTGCTCGCGGCCAGTGACACCGCCGCGTCCACGCCGCGCGCGTCCGCGGCCGGGCGTTCCCCGCAGGAAGCCAAACTGCTCAAGCGAGACGACCGCGGCGTGTATTTGGCGTTCTGTCCGCCGCATGAAGAAATCGCACACATCGCTGCCAAGCGTTCGAGTGCCGGCGCACGGGCGACCGCGGCGGAGGCCAACCACGAAGGCTGGCCGCGCGATGAATGCCTGAAGATGGACAAGGGACCCGCCGGGCTCAGCCACACGCTCGTCGGGCTCGCGCACGTCCACAACTGGCTGCTCGGCGGCTACGGCAACGACACGATCTTCGGTGGCGACGACGGCGACGTGATCTGGGGCGACTACCACCCCGAAGGCCAGCCCGAAAGCCAGAGCGACTACATCCACGGCGGCGCCGGGGAAGACTGGATCTACTCCAGTCACGGCTACAACGAGATCTGGACCGGCGCCGGCAACGACCACCTGGCGCTCGTCTACGGTCACGGCACAGTGTTCTGCAATGGCCCGGGTGTAAAGACGTTCGTCATGCGCTATCTCCCGCAGAACCGTCCCTGGAAGCTCGTGGGCTGCTCGCACAAAGTGCTCGACCGCTACCGCGGCTGAGAACCGCGCCTCGCGGGCGCTCACCTGGCCGCGGGCGCGGGCTAGCATCAGCCCATGGCTGGCAACGATTCAGCCGACGTGCTCGTCGTCGGCGGCGGCATCATCGGTATGGCGATCGCTTGGCGGGCGCGCCAGGCGGGGATGTCGGTGAGCGTGCTCGAGCGCGACCTCCTCGCGCGGGGGACATCCCACGTGGCCGCCGGCATGCTCGCGCCGGTTGCGGAGGTCGAGTTCGGGGACGCCGGACGGCGCCTGCTGGAGCTGGGGCTGCGCTCGGCACGCCTGTGGCCCGCGTTCGCCGGCGAGCTAGAGGCGCTGAGCGGTGCATCCGTCGGGCTGACGGCAGCCGGCACGCTGCTTGCTGCGCGCGACGAGGACGACGCGCGCGAGCTCGAGCGCCAGCTCGACTTCCGTCGCTCGCTGGGGCTCGCCGTGCGGCGCCTGCGCCCGAGCGAGGCTCGCGAGCTCGAGCCCGCGCTGGCGCCGACATTGCGCCTCGCGCTGGAGGCGCCCGACGATCACTCCGTCGATCCGCGCCTCGTCCTTGCGGCGCTGCGCCAGGCGTGCGACGCGGCCGGGGTGCGGCTGCGCGAGCACTGCCCCGTGGCGCGCGTTGAGGTTCAGGGCCGACGGGTCACGGGCGTGACCCTCGAGGATGGCGAGCGGATCCGCGCCGAGCAGATCGTGCTCGCGCCCGGCCCGTGGAGCGGGCAGATCGACGGTCTGCCCACAGGCGCGGGCGTGCCGGTGCGCCCGGTCAAGGGGCAGATCCTGCGGCTGCGCGACCCTGCCGGAGCGGGGCTGATGCGGCGGGTGCTGCGCTTTCGCGGCGGCTACTTGGTCCCGCGCGAGGACGGTCGCTACGTGCTCGGAGCGACCGTCGAGGAGCGCGGCTTTGAGCTCGCGCCGACAGCCGGCGGCGTGTACGAGCTGCTGCGCGACGCGCGCGAGCTCGTGCCGGGAATCAGCGAGCTCGAGATCGAGGAGCTGTCGGTCGGCCTGCGCCCCGGTACGCCCGACAACGCGCCCGCGATCGGCCGCGGGGCGCTGGGCGGGCTGGTCTGGGCGACCGGTCACTACCGCAACGGCATCCTGCTTGCCCCGCTCACCGCCGAGCTCGTCGTTGGCGTGCTCGCCGGCGGCGAGGACCCGCTCCTGTCGGCGTGCGCACCTGCTCGCTTTGCCGCGAGTGCGACCGCGGGCGCCGCGGCACCGGGCGCGGCGGCCATCGCGTCGGCCGCCGGGGTCGCGGCACCGACCGCTGGAGCCGCGGCGTGATCCTGCTCAACGGAGAGCGCTCGGACGTGCGCGCGGGTGAGACGGTCGCGGCGGTGCTCGGCCGCCTCGGGCTCGACGTGGATGCACGCGGGGTCGCCGTGGCGGTCGACGGTGAGGTCGTACCGCGCGCGTCGTGGGAGGCGTTCACGGTCGGCGAGGACGCGCGCGTGGAGGTGCTCACGGCGATGCAGGGAGGATGATCGTCGCATGCACGACACCGTGAGCGCCGGCGAGGACGTCCTGACGATCGCCGGCAGGAGCATGCGCTCGCGGCTGCTGCTCGGGACCGGCGGCTTCCCGTCGCTGGAGCTGATGGCCGAGGCGATCGCGGCGAGCGGCAGCGAGCTGGTGACGGTTGCGCTGCGCAGGGTCGATCCGGCGGCCCGCGGGTCGCTCGTCGACGTGCTCGCCGACGCGGGCGTGCAGCTGCTGCCGAACACCGCCGGCTGCCACACCGCGCGCGACGCCGTCATCACCGCGCGCCTGGCGCGAGAGGCGTTCGCCACCGACTGGGTCAAGCTCGAGGTGATCGGCGACGAGGACACGCTGCTGCCCGACGCGCCCGAGCTGCTGCGCGCGGCCGAGGAGCTCCTCGACGACGGCTTCGTCGTGCTCCCGTACACGACCGACGACCCCGTCCTCGCCCGCCGCCTCGCCGACCTCGGGTGCGCGGCGGTGATGCCGCTCGGCTCGCCGATCGGCAGCGGCATGGGCATCCGCAACCCGTACAACATCGCGCTGATCCGCGAGGCGGTGGACGTGCCGGTGGTGCTCGACGCGGGCATCGGCACCGCCTCGGACGCTGCGCTTGCGATGGAGCTCGGCTGCGACGCGGTGATGGCCGCCTCCGCGATCTCCCGCGCCCAGGACCCCGTCGCGATGGCGCGCGCGATGCGCGCGGCCGTGCAGGCCGGGCGTCTGGCACGCGGGGCCGGACGCATCCCCCGTCGCCTCTACGCGACCGCGTCCACGCCCGATGAGGGTCTGCCGGACTTCGGCGAGGGCGCCCCCGAGCCTTGAACCTGTTTCAGGTCCTCAGCTGACGACTTCGATCGTGCCGTTCATCGTCACCGGGTAGAGCGTGCACTCGTAGTGGATCACGCCGGGCTTGCTCGCCTCGAGCTCGAACGTGCCGCCTTCGCCGAAGTTTTTCGACGCGAACTTGTAGCCGCCCGTCCCGCCCTCGCTGGTGACGTTGGCCTGTGTCGAGTCGTAGTTCGTCCACCTGATCGTGCTACCGACCTTCACCCTCACCGTGTCCGGGTCGATCGCGATGTCGCGGTAGGCGATCTGCACGACCCCGCTCTGCACGGGCGCGGATGTGGAGGGCGCGGCGAACTTGGGCGTCGTGTCGATTTTCAGCGACGCGCCGCCGGAGCTGGTCGTGCCGGTCTTCGCGCTGGCGGCCGTCGTTGTAGTGGTGCGTGCTGTCGAGGCTGAGCTGCCCGTCGAGCTGCTCGACGATCCGCAGCCCGTCATCAGCGCCAGCGCGCCGCATGCGATCGCGGCGGCGATGCCTGTTTTCATCGGTGGCGATCCTTTCTGGACGAGTTCATACGGCCGGACAATCGCATACGCCGGTTCACGCGGTTGCACGCGCTCTGCCCCCGGGCGCGAGCGCGTAGCGCCTACACTGGCCGATTCGATGACGCCACGCCATTTCCTCACCGGGGCGGAGCTGAGCGCCGCCGAGCTGCGCGCGCTGCTCGACCGCGCGCTCGAGCTCAAGCACGCGCCGCTGTCTTCACGGGCGCTGGCCGACCGCAGCGTGGCGCTGATCTTCGAGAAGCCCTCTACCCGCACGCGGGTGTCCTTCGAGGTGGGGGTCCAGGAGCTGGGCGGCCATGCGGTGGTGCTGCGCTCCGACGAGCTGCAGCTCTCGCGCGGCGAGGCGCCGCGCGACACCGCGCTGGTGCTCTCGCGGCACGTCGCGGCGGTCGGCCTGCGCACGGGAGCCGACGCGATCCTCGAGGAGCTGGCCGCCTACAGCACGGTGCCGATCGTCAACATGCTGAGCGCCCGCCACCACCCCTGTCAGGCGCTCGCCGATCTGCTGACGCTGCGCGAGGCGTGCGGCTCGCTCGAAGGTCTGCGCATCGCCTACGTCGGCGACGGCAACAACATCGCTCGCTCGCTCGCGGTGCTGGGTGCGCTCGCGGGCATGGACGTCGCGTTCGCCTCACCCGCCGGCTACGCGCTGGAGGGCGATCTCGAGCTGCCCGCCGGCGCCGCCGGCACGGTCACGCACCACACCGACCCGTACGAGGCGGTGCAGGGCGCGGCCGCCGTCTACACCGACGTGTGGGTGAGCATGGGCGATGAGGCCAGCGCCGAGCAGCGCCGCCGGGACCTGGCCGACTACCGCGTGGACGACGCGCTGCTCGACGCCGCCGCGCCCGGGGCGTTCGCGATGCACGACCTGCCCGCGCACCCGGGGGAGGAGATCTCCGCCGAGGTGCTGTACGGCTCGCGCGAGCGCATCTGGGATCAGGCCGAGAACCGCCGCCACGCGCAGAAGGCGCTGCTCGAGCTGCTGGTGGCACCAGCGTGAGCGTCGAGGCTCCCGCCAGGCCCGAGGGCTCGCCGCGCCCGCAGCGGGGCGACGAGCTGGAGCTGACGATCGACTCGCTCGCGTTCGGCGGCGAGGGGGTCGCGCGGCTCGGCGACGGCGGCTACGTCGTGTTCGTCGCCGGCGCCATCCCCGGCGACCGCGTCCGCGCGGTCGTGCACAAGCGCAAGCGCAGCTACGCGCACGCGCGCACGCTCGAGGTGCTCGAGCCGGGCCCCGAGCGGATCGCGCCGACCGCCGAGCACCCCGGCGTGCCGTGGCAGGTGATCCCGTACGAGCGCCAGCTCGAGATCAAGCGCGGCCAGGTCGACGACGCGCTGCGGCGGATCGGCCGGCTCGACGGCTTCGAGCTGCAGGAGATCGTGCCCGCGCTGCAGCCGTGGCGCTACCGCAACAAGCTCGAGTACTCGTTCGGCGAGGGCGGCGACCCCGCCACCCCGAGCTGGTCTGCGGCTTCCACGCCCCCGCCGGCGGCAACCGCGTGACGCCGATCGAGGACTGCCTGCTGGCGTCCGAGCGCGGCAACCTCGCGCGCGTCGCCGCGCTGGGCTGGTGCCGCGCCGAGGGGTCTGACGGCGTGGGAGCGCAGCCGCGGTTCGCGCCGGGAGGCGGACGCGGATCACGCCACCGAGGCGGCACAGGGCGCTCGTGGCAACCGCGACGTGCGCAGGGAGCGTGACGAGCGGACCGGTTCCGCGCCCGACGGGCGCGCGCGCCTGCGCAACCTGGTCGTGCGCGAAGGCCGGCGCACGGGCAAGCTGCAGGTGCGGATCGTGACCACCGACGGCGAGCTCGACGCCGGCGCGCTCGCGGCGGCGCTCAGCGAGGCGCTCGGCGAGAGCCTGTCGGGGGTCCTGTGGACGCGCTCGCGCAGCGTCGCCGAGACGACCGCCGGCGGCGAGACGGAGCTCGTGTGGGGCGAGGCGGAGCTGCCCGAGCGCCTCGGGGAGCTCGACCTGCGCATCTCCGCCGAGGCGTTCTTCCAGACGAACACCGAGATGGCCGAGCTGCTGTACGGGATCGTCGCCGAGTACGCCGCGCTCGAGGGCTGGGAGCGCGTGTACGACCTCTATTCGGGCATCGGCACGATCGCGCTCACGCTCGCGCCGCGCGCGGGCGAGCTGTGGGGGATCGAGCTGGTCGAGCCGGCCGTCGCGGACGCGATCGCCGGCGCGCGGCGCAACGAGATCACCAACGCCCACTTCTTCGCCGGCGACACCCGCACGGCGCTGCCCGAGCTGCTCGAGCGCGCCGGGCGCCCCGACGTGCTCGTCGTCGACCCGCCGCGCGCCGGCCTCTCCAAGAAGGTCGTGCACCGCATCATCGACGCCTCGCCCAAGCGCATCGTCTACGTCTCCTGCAACCCCACCACGCTCGCCCCCAACGCCGCCGAACTGGTGGAGGCCGGCTGGGCGCTGCGCAAGGTCCGCCCCGTCGACATGTTCCCGCAGACCCACCACATCGAGTGCGTCGCGCTGTTCGAGCGCGTGTGATGGCCAAGGACTTCAAGGCGTTCCTGCTCAGGGGCAACGTCGTCGACCTTGCGGTCGGCATCGTCATCGGGGCTGCGTTCGGCGCGGTCGTGACCGCTCTCGTGCGCGACCTGCTGACGCCGATCGTCGCCGCGATCATCGGCAAGCCGGACTTCTCGACGCTTGCGTTCACGATCAACCACAGCACGTTCGCGTACGGCGCTTTCATCAACTCGCTGATCGCCTTCCTCTCGATCGCGGCGGCGGTGTTCTTCTTCGTCGTCAAGCCGGTCAACGCGCTGATGGCGCGGCGCAAGACGGGGCTCGACACCGAGTCCGAGACGCGCGCGTGCAGCGAATGCCTGAGCGAGATCCCCCGCGACGCGCGCAGGTGCGCGTTCTGCGCCTCGCCGCAAGAGGCCGTCGCATAGCCACCACGATGCAGCTGCGCGAGTGAGCACACGGATAGGCTTGAGCGAGCCATGCGCGCCGCCACCATCCGCGAGCAGCAGATCGTGATCGAGGAGCACCCCGACCCGGTGGCGCTGGCCGGCGAGGTGCTCGTGCGCGTACACGCCGCCGGCCTGAACGGGGCCGACATGATGCAGCGGCGCGGCCTGTATCCCGCGCCGCCGGGCTCGCCGCAGGACATTCCGGGCATGGAGCTCGCCGGCGAGGTCGCCGCGCTCGGCCCGGGTGCCGAGCGCTTCGCGGTGGGCGAGCGCGTGATGGCGATCGTCGGCGGCGGCGGCACAGGCGGAGCTCGCGACGGTGCACGAGCGCCAGCTGATGCCCGTCCCGGACGCGCTGGACTGGGCCGCCGCGGGCGGCCTGCCGGAGGTCTTCATCACCGCGCACGACGCGCTCTTCACGCAGGCGGAGCTGCGCTCGGGCGAGCGCCTGCTCGTGCACGGCGGCGCCGGCGGCGTCGGCACCGCGGCGATCCAGCTCGCGCGCGCCGCCGGCGCGCGGGTGACGGCGACCGTGCGCCGCGAGGAGCTGCGCGAGCAGGTGGCGGCGCTCGGCGCCGAGGCGATCGCGCCCGAGGGCTTCGCCGAGCACGGCCCGTTCGACGTGATCCTCGAGCTCGTCGGCGCCCCGAACATGGCCGAGAACCTGCAGGCGCTCGCCACCGGCGGGCGCATCGTCGTGATCGGCGTCTCCGCCGGCGCCAAGGGCGAGCTGAACCTGCTGGCGCTGAT
Source organism: uncultured Solirubrobacteraceae bacterium (assembly GCA_963826985.1). Classification (GTDB taxonomy): domain Bacteria; phylum Actinomycetota; class Thermoleophilia; order Solirubrobacterales; family Solirubrobacteraceae; genus Palsa-744. The sequence goes on from CAWGYW010000004.1 coordinate 475,878, forward strand.
GGGCAAGCGCGCGCGCATCCACGGCTCGACGCTGCGCGCGCGCCCGCTCGAGGAGAAAGCGCTCGTCGCGCGCGCGTGTCGAGCACGAGGTGCTGCCGCTGTTCGACGTCCGGCGCGCTGCGCGTGCCGATCGCCGAGACGTTCCCGCTGGCGGAGGCCGCCGCGGCCTACGAGCGCTTCGCCGCCGGCGGCAAGCTCGGCAAGATCGTGCTGGTTTCGTAGGCCCGCGGACTCACTGCGCCCGGAGGGGTAGGACGTCTTTGGCCGGCGGGCCTCGCGCAGCTTTTGGACACACAGTGCTAGATTGGACGCATGAGCCTCGTGCTCAAAGAACTCGCCTGTGAAGTGGGAGTCCACGAGCGCACGCTCCGGCGCGCCGTGAGCGGAGGTCTGATTCATGCGCGCCGGCCGAGCTCGCATCGGCTTTCGATCGCAGAGGGGGAGATGGCCTGGGTGCGCTCTCACTGGCGGCTCGTCGGGCGGCTGCTGGCGGCCCTCAGGACGGAGCCGAACGTCGAGCTCGGGGTGCTCTTCGGCTCCGTTGCCCGGGGAGCGGATGTGGAGGGTGTCTCCGACGTGGATCTACTGGTCGAGTTGCGCCGCTCATCCCCGGGTGCCCTCGAGGCGCTGCGCCGGCGACTTGGCGAGCGCGTGCAGGCCAACGTGGAGCTCGTGCCGCTCGAGGCCGCGCGGAGCGATCCCATTCTGCTGTCCGAGGTGCTGCGCGACGGCCGGCCTCTGGTTGATCGCGGAGGCATATGGCCGGCGCTTCAGGCACAGCGAGACAGGACCGCGGCGAAGGCCGACCGCGCAGGGCGTCAGTCGCGGCGGGACGCGCGCGAAGCGCTCAGCTACTTCCAGCGCTTGGCGGCTGAACGAGCGCCGCCGTCCGCCGCCGCTCCATGAGCGAACCCACGTCGCCCGCCGGTCGCGGATCAGGCTCGTCGCTGGGCTTTTGAGCAGGCTCTGCAACAGCTCGCGCGCACGATGGAGCAGCTGGAGACGGCGGTCGCGGCGTTCCCACCCGACTTCGACCCCGACGCTTCGCGGCAGGCGTGGGACTCGGAGGCTCCGGAGGAGCGCAACCGGGCCGATGCTCGTGCGGTCGAACATGGACGACCTCCAAAACCTCTGTCTGGGCCTCATCGATCGCAGCGTCCGAGTCGCACAGGACCTGGGTGCGATTCCCGCTGACCGTAAGACGCCGGGCGGCCGATCAGCTGCGCGGACTGGGTCGTATTTCCGAAGGATGACGCAGCTGGTCATGCAGGAGGTAAACGACTTGCGCAACACGAGCCAGCACACGTACTGGATCCTCGCGCCCGACGACGTGCACACCGCGGCTGAACGACCAGCGAAGCGCGCTCCCCGCCTTCATCGCTGCCCTCGGCGAGTGGGTCGAGGGTTCGCTGACTCGCTGAAGCCCTGCGATCAGTACGGCGGCTGCGCCGCGTACCAGTCGCCGAGCACGCGAAACGCCGCCCAGAACTCGCGCTTGGCGTCCTGCTCGTCGAGCGAGTCGTCGATGCTGGGCACGTACAGCGCGTCGATCGTCGGCGTCAGCTGCTGGATCTCGCCGAGGGCGTCGATCGCAGCTCGGCGCGCCAGCGGGATCTCCATCTCGCCGAGCGCCGCCAGCGCGTCGGCGCCCATCACGACGACGATCTTCGGCTGCACGATCGCGATCTCCTCGACCACGCGCGAGATGCACGCGAAGTCCGCCAGCGAGGCGTCGCTCAGCGGGCACTTCACGCACAGCGTGCCGTACACCGCCAGCGGGTCGATCGACAGGCGCTTCAGCGACTTCATCAGCGCGCCGCCCGCGCGCCCGTAGAAGGCGACGCCCTCCTCGATCTCCGACGGCAGCGCCGAGTACTTCAACAGCATGATGTCCGCCTGCGGATGACCGGAGCCGAGCACCGGCATCAGGTTGCCGCGCGGGCAGTGCGGGCACGACTGCAGCTCGCGCGTCAGCGTGTTCAGCTCGCGGATGGCGCGCTCGAGGTACTTCTCGCGGATCTCGTCATCGGTCACGGGCATCGACCCCGAGGGATTTGACGGGGCGTCGTCTTGTCCTTGACGGTGCATCAGTACTTGCGGGACGGCTCGATGGCACTTCGCGGGGCAGCGTCCTCGGTCGCTCGCGTGCATAGCACGCCACGCTCCCTGCGTCCTCCCCCCACTCGACCCTCGACCGCCCCGTGGTTTTCCATCCGTTCGGCCTGCCCTATCTCCGTCCCCCGCCGCCGCCGCGCGCTCGGTTCAGGCGCTTCAGGCGCCGCGCCTTGCTCGCCCGCCGCGCCGAGCGCGGCGTGGCGCGCGTCTGCAGGAACTTCAGCGCCTGCACGTACAGCAGCGAGGACGGGCGCGTGAGGATCTCGGCGTCGCGCAGCGACTGCAGGAACTCCGCCGGCCCGTCGAAGTCGCGCATGCGGATGCGCACCGAGCCGAGCCCCTGGGCCACGTGCGAGTCCGAGCCGGCACCCGCGGGGATCGCGGTACTTGGCCGCGAAGCGCGCCGCCTCTTCGTTGAACGCGCTGATCGCCACGCGCGGGTTGAACACCTCGATCGCGTCGACCTCGTCGAGGATCTCCAGCAGGTGCTCGTAGTCGGGCACCGAGTGCATGCGGTCGAACGGGTGCGGCACGTACACGACGCCGCCCTGGCGCCTGATCTCCGCGACCGTCTCGCGCAGGCTCAGCCCGCGCGGGATCTTCTCCTTGATGAACAGGCCGATCACCTCGCCTTCGCCGGCCGTCTTGACCTCCTCGCCGACGATCACCTTCACGATCCAGGATGGGTGGGGACCTGATCGGCGTGCTGCCGCCTGCGCATGCGCCTCGAGCGCGCCGGAGATCTCGTTGTGGTCGGTCACCGCGATCGCCCCCAGCCCCTGCTCGCGCGCGCTCGCCAGCAGCACCTCCACCGGCGTCGCGCAGTCGTAGGAGTGGTCGGTGTGCATGTGCAGGTCGACGTCGATCAGCGGCCGCGTCGACAGTGCGCTGCGCGAGCGCGCGGGTCGCCGTGCGGTCGAGTGCCGCCGCGCGGCCAGCTCGCGGTAGATCGCCTCGAGCTCGCCCGCCGCGTCGTCGTCGTCGCGCACCAGGCGGTAGTCGCCGGGGAAGTGGTGGGCCATCAGCTCGGCCGTCGCCGGCAGGCTCGCCGTGCGCGCGTCCAGGCGCCCGAAGAAGCTCTCCACGAAGCGGCGCGCCACGAGCGTCGAGAGCAGGCGCTCGGTCGGAGGAGTGAAACGAGCCGACGTTGAGCGCCCGCGAGTGGCGCAGGGCCGCGTTCGAGGTGCTCGGCGCGAACGGCTCGTGCACGTGGACGAAGTCGAGCGGCACGGTGCTCAGCAGTTCCTCGACCGTGCGCGCCACGTCGATCGGCAGCGCCGACGGCCGGCGCCTGGTATCGCCGGCTCGTCCCGCGCGCGCGGGGCTCCAGAGTTCGAGCACCTCGCCGACCGCGATCACGCGCGGCGTCGCCGCGGTCGGTTCCCTCGAGCAGCGACGCCGCTCCGCGATCCTGCCCGCGCGGCGCGCAGCGCCTTGCGCGAGGCGCGCACCCGCTCCTGCGAGCGCGACGGCGCGAGCACCAGCACGCGGTGGCCGCGCCGCGAGAGCTCGCGCCGCGACGCGCGCGCACGTGGGCGTTGACCTCGTTGTCCTCCGCCTCCCACGGATACGGCGTGACGTGGGCTATCGAGAACGAGGCGGCCATCGCAGCGGCCATTATCCCGTGTGCTGCGCCACCTTTCGCGGCTTGGCGGTGGCATGTCCGGTGCGTGGCTGCGAGCCCGGACGCCCGGCGTACTTCGCGATGAACGCCTCCGTGTCCGCGCGCGCCTGCTCGTCGGGGCGCTGGTTGTGCGGCGACTTCATCAGGTAGGAGGACGGCCCGTCGAGCTGGCCCGCAGACGCCGTGGTTGAGCGCGAGCTTGCAGCAGCGCACCGCGTCGATCACGATGCCCGCGGAGTTGGGCGAGTCCCACACCTCGAGCTTCAGCTCGAGGTTCAGCGGCACGTCGCCGAAGGCCTGGCCCTCGACGCGGATGTGCGCCCACTTGCGGTCGGTCAGCCACGGCACGTAGTCGGACGGGCCCGACGTGGATGTCGCTCGCCGGCAGCTCGTGGTCCATGATCGAGGTCACCGCGTTGGTCTTGGAGATCTTCTTCGACTCCAGGCGCTCGCGCTCGAGCATGTTGTAGAAGTCCATGTTGCCGCCCACGTTCAGCTGCGAGGTGCGCTCGATCTCGACGCCGCGCTCGGCGAACAGCCGCGCGAGCGTGCGGTGCACGATCGTCGCCCCCACCTGCGACTTGATGTCGTCGCCGACGATCGGCAGCCCCGCCTTTTTGAAGCGCTTGTCCCAGTAGTCCTCGCGGGCGATGAACACGGGGATGCAGTTGACGAACGCGCAGCCCGCCTCGAGCACCTGCTCGACGTACCACTTGGTCGCCTGCTCGGAGCCGACCGGCAGGTAGGAGACGACCACGTCGGTGTGCGTGTCGCGCAGGATCTTGACGATGTCGGCGGTCTCGCCGGGCGCCTTGGTGATCTTCTCCTTGAGGTACTTGCCGAGGCCGTCGTGGGTCATGCCGCGGTGCACCGGCACGCCGAGCTTCTTCGGGACCACCGCCCCTTCGCGAACTTGATCGTGTTGTTCTGGCCCGCCCAGATCGCCTCGCCGAGGTCCTTGCCGACCTTCGTCGGCGTCGATGTCGAAGGCGGCCGTGAACTCGATGTCGCGGACGTGGTAGCCGCCGAGGTCGACGTGCATCAGGCCCGGGGACCCGCTGCGTCGGGGTCGGCGTCGCGGTAGTAGTGCACGCCCTGCACGAACGACGAGGCGCAGTTGCCGACGCCGATGATCGCGACGCGGACCTTCTCGGACTGGTAGCGCGCGGCGCCGTTCTTGGAGGCCGCGCGTCGGTGCGGCGTGGCCGTTGGTGACTGCTCTGTGTGCTCACTTGAGAGATTCCTTCCGAGGGCCACAGGCCCGGTCGAGGGAGCTTCGAAGGCTCCCATACTTCTCGAGGGCGCGGCCGGATGCCGCCGCGCAGACTCCGATAACTACTCCGCCGCGCGCCTCAGGTCACACCGACAGCTCGCGCGCGCACGTGCCAGATGCGCTGCGCGACCGTGATCACGCTCAGCGCCGCGAGCACGTACACGGCCGGCTGCAGCAGCTCGAAGTTGCCGAGCGAGGCGCCGCTGCGCGAAGACCAGGCCGATCGCCAGGATCACCACGCGCACCGGGCGCGTCGCGATGCCCACCTTGCACTCCACGCCGAGCGCCTCGGCGCGCGCGCGGGTGTAGCTGACCATCAGCGACGCCAGCACCGCGACCACCACCGCGGCGGTCGCCGCGCGATTGCCCTGCAGCGCGAAGTAGCCGGCGACGGCCGTCAGCACGATGCCCTCCTCGATGCGGTCGAGCGTCGAGTCCAGGAACGCGCCGAACGGCGTGCCCTTGCCCGACATGCGCGAGTAGCGCCCGTCGAGCGTGTCCATGATCGAGCCGACGATGAACGCGATCCCGCCGAGGAAGAACAGCTGTTCCCACACGAGCACCGCCGCCACCACGTTCAGCACGAAGCCCGTCAGCGAGATCGCGTTGGGGGTCAGGCGCGACTCGATCAGCCGGTTGCGGACCAGCTCGCGGCGCTGGCCCGCCACCGATCGGCGCGCGCGTCGCGCGTCGCGTCCCGCGCGGTAGGAGCTGCGCCGCGCGCCGGCGTGACGGGGTGTGCTGCCGGGCGGCGCCATCCCGCTCGAGCGCTCTAGCCGCTCGCGCTCAACTGCGGGGTCGAGACGGTCGAGAAGCGCCACGCCTGCGGTCGCGCACGCGCCAGCCAGCTCGCGCCGTACGCGGACACGCCGCGCCGTCAACGCGCCGAGGAACGCGTCGATGATGAAGTGGTTGGCGGTCACGACGATCACGAACGCCATCAGGAACGGGTACAGCATCCACAGCACGCGCACGACCCGCCAGCGCACCAGGCGCGCGAGCGTCCAGCCGATCATCAGCGCGAACGCCACGTGCATCGAGGGCACGGCCGCGTACAGGTTGGTCAGCGCGTTCAGCGAGGCGCTCGAGTGCGCGTTCACGTGCACGCCGGTGAAGTCCGACGACGCTGTCGATGAAGCCCCACTCGGGCATGAACCGCGGCGGCGCCGTCGGGAACACCGCGTAGCCGACCAGCGCGATCGCCATCGCGACCATGAACATGTTGCGCACGAAGTAGAAGTTGCGGTTGTGGCGCAGGTACAGGTACACCAGCGCCGCCACCGTCACGGTCGTCTGCGCGTTGACGTACATCCAGCTGGAGAGGACCATCAGGAAGTGGCTGCCCGACGCCCACGCCTGGATCGAGGGCTCGACGAACACGTGCAGCGTGCGCTCCAGCGTGATCAGGTCGCGCGCGTGGGCGAACGCCGCGTTGGCGTCGCCCTCGACCAGGCCGCGCACGAGCCGATAGGCGAGGTAGGCGGCGCCGAACAGCGACACCTGCCGCAGCGCGTCCAGCCATCCGTGCGGCAGGACGCGCGCTTGCAGGAGACGAGCGCGGGCGAGCATCAACCGTGAAAGCCTAGTCGATGCTCAGCGGCAGCGAGGCGAATCGCTCGAACACGCGCGCGAGCGAGAAGCGGATGACGACGTGGAAGCTGCCCGCGCTGTGCGCCTCGCAGCTCCGTCCAGTCTCCCGGCGCGCGGGCCACGCAGCCGTCTCCGCTGGCCAGCGCCCAGTAGGGGGTGAAGTGCACGCGCACCGTGTAGGAGCCCGCGCGCGGCGCGTACAGCGTCAGCGAGTCGCTGCTCGCGCCCGTCAGCACGCGCGGCGCGCTGTGCGAGCGCGCTCGCGCCGAGCACCGCGAACAGGCGCCAGTGCGCCGAGCGCCAGACTTCGCGCAGGTACGGCGGCCGCGCCCGATGCGCAGCAGCCGCGCCTCGGACGCGCGCCGAGTAGTCGAGCGGGGCGTCCGGCAGCGCGACGTAGGAGATCGCGTTCTGCGGCGAGCCACGCGCGGTAGCGGGCGGCGCTGAGCGGCTTGCGACTCTTCGTAGAAGAGGCCGTTGCGGTAGGTGTCGAGCTGGCGCTCCCAGCCGCGGGCGATCATCACGTGCGGCGCCAGGTAGCGCGCCTCCCAGTGGTCGGCCGTGGCCACCACCTCGATGCGCGCCGGGCGCGCGCCGTAGCCGACGCCCAGCGCGCGCAGCTCGCCGAGCAGCGGCGCGTAGAAGGAGGCGTTCACCGACGGGTCGGACGCGTCGAGGCGAAGTCGGCCACCGGCGCGTTCGCCTGCCAGTAGAACAGGAACGGCGCGAGCACGATCAGCGCGCGCCGTCGCGCAGCGCGAGGCGCCCGCGAGCACGCAGCGCGGCGACCGGGCCCGCCATGAGCGCGCCCAGCCGGTCGGCGTTCCCGCCCACCGCCGTCGGCAGCACGTAGGCGCCGGTCAGCGCCACCGCGTACAGCGCCGCGCCGATCCTCAGCACGCGCTGCTCGGACGGGATCAGCGCGCCGACGACGAGCACGCCCGCGAGCGCCGGGTAGAACGCGGAGGCGACGAACGGCTGCGCGCCGCCTTCGGGGAACGCCAGCGTCAGCAGCGCGATCGGCGCGAGCGCGGCGACGCGTCGAGCGCGACCGGCCACGCCGCGCCGGGCCGGCGAGCGCCCACGCGAGGAACGCGAGCGCCAGGAACGCGCCCGCGACCGGGCTGGCCAGCGCGCTGAGCACGCTCAGCGCCAGCGCCGCCAGCCGGCGCCCGCGCTGCGCCAGCAGCAGCGCGCCGAGGCCGATCGCCAGGCCGAGGTCGAACGGGACGCGGCTGGAGAGCAGCGCGACGGACGCGCCGAGCGCGAAGACCAGAAGGCCGCGATCGCGCGTGGCGCGCGCCGGGAAGCGGCCGTCGATCAGCAGCGCGAACAGCGCCGTGGCGAGCACCATCGAGATCGCCGCCAGCGGCTGCGGCCCGATCAGCGCGCCCAGCGCGGGGGCGAGCACCGAGTAGGCGAGCAGGTGGTGGCCGCCGTACCACGAGTTGTCCCACAGCGTGAAGCCCCGCCGGGAGAACAGGCTGCTGCGATAGCTCGCCGCCGCCAGGTCGGGGCTGTGCGGCGCGACGATCACGTACACGACGGCGAGCACCGCCGTGATCGTCCACGCCGGCGGCAGCCGCGTCGTCCCGACGTCTGTCCGATGCGCGCCGGCGCCCCGGCGCCGGGCGCCGTCATGGCGCTCGCGCGGTCGCGGGAGCGGCGCGCGCTCACCCGGCGCTCAGGAACTCCACCACGCGCTCGATCACGTCCGGGCGGTCGAGCCACGGCCAATGCCCCGCGTCGGGGAGCTCGACGCAGCTCCGCGTGGGGCAGCGCCTGCGCGTACTCGCGCGCCGAAGCGGGCGGGGATGTAGGGGTCGCGCATGCCCCACACCACCAGCGCCGGCATCTCGAGCGCTCCCAGGCGCGCGCCCGCCGCCGCCAGCACCTCCGGTGGGGAGCTGCGGTACAGGCGCAGGATCGCGCGCTGGGTGCCCTGGTCGAAGTGCTCGAGCACGCTGTCGCAGCCACGCCTCCGGCATCGGTCCCGGCGTCGCGTTGGACTCCCGCGAGAGCAGCCCGCAGGGTGAAGCGATCGGTCGTGCCCATCGCCAGCTCGCCCAGGCCCGGCGTGCGCCAGACGCGCGCCATGCGGTGCCAGCGATAGCCGGGCAGAAGCGGCACCGCGTTGATGATCACCAGGCGCTCCACGCGCTCGGGCAGGCGCTGGGCGAACGCGAGCCCGACCGCGCCCCAGTCGTGCACCACCAGCTGCACGCGCTCGACCTCCAGCTCGTCCAGGAAGCGCTCGATGAAGCGGTCGTACTCGTCGATCGTGTAGCGCAGGTAGCCGGGCTTGCCCGAGCGCCCGAAGCCCGGCAGGTCGACCGCCAGCCCGCCGCTGCGCTCGCAGGAAGCCTCGCTCGTAAGCCGGCGGCTCGACCCACTCGTCATCGGGACGCTTGCTCCGCCACCAGCGCCGCCACGCCGAGCGGCTGCGCGCGGTGCTCGAGCGGCGCCACCCATTCGTCCGAGCTGGTCGGCACGCCGTGCAGGTACAGCGGCACCGCGCCGCTGCGGCGCCGCGCGGGCGCCGGCGCGCTGCGCCAGAACGACGGGCAGGCTGCCGTCGCCCCCGGGGACTCGATCTCGCCGTTGTGGTCGCTCACCTCGGGCACCTGGCGAGGATATAGAGGCGACACCCTGCGGATACCGTGATGCGATGCGCGGCAACCCCCGCACCTGGACGCCGCCCGCACGGGCCCGCGTCGTCAGGATCCGCGAACGCCTGCGCGACGTCTACGGCGTGCCGCTGATGCGCCCGCACGGCGACCCGCATCGCCGAGCTCGTGCTCACCGTGCTCTCGCAGTCGACCAACGACCGCAACCGCGACGTCGCCTACCTGCGCCTGCGCGAGCGCGCTGCCGACATGGGAGCAGGTGCGCGACGCGCCCGTCGCCGAGGTCGAGGAGGCGATCCGCCCGGGCGGCATCTCCAAGGTCAAGTCCGCGCGCATCCAGGCGATTCTGCGGGCGATCCGCGCCGACGGTGACCACGATCCGCCGCCCGCGCTCGCGCCCGGGAACGGCGCAGTGGGTGACCACGGCGACGGCGATCCGCCGGCAGCGCTGTCGCTCGACTGGCTCCCCGAGTATCCCTGATCGAGGCTCGCGACTACCTCGTGTCGCTGCCGGGCGTCGGGCGCAAGACGGCCGCCTGCGTGCTGCTGTTCGCCTACGGGCTGCGCGACGTGCCCGTGGACACGCACGTCTCGCGGGTCGGCATGCGCCTGCGCCTGCTGCGCCCCGGGGCGTCGTTCGAGGAGCTGCACGACCAGATGCTCGCGCTGACGCCGCCCGGCCAGGAGCTCGAGCTGCACGTCAACCTGCTGCGCCACGGCCGGCGCACCTGCCACGCGCGCTCGCCGTCATGCGGGGAGTGCGCGCTCGCGCGCATGTGCCCGGCGCGGGCGGCCTTCCGGTAGCGCACGTCGGGATCGCCCAGCCTCAACGCCTGGTCATCGCTCGCTCGCACTCCCGCTCCCCGAATCGGTCCGAGACGGCGAACACGAGGTTCATCGGCGTGGCTGGAGTCATCAGGCGATCGGAGGCCAGAAGGTCCGCCACCGCATCTGGCGTGAACGCGATCGAAGAGAGCGTCGTGCTCTCCCATCGGTCTCTCGCGCGCGCGGCCATGTAGGCCGCCTCGAGATCGACGAAGCTCTGCTCCACCTCGATGTAGCCCAGCAGATCGGGATCCATCCTCGTGGTCTCGAGGCCGAGTGCGAGAAATCGCGTCGAGCGACCGTCCACCGCTATTCCCAGCTCCTCCATCGCGCCGCGCTCGACGGTGAGACACGGATCCAGGCTGCCCGGGTCGCTCGGCTCTTGGGTCGCGGCGTCGAAGATCGGGTGCATGCCGCGTCCGATCGACGCGAAGACCATTTTGCGATAGTCGCTCGCCAGGTCCCCTCGGTGGGCGAGCACCAGGCGACCGTCGGCGGTGACCACGGCGATCTCCACGCCCAGGCAGCCACAGACCATCGGGTTGTCGAGGACGCGTGGCACGATCTCGAAGCGGCGGCGCAGCGCGCCGCTCGTGTCTTCCCGCAGCAGGCGCACAACGGCCGCGTAGCGCCGATGGCCGACCGCTTCGCCGTGCAGGCGCAGCGGTCCCTGGTGGTCGACCGGCGGGCTCCACGACAGCAATCGCACGAGCGGACTGTCGTTGAACGGCCTGTTCTCCCGCGAGTTCTCCTCGCTCAGGTCCGCGATCTGGGAGTCGATCAGCTCTTGCGCGATCTCCGGCAGAGCCGCCGTGACCTGCTCGCAGGTCACCCGAAGCTCCTCGATTCGAGCCAGCCCGTTTCCGTACAGCGGCACATAGTCGGGGCTGCGGGCGACCCCGTAGGAGTAGCCGCGGTGATCCAGGGAGGCGAGATCCACCCATCGCTCCCGCTCGAAGCCCTTCCCGGTCACATAGTCGGAGACGCGAGTCTGCTGAAAGCGCGCTCGCTCCAGCCGTCGATGTCCGGGGGAACGCCCCGCCGCCAATCGCATGCCGCGCGCGAACGTCCCACGGACGGTCTCCTCGGCGACGTCTCTCAGGACCGCCAGGCCGACCACGGTCGACACCGTCACCACCGCGACGTTGACCTTCGCATCCGAGCCCAACAGCGACCGTGCGGCGAAGCCCGCCGCGATGCCGATGAACCCGGCGGCGAGCACCGATCCGTGACGTTCGACGGCGCCATGGAGGCGTCTGCGCACCGCGTCTGTTTACCACGAGCCGCCGCTGGCAGCGCGCGCCCGGTGCCATCTGCGCTTTCGGTTCAGCCGCGAGGCAGCACCGCGAACGCGATCACCGCGTACTGCAGCGCCGCCGCCGCCAGCACCAGCGCGTGGAACACCTCGTGGTAGCCGAACACCTTCGGCCACGGGTTGGGCTTGCCGCTCGCGTACACGACGGCGCCGACCACGTACAGCAGGCCAGCAATACGTAGTCGCTCGAGGCGTACATAACAT
>CAWGYW010000005.1:0-897979 GCA_963826985.1 uncultured Solirubrobacteraceae bacterium
TCCAATGTCGATTTGATCTACGGTCGATTATCTCGTCGTCCAATGCGCTGCAGATTAATGGCGCTCTTTGAACGACGAGCCCCAGACGTCGTCATCGCTACCTTGCAATTCGATCTCTGCGGTGTCTGCTAATCCAGGTTCAAAAACGGCACTTGCCCCAAATTTCTAGTTTGTCACAATCTATTTCATTGCCGTGTGATCCTGCGAAATTTAATTGCTTGACGTACCCCATCAGCCCCTAGCTAGGTGCCAATGCGTCTCACCAAGGCCGTGTCAATCGATCGTTGCGCCGCAAAAACAGGTCAGTATCCAAGCCGCGTCTAGCCAGACATAGCTGAGTTGGTAGCGCCACATTCAACTCCACCCAGCCTGCACGTTTGTTCGATGTAGTCGCCGTGGCATGACAGCTTGCGACAGGATGTCGCAACGGAATCGAGGGATCCTGGCCGAGATTCCGGGAGGTCCGGAAGATGAATTTGCCGCAATAGGGGAAGGGGTTGATGTGTCGGAACTGGCTTTGCTCATGCCGGTCGCGATGAATTGGCTGCTAGGATTCGGTATCGTATGTCAATGAGCGATCTCGAACCCGAGGCGCCAGGCCTCTCACCCGAGCAGCAGGATGCGCTGCGTCACGTTACCGCGCTCGTCAACGGCTTCTGGGCTACGCAGGTCATCAATGTCGCTGCATCGCTGCACCTCCCGGATCAGCTCGCTGAGGGTCCGAAGAGCGCGGACGAGTTGGCAGCTACCGCCAAGGCGCATGCACCTGCGGTGCTTCGCCTGATGCGTGCGCTGCAAACTCTGGATCTTTGTCGCCGCCGTGCCGCCGACGGGCGCTTCGAGCTAACCGCCGCGGGACAGTTCCTGTGCGCGGATGCGCCGGGCTCCATCCGCGGTCGGGCACTGTTCTCCGGCGACATGTTGTGGCGGCAGTTCGGTGACCTGACCCAGGTCGTGAAGACGGGCGAGCTCACCAAAGCCATCGTCACTGGCGCGGAGGGCTTCGCGCAGCTGCAATCGATCTGGCGCGCCTCGACGCGTTCCAGCGCGCGATGGCGGAGGGGAGCGTGCGCGCGGCGCGGGCCGCGATTGGCGTTTATGACTTCGGTCGCTATCGCTCAGTGCTTGATCTCGGCGGCGGCTACGGCGGAGTGCTGTCGGTACTGCTGTCCACCTTCCCGCGCATGACTGGGGCAGTTTGCGATCTGGCCTATCTGGCCGCAGCCGCGACCGCCTACCTCGAAGCGGCTGGAGTGGGACCGCGGGCTCGGTTTGTGTCCGGAGACTTCTTCAACGCGGTGCCCGCAGGTTCGACGACCTCATCGTGATGAAGTTCATCGTGCACGACTGGAATGACGCCGACGCCACCCGGATCCTCAAGCAGTGTCGCAGCAGCGCGGCCGGGCACACGCGCATGGCATTGCTCGAGCAGATGGTGCCGGACGAAGCCGGCATTAGCGCGGCGGATCAGGCCGTGATCCGCGCCGACCTCACCATGATGACGGTCGGCGGCAAGGAGCGGACGCAGGCTGAGTACCGCCAGCTCCTAGCCGGTGCTGGCTGGCGTTTGACCCAGGTCGTGCGCGCCTCGCCTGAATTCAGCCTCGTCGAGGCTGAGCCCGTCTGAGCTCCGCCAGCCCTGCTCCGAGTTGCGCGTTACGCCCTCGGTCACCCGTCCAACGCACGTATTGGACCCCAGTTTTTCGCGCCCCGTCTCATGGCCACCGGTTCCGGACCTCGGACACAGCGGAGCGGCGTTCACGAATCGTGGTTTCGTTAGCGTTGTAAGAGGGCGGATCCCGATGCATCTACCGCTGTCTTCCCAAGCCGGCGCTCTTCAATGTCGATGCGACGCAAGCGACCGCAGAATATTATTTGGGCAAACTTGACGCTGTTGCCCATGAGGGGGACGTTAACCGCGTGGCGCACCGTCACAATTGCGGGGAACAGGTCATGAACAACTCAAAGTTATATTCGATCGTTCTCATCGGCGCGTTTCGCCATGGCCGCGCACGCTACCCAGCCGCTGGACGTCGTGCAAAGCGATAGCGTGGGGAACACGGCGATGGGCACGTCCGCGCTGCTCAACGTAGCCGTAGGAGGGTTCGCGCTCGCTCTGCCTATAAACCCACAGATGGGAGCAGGAAGCATGACGGGTGAGCGATATTCGAGCAGCGAGGACCTTCTGGATCGAGACGACGACGGCTCGGGCGAGACACTATTTGGGCGAGCGTCGGAATCGAGCGCGACGAGCGCGATCATGGGCGTGGCGATGGTCGGCCTGCTCGGCGGCGGTCCGCGGCTGGCGATACGCGCGGCGCGCGTCGTCTTGGCCGACGGCTACGGCGCGCGGGCGCGATCGCGTGACGGCCGGCTGCGCGGCCGCACCGCCGCCACCGCGGCGACGATCCCGACGACGGCCTCGCACAAGGATGAACTCGACTTCCAGAGGGGGTGTTGGATGGCGCCTGCCGTTGGCGGTATGAAGACGGACATGCACCTGCCGCCGATCGCCTCGCGCGCCGAGGCGGCGGACGAGCAGATGACACAGCTGGTGTCGCAGGCAGTCAGGCGCGCGAAGGAGGGCGATCGCGAGGCTCTCGGGTTCCTGTATACCCGCTACGCGGACAACGTGTTCGGCTACGTGCGCAGCATCCTGCACGACCCTCACGACGCCGAAGACGTGACCCAGCAGGTGTTCGCGAAGCTGCTCCACGTGATCGGCAAATACGAGGAGCGCGACGTGCCGTTCTTCGCGTGGGTCCTGCGCGTGGCCCGCAATCTCGCGGTCGACCACATGCGCCACCAGCGCATGATCCCGGTCGAGGAGGTGCGCACGACGACCGAGCTCGGCTCAGACCCGGTGAACGACCGCCGCCTGAGCGAGGATCTACGCGAGGAGCTTTCGAAGCTACCGAGGGATCAGCGCGAAGTCGTGCTGCTGCGCCACGTCGCGGGGTTCTCCCCGCCGGAGATAGCGAGGCTGATCGGTCGCTCGGAGGGGTCGGTACACGGCCTGCACCACCGTGGCCGGCGGACCCTGGCGGCCGGCTTGGTCGAGCACGGCATCGTGCCCGCAACGACTGGCAGACGAAGCTCCGGCGGTGACGCCGGAGGGCAGGGCGCGCAGGCCCACGAGGTCTAGCGCCGGTTGAGAGCCAGCCTTTTTCGGTACCTGAAACGCGTCATCGAGCGTGAGCGATGCCGTCACCCGTGCGTTGGGGTGCAGTGGGCTCGCTCTCACAGCATCGATCGTCACCGGCGGCTGAACGCGAAGCGCCAGCGTCAGAGGATCGACACACGCCGAGCCGCGTGCGAATCGTGCTGGAGCTCGACGATTTCGCGGCGAGCGCCGTCGAGGAGCAGGCCGCCATGCTGGGCGTGAGGGTCGAGGACGTGGTCGGCTTCTCGGTTCTCTATTACCTGGCCGATCTCGACAGCGGCCGGATCGCGCGCGAGGTTACGACCAGCCCTTACCTCGAGCCCGCGGACGAGTCTCAGGCGATGACATCGGACGCGAGCGAATCGCAACGCCTCGCTTGCGAAGGACGCCTCTCCGCTGCGCGGCTCGTCGCGAGAACTAGCCTTTTCCAGTCCTCTCGGCGCGCCGTCGAGCGCGAGCGCCAGCGCCCCGTGGACGTTGGTGGCCGATGAGTGCGAATCCCAGCGTCGCAAGCGCGACGGCGATCGACGAGCTGAACGGCTCGAGCGCCGACGGCCGCCTCGGACGAGGGCAGTTGTCGATGCTCGCGGACGGCGAGCTGTACACGCCCATGCAGCCGCGACGGGAGACCTCGTGCTCGGCGGTTCCCACCCTGCCGATCCTCGGCGTGCCGATCAGCAGGCTGACGGGCGATCAGGCGCTCGATGCGATCGACGAGTGGGTGGAGCACGGGACGTGCCAGACCCTCGCGTACGTCAACGCCCACACGCTCAACCTGTCGGTGCACGTGGATGCCCTGCACAGCTCGCTGAAGCGCAGCCGGCTGGTGCTGAACGACGGCGTCGGCCTCAGCCTGGCTGCGCGCATGCGCGGCGAGCGCTTTCCGGAGAACCTCAACGGCAGCGACTTCACGGTTCGGCTGCTGCAGCTGGCGGCCGCCCGGGATTGGGGGGTCTACTTCCTCGGCGGCGAGCCCGGCGTCGCCGAGCTCGCGGCGGCTCGGCTCGAAGAGCGCATCGAGGGCCTGCACGTCGTCGACGTATGCCACGGCTTCACCGAGGAGAGCGACGAGCTGCTCGCACAGCGCGTGCGAGACAGCGGCGCGACATTGCTCGTCGTCGCGCTTGGCAACCCGCTTCAGGAGATCTGGCTCGACCGCAACCTCGAGGCCACCGGGGCGCTCGTGGGAATCGGCGTCGGAGCGTTCCTCGACTTCACGGCGGGCCGCGTCCGGCGGGCACCGCGCTGGATGAACGCGCTCGGTGTCGAGTGGTGCTTCCGCCTGCTCCAGGAGCCCGGGCGGCTGTGGCGCAGGTATCTCGTGGGTAATCCGCTGTTCTTGGTGCGGGCTTGGCGCGACGCGTTCGAGTAGCGTCCAGTCGGTCGTGGTTTCTGCATCTACGCTGCCAAACGCCCACCGATGAGCGTCGAGCCATGGCGGGCCGCTACCCAGGACGCGGCCGGGCAAGAAAGCGGACAAACGTCCAAAGCGCGGGCGGATGCACCATGCCTGCGGGGCGCGATCCGATAGTTGAACTGCAGCGCCCCCATACAGCCACTTCTTCACATGCCCACGGCAGCTAGGACCTACGGTGGGCCTCCAACGATAAGGACGCCGCACTCATGTTGCGTGCTCACCGCCTCGCGGCGGTTCGAATCTCCCTCCTCATCGCCAGTTTCGCGCTGCTGAGCGCGACGTCCGCGCTTGCCACGAGCACTTATCGGCCTCGCGCCGTCGCAGCTTCGCGCCTGCACGATACGTACCACGCTGTACTTGCCTCGCAGGCGCACCGCCGGGGCAAAGACTCATCGTCATCGCGGCGAGGCAGGTGCGTCGTGATCGCGACTCGTGCCCGCAAGCATCGCAAGGCGGCTACGCCGTGTGCAGCCACGAAGCCGAAGGCGAGCGGCGCCAAGCCGGGCGTCCGGACGGGCACGGATGGGTCAGCCCTGGATTCCGCCGCATCTGTCGGTGCTCAGATACCCGTGATGGGCGGCGCTCTCCCCACGGAAGCACTCAACCTGCCCGGGTCGGAACCTGGTCTACCAGCCGAAGCGCCAGTCGAAGCTTCTCCGACCCGAAAGCAATCAACCACGACAACCCTTTCGTCTTCTCTGGATCCATCGATCCTGGGCCAGGCGGTGACTTACACGGCGACAGTCAACGCAACAGCGGCAGCGGGTAGCGTCACGTTCGACGACGCCGGGACCGCCGTCTCGGGCTGCGCCGACCAGGCCGTGAGCTCTGGCGCCGCGACGTGCACCATCTCAAGCTACGTCGCGGCAAGTACCCACTCGATTACCGCGACCTACAACGGAGACAGCGACTACATCGGCTCAACATCGCCTCTTTTGAACCAAGTAGTCAGCCGGGCGCACACGAGCACGACGTTGACATCTTCGCTGAACCCCTCGATGGTCCGGCAACCGGTCACCTACACCGCGAGGGTGAGCCCTGCGGCGGGGACTGGAACTGTTGCGTTCGATGAAGCCGGTACGCAGATCGCGGGTTGCGCTGCGCAGCCCGTCGACTCCGGTACCGCGACGTGCACCATCTCCGGTAATGCCATCGCGGGGGAACACCCCATCACCGCGACCTACAGTGGGGATGGTAACTACCTCGCCTCGGCATCATCCTCCTCAAAGCAGGTGGTCGACAAAACGGGCACAGCCAAGGCTACGATGACGCTGGCGTCTTCGTTGAATCCTTCGGATGTTGGCGAAGCTGTGACCTACACGGCTACACTCAACACCACAGCGGCAACGGGGACGGTCGAATTCGAACAAGCTGGGGTTACGATCAGCGGTTGTGCTGCGCAGCCCGTGAGCGCTGGCATTGCGCGATGCACTCTAGTTAACTGCCTCTTCGGGCTGGCGGTTGGTGACAGCCAATTACTCGGGTGATAGCAAGTACTCTGCGTCGACATCCTCTCCAGATTTGGGCCAGTCGGTTAACAAGAAAGCCACCACGATGACGCTCGCGTCTTCGTTGAATCCTTCGGATGTTGGCGAAGCTGTGACCTACACGGCTACACTCAACACCACAGCGGCAACGGGGACGGTCGAATTCGAACAAGCTGGGGTTACGATCAGCGGTTGTGCTGCGCAGCCCGTGAGCGCTGGCATTGCGCGATGCACTGTCGTTAACTCCTCTTCGGGCTGGCGGTTGGTGACAGCCAATTACTCGGGTGATAGCAAGTACTCTGCGTCGACATCCTCTCCAGATTTGGGCCAGTCGGTTAACAAGAAAGCCACCACGATGACGCTCGCGTCTTCGTTGAATCCTTCGGATGTTGGCGAAGCTGTGACCTACACGGCTACACTCAACACCACAGCGGCAACGGGGACGGTCGAATTCGAACAAGCTGGGGTTACGATCAGCGGTTGTGCTGCGCAGCCCGTGAGCGCTGGCATTGCGCGATGCACTGTAGTTAACTCCTCTTCGGGCTGGCGGTTGGTGACAGCCAATTACTCGGGTGATAGCAAGTACTCTGCGTCGACATCCTCTCCAGATTTGGGCCAGTCGGTTAACAAGAAAGCCACCACGATGACGCTCGCGTCTTCGTTGAATCCTTCGGATGTTGGCGAAGCTGTGACCTACACGGCTACACTCAACACCACAGCGGCAACGGGGACGGTCGAATTCGAACAAGCTGGGGTTACGATCAGCGGTTGTGCTGCGCAGCCCGTGAGCGCTGGCATTGCGCGATGTACTGTAGTTAACTCCTCTTCGGGCTGGCGGTTGGTGACAGCCAATTACTCGGGTGATAGCAAGTACTCTGCGTCGACATCCTCTCCAGATTTGAGCCAGTCGGTTAACAAGAAAGCCACCACGATGACGCTCGCGTCTTCGTTGAATCCTTCGGATGTTGGCGAAGCTGTGACCTACACGGCTACACTCAACACCACAGCGGCAACGGGGACGGTCGAATTCAAACAAGCTGGGGTTACGATCGCGGGCTGTGTCGCGCAGGTCATAAGCTCCGGCATGGCGATATGCACTGCTACCGGTCTTACCGCTGGATCTCATCGGGTCACAGCGGCTTACTCCGGTGATAGCAATTATGCTGCCTCGACATCTCCTGGTGTAACCCAGACAGTCAATAAGAAAGCCACCACGACGGCGGTGTCGTCTTCGCTGGATCCTTCGACGGTTGGGCAATCTCCAACTTATACGGCGACCGTGATCCCTGCGGCTGCGACTGGAACCATTGAATTTGACGAAGAAGGCACCCCAATTACCGGATGCGCAGCGGAGGCCATAAGCTCTGGCACCGCGACGTGCGCCGTCACGGGCTACCCCAGCTGGTCCTCGTACAAGGTCACCGCTGCTTACAGCGGGAGCAGCAGCTATCTGGCCTCGGTCTCGTCGGTATTTACACAGACTGTTGAACCGCCCGATGATCCGACGGGTCCGTTTCGTTTGTTCTCCCCGACGAGCTTCTGGAATGAGGAATTGCCTGCTAATGCGCCGCTGGACCCAACCTCCACCGCGGTCGTGGACGCCTTCGACACGGAGATCGCACAGGAAATGGCGGCCGAAAAACGCCCGACGATCAATACCACAGCGTATTCGGTCCCGGTGTACACCGTGCCCGTCGATCAGCCGCTGGTCAAGGTCACGCAGACCTTCCCTTATGGAGGCAAACCGGAAGCCGTCCTGCAGGCGGCGTGGGAAGCGGTGCCACTGCCGCCGACTGCGCAGCCTGCGGTCGGGGGCGATAAGCATCTCGTGGTCTGGCAGCCGAGCACGAACAAGCTGTGGGAGTTCTGGCACCTGGAAAGAACTGAAGAAGGCTGGCGGGCGGAGTGGGGCGGCGCGATTCAGAACGTGTCATCGAACTCAGGCGCGTACAGTCCTGAAGCCTGGCCTGGTGCTACGACCGCGTGGGGGGCCTCCGCGTCCTCGCTGTCGATCGCCGGTGGACTGATCACTTTGGAAGACCTCGAAAAGGGCCAGATCAACCACGCGCTGGCGCTGGCGCTGCCGGACACCCGCGCCGATGTCTACGCCTCGCCGGCCGAGCGGACCGATGGGGGTGACACCGAACCACTGTCGCTCCCTGAGGGCGCCCATCTCAGGCTGAATCCGAGTCTGAATCTAGCGGCGCTGCATCTTCCTCGTTTGACGTTGATGATCGCGGAAGCGGCGCAGCGCTACGGGATCTTCGTCAGGGACGGAGCGGCAGAGGTGACGTTCTACGCCCAGGATCCCATCCCAACCGGGGCCGAACCATATAGTGGACCCCATGGCTACTTCGAAGGGAAGTCTCCAGGTCAGTTGCTCGCCGACTTCCCCTGGAGCCATGTGCAACTTTTGAAGATGGAACTGCATAGCACCCCGTGAGAGCGCGCGGCGTCCGGAGCCCGTGCTCCATCGACTACCATGCCGCGCTGAAACTCGATGCCCAACTCCCAAGCCGAACGGCAGCTGATCCTGCTCAGCGCCGGCACAGCCGCCCGCCGGCGGGCGATGCGTGAGCGAGCCGGGCGACTGGCGGCGGAGGCGGACTGGTCACGACTCGCCGATACGCTGCGCTCGCGCAAGCTGCTGCCCACGATCGGCCCGCGCATCCTGGATCTCGCGGACGGGCGCGCGAGCGACGACTTCGCCGCGGCGGTCGAGCAGGCGCTAGATGCAGGGAGCCGGCAGGGCGCCTTCCTGCAACTCATCTCGCTGCGCGTGATGGCCATGCTCGCCAGCGCGGGGATTCGCTGCGCCCCGCTCAAGGGACCGCTGCTGGGCGAGGCCATTTACGGCGATCCAGGCCGGCGTCTCTCCAGCGACATCGACCTACTCGTCGCCCCTAAGCAGCTGCAGGCGGCGGTGGAGGTGGTGCGCGGGCTTGGCTACAAGGCCCCCACCGACTACGTGCAGGAGTGCGGGCTCCCGCTGCTCCACTTCGTCCTTCTCCACGAGCGAGGGGAGCTACCGCCTGTGGAGCTCCACTGGCGCGTCCACTGGTATGAGCGGAGCTTTGCGCGTGAGCGACTGCTGCCACCCGCTGTGGATCTGCTTGGCGAGTGGCGGCCGGCCCCCGCCGACGAGCTCGCGGCCCTGTTGCTGTTCTACGCCCGCGATGGCTTCATCGACCTGCGCCTGGCCACCGATCTGAGCGGCTGGTGGGACGTACATGGCCCCGATCTGCCCCCAGGTGCGCTCCACGAATTGCTGGGCACCTACCCCGCGTTGGCGCGCGTCATTCGAGTCGCGGTCGAGGTAGCCAAGCGGATGGTGGGGTTGCCGGCGGCAGAAATTGTCGGGGAGGTGGATAAGCTGGGTCTGCGGGGGCGCGTGGCCGTGCGGCTGGCCAACCCCAACCCTCACTCGAGCCAGTCTCAGCTATATGCCGACATGGGCCTGATCGACGGGTTGCTGGCGCCCGCGGGTGGGTTCGGCGCGTTCATAAGACGTCAGCTGCTGCCACCGACCGAGGTCTTGGATCAACAGGCCCGGCACGGAGCGAAACAGGAAGCAAGATCATCTCTAGGTCGCTGTGCGGGCGTTTTGGCCCGGTATGGCCTGACGATGACTCGTCTGGTGCGGGCCCACGAAACACTGGGTCGAGGCTGAGTGTCGGGATCACTTTTTGTCGGCGGCCGCCACCGAATACAACCTTCGCAGGCGAGCATCGATCACACCTACGCTTCGCGTCTTTAGGCAGAAGCGCCTGCCCCGTTCGCCGATCGTGCGGGCGAGGGCCGGGTCGCCCAAGAGCTCGGTTAGGCGATTCGCCAGGGCGATCTCATCGCCGACCGGCACGAGCACGCCTCCTCCGACAGCCAGATCGAGGATGCCCCCGACCGGAGTACTGACGAACGGCCGGCCCAGGCTCATCGCCTCGGTCAAGACCATCGGCATTCCCTCCGCGCGCGCGGGCAACGCGATCACGCGGGACCTGCGCATCATCTCCCGCATCTTGGCGGGGTCAACCGCCGGGCACACTTCGAGGCGCTCAGTGCTGGGAGGGGTGTAGTCGATCACCGGGCCCACCATCAGGCACCGTGCCTCTGGGCGTCGCCCTGCCACGATTTGCCACGCGCGGTACAGGATGTCAGGACCCTTGCGCAGACTGATCTCCCCGGCAAACAAGACCAGCTCGTCCGTCTCTTCCCCCGGTGAGAAATCGTTGTCGACGACTACGGGGTTGGGTACGATCTCTGCGCGCACGCTAGGCGCGGTGCGCCGAACGCAGTCGAGTGTCTCCCGATCCAGGCAGGTGATGAGATCGGCACGCCGCAACACCGGTGACACGATCCACGGATGCTGATGCGCAAAGGGTATAAACGACGCGCCGTGGAGGGTTATAACCGTGACGAGACCTCGCCTACGTGCCAGTACAACCAACGCCCCCTCTCGGAGGAACGCCCCTCGCTCCGACAGATGTATGTGTGCCACCTCGCCGGCCGGCATTTTAAGAAGCGCTCGCGTGGAAGCCGCGAACAACCGTGCGGTGGCCAGGGGCGACCGAGGCCTCCACGTCGGATGAGAGTCGACCACGTCGCCCCCGATCCGATGCTCAGTGAGCAGCCGGATGACGGTGGCCATGCCGCCGACCGTGGTGGGGTCGGGGCCGAAGTGGTGAACGGTCAACATCACTGATCTTCAGCCATTACCGAGCGCCAAGCATACGCCCGAGAGCCCGGCGCATAGGTCCTCACTATTAGCGGAAAGCCTCCGGAGCCCTCTCCGCGTATACGCTCGGTCAGCTCTGCCGGCAGCCGAAAGAGACCTTCGGCAATGGCCGCCGCAGCCCGGCCGGTCCACGTCTCCGTCTCCGGCCCGCGGCGCGGGCAGCCCGTTCTTGTGATGGGTGTGGGCCTGGCATTCTTGGCGATCTACGCCTCTGCGCACTCCGATACCATCGACTTCGATGTCGATCAGTGCCCGCAACCGCGACGCGCCACAGGGGTTGATGTCTGATGAGAAGGCGACAGAGAGCAGCGAGCGTGCACTGCTCTCTGTCGCTCGCAGGTGCTGGCAACCGACGCAAGGTGCGAGTTGGGATTGGCTGGAATGGTTGAGATGAAGGTCCCGCGCCGCCGCCTCCTGCTGGCTGTGCTCGTCGTCCTGCCGGCGGCGACGGGCATCGGGGTGTGGGTTCAATCGTCTGCCATCGTGCCACGAACGTCTATGGGTACGCAGATCTTGGGGATTCATGCGGCGGCCGATACGAGTCCCTTCCGCTTCTTCGCTCCTGGCAGTGCGTGGAACAGGCCGGTTCCGGCCTCCGCCCGTCTTGCCCCTCGGTCGACTGATCTCGTACGCGCTTTCGACGCCGTGGTCCTCCGTGAGGATCGCGTAAAACACCCTCCGTCGATTAATACCATCTACTACAGTGTTCCAATTTACACGGTACCTGCCAACCAGCCCGCTGTGATGGTTCAGCTTGTTAATCATAGACCAGAACCCGCACTCCAGTCGGCGTGGGATGCGGTTCCGTTGCCAACCAATGCTCAGCCTGCGGCCGGGACCGATAAACATCTCGTGGTGTCACAGCCTAGCACCGACCGGTTGTGGGAGTTCTGGCACCTGGAACAAACCCTCACCGGTTGGCAGGCCGGGTGGGGTGGGGCAATCCAGAACGTGTCGGCTGACTCGGGTGCCTACGGCCCCGAAGCCTGGCCTGGTGCGCAGCGGGGGTGGGGAGCGTCGGGGTCCTCGCTGTCGATCGCCGGTGGACTGATCACGTTGGAAGATCTCGAACTGGGTCAGATCAACCATGCGCTCGCTATGGCGATTCCAAATGTGCGCGCCGGGGTCTACGCCTCGCCCGCCCAGAGAACTGACGGAAAGTCCACTGAACCGCTATCGCTACCAGAGGGCGCACATCTGCGACTGGATCCCAAGCTCAACCTCGCAACTCTGCATCTTCCGCGGTTGACATTGATGATGGCTAGAGCGGCGCAGCGCTATGGGATAATCATCAGGGACGGGGCTGCGGAGGTGGTCTTCTATGCGCAGGATCCAGTCCCAACGGGGACAGAACCATACGCTGGGCCCGATGGTTACTTCGAAGGAAGAAGTCCGCGAGAACTACTTGCGGCCTTTCCATGGAAACATCTCCAGGTTCTCAGGATGGCTTTGCACCGCATCGGAGGATCGAGGCCCCGCAGAAGTCTCTGAGCTTGGTTCTGGAACGCCAGAGTGGGTGTCCTGCCCGCGATGCCCTATCACACGAGCCGGATTGCCGCCCACGATGGCATATGGGGGCACATCCCGTGTCACCACGGCACCTGCTCCGACGATAGCGCCCTTTCCAATGCGCCGGCCCTGAAGTACCAAGACTCGCTCGCCAACCCAGGCTAGGTCCTCGACCACAGGTAGGTTGATCGGGGTTGTTCCGTGGGCGCCAACCGGGATGCTGAGGTCGTCGGCAGCCCGGTTCTCCTTGAAGAACACGCAGTGCGGCCCAACGATCACACCATATCCGAGTCGCGCTCCATAGATCCTGCAGCCCGGCCCGATGCTTGAGCGGTCCGCCATGTGCAGATAACGCCCGTCGGCCAAGAAGGCTCCGGGCCGGATATCGATTTCCTTCCCCGCACTTGCCAGAAAGCCGCGACACAGGAAAGCCCGCAGCCTGGTCGAAAGCGTACCGCCTGGAAAACTCATGTCCGGGAGATGCGTAGCAAACCCGTAGTAAGCCAAGAGGCAGAGCGTCCGCTTCATGGCCAAGATCATAGTGGAAGGAGTCGAGCATCGATGCGGCGATGCTCGATCGTGATCACGATCCGGAAGGCAGGCGGCACCCATCCAGTTCTTGCCGCAGATGGTCAGCCAAGCGCAATGCAAAAACCACGATCATGAAGGTTGAGTTCGCCTGACCGGACGTCACAAAGGTCGAGCTGCTTGTTACATAGAGGTCATCGAACCCATGTATCGCTAGGTCGCAGTCGACGACTCCATCTTGCGGAAAGGCAGACATGCGGGTCGTGCCCGCCTGGTGGTAGCCACCGAAGAACTGCTCGCGGATTGCCGCCTCGCTGTCCTCGTGGAGATACTCGAGGTGGCCGAGCCCATTGTCGCGCAGATATGCGTCGAGGCAGCGGTGGGCACGAATGACGCCGGCTATGTCGTCCTCTCCGAACCGCAGGTGTGTCTGCAGGCGCGGCATTCCTAGGGCATCACGCTCTGACGTCATCTCGACGCGGCTCTCGCGGTGCGGGAGATGCTCGCCGTGGTAGAGCAGAGGGTACACGTTGGCTGCGCTCGGCACGAAGAACCCCGGAACCTTGCGCCCCGGCTTGGCGAAGCGCCGATAGCCGAACTCGAGGGCAAAGCGAACAGCGGACGGAAGGTTGCGCAGGACGTTCGTGAGATGCCTACGCATGGATACGGGATGCTCGCTCTTGATGTGCGCTTGGCGGATCCCCTCGGCGACGAAGAACCGGCCCAGCGGCGATACAAGCATCAGGTATACGAACGACAGAATGCCGCTGCCATGCTCGGGATCGGCGACATCGGGGTTGACCAGCCAGACGGCGACGTTTGGCAGTCGTTCGTTGCGTTGGCAGTCCTCTGAGAAGGTCAGTCGCCGACGGACATACACGCCCGCGGAGTCACGCTCGTGACCGTAGATCGTCTCCGCAGGCGGTGTGGTGAAGTGGACGCGGGCGATGCGGCTCTCGACATGGGCCATGTACCAGCGCCCCAAGTGTCCCGAATGGTTGCCAAGCCCCCCCGGGTGACTGCGATCAGAGGCCAGGAGCAGCCGTGTCACCTCGAGCCCTCCGCATGCAAGCACATAGCATGAGGCCGATATCTGCACCGAGCGGCCGTCGAGGCTTTGCGCGCGGAGATGGTCTACGCGCGGCCGCTCGGGATCGCATACGACCTCGGTGCAGGTCAGGTTCGTTACGAGCGTCAACCCCGGCGTGTCCTTGAGGGCGGAGCGGTACTCACGGCTGAAGTTGGTCGGCAGCGACCAGCGCTCCAGCGCAGACGCTCGGACCATGCCATCCGGAAACCCGGGCACGAGCGAGCGCTCTGCCAGACCCGGCACATAGCGGGCGTCGAAGACGGCCTCGCCGCAGACGCACCAGTCACAGGCACGCTGGAAGTAGGGCGCAAGTTCCTCGTAGGAGACCGGCCAGGTTGGTTCGCCCACGATCGCGCGGGGCTCGAAGTCGATCGGATCGAACGGCACGCAGCGCCCACCCCAGAGGTTCGAAGCACCGCCGATCTGACGGCTGGTGGCAAGCGACATCGAGACGTGCGCGGGGTCTTCGCCCACGAGGTCGCCCAGCTGCTGGGTCTCGGGTTGGCGAGAGTCGCCTCCGCTGTCGATCAGCAGCACACGGCGCCCCGCCCTGGCCAGCTCCAGCGCCACGACGATGCCGGCCGGTCCGGCGCCGACCACCGCCACATCCGCCTCCAGACACGAGTCCGGAGAGATCTCTGTCGAATCCATGAGCATCGCCTTTAGCTCGGATCAGCCGATCGACACCAGCTCGTCGCTCACGCGACGCCTGAACGCAGCGAGCACTGCGTCATGTTGGTTATGCGCAGCGGACGCGATTGCTTCGAGCCCGCGTAGGCGCCCGGGTCGCGTGGTGCTGTACAGCACCACGCCCCGGGGATTCGCGTCAAGCGCCTCGCGCAGCAGCAGAGAAGCGAGGACTTGCGAGGAGGAGCAGTCGACACCCAGCTCATCAGACCACCGTGAGAGCTGCTGGGAGGAGCGTTGTAGGTATCCGGAGATCCGGTCGAGAGCTTCGCCGAGGACGCCAAAGGTGACGAGCGGCTCCAGGTCGCCCGGGAGCGGTTGAGTCCGGGAGAGGATGTCGTCGCGCACCTGCAGAACCGCCGTCGCGGGCAGCGACCGCTTGATCTGAATGCAGGGATCCCGCTCGCCCGCTATCCCCCATGCGCGCAGATGGCCCGCCTGGCGCGCCTCTTCCAGGAAGGCGCAGATGTCCGGTAGATCCACGTGGTCCATCGGCGAGGGGTCGTGCACAAGCAACATGTCCACATAGTCGGTCTGTAGCTCGCGCAGGCTCGTATGCAGGCTCACACGCGCAGTGGCGGCGTCGTAGTGGCGGGGCTGGTGGAAGGTATCTGAACGCCTTTTCACATATCCCCGCAGTGCCGGATAGCGTGCGAGCAGCCAGCGGGCAGGACCCTGCAGGCGCGCAAGCCGGCCCGACACCGACGCGGGCTCGATCCCGAACTTTGTGGCAATCACAACGCTATCGCGACGGTCCCGTGCGAAGCGTCCCAGCTCCCCCTCCGCGGCTCCCAATCCATACATGCGCGCCACATCGAAGTGCGTGATGCCCTCATCGAAGGCCTCGGCGAGCAGGCCCTGGCGCTTTCGTGCAGATGGCTCGCGCATCAGACCCGCACAGCCAAAGCCGATCCGCGTGCTCGTGATGCCCGGGGCCAGCGCGGTGCTTTCCATGCGATCAGGAAGTCTACCGGGGACTGTTGCGATCGCGCCAGGCGCGGAGCACGGACAGGAAGTTGCGAACGATATAACGCCACCATAGGCGCCGCCGGCTTTTGACCAACCGGAAGCACGACTCGATGCTAAGGACGTTCATCTACCGAGGCGCGCGCACCACGTTCGACGCGCTGACTTCCAGGAAGGCGGCCTACTACCCGTGACGAGTGCCCACGACGCGCAGGCCACCGATCACCCTCCACCAGCCTGTCAGCCGCTGTCTCGGCTGCGCCCGGCTCGCCGCCGAGCAGGGAGACCCTCCAAACACCGACCACCATTGGCCGCCAAACTCACGCCGAGGCCATCGTGCATGACAAGCGAGCAGCGGTTGAGGCTGCCCGCAGGTCGTGATCGTGCACAGCAAGGCTTCAGGGTGTGGGCGATGACGTCGGCCAACATCTGGCGTGAGCCCACTGTCGCTAAAACGTTCAACGGCCTGAAGGTCCTCATCTCCATTTCGCGTGCAGACGCCGACTCCCAGACTGTTCGCTAGAGCCCGAGTAACCTTCGCCAAGTCACCGATCCCACAGTGGTACCGGGTGCATCGCGAACGACATGGTAGCCGGAGCTCGGAGCCGCATAGATCCGGCGCAGCCAAAGTAGTCTCGCCCGGGGCTACTCGCCCGCACCACAACCAGCCGATGTTCGGTCGATGCTCTATCTTTCTGCTGCCGAGCTCTGATGGTCAACGAGGACGACAAGCTATGGAGCAATCAGGGATGATCAAGGTCATTCACATTGGTCCCCATCCATTGACGGTGGGTGGCACCCAATCAGTCATCAGGACGATCGCCGACTTCGGTATTGGTGCGGATGAGATCTCGGTCAGACCGACCTGGAACGAGTCACGGCTGTTCGCGAACTCGCAGCTCGTGCGCCGCGCAGCCGGGACAATACTCCGCGCCGCCGCTGACACGATCATTCATGTACACATGTCGAACGGCGGCGCATATCTGCGCGACGGCCCGCTCATTGCCCTCGCCCGGGCGCGAGGACTCATGGTAGTGGTAACGATCCATGGATTTGACTTTCCAGCCTTTTCAGACGCCCATCCACGACTGGTCCGGCAAATCCTCTCACCCGCCAACGGAGTTCTATGCCTATCCGACGAGGCCAAGAACGCTCTCTATCGACTCGAGATCAAGGCGCACATCACGAGGCTACATAATCCTGTCCCGATCGACAAAGACGCTCCACCAGTGAGCGCCACCGAGCCGGTCGCCCTCTTTGCAGGCACGATTGGCAAGCGCAAGGGGGTCGATGTGCTAGTTGAGGCTTGGCGGATGCTGCTCGATCGAAACGTTGAGGGTCGGTGCAGGCTGGTGGGACCAATAGATGACTACAGCCCTCCGCCACTCGACAGGCTGACCATCGCGGAACCAGTGGATCCACGCTCCATACGGCCGCTTATAAGATCAGCCAGACTTGTGGTGCTCCCCTCCCGGGCCGAGGGAATGCCTATGATCCTCACGGAGGCGCTGGCCGCGGGTAGACCATTTGTCGCGACTCCAGTCGGTGGTACGCAGGAGTTGGCTCCCTGCGAGGGCATGATCGTGCCAGTCGAGGATGCCCCTGCTCTTGCACGCGCAATGGAACTCTTTCTGAGAGATCCAATGGCCGCGCAGCGCGTCGGCAGTCGATGTCAGCAATTTTGTGCCGAAACTAGAGGCCCTGAGATCATAAGCGCCCAGTTGAGGGCGTTTTACCGGCGCTGTGAGCACGCAAGGGCCTAGCGGGGCGAAGCGGCCATTGCTACTATCCGGACGACACCGCAACCCCCCCGCCCGCGCTCCCAATGCACCCCATTAACCCATATACGCCCACCGGCCTAGCCCTTCCATATAATGAGTAAGACTATCCGCTTGACAGTCATAGTTGTCTGCTACCACAGTGACTCTGTCATCCAGTCGTGCGTCGATGCCCTTGACGATGCAGTTGTTGCAATCTACGGCGATCGCCCTCGCGTCGATCTAGTCTTGATCGCTAATTCCGCCCAAGATCGCGCCAAGGCGGTGAACAGTCGGGCGTGTAATGTAATCTCGATCGATGCAGGCGGTAACGTGGGGTTCGCGCCCGCTGTCAATCTCGGCATACAGGCGACTAACGATGCCGATTTCTTCCTTCTTCTCAATCCCGACACGCAGCTTACACCAAATTGCCTCGATGTGCTTCTATCGGTAGCAAGGTCGAGGGATGCCGCGCTTGTGGGACCGCTGCTCATGGATTCGGCGGGCAAGCCTCACGGCCTATCCGAGCGGCCTTTCGCGTCAATTCGGTATGAGTTTGCGACACAACTGCTTGCCGGGGAATGGATACGCCCGCCATATGGTAAGCGCGCGTATAGCGTAGGTGATGCTCGATGTCTTACTGGTGCCTGCCTGCTGGTCGAGGGGGATTTCCTACGCGCCGTCGGTGGCCTGGATACGGAAGTACGCATGTATCTTGAGGATCTCCTGCTTTGCTGGGAAGCGCACCAGCAAGGCAGGCGGGTAGTGCTCGCCCCCGAGGCCCGTTGCCGTCACGCAGTGGGTGGAAGCGCGGAAGGCCAAAATTTCTCGTCCTCGCTCGGCCTGCATCTAACGGCACTTGGAGCACGTATCTCATTCGTGCGACGCACCTCAGGCGCTTATCAAGCCTTCTTGCTTAGGATCCTTATCGGTCTAGGCGCCGCCATTCGCATCGTCTTTGCGCCACGCCAACAACGCAAGAAGCATCTCGCCGCGTTGCGGTGGGTACTCGCATCGGGTCGGGCTCCGCTGTGGGAGGAGGGTCCGGTCCTCGACGACGCCACGCTGCCTACAGGCGAGATGGCCTAGACCCGCTCCTTTGCCCCTCGCTCAAGCCATTCACGTAACAATGACCCTCCCTACGTTCTTTATCATCGGCGCCCCAAAGGCTGGCACCACCAGTCTTCACTATTATTTGGATCAGCATCCGCAGATCCATATGTCGCCTGTCAAGGAGCCCCATTTCTTTATCGATCGCGACAATGTTCCATCGTACGTTACGCACCACGTAACTCGTCTCGCCGATTACGAAAGGCTCTTCGATTCGACGGCCCCAGCAAGAGGTGAGGCGTCCCCAAGCTACGCTGAGCATCCTAGGCATAAGGGTGCACCAAAGCGCATCAACTCGCTCGTACCGAGCGCCAAGTTTATCTATCTGGTACGGGATCCTATCGATCGCACGGTTTCACATTACATGCACCACGTCGCCGTCGACGGCGAGCGTCGGCCGTTGGCCGAGGCACTCGGTGATTTGTCTGATCCAGAATCGCCATACATACGTTCGAGTCTATATGCATTCCAGCTTGATCACTATCTGGAGTATTTCTCACAAGAGAAGATACTCGTGATCGACCAAGCCGATCTTCTTGAAAACCGGGTGGAGACGCTGCGTGAGATATTCAGGTTTCTTGAGGTAGATGAGACATTTTCTTCCCCACGCTTCGATGAAAAGATTGGCGAAACTCTTGAGAAACGTATCTATTCACAAAGCTATATGCATCTTGCAAAGCGAATTACTACGTCATCTCTGCGTCGACTTCCACGTCGCTTGCGTCGAACCCTTCGGCGCTTGCTCGAGAGAGCTCTTTGGCCCCCGCTGGAACGCCCGGCCCTTGATGACAAACTGCGTGGTCAGCTTGAGGAACTCTATACACGGGATGTCGCCCGGCTCCGCGCGATGACTGGCAAGAGCTTTGCGACCTGGAGTATCTAAATATCCCGGCTCAGCGGACCTGTCACGCGGATCGGGGCCCTGGATCGAGGCGGGCGTAAACCCCCGAGGTCGCTGCTGGTCGTTGTCGCGGCTACCGGGATTGATGGTCACCCTTTGAGGGCCACGGAATTGCAGAACATCCACGGCGAAGAGTCCCACCCCGAGTGGGGCTACACGATCGTGCGCATCTACCCCGCAGCGGCTATAAGCCCCTTAGTTCGTGCTCCGCCGTGCACCTGCTAGAGAAAGGAAAGGGAACGCTGTGGCGTTTATGCCAGCTCTTTGGCGCCCTAGCACCGTGAGTGCAGCGTTCCAGAACACGATGCTTGACCCAAATGCGATTGCACTGCCAGTAACCCCAAGCGGTGGGACGAGCACGATCCCCAGCGTGAGGTTGACCAACAGACCGGCGGCGGTTGCCCACATGGCAGGACGCTCGTTACCAGTCATGATCAGCACGTTACCAGAGGGTCCGGTCGCGGCGTTGAAGAGCTGTGCGAGAGCGAGGATGGTCATGGCGGTCGCACCAGCGCCGAAGCCTGCACCGAAGATGCTGAGATAGACTCGTGGAAAAATCGCAAATGCCGCACAAACCGGTAGGGATACGAGGGTGGATGTCCGGGCCATGTGTTCACTGGCGCGCTCAAGTCCCGCGAGGTTTCGTTGCGTGTGAAGACGCGCGAGCGCGGGCGCTAGCGGCATGTTGACAGCAAAGTGCACCAGCAAGATCACCGCCGCTCCTCTCTCGACTGCGTTATATACTCCGGTGTCACCAGTACCGGCGAGCGTCCCAAGTATGATGATACCTAGGTATCTGTTGGCCGTCCAGACGCCGTTGATCATCATGATTGGCAGTGACGCTTTTATCCATTCGCGGGTGGCGTAGCTCGGAGACACTGAGCGGAGCGCGACAGGAAGGGCGCGCCTCAATAGTATGGCCCCTACTACAAATGCGATAGCCGTCCCCGCCACATATGCTCCAAGCGCTGTGGTGGGAGTCAAGGCGCCCCCGCCGATCCAGTCAAGCAAGCCAAGGCCGGTGAGTATCAGGAGTGGACCAATAATGTACTCTGGGAACTGTCCGACGACCACTCGTCCAAGCGCTTGCATTGCCCCCTGACGTAGGAACGTGAGGCAAGTGATCGGCAGAAGCAACATGGCCACACAAACCGGGGCGCGCAGCGATGACGACAGCAAGGTGAGCGATATGATGCAGCCCACACCGGCGATCGCTGTTGAAGTGACCAGTACAATCTGATTCGACCGTCGCAGTAGGCCCTTCATTTGCTGCAAGTTTTTCTGAACGTCGTAACGGGCAATTCCGCGCACGAGAAATTGATCGAATCCAGCGAGAGCGGGAATTATCAAGAAGCTAGCCAAGGCGAATGCGAACGCGTAAACTCCATAGCCTTGTTTTCCCAAGAGATGGGCGAGCAGAACGATCGTCGCGAAACCTAGTAGGTTTGATACTGCTTGCAGAACCGCTGTGCCAAATGCGCTTCGAAGCATCCGTTTGAGCAACGTACTCAACGCGAGGGAGTCATTTCCAGGATCGACTGGCGTGGCAACGCCCACAGTGGGCACGGGTTCTGACTGTGGGGCGCTCATACCGTCTTTAGAGCGAGCACTGCCGCCACGATGAGTGCGGCGGCGTAAGCTGTGGTGCTATAAAGAAACGTATTGTCTCCGAGTGCATTAAAGAGGGATCCGACAACGATAGCCATTCCAAGCGTAGCGGCGTTGTAAGTGCCAGGAGTTCTCCGTCGCTGTTGAAGGCGACGGATAAGGATCCCGATGGCCCAAAGTAGACTCACTAGCCCGACGGCGCCTGTCTCGATCAGATATCGAAGATATTCGTTGTGAGGTACCTGCCCAGCTCCAACATTTTCAGATGTGCCTTCGGCGGTGGTTGTTGTTCCCAGACCTTGCCCAAAGAAGGGAGCTTGTTCCCACTCCGGTATGAGCGTCCGCCACTTGTAGAATCTCCACGCGAGCGAGGTATTCGCTGTGCCACGGGTCTGGGCTGAGGCCAGGCTGGTGGCAGACTCCTGTTCGATACGTTGCGCACCGAGTGGCGTCGCAACGAAGGCGATGAGGACCAGGCCGGCGACCGCGCAGGCACCAATCTTGAGTCGGATTGAGCCGGGGCGCAGGGCACCGAACGTGGTAAGCATTACCAGGAGGCTGGCCAGGCCTCCGAGGCTGAAGGTCGTAATGGCGCCCGCCGCATAAAGGAGGGCGCAGCAGGCATCAAACCGACGCCGCCCATAGTCGATGTATCGCCACAGCGAGGCTGTCGTCGCTATCGCGAAGTACATGGCGGCGCCATTTGGATGAGAAAACGTTCCGTTTGAACGGATCTGGCCGACCACATCTACGCCCGTGTGCGTTCCAAACTGGTAGAGAGCCAGCAGTGCCGAAAGGATACCTGCCAGCTGTATCAAACGTGTGACTACGGGGACGCTTAGGGCTCCACGCGAGTTGTACACGATGGCGGCAAGTGCGATGATTGATGCCTCACGTACGCCCTCGCGGACTGTCTCCGCCGATTCCCCGTGCGTACGGACGGCGATCGCCGTCCAGAGGCACAGCCAGAGTATGGCCACGGCCGTTGTCCATGAGCCCTGACGGCGTCGGAGCAGCAGGCCAGCGGCCACCATGATGAACACCAGGGCGATCAATCCTGTCGAGTTCAGGGATCCGGTGTGATTGCTGCCTGCCGGCGACAAGCCTTCGACGAGTATGCGTGCGAGCAAGGCCCAGCCGACGAATGGCACTATGGGGATATCCGTCGCGAGTGCTATGACGAGCACCCCGATCACCGGAGCCGCCAACAGGTAGGACCGCGTGACTGCCGCCCCTTGGGCAACAAGAACGCATATCAGGCACGCGGTCCACAGCGCGGAGCGGCGATCGAAGCGCCGGGCGGAGAATCTGAGCGCCCGCAAGCTCTCAACCGGGCGCGACGGGGAGAGCATGCCTGGCTGCGGCGGCCACACGCTCATCGGAGCATCACACTTGTCGCATCGGCCGACTGTAGCCGAGATCGTTTGGCATTCTTGTCACCTGCGCTACCTGCGTCAACTTACGGCTTCCATATCGACGGCGCCGCCGAGCGTTCATGCGTCCCCCGCCTTTAGGCCTTAACAGTCGGCGCGAACTCCTCGGAAGAGGAGGATGAGGCACCGTTCGCCGAGGCGACAGCGAGAGGAGCCTTGTCGCCGTGTGCATAGGCGTAGGAGCCTGGGCCACCCGACTTCAGGCCGTTAGCGATGACCCCCAGCAGTGGCGCTCCGCTGCTCGCAAGAACCTGATGCAGTCGTTCCGCGGTGTCGCGCCGGCTGCGCCCGACCCAGCCCACGATCACGACACCGTCGACCTTAGTGAGCAGCGGAAACGCATCCGAGACGGCCGTGAGCGGCGGCGTATCGATCACGACGAGGTCGTATGCGGACTTCGCCCGCTCGAGCACGGCATCCATCGCGTGGCTCTCAATCAGCTCACCGGGGTTGGGGGGCAACACCGCGCCTGTCGTCAGTACGTCAAGTGTCCGCCCTCTGGCCCCCTCGCCCTCCGGCGCCTCCAAATCGACCGGCCGAATGGCCTCACCTATCGAGATGGCACCGATCAGCACGTCGGTAAGGCCTGGCCCGGACTGGATGTCGAGCTGCTTGGCGAGTGTCGGATGGCGTAGATCCGCCTCTAGGAGAAGCACCCGCGATCCGAGGGTTGCCGCTGCTTCAGCTAGATGGCGAGCGATCGTAGTCTTGCCATCGCCCGAAGCTGGCGACGCGATCAGGATCGTGCGCAGATCGCGATCAACGTTGAAGAAGCGTAGGTGGGCGCGAATCAGGTTGAACGCCTCGGCCGCCGCTGGCGGTAGAGCGATTCGCTCGCCTCGATTGTGCTGCGCGATTCCCGAAAGCGCGGTGCTATTAGGAACGACGCCTAGCATCGGGAGATCGTAGATCTTCTCCAGATCTCCGGGTCCCTTGATCCGACGGTCGAGGCGCTCGAGCACAAAGGCGAGGCCGAGACCTATGAGCAGGCCAAGAAACAGGCCGAGAGCAGTGTTTTTTGATGTCTTTGGCGACGACGGGCTCGTCGGCGGAAGCGCTTCTTGAGCGATCTGCACGTTGCCGTAGTTCAGTTCCGCAAGGAGGCCCAGCGTCTGCGCGCGATCTTGGAGCTCCAGCCCATCCTGACCAAGCCTCTGCGCCGAAGAGAGTCCCGCCAGTTGTTTGTTGACGAGTGCCAGCGCGGACTTGAAGTACCGGCGGTTGGCGCTCTGCTGCTCCCTGACAAACTGGTGAGTATAGGTGTTCGCGATCGCGGCCGCTAGCGTTGGGGACGTCGAGCTGGACGATACATCGACTACGCTTGATTCTCCAGCCCCGCTGATGCTCAGGCTACTAGCAACTTTTTCGTCGGTGAGCCCATGGCCTAGCCGACTCGCGGTCTTCGCCGCCATGTCACCAAGTTTCACGAGTTCGAGGTTGCTGGCCTGCTGGGCTAGCAAGTTACCGCTGTTGACTGGAAGTCCCGCGATCTGCTGGCTGAGCGGGTTGTAGCTAAACGCCAGCGAAGCTGTCGCCGTGTACTTCTTCGTCTGGTGCTTGGAGTATCCGTACGCAGCACCGGCAACGACCACGACGCAGAGAACGATCAACGGCACGCGACGACGGAGAACGCCTAGAACCTGTTCGAGGCTAAGCGCTTCTGAATCTTGCTGCACGGGGGTATGTCCTCTCAAATCGCTGTGCGGTGCTTCTACAAACTCATTCGGCGTTCATAAACTTTTGGGAGCCATCATGCTTCAGTCATCGCCTGCGGATGTGAAGTAGACGTCCGCAGCGGATTCCGCTGCATCAAGGCAATTCTCATCGCTAAGCGTCGTCCCGGCCCCAGGAAGCTCCAAGATTTCCGCGGCGAGTGCGGTGCCACAGGGCGGAGGCCATCATTTTTATAGCGAACGGCACGCCGTCAACGATGTAGCGTCGGACCAGGGTAAGCTTAGGTTCTTGCATCAAGCGGTAGGCCCACTCCAATCCATTGAGGCAGATCCAGCTCGGTGGCTGTGACAGGTCTCCTGTTGCGTAGCTCAGACTGATGCCCACCCCGAGGAACGACGCGTGCGGCAGGGAGCTGCGCAGAGCCCGAATCAACAGATCCTGCTTTGTGAACCCCAGCGCCACAAACACGATGTTGGGCGCCGCCTCGGTGACCTGACGCTGAATGCAGTCGAGCTGTTGCTCGTCGTCCTCAAAGCCCACGGGAGGGCACGCCGTGCCGGCGATCTCAAGGCCGGGGTAGTGGTCACGAAAGATCTCCGCTGCGCGCTCGGCGACGCCGGGGTCGCCGCCGAGCAGGAACACCGATTGCCGGCGGGTACTCGCGGCCTCGCAGATCGACCAGACCATGCTCGACCCGGAGACGCGCTCGGGCAGCGGCTCGCCTGCGAGGCGGCTCGCCCAGATCAGCGGCATCCCATCGGCGACGACGAGATCAGCGTCGTCGATCAGGCTCTTGGCGAGGGGATCGCGCTGGTAGCGGCGAAGATGGTCGAGGTTCGCGGTGATCGTCCAGTGCCCTCGGCTTGTCTGTGCTGCATCGACGATGGTCTGTACCGCGTAGTCTTCGGTCACAATGTCCATCGGTGCGCCCATCAGGCGCATGCTCGGTTTGGGCTCGACGCGGACGTCAGTGGTCGGGTATCCGGATGCCAATGCCCTGGCTGTTAGATGCCGATTGCTGCCGATACGCTGCGGGACAGCCACGATGCCGGACTTAGACATAAGTCACGCTGCGCGCTTTCGCAGCGCCGCGGCCAACTGTTCCAGGTCGATCGCGGCTTGGTGTGCTTCCCGTGATGCCCTGTACAGGATCTCACTTGCGCCGTGATCGTCGAGCTTCTCGCTGGCGGCTTCGCTGAAGACCCGTTTGATCGTGCTCAGGCGCTCAGGGACGCTGGTCCACGTGCGCCGGCCGGTCTTGCCCAGGCCTGCTCGCGGCGCGTAGACCATCTCGCCGTCGCCGATGCGCTGCGTGTCGTCCTGGATCGGGACGTTGCTGTTGGCGGCTATCTCGATTGTCTGGTCCTTCTTCGGCTGCTTGGGCTGAGACCGTGACGCAAGCGCCCGCAGCGCCGAGCGGATCGTGGTGTCGTTGTGCAAATCGGCAACCGCTGCCGATTTGGCGATCTCCATGTAGTTGCGGGCGGTGCGCTCGCTCGCCTCGAAGTGCTCCTGCACCCAGGCCAGCCAGTTGCCGTGCCCGACGCGCTGCTTCATCTCCAGGAGCAACTCGCCGCAGCGGATCGCGTGCTGGATCGTGTTGTGCTTGTACGTTTCGACGTGGCCGTGCTCCGCATTGATTTCACGCACGAGATCGTCGGTGCGGACAGGGTCGCTGCTCGCGACGATGTCCAGCTGCGGCAAGACCTGCGCCGCACGAGCACGTGCGGGACGGTGCGCGTCAACCTGTCCACGCGGGTCGCGCGGGGATCGCCGGTGATCTTGCAAAGCCCCCTGGGCCGGAGGCTGGCTCGTCTGGATGCTGCTCCCTGACATGCCCATCAACGGCGGGAACACCCTAAGACTTACGCGGGTCGTCGGCCATTGCGGCCGCGCCGGTTCATCGGAGACATATGCTCTGCCACACCTCATCGAGCCGAGGCGCGCATTGGCTCCACCGGCTCCCCACCCAGCCCCAGAATGCCCATCCCCAGCCCCCGCTCCGGGTCGAGGATCAGGCTCACGGCCTCGTTGCGCGAGCGCACCCCGAGCTTGCCGAAAGCCGAGGAGAGGTGGCTCTTGACCGTGCTCTCGGCCAGGAACAGCTGTGCGGCAATCTGGCTGTTCATGTAACCCATCACGACCAGCCCGAGAATCTGCTTCTCGCGTGTGGACAGAACGGGCGGCTGCACCTGTCGCCAGTGCTCCTTTGGGACGCATATCTGGCCGGCACGAACAGCTCGTAGACAGGGACCGAGCCCGCTGGCGAGATCGTCAAAGATAATGACGCCGGCTGCACCAGCGGAGAGAGCGGCTCTCACCTCCCAGCGTTGGATGCTCGCGCAGACCACCACCACCGGCGATGGCGCGAAGCGCCTGCTCAGCGGCTCGATCAGGCCGGGCATCGACGAGTTCATGTCCTCGAGCCAGACGATGACAGCGGCGGGAGCACTAGATCCGTCGCCGTCCAAGGCGGCCTGCACCGAGTCGAAGGACCTCAGGGCCAGCCCTTCCTGCGCCAAGGCCTTGACGATCGCCTCACGCGGAGCTTCGCCGGCGATCACGGCGACCGCCTCCTGCGCCGCCTCGACCGTCACCTTGCTCGACATCGGTACGCCGGGCTTTGACATGCCCACCAACGCACGAACATGCGCTGGACTTCCAAGCCTGGCGATGTGCAATCAACAACGCGAGGGCTGGCGATCAGCCTTGAAACACAACAGCCGCCCCGCGGGCGGCTGAAGGCAATGCGGTAAAGCTGTCGGGGCGCCTACGTCGAAGATCTGCCGCTCAGGGCTTCGATCCAGGCGAGTGGCAGCCTGTGGCGTTGCTGGGGCCGACGCCGTAGGCGCCAGCAGTACTGGGGTAGCCGAGGTCACCCCCGCTGCCGCCGAGGCAAGCCGCCGTCAGCTCCTGCAGATCGCCGTAGTCGACAACCTTGGGCGTCTCGTACGCTTGGGATGTCATCTGATCGTCCATGTCAACGGTCCTTATCGTTCGGGGGTCTGCCCGTCTACTGCCGAGCACCAGATCCACTGGATTCAGAGTAGAGGAACCGCTCGCCTGGTCAAGGTGGAAAAACGTACGAGCCAGCGGCGCCCGCCGTCGCGCAGGCGCCGATGTCGACGCGGGCAGGGCTGGGCTCGAAGCCGCCGGCGAGCGCGAAGCCGCCCGGATCGCGCTGAGCGCGCAGCCAGCACTCGGCCGTGACCAGCCGCCACACCTGGTGCATCCACCGGAAGGAGCCGGCGCGCTCGCGCGAACCGGTCTCGAACAGCGCGCGTCGCACCGCCTCCCGATCGACATATGCGGCGAGCTCCGCCCCGGGCTCGGTGATCAGGCGGCGCACCGCCGCACTGTCGGGCCCGCTCAGGCAGTCGGCGATCAGCGACTCGAACCACGCCTTCGCCGGGCGCAGGCGCACCGAGTCGGGCAGCAGGCCCGCCATGCTCGCGCGCAGCAGCGGCCGGTTGCGGTGGGGGTCGAGCGACGCCTCAGGCGGCTGGCGCAGCGCCAGCTCGAGCAGGTCGAGGTCGAACAGCGGGTGGCGCGCCTCGAGGCCCGCGAGCGCCGCGCGCCGGCGCTGGTGCTCGAAGACGCCCGTCTCCTCGACGCCGCGGGTGAGGCCGTGCGCGGTGTGCGCCCACCAGCGCGGGCCGTCCAGGCGCTTCCACGCCAGCGGATCCTCCGAATCCAGCAGGTCACGGCGCGCGCCCGCGAGCAGCCAACGCGGCGTTCGCCCACGGGCAAGGCCACGACGAAGGAGCTCGTGCGGCCCATATGGGATCGCTCCAGCCAGCCCCAGCTCGCCCAGCACCCGCGCCACCTGGCGGCGCGGTGGCCGCTCGCCCGCCCCGGGCAGCTGTAGCGCCAGCGCGAGCGCCTCGCGCGGGTGCCCGCCGCGCAGGCGGTCGGCGAGCACATAGGAGCGCGGGCCGAACAGCTCATCGCCGCCGTCGCCGCCGAGCGTCGCCGTCACGCCCGCCGCGGCCATCGCGCGCAGCAGCGGCAGCGCCCAGAAGTCGCCCCAGCCGAGCAGCGGCGCCTGCCACGCCCGCTGGTACTCGAGCGCGCTCGCGAGCAGGCCGCCGGCGCGCACCTCAGCGGTGATGCCCGGCAGCGACAGCGCGCCCCTGAGCTCGTCGATCAGCGCCGACTCGTCCACCGCGGGGTGCTCCGGGAAGACCCCCGCGTGGGCCGAGACCCTGCCGGGCGCCTGCGCGGCGGCGAGCGCGGCGACCGACGCCGAATCGAGGCCGCCGCTCATCAGCACGCCCGTCTCCCCGTCGGGGTCGATGCGCCGGCGCACCGCGCGCTCGAGCGCCGCGCGCGTCTGCTCGGCGAGCTGGTCCATTGGTAGCGCCTGCGGCTCGACGAAGCGCGGCGCCCAGTAGCGCTCCTCGCGCACCCCGTGGCGGTCGAGCGCGAGCAGCGAGCCGGGGTTCAGGCGGCGCACGCCCGCATACAGCGTCGCGGCGCCCGGGCGGTTGCCGACCGCGATCCAGTGGGCCACGCTCACCGGATCGGGCGCCGGGCGTGTCGGCAGCAGCTCGAGCAGCTGGTGGATCTCGCTCGCGAAGCACAGCGCACCGCCCGCCTCGCCCAGATACAGCGAGCGCACGCCCAGCTGATCGCGCGCGATCAGGCCCTCCCCACGCGCGGCGTCCCAGACGAGCAGCACGAAGTCTCCGCGCAGGCGCGCGGGCAGTTCACGGCCCCAGCGCCGGTAGCCGGCCGCGAGCAGCTCCTGCGGATCGAGCCCGCTGGGCGCGCCGAGCGCGTCGGCGAGCTCGCGCCCGTTGTCGAGGAAGCCGTCGAGCAGGCACAGCGGCTCGCCGGCGCAGGGCGCCGGCCCGCCGAAGGCCAGGCGCAGCGGCCCGAGCTGGGCGATCCTCGCCGCGTGCGGCTCCAGGCATCGCTCCAGGCGCGCGCCATCGCAGCGCCCGTCCGGGTCGAAGATCCCCGCCAGCGGACGCCTCACGCCGCCTCCTCCTGCAGGCGCCGGGTGACGGCGGCGCCGAGCTGCGCGGCGTCGACCGCCGGACCCGCAAGGACGCGCTCGACCCGGCGCTGGGCGGCGAGCGCGCACACGTCGAGCAGGCCGAGCAGCCGCCGCGGGCTCGCCAGGATGAAGTTGAACGTCGCCCCCAGCAGCGCTCCGGCGTCGGCCAGCGGCTCAAAGCGCGGTTGCGCCGGCCCGTCGGCGCGGCGCTCGAGGAAGAACAGCGCGCCCAGCGGCGCCGGCGCGGCGGCCGCCTGTGTGCGCACGAGCAGCTCGCGGGGGTTCTCGCCGAGGATCTCGGCCGCCGCCAGCCCGTCCGGCGCGCGCTCGGCCTCCGCGCGGTCAAGGCCCGCGAGCGGGCTGCCCGGATGGCCCACGAGGGCGCCTGCGCGCGGCTCGAGCGCGAGCACGTCGTCGGCGAGAAAGCCCGCACCGCGCCGGCAGAGCTCGAGCGCCAGCGAGGTCTTGCCCGCGCGCGAGGGGCCGACGAACGCGACCGCCTGCCCATCGAGCACGACCGCGCTCGCGTGGAAGACCTCGAGGCCCTGAAGGACCGCCGCGAACGGCAGCACCTGCGCGATCAACAGCCGCTGCCAGCTCGCGTCCGGGAGACCTTCTGGGTCGCACACCAGCAGCCGCCCGTCGGTGGAGAGCATGTGCGCACCGTAGTGGGGCCCGGCGATCAGGTAGCCCGCGTGATGATGCGCGCGCACCTCGTAGATCAGGCTGCCGTCGGCCTGACGGTCCTCGCACAGGAGCTCGTCGGGCGCCGGCCACGAACACCTCGCTCCCGGCCGCAGCGACACCGCGAGCGTGCGCGCGGTCGCCCGCGCGGCGCTGGCGTCCAGCAGCGCGAGCGGCAGCTCGGACTCCACGTCGAGGCCGAACGCCGTGCTGCGGGCGGCCATCTCAGAGCTCGACGAGGCGGCCGAAGGACCCGTCGCCGGGCGAGAGCACCGGGTCGCCCTCGTACTCGACCCACGCGTGGGCGAGGAACTCGGGGGCGGCGCGCGCGCCGATCACGAGCTTGGCGGGTATCCCGCGCCGCGCGAGCAGCCGCGTGAGCACGAGCGAGCGCACCAGGCAGCGCGTGTCGCCCGGCACGAGCGCGAGCGTGCGCGCCACCGCGTGGCCGAGGCGGCGGGCTTCCCAGAGCGTCGTCTCCCCCGCGCCCGCGATCGGCGCCCTGGCCGGCTGCGCGCGCAGCGTGCTCATCACCGAGGCGATCGGCGCGCGGCGCAGCGCGCGGCGCGCCCGCAGGTAGGCGGCGAGGATCTCGAGCGCCAGGCGAACGCGCTCGCCCGGGCGCAGCTGGCGCGCCGCGGGCAGCGGGCGCGGCGCCGCACGGTGTGGCTCAACCTGCGGGGCCGCCATCGATCTCGACCAGGCCTCGATCGAGCAGCAGCTGGCAGAGCTCGCACATGTCCTGCTCCACGAGCGCCTGCGGCTGCTCGTAGCCATCGGCGACCGCAGCGGCGGCGGCGCGCACGGACGTCGCCTTCGCCAGCGCGTCGAGCATGCGACCCGCGGTCGCGTTGAGGCCGTGGTACTTGCCCGTGTTGAGGTTGAGCACGACGGTCTCGGAGGGGAAGCTGCGGTAGACGACGTGCTGGGGCACCGTGATCTTCGCGTCTGGCAGCGACGTCGTTGCGGGGGCCGTGTTGGGAGACATGCTCAATCCTTCCGCCATTTCAGTACTCGATGATCGTTCCGCGCCGCTGGCCGAGACGGATCGCCGCGGCCAGCACGTAGGTCGAGGCCGGCACGAGCACGGCCGCGAACACGGCCAGCTTCAGCAGCGAGTCTGCCGGCGCCTTCGCCGATCGAGCTGCCGACGAGCAGGTGGCGCAGGAGGCTCGTGGCGGCCGTGAACGGCTGCAGCTTGGCCGCCGTCTGCACCCAGTGGGGCAGCAGCGAGACGGGGAAGTACAGGCCGCCGACGATCGACAGCAGCGCGATCACCCAGCTCGTGCCGACGCTGCCCTGCTTGACGACGCACCGTCAGCGCGGCGAACAGCAGGCCGAAGGGCAGGAACGCGAGCAGCGCGAGCAGCATCGCCGGGACGCCCAGCGGCACCGTCGACCAGTGCAGCTGCAGCCCGAACAGCGGCGCACCCGAGCCCGAGCGTGAGTCGCCGCGAGCACGAACGAGCACATCAGCGGGAACAGCGTCATCGCGATCACGCTGCGCACGGCGCCGAACGGCGAGAGCAGCAGGCGGTCGAAGGTGCCCGCGACGAGCTCCTGGCGCAGCAGTTCGGGGATCGAGAAGCACGAGTACAGGACGCCGACCATCGAGATGCCGACGACGACGAAGCCGAAGTAGGCGCTCGGGGAGTGAAAGCCGCTGACGTGCACCAGGCGCGAGACGTAGTAGAAGAGCGTGAGGCTGAACAGCGACGTCAGCACCTGGCTGACCAGGCGCGTGCGATAGGACAGGAAGACGTGCAGGTCGCGCCGCATGACCGCGAGGAACGCGTGCCCGGCGGTGATCGCTTCGCTCATGCCGGCGCCAGCCTTCCCTGGTCGATGAGCCAGCGCGCGTCGAAGCTCAGCTCCAGGCGTTCGCCGCTGGGCGAGCACCACAGCACGACCCCGTCGCGATCGAGCAGCAGCCGGATCGCGCCGCAGCAGCACCGCCGCGCCCTCGTCGTCGAGGCTCGTGAGCGGCTCGTCGAGCAGCACGATCTCCGGGTCTGGCAGGAACGTCATCGCGATGCGCAGTCGCTGGCGCTGTCCCATCGACATCCGATCGACGCGCCGGTCGGCGAGCTCGACGAGGTCGAAGGTCGTCGATCGCCCGATCGACGCTCTGGCTAACCCGCGCCGGGGCCACCATCGAGATCCGCGCCCAGAACTCCAGCTGGCGGCGCACGGTCAGCCGCGCATACAGGCCGCGGTCGCCGGCGGGCAGGAACGAGACGAGCGTCTGGTAGCGGGCGCGGTTCTCGCGGACGCTCACCCCCCACACCTCAGCCCGGCCGCTGCTCCGGCTCGATCAGCCCCGCGGCGATCCGCAGCAGCGTCGTCTTGCCGGCTCCGTTGCGCCCGCCGACCCACGTCAGCGTGCCCGGCTCGAGCGCCAGATCGACGTCGTCGAGCACCAGCGGCAGATCCTTGCGCCAGCGCTTGCTGACGTTCCTGATCGCCAGCGGGAAGGCCTCGCCCGCGCCCGGCTGCGAGCTGTCCGAGGCAGCGAGCGTGCGCGGCGCGGCGGGCGCGGCAGCCGGCTCGTCGGGCGCGCCAGCGGGCTCGCCGCGCGCGGCAGCTGGCGCGGCGTCGGACACGAGCGCCTCCGGCGAGCGCACGCTCATCGCGCGCCCCCCGCGGCCAGCGCGGCCGGATGATCGGCGAGCGCGCCCTCGATCAGATCGGCGAGATCCGAGGGCCGGGCGCTCATGTCGGAGGTCAAACGCATCAGCATCGTCGAGCCGATCAGGTCGGCGTAGAGCTCGAAGCGGCGCCGCTCGCGCTCGACGTCGCCGGTCAGGCCGAGGACGTACGGGGCCAGGGGCAGCGGGCTGGGTGGCAGTAGGTGGAGGTCGAGCGCCAGGTCGGGGCCGCGCTCGAGCAGGCAGATCGCTCGCACCGGGCCCGGCTCACGGGCGGTGTCGTGAGCGGCCAGCCAGCGCTCGCCCGCGAGCATCGCGAGCGTCGCGCCGATCTCCCACGGCTCGAGGCCCTCGAGCGAGCTTTCGGCGAGGTTCATGTGCGGCGTGCCCGGATACGCGAGCACGCCCTGCGGCGTGCCCGCCAGGGCGAGCACGTCGTCGCTGACCAGCGGCCAGCCGCGCTGCATCAGCTCGAGTGCGAGCGTCGTCTTGCCCATGCCGCTCGGCGCCACGATCGCCAACACCCCCGAGGGCGCGCCGACGGCGCTGGCGTGCAACGCCTCGTAGCCGCGCATCACGCTGATGCTCGAGAGCACCTTCGTCACCAGCGTGCGCTGCCAGTCCAGCCCGGGATCACGCGGCGCGCACATCA
Source organism: uncultured Solirubrobacteraceae bacterium (assembly GCA_963826985.1). Lineage (GTDB taxonomy): Bacteria > Actinomycetota > Thermoleophilia > Solirubrobacterales > Solirubrobacteraceae > Palsa-744. Next base: position 33,049 of record CAWGYW010000005.1, read on the forward strand.
GCGCCTGCTTGCCGGCGTCAAGGCGAAAGCGAGCGCGCTCGCCGTTGGTGAACAGCAGGTCGCCCCCGGTGCCGGCCTCGATCTCCAGGTCGCTGCCGTCGCCGAGGCGCCCTCGCCACAGGGACGGGCCATCCGGGCCGCCCCACGCCAGCTCGAGCTGCTCGGGGGTGACGAGCTCGAGCTCGAGCACAGGCAGCCCCCGCGCGAGCACGGGGACCATCCCCGGGAGCGGAAACGACGAGCGCAGCGCCAGGCCGTAGGCGAGGTAATGCGTCTCGATCATTCCCATCAACTCCGGACCAGCGGAATTTCTTCCGCGTCGGAGCGCCGCCAGAAGCTGAGAGCAATCGCGCGGGCGCTCACGCTGGATCGTGCGCTAGTGCTTGTGCTTGTGCTTGCCGGCCACGCACGTGTGATAGGTGCGGCTGCCCGACAGGCTGTGCCCGAGGACGGTCGTCGCGCGGATCTTGACCGTGAACGCGCCACGCGAAAAGCCCTTGAGGTTGATCGTGGCCACCACGTAGTTGCCGCGGTGCGCCGTCGCGATCTTGCGTCCCTTGATCGTGACGAGGACGGTCTTGAAGGGGTCGTACTTGGGCTCGAGCAGGTGGATCTTGAAGAGCCTGCCGCTGAGGCACTGCTTGGAGCTCGGAAGCGACAGGCGCTCGCCTAGAACACCGGAGTTGGGCGTCCCCGGCGGCTGCGATCCGCCGGGCGCGGCAACGACCGGCAGCGCAGCGGTCAGCTTGGAGTCGATGCATTCGTAGGTCACGCCGGTTTCATGCCCGATGGCTGGGATCTCAGGCTGAGTGGTGCCCGGCCTGCTGAAGCACACCCGCAGGTACTTGCGTCCGGCTTCTTCCCCGACCCGCCAGGCGGTGGGCCCGGGCGCTTCGTTTTTCGCGCACGTCTTTTCGAAAAGCCACTGGTGATGTCCCCAGAAGGAGCCGTCCGGCTGTTCGGTCATGTCCGTCCAGATGTGTTCGCCTTCGGGATGCGCGCATTCCGCGAAGGTGGTCGTCTGCACGACTACCCCTTCGAACGTCCCGCCCGCCGTGGCGGGCTGGACGGCGATCTCGCCGTGTTCGAATTCCCAGACGCCTTCGATGCTGGAGCTGGCGCCGGCGGAGGCCGCGCACAGGAGCAGCGCGAGCGCCGCGGCGGTGGCCAGCAGCAGCAGCGCTGCCGGGCGTCGCCTGAGGCGAGGCGGGGTGTCGAGGTGTCTACGCGGCATCACAGGCATCAACGACGAACCAGCGAACTTCTTCCATCCCGGCGAAGTTCTTTTGTTCGCGTCAATGGGACTTGCCCGTCTTGCTCGCCTTCAGCCTTGCCGGCTTGTGTTTTTTCGGCCGCTTGGCGCAGGTGTGATAGGTGCGGCTCCCGGATAGGTGTTCCCCGAGGACTGTCGTCGCCTTGACGTCGACCGTGAAGGCGCCCGGGGGAAGCCCGCCGAGGTTGACGGTCGCGACCACGTAGCCGCCCCTGCGCACCGTCGCGAGCCTGTGGCCCTTGAGCGTCACGCGGATCGTTCTGAAGGGATCGTGCTTGGGCTCGGCGAGGTGGATCTTGAAGAGCCGGCCGCTGAGGCACTGCTTGCTGCCCGACAGCTGCAAGGAGGCTTTGAAGGCGGCGGCGCCCCCGGTCGGCAGCGGCGCGACGAGCGCGGAGCTCAAGCAGCCGTAGGTCCAGTCGGCTTCGGGCCCGCTGGCGGGGATCTCGGGCTGCGTGGTGCCCGGCCTGCTGAAGCACACGCGCAGGTACTTGGCCCCGTTCGGTTCTTCCTTGACCCGCCAGGCGGTCGGCCCCAGGCTCTTGTTCAGGGCGCACGTATTGACGAAATACCACTGGTGCAGGCCCCAGTAGGAGCCGTCGCTCTGTTCGGTCATGCCGGTCCAGATTTCCTGCCCGACCGGATGCGGACATTCCGCGAAGGTCGTTTCCTGAACGACGATCCCGACGAACGTGTTGGTGCCCGCTGGCTTGACGGCGATCTGGCCGCCGCCAAACGACCAGACCCCTTCGATGCTGGACGCGGCGCTCGCCGTGGCGACGCCCACGCCCACGCCCAGGAGGGCCACCGCGGCAAGCGCGAGCAGGAGCGATCTCGGGCGTGGTCTTGTGCGGGACGGTACGTGCATGTCTATGGGCTCGGCACCGAGCAACGCACGAGGGGCGAAGTTCTTTCACGCGGCGCGGCTGAGGCCGTTCACGTCTGAGGCTACTCAGCGATACGTACACGCTGGATGGACATGAACCGCGTCTTCTGGTAGACACCACCGATAGTTAGTCTCATCCAAGGACGGGGGGGTCGTTGTCCAGCGGGCTCAGCCGCCGAGATCGTCAGATCCGGCCGACATTCAGCAGGGCCCGTTTTTCGGGACGGGGGGACGCGAGCGCCAGGCGTGGACCGCCCTGGCGTCGGCTTGCCCTGTGCTGTGTGCTGCTCGCCGGATTTCTCGCGAACGCCGCCAGCGCCAGCGCCTCCAAGCAACACCAACTCTTCCAGCCGGACGCCGCTGGGGAGTGGGAATTCCGGGCCACCGGCCTATCGCCTTACGAATACGGCGAACCTGAGCACATAATCACCGCCATCGTCGGCGACTTCGACCTCGGTCAACACGCCGGCGGGCAGCTCGGCGGAGGCCTCGGCGGCGGCTTCTGTGATACCGGCGAGTATGGCTCAATCAACATCGCCGGCTCGATCAGCGGAAGCTCGCTCATGTTTACCGCCACCGCCACTCCTCCCCTCGAATGCGAACTGGAATTCGAGGGCACGCTCTCCGGCGAAACCATGACCGGGACGTGGCACGTGTCGTTTGGCGAAGCGGAATGCGAACCGGAACAAGAAACCTGCGAAGGCGAATTCACGGCCAAGCGCCTCACGCGATACCCGAGCGAAGAAGAAGAAGATCAGGAAAAGAAAGAACGCAAAGAAGCACAGGAAGCAGAAGTCGACCCAGTCGTTGAAGAAGTCGTCAACTCCGACACGGGCCTGGACACCGGATCGATCCTTGGCAACGAATCCCTCCAGATCACCGGCTCCGGCTTCGTCGTGCCCGAAGGCTGGCGGGCCGAAGTGCAGTTCTACGCCGGTGGCGAGGAGGTCGGACACGAACCGGCGGAACCCAATGGCTCCCAGATCGAGACAGCCTCCCCGGACCTCGCGTTGCGGGCGGCCGAAGCGCATCCGGGGCTGCCGGTCGAAGCCCGTGTCCGTATCAGCGGCGAGAACGAAGAAGGCGAAGAACAGAGCGTCACCAGCCCCGCCTCGCAGGCTGACGTCTTCGAAGAGCTGACACCCGCCGTCACATCGGTGGACGACACGAGCACGAGGACCAACTCGGGCCCGATCGCGGGTGGGGACACGCTCCGCGTCAAGGGATCGGGATTCCTCGTGCCGGACGGAGGGAGCGCGCACGTCGACTTCTATGTGGGCGGCGAAAACATCGAAGCCGTCACCGCAACGTCCGTCGGCGAAGACGAAATCGAAGTCCAAGCGCCGAATCTGACGAAGTACGAATCAAAGATCCCGGCCGGCAAGGAAGCACTGCCCACCGACGTCCGCGTGGAAATCACGTCCGAAGGAGGCTCTCCTGGCGAAAACGCCGTGCTCAGCCCCGAAAGCACCGGCGATCTCTATGAAGCCCTGAGCGAAGAACGTCCGGTGGTCTCGTCGGTGACCGATGAGAGCAGCGATAACGACCAGGGGTCGATCTTCGGCGGCGAGACGCTGCAGATCGACGGGTCTGGCTTCAACGTGCCCGAAGGCGGTAAGGCGCAGGTGTCCTTCGAGCTCGAAGGCGAAGTTCTGGGCGAAGTGATCGAAGTGACGCCCGACAGCGCGACGGAGATCGAAGTCAAAGCCCCGGATCTCACGAAGTACGACTCGCGTGTCGCGATGGCCGCAAAGCGCCTGGCGGTGAGGGCGGCGCGGATGGCGGCGTTCGGACCGGACCTGGCGTCCACGGCGGGTGATCTCGCGCTCGAAGTGTTCGTGGCCGTCGAAAACACGTCGAAAAAGCTCGTGTCGAGCAGCGCGAGCGCCGGTGACCAGTACGACGAGGACGGCCCGTACGTCTCCTCGGTGGTCGATGAACAGACCGGCGGTATCCAGGGCTCGATCCTGGGTGGGGACACGCTGAAGCTCGAAGGCTCCGGCTTCGAAGTGCCCGAGGGCGGGGAAGCGAAGGTCGAATTCTACCTGGGCTCGACCCGCGTGAAGACGGTCGCGGTGGAACCTAAGAGCGGTTCGTTGATCGAACTGGAAACGCCGAACCTCTCGTCGCTGGCGAGCGAGGTCCCGGATGGGGAGAACGCGTTGGCTTTGAACGTCGTCGTGTCGATCGCGGACGACGAAGGCGAAGAAGTCAACACGAAGACCAACGATGGCCCGGATGTCTATGAAGCGCTGATCCCCGTCGTGACGTCCGTGACGGACGTGCAGACCGGGAAGAGCTCCGGTTCGATCCTGGGCGGGGACACGCTCAAGATCGAAGGGCAGGGTTTTGGTGGGCCGGCGGGTGTCAAGGCGGCGGTCGCGTTTGTGTATGACGGCACGATCGTCAAGACGTTGAAAGCGGTGGAACCCGTCAGCTCGAGTGTGATCGAAGTGGAAGCACCCGATCTCGTGTCGCTCGCGAAAGAGATACCGGACGGCAAGGACGGCCTCGCGACCGATGTCGTCGTCGGGATGGGCACCAGCGAAACCAGCAAAGTGGAAAGCCGCACCGAAGGCACGGGCGAAGGCGCGGACTCCTATGACGCGTTGATCCCGGTCGTGAAGTCGGTGACGGATGTGCAGACGGGGAAGAGCTCTGGGTCGATACTGGGTGGGGACACGCTCAAGATCGAAGGCGAAAACTTCGTGGTGCCTCAAGGCGCCAAGGCCGCGGTCGCGTTCGTATATGACGGCACGATCGTAAAGACACTGATGACGCTGGAACCCGTCAGCTCGAGCGTGATCGAAGTGCAAGCACCAGACCTGGCGTCGCTCGCGAAAGAGATCCCCGACGGCGAGGACGGCCTCGCGACCGACGTCGTTGTCGCGGTCGGCACGAGCGAAACCAACCAGGCGCAGAGCCAGACCGAAGGCACGGGCGAGGGCGCCGACTCCTATGACGCGTTGATCCCGGTCGTGACATCCGTGACGGACGTGCAGACGGGGAAGAGCTCCGGGTCGATCCTCGGCGGCGACAAGCTCAGGATCGAAGGGCAGGGTTTCGATGTGCCGGCCGGCGGCAAGGCCGCGGTCGCGTTCGTATACGACGGCACTATCGTAAAGACGCTAAAGACGGTGGAACCCGTCAGCTCGAGCGTGATCGAAGTCGAAGCACCAGATCTCGTGTCGCTCGCGAAAGAGATCCCTGACGGCGAGCATGGCCTCGCGACGGACATCGTTGTCGGGGTGGGGACCAGCGAAACCGACAAGGTGGAAAGCCAGACCGAAGGGACGGGCGAAGGCGCGGACGCGTATGACGCGTTGATCCCGGTCGTCACCTCGGTCAAAGATGTGCAGACCGGAAAGAGCTCCGGGTCGATCCTGGGTGGGGACACGCTCAGGGTCGAAGGGGAAAACTTGGTGGTGCCTCAGGGCGGGAAGGCCGCGGTCGCGTTTGTGTATGACGGCAAGATCGTCGAAACGTTGAAAGCGGTGGAACCCGTCAGCTCGAGCGTGATCGAAGTGCAAGCACCCGACCTCGCATCGCTCGCGAAAGAGATCCCGGACGGCGAGCACGGCCTCGCGACCGATGTCGTTGTCGCGGTCGGCACGAGCGAAACCAATCAGGCGCAGAGCCAGACCGAAGGCAAAGGCGAAGGCGCGGACGCCTACGAAGGGTTGATCCCGGTCGTGACGTCCGTGACTGATCAGGCGACTGCCTCAGATGACGGGTCGGCGTTGGGTGGCGAGACGCTGCTGGTGAAGGGCTCGGGGTTCGCGGCGCCGGCCGGGGGTTCTGTGAGCGTCAGTTTCGACGATGGCGAGAACTCGGCGTTGGATGGGGTTGTGGTGACGCCGGTGAGCTCATCGGAGATCGAGCTGTCCTCGCCTGACCTGCAGAAGTTCGAGGCGGACGCGGATGATGGGGTTCTCGCGACACGGGTGGTGGTCTCGGTCTCGGATGGGCTCGCGGAAGTCTCAAGCGATGAAGAAGATGACGTGTTTGACGCGGAGTTCCCCGTCGTGAGCTCGGTGAGCGACGCGGAGACCGGGGAGAGCTCTGGCCCGCTTGCGGGTGGCGAGGAGCTCGTGGTGGAGGGCTCCGGGTTCGAAGTCCCCGACGGCGGCGAAGCCTCTGTGAGCTTCCTCGACGGCGAAACCCAAGAGCAACTGAGCAACGTCGTGGTGACCCCGGTAAGTGATTCGGAGATCGACCTGTCCTCCCCGGATCTGTCCGCGGACGCCGCGAAGGCCGGCAAGGACGGGCTGCTGCTCACGGATGTGCGGGTGGCGATCGAAGACCGGGAAGGCGGCGTGATCGACAGCGAGCTGTCCGATGCGGATGAGTTCAGCTTCGCTTCGCCGCTGACGATCTCCTCGCCGGATGCCGCGACGTTGAAGGTTGGTGATGAGGGGTCTTTCGATGTCAGCGCGGAAGGTGCCGCACCGATCACCCTGGGCGAGACGGGTGCGCTACCGGAAGGCGTGACGTTCACCGACCTGGGCGGCGGCAAGGCGACTTTGGCGGGCACCCCCGGGGAAGGCACCGCGGGTGTCTATGAACTGACGATCACGGCATCCAATGGTGTGGCGCCGGATGCGACCCAGGCGTTTACGTTGACCGTCCAAGACGTGCCCGGCGCGCCGTTGGACGTGAAGGCGGCGGCTGGTGTCGGCTCGGCCGAAGTGTCGTGGAAGGAACCGGGCTCCGACGGGGAGGCGACGATCGAATCCTATGTCGTGAAGACCACCCCGGGTGGCCAGTCGGTGACGGTCGACGGGAGCGAAACGTCGGCGAAGATCGAGGGGTTGACGGTCGGCGTGTCCTACATGTTCAGCGTCGAAGCGAGCAACACGCTGGGAGCGGGACCGGCCGGGGAATCGGCGAACGTCGTGCCCACCTCGACACCTTTGCTGAGCCCGCAGTCGGCGACGAGCAGCGACCCGGGTGGCTCGGCGAGCACCGAAGCGGTCTCCCCTGCCGCGGGAGTCGCGCTTGTCGCTACCGGCGACGGGGCGGGCACGATCGAAACGGGTGTCTACGCGAGCGACCCGGTTGCGAAACTCCCGGCCGCCGGCGGCTTCTTCGATGTCGCCAAGAGCCCCGACAGCAGTTTCAGCCAGGTCAGCTTCCAGGTTTGCGGGGTCGCGGCGGGCTCGAGCGTGGACTGGTGGAACCCCGCCAAAGGCGGCTGGGAACCCGTCTCGACCGAGGTGTCCTCGACCGGGCCGCCGGCGTGGTGACGGTCACGGTCAACACGGCCAGCACCCCGGCGCTGACGGACTTCTACGGCACGATCTTCGCGATCCTCCCCCCGGGCTGCACGAGCAGCCCCCAGGTGGAAACCCAGCCTGAGGGGATCTCCGTCAAGGCACCCGCCACCGCGACGTTCACCGCCACGGCCACCACACCCCCAGGGTGTGCCGCACCGACGGTGCAGTGGTACTCCAAAGCACCCGGTGCCACGGGCTTCACGGCGATCGCGGGCGCCACCGGCTCCTCCTACACCACCCCGGCGACGGTCAAGACCGACACCGGGAGCGAATATGAGGCGGCGTTCAAGAACACCCACGGCGAAACCACCAGCACCCCGGCCGTGTTGACGGTGCTCCCGCGTGACGCGAAACTGGTCCTCTCCACCCCGACCCTCAAAGAAGGGACCGCCAACACCGCCTACCGGGCGGTGTTCACGCTCGCCGGCGGAGCCCCCCCTACAGCTTCCACACCACCGGCACCATCCCCGCCGGGCTCGCCTGGAACACCAGCGAAGAAGCCGACGGGCGCATCGAACTCGCCGGCACCCCCACCACAGCGGAAACCAGCACGTTCGTGCTCGAAGCCGCCGACGCCTCCACCCCGGCGCTCACGGTCAGCCGCGAATACACCCTCACCGTCCAGCTCGCGCTGAGCGCCGGTGTCGGCAAAGCGACCGCGGGAACCCCCTACAGCCGCCAGCTCACAGCCGCCGGCGGCATCGAACCCTACAAATACACGCTCACGGCGGGGGCGCTACCAGCCGGCCTCCAGCTCACCGAAACCGGTCTCCTCAGCGGGACCCCCGAGGCCGCGCAAACCAGCAGCTTCCAGATCACCCTCAGCGACTCCTCGACCCCCCGACAAACCCGCAGCCGCCAATACACCCTCACCGTTCAGCTCGGCTTCCACGAGCTCCCCATCCACAAGGCACCCGCCGGGACCCCCCTCGGCGAACGAGGCCAGGGCATCCCGATCGAAGCATTCGGCGGCAGCGCCCCATACACCTACCAGGCCCAAACCCCACTCCCACCGGGGCTGACCCTCACGAACAACACCCTCATCGGCACCCCCACCACCGAAGGCGCCTACACCTTCAAAATCCACGCCACCGACACCAACAACCCCGCAAACACCGGCGAACACACCTTCCTGCTCACCATCACCAAACCACGCGGGTAACAGCTCAAACGCCTGCCCTCCAGGGCTCGATAAGCATGACCCCTGCGGGTGGGAGCCCGCCCCTGCTGTCAGCTGCCGGTGAACCGCGGTGGCCCAAGGTCCGCGTAGCGTCCCTGGCGCGGACCCTAGCCGAGACGCCTACGGTCGGGCGTGTCGCCGGGTGCGGCGCGGGCTTTACATCCCCGTACCCGTCGAGACCATCCGCCCAGAGATCAGCCCGACTCGTCTTCTATGCTGCCGCGCGCTGCTTCAAGGATCGAGCCGGCGAGGAAGAGCTGGCCCCATTTGCGGCCGGTCTGCTCGCGAAGTATCCCTTGCGCTTCTAGGTCTCGAATAGCTGCACGCGCGGTGGGAGCCGACACCTTCAGGACCTTGGCCGCGCGGGGGGCCGTGATGTAGGGGTTCATGAAGAGCTGATCTATGAGCTGATGAGCTGCCTGTCGAGCCCGCGCGCCGGAAAGAAGGTCGTGATAGCGGGCCTGCAGATCGAGAAGGCGCTCGGCGTCATCTACCGCAGCCTGAGCTTGGATCGCTACGCCCTTCAAGAAGTAGGTGAGCCACCCGTACCAGTCGCCGTGCGTGCTTACGCGAAGCAGACGATCGTAATACTCGGCTCCGCTTCGCTCGAAATAAGCCGAGATGTAGAGCAGCGGCTGCGGGAGGAGCCCCCGCTCATGCAGGAGCAGCGATATCAGGAGCCTGCCGATGCGCCCGTTCCCGTCGCCGAAGGGGTGGATGGCCTCGAACTGGTAGTGGGCGAGCGCGGCGACAACAAGCGGCGGAAGCGTTTTGTCGTGCAGGAAGTTCTCGAAGTCACCGAGCGCGGTCTTCATCTCAGGCACCGGCGGCGGCACATACCGTGCCTCCTCGATCGGTGCGCCTGGGTCGCGGCCGATCCAGTTCTGGTAGGAGCGGAACCTCCCGGGATGGCGGTCATGACCACGGACCCCTTGCATGAGACGCTTATGGACTTCTCGCAGCAGGCGAAGACAGAGCGGAAGCTCCTTGAGGGTTTTGAGTCCGTATTCGTGTGCCGTGAGGTAGTTGCGGACCTCGCGGACATCGCCCCTGGCGCTACCCGTGGCCTCGTCTTCATATAGATCCGCGAGCGTGCTCATCGTCCCCTCAATCCGCGAGCTGAGGACGGCCTCGCGGCGGAGATATGGCCCGATGAGCAGGGCCGGATTCTGGAGGTTGCGCCCCGTGCCCGCGAGCAGGCCGATGCAACCAGCGGCCTTGCTGAGCTCTGTGACCAGCTCGGAAGTAAAGTCCAGGGTGGGCGGCAGGGGTGCCGGCACGAAGGCCACGTTGCCGTCGTGGCTGACGAGACGACCGGGGGTATTGGGGCCGAAGCTAGCTGTGTTCATGTATTGAGGGCTTGGAAAGGCCGCTTTGCAACTCTAGACGACTTAGAAAGAAAATTGGATCTTCTTTCTTTGCTCACGCAGGATGGAAAGCGCTCTTTCCAAGGCCATAGCCTTCTGTCAGCTGCCGGTGAACCGCGGTGGCCGTCGCTCGGCGGCGGCGCTGACGCCCTCACGGAAGTCGCTCGTCCCGAACAGCTTGGCCTGCTCGTGCGCCTCGTGGGCGGTGGCCTCGCGGATCCGCTCGGCCAGCTGCCCGCGCATCGTCTCGCGGATCGCGCGGACCGCAAGCGGCGAGGAGGCGGCGATCTCGCCGGCCAGCGCCACCGCTTGCTCGCGCAGCCGGTCGCTGGCCACCAGCCGGTCGCACAGGCCGATCGCGTGGGCTTGCTCGCCTCCCAACCGCACGCCGGTGTACAGCAGCTCGAGCGCGCGCTGGTGACCGACGACGAGCGGCAGCGTCACCGTGACCCCGAACCCGTGATGGATGCCCAGCCGCGCGAAGTTGGCGCTAAAGCGCGAGTCGGGGCTCGCCACGCGGAAATCGGCTGACAGCGCGACACCCAGGCCGCCGCCCACCGCCGCGCCCTGGACCGCCGCGACCACCGGCAGGCGGGCGGCGAACAACCTCACCGCCTGCTCGTACAGATCGCCCTCGGCGGGGTTCTCGGCGGCGAAGTTGGCCCCGGCGCAGAAATGCTTGCCTTCCGAGCAGAGCACGATCGCGCGGCACGAGCCGCCGCGCTCGAGCCGCTCGTAGGCGCCGGCGATCGCGCCGATCAGCGCCCCATCGAAGTAGTTGTGCGGCGGGCGGCTGAACTCCACGAGCGTGACGTGCTCGGTGGCCTGACGGGTCGAAACCTCGCTCTCCACAGCTCCTCCATGTACTGGCGACGATGACGAGCTAACGGCGGTCCGCTCTGTCCCAAGGTCCGCGTAGCGTCCCTGGCGCGGACCCTAGCCGAGACGCCTACGGTCGGACGTGTCGAGTTGTTGTGATACTTACAAGCCAGTAGTTCCATGCCTATCGAAACTTAGGGCCGTTTGCTATCTACGATCTGTTATCCTGAATCCAGTAGACTCACATTGAATGGAACTATGGGCTTTCCAGTATCATCTAACGGACGTGGAATCTCGGGCTCTGGTCGAGCCGAGCTGTCCTTGGTCGTAGGCCACCGCCGGTTCATCTCACCCGAGCAGGCCGCTTCCGAGCTGGGAGTGAATGCGCACGTCGCCGCACGCAAGCTCGCCCACTGGGCCGAGAGTGGATGGCTACGCAGGGTGCGGCGGGGGCTTTACATCCCTGTGCCGGTCGAGACGATCCGCCCGGAGAGCTGGTCGCAGGATTCGATGGTCGTGGCAAGCGCGGTGTGGTCGCCCTGCTACTTCAGCGGCTGGACAGCGGCGAACCACTGGGGACTGACCGAGCAGGTTTTCCGTACGACGATCGTAAAGACGGCGCAGCGCGTCCGCTCGTCCAAAGCCCATCTGCTGGACGCCGGATATCTGCTGATGCACGTCTCCGAGAATGCAATCGGGTGGGGTGTGGAGTCGGTGTGGCACGAGGAGACGCGCCTTCTAATCGCCGATCCAGCGCGGACCGTCGTTGAGGTCCTCGATGCGCCGCACATCGGCGGCGGGATCCGGCACGTAGCCGAGATCCTCGACGCATACCTGGACGACCACGACGGAGGACTCCTGGTGGACTATGCGCGGCGACTGGGCAACCGCGCCGTATTCAAGCGCCTGGGCTACCTACTCGAGACGCTGGGTCGTGATGAGCCTGGTCTGATCGCGGCCTGTAGGGCGCAGCTCTCCAGCGGTGTTGCACTGCTCGATCCGGACGGCCCCCGCGAAGGGCCTCGCGTGCCGGCGTGGCACCTTCGCGCCAACGTACATGTCGCTCTCGAGAGTCCGTCGTGATTTCAAAGCAGGAGATGTTGCGACTCCGCGGCGAGTGGCAGCTCGACGTGAGAGTCATCGAAAAGGATTACGTGCTCGGTTGGGTGCTCGCCGCAATCGCCAACGAGCAAGCACTCGCGGACACCTGGATCTTCAAGGGCGGCACGTGCCTACGCAAGTGCTACTACGAGACCTACAGGTTCTCAGAGGATCTGGACTTCACGGTCGTCGACGGCGGCCCCGAGGAGCCCAACGAGCTGGCGGAGATATTCCAGCGACTTGCGTCGTGGCTCCAGCGCGAGTCTGGCATCGAGCTCGTGATCGAGGACAGAACCTTCGCGCGGCGGCGCAACCTACGCGGCAAGCCGACGACCCTCGCCCGGATCACCTACCGCGGGCCCAACCCACAGCGGGGGACGCCGCCAAAGCTCAAGCTCGACATCACAAGCGACGAGATCCTCGTCGCCCGGCCATTGATACGCAGGACGGTTCACCCGTATAGCGATAGCCCCCTGCCTGGGGACAGCATTCGTTGCTACTCGCCGACCGAGCTCGCGGCAGAGAAGACGAGAGCCCTTGCCGAGCGATGCCGCCCGCGCGACCTCTACGACGTAGTGCACATGCACCGTCACCCGGACCTCATCGGCCGGGCGAAGGACGTGCGGACGGTCCTCGTTGAGAAGTGTGCGCATGCCGGCATAGCGGTTCCTGATGCCGACTCGATCCGCTCATCGCCGTATGCACAGGAGATCGAGCGCGAGTGGGAGAACATGCTCGGCCATCAGCTCCCGCGGCCGCTCCCTCCGTTCGCCATGTTCTGGGATGCACTCGACGACGTGTTCGCCTGGCTCGCCGGCAGGCGACAGCGCAAACTCAAACGAGCGCCGTACGAAGGAGCGCTCGACGGCAGTTGGCGTCCACCACGAGCAATCGCCTCATGGCGTCGCGGAGTTCAGCTGGAGCCGATCCGCTATGCGGGCGCGAACCGTCTGAAGATCGAGATCGACTATCGCGCTGAGCAGGGACGTCAGGGACCACGGTTGGTCGAGCCTTACGAACTGCGTCGCACCCAAGACGGCAATCTCGTCCTGCTCGTTGTCAACGACCTCGGTCAACCGCGCACCTACCGCGTCGATCGCATCGCGGCGGTGAGGCCCACGGACAAGCCGTTCAAGCCGAAGTACGTCGTAGCGTTCTGAGCACCGCGATCACACGCGGTGGCGCGCGCAGTAGGCGTTGCGCTGCGCGGCGTCGGGTCCGATGACGAGGTTGGAGGTGAGCGAGGCGATCAGCCGCGCACGCCCGGCGGCGCCGAGTTCGATTGTGTGCGCGAGCTTGGCGCGCTGCGCGGGCGTTCGCGCGGCGAGCAGCGCTTGGGCGTTGCGCCACGATTCGCCGCGCCATTCGCTGAGGACCTGCTGCAGGCTGGACGGGTCGAGTGCGACGAGCGGCAGCACGGTGCTGGTGAGCGTGGGATCGAAGCGCTGGGCCTCTTCCTGGAGCATGCCGCGGGTGACGCTGCCGAGCAGGCCGTTGACGCGGTTGAAGTCGGCCTCGCCGCTGTGCCCGTCGGGCTCGCGCAGACCGGTGCGCGTTAGCGCGAACGGCAGGTCGCGGCTGATGTGGGCGTTCATCCCGAGGAGCATGTCGCCGAGCGCGGTGACGGTACCGCGATCGGCGGCTTCGAAGGCGATCCGCCACGCCTGCGGCACCAGCCTGGCGCGGCCCGCTTGCCAGTTGTCGTACGCGGTGAAGTACAGGTTTGCGAAGACGGCGTCGAGATGGTTCAGGAACTGGCGGTTGCCGAAGCGGCGCGCCCCTTCGGCGGCGACGGCGTTGGTGACGTCGAGGTACATCAGCGCGAACGGCGCCTCGTGGCTGCAGCGCGCCTCGAGCACGTCCAGGCGCCGGGTCATCTCGGCGACGACGTCGTCGATGCACGCGGAGGAGCCGGCGCCGCAGGCGTTCGTGGAGGTAGCGCTCGCCGCCGCGGGCATCGTCGCGATCAGCGTCTGCCAGGCGCCGGCGCCGGCGCCGTCGACGAGCAGCGGCGGGCGCTCGACGGCGGGGCCACAGCCGGCAAGCGCCAGCGCGAGCGCGGCGACGAGGATCGGCAGCGGGCTCCGGGCGATTCGCATCGCTACGCCTCCGGACGCCGACGGCGCAGCGCGAGCCCCGCGCCGAGGATCCCGACGCCCGCGATCAGCAGCAGCGCGCCGACGTCCTCGAGCCAGGCCCCGGGCTGGTGGCGCCAGCTGGACGGTTCGCGCAGGCTGCTGGCGAGCGACTGGAAGCGGTTTAGAGGATCGTCTAGTTGGATCGTTGGCGCGTCGCTGCCGACGGTATCGAGCGCCTGTGCGCGCCCGAGGTCGACCGACGATGCGGCGGCGGCAAACGCCCACTGGGTGCTCGCGGCGTAGCTCAGCTGCTTGAGTCCTGGCTTGTTGACGACGTCGGGAAACAGCCCGCCCATCGCGAGCAGCAGCTCGAGCAGCAGCACGACCGGCAGCACCGTCATCGCCTGGTCGGCGGTCGAGGCGAGCGCGGAGATCAGCAGGCCGAGCGCCATCCCGCAGATGCCGGCGAGGATCGCGGCGATGACGACCTCGGGCAGCGGGCTCGACAGCAGGCTGCCCTGGTCGTGGGAGCCCTGGCGCGCGAGCGCGAGCAACGCCAAGACGGCGCACTGCACGACGGTGAGCGAGCCGAGGACGAACACCTTGGAGGCGATGTACGGGACGACGCCGACGCCGGCGGCGCGCTCGCGCTGGACGATCGGCAGCTCGCGGACGATCTCGCGCACGGCGTTGGACGCGCCGATCCAGGTGGCGCCGAGCAGCACGACGAGCAGCACGAGGCCGGCGCGCGAGACCGCGCGCACCTCGCCGGCGGCGGGCGCGGCGAGCTCGTGCGCGGGCAGCGCGGCGAGCATCAGCAGGCCGAGGATCAGCGGCTGCAGGACGAGCAGGCGCGCGTTGCGCCGATCGGAGGCGATCACGCGCACGTAGCGGCGCACGAGGATCGCGAACTGCGTGCTCGAGCGCAGCGCCTCGCCGATCAGCACGCGCGGGCCGCCGGTGAGCGTGCGCGAGCGCTCGCTCGGCTCGACGGCCGCCGCCTGCTCGATCGCGGCCACCTGCTCGAGCGCCACGGCCTGCTCGACCGAAAGCGGCTCGGGCGGGCCCGCGGGAGCCGGCGCGCCGGCGCGCAGCGCGGCGCCCCAGTCGCGCTCGCCGTCGCTGTTGAGCAGCTGGAATACCTCCTGGAGATCGTCGCGCTCGAAGAACGCGGGCGCGAGCTGGGGCGGGCCGAAGTACGCGGGGCGCCCACCCGGCGCGAGCACGAGCAGGCGGTCGCACAGGCGGATGCTCTGCATGCTGTGCGTGACGACGATCACCGTGCGACCGCCGTCGGCGAGCGAGCGCAGCAGCGTCATCACGCCGCGCTCGTTGCCGGGATCGAGGCCGGAGGTGGGCTCGTCGAGGAACAGCAGCGAGGGCTTGGTGACGAGCTCCATCGCGACGGCGACGCGCCGGCGCTCGCCGCCGGACAGACGGCTGACGGCGAGCTCGCTCCTGGCGGCTATGCCGAGCCGCTCGAGCACCTCCTGGATCTGGCGCTTGCGCTCGGCGGCGCCGACGTCGCGCGGGAAGCGCAGCCGCGCGCCGTAGTCGAGCGCCTGCGCGACGGTCAGCCCGCCGTGCAGGACGTCCTCCTGGGGGACGTAGCCGAGGCGCAGGCGCAGCTCGTCGTAGTCGCGGTAGAGGTCGCGCCCGTCGTACAGCACGTGCCCGGAGGTGGCGGGGCGAAAGCCGGTGAGCGCGTTGAGCAGCGTCGACTTGCCCGCACCCGACGGCCCGACGACGGCCAGGAACGAGCGCTCCTCGAGGCTGAACGTGACATCGCCGAGCAGCGTGCGCCCGTTCGGCGTCCTGACCTCGAGCCCGAGCGCCTGGAAGGTGACGAGGCCCGTGTCGACGTACTCCTCGAGGCCGAGGCCGACCAGCCGGAACGTGTGATGCCCGATGCTGACGACGTCGAGCTGCTCGACGATCGCGCGGTCGACCGAGCGCCCGTTGACGAACGTGCCGTTGGCGCTGCCGAGATCGATCAGTTCGTGCAGCCCGTCCGAGCGCGCCCGCAGCTCGGCGTGAAAGCGCGACACCAGCAGGTCGTCGACGACGATCTCGTTCTTCGGGTCGCGCCCGATGCGCGAGCGCTGCCCGATGGTCTCGTGGATGCCGCTGAAGACCCCGCTCATCCCGCGCTCGGCGATGCGCGCGAAAGGGTCGTCGCTCAGCCGCTGCATAGCTCCCCGTTCGTGCCCCGCCGCGACATCGCGCGAGCATATGCGAACGGCCGTACGCGGCTTGCGCGCTCCAGCGTCTCAGCCCGGCGCGGATATGAGGGCGCATGTAGCCTTGGCCTGAGCACTTCGGAGCGCAGCGTTCGAACTCGTTCAAGAGAATCGTCCCAAGGCGAGAGTACGGTGGGGCGCGGTGATCATCTCGTCCTCTGATCCCCGAGCTCGGCAGCCAAACCGAGCAAGGCAAGCGACACGCCGCACGGCTTGGATGTTCCCGTCGTGAGCTTCACTGCTTTCGTCCAGCCTCCACTTGACGGACTGCTCGCCGACGCAGCTGCCGCTCAACGGTTGACGTTGATGCTGGGCGCGGGCGCCTCAATCGAGGCTGGATTGCCCAGTTGGCCGACGCTCATCGAGCGGCTGCTCGTCAGGGCGGGGACCGAGCGAGGACTCTTGCATGACACCGGCGAGGTCGGGCGGACACGCTGGGTGGCCGAGGCCGTGCGCCGCGATGGCTACCTCGGCGCAGCCGCGATCGTCGATGCACTAACCGACAACGGTGCCCTCGACGCATGGATTCCCAACGCGCTCTACGGCGAGGGTCGCACCGCCGCCAACTTCTTCCCCGGCCCGATCTGCCGACAGCTACCGCGATTGGTCGACGCGTTCGGTCCCGCCTTCGAGCTGATGACCACCAACTACGACGACCTTGCCGAGCAGGCATTGCGCGATGACCCACTCAAACCCCGGGAAGCCCTGACCTACGTCGGCGAACATCGAGATGTCCGGCGCGATGCAGTACAGGTCGTGCACCTGCATGGCTACGCCGGTCGCGACGGCCTTGCGGGGCGGCTCGTCCTCACCGAGGCCGATTACCAGCGGCTGCAGCAGAGCGTCTCCTGGCAGGAGACGCGTGTACGGGCCGCGCTCAGCCAAGGCATGTTCGTGTTCGTCGGCACCAGCCTCGTCGATCCCAACCTAGTGCGCTACCTGTATGGCGATGCGGGCACGGCCACTCCTCCACGCTATGCAATCTTCGTACGCCAGGATACCTACGAGGCAGGTATCCCGCCCGGCGTTCCAGCCGCCCGCGAGGAGGCGGTTCGAGCCCGGTGGAGCGCGGTCGGCGTCACCGCCGTGTTCGTCGACCATTACGTCGACGTGGCGCAGTTGCTCTACGAGATGGCGCGCGCCAAGCAACTGGGCGACGCGTATGTGCCGCTGCCCGACCGTGCTCGCGATTGGGTCGAAACGGTACAGACCAAGCTCCTCGGCATCGGCGATAACAACGCCTTTGTGCGCGGCCAGGAGGTCTTCGGCGCACAACTACGCTCAGCGCTGTCCAGCGCCATCGACGTCGCGGAAGCGCTCGAGGGCCGGTGCTGGCAGGAGACGCTCGCCGTGACGATGTGGCTGATCGATACGGACGCGACGCACCTGATCAATCGCGTCACGACAGATCGGCTGCACCTCGACCAGGACACAGTCGAGCCCGTCGAGATCGACGAGCACGCTCGCTGGGTGGCCGTGCGCTCCTACTGCCGTGGGCTGCCGCTCGCCGAGACCCGCGACATCTATGCCTCGCGCTGGCATTTCATCCGCGGCACCCCGCTCGTGATCGACACCAAGCGCCACGGTTCGTATCCCGGTCGGCTGCCTGACCACCGCCTCGATGAAGGGCCGGGAGGAGACGATGCTCAACGCGATGGACGACATCGTCGAGGCACGCTTCAACCAGGCGTTGAGCACGAACGTCCTGGCTCTGCTCAACCAGCCCTTCCGATGAGATTCCGTCCGACGTTTGCTCTAATAATGCTAACCGTATGACAGAACACGACAAGATCGAGCACCCGCTCCCTAACGGTGACATCCTCATCCAGGATTCCAACCGCACACGCCCGGACGTCGAGGCAGCGTTCGGCAAAGTCGAAGTTGACCTCGAGCGCGAGGCCGAGCAGGCCTACCGCGAGCTACGCGAGGCCACCGCAGCCTGAACGAGGCGGTCCGCTCGACTCGATCGCCTCCGGCCTCGAGCACATGCGAGACGCTCGCCGTGCCTACGGGGCGAGGCGGAACGGCGGGTAGCGGTCGGTGACCAGCACGTGGGCGTAAGCGACCACGCGATTGGTCCAGCGGGCGACGCCGACGAGGAAGTCGAACATCCCGCGCGGGAAGCGACCGGTGAACAGGATCGCGAACCAGGCGGCGATCACGACAAAGAACGCGGCGATGTAGAGGAAGAACAGCACCACGTAGTGCGGGATCGCCAGCAGCCACTTGACCAGCGGTAGCCAGCGGTTGAGCTCGTTGCGCGCGTCCGGATAGGCGAAGTCGAGATGCACCGCCTGATGCTCGTCGGTGGACGGATAGCGGTCATCCATCAGCGCCAGGTAGACGCCCACGCGGGCGGAGAAGCGCAGCAGCTCGAGGTTCCAGTCAAACCACCAGCGCGGGTAGTTCTGGCGGAAAACGATCAACAGCAGCGTCGGCAGCACGACCAGGCCGACAGCAGTGGCAGTCCGCCCGCCCTCCTCCACCGTAGCGGAGACGCTGCCCTCGATCAGGGCGAGCACGATCGCGATCGGGATGACCATGAACAGGCGAAAGAAGGTGGTGAGGCGGTTGAGCGGGCGGTCTGGGTAGTCGACCGAGTACTGGACGGGATACGGCGCGTCGGGGTTCATCGGGTGCCTTTCGGTGAGGTGTACGGCGTACACTCGTGCGCGCTCACGGCCAACAGGAGCGTCTTCATGGGGGTTGGCCTGCAGCGTAAATGGCCAAACTGGGCTGCGCAAACGGCCAAAGCTTGCCGCGTAAATGGCCACTCTCACAGGCGTCCCAATGCGAGGCATCGCCGTTCGCAATGGTCAAGGCATATCTAGCGCCTGTGGCTAGATTGCCCGAGACATTCGTAGAGAGCATCGAGGGTGCGGAGAGCATTAGGCCGACATCATCGCATCCAAAATTGGCTTGCTTTTTGGATTCTTAGATCCAAAAGACTATGGTATTTTGGATGCAGAACTCCAAAAACGTCGTTTCCGACCGCCTGCGCATGTACAGTAACCATCATGAAGGACGCTGAGATCGCAGATCGTCTCCGCGAGCGCAATCACTGGTGGCGCGACGAGCACGGCTGGGAACGGAAGGACGAGAACCTCCGCGAGGCTGCCCAGGCCCCGTTCGACTATCGCCCCGGAGTCCTCGATGACATCGAGCCTGGCGGCCTGTACACGCTCAGCGGTCCGCGCCGCATCGGCAAGAGCTTGGAGCTACGCCGCGCGATCGCCGCTCTGATCGCACGAGGCGTGGCGGGCCGGAACATCGTCTACTGCCCGTGCGACGGCTTCTCCCTACAGGACCTTCGCCGCATGTTCCGCGTCGGCGCGAGCACGACGCGGCGCGTCGAGGGAACGAAATGGTGGTTCGTCGATGAGGTCACGTCGGTCGGGCAAGGCTGGTCGAGTGTCGTGAAGGACCTTCGAGACGACACGCCGCTGCGCCGTGACTGCGTCGTCCTGACCGGCTCGAGCTCGCGAGAGCTGCGCGACGCCACCAAGAACTTCGCCGGACGGCGAGGTCCCGCGGCCACCAAGTCCGACAGGCTGCTGATGCCCATTCCCTTCCGTGACTTTTGTCGCTTCGTCGGTGGGCTCGACGGCCTGCCTGAGGTTCCCGCGATCGTCGCGAGCGAGATGCTAGGTCGCCGGGCGCAGGAGGCGATCGCGGAGCTGTCGTTTTGGACGAACGACCTCGTCGACGCCTGGGAGCTCTATCTGCGCTGTGGCGGGTTCCCCCGAGCCGTCGCGGACTTCCTGCGGACTGGCGACGTCTCGGCCGCATTTCTACAGGACCTGTGGGATGTCGTTCGCGGTGACGCGATCCGTGTCACCAGTCTCGGTGACGCCGACCTGCTCCACTTCCTCGCGCGCATCGCGAAGGGCATCTGCAGCCCGCTGAACGCGAGCAGCGTCGCCGAGCATGTTGGCCTCAGCAGCCACCACGCGGTCAACGATCGTGTGAACGATCTCGTCTTCGCGTTCCAGGTGTGGAAGTGCCACCAGATCGGCACAGGCGGGCGGCCGAACACGAACAGCAGGCGCAAGGTGTATTTCACCGATCCGCTCATCGCTCGGATCCCCAGCCAGCGCCAACGTGCCTACCAGCCGCCGGACATCAGCAAGCTCAGTGAGCAGCAGCTCGGGCTGTCCCTCTTGCGTGCTGTGACAGATGGGCAAGCCGACGCGTTCGCAGCCGCGGGCGACGTGATGTATGAGCGAACCTCCACGGCCGAGATCGACTTCGTTGGCGCCGTCCTTGCAGTCCCGTTTGAGAGCAAGTACGTCGAACGCAACTGGAGGAGCGAGTCGCGCGCCCTCACCGCGCGCTACGGTCGGGGGATCGTCGCCACCCGCAACATCCTCGACACCGACGGCGACATCTGGGCCGTGCCCACAAGCATCGTCGTCTGGCTACTCGGCACCTGAGGCTGGGCGTCGCAAAGAGACCCGTCCGGGGTGCCGCGGGTGTGGTGACCGGAGCCGCCACGGCTTATCGAAGCCACGCGCCAGCGCGTCTCCCAGAAAAGACGTTGACGTTCAGGCCGGCGTCGCCGCCACGGCCCTCGCCCTCGCCCTCGCGCGCTTCGCCACGTACATCGCGCGGTCGGCGTCCATCAGCGCCTGCTCCGCGCTCAGCGTCTGAGCGTCGATCATCGCCACGCCCACGCTGCCCGACGGGTGCACCACCGCGTCGCCCGCGTCCACGCTGCACGCCGCGATCACGCGCTCCACGCCGTCCGCCACCAGCGCCGTGCCCTGCGCGTCCGCGTGCGGCAGCAGCACAGCGAACTCATCGCCCCCCATACGCGCCACCACGTCCGTCTCGCGCAGGCGCCGCGACAGCGCCGTCGCCACCGCCCGCAGCGCGTCATCGCCCACCTTGTGACCGTGCACGTCGTTGATCGCCTTGAACTCGTCCAGGTCCACCACCATCACCGCCGCCCGCTCGCCGTAGCGCTGCGCGCGCGCCACCTGCAGGCGCAGGTCGTGCTCGAACAGCCTGCGGTTGCGAAGCCCCGTCAGGTGGTCGTGGTCGGCCAGGTGGCGCAGACGCTCCTCCATCAGCTTTCGCTCCGAGATGTCCTGCAGCTGCGCGATGAAGTGCAGCGGCGCCGACCGCGCGTCGCGCACCAGCGAGATCGACAGGATCGCCGACAGCGTCTCCTGCGCCGCGTTGAAGTAGCGCTTCTCCACCTGAAACGCCGGGATCGCGCCAGCCAGCAGTTGCGCGAAGCCCTCCGCGTCGTTGCCCACGTCATCCGCGTGCGTGATCTCCGCAAAGCGCCTGCCGATCAGCTCCTCGCTCGTGTACCCCGTGATCTCGCACAGCGCCCTGTTCACCAGCGTCCAGCGGCCCTCCACGTCCATCAGCCCCGTGCCGATCGGCGCCCGTTCGAACACCTGCTCGAAGTGGCCGTCCGACGGCCGCGGCGCGACGTCCGCCGCGCGACGCGCCGTCACATCCACGATCACCGCCACGCCGCACGCCAAGCCCGCCCGCTCACGCGCGCCGTCCAGCGCACCGTCCACGGCCGCCTCCGCGCGCTCGGCCGCGCCCTCCACGCGCAGAGGAGTGCCGTCCACACGCAGCGGCCCCACGTCCACCATCAGCGAGCGGCTGTCATCCGCGCTCCACACCTCCCGCGAGCGCGTCTCGCCGACCAGCGCCGAGCGGAACAGCGGCTCGATCAGCCGCCACAGGCTCTGTGGGAACGCGTCCCCCGCGAACGCCCCCTTGCCGCAGCTCGCCCCGTCCTCGTCCGCTCCCAGCGCGCTCGTCGCGCCCGCCGCCACGATCACGCGGAGCTCGCCGTCGAACACCAGCACGCGCGCGCCCGGCAGCTCCCGCAGCGCCGCCGCCGCCGCGTCGTCGGCGCTCACCGCCGACCCTTCCACATGGGCATCCGGCTCTATCGACACGGCTCAGATATCGGCCAGGCGCAGGGGTCACTTGATTTCCGGGCGCAGAAAATCGGATATTTGGGCATTGGCGAGCGCGGTCGTCTGGCCTGCCCTGGTCGCCGGTCACGTGGCGGCAGACCCGAGGAGTTGCTCGAGGAAGAACCGAGTCTTCGGGGGAGGCTCTTGCTGCGGGTAGATGTGTTTGAGCAGATCGAGCGCCTCCCGCGCGCTACGCACACCGCACTCCCGCAGCAGGATTTCGATGTCCTGCTCGTCCTCACCGAACCGCATCGCCATCAGCTTCATCGCGAGGAGGTACCTCGGCGAGGCCGTCGTGACTTCGATTCCATGGATATCCGGCACGGGGCGAGGGTGCTCGTCAGCGCCAGGCATGAAGCCCTTGACCGCGTCGTTCAGCCAATCCTCGGGCAGCCCAAGGTCCTCTGCGACCTTTGCCGCCGCGGCATAGATGGCGCTCTTCGGCTCGAACACCGCATCGATGTCCTTCGTCACCCGCCGCGTCGAGTACGCAAGCGCCATCGCCGCGCCGCCAACGATGAAGATCTGCCCGCGCACATCCTCACGGCTGAGCTCGTCGCCCAACGCTTCCAGCGCGCTGAGGATCCTCGCCCGCGTGAAGTAGCGCTCAGACACGATCGAACACCTCGCGGGCCATGAACACGCCGTGACGCGCAAGCACCGCAGGCGTGTTCGCGAGCGTGTACGCGTGGAACTCAGGCCGGCTCGCGACGAACCACCACGGCTCGACGAAGCGCTCGGGGTCGTTGACCCACGCGGGGGCGACGAGCGCGCCCTCGATCGCGAACAGCTCTGCGACGCCCGCCAGAGCCGCATCGAAGCGCGCGTCGCCGGTCGGCGGCGGCTCCTCGCGTATCAGAGCCCAACGCCCGGCGCGAGAGGAGCCCCTGAAGTCGTCGGCGAACCCGAACAGCAGCCGCAGCGCATCCTGCTCCCCACCCCGCTCGAGATCCTCCGCGATCGTCTGCGCGAGGTCCGCCAGCGATGCCGCGCCCCTGCGTACCCGCGGATTAGCGCGCACCTCCACGTCGTACTCGCACGCGTCGAGCAGCCGCTCCAGCGTCGCCAGGCTCGGGGCTCGCGCGCCCGACTCGTATGCAGCCACCGCCGGCTGGGTCGTCCCGGCCTTGGCGGCAAGCTCCACTTGCGTGATGCCAGTCGCTTGGCGAGCGTCGCGGATGAGCGTCGTGAACTCCACGGGAACTCATTATATACACTTTGATATACTCAGCGGCAGTACTCCGCCGTCGGTGAAGCTCAGCGGGTCACCGGATCTCGATGCGCAGCGGCCGGCCCTCCTCGCCGGATACGGCGCTCAGGGTTTGCACACGGTCTCCAAGCAGCCCGTCGTGAGTGCGGACCTCGACCTCGAGGACATCCTCCTGTTCGAGCGCCTCGGGCTCCAGGCCATGCAGCCGGAAGTTCGCTCCGGCCCTCAGGTGGGTCTGGCAGTTCGCGCACCCCTGGACGTGCCAGCGGCTGAGGACCGCCTCAGATCCGAGCGTCACGCGCTCCCCATCCACGGTGGCGAACGCGGCGATCACGAAAGAGCCGCGGATCGCCGCGCGGTTGATGGCGCCGACGCGCACCCTCGGCTCGGCGGCCGCGCTGGCATCGATCGCCGCCAGCGGCGTCGCCGCGACATCTTCGAGCGACCCCTTGCCGTAGCTGTAGCCCAGCTGGGATTCGATGTCGAAGGCGTCGCTGCCCACGTAGGACCGGGGCGGTCCGTCGCCTTCGTAGACGAACGGCGCCAGCGGAGTGTCCATGTCCAGCCAGGTGTTCGGCGGGACCCCGGGCGTCGCTCCCTGTTCGTCGGAGGAGTTCGTGCCCGGGTATTCGCGGATGATCGGCAGTCCTTTCGTGGCATCGTGGCGCAGCTGCCACAGCCAGAAGACCCGGTCGATGAAGCAGTGGTGAAAGTAGAAGATCGGGTCGAGCGCGGCCGTGTCGTTCTCGCCCATGTCGCCGTTCGCGCCTTCGATCAGCGACCTGACGGGCTTACCGGGCACGTCGAACCCTCCGAGCGCAAGATGGATCTTGTTGTGCGGGTTCTCCAGCGCGACCACCGGCGGGCCGTTGTCTTCAGAGCTCACGGCCGAGGTGACGTTGGAGAAGACCGTGTAGCAGGGCGCATCGAGACAATCGACGAAGGCCTGGTGGACACCGGTGCTTACGACTCTTCCTTTGATTTCAATGCGTTCGTTCAGCCATTTCCTGATGTTGTCGTCGAGTTCCGCGACCGCTTCTTGATATGTCCATTTCTTGTTGTGTTCGGCGGTTTCGTGGCGGGCAGCTTCCGTTCCCACCAGCCCCGAGTAGGGATAGCGCACCGTTTCGTACCCGGCGCGCTTGGTGTAGATGTTCTCGTCGCTTTCGATGTGGTCGATGATGTTCTCCGGGAGCGTGAAGGAACGCAGCGGATTCGGGATCGTCTCGCCGTCGAGTTCGAACGTCTGAGCGGTCAGCGCCCAGGGGACGCCGTTCAGGAGCGAATCTTCACTGCACTCATCCCAGAACGGCATCGTCACGTCCGCGCAGCCGGGAACGCTTCGCAGCGCGTTCTCGAGCTCGTACAGGTAGATCCGGTGCCACACCGGAAACAGCACGTTGCCGTGATGGCAATATCCGCCCCAGAACGTGCTGTCGCCCCAGCCCGCACCCCTGAAGGGCTCGCCATGGTAGCCCCCGAGCACGAAGAACGAGCTTTCCTTGATGCCCTTCCACGCCCGCATCAGTTCTTCGAGCGGCTTCTTTTCGCCCGCCACGTATTCGTCCTGCAGGTCGGTCAGCGACCTGCGCACCCGCAGCGCTTCCCCGGTCGTGCTCATCGCCCTCGTCTCCTTTCGCACCGCGTCCTCGAACCTTTTCAGTGGGCGGCATTATCGCGCCCGGCGCCAAACGCGACAAGTCAGCATGTGCGAATCGTCCGCAAAATGGGGCGATTTCTCGGAGACGCCGGCTACGACCGCAGCCGCCGTGAGAGCCTCTCCGCGAGAATTCGCGCCCCCGGCTCTGAGATCGGCGTGGTGAAGTAGCCGGGGATCGTCTCGACCTCCACCTGTTCCACCAGGCCACCCCACCCGAGATCCCGCGGGGCCTGGCTTCCGAGCGGCATCGCGACCGCCCGCAGCACGACGAGCGACCCGCCATAGGGCGCGGGGTCATATCCGGCGAGCGCGTCCCTGAACGCCGCCCGCGGCGAGACCTCAGCCGCCGATCGATCGACGACGGCGGACACCTTGCCGAGCAGCGCGCCGCCCGCGCGCCGCGCCTTCGACGCCGCGTACGCCAGCCGCTCGCGCATGCCCAGCCGCACGAGGTTCTCGCCGTGAAAGGCGAGGATCCGTAGGCGATGGACGACCCGGTAGAGGGGCTTTGGCATCCACCCCGCCAGGTGCGGCAGACCCGGCGCCCACGCGTCGATCAGCGCCAGCAGCGCGATCTCCTGACCGTCCGCCCGCAGCTGCTGGGCGATCTCATACGCCAGCGCCCCGCCCGTGCACTCGCCCACGATCGCGTACGGACCGTCCGCCTGCGCACCCCTGATCGTGCGCGCGTGGCGGGCGGCCAGCTGCTCGAGCCGCTCGTGCTCGGCGAGCTCGCCCGCCGGCGGCATTGTCAGGCCCAGCACCGTCCGCTCCGGCCCCAGGTGGCCGGCCAGCGCGTGGTACAGCGACACGTCGCCCGCTTCCGCGTGCACGCAGAACAGCGGCGGCCCGGATCCCGAGCCGGGTTGGATCGTCACCAGGGCCACGCCCGCTAGGATCGCACGAACGGACCGGCTCGCGGCAAGCAGAAAGCTCTGATCCAGATCTCACAGACCAGCCGCGACAACGACACGCACTCAGGTCTGCCAGCGCGGCTGCGCTGGGCCGCGGGGGCGGTACGGCTGACGCTCCAGGAGCCCGGCGACGGGCTCGATCGCGCGCTCGGACGGGCGCGACGGCTGATCACCGGCGCCGACCCCCAGAGCTATTTCTACGAGGCCGATCCCGAGTGGGAGCTCCACCTGCACGAGCGCCTCGGCCAGCCCTGGCCGTGCGCCGAGGCACAGGAGTTCGACGCGCTGTGGGCGCAGATCGAGCAGACGCTCGCGCAAAAGGGCCTGCCGATGGGCCGCGGCGCCTACGGCGGCTGGGACGACGGCGACCAGGGGTTCGCGCGCGTCGTCCACTGCCTGACGCGGCATCTGCGCCCCAAGTCGGTCGTCGAGACCGGCGTCGCGCGCGGGATCACCTCGCGCGTGATCCTCGAGGCGCTCGCGCGCGACGGCGACGGGCGCCTCTCGAGCATCGACCTGCCCGCGCTCGACACCGCCATCCACTCCGAGATCGCCGCCGCCGTGCCCACCGCGCTGCGCGATCGCTGGACCTACCTCACCGGCACCAGCAGGCGCCGGCTGCCGCCGCTGCTCGCCGAGCTCGGCGAGATCGACCTGTTCGTCCACGACAGCAGCCACACCACCCGCAACACCCGCTTCGAGATCGAGCGCGCCTGGGGCGCCATGCGCAAGGGCGCGATCGTCGCCGACGACATCGAGCGCAACGAGGCCTTCGGCCAGTTCACGCGCGCGCACCCCGACGTCCCCGCGTTCATCGCCGCCGCCGACGACAGCGGCGCGCAGTTCGGGGTGCTGCTGAAGGGGGTTTAGACAGGATGGGGGCGGCCGGGTCCCATCTCTCGATCGGCTAAACGCCGAGCGTTCGCCGCCATCTCGAGATGCCGCCTGCACGACTCGCCGCGGCGTAGAGATCGCCCCGTCCGGCGTCGCGGAACTCCTTTGGTGATGGCCAGTTCTCTCGGTCTGCAATAAATGCTCGTAGCTCTCGCTCGATCCTTGTCTCGTTCCAGCGAGGCGGCCGTCCACGTCGCTTCATGGTCGCTGGCCGTGCCGCCGGGATTGAGAACAAGTAGCGAGTGGCCGAGCCAGAGCCTCGCGTACGCAGTACCCCATGCTGGACCAACCGTCTAAGGTCAGTGTTGGCCGCACTCCGACCCAGGTGAGCTGCCTCCTCATAGTCGGTTCTGGCGAACTCCGTTCGCCCCTGAATTCGCAGCGCCGAGATCGCGGCCTGCTGACTAGAGGTCAACTGCAGTTGCCCTGCAGCAGTTCCGGAGACAAGACGCGCCAGATCGGAAACCGTTGCTGCGACGCGCTCGTACTCCTCACCGAGGCCGCGCAAGAAGTACTGCAGCCAGTGCTCCATGTTCAGGGTCCTAAGCCTCACTGAACGCAAAGCACCGTAGTAGGCGTTCTGATCTTCTGCGTAGTACCTCTCAAAGGAGTACATGCGCCCCGGCAGGACGTTCATCTGCATCAAAAGTGCGGTCTGGAACAAGCGCGCTACCCGACCGTTGCCGTCGGCAAAGGGGTGCACGTCGGTGATGCCGTAGTGCATGACCCCCGCTAGGACATACGGCGGCTGGCTATCGCTGTCGAGCTTACGCGCCAGCCACTCGAACATCCCGAGCATCCGGGGGCTGACCTCCGCTGAGGGCGGCGCTCGGTGCATGATCTGGTCGGTTATCCGGTCGACAACAAAGGCTTCGCCGTCGCGCCACTGTCCCTCATGGTGCGGCTTGAAGTGCGGATCGTCCTCGCGCCCGAGTCCTGCCGTCGTGACGCTGTGGAGCTGCTTGAGAAAGTCAGCGTCCAGCCCTAGCCGACCCGAGGCGAGATGCTCGTCGATGAGGTCCAGCGCGGCCACATAGTTGACGAGCTCGATCTTCGCACGGGTGTTGGGCTCAAGATCGCCGCGTGCCGCCCGCTCGGCTTCGACAAAGGGAAGCTCATTGCCCTCGATCATCGTCGAGTAATGAACCGTGCCGGCCCTGGCGGAAGACCTGAGCTGGTCGGCGACGGCTGGTAGCACGGACGCTCCTCGGATTGTTCCGAGCGCCGATGCGATACGAAGCAGCAGCCCGGTGATGTCCTCAGGGAAGCGGTTGTACCTGGGGCTGAACTCGATGACGTCGACGTTCATTGCTTCGCAGAATCTCTTCCGGACAGGAGCAGAAATAAGAGCCCGTTTTATAGGCGATATGAGCGTGATCTACCGCGTCAGAGCATAATAGCGCCCTTTGGGCCGAAAACGAAAATCCTACCGTTTAGGAGCAAAATCCCTGCGGTTAGATCGCCTTTGAAATTAGGCCGTTTTAGCGCATTTCGTGCGTTCCTCTCCCGCTCAGAACCCCCGCTTGACCGCCAGGTACGGCAGCAACGCGAGCTCCGCCACGCCCGGCAGCGGATCGTCGCCGCTGAACACCGACTCGGCGTTCGCCTGGCGCAGCGAGCGCAGGTACGCGCGCCAGTCCAGCTCCCCGTGCGCCGCCAGCGCGAGCGCCGTCGGCACGTCCGTCGCCAGCCGGATCCACGACACGCCGGTCCGGGCGCGCGCGCCGTCGGGCACCGGCAGCGACAGCTGGTCGGCATACAGCAGATACGGGAAGTCGACGCCCGCGCGCTGCCCGAGGCTGTGATAGCCCCACGTGCGGGCGTTGACGTCCAGCAGCTTCGTCTGCCCGTCGCGCGCGTCGTGCTTGTACTCGAGCTCGACCAGGCCGTAGTAGCCGATCCGCCGCAGCAAGCGCTCGGAGAGCTCCTCCAGCTCCGGGCGGTCGATCGTCTGCACGAACGTGCTCGCGCGCCCGAACAGCGGCGGGTGCTGGCGCAGGCGATTGACGACCATGCTCGCCGCCGCGCGCCCGTCGCGGAAGAACGCGCAGTAGGCGAGCTGCGTCTCGCCCGATCCCGGGATCAGCTCCTGGACGATCACCTCCCCGCGCCGACCAGCCTGCGCCGCCTCGCGAAAGCGCTGCGTCGAGCTCCACGCGCGTGTCCGCCCGCCACGCCTTGTCGCCGGTCGCGTAGATGAAGCGCTCCTTGATCGCCGGCTTGACCGCGAACGGCGGCTCGCCGTCGACCGCGTCCAGCTCCTCGGCGCTGCCCACCAGCCACGTCCGCGGCGTCGCGATCCCGAGCTCGGCGGCGATCTCGTACGTCTTGCGCTTGTCCCACGCCCACCTCACCACGTCCCACGCCGGCGTCGGGATGCGAAAGCGCTGCGAGCAGCCGCTCGCGGTAGCGCGACAGCGCGGCCACCGTCTCCTCGCGCGTGGGGAACACCACCCAGCCGTCCAGCGCGTGGCGCTCGCCCAGCTCGAGCAGCGTCTCGACCGTCGTCCTGCTCGTCGCGCAGCTCCGCTACCCGCACGGCAGCCGTCGCGAAGCGCGAGTGGCGCGAGATCGAGCGCTCGTCGTCCACCACCAGCACGTCGACGCCGCGGCGACCGAGGCTGCGCACGATGCCAAGGCCCTGGTAGTCGCCGCCGATCACGACCGCGCCGGGGGCGCCCGAACGGCTCGGGAGCGCCCGCGCGTTCCTCGCGCCCGACCGCCCCATCCGCCGCGCCCCGGCTATGACCGCGACGCCGCCGAGCGGCCGCCCGGACGAGCGCCCGGCGATCTCGCGCGCGACCGCGCCGCCCGCAGAACCAGCTGCCCGAGACGAAGCGCATGATCGGCCCGAAGCTCCACGCCGCCGGAGCGCCCGACCATGTGCAGGCCCGCGACCGAGCGTCTCGAGGCCCCGCTGCAGCACCGGATAGCCGTCGAAACGGCGCAGGTCCGCGAGGATGCCCTCGTCGAGGAACGCGTAGCGAGAGACGTCGACCTTGTAGCCGGTGCCCAGCATCAGGTGGTCGACCTCGCGCTCGCTGCCGTCCGACAGCGACAGGCGCAGCTGGCCGTCGCGCTCCTGCGCCCCGCGGAGCCCCACGCCGGTGCTGATCGCGACCTCGCCGAGGCGCACCCTCACGAAGTGCGAGCACGCCGGGCGGATCGAGCGCGCCGCGATTTTGTCCTGGGCATCCCGCGGAAGCTGGCGAAACAGGCCCGGTTTCTCCACGAGCCGGCTGTACCACAGCGGCCCCACGTCCGTGGGCGCGTACACGATCGGCCCCAGCGCACCGATCCGCTTCTTCACGCCGTGGCCGCGCAGCCACACGACAGCCCGTTTGCGGACCAGCACCTCGACGTGCGCCGCACCGCGCTCGCGCATCAGCGCCGCGGACTCGAACGCGCTCTGCCCGCCTCCGAGCACCGCCACCCGCTTGCCCGCGAACGCGCCGAGGTCGCGATGGTGCGCGGTGTGCGAGACGCGCTCCGCGGGCAGCCCCTCCAGGCCCAAGCCCGCCGGGATGCGCTCGAACGGCGCAATCCCGCATGCGACCACGACGCGCCGAGCCGACACATTCGAGCCGTCGTCGAGCTCCAGCGCGAAGCCCGCCGATGTGCGCGCCAGCCCGCTAACCATGCGTTCGTCGAGGTCCGGCACGGCCGTGCGCTGCACCCACGAGCCGTACTCGATGAAGTCGGTCAACTCGACCGGGTGCTCGATCTGCGCCCCGCTCTGGCGCATGTACTCGCCCAGCGACAGCGGCCCGACGGTCTCCACCATGCTCGTCGCCGACATGTTCGAGCGCAGTTTCATGCCCTCCGGCATCGTCTTCCAGAAGCCCATCGGCGAGCCGAACACGTGCGCCTGCACGCCCGCGCGACGCAGGTGCGTGGCGGCGGACAGACCGTGCGGCCCAGCGCCGATCACCGCGACCTCGAGGTCGGGCCCGCCGCCCGCGGTCGCGTTCCCGGGCGCGCCCCCGGTGGCGCCCGCGGCCGAGTGGGTGCCCGCGGCGGCGAGCTCGTGCTCATCTCCATGATGCTCCTTCCGTGAGCTCCACCCGCGCCTCTGCGGCGGCGGGTCCTGTGACGATCCAGTCCGATCCGGCGCGCTCGACCCGCGAGTCCGCGCGCCGGCGCCACCACGCGCTGACCTCGCGCGGGAGCGCCTTCCACGCGCTCTCGTCCCGGGCGAAACGCTCGAGCAGACCGCGGTAGGCCGATTTGATCCGCTCCTGCACCAGATAATCCGGGTGCGTGTCGATCAGCGCGAGGCCGCCGCGGGCGCGCAGGAACTCGGCCTTCTCGATCCACGCGCTCGCGTCGGCCTGGCGGAGGATCGCGAACAGCGTGTGATCCTGCGCCATCGTCAGCGGCAGCTCGACCATCTGCTGGTTGAAGAACGGCAGCCACGTGCAGCAGCCACCGCCCTGCGGCTCGAACGGATCGCTGTCCGGGTAGGAGGAGTCGTAGTCGAAGCCGAGCATCGGCATCAGCTCCCAATCGCGCTGGGTGGCCGGCGCGCGAAAGCCGACGGCGTGCCAGCGCTCCGCCGCGGCGCGCATGCCCGGCAGGCGTTCCCGCACGCGCGCGAGCGACTCGAGGTCGCGCCCGTCGTGGAGCAGGCCGTGCACGCCGACCTCGAAGCCAGCATCGCTCAGCTCGGCGATGCGCTCGTCGTCGAGCTCGTAGCGGCGCGGGACGAAGTTCCACGAGGAGCGCAGCCCGAGCCCGCGCTCGAGCTCGACGATCGGATCGATCGCGGCCACGCCCGCCGCGGTCTCGACGTCGTGGGTCAGCACGAGCGCCCACGCGCGATCGTGCGGCCAGCTCGCGATCCGCGGCAGCGGCTCGCCAGCGACACCCGCGAGGATCGCGGCGAACAGGTCGAAGAAGTCGTGTAGCGCCGTCTCCGCGGGCCACGCCGGGAACTTGGTTCGTGCCTGCACGTGCGCGTACTGGCGGCGCAGCCAGATCTGCAGCGGACGCGGCAGCAGCCCGCGGATCCCGTAGTACGCGCGCACGGCGCCGCGAGTGCCGTGGCGATGGGCGCCCGTACGCGCCACCTCCAGGTAGCGCTCGCTCCAGTAGCTCTCGCAGACCTCATCCGGGTCAAACGGCAGGAACACGCTGCCGTCGCGCTCCACCCAGATCGAGGCGAGGTGCTCGTCCTCGACGCCGTTGACGGCCAGCGCGCGCGACCAGCTGCCGCCGAGGTCCCTCAGCAGCGGCTCGGCCTGGCGATCGGCCAGGACGCGGGCGAAGATCGGGATGCTCCCGCCGGGAGCCTGCAACGAGGCGGCAACCGGGGCAGGCCCCGCAGCGTCCTCGACCGCGCTCGCCCACAGCAGCTTCTGCGCCTTCGTGCGCGTACAGCCGCTCGACCCCCGCGCGCACGGGCTCGGCGTCGAGCTCGTAGGGAACGCGGAAGTGCTCGGCGATCGCCAGTCGGCGTGAGCTGCTGAACAGCGTGCTCAGCGATTGCGCTTGGTCGTGGACTTCCAACATCATCTTGCCGCGAACAAAACGAAGGCCTGCGCAGGGAACTTGTGCGGGCGGCGGTATCGTGACCCGCGGCGGGGGATCCAGGACATGTACGACTACGTCATCGTCGGCGCCGGCTCCGCGGGCTGCGTGCTCGCCAACCGCCTCAGCGAAGACGCCGACGTCCAGGTGCTGTTGCTGGAGGCGGGACCGCCGGACACGGACGAGAAGATCCACGTCCCGCTCGGCTATCTGGAGCTCCAACGGGGGCAGCTCGACTGGGGATACGCGTCGGCGCCCGAGGGCCGCTGCGCGGACAGGCGCATCGCGCTCCCGCGCGGCAAGGTGCTGGGCGGATCCTCCTCGACCAACGCGATGATCTACATCCGCGGCAACCCGCTGGACTTCGACGCATGGGGCGTCAAGGGCTGGTCGTGGGCAGACTTGCTGCCGTACTTCCTGAAGGCCGAGGACAACGAGCGCGGCGCCTCGCCGTTGCACGGTGTCGGAGGCCCACTGTCGGTGAGCGAGCCGCGCTCGGTGAACGCGGCCTCGCGCGCCTTCATGGACGCGGCGGTGCAGGCTGGCCTGGAGCGCAACGAGGACTTCAACGGCCCCGAGCAGGACGGCGTGGGCACGTTTCAGCTGACCCAGCGCGCCGGCATGCGCGCGAGCGCGGCAGACGCGTATCTGCGCCCGGCGCTGGGACGCTCGAACCTGACCGTGATGACAGACATATACGTGCGAAGGGTGCTGTTCGACGGCACGCGAGCGGTCGGCGTTCAGGCGAGCGAGCAGGGGCAGGCGCGCGAGCTGCACGCCGGGCGCGAGGTGATCCTGTGCGCCGGCGCCTACAACTCGCCGCAGCTGTTGATGCTCTCGGGCGTGGGGCCGGCCGACGCATCTGCGCGACCACGGAATCGAGGTGCTGCGCGACCGCCCGTCGGTCGGCGAGAACCTCTCAGACCACGCCGCCAGCGAGCTGCTGTGGACGGCGCGCGAGCCGGACAGCCGCGCGAGCCGGCGCCGCTGGCGCAGCGCGAAGCTGCTGCTCACCGCGCGCGCCGGCGCATTCGCCTCAGGGCTCGCCGAGGCGGGCGGCTTCGCCCGTGTCGCGCCCGACGCGCCGGCACCCGACGTCCAGTTCCACGTCGTGGCCGTGCAGTTCCTCGAGGATGGCGTGAGCGACCCCGAAGCCCACGGCGTGTGGCTCTCGCCCTGCCTGCTGACGCCGCACAGCAGGGGCTCGGTGCGACTTGCGTCGAGCGATCCGAACGCTCCGCCGGTGGTGCACAACGCGTTCTACTCGGCGGGCGACGATCTGGCGCGGATGATCGCGGCCGTGCGCCTGGCGCTTGACATTTGTGCACAGCCGGCGATCGCGATCGCTTTGCGCCGAGCCGTTCGCGGCTCCCGCCGGAGAGGCGCCGGAGGACCTGCGCGAGCACGTCGAACGGACGACCTTTGCCTTCTACCACCCCGTCGGCACGTGCCGCATGGGCGAGGACGCGAACGCCGTCGTCGACGGGCAGTTGCGCGTCAACGGCGTGCACGATCTGCGGGTGGTCGACGCATCGGTGATGCCCCGCGTGCCCCGCGGCAACACCAACGCCGCGACGATCGCGATCTCCGAGCGCGCCGCCGACGCGATCCGGAACCTCGTCTGAAGGGGCGTTCAGCTACTGAACGCACGTCGCGCACATCGGGCCATTGCGGGCGCAGGCCGGCGGACCCCATGATCCCTGAAGACGGATCGCAAACGACAACGGGGAAGACAAGGGGGGGCAGGATGCGCCGCAGCCTTGACCTCATGGATGAGCAGCCAGGCTTCAGACCGCGCACGGCACTTGACGACTCGCCGGAGACGGCGCGCGAAGTGCGCTTGGCGATCGCGCGAGCGAAGGAGGGCGATCGGGAGGCCGTCAGGCTTCTCTACATTCGCTACTCCGACAACGTCTACGGCTACGTGCGCAGCATCGTCAGAGACGAGAAAGAGGCAGAGGACCTCACGCAGCAGGTGTTCATGAAGCTGATGCTGGTGATCGGCAAATACACCGACTGCGGCGTGCCGTTCTCGGGCTGGCTGCTGCGCATGGCGCGCAACGTCGCCCTCGACCACCTGCGCAAGCGCCACCCGACGCCGACCGAGGACCTCGTCAAAGAGGACGCGCATGGGGACGAGCGCGCACGCGAAACCGCGCGGGACCTGTACGCGGCGCTCGCCACGCTCCCCGACGAGCAGCGCAAAGTGATGGTGATGCGCCACATCGTCGGGCTCTCCCCGCCGGAGATCGCCGAGCAGATGGGCCGCTCGGAGAGCTCGATCCACGGCCTGCACCACCGCGGCCGGCGGGCGCTGCAAGCAGGAGCTCGCGCGGCTCGGCTCGGCGCCCTCGATCAGCCTCGCATGTTGAGCACCAGCCCCGAACACCCCGCCGAGGCCGCCGCCCCGGTGCCCTTGACGCGGCTCGACTTCGCGGAAGCCGAGCTGCTCGAGGAGCTGATGGGCGCCGTGCGCGAGGTGGCCGAGCGCGGCGCGTTCACGCTCGGCGAGCCGGTCGAGGCCTTCGAGCGCGAGTTCGCCGCCTACTGCGAGACCGACCACGCCGTGGGCGTCTCCTCGGGCACCGAGGCGCTCGTGCTGGCGCTGCGCGCGCTCGAGATCGGCCCCGGCGACGAGGTGGTCGTCCCCACCAACTCGTTCATCGCGACGGCCGAGGCGGTGAGCCTCGTCGGCGCGCACGCCGCGACTGGTGGACGTCGATCCGGACTCGCATCTGATCACCGCGGAGATCCTCGAACGCAGCCTCGGCCCGAACGTGCGCTGCGTGATCCCCGTGCACCTGTTCGGCCGACCGTCGAGATGGATCCGATGATGGCGCTCGCGCACGAGCCGCCGGCGTGCACGTCGATCGAGGACGCATGCCAGGCGCACGGCGCGCGCTACCGCGGTCAGCGCGTGGGCACGCTTCGGCGCGTTCGGGTGCTTCAGCTTCTACCCCACGAAGAACCTCGGCGCCTGGGGGGACGGGGGCGCGCTCGTGACCGGCGTGCCCGAGCTCGCCGAGCGCGTGCGCCTGCTGCGCGCCCACGGCGAGCAGCCGCGCTACCGCCATCGCATCGTCGGCACGACCGCGCGCCTGGACGCGCTGCAGGCGGCCGTGCTGCGCCCGAAGCTGGCGCGCCTGGACGGCTGGAACGACGATCGCCGCCGACTCGGCGAGACGCTGCGCACGCTGATCGCCGACGGCGTCTCGCAGACGCAGGCCGCGAGGGCGCGATCGAGATCGCGGGCGCGCCCGCCGAGCACGGCGACCACGTCTACCACCTGTTCGTGGTGCGCAGCGACGAACGCGACGCGCTGCGCGAGCACCTCTCGCGCCAGGGCGTCGCCTCGGCCGTGCACTACCCGACCCCGATCCACCTGACCGAAGCCTACGCCGGCCTCGGCCTCGCGCCCGGGAGCCTGCCGGTGAGCGAGCGCATGGCCGAGCGAATCTGCTCGCTGCCGCTGTTCCCGGCGATGAGCGATGCCGAGGTCGAGCGCGTCGCGAGCGCTGTGATCGGGTTCGCGCAAGACGAGCGTCTGACGGAACGTTGATCAGACAATGACCTCCAACGGCTGGCACCTAGAGCTCGACGCCGACCCGCATCCCAACGGCCGGCCCGAACCGATCGGCGCCGCCGTGGTCGGCTGCGGCTACTGGGGCCCGAACCTCGTGCGCAACCTCTCCGAGACGCCCGAGTTCCACCTGCACGCGCTGTGCGACAAGGACCCCGATCCGCTGGCCGCGCTCGGTCGCAGATACCCGCAGGCCCGCACCGTCAGCGACTTCGACGACGTGCTCGCCGACCCGCGCGTGGAGGCGGTCGTGATCGCCACGCCGCCGACCACCCACGCGCCGCTGGCCAAGCGGGCGCTGCTCGCGGGCAAGCACGTGCTCGTCGAGAAGCCGCTTGCGACGAGGCTGCGCGACGGCCTGGAGATCGTCGAGCTGGCGAGCGACCGCGGGCTGACGCTGATGCCGGGCCACACGTTCATCTACAGCCCCGCCGTCAACACCGTGCGCAAGCTGATCGCCGAGGAGGTCATGGGCGATATCCACTTCGTCACCTCCGCGCGGATGAACCTCGGCAAGTACCAGCGCGACGGGGTCGTCTGCGACCTGCTCCCGCACGACCTCTCGATCCTGCTCTACTGCCTGGACGAGCGCGTCGTGGAGGTAGCCGCCACGGGAAGCTGCGTGTTCCCCGAGGGGGTGCCGGAGACGGCGTTCGTGACGCTCACCTTCGCCAGCGGCAGCACCGCCAACGTGCAGCTCTCGTGGCTTGCCCCGCGCAAGGTGCGACAGATGATCGTGGTGGGCAGCAAGCGCATGGTCCAGTACGACGACACCGCCGCCGACGAGCCGGTGCGCATCTACGACCGCGGCATCGACGTCGCGGCGCCCTCCAGCTTCGGCGAGCACCAGCTGGTCTACCGCACCGGCGACGTGTCGATTCCGCGTGTGGACGCGCGCGAGCCGCTGAGCCTCGAGTTGAAAGACTTCGCCCACGCGATCCGCACGGGCGAGGAACCCCGCTCGAACGTCTCGATCGGGCTCGACATCGTCAACGCCGTCGAGATGGCGCTGAGCTCGATACAGCTCAACGGCGCGCCGCAGGCCTGCGTGGACAACGCCGCGTCGGCGGCCGCCTAGCCGCCTCGCCCGCTGTGCCCGTCCGCGTCCTGCACAGCTTTCCGCACAAGATCGGCGCCGCGCGCATCTGCACGACGGCGTGGTGGGAGGTCGCCTCGGTGGCGCGGGCCGGCGGTCAGGTGACGCTCTACACGGGCGCCGTCCAGCGACCGCTTCCGAGCGCCGTGCGGACTCGAACGACGCTCTCGCGCGGGAGCTTGCGCATCCCCTACAGCGTGGTCGGCACGCTCCGTGCCCTGGCCCTTCACGACCGCCTCGTCGCACGCGCGCTGCCGAAGCTCGCCGACAGCATCGACGTCGTGCACACCTGGCCGCTGGCGGGCATGCGCACGCTGGAGACGGCCAAACGCCTCGGCATCACGACCGTCGTCGAGCGCCCCAACGCGCACACGCGCTTCGCGTATGAATCCGTTGCCGCCGAGTGCGAGCGGATCGGGGTCGCGCTGCCCGCCGATCACGAGCACGCGTACAACGCGGACAAGCTTCGCCAGGAGGAAGAGGAATACAGCCTGGGCGACTACCTGCTGTGCCCCTCGGACTTCGTCGTGCGGACCTTCCGCGACCAGGGCTTCGAGCCGCAGCGACTGCTGCGCCACATATACGGATACGACGATCGGGTGTTCTTCCCGGCGACCGGCGAGCGCCGTGCGGAGACGGGGCTCAACGCGCTGTTCGTGGGCGTGTGCGCCGTGCGCAAGGGCCTGCACTTCGCGCTGGAGGCCTGGCTTCGCTCCTCGGCGAGTGCCACCGGCACCTTCCGCATCGCCGGGGCGTTCATCCCCGCATACGAGGAGAAGCTCGCCGGCATGCTGGCGCACCCGAGCGTGCAGGTGCTCGGCCATCGCGACGACATTCCGGAGCTGCTCCGCAACAGCGACGTGATGCTGCTCCCCAGCATCGAGGAGGGCTTCGGTCTCGTCTGCACCGAGGCGATCGGCAGCGGCTGCGTGCCGCTGGTGTCGGACGCCTGCACCGAGCTGTGCGTGCACGAACGCGATTCGCTCGTGCACGCCGTCGGCGACGTCGACGCGCTCACACGGCATCTCACGCTGCTCGACGAGGACAGGGAGCGGCTGGCCGAGATGCGCGCCGCGTGCCTTGCGGGCGCCCCCGCCCTCACCTGGGAGGCGGCGGGGCGTCAGCTGCTCGAGGTGTATGAGCGCAGCGCATCTCACGACGCACCGGCGCAAGAAGCCGTTGTCTCGGCCCGTTGAGTCGGCAATGCGTCAAACGAACCAATCGAGCCCCCGGCCGCTGCCATCCGTCAGCTCGCGAGAGGGGGTCCCCCGGTCATGAGTGAAAACGGCTCCAACCACTTTGCGGGCGTCGCCGGCACGCGCAGCAACGGGCTCGCACCGGCCGCGGAGAACCCCGACCAGACGATCCTGGTCGCCGGCGGCGCCGGTTACATCGGCAGCATCCTCGTGCCCAAGCTGCTGGACAGGGGCTACCGGGTGCGCGTGCTCGACCGGCTGTTCTTCGGCGAGGAGTCGCTCGCGAGCGTGCGCGATCGCATCGAGGTGCTGGTCGCGGACGTGCGCGAGGTACCCGCCACGGCGCTGGACGGGATCGACGGCGTGATCAACCTGTCCGGCCTGAGCAACGATCCAACCGCCGAGTTCAACCCCGAGGCCAACTGGCAGATGAACGCCATCGCCACCGAGACCCTGGCGCACGCGTGCCTCGAGCGCGGGATCGAGCGCTACGTGTTCGCCTCCTCGTGCTCGTTGTACGACGGGCTGCCGCCGGGCATGCACGCGGAGGACGCCGACATCCAGCCGCGGGCCGCGTACGCGACCTCCAAGCGCTACGGCGAGGAGCGGCTGATAGAGCTGGCCGGCGAGGGCCTGTGCCCGGTGATACTGCGCAACGGCACCGTCTACGGCTGGAGCCCGCGCATGCGCTTCGACCTGGTCGTCAACACGTTCGTCAAGGACGCGCTCCTGTTCGGCTCGCTGAAGCTGCACGGCGGCGGCTGGATGTGGCGCCCGCTGGTCGACATCCAGGACTGCGCGGACGCGATGATCGCCGCCTACGAGGCCCCCGCGGAGAAGGTTCACGGCGAGATCTTCAACGTCGTGCACTCCAACTACCAGATCCGCG
The DNA here is from genome assembly GCA_963826985.1 of uncultured Solirubrobacteraceae bacterium. Classification (GTDB taxonomy): domain Bacteria; phylum Actinomycetota; class Thermoleophilia; order Solirubrobacterales; family Solirubrobacteraceae; genus Palsa-744. The sequence goes on from CAWGYW010000005.1 coordinate 72,185, forward strand.
AGCTGGCGATGATCGTGGCGGGCTCGGTGCAGCTCGCCGGGCGCGAGGTGCACCTCGAGGAGGTCCCCGCGCCGAAGCTCAACCGCGACTACGAGTGCGCGAACGCCAAGCTCTCGACCACGCTCGGCTTCATTCCCAGGCGCTCGGTGCTGGAGGCCGTCAGCGAGCTGCTCGAGCGCATCGACGGCCAGAGCCTGCTCGACCTGACCGACCCGCGCTGTTACAACATCCGCTGGCTGGAACTGCTGCACGACGTCAAGCCGGTGCTCGAGGCCTTCCCCGAGGTTCTGTGAAAGCGCTGATAACGGGAGGCGACGGCCAGCTCGCGAACGACCTGGCGGCTCTGCTCGGCGACCGGGCGCGTGCCTACTCGCACGCGGAGCTCGACATCACCGACGCCGACGCGCTCGACCGGGCGTTCGCCGAGACCGAGCCGGACCTGGTCCTGAACTGCGCGGCGTTCCACAACGTGGACGTCTGCGAGCGCGAGCCGGACACCGCCTGGGCTGTCAACGTGAGGGCGGTGCGCGAGCTGGCGCTACGCGGCGCGCGGCTCGTGCACCTATCCACCAACTACGTCTTCGACGGTCGGCGGGAGGAGCCCTACGGCGAGCACGAGGCGCCCTCGCCGCGCTCGATCTACGCGCTGACGAAGCTCGCCGGCGAGTACGCCGCCCTCGCCTACGGCGACGGCGCGCTGGTGGTGCGCAGCGCGGGTCTGTATGGCCTTCACGGCAGCGCCAGCAAGGGTGGGAACTTCGTGCAGCGGATGATCGCCCGCGCCCGCGAGCAGGACTCCTTGAGCGTGGTCGCCGACCAGCGCCTGCAGCCGACGTTCACCGCCGACCTCGCGCTTGCGATCCTCGAGGCCGTCAACGCCGGCGCCAGCGGGATCGTGCATCTCACCGCGACGGGCGCGTGCTCGTGGCACGAGTTCACCGCCGCGATCATGCAGGAGGCCGGGATCCAGACGCCGGTCGCCGAGACGACGACCGTGATCGCCCCTGGCGGCGTCGATCGACCGCTGAACGGCGTGCTCGCCCATCCCCGCGCCGACGCGCTGGGGCTCTCGCCCCTGCGTCCCTGGCGCGAGGCGCTGTGCGACTACATGGGAAGGGCGGGGCTCGCCAGCCCCAGCCTCGCAACCTCGACCATCGGAGAGCGCACGTGAAGATCCTTCCCACCCGCCTGGACGGTCCGATGCTGCTGGCCCCCAGGGTGCTGGGAGACGAGCGCGGCTTCTTCGTGGAGACCTACCGCCGCTCGGTGTTCGCCGAGCTGGGCATCCCCGAGGAGATGGTGCAGGACAACCACTCGCGCTCCCAGCACGGGATCGTCCGCGGCATGCACTTCCAGATCGGTCGCGGCGCCGCCAAGCTGGTGCGCGCGGGCCGCGGCGCGATCTACGACGTGCTCGTCGACGTGCGCGTGGATTCGCCCACGTTCGGGCAGTGGGAGGGCTTCGAGCTGACCGACGAGAACATGCACATGCTCTACTGCCCGATCGGTTTCGCGCATGGCTTCTGCGTGCTCAGCGACGTGGCCGACGTGATCTACAAGCAGAGCAACTACTACGCCGACGAGACCGAGCGCGGGATCGCCTATGACGACCCCGAGGTCGGCATCGAGTGGCCGCTGCCCACCGAGCAGCTGATCCCCTCCCAGCGCGACGCCTCCGCCCCGCGGCTGAGCGCGATCGCCGCCGAGCTCCCGTTCCGCTATCGGGGCTGAGCCGAGCCGCGAGCAGCGCCGGCGGCGGCCCGCGGTCACGAAAGAACCCCGCGGACGTCCTCGTTAGGTCTGCGAGATGGCGAATCGCGACAGCGGGGAGCAGGCGGGGCGGGAGGACATGGCGGACGTCGCCATCGTCGTGATCTCCACCAACGAGGCGCACTGGGTGGAGCCCTGCCTGCGGACCGTCTACGACCACGCCGGCGACGCCAGCCTGCAGGTGATCGTGGTCGATAACTCCTCCACCGACGGAACCCGCGAGATGGTCGAGTCGCGCTTTCCCCAGGCGAGCGTGGTCACCTCGCTCAACCGCGGCTTCGCGCACGGCAACAACCGCGGCCTGGAACACGCGAACGCCCGCTACATGCTGCTGCTGAACCCCGACACGGAAGTGCTCGAGGGCACCTTCGGGGATCTGGTGCGGCTGATGGACGCCCGCCCCGACGTGGGTCTCGCGGGCGTGCGCCAGGTCAACGGCGAGGGCAAGCTGCTGCGCACCATCCGCCGCTTCCCCAGCGCCAGTCGCACGCTGGGCGAGGCGCTCTACTCCGAGCGCTGGCCGGTTCATCCGGCGTGGGCCGGCGAACGGGTGCTGGACGCCGCCGCCTACGAGCGGGAGGGCGAGTGCGACTGGACGTCGGGCTCGTTCATGCTCGCGCGCCGCGAGGCGCTGCTCGGCGCGGGCCTGCTCGACGAGCGTTTCTTCCTGCAGTCCGAGGAGCCCGACCTGTGCCTGCGCATCAAGCGCGCCGGCTGGCAGGTTCGCCACCTGCCGCAGATGACGATCGTCCACCTCGCCCACAAAGCGGGCGTGGTGCCGCGCATGGTGGCCCAGGATGCCTACTCGCGCAAGCAGTACGCCCACAAGCACTTCGGCCGCGCGCACCGCGGTCTGTACATCTCCGCGATCAGCATCCAGCACCTCATCCGCGCCGCCACGGCCGGTGCCGCGGGCGCCGACGCCGATGCTCGCCGCGAGGGCGCGCGGCTGGCGCTGGGCGCGATCAGCGGCCGCGGAGGACCGCCGTTTGGCCCACCTCCGCACACCGCCGTCGCACCGTCGCTCAACGGAACGGGTGCGCACGCCAGCACCCCGGAGACGACCGTGCGCGAGACGGCCGCGAGCGAGAGCAGCTGACGGACCTCGCTCGCCGCGAGATCCGCCACCCCCGACGCGAGTATGGACTCGTAGAAACCGTTTCATGTACGTGCTCGCCAGGGGCATCGTCATCGTCCCCGACTCGACCCGCTGGGCCGGGCCGTGGCTCGGCGCCACGCGCGCCCCGTCGCTCCAGCGCGTCGCCAACCGGCCGATCATCTGCCACGTCCTCGACGCGCTCGCGCAGGCGGGCGTCGCGCAGGCGGCGATCCTCGCGCCGGCGGACGTTGCCGCGGAGATAGCCCGCTGCGTCGAGGCCGAGGGTCCCGCGGATGTCGCGATCAGCCATCTTGCGAGCGCTCCCGCCGGGGGCGGGGGCGATGCGCTGCTGGCGGCGGCGGAGTTCGTCGGCGAGCAGCCCTGCATCCTGCACCGCGCGGACGGGCTGCTCGGCGAGCTGATCCTCACGACGGCCGAATCGGACGACGCGTGTGCCCCCGACGCGGTGCTGCTCGTCAACGGCGCGCCGAGAGCGAGCGGGCTGCGGCTCGTCTCCGGCGCCCGGCGCGCGGAGACGACGCTGGACCCGCCGGCCCCTTCGCCGGTGGTGGGCGCCTGCCTGCTGGGCGCGGGTGTGCTCGCACGGCTCTCCGCGGGGCGCCAGCCGCACGAGGCCATCGACCTGGCGACCGTCGCCGAGCGGATCGCCCGGGAGGGCGGCAGCACGCAGGTGCGCCTGGCGCGCCACTGGCGCCACTTCGACGGCGACGCCCACGACCTGCTGGACATGAACCGGGCACTCCTGGACAGGCTCGACTGCGAAGCCACGCCGAGCCCGCACGACGACAACCACTTCGAGGGCAAGATCTCGATCCATCCCACCGCGCGGGTGAGCTCGAGCGTGATCATCGGGCCGGTGATGATCGGCGCCGACGCGCAGATCAGCGACTCCTACATCGGCCCGCACACCTCGATCGAAGAGCGTGTGCGCGTCGAAGGCGCCGAGCTGGAGCGGTCGATCGTGCTGGCCGACGCGAGCGTGCTGCACGTCGGCAGCCGCCTGGTGACGAGCATCGTGGGCCGGCACGCGCGCATCTTTCGCGACTTCTCGGTGCCGCGCGCGCTGCGGCTGCAGGTCGGCGAGGGCGACGAGGTGGCGCTGTGCTAGCGGGCGGGTGCCGCACGGAGGACGGCCGCCCAACGGCACACGAGGGCGCGTAAGAAGCGCCGGTGCCGGCGCGTTTCTTCTCACAACATGCACCACAGACGGACGTCGGTGATGTGGAAGGCCGATTCGGGGCCCGACGACCCAGGGTGCGGCAATCGGACTGAGCTGGAGGCTAGGGAAAGCACATGATTGGCAAACGGAGCTTGCTGGCCGGCCATGACATCGCGCGGAAGGTGCGCTCGTGAGACGGCTGGCGGTCGTGACCGACAACCCGATGATGGTGGGGGCGATTCGCGCCGGGATGTGCGACGGCGGGGCGTTCCAGCTGCTCGGCTATCTCGACCCCAGACGAACGACGGCGATCCGCATCAAGGACACCGGCGCGGATGTCGTGCTCGTCGACGAGGCCAACTGCCCCGAGCGCGCGATCGAGTTGATCCGCGCGATCAAGGAGGCCAGCGAGGAGATCGCCGTCGTGTACCTCGCCATGCAGATGGAGGGCGACACGCTCGAGCGCGCGTTCGACGCCGGCGCCAGCAGCGTGATTCTGAAGGCGATCCATCCGGGCGCCCTGGCGACCTTCCTGGAGGAGGCGCTGAACGGCAACATCGTGCACGCTGCCAGCGCGATCGGCGCCTCCCGCGAGGAGCCCGAGACGCTCTCCACCGAGCAGCTGTCGCTGACCCCCAGAGAGCTTGGGATCCTGCGGCTGGTCGCCGCCGGCGCCGCCAACAGCGAGATCGCGCAGCAGCTCTGGATCACGCGCCAGACGGTGAAGTTCCACCTCTCGAACATCTATCGCAAGCTCGGTGTCAGCAACCGCACCGGGGCGTGCTACTTCGCGCACCTCAACGGCATCATGGCGGGCGTCGGCGAGGACACGGGCCTGGCCACCCCGGCCGGCGGCGAAGCTGCGCTGGTCGGCGCCGCCGCCTCCTAGGGCGCGCACGGATTCGTCTCGACCGTCAGCCCGCGCCAAGCGCGATACTGGCGCGATGGCCTTCGCTCTTCCCGCCCGCCACCTGTTGCGCGCAAGGGACCTCGCGGACGCTCGCTACGCCGAGCCGTTGGGGGTCGAGGAGATGGCCGCCGCAGCGGGGCTCTCAAAGGCGCACTTCAGCCGCGAGTTCCGGCGGGCGTTCGGGGAATCGCCCTACGCCTACCTGCTGACCCGGCGCCTGGAGCGAGCGGCCGCGCTACTGCGGAGCACGGACCGCTCGATCTCCGACATCTGCCTGTCCGTCGGCCTGACGAGTCTCGGCTCGTTCACGACCAGCTTTACGCGCACGTTCGGGCTGTCTCCTGCGGCCTACCGCCAGCGCTTCCCGGCGGCCGCCGATATGGCGCTGGTTCCAGGCTGCGTCGTGCGCGCCTACGGCCGCCCGCAGAAGCGCACTTTTCGAGAAGACAGGCGGCAGCAATCGGTCTAGCTTGACTGCATCGTCCCCTGTTGAAAGGAGAACCCAGATGTTCAAAATCGCGAACGCCCAACTGTGGGTCCAGGACCAGGAGGAGGCGTTGGCCTTCTACACAGAGAAGGTCGGCATGGAGATAGCCGCCGACGTCACGCTGCCCGAGCTGGGGGGCTTCCGCTGGCTGGCGGTCTCACCCCCTGGCCAGCCGGATGTTTCGATCGTGCTGATGGCGGTCCCCGGTCCGCCGATCATGGATCAGGAGACCACCGAGCAGGTCGAGAGCCTGATGGCCAAGGGCTTTGCGGGAACGGTGTTCCTCACGACCGACGACTGCCAGAAGACCTACGAAGAACTGAACGGCCCGCGGCGTCGAGTTCCACGAACCTCCGGAGGAGCGTCCGTACGGGATCGACTCCGGCTTTCGCGACCCCTCCGGCAACAGCATCCGGCTGAGCCAGGTCCGCGACCTCGCCGAGCTGGAAGCGGTCGCCTCGACCAGCTGACGCGCTCGGAGATCGTCCCAAGCAGGCACGAGATCGGCGGCAACCTCAGACGGTCGTGGAGCGCTGGCGCAGCACCTGCAGCGGCGTGCGCAGCAGGAGCTTGAGGTCGAGCCCCAATGACCAGCCCCGGGCATAGGCCACGTCCATGTCGAGCGCCTCCCGGTAGGTGGAGCTCGCACGGGCCGTCACCTGCCACAGGCCGGTGAGGCCCTGCGGCACGGAGAAGCGCCGCAGGTGGTGTGGCTCGAAGCCCTCGGCCTCGTAGGGAATGCATGGCCGCGGCCCCACGAGCGACATGTCGCCGCGCAGCACGTTGATGAGCTGGGGCAGCTCGTCGAGGCTCGTTCGCCGCAGCCAGCGCCCGGCGTCGGTCACCGCGTCGGCTCGATCGAGCTTGAACAGGCCGTTGGCGCCGGTGACGGCGGTGGGCGACAGCGTCTGCTCGATGTAGGCGCGGTGCTCGGCCTCGTCCGTGTCGACCTTCATGGTGCGAAACTTGAGCGCGGTGAACTCCTCCATACCCGCTCCCAGCCGGGTCTGGCGGAACAGGATCGGCCCGGGCGAGTCGCGCCTGACCCGCAGCGCGATGTAGGCCATCAGCGGCGCCACCGCGATCAGCATCGCGCCCGCGCCGACCACGTCGATGGCCCGCTTGGCCGTGCGCGCGAATCGCGTGGGGCTCGTATAGGGAAGGCCGATCAGCGGCATGCCCTCGACCCAGTGCATGCCGACGCGCAGGTCGACGAGCTCGAACAGCCGCGGCACGACGTCGATCTGGACGGGCAGCTCCTGCAGCAGGCGGACCGCCGCCAGCACCTCCGATTCGTATTCGTTGGAGAAGGCCACCACAACCCGCTCGACGTCGAGCGACTCGATGATCTCGGGCATGCGCTCGGGCGTCCCGAGGATCGTGAGGCTCTCAGGGAGATCGGCGCGGCGCGCGCGCGGGTTGCGGTCGATGAAGCCCACCACGTTGGCGCCGTACTCGGGGTGGCTGACGAGCTTGCGCGCGATCAGCTGGCCGATCTCGCCGGCGCCGACGATGAGCGTGTTCTGCTCGTAGGCCTTGGTGCGCTTGCAGGCGTCTCGCGTGAACCTGCGCAGCGCGGGCACGATGACGATCGCCAGCGCCCAGAAGACGATCAGGGCATCGATCGAGGGGCCGGCGCGCCCGCTCAGCTGCGAGGCAACGAGCACCAGCCACAGGCCGATGGCGACGAGCGAGAAGACCCCAGCGACGTCGTCGGTCGAGGAGTGGGCCGCGCGCTCGTGGTCTCGACCGTAGAGGCCGTGGACTTTGGCCACCACGATCCAGCACGGCAGCGTGACGGCGAACACCAGCAGCTCGCGCCAGGAGCCGAGCACGCCGTGTCCGTTCCACAGCAGCGTCACCACGAAGTAGGCGGCGCTCAGTCCCACGAGATCGGCGATCGCGAGGCTGCGCGGCAGCAGCGAGGAGCGTCGCTGCGCGCGGCCGCGGCTCAGCAGCGCGCGGGTGTGGGCGTCCATCGCCGCGACGGGATCGTCGACGCCGAAGCGCCCGGCGCCGGCGTGTGTCCCGACGCCCACATGCGCGTGCGCTTCCGCGTCGGAGTCGGCCCTCGCGGGCCTGCCCCGCGCCCTGTAGGCGGCGATCGAGCTGACGACATCCATGGACCGCGCATCATGCAGCGACGGGCTCCCGGACGCTAGACCAGGATCGCGTTCGAGCCCGAAGACCGGCCCAGGGGCGGGGCGCGCGCCTATACTTCCGGCCAGCACGGCCAGCACTAACGTTCAGCTACCTTTCATCACTCATACGGGGGACCGCTGCACGGGTCGGTCCGGAAGCGAGCGCTAGAGGAGTCACATCATGGCAAGGGATGCCCCGTGAAGCGGCTGGTAATAGTCGCCGACAACTCTCTGATCGTCGACGCCATCGCCATCGGCCTGCGCAAGAGCGGCGAGTTCAACGTGCTGGGTCACATCGATCCCCAGGCCGCCCGCGAAGGGAGCATCGCGGAGCTGGACCCCGAGGTCGTGCTGCTCGACGACATGGGACAGTCGCCCCAGGTGGTGGAGCTGATCGGGAAGATCAAGGCCGGCCACCCGCGCATCGAGGTGATCGTGCTGACGCTGGTGATGGAGCCGCGGTGGCTGGATGAGCTGTTCGAAGCAGGCGCCATCAGCGCGATCTCCAAGGCGACCCACCCCGGGGCGCTGACGACGCTCCTACGCGAGACCCTCGCCGGCCACGTCGTGCACGTATCCAAGGGCCTGGCCCGCAACCGCGGCGCGGCGCGTGTCAACCACGCCGCCCTGGAGGGCACGCCGCTGACCCCGCGCGAGCTGGAGGTCCTGCAGCTCGTGGCCTCCGGGTCCAGCAACGGCGAGATCGCGCAAGCGCTGTGGGTCACCGAGCAGACCGTGAAGTTCCACCTCTCCAACGTCTATCGCAAGCTCGAGGTGGCCAACCGCACCGAGGCGAGCCACTACGCCTACGTCAACGGCCTGGTCGCCGCTCCACAGCCCGTGGAGACCCCCTGACGGTCAGAGGCGGCTCGTGGCGCAGCTCGCTTCGAAGGACCAACCCGCGCGCCGGGCGGGCCACCGCAACCGGGGCTGGGTGCTGCTCGCGACGGGGGCAATGGCCGCCGTCGCCGCCACCCATCTCGTGGACTACGGCGTGTACAACCTCCGCTACGGGGCGCTCAACGCCAACCTCTCCGAAAGCTGGTCCCACGTCCTCGACGCCTGCGCGCTGCTGCTGGGGGCGCTGGTCTGCCTGGCCGGCGCCTGGCGCTCACCGCTCGAGCGGGCCACATGGGTCGCCGTCGCGGTGGTGCTGCTGCTGTTCACCGTCGACGAGGTCTCCTCGCTGCACGCCGAGATCGGCGGCTCGCGCTTCGGCAAGCTGCTGTATGCCCCGATCCTCGTCGTGCTCGTGTACGGCGTGTGGCGGCTCACGCGTCGCGGCCCCTATCGCGCCGTCGTCCGCGCCGGCGCCGCGGTGCTGAGCGCCGCCTATGCGATCCACGTGCTCGATCCCCACCACATCGCGCGGGCGCTGGGATGGAGGGACGGCGGCTGGGCCTTCCAGTGCGTGGTGGCGCTGAAGGAGGGCACGGAGCTGGCCGGGGTGCTGCTGATACTGGGAGTGCTGTGCGCGACGGTCGCCGCGCGCGAGCACGCGAGCCCCGCGCCGGGCTCCTCCTAGCGGCTCGAGCGCCACAAGTTCGTGCTTGCGCACCACGTTCATTTGGCAATGGAGCAGCGGCTGCTCGTGATCTCCCCGATCCGCAACGAGGCGGCGCACTTCGAGCGGACCGCGCGCGCGCTGGCGGCGCAGACCCGGCGGCCCGATCTGTGGCTGGTTGTCGACGACAACTCCACCGACGAGACCCCCGCGATCCTCGCGCGCCTGCAGGGCGAGCTCGAGTTCATGACGGTCGTAAACGGTCAAGCGCCGCGCAACAGGACGCGCCGAAGGACCGGCTCGCCGTCGCCGCGCCCCCGAGGGCCTTCAATCGGGGGCTCGGGAACGCCGACTGGACCTCCTTCACGCACATCGCCAAGCTCGACGGCGACGTCGAGCTGCCGCCGCGCTACTTCGAGCTGCTGCTCGGCGAGTTCGCGAGCGACCCTTCGCTGGGCCTGGCCGGCGGGGTTCTGCAGGAGCGCGACGGCGAGGGTTGGAGCGAGCAGCCCGGAGCCAACGACTACCACGTGCGGGGCGGACTGAAGTGCTACAGCCGCGAGTGCCTGGAGGCGATCGGAGGAATCCAGGAGCGCCTGGCCTGGGACGCGATCGACGAGATCTATGCGCGCATGCGCGGCTTCAGGACGCGTACCGTGCTCGCGCTCGTCGCGCACCACCATCGCCCGACGCGAGCGCCGACGGCCTCGTCAGGGGCCGCGCGCGACACGGGCGCTGCGCGTACATCGTCCGCTTCACGCTCCCGTGGGTCACCCTGCGGTCGTTCAAGGTCGCGCGCGAGCGCCCACGAGGGCTCTCGGGGGTGGCCTTCCTGTACGGCTACCTGCGCGCCGCGGTCCTGCGCACGCCGCGCGTGGAGGACCCGGAGTTCCGCGACTTCGTGCGCCGGGAGCTGCGCCAGCGCGCCCGCAGCGAGATCGCGCAGCGCCTGCCGCTTGCCCGGACTGCGCTCCCGCTCGCCGACCGCGGGCACTGACAGCACCGCATGTGCGGGATCGCAGGCATCGTCCGGAGCTCCGGCGCCGCGGTGGAGCGCGGGGTCCTCGAACGCATGTGCGAGGCGCAGTCCCATCGCGGCCCCGACGCGCGCGGGCTGCACCTCGACGATGGCGTCGGGCTCGGCATCCAGCGCCTGCGCGTGGTGGACCTCGTGACGGGCGACCAGCCGATTCACAACGAGGACCGCTCGGTCAGCGTCGTGCTCAACGGCGAGATCTACAACTTCCGCGAGCTGCGCCAGCGACTCGCGCGGCCGGGCACCAGCTTCGCGACCGAGGGCGACACCGAGGTGATCGTGCACCTCTACGAGGAGCTCGGCCCGGCATGCGTTCGCGAGCTGCACGGGATGTTCGCGTTCGCGCTGTGGGACAGCCGCCGGCGCCAGCTGCTGCTCGCGCGCGATCGCGTCGGCAAGAAGCCGCTGTTCTACTGCGAGCGGGCGGGCGGCCTGAGCTTCGCCTCGGAGATGCGGGCGCTGCTGCAGGACCCGGAGGTGCCGCGGGAGATCGACCACCATGCGCTCGACGCGTACCTCGACCTACGGCTACGTGCCCGCGCCGCTGAGCGCGTTCGCGCGGTGCGCAAGCTCATGCCCGCGAGCACCTTGATCTATCGCGACGGCGTGGTCGAGACCGAGCGCTACTGGCGCCTCGACTACTCGCGCAAGCTCCCGCCGACGCCGCGCCGGAGGTGCGCGAGCAGATCCGCGGCGCGATCCGCGACGGCCGTGCGGACGGCGGATGATCGCCGACGTCCGCTGGGCGCCTTCCTCTCGGGCGGGATCGACTCCTCGGCGGTCGTGGCCGCGATGGCCGAGGCGTCGCCGGAGCCGGTGAAGACGTTCTCGATCGGCTTCGAGGAGGAGCGCTACAACGAGCTGCCGCAGCCAGGCGGGTCGCGGCGGAGTTCGCCACCGATCACCACGAGCTCGTCGTGCGCCCCGATGCCGTCGAGCTGCTGCCGAAGCTCGTGCGCCACTACGGCGAGCCGTTCGCCGACGCCTCGGCGCTGCCCTCCTTCTACCTCGCTCGCTTCGCCGGCGAACACGTGACCGTCGCGCTCAACGGAGACGGCGGCGACGAGAGCTTCGCGGGCTATCCGCGGTACACGACGAACCTGGCGCTCGCCCAGCTCGACCGGATACCCAGCCCGCTGCGCCACGCCGCGGGAGCGCTCGCGCTACGGGTGCCGCTCGGGGGCGATCCGCGCACGATGCGCAGCAGGCTCGGTCGCTTCGCGATCGCGTCGGCGCTGAGCCGCGAGGGTCGCTATCTCGCCCAGGAGTCCACCTTCACCGAGGCCCAGCGCGCTCAGCTCTACACGCGCGAGTACGCCGCGATGTTGGGGCCCTCGCGGGCAGCCGAGACGCTGCTGGGCCCATGGCGCTCCTCGAGCGCCACCGAGCTCCTGGATCAGCTCCTGGACGTCGACGTCAACAGCTACCTGCCTGGCGATCTGCTGGCGAAGATGGACATCGCGACCATGGCCTACTCGCTCGAGGGCCGCTCGCCGCTGCTCGACCACCAGCTCATGGAGCTGGCCGCGTCGCTGCCCGGCCCGATGAAGGCGAGCCGCGGTCAGGGCAAGCGCATCCTGCGCACGGCGCTGCGTGGCTGGGTCCCGGATGAGATCCTCGACGCGCCCAAGCAGGGCTTCGAACTCCCGGTCGGCAGATGGTTGCGCGGCGACCTGCGTGACTTCGCGCGCGAGGTGCTGCTCGATCCCGGCGCGACATCGCTGGGGTGGTGCCGGCGCGAGGAGGTCAGCCGGCTGCTGGACGAGCACAGCGCCTGCAGCCACGACCACACCAAGCGCATCTGGAGCCTTCTGATGCTCGAGCTCTGGCTCAGCGATACGTCTTCGGACTCGCGATCGAAGCCGCTTTCGCATGTCGGCGCCTCGTGATGCGCCCCCTCGTCTGACAGGCGCGCGGGGCGAGCCGGCTTAGAACCTGTTTCAGGCTCTCAGCGCACGCGCTTGAGGAGTCGCTTGCCGAGCTGGACAGGGCCCGGCGGCCTGTCCGCACCGCGGCTGACGAGGTCGAGCCAGTCCTGCAGCGGACGGCTCGTGCTGATGCTGGTCCTCGAACAGAGCCAAGAGCCGACGGCATGTGTGCCGCCATCGCTCGTGAACACACGCTCATAGCCCAGGCGCCGCAGGGCGCGCAGCACACGACGATCGTAGGATCCGAAGGGACACGCCGCCTCGGTGATGTCGGCATTGGCGAGGCCGGCGAGCATCCCGCGCGAGGCGACGAGCTCCTCGTGCAGCTCGTCGTCTGTCAACGCGCGCCAGTCGCGTTGATCGAGCCCATGACTGCCGATCTTCATGCCAGCGTCGCTGAGCTCGACGATGTCGTCGGCGCTGAGGTACCCGGCCAAGCCGATCCTCCCCGTCAGCGGGAAGAAGCGCGCGATCGTCTGACGCTCTGCGAGAGCGGGCAGCGCGGACTCGATGTCAGAGACGTTGCCGTCGTCGAACGCCAGACCGACGCCAGCTCGCGGCAGCGCATCGAGGATCGACTCGAACCACCCGACTGGAACCCAGAAAGCGCGCTCGTCCTCGGGAACCGAGTCCGGAGGCTCCCCGAGGCCGTGAAAGGTGACCACCAGCTGCCGCGCCATGCGTCATCTTGCTCCGGGGCGCCTGCGCCTAGGCTTCGAGCAGCGCCAAACGGACTGCATCTTGAAGCGCTCCATCGCTTGACTGCGCGCCGGCGCCGCGCTTGATCGACTGCTCCACGCGCTCCGGCAGGCTCGCCATGTCCCAGGCGACCGCAACCCGTCCGGTCTGCTCGAACACCCTCGCCAGCGCGACCTGATGATCGTCCACCGTCTCACCGAAACTCTTGAGTCGAGGCACGACCACCGGAACATGACCCATGTTCGTCGCGCACATGATCGTGCCGGTGCCCGCATGGCTGACCACGGTGTCGGCCGCGCCCATGAAGTCGAGAACTCGATCGAAGCTGAGCCACTCATATGCCTCCGCGACTCCACGCGGAGCCGTCGCGGGCCCATGCTGGACGACCAGATCCTGCGAGTCGAGCTGCGCCAATCGCTTCGATCAATCGATCGAAGCGGAATGTGGGGTTGCTGCCTACGGTGACGAAGATCACAGCAGGTTCCCCACGAACTCCATGCGAGGGCGTGTCGCCGCCTCTGCCCATTGGACGAAGAAGCGGTCCGCCAGGGGATAGACCAGCCTGCCGGTCAGCGACGGCCCATCCACTCGCGTGAGGCTCTCGACGTAGATCAGACGTGCGCCCATCGAGCTTGCCCACGACGAACACCGGCAGGGTGACTCCTCCCCCCGTCGCCAGCACGACATCCGGGCGGTGCCTGCCGAGAACGCCGAGGGCAAGCCAGAAGTTGCGCAGCATGTTCTTCACGTTGCGCGCCGTGGGAACGTGGGCGTAGATCTTGCGCTCGTCGCGCAACAGCGCCTCGGTGTCGGCCGCCCGCGTCGTGAACCACACGCGCGGGAGGTCGGCCCACGCCGATTTGAGCGCCAGCATCTGCATCAGATGTCCGCCCTGGCAGCAGACGAGCATCACCCGCGGCCCGGCTGCGTCGCTGTCAGGTCGTTTCATGGATCGCCTCGGTCAGGGTCGTCCACGTCAGGCCGAGCTGCTCACCGCGAGCCACGATCTGGGGAAGGGCATCCGCCGTCGCCTGTGCGCTGGCTCGGCGACCGTAGCGCGCGGTGTCGTGCAGCAGGATGACGGCCCCAGCGCTCAGGTTTGACGTCACCTCGCCGCCGATCGCGCCGGCGCCGATCTCCTCCCAGTCAAGACCCCACGTCGACCAGTACACGACCTCGAGGTCCAGCGCCAGACATGCCTGGTAGGAGCCGTCGGCGAGCTTTCCGTAAGGGGGCCGGAACCGGGATGGACGAACGCCGGTCGTGGTCTCGATCGCCTCGAGCCCCTGCTCGAGGTCCGCTCGAGCCTGCTCTTCGCTGAGCAGGTCGAAACGCGGATGGGCGAACCCATGCAACCCAAGTTCGTGGCCCTCCGCGACGATGCGACGAGCCAGCTCGGGCTCACGCAGCACCTCGGCGCCGAGGACGAAGAAGGTCGCGGCGACGCCGAGCCGATCGAGCTGATCCAGGACCTGAGGAGTAGCGTCGGGTCCGGGCCCGTCGTCGAAGGTCAGGACCGCGCGGGTTCCCGCGAGCCGCTCCAGGCCGGGCCATGCGCGCCAACGCCGCGCCCTGGAGGGGTGCCAGTTGTACAGCCGTCTGCGCAGCGGCCAGGGAACCGCGATCGGTATTCGACGTCCAAACGGCATGCGTACCCAAACAACGAGCCAGCGTGCCCCGTCTTGCGAAACGGCGCGGCGGCGAGGACCGCCCGCCTAGTCGGTTGGGGGGTGGGCTGGCGGTGCCCGCTTGCTAAACATCAGACGTGGCTACCGCCGACGATCCTCCAAGCCCGGGCGAGTTTCGCGCGCCCGTCATACGTGGGCTGCTGTGGCAGTTCCTGGGCCGGGGCACCCTGCAGGTGTCGCAGATACTCGTCGTGGTGCTGCTCGCGCGGCTGCTGACGCCAAGCGAGTACGGAATCGCGGGCATGGTGCTGGTCGTCATCAGCTTCGAGCCGCTGCTCGCCGGCAGCGGCCTCGCCGCCGCGCTCATACAGCGCCCGGTGATCACCGAGCTCGACAAGTCGACCGTGTTCTGGACGAACGCGGCGTTCGGGCTGCTCGCGTGCCTGATCGGAGTCGCGGTATCGCCCTTCGTCGCCGACTTCTACGGGAATGCCGAAGTCGAGCCGCTGTTCGCGGCCGTATCGGTCGTGTTCCTCGTGAGCTCGCTGAGCTCTGTGCAGGCCAACCTGCTGATCAGGGAGATGAACTTCCGCTCGCTGGAACTGCGCACGATGGCCGCAACCGTGGTCGGCGCGGCCGCCGCGATCTCGCTCGCGGCCAGCGGCGCCGGCGCGTGGGCTCTGATCGCCCAGCAGCTGGCGGTGTACACCGTCTCGCTGATGCTGCTCACCGGGTTCACGCATTGGCGACCTCGCCTGATGTTCTCCCGCGCGAGCCTGCGCGAGCTCCGCGGCTTCGGCGGCAACGCGTCCGGCACGATCCTGATGAACCAGCTCACCTACAACACGGACAACGTGCTCATCGGGCGGGTCCTGGGAGCGTCGGCGCTCGGCCTGTACACGTTCGGCTACAGCCTGATCATGCTGCCGGTGACGCGCATCGCCTCGCCGCTGGTGCAGGTGCTCTATCCCGTGTTCGCGCGCATCCAGCACGACGGACCGCGACTTGCCTCGCTCTGGCTGCGATCGCTGCGGATGATGGCCGCGATCACGCTGCCGTCGATGCTGGGGCTGATCGTGGTCGCACCCGAAGCGATCGACGTCGTCTTCGGGCGCCGCTGGCACAGCGCCACGCCGGTGGTTCAGATCCTGGCGACGGTCGGTATCGCGATCGCCATCCAGAACCTCAACGGGATCGTCCTGCAGGCAAAAGGCGAGACGCGCTTGGTGTTCCGGTACTCGTGCGTGCTGTTCGCGGGCGGGCTGATCTCGTTCATCGTCGGCCTGCAATGGGGAATCGTCGGCGTCTCGGCGTGCTTCGCAGCGGTCAACGTCTTCGTCCAGCCGGCGTATCTGCACCTGACCGCTCGATCGATCGGCATCGGCCTGGGTGAGTGTGGCCGGGCATTGTCGGGGGTGATCCAGGCGACCGCCGTGGCCATGGGCGCGGCCCTGATCACCCGCGAGCTGCTGCTGGCGAACGGCGCCCCGGCGACGCTCCGGCTCGTCGCGACGATCGCGGTCGCGGCGGCGTTGTACGCGGGCGCCCTGATCTGGCGGGCACCCGATGTGGTGTCCGAGCTGCGCGATCTTCGTCCCCGCCGCGGCACTCCCGCGCCGGCCGAGGTCGTCGCCGCGTGAGGTCGGCGCGATCGGGCCCGCACAGCCGCTGGCGCGATCGGGCCCGCACAGGCGCTGGCGCGATCGGGCCTGCACAGCCGCTGACGCGGCCCTGCGCGCGTACGCACGCGCCCGGGCGAGCTGAACAGCCCACGCGCGGTACCTAACCGATCGGCTAGCCCCCGAACACGACTTACGGCCATCCCACGATCTGGGACTACGCCGTAGCATTGCGAGGGCTGAGATGGACATTTCGCTCTTTCTAATCGTCCTGTGGCGCGCCAAACGGCTTGTTATCGTCGGCGTGCTGGTGGGTGCCGTGCTCGCGGTCCTTGCCTACGGCAAGCCCAGCTTCGCGGGCGGGCGCCCCACGCTGGTGCCGCGCTCCGCGGAGGTATGGCAGAGCGAAGCGCAACTGCTGATCGGGCAATCGGCCTACCCGTATCGCCAGTCGGCGCCCACCGAACCCGATGGGTCCCTGGGCTCGCTCTCGCCGATCTACGCGAACCTCGCGAACGGCAGCATCATGCAGGGCGAAATTCGCCGGCATCTGGGCACGCGTGGCAAGGTCAAAGCCACGGAAGACGTGGATCTCGCCGCTTCCAGCTTCCTGCCGTTCGTCAACTTCATCGCCACCGCGCCGACCGGCGCCGAAGCGGCGCGCTTCGCCCAGGGGGCCGCCTCGATCTTCGAAGCGTTCGTCACACGCCAGCAGATCGCGCAGGGGATACCGGCCACCCGCCGCATCCGGCTTTCCGTCGTCCAGTCGGGTGCCGTCGCCAAGCTCCTCGAAGGACACAAGCTGAGCATCCCGATCCTCGTGTTCGTGGCGTTCCTGATGGGCACCGTGGCGCTCGTGCTCGTCAAAGAGAACGTCCGGCGGCGGACGGCCGCGCTGGCGCACGCCGCCCCCGAGGCGCCGTCGGTCAGGTCGGTCCCCGCGGAGGTGGAGACGGAGCCCGACGCGGCGCGCGCGCTTCCGATCGGTAAGCGCGACGGGCCCTCGCCTGAGGGACGCGACCGCCTGATGACCGGCAGTGCCGAGTGGTGAGCCGGTGACTCGCCGCCGCCCGTTCACCCCCTGAGTCGGGTCCCGCGCCATGGTTCGTGCCTCCCAACGCGTCTCCCCGTCGATCGCCGCGATAACGGCGCTGCTCGCGCTGCTGACGGCCGACATCCTCGCCGGAGCCTCCCACGTGGAGGCGATCGCGCTGGGACTGCTCGCGTTCGTGTTCGCTCTCTGGCTCGCGCGCCTGGCGAAGAGCTGGACCGTGATCGTCGGCACCGTCGTGTGCGTCGTTCTGCTGATTCCGAACGACGGCGCCTATGTGCTGCCCGAAGCGCTGCCCTTCCAGCTGGAGCCCTACCGCGTGATCATCGCGCTCGTGGAGTTCGGCTGGATCGTCTCGCTGCTGATCGACTCGCGCGTGCGCAGCCGCACGTCGGGCTTCGAGGGACCGCTGCTGCTGCTGATCGCCGTCACGCTCGGGTCCGACCTCGCCAACCCCCGGCACTTCGGCACGGTCGAGAGCTACGCCGTCAAGTCCCTGTGGCTGTTCCTCTCGTTCGTGCTCCTCTACTACCTCGTGGTGAGCGTGGTGCGAACGCGTGCGGCGGTCGAGCGCATCATCACCGTGATCGTGTCCGCCGGCACGATCGAGGCCGTGGGCGCGCTCGTGGAGCGGAGATCCGGCTACAACGTCTTCGATCATCTCCACCCGCTGCTGCCGATCTTCAACTACGTTCCCGCGGCCGTGGCGCACCTGGAAGTGCGAGGCGGCTACCTGCGGGCGTTCGCCGCCTCCGGCGACCCGATCGAGCTCTCCACGGCGATGGCGATGCTGCTCCCGCTCGCCGCGTACCTCGCGATCAGCCGCCGACAACGCGCCTGGTGGCTGGCGGCCGCCTTCCTGCTGTTCGCCGACTTCGTCGGCGGCTCGCGCACCGGGGTGATCGGGCTGTTCGCGATGCTCCCCGTGTTCCTCTGGCTACGCTGGCGCGAGACGCTGCGCTGCTGGCCCGCGCTGCTTCCGATGTTCGTGGTTCTGCACTTCGCCGCTCCGGGGGCGATCGGCACCATCATCGAGGGGTTCTTCCCCAAAGGCGGCATCGTGCACCAGCAACAGGAAACCGAAATCGGGCCGCACGGTGAAGTGAAGTACTCCAGTCGACTCGCGCGTATCGGCCCAGAGTTCCACGAATACCTTCTGCACGACCCGCTGGTGGGCCAGGGCTATGGGACACGCGTCGTCGGCTACCACAACGAAGCGCACGACAACGCGATCATCCTCGACGACCAGTGGCTCGACACGCTGCTTGAAACAGGCCTGTTCGGCGTGCTCGCGTGGATGTGGCTCTTCGGGCGCACGATCCGCCGCCTGGGCGTTCGCGCCAAGCGCGAACGCGGCACCCCCGAGGGATGGCTCCCGGTCGCGCTTGCCGCGTCGATCGTGTCGTTCGTGGTCGCGATGTTCTTCTTCGACGCGTTCGGCTACATCCAGGCGACGTCCGTGGCCTTCACGCTGCTCGCGCTGTCCGCCGTGCTGCTGCGGCTCCCGGCGGAGGCGACGCCCGAGGAGCTGCCGGAAACGTCAGACACCCGTGCGATCCGCGCACACGACCGCTACGCTCGAGCGTACTCGCCGGCGCCGGGGTGAGACGATGTTGACGGCACGGCGAATCGCCAGGCGCATGAAAGCGGAGCTGAGCGCCGCTGGACGAGACCGTGCGCTGCGCATGGCGGCGGCGCGACTGCAGGGCGCGGTCGCGCTGGAGCCCGGCGGGCCGAGCTCGGCGTTCGGGCGGCTCGGAGTGGTCCATGTGTATCCCAAGCTTGCGGCTCTGGATACGCTGGACTTCGCCGAGACCACGCTGTGGTCGTTCAAGCGCCGTGACGTTGAGCCGCGACGGCATCTGATCGGGGAGGCCGCTCGGCTTCCCGAGGTACCCGGCGATTCCTATGACGCCGTGCTGTCGTCGCACGTGCTCGAGCACATCGCGAACCCGCTCGGCGCGCTCGGTGAATGGCGGCGTGTGGTCCGCCCCGGTGGGCACATCATGCTGATCGTCCCCCACAAGGACGCGACCTTCGATCATCGCCGGCCCGTGACCACGCTCGAGCACATGCTCGAGGACGCCGCGGCCGACAGGGACGAGACCGACATGACCCATCTCGACGAGTTCATCGAGCTGCACGACATCGCGCGTAACCCGGCGGCGCCGAGCCGCGCGATCTTCGAAGAACGCTGCCGTGAGAACCCCGATAACCGCTCCATGCACCACCACGTGTTCATCTCACAGACCGTCGTGGACCTGTGCCGGGCCGCCGACCTGCGCGTGCTGCTGCTGCGACCCGCGCCACCGTGCCACATCCTGTGCCTGTGCCGAGTCGGCGAGGACTCGAGCGAAGAGCTAACCGACGCCGAGCTGAACGCCGCGTTGGCCGGCAGCCCGTTTGCGTCCGATCGCAACGGCCGTCAGTAGGCGCCGATGTTCCACGCGCCGCTCCTGGGGCGGGGTTCGCCGTCGATGTTCTTGCACAGGGCTTCTTTGGGCGTCTGCGAGCACAGGCCCGAGAGATTCCTGCCGTGCCCGATCGCCGCTGAGCCACTCTCCGGCCGTCCGAGCGGAGCCCGCGCCTGGCCCGTCAGCTCGAGCCTCGCCGAGCTCACGTAACGCGATGCGGTTTCCGGCTGCCCCATACACGCCACCCACGAGCTGAATTCGCTCGTGTAGAACGCCTCCTTCGCTTCAGCCCCGGTTTCGACTTCGCCGCGCTCGCACGCGAACACTTCGTTGCCACCGCCCGAGTTCGCCCACAGGTTGTGTTCCACCCCGCCCGGCGCCGCAAGGAAGCGCTCGGCGCTGATCAGATCGTGGCAGCTCGTCACCACGTTGTTCTTGAAGGTGCGGTTCGACACCGTCAACGCGCGCCCTTCCTCGGTGTCGCTGTTCCATGTTTCGCACGTCTCTTTCCCGCCCTGTTCGGTCGTGGGCCCATCGCCGATCAGCGTGTTGTTGTACGTGTGATCGTCGCCCGTGAACGCCCCCGCCAAACCACAGCACGTGTTGCCCGTGAGCACGTTGTCGAAGATCCATACGTTCGAGGTCTTATCCGAGCACGGCGTACCGCCATTGCTGCCCTCCAGGAAGATCGGCCCCGTGGTGTTCGCGCCTTCGGTCGTGATGTAGTTGTCATAGATATAGAGCCCCGTGTAGTGTGCGAGCTGTGTTGGCCTGGCGAAGCAGTGCACGCCGTCGACGTGGTTGGTGCCAACGTCGTCTTCCCAGTTGCTGTTGCCGTAGAAGCGGTTGTGCGCGAACGCCTCCTGCCCGATGCTGCTGTTGGCACCGTTGCCGCCGCCGATCGCGAGCCCGTGGGTGAGGTGGTAGAAGGTGTTGTGTTCGACGTAGATGTGCCCGCTCTTCGCTCCATTTTCGATGACGAGCGCCCACCCCAGGTCGTGGAGGTAGTTGTTCTGGATCGTGTCGAACGCCGGTTCGCCGCCTTCCGTGTTGATGGCGATGCCCTGGATTTCGGTGTTCCCCACCACGTCGCCTTTTGCGGAGACGTAGAGCGGCCCGATATCAAGGTGCTCGATCTTGCAATGCCTGCAACCGAACGCCTCGATGGCTTTGGTGCCCGGCCCTTCTTCGTGCTCCCTCGCATACGAGCGCTGCGTGTTCTCGATCTGCCCCTGATACCCGGCGGCAGACGTGAGCGTGATGTATTCGCTGCCACCGTTCACATCGATGCAGCCGGAGCCCGGGCACCCGCTCCCCGACATCGCAAACCTGGAACCGGGCGTGAACAAGATCGTGATCGGCCTGCCGGCTTCGCCGCTTCCGTGAGTTTCGAGAGCTTGCGTGAAGGTGCCGCACAGCCCCACGGTCGTCCCCGGCCCAACCTCGCCCGCACGAGATCCCCAGTCGCCCTCGGAGTTCAACCAGGCAAGCGAGTGGGCCGTCGCACAGCTGGCGCCGGTTTCAGCGCCCGCGCCCGACTGCGCAACGTAGACGTGCGGATCCCCGCCGGTGTGCGAAGGCGCCAGCGCGTCCGAGGCGTACAGGCCGATCAGGGCGCCGACGAGGGCGAGCGCGAGAGTTCCTCCGAGCATCCTAGGGCGTCGCACCGTGCGGTTCTGCTAGTAGGCGCCGATGTTCCACGCGCCGCTGCTGGGACGGGTTTCGCCGTTGATGTTCTCGCAGAGGGCTGCTTCGGGCGTCTGCGAGCAGAGGCTCGAGAGGTTCTTGCCGTGCCCGATCGCCTGTGAGCCGCTTTCGGGTTCTCCGAGCGGGGCCTGTGCCTCGCCGGTCAGCCTGAGCTTCGCCGTGCTGACGTAGCGCGATTCGGTTTCCGGCTGCTCCATGCACGTCACCCAGGAGCCGAATTCGCTCGAACGGAACGCTTCCTTGTCTTCGCCCGCGGTTTCGACTTCGCCGTGCTCGCACGCGAACACTTCGTTGCCGGTGCCCGAATTCGCCCACAGGTTGTGTTCGACCCCGTCCGGCGCCGCGAGCGACCGCTCGGCGCTGATCAGGTTATGGCAACTCGTTACCACGTTGTTCTTGAAGGTGCGGTTGGAGACCGTCAGCGAGCGCCCTTCCTTGGTGTCGCTGTTCCACGATTCACAGGTCTCCTTTTCGCCCTGTTCGGTGGTGGGCCCATCGCCGATCAGCGTGTTGTCGTACGTATGATCTTCGCCCGTGAACGCCCCTGCCAAGCCGCAGCACGTGTTGCCCGTGAGCACGTTGTTGAAGATCCATACGTTCGACGTTTTATCCGAGCAGGGCGTGCCGCCATTGCTGCCCTCCAGGAAGATCGGCCCCGTGGTGTTCGAGCCTTCGGTCGTGATGTAGTTGTCGTAGATGTAGAGCCCCGAGTAGTGCGCTGTTTTGTTCTGCCCGCCAAAGCAGTGTACGCCGTCCACATGGTTGGTGTCGGCTTCGCCGTCTTCCCAGTTGCTGTTGCCGTAGAAGCGGTTGTGCGCGAACACGATCGGGCCGACGTCTCCGCCGTTGAAGTCGGAGCCGGGCGTGAAGCCGTGCGTGAGATGGTAGAACGTGTCGTGTTCCACATCGATGTGGGAGGTCGATTCAGCCGACTGGACGGTAACCGCCCAGCCGAGGTCGTGAAACACATCGTTTTCGATGCTGATGTATTCGGGACTACCGCCTTCCGGGTCGCTCTCGATCCCACGGATTTCGGTGTTGCCGACCACATCTCCCTTTTCAGAGACGTACAGCGGACCGATTTCAAGGTTTTCGATCGCGCAGTGACGGCACCCCCGTGCCTCGATCCCGGTCGTCGGCGGCCCTGCTTCTTTCTCCTTGGCGTACGAGCGTTCGGTGTTTTCGATCACTCCTTCGCCGCCACCGTCGATCGTTATGTATTCGCTGCCGTTGTGGATGTCGATACAGCCGCTGCCCGGGCAGCCTGAGCCACCGATGGCGATCTTCGCGCCCGAGGTGAAGAGCATCGTGATTGGCTCACCGTTCGTGCCGCTGCCCCGCGTTTCCAGCGGCTGGGTGAAGACGCCGCACAGGTCCACCGTCGTTCCGGGCGCAACCCTGCCGGCGCCAGCGCCCCAGTTGCCGGCGTTGTTGAGCCACGCGAGCGAATGCGCGTCGCCGCAACCGCCTCCGCCCTGCCCGCCCGCGCCCGCCTGCGACACATACACCTGCGGACCCGCGGATGCCGATGAGATCACGACGGTCGTCGCTTCGGAGCTCGCCTTCGCGGACCCGGTCGCGTTCGCGGCGGTCACCGCCACGCGAATCCTGTAGCCCACGTCGCCTGGCCGGAGCTTGTAGCTCGAGGACGTCGCGCCGCCGATGTTCGAGCAGGCCTCCCCGGAGGCTTTGTCGCAGTCCTGCCACTGGTAGACGTAGGAGCTCGGTTCACCCGACCACGAGCCTTCCGAGGCGGTCAGCTTCTTGCCTTCCGTCGTTTCTCCGTAGATGACGGGCGGGGCCAGGGCCACCGGCGCGGCCGGGGGCGTGCCGGTCGGCTGTTCGGGGAGCCCCCCGGGAGGCGACGTGCCTGCTGCCTGTTCGAGCGCAGCCGCCGCGCCCATAGGCGCCAAGCTCAGATCGGCGCCGCCGGCCGCCGGGGTGACATAGGCCGAGACCGGGCAGGCCGAGTAGGTGGCGCCCGTCCTCCACGATCTCGACAGCGCGCGAAGGTCCCGCCTGGCGCTCGTCGCGCTCGGGCACCGCCCGTGTGCGCGGTCGCGGTAACGAAGCCTGCCGCCCCTGCCGAGGATGGCGAGCCAGTAGGTCCTGCCCGTGAGAATCTCGACCGGCGCGATCGACACGCTGGTCCAGGCGCCGCGCGTGGGGAATGTCGAGCCCGTGCTGAGGAGCGTTCCCGGATGGCCTGAGGCCGAGCTGTAGAGGCCCACGATCAGCCGGCTCGCGGAAGTCCTCGCGTCCATGTACACGTGGACCTCGGCCGCCAGCCCCGACGTCTCGGCCCGCAGGCGAAACGCGTCGGCCTCGCCGGCACCGAGCGAGTCGTGCTGCCACTCGACCGCCGTGTCGCCCAGAAGCACCGCTGGGTGGCCCGTCCCCGCCCCGAGGGCCGGGGCAGCCGCAAGCAGCGCCAGCACGCAGATCGCGGCCAAGATGCTGCGCTTGAGGTCGTTGAGCATCAAGGACATCCTCTCGGGACGGTGGCGCATGGTCCACTACCCTGTTCGTCGCGCGACACGCCCACCTTAGTCGTGCGAACGTGCTGTCGGTCGGGCTTCGCGCCCGCAAGAAGCATCTTCCGCGACTCGTTCCTTTGCCTGAACGTGAGCCAGCAAGCCATACGCCGCATCCTCGTGCCGATGTCGGGCACGCTCGGCGAGCACCTCGCCGGGCCACAGATTCGCGCGGTGGAGTTCGCGAAGGCGCTACGCCACGACTACGAGGTGACGCTTGCCTGCAGCGACGGCGCCGACGGCGAGCGCGACGGCGTTCGAGTGATCGCCGCCAACAGACCGCGGCTGCTGCGCGAGAGCGCGTCCGCCGACGCGATCCTCTCGGGCTCCTTTCCGCCATATCTGCTTGCCTGCAAGCCGCTGCACCGGTTCGTCGCGATCACCGACCAGTACGACCCCCACGATCACGAGATCGCGACCAAGCAGCAGAGCGACCGCCAGCGCGATCGCGAGCTGCGCACCCGCGCGGCCTGGCAAACGCTCCAGTTGCGCTACGCCGACATGGTGCTGTGCGCCAGCGAGCGCCAGCGAGCGCAGCTGTTGCGCAGCCACGACTCCCTGTCCGGTTCTCGCGTGGGCGCGCCGGACCCCGTAGTCGTGCCGTTCGGCATCCCGGATCCGCCGCCGCCGTCCTCCCGCCGGCCCCTGCACGAGCACTTTCCGCAGCTCGCCGACGGCGACACGCTCGTGCTGTGGTGGGGCAGCGTGTGGCGCTGGCTGGACGCGGACACGGCGGTTCGCGCGTTCGCCGCGATGGCGGCCTCGCGACCCGACATCAAGCTCGTGATCACAGCCGGCAGACCGCCGCACAGCGGCTCCGAGCGCTACTACAACGCCGCGGACGAGGTCAGGGCGCTCGCCGCGGATCTGGGCGTGCTGGGAAGCACGGTGCTGTTCCTCGACGAGTGGATCCCCTATGACCGGCGCCACGACTACCTGCGCGAGGCGGATATCGGGCTGACCCTGCATCGGCATGCCGAGGAGGCGCGGCTCGCTGCCCGCG
Source organism: uncultured Solirubrobacteraceae bacterium (assembly GCA_963826985.1). Taxonomy (GTDB): domain Bacteria; phylum Actinomycetota; class Thermoleophilia; order Solirubrobacterales; family Solirubrobacteraceae; genus Palsa-744. The sequence continues at coordinate 96,895 of CAWGYW010000005.1, forward strand.
CACGCTACATGGACTACCTCTCGGCCGAGCTCCCCTGCGTGCTCGGGCGCGGCGACGAAACGGCCGAGGAATTCGCCGCCGCCGGGTTCGCGACGCTGCTGGAGAGTCCGAGCCCGAACGATCTTGCCACGGCGTTGCTGGCGCTCGCCGACGATCCCGCCAGGCTTCCCGCCGCCCGCGCCGCCGGACACAGTCTTGCCACCCAGCACCGATGGAGCGCCGTGGGCGCGAGGCTCTCGCAGGCGATAGCCGATACGTCCGCCAGACGGCAGACCTCCCCGCGGACCACGTTTGGACTGCTCGGCCGCACCGGCACTTACTACGCGCGGCGCGTTTCTCATCGCGTCCTGGCGCCATAACCCGGACCCGCGAGATAGATGAAGCTCGACTCGAGGATCCCCAAGCGGCTGGCTCTGCAGCCGCTGTATCGCAAGCTCCACGCGCTCGCGCTCGTGGGTATGAACTACGGAGGCACGGTCTACGACGCCGGCGACCGGATCGCGATCCTGCGCACCCCCTCGCCGAGCCCGGTCGTGTTCGATGCGGGTGCTCACCGCGGCAACTACACCCAGATCGTGCTCGAAGCTCGACCCGGCGCCACGATCCACGCGTTCGAGCCGGCGCCCGACAGCTACCAGGCGCTCGTCGAGCGCTTCCCCTCGGGCGTCGCCCTGCACAATTGCGGGCTCTCAGATCGAGAGGGCGAGGCGACGTTCTACGCCGACGAGGCACAGTCCCAGTCGGCGAGCATCCTGCCGCAGGAGCGCCAGCATCTGGAGAATCACGCTGACTTTCACCCCGTCGGCACCGTCAGGACCCGGACCGTCGACGCGGTCTGCAGTGAGCATGGGATCGAGCGAATCGACCTGCTCAAGCTCGACGTCGAGGGCGCGGAGCTCGCCGCGCTGCGTGGCGCGCGACGGATGCTCGAGGAGCAGCGAATCGGCTTGATCCAGTTCGAGTACGGTATGCCGGCGAGATCGGCACGGGTGTATCTGTGGGACTTCTTCGAGCTCCTCGACGGCTGGGAGATCCACCGAATCGTCGCCGACGGGACGGTCCCGATCTCCTATCAGGACCGCTGGGAGATCATGTGGAGCGCCAACTACCTGGCCATACCGCGCCGCGGCACCGCGCCCGCGGGATAGACGCGCCCTGTCAGTAGGCGCCGATGTTCCATGCGCCGGTGCTGGGCCGGGCTTCGCCGCTGATGTTCTTGCAGAGGGCTTCTTCGGGCGTCAGCGAGCACAGGCTCGAGAGGTTCTTGCCGTGCCCGATCGCTTCTGAGCCGCTTTCGGGTTCTCCGAGCGGCGCCTGCGCCTGGCCCGTCAGCTTCAGCTTCGCCGTGCTGACGTAGTGCGATTCGGTTTCCGGCTGTTCCATGCACGTCACCCACGAGCCGATTTCACTCGAGTGGAACGCTTCCTTGTCTTCGCTCCCGGTTTCGACTTCGCCGTGCTCGCAGGCGAACACTTCGTTGCCACCACCCGCATTCGCCCACAGGTTGTGTTCGACCCCGTTCGGCGCCGCGAGCGAGCGCTCGGCGCTGATCAGGTTGCGGCAGCTCGTCACCACGTTGTTCTTGAAGGTGCGATTGGACACCGTCAGCGGCCGCCCTTCCCTGGTGTCGCTGTTCCACGATTCACAGGTCTCTTCGGTGGTGGGCCCTTCGCCGATCATGGTGTTGTCGTAGGTGTGATCTTCGCCCGTGAACGCGCCCGCCAAGCCACAGCACGTGTTGCCCGTGAGCACGTTGTTGAAGATCCACACGTTCGACGTTTTATCCGAGCAGGGCGTGCCGCCATTGCTGCCCTCCAGGAAGATCGGCCCCGTCGTGTTCGAGCCTTCGGTCGTGATGTAGTTGTCGTAGATGTAAAGGCCGGTGTAATGCGCGAGGTCGGTTGGCCTGGCGAAGCAGTGCACGCCGTCCACATGGTTGGTGTCGGCGGCGCCGTCTTCCCAGTTGATGTTGCCGTAGAAGCGGTTGTGCGCGAACACCTCCTGCCCGATGCTGCTGGCGGTGCCGTTGCCACCACCTATCGCGAGCCCATGGGTGAGATGGTAGAAGGTGTTGTGTTCGATATAGATGTGCCCGCTCTTTTCCCCATTTGCGAGGACGATCGACCAGCCCATGTCGTGGAGATAGTTGTTCTGGATCGTGTCGTATTCCGGTTCGCCGTCTTCGTTGTTGATGGCGATCGCCTCAATTTCGGTGTTGCCCACCACATCGCCTTTTTCGGAGACGTACAGCGGCCCGATTTCGAGGTTTTCGATATTGCAGTGCCTGCAGCCGAACGCCTTGATGGCTTTCGTGCCCGGTCCTTCTTCGTGCTCCTTTGCATACGACCGTTCGGTGTTCTCGATCTGCCCTTTGTACCCGGCGGCAGAGGTGATCGTGATGTATTCGCTGCCGCTTTTCATGTTGATGCAACCGGCACCCGGACAGCCATTGCCCGACATCGCGATCTTGGAGCCGGACGTGAACATCACGGTGATCGGCGCGCCCGATTTGCCGTTGCCGAGCACTTCGACGGGTTCGGTGATCGTGCCGCACAGCATCACGTCGTCGCCCGGGGCGATCTTCCCGGCGCCCGACCCCCAGTGGCCTTCCTGGTTCATCCATGCCACCGACTCGGCATTCGCACAGCTACCTTCGCCGCTTTTCGAGCCGGCGCCCGATTGCGAGACGAAGATGTCTGCGCCCGTGGCGTGCGCCGCCACCGTGGCCGTCGCTTCCGAGCTGGCTTCCGTGGAGCCCGCTTCGTTGCTCGCGGTCACGACCGCCCGCAGCGTGTGCCCCACGTCGCCCGCTGCCAATTTGTAGCTGGAGGAGGTGGCGCCGGCGATGTTCCGCGCACGCCGCGCCCGAGCCGTTGCAGTCCTCCCACTGGATGGCGAAGACTCGGGACTACCCGTCCAGGAGCCGTCCGTGGCCGCTCAGCGTCTGGCCTTCTTCGGTCGTGCCACTGACTTTCGGCAGCGCGGTGTTCGTCGGCGCCGCCGGCGCCGACGACGTCACCGTACCGGTGGCCCCCGAGCTGGCTTTCGCCGAGCCGCCGGCGTTCGTCGCGGTCACCGCCACCACGACCGTGTGCCCGACGTCGTTCGAGGTCAGTTTGTAGCTCGAGGCCGTCGCTCCGGCGACATTCGAGCACGGCTCGCCCGAGGCGTTGCAGTCCTGCCACTGGTAGGCGAAGGACGTCGGGCTGCCGGTCCACGTGCCGTTCGACGCGCTCAACGTCTGCCCTTCGACCGTCGAGCCGCTCACCGCCGGCGCCACCGTGTTCGTCGGCGCCGGCGGCGTAACCGTCGCCGTCGCAGCCGAGGTCGCCGGCGTCGAGCCGCCCGCGTTGCTCGCGGTCACGACGACGCGCAGCGTGTGCCCGACATCGCCAGCCGCGAGTTTGTAGGTGGCGCCCGTCGCCCCGCTCACATTCGTGCAGCCTGCGCCCGAGGTGTTGCAGTCCTGCCACTGATATGTGAAGGACGTCGGGCTACCGGTCCACGTGCCGTTCGTCGTGCTGAGCGTCTGACCTTCGACAGTCGAGCCGCTCACTGACGGCAGCGCCGTGTTCGCCGGCGCAGACGGGGGCGGTTCCGAGCTCGCGACGGTCGCTGTCACCGCGGAGTTTGCCGCGGTGGTGCCGCCTTCGTTGGTGGCGGAGACGACGACGCGCAGCGTGTGGCCGACGTCGCTCGAGGCGAGCTTGTGGGTGGACGCCGTCGCGCTCGCGATGTTCGCGCAGCTCTTACCCAAGGTGTTGCAGTCCTGCCACTGGTAGCCGAACGACGTCGGGGCGCCCGTCCAGGTGCCGTTGCTGGCGCTGAGCGTCTGGCCCTCCTGGGCGGTCCCGCTGACGACAGGCGCGACGGTGTTCGTTGGAGCCGGCGGCGGTGGTTCTGGGGCGACCGTTGCGCTGGCTTCCGAAGCGGCCGATCCGGATCCGCCTTCGTTGCTCGCGGTAACGAGCACGCGCAGCGTGTGGCCGGTGTCGCTCGAGGTCAGTTGGTAGCTCGACGCCGTCGCGCCGAGGATGCTCGAGCAAGCTTTGCCCAACGTGTTGCAGTCCTCCCATTGGTAGGCGATCGAGGTCGGTTCTTCGGTCCACGTGCCGCCGCTCGCGCTCAGCGTGTCGCCCACCTGAGCGGTGCCGCTGACGGTTGGTGGCACGGTGTTCACCGGCGGGGGCGGAGGCGGCAGCGTGATCAGTGCGCTGGGTTCGGAGGCGGCCGAGCTCGACCCTCCTTCGTTGGCCGCGGTCACGACGTTACGCACGGTCCCTCCGGCGTCGGCCGGAGAGAGCGTCAGGCTCGGCGTCGTCGCTTCGCTCACGTTCAGGCAGCCGAGGCCCAGGGCGTTGCATTCCTGCCACTGATAGGCGTAGGTCGCGGGGGTGTCCTTCCAGCTGCCGGTGGTCGTGCTGAGCACCTGTCCCGCGGTCGCTTCGCCGGCGAGCGCGGGTGGGGTGGTGTTGACCGGGGGCGGAGAGGCGGTCGAGACATAGGCAGAGACAGGACAGTCCGCGTAGACAGTTCCGGCCTTCCACGAGAGCGGCATGCTGCGAAGGTGCGAGCGCGCGCTCGTTTCGCTCACGCACGGGCCCTGGGCGCGGTCGCGGTAGCGCAGCGTGCCGCCCTCGCCGAGGATCGCGAGCCAGTAGGTCGTGCCGGAGACGAGTTTGAGCTTGGAGATCGGCAGGGTCATCCACGTCCCCCCGCCCGCGGCCGGCGCCGATGCCGCCCGCAGGCGCGCGCCGGCGTGGCCGCCAGAGTTCGCATAGATACCCACGAGCACCGTGCTCGCCGCGCTGCCCGCGCCGATGTAGAGATGCACCGCGCGTGCGAGCCCCGAGGTTTCGGCCCGCAGCTCAAAGGCTTCCGCGCGGCCGGCGGCCAGGAAGTCGGCCTGCGATTCGACCGCGTCATCGCCCAGCAGCACGGTCGAGGCCGCGACAGCGGTGTTGCGACCGCGCTGATGGATCTGGACGCCGGGCTTGTGGTGGACGCGGCGCGCGGCCCTTGCCACGTCGCCCGCGGAGCCATGTGCACGGGTCGTTGCAGGACGAATGGAGGCCACGGCGAGCGCCGATGAGCCAGCGAACGCAACGAGCAGAGTGAGCGCGGTGACGAAGCTGCGCGCGAGCTGTTTGAGCACCGAAGGCCTCCTGATTGCCGGAGTAGGCGGACGCCCACTCCCCCCTGCCGTCGACGGAACGCCGGCGTAGCTGTAATGCCTTGGACGCCGTTGGACGCTCCGTGGAAACGTCGGCCTAGAGGGACGACGCCGATGTAGCGAGCACTGGACGACACGACTGTCGCCAGCGCCGGGCGAGTCAACCGCATGAACAACGGGGATGACGCAGAGTTGCGGTCGGCTGTTCCCGAGCCGGTGCCCCCTCCTTCGTTGCCCTATGTTCCAGATGTGGAGCTATCCAGGAAACCGCTCCGGGTCGTGCTGGCCGACGACCACCACTTCTTCCGCGAGGGGCTGCGCGAGCAACTGAGGGCCGATGGCGTGTCGGTGGTCGGGGAGGCGGCGGACGGCGACGCGGCGGTGGCGGTGGCCCGCGACCGCGAGCCAGACGTCGTGGTCGTCGATCTGAGCATGCCCGGTACTCCGGGGATCGACGCGGTCCGCCGGATCCTCGCAGCCTCTCCAGAGACGCAGATCATCGTTCTGACCGTCTCGGCCAAGCAGAGCGACGCGCTCGAGGCGCTGGCCGCTGGCGCGTGCTGCTACCTGCTGAAGGACACGCGCGTCGAGGAGCTCGTCGCGAGCATCCGGCTGGCGGCCGCCGGCCACGCGGTGCTCTCGCGTGAGATCGTGCGGGCGCTCGCGGAGCAGGTGCGCATCGGCAGCTGGGACGGGACTGACGCCGCCGGCAACGGCTCGGCGCTCAGCGCCCGCGAGCTGGAGGTGCTGCGGCTGATCGCCGAGGGCGCCGACAACGCGACGATCGGGCGCGAGCTCTCGATCAGCGGCCACACGGTAAAGCAGCACGTGACGAGCATCCTCAACAAGCTGGGTGTGCAGAACCGCGTCCAGGCCGCCGTGTGCGCGGTGCGGACGAGCCTCGTCTGAGCGCGGCGCACAGTCGCGCTCAGCTCGGGGCGGCCTGAACTGGGCGGCGTTCGCGCGCTCGACGCGACGTGCGCTACGCGGCGTTTGCGCGCTCGATCGCTCTCATCGCCGCGTCGCGATCGGCGACACCGAGCTTCGCCACCCCCGCGGAGACGTGGCGCCTGACCGTGACCGGCGATAGCGCCAGCATCTCGCTGACGTCCGCGGTGTTCAGGCCGGAGCTCAGTAGCTTCAGGATCTCCGACTCACGGGATGTCAGCTGCACGGCTCCAACCCGAATCGGCTCTTCAGGGGGCGCGGTGAACTCGCGGAGCTCGTTCAGCACCGCGCCGACGAGCGCCCGGGGCAGCGCGGCCTCGCCTCGGAGCACCCCGCGCAGGGCGTTCGGCAGGCGATCGGGGCGCGTGTCCTTCGGCAGGTAGCCGACGGCCCCGGCACGCAGCGCGGCGAGCACGATGTCGGTCCGGTTGGAGGCGCTCAACATGACGATCGCCGTCGCAGGTCGCTCCGCCGCGATCCTCGCCGCCGCCTGGATGCCGCCGCCGGGCATGCCGACGTCCAGGAGGACGACGTCTGGACGCTCGCGATCGACCGCGCGAACCGCGCCCTCGCAGTCGGCCGCCTCGGCGAGCACTCTGAAGCCGCCGTTCATGAGCGCGATGCGCACACCCAGACGGGTCGCCGGGTGATCGTCGGCGATGACGACCGTCGGCGTGTCTGGGACCGGCACAGCCCTCATGGCAGGATCGCCTCGATGACCGTGCCCGCGCCTGCCGCGCTGCTCACGCGCAGCCTCCCGCCGAGCGCGCGCGCCTGCGCAGTCATGCTGTCCAGGCCGAAGCCCCGCTGCGTGCCGCCGGGTCGAACCCGCGGCCGTCGTCGCGCACGAGCAGACGCCAGCTCTCGCCGTACTCGAGCACCACCTCGATTGCCGAGGGCGCGGCGTGCTTGACGGCGTTTCTGACCGCCTCGCGAGCGACGTGCACGAGCGTGTCGAGCGTCGCCTCGTCGGGCTGGGCGCCGTGGGGCACAGCGTCGGCGGCGAAGCTCAGGGGCACACGCCTGGCCGCCGCGCGCGCAGCAGCCGCGACCGTGGCGACGCCCGGCTGCGGGTCGTGTGCCAGCAGGGCGTCGACCGTGCTGCGAGCGCCGGCGAGCGCCCGCTCGCAGGCCGCGACGACGATGGCCGCGTGCGCCGCCTGCGCGGGGTCGTCGGCCAGCATACGCGCCGTCGCAAGCGCCAGCGACAGGTCCTGCATGATCAGGTCGTGGACGTCGGCGGCGGTCCGCCGGCGCTCACGTTCCAGGAGATTCGCCACCGTCGCGTCCGCCGTCACTGCGTTGTGGGTGCGAGGGCGCTCGAGCGCGATCGCCTGCGACGTGCTGTCTGCAGCGCGAGCCGGCCGGTTCGCGCGTCTGAGCCGGGCGCGTCTCGGCGTCTTTCGCGCCGCCGGGCGCTTGGCTGCCCTGGACGCGAGCCCTAGCGGCGCGGCTCCAGGCCCCTTGCGCTGCTTCCCATTCCTTTCGATCATTCCCCCGTGACCAGCCTTCCTTGGTGGTCTGGGCACTTACCCAAGTCGACGGCCCGGCCCGTCAACTCACGCCGGCCCGCGACCTGTCGCTAACTTGCGCTCCCGCCGCGGGAGGTTCCGACCCTTGGTGAGACTACGCGCTGAGATCTCATGTCGCGTGATCATACAGCGCCGACTTCCCATTTTGCAAAGATTTCCTGGGCTCGATCTTGCAGTTTGCGCGGACTTGTCCCCGGCCCGAGGACCCGTCAGCGCGTATACGGGGACCGTGAGCGCGTGTGCGTATCTGGGAATATCGCGCGGGTCGCCACGTGAGTTACGCCCGTGAGACTCCGTTAATGAAGTGCCCGTGGCGCTGCCGATAACGAACATCATGGCCGAGGAAATCCGCCAGATCATCGAAGATCACGGCCGTCTGCCGATCGTGGTGGGCGAGCTTGCCCTCGACGCCGACCTCTACCAGGCGGGCATGACCTCGCACGCTAGCGTCAACGTGATGCTCGCCCTCGAGGACCATTTCGACATCGAGTTCCCCGACCGCATGCTCACGCCCAGCGTGTTCGAGAGCATCGCCTCGATCGAGGCCGCGGTCGCGGAGCTGTGCCCGCCGGCGGCGAGGCCTTCGTGAGCGTCTCGGTCGATCGCGACCAGGCATTCCTCGACGCCGTCCGCCGTGATCGCCGACGAGTTCGCGGCGCCGAACGCCGACGCCGTCGATCGCGAGGCGCGCTTTCCGAGCGAGACGATCGAGGCGCTGCGCGACGAGCAGGCGCTGTCCGCGTTCGTCCCCACCCGCCTGGGTGGCGCCGGCGTCGGCTTCGAGACGATCGCCGCCGCGTGCTTCGAGCTCGGCCGCCGCTGCGGCGCGAGCGCGATGGTGTTCGCGATGCACCAGATCCAGGTCGTCACGATCGTCCGCCATCTCGAGGGCGCCGACTGGTTCGAGGAGTACCTCGCGGCGCTCGCCGCCGAGCAGCGCCTGATCGCGTCGGTCACATCCGAGGTGGGCACCGGCGGCGACATGGGACGCTCGATCGCCGCCGTCACGCCCGCGACGGCGGCGGCAGCGAGCTTCGAGAAGCAGGCGCCGACGGTCAGCTACGGCAGCTACGCCGACGACCTGTTCGTGACGCTGCGCCGCACCCCGGAGGCGGAGCCCGGCGACCAGGTGCTCGCGCTCGCGCGCAAGGAGCAGATCGCGCTCGAGCAGACCGGCACGTGGGATCCGCTGGGCATGCGCGGGACATGTTCCCCGGGTTACGTCGTGCGCGCGAGCTCGCGCCCGAGCAGATCCTGCCGACGCCGTTCTCGCGGGTGATGGCCGAGTCGATGGTGCCGGTCGCGCACATCCTCTGGTCGCAGCTGTGGCTCGGGATCGCGACCGACGCGTTCGATCGCGCGCGCGCGTTCGTGCGGGCCGCCGCCAAGAGGAGCTCGAGCCCGGCGAGCCGCCGCCCACAGCGGTGCGGCTGTCGCACCTGATGAGCGAGCTCTCGCTGCTGCGCGCCGAGGTCGGCTCGGCGCTGCGCGGAATTCGTCGAGGCCTCCGAGGAGCCCGGTCGCGAGCGGCTGTCGACGATGGCCTGCGCGCTGCGCTTCAACAACCTCAAGATCGCCGCCTCCGAGCAGGCGCCCCGCGTCTGCCAGGGCGCGCTCGGCGTGTGCGGGATCGTGGGCTTCAAGAACGACACGCCGTTCAGCGTCGGGCGGCACCTGCGCGACACGATGTCGGCCTGCCTGATGGTCGCCAACGAGCGCATCCACCAGACCAACGCCAGCCTGCTGCTGATCGCCAAGGACGTCTAATGCCGGGCGCCGCCCCGGCCAGCCCCGACCAGGCGGCGCTGCTGCGCGAGCTGCTCGACCGTCGCCTGCTGATCGAGACGGGCGTGCCCGGCGTCTACGGCCGCGGCGGCGACTTCGAGGACGTGCGCGAGCGCGTCGCCGCGCTGGTCACGCGCGCGGCCGCCGGCGAGGCGCCCGAGCAGCTGCGCTTCCCGCCGATCCTGCCGCGCCGCGACCTCGAGACGCGTCGGCTACCTGAAGTCCTTCCCCCACCTCGCCGGCAGCATCTTCGCCTTCGAGGGCACCGAGGCGCAGGCCGCCGAGCAGTACGAGCGCGCCAGCCGCCACGAGGACTGGAGCGAGTTCCAGGGGATGACCGACCTCGTGCTCACGCCCGCGGCCTGCTACCCGGTCTATCCCGGCGATCGCCGCGCGCGGCCGGCTCGCGCCCGGCGGCGTGACGGTCGACGCCGGCGGCGCCTACGTCTTCCGCCACGAGCCCTCCGGCGACCCGGCGCGGCTGCAGATGTTCCACCAGCGCGAGATCGTGCGGATCGGCGAGCCCGAGGCCGTGCAGCGCGTGGCGCGACGATCTGGCGCGAGCGCGCGCTCGAGCTGCTCGGCTGCGCTCGGCCTGGAGGTCGAGCTCGACGTCGCCACCGACCCGTTCTTCGGGCGCAGCGGCCGGATGCTCGCGGCCAGCCAGCGCGAGCAGCAGCTGAAGTTCGAGGTGCTCACGCAGATCGCCGGCCCCGAGCCGACCGCGGTGGCGTCCTTCAACTACCACCAGGACCACTTCGCCTCCGCCTACGGCATCGAGCTCGCCGACGGCGAGCGGCGCGCACACCGCCTGCCTCGGCTTCGGCCTCGAGCGGATCACGATCGCGCTGTTCGCGCACCCACGGGTTCGACGTCCGAGCGCCTGGCCGGCCGACGGTGCGCGAGCGAGCTATGGGAGCGATGAGCGGCGCCGCGCCCGGGCTGCGTCGAGCCTGCTCGGGACTCGATCCGGCGAGCTACCGCTCGCACGCGCTGCACGAGCCCGGCGCGCACCTACGTGGAAACCAACTGCTACACGGACATCCTGATCGAGCTGCTGCACGCCCGCGGCGACGAGCCGCTGGCGGCGATGGGCTGCACCGCTGCGGATGGACTTCGAGGGCGACCAGTGGACGTTCTTCAAGCCGCTCCCCGAGGATCTCGAGCTGCTGTTCGGCATCGACATCCACGAGATGCAGCCCTACCGACCGCTGCCCGAGCAGGCGGCCGAGCAGATCGCCGCGGAGCGCACGCTGATCGTCGAGCTGGACTCCTGGTATCTGCCCGACACCGCCGCGACCAGCTATCGCCGCGAGCACGTCAAGAGCTCGGTCGTGGTCGAGGCGATCGACCTCGAGGCCGAGCGGCTGCGCTACTTCCACGGCGACCGGGCTGTACGAGCTCGCCGGCGAGGACTACCGCGGGGTGTTCCGCCTCGGACGCGTCGTTCTCGCGAGGACGTCCTGCCTCCCTACACCGAGCTCGTGCGCTTCGACGCCGGCGCCGCGCCTGCACGGCGCCGAGCTGCGCGAGGCCGCGCGCGCGCTCGCTGCGCCGCCACCTCGCCCGCCGCCCGGCGAGCAACCCCTTCGCGCGCTTCGCCGCGCAGCTCGAGCGCGACCTGCCGCGCCTGCTGGAAGGCGACGCGAGCGACTATCACGCCTACGCGTTCGCGACCGTGCGGATGGCTGGCTCGGCCTTCGAGGCTGCCGCCTCGCCAGGCCGAGTGGCTGCTCGGGAGACAGCGCCGAGCGCGGCGTCGCAGGCGCTGGCGCGGATCGTCGAGGGCTGCAAGGCGCTCTCCTTCAGGCTCGCGCGCCGCCGCGCCGTTCGAGCCCGAGGCGGCGCTGGCCGCGCTGGCGCCGCCTGGGACGAGGCGATGGAGCAGCTCGATGCCGCGCTCGCCTGAGGCGGGCGCATCGCGCCGAGCGGGCGCTCGCGCGCCCGCGTGCACGGCCACGAGACGCACACGCTGTCCAGCGGCTGGCAGGCCGCGGCCTCACCGGCGGGGATGCACCGCGACGCCGCGGAGCTGGACGGCCTGCGCTGGATGCCCGCGCGCGTGCCTGGCACCGCCGCCGGCGCGCTGCGCGACGCCGGCGAGTGGCGGCCTGGCGAGCCCCACGACTTCGACGCGCGAGGACTGGTGGTTTCGCACGAGCTTCGAGGCCGAGCCGGCGCGACCCGGCGAGGAGGTGTGCCTGTGCCTGGACGGCATCGCGACGGTCGCCGAGGTGTATCTCAACGGCGAGCTGCGTGCTGCGACAGCGACTCGATGTTCGCGGCCCATGAGCTGCAGGTCGGGACGCGCCTGAGCGCGCCTCCGGCGACGGTGTCCAGCCAACGAGCTGGCGATCTGCTGCCGCGCGCTCGCGCCGCTGCTCGCCGAGCCGCGTCGCCCACGCGCGCGCTGGCGCACGCGGCTGGTCGCCGAGCGGCAACCTGCGCTTCTTCCGCACGATGCTGCTCGGCCGCGCGCCCGGCTTCGCGCCCGGGCCGGCCGCCGTCGGCCCGTGGCGAGCCGGTGCGCCTGGAGCGCCGGCGGCGGGCTCGCGGTCGAGGAGCTGCGCGCTCCGCCCGCGCATCGACGCCGACGGCGTCGGCGTGCTCTCGGTCGTGGCGCGGCTGCGCGCCGCTGGACGGACGCGCCGTCGAGCGCGGTCGAGGTCGCAGCTGGACGGGCCGTCGGGCACGCACCGCAGCCGAGCTCGCGCTCGCGCGGCGCCGGCACGGGAGCCCGCCGCGCGCGGCGAGCTGCCGGTGCCCGACGTGGCGCGCTGGTGGCCGCACACGCACGGCGAGCCGGCCCTGCACGACGTGCGCATGCTGGTCGGCGGAGCGTCCACGCAGACGGTCATCGACGCGGGTCGCGTCGGCTTTCGCGAGCTCGCATTCGGGACGAGCGGCGATCACGACGTCGAGCGCGACGGGCTCGACCTGCACGTCAACGGCGTGCGCGTGTTCGCACGCGGCGCGGTTTGGACGCCGCTCGACACGATCGGCGATGGCGCCCGTCGGACGACGAGCTGCGCGCGGCCGCTCGTGCAGGCGTGCGAGGCGGGCATGAACATGCTGCGCCTCCCCGGCACCGGCGCCTATGAGACGCGCTGCGTTCCACGACCTCTGCGACGAGCTGGGGATCCTCGTCTGGCAGGACTTCATGTTCGCCAACTTCGACTACCCGATCAGCCGACGAGCAGTTCCGCGCGACGGTCGACGCGCGAGGCGCACGGCAGGTGCTGGGCGGCCTGGCGCGGGCGGCCGAGCCTGGCGGTGCTGTGCGGCAACAGCGAGGTCGAGCAGCAGGTGGCGATGCTCGGCCTCGATCCCGGCGCTCGGGCGCGGCGAGCTGTTCGGCGAGCTGCTGCCGGGGCTGGTCGCGCGAGAGCGGCGTCGACGCGGTCTACGTGCCCTCGGCCCCGTGCGGCGGCGAGCTGCCGTTCCGTCCCGATCGCGGCATCGCCAACTACTACGGCGTGGGCGGCTACCGCCGGCCGCTCGAGGACGCCCGCCGCGCGAGCGTGCGCTTCGCCGCCGAGTGCCTGGCCTTCTCCAACGTGCCCCGCGACGCCGCGATCGAGGCGATGCTGCCGCGGCCTCGGCCCGGCCTCGGCCGTCGACGAGCACCCGCGGCTGGAAGGCCGGCGTGCCCGCGCGACGTCGGCGCCGGACTGGGACTTCGAGGACGTCCGCGACCACTACCTCGGGCTGCTGTTCGACCTCGACCCGGCCGAGCTGCGCCGCGACCGACCGCGAGCGCTACCTGGAGCTCTCGCGCGCTGGCGACGGGCGAGGTGATGGCGGAGGTGTTCGGCGAGTGGCGCCGCGCCGCCTCGCCCTGCGGCGGCGGGCTCGTGCTGTGGCTGCGCGACCTGCTGGCCGGGCGCCGGCTGGGGCGTGATCGATCATCGCGGCGTGCCCAAGGTCGCCTACCACCATCTCAGCGCGCGCTCGCCCCCGTGGCCGTGTGGACGATCGACGAGGGCCTTGGCGGGGTCGTCGCCCACGTCGCCAACGATCGCCCGCGGCCGCTGATCGCCACGCTGCGGGTCGCGCTCTACCGCGACCTCGAGCTGCGCGTCGGCGAGGCCGCGACGGCGATCGAGCTGGCGGCCCACAGCCAGGACCGGTGGAACGTCGAGACGATCGTCGGCCACTTCGTCGACGCGTCCTGGGCCTACCGCTTCGGGCCGCCGGCACAGGACGCGATCGTGGTCAGCCTCGAACGCGCGGACGCCACCGGAGCGGGCTCGCCCGGCGCGAAGCTGATCTCCCAGGCCGTGCGCTTCCCCGCGGGGCGGCCGCTGGAGCGGGAGGCGCCCGAGCGGCTGGGACTCGCCGTCGAGAGCGCGCCGCTCGCCGGCGGAGCGGTGCGGCTGACGCTCGCCAGCACGCGACTGGCTTACGGCGTGCGCGTGTCGGCGCCCGGCTACGTGGCGAGCGACGACGGCTTCTGCGTCGAGCCCGGCGGCGCGCGCGCGGTGACGCTCCATCCCACCTCGGGCAAGCGCGCTCTGGGCGACAGCGTGGTGAGCGCCGCGAACATGAGCGGCCACCTCGATCTCGCGCTGCCGGTTGCGCCCTGATCATCGCGGCGCGGCCGGCACGCGAGCCGAGTCGTTGCGAGCGCGGTCGATCAGTCGAAGGTGAAGGTGTCAGCGGGCGAGCTCTTCTTGCTCTTTGCCTTGCCGGCCTTCGCGATCACATCGACGGATTTGGGCTTCGCCGCGGCTGGGCTGGTCACCGTGCATGCGCTGGTGGACGTGCAGCTGACCGACGTGCCGGGCGTCTTGGCGAAATCGAAGACGGTCCCCGTCCCGAGCGCGAAGCCGCTGCCTTTGATCGTCACGCGAGCGCCACCCGCCAGGGCGCCGGTGTCGGGGGTCACGTTCGTGACCGTGGGCGCTTCGTAGCTGAAGCGATCCTTGCTGGTCACCGCGCTCTCCCCGTTGGGGGTCGTGACGGTCACTTCCACCGTTCCGCTGGTCCCCGGCGGGGATTCGGCAGTGATCGATGTCGCCGAGTTGACTTTGAACGCGAGCGCATTCGCCGACCCGAACTTGACGGCCGTCACGCCAACGAAGCTCGTGCCGCTGATCGTGATCGTGCTGGCACCCGCGGCGGGGCCCTTCTTGGCCGACACACGCGTGATTGCCGGTGCATGTCCGGGCGCCACATAGTTGAGCTCGTCGGCTTCGCTCGTCGTGCTGGTCCCGCCTGCGTTGGTTACGGTCACCGCCACCGTGCCCGGCGAATGCGCGGGTGCGATCGCGGTGATCGAGGTCGCCGAGTCGATCGTGAAGTGTGTCGCGTCGACGGCGCCGAACCTGACCGCGGTGGCTTCCGCCAGGCCGCTGCCGCTGATCGTCACCGGTGTCCCGCCCGCTTCGAGCGCGCCATCGGGAGTCACGGCTGTCACCGCCGGCGGGTTGGGGAGCGTTTCGAACGCCTGGTCGCTGCCGTAGTTGGTGGCGCCTTCGTTCGTCGCGACGACCCTGAAGTGATACGGAGACTTCGGGCTGAGGCCGGACAGCGACGCGGATACCGCGACCGCGTTCGAGCCCGACCCCGGCGCCGGTTCGCACGGCGCCACCGAGCCATAGGCTTGCGTCGACCCGTATTCGAAGTGGCAGTCGCTCACCGTGTCCCCGTTCGGGTTGACACTCGCGTTCAGGGTCGCGACGCCCTGCGCGATCCCGGACGCGGCTTCGGTGTCAACCGAAGGACCTGGGATGTAGCTGATCTGCACCGCCGCTTCGGTCGCCGGCGGGGCCAGGGCGACCGTACCCCCGGCGGGCACCAGCGAGGAGCCGCCTCCGCCGCCACCGCCATCGATGCCGGCGCCGGCGCCACCGCCGCCGGCGTAGTAGCCACCGCCACCGCCACCGCCGCCGCCGCCCTCGCACGGAGACGAGTCGCAGGGGCCGTTGTATTCGCCGTAGCCTCCGGACCCGCCGGTGCCAGGACCAGCGGCCGTGAACCGCGAGCCACGCGACCCAGCCGTACCGTCGACTCCTTCGCGACCGGCCGAGCCGCCTTCACTGCTCGATCCGCCGCCGCCGCCACCACCGAAGTAGTCGTCATACGCCGAATACGGTTCCGTCAATTCTCGTTCGCCGCCACCGCCCGCTTCCCCCGCTGCGCCGCCGTTGTTGGCGGGTACGCCGAGACCGTATGGAGAGAGCCCGCCGCCGCCACCGCCGCCGCCCGCGACGAGCGCCGCCTGGCTGAAGTCGCCACCCAGGCTGACACCGGACGCGCCGCCACCGGCGCCGCCGGCAAAGCACCCCAGGCGTCCTATCGTTTCCTCGCAGCGGAGTTCGCCCTGCGAGCTCCCGCTGGGGCCGCCGCCGATATCCACGCATACGAACAGGCGCGTACCCGCGGAGATCCCGGCCAGCGCGGCCGAGACGACATCGCCGCGACCGCCCGCACCGCCGCTGTTGAGGACTTCTTCGGGGACCACCGGATACACGTAGCTCCCGCCTGCGCTTCCAGGTGCGCCGGTCGCCTGGATCTGGAAATGCGATCCGGTGGGCGCGGTCCAGGTCGTGCACCCGGGCGTCGTGAACGACACCGTTTCCGCCATCGCGCCGCCTGCGCCGAGCAGGCACAGCCCGCAGCACACCGCCAGGAGCACACCCAAGACCTTCCCTTGCTGGCGTCGCCCCAAAGCCATGTGCGATCCAGGTTCCGTCCCGAATGCCATTGGCGAATTATCTCGTAATAGTCGCCGGATATCCCCACCCATTTGGGGGGGCAACGTTCCGGGTCCACCGCATCCACGTAGATAATTCCGCATGGGGGACGCGACGATGAGCACACCACAACCAACGCGAGCCTTTTATCTACAGGGGCTCCGCACGCCGGTATTCGCCGTCCTGCACAGGCCGGAGGGCGAGCCGCGACCGACGGCGGTACTGCTGTGCCCGCCGTTCGGCTGGGAGGACATGTGCTCGTATCGCATCCGTCGCGAATGGGCTGAACATCTGGCGCGAGCGGGCCACACCGCGCTGCGGATCGACCTTCCTGGGAGCGGGGACAGCGCCGGTACCCCGAGCGATCCGGGGCAGTTGGAGACGTGGACCGCGGCGACGAACGCGGCCGCGAGGTGGCTGGCGCGCGATGAGCACGCCACGCAGGTGGCGGCCATCGGCATCGGCCTCGGCGGCATGGTGTCATGCCACGCCGCGCTGAACGGTGCCCCGATCGACGAGCTGGCAATGTGGGCCGTGCCCTCGCGCGGACGCACGCTCCTGCGAGAGCTGCGCACGTTCTCGGCGTTCGAGTTCGCGAACGCGCCCAACGCGGGGGACTCCGCGCCGAGCGGCGATCCGGCGGACGACGGGACGATCGTGGCGAACGGCTACCTGCTCAGCGCCGAAACGGTCGTCGAGCTCGAACAGCTCGACCTCGGCGAGATGGACGTCTCCAGCACCTCGACGCGGCGGGCGCTGCTGCTCGGACGCGACGGCTTGAAGGTCGACAAGGCCCTGCCCGCGATGCTCGAGCGGGCGGGAGCCGAGGTGACCGTGGCGGACGGACCCGGCTACGGAGCGATGATGGTGGAGTCCCAGGACGCACAGACGCCGCGGGAGGTGTTCGAGCTCGTGAGCTCGTGGCTCCATGACGGAGAGTCCTGCAGCGGAGCGCCGGTCGCGGTCTCGACGGACCCGAGGCGCTCCGCGGCGGGCTCCGCGCCGGCGGGCGAGGCGGCCGATAGCGACGAGCTGACGCTGGACTTCTCGGGCGTCGCGTTGCGCGAGCGGCCGCTGTCGATCGACGGACCCGGCGGGCGGCTGTTCGGAGTGCTCACCGAGCCGCTCGGCGTTCGCAGGGAGCTTTGCGCGCTGCTGCTGAACGCGGGGCCGCAACGACGGACCGGCCCCAACCGCATGTGGGTCGAGATCGCGCGTCGCTGGGCCGCGAACGGCGTGCCGACGCTGCGACTCGACGCGGCCGGGATCGGCGATGCCGACGGCGACGCCACGGTGCTCGGACAGGTCACGGCCTTCTACAGGCCGGTGTACGTCGAGCAGGCTCGCGCGGCGCTGGAGGCGCTCGTCGAGCGCGGACTGCCGCCGCGCTTCGTGATGCTCGGCCTTTGCTCGGGGGCCTACTGGTCGGCGCAGACCGCCGTCGCCGATGAGCGCGTGGCGGCCGTGATCATGCTCAATCCGCGCACGCTCGTCTTCGATGAGTGGCGGCACACCCTCAGGCGTACGCGCCGCCTCGGCAGGCAGGCGCTGCTGCCCTCGACATGGCGCAAGGTGCTCACTGGCGAGATCAAGCTGGAGAAGCATCTCGAAACCGGGCGCACGCTCGTCGGGCGAGTGGCGAGCGGACCGACCCGGGCACGCGAGCGGATCGTCCTCGCCCGCCAGCGAAACGGGGATGGACGCACGCCGGACACACGCGAGCCAGCGGAACGCGAGCCGATCGAAGATCTCTTCGATGCGCTCAGGGACCGCGACCAGCGTGCGCTGCTGATGTTCACGGGGAAGGAGGTGCTGCGCGGGGAGCTCAGCCGCAAGGGTGTGCTCGACCGCATGGATCGCTGGCCCAACCTCGAGCTGGCGCTCCTGGGGACCTCAGCCGACACGCATACGCTCACGCCGCTCTGGCTGCAGCGCCAGGTTCATGCGCTCGTCGATCGGGTCCTCGAGGACGAGCTGAAGCGCCTGCCCGGGGAGTGAGGGGGCCCGACCCCGGCCCGCGGACTACAGGCGCACGACGTTGGTGTGGTTGCTGGTGCGTGTGATGCCGCGCAGATCGAGCACGAGCCGCGAGCGCTGGGCGACCATGGCGTGATCGACGCCCGGGTGCGCGGTCACGATCAGGGCAAGATCGGCGTCCGCGATCGCGTCATCCAACGGCGTGCTCGTGAGCGCGAACTCCTGTAGGGCGGGCACGTGGGGGTCGTGGTAGGCGACCTCCGCCCCCAGGTCTTTCAAAAGGCTGATGATCTTCAACGCCGGTGACTCGCGGATGTCGCCCACCCCCGGCTTGTAGCTCACGCCGATCACCGCGACCCGGGCGCCTTTCACCGCCCTACCCGCGTCGTTCAACGCGCGCTGGGCCTTCGCGACACAGTGGTAGGGCATCTGCTGGTTGACCTTCCCCGCCAGCTCGATGAACTCCGTCGCGATATCGAACTCACGCGCACGCCAGCTCAAATAGAACGGGTCCACCGGCAGGCAATGACCCCCCATCCCCGGCCCCGGCTCAAACCGCATAAACCCATACGGCTTGGACGCGGCAGCGTCCACGACCTCCCAGATATCGATCCCCATCCTGTCCGTCAACATCGCAATCTCGTTCACGAGCGCGATGTTCACCGAGCGGAAGATGTTCTCCAACAGCTTCGTCAGCTCCGCCGCCTCCGGGCTCGAGACCCGCACCAGCTCATCGCACACAAGCCCATACAGCTCCTCAGCGCGCTGCGTACACGTATCCGTCAAGCCGCCGAGCACCTTCGGCGTGTTCCTGAGCGTGAAGTCCGTCCGCCCCGGGTCCACGCGCTCCGGCGAGAACGCCAAATAGAAATCCCTCCCAGCCGCGAGGCCCGACTCCTCGAGCAGCGGCGCGACCCGCTCACGCGTCGTCCCCGGGTACGTCGTCGACTCGAGCACCACCAGCTGCCCCGCCTGCAGCACCTCCGCCAGCGCCCGCGTCGAATCCACAAGCGGCCCCAGATCAGGCTCGCGGTTAGCCGTCAAAGGTGTCGGCACGCACACGAGCACCGCATCCGCCTTCGCCAGGCGCGCATACCGCGAGGTCGCGTGGATCCGGTCGGCCACCGCCCGGTAGGCCTCCGAGGACACGTCCTCGATATAGGACTCCCCCGCCGCCAGCGACTCGATCTTGCGCGAGTCGACGTCCACCGCGATCACATCGCAGCCAGCCTCAGCAAACGCCACCGCCAGCGGCAAGCCCACATAGCCCAGCCCGATCACACCGACAGTCGTCACCGGCCGCCGCCCAGGCTCGCGCCGCGTGCGACCTTGCGCCACACCCCTATCCCCGCCGGGAACACACCCGATAAACGCTCTCATTCCTTCCGGACTTGCGAGGGTCCCACTGCCATCTGGTACGCGATCGGCCGTGGCGCCACATGCGGCGTCACATGCCGCTCCGCTGAGTCCCGGCGGATAATCGCCGGATGCGTGCGTTGCTCGCGCGAGCCGCCGATCGGGTCGTGCCCGCGGAGAACCCCTCCGGGGTCGTCTACGGGATCATCGTCATCGGCGCGCTGCTCGCGGCAGAGAGCGGCCGCCACGAGACCTATCTCGACACCGTCGCCTCAGCCGCGATCGCGGCGATGCTCTACTGGTTCGCGCATGCCTACGCGGAAGTCCTCGGGCGTCGCCTGACCCGCCAAGAGCATCTCAGCGCTCGCACGCTCGGGCGCGCCCTCGCACGCGACTGGGCGATCGTCGAGGGGGCAGCGCTGCCGCTGGCGGCGCTCACGATCGGCTGGATCGCCGGCGCCGCCCAGCAGACGGCCGTCACGGCCGCGCTCTGGAGCGCCATCGCGAGCCTCGTCGCATTCGAGCTGATCGCCGGCATCCGCTCACGCGCGAGCGCGCGCGAGCTGGCGCTCGAGTGCGGCGCGGGCGCCGCCATGGGGATCGCGATCCTCGCCCTGAAGATCGTCCTGCACTGACGAACGATCGTCTCGCGCTGATCGTCCGAAGGGCTCGACCGGACGTCCGTCGCTTGTCTGTAGACAAAAAATTGCTGACATGGGATGATTGACAGGCCAGACACATGACAGCAGTCGGGTGGTTCGAAAGGTCGCGTCGAGGGGAGGGAGCATGGCACCAGGACGCAGAGCGTCGTCGACCGCGCGCGAGGCGCGCACAGGAAGAATGGAGAAAGCCAACAGGACCAACAGCTCGGCGCGAGCCGCCAAAGCGCGAACGGGCCCGATCTACAAGCGCCTGCCCCATGGGCCCCACCGCCTCGAGCGCAACGAGGTCATCCTCCACCAGCGCGCGCGCATCCACGGCGCGATGGTAGAGGCGGTCGCCTGCAATGGCTACGAAGGGACGAGCGTCAAGCAGGTGATCGGCCTCGCGGGCGTCTCCCGACGCTCCTTCTACGAGCAGTTCGCCAACAAGGAAGCGTGCTTCCTTGCCACCTACGATCTGATCGTCCGCCGCGAGCTGAAGCAGGTCAGGGAGGTCTACGTCGCCACCAAGGGACCGCTGGAGGAGCGCGCGAGGGCGGTCTTCGAGCGCTTCGCCCAGCTGACCTCCGACGATCGCAACGCGACCCTGCTCGTGGTGCTCGAGGCTCAGCGCGTGGGTCCCTCCGGCGTGCAGCGCCTGCACAGGGCGACCGGCATCTGCGAGCACCTGCTGGCGCGCAGCTTCGCCGAATCGCCGGGGACGACGCCGCTGCCGATGCCGATCGTCAGGGGCATCGCCGGCGGGCTGCACGGGGCGGCGTCGGCCTTCCTGCGCGAGGGGCACACGCCCGCGAGCGTCGACCTTGCGGGCGAGATGCTCGGGTGGATGCTGCTGTTTCAGACCCCCGCCGCGGAGGGCATGGCCGAGTCCATGGCCGCCGGCATGGCGGCGCGCATGCGCGAGATCTCATCGGCCCATGGCAACAGGCTCAGCGGCGCCGAAGCTCCCAGCCACGACCAGCGCACGCGCCTCCTGCAGGGCATCCTGCGACTCGTCACGCGCGAGGACTACCGTGCGCTGAGCGCGCCCCAGATCGCCGACGAGGCGAACGTCTCGATCGACGACTTCTGTGAGCTGTTCGCCGACAAGGAAGCGTGCTTCCTCGCCGCGCTCGACATGATCGGCGACGAACTGCTCGCGATTGCCGCCGATCCCGATCTCGTCTCCGACGCCTGGCCCCAGGCGGTCCGCCGCGTGCTCGCCGAGCTGATGAGCTACCTGGCCCGCCGTCCGCTGCAGGCCCGCACGCTCGGCCAGGAGACCTTCTTCGCCGGCGACGAGGCGCTCGAGCGCACCATCGAGCTGTTCCACAGCATCGCCACGCTGCTCACCGAGGGAGCCCCCCGTGAGGCGCACGGCAGCTTCACCACCGAGGCCGTCGCCGGTGCGATCTGGCACACCATCCGCTGTCAGGTCGCCGGCGGGCGGATCGAGCTGCTCGCCGCCCTCTCCGACCACCTCGCCTACGTCGTCCTCGCACCCTTCATCGGCGCCGCCAAGGCCGCGGAGATCATCACCGGAGAGCGCCAGCCGGCTAGCGACGTCTGCGGCCCACGCGCTCCGCGAAGTGCGTGAGCACGATGCCCACGAGCACCGAGATCACGATCACGATGATCAGCGGCGCGTGACCTGATCCCACGATCCAGTCGACCTTCACCTGGTTCAGGTTCAGCACCGCGAACGCGATGAAGACCGCGGCCAGCAGCAGCGGGCCGACGGCACGCACCCGTTCGATCCTGCTGCGATGCTGCTCGCGCTTCGGCTTGCCGCCCGGGCCAGGGATCTGTGCAGATGGAGCAGACATCCGTCTCTGCGTTCGATCGTAGCGCCTCAGAGGGAGCACCGGGCAATGTGTCGGCGGGGGAACGGTCGGACGCACGCCGAATACCATGGCTGTGATGCAGCGGAAGCTCACCCGAGCGCTGACGCCGGCTACTTTGCTGGCGCTGCTGGGCGCGTGCAGCGCCGTGGCGCTCGGGGGCTGCGGGGGCTCGCAGACGAAGACGGTGACGGCCGCCAGCGCGCCGGCGGCGACGCAGAGCACCTCCACGAGCGGCGCGTCGAGCACCACGACGACCGCCACCGCCACCGCCACCACGCCCACCACCACGACGAGCGCCCCGACGAGCACCGCCGGCGGCACCGCGGCGCCGACGACCACACGCACCGCTCCTGAGCCCGAATTCACCCAGCAGGAAACCCAGGTGGAAGGGCTCGCCGGCGCGGTCGCCGCCCTGAAGGCCCGGGGCTATACCCCCAGCGAAACTTCGCAGTATCACGCGAGCCAAACGCTGCGCGTGCTCGTGGGGACCCGCACCGGCTCGGGCGACGGCTACGGTCAGCAGGCATTCTTCTTCGTCGCCGGCCGCTACATCGGCACGGATACCAAGGAACCGAGTGCGACCGTCGAGGTGCTCGCCCAGAGCGACACGGAAGTCACGCTCGGCTACCCGCTGTATCGGAAGGGAGACCCGCTCGCGAGCCCAAGCGGCGGCCGCGCGACCGTTCGCTTCCAGCTCGACGACGGCAAGCTGGTGGCGCTCGACCCGATCCCACCGGCCAACTCCGCGAGCGGCACGAGTCGCTACTAGGTGGTCAGCGTGCGCTTGGCGAGACACATGGACGGCGCCCGCATCGGAGCTCGCACCCGCGCCCGAACCGGCGCCCGCGCCGGAGCGGCGACGGCGATCCTCGGGTGCGCCGCGCTGCTCTGCGCTCCGCTGGCCGCGGCGGCACGTCTACCGCCGCTGGCCGCGGCGGCACGTCTACCCGGCCTGCTTACGCACCAGAGCGTGCGCCACCCCTTCCAGGTGCGGCCCGCGGTCGTCGGCTTCACCGGTGACGGCAGCGCGTTCCTGGGCGGCTTCGACGGCGGCACGGCGGCCGACCACTTCGGGCACATGAGCTGGCCGACGTGGACCGCCACGGTGGCGATCGGCACCGGCGCCGTGTGGATCGACGGCTGCGAACCGAGCTGCGCGGGCGGCACGTACGCGCCGAGCGCCGTGAGCGTGCGCGCGTTCGCCCCACGCGAAGGCCACTTCACGCGCATGACGCTGCGCTTCGACTACCGCGGCGGAGCGATCGTGGAAGAGCTCGGCGTGCACCTGCTGCGGGCCTCCCCCCACGTCCCCGGCTTCTACGAATACTTCATCGTCGGCCACAGCGCGACGCCGGCTCCGGCGGGGTAGCCGCGGCGCTCCACGCACCGTATCGTGGTGTGCACACACTGCACACCGCGAGAAAGGGCTTGTACCGATGAGCGACAAGATCGAGGGCCGCGCCGAGGCTCTGCTGAAGGCCAAGAACTTCTGCCACGTGGCGACATTGCGCGCCGACGGCTCCGTGCACGGCGTCCCCGTGTGGGTGGACGTCCAGGAGGGCCGCCCGGTGCTGAACAGCGCCGAGGGACGCGCGTGGGTGCGCAACGTCGAGCGCGATCCGCGCGTGACGCTGACGGTCGTCAACGCCGAGAACCCCTACGAGTACGTCGAGGTGCGCGGACGCGTCGCCGAGCGCACGCACGAGGGCGCGGACGCGCACATCGACGCGATGGCCAAGAAGTACATGGGCGTGGACGAGTACCCGATGCGCCAGCCGGGCGAACAGCGCGTGATCATCCGCGTGGAGCCCGAGCACGTGCACGCGTTCGGCGCCTGAACGGGCTCAGGCCGCCCGACACGCCCCGCCGCGCCGCGATGGCGGGGCGGGGCCGGCCGCACACCGCCAGCCGGCCGGCGCGAGCTCAGCCGCGCCGCAGCAGCCGTCGCCACAGCGACGGCGAGTGCGGCTGCGTGCGCAGCCACTCGTCCCTGAGCAGCAACTGCCCGCGCCTGCGCGCGGCGAGCACGCAGGCGGTGTGCGCGTGGCGACGGCGGCGGGTGTCGCCTTCGGGCGCGATCAGCATATGCTCGCTGAGAGCGGGTAGCGGATGACCACAGATCGGACAGCTATACGTCGCCGGCTTGCGATTCGCGGCGCGGCGCACCGTCCACCATGGGGCGCGCGGAAGGCTGGGCATGGCTCCATTGTGGCGCCGCTGGCCGCGACGGTGGCGGCGACCGTGACCGTCGCCGTGGGCGTGGGGGTGGCGCTGGCGCGCTCCGAACGCGAGCGCCGCCGCGCGCAGGAACGCCGGCTCGAGCTCGAGCGCGAACGCGAGCGCCAGCGCCGGTTCGACCGCCGCCTCGCGCTGGCGCCCGGCGAACGCCTCGCGGACGGCGTGCGCCGCATGGCGCTCGGTCAGCTGGAGCTCACGCTCGAGCTGCTCGCCCCGGGCGAGGACGGCGCGCTGACCGCCGGCGAGGACGGCGCCGGGCCGCGACGCCGGACGAACGCGCGGTGCACGAGACGCGCAAGGCGCTCAAGCGCCTGCGCGCGCTGATGCGGCTGCTCGACGGCGAGCTCGGGGGCGGGGCGCGCGCGCGCGAGAACGCGGTGCTGCGCGACGCCGCGCGCAGCCTGTCGGGCGCGCGCGACGCGGCGGTGATGCTGAGCACGCTCGACGCGCTGATGACGCGCCACCCGCGCAAGCTCGGCCGCCGCCGCGCCGTGCTCGATCTGCGCCGGCGCCTGCGCGCGGAGCACGCGCGCGTGGAGCGCGACACGCTCGCCGACCCCGGCGCGCGCGCGGAGGTGCTCGGCGAGCTGCACGCGCTGCGCTGGCGCGTCGGCGCGTGGAGCCTGTCCGACCGCGACGGCATCGAGCTGATCGAGGCGGACCTCGAGCGGCTGTACCGCCAGGGACGCACGCGCTACCGGCGTGTCGCGCGCGGCAAGGGCGACCGCATGATCGCGATGCACGAGTGGCGCAAGCGCGTCAAGGACCTGCGCTACGCCGCCGAAATGCTCGGGCAGCGCCAGCTGCGCCGGCCGTGCGCCCGATGGCGCCTCGGCGAACTGCTCGGCGAGGAGCACGACCTGGCGGTCCTCGCCGCGCGCGTGCGCGCGGGCGGCCTGGGCGGCCGGCGCGCCGATCGAGACGTGGTACACGGGCAGGCGCACACGCGAGCGCCTGCTGAAGCTGATCGCCAAGCGCCGGCGGGTGCTGCGCAAGCGCGCGCTGCGCCACGGCAAGCGCCTCTACCGCGACGAGCCGAAGGGTTCGTCAAGCGTGTCCGCGCCGCCTACGCGCGCGACGCGCGCCTCAGCTGACGGTGACGATCGTCAGCGTGCGTTTGCCCTTCGGCAGCGTCACCGCGGCCTGATCGCCGGGCGCGCGCCCGAGCAGCGCGACCGCCATCGGCGATTCCGCCGACAGGCGGCCCTCGCGCGGGGCGGCGTCGTGGGAGCTGACGATCCGCCATGTCTGCTCGGCGCCGTCCTCGTCGCGAACGACGACCGTGGAGCCGAACGATACGACCTCGCCGCGCCGGCGGGCGCTCCTCGACGACCACCGCACCGGCGATCTTCTCGCGCAGCCGCGCGATCTTCGTCTCCAGGTGCGCCTGGTCGTTCTTCGCGTCGTGGTACTCGCTGTTCTCCTTCAGATCGCCCCATTCGCGCGCGGTCTTGATGCGCTCGGCGATCTCCCTGCGCCCATCCCCCTCGAGCACCGCGAGCTCCGCCTCCAGAGCCTCGAGGCCCGCGGCCGTCGTGAGGTTCGTTCCCTCGGTCACGCGCCCACTAGAGCGTACTCGCTAGAAGTAATGCGCGGCGGGGATCGACAGCAGCGCGTAGATCTGCACGATCGCGGCCTGTACGAGCAGCTGCGCGGACGGCGGCGAGCCGGCCACGAACACGTTGTCGCTGAGACGCAGGTGCTGCCACGCGTAGTTGACGTAGTTCTGCGCGATCGCCGGCCCGGGCGGGTCGTGCGTGACGGAGTCCAGATACAGCAGGTTGCGGAAGTAGACGGAGACGAAGAACGGGATTTCGGAGCCGAGCCGTTCGGGCGTGAAGTACTCGAGCGCCGCCTTCGCGGTCTGGCGCGCCTGGAAGAGGTACGCGGCGTTGCCGGTCGCCTGGTAGAGCAGCGTGCCGGCGCCGATCATCGAGCCCTGGTTGTAGCTCCAGAGCATCGGTTCGACGATGCCGTGGCGCCCGATGTGATCCGCGTACAGGTTCGGGCTGCCTGCAGGCAGCTGCGCACCCATTCGTACGCTTTTCGCGCGAACTGCAGGTATTCGGTGTTGCCGGTGAGTCGGTACAGCAGCATCGCGAGCTCCGCCGCCGGCGCGGTCGTGACGGTGTTGCGTTCGTTGTTGCTCGCCGGCGTTGGAGAACGGGATGCCGCCCGGGCACGCCAGCCCGGCGCTTTCCTGCCAGCCGGCGATCTCGAACGCCATGATCCCCTCCGCGCTGCCGAGCAGCGGCGCCTGGTGGGTGAGCTGGTACAGGCGCACGAGCTCGATCGCCGACCCAGTCGTTGTCGTCGTAGTACTTCGTCCCGCCCGGCCCGGCGGGCGGCGCGACGGTCCCGTCGAACGCCGCCAGGTTGCTCGTGTACGTGCCTTCGGAGGCGCCCGAGTTGTCGGTGTCCAGGTAGGAGTTCAGGCCCGTGCAGGCGCGCGTGCAGTTCCTGCGCCAGCGACACGCCGAGGTGCGGGATGTACGCCACGCTGACGGTCGCCGCGAACGCCTGCGAGAACGGCCACAGGTAGGAGAACGGTTCGCCCTCGTAGAGGCCCGGAGCCCTTGATGTAGTAAGTGCTTCTGCATCGCTTCGAACGCCAGCCAGCGCCCGCGCCGGGTTGCCGTGCAGCGAGCGGCTTCTTGGGCTTCTTGGGCTTCGTCATGCTGGCGGCCGCCGGCGCTCGAGGCGCCGAGCGCCGAGCCGACGGTGCGGCCGCGTCGCCGCTGGAGCCACGCGGCCGGCGCGCGTATTCGGAGCGCTCGCGGCGTGAACGCCGGGCGCGTGGCGCCGGCCGGGTACGGGGAGGCTCTGTCGCGATGCGCCGCGCGGCGTGCGAGGCTGCGCGGCCACGGCGCGAGGATGTCCCGGGCGCCGGAGGCAGCGCCCGCGCCGCGAGGCGGCCAGCCCAGGGGGAGCGCCAGGCCAGAGCAGGCCGGCGCAGGGCCGCCGAGCGCGCGACGGTGATCGGTGATGAAAATCATCGGCTACAAGCAAGCACAACAGGCGAGCAGGCACGTTCGATTTGGTATGCGCAGTGCTCGCGTCCGGGCGGATCACCGCTGCCCGCCGGCCTTCACGTCCCGCGCGATTGTCCCACAGGCTCGCCCGGAGGGGAGGGTGAACCGCGACTTGCACTTCGACTACACGACCGTCGGACACGTGACGGTGGACGTGCTCGACGACGGCTCGCGCCGCGCGGCGGCACCGCGTTCTACAGCGCGCTGCAGGCCGCGAGGCTGGGGCTGCGCGCGCTGATCGTGCACGCGCGGCGTGCCCGGCGAGATCGAAGCGCTGCTCGAGCCCCACCGCGACGAGCTCGAGCTGACGGGTGCATGCCCGCGCCGCGGACCACGACGCTGCGCACCGCGGCTCGGGCTCCGGGCGCAGCCAGCGCGTGCTGGCGTGGGCCGGGGCCGATCGGCGCCGAGGACCTCGAGCTCGACACCGCGATCCTGCACCTGGCGCCCGTCGCCCGCGAGACCCCCGCCGCTGGCGTAGGGCGCGGGCGCGCGCCGTTCGTCGGGCTGACCCCCCAGGGACTCGTGCGCGAGTGGGGCGGCGCCGGACGGCCGAGATCGCGCAGGTCGCGCCCGTGGGCGCCGCGGCGGCTGTCGCCGCGGAGTCGCTCGGGCGATCGCGATGCGTCGTCGTCAGCGAGCACGAGCGCGCCAGCTGCGCGGAGCTGATCGCGGCGGCGCGCCGCGGGCGGCGCGATCGTGGCGGTCACCGCGGGCGCGGCGCCCGAACACGATCCTGACGCGCGGACGGCGAGGAGGCGCTCGAGCTGGAGGTCCCCGCGCTCGAGCAGCCGGTCGACGACCTCGGCGCGGGCGACGTGTTCGCGGCGGCGTTCTTCGTCGCGCTCTGCGGCGGCGCCCGCCGCGGGACGGCCGCCGGCGTTCGCCAACGCGGCCGCGGCGCCGTGCGGATGCAGCGGGCCGGGGCCGGCGGCGATCGGCGACCGCGCGGCGATCGAAGAGCGGCTGCGGGCGCGCGGCTAGTCTGCTCGCAGGGCTATGGGTCGTCCAGCACGCGTTCGAGCTCGCCGAAGCCGACCGCGCTCGGCAGCTGCCGCCAGGCGCGCGCGGCGAGCAGCAGGCTGCCGCCCACGCGGCGCCATCTCGACGGCGCCGACCAGCGCGCCGTGCGGCGCGCACGCGTGGATCGGCGCGCGTGAGCGGCTCGACGAACACCGGCGCCGGCCTTGAACGCGCTGCCGATCAGCCCGACGGGGAACCCGTGGCGCCGTCGCTGAGGCCCGTCTGGCGGATGACCGCGGCGATCTGCTGCCCAGCTCGCGCGGCGCCGCGCTCGTAGAGCTCGCGCGCGACCGCGTCGCCCTGCTCGGCGAGCTTGCCGTCTCGACCGCGAACGCGCGATCTCGCCCTTGGTGAGCGGCTTGGAGTACACGCGCGCGGCGACCGCCTCGATGCTCGGCTCGCCGAAGAACGCGGGCACGGCGTCGCTCAGCGCCGTCGGCGGCCCGGACGCCTCGCGGTCGCGCAGCGCCGCCTTGATCGACTGCACGCCCAGCCAGTAGCCCGAGCCCTCGTCGCCGAGCAGGTGACCCCAGCCGCCGGCACGCCACGCGCGCGTCTGCGCACCTTCGCCGCCCACGCCGAACACGTTCGAGCCGGTGCCGGCGATCGCCGCCACGCCCGGTCCGCCGCCGGTGGCGCGTCGCCCACGCGGCGACCACGTCGTTGACGACGATCCACGCGTCGGTGCGCGCGCGCGCGCACGTTGCGCGCGACGTCCTCGGTGTCGGTGCCCGCGATCGCCAGCACCGCCGCGCCCAGCTGCCCGGCGTCGATGCCCGCGCGCGTCGATCGCCTCGTCGGCGGCGCCCAACAGCTCCCGCACGGCGGCCTCCGCGCCGACGGCGTCCTCGTTGCTCGGCCCGCCGTGCACCGAGCGTACAGCCTCCTCTCGTGCAGGTCGAGCACCGCGGCGAGCGTCTTCGTCGCGCCCCCGTCGACGCCCATCACGTAGCGGGCGTCCGACGCGCGGCTGTGGCGAGCTCAGCACGGCGGGCAGCTGCACGAGGGAGTCGCGCTTCATCGCCGGCATCCTCTCAGGATCGGCGGCGCACGGATTGCACGACTACGATCGCGTGCCATGGCCACGGAAGCGAGGTTTCCGCACGCGCGTGCGCGCGCGGGCATGTACGAGTCGTTCTACCTGCGCGCGGTCTCCCCCGAGGAGCCCGTGGCGATCTGGATTCGCCACACCGTCCACAAGGCCCCCGGCCGCGCGCCGCGCGGATCGGTGTGGTGCACGGTGTTCGACGCCCGCCGCGGGCGCCCGTTCATGCACAAGCTGAGCACCGACGAGCTGCGCGTGCCGGCCGGCGGCTGGATCGCCGTCGGCGACAGCGCGATGGGCGCGGGGCACGCCGACGGCAGCTGCGGGGACGCGCGCTGGTCGCTGCGCTTCGCTGCCGATCAGGCGGAGCTGCGTCACCTCTCCCCCGCGTGGCTGTATCGCGCGCCGCTGCCGCGCACGAAGCTGACCAGCCCCGCGCCCGCGGCGAGCTTCGACGGCGTGCTCGAGCTCGCCGGGCGCGAGCGCGATCGAGCTGCGCGGCTGGCCGGGGATGGTCGGGCACAACTGGGGCTCCGAGCACGCCGAGCGCTGGATCTGGTTGCACGGTCGCGCGTTCGCCGAGGAGCCCAGCGCGTGGCTGGACGTCGCGCTCGGGCGCCTGAAGCTCGCCGGGCGGATGACCCCGTGGGTCGGCCAGCGGCGCGCTGTTCGTGGATGGCGCGCGCCACCGCCTCGGCGGGCTCGGCGCGCGCGGGACGCGCGTCGACGCGGACGCGAGCGGCTGCACGCTGACGCTGCGCGGCGCGCGGCATGGCCTGGAGCTGCGCGCGAGCGTCGCGGTCCCCGGCGAGTCGGCGGCCGGCTGGCGCTACGCGGATCCCAGACGGCGGCGGATCGCAGCGCAGCGAGCACGACGTGATGCACTGCTCGGTCGCCGCCGTCGAGCTGACGGTCACGCGGGCGCACGGCGGCCCGGCCAGGACCCTGCGCACGCGAGCACGGCGGCGCGTACGAGCTCGGCATGCGCGAGCGCGACCACGGCGTGCCGATCGCACCGTTCGCCGGCGGCTGAGCCGCGCACCGGCACGGGCCGGGAGCGGGCCAGGACGGACCGGCACGGGAGGACCAGGACGGACCGGCCGGGGCCAAACGAGACTGGGCCGGCGAGGGGAGCCGGCCCAGTCGGTGGAGGGTTCTGGGAGGCGGCCTACAGGCCACTCCCCAGGGAGGAGAGAAACGTCAGGTGGGTCTACGTTGCCCGCTTGTCGCGGCTCGGCGATCGAACACCGCCATCCGCGCTCACCTGACAATGTTCATGAACCTTATCAAGATTATTGAGAATGTCAAGGACCGACGAGACCGGCGCTTCTGGACCGACGGGACCGGCCCTCTGGCCGCTCCGGGCGGACAAGAACGGCCTTCCTGGCCGGGCCCCCAAGGGGCATGACAGTGGATAGCCTGACACGTCGTCACCATGTCCAACCGCCGTTTCAGCACTCATGGCGCGGGCCCGCGCGGCCGATCTCGACCGCGACATGGACCTTCCGATGGCCAAGGACGGTCAAGCGGTCGCGATGGGCGCCGAAGCCCTGCTGCGCGAGCACCCCGACGCGCTCGTGTGCGGGCTCGCCGGCAACGGGCTGATCGTGCCGGTGCCCCAGTCGGTGGGCCTGTGGGGCCAGGGCCTGATCGAGGGGCGCGCTTTGGTCGACAACGTCGTCGCGGCCGACCGCTCGACGGTCGTCAGGCTGTGGCTGCGCGCCCAGGAGGAGGGCGCGGCGTCCGACAAAGTCCGCCTGCTGCGCAAACCGTCGACGTGGACGACGCTGCACTTCATCGACCTGCGCGAAATCCACGGCGTGCTGCTGGGCGTGATCATCCCCAGCGACGAGGAGGCGGGCGACAGCGACGACGCCGAGGAGCTCGCGCCCGGCGGCGCCGCGCTTCTGCTCGCTGATGGAGGACGAGGGCGCGCGGGTGCTCGCGTGCGACCGACGCGTTCACGGAGATGTTCGGCTACACCGAGGAGGAGCTGATCGGCAACTCGGTGCTCGACCAGATCCACCCCGACGATCAGGGCCGCGCGGTCGAGGGCTGGCTGGCGGTGCTCTCAACCGGCCGCGATCAGCAGACGCGGCTGCGCCGCAGGCGCAAGGACGGCACGTGGATGTGGGTGGACACGACGCTGCGCAACTACCTCAACCACCCCGACCGCAACTACGTGCTCGTCGAGATCATCGACATCTCCGCGGAGATGCAGGCCCAGGAGGCGCTGCAGGAACGCGAGGAGCTGCTGCGCCGCCTCACCGCCGCGATGCCCGTGGGGCTGCTGCACCTCGACACCGAGCGCAACGTCGTCTACAACAACGCCCGCCTGCTGGAGATCCTGTACGGCTCAGAGGCTCCGAGCGCAGCACGGCGAGCCGCCGAGGCAGACGCGACGAGCCGACACGCGCCACCGGCGGCGTCGGCGTCGACACTGCTGCACACGCTCACCGACGAGAGCGCCGCGGAGCTCGACGCGGCGCTGGAGGAGGTGCTGCAGCGACGGCGTCGACCGCGACATCGAGGTCGACATCACGCTGCCGTCAGGGGCCTGGCGACGCGCGCTGATGAGCCTGCGCGCGCTGCTGCGCCCCAACGGCGAGGTCAGCGGCGCGATCACGTGCGTGCTCGACGTCACCGACAGCGCCCGCGCGCGCCAGGAGCTCGAGCGCCGCGCGACGTTCGACCCGCTCACCCACTGCTACAACCGCTCGTCCGTCCTCGGCACGCTCGAGCGCGAGCTCGAGCGCGAGGACGCGAGCAGCACGGGCGTCGTGTACGTCGACCTCGACCAGTTCAAGCCGGTCAACGACAAGCTCGGACACGCCGCCGGCGACGAGCTGCTGGTGCTGGTCGCCGAGCGCCTGAAACTCGCCAGCCGCGACAGCGACGTCGTCGGGCGCCTCGGCGGCGACGAGTTCCTGGTCGTGCTGCGCGACGTCCCCGGCGCCGGAGATGGCGATGCGCGCGGCCGACCGCATCTGCGAGACGCTGTGCGGCACCTTCGAGCTCTCCTGCGGCAGCGTCGAGCTGCGCGCGAGCGTCGGCGTCGCCTGCTCGCGACGGCGCGCCGTCACCTCCGAAGAGCTCGTCAAGCGCGCCGACGCGGCGATGTACCGATCCAAGGAGCACGGGCAGTGCCTGCCCGTGCTCGCGCCGGGCGCTTAACAGAAACGGAGCGCGGAGAACGTGGGCCGCTGGGACGGCCCCGCTCCCCACGCTCCGTGGGAACTACAGATCTAGAACCGGCTCACGCGGGCGGTTCGAACGTGAGCTGGCCTCCCTTGATTTCCAGACCTTCCGCGGCCAGGAAGATCCTCCCGTTCGTGTATTCGAGCCAACCCTTGTGCGGGCCTTCTTCAGTGACGAGTTTGCCGTTTTCTTCACCTTTGACGGGGGCGCACCCGTGCCCTTTTGTAGTCGTCGCCGTGTCGACGAAGCTGACGATGCCCTTGAATTTTTCGGTCGTTTCGATCTCGAGCCGATTCTTGAAGTCACCCGGGTACTGTTCTTGGAGTTTTTTGCTTTTTTCCCAGTTTTCGACGGGTTCTTCCTTTTCCGGCGTGTATTCCGCGCCTTCCCAGAATTTTTCTTCTTTTTCCCCAGCTTTCGCAGGCACGAACTGCTGCGGGATTTCGACGAGGCATGTACCCGCGCCCTTGACGAGCACGCTCGCGCTTTTTACGATTTCAAACCCGCCTTCGGTGTTGCCGATTTCGGCAGATTCGTTGGATTTGAACCTGATCGCGAGTTTGATGTTGGAGGCCTTCCAGCTGACCGTGCCGTCGTCGGTGATGCTGCTGATGCAGCGCATGAAGTGGACTTCGGTCAACAGGCTCGAGGAGACTTCTTCCGTGACCTTGCCGGTCACCTTGGGCGCCTTTTCACAGGGCTCTTCGTATTCCGGCTTGTTGTCCGAGTTGAGCACCCCGAACTTGAATTGGCCGAGCTGCAGGCCGGTCACTTCCGCTTCGTCTTCCTTGTTCTCGATGACCGCCGCGGGGTCAGCCGGCGTGATGGTCCTCCCGGCGACGCTGGCAACGAAGTTGCCGAAGGTCAGTTTTTCTTTCGCGAATGCGGGCACCGAGAGCGCGCCGAACGCGCACACCGCTACCCCAAGCCCAAGTACGATCCTGACGCGTCTCATTCTCCTAAGTCCTCGCTTTCGCCCTTGACAGGCTGATTGAGCTAGATCTGGCCGCTTGTAAACAACTTGTAGCTATCTATGGGTCGCACCAGGGGTCCCCTCCTCCGCCAACCCCCGAGATAGAGGGGCGGAGCATATCATGGACCCAAGCTGTTTGACAACAGCACAAAACACCGGCTGGACAGGGCCGGCGAGCGATGTACGCTAGGGCGCTTTGGATTGTCCTGGCTCGACGGCCTACTTCGTCGGGCGAGCGACGGCCATTGGCCTGGCTGGCGAGGCAGAATAGCGCATCGCGCTCCCACGAGTACTGTGCGCCCGCCAGAGCACCCGCGGGCTACGATGGGCCGCGTGAGCAAGGGCTGGACGAGCAAAAGGAACCTCATGATCGCGGTGGCCCTGGCCGCGATCGCCGCGGGCGTGATCGTCGCGCTGGTGAGCTCCGGCGGGGGTCATGCACGCGCGAGATCGGCCAGCGCCCGTGCCCGGGCGCGGGCATCCGGCGTGCGCGCACCGGCCGACACGAAGGCGGCGGCCGACTACCTCGGCCTGACCACGACGCAGCTGCACGACGAGCTGCGCTCGGGGCGCAGCCTCGCGCAGATCGCCGCCGCGACCGGCGGCAAGTCGGCGGCCGGGCTCGTCGAGGCGCTCGTGAGCGCGCGCGCGGCACAGCTGAGCGCCAAGGTCAAGGCCAACAAGCTCTCCCCCGCGGCCGAGCGCGCGCGGCTCGCGCACCTGCGCCGACGGCTCACGGCCGAGCTCGAAAGGGTCCCCGGCTACAGCGGACTGCCGGAGACCGCCCGCTACCTGGGTATCAGCGCCGCGCAGCTGCGTGCCGATCTGCACGCCGGTCGCAGCCTCGCACAGATTGCCGCCGCGACGCCCGGAAGGTCCGCCGCGGGGCTGGTCGACGCGCGCGTGAGCGCCAGGGAAGCGACGCTCAGGCAAGCGCTCGCCTCGGGGAAGATCAGCGGCAGAGTCGAGCACGAACTCGCCTCCGCCCTGCGCCGGCGGATCGCCGGCGAAGTCGAGCGCAAGCCGACCCCCTGAGCGAGCCCCGCGACGGAGCCATCCGTCAAAACTCCGTAACACCGTTACAGGCCCGGCAGGCGCCCCCGGTGGAACCGATAACGCCCTCGTAGGCGCTGCAAACGTCATTGCAAGTTCCGACAATGCGTGCAACCACCACTGCATCCATAAAGGGCGTCTAAGAGAGGGCCGATGGCCCCCCGTGAAGGACACGCGTGTGTCCACTGATCCCAATAAAGGGGGCCCGAAGTGTTGATGCGTAAAGGCAAGCGAACCTTCGCTAGCCGCAAGCGAAAGATAGCCGGCCTGTGCGCGTTCGTGCTCGCGGGTCTGATGGGCCTGGGCGCGTATGCGTTCACGGCAAGCAACACCATTCCGGCGCAGGCCGCCGGTGGTGGCACCGCCGCAGTGAGCGGGTACGTAGAGAAGGGCGTCAGCTACACCTGGTCGCTGTCCGGCGAATACATCACAGAAGCCCACATCATCCTCACCAACACCACGAAACTCGAGCCGAGCGACGTCGCGGTCGCGCTGAGCGACGCAGCGGTGCCGGCCGCCAAAGAATGGGTGGACTGCCCGGCCAGCGGATACACAGCACTGACCGAAGAAGAAACTGAAGTCATCTGCAAATTCAAGGGCGGCGAAGGCGCGTTCGAAAGCGCCGGCGTACACGCCGTAAACAAATTCACCGCAACCGGTGTTCCGGGCAACCCGAACGCTCAAAACGGCGGTAACGAGTTGACGGTCTCCGCAGTCAGCGAAGGCGCGGTCATCATCGAACCGTAATAACGCAGCAGGACGCTGGACACAGAGGGGCGGCCGGCACGCCGGCCGCCCCTCTGTCCGACAGCCTCACGGATGAGGCGCGCGCAACTCAAAGCCATGCGACGCCATCCGCTCAAGAAACTCCTCGCCACCGCCCTGGGACTGATCGTCATGGGGTGCCTGTGGTTCTACTTCGCGCCGATCCCGCTCGGCGGCTCCACGAGCTATGTCATCACCCACGGGATCAGCATGGAACCGCGGTTCCACACCGGCGACCTGGCGATCGTGCGCAGCCAGCCCAGCTACCACGCCGGGGAAATCGTCGCCTACCACAACAAGATGCTGCATACGGTGGTCCTGCACCGCATCGTCGGGCGTGAAGGCAGACGCTACGTCTTCAAGGGCGACAACAACAACTTCATCGATCCCGAACGTCCGCGCGCGAGCCAGCTGATCGGGGCGCTGTGGATCCACATCGCCGGCGGCGGCGCGCGACTGCAGTCGCTCTCCTCGCCCCTGCGCGCTGGGCTGCTGATCGCGCTCGGCATGCTGCTGCTGACCGGCGGCGTGTTCGCACGCCGCCAGCGGCGCAGGCGCAGGGACAGGCGCGCCGGCCTCGCCACCGCACGCCCGCCGCGGAGTCTGCCGCCGGGAGCATCCGAGCCGGCCGTCGCGATCCTGGCCTGCGGCGTCGTCGTCTTGCTGCCATTCCTGGTGCTCGCGCTGCTCGCGTTCAGCCGCGCGCCCTCCACCCGCCACACCGTCCAGGTGCCGTACACGCAGAGCGGCGCCCTCTCCTACTCCGCCGACACCTCGCCGAACCCCGCCTACCCCGACGGTGTCGCGAAGACGGGCGAACCGCTGTTCACGCAGCTGGTGAACGACGTCAACCTCCGATTCGACTACTCGTTCGCGACCAAAGCCAGGCACTCGCTTACGGGCAAGGGCTCGTTCCTGCTGCTCGTGACCGCAAACGACGGCTGGCACCGGACGCTGCCGCTCGGATCGCCGATCTACTTCAAGGGCGCTCACGCGACGATCACAGGCACGCTGAGCCTCAGCTCGCTGCTTGCACTGACGCGCAGCATCCAGGCCGCCACGCGGGTCGAGGGCTCCTACGAGTTCGCCGTCGTGCCGAGCGTGGTCACGCGCGGCAGTGTCAACGGCGTACCGCTTCACGCCAGCTTCTCACCCGCGATCCCGTTCTCGATCGAGAGCAACGAAATCAACCTCCAGGGTGGTGCGGGCTCGGTCAGCGACGAGAGCCAGCTGCTCGCCAACGGTGGCAAGACCGCCGCTGCGCTGCCCTCCGAGCTGACGCCGAGCACGTCCGGCTCGACCACCGGTCAGCAGTCCACGCCCCTGACGCTCGCGCTGGGACCCTGGCGCATGTCGGTGTCCACCGCGCGAACGCTGGCACTCAGCGCGATCGGCATCATCCTCGCGGCGCTGCTCGCGATCCTCGCCCTGCTCCAGCCGCTGCTCGCGCTCGTCAGGCCGCGCCGCGAGGAGTCGGCGAGTATCCAGGCGCGCTACGGGCGCCTGATCGTCCCGGTCGCACACGTCTCTCGGCTGCCCGGCGACGCGGTGATCGACGTCTCCGACATGGAGTCGCTGGTCAAGATCGCGGAACACTACGACCGCTCGATCCTGTACGAGGCGGCGCGCGATGGAGACGCGTATTGGGTGAGCGACGAGAGCGGGCAGTTCCGCTACGCGCTCGGCGCGGCCGCCGTGGACGCCGACGCATCCGCGTGGAGCGACGCTCACCCAGCACCCGCCGCGTGGAGCAACGCCGAGCCCGCAGCCGCCGCGTGGAGCGACGCCCACCCCACACCCGACAAGTGGAACGCCGCCGAGCCAGCGCCCGACGCGTGGACCGAGGCTGAGCCAGCGCCCGGCGCGTGGACCGAGGCTGAGCCCGTGACGCTGGAATTCGACGCGCCGAGCGTTCCCACCCAGGACGAGCTCGCGCCAAATGGCTACGGCAGCCTGGCCGTTCCCGGCGACCCCGACACGTTCGTGCTGGAAGGCGTCGATCGGCGTAGGACCGACGAGAACGGCGACGCGAGCGCCGCGCGAGCGCCGGCCAGCGCCACGTACTTCACCGGCCTGGAGTGGACCGCCAACAGCTGATCGTCACGCCGCCGAATCCTCCGCCGTGAGCGCCGCGACGTCCTCGGCGAGCCGCGCGTAGACGTCCGGGCGGCGGGTGGCGAGGAACGGGAACAGCTCGAGCCAGTCGTGGCGCTGGTCGAGGTCGAGGTCGGCGACGATCACGGCCGGCTCGTCGCGCGGCGCCTGCACGAGCTTGCGCCCGTACGGATCGCAGATGAACGAGGAGCCGTAGAAGCGCAGCGGCGGCTCGCCGCCGATGCGGTTGACCGCGACCATGAATACGCCGTTGGCGATCGCGTTGCCGACGATCACCTTCTCCCACAGCGGCTGCGTGTCGAACTCCGGATGCTCGGGCTCGGAACCGATCGCGGTCGGGTACACGAGCACGTCGGCTCCCTCCAGGCTGTACGCGCGCGCGACCTCCGGGAACCACTGATCCCAGCAGGTCGGCAGGCCGAGCTGCGCCTCCTCGAGGGCGAGCAGCGGCGAACGCGTCCGCGTCGCCCGGCCCGGGGCGGAAGTAGCGGTCCTCGTGGTAGCCCGCGGTCACCGGGATGTGCAGCTTGCGCGTGCGCGCGGCCAGCTCGCCGTCGGGGCGCACGACGATCGCGGTGTTGTAGCCGAGCCCGTCCTCGCCGTCGGCGCGCTCGTACAGCGAAGCGTGGACGTTCGCGCCCGTCTCGCGCGCCATGCGCGCGGCGAAGCGATGGGTGGGGCCGCCGGGGAGATCCTCGGGCTGGACGCCGGTCGCCCGCGGGCCCGCCGGATCGACCGCGAAGTAGGGGCTGAGCGTGAGCTCCTGCAGGCACACGAGCCGCGCGCCCGCGCCCGCGGCGAGCCTGATCCCCGACGCCAGCGCCGCCTCGTGCTCGTCCGGGTCCGGATGCCAGCGCTGCTGCACCGCGCCGATCCGCAGCGGCGCTCGGCGCGGCGGGCGCTTGCGCGCCGGCGAGGCGGGCGTGGCGGGTGCGACGATCAGGCTGATCTCGCTCATCGCAGATGACTCTAGGCTGTCGCTCATGAGCGCCACGCTCACCTCCACTCCCGCCGCCGACGGCTATCGCATGCCGGGCGAGTTCGAGCCGCACAGCGGCTGCTGGATGGCGTGGCCCGAGCGCCCGGACAACTGGCGCCTGGGCGCCAAGCCCGCGCAGCAGGCCTACGCCGCCGTGGCCGAGGCGATCAACGCGAGCGAGCCGGTGACGATGGCCGTCTCCGACGCCCAGTTCGAGCACTGCCGCTCGGTGCTCTCCGGCCTCGATCCGCGTCGTCGAGATCTCCACCGACGACGCGTGGATGCGCGACATCGGCCCGACCTTCCTCGATCGACGCGAGCGGCGGCCGACGCGGCGTCGACTGGCGCTTCAACGCCTGGGGCGGCCTCGACGGCGGCCTGTACTTCCCGTGGGACCGCGACGAGCGCGTCGCCGCGCAAGGTCCTGGAGATCGAAGGCGCCGAGCGTTACCGCGCGCCGCTCGTGCTCGAGGGCGGCTCGATCCACGTCGACGGCGAGGGCACGGTGATCGGCGACCGAAGAGTGCCTGCTGAACCCCAACCGCAATCCCAAGCTCTCGCGCGAGCAGATCGAGCAGGCGCTGTTCGAGCATCTCGGCGCCGAGAAGATGATCTGGCTCGGCCGCGGCGTGTACAACGACGAGACCGACGGGCACGTCGACAACCTCGCGTGCTTCGCGCGGCCGGGCGTCGTGCTGCTGACGTGGAGCGATGACGAGTCCGACCCGCAGCACGCGATCTCGCGCGACGCGCTAGCAGCGCCTGGAGGCCGCGACCGACGCGCGCGGGCGCGCGCTCGAGGTGATCCGCCTGCCCTCGCCGGGCCCGATCACGATCACCGCGCAGGAGGCCAAGCGGCGTGGACGCGGTCGCCGGCAGCCTGCCCCGCCGTGCCGGCGATCGCCTGGCCGCCTCCTACGTCAACTTCTACCTCGCCAGCAAGCGAATCGTGATTCCCGCTGCTCGACGAGCGCCACGACGACGAGGCCGCCAAGCTGCTGCGCGGCTGCTTCCCGGAGCGCGAGGTCGTCGGCGTGCCGGCGCGCGAGATCCTGCTCGGCGGCGGCAACATCCACTGCATCACCCAGCAGGTCCCCGCGAGTCGGGTAACCCGTCCGAAGACTTCACGCGACTCGTAGCCGGTGATGGCGGCAGTACCAGAGCAGCGCGCAGATCGTAGTACCGCGCTCGAAGATAGATCAGTCCGGTGTCGGCGTTGGTGCATTGCCGGTCGTAGCCCATCGGGGTGTTGCTCGTACCTGTGCTGCCGGTTCTGTTGCCATGGGCGTCGTAGGTGAAGGTGGCTTCGCTGTTGCCGGTTGGGCCGGTGAGTAGGCGCGTGCTGCCCTGTTGGTCGTGGTGCTGCGGCTGGCCATGTCTCACGCAAGTCCTCCAACGGCGAAGCACCGATCATCCCGATTCTCTCGCCATCGCTGAGCGCTACGTCGCGGCAAAGCTGGAACACATAGCGAGACATGGCCGAGTAGTCGCCCGCTTCGCGCCACAGCCCACCAGGGCCTCACGTAAGTTCTTTCGGCCGTCTCAGCCTGACCGGTTGCGAATCTCCTCGATCCTTGCGCGAAGCCCAGGCTGATCGCACCACACGCTACCGAGGGCTTGGGCGAGAACTTGGTTGTGCCCTACCTCGGCGTCGAGGAATGCGATCGCTCTCTCTGGGTGGGCATGAATCACGTCCTCGAGCAGGCTGGCTCCGATCATGCCGACAACATCCGCTTCGTCGCTACTCGTGGCGGCGCAGACGGCACGGACAAGCCGCTCCATCGTCGCCCATTCGTTTTCCTGATAGAACCAAATGTCCTTTTCATCTACAGCCCACGCATACTGTGGTAGCTCAGTGCGCTGATAAGCCACCCAGTCGCGAGCGACCTGTGCAATCTTCGTGTAGTCGATTTCGCCATCCATCATGCGACAGGTTTGACCGTAACTCGCCAGTGCACCTTTGCGAGTTCGACTACTTCTGCGGGAATCTTCACGCGCAGGGTTTCTTCGCAGCCGCGCGACTGGAACGCTGACACTTCCTTTTGGAGTGCTTTGGTAATTTCGTTTAGCGAGTCGACATGTTTCTCAAGATCTGGCACGCTCAGTCCCTTCACGTCCTTTAGAAGGCCCTTGATCCGCCGCTTGACTTGACTTGTGATACGGTGCAGGGCGTTTAGTTTCTTCTTGCATTCTGCGGGCGTGGCAAACGAATGCGGGCCGCTGATTGACGCTGCGGTCGCAGCGCACTCACCGGTGGGGTCGGAGAAAGCCACGGGGTCGTCGCTGGCGTACCCGTAGGGCTCGAGCGTTTCGCTCACGTTCGGATCGATACTCAGGAATTGCTCGGTGCTGGGGTCGTACTCTCGGGCCCGGAG
The DNA here is from genome assembly GCA_963826985.1 of uncultured Solirubrobacteraceae bacterium. Taxonomy (GTDB): domain Bacteria; phylum Actinomycetota; class Thermoleophilia; order Solirubrobacterales; family Solirubrobacteraceae; genus Palsa-744. The sequence goes on from CAWGYW010000005.1 coordinate 137,645, forward strand.
GTAAATGAGTCCGGTGCCGGCATCGGTGTATTGGGCATCGTACCCAAGTCGTGTAGTGCTTGTGCCAGCGGTGGCAAGAACGTTGCCGTATGCGTCGTAGGTGGTACTGCCGACGTTTTCGCCGGTCGCGTTCGTCAGTAGGCGGGTCGAGCCTTGTTGGTCGTGATGAAGGTAGAGGACGGTCCCTGTGCTGGAAATCTGCTCTATCGGAAGTCCTACTGGTCCGTAAATGTAGCTGTTCGTGCCGTCGTTGAGGAGCAGTGGTAGTTCTTCCGCCGTGTCCCAGGTGAGGTAGCTGGTCGTTTCGGAGCTCGTCTGGGAGGTGCGTAGTCCGTCTCCGTTGTACGTGTAGGTGTCTTCGATGGCTGGGGTTTCGCCGCTTTTGGGCCTGGTGACTGATGTGAGGTTCCCCGCTTGGTCCCAGCCGTATGTGGTCGCCGCGCCAGACGTTGGTTCGGTTTTTGTGCGCTCGTCAACTTCGTTGAAGGTGTATGTCGCCTCGATAGTTTTTTTGTCCGTTGCCTTTTCGAGCTCGTCGGCCGCGTTGTAGCTGTACGTGTTGCTGCCGATGGTCGTAGGGTTGTTCGCTTCATCGTATTTGTAGGCGATACCGGCGCCTTTGGTGAGACGACTGTTTTCGTCGTAGCCGAACGCGGGTTTTTCTTCGCCCGGAAGGCCCACCGTGGTGGCTTTGGTGACCTCTTCGTCTTTATTGCGCGCGTACACAAGTGACGCGAGCGTTTCGCTGCCTTTTGTCATCTTGGTTTCGCTCATCGCGTCGTCTTCGTTGTAGGCGTATATGTCTTCGTCGCCAGTTGTGCTGGGGAAGACGGTCTTTTCGAGATCGGAGTCGGCGTTGTATTTGAAGCTGGTCGTCTTTGAATTCCAATCGGTGACCTTTTCTAGCCGCCCATCTTTGTCGTAGTCACGGTTAATGGCTTTTCCGGTCGGGTAGGTGACCTGGGTCGGCGCGTTCGCGAGGTTGTATTCGTAGCCGACGGTGTCGCCGTGGCCGTCTTTTGTTTTGATGAGCCGGTCAAGCTGGTCGTATTCGTAGGTGGTCGTGCCGGTGCCGTCTACCATCTTTGTGCGCTCGCCGTCGCCGTTGTATTCGTATTCTACGCTGTGGGTTTTTCCGTCCGAGTAGCTGGCGCCGGTGAGGCGGTTGTCGTGGTTGTATTTGTAGCTCGTCGTGCGTTCCTCGGCGTCCTTCACGCTGGTCAGGTTGCCCGCGGCGTCGTATTCCTTGAGCGTTTTGTGGCTGAGGGGGTCGATGATCTCGGTGACCTGCTCAAGTACGTTGCGTTCGTATTTCGTGGTGTGTTTGTTGCCGTCGGTCTGGCTCGTGATCTGTCCGGCGCCGTCGTAGCCCGTTTCCGTGGTCGTCCCGTTGGGCTCTTTGACCTTTGTTCGCTCGTTGTCGGCGTCGTAGGTGTAGGTCGTGGTATTTGCTTCGGGGTCTTTTTCGGTTTCGACGTTGTCGTCTCCGTCGTAGGTGTAGGTGGTTTCGTGTTTGAGCGGCGTTACGATCTTTTCGGGCAGGCCGCGTGTGTCGCGGGTGGTGGTCGTCGTGTAGTTGGCTTCTTTGGCGCCGGTGACGTGCCCGCGCGGGCTGACCATCGATGTTTCCTGCGAGTCTTCGTTATAGCCCCAGGTTCGCTTGTCGCCTTCGGGGTCGACTTCCGCTGTGCGGTCCCCCGCGCCATCGTATTCGTATTTCCAGACCTGTTTGAGCGGGTTTTCCATGCTCGTCTCATCGCCGTGGGAGTCGTATGTGTATTTCGTGGTCTGCGTCGTGGCACCCGGCGCGGGTCGTGAGACGGTTTCTGGGTCGCCGTCGCTGTTGCGTTCGATTGTCGTGGTCTCGCCGTCGGGGGCCGTGGTGGTGTGGACGTCGTGGGTCGAGTCATACGTCCATTTCGTTTCCTGACCTTCGGGTTCGACCATCCGGGTGCGATTCCCGTGTTCGTATTCGTACGTGGTCGTGTGGCCGTCGCCGTTCGTGACGCTGACCGGCTCGCCAGCGGCGTTGTATTTCGAGGATTCCGTGGTCGCGCTCGCGGTCCCGTAGCCGTGCGTCACGGCCGAGGACAGGCCACTGCTCGTCAGGTACTGGGCCGTTACGGCGCCTGTCGCGTGGTTGGTAGTGCGTGTTTGGAACGGTAGGTATTCAAACGTCGTCACGCGTTTCATCGGGTCGGTTTGTTCGGTGAGCTCGTGCGAGCTATTGTATTGGTTGACCGTGAGGCCACCGCGACCGTCAGTCATTTCGGTGAGCTGGTGAGCTTCGCCGTACTTGAACTGCCAGCGCAACGCGGTTTCTCCCGGCTGCGTCACGCTCTTGAGGTTCCCGCCTTCGTACGTGTATTTCACCACGTGTTTCAACGGGTCTTCGGCGCTTTCGACAAGCCCTTCGGAGTTGTAGGTCAGCTTGATCTTGCGGCCGTCGGGGTCCGTGATCGTTTCCAGGTTGCCGCTGCCGTTGTAGGCGAGCGTCGTCGCGTTTCCGTTGCGGTCGGTGACGCTTTCCAGGCGCCCGGTCGAGCCGGCGAACCTGTAGACGGTCTGGTCTTCGATGGTCAGCGTGTAGCCGGCTGTGGAGGAGCCGTGCAGGATGTCCTGAGTCCACGCAGCGGCAGTGAACGCTTCGCCCGACGCTTCGGTGAAGGGCACCGAGCTACCGTCCGCCTGAATCACGGTCGCCAGATGGGCAGTTGGTTCGAGCACGAGGTGGTCGCTGAACGAGCTTGACCAGCCATAGCCAAAGATGCCGTGCTTGCCGAGCGCAGCGGCCTGCGAGTTATACGTCCGCGTGAGGTCAAGGCCCACGCCACGGCCGCCAATCGCGAAATCGGTCTGGGTCTGCGTGAAGTTGCCGCTACAGCTCACGGATTCTCCGCACTCCGGCAGTTCCTGTTCGGGGGCCGATGGGTTTTCTTCGCCCCATAGCGTTTCCGGTTCGACTTCGATGCGTTCTGTAATCTGAAGATAGCCAGCGCGCGCGGCGACGATGCCGAGGTTTTCAAAGGGGACGGTCACGAGCGTCGTTTTGGCGCTTTCGGGTTCCGCGCGCGTCTTTTCGAAGGCGCCTGTGTTAACTACTTTCGGCGAAGAGGTACTTCCCGGCGCAACCTTGATGCTTACAAAATACCCTTCGGATTCCACATTGTCGATGCTCGTTCCTTCATTTGCAAAAGTAGCGCCATCAGCCAGCTGCGAGCTGCTTCGAAATTCTAGCGTGCCGTCGTTATCCAGAGTGCGTTCGGAAAGAAGCGCTTCCTCGATCACCCCGGAGGCGCCTGACTGCACCACGGTGCTACCGGAGCCAGACATCGTGCCACCATTCCACGCGAGCATGCTGGTGATGATAAGCGTACCCGCGCCAGTCAGCGTGCCGAGACCCTGAAGTTCGAAGTGGGCCACCGTGATCGATCCGCCAGGCACGTCAAGCGACCCGGAGTCGACATTCACTTCCGCGCCGCTGCTCCGCACACCTTCTGCCGTGACAGTCGCACCGGTCAGGTGAATCGTACCAGCCAGCTTGCTACCGGTCAGCCGATAAGAGCCCGCGACAAAGCTGAGGACGTTTTCGCTTCCAGAGCTCGCCCATTCGGCGGCTTCGCTGGAAGAGCCGCCGCCGCTGAAATCCAGGTACCCGGCAAGCGACTCGACCTGCCCAAGATTTTCGAAGGCGACACCGACGGTCGTGGTGCTCCCGTCTTCGAAGTCTCTGGTCGTCTTCTCAAACGTCCCCGCGTTCACGATCAGCGGGGCAGCGGTACTGCCCGAGCCGACTTCAAGGCTGACCCCCCCTTCGACGTTATCGAGGGTCGTAGCTTCGTTCTCGAACACTGCATGATCGGCCATCTGCGACGACGCTTCGACCGTGAGCGTGCCCTGGTTGATGAGCCCGCGTTCGCTCAGCAGCGCTGCTCTCATCGAGGCAGACGCACCGGGATCCACAACGGTTTTGCCAGACCCAGACATCGTGCCACCCTGCCAGGTGAGGACGCTTGAGACTTCAAGCGTCGCGGCACCGGTCAAGATGCCAGTGTGCTTGAGTTCGAGCACACTGGCATGCGACGCTTCCATCGCGTCAGCGACTTCCAGCGATCCGCCCGTAACGATCAGAGTGCCTTTGTCCTCCAGCACACCCGTTGCGTGGACGCCTTCGGTGACTTCTACGGTGTCGCCCACTCCGATGCACGCCACAGCAGCAGACGTCGGCACGCCCCCAGACCAGTCTTCCGAAACGGCCCAATTGCCTTTGCTCGGGCCGGTCCACGTGTCCGTGCATAGAGCTTCCGCAGCCGCACCCGCCGGCGCGAGCAACAGGACAGCCAGCACCGCGACCCAGAGCAACAAGCCCATCCACCCACCCTCGGGCCAGCCCCTCAAGCCACGACAACGACGGCCGCAAGCCCAGATCACCAGCGCCCAACCCGACCGCCCACCGTGCATGCACCCTCCCAAAGCTCGCGTTTGGCCCAAGCAACCACGAAGGCCCGTAAAGACGGCCAAGATCACCGTACGTCTCTGAACAACAGTTCGGCCAGACGGATCATTACGGGTCGCCCGGACGTCGCCTGTGAACGGCCCGTGACCCCCAACAGCCGGTCCCCGTAATTTGGGGAGCCCTGCTGCTCGGCCAGTAGAAAGCCGCAGTTCGCCCAGTGCCCAGCCCGGATGCCGGCGCGCGCCTCACGCTCTAACCTCGAAGTGGATCGCATCGTCTACAGAGGAGCCGCGTGATGTTCGAGAACGTGCTGGTTGGGGTGGATGGCCGACCGAACGGCCGCGACGCGATCGCGCTCGCCGGGCGGCTGGTCGATCCCGGTGGCCGGCTGACGCTCGCACACGTGCACCGCGGGGAGGTGGCCGAGGAGCGCGAGGGCTCGCTCGAGCTGCTCGAGCGAGAGCGCGCGGCGAGCGGCGTGGAAGCGGAGTTGGTGAGCGTCGCCTCGGCGCGACCCGGGCGCGGCCTGCACGAGCAGGCCGAGGAGCTCGACGCCGACCTCCTGGTGGTCGGCTCGTGCAGCCGTGGCGTCCTCGGTCGCGCGATGCTCGGCGACGACACACGCGCCGCGCTCGACGGCGCCCCGTGCGCGGTGGCGGTCGCCACCCGCGGCTACGCCGAGCACCCCGCTCCGGTCGCGAACGTCGGCGTCGCTTACAACGGCTCCCCCGAGAGCATCGCCGCGCTCGACGCGGCGCGGGAGCTGGCGGCCCGCACGCGGGCGACGGTGCGCGCGCTCGAAGTGGTGTCGATCCCGTCGGTCGCCTATACGGGGATCGTCGCGCCGGCGCTCGGACAGACGATCGAGGCGATGACGCAGGAGGCGAGCGCACGGATGAGCAAGCTGCCCGGGGTCGAGGGACGCGCGGTCTACGGCCTCCCCGGCGAGGAGCTCGCCGCCTTCGGCGAAGAGCTCGACCTGCTGGTCGTCGGCTCGCGCGGCTACGGGCCGGTGCGCCGCCTCGTGCTCGGCAGCACCTCGGACTTCCTGCAGCGCCACGCGCGCTGCCCGCTGCTCGTGCTGCCCCGCCATCCCGCCGGCGAGCGCGAGCACGACGGCGAGCCGGTCGCGAGCGCGACCTCCGTGTGACGCGTCAAGGCCGCTTTGTGAGGCGATCGCCCGCCATGGAATCCGAGTCGAGGCCCACCAAAGCGCACCCCTTCTGCAGCCTCAGATGGTCTCGGGAATCATTTCGATCGCTCCGCACGGAGACTCTGAGACACAGATCCCGCAGCCCCTGCAGCAGTCCAGATCGAAGGCATACCCGTCGCCCTCGTCGACCCTGAGCACGGCGTTGTCGGGGCACACGCCGCGCGCGAGCCCTCAACCTGGCGCCGCACCGGTCAGCTCCTGGAACTCCGCGGCGACCCAGTCATGGGCGGCGCGCGCGGCGGCAGCATTGCCCTCGGGATGACGTCGGCGGTGGCGAAGCGTTCGCGGATCGCGCGTTCGACGGCGCGCAGCGAGATGACGCCGACGAGCGCGGCGAGGTCGCCGAGCAGAGCGGCGTTTGCGACCGGCCGCCCAGTGTGCTCGCGCGCGATCTCAGAGGCGGGGACGGTCAGCAGCCGCTCGTGGCGAAACCGCTTGATGAACCCGCCGAGCCCGAGCTCGTCGAAGCTCTTGGCGCTGTTGATGAGCATGTAGCCGTCGGGCTTGAGGCCCGTGAAGATGAACACCTGGTGCATGAGCGCCGGGTCTTGGACGATCAGCGCGTCGGGCTCCATGACGGGCTCGTGCGTACGGATCTCGCGATCGTCGATTCGGCAGAAGGCGACGACGGGCGCGCCCATGCGCTCGGAGCCGAAGCTGGGGAACGCCTGCGCGCAGCGACCTCGTCGAAGGCGGCGAGCGCGAGCATCTCGGCGACGGTGACGACATCCTGCCCGCCACGTCCGTGGATGCGAACCTCGAACATCGCTACAGTCAAGCGCCGCGCGCTCCGGCCGGCCATCGCACTCAGCACGGAGGCCACTCAGTAGTTCTCACCGAGCGCGGTGCGAAGCGGCGGCCCGTCAGGCCATCGGAGCGAGCGAGCGTGCCTTTCCGCGCGACGTGGGCGTTGGCTGCGCGCGTCGCGGGCCTTCCCGCTCATGCTCGCTTCAGGAACTTCAAATAGAACGCCGCGAACACCAGGACAATCCCGACGTTTACAACCAGGCGCTCCCAGAACCGATGCCTGAAGAACAAGATGTCGACGCCGACCACGACGGCCACCAGCGCGAGCACGTAGAGCACGACGCCTGCCTTGCTTCCCATCGTTCCAGCCTACTGCTCGAGGGCCGCGTCACGGCCACGGATCACGCCGCCGGCGCTGCATTGCGCACTTGGCAAGCGTGCCGAGTAATGAGCCGAAGTTAGTGCTGTGTTCCTGTGATACTGTGCTGCACAGTGCCCAACATCACCGTCTCCGTTCCCGACGACGTCTACCGCGCTGCCCGGATTCGAGCGGCGGAGCAGGGCAGCTCGGTGAGCGCGCTCGTGGCCCAGTACCTGCGCTCGCTCTCTGAGCGTGAGGCCGAGTTCGAGCGGCTCGAGGCTCAGCAGCGGCGCATCGAGAGCCAGATCGCGCGCTTCAGCGCGCGCGGGCGCCTCGATCGCGAGGAGCTCCACGGTCGTGCGGTTCGTTGACACGAACGTCCTGCTGTACGCGATCTCGCACGATCCCGACGAGCAGACGAAGGCGGCACGAGCCAAAGAGCTCCTCTCCTCGCGCGATGTGGGCCTCTCGGTCCAGGTGCTGCAGGAGTTCTACGTCCAGGCAACGCGCGACAGCCGCACTGATCGCCTGACACACGAGCAGGCCGCCGCGCTCGTCGACTCCTTCCAGCGCTTTCCCGTACAGGAGACGAGCGTCCGCGTGATGCTCGCCGCGATGTCCACACGGCAGCGATTCGGGATCTCCTACTGGGATGCCGCGATCCTCGAGGCCGCCCGCGCGCTCGGCTGCGAGGTCGTGTTCTCCGAGGACCTGAACGACGGTCAGGACTACGACGGCGTGCGCGTCGAGAACCCGTTTACTCCGTAGTTTTCACGGCCTCGACATGGGGCTGAGCGTAGAGAGAGCCGCGTCACAGCCTCGGTCCGGTACAGGCTCCCGGGCGATTCTGTGTGTCGGCCCCAGGCCTCAAAGCCCCGGACGGCGACCCCGGCGATGCCTCGTTCCGCCTCCGGCTCACGGATCTCGCCGCGGAGCATGTTCTCGACCATGCGCCACCCCGGCCTGCTGATCAGGGCGCCGATCGCAAGTCGCGGGAAGCGGTCCAGCGCGATTTTCGCGTCCAGCGCAAACCCCATCGTCAGCCCGAGCTCCGACACGAGCGATCGCGCGTAGCCCTCGACATCCGTCACGCGGCCGGCGAGCAGATCCAACGCGGCCGCGGCCGCGAGCCTCGAGCTGACGAACGCCGCGCTCATACCGTCGCCCCATAGTGGATCGACGAGCCCTGCCGCATCGCCGATCAGCAGCGCCCGCCCGCGGGCGAGCGGGGCGCCAGGGCGGCGGCCCGGCAGTCGATACCCCCGCACATCCTCCAGCTTGGAGTGGTCGAATCCTCGCCGCTCGCAAAACTCCCTCAGGTGCGTGCGCAACGTCGGACCCGCGCTTTCCCAGCCACCCACCCCCACGTTGACGTGGTTGCCCTTGGGGAAGGCCCAACAGTAGCCGCCAGGAATCCTGCCGAGCTCACACACGACCGTGCTTCGCCAGCGCTCCGGGTCGACGAGATCGTGCGCGAGGTTCCCCTCCAACGCGACAGCGTAAATACGACTGTCCGCGAGATCGAGCAACCGCGACGTCGGTCCGTTGACCCCGTCAGCCCCGATCAGCAGCTCGCTGTCGATCCAGCTGCCATCGACACGCGCGCCACGCTCGGACACCTCGCTCACGTCCACGCCGTCGCGGAACTCGGCACCCGCGAGCACCGCGTGCTCGACAAGGAAGTGGTCCAGCCGCCGACGCTGCGTCATGTACACCAGCGGGCTGCCCCCACCGCGAACGAAGCGCCGGCACCCACGGAAGCTGAACTCCATCCGGTCCACCACGTGCTCCACGACCGGCTGCGGGTCGATCGGCAGCTCGCGCAGCGCGCGGGCCGAGATCGCGCCGCCGCACGGCTTGTCACGCGGGAACCTCGTCCTGTCTAGGAGCAGCACGCGTGCACCCTCGCACGCCAATCTGTACGCCGCGGTCGAGCCCGCCGGACCCGCACCCATGACGATTGCGTCGAACTGTTCCATTTGGCACGGTTCACGCTAACCAGCCGGTCGCTTCCCGATTTGGCAACCGGACAGATAGACGATCTGGCGTCACCGCGGCGCAGGCCTGGCGTCGAGATGTGGTGAAACGGCGCCGACGACGCTCAGCGCAGCGGCACGCACGACGGGGCAGGGCCCCGGTACAGGCCGAAGTTCAGGCCGACCGCGTGGACTGGAGTCCCCGCGTGTGTGCTGTCCAGCCAGCGGGCCGTCAGCAGCAGCGTGTCGCCGCGGGGGATCCCCGCAGGGCGGATGACCATGCCGAGGCCGCTAAACCCGGGGTGCGATTTCTCAGGCCGGATCATCCCGGCGATCCATGGTTCGGGAAGGCCGTTGCGAGGGCCGCGCGGCGGGAATCGGACGCGCACGCCCTTGGCCGTGCAGCCCGCCTCGATGATCGCCGCCCTCGCTGGGACGCCCAGCGCCGCCAGCCGCGCGTTGGCGGCACGAACGCCGATCAGCTCGTGGATCGTCAGCGTCACCGAGCCATCGCGGTTGACGACCACCGCGTAGGCGGGCGCAGTGGTGTTCGCCGTCAGGGCGAGCACGCCGAGGACAACCGCTGCCGTCAACACGGCAGACACAGCCGCGAGGGGGCCGCGCCATGACCGCGGGGGCCGCGGCAAGCCCCTAGGTCTCGGCCACCGCCGCGGCCGCGATGACGATCGCCAAGGCGGCGACGAAGGCCGCGCACCCTCACCTGCAAGCGCCTGGCCGTGCTCGCGTACGAGCTCTGACCACAGACGATCCTCGAAGCTAGACATCGCTACCGCTCTCCTTTCTCAGCTTCGCTCGAGCCCTGAACAACCGCACGCGTAGAGCGCCTGGGGATACGCCCAGCGCGGCCGCCGCTTCCTTCGGGGTGAGACCCGCGAGATGCACGAACTCCACGGCCGCTCGATCCAGCTCGGACAGTCCCGCGAGCGACTCCAGCAGCTCTCGACCGGGGCGCTCCGCGTCGATGCGCTCCGCGAGCTGCTCGGTCTCGTCTTCGTCGAGCGTCTGGCGCGCCAGATCGCGGCGCGCCGCCTCCCGCCTGCGCGTCGCTCGCTCGCAGTGTTTCGCGTACACGCGCCGGGCGATCGTCAACAGCCACGGCCGCTCGCTGCCCGGAGCGGGAACGGAGGACGCGAACGACCTGATCGCCTCCACGAACGTGTCCGCCGTGAGATCGGCGACGAGCTGCGGATCGCGCGCGCGTCGCGCGAAGAATGCCGTCACCGTGGCGACCTCCGAGCGGTACAGCAGCTCGAACTCGCGCAAGCGCTCGCCGCCGGCGCCATCCACACTCGGCGCACGAGCGGCGCTGGTCGAAGAGCTCACGAGTACCAGGTGGCGTGGAGCGCTCGCATCGTTACAACAGTGACGGCTTCCCGGCGACGCTACGGTGAAGGCATGCTAGGGCGGCCGCTGCGTCGAGGCTGAGGCACGTGGGCGCGATCGGCGACGCCCTGCGATTTGCGTTCGGCATGACCTGGGAGGTCCTGTGGGCGCTGATCCTCGGGTTTGCGCTCTCGGGCGCTGTGCAGGCGCTCGTCAGCAAGCAGCAGATGCGCCGCCTGTTGCCCGACGACTCGCCACGCACGCTCACGGTCGCGGCGGGGCTGGGCGCAGCCTCCTCCTCGTGCTCCTACGCCGCGGTTGCGCTCGCCCGGTCGCTGTTTCGCAAGGGCGCCAACTTCACAGCGGCGATGGCGTTCCAGTTCGCTTCCACGAACCTCGTGGTCGAGCTCGGGATCATTCTCGCCGTCTTGATCGGCTGGCAGTTCACGGCCGGAGAGCTCGTCGGCGGTCCGATCATGATCGCGCTGATGGCGCTGCTGTTCCGCCGCTTCCTGACGCCCGCCCTGGTCGAGGAGGCGCGACGTCACGCCGACCGCGGCGTGCTCGGGCGCATGGAGGGACACGCCGAGATGGACATGAGCATCACCGAGGACGGCTCGATCTGGCGGCGCCTTCGGTCCCAAAGAGGACTCACCGCCGTCAGCAACTACTTCGTCATGGACTGGGCCGCCGTCTGGATAGACATCTTTGGCGGCATCCTGATCGCCGGCGCGCTCGCCGCCTGGGTTCCCAACTCCTTCTGGCAGGGCCTGTTCCTCCAACACCACGGCGCGCTGGCAACCCTCTGGGGGCCGCTGATCGGGCCGCTCGTGGCGATGCTGTCGTTCGTCTGCTCGATCGGCAACGTGCCCCTTGCCGCCGTGCTGTGGAACGGCGGCATCAGCTACGGCGGCGTGCTCGCGTTCATCTTCGCCGACCTGATCATCCTGCCGATCCTCAACATCTACCGTAAGTACTACGGCCGGCGCATGGCCGCCTTCCTGCTCGCGACCTTCTACGCGACGATGGCCACCGCCGGGCTGATCGTCGATCTCATCTTCAAGCTACTCGGCATCGAGCCGACCGGAGCGCGACACGCCAAGGTCACCGACGCGGGCGTCAGCTGGAACTACACAACGGTCCTGAACATCGCCTTTCTGCTGCTCGCCCTGGCGCTCGTCGCGCGGTACTTCCGTAAGGGCGGCGGCGTGGCGATGCTGCGCATGATGAACACGCCCGTAGGCGAGCACCATGGATTCTCACGCACGGAATGACCAATGCGGATAGCCGCGGCCGATCCGTGGATCGACCGCGGGCCATTCAGCGGGGCGCTGGTAGGCGCCCGAACTTGCTACAGCGGCTGGACGTTGGCGGCCTTGGGGCCCTTGTCGCCGGCCTCGGCCTCATATGAGACCTTTGCGCCCTCGGCGAGCGAGCGGTAGCCCTCGCCGATGATCGCGCTGTGATGGACGAACAGGTCCTTCGACTGGTCATCGGGCGTGATGAAGCCGAAGCCCTTGTCGTCGCTGAACCACTTGACGGTTCCTGTAGCCATTTCTGCATTTCCTCCTGCGTTGGTAGTGCTGCGAACGCGGAGATTGCTGAGCAAAGGCTACGAGCGCTGGCACTGCGATGCCGGGCTAAGTGCCCGACCTGATCCGTCAACGGTAGCAGCAGCCACGACGACGCGTCTTGTCAGGAGATGTGAACGAGCGTGCCGATGGGGGTGTACGGCCACACCCGGCCCGCGGTCGCCGGCAGCATCTCCACGCAGCCGAGGCTCTGCGGGAAGCCGTACTGAGCGCGTTCGAAGCCGTGCAGCGCGTCGCCGCCGTTGAAGTAGCTGATCCACGGGACCCCCGGATCTTCGTAGTGGCTGCCGTCCGGGTTGGTCCCGCTCATCGTCCCCGACGCGATGTGCTCGTACACCGGGAACGTACCCAGTTCGGTCGGTGCGGTCGCGATGCCGGTGTTGACCGGCGTCGTCAGGCGGATCGAGCCGTCGTTCCACAGTTCGAGTCTCTCCGAGCTCTCGCTCACCATCACGTACGTGTAGCTCGCCGTCGTCCGTTCGTCAGCGATCGCAGCGTGCAGCAGCGCTCGCCACACCTGCGGGCCGACGATCCCGTCGGTGGTCAGCCCGTGGGCGTTCTCGAACGCCATCACCGCCCCGCGCATCACCACGTTGCCCGTACCCGGCTGCCACTCCGCGTTCAGCGGCGCCGGTGTGTTGCCGTATCGCCAGGAGAAGCCGCCCGCCGGCGGGTCGATCGCGGCGCGCTCCTGGGCCGCCGCCGTCGCTGCGATCCGGTGCGTCGATTCGAAGCTCAGCGGCAGGTACCCGAGCTGCGCCAGGATCTGCTGCGCGCGCAGGTCAGAGCCTTCGGGCACGCTCCAGCTGGCGAGGCTCGACGGCCCGTCGTGCTGGGTGCCCAGCAGCCGCACCGCGTGCGGCAGCGCCAGCGTGACGGGCGTATCCAGGCCGAAGCCGTAGCCGCTCGGCGTGAACGCGATCGTGTGGCTGTCGAGCGTGCGCCAGCGGCCGGTCGCGGCCGGCTGCAGGCGCGGGAGCGTCCCGCCAAGTGCGCTCGACACCGGTTCCGAGAAAGTCAGATAGATGGTCGCGGTCGGTGAGATCCGCGCTCCTGGGCTCGGGCTGAGCACAGCGCTCGCCCCCGCGCCCGCCGGGAACCAGCTGACGAGCGACGGCGCCGGCAGCTTCTCCCACGCGCGCGGCGCCGCCGCGACTTCGATCGAGCCGGCTTCGCCGCTGCGCGCGAGCGTGATCTGGCTGCGCGCCCGCGAGAGCACCTGCCGGCGCACGTGTTCGGGGGCGCCGTAGGCAACCGTGCGCACGGGCTGATCGAACGCCAGCCGCAGCGGCGCTCCGTCCGCGAGCGTCACGTAGCGTTCGCGCAACAGCGCGCTCGGGGTGCGCAATGTCAGCCGCTCGGTGGCGCTCGCGCCCGCAAGCCATGCGATCCAGCCAGGGCGGCGAAACACGACTTCGACCGACACCGGCTCGCCGGGCGCGAGCGCCACCTCGGGCCACAGGCGCCCGTCGCTCACCGACAGCGGGATCTCACGCCCGCGCGGCCCCGTCGCCTTCACGCTCACGATCGTGCCCTTCGTCAGCGGCACCTGCACGCGCGCGAGCGCCCGCGCATCGGCGACGACGCCCGGGCGCGACCACACGAACGCCAGCGCTGCGAAGGCGAGCACCGCAAACGCCAGCGCCACCCCCACGCCAGCCAGTACGCGCGGCCACAGACGACGCGGCGTCACCATCGCCGACGGGCCGGCGCTGGGTGAGCTGCCCTCATCGCTGCGGTGGGATCTACCCAGTCTCAGACGAACCTCCAAGGTGAGCTGCGAAAGAGGTTAGTCAACTACTCCGAACCGGCGGCGCACCAGCCCGTCAGCCGCCGGTGGGCAGTGTGACCAGGGCGGCGCTGCCCGCCGGCATCTGCAGCTCGAGCGAGCCCGGCCTGCCGGACACATACGGCAAGCCTGCGGCATGGCTCCACGTGCCTTCCGCGCTGACGGGACTGCCACCGAGCGTCACGCCGCTAGTCGCCCGCAGCCCAGGGCCGGTCAGCCGCAGCACCGGACCGGCACCAAAGCTCCGCGGCAGGCCCAGCCGCACGTGCAGCGGCCGCGCGCCGGACGGCGCGAAGTCGACCAGCGCGAGCTGCATGCTGCCGTTCGGGGCGAGGAACGCGCCGGCCGTCAGGGTGCGCGCGCCGCCCGACACGCGCGCCTGCACCGGGCGATCGCCGAGCAGGCGCCGCGCGAGCAGCAGCGCGTACCACTCGGGGTTCGCGTGCAGCGCGCCGCTCGCCAGTTCCCCGGCACCGTCCGCCACCAGCGGGCTGTAGCTGAGCGGTTCGGCGATCAGATCGTGGAAGTTGAGCCCGGCGATGCCGCTGGCCATCGCGCGCGCGATGTAGTCGACCGCCCACAGCGCCGACGCGAACACGTTGCTCACGCCGGGCTGTCCGCGGCAGGAGACGTTGTTCGTCTCGTCCAGGCGCAACGGGATCTTGCTCGCCACCGCCGCCGCCGACAGCTGCGTCAGGATCGCCGACTCGTTCGCGCGCAGCGGCGGGCCTACCAGGTCGCTGAGCTTTGGCGCATACGCCTCGCATTTCGTCAGCGGGTAGTAGTGGGCGGTGAGCAGCGCCGGATGCTCGGCCGCGGCCGTTTCGCCGACCCAGCCCAGCAGCGCTTCGCCGCTCGAGGCATCCGGACCGACGATCTGCACGCCCGGAGCCGCGGCCGCGATCGCCGAGCGGTAGACCGCCACTTCGGCGGCATAGTCCGCGAACGACCACGGCGACGTGCGCAGCCCGTCCGCCACGTACCTGTCGGGCTCGTTGCCGATCGCGATCCCCGCGAGGCTCGCGCCGAGCAGCGACTGCGCGACCTGCGCCTCCTGCGCGGCGGCCGCCGGTTCGTCGTGGCCGAAGGTGACACCCAGCAGCACCCGCCACCCCGTCGCGCGCGCCAACGCCGCGATGCCCTGCAGGTCCTGCGGCGTGATCGCCGTGTGCGACCACGCCGGCGCCGGCGCTTCATCGGACCAGCCCGCTTCGTTGTCGACGCTGAAGCCGCCAAAGCGCATCACGCCCGGCCCGAGCGAGCGCAGCAGGTTGACGAGATCGCCGCTCGCCGCGTAGCCGGCGATGTTCGGCAGGTTGCCCGCCTCGAACGACAGCCCGAGGAAGTCTTCGGCGACGAGCGGGCCGATCGGCGCGTACGGGTCGACCGACACGCTCGCCCGCTCGATCGCCGGGGCCTTGCGCTTGATCGCCGGGGCCTTGTGCTTGGTCACCGGGGACCTGCGCTCGGGGGTGTGCGCCCACGCCGCCGGCGTGAGCGCCAGAGCGACCGCGGTCACGAGCATGGCGGAGGCGGCGCGCACACGGCTACGGTAACGCCCCTCCTGGATCGGCGGCTCAGGTAGGCGGGATCAAGCACGTCGCGTGCACCGCACGCGTGTTCGTTGGAGAATCCCCACAACCGACCAGGAGGATCCACATGAGCAGCTCCCAGACCAGCACCCGTATCAGCCAGGTGTCGACCGTGATCGTCCCCGTGAGCGACCAGGATCGGGCGATCGAGTTCTACACCGGCAAGCTCGGCTTCGAGAAGCGTGCGGACATCCCCATGGGCGAGGCCATGCGCTGGGTCGAAGTCGCGCCCGCGGGCGCCGCGACGACGATCGCGATCGTGCCCCCGCGCGAGGGCGAACCCACCGGGGTGCAGACCCGTGTCGCCTTCGCCACCGACGACATCGACGCCGACCACGCGAGCCTCAAAGCGCAGGGAGTCGACGTCGACGACGAGGTCTCGCGCATGGGCGGCCCCGTGCCGCCGATGTTCTGGTTCCGCGACCAGGACGCCAACAGCTTCCTGATCGTCCAGACGGGCTGAGGAGCCCGGCCGCGCGCCGTCGAGCGTTGCCGTCGCTGAGCTGTTGCGCCGGGCTCAGCCGGCGCGCGACGCCGCGGCTGGCGCGCCTGGCGCGCTGAGCGCGCCCTCGCCGCTGGAGGCCTGAGCGAAGCGCTCGCGCGCCAGCCGCCACGCCGCCGTCGGGAAGTCGGCCGTGTCGATGCCGTCGTGAAAGCGCACGTGCGCGTCGAAGCCGTCACGGAACACGCCCAGCATCGCGCGGTTTTCCGGCAGCACCTCCGCGACGAAGCGCGCGATTCCCCGCTCCTGCGCGACCGCGGCCAGCCGCTCGATCAGGAGCGTGCCCAGACCAAGACCGTGGAGGTGGTCGGCGACCTCGACCGCCACTTCCGCGCGCTCCTCGTCGAGCTTCACGTACGTGGCGTGGCCGACCGTCAGGCCCTCTTCGTCGTGCGCGATCAGCCCGCAGCGATCGTCGCCCGTGGCCGCCGCCAGATGGGCGGCGTACTCGATGTCCGCCGCTCCCGTGAAGAAGCGCATGCGCCGCGCCTCCAGGCACAGCCCCGACAGGAACGACAGCAGCGCCGGCTCGTCCTGCGGCGTCGCCGCACGCAGCGTCACACGCGCGCCGTCTCGCAGTCTCATGACCTCGGTCGCGCCTTCGGATCCCATCGCGCCCAGCTTCACAGAGACACCAACCGCGGGCATCCGGTTATAACTGCCGTACCCCAGCGGAGAACTACTGTCCTGTTCTCATAGCTCCCAGTAGCGCGAGAACTGCGCCGCGGCACGCGAGGTCAGCAGCGCCTCCGGCGCCGCCTCGCGCGGCGGCTCATCGCCCGTGAGCGCGGCGAGCGTCTCGCGCACGCAACGCGCGAGCGCCGCCGGTTCATAGCCGCCCTCCAGCACCACCCCGAGCGGCACGTCCAAGCGTTCGGCCAGCTCGCGTACGTGGCGGGCCATCTCCGCGAACGAGGAGTCCTCGAGCCTGCAGCCCGCCAGCGGGTCCTCGCGGTGAGCGTCGAAACCCGCCGACACGAGCACCAGCTGCGGCTGGAACTCGAGCGCCGCAGGGAGCGCGATGTGCTCGATCAGCGACAGCCACAGCTCCTCTTCCGAGCCCGCCGGCACCGGCAGGTTGATCGTGTAGCCCTCGCCCGCGCCCGAGCCGACGTCGCTCAGCGCGCCCGTGCCCGGGTAGATCCCCGACTGGTGGATGCTCGCGAACAGCACGTCCCGGCGGCGGCGAAACGCCTCCGCCGTGCCGTTGCCGTGGTGCACGTCCCAGTCGAGGACGAACACCCTGCCCACGCCCAGCTCGCGGATCGCGAACTCCGCCGCGAGCGCCACGTTGTTGAACAGGCAGAAGCCCATCGCGCGATCCGGTTCCGCGTGGTGACCCGATGGGCGCACCGCGCAGAACCCGAGCTTCGACTCGCCCGCCAGCAGCGCGCGCGTCATCTCACACGCCCCGCCCGCAGCGTGCAGCGCCGAGCGGAACGACGGCTCGCCCACGAACGTGTCCGCGTCGATTTCGCCGCCACCCGCCCGCGCCAGCTCCTCGATGTGTCGCACCAGCAGCGCGCTGTGGACCAGCTCGAGCTGCGCCACGCTCGCCGCCGGCGCCTCGCGGCGCTCCAGGCCCAGCCAGTCCCTCGCCGCCAGCTCCCGCTCGATCGCAAGCAGCCGCTCCGGCGTGTCCGGGTGCTCCGGCATGTGCACGCGCGGGTCGTGCTCCACGCACGCCGGGTGGCTGAAGTGCAGTCCGGGCTTCTCAGCGCTTACGAGCATCTCGCCACGATACGCGTGCCCGCCTCGCGCGCGAGGATCGCCGGCGCGTCCGACAGCGCGCCAATGCGCAACCGCGGGAACCTTTCGAGCGTCAGCCGACAATAGATGGCGATGGGCCGCCCACTCCTCGCCCCCGATGGCAGCTCCGACAGCGCGGCCATCGCGGGCTCGCTCGAGCGCCCGGAGAGCTTCGCCGTGATCTTCGACCGCCATTACCCCGCCGTACACCGATACCTGGCCCGGCGCATCCCCTCTGCGCAGGCGGACGACCTCGCGTCGATGACCTTCGTGGTCGCGTTCGAGCGGCGACGGAGCTTTCGTCCAAGCAGCACGAGCGCGCGGCCATGGCTGCTGGGAATCGCCACCAACCTCCTGCACGAGCGTCATCGCCTCGAGCGCCGCGAGCGGGGGGCGCTCGCGCTGCTCAGCAGCGAGCCGCCGGCAGGCGCCGACAGCCTGCGTCCCGGCGCCCGCGACGGGGCCGACACCGAGCAGCTCGCCCAGGCGCTCGCGACACTCGACTCCACACAGCGGGATGTCCTGTTGCTGCACGCCTGGGAGGAACTGTCATACGAGGAGATCGCCGAGGCGCTGCAGGTCCCGATCGGCACCGTCCGCTCCCGCCTCGCGCGAGCGCGCGCGCACCTCAGATCGCGGCTGCAACAGCCGCGAGCGTGTCCCAACCCGACCCATGCCAGGAGCACAGATGACTGACGAGCTAGACCTGCTGCGGCGTCATCGCAGCGAACCCACACCCCCAAGCGACGACGCGCGCGCCGCGGCGAGACGGTCGCTCGATCACGCCATCCGTCGCGACACCCACGCGCCCGGTGGCGCCGCCAGCCGCAGGCGCTCCCGGCCGCGACGGCGCCTGCTGGCGAGCGCCGCGCTCGCGGTGGCCCTCGCCGCCCTCGCGATCGCCTTCGGAACCTCCCTGCGGTCGGGCTCGAGCACACAGCCCGCGCTCGCCGCCGGACCGCTGCTGCAGCAGCTCGCGCGCGTCGCCTCGGCCCAGCCGTGGGCGGTTCCCGGGCCCGGGCAGTACCTGTACACGGCTTCGCATTCGCTCAGCGAGTCCGACACCGCCCTGCGCGGAGGCGTCTACTGCCAGGTCGTCTTTCAGGAGTACCGCCAGAACTGGATCGCGGCCAACGGCGAAGGCCTGCTCCGCGAGATCGACGGTCCAGCTCACTACCGCTCGAGCCGCGAAGCCGCCGCGTGCAAGGCCGCTCCGGCGCAGCCCGCCGGCGCCAGCGACACCTGGGCGGCGCCAGGCTGCCTGTCGATCGACCCGATCCCGCTCGCTCGCCTGCCGCGGGATCCGGCGAGGCTGCGAGCGCGCCTGCTGACCGGCAAGGTCGAGGGTGGGCCGCCGGGCCCCGCCGAGGCGTTCACGCAGGTCGGCGACCTGCTGCGCGAGACCGACGCGCCGCCGGCGCTGCGCGCCGCGCTATACCGCGCCGCCGCCGGCCTGTCGGGGGTCAAATCCCTCGGCACGGTCACCGACAAGCTCGGGCGCCAGGGCGTCGCGCTCGCACTCGACAGCGACGGCACGCGCCACGAGCTGATCTTCTCTGCGACGACCAGCGCGCTGCTCGCCGAACAGGATGTGCTGGTCGGTCGCGTGCGCGGAGTCCACGCGCCGCGCGGGACGCTGCTGGGGTGGTCGGCCTACTCCGCGGGCCGGATCGTCGACCGGCTCCCGGAAGCATCTCCACTCGCGCTCACGCCGCCGTGCGTGCGCGGCGGCGGCACGGGGCTGTCGGTGCCAGGGGACCCGCAGGACAGCGTCATCGTCGGCTTCTCCGCGCGCTGAGCTCAGGCGCCCGGCGCGAGGCGACGACGCGCCTTCTGGATCGAGGGGACCGCGTTCTTCGCCCCGGTGAGCACGCGAGCGCGCACGTCGACGCTGGCCTTCTTCGCGGCGATCGTGATCTCCTCGCCCGTCGCCGGGTTGCGGCCCTTGCGCGCCTTCTGCGCCGGCTTCACGCGTACGTTCAGTTGCACGAGGCCGCCGATCTTGACCCGCTCGGCCTCGCCGATCTGCTCCAGGACGACTTCCTCCAGCGCCGCGAGCGCGTCCTTCGCCTCGGCTTTCGTCAGATCCGCACGCTCGGCGACGGCGGCGGCAAGTTGTGTTTGGGTCAGCATCGGGTCTCTCCTCAGCGGTTGCGTTGTCAGAGGCGCACGAGTAAAGCCGATCGAGCGGACGCGAGCCGTCACGTGTGTTCAGCGCGTATGTCACAAACGGCCTCGTTTCGGGCAAATATAGTTCGATGAGGCTCACGCGCGACTCGGACCTGCGGCTGCTCGAGCAGGCATCGAGGACACCGGGGGCGTTTGCCGTGTTCTACCGGCGCCATGAGTCAGCGGTCGTCGCGTTCCTCGGGCGCCTCTCGGGCGACGCGCAGCTGACGGTCGATCTGACCGCCGAGACGTTCGCGCGCGCCTACCGCGCCCGCGCGCAGTTCGATCCCGCCCGCGGGGGAGCCCGCGCGTGGCTGCTCGGCATCGCCCGCAACGTGCTCGCGGCGAGCCTCGAGCGAGGGCGCGCGGAGTCGCAGGCGCGCGAACGACTCGGAATGGAAGCCCTGCGCGTGAGCGAGCAGACGATCGCGAGCGTCGAGCGGACCGTCGTCGAGAGCGGCGAGGCGGTCGTCCGCGAGTGGCTCGACGGGCTGCCGCAGAGCGAGCGCGACGCCGTCCGCCGACGCATCCTCGACGACGCCAGCTACGCGCAGATCGCCGCCGAGCTGTCGTGCTCGCAGGCGGTCGTGCGCCAGCGCGTCAGCCGCGGCCTCTCGCGCCTGCGCCGCGCCGCGACGGAGGAGCGATGACCCTGATCCCCGAGCTCGAGCGCGAGCTCACGCGCGCGATCCGCCCGCAGGAGCCTCGCCCGGGCGCGCCGAGGCCGCGCGCCGAGTGGTGGCGGCGCGCGCCGCTGCTGGCGCCGCTGGCCGCGCTCATGCTGGGCACGGCCGTCGCGCTCGCCGCGACCGGCGTGATCGGCTTCGGCGCGCCCGAAACCGCCCCCGGCACGCCACCCACGCGACCGCCGTCGCCCACGTCCGGCTACGGCACCGTGCGGCCCGGCAGCAGCCGCCTGCTGCCGGTGCGCACCGCCGACCCCGCCGGCGGGCCGCCGTGGGGCATGCGCGTCGCCGAAACCACCCGCGGCCTCGGCTGCCTCACCGTCGGGCACGTGCTCGACGACGAGCTCGGCACCCTCGGCATCGACGGCGCGTTCGCCAACGACGGGCGCTTTCACCCGCGGCCCGCCAACCTCACCAACGGCCCCGCCGGCTGCGCGCCGCTGGACGCGCACGGCGAGCTGTTCATCAGCGTCAGCGAAAGCGACGTGCCACGCAGCGCCTCCGTGTACCGGCGCTGCTATCCGCCCGGTATCACCGTCGGCGCACGCCCCAGCGAACTGTGCCCCGCGCAGGACGAGCGCAACATCTACTACGGACTGCTCGGGCCAGAAGCCACCGGCATCAGCTACACCTACCGCGGCGCCACGCACACGCTCACGCCGCAGGGGCCGCAGGGCGCCTATCTGATCGTCGTGCCGCACGGCGGCGGCCATGACTTCAACGGCGCCACATCCGGGCTGATGCCGACGATCTCGCCGATCACACAGGTCACATACCGCGGCGGCCTGGTGTGCCGCTTCTCACGCTCAGAAAGCCCAGCGCCCACCGGAAGGTGCAAGACACCACCAGGCTACGAGCCCGCACCCACGCCGCACCCGACAGCGGCGCAGCTGCGCACGCCGATCACAGCCACCGTCTCACGCAGCCCCACGGCCGCGTGGAGCATCACCGTGATGTTCCACGCGCGCGTGGCGATCACAAACGCGCTCAACCAGTACACCGTCGAACTCCAACAGCCGGGCAGCCCACGCGCGCTCGGAATCGGCGGCACGCCATCCGACCTACGCGCCGGCCAACAGGCGCAGCTGATCTTCTCCAACCTCACCCGCGCCGGTCTCTACACCGGCACCGTCACGTTCACCACATCCGCCAGGCCAGGCGGTCTTGGGCTCGGCGGCACGCTCGTCGGGCACTTCAGCGCACGAATACCCTGAAGCGATGACGCGCCGTTCGCGCTCCAGCTCCCGCAGCAGCGCATCGCCATCGAGCAGCGGCACCCGATGGCCGCCGGGGCCAGCGGCAAACTGGCCGGATGCTGCAGGCGGTGCTATTTGACCTCGACGGGACGCTGATGGACCACGAGGCGGCACGAGCTGCGGGCCTCCAGGCGCACCTCAGCGGCTGGCTGCCGGGCCTCGAGGCGGACGAGCTGGCTCCGCTAGAGAAGGAGTGGCAGCGCCTTGAGGCACTCCACTACGACGAATACGCCCGCGGTGAATGCACGTTCGCGGAGCAGCGCCGCCGCCGCGTGCAGGGAATGCACGCGGCGCTGGGGCGCGAGCCGGCAGACGAGCTCACGGCCGACGCTTGGTTCAGGTCCTACCTGCGCCACTATCGCGCGGCGTGGCGCGCATTCGATGATGCGCTCCCGGCGCTCGCGGCACTGGCGGCGGCGCACCCGTCTGTGGCGCTGGGCGTGGTGACAAACGGCGAGGCTGAGCCGCAGCGAGCGAAGCTCGCTGCGATCGGCCTCAGCGAGCGCTTCCGGGTGATGGTGGCCTCTGGTGAGGAGGGCGTGGCAAAGCCGGATGCGGAGATCTTCGAGCTCGCGTGCGACCGCCTGGGAGTCGAGCGAGAGCAGACGGCGCACGTCGGGGACAGGCTCGACCTCGATGCCGAAGCAGCCGCCGCGGCAGGACTGCGCGGCGTCTGGCTCGATCGCCTCGGGACCGCGGCCAGCCCCGCTCACATCGTGAGAATCTCGACGCTGCGCGAGCTACCTTTGCTGCTGGATGACGCGGTATGAGACGCCCTGTGTCAACCGTTTGTGCGAGTCGGGTTTCATGGAGCCGGCCGCCTGAGCCGCGGTCCCGCGCGCGGGCGCGCCAAGAGCCTCGATCTCCGCGATCGGGGGCTACGCGGCCGAACAGGTCACCGCGATGGCGATCCTTGCTGGGGCTGCGCGACCCCTCTTAAGCCTTAATGCAGTACCCGTCGGGGTCGGCGCGCAGCATCGAGCGCAAGCCGACGTCGAAGGTGACACCGGCTTTCGGGGCGATCTGCATCTGCTTGATGCCGGGAATGCGCTTCTCGACGGGGTCCTCGATCGTGAGGATGCTGCGCTCGCCGTCGTTGAGCGCGTGCAGCGCCGCATACAGCGTGGTCGACTTGCCCGAGCCGGTCGGCCCGGTGACGAGCACGGCGCCGTTGGGCCGGTGGATCGCGCGCGAGAAGCGCTCGAGCTCGGCGCCCTGCATCCCGAGCGACTCCAGGCCATCGACGGTGACGCCGCCGCCCTGGTCGAGGATGCGCATGACGACGCCCTCGCCGTTGACGAGCGGCAGCGTGACGACGCGGATGTCCACGCGCCGCCCTTCGACTGTCAGCGCGAAGCGCCCGTCCTGGGGCACGCGCCGCTCGGAGATGTCGAGGTCGGCCATGATCTTGATGCGCGAAACGACACCCATCGCCATCTTGCGCTTGACGGTCGCGGCCGGGGCAAGCACACCGTCACCGGCGCGTCGCTGTCGCCCGTCAGCGCTGCGCGCGGCGGCGGACCCACACGGGTGCGTTCTCGCGCGCCCATGCCGCGAGGAGGGGGTCGCTGATCGCCCAGCGTTGTTTTTCTGGTGAGAAGACCTGGCCGCGTGCGCGCATGCGGGTGAGCGCGTCGTTGACGCTCTTGGGGTTCAGCGGGAGCTCGTATGGTCCGATGCCGTTGGCGATCGCGCAGACGACGGTCGGGGCGGCGCGGTGCACGCTGGCGAGGAGCCGGAACTGCTGCACGGTGGATGGTTCGGTGCTCTCGCGGAGCTCGAGCCACCCAGCGAGCGCGTCACGATCGCCGCTGGCCGCTGCGGCGTCGACGGTGCGCCAGACGTACGCTGGTGCGCCGTTCGCGAGCTCGGCTGCGGCGCCGACCAGCGCGAAGAGCCTGTCTGTCCATTCGCGTCGGGTGGCCGCCAGGTCATCGACGAACCGTTGTGGCCGGGGACGACGAAGTTGCAGGATGTTGCCCGCGCGGTAGAGCGGTTGCTCGGGATCGCGAAGCGCTGACGCTAGACGGCCGTCAACGCGTCCGACGAGTAGCTGCTGCAGGGAGTCGGCGCGCTGGTGCTCGGCGCGCAGCACGCCGAGCAGGGTCCGTGCAGCCTGTGCGCTGAGTCGCTCGAGCAGGTCGTCGAGGTGGTCGATCGCGAGCAGGCCGGCGCCTTTGCTGAGCTCGACGACGAGCTCGAGCGCATGGCGGAGCTGCTCGACGCCGGCCCCTGAACCGAGGCGGAGCTCGTCGAGATCGATCCCGCTACGAGACAGGGTCCGTGAGAGCCGCAGTCCCTCGACGTCGAATGTGCCAGCGCCGTTCCACCAGCTCGCCGCTTGGGGTGCCAGCCGCGTTACGCCGGCGGTCGCGATCGCCATCGCGAGGTCGAGTGCGCTCCCGGTAACGCGAGCGTCGACGAGGACGGTTGGCCGGTCGATGTCTTCGGGGGCGTGGGCCAGCAGGATGCTGGCGCCGCTGAGCGGGTCGCTCTCGATCACGAGCAGATCCGGGTGCTCAGCGAGGCGGATCGCCAGCTCCCGATGCTCGCTCATCAGGCCGATGAGCGAGCGCACCTTGCGCGGGGCTTGCGGCTCAGCTGTCTTCGGCGAGGCGGGCACGTGCCTCCTCCAGTCCCTTCTCGAGCACGAACGCGTCGATCGCCTCGCTCCCCAGCCGGCGTGCCGTCAGCCCGACGTAGAGGCAGCCGGCCATCGTGTCGTATGGGCGTCCGTCCCCGAAGCCCAGGATTTGGTCGAGGTGCTCGTCTGAGATGGGGAGCGTTGCCCGCTCGAAGCGAGCACACAGAGGCCTGCGCCACTGATCGACGGGGATGGTTGGCGGGAGCGCGACGCGCTGGGCTAGGCGGGCGAGGTCGTAGGGCGGTCCCATAAGCTGCTCGATGGTGCGATCGTCGCTGCCGTCGACAAGCACCACGGCGTCGTGGTTGCCCGAGTAGATATCGACGAGGTCGTGGACGAGGCCGACGCCGTCGGCGTAGTCGACGGCGCGCTGCAGCTCGTCGAGAAAGAACACGACCTTGCGCTGCTGCTGGCGGGCGATCGCCAACGGCAGCTCGAGCGCCGCGCGGCGGGTCGCGTCCGGGACATCGGCTCCGAACTGGGAGAGGTCCAGCGGCACGCCCTGTTCTTCCAGGAGCTTCTGGATGGTGGGGACGGCCGCCTTGAGCACGCCACGCGAGAGCCGCTGCAGGTCCAGGCGAGCGGCGCGGTCGATGATCAGCTGGCACACGCCTTCGGCGCTGCTCTGTTCAGGTGCTTCCAGTTCGATCACGAGAAAGTCGTGCTCATCGCGCAGCACAGCGCAGGTGGCGCCGCAGACGCTCGTCTTGCCCGCGCGGCGCGGCCCACTCATCACGACGTGCGCGAACTCCCGCAGGCGCCCGACGAGATCCGCGACGTCGCCCTCTCTGGCGACCATCTGCGCTGGAGCGACTCGTCCTCCTGTTGGAAAGAGGAGTCCCAGAGGCGTCGCATCATCGTCGCTCATTCCGCAGATATTACCAAAAGGTAAGGCTTACCTTTCGATTTAGAAATAAGACGCTGAAGACGGGTGTCTCACAATCCCATAAATAGTGTGCGAGCGATCCCTTCCCTCATCTCATAGATCGAGGGGGTCCGGGGGGTGTCGATACACACCCTCCCGGCGCCAGGCCAGGCCATGGACGTGTTGGGCGTACGCGAGGCGCAGGTCGTTGGGCTCGCCGGTGTCGACGTGAACCTCACGGTCGAATGCGCCCCTGATCTGCACGGCGATCTCGGACGGCGGGTGGCAATATGCTCGGGACCGTTCGACTTATTGGAGGCTGTTGATGGAGGCGCGGCGTGCCAGCGATCGGCGGCTTGCGGCCATTGCCGAGCGCTATCTCGCGGCGCTGTGCGGCGGCGACGCGTCGAGCGCGGAGGCGCTTGTCGCCGAGGCCGTCGGCGCTGGCTTTGAGCCGAGCGCGATCCAGGTGCGCGTGATCGCCGCCGCGATGGCGCGGATCGGGGAGCTGTGGGAGCACGGGGAGCTGACCGTCGCCGATGAGCACCTCGCGAGCGCGACCAGCCAGCGGGCGCTGCTGCCGCTGCACGAGCCGCTGCAGGTAGCGCCGCCGCGCTCGCGCGAGCGCGTCGTGCTCGGCGCCGTCGAAGGACAGGCGCACGTGCTCGGGCTCCGGATGGTCGCCGACGTCCTCGAGGGCGCCGGCTTCCACGTGCTCTACCTCGGCGCCGACGTCCCCACCAGCTCGCTCGCAGCGTTCGTCGCCGAGCACGCGCCCTCCATCGCCGGGCTGACCTCCACAGAAACGCAAGGCGCGCCGCGTCTGGCCGCCGCGATCCTCGCCGTCCACGACGCCCACCCCGCCTGCCGGATCATGCTCGGCGGCAACGGCGTCACGCGCGCGTGGCGTGACGGGCCATATCCGTGGGTGCCAGACACCGTTGTCCTGCTCGACGCCGTCGAACGACTGCTGCACAGCCCGCCGCAACAGCTGCCAGCGGCGATCGAGCAGCTGCGCGCGAGCCCGCCGACCGCGCCCGCGTCCCCGCCCAGAGGTGAGGGCGAGCGCCTCACTGCCGCGTCGGCCGAGCCGAGCGGGGTCGCCAGGCGCTACGCGAGGCGTGCCGCGGAGTACCGCTACCTCGCCTACCGCGACCCGCTCACAGCGCTGCCCAACCGCCGCGCGTTCGAGGACCGGCTGCTCGCGCTCAGCCTCCTCGGGAAGGGCAGCGCGCTGCTCACGATCGACGTCGACGAGTTCAAGGCGTTCAACGACAGCCACGGCCACGACGCCGGCGATCAGCTGCTGCGCCGCGTCGGGCACGCGATCCGCGGCGCCGTGCGCGCCGGGGACACCGTCGCGCGCATCGGTGGCGACGAGTTCACCGTGCTGCTGCCCCAGTGCACCCATGACGAGGCCAGCCGCGTCGCCGAGCAGATCCGCGCCGCCGTGCAGGACGCCACCGCCGGCGAGGTCAGCGTCAGCATCGGTGGCGCCGCGCTCAGGCTCGACCGGCGCGACGCACTGCTCGACGCCGACCGCGCGCTCTACGCCGCCAAGGCCGCCGGGCGCAACCGCGCAGAACTCGCCGCAGCACGGTAGGTGCCGGCGGATCCGCGCGAGAACCGATGTGAGTTTTGGGGACTGGGCGGGGGTTGTCATCAAGTCTTGAGGGATCGGCGATCGTTGTCGATGCGCTGCAACGATGTCGAACTCAACGCCCCCTCCCGCCGGCGATGATCTGCGGCGCCTGGGGCGGGCGTTGAACGACCGCAACGAGGAGATCGTCAGCGCGATGCTGCTGCGTACCGCCGAGTCCGGGTGTCAGCTGGACGCGGTCGTGGAGGAGCGCTTCGCGCGCGTCGGGACCGTCTCGACGGTCGCGGTCGCGCGGTGGATGTCCGGCGAGAGCCCAGAGGTCGCGCGCGAGGTCGGACAGGAGGCCTGGGAGATCTTCGGACAGCTCGCCTCACAGCGCGCCGCGCCGTTGAACGAGGTCATCAAGCGCTGCATGCGCTGGCGCGATGCCGCCGCCGAGGTACTGCGCGACTGCGCCCGCGAGCTCGAAGTCGGACCCCTCGTCTTGGCGCGGGCGCTCGCGATGCTGCACCGCAGCCTCGACGTCACGCTCGTGCGCATGGGCGAGTCCTTCGAGACCGAGCGCCAGCGAGCCGACGCGCAGCTCGCGCGCCGCCAGAGCGAGCTCGCGTTCCTCGCCACCCACGACGCGCTCACCGGGCTGCCCAACCGCACGCTGATCCTCGACCGCGTCGAGCAACTGCTCCGCCGCGCCCGTCGCCAGCACACACCCGTAGCGGCGCTGTTCATCGATCTCGATAACTTCAAGACGATCAACGACTCGCTCGGGCACGCCGCCGGCGACGAGCTGCTGCGCGCGGTCGCCTCGAGGCTCAACGCCGTCGTAAGAGAGACCGACGCCGTCGGACGACTCGGCGGCGATGAGTTTGTCGTGATCGCCAGCGAGGTCTCGCTCGCAGCCGGCCCCGAGCTGATCGCCGAACGGCTGCTCGCCGCGCTCGAGCAGCCGTTCAAGCTCAAAGCCACCGCGCACGCGCCGCTGACGGTCACCGCGAGCATCGGCATCGCCTCCGGCGACCGCGCATCCGCCGAGGAGCTGCTGCGCGACGCCGACGTCGCCATGTACCAGTCCAAGTGGGACGGACGCCACCGCTACACGCTGTTCGAGTCGGGCATGCAGACCGCCGTGCAGACGCGCATGGAGCTCGAGATGGACCTGCGCATCGCGCTCGAGAACGACGAGTTCTTCCTCGTCTACCAGCCCACCTTCAACCTTGCCGACATGAGCGCCACCGGCATGGAGGCCCTGATCCGCTGGGACAGCCCCACCCGCGGCATCGTCCAGCCCGACAGCTTCATACCGCTCCTGGAGGAGACCGGGCTGATCGTCGAGATCGGCAGATGGGTGCTGAACGAGGCATGCCGCCAGGGCGTGCGCTGGCGCGAGGCCGGACACCCGATCGGGATCGCCGTCAACGTCTCCGCACGCCAGCTCGAGAGCGACGAGCTCATCGGCGACGTACAGCACGCGCTGCAACACAGCGGGCTCGACGCCGGGTCGCTGACGATCGAGATCACCGAGACCGCGCTGATGCGCGACACCCACGCCGCCGCCACGCGCCTCACCGCGGTCAAGGCACTCGGCGTGCGCATCGCCATCGACGACTTCGGCACCGGCTACTCCTCCATGGCCCACCTGCAGAGCTTCCCCGTCGACGCGCTCAAGATCGACCGCTCCTTCATCGCCCAGATGGCACACAACCAAGAGGGCGAGACGATCCTGCAAACCCTCGTCCAGCTCGGCAAGGCACTATCCATCGAGACACTCGCCGAGGGCATCGAGCAGCAACACGAGCTCACCCACCTACAGGGCGAACAATGCGACAGCGGACAGGGCTTCCTGTTCGCACGGCCACTGCACGCAGAGGACACCGAAGCGTTCCTGCAACGCTGGGCGGCCGACAACGCGCTCGCGTAGGACCGCCACACAAGATGGCCACCAGCATGTTGGCTCTTGCTATGCCACCGTCGGCCTCAACCTGTCGCAGCGTCGATCTTCGCGATGAAGGCTCTTACCTCCGCGGCTGCCTCGTGGACGTCAGCAGGGGTGAACTTCAGCTTCTCGGCCTCGACCTTGTAGGGCTCCCCCCAGGAGCTGGGGACGAGAAGCGCGGGAGGCCAGGGGTGTGTTTCGCGGTTGTCGAACACCTCGGTACACGCTTCTCGCACGGTTGAGAGATCCTCGACGAGATCGCGCAGGAGCAGCAGATCGATCAGGTCCCAGTAGCGAGCGTTCTCACGATCCGATGGCTGCTCCGTGACAGCATGCAGCTTCTGGGCAATCTGGTAGCGCACGGTCATGACCGCGATACGCCCGGGGCTCTCCAGGCCGAACTGGCTGACGCTGATGGCCGCGGGCACCATCTCGGGGTCTCCTCCTCGTGTGCCCTCCGGCCTGGCGACCTCTACCGTCAGTGTTTGCCATCCGCGACCGTGGAAGGAGATCTTGATGTGCTGCCGTTGTGTCGAGGTCTCTCCGATGAATGTCGGCTCGCCTGATCGTCTGAAATGGAATCCCGCGTAAGGCTCGGTGAACGCCTCGTCCAACGACTCGAGCAATGCTGACATCGGGCCACGAAACACCACGTCGAAGTCGTTGGTGGCTCTCGCTCCCATGCCGAGTCGAAGTTCCATCGCAACGCCGCCCTTGATCAAGAAGCGTGGACCGGCCTGCGGATCCTGGACGCGCTGTAGCGCGCCGATGAGCGCGAGCGAGGAAACGCGATGGCGCAGACGAGCCTGCGGAATATCGTTGTCACGGGCATAGGCGTTGACGAGGCGTTCCAGATGTGAGTGCCGTGTCGGTGGACGCTTCGGCTCTTTGAACGGAGGAAGCGGGCTCAACGGCGCATCCCCACACCCGCCGTGACCCCTATCTCCTGCCGCAGCGCATTTGCCTGCAACCTTGTAAGGAGACCCTGGCGCTCGCCGTCGTCGATGGCCTGGCCAATCAACGCTTGACCCAGGTGTCCGGCATGGGCGTCGCGGATCGCCCGCTCTGGGGTGACGATCGGGATTCCCTCGTGGCGAGTCATATCGGCCTCAGTGAGGTCGGCGCGATGGAACGCGAACACATCCGGCACGTCCTTGCGACGAATCCTGTACCCGCGCGGGACTGTGACGTGGACCTTGACGGGATTGACGTCGCTCAGCTCGTACACGGCGAGGGCGGTCTCGTGCGAGATGACCCCTCGCCCGCCCGGAAACAGCGTCGCCTCCATGTACTGATCCAGAGCAGAGACCGGAACGACCCCGGGCGGGAAGCGATAGAGACCGCGAGCAACCCTCGCAAGCGAGCCCCGTTCTGCCAACAGCTTCAACCTGCGGGGCGAGACACCCAGCTCGCGGGCGTCATCGGTCGACACGTACCCGTACTGGTCCGTGGCGAGCTCGAGAAGGGGATTGTAAATACGACCCGGCATGACACAATGGCCTCAAACTGAGGCCTTCTTGACCCAAGCGTAGCACGTATCTACAGCTCTGGATCCGCAAAGGCCTCAAAATGAGGCCAAGTCGGCCGAGGACGCGGAGAGCATCTTCGGCCTCTACTGGGACCATGTGGCGGCCGGCAGCAGCCCGACGCGCTGGAATGATCGAGCTCGAGTGGCGGCCCACCCCGGACGGCATGCCTAGCGCTCCTGGCTGGCAATCACCCGGGCAATCTTTTCACCGCGAGGGGTGAGCCGCCACTCGTTCGGCCCGCCGGGCCTCACGCAGCACTTGACCGCGAGCTCCTCATCATGCAGCCGCGAGAGCAGCATCGAGATCTGCGACTTGTGCCGCACGCCTATAGCCGCGCCGATCATGCGATTGCTTGGATAGATCCCCTGCCCACTCTGCCGGTAGAGCAACAGCAGGCATTCGCGTGCCCGGCGGGCGTTCAGCACACGGATACCCCCGAGCAACGGCCCGTCCAGCGGAGTCGACCCGCTGCTGGCGAACCCCACCTCGCGCTCAGCCAATCGCAGGCGGGCGGACTCCCCACCGCGCTCCATCTCACGCGCCGCCTGAGCCGGATACACGCGCATTCCACCAATCACGCCCATCAGCGGTCCCAGCAGCTCGAGCATCGAACCGTGCTCCTCGAGGACCAGCTGCGCGTGGATCTCACCAAAGACGAGCGCCACGACGCTTCGCAGCGTGAACGGCGGCGGCTCCGAGTCCGCTGCGCCCAGCTTCGCGGCGACGGTCGTGGCGATCGCCAGCACGCGGCGTTCGCGATGCTCCACGACCTCGCGACCGGCCGCGAGCGCGTCGACGAAGCAAACCCGCGCCATCGCCGGCTCACGATCGAAGAACGCCAGCATCCCAGCCAGCCCCGCCCTCACGCCATCCAGCCAATACTCCTCACGCTCGAGCTCCCGTGCCATCGACTCCTCGATCTGCTCGAACCCCAGATCAACGACGGTCGTCAAACAGGCCGTGAGGTCGTCGAACTGCTCATAAAACGTTCTCGTCGAGACCCCCGCCCGCCTCACCACCAGCCCCACCGTCGCGCCCGCGAACCCACGCTCAGAGACCACCTCGATCACAGCCGGCACGATTCGCGCGCGCTGACGCACGGGTACACCTCGACCGCCTTGCGTTATACCATCGAGTCGCAGCGCAACGGCGGGCAGCGCGGGGTGCGCTGGGTGTGCCGGGGCACGCTGAACGGCCACGCGCCAATCCCCGTCATGCGCAAATCCGCCGGCGCGCT
The DNA here is from genome assembly GCA_963826985.1 of uncultured Solirubrobacteraceae bacterium. Classification (GTDB taxonomy): domain Bacteria; phylum Actinomycetota; class Thermoleophilia; order Solirubrobacterales; family Solirubrobacteraceae; genus Palsa-744. Next base: position 168,885 of record CAWGYW010000005.1, read on the forward strand.
TCGACACACACGCGCGGCGTGAGGGCTCGCACCCGCGGCGAACGGGCGCGCGTAGGGGTCGCGCGACCCGGAGGCATCGGGCCGCACGGGGTAGCGCTCGCTCGGATCCGCGCGTTCGCTGTCGTTCTCAGCCCGCATTCGCGAGCCTGTACTGACGGGTGCTCGGGTTGCGCTCGAGCAGCCCGACCGCGACGAGCGTCGAGATGTAGCGGTGCGCCGTGCTCGGCGTCATGCCCAGTGTTTGCGCGACCTCCGCGTTACTCACATAACTGCCGTCCGTCGGGAACACCGAGAGCAGCATCAGGCCCCACAGCAACGACCCCGACAGGCGCCCATCCTCCCCCCGCCGCGCGACGCCCGCGAGCATCGCGCGCGCCTGCGGCAGCCCTGAGGGCGCCAGTGTCATGCTGCCCGTGCCGGCGGCGTCGGCGAGCACCCGCTCGACCTGCTCCTTCGAGAGCTCGATCGACAGCGACTCGCCCTGCTCAGCCACCGCGCCGCCTCCCGCGCGCGGGCGCGGCGGTGGCGAACCTGCGGGTCAGCTCCGCAACGACCTCGCCGCCCCTCGTCGTCAGGCGCCACGCGTTCGTGGCACCAAGCGAGTGCGCGCCGGTGTTCTCGGCCAGCCCGAGGCCGGCCAGGCGCGCGAGCAGCTTCGAGATCTGGCCCTGGTCTGAGACGCCGGCGCGGGCGGCGACCTCGAAGTTGCTCGCGCCCGGCTGCTCAGCGATCGCCTGCAGCACCATCGAGGTGCGGTAGGTCACGCGCATGCCGAGACCCTCCAACGCGCCCCGCGCCGGCTTGGGCCGCGCCACGGCGCGGCGCGGCGGCGGGCGGCGCAGCTCCCTGGCGGCCGCCGCCGGGCCGAGATACGGCAGCACGATCGTCCACATCAGCGGGTTCAGCAGCTCGCCAAGACGAGGGCTTCGAGCGCGCAGCCGCGCGTGCACGACCGCCAGCACGCCCGCCACGACGAGCTCCGCCGTCAGCGACCAGGGCTCGCCGCGCGGCCCCATATCGCGACGCCCATCTTCAATCACGCCGCGCAGCTGCTCGAGCACCCGCGCACGCAGCCGCGGATCGATCGAGCCCTCGCCGACGAGGCACGCGAGCGCGAACGCACCGAGGTCGCGCTCGCTTTCCAGGAACGCCAGCAGCGCCTCGAGCGCGCGCCGCAACCGCTGCGCCCAGCTGCCCTCGCTCGCATACGCCGCCACCGCCACACGGCCAAGGCGGCTCACGGCCTCCTCGAACAGCGCCGCCAGGCAGTCGTCGCGGTCGTCGAAGATCTCGTAGAAGGTCGTGCGCGACACGCGCGCGCGGGCGATGATGTGCGAGGCCGTGGTCTGCGCGATGCCGCGCTGTGAGACCTCCTGCAGCGCGGCCGCCAACAGGCGCGAGCGCTGGAACTCGCCCAGCACCGCCCGCCCGAGGCGGGAGCGCCTAGCGGGGAGAACGGAGGTCGCACGCGCCGTGGCCATCAGCTTCGCGCGGTGGCCGCGCTGCGCCTGATCGCCGCCTCGAGCTCCGCGCCGGCGCTCGTCAGATGCCACGCGTTCGCGCCACCTCGGGCCTGCCCCGCGCCGGTGTTCTCCACCAGCCCGAGATGCGCCAGGCGGGCAAGCAGCTTCGAGATCTGCCCCGGGTCCGTGACGCTCGCGTGCTCGCGGATCGCCGCGTTGCTGGCACCGGGCAACGCCGCGATCGCTTCCAGCACCCGGCCGGTGCGATAGGTCAGGCGCATATCGAGACGACGCAGCGGATCGCTCGCCGGGGTCAGCGGCGGCGCGGGACGCGCAGGCGCCGCCCGCTCGAGCTCCCTGCCCGCCGCCGCCGGGCCGAGATACGGCAGCACGATCATCCACATCAGCGGGTTCACGAGCGCTGTCAAGCGCCGCGGACTGTCCCGCATGCGCGCATGGATGACGGCGAGCACACCGCCAAGCACGAGCTCTGCCGCGAGCGGCGAGAGCTCCCGGCGCGCCCCGGCCTGTGCGCGCCCCTCATCGACGAGCGCTCGCCCACGCTCAAGCACCCGCGCACGCAGGTCGTTGGCGCTCGGCCCGTGGCCCACGAGATAAGAGAGAGCAAGCGCGCCCGCATCGGGCTCCCCCTCCAGGAACGCCAGCAGTACGCCGAGCGCGGCCCTGAGCCGCCCCGACCAGCTCGACTGCGTTTCATACGCCGGCACGAGCAATACCGCGAGCTTCGCGAGCGTGTCCTCAACCACAGCCAGGAAGCAGTCCTCGCGACCCGCGAAGAGGTCATAGAAGGTCTTGCGCGAAACGCCCGCGCGGGCGGCTATCGCCGTAGAGGACATCCCGTCATAGCCACGCTCCGTTGCAACGACCACGGCCGCCTGCAACAGTCGCCGGCGCTGAAACTCCGCGACCCGCGCGGAGCGATCGCGCGCGATCCGTGGGGCACCCGGACGCCGCGAAGGACGCCGCCTACCAACATGCAAGGAGTCACTGCGCGAGTCTCTAGCGGCCATTGACGATTCGACCATCCTCGTTCAGCGCGCCCGGCCGCCGCAAGACCTCGCCTATAAGGTTCTAGATTGTGAGTTAGTCGCGCCAGTGTTTCCGATGAATTGTCCTGTTCTGGATGTCAGTCCCGCAAGGCGACCGCTGGCGGCACGCCCGCGGCGAGGTAGCCGGGGATGGCGATAATCACCAGTGCCGAGGAGGTGACGATCGCGAGGCTGAGGATGGCGGAGGGGAATGCGACGGAGTAGACGACTGGGAAGTTGATGACGTTCGCGAGCGCGCGGTCGAGCAACTGCTGGCCGTAGAGGCCGAAGATGGCGCCGGTGAGGCAGCCGACGGCGAGCAGGAGCAGGCTCTCGAGCAGGATCGTGCGCCAGAGCTCCGTGCGGGGGAAGCCCTCGAGCTTGAGCTTGGCCAGGCGCGGCCGGCGCTGCCACACCATGTTGCCGATCGCGGCCGCCATCGCGAGCACGGCGACGACGAGGATCAGCGTGGCGATCTGGCTGAGGCGCTGCAGGCCCTGGCGGCTGAGCGCGTTCTGTTCGCCGGCGTGCGCCTGGGCGCTCTGGATGGACAGGCCCGAGGCGGGCCCGAGCGCACGTGTGACCTCCCCCGCGATCTGCCCGAGACCGATATGGGGGTCGAGCAGGATGTCGTAGGCGCTGGCGTCAGTGCTGCCCCACGCTTGCGCGTAGCCGCTGGCGCTCATGATGATCGCGCCGGGCGCCCAGCCGATGTTCGTCGAGAGCGCCGCCACCCTGAAGCTCGTGGGGATCGGAGTGGGCAGGCTCACGCGCGAGCCGATGCGCAGGTGGTGTTCGGAGGCGAGCGCCTGCGAGAGCACCAGCCAGCCGCCCGCGCGCACCCGCGCCGTGGCCCGTGCCAGCGACCCTTCGAGGATCTGCGAGGGCGGCAGCAGCGGCACGGCTTCGCTCGGCGGGGCTATCGCCCAGACCTTGCGGTCGCCCCAGTCCAGCAGGCCGCCGCGGTAGACGCGCACCGCGCGGACGCCGGGGAGAGCTTCGAGCTTGGCCTGTTGGGTCGGAGTGAACGGCGCGGTTCGCAGCAGGTTGTACGCGCCGGGGGGCGAGACCCAGGCGTCGGTGAACGCGTTCTCATCGCGCGCGGCGTTCTCCAGGCCCTTGAGCAGGTCGGCGTGCGCGCCCTGGATCGCGACGGCGCCGAACACGGCGATCGCGCCTGTCGCAGCGACGCCGATCGCCCGGGCGCGCGCGGCCCTGAGCTCCATCGCCGCGACATGCGGCACAGCCCCGGTCATCGTGCGCGCGAGGCGGCTCAGCAGCGTCAGCGCGACGTCGAGCGCGAGCGGCAGCACGAGGAGCAGCGCAGCGATCAACAGGACCATCCCCACGATCGCGAGCTTGGAGGCCACGAGCAGGATCGTCGTCGCAGCCCCAAGACACACGACCCCCGCGAGCGCGCTCGCAACGTTCGTACGACCGGCAGCAGAGCCCTCCTTGACCGTGATCGCCGCCAGCGGATCGCGAGAGACGATGTCGCGCAGCGGGCTCAACACAGCCACCACCGCCGCGAGCATCCCACCCCCGGCGGCAACCACGATGCTCTGCCAGCCGACCACCCGCTGCGTGCCGACCGCGAACGCCGAGCCCAGGTAGCCGGGGTTGGAGTGGAACAGGTGGATCGAGAGCTGATCCCCGAACACGAGCCCGAGCACGCACGCGAGCACACCCAGCACGACCGCGTCGAACAACAGCACGGCGATGACCGTCCCCGGCGTGTAGCCGTCGCGGCGCAGATCCGCGATCAGCCGCCGGCGCTGCGGGACCGTCAAGAGCATCGCGTTGAACGCGAACAGGAACCCCACCAGGGCGCTGATGACCGCGAACAGCGCGGTCGACTGGTTGCTCGCGGACGCAGCCTTGGCGAACAGCCGTTCGTCATAGCTCGTGGACTCGACGTTCAGACGTCCGCCGGCCAGACGCACGAGCGCCTCACGGACCCCGCCTTCCATGCCAGGAGCGGTCTCGATCAAGATGCGCGAGACGCTGCCCTCCAAGCCGGTCATTTCCTGGGCGAAGAACAACGGCGCGACGACGATCGGGCTGGCCGCGAGGCCCCCGATCTGCCTTTCGTGCAGTTGCTCATACAAAGGCGCATGTTCGACCCTGCCATATAGCCGCAGCGTCACTTCCTTGCCGAACTTGGTGACTCCCAGATGCGCTGCCAGCGGCGCCGGCAAGAGCACCGCGCCGATACCCGCAAACGGTTCGAGTTCGGTGCGACGTACGAGCGCACCGCCGAGCCCACGCAGGCTCGAGTCCGCGCCCACGAGCTCGACCGATTGGCTGCCCTTCGGCCCGCTCGCCTGCGCGCTCGCTTCCAACAGCGGCGCGGCCACACGCACACCATCGATTCGCCGAACCCGCGCGAGCAGGCCTTCGGGCATGCCCTGCGGGTCGCGCGCCAAAAGCTGCAGCGTGGCTTTGCCGACGATCCCATGCGACAGCTGCGCGACCGAACTGGACAGGCTCTCACTCGCGACCTGAGAGGCGAACAGCAAAGCCACCCCGGCGGCGATCCCTACCACCGCAAAACACTCCTGCACCAGCCGCGCGCGCACACGCACGCGGTACAGATGCAGGAGATTCCCCGGCTTCACGCTGCGTAGTCGGCCAGCTTGCCGTCGCGCAGCGCGAACACGCGATCGGCGTAGCCCGCGGCCAGCGGATCGTGGCTGACGAGCACCACCGCGACGTTGCGCTCGCGGCACAGCTCACGCAACAGCTCCAGCACTTCGCGGCTGCGCTGGGAATCGAGGCTGCCCGTCGGCTCGTCCGCCAGCAGCAGACTTGGCTCCGTGGACAGAGCGCGCGCGATCATCACCCGCTGGCGCTCCCCCATCGACAGCGTCTCCGCCCGATGCGCCAGACGCTCCCCAAGGCCGAGACGCTCGAGCAGCGGCGTGATCTGCCGATGCGCCTCACGCCAGCGCACCGACTTCAGGAGCTTCAGCACCGCGTTGTCGATCGCACTCACACCAGGCAGCAGGTCGAAGTTCTGGCGGATGAAGCCCATCTCGGAGAGACGGAAATACGACGCCTCGCGCTCTGAAAGCGAGGAGACGTCCTGATCGTCGATCGTCACGGTGCCGCTCGTCGGCTCGAGCAGCGTCGCGATCATCAGCAACAGCGTCGTCTTGCCCGAGCCGCTCGGACCGTACAGGGCGACCATTTCGCCCGGGCGCACGTGCAGCGAGACGCCGTCGACGGCGCGCACGGTCTCTCCACCGACGGCGGGGTAGTGCTTGACCAGGTCGCGCAGCTGGAGCATCTACCGACGCTCGCCGCCTGCCAGGCGGGCGAGGGCGCGCCGCGCTTTGAACAGCACGAGCACCGGCCCCAGCAGAGGCCCGACGGCAGCGGCGACATCGGCGGCGATGGGACCGGCATACGGCGTGCGGGCCTCGGGGCCCGACAGGTAGTAGCCGGCCATCGCGATCAGGATCACGCGGTGGTGGCGCTCGTCCGGCAGGGCGTCGACCGCTTCGCTGGCGCGCCGCGCGGGGATCCTCATCGCCAACGCCGCCTGCTGTGGGGAGGCGTGGTAGCCGAGCAGGTTGCGCTGGCCCGCGCGCTCGTCCTCGGCGACGTCGACGAGGCTGTCCAGCAGCGAGTGAAGCGCACAGATCCACGGGAAATAGGCGGCTGCGATCGCGTCGACGTCGCGCCCCGTCACGTCGGGACGGGCGGCGGTCGCGATCAGCGCGTGCACCGCCAGCGAGGAGCCTCCCGCGCCGGCCGTCTGCCACCAGGCCAGACCGCTGCCGTGAGGGGTCTCGCGGCGAGCCCAGCGCTCGAGCGCGTCGTGGCCGCCCTGGCGCTCGGTCAGGTTGAGGCTTTGGAAGCTGACGATCCGCTCGGCTGCGGCCACCGCGCCTGCGGCCACGGCGGCGTGTGAGGGCAGCGTCGCCAGCGCCGTGCGGCACGTGTCCACGAGCACCGCCAGGAAGCCGCCGTCCTCGCGCTGTGGGTGCAGCGCGTAGTAGTCGGGGTGGCCGGCAGCAGGGTCAAGCGCCACCAGCAGCGCGCGATGCAGCTGGCGCCCGTTGGCGACGGGATCGGCGCTCGGCTGCTCGCACAGCGTGTCGAGGTAGTTGTAGGCCGTCTGGAAGGCGACGAGCGCGCGTACCGTCTCGCGGCGACGGCTGGCGGGGACGAGCACCGCGAATAGAGCCGCGCCCTCGATGTTGCCGCGCTTGGACAGGCTCGCGTACGCGTGCGCGCGAAGCGCCGGGTCGGGGATCTCTCGCGCCCGCTCGCGCCAGTAGGCCAGGTCGCGCCTGACGAATGGCAGGACTCTGGTCAGGTAACGCGCGACGGTCGCCCCGAGCGCCAACCGCGCGGCGAGATCCCCAGGCTCGCGCGCGCACCTGGACACGGGCACGACAGGGGCAGGAAACGATCGCTGCGCGGCCTGCTCACGCATGGCGCTCAGCGGTGACGAGCCGGCGGGCAGGGTCCCTGGGTCGCCGTACACTTTGGGGCATGTTCAGCGACGCCGTGATCCAGGAGGCCGGTCGCCGCATTCTGCGGGCCGCCCCGCCCGGAAGCCGGGTGATCCTGTTCGGATCCCACGCCCGCGGCCAAGCCGGCGAGCACAGCGACCTGGACTTCCTGGTGATCGAGCCGGTGGTGCAGGACGTGGTCAAGGAGTCCGTCCGGCTGCACCGCGCGCTGAACGGGCTCGGGGTGTGGGCGGACGTCATCGTCAGAAGCGAGGAGACCGTGCGCGAGTGGCGCGACGTGTACGGCACGGTAATCCACTCAGCCCTCACCGAGGGCCGCGAGCTCGCCGCGTAATGGCCACGAACGGCGACCTCGCCCGCCGGCTGCTCGCCGCCGCCGAGAACGACGAGCTGATGGCGAAGTCCGTGTTGCCCGTGCCGGGGGTGACCGACGCCGGACTCGGCATGCTCTGCCACCAAGCCGTCGAGAAGGCGATCAAGGCCGTGCTCGCGGCCAAGGGGACCGAATTCCCCTTCACCCATGACCTCGAACGCCTCAGAGGCTTCTCCGACAAATCCGGGATCGAGCTGCCTTCCACGCTCGACGACGTCGAAGCCCTGACCCCATTCGCTCGCGACGAGCGCTACGGCTCCGAAATCCCGATCGGTCTCGACCGCGAACAAGCGCTGAAGTGGGCCGCCGCAGCCATCGCGTGGGCCCAGGGCCTCGTTCCAGAGCCCGAACCCGAAGAGCTCTGAGAAGGCGTCGCGTCGGATCTTGATCGCGAACGCGGCCTGCTGTGGGCAAAGCGATCGCTGCACGGCCTGCTCACGCATGGCGCTCAGCGGTGGCGCGCCGGGGGACATGGGACGCTGGTAGAGGCGCTCGCGCTGCCGCCTTCCTCGAAGCGGAACTGGGCGGCGAACGGGAAGCCGCCGCGCGGGCAGGCTTCCGGGACCGACACGCCCCGCGGGTGAAACGCGACGAGCTGGCCGTGCACGTGCCTGTAGTAGGTCAGATGGCTCGGGCCGATCGTGCTGGTCACGCTCACGATCGAGATATCCGGGCCACCCGGAACGCTCGTGACCAGCGGTACGTTGGTCGCCAGCTGCGAGCCGAAGCGGCCGTAGGCGGGCAGCACTTCGCCAGCGAACGTCAGCTGCGCGGACACCGGGAACAGGCCGTTGGCGTAGAACAGGACGGTCAGGTTGCCACTCGGGGAGGGACCGGCAACCGCCTGGATTTCTGGGATCTCGTGCCCGGAGCCGGTGCCGAACGGGACTTCGACATAGGCGGAGCCAAAGCCCAGCCGCGAGTTGGGCGGGCAGCCCGCCAGACCCCCCGCGAGCAGAGCTGCCGGCTGGCAGATCGCCAGGCCCAGCGTCGTGGTCGTGTAGTTCAAGCCGGCGGGCATCTTCAGGTCAAGGCTCGTCAACGGCGGCGGCGCGGTACCTTCGCTCGTGGACAGGTGAAAGCCGAACGTGATCGTGGTGGACGTGCCCAGCCGGTCGGGGCTGAAGGACGCGTCGAGCGTGGCGTGCTCGGTGACGGCCAGCGCGCTCCCCGGCGCCAGCACGCAGACAAGCGCCACCGTCAGTGCCGCGAGGACCGCGGGCCGCGAGAGCATCGTGGGCTCAGCCCGTGGCCCGCGTCAAGTGGACATCCTGCCACTGACGCGCACCATAACTGCGTCGTTGGAGCGCTGCACGGTGCCGCTGAACCTAAGGCCAGACCCATGCGCGCCGCTGTAGCGGCCTGTGCCCCGCTCGATCGTCATCGTGCCGCTGAACGACGCGACAGCGCCGGAGGGACGATAGTCCGCGGTCGCGTAGCCGGTGATCGAGGAGCCGCTCGCGTAGATGCTGACTTCCGCGGTGACGCGGTTGGTGGAGACGATCTTCAGGTGGATGTAGATCGTGCCCGCGATCGTCCCCGAGGCAGACCCTTCCTCGTTGAGCGTGAAGCCGTGATGGCTCGTCCGATGGAGATGCCCCGTGTCACTCAACGAGAGCGTGCCCGCCACCCGCGCCGTGGCCGCTTCGGAAGTCGACGCGTCGAAAGGCACCACGCCGAGGAGCGCGGCAGCAAGGACGGCAGCGGCCAAGAGCAACGCGCCGGCATGAAAGCGAGCGTGCTCGAGTCCGGGTCGACGCTGCGCGACCGCTCGGTCCAACCGATGTGTCGTATTCATTCCAACACTCCTCTCACGAGCAGGCCCACACAACTCGATACCACAGCGTCTCGATGAGGCATAGCGTTGCGATGAGCGCCTGGCTCTCGTGGACTCGGTGACGAGACAGATCCCTCAGCCCCGCCCGGGGCTTCGTCGAGGAGTCTCTCTGAGCGGCCCATCCACCGCAAGACTCGGCCTAGAAGGTTCTAGTTTGTGAGTCCGTGCCGCCATTGCCTCGCTGGCTCGCTCGGTCCACCCCGATAACACGGGGCCTGGCGTCGAAAACCTGGCGCGTCCACCTGCTCGCGCCTGATACGTCAGCCGATCAGGACCGTCGTCGTGGTTTTCAGCTTCCCGCCCTTCTTCGGGGTGAAGGTCAGGTTGATCTTGGCCTTGAGCTTGCGGCCCTTGTGCTTGGACAGGGCCGCCGCCTCGCCGTTTGTGAGGGTTAGCCTGACCGTCAGCGTGGCCGCGCCCGTGGCCGTCCTGCTCGCTTTCGAGAGCCCCTTGCCCGTCGCGACGAGCTTGCCAGCTGCCGGGACGCTGACCTGGATCGTGGCGGCCTCACCCTTGACCTTGTGGCTGAGGACGGTGATCGCCGGGGCGCAGCCGGTGATGGCGATGTGGGTGTTCTGGCTTATTTCGAGGCCGTTTGAGGCTTTGAAGAGGGTCGGCATCACGAGGTTCTGGCCGCAGAGATCGTAGTTGTCCTTGGCTGGGATGTTGGTGCCGAACTCGCTGTACGGGCCGGTCGGGATCGAGACTTCGATGTTTTCGAACGGGACATCCGGGGTGTTGCTGAACGTCGCGGACGTGCGCCCGTTTTTCGCGATGAACGTTTCGCCGTGCAGGTCGATCGTGACGCCATCCCCTTTGAGGACGAGAACGGCTTCGGGGAACTTCGCTCCACCGTAGGACACGAAGTAGACAGGGCCTTCTAGCGGGACTGGCAAAACCTGTGTGTGGACGACCGCGTTACCGACTTTCGACGCAGTGGGGCAGGATTCGGGGTTGGCCTCGAAGGTGGCCTCAAGGCACGCCTTCTGGAGTGTCGTAAGCCGGGCGGGGAGCTGGATCGGGAGCGTGAACTTCGCCTCGTCGAACCACGCATCGCTACCCAGCGCCCCCTTCGGGTAGGCAATCTTGAACGACAAGGAAGCACCGTCCGCTTTGCTTGCCTTCCCCGCCGTCGCAACAGAGATACTCGGTTCGAACTTCAACGCCTGGCAGTTCGTGACCTGGAACGGCACGCCGATCGTGTCCGTACCGCCTTCACTCGAGTGGATCGTCCCGGTGACTGCCATTTTCGAGCAGTTCGTCGGGTTGAACTGGAAGTTGCCGCGGGTCGTCGTGGCGTTGATGTGCTGGATTTCCAGGGGGATCACCTTCGATCGACGTCGGGAATCGCATCAGGTGTCCCCGGCGGGTTGCTCGTGACCGTCAGCGCGGCCGTGATCGGGTTCACTTCGATCTTGCCGCGCACGACGATGCAGTCGCACGGGGGGCTGAAGCTCTTCGTGTGCGCGAGATCGAACGGGCCGGCCTTCGCGGGAACCGCGAACGTGATCCCGAACGGCGCACAGCTGGCCTGTCCGACCGTACAAGCACCCGTGCCGTTGTAGGGGCCGGTGAGGTAGAACTTGCCGCCCGTGACCGTGTACGGGTCGCCACCGACGCCCACGGAGATGGTCGTTTCGCCGATCAGGCTGTTCGGGCCGCACTCGCCGAGGTTGGCCTGCGGTTCGGGGCACAGTTCGATGTTCGAGAGGATCCCCGAGAGGCCCGGCGGCAGGTGCGCTTCGACGGACTGCATGTTCTGTTCCCCGTCGGAGCGGTTCATCGTCAGCGTGAACGGGCTGAACGCGCCCGCGTCGACGTTCAGCGCGCCACCCGTCAACGCCGGGCTGAACGGCAACGAGGAGCCGGGACATGCCCCGCCGTTCGGGCCGTTTGTGATTTCCATCGACGCGGAGGGGTGCTTTGTTTCCCCGCCCCACGATACGAGCGACGAGTTCGTCGTATACGTCCCACAATGGGCGGGCGTCGCCAGCGGTGCTTTTTCGCCACCGAAGAAGTGCGCTTCGAATTCTTCGAACGGGCGCCTGCGGGGTATTCAGCAGCGTCGTGACGACCTGGCCCACCGCCTGACAGGTAACGCCCGGAATCGGTTCGCCCGTGGCGTTGACGGGATCTTCGCCGACACTCTTGCACAACGTCACTTCCCCGGGAAGCTTCACCAAGACACCCGAGACGGGGTCTTCGGCCACCAGATAGATCGCCATCACCGACCCAAACGGGTTGGCTTCTTGCGCGGCGAGATAGATGGCGCCTTTCAGCGGGTGTTCGAGCACCGCGAGCTTGATCCGCACCGTGCCGATCTTCGACGCGTTCGGACAGAAGTTCACACCCGCTTCAAACAGCGCCGTTTCGCCGGAAAAGAGCGCGATCGAGCCGCCCGGCAGCGTCGGTGAGAAGATGGGGACGCTCACACCGGGCTCGAGCGGGGGTTCTTCAAAGCCGTTCGCGTTCGGGCCGCGGCTGGCCTCGAACCCGACGAGTGCCTCTGAGCACGCTTCCAGCCCGTTTGCGCTGGAGGGGTTGAGCGCGACACCCGGCGGCAGCACCACGGTCGTGTCGCGCACATCGGCCTCGGACAGACCGTCGGCGCTGAGCGTGCCCTCCTGGGGAACCTTGACATTGACCGCCAACCCCGAGGACAGGCTCGCGTCGGGCTTATCGGGTGTGACCGTCAACTTGGGATCCAACGCCAGGCTTTCGCAACCCATCATCTCCGGCAATTCCAGCTTCGCCTTATGGAACTTGCCCTGTTCCTCCCAAGAGTCCGCCGAAACCGCTGCTGACAACGGCCGCCCACACGACGTCGGCATCGTCAACAACGGCGCCACGGGTGCACTCGACGGACAAACACCCGTCGATGTCGGTGCCCCCTCGAGCGGGCTGCTTTCGCCCTGCTTGTACAACGGCCCTTCCTGTTCAGCTTCACCGCCATCGAGCCCCTGGCCCGGGTATTCGATGTTCGGTTCCGCTCCCCCAAGCACCGGCGACAAGCAGCTGCCGCGCCAGGGATTGTGGCTCGGATCGGCGGGCACGCCCCAGATCGTCACCTTGCTAGCGGCGAGCACGGCGGTCTCGGGAATGTTCGGCGCATCGACGGAGACGCCATAGTCCGAACCAGTGCGAACCGTCGAGCCCAGCAGAATCGGGATGTCCCCGGTAGCCAGGTAGCCGAACTGCGCGGCCTCGCCGGGCGCAGGCGTCAGGTTGTAGACGGGATTTGACGTGGCGCCGTATTCCTCGTGGAGTTGTGTCGTGACGTACGTCATCGCGATGCCGATAACGGTGTCGTTCGAGCATTTGCTTCCGGCATTCTTCGCGACAAAAGTCGCATAGGAGCAGCGCGGTGTCGCCGTGGGATTGCCGATGAGCCCGGGAGGCAGTTCGACGATGACGTCCTTGGCGTTTCCTTCGACGGTTTCGGGACGCGAGGGCTCGTTGAATATCACCGTCGTGGTCAAACTGTAGGGATGAGAGCCGGCCTGCACGGCGGGTGTGCCCTCCTGGGTCCTCGCCGAGACCGCAGCGCGCTGGACGCCGAATTCGGCAAAAGCGGGGGAGGCACTGAAGGCAAGCCCCGAAAGGACCACTAGAGCCAGGAGCGGAGTGAGGGTCAAGCTGAGTAGTTTTGTGGGCTTGGCGGCTCTCATTACTTGCCCCTCCGGTCGTTGGTGGCTTTCTTTGCGGACTTCTTGGCGCCGTATTTCTGTTTTGCCTGCTTCTGGCACTTAGCTCGCTTCGACTTCTGCTTGTCTTTGGCACATGCCTTCAGCGCCTTCGCAAGCTTCTGCGCGCGGGTGAGCGGCTTGGACTTGGGTTTGACGACAACAGGTCGATTAGATGCCCCCCCACCCGTGAAGTTGCCGGGGCCCGAGAAGGTTGCGCTTGGGGGCGGCCCGAACACGGCCGGCGTGGGCGGCGAGGCGTTGCGGCAGGCTTCCGCGGTCGTGCAGACCGGGGCGGCCATGGGGAATCCGCCGTCGATCCGCGCGTCATACACCGCCTGAGTCTCGCCTTGGGCCTGGGGCAGCAGCTTGTTTGGCGAGGCGAAGAACACGTCTTCTCCGTTCGCGCCGGCGTCAAGGAAGCTCGATGGCAGGCCGCCCGTCACATCAGAGATGGGGTAGATCCGTCCGTCCTCGAGCTCAAACACGTTTTCCACCCCGCCGGCGGCCCCAGCCAACGCATCAGAGCTATCGAAGAAGACCGCGCCGTCCGCGACGATGTTGCGCGGACGCCACTGCGAGGCATAGCTGCCCGATACGCCGGCCCCTCCGTTAGCTAGTGTCGCCGCCCCGACGGGCCGTGCGCCGCTGGGGTTACACGACGCGCACACGAGTGCGCCCGTGCCCGCGTCGTAGAGATACACCTCCCGGCAATGTCCCGTCTCACTTCCCCCGGTCCCGAGGTCTTCTTCGCACTCTCCCGCCGCAGCCGCTTCATTGTCATAAGACGTCAGGCGCGCCCCGGAGAGGAAAGCAAGCAACGATCCCCCGGGCGAAACCGTGGCGGTGTTGGTCGCGGGCCCCCCGTCGCTCGTCTGCAGTTCGTTCCTCGTATACGTTGTATTGTTAGCTGACCAGTCGGTCTGATCGTTAGCGTCGAGCGTGGCGATGAACGTGGGCGCGCCGCCTTCGCGGGAGACGTACAGGTTGCACGGCGAGCCTTGTGCTTCATGAACTGTGGGGATTTCGCAGGGCTCGGATGTGGCTTTGGCGCCCTCGCTGTTCGCGTTGCTCGCAAGCACCCCACCGGCGGCGAAATAGACGTAGCGTCCGTCTGCGGATGTCTGCACGACGCCCCCAACAGCGGCGCCCTCACCGGAGTGATCGACTGAGAGGTCCTTCAAGCTCCCGGGCCGACCCGGTTCGGCGGCTTCGTACTCGTAGAGGTTCGCTGCGTTGTCTTCCGGGCCCGTGTAGGAATCGTTCGTGAGCTCCTGAGTGCTGGTGAAGAAGATCCTGTCGCCGTCGGTGCTGGCCGACCAGTAACGCACCGGTTTCGGACCCTTCGGGTCCGGTTCGGTGCGCTGTGAAGCCGACACATCGATCGTGCATGCGTCCGCGGAGTTCGCACACACTTCTTCGCCTTTTGCGTTCGTTTCCATAGGGCTCTGCGGTTCGCCGGTGTTGATGCGCTGGTAGAGCGATCCCGAGGCGACCGGTTTGGTCCCGTTGATGTTGCTTTCTAGCCAGGCGGCAGGGCTCGTGAAGATGACACGCGACCCATCTTCGGAGACCGCATGCCAATCGTCACTCTTTTCGCCCCCGCTGGCGCTGCCCTCCTGCGAGCCGACACTGCCGTTGAGAGCTTCACCAGGTTTGTTGGTGACCGTGACCGGGACCCTGCGCCCGGCGAACCACTCCGTCACCGCGCCGGCTTTACCGTAAACGACGTCTTCCAGATTCGCCGACTCCCCCAGCGGGGCCTGTTCCTCGCCGACAAACTGGTAGGGGCCGCCACCGAACCGGTGACGGTAAATGCCGAACGACAGTTCTTCCGCTGGGGGTGCTTCGGCCGACAGTGACGCGCTTGTGCCGATGATGCCTTCGGTCAGTTCCGACGTGAGAGCGTCTGTCTGGTCAGGGCCAAGACCGGAGAAGGACTTGGGGTACGCCAGCGGGGTTATGTTTTCGGTCGCCCAACCATCGGCCCCACGGCGCGAAATGTACTCGGGGAAGTCAGCCGAGCCTTCCGCTGCGCCGAAGTTCCCGCGGCTGGTGTAGGCGATCGCGTCTCCAGAGACCGCGGCGCGCGGATTTTGAGGCGAACCACTCGCTTCGACGGCGTCCTGGCCGTTTGTGTCCACAGGCGAGACGAGCTCGTATGCGCGGCAGTCCGGGAGGGAACTCCCGAAGAACTGTTCGGCGCGGCGCGCTTCGTTCGGGCAGGGTTCTGAGGCCCCCCCACCCGCGCTGCCTTTGGCGGGGTTCGTCGTGAAGCTCTTGTTGGCGCCGTAGAAGCTTTCCGGGGCGCCCAGCGGTTCGCCTTCCGCGACGGCACGGTAGTAGTAAGTGGCGCCTGGCTGCACACCCTGCACCGTCACGCTGACATGCACAGCGCTCGTGCCCGAGCCGATCGCGACACTCGGCACAGGCAGACTCGTGCCATGCGGGCCTTCTCCTTCGGCATACGGCCGCGTGTCGTATTCGAAGTGGTAGCTCGTCGCGCCGCCCTCAGGATCGACCTGCGCGTTCAGCGTCGCGGTCGTCGACTCCACGAAGGTGACCTGCTCTTCGGTGACGCTTGGCCCGGGGGTTTTCACTTCATGATCGGAGCTGCGGTTCGTCCCGACATGGTCGCCCGCGACGAGGCGATAGTGATAGGTCATACCCGACGGGAGACCGCTCAGCTTCGCGCCGACGAGCACGGGTTCCTTGCCTTCGCCGAGCGAGCCCGACGCCGGTTCGCATTCGGCAGTCTGCCCGTAGGACGTCGTCGTCCCGTATTCGAACTCGCACGAGCTGACCTTCGCGCCTTCGGGATTGACTGAGCCCTGCAGCGTGACGCTCGTCGGCCTCAGGCTGGCGACAGCGCCAACGGCCACCTGCGCAAGCGGGTATTCGTCGAAGGCCTTCACGTCGTCCGCCGCACGCTCGGTCGCATAGACCGTGCCCGCGGGACTGACCGCGATCCCTTGAGATTCCTGGAGACCCCTGCTGGGGAACGTTTCCAACAGGCCAGTGGGAGATTCTTCGCCAGACGCGTACCTGTCGATGCTGCTTTTCTTGTCGACAAACAACTCGCCCGTAGACGGGTCGAGCGCACTGGAGCCATCAACGATAGCCGGCCCCGCCGATCCCAACGAGGCCGGGCGTTCGAATGATTCTATGTAGGTGCCGGTGGTACTGAACTCATTGAAAGCTTCGAAGGAATAGCCAGTGCCCACCCACACGTTGCCTTCAGGGTCCACCGCCACACCTGCCAAGGAAAGATCGAAACCCGCGGTCGGCTGCCCCACGAATTCGCATCGCTCGCCATTGGCGCGTTCTTCTTCGGGGCACCGCCGCAGCTGACCTTCATACGCGCCGGTAGAGCTAAACTTGTCGACCGCCGAGTCGCCTTGCGGAAGATGGTCGGTGACGTAGACATCCCCGACGGACGGATCTTCCGCCGTCGAGCAGGGTTCACCCATAGCGTTTTTGCAATTATCGACCGCGATCGAGTCCGGTTCATTGAAGCCACCGGGAGGCGCGAATTCGGCTTCGACTTCTGTTCCCGTGGAGTTGAACTGCTCGACGCGCTTGTTGCCCTTGTCGACGACGTAGACGTCACCCGCGGCCGGTTCGGTCAAGCTCTTGAAGTCATTCACGGCGATGCCCAGGGGTTCGATGAGCTTGCCTGAGCCGGTGCCTTCGCCGCCGAAGGAGAAGCTTTCGGCATAGGCCGTGGCCTTTGCAGGCGTGAAGATGTCGACCTTGCCGGCCGTGGAGTCGGCGACATAGACATCTCCGCTGGAGATGTCCGCGTAGCTCACCGCAATCCCTGTGCCGCCGTGGTCGGCCAGCTGCGCTTCACCGAAGGTTTCGATTTCCGTACCGTTCGGGGTGAGCACACGAATCTCGGGCGCGCCTTCTTCGGGGTTCCCGGTGTCGATATAGACATCGTTGTTCGACGAGACGTCATCGCTCGACGGTTCCACCGCTACCCCCGTATTGCCCTTTGCTTCATATGCTTGGATGGATTCACCCTTGCTGTTCAGCTTCGCGATGCGGAGCTGTTCTTGATGGGCGACATAGAAGTCATCTTCGGAGTTGACCGCAAACCCAGGCTCCGGAGTGTCAGGCTTCGATTTGCGGCTGGAGAGAAACGTGTTCGGTTGAGCATCGCTATAAGCATCGATATAACCGACTTCTTCTTCTATTTCCTGGTAGACCCAGACCCGCCCCTTCGGATCCACCGCAACACCCTTGAGCGGCCCAAACGCGGTGACCGCGGCTTTAGAGGGCAAGCATTCACCGCCAGCCTGTGTTTCCCCTTCAGCGGGACACGTCCCCGTGATCTGCCCGAGATATGTTCCGCTCGCGCTGAACTTGTCGACCGCGTTGTGGTCGGTGACGTACAGATCGCCGACGGACGGATCCCCGGAGACCGCCTCACCCGAGTTGTCGATCGCGATCGCTTCGGGTTCGGACAGTTCGCCCGCGGTGCCGCTGCCGTTGAATTCCGCGACAAACACGCCTTTGGAGCTGAGCTCCTCAACTCGATTGTTGCCCTTATCGACCACGTAGACATCGCCGGTCGCGTTGTTGACGGCCACGCCGGTCGGGTCGTCGAACTTCCCTTCACAAGGTTCCCCTGGGACCACAGCACATGTTTCGCCGAAGGAGGAGCTGAAGACATGGCCGCCGGCGGCAAGAGCAGGAGCGGTCGTGAAGGCCAGGGCGCCAAGCGAAACCAGGACACCCAAAGATCCGGTCATGGAAAACAGCCTAAAAAAGGGCGCACCGGTCCCTTTGACACCGAGCAGATCCGAGAGCAGCGCGAAGAGACCGGTCGCGCTGCGCGGCGTCTTCGATGTGTGCTCGGTATCAGTCACTGTCGTGCCTTTCCTCGGTGTGTGGTGTTGATGCGTATCTCCGGGCCGGCGCGTTATCTCGACAAGAGAAGCGCTCCGGGTCCGGTCTCGTTGGACAGCGCGCCGCACCCGGCCAACGCCTGGGCTCGAGCGCACACTTGAGCGCGAGAGAACACCCAGGCAGCGGATCGCGAGCGAGGTTGGCGCCGCGACCATCCGGGGAGATGGCCACGGCGCCAGGGATGAGACTGGGCGCCGACGACGCGGTGCCTGCTGTCCCTGAGTACCACTCGGAGAGGTTGAGCGGTACCCAAGCTGTTGCGGGTTGGGGTGGGAGCTCGCGCCGGACGGGTGCGTGCGCCGAGCGGCCTGTCTCCCGACACGCCGACCATCTGGCCCTCATAGGCAAAGTCACTCTTTGACCCTCATCCCGACGCACATCTTTGCCGCGATCCCTCCAGGCTGCAAGCTAGCGGTATAAGGTTCTAGTTTGTGAGTCCTCCCGCAGCGCGGTGGCAGCGTGGGATTGGCTAGTATCGCCGCCTGCATGTGCGCCATGACGCCAGTTTTGGCGCGCCTCGGTCCGTAGTTAAGCACGCGCGCCGACGCGGTGAGCGGGACAGCCGGCGCAGACACTCTAGAAGTTGAAGATTCTACTTTGTGAATAGGAGCTTGGCCCCTGTGAACCGGCCTGTTTTCGGTGTATCGTTCCGCTACCGATGCTTGGGAGGGCGGTCAGGGACGCGGATTCCGGGGCGATGCGCTCGCCGGTGAACTGGGCCGTGCTCGGCCTCACGATCGAGCGGCCCAGCTATGGCTATGAGATCCTGCAGCGCTTCGAACGCAACTACGGCGAGCTGCTGAAACTGAGCAGCCCGTCGCAGATCTACAAAGCGCTGGACAGCCTGATGGAGCGAAGGATGATCGAGGCCAGCAGCGCGCCCTCCCCCGGTGTCGCCGCCCGCCAGCCGCGGCTGCATTACCGAGCCACCGAGGAGGGCGTCTCCCGCTATCAGGAGCACCTGATGGCGCAGGCCGAAGAGGACCGGCGGCGCTCCAGCCTGTTCGCACGCGAACTCGCGGCGCTCGCACCCGCGGCCGCGCTCGCCGTCCTCGATCGCTACGAGCAGATGTGCCTCGCACAGGCGACGAAGGCGCGACCGGGCGAGGGAGATGCACAGCCGGCCGCACCCGACCCCTCCACGACACTGGCCGATCGCCTCGCCGCCGAGGAGGAACGGCTGGCCACGGAAGCCAAGCTGCCATGGGTCGACTACGCGCGCAGGGAGCTTCGCGCGATCGCGGATCGGGGCGGCCGGCATGGCCCTGCTTGAGCTCACCGGCGTCGGCAAGCGCTACGGTCGCGGACGGCTCGAACGCATCGCGCTGCGCGACGTGTCCTTCGAGCTGAGCACCGGGGAACTGGTCGCCGTCTGGGGTCGGCGCAACTCCGGGCGCTCGACGCTGCTGCGGGTCGCCGCCGGCCTCGAGCCACCCGACGAGGGAGTCGTATCGCTGCGCGGACGCAGCCTGAGCGGTCGCGGCTGCGAGGAGCTGCGCGAGCAGATTCGCTATTGCCGCAAGACGTTCCGTGCGACCGAAGGACAGCTCGTGATCGACCGGCTGATCACCGCCCAGCTGACGCGCGGCATACACGGGCCGTCGGCGCGCGGCCGCGCGCACGAGGCGCTCAAGCGAGTGGGCGCGTCGCACTGCGCGACCCTCAAGCCGAGCGAGCTCGACATCATCGAGACGGTGCTCGTCGCGATCGCGCGCTCACTCGTGCACCAGCCAAAGCTGCTCGTGATCGACGAGCCCACCCTCGGCGTTGACGTGTTCGAGCGCGATCGCATCCTCTCGCTGCTCCGCGGCCTCGCCGACGAGGGCATCTCCGTGCTGATGAGCGTCGGCGAGACGACCTGCCTGGCGGGCGCCGACCGTGGGCTGTCTCTCGCAGGCGGCGAACTGCACGGCGAGCTGCAACCCCCGGAGCTCGCCCCCGTCGTCCAGCTGCGCGAAGCGGCAGAGATAGCCACAGCGTTGCTGGAGCTCGCGGACGTCTTCAAGCGCTACCGCGGCGCAGGCGAAGAGGTCCACGCGGTGGACGGCTTGACGCTGCAGGTCAACGCGGGCGAAATGGTCGCCCTGCATGGCCCGAGCGGCTCCGGGAAGACGACGCTGCTGCTGATGATCGCGGCGCTCATGCAACCCGACAGCGGCAGCATCCGCTACGACGGGCGCGACCTCGCCTCCCTGTCCGAGCGGCAGATCAGCGAATACCAACTGCGCGAGATCGGCTTCGTCTACCAGCGATTCCGGCTGATGCCGAGGGCCTCCGCGCTGGAGAACGCCGCGCGCAAGCTGCTCGTCGGCGGCATGCGGATGCGCGAGGCGCAGGCGCGCGCCAGGCCATGGCTGGAGCGAGTCGGGCTCGGCGAGCGGCTCGGCCACACACCGTCGGAAATGTCCGGCGGCGAGTGCCAGCGGGTCGCGATCGCGCGGGTACTCGCGTGCGAGCCGCGGCTGATCCTCGCCGACGAGCCGACCGGGAACCTCGACAGCGCGCGCGGCGCCGAGATCGTGCAGCTGCTCAGCTCGATCGCGCACGAGCGAAGCGCCGCGGTGCTGCTGGTCACCCACGACCTCGCCGCGCTGGAGATCGCCGACCGCAGCTGCGCGCTGCGCGACGGCAGGCTCCAGGACCTCGCGAGCGCACGCAGGTAGCTCACGTGCCGGCAGCCGATCGACCCGCCATCCGCTCCCGCGCCTTCATGGGCCCGTACGCGCTCGATCTACCTGTACCGCAACCGCCTGCGCGTCCACGCCGCGCAGGAGCTGCTCGCCGGCCTTGGCGTAGCCGTCGCCGTGGCGCTCGTGTCGGCGACGCTGATCGCCAACGGCAGCATCGCCGGCTCGGCCAGCGAAGTCGTGCACAAGGTCATCGGCCCGGCGAACCTGCAGGTGCGGACTCGAGGCCCCGAAGGCTTCAGCGAATCGCTGCTGGCGCGCGTCGAACGCCTACCGGGCGTGCGCCAGGCGGCACCCCTGCTCGAAGAGACCGCGACCCTCGTCGGCCCCAGCGGCCGGCGCGTGGCCGTGTATCTCGCGGCGACAGATCTCAGCCTCGCCACGCTCGACGGGCTCGCCCACACGATTCCGCGTCAGTCCCTCTCCGCCGACGGCATCAGCCTCAGCACAGCCACCGCCAAGGCACTCGAGCTGCCCGCAGCAGCCGGCACAAGCGAGAACGAGCCACAGCTGTCGCTACTGCTCCGTGGCCGAGCCTATCCGCGCAAGATCTCCGCGATACTCGGCAAGGAAGCCGCCGGTGCGCTCGCCGGCGCGCGCATTGCCGTCATCCCGCTCGCCGACCTGCAGACGCTCGCGGGCCAGTCAGGGCGCATCTCGAGGATCCTGATCGAGACCAAGCCCGGCGCCGAAGCATCGCGTGCGCAAGGCGCTCGTCGGCCTGACGGCGGGCGTCTCACGGTCGCCCGGGCAGACCAGGATCTCGCGCTGCTGCACCAGGCGCTCGGGCCGAGCGACCAGGCGAGCGGGCTGTTCGCGGCCATCAGCGCGCTGCTCGGGTTCCTGTTCGCGTTCAACGCGATGCTCCTGACCGCACCCGAGCGCCGCCAGACGATCGCCGACCTGCGGGTCGACGGGACCAGACGCGGCGCGATCGCGCAGATGGTCATGTTCCAGGCGCTGTGCCTGGGCCTGGCCGCGTCGGCGGTGGGCCTGCTCGCCGGGTACGCGCTGGCGGTCGGGCTGTTCCACCAGTCGACCGGCTACCTCTCCCAGGCGTTCACGCTCGGCTCCGCCACCGTCGTCGGGGCGACGCCGATGCGATCGCGCTGGCCTGCGGCCTCGTCGCGACGTGCCTCGGCGCGTGCACACCGCTGCTCGACCTGCGGCGGGGGCGGGCCAGCGACGCCGTCTACGACGACGACGTCGAGCCCCGGCAACCAGCTCGGCGGCGACACCCGCAACAGGCTCGCGGCCGCCGCCCTCGCCCTGCTGCTCGTGGCGAGCGCGCTGTTCGCGTTCGTGCCATCCGCGGCGCTGGCCGCGTGCGTGCTGCTCGCGCTCGCGACGATGCTCGCCGTGCCGATGGCGCTGGCCGGCGTCATGCTCCTCACCGATCTGATCGGCGAGCGCTACCAGCAGCTCACGCTGCTGCCGGTCGCGCTGACCGGGCTGCGAGCGACCTCGCTTCGCTCGATGGCGCTCGCCGCGACCGGGGCCGTCGCGCTGTTCGGGAGCATGGCGCTCGGCGGAGCCCGCGACGATCTCCTGCGCGGCATCGGGCAGGTCGCCCACCGCTTCTCCGGCGGCGCGCAGCTGTGGGTGATCAGCCCGCTGGACAACCAGGCGACCGTCCCGTTCCCGGCGGGCGACTACGCCGCGCGTGTGGCGGCGCTGCCGGCCGTGGCCGGGGTGGGCGCCTACCAGGGGAGCTTCCTCGATTGGGGCGACGCGCCGGCCCTGGATCATCGCCCGCCCAGCCAACGCGACGACATCGATGCTCGAAGGCCAGATCCTCCAGGGACAGGCCACGACGGCGGCTCGGCGACTGCAGCGAAGGTGGCTGGATAGTGCTCTCCAAGCAGATCGCAAGCGAACACCACCTCGAGCTCGGCGGCGTCGTGCGGCTCCCCACCCCGACGGGCTCGACGGAGCTTCCGGCTGGCGGCCACGAGCACGAACTTCGGCTGGCCAACCGGCGTGATCTTCATGGAGCACCCGCGACTACACGCGAGCGTTCGCCAGCTCTGCGCTCACCGCCCTCGGCGTCGAGCTCAGACCGAGCTCGAGCATCGCCCAGATCTCAATAGATATAAAATGGAAATAGAACGTCGGCTCGGGCCGGACAACGGGCTCGAAGTGATCGCCCCGGGCACGCGCGCGGCGAGGATCGAAGCTTCCGGCGGCGAAGGCCTCGGCCAGCTCGGGGAGATCGCGAAGCTGCTGCTGGCGGCGACCATCATGGCCATGGTCGCCGCGCTCGGCTCGAGCATCTGGCAACAGCGGATCTCGCTCGCGTCGCTGCGCCTGGAAGGCACACGACCCGGCCAGCTGCGGCGGCTGCTGCTGGTCGAAGCGCTCGTGATGCTCGTGCGCGGGCTGCATCACCGGCGCGCTCGCCGGCGTCTACGGGCAGCTGATCATCGACGGCTACCTCAAACACGTCACGGGCTTCCCGGTCGCGAGCCTCGTGACGGCCGGCCGTCCGTTCGAGATCTTCGTGCTGGTGGTGATCGTCGTGCTCGCGCTCGCGGCGATACCCGGGCTGGCTCGCCTCGCGCGTGCGCACCCACGCTCGCCTTCGGGGAGGAGTAGCGCAAGTCAAATGAGCAGCACACCCCTCCCACGAGCCTCCAGAGCAACGCCACGGTCTTCGCCGACCGCCGGCTGTTGGCGCGCGCGGGCGTCGCGCTCGTTATCGCCAACGCGCGCTACTGGACGACCGTCGCGCCGCAGGTGCGCGCCCAGCTCGCGCGCTGGAGAGCGCGGGCCGTCGAGATCGAGAATCCCGAGCTGCGCACGCGCGCACTGCGGACGCTGCAAGAGGAGGGTTTCACCGCCGAGGTCGCGGCGACGCTCGCCACCCTCACCCCGCGCCGACACCGCACAGCCGCGATCCGCGGAATCGTCGCGCTCGAGGTGATGTACGACTACCTGGACGGCCTCACCGAGCAGCCCACACCAGATCCGCTCGCCAACGGCCGCCAGCTGTTCAGGGCCTTCACGGACGCGCTCGATCCCAGCGCAGGGCTCGACGAGGACTACTACCGCCACCATCCGTCCGGGTCCGACGGCGGGTACCTGCAGGAGCTCGCTGTGACCGTCTCCGAGGCGCTCGCGTGCCTACCAAATGCAGAAGCGCTCGCACCGACGATGCGCGGCGCGGCCGCGCGCTGTGCGGAAGCGGAGGTACTGACCCACGCCGACGACCCTCAGCAACACCTCGATAGCCGAGCGATGGGCCAGAGAGGCGGCGAACGGCTCGGGCCTCGACTGGCGCGAGTACCTGGCGGGCGCCGCATCCTCGGTGCTCGCCGTTCACGCGCTGATCGCGCTCGCGGGGGACGAGCGCACCACGGCCGCGCACGCGGCGGCGATCGACGATGTCTACCTGGCTCTGGGGGCGCTCAGCACGATGCTCGACAGCGTCGTCGACTACGAGCAGGACGCGGCAGAACGGCACGCTCGCCTACATCAACCACTACGACGACCGCTCGCTGCTCGGAGAGCGTCTGGTCGACGTCGCCCAACGGGCCGCCACGCGGGCACGCGACGCGCCGGCCAGCGCGCATCACCTGATGACGATGACGGGCGTGGCCGCCTACTACACCTCCGCACCGAGCGCCGACCAGCGAGCTGGCCTGCGCCGGTGACGAGCCGGATACGAAGAGAGCTGCGGCCACTGATCACGCCGACGCTGGCGGTGATGCGCGCCTGGCGGCTCGCCAAGCGCGTGCGAGCGCGCCCCCGTGTAGCTCTCGGCGAGCACAGAGGCCTGGAGCGACCGCGATGCCCTCCCGACCTAGAGATCCGCAAGCCGCGCGCGCGTCATGTCGCGCTGATCGCCGACGGCAACCGACGTTGGGCAAGCGCGCGCGGACTGCCGGTGTCGGCGGGCTACGAGGCCGGCGCCGACACGCTCAAGGCGCGCGTGGCGGACGCGATCGAGCTGGGTGTGCAGGAGCTGAGCGTCTACTCGTTCTCGACCGAGAACTGGTCGCGTCCGGCCGAGGAGATCCGCGAACTGATCTCCGATGCTCGCGGCGCGTATCGAGCACGAGACGCCCGAGCTCATGCTCGAGGCGTTCGCATGCGCTTCATCGGCAGACGCGACGAAGCCTCGGGAGAGCTGGGCGCGCTCATGGACTGGGCCGAGTCGCTGACGCAGCGCAACCGCCGCATCACCCTGTGCATCGCGTTCAACTACGGCGGGCGCGCGGAGATCCTCGACGCCGCCAAGCGCTTCCAGGGAGGCACGGAGGAGGACTTCCGCCGCTGCCTCTACGCGCCCGACCTGCACGACCCCGACGTGATCATCCGCACCGGCGGCGAGCAGCGCCTGTCGAACTACCTGCTCTGGCAGGCGGCCTACTCCGAGCTCGTGTTCCGCGATGAGATGTGGCCCGACTTCTCCCGCGCGGCCTTCGAGGACTCGCTCTCGCGCTTCAGCAGCCGCTCGAGACGCTTCGGCGGCAGGGCAGCCGACGCCCCGCCGACCGAGGCCCCTGTCGCGAGCGCATCGACTCGCGCTGCGACGCGTTACAACAGCCGTCGACGATCGGAGCATCAGATGACCCCTCACATGCGCCGCGGGGCCACGGCCGCCGTCTGCGGCGCGTTCGCCGCCGGCTGTCTCGCCACAGCGACGCAATCGGTGGCCGCCAGTCGCCCGACCGAGCCGCCCCACAGGACGCGCGCACGCCGCGCACGTCCTGAACGCGACCGACACCGCGCATCTGCGCTACCTGTCCTCGTCGGGGTCGCTGCTGCTCGACGAAGGCAAGGCGACCGGCACGCTGCCCGGCAGCATGCGCGTGCACCTCAATCTGGGAACGACGTTCACCGGCACGTTCACGATCTACGCGAGCGGCGGCTCGATCGAGGGCCGCGGCATCGCCACGCCGCACGGGTCCGGCACCTACGAAAGCTTCTCCGGCACCCTGACCGTGACCGGCGGCACCGGCCGCTACGCTCACGCACACGGCCATGGCGGGCTGTACGGCACCTTCGACCGCGACAACTATGCGCTCGTCATCAAGACGACCGGCAGCCTCAGCTACTGACGCCGTGCGTGCTAGCGCAGGCCCACCCGCCCGCGTCGCGCTGGTCGCGCTGGCCACGCTTCTGCTCTGTCTGTACGCTGGCAGCGACCGCGGGCGCCACCCAATCGGTCACGCTCGGCGCCTCGTTCACGCCGTATCGACTCGGCGCACCCACGACCATCGACCTCAACCTGCAAATACAGGCGCCCGCGGGCCAGATCCCCTCCGCGCTGACCGAAGTCGAAGTGCGATACCCGCAAAACCTCGGCTTCGCACTTCAGCGGGCTCGGCCTGGCCGTCTGCTCGGCCGCGATGCTCGAAGCGGCCGGCACGAGCGGATGCCCAGCCGACTCGATCATGGGCCGCGGCGACGCGCGTCGCGGAGCTTCGCTTCGGCCCGCAGCTGGTCACCGAGAGCGCATCGATCTCGATCGCCCGCGCACCCGACCAGGAAGGCCACATCGCGCTGCTGCTCTACGCGTCCGGGCCCAGCCCCGTCAACACTCAGATCCTCTCGCCCGCACAACTCCTGCCCACCGGCCCACCGTTCGGTGGCCGCCTGAACATGCAGCTGCCCGTCATCCCCAGCGTCCCCGGGGCACCCGACGTCGCGATCGTCTCGCTGCGGGTGAGCATCGGGCCGCAGGGCCTCACCTACTACGAACAGGCGGAAGGCAACACGCTCGCCTACACGCCCAAGGGCATCCTGCTGCCCGACGACGTGCCCACGCGGCGGCTTCCCGTTCGCGGCCAGCTTCTCGTTTCTGGACGGCTCGCACCCGGTCGCGAAGACGAGCGTGCCCTGCCCCGACCCGCGGCGCCGTTCGCGTCGTCACCGCAAGTCGCGAGTAGCCTCACCGGCGACGCCGGCCGACCGCCGCTGAGGCCCCCTCATAAAAAGACGTCTCTCCCGGCGCCCTTGATCCGTTCGAAGCTGTAGTCCTGTAAGGAGCGGCCGCAACCGCGGGCAGATCACCTCCGCGCGCTAGCTGGCGCGACCGCAGCGCACCGGGGGGCACCTTGGCGTGCGCTGGGTGTGGCGGGGCGCGCTGAACGACCAGGCGCCAATCCCCGTCCTGCGCAGATCGGCCGGCGCGCTTCGACATGCACGCGCAGCATGGGGACTGGCACCCGCGGCGAAGGGGCGCGCGTCAGGGTCGGCAGACACGGAGGCACCGGGCCGCACAGCCCGGCTGTCGCTCGGCCAGGCGCGCGACCTGTCGTTCTCAGCCCGCATTCGCGAGCCTGTACTGGCGCGTGTGCGGGTCACGCTCGAGCAGCCCGACCGCGACGAGCGTCGCGATGTAGCGGTGCACCGTGCTCGGCGACATGCCCAGCGTGCGGGCGACCTCCGCATTACCCACGTAGCTCCCGTCCGTCGGGAAAACCGAGAGCAGCATCAGGCCCCACAGCAACGACCCCGACAGGCGCCTACCCTCCGCCCGCCGCACGGCGCCCGCGATCACTCTTTGCGCCTGCGGGAGCCCCGAGAGCAGCAGCGACATGCTGCCCGCGCCGGCCGCACCGGCGAGCACACGCTCGATCTGATCCTGGGATAGCTCGATCGACAGCGACTCTTCCTGTTCAGGCACCGCGTCGCCTCCCCGCAGACGGCGGGCCCGCCGCAAACTTGTGCGAGAGCGCCGCGGAAACCTCACTGCCCCTGGGAGTCAGGCGCCACGCTTTCGCGGCGCCCGCCGAGTATGCGCCGGTGTTCTCGACCAGCCCGAGACGTGCCAGGCGCGCGAGCAACTTGGAGATCTGGCCCTGGTCTGAGACCCTTGCGCGAGCGGCGATCTCGACGTTGCTCGCACCGGGCTGCTCGGCGATCGCCTGCAGGACGCTCGCGGTGCGGTAGGTCACGCGTATGTCAAGACCGTCCAGCGCCCCGCGCGGCGGCCGCGAGCGCGCCGGGGCCGGTCTCGGCGGTGTGCGCCGCAGCTCCCTCGCCGCCGCCGCCGGGCCGAGGTAGGGCAGCACGATCATCCACATCAGCTGGTTCAGCAGGTCGCCCAGACGACGCGTGCGCTTCTGCAGCCGCGCGTGGATGACCGCGACGACGCCCGCCACGACCACCTCCGCCGCCAGCGGCGAGGGCTCGCCGCGCACTCCCGCCTGGCGGCGCCCATCTTCCACGGCGCCCCGCAGACGCTCCAGCACCTGTGCGCGCAGCCGCGGGTGGATCGACCCGTCGCCGGCGATACGCGCGAGCGCAAACGCGCCGAGCTCGCGCTCGCGTTCCAGAAAGGCAAGCAGCGCCCCCAGAGCAGTCCTGAGCCGCTCCGGCCATTCGCCCTCGCCGGCATATGCCGGCGCTGCCACGCGGGCGAGGTGGGTCACGGCCTCCTCGAACACGGCCGCAAGGCAATCCTCGCAGCTGTCGAAGAGCTCGTAGAACGTCTTGCGCGAGATACGGGCGCGGGCCACGATATGCGACACGGTCGTCTCGGCGCAGCCGCGCTCGGAAACCTCCTGCAGCGCGGCCCCGAGAAGGCGCGCGCGCTGAAACTCGCCCATCACCACGGCCTGCTCGCGTTTCGGGCGCGAAGCGCGCGGGGAACCCGGGCGCCGGTCATGGCTTAGTGGGGTCGAGATAAACGATGACACGCCTATTAGACTACCGACATCTTCGCTCTATTGTTGCTCTAATTCCGAGAGTTTTCGACCGCCTGTATAAACATCTACAATGGTGTTTTGCTAAAGAACGTCGGCGCTCAGTGACCCGCGGTGGCGGACTTTCGTCTGATCGCCGCCTCGAGCGCGCTGCCGGTGGGGGTGAGATGCCACGCGTTCGCGCCGCCCCTGGACTGCCCCGGCCCTGTGTTCTCGATCAGCCCGAGGCGAGCCAGGCGGGCGAGCAGCTTCGACATCTGGCCCTGGTCGGCGAGCAGCGTGCGGGCGGCGATCTCGGCGTTGTTGGCGCCGGGCTCAAGGGCGATCGCCTCAAGCGTCCTGCCGGTGCGGTAGGTGAGGCGCATGTCGAGGTCGCGGAGCGGATCGCGCGCCGGCGCAGGCGAGAGCACGGCGCGCGTCGGCGCCGGGCGGTTCAACTGACCGGCGGCCGACGCCGGACCGAGGTAGGGCAACACGATCGTCCACATCAGCTCGTTCGTAAGCGCGCTCGAACACGGCAGGCGAGCCCGCAGCCGCGCATGCAGGATCGCGAGCACAGCACCCACCACGGCCTCCTCGGTCAGCGGTGAGAGCTCACGGCCACGCTTGCCCTGCGAGCGCCCGTCGCGGAGGACGCCCCGCAAGCGCTCCAGCACCGCCGTGCGGAGCTGCTGGTCGCGCGGTCCGCAGCCAACCAGGTAGGAGACCGCGAACGCACCGATCGCGGTCTCGCACTCGAGGAATGCGACCAGCGCCTCGAGCGCCGCGCGCAGTTGCTCGGTCCAGCGCTCGTGCGCGAGATACGCCGGCGTCACGACGTCTGCAATCTCGGCATAGGACTCCTCGAGCACAGCAAGGACGCAGTCGTCGCGGTTCTCGTAGAGGTCGTAGAACGTCTTACGCGAGACGCCCGCGCGGAGGATCACCTCGCCGGCGGTCACGCGGGCGTAGTCGCGCTCGGACACGAGCTCCACCACCGCCTTCAGCAGGCGCCCGCGCTGAAACTCGGCCACGGGCGCAGGCCGCCGGGGCGCACGCCTGGACGCGCCAGGGCGCCATTGACGGCCCCAATAGGGTCGGGAGGCCTGGCTGCGCGACGGTTTCGCGGGCATTGCACCTCGGGCGGTCGGGTTTTCTGAGCCCCGCCTCCACGGAGGCCGCAGCAGACGCGCCGCGACCACCGTGGAGACCGCGCGAGCCGGGGGACCCGCGCCGGAGCTTCTTCGAGCGCCACCGGAGAGGTTGGGCGACGCTCGAACAAGCTCCCCGGCTGGTGTTCCGCCCGGCAGGCATTCGGCAACTTATAAACGCTATCTCCCACGCTAGTGCATTGCGATAGCCCTTGTCAATGAGGCGTGTAGGAGCATCTTTGGAAACTCCATAAACGATTGCGATGCCGTTTTGCTCGAAGCCAGCCAACGACCGGTCTCGGCATCGCAAGCATCGCGCCGGGCTGTCACCGGACTGTCACCGCGCGGCGCGCGCGCCCATCCGCAGGCCGCGGATCAGGATGCGCGGGCTCGCGCGGCCCGCAGGTAGGCGTCCATCAGCGCGCCCGCCTCGTCCTCGGCGCCCGGCATCAGGTGTCCGTAGCGATCGAGCGTGATCGAGATGTTCGCGTGGCCCATGAACGTCGAGAGGGCCTTGGCGTTGACGCCCGCGGCGATCATCAGGCTGGCGAACGTATGGCGGCAGTCGTGCAGGCAGATCGGGCGCAGTCCCGCCCGTCGCCAGGCGCGCAGCGCGCGTTCGTACAGCGAGGTGGCGCAGAACGGCGAGCCGCCCGTGCCGAACACCAGGCGCTGCGCATCGGCGCCGGCAGCGACGCTCAGCGGGGCGAGAAACGCGCGCAGGGCGGCGGCGATCGGCACGCGGCGGCTGCCGGCCTCGGACTTGGGAGCGACCATGCGGCGCTCCTTCGGATCCCACGCCTGGGCGACCTCAAGCACGCCGTGGGCGAGGTCGACGTCGCGCCAGCGCAGGCCCATCAGCTCGCCGCGGCGCAGGCCCGCGTACACCGCGGTCGCCCACAGCACGCGGTCGCGCTCGCTCAGCGCCGCGAGCAGCAGCTCGACCTCCGCAGGGGAGGCGATGCGCACGCGGCTCAAGCGGACCGCGGGAAGGGAGAGCCCGACGGTGGGATTGACCGCCACCTCGCGCCGGCGCCAGCGACAGACCACGCGCACCGGCATGATCTGGTTGCGGATCGTCGACGGCTGCGCGCCCGCCGCCAGCAGACAGTCGGCATACGCCTGCACATCATCGACGCACAGACTCCGAGAGCCGGATCGCACCGAGCTCCCTGAGCACCCCGCCATCGCCGGCGCGCGAGCCGCGCAGCGCCTGCTCGTAGGAGCGGATCGTGCTCGGCTTGTACTCATCGCCCGAGCGCGTCCTGATCGAGCCCGCGCGCGCGCCCAGCAGCCACAGCGCGGCCGCCTCGCCGAACGTCATCGCCGACGGCGCCCGCAGTTCGCGCCGGCGCAGCTTGCGGTAGCTCTCCGCCCGCCAGCTCTTGGCGTCGCTCAGCGAGTCGAAGTGCTTGCGGATGCGCCTGGCGTCGCGCGCGCTCCACACCGCCGCCTGGTAGACCCTGCGGCAGTTGCAGCGCGCCCCCCGCGCCGAAGCACATCCCGCGCGATGCTTGACGACTATCCCCACGTGGCGCGCATCCGACCCCGTCGGCCTCACAGCCACATCCCCTCCTGCCAGCGTTCCGGCTTGATCTTTCGCCTTCCGTATTTTACTGATGTCCAGCGCAAAAAGGAAGGGCGTGGCGCGGTCGTCCGGCCTTGCGGCTAGCGTGCAGCGCACAGCCCTCTCGTAGCCGGTGCCGAGGCGCTGGAGGGCGGGCGTTCGCAACGCGCTCGCGACCCTCTAGACGCTCGATCGCGCACGCCGCGGGATTCGACTGTCACCGGACTGTCACCACACCCGCAGAACTGCATCATGACTCGAATCGGTGGGGTCGTGGTCATGCATGCCGCGTGACCACGCCTGCGAGCGAGCTCACACCCCTGCATGGTTATGCACACCGCGGCGGGGGGCAGCGTCGTGGGGGATGCTCGTCGCGTGCGGGGCGGGGCGTCCGTGCTCGTCCGGCAAGCCGCACGCGTTCCGGCGCCCCCGGGCGTCGCGGCCTGAATTGCACGGCGTCGTGGCGCCCACATCTTCCCGCGCTTTCTCGGCGCACAACAGACAAGAACCGAGGGGCGTATGGGCCCTCCGTTCGCAAGGAGGAGACATAAATCATGTTCCGACGAGTACGCAAGCACATAACCCCTGCGACGATCCTCGCCCTCGTGGCGCTCGTGTTCGCGATAACGGGCGGAGCGTTCGCCGCGACCGCTCATAGCGGCAATGGCGGCCCCTCGCCCGCGAAAGCGACCGCGTCGGCCAGCCGCGCTAGGTCCGATGTCGCGACCGCCGCCAAGAAGAAGCCCAAAGCCCCCGCACGGGGTCCCGCGGGCCCCAAGGGCGCGACCGGGGCCACCGGCGCGACCGGGGCCACCGGCCCGGCAGGTCCGGCGGGCTCCGCTGGCGCCCAAGGCGAAAAAGGTCTTACGGGCGAAAAAGGCATCCAGGGCACACAGGGGATCCAGGGTGGCACCGGCCCGCAAGGCCCTCAGGGCAACCCCGCCGAATTCCCTGAAACGCTACCTCCGGGCAAGACCGAGACCGGCCAGTTCGCCGGGCAACGGAGGGTTCCCAAGACGGAACCGAAAGAACAGGAATTCTGGCTCTTGCCGATCTCGTTTGCGATCCCGTTGGAAGCCGGAGTGACGCCGCACTTCATCAAGGCAGGGGAAACTCCGCCCGAAGGTTGCCTGGGCAGCCCGGCGAAACCCGAAGCGGAACCCGGCAACCTCTGCGTGTTCGCAGAGAATGAACGTGGCGCCACGTTCTTTACGTTTTACGACGCGGGGACAGAAAGCACAACGCTTACGGGAACGACCGGTGACCTGCTCGATGTAAAGGCCATCTTTTACGAAGAAAGCAGTCTCCCTGCGCCGGCTGTCTCGATTGGTACGTGGGCGGTGACCGCTCCCCTCAAGTAGTGCACCTGCAGAGAACTTAGCGATGCGAGCCCTGGACGGCCTTGGCGGCGTCCAGGGCTCCGCCTCTCGACCGCGACATATCACAAGCGTCACATCATCGACAGGAAGGCATGACAGTGAGCCCCATCGAGCGAAGCGCAAAGACCACGAAGACCCTGGTCGTGCTCATCATGCTGCTCGGCGTGGTCTGCTGTTTGCCCAGTCTCGCGTGGGCTGAATTCGGCCGGCCGTTCATCGGACAGCTCACGAGCACCCCGACCGGGCCGTCAGGCGAAGCCGTGCCGTTCGGTGTGGAAGGCGGCATCACGACCGATGCGGAAGACAAGGTGTATGTCGGGAACGGGGCCGACGTCGAGGAGTTTGGTTCCTCCGGCAGCTTTGTGCGGCAGATCAGCAGTCCGGAATTTCCGGCAAGCTTGGCTTTTGACGATGAGAGCGGCAAACTTGAGACCGGCGCGGGCGGGCACGGCGGAGGCGACGTGTGGGTCGCCACCGATGATTCGACGGGCCCCAACGCGGGGGCTGTCTATTTCGCGACCGATTTCCCTGGGGGCGCGTCAGTCCGCCGAATGAACAAGAACGGCGAACCGGAAGATTTCACGTGTACAGCCGAAAATGCCAAAGAATACGTGGAAGGCAATGAGCTGGTAGGCAGATCAGGCGAAAAGTGGGAACAAGGGAATCTTGATGGCGTCGCAATTGACTCCGGTAACGGCGCATCGGCGGGTTATATCTATGCCATCGAGGACAGTATCGCCGCCAGCGGTGGAATTCAGGTGGATCAGTTCACGCCAGCCGGGTGTTTTGTGCGGGCGTTCACGGCGGCGTTGGTGCCCGAAGCCAACGCCTTCGAAGGAGCTAGTCTGCGAGGCGTCGCGGTCGATCCGACGACCGGCGACGTCCTGATCGAGGCCGAAGATGACGACAATCAGGTCATAGACGAGTTCACTTACACGGGCGAATATCTGGGTAAGATTGCTGGCGTCTCCATAAAAGACGGGTTTGAACACAGTGCTCTGACGGTATCAGGAAGTGCTCTCGCGGTGAGCTCCACCGGGGATCTGTACGTGCTTGTGGGCGAGGAAGTCGTGCCAAGTGGCAATTCGCTCGCAGCGAAGAAGACTGTGATCGACGAGTTTGGCAACAGCGCTTTTTATCCGGCTGTGGTGACTGGTGGGATCGCGGGTGCTGGGTCGGGGGGCGCGACGTTGACTGGTGTGGTGAATGGTGAAGGTCGTGGGCTTGAAGAGTGCAAGTTTCAGTACGTGTCGGAACCCGCGTTTGATGCCGATAACGTCGATGCGGTGGAGACCGTCACCTTGGCGGGTGCGACGGGTACGGGTGATCTGAGTGCGGCGGCGGGTACGGGTGATCTGACTGCCGGTTCTCAGTCGGTTACTGGGGTTGTGACGTCGGCGGGTGCGTTTGCGGTGGGTCAGCAGATCACGGGCGCTGGTATCCCTGGGGGTGCGACGGTTGTGGCTGTTGGTTCCGAGACGCTGGAACTGTCGGTGGGTGCGACGGAATCGGGTACGGCCGTTGGTCTTAGCGCGGGTTCTGAAGAAGTGACCTCGGTTCACACTGCCACCGGGGCGTTTGTCGTTGGTGAGAAAGTTTCGGGTGTGGGCGTCCCTGCCGGTTCGGCTATCACGGCTGTTGGTTCTGGTGTGTTGAGTCTTTCGCAGGTTGCCGATGTGGCGGGTGTGGGTGTCGCGCTGACTGCTAAGCCGACGGGCGGTTCGTTCTCGCTCGCTTTGGATGGCGTGAGCACGGGCGGTAATGGGGAAGGGAATCTCGTTGGTCCTGCCAAAGGGAGTGGTGAAGTGTTCGCGGGTGTGAACGTCGTTTTCGGCCCGAGCGCGAGCAGTGGTGTCTTCGTCTCAGGTGAGGAACTCTCGGGTGCGGGGATTCCTTCGGGGACGACGATCGAGGCCGTCGAACCAGGGTTTCTGGTGCTGTCTGCGAATGCAAGCGGGTCGGGTGTGGTTTCGTTGAGTGCTGCGTCGAATCGGGTAACGGGGGTGCATACGACGTCGGGTGCGTTCGGCGTCGGGGAGGAGATTTCCGGGGCGGGCATCCCCGCCGGGACGACGATCACCGAAGTGGAAGGCGCCACGATCGCGCTATCGGCGGACGTCACTGCGTCGGGTTCGGGTGTTGCGTTGTCTTCCGCGATCCCGTATGATGCGAGCGCTGGACAGGTCCAGGCGGCGCTTGAAGGTCTGCGTGCGATCGGCGCGGGCGATGTCAAGGTTTCGGGTTCCGAGGGTGGTCCTTATACGATCGAATTCACAGGTGCGTTGGCTCACACCCGTGTTGCGCAGCTGACCGGGGATGCTTCCGGACTGACGCCGGGCGGGTCGAGCGTGTCGGTTGCGGTCGAGGCGGTGGGCGGGGATGGCTGGGCGGATGCCGGCGAAGCCTCGTGCGAACCTGGGGCGGGCGCGCTGAAGACAGAAGATGAGAATCAGCCGGTGCACGCGAAAATCGGGGGGCTCTCGTCGGGGTCGGTGTATCTGGATCGGTTGATCGCGGCGACCGATCAGAGCGAACGGGGGGGTGTGTTCGAAGGCGCGGTCGTGTCGTTTGAGGCGCCTGATGATCCGCTGGTCGAAGGGGTGCGTGCGAGCGGCGTGTCCTCGTCGTTTGCGACATTGCACGCGGTGATCGATCCGCGTGGCTCGGATACCTCCTACCGGCTCATCTACAGCGACGTAGCGGGGACGGGCGGCGCCACCCAGGCTGTCGATCTCGGTGGGGGCGCTCGTGGTGTGAGTGTAGAACAGCAGGTGAGTGGTCTTTCGCCGGGCACGGCGTATCGTTTCTGGGTGGTCGCGACGAACGGTGTGGGTGAAGTGTCGGGTGAGGGGACGCCGTCTGGGGAAGGCGCGTTCTCCACGGCGCCGTCGAGTCCGCCGGTGTTGCCGGATGGTCGGGCGTATGAGCTGGTGACGCCCGCGAACAAGGGCGATGCGGAAGATCTGTTCGCCGCCGGTCAGAACTTTGACTCTGGATATTCCTCTGAAGATGGGGAACGTTTCATCTTGTTTACGGCCGTGGCGTTCGGTCCGTTCCCTGATTCGGGTAAGAATGCGTATGTGTTCTCGCGCGGCTCGGATGGCTGGTCCTACCGGTCTGTTGCCTCGCCGGGGCTGGGGGTTCAGAGCGAGACGAGCATCGTTTATGACCCGTTCGACCTTTCGCTGGTCGGGATCACCGAGATCGTGGGCTATCACGGCGAAGTCGCGGGGTCCAAGGAACAGCGTATGGGTTTGTATGGTCCCCCGAGCGGCCCGTACACGACCGTCGCCTCGAACGAAACGAGTGAGCTCTCGGAACATATCCGCTTCGTCGGAGGTTCGAGCGATCTGGGCATGGTGGTGTTGGAAAGCGCCGATCACGGGCTGCCGGTGTGCGAAGGAGGCGCAGCGCAGACGCTCGCTGAAACGCTGGATCAGCGCAGTGCCGGGCTGTATGAATGGGCGGCCACGCGGGGGTGCCTGTCGTTGCTGGATGTGAGGTCCTCCGCGGAAGGTGGTGGGCTGGTCAGTCAGTGTGGGGCGGCGCTTGGGCAGGGCCAGGATCAGGCGTTTGCCGGTGTCAGCCACAGTGCCGTGTCCAAGGACGGCTCGCGGGTCGTGTTCACCGCCCCGGATCCGGAGGGCAGTGGCCTTCGTTGTTGGCAGGAACATGGCAGCGAAACGGAAAATCCGCCGCAGCTGTATATGCGTGATGGGGAAGCGATCGTTGAAGTCTCAGCGCGTGAACCGGGTGGCTCGCAGAACTATCCGGCCGTTTTTGTGGGAGCCTCGGAAGACGACTCGAAGGTGTTCTTTTTGACGCGCAGTGAGCTCACGAAAGAAGCCAGGGAACTGAAAACGGTGGAACCTGAACTGTATGAGTGCGAAATCGTCGAAGAAGCGGGGAAAGCGAAATGCCGGCTGACGCGTGTCTCGCGGCCCGTGTCCGGGAAAGGCGAAGGGAAGGTCCTCGACGTGCCCACGATCTCCGCGGACGGCTCCACGGTCTACTTCAACGCCGAAGGAGAAGTCACCCCCGGCGCCAAAGGGGGTCTGTACCGCTACGACAGCGACACCAGAGAAACGACCCGCGTAGCGCCATTGCAGTCATACCCAGTTGAGACTCCCGGAACCGGCAGATGGTACAATCACCAAACAAAGTATGCAGAGGTGGCGGGCCTGGACGCCGAAGCTAACTGGTATGCGACTCGCGACGGGCAGTTCCTGGTGTTCCCCTCGACTGAAGAGCTCACGGGCTATGACTCGAGTGGACAGCAGGAGCTGTATCGATACGACTCTGTGGGGGGGAGCATCGTGTGTGTGTCGTGTAACCCGAACGGTGCCGCGCCGTCCTCCGGTGGCAAATTCGCTTCCGAATTCACCCGGTCGGTCGACAATGCGAATAATCCAGCGGGCGCCGCGCCGCGGGCGATCTCCGAAAATGGGGAATACGTGTTTTTTGATACCGCGGAATCGCTTGTGCCGCAGGACACCAACGGTGTCATCGATGTGTATGAGTGGCACGATGGTACGATCAGCTCGATCAGCACCGGCCAGTCTTCGACGAACGACTATTTCCTTGACTCCAGCGCTTATGTGAACGCCGCTGGTGAAACGGTCGAAGCCGGCAATGTGTTCTTTGGTACGCACGCGCGCCTGGTTTCCCAGGACACCGATAGCTCGGGTGACCTGTATGACGCGCGTATCGCTGGGGGCTTCGGAACGAGCGCGGGGTCGGCGCCGTGCGAAGGCGATGCTTGCCAGAGCCCGCCGGCGCTGCCGCTGTTTCAATCCCCCGCGACGAGCACGCTCGCCAGCAGCGGCAACCTCGTCAGCGAACCACCACCACCGGCCAAGATCGTAGCCAAGACAGTCAAGTGCAAGAAGCCGAAGAAGCCCAGCCACGGCAAGTGCATCAAGCCGAAGAACAAAGCGCGCGCCAGGAAAGCCAGCCACAGCGGGAGGGCAAAACGATGAGCACCTTCAAGGTCTTCCTCACAGCGGCTCTGACGGCTCTGGCGGGTTTGCTGGCTGTGCTGTTTGTGCCGGCGGTGGCGTTTGCGGGTGCAGGTGGCCCGCAGTGGACGGTCACCGCGGTCTCGACGCCGACGAACTTCGTACCGGGCGATGAGTCCGGGAACGACGCCTACCGGATCAGCGTGACGAACACGGGTGGCGCTTCCAGTGCTGGCCCTATCACGATCGAAGATGGGCTGCCGGAAGGCTTGACGCTCGACCGAGCGGGCGCCGAAGGATACGAACTACCGCTGGTGGGGAGCGGGGCGACCAAGCCTGGGACGCGGTTGAGCTGTGAAAGTGTGACGTGCACGTTCTCTGGTGCGGTGGTGCCGGATGAGACGCTGCTGGTGATCGTGCCTGTCGATGTGGAACCGTTGGTGCCGGCGTTGGTTACGAATGTGGTGCGGGTTTCTGGTGGTGGCGCGCCGGATGCGAGCGTGAGCACCCCGACGACGGTGAGCTCGAGCGCGCCGGTGTTCGGGATTGCGGCGGGTTCGGCGACGGCTGCGCTCTCGAGTACGCAGGCGGGCGCGCACGCGGACCTGACGGCGACGATCGGGTTCAACACGCTCGATGACGAGGGTAAGCTCGCGGGCGCGGTGAAGGAAACGATCTTCGATCTCCCGCCAGGCTTCGGCGGAGACCTGGTAGACACCCCCGCGTGCCCGCTGGGGTTGTTCGTGCAGCGTCAATGTCCGATCGGGACACAGATCGGCGTGACCACCCTCACGGTCTTCTTTAACGGGCGGCATGAGGTGCTCAACGAACCGGTGTATAACCTCGACCCCGATCCGGGTGATGTCGCGAAGCTCGGGTTCGACGTGGACGGATTCTTCATCGAGGGCGACGTGACGGTGCTCCCCGGCAGCTACGCGCTACAGACCCGGTTTCAGAACATTAGCGAGTTCGCGCTCGAACTCGACAGCGTGTCGCTGACGGTATGGGGCGTCCCGGCCGCTCCGGTGCACGACCCGTGGCGCTGGAACCCGGAAGGCGGCGATTTCGGTACGAGCGGCAAATTCGGGATTGCCTCGCCGAATGCGCAGGTTCCGTATTTGAGTAGTCCGACGTCGTGTACGAGCGGGCCGGTGCAGGCGAGGATCATGGCGCATTCGTGGCAGGAACCGGAAGCCAGGCCGGTGGAAGCGGAAGCGTTGCTGGGGCCGTTTGGTGGTTGTGACCGGCTGGGTTTGGAGTCGACGTTCTCGGCGGTGCCGACGACGACCGCGGCGTCTGCGGCGACGGGGCTTGATGTTGAACTGGGGGTACATCAGACCAACGAAAGTCCCGAAGGGCTGGCGGCGTCGGCGTTGAAGAAGGCCGTTGTCACGCTCCCGGAAGGGATGACGGTGAACCCTTCTGCGGGCGCGGGCCTGGGTTCGTGTACGCGCGGGGAGTATGAAGCGGAAGCGATCGAAGAATCCGAGAGCGGTGGTTGTCCGATCGAGTCAAAGCTCGGGACCGTGAAGATCAAAACCCCGGCATTGGATGAAGAAGGCGTTGGTTCGGTGTATATCGCGACACCGTACGCCAACCCGTTCAACTCGTTGATCGCGTTGTATGTGGTCGCGCGGTTCCCCGTGCGTGGGGTGCTCGTGAAGGTCGCTGGGAAGGTCGAAGCGAACCCGGTGACGGGCCGGCTCGTCACGACGTTCGAAGGTGTCCCCTCGCTTGACGGGGAACCGTCGTTGGAAGGGTTGCCGCCGGTGCCGTTCAGCCTCTTCACGTTCCAGTTCCACCAGGGCCAAACCTCACCACTCGTCACGCCCCCGTCGTGCGGGAGCTACGACGTGGGAGCGGAACTGACCCCGTGGTCTGACCCGGCCGGGGTGCTCCCCGAAGCGTTCTTCGCGGACGTCAGCCCCGCGTTTGCTATCTCCAGCAGCTTCGACGGCGGCGCGTGCCCCGCGGGCGGGGTACCACCATTCAATCCGAGCGTGACCGCGGGCACGGAAAACCCGGACGCGGGCGCCTACAGCCCGCTTAGCATCAGGATCGCGCGCGACGATGGCGAACAAGAGATCACAGGGTTCGCCTCCCAGCTGCCGCCGGGGCTCACAGGCAACCTCTCAGGGATCCCCTACTGCACCGAAGCGGAGATCCAGCTAGCCCGCACGAAGACCGGCGCCCAAGAGGAAGCCGAACCCGCGTGCCCCGCCGCCAGCGAAATCGGCTCAAGCCTCGCGACCGCCGGGGTCGGCACGGTCCTCGCGCAAGCGCCCGGCAAGCTGTACTTGGCGGGGCCGTTCGAAGGCGCGCCGTTCTCGATCGCGTCGATCACCAGCGCGAAGGTCGGCCCGTTCGATCTCGGCACCGTCGTCGTGCACCTGCCGTTGGACATCAACCCGGAAACGGCGGCGGTCAGTATCCCAGCGGGCCAGCCCAACCAGATCCCGCACATCATCGACGGGATCGTGATCCACGTCCGCGAAATCCGCGTGTTCGTCAACCACAACCAGTTCAGCCTGAACCCCACCAACTGCGAACCGATGAGCTTCGCAGCAACCGTCATCGGCGGCGGCGCTGACCCCACCAACCCGGCGGACAACGACCCCGTGAGCGTGGACACGCCGTTCCGGGTGACCGCGTGCCAGGCGCTGAAGTTCGCCCCCAAATTCGCGGTCTCCACCAGCGGTAAGACCAGCAAAGCCGACGGTGCGAGCCTGACCGCGCGCCTGACCTACCCGGCGGGCTCGCTCGGCCAGGACGCGAACATCAAAGAGGTCAAGGTCGATCTCCCCAAGCAGCTCCCCTCGCAGTTGAAGACGCTACAGAAGGCGTGCCTCGCCGCACAGTTCAACGCCAACCCCGCCGGGTGCCCCGCGGCGTCGGTTATCGGGCACGCCACCGCGAGCACCCCGATCCTCCCCGAACCCCTCACCGGCCCCGCGTACTTCGTCAGCCACGGCGGCGAAGAATTCCCCGACCTGGAGATCGTGCTGCAAGGCGACGGCGTCACGATCGTCCTCACCGGCCACACCTTCATCAGCAAGGCCGGGATCACGAGCAGCACGTTCAAGACAGTCCCCGACCAGCCCGTCACCAGCTTCGAACTGACCCTCCCCGAGGGCCCCTATTCCGCACTCGCCGCCAACGGCAACCTCTGCACCACAAAGCTCACGATGCCAACCGAATTCGTCGCACAAAACGGCGCCGTGATCCACCAAACAACCAACATCGCCGTCACCGGCTGCCCCAAGGCCAAGAAGGCCAAGAAGGCCAAGAAGGCCAAGCACAAGAGGGCGAAGGCCAAGAACCGTAACAAGCACGACCGTCATACCACCCCCAGAACGGCCGACCAGTGAATCCCACGCAGCGCGGCATGCCGCTCGATTTCATATGTACGGCAGAACACGCCGAAGAATACATCAAAGGCGATCAATTGACGGGCAGGCCCGGCGAACAATGGGCTGGGGCCTACGCTGTCCATGGCAAGACCTGCTTGGCGTTGCAGTCGATCCCACGACCGGGGATGTCCTGATCGAGACTGCAGATCACAAAAGTCAGGTTATCGCCGAGTTCACTACTATGGGCGAATACTTGGGTAAGATCGCCGGTATCCCCGCGAAGGACAGGTTCGAAACTGACGCGCTGTCGGTGACGGGAGCGCGGGGAGCAGGGTAAGCGAGCCTGGCGGTTACGCTCAGGTCATAAGGAGAGGCTGTTGGGAGCGGGAGGGGGTGGGTTGGCCGGGCTGGGTGGAGGCGGCGGGCCTATCCGGTGCGCGTAGCGGACGTTTCGCGGTGGTGTGAGCACGCAGGTGTGAAAATAATTTCTGCACTGAGGAGGAAGTCATGGGCGGTTGCATGCATGGATCGAAGCGGAAGGCTGTTCTGGTAGCGCTGCTGGCGTCGGTGCTGTTCGGTGCCTTCGTCGTGCAGGCGTTCGCGGCGTCCGGTCGGGCCAAGATCGCTGAAGAACTCGGCTATTCGCTGACGCCGTCCAAGACGAAGCCGTACGTGGTGTGCCCGCCTGCCGGCAAGGGGGCCGAGGAATGCATGTCGATCGCGGTGCCCAGGCGCGCGGCGGTGGAGTCGGCTGAGGCCAACTCACTGTTCGGGGAGGGTGAAGCGCCGTCGTTCGTTCCCGACTACGAAGGGAGCGGCGAGGAAGGCGGCTTCGCGCCGA
The DNA here is from genome assembly GCA_963826985.1 of uncultured Solirubrobacteraceae bacterium. GTDB lineage: Bacteria > Actinomycetota > Thermoleophilia > Solirubrobacterales > Solirubrobacteraceae > Palsa-744. Next base: position 210,255 of record CAWGYW010000005.1, read on the forward strand.
GCGACCTGAAATCGGCGTACAAGCTCCCGGCGACGGGCGGGTCGGGACAGACGGTGGCCCTCATCGACGCCTATGACGATCCGGAAGCGGAAGCGAACCTGAAAACGTACCGCTCGCACTACGGGCTGTCGGAATGCACGAAAGCAAACGGCTGCTTCAAGAAGGTCAACCAGCTCGGCGAAACGGAACCAAAAGAATGGCCGAAAAACTCGTCCAACTGGGGTCTGGAGATATCGCTGGACCTGGACATGGTCTCAGCCGTGTGCCCGGAATGTCACATCCTGCTGGTGGAGGCCACGACCAACGAAACGGTGAATCTGGATGCGGCCGAGGAAGAGGCCGTGAAATTGAAAGCGACGGAGATCAGCAACAGCTGGGGCTCGGAAGAGTCCTCCGAAGAGACCAAAGACGACAAATACTTTGAACATCCGGGCATCCCGATCACGGTGTCCGCCGGTGACTCCGGCTATGGTGTCTCATACCCGGCGGCGTCGCCCGACGTCATCTCCGTCGGCGGCACGGCCCTCACGAAGAACGCTGGCAGCACGCGCGGATGGTCGGAGGCCGTGTGGCGGGGCTCGGGCGGCGGCTGCAGCCAATATGAGACCGCCAAGCCCAAAGGGCAGACATCGACAGGCTGTTCGCATCGCATCGACAACGATGTGGCGGCGGTGGCCGCGCCGGAAACGCCCGTGTCGATTTACGACAGCGATGGCTATCCCGGGTGGGAACTGGTGGGCGGCACGAGCGTGGCGAGCCCAATCGTCGCCGGCGCGGAGGCGCTGTCCACGAGCGCGTTTCGCACCGAAGGCCCCGAAGCGTTCTACAAAGCCTCGCAGGGCACGTTCTTCGACGTCGCGGCGGGACGCAACGGCTACTGCGCTCCGCCCAGCGAAGACGAAGGCCTCTGCACCGCCGAGCTAGGCTATGACGGGCCGACGGGCAACGGCACGCCCAACCTCGAACTCAGCAAAGCGGCCTCGGTCGTCACAGGCGCCGCAACAGTGCTGAAAACGCACGAAGGCTCGACCGAAGCCGAATTGGCCAAGGAACAGGTCAAGCTGACCGGAAGCGTCAACCCGAAGGGCCTGGAAACCCACTATCGCTTCGAATACGGCACGACCACGGCCTATGGGAAAAGCGTGCCGGCGACAGAAGGCAGCGCGGGCTCTGGCACGACCAGCCAGATCGTCGCCCAGACCGTCCCCGGGCTGGAACGGGAAACGACATATCACTACCGGCTGGTGGCCACCAACAGCAGCGGCACGATCGACGGCGAAGACCAGACATTCACCACACAGGAGCAGTGGACATTCGAACCAGAACTCACCGAAGCGGACGGCCGCAGCAAGTATCTCACTGGTGTCACGTGCCTCTCGACGAAATTCTGCATGAAGGTCGGCAAATATTTCAACACCGAAAGCAGCTCCTGGCAGCCGCTGGCCGAGACCTGGAACGGGACGGAATGGTCTGCGCACGATCCCGCGCAGGTGACGGGCGCCCACGTGGCAGAACTGTCGGCGGTGTCGTGCTCGTCGACCACGACCTGTACCGCCGTCGGCTCATACGAAAACAGCTCTGGCACCGTCGCGGCGCTGGCCGAGCGCTGGACCGGCTCGGAATGGACGAAACAAGCGACGCCCAGCTTCCCGACCGAAGACGAAGCGGTTGGCAGCGGCCTGCTTGCGGTGTCGTGCAGCTCCGCCACGGCATGCACGGCGGTCGGTCTCTACGAAGTGAAATCCGGAGACTGGTACTCTCTTGCCGAGCAGTGGAACGGCACCGAATGGCTCGTCCGGAAAACGCCGGCCGCAACCGGGTCCACCGGCAGCTGGTTGCGCGGCGTGGCGTGCAGCTCGTCGACGAGCTGCACCGCCGTCGGCGCGTTCTGGCACGAATCGGGTTTCCTGTTCGGAGAGCCGATACTCCTCGCCGAGCATTGGAACGGCACCGAATGGTCGCTTCAGCTCGACAGCAACCCCACCGGCGCAACGGAGAGCGAACTCCTGGGAATCTCGTGCTGGTCCTCGAGCGAATGCAGGGCGGGTGGAGCAGAACTCGAAGGCACAAAAGAACTCGAAGGCACAAAACAGGTGAACCCGCTGGTCGAGTCCCTGAGCGCCAGCAGCTGGTCGCATAAGTACACCGCCGAGCTGGGCGGCGTGGGCGGACACCTCGACAGCATCTCGTGCACGTCCTCGACAGCGTGTACGGCGGTGGGCTTCTACCGGCCGAATGGCGAAGGCACCGAAGCCGAAGCGCCATATGCCCTGCGTTTGAACGCTGAAGACGAATGGGTGCGGCTGTCGGCCCCCGCCTCGTGGTTCGGGGGCTCCAACCTGCGCAGCGTGACGTGCGAGTCCTCGACCTTCTGCTGGGCGGCTGGCAACCGCTTCATGGAGCGATACATTCCCTCGCCTCCGCTCGCGACGACCGAAGCGGCGTCGGGCGAGACCCTCACGGGAACGGTGGACCCAAAGGGCAGCGAAACTGACTACTATTTCGAATACGGCAAGACGACCGCATACGGTGCCAGCATCCCGGTCTCCGGCGTGAGCGCCGGGTCCGGGGAAAGCAACGTGAAAGTCAGCGAGTCGCCCGGCGGTCTGGAACCTGACACCAAATATCACTTCCGCCTCGTCGCCACGAACGGGACGAGCACGACCTACGGTGCGGACAAGGAACTCCTGTCCTCGGAAGCGGAATGGCGCCAGGGCGGGGCGAAGCTCTCAGAAGCGGCGTCCGCGAAGTGGAAAGGCACGATCAAGCTCGTCGACGAAGGCAAGAACTCGGTGGAATGCGAAGGCACCGCCGAAGGGTCCGTCGGGGCCGGCGCAATCGACGAAGAGACCAAATGGACAACGTCGAAATGCACAATAATTTCCGGACCGTGTGAAACGCCGGCGACGCTGAGAGCTGTGAATCTGCCGTGGCACTCCGAAGTGGTCATCGCGGAAGGCACGACACATGATCTGCTGACAGGGAGCGGCAAAACCACGGCCGGCTACAAGCTCGAATGCGAAGTCGGCGGAATCGTCAAAACGGAGGACGAATGCACGGCCACGACGCTGAAGACGGGCATGACGAACGTGACGGGTGGCGTGGACGCTGCGTTCGACGGTGAAAAACTCAACTGCACCGCAGGTGGCACCGGCAAAGGCTCGCTCACGGGCACCCAGCTCGTCGAACCCACGAAAGGCGGCAAACTCGAAGTCACCGCGCCTGAATGGCGACAGGGCGGAACCGGGCTCACGGAAGCGGTGGCCGCCAAGTGGAAAGGCACGGTCAAGCTCGTCGACGAAGGCAAGAACTCGGAGGAATGCGAAGGCACCGCCGAAGGCTCCGTCGAGATCGGCGGGCTGGACGAAGAGACGAAATGGACCACGTCGAAATGCACGATAATCTCCTCCGAATCGTGTGAAGCTCCGTCGACGCTGACGGCCGTGCATCTGCCGTGGCACTCCGAACTGACGTTCGCGGGAGGAGCGTCATACGACGTGCTGACCGGGAGCGGCAAAACCACGGCCGGCTACAAGCTCGAATGCGAGGTCGACGGAATCTTCAAAACGGTGGACGAATGCACGGCCACGACGTTGAAGACGGGCATGACGAACGTGACGGGTGGCGTGGACGCTGCGTTCGACGGTGAAAAACTCAACTGCACCGCAGGCGGCACCGGCAAAGGCGCGCTCACGGGCACCCAGCTCGTCGAAGCTACCAAAGGCGGCAAACTCGAAACGACAAGCTGACCGCTATCGAGCGTCTCAACGAGGATCTGTGCTCGCGGCCGAGCGGGTTGCGATCATAACCTCGAGAACGTTTATACGAGTCGAGGAGGCTGGGTGTGGTCGGAGAGCGGGCATCTGGCATGGGTAAGGCGGTCGATCGCGCGGCGCGACCGCCGCCTCCCCGAGGGCCCCACTCCGCACTCGCCACCGACGGCGGACTCTGCAAAACCAAGCTCACAATGCCAACCGAATTCACCGGACAAAACAACGCCACCCACCACCAAACAACCACGATCACCGTCACCAGCTGCCCAAACCAGAAAAGACCAAGGCCAGGGAACACAAGCATGGCAAGACCAGCAGGCGCAGGTGAAGACGCAGGCGCTACCCAGACGCTCACCCATAGTCAGAGCCGCCAACCCCATACATGCAGGGTCAGGACGAGTCGGCAGGCAGCAGCCTGAATGCCTTGCCTCCGCTCAGCGGTTTCAGCGCGCGGAAGTGACGTTCGTCGAGGGTCGCGATGTCGATCGTCTGCAGGCGCGCGGCGAGCACGACGAGCGACGCGTCGGCGAGGCCGAGCTCCACCGCCTCGTGGCGCTTGGCGACAGCGACCGTCTCGTGGATCGCGGTTGCCCACCATTCGACCTGGTAGGCGCCGCTCTCGAAGTTCTCGCGCATTACGCGTACCGCCTCAGGGCCGCCCTGGCGCGCAACGAGATAGTCGAGCTCAGCCACAATCAACGGGGTCGCGCTGAGCTCCTCTTCGATCGTCTGCATCCAATCGCGAACGGGCCGATGATTGGCGTCGTCACGGTCCATGAAGGCGAGCACAACCGATGTGTCAAGAACGATCAGTTCTCTCCAAACCCGGTCTTCGCGAGGTACTCGTCGACGTTGGCGGATAGATCGCCGGGGCCGGCGAACACGCCGCATCCCAGCGGCCTGGCCCTCCTATCCGGGGCGGCCGCAGCCGCGAGAGCAGCGCGGATCAGCGCAGCCTTCGTGGTGCCTTCAGCCACAAGTAGCGCCCCGACCTCAGTCGTGGGTCTCAAGGGCGTGTGTATACCCCGTAGGTCGTGGTCGAGCCGAGCAGGAGCTTGCCGGCGCCGTACTCGCGCTCGGCGACGGCGGGCTGGAAGCCGGGGGTCAGGGGGATCTTCTTGGAGAGGGCATAAAGCGTGAACTCGATCGTGTCCGTCTTACCATGTTCAGGACAGATGCCGCCGTAGCCGGCGTGGCCCTGGGTGTCTGAGCCGACGATCCCGCCTTCGGGGATCTTGCCGGCCGCGACGCCGCTGGAGCGCGGGTCGATGTCGCCGATGACCCAACGAATGCCGGAGCCAGATCCGGTGTAGCTCTCGTTGTCGTCGATGATGAACAACACCAAAGCCGCCGTCTTCGCGGGGACGTGCTGCCAATCAAGCGGCGGGCTGATGTCGGCGCCGTCACACGTGTACTGCGTGGGGATCGCGCCGTTAAGCTCGAAGGCGGGGCTCGAGATCGCGAATGAGCCGGGGGCGGAGTAGACCTCGCCAGTGCGGCTGGAGGTGCTGGAGGCAGAGGATTTCGAGGAGCCCGACCGTGTGCTGGGAGACGCTGACGAAGAGGAGCGGGGCGCTGACGCAGCGGAGCTCGGCGCGGCCAGGTTTTCTCGCTTGCCGTGGTACTCCGAGCAGTCTTCCATGATGTAGCCGGGCTTGCAGGTAGTGCGGGCTTTCCAGCGTCGTTGGAAGGCCTGCTGAAAGCTCTGGAGGATGCTCGTGCGCTGCGCGGCGCTCTTGCCGGCGGTGAGCTGTGAGGCGATGCGCGACTCGAGCAGTTCGACCTTCACGCGCGCGAGCAGATCGGCTTCGGTCTCCTCTGCCTTGGATAGGAACTTCTGCAGGGAGCCGGCCTTGGGGAAGCTGTGCTTTGAGATCTCGGCGAAGCGCTGCTTGACTTCCGTTTCGGAGGCCGAGAGCTTGCGCGCGGCAGCCTCGCCGACCATCCACTGCGAGGTGATCAGGAAGCCGAGCGCCCGATGACCAGCGTCGGCGCTGCTGCCGCCCGCCTTCTCGACCGCCAGCCAGTGCTCGTAGCTGGCCTTGGAGATCGGGGTGGAGGCGACGAACGCAACCGCGTCGACGCTCGTGGCGGCGGCCGTGGACGCCGCGGGGGAGCTGGGGACCGCCGAGATCGTGCTCGAGGAAGTGCTCGAGGAGTCGCCAGCGCAGCCGGCGAGCACGATGGCGGCCACAAGCGCGCACGTGGGCACGCACACGAGCACGTGCGCCGGTCCCGTTCCCTTCCAGAGCCTTGCCTTCATCCCAGCCTCAATCTTAATCATCAAGCCTAAATCGCGGCGAAATTCCGCCGAGACCGATGCATGGCTCGATAACGCTCTCGACTCGGCGAGCTCAGCTGTGCGCAGGGCTCACGACTTTATTAGACGGCCAGTGGCCGCTGCCGCGCCCTTCGCCTCGCCGGCGGGTGCTCCATGTCGTGGTTGCAGCCGGGGTCGCGTCCCAACGATGGGTCGCGACCCCGTCGCATCACCTACTGCTCAGGAGGGAAATAACACTCAAATTTCTCCCATTCACCGACCGTTGACGATCTCGCACGCAGCATCCCATACCAGTTACCTGTATAACCGAACTCCGCGGACACCCACAGTCCGTTTTCGTTCGACTTCAGATCGCATTTGTCATTAGCCGGTTCCGGTCCCGTGAACCGCTCCCAGTGACTCACGCCCGTCCCTTGCGCTGCCAGCATGCCGTACATCTCGCCAGGATCCCCGATCTCGGCCGTAACCCATCGTAGGGCGGCGTTGGACCAGATCGACCACAGACCTGTTTCGTTGCTCTTACAAAGCTGGTACAGCTCCCACGGGCCGACCGTTTCGGCCCTCGCGCGCAACATCGCGTATTCAGCGCCACTATAGCCAAGCTCTGTACTAATGAACCGGTTGTTATAGGTAGAATACCAGAATCCCTGTTCGCTGCATTTGAACGTCTCCGCCACCCGAGCGCGGGCGTGTCCGCGTCTCGCTGCGCTCCTGATTTGCGCCGCGGTTAGAACGTGCCCTGCGGGTGTGGTGGCAATCTGCCCGTTGAGTGTCACGGGCGCCGAATCGAGCCTGCCTTCCGCCGCGCTTTGAAAGATGTCGTGGCGTACCGCTGACGCCGACGCGGCAGCGCTCAACACGAGCGCTGCCATCAGCCCAGCGAGGACGCCTATAAGCATTGAGCTTCTGGATGTCATGGTGCTTCCTTTCGTTATAGTCGCCGCCAAGACGCGACACTAACCTGAGCGTACGTTCCGGCGCCGGTCTTGTTTACAAGGCTTGTTCACCGCTGCTTCGGGCGCCACCAGTCGGTGTGTCGCTTTCCGAGTTGGTTTCGCTCTCGCTTCCACTTCTGCCCGGGAGCTTGAGCTTTCGTCCAACCCGTCATACGAATGGGGATCGACACGCCACGACCCGCCGACCCGAGCGCCCCCCAGTACGCCTCATCCGCGGCACCTCCCTTCGTATCGGTCCGGCACGGAGCGCCGTCTCTTCCAAAAGGGACGCCTCAGTGCCGGTCTGTTGTCGACCCCACGGGCGACTGATCTGACGATTCGCCCACCTGCCGACCTTGCCTCTTACAAGAGATTCCTATACGCACGGTTGGTGCCCGTCAAGAGTTAACAGAGAAGACAAGCTCCCCGCGCTCATACTGTTAACCGTCTCGAAGTTTCACTCATCGGAAACCCGTGTCCCGGTTGTGCGAAGCCTGTCCTTTATCGCAGTGTCTGCGCTATGTCTTTGCCACTAGTGGTGAGTCGCCATGTGTTGCGCTTGCCTCTCCCCTCGGAGCGCTTGGTAACGAGGTTCTCCCGCAACAGGCACGCCAGCAGCCGCGACATCTGTGACTCGTGGGCGACGGCAATTCCGACAGCGAGCTCGCGGTTGCTCGAGTCCGGATGCTCGGCAAGGAAAACCAAGCATTCACGCGCGCGACGCGCTCTTGGGTTTTCGAGCATCGCGGGGAGAGCCTGCGCCTGCGCCGCGGCGGCACGCGCCGGCGCGCAGGAGGGGTCTCCGGCCTGGATCGCGCGCGCGAGTCCGTCTCCCCGCTCGATCTCCCGCTCCACGCCACGCGTGCCCAGATACGGCGCCGCGACGAGACCCATCAACGGGCCGAGCAGCTCGATCAGCGGCTCCGGCTTAGCCGCGACGATGTGAGCGTGCACGATCCCCAGCACCGAGGCGATGACGCCCTCCGCCGCGAGCGGCGGGGAGCTCCACTCCTCGGACGCCGGCCAGCTCGACAGCACCAGCTCCCGCAACGCCCGGAGGTTGCGCGCCCGGTGCTCGAGCGCCCACGGACCCGCCCCAAGGGACTCCACCAGCCACACCCGCGTCAACAGCGGCTCGGAGTCCAGGAACACCAGCAGCGACGCCAGCGCCATCCGCACCCCGTCCTGCCAGGTCTCCTGCCCCGCAAACGCTTCTGTCACCAGCTCTACCGTGCGCTCTCTGCCCAGATCGAAGACCGCCCCAAGACACTCCTCCAGGCTCCCGAACTCTCCCTCGAAGGTACGACGAGACACCCGTGCGCGCGTGACGACCAAGCCCACCGACGCGCCCGCGAAGCCACGCTCGGCGACCAACTCGACCATCGCCTGCAGGATTCGGTCCCTCCGGGGGGTGTGGTCCCTCCGGGAGTGCGCGCGCGGCGTCCCCATCCACCGCCCGGACGATCGGACAGACCTGTCTCTTTCGGTGCTTCCGGCCTTGGGGATGGCCTCGGTGAACGCCACGACGTCGTGTTCGCCGATTGCGTGCCTGACCGGTTCAGCCACGACGTCCCCAGTCTGGGCGTCGGGGATGCGGTCTGGCGATCAGTGGAGCGCGTCGACCATGAGCCCGACCCAGGTGTCGACCAGCGTTGCGTCGTCGACTTGGGTTGGGATGCCGAGGACATCGCGTAGCAGGCGGGTGCAGAGCAGCGATCCGAGTCCGAAGGTTCTCGAGAGATGGCGCTCGATGCCGGCAGCGAGCACGGCGGCCTCGAGGGTGCGGAGCTGCTGCGCTCAGAGTCAGCGTGCGCGAGGGGCAGCAGGCCCTCGTCGTGCTCGGCGCCGCCAACCGCGACGGCGGCCGAAGCTCAGCCGCCGGCCGGCGCACCCGGTGCATCCCGTCTGCGTGTGAGGATCACACGCGCGCCCTTGGCCGGGTATGTGCTCAGACGGCGGGTGCGCACCGCCCGCTCGGGCTTCTGGGTGGGCGCGCGCAGCTCGACCTGGCGCAATACGACGCGCAGGATCGTCTTCATCTCCATCACCGCGAAGCTCGCGCCAATGCAGCGCCGCGCTCCTCCCCCGAACGGGATCAGCGTGTAGGGCACCGGCGACTCGTCCAGAAACCGCTCGGGGCGAAACTGCTCGGGTTCTGCGAACGCCTCGGACAGCTGCGTCCCGACGATCGAAGCGATCACAATCGTGCCGGCGGGCAGCAGGTAGCCGCCGATCCGCGCCGGGCCTGAGAGTTTGCGCGACGCTCCGTCCAGCGGCGGTCGCAGCCTGAGCGTCTCGTTGATGACGGCTCTGAGGTAGGCGTCCTCGCCGTCCTCGCGGTCGATCTCCTCGACCAGGCGCTCGAGCGCGCCCGGATGGCGCAGCAGCCGCTCAAAGCACCACGCGAGCGCCGTCGCGGTCGTCTCCTGCCCCGCGATCAAGAGCGTCATAAGCTGGTCGCGCAACTCACCGTCGCTGAGCGGCTCGCCATTCTCATCGCGTGCGGCGATCAACAGCGCGAGCACGTCCTCGCGACCGTCGGGACCGCTGCGGTGCGCGGCGATCTCCTCGCCGATCAGGGTGTCGGCTTCGCGGCGCGCGCGCAGCCACGGCAGCCGCGCGCCGATTCGCCCCTCGGCCAGCCGCGGATGGTTCGTCTCGGTCATGTAGGCGAGCATGCTGGCCTGCGCCACGCGCGGCAGCAGCACGCGAAACCGCCTGATCCGATCAGGGTCGCGCACACCGATCACCGCCCGCAGGATCACCTCGAGCGCGATCGCTTGCATCCTGGGATGGATCGCGAACTCCTCACCGACCGGCCACTGTTGCACCTCCGCGGCGGCGAGCTGAGCGATCGTGTCTTGGTATGTGCGCACCGCCTCGCCGTGAAACGGCGGCGACATCACGCGCCGCATCCGCACGTGGCGCTCCCCGTCGAGCACCAGCAGCGAGCTCGGCACGACATGACCGAGCACGCGCGCGTTGGCCTCACCCGCACGCACGAGCTCGCGGTCGGCCGTGAACAATTCCTTGATCTGCTCGGGGTCCCACACCGAGACGTACTCGCCGAGACCGACCAGGCGGTGCGTGCGCGGAGAATCGAATTTGCCAAGCGCCCAGCGCACGTAGCGATCGTTGAACAGCAACACCGCCGCGGTTTGCACGACGGACGGCCACCGCGAGCCGGGCGGCAGGCCAGGCTCCAGCTTCTCCTCGCGATCCTCCGCTGGCGCATCTTGGCGATCCCGCGCCGGCGCCGTGTGCGCCGTCTCGATGCTCACCCGATTTGCCACCTTGCCTCCTGTCCGCTGTCGCCCCTCGCGGCCACCATACCAGCACCCAGTACGTGTTTATGAGGCGATCTTAGCGCGCCCGCCCACCGGCTGATAGACACGCAAAAAAGCCAGCAATGATCGCCGCTGCACGTTGCCGATTGATATTCTCCGGCGAGTGGCGTAGGATCCGCCAGCAACGTTTATTGCGGTGGTCTGACTTGGCGAACGTATCGTCGAGGCGACCGGGAGAGAGGAGCGTGTGAGGTGGGAAGAGGGATCGATCATGCGGCGATGACGCCGCGCGGGGTGTGGCGTACCCGCTCGAGCGGGAAGGCCCATGCGGTCGCTCTCGCATCCGCGGCACTGCTCGTGGCCGCCTTCGCCGGCGCGGCGTCTTCGCGTGCCGCCGGTGCGCACACGGCGGGCACGCTGTCGCTGAACGACACCGGGCGTCTGCACCTCACGAGCCATCACGGCTTTACGCTCAACGAGCAGGGCTCCGCCTCGGGGACGATCGCCGGGACGATCTACATCCATCTGAACGTCGTTTCGACCAACCGGGTCACCGCCGAAATCAGCATCTACCCGAGCGGGGGCTCGATCACCGGCAGCGCAAGCGCGAGCTACCACCCCTCGGGCGGCGTCGCGAGCTTCAACGGCACGATGTCCGTCGAGCGCGGCAGCGGGCGCTACCGGGGCGCGCACGGCTCGGGCCTCAGCTTCACCGGCACGGTCCAGCGGGTCAACGACGCGGTCGCGGTGCGCGTCAGCGGCCGGATGTCCACTTGACGCGGACGACCGACTGAGACCAACATGTCACGGCGAGCTCTCACTGCACTGACTGTGGCGCTTGCGTCCGCCCTTGTCCCTGCGAACGCCCTGGCCGTCTCCGAGCACGCGACGCTGAACGCCTCGTTCGCGCCCAACCGGCTCGGCACGCCGACGACGATCACGTTCGGCTTCCACCTGGCCACGACCGAAGGCACCGCGCCGCCGCCGCTCACCGGCGTGGACCTGAAGATGCCGGCGGGCATGAACTACACGACGACCACGCTCGGCCTCGCGATCTGCCAGCCCGCCGCCCTGGCCGCGAAAGGCCTCGCGGGCTGCCCCCCGAACTCGCGCCTCGGCTACGGCAGCGCGGAGGTCGAAGTGCCGTTCGGCGCCGGCGACGGCCACGAGATCCCCGAAGTGCAGGCGCTGTCCGGCCCCTCCCCGAACGGGAACCTGGTCGTGCTCTTCTACGCCAACGGCCTCTACCCGGTGTACGCGCAGATCGCGTTCTCCGGCGAAGTGCTCCCCGAGAGCGGGCGCTTCGGCTCCCAGCTGTTGACCACCGTCCCCCTCATCACGAGCGTCCCGAACGGCCCCGACGTCTCCGTCGTGAGCGTCACGAGCACGATCGGCCCGAGCCATCTCACCTACTACAAGCACGTCCACGGCCGCCTCCTGCCGTTTCACCCCCGTGGGGTGTCGGTCCCCGAACGCTGCCCCCGCGGGGGCTTTCCCTTCGCCGCCGAATTCACGTTCCTGGACGGCAGTCACACGAGCGCCCAGACGGCCGTCCCCTGCCCGCCCGCACGCCACCGCTGAGCGCATGCGTGGACCCGCGGCGCAGCCATTTCAGGCCGTCATCGACCGCCACATGCAGAACATCGGCGCGCTCGTCCGCGATCGTTCGGGCTCGACGCCCGCCGCCGGCGACGGGATGCGCGAACAGGGTGGTCTCGCCGCGGAGCTGGCGCTCGGCGCGACGGTTGCGCGCTACCTGACGAGCGTGCTTCCGCTCGTCAGGCGCGAGCTGGCGCACTGGCGAGAGCGAGCGCGCGCGATCCCCGATCCGGCGCTCGCGGCGCATGCGCTCGAAGGCCTGTCAAAGCGCGGGAACATGGAGGGCGCCGCGCTGTTCGCGGTGCTCGCCCCACGCAGCCGCCGCCGCGAGACGGTGCGTGCGCTCGTCGCCTTCCAGACGGCCTACAACTACCTCGACACGCTCGGCGAGCAGCCGAGCGCCGATCCCGTCGCGAACGGGCGCGCACTTCATCGCGCGCTGCTCGTCGCGCTCGATCCCGCCGCGAGCCACCCCGACTACTACGCGCTGCATCCCCAGCGCGAGGACGGCGGGTTGCTCGTGGCGCTCGTGGACACGTGCCGCATGGCGCTCGCGACGCTGCCCTCCCACGCCGCCGTGGCGGCCGGCGCGTCGGCGGCGGCCGCGCGGATCGTCACGTTTCAGAGCCTCAACCTGACCGAGCGCCAGGGTGGCCACGAGGCGCTCGAGCGCTGGGCTCGCCAACAGGTCCCCGACTGCTCTGGCCTTGACTGGTGGCAGACGGCAGGCGCGGCGGGCTCCTCGCTGGCGGTGCACGCGCTGATCGCCACCGCCGCCCAAGCCGACGTGCAGCGCCGGGACGTCGAGGCGATCGAGGCCGCCTACTTCCCGTGGATCTGTGCGCTTCACTCGCTGCTCGACAGCCTCGTCGACGTCGCCGAGGACGAGCGCGCGGGCCAGCGCAACCTGCTGAGCTACCACGCCTCACGTGAGCAGGCCGCGTTCGCGATGAGGATCCTCGTGCTGCGAGCGAGCGACGCGGTCGGCTCCCTGGCCGACGAGCGCCAGCACCGCGTGATCCTGACCGCGATGGCCGGCCACTACGTGTCGAGCCCCGAGGCCTGCACGCCATATGCCGGTGCCATCGCCGGCAGCGTCGCGGCCGCCGTGGGCCCCCTGTTGCCGGCGGCGCTCGTGCTGTTCAAGGCGCGGCGCGCGCTCGCCCGGGTCGCGGGCGGCGGGCGCTGGTAGATGCTCCAGCTGCGCGACCTCGTCAAGCACTACCCCGCGGTCGGCGGTGAGCCCGTGCGCGCCGTCGACGGGGTCTCGCTGCACGTCCGTCCGGGGGAAATGGTCGCCCTGTACGGTCCCAGTGGCTCCGGCAAGACAACGCTGCTGCTGATGGTCGCGACGCTGCTCGAGCCCACCAGCGGCAGGGTCTCGATCGCCGGCCGCGACGTCTCCTGCATGAGCGAGCGCGAGGCCTCTCACTTCCGCCTCTCCGAGCTGGGGTTCATCCGCCAGAACTTCGATCTGCTGCCGGGCGTGAGCGCGATCGACAACGCCGTGCTGAAGCTCCTGAAGAGCGTGCGCTGGCGTGAGGCGCACCGTCAGATCGCGCCGCTGCTGGAGCGCCTCGGTCTCGGCGAGCGTCTCGGGCACCGCGCGGAGACGCTGTCGATGGGCGAGCGCCAGCGGGTGATGATCGCGCGTGCGCTGTCCACCGGGCCGAGCCTGCTGCTGGCGGATGAGCCGACCGGCAGCCTCGACAGCCAGCGCAGCCGCGAAGTGCTCGAGCTGCTGCTCGAGCTGTGCCGCGAGCGCAACGTGGCGACCGTGCTCGTCAGCCACGACCCGCTCGCAGCCGGATATGCCGACCGCGTGTTCGCGCTGCGCGACGGCCGGCTCTGCGACTACCGGCCCGACCAGCCCATGACGCCGGCAGCCGCTCGCTGACGGGACGCGGGTGCTCGCAGCGTGAAGCCGGGAAACGTCCTGCATCTGTACCGCGTGCGTGTGCGCGCACGCATCGTGCAGGAGTGCTTCGCGGTCGTGGGGATCGCCGCGGGCGTGGCGCTGCTGTTCGCCTCGCAGGTCGCGAGCCAGAGCCTTTCCAGCTCGGTGGCGCAGCTCTCGCGCGGGATCGTCGGAAACGCGACGCTGCAGCTGCTGGCGCGCGACCCACAGGGTATGCCCGAAGGCCTGCTCGTGCAGGTCCGCCACATCGACGGTGTGCGCGTCGCCGCGCCGCTGCTTGAAGCGAGCGCCGACGCGAGCGGCCCGAAGGGCGGCGAATCGGTCGAGCTCGTCGGTGCCGACTCGAGCCTGCGCGAGCTCGGCGGCGCGCTGGTGCGCCACACCGACCTGGAACCGTTCGCCGGCATCGGCGCGGTGCTGCTGCCAGCCCCGCTCGCCAGCCACCTCGGCGTCACCAGGTTCGGCAGGGAAGTGACCCTGCGGCTGTACGGCAGGACCGAACACGCGCCGCTGTACGAGCAGCTCCACGAAAACCAGATCGGCGGCTTGGCGGCGAGCCCGATCGTGGTCGCGCCGCTGTTCTACGCCCAGGAAATGACCGGCTTGCCCGCTCGTGTCACGCGCATCCTCGTGGCACCCGCGCGCGGCGCGGAAGCGTCCGTGCGGGCTGCGCTCGTGCGCCTGGCGGGCGGGCGCTTGAACGTGCAGTCCACCAGCTACGACGAACGGCTGTTCGCGAAGGCGGCGTCCGCGAGCAACCAGTCGACGGCGCTGTTCGCGCTCATCAGCGCCCTGGTGGGGTTCCTGTTCGCGTTCAACGCGATGCTGCTGACGGTTCCCCAGCGCCGGCGCCTGATCGCCGATCTGCGCCGTGACGGCTACACGCCGGCGACGGTGATCGCCGTGCTGCTGCTCGACGCCGTCGTGCTCGGCCTGTTGGCGTGCCTGCTTGGCCTCGCGTTGGGGCAGGAGCTCTCGATCCATCTGTTCCACTCCAACCCCGGCTACCTGGGCTCGGCGTTCGCGGTCGGCACGCAGCGGGTCGTCGGCTGGCAGAGCGTCGCGATCGCCGCCGGCGGCGGCATGTTCGCGGCGGTGGTCGCCGTGTTGAGCCCGCTGCGCGACATCGTCTCCCGCGACCCGCTCGCCGCGATCGCCACCAAGGAGCGCTCCGCGAGCGGCCGCGCCTCGCTGCGCACGGCGCTCGCGGGCGTGCTGTGCCTGGCGGCGGCAACCGCGATCCTGCTCGCCGCTCCCAAGCAGGCGATCGTCGGGATGGTGCTGCTGATCGCCGCCCTGCTGCTGGTGCTGCCGGCGGCGCTCGACATTGCGCTCGCGCTGCTGTCGAGGCTCGCGCGAGCGATGACGGGCGCGGTGGCCCACGTGGCCGGCATGGAGCTGAGCGCGGCGCGCGCGCGGGCGATCGGCGTCGCGGCGACCGGCGCGATCGCGGTGTTCGGCGCGGTCGCGATCCAGGGCGCCCACGCGGATCTGCTGAAGGGCCTGGAGAACGCCGCGCACGACGAGAACGCGTTCACGGACCTGTGGGTCTCGCCGCCCGGCGCCTACAACCTGCTGCGGACCGCGCCGTTCGCTGCCTCGCAGCAGGCGCAGCTCGAACGCCTGCCCGGAGTGCGGGCGGTGGGCGTGTGCCGCGGTGGCCTCTTGGACTGGGGCGAACGCAAGGTGTGGGTGCTCGCTCCGCCCGATCGGGCCGCGCCGCTGCTGCCGCCCTCGCAGATTCTCGAAGGCTCGCTCGCGCAGGCGAGCGCACGCCTGCGCTCCGGCGGCTGGGTCGTGCTCTCGCAGGCGATCGCCTCAGAACATCACCTGCGGATCGGCTCGAGCGTGACCCTGCCGACCCCCGTTCCGATCAGCCTCAGGGTGGCCGCGCTGTCGACGAACATCGGCTGGGCGCCGGGCGCGGTGATCATGACCGCCTCCGAATACGCGCGTGCGTGGGGCAGCACCGACGCGAGCGCGTACAACGTGCTGCTCGATCCCGGCGTCCCCGGCGCCCGCGTTGCCGGCGAGATCAGACGCGCGCTGGGCGCGTCCGCGGGCCTGTCCGTGCAGAGCGCGCAGGCGCACGCGGGCGAACAGAACGCGCTCAGCCGCCAGGGCCTGCAGCGCCTGACGCAGATCGCGACGCTGATCCTGGTGGTGGCCGTGCTGGCGATGGCGGCGGCGATCGGCAACATGGTCTGGCTGCGCCGCCCGCGCCTGGCGAAGCTGAAGCTCGAGGGCTTCCCCCGCACAGAGCTGTGGCGCACGATCCTGCTCGAGAGCGTCCTGCTGCTCGCCGTCGGCTGCCTCACAGGCGCGCTCTTCGGCCTCTACGGCCAGCAGCTGCTGGACCGCGCGCTCGCGAACGTGATCAACTTCCCGGTCGTCTACTCCGTCGCGCTCCCCTCCGCCCTCCTCAGCCTCGCGATTGTCACCGCGGCCGCCGCGGCGATCGTCGCGATCCCCGGCTACCTCGCCGCCGGCGTCGCGCCGGCCCTCGCGCTGCAGGATTGATCAGCTAGCTGCCCGCCCAGAGTCCCTGCAGTGGGATCGCGGCGAGACGGTCACCGAATGGTACGGTCGCGGGCCCGGTGTAGAGCAGCGCTCCGAAGGCGAAGCGCTCGCCGAGGCGTTCGCGCATGAGCCGCAGGCCGTGGAAGTCCGAGCGTCCGGCGGTCGCAGCTGCCTTCGCCTCGATCCCGACGACGCTGCCGTCGCGGCGTTCGAGGACCATGTCGACCTCGTGCCCGTCCCGGTCACGAAAGTGGAATGCCTGCGGTGGGTCCGGATCGACGCTCGCCTGACGCACGATCTCCATGACGACGAACGTCTCGATCAACGCTCCAGCGATCAGAGGATCGCTCCAGACACGCTCGGCGTTCGCGCTGAGCAGGTAAGCCAGCAGGCCACTATCGACAATGTGCAGCTTCGGCGCCTTGCCGAGCCGGCTGAGCAGGTTCGAGTGCCAAGCCGGGAGGCGGTAGACCAAGAACAGCGTCTCGAGTAGGTCGGCGTATGCGCGCACAGTGTTCGCGGCGATGCCCAAATCGCGCGAGAGGTCGTTCAGGTTCAGCGTGGAGCCGGTGGTCGCAGCGACGGCGCCGAGCAGCCGGCGAACGTTGGCCCGGTCGTGCACGCGCGCGATGCTCCCCAGATCGCGATCGAGGACCGTGGCGAGATAAGAGTCGAAGAACGGGACGCGGCGGTCGGGCGGGCGCCGGCGCGCCTCGGGAAAGCCGCCAGCCACGAGCATCTGGGCATGGGCACGGCGTCCGATCTCAGCGTCGAGAACGTGCGGCGCCCTGCCCGCGAACAGCGCCGCGATCAGCCCTGGCGATAGTCCTCGCAGCTCGGCCTGGGAGAAAGGCCACAGTCGCAGATACTCCGCACGCCCGGTCAGCGCATCCGCGATCGTGGGCGCCGTCAGAATGTTCGCGGATCCGGTCAGCAGGTAGCGCCCAGGACGCTGATCCTCGTCGACCGACTGCTTGATCGCGAGCAGGAGATCCGGAGCACGCTGCACCTCGTCGATCGCCACCGGTGTCTGCAGATCGGCCACGAAGCCCGTCGGATCCTCGATTGCGCCACGGCGCCTGGCATCGTCATCGAGGGTGATCACGAGCCTGCTGGGCTCCCCCTCGGCGATCTGGGCCACGAGCGTGCTCTTGCCCACCTGACGAGCTCCGAGCACGACGACGACCCTCGTGTCCGCAAGCGCGGCCTGCACGTTCGCCCGCAGGTGGCGGGCAACGAGCGTAGGTGCTCCCGTGGGAGACGAATCCGAGCCTGGCATATCCGCAATAATAACTCCGCAGATCCGCAATATCTATAGCGCAGACCCGCAAAAACCAGCTGCTCGGCGCCGCTCACAGGGTTTCCGCTCCACTATCCGATCGGTGCGTTCGCCCTGAGCGTGGGTATCGATACGTATAGAGCGTTGCATCTGATCCGCTTCGAACGTGGCATCCGGCGTTTCAGCCGCGTGCTCTCGCTCGGAGACGTCACGGTGCGGATCGAGGACGCCTACCGGCGCGCCGACCCTGGCAGACCACCATAAACGATCTGCTGGCACTAACACCGCAGCGCGTGTCGAGCGTCGATGAGTAGTCGCAAACGGCATTTCGATCAGGGGCACGGGCGAAGCCGGCGGTGCATGTGCGTCCGCTGGCCGACGCCGCAATAAACGACTGCGAAGTGTTTAATGGGAGTTGCAGTCATGGCCCACCGTCCAGTGCCCACACAGCCGTCAGGCGCCGCGTCACCGGTCGGGCGCAAGGGCACCCAGCGCGAGCGGCTGGTGCGCGCGATGAGCAGCGTCGCCGCACGCGAGGGCTACGCAGCCGCGACGATCACGCGGGTGATCGCCGACGCGGGCGTCTCGCGGCCCACCTTCTACGACTACTTCGCTGCCAGGGACGAGTGCTTCCTCGCCGCCCTGGCCGACGCCCAGCAGGAGCTGCTGGCCGCGGTCAGCCGCGCCGTGGACGACGTCGCGCCCCAGCACGCGGCCGCGAGCGCCGTCGCGGCGCTGATCGGATTCGCGAGCTCACAGCCCGCGATGGCCCGCCTGCTGATGAACGAGTCGATGACCGCGGGAGGGCGGAGCCTCGACGCGCGCGACGGCGCGATCGCCGAGATCGCGCGGCTGATCGAGCGCGCCGATGGCCAGACGCCGGGCGACGCGGCGGTCCCCGACCTGTGCAGCGAGGTGCTCGTCGGCGGGGTCTACCGGCTGCTCGCGGTGAGGCTGCGCCGCGGGGATGCCGGCGTGTCCGGGCTGCGCGAGGACCTCCTGCGCTGGGTCGAAAGCTACGGGCAGCCGGCCGGTGAGCACCGCTGGCGCACGCTCGAGCCCGCCCCGCTCACCGCACGCTCGCCGGCGAATGTGGCGCTGCTCGCGCCGCCGCCGCTTGCACCCGGACGACCGCGCGCATCCGCGGGGGAGGTACTGCACACCCACCGCCAGCGCATCCTGTACGCGACCGCCGAGATCGCCAGGCACAACGGCTACGCGGCGACCACGGTCGCCGAGATCATCAAGCTGGCCAGGATCGACGCTCGCTCGTTCTACCGCCTGTTCACCGACAAGCAGGAGGCGTTCGCGGCGGTCCACGAGTTCTTCTTCCAGCAGCTGATGGCGAGCGCCGCCAGCGCGTTCTTCACCGGCGAGGACTGGCCCGAGCGCGTCTGGCGCGCCGGACGCGCCTTCGGCGAGGTCTTCGAGCAGAACCCCACGCTCGCTTACATCGCGTTCGTCGAGGGCCAGGCCGCCGGCCCGCTCGCCGTGCAGCGCCTCGAGGACGCGCTGATCGCCTTCACGATCTTCCTGCAGGAGGGCTACCAGTTCAGGCCCCAGAGCACCCCCCCGCCGGGCCTCGCGCTCGAGGCGATCGCCGCGGCGAACTTCGAGATCGCCTACCGGCAGACCCGCCGCGACGGCGAGCTGCGGCTGGTCGCGCTGCTGCCCCACGCTACGCGCCTGGCGCTCGCGCCCTTTCTCGGAGCGACCGAGGCCAACAGACTGGTCGACGAGAAGCTCGAGCGCGAACGCGACGTGGGTTAACCGGCGAGAGGCAGCCCAGGCCATCGCTTCTCCGGCTCTGGCGGTGCGCCAGGCGTGCAACTGGGTCGGGCGAGACGCGGGACCGGCCTGGAGGGGCGTTCATCAAGTGATCAGGTGGTAGGTGGCAGGTGGCAGGTGGTACAGTGCCTGGGCATGAAGAAGACCAGTATCTACCTGGACCCTGCGGTCGATCGAGCGCTCGTGCGCCGCGCCGCGGCTGAAGGCACCACGAAGGCCGCGCTGATTCGCGCTGCCCTCGCGGCTGCGGCCGCCCCGGATAGGAGGGCCAGGCCGCTGGGATGCGGCGTGTTCGCCGGCCCCGGCGATCTATCCGCCAACGTCGACGAGTACCTCGCGAAGACCGGGTTCGGAGAGAACTGATCGTTCTCGACACATCGGTTGTGCTCGCCTTCATGGACCGTGACGATGCCAATCATCGGTCCGCTCGCGAGTGGATGCAGACGATCGAAGAGGAACTCAGCACGACCCCGTTGATCGTGGCTGAGCTCGACTATCTCGTTGCGCGCCAGGGCGGCCCTGAGGCGGCACGCGTACTGCGCGAGAACTTCGAGAGCGGCGCCTACCAGGTCGAATGGTGGGCAACCGCGATCCACGAAACGGTCGCCCTCGCCAAGCGCCACGAATCGATCGAGCTCGGCCTCGCCGACGCGTCGCTCGTCGTGCTCGCCGCGCGCCTGCAGACGATCGACATCGCGACCCTCGACGAACGCCACTTCCGCGCGCTGAAACCGCCGAGCGGAGGCAAGGGATTCAGGCTGCTACCAGCCGACTCCTCCTGACCCTGCATGTATGGGGTTGGCTCACACCCACCCACGGCGCGCAACGGTTCCAGCGCATCACCCTGAAACCAAACCACCTCCACCACGACGTGAATAGTTACAGCGAATTATGGCTGGTTGTTGAGACGCTCAATAGCGGTCAGCTTGTCGTTTCGAGTTTGCCGCCTTTCGTGGCTTCGACTAGCTGGGTGCCCGTGAGCGAGCCCTTGCCGCTGCCGCCCGCGGTGCAGTTGAGTTTTTCACCGTCGAACGCAGCGTCCACGCCACCCGTCACGTTCGTCATGCCCGTCTTCAACGTCGTGGCCGTGCATTCGTCCACCGTTTTGACGATTCCGCCGACCTCGCATTCGAGCTTGTAGCCGGCCGTGGTTTTGCCGCTCCCGGTCAGCACGTCGTATGACGCTCCTCCCGCGAACGTCAGTTCGGAGTGCCACGGCAGATGCACGGCCGTCAGCGTCGACGGAGCTTCACACGATTCGGAGGAGATTATCGTGCATTTCGACGTGGTCCATTTCGTCTCTTCGTCCAGCCCGCCGATCTCGACGGAGCCTTCGGTGGTGCCTTCGCATTCCTCCGAGTTCTTGCCTTCGTCGACGAGCTTGACCGTGCCTTTCCACTTGGCGGCCACCGCTTCCGTGAGCCCGGCTCCGCCCTGTCGCCATTCAGGCGCGGTGACTTCGAGTTTGCCGCCTTTCGTGGGTTCGACGAGCTGGGTGCCCGTGAGCGAGCCTTTGCCGGTGCCGCCCGCGGTGCAGTTGAGTTTTTCACCGTCGAACGCAGCGTCCACGCCACCCGTCACGTTCGTCATGCCCGTCTTCAGCGTCGTGGCCGTGCATTCGTCCTCCGTTTTGACGATTCCGCCGACCTCGCATTCGAGCTTGTAGCCGGCCGTGGTTTTGCCGCTCCCTGTCAGCAGATCATGTGTCGTGCCTTCCGAGATGACCACTTCGGAGTGCCACGGCAGATTCACAGCTCTCAGCGTCGCCGGCGTTTCACACGGTCCGGAAATTATTGTGCATTTCGACGTTGTCCATTTGGTCTCTTCGTCGATTGCGCCGGCCCCGACGGACCCTTCGGCGGTGCCTTCGCATTCTACGGAGTTCTTGCCTTCGTCGACGAGCTTGATCGTGCCTTTCCACTTCGCGGACGCCGCTTCTGAGAGCTTCGCCCCGCCCTGGCGCCATTCCGCTTCCGAGGACAGGAGTTCCTTGTCCGCACCATAGGTCGTGCTCGTCCCGTTCGTGGCGACGAGGCGGAAGTGATATTTCGTGTCAGGTTCCAGACCGCCGGGCGACTCGCTGACTTTCACGTTGCTTTCCCCGGACCCGGCGCTCACGCCGGAGACCGGGATGCTGGCACCGTATGCGGTCGTCTTGCCGTATTCGAAATAGTAGTCAGTTTCGCTGCCCTTTGGGTCCACCGTTCCCGTGAGGGTCTCGCCCGACGCCGCTTCGGTCGTCGCGGCCGGAGGCGAGGGAATGTATCGCTCCATGAGCCCGTTGCCAGCCGCCCAGCAGAAGGTCGAGGACTCGCACGTCACGTTGCGCAACGTCCCGGTTCCGCTGAGCGAGGCGGGGGTCGACAACCTCGCCCATAGGCCTTCTCCGTTCAGGCGTAGCGTATACGGCGCTTCGGCTTGGGTCCCTTCGCCGTTCGGCCGGTAGAAGCCCACCGCCGTACACTCCGTCGACGACGTGCACGAGATGCTGTTCAGGTGCGCGCCGACGCCGCCCAGCGTGCCCACGTAATTGTGCGACCAGCTGCTACCGCTCAACGACTCGCCCAATGGGTACACCGCTTTTGTGCCTTCCAGTTCTGCCCCCGCGGCCCTACATTCGTTCGTGGCCCAGCACGATACCCCCCCGAGTTCGCTCTCCGTTGCACCGGTCGGGTTGCTGTCGAGCTGAAGCGACCATTCGCTGCCGTTCCAGTGCTCGGCCAGGAGCGTCGGGGCTCCGAACGTGTACCCCGCTTCATGCCAGAACGAGCCGACGGCGGTGCAGCTCGTCGACGAGCTGCACGCCACGCTGAGCAACTGGCTGCCGGTAGATCCAGTTGGAGCGGGCGTTTTCCGGATCAGCCATTCGGTGCCGTTCCACTGCTCGGCGAGCGAGTACCAATCTTCGTCTTTTTCTTCGTAGTGGGTCACGTAGAGTCCGACCGCCGTACATGCCGTTGACGAACTGCACGACACTCCGAACAGTACGTTGCTTCCCGCTTCGGCTTCGTTGGGGGTGGTCTGCTTCGTCCATTCGGTGCCATTCCATCGCTCGGCCAGCGTAACCGGGGTGCCAGAGCTGTTCACGTAGTCGCCGACGGTGGTACACGCCGTGGTTGACGAGCATGACACCGTGAACAGTTCTGACGCGATCGCACCTGTCGGCTGCGGGGGATTGTGCAGAGACCATTCCGAGCCGTTCCAAGTCTCGGCCAGGGGCTGCCAGGCGCTGCTTTCTGTGTTGAAGTACAGGCCTACCTTGACACAGAATTTCGTCGACAGACATGTCACACCGCGTATGTTCTTACTGTGGACGCTTCCTTCGTTGACTTCCGATTCGAATGTCCACTGCTCCTGTGTGGTGAATGTCTGGTCTTCGCCGTCGATCGTGCCGCTGCTGTTGGTGGCCACCAGCCGGTAGTGATACGTGGTTTCCCGTTCCAGCCCGAGGACGGTCTGGGCGACGATCTGGCTGGTCGTGCCAGAGCCCGCGCTGCCTTCTGTCGCCGGCACGCTTTTCCCATAGGCCGTGGTCGTACCGTATTCGAAGCGATAGTGGGTTTCCAGGCCCTTCGGGTTGACGCTTCCGGTCAGCTTGACCTGTTCCTTGGCCAATTCGGCTTCGGTCGAGCCTTCGTGCGTTTTCAGCACTGTTGCGGCGCCTGTGACGACCGAGGCCGCTTTGCTGAGTTCGAGGTTGGGCGTGCCGTTGCCCGTCGGCCCGTCATAGCCTAGCTCGGCGGTGCAGAGGCCTTCGTCTTCGCTGGGCGGAGCGCAGTAGCCGTTGCGTCCCGCCGCGACGTCGAAGAACGTGCCCTGCGAGGCTTTGTAGAACGCTTCGGGGCCTTCGGTGCGAAACGCGCTCGTGGACAGCGCCTCGACGCCGGCGACGATTGGGCTCGCCACGCTCGTGCCGCCCACCAGTTCCCACCCGGGAAAGCCATCGCTGTCGTAAATCGACACGGGCGTTTCCGGCGCGGCCACCGCCGCCACATCGTTGTCGATGCGATGCGAACAGCCTGTCGATGTCTGCCCTTTGGGCTTGGCGGTCTCATATTGGCTGCAGCCGCCGCCCGAGCCCCGCCACACGGCCTCCGACCATCCGCGCGTGCTGCCAGCGTTCTTCGTGAGGGCCGTGCCGCCGACGGAGATGACGTCGGGCGACGCCGCCGGGTATGAGACACCATACCCGGAGTCACCGGCGGACACCGTGATCGGGATGCCCGGATGTTCAAAGTATTTGTCGTCTTTGGTCTCTTCGGAGGACTCTTCCGAGCCCCAGCTGTTGCTGATCTCCGTCGCTTTCAATTTCACGGCCTCTTCCTCGGCCGCATCCAGATTCACCGTTTCGTTGGTCGTGGCCTCCACCAGCAGGATGTGACATTCCGGGCACACGGCTGAGACCATGTCCAGGTCCAGCGATATCTCCAGACCCCAGCTGGACGAGTTTTTCGGCCATTCTTTTGGTTCCGTTTCGCCGAGCTGGTTGACCTTCTTGAAGCAGCCGTTTGCTTTCGTGCATTCCGACAGCCCGTAGTGCGAGCGGTACGTTTTCAGGTTCGCTTCCGCTTCCGGATCGTCATAGGCGTCGATGAGGGCCACGGTCTGTCCCGACCCGCCCGTCGCCGGGAGCTTGTACGCCGACTTCAGGTCGCTCGGCGCGAAGCCGCCTTCCTCGCCGCTCCCTTCGTAGTCGGGAACGAACGACGGCGCTTCACCCTCCCCGAACAGTGAGTTGGCCTCAGCCGACTCCACCGCCGCGCGCCTGGGCACCGCGATCGACATGCATTCCTCGGCCCCCTTGCCGGCAGGCGGGCACACCACGTACGGCTTCGTCTTGGACGGCGTCAGCGAATAGCCGAGTTCTTCAGCGATCTTGGCCCGACCGGACGCCGCGAACGCCTGCACGACGAAGGCACCGAACAGCACCGACGCCAGCAGCGCTACCAGAACAGCCTTCCGCTTCGATCCATGCATGCAACCGCCCATGACTTCCTCCTCAGTGCAGAAATTATTTTCACACCTGCGTGCTCACACCAGCACGAGAACTTAACGGCCAGGCTCGGTCACTTTGCTCCCCGAGGTAGGGGTGAACGCGTGTGTCTGCTGGCGCTGTGGGTCTTTGTTGACGGGGTCTTGGGGCACCCGGTGACGGCGATGGGTGTTTGTTGCTCGATCACCGCTCCGTTCTGCCCGACGAATTCGGTGGGGATGACCAGTTTTTCGGGCTCCGTCTTCTTCACCTTGACCGTCACCGTCCGCTTACGGCCGTGGATGCGCTTGATCTCCTTCTTCTCGACCTTCACGGTCTTCGTCAGCGCGCACAGGTTCTTGTTGGCGGCGAGCGCCGAGTGGGGACCCTCGGGCAGCGTCAGTTCGAAGCTCGTGACGGGCTGGTCGGGGACGGTCTTGAACGTCGAGCTCGTGACGCCCGCTTTGGAGATGAACGTGTCGCCGACGAGGTCGATCTTGACGCCGTCGCCCCGCAGCACGATGATCAGGTTCGGGAATGCTTCGCCGCCGTTTGACACGAAGTACGCGGGGCCTTCCAGCGGCACCGGCAGGATCGGCGTGATCGCCTTGGCGTACCCGACGACCGACGCCGCCGGGCATCCGGCCGGATTGGCGCGGAACTGCCGAGCGAGGCAGGCCTGCTGCAGCGTGTTCAGCCTGGAGGGCAGGACCTTGGGCAGTTCGGCTTTGACCTGTCTGATGTTCGACTGCGTGCCCTGTGGCGCTACCGGATAGGTGACTTTCACGGTCAGGCTCGCGCCGTCGGCTTTGCTGGTCCTGCCCGATGTGGAGGCCGTGAATTTCGGAGCGAATCGCAGGCTTTGACAGTCCGCAGCCTGGAACGGGTCGGTGACCGTGACGGGATCGTTGTCCGCGGGGTTGGTGGGGTCCGCCCCCCCGCCGATGACGGTCGTGGACAGCGACAGCGGATTGCAGTTGGTGGGGTTGATCATGAAGTCTTCGCGATTGATGTAGGCGCGGATGGCGCGGACGTGGATCACGATCCCTTTGATGATGTGCGGGATCTGGTTGGCCGGTCCCGCGGGGATGCTGACGGCCGCCGTTTCCGGGTTGATGTCCAAGGGCAGGTGCACGACGACCGTGCCGAGGTCGAACGGACCCACGTGCGCGCTGGTGATCGCGACCACCGAGAACGGCGCCCCTTCGAACGGACCGCCGAGATACAGCTTCCCAGGGGTCTGCGCGAGCACGGACCCGACGCCGGCTTCGGCGATCGAGTAGCCGATTTCGCTCCCGACCGGACAGGAGGGGTTCGCTTCCTCTTCGACCCCGCTCGCGCGCCGGGCCGCTTCGATGTCCGTTTCGGAGCACTGTTCGACGCCCGAGAGGTTGCCCGTCAGCCCGGCCGGGAACTGAGTCGCGAAGCCCGTGATCTCCTGTTCGCCGTCGTTGCGGGTGATGCTGAGATACAGCGGGCTGTAGGCGCCGGCGTTTGCGTGGATCGGGTACGCGGTCACCTGCGGATCGAAGGGCGGGACACCGCCTGACGGGCACGCGCCGCCATCGAAGGCGCTCGTGACTTCAAACGGCGGGCTCGTGTCCAGCAGTTCCTCCGCGGGGTCCGACCACGGCGTCAGCACCGCGTTGACGGTGTAGTCGCTCCCGCACGCCGGTGGGGTCACCAGCGGCGATGTCTGTCCCTGGCGGAAGCGGAACGTGAACATGCTGAACGGGACGGGCGGCAGGCCCGCAAGCGAGGGACCGCTCTTGAACGGGACGCCTTCGAACGTCGTCACCAGGCGACCCGTGATCGGGTTCGCTTCGACCTTCCCCGCGACCTTGACGACTACGCCGCGCACCGGGAAACGCACGACCACATACAGAGCGATCAGCGACCCGTTCGGATGTTCGGGTTCTGAGAACGGGTTGGCATAGGGTGTGGCGATGTACACCGAGCCGCTGCCTTCTTCGTTCAGAGCGGGGGTCTTGATGCGCACCGTACCGAGCTTGGAGTCGTTGGGGCAACCGGCCTGTGCGGATTCTTCGATCGTTTCTTCTTCGTACTCAGCCTGTGTGCACGCCCCCAGCCCGGCGCCCGCCGACGGGTTGATCGTCATCCCTTCGGGCAGCGTCACGACGGCCTTTTGCAGCGCGGAGGCAGCGAGCCCTTCGGGGTCTTCGTTGGTCTGGTGCACGCCGAGTTCGACGTCGAGGCCGCTCGCGGCGGACGCGCTCGTGGTCGTCGGCGCAGCCGTGAACGTCGACAGCAGCCCCAGCCGATCGCAGCCGGTGAAGGGACCGAGCGGCGTGGCGGTCGGCACGAGCGGCGCTTCCGGCTCCTGCCAGGAGCGCGTCGAGATCGTCGCGTACACCGGTTCGCTCGTGCACGACGTCGGACTCGCCAGGAACGGCACGTGCACGTCGCTGGAGGCGACACCGAATTCCCCAGTCTGCTGTCCAATCCCAGCCGCGGCCGGATTCCAGCGCCACGGGTTGTGGACGGCGGCGGCTGGCACCCCCCATACCGTCAACGACACGCTGTCGAATTCGACCGTGAAGTCGTCGATGTCTTCGAAGCGGGTCTCCAGCCCGTAGTCTCCGGGGCGCACCGTCACGGAGCCCTGGACGAACGTGCCGAGGACGTAGAAGCCGAGCTTGGCGACGTCGCCGGGCTCTGGGGCGAGGTTGTACACCGGCGTGATGTACATCAGGTGTTCGTTGTGGAAGAAGAGGGTCAGGGTGACTACGCCGATCTGCGCGCCGATGGCGCATTCGCGGAGCCCGAACAGCGCCAGCGTGCACGTCGGGGTGTCCACGAGATCGCCGCCGAAGCCGGGCGGCAGATCGACGATCGTTTCCTTCGGCTGGCCGGCCAGCCGGCCTTCGTCGCTGAGCGTGTTGAAGGCGATCGCGGTCGTCAGGTCGGCGTGGGCTCCGGCCTGTGTGCTGGACATCGCCGTCGCCGTGGAGCCCGGCGAGATGCCGAAGGCGGCCGGGCTCGAGCTGATCGTCGTCGGGGTGCTCACGCTCGCGTCCGGCGCGCCGCCCCCGGAGACGCGCACCACGTTCGTGACCGTCGCCGCCTGCGTCAGTTCGACGTCCACCGGCACGATCACGACCAGGCTCTCCTCCGGGATCACCGTTCCCGAGAACTTGCACTTCACGCCTTCGCAGCTCAAGGCGGTTCCCTTGGCCTCGCTCTGCTCGCCGTCCACCGGCAGTTCGAACCCTGCCGCGCCCACGTGGTCCAGCGTCAGCCCTTCGGGCAGCGTGTCCGTCACCGTGATCGGTTCGCCGTCGCTCGCGGCGCCGCCCGTGTTCGTCACGGTGACCCTGTAGGTATCGTCGCCGGAGTGATCGCCCGGCGTGAAGTTCGTCGGCGTCGCCACCGCCGTGACCGTCCACTGCGGGGCGCCTTCAGAGCCTTCAGAAGAGGCCAGCGCAGGCGAAGCTGTGAACAGCAGCGCCGCGACGGCGAGGAGAGCGGGCACAGAGATCTTCGCATGAAGCATGGTCATCGCTCTCCTCTTAGACTGGACCTGGACGCCTTCCTCGCTCGCTTTTTCACCCGCACGCACTTGTTCTTCTTCTTTGTGAAGCCCTTCCTGCACGTGAGGGCTTTCCGTGTCGTCGTCTTCTTGACTTCGGTCTTGACTTCCCCGAAGCTCGTGCCCGGCGGCGCCGGCAGCAGGCTCGCGGTGGGGTTCGGCGGCGCGGATGGCGGGTTGTCGCAGGCGTCGCCTTCACACGCCCCGGAGCGCGTGTTCGTCGAGAAGCCGCCGTCGATGCGCGCGTCATAGAGATCGCCGGCGCTGTCGGTGTCCTGCGGCACGAGCTGCGAGTGGGTCCCGAAGAACACGTTCCCGCCTTCGACCGTTTCACCGCGCGAGTTGCGATACGCGCTCGAGCCGAGGAAGTACGAGCCCAGCGCATCCTGGCCGGTGCTGATCAACGAGATGGTCCCGTCGTGCCACTCGTACACGTCGATCGCGTGGTTCGTGTCGCTCGGCACGAGCGCTTCCGCCGTGTCGAAGAACACGTATTCGCCGTTTTCGGACATCGCCCGCACAGGACCGCCCGCGGGGTTGTCGTGGTTGACGGCCGATCGCGCGAATTCCGCGGTCCCGGACGGCGGCGTGCCGCTTGGGTTGCACGACACGCACACGATGCTGCCGCCCTGGCCTTCGACGTGATAGCGATACAGCTCGCCCTGACCGTCGGATTCATAGCCCGTCAGGTCGCCCGAGGATTCGAACAGCAGATACGCCCCGTCGGCGGTCGTGAAGTAGCTCGCACGCGGGTCGAGGGCGACGTTGCCGCGGTCCTGGTGCAGCGCCTCGTCAAACCAGCGATCGGCGCCCAGCGGTCTCGCGGTGTATCCCTGCTCCGGCGCGACGAACGTGGTCGTCCCGGTTTCGGTGTCGTACCGGTACAGGCCTCCGTGTTCGCCGCCGAGCGCCAGATCCCCGCCGGCGTTGAAGTAGACCGTCGTGCCGTCGGGCGAGATCGCCGGCACGCTCTCGACGTTCCCTTCCACGCCTTTTTCACCCCGCGAGACGCGCACGAGCTGTTCCGCTGGCGGCGCTTGCGTGTCGTACTCGTAGAGTTCCGGTTCCTTCGTACCGAGTTCCACGGCTTCTTTCGTGAGCTCGCTGCGCGTCACGAAGAACACCTTCGTCCCGTCGTCGCCCGACCCGACGTACACCGCGGGGGCGCTCGCCGTCCCGCCCGGCTGCGGCGCGGACACCTCGACCGTCGTTTCGCCGTCCACGCGCATGTAGACCTGCGGTGGCGTGGCGCCATGGCCTTCTTCCCAGCATCGCGTGCCCGTCCCGACCGGGTCGGGGGCCGTGAAGATGACCTCCGATCCGTCCGGCGAGACGGCGCCGTGGGCCGCGCCCGCGTATTCCGTGCTCTGACCCGAGCCGAGCACGGCGCCGCACGGGCCGAGCAGACCGCCGCCGTGCGACAGCGACTTGACGCCCACGAGCGTCAGGCAGCCGCTGCTCGCCGTCCATTCATACAGCTCGGTACTCCTTTCGTCCAGTTCCTTGGCGAGATGTTCTTCGGCTGCTTCGCACAGAGGAAGCTTGTGTTCGCGGCTTTCCAGCAAGACATGACTCGCGTCTTCGGAGTCGCCGACCACGTCGACGGGCTCTTCGGCCGTCACGGACGTGGCCAGGGTCGCATACGGCCCGCCGGGGGGACCCTCCAGTCCGACACTCTGTTCGTCGTTGTAGCCGACGGCCTCGCGAACGCCGACCGCCGAGAAGTCCCACGGATCGAACACCGTGTCGTCCGTGCTCTGCACGCCGAGGCTCGGCGACGCGAGCGCCTGGAAAGACCAGCCATCCGCGCCGCGCGAGAACACGTACACGTTCCCGAATGCTGCCGGGAACGGCCCAAACGCCGAAGCCGTCCACAGCATGAAGTGTTCGCCGTCTTCGGAGGCATAGCCCTCGTCGGTGTTCACGCCGTCGTCGCCGACTCCGAACATGTCTTCGCCGTCGCCCTTGTTGGGCGGCGTCACGAGCTCATATCTGCGCCCGTCCGGTAGGCCCGGCGAGCTGGCCGGCACCGTCGCGAACGTCCCGTTCGCGCCGTCGGTCGCACCGACGCCGTTCGAGGCGACCACACGGTAGTCATACACGGTCCCGGGTGAGAGACCGCCCGCCGGCACGCTGACCGCCACGGCTTCGTCGCCTTCGCCGATCTCGCCGGCCGGCGCCGGAACGCTGCCACCCTTCGCATACGGGTTGCCGGCGTGTTCGGCAAGCGCCGCCGTATAGTCCGCCGCATCCACGTATTCGAACATATACGTGGTGGCGCTCCCCACCGGATCGATCTTCGCGCCGAACCGCACGAACGTCGAGGACACTTCCCCCGCCGACGCCGCTTCCACGACCGGTCGTGCGGCGGCCGCGAACGACACGTTCTGCCCATCCTTCGTACCACCCCGATACGGCACAGCCGGATTCGTGGTCGCCACCAGACGGAAGTCGTAGAGCGTCCCTCCCGTCAACCCTTCGATGTCTGCGTGCACCGCGTGGTTCGCCGAATCGGACGAGACTTCAGCCGCATCCGGATGTTCACAGGCGACTCGCGCCCCGGAGGCATACGGGTCCGGGCTGGCGGGTTTGTAGCTCGCGGCTTCGACATATTCGAAATAGCATTCCGTCAACGGCCTTTCTTCGTCGTTGACCGTGCCCGTCAACGTCGCCGTCGTCTGCTCGTCCGGCCTCACGGCGCCCGTCACCACCTGCGGGTAGGAGGCCCCCGGGCCGAACTCGTCGACTGCGAACGTTTCACACTCTTCAGGCTCGGGGGCGCCGGGGACTACACACGCGTCCACATAGAGATCCCCGGCGGGACTGACGGCGATGCCGTGCCCCGCCGCGAGCACAAGCCGAACGCCCCGCGCGGCTTCGTTGATCTGTCCGAGATATTCGCCCGAGGAGGCGAACTCGTAGATCACGCTTTCGCCCTCGTCGCTGCCGTCGGTCTCGACGAGGACGTCGCCAGTGGTCGGGTCCACCGCGATGCCAAACAGGCGAGGGCCGAACAGTTCCTTCACTTCTTTCTTGCCGTTGCTTTCAACCTCGATGCTGCCGTCGATCGCCCCCACGAAGCACCCCGCCGACGTGAA
The DNA here is from genome assembly GCA_963826985.1 of uncultured Solirubrobacteraceae bacterium. GTDB lineage: Bacteria > Actinomycetota > Thermoleophilia > Solirubrobacterales > Solirubrobacteraceae > Palsa-744. The sequence goes on from CAWGYW010000005.1 coordinate 241,255, forward strand.
CTCGTCGACTTCGCGACCACCGGATTCAGCGCCGCTTCGATCGTTGACAACGTAGATATAACCCGCGGATTCGCCGCCGCCGGAATCCACCGCGAGCTTTTCGGGGTTTTCTCCGATCCAGTCTTCGACCGGTCCACCGTTCCTACCCGGCCTGCCGGCCAGTTCACCGTTTGCATTGATATATCCCGCCGAAATTCCTTCCGCGCACGTGAATGCGGCCGGTTCGCCTTCAGACGTCGTCCGCCGCACGACACCCGGAGGCGTGACGTGACCGCTTGGAGCGGCATCGTACACGTCGCCCGCGAAGAGATCGGTCGAGTCATCGACGGCGACCGTTTCTGGTTCGGGCGCGGCTTCGAGTTTGCCGCTCTTGTCGTCGAACGCCAGACTATAGATGGGAACCGGGGAAAGCTGACCCGTGAATTCGTTCGACAAATTGAACTCGTCGACGCTCTTCCTGTACTCCCGAACCTGTTCGATTTTGTGGTTTACGACCACTTCTTCGACCACCTTGTTTTCGAACGTGCCGACGAAGATGTTGCCGCTGGCTGGGTCGATCGCGATACCACCGAGATATTCGAGGGGCGCCATCGCGCCTTCCGGCCCGGTTGGCGCTTCCGCGATCTGCGTGACGTAGGGCCGCGTGAACACGGCGAGCGCCGGTGCGCTCACGGACATGCACCCGGCCACGCACACGAGAAGCGCCGCGAACGCAAGCGCGACTTTGACGAAGATGTGCGACCTGAAGATGCTATCCATTATCGACTGCTCCTTGCTGCGCTCGCGCTGCGGTTTGCGTGTTCCCGAGGGCCACCTTCGAAACGGCAAGGCGGTGGCCAGGGCGGCTTGCACCCTGGCCACACCGCCGACCTGTCCGAGGATGAGCCGGGAAATTGCTCGTGCTCGGCCGTGCCTTGACTGCCGACGACTATTCTTCGGGCGCCGTCACCGCCCACGTGCCCCAGCCCTGCTCTCCTTCTTCTTCTCCGCTTATTGCGTTTTGGACTTCTTCGAATTTGAACCACGCCTGCGCCCCGGTGGCGCCCGCACCTTTACGATTCGACCCTGGGTCCTGGATTTTCACCGGCGTCAGCGGCGCAATCGCGAGGGCATAGGCGTAGATGCAGAGATTGCCCTGTTCCGCTTCCGGCGAGTATGAGGTGCCCTGCTCACAGCCGGCCGGAGCCGTTTCGCCGGCTTCGATGAAGTGCACCTGGGTTTCGCCCAGAGCAGGTTCGATTGCCGGGCTGGCCTTGGCCTTCAGCGGAATCGCGAATGAGATCGCGATTCGCGCATCTGATTTCGTTCCCTTCGGCACAGGCGACGTTGAAAGCGTCCACGTGCCCGTCTCGGTCTCACCTTCCGGGAGCGTGCTGGTGAAGCCGCTCGTGCCGTTTTTGCCGGCCGGGCCCGTTTCGCCTTTGACGCCGGCGGGGCCCGTTGCGCCCGTGGCGCCGGCCGCGCCCGTTTCGCCTTTCGCCCCGGGCGCTCCAGCCGCGCCTGCCGGACCCGTCGCCCCGGTCGCCCCCTGGGGCCCCCTGGGGCCCGCGGGGCCGCGTGGGCCGGCGGCCTTCTTCTTCTTGGTCGCGGCGGCGACCGCGGTGACAGACCCCCGCCCGCTCGTGGCCGACGCGCTCGCTTTGGCGCCCGAGCCCGAGCCACTGCCATGCCCGCTCGCCGCGAAGGACGCGCCCGTGAGGGCGAAGACCAGCGCCACGACGGCGATCCCGGTGGCGGGGTTCAGGTGGTTACGAAGTCGTTGCATGATGATAAGTCCTCTCTGCTTCAGCGGGCGCTCCACAGAGAGCCCTTCTTTGGTTTGACGATGTGATCGCGTCGGGATCACGGCTTGCGAGAAGGGAGTTGGACGAGCATGAAAGGCCAGCCCCGACGCTGAGCCACCCCGCCACCATGCGACCCGGCGTCCTCAACCGCCACGCATACCGCCCGCCGCTGCGCTGCCCCCCGTGCCCCCCGCCGCGGTGTGCATAACCACACAGGGGCGTGAGCTCCGTCGCAAAGGCCGTTGGGCGCCGCGCGGAGCCAGAAGCTACGCGTACGCGGAGCGTCGAAGCCGCATGGACATCAGTACTCGGCGCGTCAGGTTGCATTTGTCTCTCCCACTCCTCCCACCTGCTCCACAAGGCACGCACCGCGACTCCCCGGCACCCGGCCGTACCCCATCGCTTGCGTCTGAATAAACGTTGTCAAGCACGCTATAGCATTTCCATGGACGATGTCAAGCGGCAACCGTTTATGCGGTGCAGCGGTCCCATTCGAATGCCCATACTGCCGTGTATAAACGACTGCCTTGCGCCACGATGATCGTTCGTCTCCACGGGGTAGATGATCGATCGCCAGGCGCGCGCTGGTAAGTCAAGCCATAGAAGGCTTGACATGCCGGCGCTTGCCGGCCACCCAGGTGGCGTTGACGTGTATGCCGGCGAGGCGGGCGGGGTCGTGCGTGACGGGGTCGTGCGAGAGGTGGACGAGGTCCGCCTGCTTGCCGGGTGCGATCGAGCCAGCTTCGTGCTCGCAGCCGAGCGCTCGCGCTGAGCCAAGGGTGTACGCGCGCAGCATTGGCTCGACGCCGACGGCCTGGTCAGCTGCGAGCGTCGCGCCGGCGGCGGTTCGGCGGGTGACGGCGGCGCCGATCGCCGCGAGCACGTCCGGCTGGGTCACGGGGTAATCCGAGCTCCCGGCGAGCTCCACCCCGGCTTCGGCGAGCGAGCGCAGCGGCATCGTCTCGATCGATCGGGGCAGCGGCGTGAGCAGCATGTCGTCGCCGGCGCCCGCGATGAACCCCGGCTGCACCACGGCGATCGCTCCTGCGTCGGCGATCCGGCGCGGCTGGTGGGATGAGACGAAGACGAGATGCTCGAGGCGCGGGCGCCCGGGCGCCGCGGCGAGCTTGCGCTCGTTTCGCTCGAGCGCGGTGAGAGCGAGGTCGATCGCCTCGTTGCCGATCGCGTGCAGCGCGACCTGAAAGCCCCGCTCGGCGCCCTGCCCGACGGCGCCGGCAAGGGCGTCCTGGTGCCAGAAGCGCATCCCGGCGTGCAGGTGCAGGTCGCGGCTCAGCTTGGGCCGGCCACTGCGCGAGGCCGCCCGCAACACCGCCAATCCGCCTCCGCCGAGCACGTTCCTCAGCAGCGCCGCGGCGACCGACGCCGCCTGGCCGGCCGACAGGCAGACCGCGCAGCGGTGGCCTCCGTCGACGAACAGCTTCGCGGGCCCGATCGGCGCCTGCGCCGGCCCCTCGCCGGTGGCGGGGCCGTCGAAGCGGGGCAGCAGCAGGCTGGTCGACGCGACCGGCATCGCGTGCACGGTCACGGGCAGGCGATGTTCCTCGGCGGCGCGCCAGTAGAGACGCTCGACCGCGGGAGCGACCGCGGCGTCCCCGACGCGGGTGATGCCGAGCGCGAGCAGATCGCGCGCGTGCGCTTCGCATGCCGCCAACCACACCTCGGGACCGTCGGCCAGCAGCTGGTCGCGGAACGCCGCCTCGGCCATGAACGCCGCCCCCTCCGACACGACGCCAGTGAGCCGCCCGCGACGATCGCGCAGCAGCACGCCGTTGGGAGGGTCGGCCGAGCCGGCGATCCACCCCATCGCCTCCAGGCCGGCGTGGTTCAGCGCGCCATCATGGCCGCTGGCAGCCTGAACGAACAGCGGGCGACCGGGACAGCACTGCTCGAGCTCGTCGGCGCGTGGCGCACGGCGCTCGCGTAGATCGCCCATCTCATATCCGCACAGGTACACCCAACCCGGGGGCTTCGCGGCGACGCCGGCACGGATTGCCGCCAACAGAGCCTCGATCGGGCTGCCCGCCGGCAGCCGCAGGCTCTCCCCGCCGTAATCCAGGGCCGCGTATGCCAGGTGGTGGTGCGCGTCGATGAAGCCCGGCAGCAGCACGCCGCCGCCGAGCTCGTGGACCGGGACGCCCGCGCCCATCGCGGCGCGCACCTCGCTGAGCGACCCAACCGCCACGATCCGTCCGGCACGAGTCGCGAGCGCTTCGGCGAGGGGGCGCCGCGGGTCCATCGTCCGAACCAACGCGCCCGCGAGGATCTCCCCGTCCACCTGCGGCGTCAGAACACCTGCCCGTGGAGGAACCCCGCGATCAGCACGAGCCAGCCGCCGATCTCGGCGACGATCAGGGAGATCATGAAGGCGTGCGTGCCGCGCACGGGGTCGCGGAACTGGTTGTCGGTCTCGCCCCGCCAGCCCTGCATGGTGTACGTGCCGACAGCGGCGTAGAAGTACAGCGCCATCGCGCCCGCAGCGAGCAAGTTCACGAGCTCACTCCAACCGCTCAGCTGCACGAACGTCGCAACCAGCAGTAGCGCGAAGCTGTACAGGAGCGCCGCCCGATGAGCGATGTCGACGTAAGGGTGCGCGAGGTGGCTCTCGGACGTCGCGATCTGCCGGTACTTCCAGACGCCCAGCAGCAACGCCCAAAGGAACATCAGCGCGGCTGCCAGCAGCGCTGCCTTGGTGTCCGCGGCGATTACCGGTGGGCGTATCATCGCGGGCAGCCCTGTGGCTTGGCGCCGTAGGGTCGGTTGGCGCCGAAAGGTCGGCGACGGTCGAGCGAGCTGGCCATACGTGCGCATTGTATACACTACGGATGTATGGGCACTACGGGCGCAGCCGCTTCGGACCTGACAGGCTTGGCGCGCATTCGCAACGCCGCCCTGGAGAGCTTCGCCAGGGATGGCGTGGCCGCGACCTCTATCCGCGACGTCGCCAAGGAGGCCGGCGTCTCGCCCGGCCTGGTCCAGCACTACTTCGCGAACAAGGCAGCGCTCGTCGAGGCCGTCAACGGACACGTCCTAGCCGTCGCGACAGATGCCTTCAGCGATCTTTCCGAGAACAGCTCGCCGCTCGAAGCCCAGCAAGAGATCGGCGATCGCGTCAACGCGTTCGTGCGCGAGCACCCGACGGCGGTGCTCTATGTCGCGAGGGCAGCGGCCGACGGCGAGGCGGGGGCGCTCGAGATCTTCGACGCGTTCATCGCCATCGCCCGCAGCCAATGGCAGCGACTGGCCGATCACGAGCTGCTGCGAGCAGACGCCGACCTCACCTGGTTCGCGCTGAACGGGGTCGTGCTCGTGCTCGGCGCCGTCCTGCTCGGGGATGCCGTCGAGCGCCACCTGCCCGCGCCGTTCCACACGCCCGAGCAGCTCGAGCGCTGGAACGCAGCGAGCAACGCCCTCTTCAGAGAAGGCGTGTACCTGAGAACGCCGGCCGATGACGGCGAGCGCACGCGCACATGAGCGACGTGCCTGACCCCGACTCGTTCCAGCAAGCGCTCGGACCGCTGTACACGGCCTCGCTCTCGTCGGGGCCGCTGCGCTACCGCGACCACGGCAGCGGCGTGCCCGTCGTGTTCCTCGCCGGGCTCGCGCTGCCCAGCGGGTTCTGGCGGCGCGTGGTGCCCGCGCTCACGCAGCCGGTCCGCGCGATCGTCCCCGACCTGCCGCTCGGAGCGCACACCATCCCCATGCGCCGCGACGCGGATCTCTCACCCACCGCGATCGCCGACCTCATCCCCGAGCTGCTCGACACGCTGGACCTCAGCGAAGCGGTGATCGTCGGCAACGACACCGGCGGGGTCATCGCCAAGCTGCTCGCCACACGCCACCCCGAGCGGGTCAGCGCGCTCGTGCTGACGCCGTGCGAGTGCTTCGAGAACTTCCTGCCCCCGCTCTACCGCTACCTCCAAGTCCTCGCCCGCGTTCCCGGGGCGCTGTGGCCGCTCGCGCAGTCGATGCGCGTCACCCCCATTCGCCGGCTGCCGATCGCCTTCGGCTGGCTCACCAAGCAGCCGCTCGACAGGCTCGCGTACGACAGCTACCTCGCACCCGCGCGTACCGACAGGGGCGTGCGCCGCGACAGCGCCAAGGTCCTGCGAGCGATCAGCCGCCGCTACACGATTCAGGGGGACGCCGCGCTCGCGCGCTTCGAGTGCCCCACCCTGATCGCCTGGGCAAGCGAAGACCGGGTCTTCCCCTACCGCCACGCCGAAGCGCTCGCCGAGATCCTGCCCAACGCCGAGCTGATCCCGATCGCCGACTCCTACACCTACATCCCAGAAGACCAGCCGCTGGTCTTGGCGGGACACATCGACCACTTCCTCGCGGCCCTACGGGCGTAACGTATACGATACGAGCGTATGGGCTCTCCCAGCGCTCCCGGCTCTCCGGCTCTCTCGTTCCTCGCGAGGCTCGCGCTGCGCCGTACCCGCCCGATCTTGCTCGCGACTCTCGCCATAGCCGGGATCGCGGCTGTCCTGGGAGCGGGCGTCGCCAACCGCCTGGACCCCTTCGAAGCCGCCGGCGCCGCCACCCAAAGCGCCAAGGCGACCCAGGCGATCGAAGGCGCCACCGGCCTCGAGCTCGGCGCCGGGGTGATCGTGCTCGTGCGAGCGCCCACGGGCGTCTACACGCAGGCCGGCATGACTCAGGTCAAGCGGATCGAGCACGCCATCGAGACAGATCCCGAAGTCGGCCGGGTGCAGAGCTTCCTCGACGGTGGTGACGGCGGCGGCGGCGGCAGCAGCAGCAGCAGCAGCAGCAGCAGCAGCAGGGCGCTCGTCTCGCGCAACGCCACGATGACCTACCTCGCGGTCCAGTTCCCTCGCGGCTCGGCCAAGCGCCACCAGGACGCCGCGCTGGCCCTCGCCGCGCGCCTGCACGCCTTCCCCGGCGTGATGCTCGGCGGCCCCGACCTCGGGTTCGCGTGGGGCAATCAGGCGGTGGAGCGCGATCTACGCCGGGCACAGCTGATCGCGCTGCCGATCCTCCTCGTGCTGCTGCTGCTGTTCTTCCGCGGCGTGATCGCGGGGCTGGTGCCGCTCGTGCTGGGCGGGCTGTCGATCCTGCTGACCCAGCTCGCGCTGAGCATCGCCAGCGGCCTGACGTCGATCTCGATCTTCTCGCTCAGCCTCGTCAGCGCGCTCGGGCTCGGGCTGGCGATCGACTACAGCCTGCTGATCGTCTCCCGCTACCGCGAAGAGCTCGCCACCACACCAGACGATCCAGCCGCGGCGCTCGAGCGCACGATGACGAGCGCCGGTCGCACGGTGTGCTTCAGCGCATGTACGGTCGCCGCAACGCTCGCCTCCCTGCTCGTCTTCCCGCAGCCCTACTTCTTCTCGATGGGACTCGGCGGCGCGCTGGTCGTGCTGTTGACGTGCGCCTCGGCGATGCTCGTGCTGCCCGCGCTGCTCGCGCTGCTCGGCCACCGCGTCAACGCGCTCGCGCCGGCATGGCTACAGGTGCGCGCCACGCGCCCCCCAAGCGCCACGAGCAATGGTCGCTGGTACCGCCTCGCGAAGGTCGTGATGAGCCATCCCGTACCCGTCGCCCTCGCCGCCACGACCGCGCTGCTCGCGATCGCATCGCCAGTGCTCGCGATCACGCTGACCACGGCCAGCGAAAGCACACTGCCCCGCATCGCGGGCCCCCGGCAGGTCAGCGACGCGCTGGCGCGCAACTTCTCGACAGACCCATCCCAGAACATCCTGATCCTGACCAGCCACGCACGACAGCCGGCCCTGGAACGCTATCGCGCACAGATCCAGCGACTCCCGGACGTCGCCGCGCTGACCCCACCCAAACGCCTGCCAGACAAGCTCGAGCTGCTCGAGCTCACACCAGCCACGACCGCGCTCAGCTCCACCTCCCAGCAGCTCGCCAACCGCATACAGGCGATCCGATCGCCGTTCCCCGCCATGCTCACCGGGCAGACGGCGGGATTCGTGGACCTCGAGCACAGCCTCGCCGCGCACCTCCCACTCGCCGCCGCGCTGGTCATCGCCATCACCACGATCGCGCTGTTCCTGATGACCGGCTCGGCGATCCTGCCGCTGAAGACACTGCTGATGAACGCCCTGACAATCGGCGCCGCCTACGGAATCATCGTGCTCATCTTCCAACACGGCCACCTGCAGGGACTGCTCGGCTACGAAGACCCCAAAGCGATCGACATCACCCAACCACTGGTGATGCTCGCCATCGTGCTCGGACTGTCAACCGACTACGGCGTGTTCCTGCTCGACCGCATCCGCGAGCTCCACCAAGCCGGCCTTCCCAACCAGGAAGCCGTAGCCCTCGGCCTGGAGCGCACCGGACGCGTCATCACCGCCGCCGCGCTGCTGCTGTGCGTCGCGATCGGCAGCAACGCCACCTCGCAAATGGTCGAAGTCAAGGAGGTCGCCGTCGGCATCGCCGCCGCGATCCTGATCGACGCCACCATTGTCCGCAGCCTGCTCGTGCCAGCGCTGATGCGGCTGCTCGGCGAGTGGAACTGGTGGCGCCCGTCGATCACCCGACGCTGACGGGCTCGGCCCCCGGGCCGGGGTGGGGCTCGATGTCGTTGGCGTGCAGGGGCTCTCCGCAGCCCGAGCAGATCAGCACGGGGACGGTGTCGGCGCCGCAGGGGAGATGGCGCAGGAGCAGCGGCGGGCCCTCGGCGCCGGAGAGGTGCTCGTCTGCCCAGCGCATGAGCGCGACGATCGCCGGGTAGAGCTCCATCCCGGCGTGGGTGAGTCGGTACTCGTGGTGGTCTGGGTCCGTGCGGTAGCGATGGCGCTCCATCACACCGCCGTCCACGAGGCGGCGTAGGCGCACGCTGAGAATCGTGCGCGAGCACCCAAGGTTGCGCGCGAGCTCGCCGTAGCGGCGCACGCCGAAGAAGCTCTCGCGCAGGATCAGGAACGTCCAGCGGTCGCCGAGGATCTGCAGCGCCCGGTCAACCGAGCAGGCGTGAAAGCGATGCGCGTTCGCATCTGATATTGATTCGATACTGGTATTCATTCGCGACCATAGTTTAGGGGACGGCATGACGGATGACACTGCGACGACGGGGGCGCACGCCCCGCGCTTCACCCAGCTGGCCTACAACACCGCAGGTCCTGTCGGGCGGATCACGCTCTCACGACCGCAAGTGCGCAACGCCCTGTCGATCAAGCTCTCGGCAGAGCTGCGCCAGGCAATCGAGCTGGCGCGCGAATCGCGTTCGCTGCAAGTGCTGGTGATCGACGGGGCAGGCGAGACGTTCTGCGCAGGCGACGACATCACCGAGATGCCGCAATGGGGCGATGCCAATGACGTCGTCCGCCGCGTCCACTCCTACCAGCAGATGGCCAACGCGCTGGAGGATCTCGACAAGATCACGATCGCCGCGGTCGACGGCCATGCCGTCGGCGGCGGCTTGGAGATCACGATGGCGTGTGATTTCGTGGTCGCGACCGAGCGCGCGCGCTGGGGGATGCCGGAGATCGACTCGGGGATCACACCCGGGTGGGGAGGCACCACGAGGCTCTCTCGGCTCGTCGGCCGTCGCATGTGCAAGGAGATCAACCTGATCGGGGCGCTGTACCCGGCACGTCGCGCGATCGAGCTCGGCCTGTGGAACCGTGTGGTTGCAGACGGCGAGCTTGACGGGGAGATCGATCGGCTGTGTGCGGTGCTGTGCTCGAAGAACCAGCAGGCGCTGCGGCAGCTGAAGCTGATCATCGACAAGGGAGCCGAGGGCGATCTGCACACGGCGCAGGGCTTCGAGCTCGCTGTCCGCCGGCTTCAGTGCGGCCGTCAACGGTGCCTGGGAGATCGATGACTGCGACGCAGGGCAAGGCATCCACGACTTCGCCGCAAACGGCGCCCTGTGGACACGACGCCGTGAGCTGGCGCGGGACTTCTGGGCGAGCTGATGCGCCGCCTGATGTTCATCGAACCCGGGCGGCTCGAGTGGGACGAGGCCCCTGTCCCTGAGCTGCAGGGTCCCGGCGAGGCGATCGTGCGGCCGATCGCCGCCTCCAACTGCGACCTGGACACCGCGATCGTCCGCGGCGACGCCCCGCTGCCGGGTCCGTTCGCGATCGGCCACGAGTTCGTGGCCGAGGTCCTCGAAGTCGCAGACGACGTGACGGGCTTCGCGCGCGGTGACGTGGTGATCGTGCCGTGGAAGATCTCGTGCGGCATGTGCGCCGCGTGCCGGCGCGGCGTGACCGCGGGCTGCACGGCCGTCCCCGCGCTCGCGATGTTCGGCCTTCCGATCGGGGGCGAGTGGGGCAACGGGCTGGCCGACGCGGTGCGGGTGCCGTTCGCCGAGCACATGCTCGTCGCGCAGCCGGCGGCGGTGTCCCCAATCGTGCTGGCATCCGCCAGCGACAACCTCCCAGACGCGTGGCGCTGCGTCGCGCCCTACCTCTCCCAGCAGCCCGGCGCCGACGTGCTCGTCCTTGGCGGCGGAACCCGCAGCACCGGGCTGTACGCGGCCGGGCTCGCCAGGGCGCTCGGCGCCGAGCGTGTCGACTACCTCGACCGCGACGCCACGCGGCTGGGAATCGCCGCCTCCTACGGCGCCAACCCACTCGAGGCGCGCGTCCCGCCCGAGCGCCTCGGCCCCTACCAGATCGTGGTCGATGCCAGCGCGACACCCGCGGGATTGCGCTGCGCGGTGCGCTCGACCGCCGTCGGAGGCCACTGCACGAGCACCGGCATCTACTTCGAGGAGCAGCCCGTTCCGCTGTTTGACATGTACCTGTCGTGCGTCACCTACCACGCGGGACCCTGCCAGGCCAGGCCACTGCTACCCGCCGTGCTCGAGCTGATCACCTCCGGGCGCTTCGATCCCCAACCGGTCACCAGCGAGATCGTCGACTGGGAGGACGCGCCCACCGCCTACGCTCGCCTGACCACCAAGACGATCTTCGTTCGCGAACCCGTCACCAGCGATCCCAATGGATCACCTCCTCGGGCGGGCGGCGGCGCACGGGACCGAAACGCCCCAGGGGATAGCCAACGGGAATCAGCGCGAACGTGTTGACCGACCGCGGGATCCCCAGCACCCGCTTGAACTCCCCCTCGAGCGCGAGATGCAGCATCGTGAGCGTCGCGCCGAGGCCCAGCGCACGCGCTGTCAGCAACACGTTCTGGACGCCCGGATAGACACTCGCGGCCTCGGACAGACTCAAACCGCGCGGCGCATTGCGCGCAGCCTGCAGCGCATGGCGCAGCCCCACCCGCCGCGCGCGCGCGATCCCGCCGCGCCATTCGCGCACGAGCCGCCGACGCTGCTCACCGAAGTCATAACACGCGACCAGGAGCGCGGGAGCCTGCTTGAAGTGATCGTGCTGATAGGCGACCGCGCGATGCATGCGCTCGAACTGCCCGGCGTCCATCGTGTCCGGTGAGACGGTCGCGATCGTGCCCAGATACAGCTCATAGCACTCTCTCCACAGCGGGTCGAGCCTGTCCAGAACATCGCGATCGGTGACGATCACCCACGAGAACGCCTGCCCGTTGCCGCCGGTCGGGGCCCACGTCGCCGCCCGGACGAGGCTCACCAGCAACTCCCGCGCCACCGGGTCCGGACGCAACCGGCGCATCGCCCGCGTGGTGGACATGATCTCGTGCAGCGGCGCGTCCAGGCCAAGCGCCAGCTCAGCGGCCGAGCCAGGGCTCGCCGACCACGCCTGCGCGAGTGGATCGCGGCTATCTGCGGGCATCGGCGTCATCGTAGCGGCGTAAACTTCGGCAGTGTGGTTCGATGAGAGGGGGAGGGCATGATCGGCTGGGCAGCGTGCGCATGGCGCGGGGTGGCCAGCAAGGTCGGCGCGAGCGCTTCACAGCCGCCGCCCGCAAGCGTTTATCCCGGCCGCCGCCAATGGGTCCGACGGTCGTGAGCCCACGCCTTGCGCACGGGGCCGCGGACGGCGGGACCCTGCCGCGAAGCCGCAAGAGCACCCAGCGCGGGCGGCTGCTGGCAGGGGTCGTCGCGATCGTCGACCGCGGCGGCTACGCGAGCGCCAGCGTCTCGAAGATCATCACCGAGGCGGGTGTTTCCCGACCGACGTTCTACGAGTATTTCTCCGACAAGGACGACTGCTTCCTCGAAGCGCTGAGCGAGATCCATGAGCGGCTGATGGCGCAGATCCGTCACGCCATCGGTGCGGCCGCGCCGGAGCTCGCGCTGCAGGCGAGCATCGCGGCGATCGTCCAGTTCGCAAGCGCCGAGCCGGCGCAGGCGCTGTTCCTGACCAGTCAGGCGATGGGCGCGGGGCGCAGGGCGCTCGACGCGCGCGACGCCGGCATCGTCGCGATCGAGCGCGAGATCGAGCAAGCACGAGCGCAGCTCCCCCCCACCGCGCTCGTCCCCGATGTCAGCCCGCGGATCGTGATCGGCGGCGTCTACCGGCTGCTCGCCGTGCGGCTGCGCCGCGGCGAACCCGGCCTGAGCAGGGCGATCGACGAGCTCAGCTCGTGGGTCGCGAGCTATGGGCGACCAGCCGGCGAGCTGGCGCTGGCTGAGCTTCGCGCCGACCGGCACGGGGCCCTCACCCGCGCCCACCGCGCAGCCCCTGGCACCGGACGCGCCCACGAAGGACCTCGCCGCCAACCACCGTCAGCGCATCCTCTACGCCGCCGCGCAGCTGGCGGAGAGCAAGGGATACAACGCCACCACGATCGCCGACATCACGCGCCTGGCGGGAGTCGACGGGCGCGCGTTCTACGGCGCGTTCGCCGACAAGCAGGACGCGTTCATGGCCGTGCACGAGATCGGCGTGCAACAGGTCATGAGCGCGACCGCCGAGGCGTTCTTCACCGGCGCCTCCTGGCCCGAGCGGATGTGGGCCGCCGGGCTGGCGTTCGCGGGCTTTCTGGAGAGGAACACGATGATCGCCCACGTCGGCTTCGTCGAGGCCTACGCCGTCGGCCCGGGGGCGGTGCAGCGGGTGGAGGACAGCCACGTGACGTTCACGATCTTTCTGCAGGAGGGCTACCAGCAGCAGCCCGCGCGCACGCCGCCCGCGCGCCTGGCGCTCGAGGCGATCATCACCTGCATCTTCGAGATCGTCTACCGGCAGGCGCGAGCGAGCAGGAAGCCGCGCGTGAGCGGGATGCTGGGGCCGATGGCGTTCCTGGCGCTCGCGCCGTTCATGGGAGCCGAGGAGGCCGACCGGCTCATCGATCGACAGTTGTAGGCACAGCTCCCCGGGCTCATGGGCCCGCGGCGGTCCTCAGGCGGGGGGCGAGGATAAACGACTGCGGGGCGGCACGGCACCGGGCGAGCACCTTCCCGCGTCTCGCCGCGCCTGCGCCACAGAATAAACGCACATAGTGTGATTATGCGGGATTAGGGTGGTTGTGCGGCACAACCGTCGGGCACCTGACGGAGCCACCAATCAGCTCTCGCTTCGACCGGATCACCAGTGTTTTCAGCCGATCTACTGGCGTCCCAGTAGGGTCTAGCGCTCCATGTCACGCCGCCGAGCCGCCGAGCAGCCGATAAACACGCCATTGCAGAACCGCCGCAAGGCGACCCAGCGTGAACGGCTGCTCAAAGGCATGATCGTCGCGGCAAACCGCGACGGGTACGCCGGCGCAAACGTCTCCGCGGTGATCGGCGAGGCCGGCGTGTCCCGCCCGACCTTCTACGACTACTTCGAAGATCGCGACGACTGCTTCGTGGCCACGGTCGTCGATGTCCACCAGCGACTTCTCGAAAAGATGCGCGACGCCATCACGTTAGAGCCGCCACAGCGCGCGCTCGCTGGCGCGATCACGGCAACGCTCGCGTTCGCGGGCGAACAGCCAGCCGAGGCCCGGTTCCTGATGAAGGAGGCGCTCGCGGGCGGACCGATGGCGCTGGACGCACGCGATCAGGGGATCGCGCAGAGCGCAAAGGTCGTCGAGGACGCGCTCAAAGGAGCGCCCAGCACAAGCACGATCCCCGACGCGCCGATCGCGGCCGCGCTCGGCGCGGTCCACAGGCTGCTCGCCGCCAGGCTGCGCCGGGGCGAGCGCGCCACCGGCGGGCTGGAGCAGGATCTGGTCGCATGGATCGATAGCTACGGGCAAAACGGCGGCGCGCAGCGCTGGCGCGAGCTCAAGCGGCTGCCAGCGCCCACGCGCTCGCCGTACCTGGCCCCGACAACACTGCGAGCGCCGCCCGCGCTGGGCCCTGGACGCCCGCGACTGTCCGAGCAGGAGGTCGCCGAGAACCACCGCCAAAGGATCATGTTCGCGACAGCTCAGATCGTGCAGGAGCACGGCTACACCGCGGCGACGGTCGCGCAGATCACCCGCCTGGCCGGCGTCGACGGCCGCGCGTTCTACCGCCTCTTCGCCGACAAGCAGGAGGCGTTCAGCGCAATCCACGAGCTCGCCTTCCAGTACCTGATGGCGGCCACCGCCGGGGCGTTCTTCGCCGGCAAGAGCTGGCCCGAGCGCATCTGGGAGGCCTCGCGCGCCGCCGCCCAGAGCATCGATGACGCCCCCACGTTCACCCATGTCGCGTTCGTCGACGCCTACGCGGTCGGACCGCGCGGGATCCAGCGGGTCGAGGACAGTCGCAGTGCGTTCACGATCTTCCTGCAGGAGGGATATCGCTGGCAGACCAGCGAGGCTGCGCCCTCGCGCCTTGCGCTCGAGGCGATCGTCGCCACGATCTTCGAGATCATCTACCTGCAGGTGCGGGCGAGCCCGAAGCCCAAAACCGCGGGCCTCGTGGCACACCTCGTGCATCTGTGCCTGACACCGTTCATCGGGGCGGCGGCCACGAACGAGCTCATCGACGAGCAACTCGGCAGCTGAAGCTCATGCGGCGCTCGCCAGATCGGCGTGCTCGCGGCGGTGCGACGCCTGCCGGCAGACGAAGTCGCCGGCCTCGCCGGCGCCGAGGAACGGCGCGAGGACGATGAACAGGATCTGCCCCAGCACTTTGGGCAGCGGGCTCACGCTGTGTTCACGTACATGGCGATAGGCAAGCTCGAACACTGCCATGCTGATCGCCTCGAGCGCGAGCTCCGATGGGCCGTGTGGCGCTCCGGCCGGTCCCTCGCGAGGCAGTGGATACCCCTCCTGCAGGAAGATCGTGAACGCCTGGGCGAGCTCCTCCACGCACGGACCTCCGCTCGCCTCGCCCGTGCAGCTCTCGAGCAGCGAGACATACGTGAGCGCCGGGTTCTCGGCGGCGTACTGCGTGAGAGCGCGGGCCGCCTCGAGGACGCGCTGCGGCCACGTCTCGCCGGCCACGAACGCTCGGGCCGCAGCAGCCATCGCGTGCCTGAACAGCGAGCTCTTTGGCGGCGTTGAGCGCCTCCCGCTTGCCGGCAAACAGACGGTAGAAGGCACGCGAGTCGACGCCCGCCGCCGCGGCGATCTGCGCGACGGTCGCGTCGGCGAAACCGTCGCGCCTCACGACCTCGGCGCTGGCAAGGACGATCCGCAGCCACTCGCTCTCGTGGGCCGCGCCGACGCCTGCCCGCGGAGGCCCAGGTGGCGGCGGCGCCAGCAGCGCGATCGGGGGCAGGAACTCAGAGCGCACGGCCGCCGTGGGCGCCGTCAGCGAGCCCCAGCAGTGGCGCGCGAGGGGCAGCTCATAGGCCGCGATCCAGTCGCCGAGCTTCCCGGCAAGGTCCATCACGTCGGCCGCCCCGCCCCGCAGTCGCGAGGCCAGCATGCGCCAGATGGCGCCAACGATCAGGCGCGGCGGCAGGCTCGAGACGATCGCGTCCGAGGGCAGCAGCGCGTGCGCGTGCGCGACGATCCGCGCCGTATCGTCGATCAGCTCGTCGCGGGCGTCGCGGGGGCGTCGCGCGCCGCTGAGCGTGTCGCTCATCAGCAGACGCGCCTGCTCTGGCTGCGAGGACGCATACGCGAGCAGCCCCCGCGTGGCCGCGCCGAGCGCGTGCTCGGGCGCCTCGCGTGCCACGGCCTGACGGATGTCGCCGAGCAGCTGCTCAGCCAGCTGGGCGAGCCCGGCGATGAGGCACTCTTCGCAATCGCCGGAGCCATTCGCACGTACCATCCCCCCGAACATACTGTTGATCATTACACTGCCAGATGTACTAGCTAAGTCAAGGTGTAGAAGCTTCTAAGCCTTGACTGTGCTAGCGGCTCTCGCGGCGCGGCGTCAGCGGCGCCGCGGGCAGGGGACGGCGGTATGGGCGCGCGCCTCAGCGCCATCCACGAACGCGAATGTGGCTGCGAAGAGAAACCCCCCATCCGGACAGCGAGTTGGCAGCCCTACACCAGGTGGCCGGTACGCGACGACCTTGCCGGCGACCCGCTCGTAGTAGGTCAGACGCCCGCCGAGCGTCAGGCGCATTTCGGTCACTTGGACGTCGGGGGCTTCCGGGAAGCTCGGGATCGGCGGTACGACGATGGTCAGCTGCCCGCCGCGCAGCACTCCGGAGAGCACCACCTGCGCGTACACAGGAAAGACGCCCGACCCATACACCAGAACGTGCAGGTAGCCATCCGGCGAGGGCGCCGCGAAGACTTCCAGCGAGACCTGCTCGCCGACCGTCTCCACCGCGAGGCGGAGCTGCACAGTGGCGCTGCCGAACCCCATCCTCGAGTCCGCCGGGCATGCGCTCGGCCCCACGGCTTCCAGCTGGCTGGGCGCGCACGACGCCAAGCCGAGGCCGCTCGTGGCGAGCCCAAGATCGGCGGGATACGCGAGCTGCATCGCACTCAGCGCGGACGAGGAGCCCCCGGCCGCTGGAATCCAAAAGCCCAACGACAGCGCCGTGGGCGCGCCCAGTCGCTCGGGCGTGAAACGCGCGCTCATGCTCGCGCTCGGCGCCGCGTTAGCGCGGACGGGCAACCAGAGGCAGAGCGCGAGCGCGGCAGCGGCGAGGACGCCGATTCGGGACAAGATCGCCGGTTCCCTCCCGCCCGTCAATAGGGCAGCTTGCCGACCGCTTGCACGGTCAGTCCGTAGCTGCGTCGGTAGTAGACGCCGAACAGTTCACCGCTGCCGTGGATGTGGGCGTAGCGGCCGCTGCCACCGGTGATCGTCATGTGGCCGCGGAAGCTCGGACTGGGGCTGGTTGGGCTGCTCAGCCTGCCCACGGCGCTCGCGCTGACCGACCCGCCGTGGCCGCTGATCTCAAAGCGCGCGCTGACCTGCGGTTCGCCGTCGTAGAGGAAGCGCACCCGCACCGAACCGGGGAACGTTCCCGACACGGAGCCTTCGTCGACGACGACCGAGCCGGACGCGTGGACGAAGTGCAGACGGCCTTGATCGCGGACATCCAGGACGCTCGCCGCGCCCGCCGCCGACACCAAGACGAGCGTCACGTTCATCGCGACCAAGACGGCGATCCGGGCCGATCGTCTGTGGCTCATCGCCCCTCCCCTCTAACGTGAGACGTGACGGACATGATAATCCTTTTCGTCGTTGTTAGTGTCATGTCAA
This sequence comes from uncultured Solirubrobacteraceae bacterium, assembly GCA_963826985.1. Classification (GTDB taxonomy): domain Bacteria; phylum Actinomycetota; class Thermoleophilia; order Solirubrobacterales; family Solirubrobacteraceae; genus Palsa-744. Next base: position 258,469 of record CAWGYW010000005.1, read on the forward strand.
GTCTGGGCATGGCGTGCGCCCAGCCGCCTCGCCAGCCGCCATGCGTGCATGAACGCGAGCGTCGGCGCGATCGGCGGTGCGAGACTGCGGTGCAGCCCCGCCACCAGCGGGCGCACGAGCTCGCCGCGGGCGTCCGGCGCCGTGGTGTAGTAGGCGACCGCCCCCGCCAGCATCATCACGTGGTGCGCCCCGTCGCAGAGCGCGCGCGTCTCGCCGGCCGCACGGGAGGCGGTCTCCGCCAGCGTCTGCGCCAGCAGCTCGCGGTCCTCGTACAGGCCGATGTACCCCAGCTCGCCCGCGAGCGCGTCGCGCTCCTGGTCGATGAGGCTGTCGAGCAGGGTCAGCAGCACGCAGATCGAGAGATACGCCCGCTCGATCCGGGCCGCCTGGACGGGCGTGGTGCGCACGTCCGCGGCCGCCACGATCAGCGCGTGCACCGCCAGCACCGAGGAGGCCGAGCCGGCGGCCAGCTCCCGCCAGCGCAGGCCCGTGCCGCGCGCCTGCGCCTGCGCCCACTCGCGCAGCTGGCCGATCCCCATGCGCGGAGCCGCGTGCATGCGGATCTGCGCCTGCGCCGCACGCTCCGCGCTGGCCGCCGCCACCTCGATCACCGAGCCACGGGCCGGAAGCCGCGCGAGCGCGGCGGCGGCGGCGGCGGCGAGCTCCTGCAGATAGCCGCCGCGTCCGGCGCGAGCGAGCGGGCGCGAGCGCAGGGCGTCGGTGAAGACCGCGAACAGCCGCTCGCCGTCGCCGATGGGGTCCCGCAACGGCTGCTCGGTGAGCCCGTCGAGCAGGTCGAAGAGAAGCTGCAGCGCGACGATCGCCCGCACCGCGTCCGCACGCTGCGCGAGCGGTGCAAGCGTCGCGAGCATCGCGCCCGCCTCCGCGTTGAAGCCCTCGCCTTCGAGCTTGCCCAGCGCGAGCTCGCGCAGGGCGCGTTCGGGTATCGCCCCGGCGCGCTCTCGCCACAGCTCGAGCTCCTCGCGCACGACAGGCGCGACGGTGCTCCAGTAGCGAGCGTTCGCCACCACCAGGGCGAGCCCGGCCCGTGCAACGAGCAAGCGCTCGCCGCGGAAGCTGCCCTCAGCGCCCACCGAAGCGACGTCCACGGTCGTTGAACTCGGCAAGGGCTTGCAGAAATGCCCCCCGCGTGAAGTCCGGCCAGAGCTCATCTCTGAACACCAGCTCCGCATACGCCGACTGCCACAGCAGGTAGTTGGACAGGCGCTGCTCGCCGCCGGTGCGGATGATCACCTCGGGGTCGTGCATGTCGGGGGCGTACAGGCAGCGCCTGAAGTCCGCTTCGCTGACGCCATCGAAGCGCCGGGCCGCCTGGACGATCTCCGTGCGCCCGCCGTAGTTGACGGCGAGCAGCAACGTCAGCCGGCGGTCGCGCTCGGCCGGCGAGCGCACACGGTCGATCTGCTCGATCAGATCGGGGGGGAGACCCTCGCGCCCTCCGAGGAAGCGCAGCCTCACACCCCAGCGACGCAGCTCGGGCGCCTCGAGCGCGATCCGGCGCGAGAGCATCGCCATCAGCTCGCTCACCTCGCCGACTGGACGCGACCAGTTCTCCGTCGAGAACACGTACACGGCCAGCTCCTCGATGCCCAGCTCGAGCGCGTCCGCGACGCGCGCCTTGAGGGTGTCCGCGGCCGCGCGGTGCCCGGCACCGGGAGCGAGCCCCCGCCGACTCGCCCAACGGCGATTGCCGTCGGCGATGATCGCCACGTGGCGCGGAGGAGCTATGACTCCTCCAGCGCGAGCGCCGGCGGGACACACGAGGCCAGCCAGCCGGGGGCCGCGGCGAGCGCCAGCGCCAGCGCCAGCACGAACGCCAAGATCTCGAACGGACGCGCGCCCGTCGCCATGCGCGCCAGCGGAAAGCCGGTGACGCGCTTGAGATAGCCGTCGAGCACCAGCTGGCCATAGACCCCGGCCACAGCGCCTGTCACGCAGCCGGCGCCGAGCATCAACGTCGCTTCCAGCAGAAGTATCCGCCGCAGACGCGCGGGCCTGACTCCCAGCAGCCGCAGGTCCGCGAGCGTCGTGCGCCGCTGCCAAATGCTCGAGCCCAGCGCCGCTGCCATCGCCAGGACCGCCGCCAGCAGCAGCAGCGTCGCGATCTCCCCGAGCTGGCCGAGCCCTTCGCTCGCGAGCGCGTCGATCCGAGCCGCGCGCACCGACGCCAGCGAGACTTCCAGGCCGCTGCCAGGGCCGAGCGCGCGCTGGATCGCCGCGCGCGCGGATGCGGCGTTCACACCGGGGATCAGGTCGACCGCGAGTGCGCTCGGCGCGGAGGTCTGCCAGTAGCGGCTGTAGTCGCCGGTGCCCATGAAGATCACGCCCGGCGGCCACGCGAGGTTCGTCGTCGTCGCCGCGATCCGGAAGCGGTGCGCGCCCGTCGGGGTCTGCAGGGTCAGCTCACCCCCCACACGCGTGTGGTGTTCGGCGGCGATCTGCGCCGAGAGCGCGACCCAGCCGCCCCGCGCGAGGCGCGCGTCCGCCTGCGCGGGCGTGCCGGAGACGACCTGCGTGCGCAGGACTTCGCGGCTGGAGCCGGGGGGACGCGCGATCACCCACACGCGGCGGTCGCCCAGCTGCATGAACCCGCCCTGGAACGCGCGCACGCTCGCGACACCAGGCACGCGGGCGATCGCCGCGGCGTGGCCTTCGGGCGCGAGCTCGTCGGCCGCCTGGTTGTCTCCCGGGTTCGTCACCCAGATGCCGGCGTCGGCGACATAGCTCGAGGCGAACGAGCGAATCCCCCGCAGCAGATCGTCGCGGGAGCCTCCCAGCGCGACGCTGCCGAACAGGGCGACCGCGCCCGTCGCGGCGAGCGCCAGCGAACGTAGCGTGGTCGCCTGCAGCGAGCCGAGCGCGACCGGCAGCGAGGTGAGGCTCTGGCGGCGGGCGCTGATCCACCGCGCCGCGGTGAGAGCCGCGGCGAACGCCAGCGGCACCGCGAGCACGGTCGCCAGCGCGAGCATCGCACCGGCGATGATCGCCGCCGACGGCGCCAACGCGAACACCAGGGTGGCCGCGAGCAGGACCGCGAGCGCGGCGGCGAACAGCGCACGCTGCATGCGGCTGCCGAGCGCGTTGCCCGGGTCGCCCACGTCCCGGTAGACGGCATCGCGGGCGCGGCCATGGCGCAGATCGAGCAGCGGCACAGCCGAGGCCAGGCAGGTTGCGGCGACGCCGCCGAGCCCGGCGAGCAGCAGCGGCCCGGCACCGACGACCGTACCGCTCGACAGCGTGAAAGCCTCGGCGAGGTAGCCCGTCGGCTGGTGGAAGACCCACACCGCCAGCGCGTAGCCCGCAGCGAGCCCGACGACGCTCGCGACGACGCCCAGACACAGCGCTTGGAACAGCACGATCTGGACGATCGCGCCGCGCCTGGCGCCGGCCAGACGCAGGTCGGCAATCGCCTGGCGGCGCTCGGGCACCGTCAGCAGCATCGCGTTGAACGCCAGCAGGAAGCCCAGCAGCGCGCCAATCGCCGCGAACAGGTCGCTGGCCAGATCGCTGGGGCGCAGCGCCTGGTCGAGCAGCGTGACGTCCTGGTCGGCCGGCGCCACCGTCAGGCGCCCGGCCGCCAGCGCTTCCAGGCCGCGGCGCACGGAGGACTCGTGGCCCGGCTCGGTCGCGACCAGGATGCGGGTGATGCGCCCGGGCAGGCCGGCGAGGCGCTGCAGGCTCGCGAGCGGCATCACGGCCACCAGCGCGTTTGCGACGGCGCCGGCGACTTCGGGGCCGAGTACCGCTGAGACGCGCAGCGGGATCGCACGGCCCCGCAGCTCGAGCGTCACCTCGCCCGCTCCGGCTCCGGCTCCGGCTCCGGCACCGGCACCGGCACCGGCCGTGTGGATGCCAAGCGCCGCGGCGCTCGCGCGGCTGAGGCCGATCGCGCCGGGCTTTAGGGCATCCAGCGGAAGCGTGGCGGCGAGCCCGTCGAGCACCGCCAGGCTGACATCGGTGCCCGCGAGGTCGACCGTCACATGCCGACCGTCGGGCGCTCGCACGGTCGCGGCCTGCTCGAGCAGCGGCGCCGCCTGCCTGACGCCGGGGATCGCTTCCACCTTGGCGAGCATCGCTTCATCGAAGCCCGAGCCGTCGAAGCCGGCACCGTCCTGCGCGCGCAGCTGCAGGCTCGCCCGGCCCACGACCGCGCGTACCACCTGACCGGTGGAACCGGCGATGCTGCCCTCCGCGACGGTCGCGGCGAGGACCAGCGCCACCGCCACCGCGATGCCGACACCCGCCAGCAGCTCCGAGACGGCATGCGCGCGCAGACGCCTGCGGTAGAGGTACAGCTGGGCCCACGGACGCAGCGTCCGCGCCTGGAGATCGCTCATGCGCGACATCTGAGCGTCAGCCTGTCGAGCCCGTAGTCGTGCGGAGGAGGTCGACAGGCCCCCGGAGCGAGGGCTCCTCGCCGCCGAGAAGCCTGCCGTCGCGCAGCGTGTAGCGACGGTCGGCCAGCCGCGCGGCCTCGGTGTCGTGGGTGACCAGCACGACCGCGGCGCCGCGCTCGTGCGCGAGATCGCCGAGCAGCCGGATGGTCTGCTCGCTGCGGGCGCTGTCGAGGTTCCCGGTCGGCTCATCGGCGAGGATCAGCTTCGGTTCTCCCGCAAGCGCGCGCGCAATCGCGACCCGCTGGCGCTCGCCGCCGGAGAGCTGCTCCGGCGTGTGCTGGAGACGGTCGGAGAGGCCGAGACGCTGAAGCCACGGCAGCGCCTGCCGCTCGGCGCGGCGCGGTCCCATGCCGCCGACGAGCAGCTTCAAGGCGGCGTTCTCGAGCGTCGAGACCCGCGACATCAGACGGTAGCTCTGATGGATGTAGCCGACGTCGCGCATGAGGTAGTCGGACACCTGATCGTCCGAGAGCGCGGAGATGTCGCGTCCGGCCATGCGGATCGTCCCGGCCTCGGGGCGCAGCAGACCAGCGATCAGCATCAGCAGCGTCGTCTTGCCCGACCCCGACGGCCCCTGCACGGCGACGATCTCACCGGCGTCGACGCAGAGGCTGATGCCGTCCACCGCGCGGACCTCCTCTCCTGCCGCGCGGTAGTGCTTGACGACCGCCTCGAGCTCGAGCACGCTCATGCGCCGCGACGCAGCTCCAGCACGGGCGCGAGCTCCCGCCGGGACGGTCCGCGCAGCTCCCCGCCGCTCAGCGCCAGCGTGCGGTCCGCGCCGGAGAGGCCGGTTGGCTCGACAGTGCTGGCGAGCACCGCGATGCCCTCGTCGGCGAGCGAGCGCAGCAGCGCGAGCAGGCCGTCGCGCTGGAGCAGATCGACCCCGTCGACGGGGTCGTCGACGACCAGCAGCCGCGGCTGCTGCGCGAGCACTCGCGCGAGCGCCACCCGCACCGTCTCGGCTGTGTCGAGCGCCGAGACGCGTAGCGCGGCGCAGTCGGCGGCGCCGACGCGCTCGAGCGCCTCGCGAGCACGCGAGCGCGCCCGCGCGGGGGCGACGCCGGCGGCGAGCAAGGGCACCATCAAGACCTCCTGCACGAGCTGCGAGCCACCGCGCAGGAGCTTCTGGCAGTAGCCGATGCCGGCTCCCAGAACGTCCTCGCCGTGGCTGGCCAGATCGCGCCCGTCGAACCGCACCACGCCAGCGTCGGGCGCCTCAATCCCGGCCGCCACGCGCAACAACGTCGAGCGCCCGCAGCGGCGCAGACCCCACACCATCGCCAGCTCGCCGTCGTCGACCTGCAGGCATACCTCGCGCAGAACGGTCCGCTCCAGCTCGCCGTCGCGGTAGCGCTTGGCGACCCCCTGCAACTCGAGCAGGCTCATCGGCCCACGCCCCGGAGGTCCGCCAGCGCGTTCAGCTCCAGTCGCGCATACTCCACCCACGCGAGCTTCGCGCCGACCGCCAGGCGGCTCTCCTCGGCGGCGAGGCGCGCGGCGAGCTCCGCCGCGCCGCCGGCGCACGCGCCGGCTTGCGGCGGTATCGGCGTGCGCTGGGCCTGCGCCAGACACGCCTGCTCATAGCGGGCGAGGATCTCCAGCGCCGCGTACGGGACGTGGGCAAACGTCGCGAACGCCAGCACGAACCTGCGCTGGCGGCGAAGATCCTCGTCGAGCTGCCCCACCAGCCACTGGCGGTAGTCCTCCAGGCCCTTCGGCGTCGCCCGGTAGTGCGGCTTGGGCTGGCGGCCCACCCGCGTCCCCGGGAGCTCCTCGATCAGTGCTCGCTCTCTCAGCGCCGCGAGCGCCGTATACACGTGCGAGACGCTGCTGAGCGTCAACACCCCCTCGTAGGTACGTTCGAAGCGCCGCGCCAGCTCGTAGGCGTAGCTCGGGCGCTCGATTACGAGACCGAGCAGCGCCCAGTTGACCTGCGAGTGCATAGGAGCCGCCTGCGCGTCCCTCTCCGCTCTCATTAGAGCCCGAGTGTAAACGAATGCGTAGCTCAGCGACTCCAGCACGACGATCGGGGTTGAACATCGGAACGGTGGTGTGCCTGCTTGCGCGAAACGCCCCCAATGAGCTAGATGTGCTCCCCGGTCGTGCTCACAACCCTGGCACCCAAAGCTCGCCGCGACCGCGGCGCCCTGGGGCCCCCCGATAAACGTCAGCAGCAGGTTATTGAGAGCCGCTCCACCAGGCGCACCGCTTCGACCGGCCCCGTGAACGGGGCAAGCGCGATGTAGGCGAGCAGTGGCAGCGTCTGTGGCAGCTCCGCGGCCTCGCCACGGGCGAGGTGGCGTTGGACGATCGCGAGGATCGCGCCGACGGTCGCCTCAGAGCACATCGGCGGCAACGACGCGGCGGCCGGCCCGTAGGCGTAGCCCTCCTGCAGGAACATGGCGAAGGAGCGCGTAGTCGACTCGACGCGGCGGGCCGCCCGCGGCCCCGCCTGATGGCACGCGAGCAACTGCAGGTGCGCGAGCGCCGGGTGCTCGGCGATCAAGCCGAGCACCAGCTCGAGCACCCTCCAGACCCCTTCGGGCCAGTCACGGGCCTGGAAGTAGGCGGCGACGCAGCTGTCGAGGACGTGCTGGACCGCGTAGCTTTGGGTCTCCGCGAACGCCTGCTGCTTGTTCGAGAAGTGCTGGTAGAAGACATCCCTCGCGACCGCGGCGTGCGCGACGATCTCCGCGACCGTCGCATCCGCATAGCCCTTCGTGAGCGTCACCTGCGCCGTGGCAAGGATCAGGCGGGTGCGCTGGGAGCGCGCGACCAGCCCCGCCGGCAGGCCGTGGTTGCCGCGCGGCAGCCGTGGTGGCCACGGCGCCTTCGATGCCGTGGAGGCCGCGGCGAGGGCGGCGCGCTCGCGTCGCGCACCGGGCCCTGTGCTCCAGCGCTCCCCGTCCGCCGCGATCTCATAACTTCCCATCCACGCGAGCGTGTCCTCGAGCAGCAGCGGCAGGCGATCCTCGCGGCGGGTCCTCAGATAACGGGAGATCAGGCCGTCGAGCGCACCCACCAGCGCAGTGGCAGGCAGATCGAGCGTCGCCTCGCCGGCAGTGGCGCCGAGGTGGGCTTCGATACGGCGCTCGAGCTCCTCGACGCCACGCTCGAGCTCAGCGCGCAGGCGCGGCCCGCCGCCGCGCGCCTGGACACACAGCATCCAGCCAGCGGCGGGATCGTTGCGCAGGGTCTCCAGCGGCCCGCGCAGGGCGCCGCAAGCCGACGCCCGCCAGCCGCACGCACCGGGCGCGAGGCGCACGTGTGCGAACAGGCGGTCACGGGCGAGACCAAGCGCCGCCAGCTGGGCGTCTTCCCTGCCGTCGAACAGCTCGTAGAAGGTCGCACTCGACACCCGCGCGCGCGAGCTGATCTTCGCGACCGTCAGCTCCTGCGGGGCGAGCTGCATCGAGAGGTCGATAACCGCGTTCAGCAGGCGTTCGCGCTGGGTGCCGGCTGTCTCAGAAGAGGTGTCGTGGGCTGGACGGGTCTCGATCGTGCTCATTGCGACTTCGTCCATCTCTAAAGTCAAGACTTGCGTTTATTTGCGCTCAGGAGATCCGGATGCCAGCGATCGTGCTCGCCCGAGACCGCTGCCGTAGATCGGCGGCTATCGACCAGAATGCGCCGCTGCGCCAATCGCCGCGACCGAGACACGATAACGTGAACACTGACGTTTATCCACCCCCGGCGAGTACCGCCCGATCGAGCACAGCGGGCTGATTGAGCCGCTGAGGCCCCCTCATAAAAGACGTCTCTCCCGGCGGCAATGAAATTGTTTATATCTGGACGCTCGAACACGTGACGGCAGGCACTGGACAACCACAACGGCTATAGAGTAATCTGCTCTCCGATGTTTATCTCGCAGAACAGGAGTGGAGTGCGGGAAGCGCCGCAGGCTGCCCTCGTGAACAGCCGGCTGCCCAGGATCGTGCTCCTGCTCGTAGCGCTGCTCGGCTGCGCGCTCGCGCTCGGAACTGCCGTGGCGTTTGCCGAAGAGACCGTGAGCCTCACCGAAGCGGGCTTCTCACCCAACGCGCTCGGCGTGCCGACGAACGTGTTCGGCAGCGCCACGATCGGCTCGACGAACCTGCCCGTGCCCTCGCCGATCACCCACGTCGACGTATACGGCCCGGCGGGCGTGACGCTCAACCTCGAAGGCACCGGCACCTGCGCGCAGGAAAAGCTCGAACAGCTCGGTGCGCAGGGCTGCCCAGCCGACTCCAAGGCGGGCTTCGGCGGCGGCGAGGGCGCCTACGAACTCGCCCACGAAATCATCGACGAGGCCTACACGCTCGACTTCTTCCTGGCCGACAACCAGCCCGGACACGTCTCGATGCTGATCCTCCTGAAGGGCTCGTCACCGGTATCGATCGAAATCGTGTTCACGGCCACCGTGATCACCGGACCGAAGCCCTACGGCCTCGGCTTCAGCGTCGAAGTGCCGCTCATCAAAGTGCTCCCCGAAGCCTCCGACGCGTCCGCCAAGACCGCCTTCCTGACGCTCGGCGCGCACGACGTCGCCTACTACAAGAAGATCCACGGCAAGCGCAAGCTGTTCCACGTCAAGGGCATCATCCTGCCCAAGAAGTGCCCACGCGGCGGCTGGCCGGTTGCCTCGAAGTTCAGCTTCGAGGACGGCTCGACGGTGCTCGCCAAGCGCACGGTTCCCTGCCCGAAGTGATGCGGATGGCGGCGCCAGCGACGAGCAGTTCCACGAGGCACGCGTAGCCTCACCAGCATCGCGGGCCGACTCCAGGTGAGGCCCCCTCATAAAAGATGTCCTCCCGCCCGCGCGGCCTCCGAGACGGTTGCTATTTGACTCGTTCCTCGGGAAGCGAGTCGGCTTGTAGTAAAAGGCCCGGATCTATTGGGGTTTTTAGCGCGCCCGGAGAGATTCGAACTCCCGACCTTCGGTTCCGTAGACCGACGCTCTATCCAGCTGAGCTACGGGCGCAGAACGCCCTAGTCTACCGACGGCCGCGGGCTTGCCCCCTCGCCCCACACCGTCGCGACCAGCGACCGCGGGCCGCCGCGGTCGCGGTGCTCGCACACGTAGATGCCCTGCCAGGTCCCCAGCGCGAGGCCGCCGGCGCTGATCGGCAGCGTCAGCGACGGTCCGAGCAGCGACGCCTTGATGTGCGCCGGCATGTCGTCGTCGCCCTCCAGCGTGTGCGTCCACAGCGGGCTGCGTTCGGGCACCGCGTCGTCGAACCACGCCTCGAAGTCACGGCGCACGTCCGGGCTCGCGTTCTCGTTGAGCGTCAGCGACGCCGAGGTGTGGCGGATCAGCAGGTGCAGAAGCCCGACCTGGAGCTCGCGCAGCTCAGGCAGTGCCGCGAGCACCTCGCGCGTAACAAGGTGGAACCCACGCGGAAGGGGCTCGAGCGTCAGCTCACGCTGCAGCCACACCCGGTCAGCCTAATCGCCAGCCGCCAGTCGGCGCTCGATTGCCGTGCGCGCGCGTGCGAAAACCCCGTCGTCCGCGAGCAGCCGCGAGTATGTGTTGGCGCCGAGGCCGAGCGAGTAGATCTCGAACGCGAGCTCCGCCGGATCCGCCACGCCAGCCGTCGCCGCCTGACGCTCGAGCTCGCCGAGCCAGCCGGCGACGCCCGCTCGTACGACATCGCGCACGGGCCCCGGACGATCGTCGAACTCCGCCGCCGCCGCCGCCCAGAAGCAGCCGCCGGCGAACACCTTTCGCTCGAGGTAGTCGATGTAGCGCGCGCAGTACGCCCGCAGGCGTGGCAGGCCTTCCGGCTCCGCCTGCGCGGGCGCCACCACCTCCGCGAAGAAGCGCGCCGCCGCCGCGTCGATCGTCGCCAGCTGCAACTCCTCCTTGGAGCCGAAGTGGGCAAACAGGCCGCTCTTGCTCATCTCGAGCTCGCCCGCCAGCCTGCCGATCGTGAGTCCCTCCAGACCCTCCGCAGAGGCCAGGTCGACCGCGCGCTCGAGGATCGCCGACCGGGTCCCAGCCGCCTTCGTCGCCATGCCACCGCATTGTAACACACGAACGTTCGTGCTATTAATGCGGACCCCGTCCGCACTCCCGGCCGAGGGGGCGCGGGTCAACCCAAGGCGCGGGGTCAACCCAAGCAACAGGAGGCGAGATGTCGGACTTCACCGTTACCCCCATCGACGAGATCGAGGCGGTCGTGTTCGGCTCGTTCAAACGAGCACGTGCGCAGCTCGGCGTCGAGTCCTTTGGGATGCAGGTCATCGACCTGCCACCCAACGCCAGCCAGTACCCCGAGCACGACCACGCCGAGAGCGGTCAGGAGGAGGTCTTCGTCGTGCTGCGCGGCGCCGGCGAGATCGAGATCGACGGCGAGCGCCACACACTCGACACCGACACGATGGTTCGCGTCGGCCCCCAGCCCAAGCGCAAGATCTGGCCCGGCGAGGACGGCATGCGCGTGCTCGCGCTCGGCGGCTGCCCGGGTCGGCCCTACGAGGCGCCCGAGGTCACAAAGCTCGGCGCGCCCGACCCCGGGCTGGGCTGACGGGCGTCCGGCGTTACCAGCGCCGGATATCGGAGCGCTCGCACCGAGATCCCCCGACCCTGGAGGGGATCTCGGCCGTTCGGCGGCAAGCTGCCCACGGATGTGGAGGTTGTGATGGATTGGCGTCACCGACGTAGTTAAGGTGATGAGCACTCCCGTGTCCTCCTCCGAGCAGCAACCGCCGCAGACCGGAGCGACACCACGCCAGGGTGGTCTCGACGCCACCGCGTTCGATGCCCTCTTCAGAGAATGCGCCGCAGACGTGCACGGGTATCTGATCTCGCTCCTGGGCGATCGCTCGGCGGCCGAGGATCTGACCGCGCTCGCGTTCGAGCGGCTCTACCGCTCGCGTTCGCGCCTGGATCATCGGCGCGGAAGCCCGCGCGCGTGGCTGTTCTCGATTGCGCGCAACGCCGCCCTGGACGAGCTGCGTCAAAGACGGCGCAGGAGCAGCTATGCCCTCGGCGAGGATCTCGCCGACGATCGGGCCCCCGGCGACGCGCTCGAGGATGTGGAGCGTCGCGCGACCGTGCTCGATGCGCTCGCGTCGTTGCCGCTTCGCGAGCGTGAGCTCGTGCTGCTGAAGTTCCACGGCCAGCTCTCCAACAGCGAGCTTGCACGTACCCTCGGCATCAGCGAGTCCAACGCCGGCACGCGGCTTCACCGCGCGCTGACGCGGCTGCGCGAGCACTGTGCCCGAGACGGCCGCGAGGAGGTCGCATGAGGATCGTCCCGTTCCCAGCCGATGAGCCCCTGCCCGGCCAGGAGACCTGGATCGCGGAGCTGGAGGCTGCGCTTCGCGGTGAGTCCCAGCGCCCGGACGCGCACTCGTGGCGCGAGCTGCGCGAGGACGTGCGTGCGCTCGCCCCCGCGATGACCCCCGCGTTCGAAGCGCGCCTCGCCCACGAGCTCGAGCGCCGTGGCGCACTGCAAGCCAGCGCAGAGGATGCCGAGACGCGGATACGGATTCAGGACTCAGCCGGGTCCTCTCGACGAATCTCAGCGAGCCACGTGCCGGCCTCGAAATCGCACCCTTCTGGGCGCCATCGGCGCGGTTCGCGGTCGCTTGTGGCGCATCGGCGCTCGGCCGTCGGTGCCGCCGCAACCGCGGCAGTCGCGCTCGTCGCGGCACTGCTCATCTGGGGATCGCACGGATCCTCGACCGGCATCCCCTCCCCGGCTCCCACGCAGAGAACACCAGCCACCGCCCTCGGCGCGAGCGCACGCGCTCCGAAAGCTGCGTCCTCGCCCGCTTCCGAGCCGGCACCTCCGTCAACGTCGGCAGGCTCGTCCGCGTCGCCTGGCCCGTCCGCGTCGGCAGGCTCGTCCGCGTCGGCAGGCCCGTCCGCGTCGGCAGGCTCGTCCGCGTCGGCAGGCTCGTCCACATTGCAGGCGGGACCGGCACCAGCGCCGCCCGGCACCCTGAGGGCCAGCGGCGCGTTCTCGGCGCCCGCGCGCGTGCAGCAGCTCGCGGCTTCGATCACGCTCGGCAGCACCCCCCAGAACCTGCAGGCCACATCAGAACAGGTTGCGCAGCTCGCCGTTCGCGACGGCGGCTACGTGCAGTCCTCGAACGTGCAGGTTCAGCAGCAGGGAGTCAGCGAAGCGACACTCGCGCTCAGGCTGCCCAGCGCACGAATCGCCGCCGCGCTTGCGGCGATCGGGCGTCTGGCGGCGGTTCGCGCGGAGAACCAGACCCTGCAGGACATCACCGGTGCGTACAACGCCGCGCACCAGCAATTGCGCGACACCGAGGCCGAACAGCGAGCGCTACTGCGCGCACTGGCGGCGGCGAGCACCGAAGCGCAGATCGACAGCCTGCACGCTCGCCTGGCGGCGTCACGCGCGGCGATCGCCCGAGCGCAATCCTCCGTGAGCTCGATCTCGGCGCGTGCGAGCACGTCCGAAGTCGAAGTGAGCATCCTCGGCGACACGCGCGCCGGCAGTGAAGGACTCACCCTCCACAAGGGCCTGCACACGGCAGGTCAGGTGCTGCTCGTGGTCGTCATCGCGATCCTGATCCTCGCCGCGGTGCTCGTGCCGCTCGCGCTCCTTCTCACCGGAGTTGTCGGTGCGCGACGCAGCTGGCGGCGACACCAGCGCGAGCGGGCCCTCGACGCACCCTGATCTCAAGCCGAGCGCGCTCGGCGACGTCTGAGCAGTTTGGCCAGATAGAGGAGCAGGAGCGCCGCGACCGCGATCGCCAGGTAGGCCTCGTAGCGCGTGGCTGCGTTGTAGATGGCGTCGATGTGACTGCCCGACAGGTAGCCGATGCTCGTCCACACGGTCACCCACAGTGCCGCACCGAGCGCGTTGAACGCCAGAAAGCGAGCCCAGTGCATCCCCGACACGCCGGCAACGATCCCGTTTGCCTGGCGTAGACCCTCGACAAAGCGAGCGCCCGCGACCACCTTTGCGCCGTGGCGCGCGAAGAAGTCCGTGACGCTCTCCAAGCGCTTGGGGGTGATCAGCAGATAGCGGCCGTAGCGCTCGATCATCGGGCGCCCGCCGAAGTGGCCGATCGCGAAGCCGATGTTGTCGCCGAGCACGGCCGCGATGAAGCCGATCAGCGCCACGAGCAGCACGTTGAGGCGACCCGTGCCCGCATACACGGCCCCCAGGACCAGGATCGTCTCGCCAGGAACCGGCACGCCGAAGTCCTCCAGCAGCACAAATCCGGCAACCGCGAGGTAGCCGTAGTGATCGAGCGCCGGCTCCAGCGCATGCAGGACCCCGGGAAGGTGCTGGGCTGCGACCACAGCGATCGCCGAGTTGGCTAGTTCCGCGCCGTCCAACCGTGCTCGCGACTCCAAGGGTAGGCCGCCATCAGCTCAGTCCCGAGCATCTCCGCCGCCAGGCGCACGACGGCGCCGGAGCATCCCGGGTAGAGGAGCTCTCCGATGAGGGAGTTGAGATCCGGCGGCTCGAGCACAGGCATCGGCAGTGTCGCAGCGAGCGGCAGCACGAGGTCACGCTCCCGACTGCCGCGCACCGCGCGGCGCAGCAGTCGCAGCGCATTGCGGCCCCGCCTCAGCCAGCGCCCGTGCGCGTCACCGGCGTGCGCAACGTCGTCGAGCGCGGGCGCGAACGGTGACAACGCATGGTCCATGTGGCAAGACTCGCCGCAAAGAGACGCGTTCGCGCCTGGGGGAGCCACTGGGCCGGACCCTGGTTATCGCGGACCGCAGGCATAGCCGCAGTCATTTGACTGACGCGAAGGACGGGCTGCCCACATAGCGTCACCGACCGCGCGCCGATCGACACCGACTGAGAGCTACGATGAGAGACCTACTCGAGCTGGCGGCAGCTGCCAGCTACGGCCTTCGCGATCCCGGAGAGGTGAGCGGCACGGCTGGACCAGAGGACGTGGCATTGGGGGGCGAGGCGCGCGGTCACCGCGCGCCGGTCACCTCCTCGTCGCACCCGGGCCGAGATATCGGCAGCGACGGGCTGCGTGGCCGCCATCGCGAGCGCGATGCGCTGGAGCGGCTGCTGGCGAGCCTGCGAGCCGGCGAGAGCCAGGTGCTCGTTCTCCGCGGCGAGGCGGGAATGGGCAAGACGGCGCTGTTGCAGTATCTGGTCGAGCGATCGTCGGGCTGTCGGGTGACGCGCGCGGCTGGCATCGAGTCGGAGATGGAGCTCGCGTTCGCGGGGCTGCATCAGCTGTGCGCGCCGTTTCTGGATCGACTCGAGCGCCTTCCCGGCCCCCAACGCGATGCACTCGCCACGGCGTTTGGTCTGAGCCCGGGCGATCCGCCGGATCGCTTTCTCGTCGGGCTGGCCGTGCTCAGCCTGCTGGCCGACACCGCCGAGGCCGAGCCGTTGGTGTGCCTGATCGACGATGCGCAATGGCTCGATCGAGTCTCCGCGCAGACGCTCGCGTTCGTCGCGCGCCGCGTCCTCGCGGAGCGCGTCGCGCTGGTGTTTGCGGTGCGTGAGCCCAGCGAGCACGAGCTGGACGGGCTGCCGGAGCTCGTGGTCCAGGGTTTGAGCGAGCGCGACGCCGGCGCGCTGCTGGATTCGGTGATCAGCGGTCCGGTGGACGAGCGCGTACGCGAGCGGATCATCGCCGAGACGCACGGCAACCCGCTCGCGCTGCTCGAGCTACCGCGCGGGTTGACGGCGGCCGAGCTCGCGTTCGGGTTCGGGCTGCCCGACACGACGCCGCTGACGAGCCGCATCGAGGAGGGCTTCCTCAAACGGCTCGAGTCGCTTCCAGCGCAGTCCCGGCGCCTGCTGCTGGCGGCGGCGGTCGAGCCTGTCGGCGACCTCGCGCTGCTGTGGCGAGCGGCTGAGCGGCTCGGGATCGGCGCCGACGCCGCGGCGGCGGCCGAGGCGGCGGGGCTGATCGAGCTCGGCGCGCGGGTCCGGTTCCGCCACCCGCTGGTGCGCTCGGCGGCCTGCAGGGCCGCGCGCGTGGATGAGGTGCAGGAGGTCCACGGCGCGCTGGCCGAGGTGATCGACGCGGACCTCGATCCCGACCGGCGGGCGTGGCACCGCGCGCACGCCGCCCTGGGCCCCGATGAGGAGGTGGCCGGAGAACTGGAGCGCTCTGCTGACCGCGCGCAGACGCGCGGAGGGCTGGCCGCGGCGGCCGCCCTGCTCGAGGAGGCCGCCCGCCTGACGCTCGACCCGGCGCACCGCGCACGACGCGCGCTCGCCGCCGCGCGCGTCACGCATCAGGCCGGCGCACCCGACGCCGCGCTGGCCCTGCTCGCGATGGCGGAAGGGGGGCCGTCCGACGAGCTTCAGCATGCGCAGGTGGATCTGCTGCGCGCGAAGATCGCGTTCGCTTCAAGGAGGGGAAACGACGCGCCACCGCTGTTGCTCAAGGCCGCGACGCGCCTGGAGCCGCTGGATGGCGGGCTGGCCCGCGAGACCTACCTCGACGCTTTCTCGGCCGCCCTGATCGTTGGCCGCCTGTCGCTTGGCGCGAATATGACGGAGGTGGCCACGGTGGCGCGTACGGCGCCGGCGGCGTCGACGCCACGCGCACCGGACCTGCTCCTGGACGGCTTGGCGCTGCTGGTCACCGAGGGCCGCGCCGCCGCCACGCCGCTGCTCAAGCAGGCGCTGAGCGGCTTTCGCAGCGAGGATCTCTCCGCGCAGGAAGGACTGCGCTGGCTGTGGCTCGCCGGACGCGTCGCCCAGGATCTGTGGGACGACGAGAGCTGGGAGTTGCTGTGCGCGCAGCACGTCCGCCTGGCGCGTCAGGCGGGAGCGCTCACGGTGCTCCCGATCGCGCTGCGCTCGCGCATCTTCGTCCACGGGTTCTGGGGCCAGTTGGACGACGGTGCTGCGCTCGCCGCGGAGGCACGCACCGTCAGCGACGCGAGCGGGACTCAGCTGGCGGCCTACGGCGCCGTCGCGATCGCCGCGTTGCGCGGTCACGAGGCCAAGGCCATCGAGCTGATCGACGCCACGATCGAGGATGTCGTGAGCCGCGGCGAGGGCATGGGGCTGGGCATCAGCCACTTCGCGACGGCGCTGCTCTACAACGGCCTCGGCCGCTACGCGGAGGCGCTGACGGCCGCCGAGTCGGCCTGCGCGTACGAGGATCTCGGGGTGCTTGCGTGGGCGCAGACGGAGCTGATCGAGGCAGCGACCCGAAGCGACAAACGCGAGCTCGCGCTCGCCGCGCTCGAGCAGCTCTCGAAGAGCACACGGGCCGGGAACACGGACTGGGCGCTCGGCATCGAGGCCCGCTCGCGCGCGCTCGTGAGCGAGGATGACGCCGCGGAGCCCCTCTACCGCGAGGCGATCGAGCGGCTCGGCCGCACCCGCGTTCGCGTCGAGCTCGCACGCGCTCACCTCCTCTACGGCGAGTGGCTGCGCCGCGCCGGCCGGCGCGTGGACGCGCGCGAGCAGCTGCGCGGCGCCCACGAGCTGTTCGCCGCGATGGGCGCCGAGGGATTTGCCGAGCGCGCGCGGCGCGAGCTGCTGGCCACCGGCGAGACCGTGCGCAAGCGCACACCCGAGACACGCGACGACCTCACCGCGCAGGAGTCGCAGATCGCGCGCCTCGCGAGCGCAGGACGTACGAACCCGGAGATCGGCGCCGAGCTGTTCATCAGCCCACGCACGGTCGAGTGGCACCTGCGCAAGGTGTTCACGAAGCTCGGCGTCAGCTCTCGCAGAGAGCTCCGTGGAGCACTGCCCGACGACGGACGAGCAAGCGTCGCCGCCTAGCGCGAGCTGGGCACTGACGAGAAGCGATGCGCGCGGTGGGAACAGACACCCAGTGAGCGGCCTCGAGCAGCGCTTCGAAGAGCTGACGATCGAGCAGTTTCACACCGCGCTGGGCGCCGGCGAGCTGACCGCCAGCGCGCTCGTCGATTGCTACCTCGGGCGGATCCAGGCGCACAACCGTGCCGGCGCGGAGCTTCAAGCCGTGGTGACGGTGAACCCTCTCGCACGTGACGAAGCCGCCACTCTGGATTCGTTCTTCGCCTCCCGCCGCGAGCTCGTCGGGCCACTGCACGGCGTGCCCGTGCTCGTCAAGGACCAGGCGGAGACGGCCGGCCTGCGCACGACCTTCGGCTCGATCCTGTTCGAGGATTACGTGCCGGCGTCCGACGCGACGATCGTCGCCAGGCTCAAGAACGCCGGCGCTGTGATCCTCGCCAAGACGGCCATGTGCGATTTCGCGGCGGGATGGTTCTCGTTCTCGTCGATGACCGGCCACACCAAGAACCCATACGCCCCCGAGCGTGAGTCCGGCGGGTCCAGCGCTGGCACGGCCGCGGGCGTGAGCGCCAACTTCGGGCTGGTGGGGATCGGCGAGGACACGGGCGGGTCCGTCCGCATCCCCGCCGCGTTCAACAACCTGTACGGCCTGCGCGTGACCACCGGCCTGATCAGCCGCAGCGGCTTCTCACCGTTGGTGCACTTCCAGGACACTCCGGGCCCGATCGCCCGAACGGTCTGCGACGTCGCGAAGCTGCTCGACAGCATCGTCGGCTATGACCCGCGGGACCCCTTCACGGTGACCGCTTCGGCACACCCGTGTGACACGCGCTACGCACAGGCGCTCGACGTCGAGATCCCTCTGGACAGGTGGCGGGTGGGAGTGCTCGAGACGGGCTTCGACTCCGATGCAAACCCCGACGCGGAGCCGGTCAACCGCTCGATTCGAGCAGCCATCTCGCGCCTGGAGTCACTCGGGGTGTCCACCACGCCGGGGCTCGAGATCTCCGGGCTCGCCGCGTGGATCGCGGATACCTCTGTCTACGCGATCCAGTCGAAGATCGATATCGGCGACTTCCTCGCGCAGCGTCCCCACGCGCCCGTGTCGAGTTTCATGGAGATCTACGACAGCAATCGGTTTCACCCGCTCAACGACCTGTTCCACGACATCGCCGACGGACCGGACGCGCTCGCCGGCGAGACCGAGAGCCTGCGCCGGCGGCTCAACCAGGAGCATTTCCGGAGGCTCATCCTGAACATCTTCGCCGAGCACGAGCTCGACTTCCTGACCTACCCGACGGTGCAGGTCATCCCCCCGACGCGCGCGGAGCTCGCCGCCGAGAAGTATCGCGCCCTCACCTTTCCCACCAACACCGTCATCGGATCCCAGGCGGGCCTGCCGGCGCTCACGATTCCCGTCGGCTTCACCGAAGCTGGACTGCCGGTGGGCCTGGAATTGCTTGGCACGCCGCTGGCGGAGACGAAGCTGCTGCAGTTCGCCCATGCGTGGGAACAGGCCGCGCAACCACGGAGGGCTCCAGCGCTGTGAACGCTGGAGCAGTCGAGCCGCCGCGAACGTGTCCGACGATCGCTCGAGCGGCCCACGTCGTCCGGACCAGGGCACCAGCCCGGGCGTTCCACGGGCGCGACGGGCAGCCCGGGGCGCGATTGTTGACGTCACCGCCACCCATCGAACGTCGAGACGCGAGAGGAGCTGGATCATGGAGATGAAGAGCGAGGTTCTGACGGTGCCCAACAGCACGACGTTCAGCGACCGCCACGGAGTCCGCGGCCGCCGTGCCGACACCGGCCCGCCGCAGCGGTTGAGCGAGCGAGCCGTCATCGACCGGCTGCAAAAGCTGCGGGTGGTGCTGCCGGCGATGGCGCGGGAGACCGCGGAAGCCCGGAGAGAGGCGATCCGGCTGCGCGCCGAGAACGCTCGGCTGGTCAGCCGGCTGGCTGAGATCGAGGCGGGCGATCGCTCATGAGCGGCGAACACGTGCCCCGGCGCGTGCTCGCCGGCGTGCTGATCGCCGTCGCGCTCGTCGCGTTCGTCGTCTGCCTTGCGACCGACGTGTTCTAGGCGTTGCCGGCTCCGCCGTCGCAGCCGTAGAGGTGTTCGCGCAACTGATCGCAGCTCTCCGCCGACCAGCGCTCGCTCGTCTCCAGCGCCTCGATCAGATCCTCGGCCGCTCGCAGCATTCGCGGGCTCTCTGCCTCGCCGAAGAGCAGCCCGTCTGCCGCTTCCAGCAGCGTCTCGCGCTCCTTCGCGTGCAGCTTCGCGGCGCCTTGACGTTCGATCGTCTCGAGCAGCGCCGTGTAGTGGGCGCCGCGCGCGGTCATCGGCTCGGCTGTGGTCATCATCATGGCATCCAGGTTAGCCACCCCTGAGGCGAGGCACGTTCGAGGGTCGCGATTGCGTGGGGTCAGCCAGCGACGATGCTCACCGGCGTCCCCGGGTCGATGCGGGAGACCAGCCAGTCGATGCTCGCGGTCGCAAGGCGGATGCAGCCGTGTGAGGCGGCCGTGCCGAGCGTGCCGCCGAGGTTCTCACGCCCGTGGATCGCGATCTGGCCCGGGCCGCCTTCGAATTCCTGCAGCACGTTCGAGCGGGCGCTCAGCGCCAGCGCGAACGGACCGCCGGGCTCGCCGGGCTGCATCTGCAGGCTCTCTTCGACGAAGAAGCTGCCCGTGGGCGTCGGCGTCGATGGCTTGCCGACGACCGCCTGGAAGACCCTCACGAGACGGCCTTCGCGGTACACCCGGACGCGGCGAGCCGACAGATCGACCACGATGCTCCACACGGTCACCGATGGGCGTGTGCCCCGTTCTTCGATCCAGCCGCTCGCGCCGTTGGGGCGACCGGGGAGCAGCACCAGCAACCAGCGGCCGCCGTCGGGCGCGATCGAGCGCGCGAGCACCGGCAGCGTCGTCGGCTCGCCGGTGATCGGCCGGGCGGCCGCCACGATCGCCACCTGCGGTGAGCCGGCTTCGGGCCCGCGGCGCGCATCGTGCACGCTTGACAGCACCACCAGTTCCTGCGTCGCTTGGACGCTCGCCTTGGCGGCGGCGACTGTCACCGCCCCGGCCGTCGCGGGGATGCGGGCCAGGCCGGCGGACGCGCCGGCGAGGCACACGATCGCCGCGCCGAGCGCCGAGCGCACGAGCGCGCGGATGTGTGGCGCGCTCATCCGGTGAAGCCGGCGTGATGATGGGGCAGTGCCGGCCGCGCGCGAGCGTGACGACGTTTGCGTTTGGCGGCTATTTTCGGGGTTGAGGTTGCCGGTTTCGTCGTGCTGGCACCGATGGTTGTGGAGCCGCCGACGGCGCCGGTTTCGGTGCCGGCCGTTTCCGTTCCGCCGCCGCCGCCGCTTTCGCTCGATGGGCAGTTGGACGTGGTGATCGTGTTCGTTTCGAGGTTGACGGCGCCGGTGCTGGCGAGCAGCCTGCCGTGGATCGTCGCCGCGGTGTTGGCGGTGATCGTCGCGAGGGCCATGATCGTGCCGACGAAGCGCGTGCCGGTGCCCAAGGTGGCCGAAGAGCCGACCTGCCAGAACACGTTGCACGCCTGTGCGCCGTTGATCAGCAGGACGCTCGTGTTCGAGGCTGTGATCAGCGTGCTGGCGATCTGGAAGATGAACACCGCGTCGGGGTCGCCCTGCGCGTCGAGCGTCACCGATCCCGACGAGAGCAGCAGCGAGCTGCTCGCCGTGCGCACGCCCGGCAGGAAGACCTGGCCGGCGAGATCCGTTCCGGCCGAGCCGTTGCTCGGTCGCCCGGCGGCGTTGTTGTAAGCAGTCGTGAGCGCGTTCTTGGCGCCGATCGCGACGGCGTCATCGACGTGCGTTGCACCGAGCACGTGCGGAGCGCCGGTGACCGATGAGCCGGGGCTCAGGCCGAGGGCGCCGAACATCGTCGTCGGCCCCGTGTTGGTGACCGTCGAGCCGGCCAGCACCGAGAAGCTGGCTGCAGTCCCCAAGCCCACCGACGCGGTCGCCCCCAGCGCGCTGCTCGCGAAGAGCATCGTGGAGAGCGATGCGAGCAGGATCAACGCGGCGCGAAGCGTGTTGGCTCTCGCCCGAGCACGGGCCTTACAACCTGCTGCGACGGAGTCGCCGCTGGGCGACTCGGACGTTTGTGGGACGCCACGATTCATGGGCGTCTCCTGACTGCGATGGCAACCACCGCGATAGAAGGGGAATGGCTCCCCGGCCTGTTCGACCTTCTATCTAACCCGACGGTTCGACCGCCCTGCGTGAGTCCGACGATCGGGAGTCGAACAAACGTCCGGTCGCTGAGAGCATCGAATACATCGGAGAGACGAGCGGCCAAGCCGGCCGACACCTCCGATGGGCGCGCGCTATGGTTCCGTTGAGTCAAGCAGTACGAATTATTGGTCGATACGAGCCAATCATGATGCTGGCCAGCTGATGAGCCCACTGCGGCCCGACGACGCACATGACGCCGACGCGGCGTCGAACGGCCCAGTGCGTACGCCGCGGGGCGAGCGAGAGAGCGCGCGCGGGCGCTCGAGCCGGGCTCGCACAGCGCTGATCGGAGGACTGATCCTCGCGGTCGGCCTCGCCGCATCGATTTTCATCGCCGCCGAACGGCGCGCCAGCGCACGTGAAGCGAACAGGAAGTCCTTTGAATCGACGGCCGTCGTCCTGGGCGGTGCGCTGGAGGCGAAGCTGAGCGCGAACGTCGCCCTGACGCGCACGATGCGAGCCCGTGCGGCGATGGAAACTCAACAGAGTGAGACGCAGTACCTGCAGTGGTATCGCGAACTGCAGCGAGGAGCGCCCTCGTCGCCCGACGTTGTCGCGACGTTCATACGGGTGGTTCCCGCTTCCGGGCTGGCGGCGTTTCGGCGCCAGGTCGAGCCGGATCCGGCGTTTCGCAAGCTGCTCGGCCACAAGCTCGACGTGATCCCACCCGGCAGGCGTGCGAGCTACTGCCTGACCACAGCGATCGTCGGCAGCGACGTCGCGGCCAGCCCGTATCCGGGGCTCCTGGACTACTGTGCTCCTGAGGTCCCGGGCATCGGCCGCTCGCCGTATCCCGCTCTCGTGCGCACGGCGACGGATACAGGATCGTTCATCGTCACCGCGCTGCCCGCGAGCGGCAGCCGCTCGCTGGTCGCGATCGGCGCGGCCGTGTACAGGCGCGGCTCCTCGATCGCCACGGCGGCCGGGCGCCGAGCGGCGCTGAGGGGCTTCATCGGGACGACGTTCGACAGCGCAACCACGATCCAGTCCGTGCTCGCAGGACATCGATCGTTGACCCTGGTGCTCTACCACCGAAACATCGGCGGCAAGCTGCAGCTGATCGGCCACGCCGGCAGCTCGAAGGCGAGCTCCTCGGACTACTCTTCCCGTCGCGATCTGGGCGAAGGCTGGCTGCTGCAGACGACCGGTACCCCCGCTGCCGCCGCGTCGCCCAACTCGAGGGGCGCGATCGCCCTGGGTCTCGGCCTGCTCGTCACAATTCTCGTGTTCCTGCTGTATCGCGTGTTGTCGGGATCGCGTGAGCGCGCTTGGAGCCTGGTCGGCGAGCGGACCTTCGAGCTGGAGTACCGTGCGCTGCACGACCCGCTGACGGACCTCCCCAACAGGATCCTGGCGCTCGACCGCGCGGAACAGATCCTCCGCAGGGCGCGACGCCTGGACGTCCCGGTCACGGCGCTGTTCGTCGACATCGACGGCTTCAAGCAGATCAACGACCGCCACGGCCATCGGGCCGGCGACGAGGTGTTGCGCCAGGTCGGCGCGCGACTCAGGGCCGCGCTGCGTGAGAACGACACGGTCGGTCGCCTCAGCGGCGACGAGTTCGTGATGCTGATCGACTCGGTCGGGCTCTACACCGCCCCTGAGCTCGTGGCGGAGCGGATCCTCGACGTGCTGCGCCAGCCGATCTATCTCCCGGGCGAGCAGCGCGAGCCGATCTCGATCACCGCAAGCCTCGGCATCGCGACCGGGCGCCCGGGCTCGGCCGAAGAGCTCCTGCAGGACGCCGATCTCGCGCTGTACAAGGCCAAGGCGATCGGCAGGAACGGCTACGTCAAGTTCGAGTCGGCGATGCAGACGGCGGCGCAGGACCGGATCCACCTGGAGATGGACCTTGCCAGCGCGCTCGAGCTGCACCAGCTCTTCCTGGTCTACCAGCCGATGCTCGACCTCGAGAGCGAGCGCGTCGTGGGCGTCGAGGCGCTGCTGCGCTGGCGCCATCCGATCAGCGGCGTGATCCCGCCGGACGTGTTCATCCCGATCGCCGAGGACAACGGTACGATCGTGCCGATCGGCCGTTGGGTGCTGCAGGAAGCATGCAGCCAGGGCGCTGGCTGGCATCGCAGGGGCTATCCGCTGAACATCTCCGTCAACGCCTCCGCCCGCCAGCTGGAACGCCCCGAGTTCATCGAGGAGGTTCGCGCGGCTCTGGACGACAGCGGCCTGAAGCCGGCGAGCCTGACGATCGAGATCACCGAGACAGTGCTGATGCGCAAGCCCGACCATACGGCGCGGCTGCTGGGCGAGCTGAAGGCGCTCGGCGTGCGTATCGCGGTCGACGACTTCGGCACGGGGTACAGCTCGCTCGCATACCTGCGCCAGTTCCCGGTCGACTCGCTCAAGATCGACCGGACGTTCATAACCGGCCTGGAGCTCTCCAGCGAGGCGCACGCGCTCACGCACACGCTCATCCAACTCGGCAAGGCACTCGGCCTACAGACGCTCGCCGAGGGCGTCGAGCAGCACAGTCAGGTTCGCGAGCTCCAGCGCGAGGGGTGCGATCTGGCGCAGGGCTTCCTGTTCGCCCGCCCACTCGCGCCCGACCTCGTCGAGGGCTTCCTGCGCGACAGCCATGGACTGGCCGACACGTTCGCAGACGGGCCGGAGCAGCTCGTCGCATGGCCGTGAGCGCTCGCCGGCGATCGTCTTGACCGCGCGCCTGTACGGCGCCCTCGACGCGCGATCGCCGCGTCAGACCGCGACCGGCTGGATCGGCAGCCCCGGAATCCGTGAGCGCGCTCGCAGCAGCGTGCCGCCGAGCTCCGGCTGGACGTGGTTGTCGGCGGTGGTGATGAGCACGTCGCACATGTCGGCACCGCCGAAGCAGAGGCTCGAGACGAAGCTCGCGGGCAGCGTCACGACCTCGTCCAGCTCCCCGTCGGGGAGGAAACGGGCGATCCCGCCGCCCTCGCCCAGCGCGACCCATACGCCGCCGTCGCGGTCGAGCGCGAGGCCGTCGGCGGAGCCGCGCGGCGAGCGACAGAAAGCGTTCGCCACACCGCCCTCGCGCGGCACGGCGAGCACCGCCGCGCGCTCGTAGTCGCTGAGATAGATCGTGCGCCCGTCGGGAGACACGCCGATGCCGTTCGGCCACACGACATCCTCGGTGAGGACCTCGACGGCGCCGTCCGCACCGACCGCGAGCAGCTGACCGGGGCGCGGATCCTCGCCGGCGAGCGGCCGGTAGCGCAGCACGCCGGCGAGCAGCGTTCCGTCGGGCGCGGCGCCGAGATCGTTGTACCCACAGACGCCCTCGCCTGAGAGGATCTCGCGCTGCCCACCGCCGGGCAGCAGGTGGATCACGCTGCGCCCGCTGATCACCCAGCCGCCGTCGGCGTGCGCGAGGATGCCACCGATACCGCGCCGCTTGGCGAGGATCTCGCGCACGTGACCGTCCGGCGAGCATCCCCAGACGCCGCCCGCGATCACGTCGCTGTAGACCGCCTCGCCGCCCGGGCCGAAACACGGCGCCTCGAGCAGGCTGTGTGGGCGCGCGAGCACGGCATCGACCGGCGCGACATCGGAGAGCAGCGTCATCGCAACCACCTCGTGTCTTCCATTCGACGCTCAGTCCGCGAACGGCGCCATGCGCACGGCCAGCGGCACGCCGCAGCGGACCAGCAGCCCGAAGCGTCCCTGGGGCACAGCCGCGGCCTCCGCACGCATCAGCTCGACCAGCTGGCGCTTGAAATCGACGCGCGGGTAGCGTCGCAGCACCTCCTCGACGTTCGCGCGCGACACGTCCCACATGCGCAGCCCGGCGCCGTCGACCATGGCGCCCCACTGCAGGTAGCAGCCGAGCTCCCCGTCATGCGCGATCGACACGCCGGGCGTCGTGTGCACGCAGATGGCGTCCGCGAGCAGCTCCGCGCGCTCCCCGGCAACGCCGGCACCGGCAGCACACGCAAGCGTTCGCTCGGCGCTGGCCAGCGTGAAGTCGCGGCCGGGAGTGGGCTGGGCGATGCCGAAGTCGTGCACGAGCGTGGGAGCCTGCTGCGCTGGCGATCGGTCGATCATATGGCGTGCGAGAGGCCGGCGAGACATCGGGCGAGGCGGCCGATGCCGCGCCGGTTCACGCGTGTGCGACGATGCACGCGATGCTCGACCGGCTCAGACCCGCGCTCGGTCTCGCCGCCGGTCTTGCAGCCGCGATGGTCGCTGGCTGCGGCTCGAGCGGGGCGGGCACCACGGGCGCGCACACGGGGGGATCGGCGTCGAGCGCCGGCACGCAATCGACGAACGCCAGCTTCGTCGCGCGGGCGCAAACCATCTGCCGGGCGCTGAGCGCACAGGAGCAGCCGCTGAAGGCTCGCCAGGAATCGCTCAAAGGGCTCTCGACGACCGCATCCGCCAAGGAGTTCGTCTCGATCGCCCACCAGGTTGTGACGCTCTCGCACGCGGCGGACGACAAGCTTCAGGCGCTCGCGCGCCCGCCCGCCGACACGCGAGCGATCGAACAGCTGCTGAGCGCCTTCGCGCGGGAGATCGTGTACGCGACGAACATCGCCACCGCCGCGGCCAACGAGGAAAACACGCCCGGCGAAGACGCAGAGAACGAGCTCCGCAGGTCGATCGCGGCCAACAGCGCGCTCGCCGCCACGTACGGCATGAAGGACTGCATCGGCGGGGAATGAACGCTAGCCGAGGCCGTTTGGCCGAGGCAACCGATCGCGCTGGGCGTACTCAGAACGAGAGCTCGTGCGCCATCCGCGTGTCCTCGGCAAAACAGACGGCGGATCCCGCCCGCTGTTGTAGCCCGTGAGGCGTCTTCTCCCAGTAGAACGGGTTGCGGATGAGCTGCACGAGCGCGCGCCAGGCGGCGATCGAGTGCAGTATCCAGTACGCGGGGTTGAGCAGCGCGAAGGGCGCCGATCGCCAGCCCTGGCCGCGCACGGCGGCGATCAGGTTCAGGCCGATCATGATGCCGTTGCCGACGATCAGGTTGATCAGCGCGATCGTCCAGAAGGTCCCTGAGTCGAGCAGCGGCACGTGCGGCTCGCCAAAGCCATACCAGGCCGCGGTTCCAGCCCACATGACCGGCGCGAGCAGGAACGTCAAGGGAGTGCCTGCGATGAGCAGCAGGAAGGCCACCGCATCCACGATCCCCACCTGACGGACGAGACGACGAGGGGAACGCGTGTGCACGAGCGCCGTCTGCATGTAGCCCTTGATCCAGCGCGTGCGCTGACGGATCCACGGACGCAGCTGCGCACACGCTTCCTCTTCTGTATCCGAGTCGATTACGCCGACGCGGTAGCCCTCGACGGCGGCCCGCAGGCCGAGGTCGGCGTCCTCGGTGACGTTGTGAGGATCCCACCCGATCAGAGCCCGCAGCTCGGGTACGCGAAAATGGTTGGAGGTACCGCCGAGCGGTATCGGCAGGGCCATGCGGTCGAGGCCGGGAAGCATCGTGCCGAACCAGTATCCGTACTCGAGCGTGAACATTCGCGTGAGCAGGTTCGTCGCGTAGTTCCAGTAACGCAGCCTCGCCTGCATGCAGATGGTCTCGGCGCCGGCCTGCTCGAAGGCGGCGACCGCCTTGCGCAGCTGCTGCGGGTCCGGGCGGTCCTCGGCGTCGTAGATGACGAGCAGATCACCGCGAGCAAGGAACAGGCCGACGTTGCACGCCTTTGGCTTGGTCTTTGGTTGTGCGTCGGGCACGATCACCAGACGCACCGTCGCCGGAGGCTCCGCGGCGCGCGCCGCCTCGATCGTCTCGGTGTCGTCGGACTCGAGCAGCACGAGCACCTCGAGCTTCTCCGCCGGGTAGTCCAGTGCGCCGAGGTTGCCCATCAGCTCGCCGATCACGTTCGCCTCGTGGTAGACCGGCACGAGCACGGTGTAGCGGGGGAGCAGCCGGTCGTCACGCTCGGGGGTGGCGTCGGTGACACGCGCCCCGAAACCCAATCCCACCAGGCACGCGAGGAGCTTGAAGGTGACGGCCGCCAGAAACGTGAGGTTCGCGCCCGCCACGATCAGGGCGACGGTCAGCTGCCACTGCACCGACATGCCGATGAGGGTCACGAGGCCGGCCGCGAAGACCCAGCGCTTCTGCCCAAGCGACCAACCTCCGGCGGCAGACAGATCGGGGCGTTGCTCCAGCAGTTCACCGGTCGAACGTCGTACGATGTGCTCGCGGAAGCAGAGGACGATCGTGCGCTCGATGTCCAGCGGCGTGGTGCTCCGCAATTCGACTTTGGCGCCTTCTCCCAGATGCTCGAGCACCCGCGCGCGCAGCTCCTCGGTCGGCGGCTCGCAGGTGGCTACGACCGTCTGATCGCCTTCGCGGAATACCGGCACCCAACCCTCGGCGAGCAGGACCTCGGGGTCGAGCTCGCGGACGAGCGACTCGTCGATATCCGAGGTGAGCAGATCGATGAACGGCAGTCGCCACTGCTCGCCGAGCGCGTGCTGAAGATCCAGGCGGTGCACGCGTCCGGCCGCCAGCAGGATCTGCCCGATGCGCTCTCCCGTCTCGGCCTGTCGCTGGAGCGCCCAGCCAAGCGTATCCCGGTCGATCAAGCCAGCGGCCAGCAGCGCCTCGCCGATCGGTCTCGGCTCCGACGATGCGCGACCGTCGGCTCTGCGGCGGCGCGGTCGGCGCGTCTCCTCGGGCGCCGCACGGCGCGCGCGAAATGGCTCCGCATGATCTGACGGCGTGACGACACGCTCGGCGGGCGGGGTCGGCTCCATGGACCCGCGTCGGCCGCGCCAAGCAGATCCGGTGAGGGCCGTCCGTCATCGTGGACGGATATTCGAGGGTAGCCTCGCCTCCTTCCGCTGGCGTTCAGTAAGCTGCGCGTCGCGGAAAGTCCAAGCCTCTGGCTTTCGACCGTGCTCGAAGGCCCGCCGGCAAAGGAGAGCAGATGCACCGAAAGCGCCTCGGACGAGACGGTGGCGAGCGACTCGAGCGGATCGGAATCCTCTCCGAGCTGTCGCTGGCGCGGCGGCGTGAGCTGGCGAGGTTGGCGGACGAACTGACCGCCGAGGTCGGCGAGACCGTCATGCAGGAGGGCGATCCGGGGTTCGAGTTCATGATGCTCGAGGAGGGACACGCGGATGTCATCCAGGGTGGCGAGCGCATCAACGAGATGGGCCCTGGCGACTGCTTCGGCGAGCTGGCCGTCCTCTCCGATGGCGATGCCAGGACCGCGACCGTGATCGCCACCTCGGATCTCCGCGCGATCGTCCTCAGCGGTCGTGCGATGCGCGAAATGCACGAACACCTGCAGCCCGCGGGGGACCGCGTTGACGAGGTTGCCGCCGAACGACGCGAACGCGACGCGCTGCGCGGCAGTTCCTGACGCTGCTCTAACTAAAACTCTTTTGAGAACCCCTTAGACGCTGGAGTGCAAGGCGCGACGTGACGCGCCCGCCATACCCGTTTGCGGGTTGTGACTGGCGCGCAGTCGGTCTCGGAAGACGCTCGCCAGCAGGCCCTCGCAGAGTCCCTGTACGGGGAGTTCGGGACTCGTTGCAAACCGTGACGCCCAGCTCGAGGATCTTGAAGCCAGGTATCGTGTCTTCGTAGTGCACTTTGCGCTACGCTTGTGTGGTGGCATCGGCTCCCCATCCGCTTTCTCTGCGCCTCGGACGCGACGGGCTGAGCGCACTCGACGAGATCGCCAGGCGACGAGGCTTGAGCCGTGCCGAGGCCGCACGGCAAGCAATCACCGAGACAGCAGAGCGCGAGCGCCGACGCGGCGGACTTGCAGCGGAGGCTCGGCGCCTCATGCAGAACGAGGACTACGTGCAAGAAGCACGTGATGTCGCCGGACTGATGGAGACGCTGCGTGGTCCGTGGTGATGTCCATCGGATCAAGATGCCAGGCAAGCGCGGCCACGTTCAGGAAGGTCGCCGATTCGCGGTGATCGTCCAAGCGGACGATCTGCTTGCCCTCTCCACAGTTGTCATCTGCCCAACGTCGCGTTCAGCGTTCACAGCCAGCTTCCACCCGGAGGTCATCGTCGCTGATCAGCCGACCCAGGTTCTCTGTGAGATGGTCGGCGCCATCGACGCACGCGCGCTCGGCGAGCGTGTCGGACACTTGGCACACGAGGAACTCCGCAACGTCGAAGACGCATTGCTGCTGGTACTCGACCTGCCATAGAACACGGTGTGCCCCAACAGGGACCAACGGGGATGGCGGGAAAGTCCTCGAAATCTCCGTGGGCTCTGATCCGAAGGCTCCACGAGGAGAGATACGAGGCCAAGGACCGGTTAGCGTCGCTTGGAGACCCGGATGGATGGCTGACGCTTCCGTGCCCTGGTCCGCGGGCTTCGCTACGGTGTCGCCATGGTTGCCCAGGAGGTCATCGAGGCTGCGCGCCAGACGCTGGCGGCTGTTGCTGACGATCCGGTCAAGATCGTGCTCTTTGGCTCGCGGGCACGCGGTGATGCAGGCCCGGACAGCGATTTCGATTTCCTCGTCGTAGAGCGGGATCCTCGCAACCGTCATGACGAGATGGTGCGTCTCGGTCGTGCGCTACGCCCCCTCGGGATGCCGTTCGATGTGATCGTCGTCAGCGAGCGCTACGCCGAGGACTGGGGAGCCGTGGAGGGGACGATGGTGCACGCCGCTCTGACCGAGGGTCGAGTGCTGCATGTCGCCGCATGACCGGCTTGACTTGGCGCGGGTGCTGCTTGCCCGTGCCGTCGATGACGAGACGCTGGTGCGGAAGGTCTGCTCGGATGCCGACGTGGCCGACTCGATCGTCGGCTTTCACGCACAGCAGGCCGCCGAGAAGCTGATCAAGGCCGTACTGGCCGCTCGCGGCGTGACGTTCGTGAAGAGCCACGCGCTTAGCTACCTCATCGGCTTGGTCGAGGAAAACCACATCGAGGCACCCGACGAGCTTGCCGAGGCCGATGTGCTCTCGCCATGGGCAGTCGAGTTCCGCTACGAGGGTGAGGAGCCCCCCGCTCTGGACCGATCTGCGGCCCTGGTCCTGGTCGCACAGCTCAGAACGTGGACTGAAAGCGAGATCAAGACCGCAGACCAGCCGCCAAACCGTGACCAACGACAGCCAGATGAGGATCAGCCAGAGTAGAACCGGAGCGAGTTTCGAACAACGGCCGTACACCCGGCGAAAACGGAGAGGGCGGGACGACCTGCGAACCCCGCCGTCCTTCTGAACCGGCTGCTTGAGGCTCTAATGGAACCAGGCGGGCGCGAGGCGCGACGACGAGCGGCCGACGCGATCAGGAGCGCACGCGGATAGACGGTAGCCCTAGCCCCCGCGGGGCACTGCATGATGTAGTTATGGGCGAAGGGATCGAATTGGCTGCAAAGGCAAGTGCGGAGGACGATGAGAGCGCTCTGGGGCAGGCGCACGCACGACTCGCGTGGTACAGACGGGAGGCTCGCAAGGCTCGCCTTGGCTACCAGTACCTCGAGTTGGCGCAGCTGGTCGCTGGCGCTCTCGTGCCTCTAGCCGTAGCTGTTAAGTGGGGTACTGCAGTCACAGCCAGCCTCGGAGCGGCTGTTGTCTTCCTGGGCGGCGCCCGGACGATCTTCCAGTGGCACGACAACTGGCTGGCATTCATAGAGGCGCAGATGCGAATTGAACGCACGTTGGCTCTCTACAGGGTTCGTGCTGCTCCGTATGCTGGTCCGGATCGCGCGCAGCGGCTCGTAGGCGAGGTCGAGGCGATCACGGCTGACGAGACACAGAGATGGCAAGCCCGCCGCGAGAAAGACCTAACGGAGCCACACGTGCCGAGCGAACCCACTGGCGGTGCTTCCGCACCTAGCGTCAAATAGGGACATATGCCCCCAAGACGACCACGACCCTTGTCTTGGGTCGGGGTTCGTGCTTCGCGCATATGACGGGGATCGAGGGACGATGTTCGAACTCGGCTCCGGTTTGGCGGCGTATCCGCGAGCTGCACGTCACCCACTTCGGCGAGGAGTCTCAGCGCGATGGCGCCTGAGCCCGCGCGTCCCTACGCCCCGCCAGTCAGGTTCGCAAGACGCCGGCTGGAAGCAACTGCTCGAAGGTACGCGTCTCGAAGTAGCTGGAGTGGGTGCGCTTGATTGTCTCCAGCGAGTCGGCGCTCAGAAGCACGACATCGACGTCAGAGCTCTCGCGCGCCTCCTGCTCAAGCTCCTCGTACGCGTGCATCGCCGCCTCGTAGTCCTCACCGAAGCCCTGCACGTCGGCGCGGCCAGCCTTGATGTCGTACTTGATGAGGAAGTGCTTGATCTCAGAGCCCATGGTTCTCCTACTGCTGCTGTCGGGGCAGGATGCCCTTGATGATGGCATAGCGCTCGTTGAGGATTGTGACCAGCTTGTCGGGAAGAGGCTCGCCTCGATCGAGAAGGGCAAACGCTTCGGAGATCGCAACGTAGTAGTCGTGAACGTCGGCCACACCAGCTCCAAACTTGAGGCCGACCCCGATCTGCCTCCCGTCATCCTCGACTTGGTTCGCCCATGCATCCTGGCGGACCGTGCGCAGCTGAACCTCGATTGCAAAGTCGTCGCGGCGAGCGATCACGTGCAGCGCACGGTAGCCCGAAGGCTTCGGATTGGCGATGTAGTCCCTTGTCTTGACGATGGTCCAGGTCTTGCGGAGACGTCGGCTAACTGCATACACGTGCGAGAGACTTGGAAGACGCGCCCGGACCCCGCCGATGTCGTGGAACTGCGTGACTTCCATGCTGGGCTCCCGCGTGAGCTTGCCGATGATCGTGTTCCGTCGCTTGAGGCGTTGCGTTACGTCGATGCGCCCGCCCACCTCGCCGCCTTCCTGCGCGACGTGGTAGCGCAGGCCGGCGGCGACACTCGACAGGGGACGCGCGTGGAGGCTACGCCACCACGTGATGGCGTAGAACGCGTTGAAGATCTCGTCCCTCCCCAGCGCATCGAACGCGGCATCTGTCGTGCCAGGCATCGTCACGAGCTGTCGGGCGAGCTTGCCGGCCCGGTTGATTTCGCCCTTCGTGTAGGACGCTCCCACCGGCGGCTTGAACGGATCAGCTCGCCTCGGGGACACCTCACGAGGTTAGGACGCCAGACGCACCTATCCGCTGTCCGTCGGTCTCGCCGACGGCGGGCCTGCACGGAGAGGGAGGGATTCGAACCCTCGAACGAGGTTTCCCCCGTTACGCGATTTCCAGTCGCGCCCGTTCAACCGCTCCGGCACCTCTCCCGGTGCATGTTCGCCGAGCTGTTCTCGACGGCGGTGCACCGAAGGCTACGACACCGGCGCCCGGTCCGTTGCTAGGCTCCCCGCATGCCCGTCGCAGCCAGCGAAGCGTTCGTCAAGACGTTCGGCCTGATCGTCACCTTCGGGGGCATCGGCGTGATCGTCAACATCATCGTCGTCTACATCGCCATCCAGATCCGCGGCGAGCGCCGACAGAACGAGGAATACCTCGAGTCGCGCCGGCCTCCCGGCACCTGATTCGGCGCGCGCCGGGCCTCGCGGCGCCACATTTCCAGCCCACCGCGCGCCATCCCGCGCGCCACGACCCCGCCAGAACGCGTGAGAGGTCTCCATAGATAGTCGCCTGTAAGGGCCGCGGCGGCGCGGTAGCTGCGCCCGCGCGAGCGTCAGCTGCATCCCGGCGCGTACGAGATGGCCGCTTATGTTGTCCTGGTTGACAAAGAGCATGCTTCGTGTAAAGTGCGCGTGCAGAGGAGGGGTCTCACGACAACCACGGAGGTCCAACGCATGTCAGCCGCCGCAGCCGCCGCCGAGCCAGCCGCAACCGCCGCCGACACAGCCGCAACCGCGCGCCCCTGGCGCGACCCCAAGCGCTACGCGTGGCTGCTCGGGCTGCTCGATCCCGACGCTTCCGTTCCTCTCGTGGGGGCTCGTGCACGCCACCGGGCTCGGCGATCTTCTGGTTCTACGGGCCGATGCTCGTGTTCGGCATCTTCCCCCCGCTCGACCTGCTGCTCGGCATGGACGCGCGCAACCCGCCCGACAGCGTCATCAAGTGGCTCGAGCAGGACCGCTACTACCGCTGGTGCACCTACCTCTACCTCCCGATCCAGTACGCCGGGCTGGTGTTCGCCTGCTGGCTGTGGTCGCACGGACACCTCTCGACCGTCGACAGCGTCGGGCTCGCGCTGACCGTCGCCATGGTCAGCGGCATCGCCATCAACACCGCCCACGAGCTCGGGCACAAGCGCGCCTCGCTCGAGCGCTGGCTCAGCCGCGTCGCGCTCGCGCAGAGCGGCTACGGGCACTTCTTCATCGAGCACAACCGCGGCCACCACGTCCGCGTCGCCACCCCCGAGGACCCCGCCAGCGCGCGCCTCGGCGAGAGCTTCTACGCGTTCCTGCCGCGCACCGTCCTCGGCAGCCTGCGCTCCGCCTGGGAGCTCGAGCGTGTGCGCCTGCGCCGCCTCGAGCAGATCCGCCTGGAGCGCGCGCAACGACATCCTCGGCGCCTGGGCGATGACCGTCGTGCTGTTCGCCGCGCTCGTCGCCGGCTTCGGGCTCGTCGTGCTGCCCTACCTACTGCATCCAGGCCGTCATCGGCTTCTCGCTGCTGGAGGTCGTCAACTACCTCGAGCACTACGGGCTGCTGCGCCAGAAGGCGCGAGGACGGCCGCTACGAGCGCACCCGCCCCGAGCACAGCTGGAACAGCAACAGCGCCGCCTCCAACGTGCTGCTCTACCACCTGCAGCGCCACTCCGACCACCACGCCAACCCGATCCGCCGCTACCAGGCGCTGCGCCACGTCGACGACGCGCCACAGCTGCCCACCGGCTACGCCGGCATGATCCTGCTCGCCGTCGCTGCCGCCCCTCTGGCGGCGCGTCATGGACCACCGCGTGCTCGCCCACTACCACGGCCAGCTCGACCGCGCCAACGTCAAGCCCCGGCTGCGCCGCAGGGCGCTCGAGCGCTACCGCGTCGCCGCATGAGCAGCGATCGCATGCCCGAGAACGCGGAGAACACGCCGTGAGCCGCTATCGCTGCCCCGCCTGCGGCTACGTCTACGACGAGCAGCACGGGCACGCCCGCGAGGGCTTTCCGCCCGGCACCCCCTGGAGCGACGTGCCCGACGGCTGGGCCTGCCCCGACTGCGGCGTGCGCGATAAGGTCGATTTCGAGCCCGTCGAATGAACGCCACCGTCCCCTACTCCGTCGCCGCGCGCGAGCTGCTGCGCAACACGCTGCTCGACGCCGCCCGCGACCAGCTGCAGAGCCAGCCGCTGGGCCGACGTCACGATGGCCGACATCGCGCTCGCCGCCGGCGTCAGCCGCCAGACGCTCTACAAGGAGTTCGGCTCGCGAGACGAGTTCGCGCAGGTGCTCGTCCTGCGCGAGGCCGACCGCTTCCTGCTCGCCGTCGAAGACGCCGTCAGCGCCCACCTCGACGACCCCGCCGCCGCGCTCGCGGCCGCCTTCGACGTATTCCTCGCCTCCGCCGCCGAGAACCCGCTCGTGCGCGCCATCGTCCACGGGCGACGGCTCCGAGGAGCTGCTCGCGCTTTTCACCACCCACGGCACGCCACTCGTCGAGCGCGCCGTCGAGCGCCTCACCGCCGTCATCCTCGCCAGCTGGCCGCTCGTCCAGCGCGACGACGCCGAGCTGCTCAGCGAGTGCCTCGTGCGCCTCGCCATCAGCTACGCCGCGCTGCCCAAAGGCCCCGCCAGCATGAGCGCCGCCTCCGTCGCCAAGCTGCTCGGCCCATACGTCGAGCAGCTCATCGCCGACGGCCTCGCGCACGTCGGCGACGGCGCGTAGGGCCGCCGGGCGTCAGCGCGAGGACGGACGGCGGCGGCGCGTCACTCGTCTGCCCCGCCTTTCGTCCCCGCCGCCGCCTCTTCCGCGTGGGCCTCCTCGCGCGCGCGGCGGTACTCGTTGACGACGATGTCCGTCAGCTCCTCGCACCGAGGTCTCCGCCGTCGGCTTGTCCAGCGCGATCACGCCGTCCTGGATCATGCTCACGCGGTCGCACGCTTCGAGCACGTTCACGTAGTTGTGCAGGATCATGATGATCGAGACCCTGCCCTCGGCCTTCAGCCGCGCGACGAGGTCGAGGATCTGCGCTCCCTCTTTCGCGCCCATCGCCGCCAGCGGCTCGTCCAGGAGGATGATGTCCGCGTCGGAGTTGACCGTACGCGCGACCGCGATCGCCTGGCGCTGGCCGCCCGACAGGCGCGCGACCGACACGTCGATGCGCGGGATGTTGATCCCGATCTCGTCGAGCGCCGCGCGCGCTTCGCGCTTCATCTGCCGGTTGTCCAGCAGCGGCATCGGCTTGCGCAGGCGCTCGCGGCGCAGGAACAGGTTGTGGTAGACCGACAGTTCGTCGATCAGCGCCAGGTCCTGGTAGACCGTGTCGATGCCTTTCGCGCGGGCGTCGTCGACGCTTTTCGGCTCATACGGCTGGCCGTGCAGGAACATCTTCCCGGAGTCCTGCTTCTGGAAGCCGCTGATGATCTTGATCAGCGTCGACTTGCCGGCGCCGTTGTCGCCCAGCAGGCCCAGCACCTCGCCCTTGCGCAGGTGCAGGTTGACGTCGCGCAGCGCCGTCACCGGCCCGAAGCGCTTGGCGATGTGTTCGACGCGCAGCACGTCGTCCGGAGCCGAGGCCGGCCCGACGATCGTCTCCCCCGGTATCGGCCGATCAGCCACTGCGGGACCCCCTGCGGACGCGCTGCACATACACGTTGATCGTCATCGCGACGATGATCGCCAGGCCCAGGTAGAACAGCTGGTAGTCGGCGTTGACGCCCTTGAGGATCAGCCCGTCCTTGAGGATGCCCAGGAACAGCGCTCCGATCAGCGCGCCCACGACGGTCCCCGACCCGCCCGCAAGCAGCGTGCCGCCGATCACGGCTGCGGCGATCCCCTAGCAACAGGAGTTCGTTCGCGCCGGCGACGTCCGGCTCCAGCTGCGACGCCCGCACCGCCTCGAGGATCCCCACGAAGCCGCCGGCGGTCGCGCACAGGATGAAGTTGCGGATGATCACCAGGCGCACCCGCACGCCCGCCTCGGCCGCGCCCAGCTTGTTCGAGCCCACGGCCACCGTGTACAGGCCCCAGCGGGTGAACGTCAGCACGATCTGGCCCACGACCACGATCACCAGCGCCCAGATCAGCTCGGAGTACGTGCCCTCGCCGAGGACTTTCGCGAACGTCGAGACGTGGTTGACCGTTTCGGTGAGCACGATGTGCGCGCCGTTGATCACGTGGGGGACGTTGACGGTCGAGGTCGTCACCTGCGCGTCCGGCAACGAGACGGGCTGGCCGTGCGAGATGATCAGCGTCAAGACCCTCGAGCGTGAACAGCATGCCGAGCGTCGTCACGAACGAGTTGATGCCCACGATCGCCGTCGAAGAACCCGTTGACGAAGCCGACCGCCATGCAGCAGACGAGCGCGAGCAGCACGCTCGGCACCGGCGGGATCCCGGCCACCGCCAGCTTGTAGAAGATGAGCGGCGCGAGCAGGTACGTCGCCCCGATCGACAGGTCGATCTCGCCCAGGATCATCACGAACACCTCGCCCACCGCGAGGATCGCGAACGGGGCGAAGTACGGCAGCAGCGTCTTGAAGTTGGCGACCGTGAGGAAGGTGCTGGTGTTCAGCGAGAAGTAGATCGCCACGATGCAGCGTGACGACGATGATGCTGCCCTCGCGCAGCGAGAGCACGCGTTCGAGCAGCGCCCTGCGACTCGGCAGCAAGGTCCGGCGCGTACGCGCCGGACCCCCAGCCGGTGGCGTGGACGTCCCGGGCGACGCCGGGTTCTCCTCCGCCTCCGCCATCAGCTACGCCGCGGTGCCAGCCGCGATCGGCACCACTTTGGCTTCAGAGGAAGTGCCCTCGTAGCGGCTCTTGGAGTTGACGTACGGGGTGACGCTTTCCTTGTCGACGAATTTCAGGCCCGTGTTCACTTCCGCCGGACCCGACAGGGACCCGGAGACCTGCCATAGGAACAGCTGCAGGATCGGCACGAACCCCTGCAGGTAGGGCTGCTGGTCGATCGTGAATTCGAGGAAGCCTTCGTGGAGCAGTTTCTGCGTTTTTTCGGTCAGGTCGAAGCCGCCCGCCTTGACGCCTTTCGCGTTCAGCCCGAGCTTCTGCATGACTCCCGCCAGTTCCGCGGTATCGCCGCCGTCGACCGCGTACATCCCCTTCGTGCTGGTGTGGCCGGTCCAGTAGGCTTCGATCGCCGTTTTCTCACCCGATTCCAGCGGAGCCGGTCACGATCGTCTTCAGCGTGATCGGCGCGCCCGAGTCCTTGATCGCCTTTTCCGCCCCTTCGATCCGCGGCTGCAGGTTCGCCGAGCCCGCACGTGGCGATGAAGATCACCACGTCGCCCGATCCCACGTCTTCGACGATCCGTTTGCCCATCAGTTCGCCGGCCAGTTTCAGGTCCTGGCCGATGTAGGAAAGGCGCTTGTTGGAGGGGGCGTCGGCGTTGTAGGCGACGACCGGGATGCCCGCCTTCAGCGCGTTTTCGACGGGCGCGTTGAACGCGGTGGTGCTGATCAGCGAGACCGCGATCCCGTCGGCGCCGGATGACACGGCGGTGTTGATGGCGTTGACCATCTGGTCGATGTTTTTGCTTTCCGAGCCCGTCCACTCGTAGCAGCAGCCGAGCAGCTTGCACGCGTCGGCGATGCCGTACTGGGTGGGCACGAAGAACGGGTTGGTCGTCACGTGGTTGACGACCACGAATTTGTACGATCGGGTGCGAGCCGAAGATGCTCGCCGAGCCGCCTCCGCTGCTGCTGCCGCTCGACGCGCTCGAGCCGCACGCGCTCAGGATCGCGCTCGCCGAGCCGGCCGCCATGCCGGTCAGTGCGGTGCGGCGCAGGAACGCGCGCCGGTCGATTCCTCCTCGCCCGACGTCCTCTCGGTCGAGGTACTCGAGACGCTCGACCGCCTCTTGCGCCTGGTCGGTGTCTGCCATGTTGCTCCTCCTCTACTCGCAGGGCCGCAACTTCCCGCGAGCATCGGCTCAACTACGCATCCCTGCCGGTCACAACCATAGTCAAACCGGCCAGTCGGAATGTGCTATACCCTCGGGGCATGGCTGCAGAACCCCGCCGAGCCGCCCCGCGCCCGAGCAGCCGGTCAGAGCACCGGAGCGCAGACCGACGCGCCCGAGCGCATCGGACCGCTCGCGATCGCGCGCCACGTCAAAGACGACGGCCGCGCGCTGATCCTCTACACCCGCGACGAGCAGCCGCCAGCGTGAGCGAGCTGCGCTTCAACGAGCTGCGCGGCGAGGAGGTCGTCTACGCGATCCACCGCCAGGAGCGCACGTTCCTGCCCGCCCGCGACCACTGCCCGCTGGACCCCACGCGGCCCGGCCGCCCGCAGACCGAGATCCCGTTCCCCAGCTTCGAGATCGCCGTCTTCGACAACCGCTTCCCCGCCTTCGAGGCGCCGCTGCGGCGCCGCCGAGGTGGTCGTCTACACCGACGACCACGACGCCTCCTTCGGCACGCTCGCGCCCGAGCGCGCCGAGGCGCTCATGTGGGTCTGGCGCCACCGCTACGCGGAGCTCGGCGCCCGCGAGGACATCGACTACGTCTACATCTTCGAAAACCGCGGCGTCGAGGTCGGCGTCACCCTGCACCACCCCCACGGGCAGATCTACGGCTACCCGTTCCTGCCGCCCGTGCCCGCGCTCGAGCTCGCCGCCGACGGCGCCTCGGCGGCTGCGCGCCGTGCGCGCTGCTGGCGCGCGAGCTCGCCGACGGCCGGCGCATCCTCTACGAGAACGACAGCGTCGTCGTCTACGTCCCCTACGCCGCCCGCTGGGCCTACGAAGCGCACGTCGTCATGCGCGAGCACCGGCCCAGCCTGCTGCAGTGCGAGCCCGACGAGCTGCGCGCTGCTCGGCAGCGCCCTGCAGACGCTCGTGCGCGGCTACGACGCGCTGTTCGACAGGCGCTTTCCCTACGTCATGGCCGTCCACCAGGCGCCCACCGTCTCCCCCTCGCGCGGCGCCGACGCCGACGCGTCGCCGGACACGGCCACCTGCACGTCGAGTTCTACCCGCCGCTGCGCACCGCCGACAAGCTCAAGTACCTCGCCGGCTCCGAGCAGGGCGCCGGCACGTTCATCTCCGACACGCTGCCCGAGGAGTCCGCCGCCGAGCTGCGCGAGGCGATCGCACGTGCCGCCTGAGCACGTCCGCGCGTTCGCCCCCGGGCGCGTCAACCTGATCGGCGAGCACACCGACTACAACCACGGGCTCGCGCTGCCGTTCGCGATCGCCAGGGCATCACCGTCAGCGCCCACGCCGCTCTCGCGGGCTGCGCCCGACAGAGGCCGCATCTACGCCTACGCGCGCGACCTCGACGAGCGCGACGAGTTCGCGCTCGCCGACGCCCCAGCCCGCAAGCGGATGGCGCGCGTTCGTGCGCGGGACCGTCGCCGAGCTCGAGCGCGCCGGCTTCCCGCTGCGCCGGCGCGAGCCTCGAGATCGGCGGCGAGCTGCCGTCGGGCGCCGGCCTGTCCTCCTCCGCCGCGCTCGAGGTCGCGCTGTGCCTCGCCCTGATCGAGCTCGGCGCGCGCGCCGCCACCGTCCACGGCAGCCAGCACGACGGCGGAGGTCTCAGGGAGCTCCAGCGCATCGACATCGCGCGGCTGTGCGCGCGCGTCGAGAACGACTGGGTCGGCGCCCACACCGGCCTGCTCGACCAGCTCGCCTCGCTCTACGGCGCGCCCGACGCCGCGCTCTGCATCGACTTCCGCACGCTCGACATCGAGCCCGTGCCGCTGCTGCTCGGCGACTGGACGCTCGTCGTGCTCGACTCCGGCGAGCGCCACCAGCTCGCCAGCTCCGGCTACAACCAGCGCCGCGCCGAATGTGCCCGCGCCTGCGAGCTGCTCGGCGTCGACTCGCTGCGCGACGCCGACCGCGCGGCGGTCGAGGCGCTGCCCGAACCGCTGCGCCGCCGCGCGCTCCACGTCTCGACGAGAACGACCGCGTGCGCGAGGCTGTGATCGCGCTGCGCGCAGGCGAGCTGCAAGCCATCGGCCGCCTGCTCAACGCCTCCCACCGCAGCCTGCGCGATTGCTACGAGGTCTCCACGCCCGCCGTCGAGGCCACCGTCGCAGCGCCTGCGCGATGCCGGCGCCAGCGGCGCGCGCCTCGTCGGCGGCGGCTTCGGCGGCAGCGTGCTCGGCCTGTTCGCACCCGGTGTTCGCGCGCCCGCCGACGCGCGCGAGGTGCGACCCGGCCCCGGCGCGCACCTGCTCGACGGGTATGGCCGGGCGTGTCTATCTCTTCTTCGAACGCCCGTATAACCATCGCTATACGCGGTCCGCGATCGTAAATGCCGACCGCGTGCCGGTCACGAAGTTGTCACAGCCGTGCCACCACGAGCGCACACGCCGTCAACACCGTCGCCAGCGACAACGCCGCCAGCGCTCCGTCAAGCGGCCGCAGCAGGCCGGCCAGCGAAAGCTCCTCGGTGCTGCCGTCGCTCAGCGAGCGCGTGCCGTCGATCGCCAGCGTGCGCCGGCGCAGCTCGCGCGCCGGCGAGCTCAAGCGCCGCTGCGCGACGCTCATCGCCATGCAGCCCGCCGCGATCAGCACG
Source organism: uncultured Solirubrobacteraceae bacterium (assembly GCA_963826985.1). Lineage (GTDB taxonomy): Bacteria > Actinomycetota > Thermoleophilia > Solirubrobacterales > Solirubrobacteraceae > Palsa-744. The sequence continues at coordinate 299,401 of CAWGYW010000005.1, forward strand.
CCCGGCAGCGCCACCTTCTGCGCGTCCACGAAGTAGCCCGTGAACGCCGGGAACGCGCCCCAGCCGACCGCGAACCACACGTCGCCGTGGAAGCGCCCGCCCGCCAGCTCGAGGTTGTACGCCGGCAGGAACAGCGCGCCCGCGAGCACGAACGGCAGCCAGCCACACCGTCACCGTCACGATCCCCGCCACGCCGATCGCCAGCGCCCCCAGCAGGCCAGCCACGCCCGCGCACACAAGCGTGCCGTCGCCGATGCTCGTGCGCAGCGGCCGGCCGTGCAGCTCGTCGAACGCGTGCGCCGCCACCCCCACCGCCAGCGCGAACGCCGCCACGCCCCACAGCAGCCGGTCGACGTACAGGTGCGGCGCCACCGCCGCGCCCAGCGCGAAGTAGCTCAGGTGCCACGCCGTGTACGGCGGGTGCAGCAGCGTCAGCGCATCGCCCACGCGCCCGCCGCCCAGCGCGTAGAACGCCGGGCGCTCGCGGGTCTGCGCCGGGCGCTCGTGCGTCGCGCCCATCGCCGCGTCAGCCCTCGCGAGCGTCATCGGGCGAAGGCGCCTCGACGCCGTCCGCGCGCTTGCTCGCCCACATCACGACGCCGCCGCCCAGGCTCATCCGCCGCACGCGCACGTCCACCAGCCCCGCCTGCTGCCAGTAGCCCACGATCCGCTCCAGCGGATGGCGCTCGTAGAAGCCGCGGATGCTCGGGCCGAGGAAGCGACCCACCTGGGCCCACTCGCGCGAGGCCAGCCGCCCCAGCGCCGGCAGCCCCACCGCCGTGTACAGACGCCACGCCGCGTACGCCGGCGGCCACGGCGGCACCCCGAACTCGAGCGACGCCACGCGCCCGCCCGGGCGCACCACGCGCGCCAGCTCGCGCATCGTCGCCGCCGGATCGTCCACGTAGCGCAGCAGGTACGTGAACGTCAGCGCGTCGAAGCTCTCGTCGGCGAACGGCAGCGCCTCCGCCTCGCCCTCGATCAGCTCCACGCGCGAGCGCCCCTCCGCCTGCGCGAGCGCCGCAAAGCGCGCGCGCGCCGCCGCCAGCATCTGCGGCGCTCTGGTCGACGCCCACCACCGAGCAGTCCGCGCGCGCCAGCAGCTCCGCCGCGACCATTCCCGTGCCCGTCGCCACGTCCAGCGATGCGCTGGCCCGCGCGCCGGCGCCAGCGCGCTCACCAGCGCCCGCCGCCAGCGCGGGTCCTGCCAGAAGCTCAGCGCCGCCGACAGCGCGTCGTAGTGGCGCGGCAGCCCGCTGAACAGCTCCAGCGCCTCGCGCTTGCGGGCGATGCGATCGTTCGCGGCCTCACGTCGGGTCGCTTGCGCGCCAATCTGACAGGCTAGCCGTCCATGGGCCAGGTGATGCTGATAACAGGCGCGTCGAGCGGCATCGGCGAGGCAACCGCGCGCCGCCTCGCGCGCGAGCCGGGCGCATCGCTCGTGCTCGTCGCCCGGCGCGAGGAGCGCCTCCGTGCGCTGGCCGCCGAGCTCGGCGGCGGCGCCGGAGAAGCCGCTTCTCGGCGCGTCAGCTACCTCGCCGTCGACCTGCTCGACGAGGACGCGCCCGCGCGCATCCGCGAGCACGTGCTCGAGCGCCACGGGCGGCTCGACCTGCTCGTCAACAACGCCGGCGCCGCATGGCGCGCGAGCTTCGCCGACGGCGGCTACGCCAACGTGCACCGCACGATGGCTCATCAACTTCGACGCCCAGGTGCGGCTCACCGAGGCGCTGCTGCCGCTGCTGCGCTCCTGCGCGCCCAGCGCCATCGTCAACGTCGCCTCCACCGCCAGCCGCGTCGCGCGCGCCCGATCCGGCGCCTACAGCGCCTCCAAGTTCGCGCTCGCCGGCTGGTCCGACGCGCTGTTCGCCGAGGAGCACGCGCACGGCGTGCACGTCGGGCTCGTGCTGCCCGGGTTCATCTCCACCGAGGGCTTCCCCCAATCCGAGCTCACCGCCAAGCCGTGGACGCGCTGGATCGTCTCCACGCCCGACAAGGCCGCCGAGGCGATCTACGAGGCCGGCATCCGGCGGCGCGCCGAGCGCTACGTCCCGCGCGCATACGCGCTCGCCGCCGCGCTGCGCATCCTCGCGCCCGGGCTCGTCCGCCGCGCGCTCACCCAGGAGTAAGCTCAAACGATCGCAACGCACGCGTTGGTAGCAGGGGCAAGCGGGTTCATCGGTGGCCGTCTCGTCGGCGCCCTGTGCGACTCCGGCGCGCAGGTGCGCTGCCTTGCGCGCGATCCCGCGCGGGCCGTCCACCTCGAGCGCGACGGCTGCCGAGATCCGCCAGGGAGACGTGACCGACGCGGCGAGTCTGCGCGGGCTGGGCGAGGGCATCGACGTCGCATACTTCCTCGTCCACGCAATGGCCGGCGGTGCCGGCTTCTCCGAGCGCGAGCGCAGCGGCGCTATCAACTTCGCCCACATGGCCAAGCGCGAGGGAGTCGACAGGGTCGTCTACCTCGGCGGCCTCGGCGATGCAAGCGTCTCCAAGCACCTGCGCAGCCGTCACGAGACAGCGATCACGCTCGCCGCCGAGGGCCCGCCGCTGACGTACTTCCGCTCGGCGATGGTCGTCGGCGCCGGCAGCGAGTCCTACCGCACGCTGCGCTACCTGGTCAAACGGCTGCCCGTGATGATCGCCCCGAGCTGGCTGCGAGTCGTCACCCAGCCGATCGCCGTCGACGACGTCATCGAATATCTGCTGCGAGCACCCGACGTGCCCGAGTCCCGCGGGCGCGAGGTGCAGATCGGCGGGCCTGACATCCTCGCCTACGGCGACATGCTCGACCGCATGGCCATCGCAATGGGCGTCCGCCCGCGACCGAAGCTGCCCGTCCCGTTCATCACGCCGTGGCTGTCCGCGCTATGGCTCGGGCTCGTCACGCCGGTCGACACAAACGTCGCACGCCCGTTGGTCGAGGGGCTGACCACCGAGACGATCGTCACCGACCCCTCCGGCGCCGAGCCCTTCGGCATCGCCACGCTCGCCTTCGACGATGCCCTGAAACGCGCGCTCGAAGAAGAGCGCCTGCTCACCGCGTAGGCGGCTCGATCCGCTGGGCGACGCCGTATTGCGAGTAGCTGTCGCTCATGAAGTGCCCGCTCGCGACCATTCCCACCTGACTCACCCGTCCGCCCGGAATGTCGACGCGCAGCCGGAACCACACCGGCAGCGTCGTGCTCATGAGCGCGATTTCCGCCGTTGGACGCCCGTTCACGTCGCCCTCGTTCAGCAGCTGCGCGGACTGGTCGTATTCCTGCCAGTCATACCAGCGGCTCGTCGCGAAGCTGGCGCCCGCGCCGTTGTAGCTGCTGCGCTGCCAGCCCTGACCGGGCGTGAACGCCCACAGAGTCGAGCCGACCGCGACCACGCGTCCGCCCGTCGCCACCGTGTATTCCATGCGTTCGGGAGCACTGAAGCGATAGTGGATCTGCTCCACCGGATGCGGAGGCCCGCTGGTGAGCGTCTCATAGACGCGCACGCCCGCGAGCGATCGCATGCTCGCGACCGCCTCGTTCAGCAGCCGGCGCGCGCTCGCGCTCTGGCCCTGCTGCCAGCTAACGGGCAGACTCAGCGCGTAGCGACGGCCATGCTCGCTTGCCGACAGCGCCAACGTCGTCGTGTGGCCGGGCAGCGTGAACGTCCAGCATCCCGGGCCGCACGCCTGCCGCGAGGAGGCACCCGCGAGCGATACCGGCTCGGCGACAGGGGCCATCGTCGGCGTCAGCAGCTCCAGGCGCGCGTCCAGGTTGCCACCGGCGTGGGTGACCCACACCGCCGCCAGCGCCGAGCCCAGCTCGCCGGCCACCGACAGCTCGTTCGGGCCCGGCTTCAGGATCGGACAGACGGACAGCGTGCAGCGTCCGCCCGGGCGCTCCACCCGCACGGTCGCCGAGGCAGACATGCCGGACATGTCCATGCCGGCCATCGTTCCGAGTGCCCGCGCCGCGTCCCTCGCGACCGTGAAGGTCGCCGGCGCGGCGATCATCAGCGCGCCGAGCAGCGCAACCGGCAGCAGCGCGGCCACGCCAACGCTCGCGCGACGCTGGCCGCGGGAACGCACACGCGTCTCGCGCCCGGACGCGTCGAAGTGGCGCAGGCGCAGGCTGTTGGCGACCACCGAGATGCTCGAGATGCCCATCGCCACGGCCGCCAGCGCCGGGCTCAGCAGCCCGGTCATCGCCAGCGGCAGCGCGATCACGTTGTAGCCAAGCGCCCAGCCGAGGTTCTGCAACACGATCGTGTACGTCTCGCGCGCCAGCCCCAGCGCACGCGCCACACCGCGCAGGTCGCCCGTCACCACGCTGATGTCCGCCGCTTCGATCGCCGCGCCCACGCCCGTGCCCATCGCGATCCCGAGATCGGCCTGCGCGAGCGCGGCGGCGTCGTTGACGCCATCGCCGACCATGCCCACGCGGTGACCGGCTCGCTGCAGGCGGGCGATCTCCTCGAGCTTGCCCGCGGGGGTGACCGCCGCACGCACGTGCTCGATGCCGGTAGCCGCCGCGACGGCGGCTGCGGCGCGCTCGTTGTCGCCCGTCAGCAGCTCGACCTCGATGTCCATCCGGCGCACCGCATCGATCGCCTCGCGCGCCTCCGGCTTGACCGTGTCGGAGAGCGCGATCGCGCCGATCGTCAGCCCGTCCGCCTCGATCACGATCGCGGTGCAGCCGCGCGCCTCCCACGCATCGAGCGCCGTCGCCAGTCGCTCAGAGCTCTCCTCAGCGGACGGTCGCCCGACCCACACGCCGGCGCCGTCGACGAGGGCGCGCACGCCGCGGCCCGGGATCGCGCGGAACTCCGCCGCGCCCGCGGCCTCGACACCGCGCTCGCTCGCCGCAGCGCGGACCGCAACGGCGACCGGATGCTCTGAGCCGGCCTCCGCGGCGGCGGCCAGCGCGAGCACGCGCGCGGGCTCCTCACCGGGCGCCGCCCAGATGTCGATCAGCGACAGCTCGCCGGTGGTAACCGTGCCGGTCTTGTCGAACACCACCGTGTCGAGCTCCTGGCTGCGCTCGAGGATCTCCGCGCCGCGGACCAGCAACCCAAGGCTCGCCCCGCGCCCGGTGCCGACGAGCAGCGCCACCGGCGTCGCCAGACCGAGCGCGCACGGGCAGGCGACGATCAGCACCGAGATCGCCGCGTCGATCCCGTGCTCGAGGTGCATCGAAGCGGCCATCCCGTGCTCTGACTGTCCCGTCAAGATCCAGCCGAGCACGGTCAACGCGGCGAGCACGAGCACGCCGGGCACGAAGTAGCGCGCGATCTCGTCGGCGAGCCGCTGGATCTGCGGCTTGGACGCCTGCGCGCGCTCGACCAGCGCCACGAGCTGCGACAGCGCCGTGTCGGCGCCGACCGCGCGTCGCGCGGGCACGCAGGACCCCGTCGACGTTCAACGTCGCGCCCGTCAGCGGCGCGCCGGCGTCGCTTCTCGACGGGCAGCGACTCGCCGGTGAGCATCGACTCGTCGACCGCCGAGGCGCCGTCGATCACGACGCCGTCGACCGGGATCCTGTCGCCGGGGCGTACCAGGAACAGATCGCCGCGCCGTACCTCCTCGACCGCCACGAGGCGCTCCGCCGCGCTCGGGTTCTCGGGGTCGAGCAGTCGTGCGCGTGTCGCGCCGAGCTGCGTGAGCTCGCTCAGCGCGCGGCCGGCGCTGGTGCGCGCCTTGGCCTCACACCAGCGAGCGATCAGCAGCGCGGCGATGATCGTCGCGCCCATGTCGTAGTCGAGCGTCATCCCTGAGCCCCCGACGGCGCCCTGAGCGGCCGTGCTCGCGGATAGCAGCATCACCGTCGAGTAGACGAAGCTCGCGAGCGTGCTCAGCGCGATCAGCGTGTCCATGTTGGTGGCGCGCACCCGCGCTCGTTCCCACGCCGAGCGCAGGAACGGCAGCCCGCACCAGAACTGCGCCGGTACCGCGAGCGCCGCCGCCGCCCACTGCGCGGTCGTGTCGTGCGGATCGGCGTATGTCAGGACCCCGATCGCGAGCGCCAGCGGCACCGCGAGCACGATTCGGCGCATCAGACTTCGCTGCTCGTCCACATCGTGTTCGGCGCGGGCGTGCGCGTACTCGCGCGGCGACGGGCCGACCCGCGAAGCGCCGTAGCCTGCCTTCCTGACCGCCGCGATCAGCTGCTCGTCGTCGAGCGCCCCCCGCTCGAGCTCGACGGTCGCGCGCCCGGTCGCGTAGTTGACCAGCGCGTCCGTCACACCCGGCTCGCGACTGAGCGTGCGCTGCACCCGCGCCGCGCACGAGCCGCATGTCATTCCCGAGACGTCGAACTCCAGCCGCTGGTATTCCTCGGGCGCGATCGTGCGCAACCTCGTCCGTCTCGTGACATCGGTCGCGCTCATGGCCAGAAATTATCGCAGCTTGCCCGAGGCTTCAGGAGTGCATTTCCGGGTCGCGGACCCAGCAGCGCCGCACGGCCGCGAAGCATTGACGCGAATGGCGAGCGCACCGGAGCACGCTCGCCATTCACCTGTCCACTTCATCTTCCTACTGTCGTTACCGTCGACTCACCCTGGTTACTTGACCGTCAACGTTCCCACCATTCCTGCCTCGCGGTGGCCCGGAACCGAGCAGAAGTACATGTAGGTCCCCGCCGCGAGCGTCACTTTGAAGCTCTTCGTGCCTTGATCGAATATCGGCGTTTGACCGAGGATCTTTTCTGATTGGCGTTGTCAATGACGACGTCGTGTTCCAGCGGCGATTCGTTGGTGAATTCGAGATCTGTCGTGCCCGCGTGGTCGTGATCTGAGCTTACCGTGTATTTGAGCAGGCCCGTCGGGTTGGCTTCGATCTTGATGACGCTCGCCGCCGTCGGGGCCGCCGCTTTGCCGTGCGTTGTGGCCGTCGTCGTGGTCGTCGGCGGCGGGGTGGACGTCGGCAATGTGCCTGTCGCCCCGAGCCGGTACGCGATGATCAGCGCCTTCTGGCCCGCCGCCTGCGGGAAGCTGCCCGCGGTGATCGACCGTGTTCCCGACGACCGCCACCGGTGCGTTGGTGCCCGGCCGAGAGCTTCGTTTTCCACAGTTCTTCACCGTGCTGGCTTCGAACGCATACAGCGTGCCGTTGAACGTCGTCGTGAACACGACATCGTTCGACGAGCGTCGACTGCGCCATAGGCCGAGGTGGGCAGCTTTTTAGCCCATTCGATCTCACCCGTGGCCTCGTTGACCGCCACGAGTTCGCCTTTACCCGCGCCGACTCCACCGACGAATTCGCCATATTGAGCCATTCGAAGCGGTGTACTTCACGGCGAGATTGTTGACGGCGGCGAATACCGTCTTGCCATTCGTCGCGAGCTGGGACTCGACCCCACCGAGGTCGCCAGGCTCAATCGATCCACGGCAGTTTCAGCCTCGACAGGATTGCCTTTTCGACTTCGACGTTGAGTTGTCCTCGCCGTTGTGCACGCCGACCGGTCTCTTCCACACCAGCTTGCCCGTTTCCGCGTTGACCGCGATCACGATCCCGGCCTTGCCGCCGTCGATCACGATCGGCGTGCCATTGTCGCTTCCGAGGATCGGGGAGTTCTCCAAGTCGTGATCGGAGATGTCATGCGGCGTCAGCTGGTAGTACCAGATCCAGCTTGCCCGTTTGTTCGTTGAGCTTGACGATCGAGTCCGTGTAGAGGTTCGGCCCGGGTCGGCTCGTGCCCAACGGGAACTTGGCTTCGTTCCCGGGCAACGGGCGCGGGGTTGGCGACGCCGACGTAGAGGTTGCCTTCCGGGCCGAAGGTCGGTGGGTCCCACAGGCCGCCGCCGGAGTTGATGTTCGTGTGTTCGCGTTGGACCATAGGTTCTTCGGGACCTGTTCGCACTTCCACTTCGTCGCTCCCGTTTCGGCGTTGAGCGCCCACAGGATCGCCTGGCCGTTGCCTTCATAGAACGCCTTCGTGTTCCCGGGACCGTCGAGACATAGACCGTGCCTTTGTTGTAGCCCGGCGCCATGTCGATGCCCTCGCTGGCGTTGCGTGTGAGTTTTTTGCTCCACAACTGCTCGCCGGTGGCGGCCTGCAGCGCGAACGCCGATTCCGAGGTGGCGCCGTAAACGGTTCCGTTGGCGATCGTGACGCCGTTCGGACCCTCATCTGGCTGAGTTGTACTTTTTGATCCACAGGAGCTTGCCTGTTTAGAGATTGATCGCGTAGACGTTCGACGCGAGGTCCTGGGTGTAGAGGACGCCGTTGGACACGACTGGCGTCGTCGCGTACGCCCCGAACGTGCCGGACTGCGATGATCGGGACCGTCCAGGCGACGCCGAGCGTCGAGACGTTAGAGGAGTTGATCGGACCGCCGACGTCGCGCGTGTTCTGCCGCGTCTGGCTCCCGCCAGTTCCCAGCTCGTGGGCAGGGGCGGCCTTCACGGTCGTCGCACTGCTCGTGCTGCTGGTGCTGCTGTTATGCTGCTGCCACACGCGGCCACGAGCAGGCTCATGGCGGCGAGCAGGCCGACCCCCACGGCCCGCCGCAAATGCCACTTTTCATATCTTCCTCCAGGCGGGTTCAGACTGCGGATCGCACGGGTCGGCCGTGGTCCTCGTCGGAGCCCCCGGGCTCGACGAGCAGGGTGTTCCGCGCAGAAACGATCGGTACGCGGGCGTCCGCTATGGTTCAAGTTGAAGCTTAGTTCATCTTATGTATCGATTGAACTCCGCCTAAGCCCGTGACGCCGCAGCCGGCAGCGGACCCTGGCGACGGCATGGCGCGCGACGCCGCGCCCGGTCGCGCCGAGCGCCGCGGGGGGCGTTGCGGAGGCATCCGATCCGGCGCCTTTCGCGAGACCGCGCTCGCGATCGAAGGCGCAGATCGCCAGCGCGATAGTCGGTCAACGCGAGGCGGTTCGCGGGCGTGTTGACTGTGCCTGATTGCCGGCGGGCACGCGCTGCTGGAGGGCATCCCCGGCCTCGGCAAGACCTCGATGGCGCGCGCCTTTGCGCGGCGGCTCGCGACTCTCGCACGACCGTGTCCAGTTCACGCCCGACCTGCTGCCCGCCGACATCACCGGAACGACGGTGTTCAGCACAGGACCCGGCCGAGTGGGCTGCACTCGGAGTTTCAGCGCGGGACCGGTGTTCTGCAACCTGCTGCTGGCGGATGAGATCAATCGTGCCTCTCCGCGAACCCAGAGCGCACTGCTGGAGGCGATGCAGGAGGGGACGGTGACGGCGGCCGGGACGACGTACCCGCTGCCGCGACCCTTCTGCGTGCTCGCGACCCAGAACCCGGTAGAGCTGCATGGCACCTATCCGCTCCCCGAGGCCCAACTCGATCGCTTCATGCTGAAGCTGCGCTTCGGCTACCCAAGCGGCGACGAGCTCGAGGAGATCGTCGTGCAGACCAACGAGCGCGTCGCGGCGAAGATCGACGCGTCGCGAGCGCCGAGCAGCTGCTCGCGATGGGCGTTCTGGCTCGCGAGGTGCCGGCCGCGACGCTGGTGCTCGAGTACATCAGTCGACCTCGTGCTGGCGCTGCAGCCGGCGCCCGACGGCGCCGCGATGGTGCGCGACTACGTGCGGCTCGGCCCGAGCCCACGCGCCGCCCAGGCGCTGAGCCTCGCGGGCCGCATCACCGCGCTGCTGGAGGGACGCCACAATCTCTCGGTCGAGGACGTTCGGTCGGTCGCGATGCCGGCGCTGCGACACCGGCTCGTGCTGAACTTCGATGCCGAGCGCGAGGCGGTGGCGGCCGAGACGATCGTCGCGGACGTGCTCGCCGCTGTCCGTGAGCTGATCGCTCGAGCCGCGGACAGATCGATCCGAGGAGGCGGCGAGCAGCGCGGGCCGCTGCTGGACCGGGCGACATCGCAGGCGCTCGAAGCACTCAGCCTCGAGTCGCTCGACGCGCTCGTCGCCGGCCTCGTCGGCGAGCGCGAAGGGCCCGGGCAGGCGGCGGGCTTCGAGTTCGCCGACTACCGCCGCTACATCCCCGGCGACGACGTCCGCCGGATCGACTGGAACATCTACGCGCGTCTGCGCGAGCTCCACATCAGAACCTCGCCGCAGGAGGCCAGCCTGTGCGCTGTCGGTGCTGCTCGACGCGAGTCGCTCGATGGATTCGGGCGTGCCGAGCAAGCTGCGCTTATGGCCGACGCCTGGCTGCGCTGCTGGGCGCTGTGGCGCTGTTGCGCGACGATGCCGTGGAGGTGCACACGCTCAGCGACGGCGCCAGCGTCGCCAGCGGCGGCTTCGACTCCGGCAGCGATGAGCTCGGCGCGATGGTCGAGGAGCTGGAACGACTGCCGCGCGGGCGCTCGACGGACCTGGACATGAGCATCCGGCGCTCAGCCACGAGCGGCTGGGAGCCGGAGGCGGCGGTGCTGATCAGCGACGGGCTGGTGCCGCCGAGGAGTCTCGCGGCGGCGGTTGTGGCGCTCGCGGCAGCGCCCGGACAGCCACGTTCGTGCACGTGGCGATCCCGCGGGACGGCGGCAGCTGGGGAGGCAGCACGGTGCTGCTCGACAGCGAGACCGGGCAGCCGGATCGAAGCGACGATCACGCCCGCGGTGCGGGCAGCGCTACGCGACGCGCTACGCAGCCTCGGCGCCGAGATGGAGCAGCAGTGCCGAGCAAACGGGGTGCGTTACGTGAAAGCGGACGCGTGCATCGACCCGCTCGAGTTCCTGATCGCCGCGGCACGCGAGGAGACGCTGGTGCGCGTGGCGCCGTCCAGCTGAGTCGGGGATCGACGCTCACGTCTCACCCCGCGGGTGTCGGTGCCTGCTCCTGCGCCGATGTCCCCGCCTGCCCGTCGTCCTCATCCTCCTCCCGCTCCAGTGCCCGCGGTTGCGGGGATGCCGGAGAGCCGGGCCGTTTGGCCGCGCCGGACAGCATCCGGCCGGTCGACGCCGACCAGGAAGACGACCAGCGCGAGCAGCGCGAGCACCGCCACAGGGAGTGCTCGGGGCTGGCCAGCGCACCTGCGCGCCGGCCGGGGACAGGATCCGTCCGCCGGTCTGGGCGACGAGCTGCGCCATCGGCGAGACGTGCGGCGTCACCGGGGAGTACTCGGCGGCATAGCCGATCGCGAGCTCGCCGGTGGCCGATCGGCGCACAGGGCCGACGGTGTGGAGATGCGAAGCGGTAGACGCCGGGCGGACCACGACGCGACGTTCGCGTCGTACAGGCTCGGCCCGACCGGCTCGAACTGGATCGGTCGCGCGCCGGTGCCGGCGGTGGCGGCAGCGAGCGTGCCTTCGATCGCGCTCACGCCGAGCGCCGCAGTGCCGGCGCTCGCCAGGTCGATCTGCAACAAGTCGGACGCGCCGCCGAGCGCCTGAGGTGTGAGCGGCGAGGGCTCGACACCGCGCTCGGTCCAGCGCACGGCTTCGTTCCAGAGCGCGCTCTCTGCGGGCCAGTCGCCGGCCCAGTCGCTGTCCAGGCCCGGGGTCCACGCAACGACGCGACCGGTGCCGATCTGCCACTGCGCGAGCGCGGGGTCGACCTGCGAGCCCGCGTCGCTTGCCAGCAGGTCCGCCTGCGCGCCGTTCTTCAGCTGGGTGACGACGTTGCCCCGCAGGCTCGGCAGCGGCTTGCCGATCAGCGAGCGCACGATCGGGCTGTCGTTGGTCAGCTGCACCGACAGGTGACCGCTCACGCGCACCGGCTTGGCGCTCAGCTGCGTCTCTTTGACGAAGATCTTCGGCAGTTCGCTCGCCTTTTCGGTTACGTATGCGCGGCCGCCGGTGCCGGCGGCGATTTCTGCGAGCAGGCCACGGTCCGCTTCCGCGCCGAGCGCCACCGTCGCGACGGTGATGTGATCGCTGCGGATCCGCGCGAGCAGCGGCTTGTAGTTGGCCGGCTGGCTGATACCGTCGGTCAGCAGGATCATGTGGCGCTGCTTGACGTTGCTGGCGAGCAGCGCATTCAGGCCGGCTTCGAGGCCGAGGTAGATGTTCGTGCCGCCGTCGGCTTCCAGACCGTCGACGATGTGGTCGACCTGGCGTTCGTCTGCGGCGCTCATCAGCAGGTGCAGCGGCACCAGCGTGTGCGGCTTGATGTCGAAGTCCACGATGCCGAGCGCGTCCTGGTGGGCGCGCAGGAAGGCGGCGCTCTGGATCGCTGCGGCGCGCGCCATCGCGATCTTCTGCACGCCGCCGGCGAGTTCGATCATGCTGCCGGAGTGATCGAGGACGAGCTCGATCGCGAGGTTCCGCCGCTGCAGATTGCCGGGCACGAGGCTGGACACCGGCAGCAGCTGCTGCAGCGGCGAGCGCGCGTAGCCGCCGAGCGAGAAGCTGTGGGCGCCGCCCAGGGCCACGAGCCCGAGACCTTCGCTGCGCACGGCGCCGCTCAGCGCGGCGATCTGCGTCGCGCTCAGCTGCGAAGCAGGGACGTCGTTCAGGACCACCGCGTCCTGCCCCGCATAACCCCCCGCGCTCCGAGGCAGCGCCGCGGGTTCCAGCTGCGCGACGCTCAGCCCGGCGCGCTTCAGCAGGCCCGGCACCGCCGAGCCCGCGCCGCCGACGCTGAGCACGCGCGGCGCCGCCACCACGTCGGTCACCGCGGCCAGCGAGTTGTTCGCGCTGACGCTGTCGCCGGGCAGCGAGATCGTGGCCTGAAAGGACTGCCAGCCCAGCTTCGCCGCGGTGTACAGCAGCAGCAGCGGGTCATCGCCGGCGCGCAGGTCGATCGTCTCGCTCGCCGTGCGCGCGCCTCCGTCGCTCACGCTCAGGACCGCGAGCGCGGCGACGCTGCTGTGCACGGTCAGCGTCAGCGGCACGGTGTCACCGAGATGCACGACCGGCGGCACGCCGATCGCCGTGATCGCGGCGTCGCGCCGGCTTGGGTCGCTCAGCGGCACCCAGTCGACCTGTACGTCGCGTGCGCGTGCCAGCGGCGCGGTGGCGAGCAGTTCTCCCCGTGTCTGGCCGCCGTCGCTCAGCACGGCCACACGACCGCCGCGGGGCGCCAACCCGATCGCCGTGCCAATCGCGCTCTGCAGGTCGGTCGCGCCGGGTCCGAGCCCCGCGGCGCCGGTCTGAGACGGCGGGCTCGCCGCGGGCGTCGTCGCGAAGCGGATCACACGACACGGCGACACGCATCCGTCCTTGTCCACGCCCGCCGTCCAGTGGCGCTCGACGGCGCGCATCGTGCCGTCCACGCTCGCCGATTCGTCGATCGCGAGCACCGTCGGACGGCGCGAGCCGCTGTGCAGCTGCGGAGCGGCCAGCGCGAGCACGAGCAACGCCGGGGCGAGCGCATGCAGCGCCCGCCACAGCATCTCACGGCCGGAGGGGCTGGGCGCCAGCGCGCGCCTGGCGAGCAGCGCACCGCACGCGACCGGCACCAGCGCCAGCAGCACCAGCGGGTGGCTGAAGCTGAGCGCGCTCACGTCGCCACACGCCTTCGGCGCGAGACCCAGTAGGCCCACTCGAGGCCGAGCATCACCAGCGCCGCCGCGAGGAACCACGGCGCCTGATTCGCCGGCGCGCCACCGCCACTGCCGCTCCTCGTCGCGCTGAGATCGACCGCTTCCGAGCCGGCGGGCGCGGCTTCGGCAGTGTTGACGGCGACGTGCGCGTCTCGCGTCAGACCCGCTCCCGTCTCGCTGATCGTGTACTGGCCGGGCTGCCCTGCCGTGAGCGCGACGGGCGCGCTCTTGACGTGCACGAGCTCGACGACCGTGCCGTCGCGATCCAGCGCCAGCGAACGGATCCCGGACGTCGCGTCAACCGCGAACGGAACTCCTGCGGTGGCCGTTGCGGGCGTCCAGCCGGCCGCCCACCGCACGAGGTTGGATGCGAGGATCGGCAGCGCCGGGAGCTGCGGAAGGTCGGACTGTCCGGGCTCGAACGACAGCGTGGCGACGCGCTGGCGGCCGTCCTCGCCGGCGGCCAGCAGCACGCCGTCGGGGCTCCAGACGATCGGTGTGAGCCATCGCGGCAGCGTCAGCCGGCTCGCCGCGCGCGAGTCGATCGACAGCGAGGACAGTTCGACGCCGTCCAGCAGTTCGCTGCTCGGCGTCGGTGCCGCTGACGACGGTTTCCCCGAGCGTGCCTTCGACGCGCCCTTCCGGCACACGCGGGGGGTCGATCAGCAGCACCGCGGGACTCGGCGGCAGGCCGCCCGGCGGGAGCCAGTGGTCGAGCACCACGAGGCTGCTCTGCGCGGCGTCGCTGCGTCGGTATGTCGCTGGGGTCTGCAGCCGCAGCGTCACGCCGGGCACCGCCGCGAACGCCTGTGCCGCCGCGAGCGCCACCGACGGCGTGCCGACGAGCGTGACCACCGAGGAGCTTGGAAGGTCGCCGGCGGCCGGCACCGTGACCCATACCTCGTCGTCGGCGGGCAGGAGGTCGCCGCCCTGCAGGCGCAGGCTCACACGCTGGCCCGGCTCGGCGACGAGGGCGAGCGGCGCCGTCGAGTCCGCGGCGACCCGCACCTGCAGCGCCAGCGACGGGTGTCCCGCGGCGTCGGCGCTGAGGCGGTCCTCGACGGCCCGACCGGTGCTGTTGCGCACGGTCGCGTACACCTCGCAGGTCGCGCTCGCACCGATGCCGCAGCGCGCGCGCGCGTCGAAGATGCCCTGGTCGCCGAGTGGGCCGGGGAGCGTGAGCGTGCTCAGCTCTCCCGCGCTCGAGCTCACCGATGGGACGGGGTCTTCGGGCGCACGGATCAACACGATCGAGTCGTGGGGTCCGTCGAGCAGGCCGGCCGCGACGGTCAGCGCGCCGGCGAGGTCGGCCGGCGCCGAGCTCGCGTGCAGCTGTGCGAGCGCGGCGGGCACGCCAGCGCGCGTGCCGCTGTACACCACGCTGGGAAGGCCGTTTGCGAGCACCACGCGGACGGGCGTATCCGCAGCCTCCGCGGCGAGGATCCGCTGGATGTCGCGCTTGGCTTCGGCGATCCGCCCGGCAGCTTGCATCCGCCAGGAGTCGTCGAGCACGATCACCTTGGTGGGCTCCGGCTTGGGCGCGGCGCTCGTGGGCTCCGCCAGCGCGAACACGAGCAGCGCCAGGGCGAGCGCCTGCGCCAGCAGCAGCAGCGGCAGGTAGGGCCGGCGCAGGCCGCGCGATCGCTGAGCGTCGACGAGCTCGATCTGCTGCCACAGCAGCAGGCTCGGCACCTCGCGAACGACCTGGCCGCGCCGGCGCAGATGCAGCAGCACGAGCGGCACCAGCAGCGCCAACCCCGCGAGAGCTCCACCGGCGGCGAACGTCACTCCTCGCTCACCAGTTGCCGGTCGTGAGCTGGTTCGCGGATCCGAAGTAGCTCGACAGCACCCCCTGGTCGAGCGCGGGGGTCGAGTTGAACGTCGGTGGGAGCGCACTCAGGCTGGAGCTGGCGGACCCTTCCCCTCCGCCGCTCGTGTGCGCCGAGCGCCCGCCGCTGCCGCCTCCGTTCGGTGTCTGCGAGACGGCCTCGTTACCGGTCGAGCCACGCGTACCGGTCGGCGCGTAGCCCGCCTGCAGCGGCAGCCCGGACGTGCCCGTGCCGAGCGCGGGGACCAGGCCGCTACCGAGCGTCGTGCTGCCCGCGGAGGTGCCCGCGGCACCACCCCCTGGTGGCGAGTGGCCGCTGCTCCCTCCGCCCTGGCCCGCGCCGGCCTCCTTCGTGCCGCCCGCGCCGAGGCCGGCGCCGGGGCTGTGCGCCGGTGTCAGCGCGCTGCCCCCGGCGACCGCGCCGCCGCCCTGCGACGGCTTGCCCGCCGCTTCCCCGGCCGTTCCCCTACCGGTGGCGCTACCGTTGCCCGCGTTGCGGGCGCCCGCGCCGTTGCCCGCGCTCCCGTTGCCGGCTTCGCCGACCGACAGCGCGCCGAGCGCCTTCGTGTTGGCGCTCGGCAGGCTGATGCCCAGACGCGCGAGCTGCTGAGCCGTCAGGTCCTTGCCCCCGCTACCGTAGCCGCGGAAACCGGTTTCTTTCGCCTTGCCCGTCCCACCTTCGGTGACAGCCAGCGGCGGCCGCGCAAGCCCAGTGCCCGGGGTCCCTTTGCGGTGCTCGAGCTGAGCGACGACCGGGGGCGCAGTCGCCCTGGCAGGAGCGGGCGTCGCGGCTGACCCGCGGGCGGGCGCCGCGGGGGCGACGGCGTGGCGCGCAGAGCGGCCGCCCTCGAGGCCCGGCACCGCTGCCAGCGCTGCGAGCACCGCCAGGCCCGCGAGCAGCCACGACCATTCCCGCCCGCGCCGCCCCGCCGCGAGGTGCACCGTCGCGAAGCTGGCGGCCGCGGCCGCGCGCGCTTCCTCGGCGACGAGCGCGCTGAGCCCCTGCGGCGGCGCGTCCTCGCCCTCGATCGCCCACGCGGTCACGAGCAGGTCGTGCAGCGACAGGCAGCGGTCGAGCATCTGCGCGACGCGCTCCAACCGCACCGGGCGGCTCAGGGCGAGCGTTCCATCCAACAGGCCGAGCGCTAGCGGCGCGAGCAGCCACAATCCGTGGCGATCCTCGCCGAGGACGATCAGCAGGAGCTCCGCCGCGATCGCGATCGCGAGCGCGGCGATCAGGTGGCGACGGGCGATCAGCAGCGCCCGCCGCCTGCGGATCGCCGACGACCACGCAAGCAGGCTGGCTCTCAGCTCCGTCGCGCCGTCACCGGCCGCGGCAGCAGCGTCGTGGGCGGTGACTCGACGTGACGGAGCTCGACGTGACGGAGCCAGCTGCATGCGAATCGCCTCGCCGACGTCCGCCCTGAGCCAGCGGTCGATGGCGGCTGCGCTGCGCCGGAGCGCGCGCAGGATGTCATCGCCGCTTGCGCGCGCGGACCGTGGCGCGTCTGATGCGCGCGCGAATCGCGGCGAGCGTGGGCGAGCGAGCTCGATGCCATCCGCTCGACGAGGCAGTGCTCTTGCGGAGAGCGCCATCAGCCTCGAGCCGGTCGCAGGCCCGCGAGGATGATCTCGACGTAGCGCTCGCGAGCCTGCTCATCGAGCTCGACGTCGAGCACGCCCCGCAACAGGACGGTTATGTCCATGCGGGTCGTGTCAGGCCGGACGACGCGTGCCGCACGTGCGGCATCGAGCACACGGTCGAGCGCCGCCAGCAGCGCGTCCATCCGCGACCCCGGCGCGGGCGGGCTCTCCTCTGGCCGCAGCTTGTACGGGACGCCGAGCGAGAGCGCGGTCGCCCGCAGCGCACGGTTCTCCGCGCCGCGACCGGCGAGGTCCCGCAGCAGCTTGGCGAGCTGCTCGCGAGCATCGCCGCCAGCCGCGATCGCAGCGTCGGCCGCGAGCGTGAGCTCGGCGATCTGCTCTACGGAGTGCTCGATCACCGCCTCGACCAGGTGCGCCTTGGTCGGGTAGTGGCGGTAGAGCGTGCCGACCGCAACGTCGGCGCCCGCGGCGATCGCCTCCATCGAGACGTCGGCGCCCTGGATCGCGATCAGCTCGCGTGCGACCGTCGCGATGCGATCACGGTTGCGCTCTGCGTCCTTCCTCATCTCGCAACACAATATGAACCATAGTTCATGATCCGTGAGGCGCCCCGCCGCGGCGTCCACACTGGAGCCACGGCATACGGGCTGGCGGCGCATTCAAGCGCCGCCGCGAGGGACGGGGAGCCCTGTCCGATCTAGGGCTCGAGCTCGCCCGCGTACAACGCGAACACCGCGCCCTGCGGGTCCGCCACGACCGCGATCTTCGCGATGCCGATGTCGATCGGCCCCGCCAGGTTGGCGCCTCCCAGCTCGTCCACCTGCGCGAGCGCCTGCTCGACGTCCTGCACGCCGAAGTACGTCAGCCAGTTGGGCGGCGACGGCGGCGTCAGCTCGCGCATGCCGCCGTTGTTCGCGCCAGCGTTCTTGATCGACAGGTAGCGGTCCGGCATCCCCTCGAACTGCTCCACCTGCCAGCCGAACAGGTCGCTGTAGAAGGCCGCCGACGCATCCAGGTCCGGTGACTGCAGCTCGTTCCACACGAGCGCGCCCGGCGCGTTCACGAGCTCCGCGCCGATCGTATCCCCCGCCTGCCACAGCATGAAGTACGCGCCCTGTGGATCCTGGATCACCGCCATGCGCCCTGCCGTCATCACGTCGAACGGCGGCGCGTGCAGCGTG
Source organism: uncultured Solirubrobacteraceae bacterium (assembly GCA_963826985.1). Lineage (GTDB taxonomy): Bacteria > Actinomycetota > Thermoleophilia > Solirubrobacterales > Solirubrobacteraceae > Palsa-744. The sequence goes on from CAWGYW010000005.1 coordinate 317,404, forward strand.
CCGCCGAGCTCCCTCGCACGCTCGGCCACCGTGTCCGCGCTGTCCACCGACACATACGAGTTCCACAGCGGCGGCACACCCGCGTCGCGCTGCTGCTGCGGCTGCGGCGCGATCGCCGCCACGCGCTTGCCGTCGATCAGCTGCATCGAGTAGTACGCGTCCTCGCCCAGCGGTATGTCGTTGGCCTGCCAGCCGAGCAGCGGGCCGTAGAACGCCTTCGCCGCCGTCTGGTCAGGCGTCGTCAGCTCGCTCCAGCAGAACGTTCCCGGTGTGTATGCGCTGCGCTCGCCCATCGTCTGCGAGCCTAACGCATTCGTGGTAGTCGACTTGTTACCGGCTCGATGCTCAGAGCCGGTGCCGCCTCGCCCGCTCGCCAGTCGGCTAGATTCGCTCACCCGTGACGCGCGACGTTCCCATCCACGGCGAGACCATCAGGCTCGGGCAGCTACTCAAGCTCGCGGGCGTCGTCGACAGCGGCAGCGAGGTCAAGGCGCTGCTCGCCAGCGAGCCCGCGCTCGTCAACGACGAGCCCGACAGCCGCCGCGGCCGGCAACTGCACCGCGGCGATGTCGTGCGCGTCGGCGGGGAGGAGCTGCGGGTGGCCTGAGTACCTCCACGCGCGCGGCGTTCAGCTCACGCGCGCGACGATCAAAGCTGGGAGCGTCGGCACGCTGCTGCCGCCGAGCGGCTCGGAGGTGACCATCACTTCCCTGACGCCGTCGACGCCGCCGGGCACGCCGACGCTCGCGGCACCGTCGGCGGCGACGGTGAACAGCGCGTCGGTGGGCAGCGCCCTGCCGGACGCCGAGCGTTTGAGCCACAGCTCGTACACGTGGCCGGGGACCGACTGCGGCATGTCGGACACGTTCAGCTGCGCGTGTCCGTCGCTGACGCTCAGCGACGCGCTCGCGCGCGGCACGATCACCTGCGCGCGGATCACGCGCGTGCCTCCGCCACCGCCGCCGCCCGATGAGAGCGCGACGATGGCCAGCGCGATCACCGCCGCCGCGAGCGCGGCCGCGGCGAGGTTCGGCCGCCACCGCAGCCACGCGGGCGCCGCCGGGCGCCTGGCACGACTGGGCTCTGCGTCGCGGCGGCGGCGGAGCTCCTGGGACTCACGCCTGCGCGCGTCCGCGCGCACGCTCGACATCACGCGCCGCTTGAGCTCGGGCGGCGCGTTCAGCTGCGGCGCGGCGGCGGGCAGCGCATCGGCGACCAGCTGCAGCGCGAGGACCTCCTCGCGGCAGACGGCGCAAGACTCGATGTGGCGGGCGAACGCCTCGTGCTCCTGCTCGGTCAGGGCGCCGAGCACGTACGGCGCAGCGTTGCCGCCGCAGCCCTCGGGATCCGTGCGCGACTCGTCGATGCTCACTGCACCACCTCCTTTGGGTCCCCGAGCGCCATGCGCATCTTCGCCAGCCCGAGGCGCATGCGCCCCTTGACGGTGCCGACGGGCGCGTCGAGCATCGAGGCGATCTGCAGGTGCGTGAGGCCGCCGAAGTACGCGAGCTCGATCACGCGGCTCTGCTCGTCGGGCAGCTGCTCGAGCGCGTCGCGGATCTCGCGCGCCTCATCGCGCCTGGCGAACTCGACGTCGGTGCGCTCGGGCGCGGCCACGCGCTCCTCGATGCCCTCGTCGCTGACGCGCCCGCGGTCGTGCGTCGTGCGGCGCCGCAGGGCGTCGATCGCGCGGTTGTGCACGACGCCGAGCACCCACGTGCGCACGCTGCCGCGGGCGCGGTCGTAGTGCGCGCCGCTGCGCCACAGCGACAGGAACGCCTCTTGGACGACGTCCTCGGCCAGCGCCCGTTGCCCGCACATGCGGTAGGCGAGCGAGAACGCGGCGTCGGCGTGGCGGTCGTAGATCGCCTCGAACGCGGCTGCCTGGCCGGCGTATACGAGCTGCATCAGCTCCTCGTCGGCGAGCACGCCCAGCCCGCCGGCCGAGCCGTCTCCACCGGAGCGCAGCGGTTTGAACATCCGGCTCATTGTGACGCTCCCACGATCGCGTTCCCGCCCTACGCCCGCGCCGCGCGCCGCGCGTCGCGGCGATCGAGGATCCTCGCGAGCAGCACGCTCAACTCGAACAGCAGGTACAGCGGCACGGTCTCGAGCAGCAGCGTGATCGCGTCGCCGGGCAGGAACGCCGCGACGGCGCCGCACGCGAGGATCGCGTAGCGCCGGTTGCGACGCAGCTGCCTGGTCGTGACGACTCCCGCGCGCGTGGCGGCGAGGATCCCGACGGGCACCTGGAAGACGAGCCCCATCGCGAGCAGGATGATCGCCGCGAAGTGGTAGTACTGGCTGGCCTGCACGAGCACGTTGAACTCGCCGCTGTTGAAGTTCTGAAAGAAGCGCACGGCCGCCGGCAGCACCACGAAATACCCGAACAGGACGCCGGCGACGAACAGGAACGGGATCGCGAGCATCAGCGGCGTGGCGACGCGCTGCTGCTCGGGGCTGAGCGCCGGCAGCAGGAAGCCGTAGAGCTCATACAGCAGCACCGGCAGCGACAGGATCAGCGCGAAGATCAACGCGATCCCGAGCGTCGTCGTGAACGGCTCGCCGATTCCGAGCGTCACCGGCTTGTTGCCCTGCGGGGCGGCCGACAGGCGCGCGATCGCGCCGCGCAGCTGCGGCGCGACGCCCGCCAGCGACGCCCTGGTCGCCGACGAGGCGCCGCTGCCGGGACGCTCGAGCGCCCGCACCACCACCTGCAGCTGCGCGGCGACGGTGCGCGCGCTCTGCTGCACCGTGTACGTCGAGCCGAGGGGGCCGCTGCCCGCCTCGACCTGTTTCTGCGTCTCGTGCGCGAGCGGCCTGTCGATGATGTTCAGCAGCGCGTGGTTCTGCCACATGCAAAGGCCGAACGCCACAGCGAGCACCGCGAGCGAGACGATCAGGCGCGCGCGCAGCTCCTCCAGATGGTCGACCACGCTGAGGCGGTCTTCGTGTCCGATGCTGGCGACGGCTGCGGCCATGGTCTTCTCCGCGCTCAGGCGGGGAAGCCTGCTCCTGTGCCGGCTGGACGACGAGCTGGGCGACGGGCGGCATGGCTGGCTGCGCCGTCAGCTCGACCGCGGGCTGCACCCCTGGCTGCGCGACGCTTTGGGCGAGCGCATCGCCGGCCGGCCGCGCGCCCTCGCCGCCGAGCGCGTCCTTGAAGCCGCGCATGCCGTCACCCAGCGAACGGCCCATCTCGGGCAGTCGCTTCGCGCCGAACACGAGCAGCAAGAGAATCAGCAGAAAGGCGATGTGAATTGGATTATCGAGTCCCATGATTGAGTTCTCCTGAGTTGGATTACGAAATGACGAGTCCGTTGCCGCGCCGCCGGCGCCGCGTGCTCACCCATGACTACGCAGCAAGTGCGCACGCGGATCACCGCCGCGTCGGCGGACCTTCGAGTGGGCGCTACGCCTTGATCAGCGGGCCCGCCTTGGCGAGCACTTCGGCCTTGGTCAGCGGCACGTCAAAGCCACCGTTGGGTGTCGGGCGCTGTCCGATCAGCAGGTTGATCGCGGCGGCGTGGCGCGCCTCGATCTGCACGATGCTGCCGGCGGCGGCGAGCACCTGCTTGCTCTGCAGCGACGGTGCCGCTCCGTTGTAGGCGCCCACGCCCGTGTTCTCGAGCACCGACGCCAGCGCCAGGAACGAGCTCTGACTGCTGACGGGAAACACGAACGTGGGTTTCTCGACGGGCTTTGCGCCGAGCTGCTTGATCACCGTCGTGAGCGCCTGCACGTGGTCCTGCTCCTCTTCACCGAAGAGCGTGGCGTAGGCCTTTGCCTGACCACTGAGACCGACGGCCCTGCCCTTGACGTTGTAGAAGTCCGACTCGAGGTACTCCAGCGTGAGGGCAAAGTTGAGGATTTCCGCGTCGCCGCCACCTGATGCTGCGAGCGCGTGCGAGACGAACGGGGTGACCGCCGAAAGTCCGTAGACGGAGCCCGCGGCGAGCGCGCCCCGCAGGATGAAGCTCGAGCGAGTGATCCCGCGTACCTCGACCTGTTCCAGCTCCGGCCCTGCCGGCCCGGCGTGTGCATTGGCTGTAAGGCTGTTGTCTGACATTGCGTTCAGCTCCTTTTCTGTACCTGCGCTCAGGCCAGGAACGGCTTTACAGCCGCCAGCACCGTTGACATGTCGGCCGGCTTGGCAAAGGCGCCATCCGGGGTGAGTGACTTCTTGACGAGCGTGCCGAGCGTCGCCGCGTGGCGCGCCTCGACGGTGTGAATCGCAAGCGCCGTCGCGAGGATCTCCGGGCTCTGGATGTTGCCCGCCTGTCCCAGGTAAGCGGCCGCGCCGAGGTTCTCGACCGTGTACGCGAGCTGCGCGACCTGCGTCGCGCTGGTGATCGGGAATTTGCCGTTGGGATTCGCGGCGGGGCTTCCACCGAGCTTTTCGACGGCGCCTTTGAGCGCTTCTACGTGGGTCTTCTCCTCGCCGCCGAAGCTCTTGATCAGCGCGCCGACCTTGCCCGTGAAGAAGCCGGAGGCGACGACCTTTTCGTAGAAGCCGGTCTCCAGGTACTCGAGCGTGAGCGCGTAGTTGAGGATCGCCAGATCGCCCGCACTCGCGGTCCCAGTGCTCGACGTCGTCGCGGTCGCCGCCGCCGTCGAGGCCGTTTTGCTGCTGCTGCTGCCGCACGCGGCCAGCACGAACGCGCTGAAGCTCGCCGCTCCCGCGCCTCCGGCCATCTTCAGGAAGCGCTTGCGGTCGACGTCGTCGCGCACGAGGCGCTCCACGATCCCGACCGGCCGCGGCCCGGACTCCTCACTGGGTGGGCTGGACATCTTGCTACCTCCACTTGGTCGCGTTCACGCCGGCGCCCGCAGGCGAAAGCGCTCCGGATGTAACTAGTCCCTTATTCGCAGCCCACGGCGAAACGGATCAGTTACGCGAAAGACGGAGGCGCCGGCCAAATGGTGGGAGTCTCTGCGGCAGCCGTCGTCTTCAGATGCGGCCGGGGAGCTGAAACGCCTCAGCCAGCAGCTCGTAGGAGCGCCGGCGCGCGTCGTGCTCGTAGGTGATGCACACGACGATCGCCTCCTCAGCGCCGTAGCTCGAGACGACCTCGGCGAGCTGCTCGCGCACGGTGTCGGGGCCGCCGACGACGGTGCGGCGCTCCGAGCGCGGCGCGTCGCCGGCCGCGTCGCCCCGCTCTCGCTCGCGCGCCTCGGCCGCGAGGAAGCGCTGCGCCTGCTCGACCGGCGGCACGGCGATCAGCTGGCCGCGGCGGAGCATCGTGAACGCCATGCGCCCGCTCGCCGCCAGCGCCCGGGCCTGCTCGTCGTCCTCGGCGCAGATCACCCACACGCCGACCGCCGTGCGCGGCGAGACGCCGGCGTGTTCGTGTGCGGCGAAACGTTCGCGATACAGCGCCGCGATCTCGGCGCCCTTGGGGTTGATGAAGTCGGCGAACGCGTACGGCAGCCCGAGCTCGGCGGCCCAGATGCGCGCTCTGCGGCGAGGAGCCGAGCAGCCACGGCTCGGGTTTGTGCGGGCGCCCGGGCAGCGTCTTTGCCAGACGCGCGAACGGATGATCGGCGGGCAGGCGGTCGTCGAGGTACCCGAGCAGCTCCACGAGCTGCTCGGGGAAGTCATCGGGCGAGGCCTGGCGGCGATCGCGCTGCAGCGCGTACATCGTCATCGGATCGGTGCCAGCCGCGCGCCCGAGGGCGAGGTCGATGCGGCCCGGGAACAGGCCCGCGAGCACGCTGAACGTCTCGGCGACCTTCAGCGGGCTGTAGTGCGGCAGCATCACGCCGCCGCTGCCGACGCGGATGCCCGTCGGTGGCCGCGGCGATCGGCCCGATCAGCGCCTCGGGGCTGGGGCCGGCGAGCATCGTGCCGCCGTGGTGCTCGGCCACCCAGTAGCGGTGATAGCCGAGGCGGTCGGCCAGGCGCGCGAGGTCGAGCGTGTTCGCGAGCGCCTGCGCGCCGGTGGATCCCTGCGAGATCGGGGACTGGTCGAGGACCGACAGGCGGAAGGGCGCGGGTGTGCTTGCCACGTGCCACGCAGGTTAGGACGACGCGGTAGGGTTTGACGTGCACCTTCGGGGAGGAGAGCGATGTATCAACCAACGCTGTTCCGTGACCGCGAGCGCCCTGCGCAGATCGTGATCGGCGGGGTCATCCCGGCGATCGCTGGCGCCGTCGCCGGCGTGCTCGTCGGCGTCTCCAGCGGCGCCTACTGGGGCTACGCCGCGTTCGTCGCGATCGCGAGCGTGAGTCGCCGGCTTCGAGCACCGGGACGGCTGGGGCGGCGCCGACCGCGGCCTGATCGCGGGCTTGATCTACGGCATCGGGCTGCTGCTCGCGCACCTGATCGCGGGCACGCACGCGAAGGTCTCGCTCGGCAGCTTCCCGCCGCTGCTCGCCGTCGTCACCGCGATCGCCGGCATGCTGCTGACCGCCACCGGCGGCTGGCTCGCGCGTGTCCTGCGCGAGCGCAGCGAGCGCACACAGGCGCGCGCGACGATTCCCGTGGAGTGACCAGCCTGCGAGTGAATGCCACGGTCTCGCGGCGCCGCGCAGATAGGCTACGGGCATGAGCGACACCGCGAACGACCCCGAGCCCCCCTTCCACCTGTTCCTCGACGAGGACGAGGTGCCCGTCGCCGCCAGGGCACTGCGGCTGCTGATCTCCGACGAGGCGCACGCGGTCCACATCCGCGAGCTCGCGCGCGCGGTCATCGCCGAGCTCGAGCAGGCGCCCGACGAGCGCGGGGTGCTGACGGTGACGCTCGCGCCACAGCAAATGAAGATCACGCACAGCGCCGTGCGGCTGCTGTTCAACGACTCACAGCGCGGGCAGGCCGACGAACGCGAGATCCTGCGCGCGATCCTCGAGAAGCTCCCCGACGAACACATGATGCGCGCGATCGAGCTGGAGTAGGCACCCGCCCTCAGGCGAGCTCCGCGTCGGTCGCGAACACGTCCGAAACCGCTCGCGAGAGCCCCGGGAAAGCTGGTTCAATGGTGTGCATGGTGCGCGCTGCGGATCAGGGCACGCCCGAGGGTTTGTCTTGATAGATAGAACTACACAGGGCATTCTCGAGGTCGCTCGGAGCGTGCTCGCGGAGCTCGATCTCGACCAGGTGCTCGATCGCGTGCTCGAGTCCGCGCAGGAGCTGACGGAAGCGCGCTACGCGGCGCTCGGGCGTGCTGAACGAGTCGCGAACCGAGCTCGACCGCTTCCTCACGAGGGGCATCGACGAGGCCGCGCACGCGACGATCGGCGCGCTGCCGCGCGGCCGCGGCGTGCTCGGCGCGCTGATCAGGGATCCCGCGCCGCTGCGGCTCGGACGATGTCGGCCGGCACCCGCGCTCCTACGGCTTCCCCGCCGGGCACCCGCCGATGCACACATTCCTCGGGGTCCCGATCCTCGTCGGCGGAACTCCGTTCGGGAACCTGTACCTGACCGAGAAGGCCGGCGGCGCGGAGTTCTCCGACGCCGACGAGCAGGCGGTCGCGGCGCTCTGCCGAGTTCGCGGGCGTGGCGATCGACCACGCGCGCCGCTACACCGGGCGCGAGCGAGCGGCGCGACGAGCTCGAGCGGACGGTCGCGGCGCTCGAGGCAACGACGCAGATCGCGCGCGCGGTCGGCGGCGAGACCGACCTGGAGGTGATCCTCGAGCTGGTGGCCAAGCGCGGCCGCGCGCTGGTGTCGGCGCGCGCGCTGCTGATCGAGCTCAAGCAGCGCAAGCGAGCTCGTCATCGCCGCGGGCGCGGGCGAGCTGCCGGGGGACCTGATCGGCCGGACCGTGCCACTGGAAGACACGGTCGCCAGCCACGCGATGCGCACGGGCCGCGCGCAGCGCCTGGAGGACGAGCTGACGCGCGCGCGCTTCGACGAGCACGGCCTCGGCCGACTCGGGGTGCAAGGCAGCAGGCGGGCTGGCCGTTCCGCTGGTGTTCCGCGGGCGCACCCACGGCGTGCTGCTGGCGCTCGACCGGCTGCACGACGGGCCGGCGTTCTCCAGCGAGGACGAGCGACTGCTCGAAGCGTTCGCCGCGAGCGCCGCGAGCGCGGTGGCGACGGCGCAGTCGATCGCCACCGAGCGCAGCCGCCAGCGCCTGGCCGCGGCGGAGGGCGAGCGCAGGCGCTGGGCGCGCGAGCTCCACGACGAGACGCTGCAGAGCCTCAGCGCGCTGCGCATCGGGCTGTCCACGGCGGGGCGCTCGGAGCGACCCGACGCGCTGCAGCAGGCCGTGCGCCGGGCCGATCGACCAGCTCGAGGACGCGATCGCCAACCTGCGCGCGCTGATCACCGATCTGCGCCCTGCCGCGTTGGACGAGCTCGGCGTCCAGGCCGCCCTGGAGGGCCTCGCCGAGCGCAGCATCCGTCACGGGCTCGAGGTCGACGTGAGCATCGAGCTCGCCTACGAACAGGGAAGCGCCTCGGGCCGTCCCGCCCCCGAGCTCGAGACCGCGCTCTACCGGATCGTCCAGGAGGCGCTGACCAACGCCTCCAAGCACGGCGGGGCAAAGCGCGCGGTCGTCGAGATCCACGAGCGGGAGGCCACGGTCCACATGAGCGTTCGCGACGACGGCGACGGCTTCGACCCGGACGCCGAGACCGACGGGTTCGGGCTGCTCGGCATGCGCGAGCGCGTCGACCTGCTCGGCGGGGAGATCTCGATCGACTCGGCACCCGGCCAGGGGGCGACCGTCACCGCGAGCCTGCCCGTGCAGCGGGCGTCGGGGGAGCGGCTCGCCGGATAGCCCGCGCATCATGGGCGAGGATCTGCCAGAGCTGACGTTCGCGGATGCGCCTGCATGGCGGACGTGGCTTTCCGAGCACCACGATGACCAGAGCGGCATCTGGCTGGTGCTCGCCAAGAAGGGGACGACGCAGCCGACCAGCCTGACCTACGAACAGGCGCTCGAGGAGGCCCTGTGCCACGGCTGGATCGACGGTCAGATCCGCCGGCGCGACGAGCGCACGTTCAGGCAGCGCTTCACACCCCGTCGCGCGCGCAGCGCGTGGTCGAGGCGCAACGTGGGCCACGTCGAGCGGCTCCTCGGCGAAGGCCGGATGCACGCAGCGGGAATCGCCCACGTCGAGCGGGCGAAGACCGACGGGCGCTGGGAGGCCGCGTACGCCGGCCAGGCGAGCATCGAGGTGCCACCCGAGCTCGCCAGCGCACTGGCGGCGGAGCCGCGGGCGCAGGCGATGTTCGAGATCCTCACCAGCCAGAATCGCTACGCCGTGCTGTACCGGATCGATACCGCCAAGCGGGCAGACACACGCACACGCAGGATCGAGCAGTACGTCGCGATGCTCGCTCGTGGGGAAACGATCCACCCGCAGAAGCGCACGCTTGCAGGCTGAGAGCCCGCTTCGCCGGACTTCGAGCTCTGACAGAATGACCCTGCCCATGCGCCGGATGGCCGCCATCGCCGTGCTGCTCGCAACCGGCGGCCCACTCGCCGGCTGCGGTAAGGGCGGGCCCGTCACGGTCACCGCGCCGGCGCGCTCGGCCACGACGGCGACCGCACCCACAACGCAGCCCGGGGGCACACCGGCCGCGCCCCAAACCGGCGGCACGCCCACGACGGCGAAGACACAGGCGCAGGCGTTCGCCCGGGCGGTGAACCTCAAGGGCGCGGACGTGCCCGGCTTCCGCGTCTCCTCAGAACACCAGCACGAACCCGAAACGCCGGCGGAAAAGCGCCTGAAACCGGAACTGCGCCGCTGCTTCGGGTCGCTCGGCGAAACGAAGGAGCTCGTCGAATCGAGCTCGGGGAAGTTCGAACGCTCGGCGGGCCTCGCGAGCCAGAGCGTGAGCTCAGAAGTGGCGATCGGGCAGGCGGCGTTGACAGCGAAGGAACTCGGGGCGATCCGCGGCGGCCATCTGCCGGCATGCCTGTCGCATTACTTCGAGCTGCTGCTCAAGAGCCAGGACCTGCACGGGGCGAGCGTCGGGCCGGTCACCAGCAAGGAGGGCTCGCCACCGGCGCGCGGCATGACCGGGAGCTTCGGGCTGCGCTTCACCGCGACGGTCACGCTGCGCGGCGTGCGCGTTCCCTTCTACGTCGACATCCTTGGCTTCGCCGACGGACCCGCGGAGGTCACGCTTTCCACCTTCGGTCTGCCACAGCCGTTCCCGGCGACGCTGGAGGAACAGCTGTTCTCGTTGCTGGTGGAACGCGCGAGAGCCCACAAGCTCTGAGCAAGTGATCCGTTTGCCAGCCCGGTGCGCAACACACCAGTGCACACCGACCACGACAGGCAAGGAGACATGGCAATGGCTGACAGACACGACGGGTCCGACATCGTTCACAGCGAGCCGGCACCACAGGAGCAGGAGCGCTGGACCGCACACAGCACCCGCAAGGGCTTCCTGAAGGGCGCCGCCGTCGCGGGCGCCGGCGCGGCCGGCATGGGCGCGCTCGCTCCCGCGGCGGCGTTCGCGAAGAAGAAAAAGGGCGGCGTGACCCACGCAGACCTGGAAATCCTGAAAGCCGCGCAGATCGCGGAGGCACTGGCGGTGACGACGTACACCAACATCATCAGCACGTCGCCGTTCTTCAAGAACATCCCGGCTGACGATCAGGGTTACCTGAAGGCCGCGCTGCAGGAGGAGATGTCCCACTACCTGCTCGAGGAAAGCGTGACGAAGAAGCCCACGCCGTTCACGTCGTTCTACTACCCGCCGAACATGTTCAGCGACACGCAGACGACGCTCGACATCCTCGTGACGCTCGAGGACGCGTTCATCGCCGCCTACCTGGTGGGAGTGCGCCACTTCAGCACCGCGGACCTGCGGGTCACGGCGGCGAGGATCATGGGCATCGAGTCAGACCATCGCACGCTCGCGCGCGTCATCGGCGGCGACGTGACGCCCGAAAACGGTGGCCCGATCACACAGATAACCGGTATCCAGAAGGTCGCCGAGTCGGTCGAACCGCCCAACAACAACGGCTACGAGCGCACGCTGTCGCTGCAGAACATCGGTCAGGCGGTCGAAGCGCTGCTGCCGTTCGCCGAAAAGGCGGCGGCTGAAAAAGCGGGCTTCGACACGAGCAAGCCCTACGAGTTCGCGCCGTTCACACCGACGCTGCCGAGCGCGCTCGGCGAATTCCACTCGTTCAAGGGCTGACCGACCGCAGCCGCCGATGATGCCAGCACGGGCCGATGCGCGATCCTCGCGCGTCGGCCCCTATGCGGCCTGATCGCCGAGCCGCTCGAGCACCTCGTCGCGATCGGTTCCGTGCACGCGCAGCACGCGATCGAAATCCTCGCCGTAGACGTGCATGACGGCCATCAGCACGTCCGTCGTGGAGAGCGCCCGCGCGTGGCGCTCTCCGGCGATGCGCACCGCGTGCTCGGTGACGTGCGCGACCGCATCGGGGTCGCCCCCGGCCGCACCACCGCGCTCGCGCTCGGGCGCTTGCGGCTTCGCCGGGGAGCGGCTCCTCGCTGACGCCGAGCGCCTGCAGCGCGATGCCGACGCGGCCGTGCAGGCGCAGCACCCGCAGCCAGCGCTCTGCCTCGTCCTCGGGCGTGCGCGCGAAGGGCATCGCCGTGGAGGCGATGCCGAGCGCGATCGCGGCGTCGGGCGCGAGCGCCGGTCGCGCGCTCACAGCGCCGCTCCCGACGTCGGCGCGGCGCGCGTGCAGGTAGGAGAGATGGTCGCGTCGCAGGGCGAGCCGCGGCGGTGCCCTCGCCGAGATGCAGCTCGAGCACGACGGTGCCGGCGCGCCCCGCCGCGACGCGCGCCGCGTGGATCACGCCGGCGACCTCGCCGCGCTCGACCCCGCAGGCGAGCAGGAAGCGCGCGGTCGCGCTCGCTTGCCGCCTGCTCGCGATCGAGCTCGAGCTCCTCGACGAGCACCGTCGGCGCGCGGCGTCGTCTCCCTCGACGCGAGCACGCACGCGGCCATGTCGTCGGGGCGCGCGTCCGCGCGTTCGGCCACGCGCTCGAGCAGCGCCGAGGCGCGTCGCGTCGCGGCCCGAGCTCGACGAGCGTGTCGAGCAGCCGCCCGGCGCCGAACAGCTCGGCCTGCGACGCGCGCCTCGGTGACGCCGTCGGTGTAGAAGCAGATCTGCGCGCGGCCGGGGATCGAGACGGCGGTCTGGCGGGTGCCGGTGCGCATGCCGACGCCGATCGGCGGCGAGGTGCAGGCGGTCACCGGCGCGAGCGCGTCCGCTGGCGCGTCCGCCGCCGCGCCGAGCACGATCGGCGGCGGATGCCCGGCGCACGCGTAGACGAGCACACGCTCGCGCGGCTGGTAGGTGGCGGCGACGACGCGTCGCGAACACGCCGCCGAGCTGGCGCTCGAGCACGGCGCCGGCGGTCTGCACGGCGTCGCGCGGCGAGAGCCCGGCCTCGAGGTAGGCGCGCAGCGTGAAGCGCACGAGCGCGGTGTGCGGCAGCGCCTGGCGACCGTGCCCGGAGACGTCGCCGACGATCACCGCCAACTGGCCGTCCGCGAGCGCGAACACGTCGTAGAAGTCGCCGCCCGCGCCTGGGCCCGCCGCAGGCTGGTAGGCGACGGAGGTGCCGACCGGGCCGAGCCGCGCGGGCAGCGACGGGCAGCAGCGCGGCCTGGAGCAGGCCGACGTCCTCGAGCAGCTCTGCCGCGCTGGCGCTCGAGCCGCCGAGCGCGCACGGCGGCGAGCGCGCGAGCGCATCGCGAGCAGCGAGCGCGAGCGCGAGCAGCGCGGCGATCAGCAGCCGCACGGCGTCGGTACGACGTCGACGATCCTGGTGATGGTCGTGACCAGCGGCGACGGTCGGCTGCGCTTGCTCGATACGGGCGTTGCGGGGCGCGGATGCTGTGCGGCCCCTGCGTGTTTGCGTGCAACGGGCGTCGCGCCCGTCCCCAGCCCCGCGGACGCGGCGAGCGCCGTGGCGGCCCGGGTTGCGCCGGGGTGACGCGCGACATGCGCCGGGCGGCGCGCGCTACGCGTCGAACGCCCGTCGAGGCCCGCTTTGGGCGCGCGGGCGGCCGTCGTGGAGCTCTGCGCGGCTGGCGCCGGCGTGAGCGACGTGCTCGCGGCGGTGGCGCTGGGCTGGAGAGCCTGGGGCGCGGCCGGGGCAACCGCTGTCGGAGTGCCGGGAGCGCTGCCCGATTCGGAGGGCTGCGTGGATTTTTCCTTGCCGCGTTTGCCGCCTTCGTGCGAGCGCGTCGTTTCGCCTTCCTTGTGCCGTTCGCGTTCGTGGCGTTCGCGTTCGCGTTCGCCACGGCGTTTGCGCGCGGGGCCCGACTTACTCGTCGCGGCCGGCGACGCGGCCGCTCCTTCCGGCGCTTCGCCCGGTTCTTCTGCTTCTGAGGGGCTCTGCGATGTGGTGGCCGCTTCGTTCGCGCCGGCGGTGGTCGTTTCGCTCACCTGGCCAGAGGCTGGGGGAGCGCTCGCTCGGCGTGTGCGATCGCGCCTGGCGCTCGCGGTGGGGATGACGGCGAGGCCGAGCGCGCAGCAGATGACGAGGAGCAACGGCGCGAGCCGCTTGGCTCGGCGGGCGCGTGTCGGGTGCGTGCTCGCGTCGTGCGCCATGCGACCGGGTCCTCGCTCAGCTCGCCTCGGCGGCACGCTCATCGGGGTCGGCGACACGCCCGTCGGAGTCGGCGAGCGCCGAGTCGAGCGTCGGGAAGATCGCGAACACGCCGTCCATGCCGGACAGCTCGAAGATCTTCAGCAGGCTCGAGCTGGCACAGACGATCGCGAGCGTCGCGCCTGCGTCGAGGCCGCGGTCGACGCCGACGAGCACGCCGAGCGCAGTGGAATCCATGAACGTGGCGCGCGTGAGGTCGACGACGAGCTGGCTGTGTCCCTCCTCGAGCGCGTCGAGGAGCGCCCACTTCAGTTGCGGCGCCGTCGCGAGATCGAGCTCTCCCTCGATCGAGGTCACGCTCGTGCGCCCATCGAGCTGGCGCCGAGCGATCGCAAAGGGCACCGGGGTCGAACGGTCGGTCTGCTGTGCGCGACTCAACGTCTCCCTCCCTGTCTCGCGGATGGCTGCACGCGGGAACCGGATCAACGCGAGGCGACGCCCGCGTCCGGGTCCATCGCATTTATCGGCAGCTGTGCGCGCTCCACGCAGCGGCGCGCAGGGGGAATCGAACAGGTGTCCAGTACGCCCGCGAGAGGCTCAATCAGACCTCGCCGGGCGGGCACGCTCGCGCCAGCTGCGAAGCGGCGCGCCCGAGGGGCGCTACTGCTGCGGGCGCGTGTACACGGTGACGACGGCGGCGCCGCCGAGACCGATGTTGTGCTGCAGCGCGGCGGTGGCGCCGTCGACCTGGCGGGCGTCGGCGTGCCCGCGCAGCTGCCACGTGAGCTCGGAGCACTGCGCGAGCCCGGTGGCGCCGAGCGGGTGGCCCTTGGAGATGAGCCCGCCGGAGGGGTTGACGACGGGGCCGGAGCCGCCGAAGGTGGTCGCGCGCGCGTCGACGAGCTCGTGGCCGTGGCCCTGCTCGGCGAGGCCGAGCGCCTCGTAGGTGATCATGCCCAGCGAGCCGCGCTCCATCTTCTCGAAGCCAACCGCCAGCGCGCAGTCGACGATCCCGCCCTTGAGCGCCTGGCGCGCGAGGAACAGCGCGCTCGAACCGGTCGAGCAGTTGTTGCTGACGTTGACGACCGGGATGCCGGTCAGCCCGAGGCCGTGGATCGCGCCGGAGTCTACGCGGACGCTCGCGCGACGCGCGCTCGCGACAGAATGTCGCGCATGACGATCCGCGAGCTGCGCCGCGACGACCACGACGGCTGGATGGAGCTGTGGTCGGGCTACCTGAGCTTCTACCGTCAGGAGCTCAGCGAGCAGGTGACGCGCACGACGTTCGCGCGCCTGTGCGACGCGACGGACGGCATGTTCGCGCTGGTGGCGCTCGACGCGCAGGAGCGGCCGATCGGCTTCGCGCACGCGGTGGTGCACCCGTCGACGTGGGCGCCGAACGGCTACTGCTACCTGGAGGACCTGTTCGTGGCGCGCGCGGCGCGCGGCGGCGAGGTGGCCAAGGAGCTGATCGACGCGACCGCCGTGGCGGCGCGCGAGCGCGGCGTCGAGCGCATGTACTGGCACACGCAGCAGTTCAACGGCGCCGCGCGCTCGCTGTACGACCACGTCGGGCGGCTGACGTCGATGGTCGTCTACGAGCGCGACGTCTGACGTATCCCGCCCGCACGGCGCGGACGTTCAGTCGGCGTGCAGGAAGTGTTCGTAGCGGCTCATGAGCTCGGATGGGCGCACGTCGAGCGCGTCGGCGATGCGCAGCAGGTTGGCGAAGCTGACGTTGCGCTCGCCGCGCTCGATGCCGCCGACGTACGTGCGATGCAGCCCGCAGCTGGTCGCGAACGCCTCCTGCGAGACGCCGCTCGCGCGCCGCAGCTGCCTGATGGCCAGCCCTAGCGCGGCGTGCTGTGGAGATCTGGCCGCCATCAGCTCACGATCGCCACGCAGCCTATACGCGCCCGCGCGGAGCGGCCGGCGCACACGGCGGGGAGCGCCGCGGCGTGCTCGGCCGATCGCGTTGGGTGTCGTTCGAGCGGCGCATGCGCCGCTCGGCGGGCCGCACATGTGCGGCCCGCTCCGGACCGTGCATGCACGGTCCGGCCTGCCGGTACATGTACCGGCAGGGCATTGCTACTTATAGTATGCAACACTGCGCGCATGACATTGATCGTCGGAGAAGCCTTGAACCGCAGGTCGGACCTGCGGAAGCGGATCGCGCAGCTGCAGGCGCGAGTGTCCACGTGCGTGCTCGCGCAGGAGGGCGAGGAGCCGCCGGAGCGCCCGGAGGCGCTGCTGGTGGAGCTGGCGGAGCTGTGCGACGAGCTGGAGGGGCTGATCGCGAGGATCAACCACACGAACGCCGCCGCGCGGCTGGCGAGCGGCGAGACGGTGACCGAGGCGCTCGCGCGCCGCGAGGTGATCGCGCTGCGCCAGGGCGCGCTGAGCGCGGCCATCAAGGCGGCCACCGGCAGCGGCGGCTTCGCGCTGACGCGATACAGCCGCTCGGAGATCCGCACGGTGCGACAGGTGCAGGTCGGGCAGCTGCAGACTCAGCTCGACGCGCTCGCCAGGCAGCGACGCGAGCTCGACAACAGGCTGCAGGAGCACAACTGGCAGGCGACGCTCATTGAGTGAAACCCGAGCGAAACGGAGGGGCGCTCGGGCATGCGACCGTCCGCGTGGTATCTGAATGCGGGATGCTCCCGCTCGACGAAGCCCCGCTCGACAATCCTGCGTACGCCGCGCTGTGCGGGGCTCATGCGCGGTTTGCGCAGGTACGTGGGCGCGCGCGCCGATATGCCGCCGACGTCGCGCCGTTCCTCGCGCTGCCCTCGCAGCCGTCGGCAGAGGACTGGCGGGATGCCGCCGGCCTCCTCGCGCCGGGCACGTACGCGGCCGTCGGCTACAGCGGCGCCGAGCTACCCGACGGCTGGCAGGCAATCAGGGCGTTCGACCTCGTGCAGATGGTCGGCGAGCGGGTCACAGGGGCCGAGTGCCCGGAGGCGATCGCGCTCGGCGCCGCCGATGTGCCCGAGATGCTCGAGCTCGTCGCGCAGACCGAGCCGGGGCCGTTTCTCACGAGGACCGTCGAGCTCGGCGATTACCTGGGGATCCGCCGCGACGGGGCACTCGTCGCGATGGCCGGCGAGCGGCTTCGACTGGACGGCTGGACCGAGATCAGCGCCGTCTGCACCAGACCCGACCATCGCGGTAAGGGGCTCGCGTCTCGGCTCGTCGGAGCACTCATCGCGAGCATCGAGCGTCGCTCGGAGCGCCCATTCCTGCACGTCCTCGCCACCAACACCACCGCGATCCGGCTGTACGAGGAGCTCGGCTTTCGCGTGCGGCAAACCGCGACGCTCACCGTCGTCACGCGCGAGCAGTCCCCGGACGCTCAGACATAGCCGCGCGCGGCGCGGCTAGAGCGAGGCGGGGTCGTAGTGGGGGAACTCCAGCGAGGCGGGTCGTAGTGCAGGAGCTAGAGCGAGGCGGGGTCGTAGTACGTCAACCGAAAGCTCGGGCGCTCGGACACCCGCGCGAACCATCCGTCGAGCGCCTGCAGCGGCGCGAACAGCTCGGGCGCCTTCTCGCGCGCGTTCGATATCTGGGGCGCCAGGTACAGATCGGCGAGGGTGACGTCGGCCCCGGCGAGGAACTCGTCCGCGCCGATGAGCTCATCGACGCGCTCCAGGACCGCTCTTGCGGTCGCGAGCTCCTCCTCGGTCGGCGCGCGACCACGAGGAATCAGCCGAACCACGTCGCGAAAGACGTAGTCGCCGCATCGACTCATCCATTCGCGCATCCGAGTCCGCCCGTCCACGTCGGCGGGCTGGAGCGCGGGCCCGTCGAAGGCCTCGTCGAGGTAGCTCATGATCGCGAGGCCCTCGGTCACGAACCTGCCGTCGTGCTCGAGGACCGGCATGCGCGCGAACGGGTGCATCGCGTAGTGCTCGGCGCTCGCGCGCGCGACCGGCAGCAGCTCGTAGCTCAAGCCCTTCTCGACGCACGTCATGCACGCCGTGCGAGTCCACGTCGACACCAGGTATCCGTGTATTCGAAGCGTCATCGTCTCGAAGGGGCTGCCGTGTCGAACCTTAGCGGCGAGCGTGCGGCGGCGCCGGCTCTGCCGGTTAGCGCAGCGCGGCGAGAAAGCGCACGGTGTCGTGGAGCTTCTCGGCGGGAAGATGCCGGAACGACGGCATCGGCGCTCGCGGGTCGACGATCGCGTGGACGATCTCGCGTTCCGACAGCTTCGAGCCGATGTGCGTGAGGTTCTCGCCCGGCCCGCGGTTCCCGCTGTCGCCGATCCGGTGGCACGCCAGGCAGCCCGACTGCGCGACGTCGAGCCTTCCGGCTTCCACTTCGAGCTGCCTGCGTCGTTGGCGCGCGGGCACGATCGGGGTCGGCAGTTCCAGGCCAGCCTGTGCCGGCTCGATTTCGCCGACGGAGAAGCTCAGCACGCGGGCGCCGCGAGGGCAGCGGCGGGGCTTCGGCAGATCGCAGCCGGGCACCGTCCCGAGCCTCGCCCGGGAGGACACCAGCCACGTGCCGCCCACTTCTTCCAGGTCCAGCTTGATCGGGCCCGCATGGTGGATGGCGGTGGTGGTCAGTCCGGGCTTCTTCGTGACCGTGAGGAAGATGAAGCTCAGCTTCATCGTCGCGTGCTGCCCGGCCACTTCGAGGTCCTGGACGGCCGGTTTCAGTGACAGGCCAGGGTCCGCGGGCGGTTCATTCGGCGCGGTCAACGCGAGCTCGCCGCTCACCGCGGCGGTACAGCCCCCGGCGGCCGACGACCCCTGCACGAGTTCGGCAGCCACCGCGGGCACGAGGTCCCCGCACAACGCCGCGGCGTCATGGCGCAGCGCGTCCTGGAATGGAGCCACCGCCGCGCGGGTGACCGCCACTTCGGGGCCCGCCGATTTGGGGCCACTCGCCAGGGCCTTCGCAGCCAGCAGGCTGAGTCCCAGCAACGGCAGCAGCAAGAGCCGAGCGCGTGGCATCGCGGGGCGAAGCGTACCCGCGATTTCGGAACGGCGTACGGGTCGCGGTCACAGCCGGCATGGTCGCTCGTATTGGCTTATAGATGGATGAGATGACCGATGAGGAGTTGCTGGCGGGTGGTGGCGCGGAGGGGTTCGGGCTGCTTTACGAGCGTCGCGTCGCGTTGGTCCGAGCGTATCTGCGCCATCGCGTCGGATCGCGCCCGGATCTAGCGCTCGATCTCGTCGCCGAGACCTTCGCGCGGGCGCTGGAGCACCGAGGGCAGTTCGACCCGGCGCGTGGATCGGCGGTCGGCTGGCTGTTGGGGATCGCCCATCACCTGTGGCAGGACGCCATGCGCCGCGGGCGGGTGGCCGAGGAGTCTCGGCGACGTCTGGGCATGGAGCGGATCGCGGTGGATGACGAGCAGCTCGATCTCATCGAGCGCGAAAGCCAGTCCGCGCTTCAGCGCGCGCTGGCCGACCTGCCGGTGGGTCAGCGCGAGGCGATCGAGCAACGGATCCTCGCCGAGGAGCCCTACGCGGTTATCGCCGAGCGGATCGGCTGCTCCCAGCAGGTCCTCAGAAAGCGCGTCTCGCGCGGCCTCACCACGCTCAAACGAAGCACCCAGGAGGGCACATGACCGACCCATACAGAACCCTCGGCCAGCAACTTCTCGCAGCCGCCCACAGGCAAGATGCCAACGACCGCGCTGCGGCCGGCGTGCGTTCGTGGCTGTCACGTCGGGTGAACGCGGGTGTGATGGCGGTGGTGCTCGTGCTGGCGGGCGGCGCGATCGCGGTGGCTGCCACGGGCGTGCTGAGTGGCAGCCCGGTCAAACAGCAGGGAATGCTGAGCCCGAACGCTGGCATCGGCGTCCCCGCCCCCGGAGGGTCGCGTTTGCTGGCGCTGCGCGCAGCCGACCCGCAGGGCGGCCTTCCATGGGGCATGCGGCTCGTGCACACCACCCGTGGAGAGATCTGCGTGCAGATCGGCCGCGTCGACGACGATCAGCTCGGCCAGCTCGGTATCGACGGCGCGTTCCACGACGACGGGCGCTTTCATCCACTCGCGCCGGACATCCTCCCCGAATACAGCGACAGCGGCGACGTCAGCTGCGACGTTGCCGCACCGATCGCGATCGGCAGTTGGCCAAGCGGGGACCGCAGCGCGGCCCCGAACGGGCCGGAACTCACCAGCTTCAAGCCGACAGCCAAGGATCTGCGGCTGATCTCATGGGGGCTGCTGGGACCACACGCCGTGAGCATCACCTACCGCACCGCCGCCGGCGTGCGGACCCGTCCGGTGGCCCCCGGGACCGGCGCCTACCTGATCGTAAGCGCAGTCAGCCACGTACCCCGCTCGATCGGCGCTGGCGGGGAGCTACTGGGATGGACCTCGGGACACGACGTCACCGCCGGGTTCCGCAGCCCGGGCGGGGTCGGCGGCTCTGTGATCGCGGCGACCTTTCGCTTCGGCTCGTTCACCTGCTCGATCGGCCACGGCGCGCCGGTTGCAAGTTGCCCGATGCCCCGCCCGACGCCCGAGAACCGCTTTGCACCGACCCGCAGCCTGAACGAGCCGGTGCAAGTCACGCTCAGAACACAGTCGCATGGCAGCTGCAGCGCGGCCTATCTGGTCGATCCCTGCTACCGCGCTGAGATCGAATTCAAGGCGCCCTACGCAGTCACCAACGCCGGCAGCGAATACTTCGTTCAGGCCACATCGAGCTGCAATCACGCTCGCGCCAGCAGTTGGTCGTTCATCCAGGACATCCAACAAGGCGAAACGGTACGCACGCAATCATCAGGGCTGTTCAACTGCACCTCCGACGAATTCAAGGTCCAATACCTCAACCACAGTCTGTCAGCACCAGCACGCGGCTCACACCACGAATCGGTGATCGTCGGAGCCGCAACCATCACCGAGCGCTCTGGGGCACGGCACGCACCGGCCACGACCACGGCGCCACCGAGTACCCCCTGAGCACTGCCGTGTCAGGGCTCAGGCAGGATCCGGTCGAGGAGCCGGATCGCCGGTCGACGCTCGATCTCCGCTCGAACGTCGGGCCGGTAGCAGAGCAGAGCGACGCTCGTGACGATCATGAAATCGGCCGCGTTGAGGCGCTCGCCGTTCAGCACCTGGGCCTCGGTCCACGCATCGATGCGGTCGAGCATGCCCGGCAGCGCCGCCAACAGGCCGCCGTCAGATCGATCGTTCACGGCGAAGGCGGTCCGAGCGACGATGCGTGCCACGGCGAACCTCGCGGTCTCGTGTCGCGATATCAGCGGTCCGAGCCGGCCGTCCTCGCCGCGGTTGACGATCCCATCCCGGCCGTGCAGCATGGCCGCGAGCAGGAGCCGGCGTGCCGCCATCTGGAAGATCTCATCGCCCCATCGCTCCGCGTCTTCGACCATGAGCCGCCTGGCTAGCTCGGCGGGAAACAGCGGCGGATTGGGCTGGACCTCGTCGAGGAAGCGAGCGATGTCGCGGTTCCTCATCACCCGGTTGCCATCAAGGAGGAGCGCGGGCACGGTGCCCAACCGGTCGGCAAGTGCGAGCGTTCGATGAGGTCGGCCATCGATGTCGCGGAACGGGGCCGGGTTGCCGCGGAAGCCGTGTAGCCGCAGCGCCAGCGGGTGCAGGAGCGCGGGCAGGTCGACCCGTCGGTAGGGGATGCCCTTGTGCTCCAGCATCAGCATCCCTGTGCGACACGGATGCGTTGGGATGACGTAGAGCTTCGTCTGCGCCGCTACCGTGCGACCCGCCGCGGCCCGCGTGCTCATGTCGAGAGCACGGCGGCGACCGTGAAGCACACCGTCGCGGCGCCGGTGATGACCGCCACCACGTAGAACCAGTAGCGCAGCGAGATGGCCAGATAGGCGGCGGAGACCGCAATCGTGAGCGGCCGGATGGCGTCGACGCGGTCGACCAGGTTGAAGTCATGAACGGCGATCAGCAGCGAGAACAGCCCAAAGGCGAAGGCGCCGAGGCCGTGACTGACGTTGAAGCCGAGCCAGAATCTCCACATCGACTGTCTGTCCGCATCGCCGGGGAACAGCCGCCGGAACCGCATGCCCGTGCCTTCCATCTCCGCTTTGACTCGATCGTCGATCGGAGCGAAGAACGTGGGACGGACGGTGTCAAGCAGCGCTCCGAGCGCGTGCAGGCCGCCGGCGAGCACGAACACGATCGCGCCGGCGATAAACCACGCTTGCGCGGCACCTGAGCTCACGA
This sequence comes from uncultured Solirubrobacteraceae bacterium, assembly GCA_963826985.1. Classification (GTDB taxonomy): domain Bacteria; phylum Actinomycetota; class Thermoleophilia; order Solirubrobacterales; family Solirubrobacteraceae; genus Palsa-744. Next base: position 339,085 of record CAWGYW010000005.1, read on the forward strand.
CCGGCCCTCGGCGTGCCGGTCGGCAGAGCGTCCGGCTCTCGCGCGATCTGAAGATCGCAAGGACAGGGTTGGGGCTTTGAGCTCGAACACGCGATGAGCACTCCACGTTCTCGCCAAATTTACATACTGACTGGTCGGTATGTATGCTACACAAAGCGAGATGGCGAGCGCAACCCAGAACCGACGACGACGACTGGACCGGCGCACCCGAACGGCGCGCGCGGAAGGGCGCGACGGGCGTGCCGCGCTGCTGCAAGCGGCGATGGAGGTCTTTGCCGAGCGTGGATACCGGGACGCGTCGGTGGACGAGATCGCCGCGCGCGCCGGCTACTCGAAGGGCGCCATCTACTTCCACTTCTCAGGCAAGGACGACCTCTTCTTCGCGCTGCTCGAGGAGCGCATCGACCGCCCGATGCGCGAAGCGATCAAACTGCTGGAGTCCGCACCGCCCGAGGACGACATGTCCGCCGAAGCGAACCGGCATTTCCTCGCGCTGGTGTCCGGACAGCGCGAGCTGCTGCTCCTAGACAACGAGTATCGCTCGCAGGCAATGCGCGATTCGAGGCTCCGCGCCCGCTACGTCAGCCGAGAAGCGGAATTGCGTGCCGCGCTCGCGAAAGGACTGCAAGCGCGCCTGAAGCACCTGGGCGCGCCGCCTCTCGCCGCGCCCGAGCAGCTCGCCACCGGCCTGCTCAGCCTGGCCTTCGGCCTGGCTCAGGAGAAGCTGATCGAACCCGACGCCGTCCCCGACGATCTGCTCGGAGACATGTTCGCGCTCGTCTACGCGGGCTACGTCGCGCGGGCGCAGCGCTAGCCGACGGCGGGCCCTCCGGGACTTTCACTCCCGCGCCATTGCGCTTGGCAGAAGCCATCGAGGCCGGCGTATAGGAGGTCGTGGGCGATCGCGACCACGACGAGCATGACTCAGGAGTGCCGCGCCCTGTCGCTCGATCAACTCTCAGCGCGACTCGAGCCACCACACATCCAGGGCACCTGGGACCCCGCCCGCACACGAAACGCGGCGACGCTCAAGCGACTCGCCGGCGCGCTCCACAACGCAGGCCGGATACCCGTCTGAGAGCCCCGCTTGCCGCTGCCATCAAGCCCAAGCCCAAGCTCGCGGCCAGAGCGCCCTCGGCGCGGCGCGACTCGATTCAGTCGCAGCCACGGTCGCCCGTAAAACCATCGCGGGGGCGGGATTGAAACGGGATCCTGCGACCGCGATCGCCTACTGCATCGGAGAGCTTTGGCGCCTGTAAGGCGCCATCTATCCGGTCGGCCTATGCAGCGATCGCTTCAATAGGCGTCGGCCTAGTAAACGTTTCCGTCGAATCGCTTAGTAAGCTACAGGCATGGTAAGCGATCGCAGATCAGACCCTCCAGAGCAACCGTCGGCAAGTGCGCGAGCCGGCGAGTTCCGTCTTGCCGGGGCCGGCCCGGACGGTTTCTGGGCTTTTCATCCGAGGCCGCTGCCGCCCGACCCGCCGCTTCGCGTCGATGTCGCAATGCAGACGCTGCTGGATCGCGCGAACCAGGCTCTGGGCCGACTCGACGGAGTCACGCTCCTACTCCCGGACCCGGACCAGTTCATCTACACGTTCGTGCGCAAGGAGGCTGTGCTGTCCTCACAAATCGAGGGCACTCAGTCCTCGCTGTCGGATCTGTTGCTGTTCGAGCACGACGCTGCCCCTGGGCTGCTGCGTGAGGACGCCCAGGAAACTGCCAACTACATCGCTGCGCTGAACCACGGCCTCGCCCAGATCGCACAGCCGGGCGCACCGCCACTTAGCGGCCGGCTCTTGCGCGAAGTGCATGCTCGGCTGCTGCAGAGCGGTCGGGGCTCCCAGAAGGCTCCCGGCGAGTTTCGCCGCACACAGAATTGGCTCGGCGGGAGCCGGCCAGAGCTCGCTCGCTTCGTCCCCCCACCGGCCCAGGAGGTCGCTCCGGCGATAGCCGCGCTCGAGCGGTTCATCCATGACGAGCCCCAGGCCACGCCCATCCTGATCAAGGCAGCGCTCGCGCACGTTCAGTTCGAGAGCATCCACCCCTTCCTCGACGGTAACGGCCGCGTGGGCCGCCTGCTGATCACACTGCTGCTTTGCTCGGAGGGCGTTATGCGCAGCCCCCTGCTGTACCTCAGCCTCTACTTCAAGCGCCACCGCGAGGCCTACTACGAACACCTTCAGCGTGTGCGGACCGGCGGTGACTGGGAGGGCTGGCTGACGTTCTTCCTGCAGGGAGTCATAGACGTCGCAGAGTCAACTACGCGAACTACACAACGCCTCGTGGCGATGATCGAGTCTGACCGACAGGCGATCCACGAGTTCGGCCGAGGTGCGACAACGGCCCACCGTGTGCATGATCTCGCCGCGCGCTACGTTCTCGTGGGAGCCTCGTCGATCGCTGAGCAACTGGGGCTCACGAGCCCGCCCGTCTACGCGGCGCTCGGCCGCCTCGAGAACGCCGGCATTCTCCGAGAGGCCACCGGCCGGCGACGCGGCAAGCTCTACATCTACGACCAGTACCTCGCGATCCTCAACGAAGGGACTGAGCGCGAATAGCTCGTCCTACACCGCAACAACTCAACTCGATGCCCTGCCGAAGCAAAGGCAACTCCCGACAATCGGTCTTGGGTACTCGAGGTGGGCAAGTCCGGAAAGCTCGGCACTTCATAGGCGTTCGTTGGCGAGCATGCCGTGGAACGCCGCGAGCCCCATCTCGTCGTCACAACTTGGCCTCGAGCTTGCCGGCCAAGCGAGAGGCCGTCTCAATCTCGGCGGGAGTGCGGCCGCTGGTTTCTCGCAGCGCCGCGATCTTGGCCCTCAGGCGGTCGTCCGAGTATCGTTGTCCAATCCCCTCCAAGACTGCCTCTGTCCACCGCTGAAGCTCGCCAAGCTCGTCCACGACGGTATCCGGCTCATCGTCCGGTATAGCCTCCCAGAAAGTCATCTTGTCCATGTCGATCAAGAGCCCGACGCACTCGAGTAGCCGCCGTCGTACGCGGTACCAGATTGCATAGTCGCCGGTCTCCTTCGTCCGGATCTCGCGCATACGCTGCTGTGGTCGTCCGCTTGAGCGGGATCGCCCAGGTTCGCGACTTGCGGCTGCTTTCGGACCTTCCCTTGGCTTTCTCTTGACCCGGAGCTTCTGACGAGAATGCGAGCCTGCCAACGACCTCGTGGAGGCACCGGCAGCGCTCGCACTGAGCACCGAAGCTGGTTCGCCTCCGGAACTCAGCAGATCCGGCTGTAGGGGATCCCGGGTACGATGGCGCTCCATTCGGTCCGCATCAGCCCTTCGCCGACGAGCCCGCACACTTTTGCGTGCAGTTCGCGTAGGTTGGTCCACAGGATTCCTCGCCAGAGCCTGATCGCCCCTCCTTCGACCAAGAGCGCCAGAGTTGTCCCGCTCGGGTTGAAGACGACGCTTCGGACCGATTCCGGAGCTTCAGTCAGAGGCGAGCCAACCGGCTCACGATTCGCGGGGTCCCAAAGTCGGACCTCCCCGCCTGCTTCTTCATCTCCGCCGGCTTCGCCGCTCACCGTGGCAAGCGTCTGCCCATTAGGGCTGAGCGTGATGTTAGCCACCAATTCGCTTTGGGCCAGCGGCAACCGACCGAGAGGCTTGCTAGCGCTGGCTTCCCACAGGAGCACTCCTCCGACTTCGGCAGATTCCTTGGTGATATGCACGAACGCGACGGAGCGTCCGTCCGGGCCGCTGACAATTTGGCCTACTTCGCCAGCGACCGCGATGCCCTGAACCACTCGACGGCGACTTTTTACATTCCAGAGCTGGATACGACTACGACGTTCGCTAGAGGTCGACCTCATGGCAACTGACACCAGAGTGCCTCCGTCAGAGCTGAACACAATCTTGCGAAACGATTCTCCATGGTCCACAAGGTGCCCGACAATACTCCGGGTCAACGTGTTCCAGAGTTGCACTTCTTCGCCAGCTTCTCCAGCGATGGCCGCGAGCAACCGCCCGTTTGGACTGAGGCTGAGACGTTGGGCGCAGCCCGCGTATTCATCTTCGCTTGGTTCTCCTTCCAAGGCCAGGCCGGTCGAGATGGTCGCGAGCAGGTGCCCAGTGACTAGATCCCAGAGCCATATCGTTCCGGCACGATCCACGGACGCGAGCGTGTTTCCGTCAGGGCTCAGCGCTCTACAGCGCGCAGCGACCGGCAACGCATCGTGAGTGGGGCCGAGCTGTGCATGACTCATAGGGCTCCAGTGACGCACCTGGCCGCTCGAGCTGACTGACACCAGCGAGCGCCCGTCGCTCGCGAAGCCGAGTAGCCTAGCTCCAGCACGGCCGAGCGCTTCAAGTGAGCGCACAGGTGCGGCCAGCGCTAGCTCGACGAGATCGCCTTCGGAGGAGGCGAGGATGCCGTCATCAGGACTGAAGGCTACGGTCGCGACGTGGTTTGCACCGCTCAGCGGCTGACCGATCTCCTTGTCACTCACCACGCTCCAGAGGGTCGTGCCACCATTTCCGCCTGCAGCCAGGGTCCGGCCGTTGCCAGCGAAAGAGAAGCCGCTGATCTCTTTATTCCCGCCAATTGCTGTGCCGAGTTGCCTGTGGCTGGCTACGTTCCACAACTCGATCTTGCCACTCCCAAACAATTCCGTCGTCAACGTCGCCAGTGCTCGCCCATCGGGACTAAACGCCACCTCGGCCACCTCGTTAGTGAGGGTCGTGAGCGGACCGCCCAGCTGCCGATGCGTTCTGACGCTCCACAGCCGTACCACACGTTGATTGCCGCCCGTCGCCAGAATCCGCCCACTTGGACTGAATGCCACACTCATCACCCTGGTCGCGGTGAACGGGGCACCCAGCTCCTTGTGGGTCGCCACGCTCCACGTCGACAGTGGCCCATCCAGGCCACCCGCGGCGAGCATTTTGCCGTTGGGAGAGAATGCGACGTCCTCGAGTACCCGATCATGCGTATCGATCGGGCTGCCGAGCTGCTGATAGGTTCGCGCATCCCACAGCTTGATCGTGCCGTCTTCGTCGGCAGTCGCGAAGAGATTTCCATCAGGGGCGAATGTGACCGTCTTGACAGCTTCGCTACCAGCCGTTATCACCGCGATCTGCTTGCGCTTCGAGACATTCCACAGCCTGGCGGTGCCGTCGCCGGTACCGGCGATGAGCACCTGGCCGTTTCGGCTAAAGGCGAGACTCGAAACGTCTGCGGTCGCTCCGTGGAGGATACCGAGGACCCCATCGCTGCCGGCTTCCTCGAGCGCAGATGTAAGGATGCTTCGCGCCTGCCCGCTGGCATTCATCTCGTAGGCGTCGAGTGCCAGAAGCAGTGAGGCTTCAGGGCGATCCGCGGGCTCTTGTTGCGATGCCGAGAGCAGGGCCAGCGACGTCGCTGCGGCCGCCTCTCGGCGGCTGGCCAGCTCGGCGCGTCTCGCCGTACCGCGCTGGACCAGCGCCCACGCGGTGAGCGCAGCCAAAATTGCAGACACGAGCATCGCCCCAGTGGCCATCCTCCACAGCAGCGATCGTCGACGTTGGTCGCGGCTATGCTCACGTTGGCGCTCCAACTGCTCGCTGCGCTCGCTGATCCATGGAACGAGAGACTCGCTCGCGATCTCATATAGCCGCAGCTCGCGGCGGCGCTCGCAGTGCACCAGGCGCGAGCCCTGGTCAAGCTGCTGCAGCGTCTCCCGGATGAGCGTCGGAGAGATGCCGTTGTTCTCGGACATACGTCGTGCGAGATCCTCGCCGGAGATGACGTTGCGGGTACGGGCCGGAGTGACCATCTGACTCAGCAGGATGATCGCCGCCTCCCTCATCCGCGGCGTCATCTCGTCGAGCTCCTCGCTCAAATAGTCCTCGAGAATACCCTGGGGCTCCCTCGATTCGAGCAGCATCTGTGGCTCCTCGGACTGCCACAACCGCAGACACACCGTCTGCACTTCCGAGAGACTCACCTCGCCGGCGCCAAAGCGCTCAGCGAGCAGACTCAAGAGGCACTGCACCAAGCTCGGCGCAAGCTCGGGATCGTAGTGGCCAGGATACTGCTCGAACGGCCCGCATATTATTCGCTCGAGCGCGTCCGCCCCCGGGGCTCGAAGTCGAAGGTCTCCGAGGAAGCGGTCCGGACACGCTGCCAGCAGCTCCGTTATCCACCCGAGATAGTCCTCGCGAAACACCAGTAGAAGCTTGACTTTGAGCGTGTCGTCGTGCAGCAAGCCGACGAGAACGTCGATGAGACGTTGTCTGGCGCCCTCGAGCTCGACTCTGTCGAACAGCACGATGATGTTCTCGAAGTGATCGAACACGAGCAGCAGCTCGTGGTGCGCGCACGCAGCTCGCACTCGCCGCTCGAAGCTCGCGATGGAGAACGCGAGCTGCAAAGCACCCTCGTCATGTCCCACAAGCGAAGACTCCGAGTTCGCCCCTGCGTTCTCGATCCTCTCGAGCATGATCTCTTCTCCCGGCCTGGGCTGGACACGCAGGCACTCGCATGCCGTCCCGTCCTTGACGAGGGTCGGGAGCAGTCCGGCGTTAACTAGCGAAGACTTGCCCGTGCCGGAGTCACCGTAGAGCAGGACCCCACGGCTGATCGCCACCAGCCTGCTGAGACGCTGCGTCTCAGCCGCTCGCGCGAAGAAGATCTTGTGGTCAGCGTACCCAAAAGGCCGGATACCGCAGTAGGGCCGGTCCGGCAGGCATTGACCAGCCTCGCCTGTTATTGCGGGTGCTCCCTGCCGTACACACCCTCGCAGAGACTCGGCACGAACGCCCACACATCTTCGGCGAGAAACTTGACATAGCGGTGCTTGTTCTCCCAGACCTCGAGAACCAGCGGGTCTGGATTCAGATCTACCGAGAACATGTCCGGCATGTTTGCGCTGTCGATGCGCCACCGCAGCGTCGTGAGCAGTAGGCGTAGGTTGTAGTCGCGAAGACTGTACCCGACAAACAGCGTTGTCCACTTCGTGAGGTGATATTTCAGACTGACCGGAACGGGGTTGAAGGCGTCGCTTTCGGTCATCCGCATAGTGAACGTCATGAGATCCTCATCAGTCACCACCACCGACTCGGGGTGCCCCAGGTCACCGTGCAGCTTGTACACAATCGGGCTGTCGGCTCCTCGTATATCAGGATCGTCGGCCCTTTGGCTCTCCGACGTATAGATCGCCAAGCGAGGCTTCTTCCCAGCTTTGTAGAGCGCGTCTTCGAACAATCCGTCCACGTTTGTGCTGACCACCAGCGGAAAGTCAAGCGACGCGAGCCTCCGCAGGATAGGCGAAGGCATACGGCGATCCTGCACCTCGCGCGCGATGGTCTGCACGAGACGATGGCGCGAGAACTGATTCTCAAAGAAGGTCGCCACGCGCGCCAGGTTGCTCGTATCCTCCATTGGGTAGCGCTCGGCTAGCCCACAGAGACTTGCAAGCTTCATACTCAGATCTGCACCAAGAGCTGGACACTGCTCTCGGGGCCACTTGTGGACAGAGCCATCCGGTGGCGGCGCATGCACTCCGGCGCCGAGAAATAGGATGCACTCCTGTCTGCGAACCGCATCGACGATCAGGTCCAAGGACGACATTTCTATCTCCACACGGCGTGATGCTATTCAGCTACGAGGCGATGTGCAAGACGTCGTTCCCGCCGGGATCTTGCCGGCGCCAATTGGGCCGATCCGAACAGTCGCTCGTCTCAACTCGGCGCCAAACCTCTCGGCAACCGCGGTGGCAGCAGCACCCTCCGAAGTGCTGAGCCTCGTCCATAATCGACGAAGAGCGCCTCGAGATCGCTTTCTTGCTCGTCTGCGCACAGCGCGAGCAGACAACTCGAGGTCAATCCTACCGCTCAGCAGAACAGTTCGCAAGGGTCGATGGCTGGGGATCATCTCACGCGACGATACGTCGCGAGACAGACGGGCCGTACGGGGAGCCAAACCCTCGCGAACGGATCATGCCGGCGGAAGCCTTACGCGGGTAGCAGGAATCCATGCGCCCACGACAATTGGGACGACATACTCCCGCGAGCGATGACGGCGCAGATGTGACCCGCGGGTGCGCAGCAACAGCGGCAAATCGACCTACGTCGACAATCTGCTGTGCTTGCCCCCCTGCTACAAACAAAAAAACCCCGGATTTGCAGGGCTTTTCCAGATAGCGGGGGCGGGATTCGAACCCGCGACCTTCGGGTTATGAGGTCGCCCAAGGGGGGGTCAGGTGGGGCGGGATGGCCCGTGTTTGCTGGGGTTGGCTCGGGTTCGGTGGGGCTGGATTTGCTCAACACGGAACCTTCAATGGAACCATGGGAGAGGGCTGGGAATGCCGACTCGTGGCGAGTCCTGCAACCATCCTTCGGATGGCACATCACCGGCGCAGGGGTCCTAAGAGCACGCGCGCCGGATGTCTGCTGTGCAAGCCGCACAAGCACCAGGCCGAGCGCCACCGTGGCCGCGCTCGCAGCGACCGTCGTTGGCGCGAGCAGCAGGCGGCAGCCGACCACGATGGCGATCGCGACCGCTCAGACCCCGCGAAGTAGACGCACTACCGAGGCCACTCCAAGTTCGGGCTCTCGAGGCTGCGCCGGGAGTCGTCAAGCCAGCCGACGCCCGAGGGGTGTCTCACACCGAACGAGAGACCCATCGTCGGAGTCCGGCTGCGATCTAGGATGCGCACATGCCCTCGACCGTCGCCAGCCTGCTCGCGGTAGCTGGCCTTGAGTCGGGTGGCTGCGTTGATTGGGGAGCGCGAGTTCCCGAGACCCGAACCGGCGTATACCTCGTATCGCTGACCTCGACCGGCCGCGTCGCCAACGCGCTGACCGACTGCCCGTTGGGCGATGCAGCAGTGGATGAGCTGCTGATCTCGTGTCCGGCCTTGACACTCGACGGTGAGCACCCGACGCGCGCGCAGGTGGCAGAGCGCATCGGCTCTTACTGGCTGCCGGATGAGTGCGTGCTCTACATCGGCCTGGCCGGACAGCCGCTCCGCACCCGTGTGCGCCAGTACTACAAGACGCGGATTGGGGCTGCGAAGCCTCACAAGGGCGGCTGGTGGCTGAAGGCCCTGTCAGTCCTCGGCGAGTTGCACGTCCACTACGCCCCAACCGACGACTTCAAGGGCGCTGAGGAGCAAATGCTGCGAGCGTTTGCTGCTGGTGTCTCGCAGACGACCCGCGCCGCGCTGCCCACCGGCGATCCGGTGATGCCGTTTGCGAACCTGCGCGATGGCGACTGGCACCGCAAGCGCCACGGCATCCGAGGAGAGACCAGCGAGGCCATAAGGTCGACGGGAGCCGTACCAAAGACAACGAAGGTGACACGGTCCAAACCGTCGACGGCGTTTCCAGCCCGAACGCGCGAGGCACCCGTAACCCCACATTTTCGTTCTCAGCGCGTGACCGAGAATGACATCAAGGCGGGGCAGGTACGTATCCCCATCGGCGCGACGAAGACCATCCTTCCGCAGGAGCGGCAGGACATCTCTGTGCTATTGGTCGGTCGCGAGCTCGCCTGCCGATGGGACCCGCGCTACGGCGAGAAGGAGCGCTCCGGCGTCATCCGTCTCGGCCGGACCGCCGCGCGCGAACTTCTGCACCCCGGCGACGTCCTTGCCGTTTCGATGAGAGCCGACGGCACGGCCCAGCTCAGCTCACTCAGAGCGCCGTCGGGCGCAGAGCGGTGACGTATGCGACGCAGATCGCCTGTACGCGGTCCTCGGGGATCGCAGTTCGCAATGCTCTTGACGCCATCTCGATGCCGGGGCGTCCGCGTCTGCCGAACAGCTCCTCAATGTAGGTGAGCGCCGCGGTCGTCGGAGGCCCGGCGATCGCATCCTGGGCGAGGGCGCTGAGCGTGACTGCGATCTCGTCCGGCCTCGTCGTCTGCATGAGTCGCACGACATCGGAGGCGTCCTTGTCGTCGAGCCGGGCGGCGTGACCGCTTGCGACGCGGTCGTGGAGCTTGTGGGCCTTTGCGACGAGCAGCGCGGCGGGGCCGGCGACCCTCGCTTGTAGCGAGCGCTCGTCTGCTGGGTCCAGCGCCGCGATGGTCATCGTGCTGTTGTCGACCAATGCTGCCTCGAGTCCGACCGCGCGCCGAGCAGCGCGAGCGCCGTGGCCGCTCAGGCGTGCGGCACGTCTGCCGGTGCCCGACGCGGCGCCCTCGGGAACGATCAGATCGACCGGAACCAGGAACTCCTCGCCGGCAGCAGACGCGCTCGCCAGCCAGATGCCCGGCTCGACGTGACCGCCGGGCTGCTGCTGCAGATGGAACCCTGCTGCGGACATCCCGGCTTCGAGCTCCGGAGCCTCGCCGAGGAGAAGCGGGTCCAGTACGAGATCGCCGTCGGTGGTGTAGGGGGCGATGGCCAGGTCGGCGGTGCCCGTGTGGAGATAGACGGCCTGGGCACCGGCCAGGATGATGGCGTCGCCGTGTGGTGCGAGCACGGTCAGGGCGTCGAGTAGGACTCGCCGGGCAGCTACGTATCGCGCGTCGAGGTCCTGAGGTCGCGAAACATCGCTCGCGCCGGTCACGCGTCCGCCTTAGAGAGGTGAAGATCGGCGATCGAGGGCAGCCGCCAGCGCGGCTCGTTCTCCGCCATCCACGCGACGAGGGCTTCGCCCTCGGCCGGCATCCTGCCTGTGCCCGTCAGGCAGTCGACGGCGGCCTGGGAGGGCGCGACGTAGCGCAGGCCCGCGTCTTCTGTCCCCCGCTCCCACACGACCGGATCGAACGCTCGGAGCAGGACGACGTTGGCTCCCTCGTCGGCCGGAAGCAAGCCAAGCGTGTTGGCCAGTGCCTCGATCTCGTTGCAGTACGCGATGAGCAGTGCCGGCGCGGCGACGGGTGCGAGCCGCACGGCGGCGAACGATCCTGTGACTGCCAGCAACGGCGGCCCGGACAGCTCTGCGAGCTGCGAGAGCGCATCGTTTGCCCCGCCCGGCGCGAGGAAGGTGGACGCATCGTTGCTCTTGAGCACGTCGTATGACTCCGCCCACCGTCGCAGCAGCCCGGGCATATCGGCGTCCTGCACCCGTCCGCGACGGGTGCGCTCGACAAGCGCGTCTTGGTCCAGCGCGTCGAGCAGCCGCGAGACGTAGCCCTGCGTTAGGCCCGTCGCGGCTGCGATTTCGGTTACTCCGTAGGGCGGACTGACGTCGATGAGCAGGCGGATGAGCCGTGCGGCCTTGGGCCCGCGGACCCTCGCCTGGCCGCGAGGCATGGGCTGGGGGTTCCTGGCGGCTCCGACGGCACTTATGTAGAGCGCGGGGTTCTCCAGCTTGATTCGCGCGTTACCGGTGAGGTCGATGAAGTTGATGCCGTCCCTGGTGAGCAGCTCCTGAGTTCGCGAGCTGATCCATGGAGCGACCACGAGAAGGGGGATGTGGCCGGCAATCGAGCGGATGACGCTCGACAGCCCGCCGGATAGCTGTCCGACAGCGCGAGGATCGAACGATCGCTTCGCCTCAACCGCAAGCGTGACATAGGTCCCCCTCGGGTCACGGAGGTCTATCGCGCTGTCCGTCGGCGTGCGGGCCTGTCCCGAGTCGGCAGCCACCTCCGACCGTGTCGACCGCTCCACGGTCCAGGTGTTCGGGAGCATCTCCCGTAGTCGTGCAACTGCCGCGTCCGTGAGATCCGTTGCCTCGATGGTCTCGTTTGCGGTCATAACGAAACGAGGCTAGCAGAAAAGATTGCCCGCACACTAGACTTTGCCAAGTCCGCAAATATTCAGATCCAGGAAACTTTGCCTGCCTGCTCTCAAGCCGCAATTCGGGGCCCACCGAGCATCCGCGCGATGGTCGCCGCCGAACCGTCGGCCCTCAACGTCGGGCCAGTACCAGTAGAGGGCCTTGGCTTGGTCGAGCACGAGCTGGGCGAAGTGGTTGATGTCCTGGCCGCATCCGCCTCCAGCCGCCGCAGCCGGTCACTGGTGCTCGTGCTCGTGCTCGCGCAGCAGGCGCCTGATCGTGCGGCGAATCGCAGCCTCAGTCGATGCGCGGTCGGCCCAGTCAACCGCGAGGTCTTTTCTGACGCTTTTTACGAGGTCTCTCGCGATGTTGGCAAGCTCTGCGGTCTCTCGCAAGAAGCCCTCGTCGACGCCGCTGAGGTCCACGTCACCCACATCGGTGGCCTCGAGCGCGGCGTCCGCAACCCCAGCCATGCGACTCTCCTCCGCGTCGCGGCCGCACTCGGCGTCGAGCCCGGTCAGTTAGTGATCGAGGCGGACCGACTGCCGGAAGCCGCTCGCGAGCCGAGCTGAAACGGGGGCGCGCTGAGCCACCGCGTTAGCGGCACAGGCGCACGAAGCCAGGGTTGGCTCCGTCGGCGGCGCGGTTGTCGACGACGGCGAGCTCGTTCGGGGTGCGCAGGTCGAGCTGCAGGATCGCGATCTCGCGGCCGCCGTGGAGACTGCGCAGCACATCGGCGACGACGAGTGCGCCCGCAACCCCGCCCACGAAGGAGGCCGCGACGGAGATTCCGGCGATTTCCGCCATCCCACATTCGGCCTCGGCGCGGCTCGCGCCGGCAGCGACGAGGTCGTCGATCTCGCTGCTGTAGAGCTCAGGCAGCTCTCCCTGCGATGGCTGGCGCGCCGCGAACTCCGTCGCGGGAGACAGCTGTGAGGGAAACGTGTGAAGGACCATGTCGAGGTACTCGACGGCACCGCGGCCGAGGCCCGCGTCGACGACGCGCGCGAACCGCTCGTCGCCGAGGACGGCGCGGGGGACCGGCGAGTCGAAGCCCGCAAGGGCGAGCGTCGGCTCGTCTGCGCTCGGCCAGGTGTGCTCGTCGAAGAGCCGCTCGACGATTGCCGTCTTGAAGCCCCGCGACTCGAGCGCGGCAGCGACGACGCGGGTCTTGCGGGAACGGACATCGCTCTCGGTTGAGAGGAGGCCTGTCGCGAGATTGCCGGTGATGAGGAAGTCGGTATCGACGAGGTACGCGGTCAGATCACCGCGTTGTTGGTACGGCAGCATCCCTAGCGACCAGGCGTAGGCCTGGCCGAGATGCCCGAGCCCGAGCAGCCAAAGAGAGAGCGGCAGGAACGCGAGGGCAGGACCCACCGAGCACGAGCGCCAATCGGTGCCTGGTTCCCAGAGCGAGAGCCCAACGTCGCGACGCGCCGCTTCAGGAGCTCGGCAGGCGTGCTGGAAGGCCTCGCTCACGGCGAGGCCGCCGGCGACGACGCCCGCGAGCGGCATCCCGTGCCCCTCCCCGCGCTCGCGCGCGTCTTGGACGACGCCGCCGCTCCAACCCACGCATCTCGTGTGCATGATCACCGAGCCCACGGCCTGAGGCGAGTTGATTGCGATCGTCGGTAAGGAAGGGTCGAGCTCGGACACGAGCTCGCCGCCGAACCGCGCTGAGACGACGCTGGTCGAGGCGCCGGCCGCCCAACCCACACCAAGCGGACGATCGTCGACGAGACGCACGCGGACGCCGCCGAGGAAGGCGCGCGCGCCGGCGTTGATCGACGTCATCAGGGCAGCCTGCTCGGCCGGACGAACGTGAAGGTCAGGGCCGACATCCACCTGCAGGACGAGACGACGGAGCAGCTCTTCGGCCTCAGCGAACGAGCTGGCCTGGCCGGACTCGAAGAGCTGCTTGGCAGTGCGGTGCAGGTTCTCCGCACGCGTCATCGCAGCCACCGCAGCTTCAGGCGCCGGGCGGCCTCGGAGCCTGTCCAGCTTCGCCACCCAGCAGCGCCACCGTACCGATGTACGCCCACCTCGACGGGTTTGACCGGTTCGACCGCGGGCCTGGGGACGATGAGAGCGACGTGCCCCTCCCGCGCGATCATCGGGCTTTCTTCGTCGTAGGAGCTTTGACGGACGCTTGCATAGGGGTGGCTGTGGACGTCGGCGACGACGACGCGGCGCTCGGCATCGCAGATGTCGGAGAGGGGGCTATAGGCAAGCCCGTTGAAGTGGATCGCGCCCTGCAAGCAGTCGGGGTCGAGATCGTCGAAGTAGACGATGCGTGTAACCACGCGTTCATCGCCGTCGCGCTCGGCGAGCAGGAAGGCACCAGCCTCGCTCTTGCCGCCGCCTCGGCGGCCGAGCTCGGCGACGAGGTCACGCCATTGGCGACGGCCGACGCAGAGAAGCACGTCCTCGTCTCTAGATCCCCTCATAGTCCTCGGCGTTCAGGATGTCGTGTACTTCTTCGAGATAGAAGGCGAGGTCGCGTTTTGAGTTCCAGGCCTCGCGCGGGTAGCGAGCGGGCCAGTCGGGATGACCGGCGAGAGCCACGCGATCCCAGGGCGCGTAGAGAGCCTTTAGGTTGGCGCGGAAGTTGGGGTTCGCTGGTAGCCGCCGTGACGTAGGTCAGCCTCCTCTTCGAGTTGCTCATTGGCCCAGGTGTGTGCGGGCTTAAACCACTGTCGGAGGAGGCTGGATGCAGAGGATGACGGACGTGCCTGGGACTGTCCACGCGGGCGAGCCCGCGTGGACAGTCGGCATCGATCTGGGGCGCCGCGCAGCGCACGAAGCGGTGTTGCGGGCACCGGATGGGACCGATCGGCGGCTCCGGTTCACTCATTCGCGTGATGGCATCGACGGGTTCCTCGGGGAGCTTGCCGGGCTGGAGGGTCGCGTCCTGGTGATCATCGAGCCGACAGCTACGCGCTGGCAGGCACTCGCGGAGGAGCTCTCCGGGAAGGGCGTTGAGGTGCGCCAGGTTCACGCGGCGACCGTCGCGAAGCTGCGCGGCGCGCGGGACATCACGGGCGCCAAGTCCGATCGTGTCGATGCCCGCACCCTCGCCGGCGCCATTGACTACTCCCATCTCGTGCGGCCCGACACGCCCGCGGTGGCGTGCGCGCACGCGCTGTGTCTCGAGCGGCTGCGGCTGCGCCGCGAGCGCCGCCGGCTTCGCGGCGCGGTCAAGACCTGTCTGGACACGATCTGGCCCGAGTTCCTGCAGACCTTCCGTGGCGGCGAGCGGGGCGTCACCGCCCGCGCCGTGATCGCTGTCACCGGCGGAGACCCCGCACGCGCAACGAGGCTCGGCGCGCAAGAGCTTGAGCGTCGAGTCCGGGCAGCCGCACCCGGCCGCCATATCGGGCACAACAAGATCAAGCAGCTGATCGAGAAGACCAGCCGCCCGGTCGGATACCGCGCTGCCAGAGGCGCATATGCCGCCAGGCTGCAGCGGCTGATGCGACGCCGTGCGCTCGTCGAAGGCCAGCTCGAAGCACTCGAGGAAGAGCTCTTGCACCTCTACCCCCGACTTCCCGGAGCGCAACGCCTGGACAGCCTGCCGGGCCTGAGAGAACTCGACCGGGCGCTTCTTCTCGCCGCCGCGGGCGACATCCGCAGGCTGCGCTCGGCCCGCGCGCTCGGCAAGCTCGGCGGCTGCGCACCAATCGCAAGGGACTCCGGGCAAAGCACCCCGAAACGCAAGATCTCCGAGCGCTGCCGCTACCAGCTGCGCGACGCTGCCTTTCACGCCGCCAGACACATCATCAAAGCGTGCCCTGCCTTCCAGGCGCTTTACCGCGCACTGCGCCAAAGGCTCACCGCCAGACAAGCCGTGATCGCGTGCGCGAACCGGCTGCTGCGCGTGATCTGGCGCATGGTCAACAGCGACGTCAACTACAACCCCGCGAAGGTCGCCCCTGCCCTGAACCGCTAGCCCACACCCAGCCACGGCTGTCGTCTCACGACACACCCGAGCGCAAGCCCGCATCCGCAATTTCGAGCCCTCGAGCTCGCGCCCGCAACAAGGGCCCCTGCGCACGCCAAAGACCGCACAAGGCCCCCGGCCACCAAGGCCGCACGCGCACCTAATCAGGCCACGGCGTGCCATCTCACCGCTCCCAGCAACCAGCAACCAGCGCAGCCAGCAGCAACCCCGACAACCGCGCCAACAGCACGGACGAGCACCCCTGCCAACACCAAACTTGACAAAACGCCAAAGGCCAGTTGCGGACGGCGCCAACAGAGCGCGCCGGCCGTGGCTGCACCAGCCTCCAGCGTCGCCCCCCACCGGCTGCCGCAGACCTTCCCGTGCCTGTATATGTGCGCGAGCGCGGCAAACCGGCCAAGAACTTGCTCGGGGCGGCAAGGTCACGCACGCACCTGAGCCGCCAACGCCGTCAACGACCGCACCGAGGGGGCGATGGATCGCCAACCGGCAAGCTCAGCGCTCGTGGCAGCCCGAACTGCAACCGCAACCCTCACACGACACCACGGATTGCGGCGCGGTGGCCGCCGCTACCTGCATCGGAGGCGTCGGGCTGCGCCCTCCTTGTTACGGCCACGCCCTCAGACCGATCGCGCCATCGTAGGCGGGGCTACAATCGACCGGGCTATGCGTACGTCTATACGGGCCGCGCTGGATGGAATCGCAGCCAAGGAGCAGCGGGGATGAACGCAGTCGCCACAGAGGCGATGATCGAGCGCGCGGGCCGTGCGCTGATCGACGCGGCGTCGGCGCCTGCCAAGGTGATCCTGTTTGGCTCGCGTGCTCGTGGAGACGCGAACGAGGGCAGCGACTTCGACTTCTTGGTAATCGAGCGCCAGGTTGACGATCGCCTCGCGGAGGCCGTCAAACTCCGTCGCGCTCTACGCGAGTTCGGCGTGCCCGTCGATGTGATCGTCATGGAGGAAGGGCTTGTCGAACGACGCTCCAAGGTCAAGGGCACGATGGTCGATCGCGCTCTACGCGAGGGGCGCGTTGTCGCCCAGTCCTGAGCAGATCGAGTACGCGGAGATGTTGCATCGCCTCGCCACAGGCGACCTATACGCCTGCCGCAAGCTCGCCGACGACGCCGAGGTCGACGACCACATCATCGGCTTCTTGGCGCAACAAGCCGTCGAGAAGGCGCTCAAGGTAGCGCTCGTGCTCGCCGACTCGGAACTGCCGCATACGCACGATCTGGAGCTGCTCGTGGAACAGATCAAGGGGGCAGGGACGACGGTGCCTGACGAGCTATCGCGCACCGAATGGCTTACGCCGTGGGCAGCCGAACTGCGCTACGACGAGCCGATCGCGCTCGATCGCAAGGCTGCGCTTGCAGCGGCCGAGAGCGCAAGCGACTGGGCGGCATCGCTGCTCGCTGGCGCGAAGCTCCCCCAACCCGACCCCGATCCTGGGAGGAAATCTCGGGAGGAAGCTCCACCGGCGTCCGAGTCCTAGAACCACGAAAGCCCTGGATTTCCAGGGCTTTCGCTTCATAGCGGGGGCGGGATTCGAACCCGCGACCTTCGGGTTATGAGATCGCCCAAGGGGGGTCGGGTACGGTCGGGTTGCCCGTGTTTGCTGGGGTTAGGTCCGGTTCGATGGGGTCCGCTTTGCTCAGAACGGAACCCTGAATGGAACCTTGGGGGGGCTGCCGTGGCCACGGCGAGGGAGCGTGGACAATGCTCCAGCACGGTACTGGAGCATTTCCCCGATGCTCGATCGAAGCTTGATCTCGCACACGGTGTGCGAGACCTCAGCGGCAGCGCGTCAGGTCCTACTTCCCGTCGAGTTCCAGCTCGCGTCGTAGCGTCTCGACCGTCCAGGTCGGGCAGCCGCATCCGAGGAAGTCGTTGTCGCCGGTGAGGATGGCGGCGTCGAGGACGATCGCGAGCGCGACCGTTGGCCAGTCGCGTGGGTCGCGCGGCACTCGGCGCAGTGCTGTGGCCTCCAGAGCAGCGTACGTATCTCTCGGCGCAACCTCGATGGCGCGCACATCGATCAAGCCGCGTACGGACTGCTCGAGAGCCTCGCGCTGCGCGGCCGTGAAGATCCCTCTTGATTCGAGGATCTCCAGCCGCCCAGATAGCTCGTGCTCGGTCTCCTCCCACTGATGCTCCGCAACGAGCACACGAAGATTGGGATGCAGGAGAAGCTCTCGTCCTCGCTGGCGCAGAAGCTCGCCGACAAGGACACTGGCGTCTGCGACGACGATCATTCGGGAAGCGGCCGCCGCAGATCGAAGAGCCGCGACAGCGCCTCCTCGTTCATCCCCGTCTCTTGGAGCACCTGCTCAACCGCCTCGCCCAACTTGACGACAGCCCGCTGCACCTCGTCCTCGTTGCGCTCAAGCGGGATGTAGAAGCCGATGACCTGACCGTGCTTGCTCACGGCCACCGCATCGGCCCCCGAGAGATAAGTCGTTGCGTGATCCCGGAACTCCCTGACTCCGACGCTCTTCATCATCGTCCTTCGTCTTGTGGTCACCTTGTGGTCACACTCTAGCTTGTCTTGGGTTGAAGATCAACGTGGCTGCAACCGCGACCGTCAGGTCGCGGCGTGGGCTATGGCACCTGCTACCTCGCGCGGCCCGGCATACAACCACCGGGATTCTCCGTCTTGGCATCGCGGCTAGCCTCCCGCCCGGTCGCCAAGCGCCACTGCAGCCTTAGGGATCTCGACCAACATCTCCGGAAGCCCGTCTCCCCCGAGGCGCTCCAGGACCTCAACGTAAACCTCGGGCGACTTGCCCTTCCAGCTGAGGGCCTGCGCAATAGTCTGGACGGTGGCGTTGAAGTCCTCCACTGTCTCAGCCAGGTAGTGCTCCAAGTCGACACCAAAGCATGCCCACGTCTGGTGCTGCTGCGTGTCGGGAAAGTCCTCAGCAGGAGCACCGACGATCGCAAGGATTGCCCGATTCAGGTTCGCGTCGTTAGTTGCGTCTCGTCCTCCTCGGCCGCAGTGCTCACATGGCTCTCTCGCATCTTGATGATGATCTCCATCGAAGACCACATAGGTCGGAATCTCCAGGCTCGTGAGAATAGCCTGAGCCACCGGTACGACCGACTTGCTCACAGCGGCCGAAACCACGCCGTGGCTGTTCAGATCTATTCCCAGCAGATGAGCCGCGTGGGTATAGACGGCGATGTCGGTCTCGCCCTCGACGAGCAGCACAGCCCGCGCGAAGAAAGTCTCACGGAAGGAGGCGCGGAGCGTGCTCGACAGACGACGATGCACCTTCGTTTGGTCGCCGTCCGGAAGAAGAGCGCTGACCTTGCTCACGTCCGCCGCCGTGATTGTGGTCGGCGATGCACTCTCGCCATCGGGGTGCTCGGCACGTCGACAGATCCGGATACTCGCGAAGTCGCTGGGGGTAACGAAGTAAGGCGAATGGGTCGCGTAGCAGACCTGAACGCTCGCCCCCTCGGCTGAAGTTAGCTCGCGCAAGGTCGCCGCGAAGTGCATAGCCCGCGGGGGATGCTGATAGAGCTCAGGCTCCTCAATGCCTAGAAACAGCGTGGGGCGGTCTCCGTCTGCGACGTCCTGTGTCGCAGCCAGATACTCGAGTGCAGCGATGATGAATGTCCTCTGGAAGCCGTGGCCTTGGCGGCCAAGATCGGTGAGATGATGCTCCTCGCCACCTCGTAGAAGGACTCGTGGCGGGGCGATGGCAAGTTGCTGCGCGACTGGTTCCAATCGGATCTCGGCACTGGGCACGTAGCGACGCATTTGCTCGCCAAGGCTGTCGGCAAGACCATCCAATGTCGGGCGGTGAGTGCTCTCAACGAGGTTTGTGTACTCCTCACGAAAGCGGTCCTCGAGCGCAGACAGGCCCTCGCGTGACGGCGGCCATGCAAACCTCCCCGTAGGCGGCCGCTGGATCTCCCCACTGACGGTCACCGGTTCTCCCCATGGGTGGCCATCGGATCTCCCCACTGTCCTGTCCTGATCGCCCGGTACTCCCCGGTGCCTTGTTTACGAGGCACGTCGAGGAGGACGGCTTGAAGAGAGCGGAGGAAGTGATGGAGATCCTTGAGGCATTTGACCTGGCGGGTTCGCTGCGCGGAGCGGCGGAGCTTGCGGGCTGTGATCACAAGACGGTGGCGCACTGGGTGCGGGCTCGGGAAGAGGCGGGCGGTGGTCTGCCGGTGCACGTGCGCCGGCGTCCACAGGTAGACCCGTTCGCCGGGAAGATCGAGGAGCTGGTGGAGCGCTCGCGCGGGAAGATCCGCGCGGACAAGGCGCATGAGAAGCTGATCGCGATCGGCTATCGGGGCTCAGAGCGCACGACCCGTCGAGCGGTGGCGGCCGCGAAGCGCCGGTGGCGGGTGGAGCACGGGCGAAAGACCCGCCCGTGGGTGCCGGAGCCTGGGCTGTGGATGCAGTGGGATTACGGTGACGGGCCCGTGGTCGACGGGCGCGGCACGGTGCTGTTCTGCGCCTGGCTTTCATGGAGCCGCTATCGCGTCGTGCTGGCGCTGAGGGACAAGACGCTCGCGAGCGTGGTGATGGCGCTCGACCGGACGCTCAGGCGCTTCGGCGGCGCGCCTACCTATGCGTTGACCGACAACGAGCGCACGGTCTCGATCGACCAGGTGTGCGGGATCGCGGTGCGCAACCCGCAGATCGTGGCGGTCGCGCGTCACTACGGGCTGAGCATCGCCTCGTGCGTGCCGGCGGACCCGCAGAGCAAGGGCGGCTCGGAGGCGACGGTGAGGATCGCCAAGGCCGACATCGTCCCGACCGAGCACAACCTCCGTGAGAGCTATGGGTCCTTCGCCGAGCTCGAGCATGCGTGCGAGTCCTTCTGTGATCGCGTGAACACGCGCGAGCACCGCGTCACGCGCCGAGCACCGGCGGTGATGCTCGCCGAGGAGCGCGAGCGGTTGCACCCGCTGACGAAGGTCCCGCACACGCTCTGCTTCGGCCAGACGCGCAAGGTCTCGTGGTCCTCGACGATCAGCGTGGGCGGCGCGCTCTACTCGGTCCCCTCACGGCTCGTCGACGAGCGGGTGTGGGCGCGCGTTGATGGCTCTGAGCTCGTCGTGGTTCACGCCGACTCGCCAGAGGGCCCGCACGAGGTCGCGCGTCATCCCCTCACGACGCCCGGAACGCCGGCGATCAACGACGATCACTATCCGCCGAGGCCCTCTGGGGCCCTTGAGCGACGCCCCCGCGCGCGATCTGGCGAGGAGGCGGCGTTCCTAGCGCTCGGTCCCGGCGCGGAGGCGTGGCTGTTGAAGGCCGCGGCGGCTGGGACGAGCAGGGTGAGGCGCAAGATGGCAGAGGCCGTCGACCTCGCGAAGCTGCACGGTCAGGAGGAGCTCGAGCGGGCGTTGGCCTCTTGCGCGCAGGCGGGGCGCTTCGGCGAGGGAGACCTCGCCGCGGTGCTCGCCCATCAGCAGTCCGGGAAGGTGATCCCGTTCCCGGCGAGGAGCTCAGAGGAGCAGACGCTGCAGCGCTCGACCGCCGCATGGGAGGGGTTCGGGCGATGAACGAGCGCTACTTCAACGTCACAGCCCACGTTCACCCCGACCAGCTCGAGGAGTACCCCAATGGGGTCCGTGTCCAGGAGATCGAGATCGTCCTCCACGATGACCCGGACCGTCCGGCCTGGCGCGCCATGGCACCGGCGCTCTGCGCGATCGACGCCCGGCGGGCACGCGAGCTCGCGTTCGAGCTGTTGATGGCAGCCGAGATCGCCGAGCAGTGGGAGCAGGCACTGTGAGCGTCAAGGCACCGGACCCACCGCCACTGCCGGGCGAGCTCGAGGCGCTCCTGCGCCGCCTGCGGCTGCCCTATGTCCGGAAGGCCGCGCCGGAGGTGATCGCGACCGCGGCCGCGCAGCGCTGGGAGCCCGCGGAGATCCTGCGCGTCCTCTTCACAGAAGAGGCGGCGGGGCGCGACCGGGCGACGATCGCAAACCGCCGGCGCTCCTCCCAGCTCCCCGCCGGAAAGACACTCGACGTCTGGGAGCAACAGGCCAGCCCGATACCGAAGGCCACCCAACAGTCCCTCCAGACGCTCGAGTGGATCTCCCGCGCGGAGAACCTCTGCGTCTGCGGGCCGTCCGGGACCGGCAAGAGCCACTTCGTGGAGGCGCTCGGACACCACGCGATCGACCAAGGCAGAACCGTCGTCTGGCACACCCTCGAGAGCCTCGCGGCGCTGCTCACCCGCCACCGCGCCGACGACAGCGTCAGCAAGGCAATCGCGAAACTGATCAAAGCCGACCTGATCATCCTCGACGATGTCGGACTGCTCCCAGTCTCACCCGACGCAGCCGAGGCGCTATTCCGCCTCGTGGACGGCGCCTACGAGCGCCGCTCGATCGCGCTGACCTCAAACATCCACCCCGCCGGGTTCGACGAGCTGATGCCCAAGAGCCTCGCCGCCGCCACCGTCGACCGGCTCCTGCACCACGCACACGTGATCCTCACCGACGGAACCGAGTCCTACCGGCTCTCCCAGGCAACGGCCGGCAAGGGGGTGACGCCCCTGGCCAGCTGAAAGCGCCGCGGTCTCGACTCCGCTACGGCCTACGGCCTCCGCTACGTCGAAACCGCGAACCCCACGTCATGGGGAGAACCCATGGCCGCCAGTGGGGAGAAAAGATGGCCGCCGGTGGGGAAAACCGATGGCCGTACATGGGGAGAAACCGATGGCCATTGACACTCGCGCGCTTCGGCGCGCTGGTCCGCGATCGCCGCAAGCAGACGCTCCAAGATGCTGCCTTTTCGCTCAACTGCCTCGTCTGCGGCATCTTGCAAGCCGGGAACAAAGACAAACTTGAAACGATCGGCGAGCTTACGCTGCCCGACGCTCTGATAGCCAAAGAGATGACTTGCGTCCTGATCTGACGCAGTGCACTTCTCAGGATTGGCCATCTCCCACTTCAGCATCTCAGTATCCGCTTCGTCGACCCGCGAGACGTCCGGAAGATCCAGCTCTGACTGTTCGGTTCGCAGCGTCTTATACGCAGTTCGTCGCGGAACGCCCGACAGCGCACGAACAGCCTCAAAACCGGGGTATCTCAGGCCACGCCCTGTGAGCTTGATCGACCCGTCCTGCCAAGCGCGCCTTAGGACCATTTGCTCGCCCAACGCGTACACGCCGAATACGTCACGGTCCGCCGGCGACAGGTTGTCGAAAGTTGCCTGAACCGAAACATAGTCGTCCTCGCGTTGGCTGAAGACGTCATCGATCGTGAGTGCCTCCCCTTAAAGAAGAACCGGAGCGCCTTGAGCACCGAAGACTTACCCGTACTGTTGCTGCCCAGCAGCGTTGTTAGTGCGCCGAAACCGACGGTCACGTCCTCAAGGCAGCGATAGCCCTCGATCCGGACCTCCTGTAGGCGCACGGCTTAGAGCTCGACCGGATATCGCGGCGCGAATGATCGACCCGTGGGCGTCGCTGACACGATGTTTCCCAGCAGCACGCTGCGCCAGTCGTTGCGCTCCAGACAAAAGAACATCAAGCGGGGCTGCTCCTTGCCCGGTCGGACGCTATACGGCTCGATCTCCCGGCTCTCGCGTGAGCCGTCCTTCTCGTAGGCGTCTAGCACCACCGTGCGGTTGTTTCGCGCCTCCCCAGCGATCAGGTCCATCGTAGACATGGCCTCAAACCTTCGCACACTGAGGCGATATGGGCTACATGATTGCCAAATCATTCCTCTAAACGGATTCTCCGCTGGATCGCGTGCAAGCCATGCCCTTGTATCCGGTCAGCTCAATGCGCCGCCACCAAACGCCCGTTCAACGAACGCCGCTCCGTTGGACGGGTCGGGCGCGTAGTGGCGGTAGATCTCGGTGGTCTTGGCGTCGGCGTGGCCCATCCACTCCTGGATCGCGCGTAGCGGGGCACCGGCGGCGGCCATTTGCGTGCCGAAGGTGTGGCGGAGCTCGTGGAAGGTGATCTCGTGCACGCCTGCCTCGGCGAGAGCGTCCTTGAAGCGCTTGCGCAGCTTGGAGGGGTCGAGGACGTGGCCGGTGTCGGGGTGGCAGAACACGAGGTCTCTGTCTGCGGGGAAGCAGGAGCGTCGGCGCAGGTGTTCGAGCTCGTGGGCGAGCCGTGTGGCCATCGGGACCGAGCGGCCTTCGTGGGACTTCGGGGTGTCCATCTGCCCGCGCGTGAAGTTGTCCGCCACGCGCACGCGCCCGACCTGCCAGTCGATGTCGAGCCACTTCAGAGCGAGTAGCTCGCCCTGGCGTAGGCCGGTGAGCGCGGCGGCCAGGTACAGCGCCCGCTCGACCCCGCCGAGGGTGTCCTCCGGCACGGCGTCGATCAGCTTGTCCAGTTCGGCTGGCTGTAGGAAGCGGACGCGTTGGTGGGGAGAGCGGTTCTTCTTCGGGCGGTCGACGTAGGCGACCGGGTTGCTCTGTGCCCAGCCGCGCTTGATCGCGAAAGCGAACACGCCATGGAGGAAGTTCAGGTGGTTCTGGACGGTCTTTGAGGACAGGCCGTCGCTGCGCTTGCGCTTGAGGTACTGCGCGACCTGGGCTGGCTCGATCTTGTCGATCGGGCGCTCGCCAAAGAACGGCACGAGATGACGGCGCAGGTGTCCGCGGTAATCCTGGATCGTGGAGCGCCTGCGCTCCATCACGTTCTCCAGATGATCGACGTAGGCTCCACCCGCCTCCTCCAACGTACGCCTGGCGGCGCCCGACACGATCACGTCCCGCTCGATCCGCTTGCGCAGCTCCTTCTCGGCCTGGGGGCGTGTGAGTCCGTCCGCGGTGCCCGGCGTCCGCTTGGTGGCGATCTTGCGCTTGACGCGCGTGCCGCCGGACCACCACGAGCCGTACCAGCTCACGTGCCCAGCCGCGTCCGCTCGCTCGAAGAGACGCCCGCTGCCGTAGGAGCGCCTACTCATTGCCGGCGACCCATGTGTCGGTGTCCGATGTCGTGCGAGGCATCAGCCGTCGACTTGCTCGGCGAGCCACTGTTCGAGCATCGCGCGGGTGAAGCGGATGTGCCGGCCGACGCGCAGGCACGGTATCCGGTGGGCGCGCACAGATTCGTAGACCCAGCTCGGCTTCACGGACAGCAACGCGGCCGCTTCGTGGGGACACAGCAGCGGCCCGTCCGCGAGTATCGACTCGACTACGGCGGTGCTTGTGGGTTCTGTCCCGTTCATCCCGTTAATGACCCCAACACGGCCGAACCGGCCAAAGGATTAGGTTGGCGCGGAAGTTGGGGTTCGCTGGTGGCCGCCGTGACGTAGGTCAGCCTCCTCTTCGAGTTGCTCATTGGCCCAGGTGTGTGCGGGCTTAAACCACTGTCGGAGGAGGCTGGATGCAGAGGATGACGGACGTGCCTGGGACTGTCCACGCGGGCGAGCCCGCGTGGACAGTCGGCATCGATCTGGGGCGCCGCGCAGCGCACGAAGCGGTGTTGCGGGCACCGGATGGGACCGATCGGCGGCTCCGGTTCACTCATTCGCGTGATGGCATCGACGGGTTCCTCGGGGAGCTTGCCGGGCTGGAGGGTCGCGTCCTGGTGATCATCGAGCCGACAGCTACGCGCTGGCAGGCACTCGCGGAGGAGCTCTCCGGGAAGGGCGTTGAGGTGCGCCAGGTTCACGCGGCGACCGTCGCGAAGCTGCGCGGCGCGCGGGACATCACGGGCGCCAAGTCCGATCGTGTCGATGCCCGCACCCTCGCCGGCGCCATTGACTACTCCCATCTCGTGCGGCCCGACACGCCCGCGGTGGCGTGCGCGCACGCGCTGTGTCTCGAGCGGCTGCGGCTGCGCCGCGAGCGCCGCCGGCTTCGCGGCGCGGTCAAGACCTGTCTGGACACGATCTGGCCCGAGTTCCTGCAGACCTTCCGTGGCGGCGAGCGGGGCGTCACCGCCCGCGCCGTGATCGCTGTCACCGGCGGAGACCCCGCACGCGCAACGAGGCTCGGCGCGCAAGAGCTTGAGCGTCGAGTCCGGGCAGCCGCACCCGGCCGCCATATCGGGCACAACAAGATCAAGCAGCTGATCGAGAAGACCAGCCGCCCGGTCGGATACCGCGCTGCCAGAGGCGCATATGCCGCCAGGCTGCAGCGGCTGATGCGACGCCGTGCGCTCGTCGAAGGCCAGCTCGAAGCACTCGAGGAAGAGCTCTTGCACCTCTACCCCCGACTTCCCGGAGCGCAACGCCTGGACAGCCTGCCGGGCCTGAGAGAACTCGACCGGGCGCTTCTTCTCGCCGCCGCGGGCGACATCCGCAGGCTGCGCTCGGCCCGCGCGCTCGGCAAGCTCGGCGGCTGCGCACCAATCGCAAGGGACTCCGGGCAAAGCACCCCGAAACGCAAGATCTCCGAGCGCTGCCGCTACCAGCTGCGCGACGCTGCCTTTCACGCCGCCAGACACATCATCAAAGCGTGCCCTGCCTTCCAGGCGCTTTACCGCGCACTGCGCCAAAGGCTCACCGCCAGACAAGCCGTGATCGCGTGCGCGAACCGGCTGCTGCGCGTGATCTGGCGCATGGTCAACAGCGACGTCAACTACAACCCCGCGAAGGTCGCCCCTGCCCTGAACCGCTAGCCCACACCCAGCCACGGCTGTCGTCTCACGACACACCCGAGCGCAAGCCCGCATCCGCAATTTCGAGCCCTCGAGCTCGCGCCCGCAACAAGGGCCCCTGCGCACGCCAAAGACCGCACAAGGCCCCCGGCCACCAAGGCCGCACGCGCACCTAATCAGGCCACGGCGTGCCATCTCACCGCTCCCAGCAACCAGCAACCAGCGCAGCCAGCAGCAACCCCGACAACCGCGCCAACAGCACGGACGAGCACCCCTGCCAACACCAAACTTGACAAAACGCCAAAGGCCAGTTCGTTTGGGCCTGTTGGGGCCCTGTGGTTGCGGGCTCGCCGCCGCGGAGTGGAGCCCGTAGGGCGTAGCGAAGCGGTGGCGATGCAGTGGCGTCCGGTGCCCCGTCGAGGGTGTGGCAGACGGCGGGATGACTCGAATAAAACGGCTGGCCCCGGGTGGGTGCCCTACGTTGGATTTGTCTCCCGTCGCCTGCCACGGACGCCGCCATGACTTCATAGAAGCGTGCTGCTGTGCTCGACATGGCTTTGTCTGGCGGCCTCCACATCACCAGCGCCAACCAGCAACAAAGGAGACCGAAATTGATGATCGCAGTGGGCGTGGACACCCATAAGCACCAACACCTCGCCATCGCCGTGGACGCTCTCGGGCAACTGCTCGCCGAGATCACGATCACCGCGACACTCGCCGGCTACCGGCAGCTGCTCGCCTGGATCGCAGAGCTCGAGGGCCAAGTCCGAGTCGGGATCGAGGGCGCCGGCAGCTACGGCGCCGGCCTGTGCGAGCACCTCCAAGACAACGGCGTCACCGTGTTCGAGGTCGAGCGGCCCAAACGCCGCGAGCGACGCACCGGCAAGTCCGACCGCCTCGACGCGCTGCTGGCCGCCAAGAAGGTGCTCGCCAACGATGGGCTCTCCACCCCGCGAGGCCACGGCAAGCGCGTTGCGCTTCAGATGCTGCTCGTCGCCTACCGCTCCGTCGTCAGCGAGCGCTCACACCTCTATAACCAGCTCCAAGCGCTGCACGTCACCGCACCAGTCACACTCAGAGAACGGGTCGGGCCTGCGCGCAATGGCGCCACGCTCGCACGCCGGCTCACCGGGATGCGAACACGCCCGAACGCGAGCCTGCAAGAGAACACCACCCTCCAGGTGCTGCGCGACATCGCCAACCGCACCCGCGCACTCGACACCCAAGCCGCCGCCTACACCCGCCAGATCGACGCGCTCACACGCGAGCTCGCACCAACGCTCATGGACGAACCCGGCGTCGGGCCGATCACCGCCGGCAAGCTCATCGCGTTCAACCCCGCGCGCTTCAAGAGCGAGGCAGCGTTCGCACGCGCCAACGGCACCGCACCACAACCCGCGTCCTCCGGCAAAACCGTCCGTCACCGCCTCAGCCGCGGAGGCGACCGACAAATCAACACAGCGATCTACACGATCGCGCTCTCACGCTCGATCCACCACCCAGCCAGCCGCGCCTACATACAACGCCGAATCGACGAAGGAAAGACCAAGCGAGAGGCCATGAGATCCCTCAAGCGATACCTCTCCCGCGACCTCTACCAACACTTCGCAAAAACACCCTTGACAACATAGAAGCATCCAACGAATTGCACAGCGAGCGCACCCCCGATGCTTCTATGTTTGTCAAGTCACGCTATTTGCGAGATTCGGCGGTGAGGCTTGAAGCAGCCGGTAGAGATGGCGTGCGGTGTAGCGCTTCAAGCAGCGCTTGATCTCACGTGTGCTGCGTCCTTCAGCCTGTCGGCGAGCCGCATAGGCGCGCGTGCGAGCGTCATCGCGCATCCGGCAGAGCACGATCGTGTGAAGCGCCCGGTTGAGTTCGTCGGTCGCCTGAGCGGTTTAGGCGATGGCGCACGGTCTGCCCCGAGGAGGCCGGGATCGGCGCGACGCCGGCAAGTGAGGCGAAGGCCGCCTCTGAGCGAATTCGTCCGTGGTGGGAGTAGGCGCAGAGGACTTGCGCTGCGACGATCGGCCCGACGCCCATCTCCGCCAAGAGGCACGGCGCCAGCTCGGCGACGATCGGCTTGATCTCCGCTTCGAGCTCGAATGCTTCCTGCTGCAGCGCGAGCGCTCGCCTGGCGCTCGCACGGATCGCGATCGTCGTGGCGCGCTGCTCTGGGTCCTGCGTACTGATGACGCGCAGGCGGGCGCAACGCGCGAGCTGCTCATTGGTCGCCAGCGAGCGCAGTCCTTCACGCAGGCCCGGTGAAGCGGAAACCAAGAGGCCCTTCATCAGCGTGATCGCCGCTCGCTTGGAGCGCACCGCGCTATCGCGCGTAGCCAAGAGAACGCGCAGTGCCTCGCGCTCGCCGCGCTGGCGGGGCCGCGCGAGATGCTCGCGTGTGAGCGCTTCGCGAGCTGCACGGATCGCGTCGAGCTGATCGGACTTGGCGCGGTCGCGGCGCGCGGGGCGGCGAGGACGATCGACCTCGAGCACGAGCTCGCCCTCGAGTTGAAGAAAGACGGTCAGTCCCGCGCCATAGCTGCCCGTTCCCTCGACTGCCCAGGCTCTGCGGCCTGGGGCGCTCTCACGCGCGAAGCGCAAGAGCCGCCGATAGCCGCGCTCATTCGCGGCGACGGTGATCTGTCCTTCAACGACCGCCGTGTCCGCGGCGAGGATCGCCGCGCTATGCGAGTCGCGGTGCGTGTCGATGCCGAGCACATGGTCGGCCTGGTCTGCCAGCATGAAATACGACCTCCTGTTCCTGGGGGTTTGTCTGTCGGTACTCGGCCTGGGCAATAGGAACCGCAAAGGGCAAGACTGTGATGAGTCACGCCCCACAAAACGGGGCGGACAGGCTTCTGATCAGGCCACCAGCGGAGGCCAGGCCGGGACCGGCAGCAACAGACGGACAGATCGGGACAAGAGCACCCACGCCAAGCGCAGGGCCAGTGCATATGTGGGTCACGTCCATCGCCACCGGGGGCCAGCCTGAACACCAGGCCCGACGTTCCCCAGCTGGGGAACGTCGACTACACCGCAGTCGCTGAACGCACCTTCACGACACAGCGATTGCTGTGCGCACACTCACAGTGCATCTGGTCTGTTCAGGGCTGTTTGTGCTGTTGGCGGGCGACGTTGCATGGCGTCTCAGGAGCCGGCGCTAAGGGGGCGTGCGTGTGCTCGGTGTCGGCGATTGAGCCGCGCGCTTGCGCGTCTTGCGGCGGTCGGCGGGAAGCGTGGTTGGCCGAGCTGGGTGCTGCAGGGGCGTTCGACGGGTCGACGGTCGCGTGTCGCGGTCACCCGCTCTCGCGCGAGTCGGCGCGGCAGGGCGAGTGGCGCAGGGGCGCCCAGGAGGTGCGCTGGCACCGTTTAAAACGCCCCACTGTCATCCTTCGTTTGCTTTCTGTTGGCCTGGGGGGCGGGTGTTGCGGACGAGGCGCTAGGAGCTTTTGTAGGCGCCGCCCGCGGCGAAGGGGTCTAGCGGGACCGCGCGGGGGTAGGCGGCAAACAGGTCCCTGTGGGCATCGATCCACTCATCGACCTCCTCGTATGTGAGAGTGAACGCGGGCTGCAGGTTGGCGACGACGTCGCTGATGAACCGGCTCACGATCTCGGTCTGCGGGGCGTAGCCGAGCCGGTCGAGCAGGATGCTGCGCCCCAGGTCATGGGGCCCGGAGCCGCCGTACCCCCACGCGAAGCCGGTGGGTGAGCCGTCGACGGCGTGGTAGAGGGGACGCTGGCCAGACTCGTCGACCGCGTTCACCTCGTTGCGCCGCTCGGCGTGGCGACCGTGGTAGGCGCCGGTCTTGCGTCTCACGCTCGGCTCGGGGGGTGCGGGCCACGGACGCGGGGGCTTGTTGTCCTGCTCGAGCCACCACGTTCCGCGCGGGGGCACTGGCACGCGCCAGCCGTGCAGCCGCCGGCGCACCCAGCTGAGCTCCCGACCGCCGAGCCAGGCGTAGTCGTATGTGTCAAGCAGGGCAGCGACGTGCCGCTCGGAGGGCAGCTGGGCGATCAGCTCGACCGGCGCCTCGCTGCCGGCGGATAGGGCGATGAACTCCCCCGTGGCATGTATGTAGGTGAGCCGTTCGATGCGACGGTGGCCATCCTGCCAGCCCAGACCGTAGTCGGATTGGGGCCGCTCCTGATCGGGCGTGCGCCGGGGGTCCTGCGCCTCGAACGCCTGGAGACTCGGCCAGCGCTCGTTCGTGCGGCCCGTCCCAACGGACCGTCCGCCGAGGAGGTCACGCACCGCGAACGGCAGCTGCCGGAACGCCCACATGGCCCAGATCTGGGCCCGCCGCGCCGGCAGCGTGAGGGTGCCGCGAAGCAGCGCGACCACGAGCGAGGTTGCCAGGAGTGCCGTGGCGAAAACGGCCACCGCTCCGAGGGTGCCGAGAGCTTTCGCGAGCGAGCTCCAAGTGGAGGCGAACGCGAGGTGAACGAGGGTGCTCGCGGCGGCAGTGAGAGCGAACACGGCCGCGACGAGTGCGGTGCGGCGGGCGAGCGAAGGACGCGACGGCTCAGCGGTGAACACGTGAGGCTCCTGGCTCGTCGGGCATCGGGGGTCGCGGGCATCCTCGCGGGTGTTCAGGGCACATAGCTATTCGGAGTAGCCCGCCAGGTCGGTTGCGCCGGCGACGACGAGTGCGTCGATCAACTCCTGCCAGGAGTCGAGGGAGTGCGCGGCATCCGCGGCGGGGCGGATCTCGACGAGCCAGCGCGTGAGCATGAAGCTGCGTTGAACGACGCCCGAGACATGGTCGAGCACGAGCGTGCGCACCCAGTCGAGTCCGACGGTGGCCTGCTCGGTCGCCGGCAGCACCTCGATCAGGGCGATGAGCGAGTCCACGCAGTGCGAGCGCCCGGCGGCGTGCGGGAGCCAACGCTCGATCTCCTCGCGCCATGCGAGGGGGTCGCGCCACTCGACGGGGGCGCCGTCGAGCTCGCGGTAGAGAAACTCGATTTCCTGCACGCGCATCGGCGCGATCGCGGCGAGCGCGCGCTCGCCGCCGTCGCGGTCGCCGAGCGCGGCGGGTTCCCGTTCGGCGAGGTCAAGGACCGTGTCGATGATCGCGGGCCACAGCCGCCGGGCGGCCGCGGCGGCGCGGGTGCTCTCCTCGGCGGCGGCGGCAATCGCGCGCAGCATGGTCGACAGGCGCGAGCCGGAGCTGGCGGACAGGTCGGCGAGCAGCGGCGCCTGCACTCCCGCCGCGGCGAGGGCGAGCAGGCCGCGGGCGGCGACCATGGCGTGGCTGCCGCGGTTGTCGTAGTCGTGCTCGTGGGCGGCGAGCGCGCGGCGTTGGGCGTCGGTGAGGGCGATCAGCAGCTCACGCGCGCAGTCGCGCACACAGGCCTCGCTGATGGCGGCGGCCCCGAGGCCGCGGATCGCGGGGTCCAGGCGTTCGGGCAGCAGCCTGTCCGGCGCGACGGTGTCCAGCGCCCCGGGGAGCCGGCCGTTGAGCAGCTGGACGGTGTGGCGCTGTCGGCTCACGTCGAACTCGCCGAGCACCCAGTCGCGCATCGAGCGCTCGAGCAGGTCGAGGGCGTGCTCGTGGTGGCAGGGGCCGGCGGCGCACGGGGCTCGCCACAGGGGGTCGAGGCCCTGGGCGAGCGCGAGGCGGGTCTCGGCCGGGACGGCGCGCGCCAGGCGGGCGGCGGCGTCGAGGACGACCTCGGGACCCCCGACCCGCTCGCGCAGGTCCGCGGCGTGCGGGAGCAGCAGCAGCGGCAGCGCGCGCGCAGCGGTGCGGTCGGCGCCCTGCTGGAAGAAGCTTCCCTCGTATTCGATGCCGTCCCCCCCGGCCGCAGCCTGATCGGCGATCGCGAGAAGCACCTCGGCGGCGAACGCGAGCTGCTCGCCGGGGATCTGCTCGCCGACGCAGATGTGGGCTGTGAGCGCAGCGGCCGCGACAAGCGCGGCGGCATCGGCGATCTCGATCGGGCTGAGCGCCGGCGGGTCCTCGATCAGGTCGCGGACGAGCTCCAGGTCGGCTTCGAGCTCCTCGCGGCTGGGGGGTGTCGCCTCGGCTCGGTGCCTGGTCGGCTCAATGAAGTAGCGGTTGAGGATGCGGACGGTCTGCTGGCCGCGGGCGAGCTCGGCGTTGCTGTGTTCCAACGCGTGCTTTACCTCCTCGGGCGGGCTGCTGCCGACGTAGGTCTGGCCGTCCTCCTCGTACAGGCGATAGCGGTCGCGTTCGAGGGCGCTGGCCCAGTTGCGGACCGTCGTGACATAGGGGATCGCGCGATCGACGTTCGGCTGGATGTCCTCGCCCGTGTTGGCCCGGTGCTGCTCGATCTCGGCTTCCACGCGTTCGGCGGTGGCGACCATCTGCCGGGCGATCTCGCCGAGCCGCTCGGCGGTGGCCTCGTCGCCGTTGAGAACGAGCCAGCTCGCGACCTCGCGAAAGCTCCAGCGCCGGCGTTCGGACTCGAGCACGCCGTGCTCGCGGATCGCCGCGCCGGATCGCTCCGCGATCACCCGGCCGATCTCATAGCTCCAGATGCGCGGCTCGGCGAGGTAGGGGTCGATCGCTGTCCCGACCTGCTCGAGGTGGCGAACGAGCAGCCCGACTATCAGGCCGAGCATCGCGAGGTTCTCACAGCCCTCGAGCAGGAGCGCGATCAGCGCGTCGAGGCTCAGCGCCTGCGCCTCGAGCAGCTGCTCGCAGAACAGCTCGCAGGCCTGCAGCGCGCTCATGCAGGCGTACGGCCCGACGCCGGTACCGCGGTACCACAGCCACACATGCTCGTCGCCGATATAGCGCCGCGGGGTTCCGGTGATGGAGAGCTCGGCGCCGTGCGGCTCGAACTCCTCCTCGGGCGGCGCCTGTCCCCAGCGGTTCTCGAGTGAAGCGAGGGTGCGCGTGCGGTGCAGCGCGGCGTGGTTGAGCATCCGGTTCAGCACGGCGATGGCGCGCCGAGGGTCGCTTCCCAGCAGCACCATGAACGGCCCGCGGTGGAACGCGGCCATCGGGATGATCGGCCCGCGCGAGTCGTGGTGGCGGATGCCGTCGTCGAGCATGCCGCCGTCGGGCTCCTCGTCGATGTAGTAGGCCTCGGTCAGCTCGGTGAGCAGCTCGGTGCTGTAACTCGCGAGCGCGCGCGGGGTGCCGAGCTCCTCGACGGCGGGCGCGAGCGCGTGGGGTGCCTCCTGCGCGATCCGGCGCAGCAGCCGCTCGCCGTCCTCGCCGAGGTCGCGGGCGAGCAGGGCGAGCAGCTCGATGATGGTCTCATCCAGCAGCTCGTGCGGGAGGGTGCGTCGGCGCCGGCGGGGCCGGGCGGCCGATGCCGTGCTCGGCGAACAAGAGGGCATGGCGCTTCTGGCTCTGCTCGTCGCGGGCAACCTCCTCGGGGGTTCGGCGGGCGCGCGTCAGCTCGGCCTCGGAGGCGCGCTCTGCGGCGCGAGCCTCCACGTCGGCGCACGCGTCCAGGAGCCGGTCGTGGAGCTTCACGCGGGCCGGGCGGCCCGCGGCGGTGTCGGCGAGCACGAGTGCGAGCAGCCAGTCGCGCAGGCATGCGGCGATCTCCTTGGAGGCCGCCCATGGCGCGTCCTCCTCGAGCAGCAGCGTGACGAGCGGCTCGGCGACGGCCGGATCGAGGATGCCTCCGTGGCTGTGGCGCTGGCGCAGCAGCCGCAGGATGCGCGGCAGGCCGTCCCCGGCGCGTAGGCGAGGCCACGCCGCGGTGAGCGTCACCGCCGAGTCGGGGAGCCCGAGCAGCGCCTCGGCCGGCACGTCAGACCAGCGGGCTCCGTGACCTTCCCCGGCGAGCGCGTCGAAGCCCTCCTGCAGGCGCTCCAGGGTGCGGGCGGGGGCGCCCGAGCCGGCGCCGGCGTCGAGGAGGACCTGGGCGGCGAGGGTCGTAGCGGACAGCGCCCAGCGCGGGGCGCCGTAGCGGCGGATTGCGGCGACGGGGTCCCCCTCGATGAGCAGGCTGCGGGCAACGGCGTAGCGGCGCAGCTCGTCGTGCGCGAACTCCGGGATGGTCTCCCACGGGTTGCCGCTCGGCGGCCTCAGCAGCCCGTCGCGGCGCAGCTCATCGACGGTCTGAGCGTCCAGACGCGCGGCGAGCTGCCGGGGGTCCGTGCGCGCGAGCTGGCCTTCGCCGAGCGCGAGCAGGACCTGCTGGCGGGCCTCGGGCGAGCCGTGGTCGGTTCGCTCACGAACGCGCACGAGGGCCACCCAGATCTCCTGCATCGCCTCGGCGTCGCTCAGGGGCGTGCCCGTGCCGCCACTTCGCACGAGCAGGTCGACGATCACCGGGCGGCGCAGCAGCTCGCGGGAGCGCGGGTTCTCCATCAGGCGGGCGAGCTGGGGGAAGGCGGCGAGCACCTCGGCGAGCTCCTCATCGCTCAGGCCTTCGACGGGCAACTCAGGCACGTCTGTCCCCAGGCTCTCCTGAAGGAGGTCGAGCAGGACCCGGCGGCTCTCGCTGGAGGCGATCACGACCGGGGCGATCGCCGCGGTGCTCGCGGCGGAGATCACGTAGGCGAACATGTCCCTGTGGGTCTCGTTCGCGGCGTCCGCGCCGTCCAGGACGAGCAGGCGGTTCGGGGCCGCGAGCTCGGCGAGCAGCGTGGCGAGCTCGGCGCCGAGCATCGAGGTCAGCTCGAGCGTGGAGACGGGGAGCGCCCGGAGGTCCAGACAGAGCACGTCGAGATCCTCGGATCGCTGCGCCGCGCGGGTCAGGGTGTGCACGGCCAGCGCGCTCTTGCCGACACCGGAGTCGCCGTGGAGAAGCAGGGCGGGCGCCTGCAGCGCCCGCGCGAGCAGCGCCTCGCCGGCGGTGGAGCGCTCGATGTGGAGCTCATCGGCACGCTCGCCGGCGCCGAGGCGCTCACGGACCCGTGTGGCCTGCTGGTGCAGGTGCTCCAGCTTGCGCCAGGCCTCGCGGTCACGGGTGGCGTCCTCGTCGAAGGCGCCGTGAAGGCTGCGGCGCAGCAGCGTGCGGTCGACGCTGGCGCCGGCCGCGGCGAACTGGCCGGCGAGGACCTCGAGGCGGTCGAGCAGAGCGCCGGCGCTCGTGAGGTCGCGGGCACGGCAGACGCTTCGCAGACGGTTCTGGACGTCGAACCAGTCGGAGGTCTCGGGGTCCTCGATGCGGGGCGTCAGCACGGACAGCCGACAGAGCAGCTCCCACGTGCGCGTGCGCGCCAGCGCCTGACCGTCGTCCTCGACGCCGAGCGAGGTGAGCGAGACGGAGACCATGTCGGTGAGGTGCTCGAGGCGCTCGCGCAGCTCGCGCCTGAGGCGACCCGGGGTGGCGACGAGCTCGTAGAGGCCATCGGCGTTCATCTGCTTGCCGGCGAGCGCTGTCAGCTCGGCGAGCTGCGCGGCGTGCTTGCGGGCGCCGGCGACCGCGACGGCGAAGCGGTGCTCGACTCCGTCGGTCGGGATGGCGAGCAATGCGGCGGTGAAGTCGTCGATCAGCTTCTGTGTGCTGGCGTCGCTGCGGGTGAAGCTCGGCGCGCGCCTGACCGCGATCGCGAGGCGCAGGCCGGGAGTGCTCGCGGCGCCCGAGCCGGCGTCGATCACGATATCGTCGACGGCGGAGGTCGAACTCTGGAAGGTGATGGCGGTCACGCTGCGGCCGTTGCCGAGCTCGGGTGCCCCGTCGCCGGTCAGGAGCAGGGCAAGATAGAGGGCTGCGACGCGGTGCTCGAGGGTGACGCCCCCGCCGCCGGTGGCGTACGGGCTGGTGCCGCTGCGGGGCGCGCCGACGCCGATCTCCTGCTCGCCGAGCGCGAGGCGTTCCTCCTCGTGGCGCAGGCGGACTTCGATCAGCTCGCGAGCCAGGCGGTGGTGGCGCCGGTCGAGCTCGACGGCGCGGGCCTTCAGCGCGTGGAGCACCTCCTGCTCGATCTTGAGGTTCAGCTGCTCGTCCTGCGGGGCGTCCTTGGCGGGCTCCTGCGGCACAGTGCCGTCGCGGACGCCGGCGATCAGCCAGGAGCGGGTGAGCGGGTGGTACGGGACCCCCCTGGTGTCGGCGAGAGCCCTGATGCGGGCGAGCACGGCCGCGGGCAGGCGCAGGGTGATCTGCGCGGTCTTGCCCGCCGGGGTCAGCGGCGGAGCCTCGAGCTCGTCGGGGAGCGCCTGCGGGTTATGTGGCTGGGGAGCTGAGATGAGGGGGTGGCCGGGGGCCGGGTCGACGTGGCGCTCAGTAAACCATAGCGGCTTGTATATCCGCGGGCTATACGATAGCGTGCGCGCAGTGACCGTTCCTCAAGCTCACAGGGGGCGCCTGCGCGGACGCGCGAGCCCGGGAGCGTGCGCCGTACACCGGGCCCCGCAAGCGCCGGTCCCTTCCCCACCTTGGCCGCCCGTCCCTGCCGGCGCGCGCGAGCGTCGCGCGGTGAACACGTTCGATCACCCGAGAGCAACCAGTCCGCGCCCCGGCCCGTCTCCGCGCCGGCCCGCTCGCAGGCCATGAGCAGCCTGCAGGGCGACCTCACCGACGTCGGTGCCACCGCGGGCGAGGAGCTCGCTCGCGTGCGGGAGGAGATGGCGGTCCTCGACGAGCAGCGCACCCGACTGCACCACGCGCTGCTGCGAATCGACGAGTCCTGGAGCGGATCGAACCTCGGCTACCACGCCGACCTGTACTACGGCGACTTCCAGCGGCCGCCGCTGGCCGCCCGCTTCGACCCGGAGTGGGGCGCCTACAACGGCCTGCCCGCGGGATGGAACGATCGCGACCTAGCCGAAGTGCGCGCCGCGATCGAGCAGCTCGCCGGCGTGCCGATCAACGGGTACACGACCGCCGCGAGCGAGATGGTCGAGCGCGTCCGCAGGACTATTACCGAGGTCGCGATCGTCGCGGCGCCGATACGCCAGCTCGAAGGCCTCGGCCGCGAGGCGCAGCTGCTCGACAGCCTCGAGAGCTTCGAGCTGGAACCGTCGCTCTCAACCCCGGTGCCGGCGGGCATGACCCGCGACAGCCGGGCCGTCGCCGAAGGCCAGCGCCTTGCCCCACACCAGCAGGCGCGTTACGCGATCGCCCGCGCCGCGAAATCGATCGACGCGTGCGAGAAAGCGATGACGCTCGCCGAGCGGCTCGCGCGACAGGTCTCCGGCGCGCTGCGCGCCAGCTCAGAGCGCGGCCCGTCCGCCGAGCCCCAGCAGGACGCGGCGATCGTCATCGCCTCACTACTGCGAAGGTTCGGGCCAGGCGCCCGCGCCCTGCAGTACCGCGGGCGCGGGCGCCCTAGCTTCGAGATCACCGACGAGTACGACGTCCAGGATCTCGTGCACATGATCCTCAGGCTGCACGCCGAGGACATCCGCCCCGAGGAGGTCACGCCCTCCTACGCCGGGTCCTCCACGCGGATGGACTTCCTGCTCAAACGCGAGCAGATCGCAGTCGAGGTGAAGATGACGCGAGCGAACCTCCGCGACCGTGAGATCGGCAAACAGCTCGGCGAGGACATCTTGCACTACCGCGCGCACCCGGACGCCCGCGTACTGGTGTGCTTCGTATATGACCCGGAACGGCACATTGAGAACCCGCGAGGCATCGAGGACGACCTCGCCAAGGCCTCGCACGAGGACCTGCAGGTCCTGGTCGTAATCGCGGAGTAGCCAGCCGGGCGAGCAGCTGTGAGGGAATCGCAGATCAGTGAACCTCTGCACTGTGGCCAGCACGGGCGCAAGACGGAACCCTATTGGAACCTTGGCTGGCGCCACCGACCCCATCGCCCACGAAAAAACCCCGCCTGAGCGGGGCTTCTTCGAATAGCGGGGGCGGGATTCGAACCCGCGACCTTCGGGTTATGAGCCCGACGAGCTACCAGACTGCTCCACCCCGCGTCGCTTCTTATGTTCTAGCAAAGAAACGCACGAGTGGCCAGGCTTCTGGACCCGCCCTCTAGATGAGTAGTGCCACGGCCGTGGGTGTGGCTGTGGGTTGTGGAAGGGGTTGTAAGCAGGCAGATCGAAGTCGGCGGTGCTCACTACCGACCGTCGACTCTTGGGAGGGTCACGATGGACGCCGACCTCGATCTGCTGCTTATCGCTGTTTACTGCACGGTGGACGATTTCCTGCCCGAGCGGGCAGGAAACGCCAGGCGAAGGATCTCCGATGCGGAGGTCATCACGCTGTGTATCGCCCAGGCAATGATGGGGATGCCATCCGACGCACGGTTCCTGCGAGCCGCTCGTCGTCAGGTTGGCCATCTGTTCCCGCGCTTGCCCGAGCGGACCGCCTTCCACAAGCGCAGGCTGCGCTTGTCCGGGACGATCGAGGCGTTGATCCGAGAGTTCGCGCAGCACAGCCCTGGTTTCTATGACGATCTTCTGCTGGTCGACTCCACCCCCGTGGAGTGCGCTCGCAGCCGCGAGACCGTCAAGCGCGGCGGGCATTCCAGTCTCGGTGACGCGCTCGCCAACGCCGCCGACTACGGCTATTGCGCCAGTCACAGCCGCCACTTCTGGGGTTTTCGCCTACACGCCCTTTGCGCTTTGGACGGCACTCCCAGAGCGCTGGCGCTGACCTCGCCAAAGATCGACGAGAAGCTCGTGTGCCTGCAACTGGTCACGCGCTGTGAGCGAGCACCCGGCCAGATGCTGATCCTGATCGGCGATAAGAACTTCCGTGGCAAGGACTTCGAAGCCGAACTCGCTAGCCTCGACGCGACCATCATGCGTCCTCGACGCAAGGACGAGCCCGGACACGGCCCGCACCTCGCGCCGATACGCCAACGCATCGAGTCGATCTTCTGGACCTGCAAGGACATCCTCACGCTCGAGCGCCACGGAGCCCGCACCCTGGAGAACCTCCGAGTCCGCCTGGCCAGCCGCTTCGCGGCACTCGCCGCCAGCATCGCACTCAACCACCACCTCGGCCGCCCCAGCCGATCCCTCGCCAACTACACCGCCTGAAACCATGGCACTACTCCTCTAGCATCCCGCCGATGCGCGTTGCCGTCGTCGACATCGGGACCAACTCCACGCGGCTGCTCATCGCCGACGTCGACCCCGACTCCGGGTCCGTGCACGAGCTCGTGCGCCACTCCAACGTCACGCGCCTCGGCCACGGCGTCGACGCCGCCGGCGCGCTCGACGCCGACGCCATGGAGCGCGTGTTCGCCGTGCTCGCCCGCTACCGCGCCGAGATCGACGCCCACGGCGCCGCCGCCAACCTCGCCGTGCTCACCTCCGCCGTGCGCGACGCCAGCAACGGCGCCGGCTTCGCCGCGCGCGTACGCGAGGACTTCGGCCTCGACGCGCGCGTGCTCAGCGGCGACGAAGAGGCGCAGCTCACGTTCCTCGGCGCCATGGCCGGGCGGCCCGCGCCCACCGAGCCGACCGTCGTCATCGACATCGGCGGCGGCTCCACCGAGTTCGTCGTCGGCGTCGGCCGCGCCGCCGCCTTCCACACCTCGCTGCACGCCGGCGTCGTGCGCATGAGCGAGCGCCACATCCACAGCGACCCGCCCGCGCCCGGCGAGCTGCACGAGCTCGCGCTCGACGTGCGCGCCACGCTGCTGCAAGGTCTGCCCGCCGGCGAGCGCGCGCCCGTCAAGCATGGCATCGCCGTCGCCGGCACCGCCACCTCCGCCGCATCGATCGACCAAGAGCTCGACCCCTACGACCCCGCCCGCGTGCACGGCTACACGCTGCAGCTGGGCACCGTCGAACTGCTGCTCGCGCGCCTCGCCGACATGACCGAAGACCAGCGGCGCGAGGTCGTCGGGCTCAACCCCGACCGCGCGCCCACGATCGTCGCCGGCATGAT
Organism: uncultured Solirubrobacteraceae bacterium; assembly: GCA_963826985.1. Classification (GTDB taxonomy): domain Bacteria; phylum Actinomycetota; class Thermoleophilia; order Solirubrobacterales; family Solirubrobacteraceae; genus Palsa-744. The sequence goes on from CAWGYW010000005.1 coordinate 379,001, forward strand.
CCTGCTCGAGGAGGCCATGCGCGCGTTCGAGCTCGAACACGTCGAGGTCTCAGAGCACGACATCCTCTACGGGGGCGCCCTGCGGCTCGCTGGCGCCGGCTAAGCCAGGTTCGACTTGCGCGGGTAAACCACAGTCGGGTCCGTCAGCACGTTCACCAGCGCCGGCTTGCCCGACGCGAACGCGCGCTCCAGCGCCGGGCGCACGTCCGCCGGGCGCTCCACCAGCTCGCCGTAGCAGCCCAGCGCCTCCACCATCTGGTCATAGCGCGTCCCCGGGCGCAGGTCCGCGGCCACCGAGTACCCGTACAGGAACTCCATCGGGTGCTTCTCGAGCGCCCAGATGCCGTTGTTGCCCATCACCGCCACCACGTTTACGCCGTGGCGCGCCAGCGTGTCGAACTCCATGCCCGCGAAGCCGAACGCGCCGTCGCCCACCAGCAGCACCACCTGGCGCTCCGGGTGCGCCAGCTTCGCCGCCAGCGCATACCCCGGGCCCGTCCCCAGGCAGCCGAACGGCCCCGGATCGAGCCAGCAGCCGGGCTCGTAGCTGTCCACCACGCGGCCCGCGTACGACACGAAGTCGCCGCCGTCGCCGATCACGATCGCGTTCCGGTCAAGAACTTTCGCGAGCTCCGCGTACAGCCGCATCGGGTGCAGCGGCGCCCTGTCGTCCTCGAACTCCGCCCGCTCCGCCTCGCGGCGCTCCGTCTCACTCGCCCGCAGCTCCGCCAGCCAGCCCTCGCTCGCCAGCGCCCTCGCCCCCGCGCCCGTGCGCAGGTCCGCCAGCGTGCGCGCGATCGACCCGTAGCACTCCGCCGCCACCGGCCGCGGATGGTCGCGCTCCGGTTCCGCCGCGTCCACAACCACGATCTCTGTGTCCTCGCCAAACGACGCGCCGAAGCCCAGGCGGAAGTCCATCGGCACGCCCACCACCAGCGCCACGTCCGCCCCTTTCAGCGCCTGCGAGCGCGCGCGAGAGAAGAACAGCTCGTCGTCCGCCGCCACGCATCCGCGCGCCAGGCCGTTCAAGAACACCGGGATCCGCAGCGTCCGCGCCAGCTCCCGTAGCGCCTCCTCGCCGTGCCCCCAGTACAGGTCCGTGCCCGCCATGATCACCGGGCGTTCCGCGCCCGCCAGCAGCGACGCCGCCCGCTCCAGCGCATCGCCCGACGCCGCCGTCCCCATCGCCCCCGCCAGCGGCGGGCGATACTCGCTCTCCGGCTCCTGCGCCTCCATGAACACGTAGTCCAGCGGGAAGTCCACGAACGCCGGCCCGCCGTGCGGCGCGCACGCCGCCGCGAACGCGTCGTCCACCAGGCCCGGGATCTCCTCCGTGCTCTGCGGCGTCGCCGCCAGCCGCGTCAGCGGCCGCACGAACGGCACGTGGTCGATCTCCTGCAGCGAGCCCTGCCCCCAGCGCAGCGCCGGCGCGCGGCCGCCCAGCACCACCATCGGCGAGTGGCTCGCCTGCGCTGAGGCCATCGCGCTCATCCCGTTCGTCACGCCCGGGCCCGCCGTCAGCGCGCACACGCCCGGCTCGCGCGTCACCTTCGCCCAGCCCTCCGCCGCGAACGCCGCCGTCGACTCGTGGCGCACGTCCACGATCTCGATCCTCTCCTCGCGACAGCCGTCGTAGATCGAGAACAGGTGCCCACCCGACAGCGTGAACAGCTTGCTCACGCCGTGCGCCTTCAGCCGGCGCGCCACCAGCCGCCCGCCGTGGAACGTCCTCGTCTCCTGCCCCTCCTGCGTCGCCATCGCCGCGACTCTATCCGCTCGCCGCACTGTGCACGATCTCCCGAGACATGCGTCCGGCATGTCCCGAGACACGACGAGATGCCCGGAGTGGGGTTCGAACCCACACGCCCCTTACTCGGGGCCACCGATTTTAAGTCGATCACGTCTACCCATTTCGTCATCCGGGCCGCGCCAGTGTACGCACGCGCCCGTACGTCTCCGCGCCCGTAAGCGGGCGTGTCGCGGCGTCCGCACGACCGTCGACCCCACGGGTTTGAGCCCCGTGCAGGCAGGGAAAACTCCCTTCAGATCCCTTTATCTGGCGCAACTTTTGCGCTGCTACCGTGTCGTAAAGGCCAGACAGCAGCTACCGGACTGTCCATGGAGGTCTCCTCTCTCTCACATCCGAGCAGCATCACCGGCCTACGCGGGCCGTCTGCTTTGCTGCGCCTGCAGTCGGACGAGCGCCTGATCGCGCTCACCCGCCGCGGACAGCACGCCGCCTTCGAGGTCCTCTGCTCGCGCTATCAAACCCGCCTGCTGTCCTTCTGCCGGCACATGCTCGCCTCGCGCGAGGACGCCGAGGACGTCCTGCAGGAGGTGTTTGCCGCCGCCTTCAACGCCGTGCTCGCCGACGAGCGCGACATCAACGTGCGCCCCTGGCTGTACCGGATCGCGCGCAACCGCTCGCTCAACCACCTGCGCCGCGCCTCCGCCATCGGCGTCGACTCCATGGACGTCCACTACGCGGAACAGGGGATCTCCACCGGCGACAAGGTCATGCGCCGTGAGAGCTTCCGCGAGCTGATCGCCGACGTGCACGAGCTGCCCGAGACGCAGCGCACCGCGCTGCTGCTGCGCGAGATCGACGCGCTCTCATACGAGCAGATTGCGCACGCCATGGAAACCACCGTGCCGTCGGTCAAGTCGCTGCTCGTGCGCGCGCGCATCTCGCTCGCCGAGGCCGCCGAGGCGCGCAAGCTCAGCTGCGAGCAGGTGCGCCTCGAGCTGGGCGAGGTCGCCGAGGGGCTCAGCAAGCTCAGCACGCCCGCCCGCCGCCATGTGCGCGGCTGCGAACGCTGCTCGTTCTTCCGCAAGCAGCTCAAGGACAACAACCACGCGCTCGCGATGATCCTGCCCGTTGGCCCGCTGCTGCTCGCAAAGAAGCTGCTGTTCGCCAAGCTCGGCACCACCGCCTCCGCCGGCGGCGCCCACGTCGCCGGAGGCGCCGGTGCCACCGTGGGCGCCAGCGCCAGCGCCGGAGCGACCGCAACCGCGGGGGCCGCAGCCGCCGGTGGCGGCAGTGTCGCCAGCGGCCTCGTCACCGCCGGCGCCGGGGCCCTCGCCACCAAGGCCGTCGCCGGGCTCGCCGCCGCCGCGATCGTCGCCGCAAGCGCCGTCGCCGCCGACCACGCCGTCGTCCACCACCATCGCCCGCCCGTCGTCGCCTCCGCGAGCCTCTCCACGCACGCTGGCGAACCAATCGTCGTCCACCAGGCGCTCCAGCCCGTCACCGCCGGCGGACCCGGCGCCCGCGGGCAACTCGGTGCAGGGCGCCGGGCGCACCGGGCCAAGATCACCAAGGCCGCCAAGCTCGCCGTGCAGACCCCCACGCCCCCGTCGGTTTCGACGGACACCACCGGCGCCGTGGCCGCCCCCGCCGCCAAGCCCAGCGACCCCCAGCCCGTCACCGAAGTCACGACCACGACCACCGAACTTCCCGCCGGCGCCACCACCGTCCCCGCCACGACGACGACGACCACCACAGCTGCCACGCCACCGCCGACGGCCACCACGCCGACCACCACCACGCCGGTCGCCGAAACGCCGCCCGCGCCGGGCGAACCCCCGCTCGGGCCCTCCCAGGAAGCCGCGCCCGGGCCGAGCGGCGAAGCCGCGCTCAACACCCCTGGGGTTCAAGGCAAGGCCGACGCCGGCGGCACCGAAGCTCCCGCCGGCGAAGCGAGCGACCCACGCACGTACGCGCACGACAGCGCTCGCCGCGACGAGCGCGCCGGCGGCCGTATCGCCCGCCGGTCGCGCTAGCGGCCCGATGGCCAAGCCTGGCAAGGACGCAGAGAGCGTGGCGTGCTTGGCACGCGAGCGAGCGAGGACGCAGCCAGGCGCCGTGCCAGCGGGCCGCTAGCCGAAGGCAAACGTCTTTATCGGCTTTAGCAGCACGCCCGTCGTGCCGACTTCCACCGGTGAGGTGATCTGCGTGGTGGCGCTCGTCGACGTCAGCATCGTCACCACCACCCCTTCCCGGATTCGCGCCCGCGGCGGCAGCAGCATCACCGCGCGGCCGTACACCGGCCCCCCTTCGACGTTCGCCGTGAACAGGATCGCGTAGCCGGTGAGCGTGTTGTTGACTTTCGTCTTGCCCTCGCCGCGCAGCTGAAAGCCCGGGTAACGGCGAGCGAACGAGCGGATGTAGCCCGTCGCGAACACCGGGATCTCCGCCGCCAGTTCGCCCGAGTACGCCGGCAGCAGCAGCGGGTCGACCGCGTAGGAGTACTTCACTGCCCCGTCCGGCCTGCGACTCTGCACCTTCACGTAGCCTCCCGGATCGGGCGCCACGCTGTACAGGTCCCTGTAGCTGAAGCTGAACGGCACGCTGCCGCCGTGGGAGTAGGTTGCGTTCTCGAGCGTCAGCGCCGCCGCCACGATCACGATCAGCACCACCGTCCCCACGAGGATCACCGTCGCGCGCGCCAGCCGCGACGCCGCGTGCCAGCGGGGCGCCAGCAGCCGCCCGAGCGTCGGCCCGTACTCGGGCTTCATCGGCAGCGCCGCCATCGCGCTCAGGCGGTCATTCACCGATCGAGAACAGCGCTTCGAGATCGTGGCGCGAGTACGCCGCGAACGCGACCATCGTCTGCGTGCGCGACACCCCCGGCAGCCCACCGATCTGGGCGGTCACCACGTCCGCCAGCTGCTCGTGATCGGGCACCCGCACGATCGCCACGAAATCCCACTCACCCGTCACCGAGTACGCCTCCGCGACGCCGTCGATGTCCGCCAACGCGCCGCCGAGGCTCGACAGCGCGTCGCGCTCCGCCTCGATCAACACCACCGCGTTGGTCATCGTCATCGCATCGCCATCCTACGCGCGTTGCTCGCTCAGCCGATGCATGCCCAGCCCCACCGCCAGGCCCAGCAGCCCGCCCACGACGCCCGCCAGCCAGCTCGCCTCCGGGCGCGCGAACGGCAGCGCCAGCAGCAGCGCCGCAAGCGCCCCCGCGCCCAGCAGATCGCCTTCGCGGTACTCGCCCGTGCGCGCCGCCTCCAGGTCCGGGGCCGCCCACGCCGCCAGCAGCGCCAGCGCCGCGCCGTTGCCGCCGCTCACGATCGGTTCCGAGTACACGGCGCTCGCCACCAGCGCGCCCGCCGCGCCCGCGCCCAGGAACAGCGCCAGCACCGCCGCCGGCCCGTGACGGCGCTCGAACAGCCAGCCGAAGATCGCGATCGCCAGGATCGCCACGAACGCGTATACGCCGTTCACGTACGCGAACTCGCTCGTGAACAGCCGCCACCATTCGCCGTGCAGCGGGCCGAGCACCGCCGTGTGCAGGTACAGCGTGCCTTCCGCGTGCTCCGCCACCCACAGCGCGCAGCTCGCGCTCACCAGCGCGATCGTCGCGTACGGGCGTTCGGCCGCCCAGCGACTCGGGCGCGCGCGGGCGCCACCCGTGCGCGACCGCGTCCGCGCCGGCGCCGGCTTCGAGCCGGTCAGCAGCGAGCGCGCCCGGCCGCGCAGCGTTGTGCGTGTCGGCGTATTCACCGGCGGCAGCTTCGGCGCACGCCGGCGCAGGCGATGCCCGCAGTACGGGCACTCCGTGATGTACGGGCTGACCTCCGAGCCGCATTGCTTGCACACCACGAACAGATCGGCACCGGAGGTCATTGCCAACCCATTCTAAGGACCTCTCGACCCCGGCCCGCATGCCTCTGGAATACTCAACGCCATGAACACCGGAATCGACAGCAAGCTCTACATCCTCGCGTTCGACCATCGCGGCTCCTTCCAGAAGAAGTTCTTCGGGATCGAGGGCGAGCCGGACTCCGAGCAGACCGCCATCATCGCCGACGCCAAGCACCTGATCTTCGAGGGGATGCTGCAGGCGGTCGGCGCCGGCGCCGATCCGTCCGTTACCGGCGTGCTCGTCGACGAGCAGTTCGGCTCCACCGTGCCAGCCGAGACGCACGAAAAGGGCCTCAAGCTCGCGATGCCCGCCGAGCGCTCCGGCCAGAGCACGTTCGACTTTCAGTACGGCGATGACTTCGGCGAGCACATCGAACGCTTCAAACCCGACTACACCAAGGTGCTCGTCCGCTACAACCCCGATGGAGACGCCGACGCCAACCGCGAGCAGCTCGCCAAGCTGCTGCGCCTCAGCGACTGGCTGCAAAAGCACGACCCCAAGTTCCTGTTCGAGCTGCTCGTGCCCGCCGAGGAGGCACAGCTGGCTACCGTCGGCGGCGACGGCGAGCGCTACGACACCGAGTTGCGCCCCGAGCTCATGCGCCGCGCGATCGCCGACATCCAGGACGCCGGCATCGTCGTCGACATCTGGAAGATCGAGGGCGTCGACGAGCGCTCCGACTGCGAGATGCTCGTCGCGCAGGCGCGCAGCGGCGGGCGCGACGACGTCAGGTGCGTGGTGCTCGGGCGCGGCGCCGACGACGCCAAGGTCGACCAGTGGCTGGTCGCCGCCGCGCCCGTCGACGGCTACATCGGCTTCGCGATCGGGCGCTCGATCTGGTGGGACCCGCTCAAGGCCTACGTCGACGGCAAGATCGAGCGCTCCGCCGGCGCACGCAAGATCGCCGAGAACTTCCTGCGCTTCATCGCCGTCTACGAGCGCGCCAGGTCCGCCGGCTGAGCGGCCACGGCCACGGCCACGGCAGGGAGCGATCACACATGAAGATGCGCCAAAGCCTCGCCGAGTGGGAGCAGGCCTTCGTCAAAGAGGCCACGCTCGACCGTCGCCGGCGCGACTCCCTGCGCCGCACCACCGAGCAGCGCGCGCGCAAGCGCGAGGTCCAGCGCCGTCACAAGCGCGGCTCCGTGCGCTTCGCCCTGCTCGTCCTCACGCTCATCCTCACAGCCGTCGTCGTCACGATCGTGATGTTCCGGACGCTGTACTTGCTTTTGGGCTAGCGACCTAGCGGCCCGATGGCCAAGCCTGGCAAGGACGCAGAGAGCGTGGCGTGCTTTGCACGCGAGCGAGCGAGGACGCCGCCAGGCGCCGCGCCAGCGGGTCGCTACGCGGCTCCGTCGCCGAGGTCCTTCAACGACTCCTCGACCGCGCCCGCGGCGGCGTGCTCGGGGGCCGCGCCATCCTTCGACGGCGTCGCCGCGCCGGCTTCGCGATGGATCTCCAGGTAGATCTCCTTGCGGAAGACCGGCACCCGCTGCGGGGCTTGGATGCCGATGCGCACCTTCTCGCCCATGACCGACAGCACCGAGACCTCGATATCGTCGCCGATCATGATGCTCTGGTTGGACTTGCGTGTCAGAACCAGCATTTGGGTGCACCTTCCTCTTTGCCGATTGGCGACCCGGCGCAACCCCAAACCGCCGGAACGCCAAGCATAGTCACAGGACCGGGGGAAAGCGATCCCAATTTCTCAACCCGCCGCCGCCGATCGCCCGCTACAGGACCCCGCATCGCGAGCCCGCCGCGCCGAGCGAGCGCTTGCGCTAGTCTCCCGGACCGTCCATGCCCCGGAAATCTCTGCGCCCGCACCTCAACCAGATCCGTGCCTGGGTGCGCCAAGGACGGACCGACGCCTGGGTCGCCCACCAGCTGGAGGTCACCGTCCGCGACATCGAGCAATTCAAGCGCCAGAACGAGCTCGTCAGCGACGAGGAGTCCCCCGAGGGCGCGGGCGGCGCCGGCGACTACCCCGAGGAGATCGACCTCCGCGCCGAGGATGACGCGCTGATCGCCGCTGAGCTCGAGGCCGCCGAAGCCGAGGCGGAGCGCGCCAGAGCCGAAGCGGAGGAGGCCGGCGAGGAGCCCGACGAGGACAGCGAGGACGCAGGCGGCACGCGTACGCGCCGGCGCAGCCGACGCGGCGGGCGCGGGCGACGCTCCGGGACACGTAACACCGGCCCGCTCGAGGGGACCTTCGACCACGGCGAGGAGGGCTACGGCCTGTGGCTCGACCCCGCCATCCAGGAGAACCCCATCTACGCCGAGCACTGGGCCGGCCACCGGCCCGTCGAGGTCGAGGTCGAGGAAGACCGCATCGTCATCCGTCGCGCCGGCACAGAGGAGTAGGACGCCGCATAGCGGCGCTACTAAGCCTCTGACAGCGTCCTGCGGCCGCCGGCGTAGTCGGCGGCCTCGCGCAGGTAGCGCGCGAACGCGGCGTCGACCACGACGCCGGCCTCCCACGCCCACGGGTCCTCGGGCGCCAGCTTCATCGCAACCTGCAGGCACCACGCGGCGCCCTGTTCGTACAGGCTTACGAGCTCGTCCGCCGAGAAGCGGCCGCCCAGCCGCCGGCGCAGCTCCGCCACCAGCGCGTCGATCACGCGCTCGAGCAGTGCACGCCGCTCTGCCGGCGCGGCCCGCAGCCGGCGCTCGCCCTGCTGCCACTGGTAGATCGCCGTCTCGAACGACACGTGCCGAGGCTAGCAGCGGCATCGGGTCAGTTGCCGGGCAGGCCGTTGATCACGTACGGCTGCTCGCCGCTCTTCATCATGCCCAGCTGGCGCGCCTCGGTTTCGAGCGTCCCCGCCGCGGTCAGCGCCTCGCGCTGGTGCACCAGCAACGCGTGTTCGCGTTCCATGCTCGCCACCGTCGCGTTGTCGCGACGCGACTGGCGCCACGTCGAGAGCATGTGCACGCCCGCGCTCGCGTACAGGTACACGAGCGCAATCAGCACGCACAGCATCGCCACCCGCGCCAGCCGGTCCCAGCGCACGCGCGACCTCGATGTGCCGCGCCGAGACACGGGGCGCTGTGATGCCGAGATCGCGGACATGCCTACCCGGATTCGCCCACCGCGCCGAACATCCTGCCGCTGAAGGGCGAGCGTCAGCGGCTGAAGACGCTGCGCCCGGGAAAGCGCGCGGCGGGCCCCAGCTGCTCCTCGATGCGCAGCAGCTGGTTGTACTTGGCGACGCGGTCCGAGCGCGATGGCGCGCCCGTCTTGATCTGGCCGCATCCGGTGGCGACGGCGAGGTCGGCGATCGTCACGTCCTCGGTCTCGCCCGAGCGATGGCTCATGACCGCGGTGTAGCCCGCGTCGCGCGCCATCGCGACCGCCTGCAGGGTCTCGGTGAGCGTCCCGATCTGGTTGACCTTGATCAGGATCGAGTTGGCGACGTCCGTCTCGATGCCGCGCCGCAGCCGCTCGGTGTTGGTCACGAAGACGTCGTCGCCGACGAGTTGCACGGCCGCGCCGAGGCGCTCGGTGAGCACGCGCCAGCCGTCCCAGTCCTCCTCGTCCATGCCGTCCTCGAGCGAGACGATCGGGTAGCGCGCGGCGAGGTCCGCCCAGTAGTCGGCGAGCTCGGCGGCGCTGAGCGTGCGGTGCTCGTGCTCGAGCACGTACGCACCGTCCCTGTAGAGCTCGCTGGCGGCCGGGTCGAGCGCGATCGCGACGTCCTCGCCCGGACGGTAGCCGGCGGCCTCGATGCCCGCCACGAGCATCTGGAGCGCCTCCTCGTTGGATCCGAGGTCGGGCGCGAAGCCGCCCTCGTCGCCGACCGCCGTCGCGAGCCCGCGCTCGTGCAGCGTGCGCTTGAGCGCATGGAAGACCTCCGCGCCCATGCGCAGGCACTCCGAGAACGAAGGCGCGCCGCAGGGGACGATCATGAACTCCTGAAAGTCGACCTTGTTGTCGGCGTGCGCGCCGCCGTTGAGCACGTTCATCATCGGCACCGGCAGCACGCACGCGTCCGCGCCGCCGAGGTGGCGCCACAGCGGCAGACCCAGCTCGGCGGCCTGCGCCTGCGCGCTCGCCAGCGACACCCCAAGGATCGCGTTGGCGCCCAGGCGCGACTTGTTGGGCGTGCCGTCCAGCTCGATCAGGGCGGCGTCGATCGCCTCCTGGGAAGCCGCGTCCATGCCCTTCAGCGCTTGAGCTATCTCACCGTCGACGTTTCCCACCGCCCGCGAGACGCCCTTGCCGCCCCACGGCTCGCCGCCGTCGCGCAGCTCGGTCGCCTCGAACTCACCGGTGGAGGCGCCCTGACGGTACCGCCGCGCGACCGCGCGCGCCCGAGCGCAGCTCGACCTCCACCTCGACCGTCGGGTTGCCGCGGCTGTCGAGGATCTGGCGGGCGTGGATTCGCTCGATCTCGCTCATGCGACGGTCTTTGGGTCGGGGGACGCCGGAGGGCGGCGCCGGGAGTCGGGTGCTAGCCGGTCGGCGTGACGGCGCCGGCGCCAGTGGAGCTCGTCTTGGGCGCTTTGTAGGACTTGCAGTCGGCGACCACGTAGCCCGAGCGGCATTCTGTTTTGGCCAACCACTTCGTTTTGAAGCTTTTCACGAACTTGCTGAGCGCGGTCTGCTGCCCGCTGGCGATCAGCTGCTGTTTGATCGAGGCCTGCGCCTTCGACAGCGGTTCCGCGGTGCCGGCCGTGACGCTCAGGACTTCGTAGACGTAGTAGCCGAACGGGGTCTTGATGGGTCCGCCGAGAACGTTCTTGCTGGCGGAGAAGATCGCCGTGTCGAGCGCCTTCTCCTCCTCGCCTTTGACGACTTCCTTGAGCAGCCCGCCGTTGGCCTTGCTCGTCGGGTCGATCGAGTCCTTCTTCGCGACGCTCGCAAAGCTCTTGCCGGATTCGATTTCCTTCTTGGCGCTGCTTGCCTGGGCTTCGGTCTTCGTCAGCACGATCCGAACGTTGCGCTTTTCCGGCGTGCCGTAGCGGGACTTGTGTTCGTTGTAGTACTTGGCGATCTGCGCCTGCGTGACTTTGCTCTTTTCCTTGACGATCTGCTTCTGGATTTTCGGCGAGAGCATGTTCAGCTTTACGCGCAGCAGCAGGTCGGAGACGGTCTGTCCGGAGGTCGACAGGAATTTTTCGAATTCGCTGCCTTTCGGGAACTGCGCGCTCTTGATCTTCGTGAATTCTTTCTTGACCTGTGCGTCGGTGACGTTCACGTTCAACGAGGACGCTTCGCCGATCACCCACTGCGAGGAGATCAGGAAGCCGAGCACCTCGGTCTGCAGCGATTTGTACTGCTGGGCGCACTCGGACTTCAGCTGCTTGGTGGTGGGAGCCGACTGGCCTTTGGCCGGCTTGGGAGCGGTCTTTGCGAGGTGCGCGACGCACGTCGTGTAATTCGGCGGTTCCGGCACGGTCGGCTTTTCGGTGGTGCCGGCGGAGCTCGACGCTGCGGCGACGGCCATCCAGTGGTCAAACGCGGTCTTGGTGATCGGCGTGCCGTTGATCTGCACGACCGCGTCGCCGGGTATGCCACCGCACGCGGAGATGCCCACGAGGGCAAACAAAACGGCGCCTAGCGCCGAGAGGGACCTGAGAGCCTTGGACACGACGCGGGCACTCTAGCGGAAAAGCGCTGAACGGTGCATAACGGCCGCCTAACGAGTTCCTAAGCGGCCTCGCGCACGATCGCGAGCAGCGCGTCAGCCGCCCTGACGACGCTGGGGAAGCGCTCCGTCCCGTCCTTCGGAACCCGCATGGACACCTGCGAGCGGCCGGATTCGTACAGCGCGTCGGGCAGCTCCTCGCGCAGACGCCTGGCTCTCGCGGAGTCGAGCTCGATCGGCACGACCGCCAGGCGGTCGCCGCGAAAGCTCACCGTGCGCGCGCCCGCCTGGCCGAACTTGATGCGCGCGCGCTGCAGCGCCAGCAGGTTCTCGACCGGCTCCGGCGGCGGCCCGAAGCGATCCTCGAGCTCCTCGCGCAGCCGTTCGACGTCGGCCACCTCCAAGGCGCCGGCGACGCGGCGGTGGACCTCGATCTTGGCCTGCTCGTAGGGCACGTAGTCGGCGGGCACGTACGCGTCCACGTTCACGTCCAGGCGCACCGGCTCCGGCAGCGGCTCGCCGTCCGCCCCGTCCTCGGACGGGCCCGCTTCGGCGACGGCCTCGTCGAGCATCTGCATGTACAGCTCGAAGCCGAGCGCCGCCACGTGCCCGGACTGCTCGTCGCCGAGCAGGTTGCCGGCGCCGCGGATCTCCAGGTCGCGCATCGCGATCTTGAAGCCGGCGCCCAGCTCGGTGTAGTCAGACAGGGCCGACAGCCGCTGCGCGGCCTCGGCGGTGAGCGCGGCCGCGGAGTCATACAGCAGGTATGCAAACGCGCGCTCGCGGCTGCGCCCGACGCGTCCGCGGATCTGGTAGAGCTGCGCGAGCCCGAACGTGTCGGCGTGCTCGACGATCAGCGTGTTCGCCTGCGGGATGTCGATGCCCGACTCGATGATCGACGTGCACACGAGCACCTCGGCGCCGCCGCGCAGGTAGTCCATCATCACCGCCTCCAGCTCGCCCTCGCCCATCTGCCCGTGCGCGACCGCGAAGCGCACACCCGGGCACAGCGCGCGCAGGCGCTCGGCGGTCTCCTCGATCGACTCGACGCGGTTGTGCAGGAAGAACGCCTGCCCGCCGCGCTCATGCTCGCGCACGATCGCGCGCTTGACGAGCTCCTCCTCGTACTCGCCCACATACGTCCGTACCGGGCGGCGCCCCTCGGGCGGCGTCTCGATCACCGAGATGTCGCGCAGCCCCGCGAGCGACATCTGCAGCGTGCGCGGGATCGGCGTCGCGGACATCGAGATCACGTCGACCTTCAGCTTCAGCTGGCGCAGCAGCTCCTTCTGCTTGACGCCGAAGCGCTGCTCCTCATCGACGATCAGCAGGCCGAGATCCTTCGCGCGCACGTCGCGCGAGAGCACGCGATGGGTGCCGATGAGGATGTCGACGCGCCCCTCGGCGAAGCCCTTGACCGCCGCTTTCTGCTCGGCTGGGGTGCGAAACCGCGAGACGTGCTCGAGCGTGAACGGATAGTCGGCCAGGCGCTCGGCGAACGTGCCGTAGTGCTGCTGCGCAAGGATCGTGGTGGGCACGAGCATCAGCACCTGCTTGCCCTCCTCGGCGCACTTGAACGCCGCGCGCAGCGCCACCTCGGTCTTGCCGTAGCCGACGTCGCCGCAGATCAGCCTGTCCATCGGCCGCGGCGCTTCCATGTCGGACTTGACCAGCTCGATCGCGTCGCGCTGGTCGGGCGTCTCGGTGAACGGGAAGCGCTCCTCGAACTCGCGCTGCCAGTCGGAGTCGGGGCCGAACGCGTGGCCGCTGCGCCGGCGCCGCTCCGCGTACAGGCTCAGCAGCTCGCCGGCGAGCTCCTGCGCGGCGCGGCGCGCGCGCGCCTTCATCGTCTCCCAGCGCGTGCCGCCGAGCTTGCTCAATTGAGGCCCGCCCGCCCCGCCGGACGCGCCCGCGCCGACGTAGCGCGAGATCTTCGCGAGCTGGTCGGTGGGAACGAATACGCGATCATCGCCCTGGTATTCGAGGTACAGGTAGTCGCGCGTGACGTCGGCCACCGTGCGCGTCTCGAAGCCCGCGAAGCGCGCGACGCCGTGGTCCTCGTGCACGACGATGTCGCCCGTGCGCAGTTCCGTGAACGAGCGCAGCGCGCCACGGCGCGCGCCTCCCGGACCGCCGCGACCCGCGCCCGTGCCACGGCGCTCGGCGCGGCGCCGGCGCAGCAGCCGGTGCTCTGGGAACACCGCGAGCTTCAGCTGCGGCGCGATGAAGCCCTCGCGCAGCGACGCCGCGGCGAAGCGCAGCGACGGCTCGAGCGGCCGATCGCCGATCGACGAGCGGCCCGCGTCGGCCTCCTCCGCGATCCACGTCGCTTTCAGCCGGCCGAGGTTGTACGCGGCGCGCTCGCCCTCGCCGCGGCGCGGAAACGCGACGACGGTCCTGTAGCCGGAGCGGACGAGCTTCTCGAGCTCGGGCTCGGCTTCGCCGAGCGAGCGCGCGGCGGTGTCGGCGGTCTGCGCGCGCAGCTCGATCGGCTGGCCGCTCGACAGCGAGGACAGCCAGATGCGCGCGCGCTCGTCGAGCGTCGCGCGGATGCTCTGCGGGTCGACGTACAGGTGGTGCGCGTCCTGTTCGCCGAACGCGGCGCTGACGTCGGTCCAGTGGTCGCCGAGCACCGGCTCGATGTCCTCCTCGGCGGCGACGATCAGCTCGGTGCCCGCGCCGACCATGTCGAGCAGCGCGCCGAAGCGCTCGACGGGCAGCAGCTCGGCGATGTCGGGGCGCTCCTCGCGCTCGCCGCCGGCGGCGGCCGCGGAGAACGCGCCGGTGGCGGCGGCGATCTCGGCGAGCTCGCGGTGCTCGAGCGCGAGCTCGGCCGCGGGCGCGATCTCGACCTCCTCGGCGTCCCCGAGCGAGCGCTGCGTGAACGTCGAGAACCAGCGCAGCGACTCGATCTCGACGTCGAACATGTCCACCCGCACGGCGCGCTCCTCGGTCGCGGGGAAGACGTCGAGCAGGCCGCCGCGCAACGCGAACTGCCCGCGCTCCTCCACCTGGTCGGTGCGCTCGTAGCCGGCGCTGACGAGCTCGGCGGCGCACTCGTCGAGGTCCAGCAGCTCGCCGACGCGCAGCGTGAACGAGCGCGGGCGCAGCTGCGGGTCGGGCACCTTCTCCGACAGCGCGACCGCGCTCACGACGACGACCGGCTGGTCCGCGCCGGCGCCCCCGCCGGCCCCGCGCGCGCCGGACGCGGACGCGGCGTCCCCGCCAGCGCCCACACCGCCGCCATCGTCGGCGCCCGCGCGCCCGGCGCCGAGCAGCGCGTCGAGCGCGGCGACGCGCAGCCCGACGAGGTGCGCGGGCGGCGCGAGGTGCGACTCGTAGGCGACGCCGCGCGAGGGGTAGTAACGGACGCGCCGCGGCGCGAGCCACGCGCCGAGGTCGCCGGCGAGGTCGCGCGCGGCGCGGTCGTCGCCGACGACGACCAGCGTGGGGCGCAGGCGGGCGCGCTCGTCGATCTCGGCGAGCGCCGCGATCACGTACGCTCGCAGCGAGCTCGACACGAACGCGTGCCCGCCGTCGCGCGCGAGCGTGAGCGCCTGCTCGTCTTCCTGCACGAGGCCCAGCAGCGTGCGCAGCCCTGCGGCGCCGGTCGCCATCACGACTCCTGCCCGAGCACGACGCGCTCGACCTGATCGCTGGCTCGCTCGACGAGCTCGGCCACCTGCGTGGGGTCCTGGCGGAAGCGCCCGAGCACGTACGCTGAGACGATCTCCGGGTCGGTCGAGTCGGGCCGCCCGACGCCGACGCGCACACGCATGAAGTCCGCGCCGCCGAGCTCGCGCTTGAGCGACTTGAGCCCGTTGTGGCCCGCGAGCCCGCCGCCGAGGCGCGTGCGCACGTCGCCGAACGGCAGGTCGATCTCGTCGTGGACTACGAGCACGCGATCGAGCGGCAGCTTGAGCGTCCCGCGCGCGGGACCGACGGAGCGTCCGGCGTCGTTCATAAACGTCTGCGGGCACAGCACCGCGACACGCGGGGCGCTCGCGCCGGGCGACGACGCGTGGCCGATAGATCCACCCTCGCCGGCCGCCGCGCCAACACCGAGCGACGCGCCGGGTGCGCGGGTGCGTACGCGACCTTCGGCGATGCGCCCGCGGAAGCGGTCCTTGGCGGGCCCCAGCCCCCAGCGCTCGACGAGCTCGTTGGCGACGGCGAAGCCGATGTTGTGCGGCGTGTTTGCGTACTCACGGCCGGGGTTGCCGAGCCCGACGATCAGCCAGTCGACGGCTCCGCCGCCGCTACCGCCTCCACGGCCACCGCCGAACGGGCGTCTCAGCGCCGTTTACTCCTCGGAGGAGCCCTCGTCGCCGTCCTGTGCCTGCGCGCCGCCCTCGCCGACGACCTCTGTCTCGGCTTCGATCTCTTCGGCGGTTTCGCTCTGCAGGCGCGGCGGCGAGAGGGTGGCGACGACGGTTTCGTCGGCGTCGTCGAGCAGCGTGACGCCGTCGGGTGGCGTGAGCGCGGCGACGAGGATCGTGTCGCCGATCTGCATGTCGCCGACCTCGTGCACGATCGACTCGGGAATGGCGGTGGGCAGCGCCTCGACGTTGAGCTCGCGCGTGATCTGCTCGAGGATGCCGCCTTCCTTGACGCCGGGGGCGTCGTCGACGCCGGTGAGCTCGAGCGGCACGACGGCGGTGATCGCCTGGTCGAGCCGCACGCGCAGCAGGTCGATGTGCACGGTCTCGCCGCGCACGGGGTGGCGCTGGGCTTCCTTGAGGACGACGGGCGTGGGTTTGCCGCCGTCGATGCTCAGGTCGAGCACTGCGCCGGAGCCGGCGAGCGCGTGGCGCAGCTCGCGCGCGTCGGCGTCGAAGCCGAGCGCCTCGGCGCCGCCGCCGTACAGCACTCCCGGCACGCGCCCGCTGCGGCGCAGGCGGCGCACGGCGCGCGAGCCCTGGGCGTCGCGGCTGTTGACGTTCAGCTTGGTGGTGGTGCTGGCCATGAGCGACTGCAGACTGTAGCAATCGCCTAGCGCCGGCTCGCTCACTGCGCCCTGGTTTGCTCGCTCCCTGCGCCCTGCGTTCGCTCGCTCGCTGCGCCCGGCACTCGCTCACTCCGTGCGCCGGCGCTAGTTCGCTCCCTGTTCGAGTCTCGCGGCTTCTTCTTCCTGCTGTTCGAGCTGCGTGCGCTTCGAGCACGTGCCTTCGCCGGAGATCGGCGCGCTGATCCCGATCAGCTGCACGTGGATGCCCGACAGGAAGCTGCCGGTGCGGCGCACGTCGACGCACTGCACCACCGGCAGGGTGCCGATCACCGTCCACGCCAGGCGCGTCCTGCCGGTGGCATCCGACAGCGAGCCCGCCGTCGGCGATTCGAGCTGCAGGATCTTGACGGCGCCCGCGCGGCGCACGCGCGGGTCGCTCGCGTCGGCCCTCGCGCTCGCCAGGCACGACGGGCTCGCGCGGCAGCCGCTCAGCTGAGCGAGCATGCCCGCCAGATCGCCCTTCGCCTCCGCCTGCACGAGCGCCAGATCGTCGCCGCGTTCGGCGTTCTCGGCGCTCAGGAAGCGCGCCAGCAGCGCACCGACAACGAGCACGACGACGACCGCAACCGCGAACAGCCCCCGCAGGATGCGGCGCTGGCGCGACGGCAGGCCCCGCCACCACTCGCGCGGACCGCGCGCGCCCGCCGCCCCAGTCGCCGTCGTGGAGGACATCGTGAGGGGATGATGACGGGTGGGCACATGGCTGCTTGTTGCCTAGGTGAATGCCGGGTGGGCACATGTGCTTGTTTGCCTAGACAGCGGGTGGGCATATGTGCATGTTTGCCTAGATGACCGGTGGGCACATGTGCCCACCGGTCACGGTCGCATGCGACCGTGCCTTGGGAGGTCGCATGCGACCTCCCTGGGGACCGCGCATGCGCGGTCCCCCCGGCGGCACATGTGCCGCCGGAACAGCCAAGGAGATCCAAACAGTGCCGGCCGGAACAGCCCAGATGATGTGGGAGTGCACTCAGCCTGCTGCGGGTGACGCGTGAGGTGTGGTTGCCTTCACGGCGTCGCCAACGGGGAGGCGCTCCAGCGCGTCGGCCATGACGGTGGCACCGTCGCTGCGAGCGAGGGCGTCGGCCATCGCCCGGGCGCCCTGTTTGATCGACCGGTCTTCCAGAGCGCTGGCGATCACGCTGCGCAGCTTGCTGGGGGAACTCTTCTTGCTGACCCTCACGCCGGCGTTCACGAACAGAACGCGGGCGGCGTTATCGGGCTGGTCGCGCGCATCGGGGATGCAGACGAGCGGAACACCATCGGCGAGCGCCGCGTTGACCGTCTGCCATCCCGCATGGGTGACCATCAGCGACGCGTGCGGGAGCACGGTTCGATGTGGCACGAAAGCCACGGTGCGCGCGTTGGCGGGGATGCGGAGGTGGCTGGCGTCGAGCGCGGGGCCCGCCGTGAGCAGCGCCCGGACCGGCAGCCCGGCGACGGCGTCAAGCGCTCGCTGGGCGAGCGCGCCCTGATCCATGTAGCTGGTGCTGAAGCTGAGCAGCACCAGCGGATCGGTGTTCTCCTCGGGCCACGGCGACTCCCAGTCCTTCTCGAACGGCTCGAACGCGGGGCCCACGTAGTGGACGTTCGCGGGGAGCTGAGCTTTGCTCGAGAAGTCGAGCTCTGGCGCGGTCATCACGTAGATGGCCTGAGCACCGAGAACCTGGTCGCCGTAGTCCTTCAGCGGCGCGAGCCCATGTTCGGCACGGACGCCGTTCAGCACGGGCAGCGCGGGCGCCCAGAAGCGGCGGGTGATGCGGTCGAACAGGCGATCGCGCGCGGCACCCAACGGACCCGCCATCGGCGACAGGCCACTGAACAGCGGGGGCGCGCCGCGGGCGGGTAGTGGATAGGGGCAGTGAACGAGCGCGGCT
This sequence comes from uncultured Solirubrobacteraceae bacterium, assembly GCA_963826985.1. GTDB lineage: Bacteria > Actinomycetota > Thermoleophilia > Solirubrobacterales > Solirubrobacteraceae > Palsa-744. The sequence goes on from CAWGYW010000005.1 coordinate 397,137, forward strand.
GCTGGCACACCCGCGAGCTCAGCGGCGATCGCGGCAGCCGGTATCAGCCAGTCGAACACGACCACGTCGGCGCTCCAGCCATCGAGTGCCTCGATCAGATCGCGAGTCCCATCGGGCATCGGCGCGGTCACGCCGTCGCGCAGGCGCTTCGCGGCGCCAAGCTGCGTGCGCGCCTCCCAGTCCCGTACAGGGTCGGTCTCCGGCCGGGTGATGTCGAGGTCGGGCATCGCCCGCCGGTACTCGACGAACTCCGCCCCCGTGCTCTCGATCCGCTCGCGCGCGGCGCGGTGGGCGAGGACCCGCACCTCGTGACCGCGGTCGACGAGCTCACGTGTGAGCGCGAGCTGCGGTGGGGCGTTGCCGCTGAACGCGAGGAGCGTCTGGAAGACTCGCATATACTTCATATTAGTATGACCAAGATGAAAAAGTCAAGCGCCCCGCGCAAGGAACGCACCTATCGGATGACCGCCCGCGCCGATGCGGCCGCCGCGACCGGCGAGCGGCTGCTCGCCGCGGCGTGGAAGCACTTCGGCACTCGACCGTATGAGGAGGTTCGCCTGCGCGAGATCGCCGCCGACGCGCTCGTCACCGAACAGACGCTGCTCGCGCGCTTTCACTCCAAGGACGAGTTGCTCACCGCGGCGTACAGATGGTGGGCGATGAGCGAGAAATCACGCCGCGACGCGGCTCCAGTGGGCCGCTTCCCCGAGGCCGTCGCCAACGTGTTCGACCACTACGAGGCGCACGGAACGGCGATTCTGCGCATGCTCTCCCAGGAGGACCGCATCCCCGCGGTCCGCCACCTCACCGACAGGGGCAGGGACTACCACCGCGATTGGGCGAGAAGGGTCTTCCAGCCGCTGCTCGCCGGCCTGCGGCGCGCATCCAGAGAGCGCCGGCTCACGGCCGTCGTCATCGCCACGGACGTGCTCGTGTGGAAGCTCCTGCGACTCGACATGCAGCTCAGCCGCCCCCAGGCCGAAGCGACTGTGGTTGAGATGATCGAGTCCTACTCGAGGCGATCGAGTTGACAGAGCCCACCAAGGCGGGCCACGAGGCCCGGGCCTGGGCTCACAGCTTTGTGCACCGAGCGGGTCCGGGCGAGGCGACACAATCGGGCGCGTGCCCCGCGAGCGTCGTGCACAGGAGCGACGGCCGCCGCGAATCGCGGCCGTGTGGCTTGCGCTCGCGTCGACGGCGCTCGGGCTGCTCGGCGGATGCGGGAGCGGCGGCCGCGGCGCGGGGCTCACACAGGCGCGCGTGCTGGCGTTCGCGAGGGGGGTCAACCTTCACGAGGCCGACCTGCCGGGCGCGTCGAGGATAGGGAGAGCAGAAGAAACGGTGGAACACGAAAGGCGCCTGAGCGCCGAGCTCGCCGCGTGCAGCGGCGTGCCGACCCGCGGCAACGACATCCGTGTCTACTCGCCGAGCCTCCACTATGGGGACGGCTTCGTCACCTCGACGGTGATTGCGCGCGTTGGCGGCTCGCAAACGCCCGGCGCGGCCACGCGTGAAGCGCTCGCGCAGCTGCGCGCGAGCGGGAGCGCCCGGGGGATCGCGTGCTACGAGCGCATCGAGAACCTCAGCCGCCAGGGCCTCGGCGGCGAGGCGCGACTGACAGACCTCGCCAACCCGCTATCCGGCGTCGACGGCAGCGTCGCGCTGCGGTTCCGCCAGGACTACACCAGCGTGCGGTTCGTGCCCTCGCCCGCGAACACGCGGGAACGGCGCGAGCTCGTCCACCGCCAGTCCTACATCGACATCGTCACCTTCGACGCCGGTCCCGCCCTGATCCAGGTCGTTGCGTTGCGCCAGCGCCGTCCGTTTCCCGTCGCCGCCGAGCGCCGCGCGCTGGCGCTGCTGTACGCCCGCGCCACCGCGCACAAGCTCTAGAACAGCTGGTTCTCCCCGCCGAACACCTCGCTGACGGAGTCATCGACGAAGATCCGGCGGATCGAGTCGGCGAGCAGCTCCGCGCACGGCAGCACGCGCACGTTGTCCGGGCGGTTGGCGGCGATCGGGATCGTGTCCGTCACGACGATCCGCTCGAGGCCCGACTCGACCAGGTTCTCGAACGCGTTGCCCGAGAACACCGCGTGCGTCGCCGCCGCGTACACGCGCGCGGCGCCTTCCTCCATGACCGTTTTCGCGGCCGCCTTGAGCGTGCCCGCGGTGTCGATCATGTCGTCGACGATCACCGCCGTCTTGCCCTTCACATCGCCGATCACGTAGCCGATCTCGGCCACCTGCTGGGCGGGGCGCTCCTTGTCCAGGATCGCCAGTTCGGCGCCGATCTTCGACGCGAAGTTCTTGTTCAGCTTCACCCTGCCCGCGTCCGGCGCCACCACCACCAGATCCGGCAGGCCCAGGTCGGCGAAGTACTGCGTCAGCATGAACAGCGCCGTCATGTGGTCGACCGGCTTCTGGAAGAAGCCCTGGATCTGGCCCGCGTGCAGGTCCATCGTCAGCACCCTGTCGGCGCCCGCCGCCTCGAGCATGCGCGCGACCAGACGCGCCGAGATCGGCTCGCGCGGCGCCGACTTCTTGTCCTGGCGCGAGTAGCCGAACCACGGCGTCACCGCGATCACCCTGTGCGCCGACGCGCCCACCGCCGCGTCGATCATGAACAGCAGCTCCATCAGCGAGTCGTTCGCCGTCACGCCCTCCTGCGGGTTGCCGCACGTGGACTGCACGATGAACACGTCCGCGCCGCGGATCGACTCCTCATAGCGGCAGTACACCTCACCGCCCGAGAACGTCTTCAGCTCGACCGGCCCCAGGTCGACGCCCAGCTTGTCCGCGATGTCCACCGCCAGCTGCGGGTTCGCGCGCCCGCTGAACAGCATCAGCCGCTTGTTGTAATCGATCGGCAGGCTCGCCCGCGAGTACTGGGTGCGCGTGTCTATCGCACTCATCTCCTCAGGCAGTGTAAACGTCCGCGTGCGATCGCTCATGCCTCGCCGCCGCCGTCCACCCGCGCCGCGTAGCCCTCGATGTTGCGCTGGCGCTCGCGCGCGATGCCCAGCGCGCCCGGCGGCACGTCCTCGGTGATCACCGATCCCGCCCCCGTGTACGCGCCGTCGCCGACGCTCACCGGCGCCACCAGCGTCGTGTCCACGCCCGTGCGCACGCCGCTGCCGACGCTCGTGCGGTGCTTCGCGCGGCCGTCGTAGTTGGCCGTGATCGTCGCCGCCCCCAGGTTCGTGCCCTCGCCGACGTCCGCGTCGCCGATGTAGGACAGGTGCGGCACGCGCGCGTCCGGGCCGACGTCCGAGTTCTTGACCTCCACGAAGGTCCCGACCTTGCTGCCCCTGCGCAGCACCGTCCCCGGGCGCAGGTAGCCGAACGGTCCGACGCTGACGCCGTCCTCGAGCACGCAGTCGACCAGGTAGGAGTGGCGCACGGTGCACCCGCGCCCGATGCGCGTGCTGCCCCTGATCGTCGTGAACGGCTCGATCGTCGTGTCCTGCCCGATCTGCACGTCCACGTCGATCACCGTCGCGTCCGGGTCGACGATGCCGACGCCCGCGAGCATGTGCCGCTCGTTGATCGCAGCCTGCGCCAGCTTGCGCACGCGCGCGAGCGCCACGCGGTCGTTGACGCCCAGCACCAGGCGCTCGTCCTGCACGACGTGCGCCGCCACCGGCGCACCGTCCGCGCGCAGCAGGTCGAGCACCTGCGGCAGGTACAGCTCCCCCTGCGCGTTGTCCGCGCTCAGGCGCGGCAGCGCCCGGCGCAGCGCATGCTCGGCGAACACGAAGATGCCCGTGTTGACCTCGCTGATCTCGCGCTCGGCCTGCGTCGAGTCGCCCTGCGCCTTCGTCTCCACCACCCGCTCCACCGCGCCCGTCGCGTCGCGCACCACGCGCCCGTAGCCGCTCGGATCGTCGAGGATCGCGCTCGCCATCGTCGCCGCCGCGCCGCTCTCGCGGTGCGCCCGCACCAGCTCGTCGATCGCCTCCGCGCTCACCAGCGGCACGTCGCCGCTCAGCACCAGCACCGCCGCCGCGGGGTCCACCGCCTGGCCGTCCGCCGAGCCCAGCATCGTCATCGCCGCCGCCACCGCGCCGCCCGTGCCGTTCGCGCGCTCCTGCACCGCCAGCTCCACGCCCTGCGGCAGCACCCGCTCGAGCGCCCGCTCCGGCGCGTCCACCACCACCACCCTGCCCGCCCCCGCCTCGAGCGCCGCGCGCACCGGCCACAGCACCATCGGCAGCCCGCACACCTCGTGCAGCACCTTCGGCGTGTCCGAGCGCATGCGCGTCCCCCTGCCCGCGGCGAGGATCAGAACGGTGGGGGCGCTCACCGCTCCCATGCTATTCCAGCGGGGACGCGGGCTCGGGTGGATCCACGCGGGCTTGCTCCCGGTCATACTGGCGCAGCCACTTGCGAATCGCGTTGTCGGACACGCCGTAGCGACGGCCTGTGCCGACATAGCCCAGCATCCGGACCTCTCTGACCAAGTGCGTATACGGCGGGCGACTCACCTTGCGGCGCTCGGGCCTCCCACGTCCATTGCCCTTTCTACGGACGCCGCAGTACCGCGAGCAGTAACACTGAGATGCGTACCCTGGCAAGAACTCGGCGCCACAGTGGAGGCATGTGCGCGGATCGCGCTCGAGACGATTCTGCCGGCCGCAGTGGGTGTCGAGAGTCGCCGCACAATTCGGGCACACGATCTGGAGATTCTCGATGCGGTTGTCGTTGGCGACCCCGTTGACGTGGTCGAGAATCAACGCCATACGCCGCCCCTGCCACGTTTCGTCCTGGCCGCACAGCTCGCAGCGACGAGCCTTGAGCCCTTGCTTGAACAGGCGTGCCCTGAGGTGCGCACGCGAGTAGGTCGAAGCCTCGACCAGGATGCGGCCCAAAGGAATGGGATCGCGTTGAAGCGCATCGTTGCGTACACGATCAGGATCGAAATGCTCGGCCGGTATCCCCCAGACCTGCTCGACATACTTGCGGAGCGTTCGATGATTACCGCCGGCCGGGCGCATTCCCAGTCGTCTCAGCGTCTCCGCGAAAGAGCTTGATGCCGCCACGGCTGCCCGTGCTTCCTGCTCAGAATATCTTGGTCCGCGGCCTGCCACGAACGCATGTTCGCACCTCGCCGGGACATCACTTGTGCCTACTGGGGAGCCTGGACTCGAACCAGAACTTGAAGAGCCAAAGTCTTCCGGGCTGCCAATTACCCCACTCCCCAAGGGGCTCCAAGGATAGTCCGCTACGCGCGCCTGCCGGAGCGCGGAACGCGCCCGCCCTCGGCGCCGGCCTCCGAGGCGGGGCCGCCGGCGGAGGCGATGCCGAGCACGCGCATCGACTTCAGACCGAGGCTGAGCTTCTCGCGGCCGTCGCTGGAGCTGACGTCGAGCCCCGAGAGCTCGCGCACGCGCTCCAGGCGGTAGTAGATGGTGTGGCGGTGGGTGAACAGGCGCTGGGCGGTGCCCGCGACGTTGCCGTCGGCCTCGAGGAAGGCCTCGAGCGTGCGCACGAGGTCGGTCTCGTACTGCTCGTCGTAGGCGACCAGCGGCTCGACCGTCTCGGCGTAGAAGCGCTGCAGCTCGCTCGGGTTCTCGCTCATCGCCGACAGCAGCAGCCGGTAGGCGCCGGTCTGGTCGAACGCCAGCGCGGCGCCGTCGGCGGAGCCCTGGGCGACGTTCGCCGCGAGCAGCGCCTCGCTGGCCGCGCGCGGCAGCTCAGAGGGGTCGGCGGTAACGCGGCTGCGCCCGAGCGCGAACGTGTAGCCCGGCGAGGCTCGCTTCCATCTCGTTGAGCACCGCCTCGGCAGCGCGCGCCGCCATGGCCTCATCCCCGCCGGGAACCAGTACCAGCACCTCCGCGCCGGGGATCCCCTCGCGCTCGGACAGCGCCGCGATCGAGCGGCTCGCGACCGCCCGCGCGCCGCGCTCGGCGACCGCGCGCACGCGACCGCGCCAGCCCTCGTCGGTGGGCGTCTGCGGATGCGCGCGGGCGACGAGCATGCTCGCCCCCTCCTCGATCGCCAGCGACAGCTCCTTCGCGCGCGCGAGCAGCTCCTCGCGGTCGGTCAGCTCGCGGCTGAGGATCGCGCGCAGGAAGTCCGCCGAGGCCGTTTCCGAGACGCGCTCCGGCGCACGTACGCGCTCGACCTCAGACGCGATGATCGTCAGCAGCACGCGGCGCATCGAGTCGCTCGGCTCGGTCTTCGCGCGCATGTGCAGCGTCCCGACGGTCGTGTCGGCGACGCGCAGCGGCGCGCTGCTGACACCCTCGCCCTGGGACAGCAGCGAGCGCTCCTCCGCCGGCGAGCGCGCCGCGACCGCCAGCGTCGCGCCCCACGCGTCCGTCACCGCGAGGCTCGCCTCGAGCGCGCGCGAGGCCGCGCGCACCACCTCCGGCAGGCCCGCGCCAGACTCGACCGCCTCGGTGATCGCGTCAAGCGCCGCGAGGTCTGACACCCCGGTCAGCCCCAGAAGTAGACGGCGGCGAGCGCCGCGACCACCCCGACCCCGACGAGCACCGCGAGCACGTACAGCGACAGCACCGTCGCAGCCACCCGCTCCCACAGACGCGAGTAGGACGACCAAGCCGGGACGAGGATCAGGCCGGCGAACAGCGCCAGGCTCACCACTCCGGCGCCCGCCGCCACCAGCTCGTTGATCTGCGACCTAGTCATGGAACGTGCGGGGATTGTGACGCACGCGGGTGTCGTTCGCCCGCGCCGAGCGTGACCGCGCGCGCGAACGCGCCCTCGACCGGCGCGGCGCAGATCGGCGCCGGCACCCGGTCCCCCAGCTCGGCCGCCGCGGCATGGGCCAGCGCGAGCCCGCCATCGGGCACGCGGTCCCCCCGCGACGGCGGCGCGGACGGCGCCGGGGCGGCTGCGAACAGGGTCGGCGGGGTGTGGGTGGGTGGGAACAATCCAATCACCGTCGGCCCGGAGCCGCTCACGAGCGCCAGTTCCGCGCCCGCGCCCCGTGCCTGGTCCAGGGCGTCGGCGATCGGCGGACACAGCGACACGGCCGCGCGCTGCAGATCGTTGTGCAGCAGCTCCGTCGCCTGCGGCAGCGAAGCGCCGTGCTCCAGCGCCGCGTACAGCTCGGCGGCGCGCTGTTGCAGGTACTTGCCCGTGCGCCCCAGCGCCAGCCGGTCGGCCTCCGCGTACACGGCCGCGGTCGACAGCTCCGCGTCCAGCGGGAGCACGAGCACGCCGAAGCGCGACCGCGACGACGGGAGCTGCTGCAGGCGCTCACCCGCGCCGCTCGCCAGCCAGCGCCCCGGGGAGATCTGCGCGGGCACGTCCGCGCCCAGCCCCGCGGCGAGCGTGTGCAGCAGCTGCTCGTCGCCCAACCCCGACGCGTGCCTGGCAAGACGCAGTGCGGCGGCCGCGTCCGCGGAGCCCCCGCCCAACCCGGCGGCGACGGGGATCCGCTTGACGATGCTCAGCCGCAACGGAGGCGCGCGCCAGCCGGTGCTCGCGCGAAACGCGCGCAGCGCCTTCCCTGCGAGGTTCTCCCCCGCGTCGCCCGGCACGCCAGGGCAAATGACCTCGTCCTCGCCGCCGCCCGCCGGCGCGGCCTCCAACGTCACCTCGTCGGCCAGCGAGATCGACTGCATCACGCTCACCAGCTCGTGCCTGCCGTCGCGCTTGCGGATCGGCCCGACGAACAGCCCCAGGTTGATCTTCGCCGGTGCCATAGCGCGGTGCACGCCCGGCGCGAGCGCGCCGCGGTCGGCGCCGTGGCGGGGCCGGCCCGCGCTCATAGCTCCAGCAGGCGCGCCAGCGCGCGAAAGTCCTCGGGCGCGAGGCGCTCCGCGCGCGCATCCGCCGGCAGGCCCAGCTGCGTCAGCGCGTCTCGCACCTGCTCGCGCGAACGGGGCGGGAGCGCCACCGACCCGCCCGCCAGCCCGAGCGAGCCCGACAGCGTCTTGCGCCGGTGCGCGAACGCGGCGGCGACCAGGGCGCGCAGCGCCGGCGAGGCACGCTCGGGCGTCGCCTCGCGCACGGCGCATGCCAACGAGCACCGAGTCGACGTTCGGCACTGGATGGAAGACCGTGCGCGGGATCGCGCGCAGCACCTGCACCTCGCACGCCAGCTGCGCGAGCACCGACGGCACGCCGTATGCGCCGCTGCCCGCCTCCGCGGCGAGCCGCTCGCCGACCTCGCGCTGGACCATCGCCACCCACGAGAGACACGCTCGGGAGCTCCTCGATCGTGCGCAGCAGCGCGCCGGCGGCAACGCCGTAGGGCAGGTTCGCGACGACCTTGCTGGGGGCGGGCCGAGCGCGGCGAGGTCGAGGGTCATCGCGTCCGCCCAGTGCACGCTGACGTTGGCGTGCGCGTCGGTCGCATCTCCGAGCGCCTCGCGCAGGCGCTCGTCGATCTCGACGACGTGCACGTGCGCGGCGTGCTCGGCGAGGTACTCCGAGAGCACCCCCAGGCCGCCGCCGATCTCGAGCACGACGTCGTGCGGCTCCAGCGCGGCCGTACGGCCGATCACGCCGAGGATGTTGGAGTCGATCAGGAAGTTCTGGCCGAGGTCGCGGTCGGGGCGCACGCCGAAGCGGCGCATGCGCCGCAGGCTCGGCTGGGCGGGACCGCCGGAGGAATGGTCGGGCTCATGACCCGAACCTCTACGCCCGGCCACGGCGCTCACACGTGCCCCGCCACGGGGTCTTCCCAGCCGAACACGCGCGCCGCGTTGCGCGTCACCGTCGCGTCCAGCTCCTCGAGATCGACGCCGCGCAGCTGCGCGAGGAAGCCGGCCGTGTGCACGACGAACGCGGGTTGATTGCGCGACTTGCCTGTGCCCTTCAGGGTACGCACTGCCTGCGGGGTCAGGTACGGCGCGTCGGTCTCCACCAGCAGCAGCTCGTCGGGAACCAGCCGCGCCGCGTCGGCCAGCGCGGCGGCGTTCTTGTACGTGACGTTGCCGGCGAACGAGATCGCGTAGCCGCGCGCCACACACTCCTCCAGCCGCTCGGGCATCGAGAAGCAGTGCATGACCACGTTGACGCCGTCGGCTTCGGCGGCGAGCTGCGCGAGCGTTTCCTCCTCGGCCGCCCTGGTGTGGATAACCAGCGGCTTGCCCGTATCGCGCGCAAGCCCGATCTGCGCGGCGAACGCGCGCTCCTGATCGGCGCGCGGCGGCACGCTGTCGCGATAGAAGTCAAGGCCCGTCTCACCGATCGCCGCGCAGCGCTCGTGCGCCGCCAGCGCGCGCAGCTCCGCCAGGTCGGCGTCGTCGAAGCCCTCGGCGGCGTTCGGGTGGCGGCCGATCGCCGCGTACACCTGTGGGAAGTCCTCAGCCGCGGCGAGCGCCGCGCGACAGGAGGCGCCGTCGATCCCGACGGTGAGCATGCGCGTCACGCCGACCACCTCCGCCGCCGCCACCAGCTCCGCGTTCGGCGGGTCGCACAGGTGCAGGTGTGTGTGGGAGTCGATCACCGTCTGCGGGCGGGACTCACGCGGACTTGGGGAACAACGAGTCGAGCTGCCCGATCCGCTCACCCAGCGCCTGCGCCGAGTCCCAGCGGGCGGACGCGAGCGAGCGATCCTCGCTGCCGAGCGCCGCCAGCAGCTTGTCGGTGCTGGCGGGCAGGTACGGGTGCAGCAGCACGCCTAGCACCCGCAGACCCGCCACCAGCGTCGAGAGCACGAGGTCGAGTTCGGGCGCGCGCGCGTCGTCCTTGGCGAGCTGCCACGGCGCGCGCTCCTCCACGTAGCGGTTCAGGCGCCGCACGCGCTGCCAGATCGCGTCGAGCGCCGCCGTCAGCTCCGCGCGATCGATCATCGCCGCGACCTCCTGCGCGAGCCCGGCGAAGTCGCCGTCGAGCTCCGGGTCGGGGGCGATCGCGAGCGGGATGCCGTCGCGGTATCGGTGCACCATCGCGATCGTGCGGCTGGCGAGGTTGCCGAGCTCGTTGGCGAGCTCGCTCTCGTAGCGCAGCTCGAAGGACGCCGTCGAGACCGACCCGTCCTGGCCGAAGGGAACGTCGCGCAGCAGGTAGAAGCGCAGCGCGTCCGAGCCGAAGCGCTCGATCACGGCGAACGGGTCGAGCACGTTGCCAAGCGACTTGCTCATCTTCTCGCCGTCCAGCAGCAGGAAGCCGTGGACGAACACGTGCCGCGGCAGCTCGAGCTCGGCTGCCATCAGCAGCGCCGGCCAGTAGACGGCGTGAAAGCGCAGGATGTCCTTGCCGATCAGGTGGTAGCTCGCTGGCCAGAAGCGCTCGGTCAGATCGCCGCCGCCCGCCGACAGGCCGGCGGGGGCGGGCGCGTAGGAGAGCGCCGTGTAGTAGTTCAGCAGCGCGTCGAACCACACGTAGAAGACGTGCTCGGGGTCCCACGGCACCTGCACGCCCCACGTCAGCTTGTGGCGCGTGAGCGGCACGTCGCGCAGGCCCGAGCGGATGAACGACAGCGCCTCGTTGTAGCGGGTGCGCGGCGCGACGAAGTCCTGGCGCTCGCCGTACAACGCCTCCAAGCGCTCCTGGAAGGCGGACAGCCGGAAGAAGTAGTTGTCCTCCTGCTCGCGCGTCAGCTCGATGTGATGGATCGGGCAGCGCCGATCCTCGTCGATTTCGTTCTCCGCCTTGAAGTCCGCGCAGCGTGGGCAGTACCAGCCTTCGTAGGTCCCTTCGTACACGTATCCGTTCTCGCGCACGAGTGAGAGCACCTGCTTGACCATCGCTTCGTGCTGCGGGTCGGTCGTGCGGATGAAGAAGTCGTTGCTCGCCTCGAGCTGTGGCGCGAGCGCCCGGAAGCGCTCGGCGTTGCGGTCGGCGAGCTCCTGCGGCTCGATGCCCAGCGCGTGCGCCGCATCCGCGACGGGCTCGCCGTGCTCGTCGGTACCCGTCAGGAAGAACACGTCCTCGCCGCGCTGGCGGTGGTGGCGCGCCATCACGTCGGCGGCGATCGTCGTGTATGCGTGCCCGAGGTGGGGCGCCGCGTTGACGTAGTAGATGGGGGTGGTGACGTAGAAGGACACGATCGCTCCCACGCTACCGTGGGTCGGCGAATTGCGTCACCGCGGTGTCGACCGGCGCGCACTTACGGGTCAGCTCGCGAATATAGGGTCATCTCGATGGCAAACGACCGCGAGCAACCGCCGCAGTACACGCGCTACCGCGCCCGACCGCGACTGTCGCCCGGCAGGGGCGGGGAGGATCTGCGCGAAGGGCGACTCGCGCAAGCGCCCAACGGGGCACACGGCGGGGGACGCCGCGGCGCGGCGCGGGGCTCTGCCGGTAGCGGCTGGCGTGACTGGCGCCGCTGGACGAGGCCCAGGCGCATCGTGCTCACGCTGCTCTCGCTCGTGCTCGGTTGGCTCGCGCTGTCGCTGATCCTGTTTCTTGTCAGCTCGCACTTCGAGCGCACGTCGTTGCCGGGAGACGTCGCGAGCGTGCTCGACCCGGCCGGCTATCCGCTGACCTCAGCGAACAACATCCTCGTGCTCGGCTCCGATCGCCGCCAGAAGGACAGCAAGGAACCGGGCGCCGAAACCACCGGCTTCGGCCGTTCGGACACGATCATGCTGATCCGCACCGGCGACGGGCACGCGGCGCGCCTTTCGATCCCGCGCGACACGATCATCGAAATCCCCGGACACGGCCTGCAGAAGATCAACGCCGCCCACGAGTTCGGTGGACCGGCGCTGTCGGTATCGGTGATCGAGCACTGGCTCGGCATACCCATCAACCACGTGGTGGAAGTCAACTTCGAAAACTTCCCTCAGCTGATCGAAGCGATGGGCGGCGTCACATACAGCGGCGGCTGCATCGTCTCCAAGCTCGACGGCGGCTCGGCCGACGGCGGCTTCACCCTGCGGCTGAGCGCTGGCACGCACCACCTCGACGGCGAGCAGGCGCTGGCGCTGGCGCGCACCCGCGAGAACCTGTGCGCATCCAACGAGACAGACATCCAGCGCGAGGAACACCAGCAGGCCCTGTTCACGGACATGAAGCAGCAGCTGCTGTCCCCGTCGAGCTTCTTCCGACTGCCGTGGATCGCCTGGCACGCGCCGCCGGCGATCATCTCTGACATGAGCGGCGTGGAACTGCTGGGAATGTTCGCCGCGCTCGCCGCCACCGGCACGCCGCCGACGCACGTGCTGCGTCCCACCGGGCAGGCGACCCTTCCCAGCGGCGAAGAAGGCCTGACGATCTCAGAAGAAGCGCGCCGGGCGGACGTCGCCCAGTTCATGAGCGGCTAGCTCTTGGCGGCGACCGGTTTGGAGTCGCCTGACTTGGCCGCGCCCTTCTCGCCTTTGCCATCCGAGGACGAGGACGAAGAAGAAGACCCCTCGGAGGAGGACTTGCCGCCGCCTGACTTCTCCGAGGACGACTTGTCCGACGAGGACTTCTCCGACGAGGACTTCTCAGCGGCGGCGGCCGTCTCGCGCTGGCGATTACGCGTGCCGTAGTCGGTGTTGTAGAAGCCTTTGCCCTTGAAGTGCACGGCGGGCGCGTGCAGCACGCGCTCGACCGGAACGCCGGTGTCGGGATCGACGACGAGCGCGTCCTCGCTGAAGGACTGCTGAATCTCGAAGGTTGTGCCGTCGGGTCGTCTGTACTCGTAGATCGGCATCGGGTTGACGAGTATAGGAGCGTCAATCGGCTGCTCGTGCCGCCGACGGGCAGTCGGGGATGCGAGCGGCGGGCTTTAATCGGTCAGCAGCGCACGCGCGCAGGTGATCCCTGCGCTGATCGTCGCGGTGAAGTCCCGGTGCGGCTCGGTCAGCATCCGCAGTGCGAAGCCGTCTCCGATCGAGAACAGAACCTCGGCGACGGCGTCCGGCTCGGCGTGCAGGCGCAGGACGCCCTCGCGCTGGGCGGCGGCGAGCATGACGGCGACGTGCTCGCGAGTGCTGCGCATGAGACCGGCGTACTCGACGGCGATGTCGGCGTTGCGCCGCGAGAGCGTGAACAGCTCGAACACGAGCGTGACGAAGTCCGGATCCTCGCTCACGGTTTCGTGCAGGCTCTGGGCCATCAGGTCGATGAAATCGTCGGCCGTTTTGGCGGTTGAGAGCTGCTGCTCGAGACGCTCGAGACGCAGCTCGCAGTCACGTCTGACGGCCTCTGCGAGCAGCTGCTCCTTGGTGCCGAAGTAGTAGTGCAACAGGCCACGCGAGACACCGGCCTCGCGCGAGACGTGGTCGAACGTGGAGGCCGCGGTGCCCCGCTGTGCGACGCTGCGCCGCATCGCGTCGATGATTCGCTGAGCCTTCTCACCCGACAGCGAGCGAGCGCGTCCGTCGCTCGAGATCGCGCGCGAGCCCGCCCCCTCGGTAACCGCCTCGGCGTCTACGACAGCGGCATGCACGGCGCTCATCGTCTCGGTGGGAGCTATGGGCTCAGCTGCCGGCGACGCCGGCTGGCGCGGGCGTCTCCGGAGCGGTGGTCGGGCTGTAGTCGAACTCCTCCTCCGCGCCGAACAGGAGGTCGAGCACCTTCGAGCGCAAGCTCTCGCTGAGGGCGATCGCGAGCACGGAACCGACGGCGAGCAGCAGCAGCGACCTTCCGGGGCCTCGCCGGCTGCGCGGGGCGGGCGCCGGCGCCTCACGCAGCGAGCCGGCGACCTGGCGCAGCGCGTTGGCCGCGTCGGTGATCTCCTGCTGGAGCTCACGATCCTCGAACAGCACCTCGGTGGCGGGCTTGCCGTTGCTCATGCGCCCGTAGGCGCTGCGCGCCGCGGCATAGGCGGAGAGCAGCGTGGAGCGCAGCTCCTCGTCCTCGAGCAGGCGCTGGATATAGCGGCTTCCCTCCGCCGCGTACGCGTTCTCGCCGAGCTTGCCGAATCTATCCTTCGCTGCCATGTCGCCACCGCCTCTGCCGAAAGCTTGCAGGTTCGCGACCCAATATACCCCTCCGGGCGTGCCGGGCGGGCCTTCTAGGCGTGCAGCGCGGCCTGCTCCTGGGCGGACGGAAACGCCCATGCGGCACGGGTTCGGCGCTCTTGGCGAAACACGAAGCGCAACTGCGCGGGCGGTTTCAGCTGGGCCTCGTTGGGCCGGAAGGTCGCACACGGCTCGGGCAGCTCGAGCGCGCACAGCAGGTTGACGCGGAAGTAGCACTCCTCACAACTCACCTTTTTCGTCGCCCGCTTGGGCGCTCGCTTGGTCTGCGTTGCCTGCACCGGCAGCTACCTCCGCCTGCGAATCGGATTGAATGGGACGGCCGCGATCAAAGCACCATTCGCCGGCCCGCTCAAGGGACGGCGCGGGCCCACTCCGCAAATCGCAGGGAAATCCTGTTACCCGGAAATAGCCGGCAGCCAGTCACGTTCGTGTGACAATCGCGCGGAACAGGCCGCACTTTCCGAGAGTTCTCCGCGCCGGCGGCGCGGCCGCGTCATGATCTGGGCAGATGCGCATCCTGGTCACCGGCGCAAGCGGCTTCGTCGGCTCGCTGCTCGTTCCGCGGCTGTGCGCGGACGGACACGAGGTTCGCGCGCTCGGCCGCGACCGCGAGCGCATGCGCGCCGCCCTCGCGGGCACCCGTGGCACGGAGCGGCGAGACGACGCGGAGTTGGTACGCGCCGACGTGCTGAGCTCCGCGGGGTTGGCGCGAGCGCTGGCGGGCGTCGAGATCGCCTACTACCTGATCCATTCGATGGAGCGCGCAGCCAACGGCGACGCGCCGTTTCCCGAGCGCGAGCTGCTTGGGGCACAGAACTTCGCCGCGGCGGCCGCGCATGCCGGCGTTGGCCGGATCGTGTACCTGGGTGGCCTCACACCTCACCGCGACACGCCGCGCGCAAGCTCACACGCGGCCGTCGACGCGGATGCGAGGCTCTCCCGTCACCTGGCAAGCCGCGAGCAGGTGGAGCGCGTGCTGCTGGCGGCGATCCCGGACTCGGTGGCACTACGGGCGTCGATAGTGATCGGCGCGCGCTCACGCTCGTTTCGCCTGCTCGTGCATCTCGTCGAGCGACTGCCGGTGCTCACACTCCCAGCCTGGCAAGCGTTGCGCACCCAGCCGATCGACGAGCGTGACGTGATCGAGATGCTCGTCGCGTGCGCGACCGCGCGGCTGCCGCGCAGCTCGCTCGACATCGGCGGCCCCGACGTGCTCACGTACGGCGAAATGCTCACGCGCATCGCCGAGCTGATGCTCGTCAACCGTCCCGCGCTCACGCTGAGGGTGAATCTGACAGCGCTCACCGCGCGGGTGGCCGCGGCGATCGCCGGCGAGGACCCGGAGCTGGTGGTGGCGTTGATGGAGGGACTTCAGGGTGACCTGCTGCCCGCGGAGCACGACGCCGCGGAGCTGCTCGGCGTGCGACTGCACCCTTTCGACGCGGCGGTCGAACACGCGCTGGCCGAGTGGTTGCAGTCCGAGTCGCTGGCCGCCCGATGAGCGTCGTCGAGGCCTCGATCCTGATCGCCGCGCCTGCGCAGGAGGTGTGGAAGCTCGTCATGGACCCCGCGTGCCTCGGCGAGTGGGTCACAATTCACCGCAAGCTCGTACACGCCGATGACGGCCCCCCGCGCGTCGGATACATGATGGACCAGCAGATCCACATGCGCGGCGTAAGCCTGGAGGTTCACTGGACACTGATCGAATGCCGGCCGGGCGAGCTCGCGGTATGGGAGGGTCGCGGCCCGGCGCGCTCGCACGCGCGCAGCGAATACATCCTCAGCGCCGAGGACGGAGGGACCCGCTTTGACTATCGCAACGAGTTCCGTCCGCCGCTCGGACCCGTCGGTGCGCTCGTCAGCCGAGCGCTCGTCGGTGGCATGCCCGAGCGGGAGGCGATGCGCACACTTGAACGTCTTCGTGCACGCTTGGAGCGGGTGACGTGACGGAACTAGTGTAAGGTGAAGCGACAAGTGATGTGAGCTCAAATCGCATCGACACTAGTGAAGAGGACTCAAATCGTGACCGACTTCCTTGACGAGAAGCGCCAAGAGATCACGGGCAGGCTGAAGGAGCTAAAGCCCCTGGTCGACGAGTTCAACCGCCTCGAGGCCGCAGCGACGGCCCTGGCGGGTGTGATCGGATCGGCCGCATCGGACGCCGGCTCAGCCGCCACCGCGGTCGTTACCCGCCGGCGCGGGCCCGGGCGTCCCCGCGGCTCGGGCCGCAAAAAAGCAGCCGTGAAAGCGGCCGCCGCGGCAGCGCCGAAAGCAGCGCCCAAAGCCGCCGCGAAACCCGGGCGTCCCGCGAAAAGGCGTGCCGGGCGTCGCAAAGGTAGCGGCACCCGCGCGGCCGAGGCACTGTCGTTCGTGCAGGGACAGCCGGGCATCACCATCCCCGAGCTCGCCGCCAAGATGGGGATCAAGCAGAACTACCTCTACCGCGTCCTTCCCGGCCTCGAGCAGGAAAACAAGGTGGAGAAGAAAGGCCGAGGCTGGTACCCCAAGGGCTAGCCTCGTCGTCCCTGAGTGCGTCCTCGGTCGCTCGCGTGCAAAGCACGCCACGCTCCCTGCGTCCTTCTCAGGAACGGCGATTCGTCGCCCTTACCTCCCAGATCGGGGATCGCGTGGCGGGAACCGAATCGGGATCGGGGCTGCGTCGGACTCCTTCTCGTCTCCGGCGCTTTCGATGAGTTGACATAAGGGGCGTGGTCGAAATGGCCATGCCCCTTATGCTCGATTGGACGTTTACGAGCCAGGCTGGAGCGAGCGCCTTGAATCAGGCGTTGTCAGGGGTATCGGTGCCCTCGAGCACCACCATCCCACGGGCGCGCGCTCGCAATCCACTCAAGGCTTGCCGTCTCGCTGTGGAAACAGGTGGCGCGTGACGACCAAGACGACGCCGATGACCTGCACGACTACCGCTCCGAGCCAGGTGTCGATAACGGCGGTCGAGAGGTTCCAGTCCTTGCCGGCCCATGCGAAGACCACAAATACGAGATCCGCGATCACGAGCTGGGCGGTCAAGATACGTAGAAGGCCGTTGGCATAGGTCCTTCTCAGTTCGATTTCTTGCGTGTCCCGCGCGCGCTTGGTATCGACTTCCTGTCGGGCGCGATCGAGTTCTTGAGCCAGGCGCTTCTCGGGCAGGTGCTGAAGATCTCGTGGCAGGGCGGGGCTCTCACGCCCCTCGCCCGCTTGCAGGATCTCTCTGACCTTGCCCTCGGCCGCTTGCATCTCGGCCGAATCGGGAACCGCTGGATCAGACATCTACGAAGGGATGAAGAGGTTCTTCAGGCGGTACTCGATGGCTTCGCGCGATACTCCGAATCGAATAGCCAGTTCGAGGTCGCCCAGACCTTCCTCTAGGAGCCGTCGCACAGCGTCCTCTGGCATCAGCAGGGAAGCCGCGAACTCGTTTGCGTAGATCTCCTCCGGATCTGTCCCCGTCGCAGCGAGACTGCCGCGTAGATCGACCGTTGTGTACTCGTTCTCGTCAGCAGACCGCCTCCGATAGTGCCCGAGCTCATGGGCACACGTGAACCTCTTCCGGTTAGGGCTGTCATTCTCGTTGAGCAGGATGGTGGGGTCCTGCCCAGGTTCCTTGACCAAAGCCCCGGCAGTGTCGTCGTCCAATGGCGCGTCCAGCACGCGTATTCCTGCAGCGCGAGCGATGGAAATCGGGTCCACTGGAATTGGGGCGCCCCATGCCTCGCGGAGCAACATGGCCGCATCTCTCGCAGCTTCTTGCTTGATCTCGCTCGTCATCCTGCTTCCACTCTATACAGCACAATTGGGATGAAAGGCCGGCCAGGCCGCCGTGAGGGGCGGAAGTCGGTCTTGGAGGCACATCTTCGATCTGGAGACGAAATCCGCGGAATCGCGGGGGCCGGGGGCGTGGAGACGCCAGGCGACGACGTTCGACTCGACCCCGAAGCGTCGGGAAACCTGGCGCGTTCGGGTCCGTCACTGGATTTCAGCAGCGGTAAGACCCTGGATCTTAGAGAGGCCGTGCCAATGGGCCTAAATCAGCCCCTGGCTGGCGACGGTGTCGCGCTCGCCGGCGAGCTCGAGCACGGAGGCGTCGATCTTCTCGCGGGAGAAGGCGTCGAGGTCGAGGCCCTGGACGATCTCGTACTGACCGCCCGCGCACGTGCAGGGGAAGCCGCAGATGATGCCCTCCTCGATCCCGTAGGAGCCGTCGGAGGGCACGCCCATGGACACCCAGCGTCCGTCGGTGCCGACGACCCAGTCGTGGACGTGGTCGATCGCGGCGGAGGCTGCCGATGCCGCGGAGGAGGCGCCGCGCGCCTCGATGATGGCGGCGCCGCGTTTGCCGACGTTCGGCAGGAACTCGCTTTCGATCCATTCCTGGTCGTCGACGACGCCGGCGGCGATCTTGCCGGCGACGTGCGCGTGGAACAGGTCGGGGTACATGGTCGGCGAGTGGTTGCCCCACACGCCCATCTGCGAGACGTCGGTGACGGGTACGCCGAGCTTGTTCGCGAGCTGCGCGATCGCGCGGTTGTGGTCGAGGCGTAGCATCGCGGTGAAGCGCTCGCGCGGAACGTCGGGCGCGTTGTTCATGGCGATCAGGCAGTTGGTGTTGGCGGGGTTGCCGACGACGAGCACTTTCACGTCGTCGGCGGCGCGATCGTTGATCGCCTTGCCCTGGACGGTGAAGATCTTGCCGTTCTCGCTGAGCAGTTCGGCGCGCTCCATGCCCTTGGTGCGAGGGCGCGAGCCGACGAGCAGCGCGATGTTGACGCCGTCGAATGCTTCGGCGGGATCGTCGTGCAGGTCGAGGCCGGCGAGCAGCGGGAAGGCGCAATCGACGAGCTCCATGGCGACGCCGTCGAGCGCGCCCATCGCCTGGGGAATCTCCAGCAGGCGCAGGTCGACGGGCTGGTCGGGCCCGAGCAGCTGGCCGCTGGCGATGCGAAAGACGATGCTGTAGCCGATCTGGCCGGCGGCGCCGGTGACGGTTACTCGTACGGGATTGCTCACAGGTCCATCTCCTTTTTGAGGTTCTCGTCGATCGAGGCAAGGAACTCCTCGGTGGTCTGCCAAGGCTCGTCGGGGCCGATGAGCAGCGCTAGGTCCTTGGTCATCTTGCCGCTTTCGACCGTTTGGATGCACACACGCTCGAGCGTCTCGGCGAAATGGGTGACGTCGGGCGTGTCGTCCATGCGCCCGCGCGCGGCGAGGCCGCGCGTCCACGCGAAGATCGACGCGATTGGGTTGGTGGACGTCGGCTTGCCCTGCTGGTGCAGGCGGTAGTGGCGGGTGACGGTGCCATGCGCGGCCTCGGCCTCGACGGTCCTGCCGTCGGCGGTCGTCAGCACGCTGGTCATCAGCCCGAGCGAGCCGAAGCCCTGGGCGACGGTGTCGGACTGCACGTCGCCGTCGTAGTTCTTGCACGCCCACACGTAGCCGCCTTCCCACTTCAGCGCGGAGGCGACCATGTCGTCGATCAGGCGATGTTCGTAGGTGATGCCGGCAGCCTCGAAGTCGCTCCTGAACTCGCTCTCGTAGACCTCTTCGAAGATGTCTTTGAAGCGCCCGTCGTAGCGTTTGAGGATCGTGTTCTTGGTGGACATGTACACGGGGTAGCGGCGCTCGAGGCCGTAGCGCAGCGACGTGCGCGCGAAGTCGCGGATGGAGTCGTCGAGGTTGTACATGGCCATCGCCACGCCGCCGCCGGGGAAGTCGTACACGTCGAGCTCGATCGGCTGGCTGCCGTCGGCGGGGGTGAACGACAGCGTCAGCTTGCCCTCGCCGGGGACGACCATGTCGGTGGCGCGGTACTGGTCGCCGAAGGCGTGGCGGCCGATCACGATCGGCTTCGTCCAGCCGGGCACGAGCCGCGGCACGTTGGCGATCACGATCGGCTCACGGAAGATCACGCCGCCGAGGATGTTGCGGATGGTGCCGTTGGGCGAGCGGTACATGCCCTTGAGCCCGAACTCCTCGACACGCGCCTCGTCGGGCGTGATCGTCGCACACTTGACCCCAACGCCGTGGCGTTTGATCGCCTCGGCCGCGTCGACCGTAACCTGATCGTCGGTCGCGTCGCGGTGCTCGATGCCGAGGTCGAAGTACTCGAGCTGTACGTCCAGGTAGGGGAGGATCAGCTGCTGCTTGATGAACGACCAGATGATCCGCGTCATCTCGTCGCCGTCGAGCTCGACTACCGGGTTCTTCACCTTGATCTTGGCCATGTGCGGTTCCTTGGGGTCTCTGCGTTGGGGGGCGAGGGAGCGATGGGCGCTGTCCTGGGCGGGTGGCCGATGCTATCGACGATTTTCGGGAGACACGTTCGCTGGCCCCTCTACAGCCTCCTCGGCGCCGGTCACGACAGCTTGCGTCTCACGCGTCTGCCGGCTGCGGTCAGCTCACTCGTTCCAGCTGGCCTGCGAGCCGTGCGCGATGAGCACATGCGAGCGCCCACCGGCGAACGGGATGCTCGCCACGCGCGCCTTCGACGGTGGCTCGAAGAGCGCATTTTCGTCGATCAGGAGCGTGCTGCCGCTGCTGGAGATGCCCGCGCCGATGACGGCTCGACCGTGGACTGTCACTTCGCGCGCGCGGCCGGTGATGACGTTGACGGCGTACGCGCCGCTCTGGTCCTGGCCCTCGAACTGGGCAACCAGCCTGTTGCCGCTGGCGGAGAACGCGAGCGGGACGAGGCCCTGCGCGAGCGCGTCCACGGAGATGTGCGTGACCCTGCGCACGGGTGCGCCACCGCTCGGCGACGCCAGCCAGATCTGGTATTCGGGTGAGAGCTTGCGCGAGTGCTCCCGGTCATAGGCGATGTAGCGCGGCCCCCATATGGGGTTGAGGCTGCGGCCGTCGCTGGTCAGGCGGTGAAGCCCCGAGCCGTTGGGTTCGCTCGTGTAGAGGTTGACGCCGCCGGCGAACGATTCGGAGTGCGAGAGGCCGAACACGAGCTCGTCGCTGCCGTCGTGCGCGAAGCTCACGCCGTAGATCGTGCCTTTGGCGATCTGCGTGACGGTCTGAGTCTGCGTGTCGATCACGTCAAGGCTCGAGGCGACCCTCCCGTCGACGATCTGCGTCGACTGCAGCTCCACCGCGAGGTAGCGCGAATCCGCTGACCACGCGAGCGGCGAGGCGGTGTTCGTTTCGAGGTTCAGGTAATCGACGATCGGCGCGCCCGAGGCCGAGTACAGGCCGAGTGCCGGGCCGTGTTCCTCGACGCCGGAGCTCACGCCGAACAAGGACGCCGCGACCAGCTGCCCGTCCGGCGCGAGCAGCGGCTGCTGCCCGGGGCCGAGCACTTTCGCTTCCTTGCCGCTCGCCGACGCGAGCCACACCTTCGACGTGGACGTACCGGTGACGTATGCCAGCTTCGGCAGTTCGGGGGCCAGGTCGGGGATCGAGTCCGCGACTACCGCATGCGCGCCAGAGACAGCGACCCGCGCCCACGAAGCGCTTGCTCCGCTCGAGCAAGCCACCAGCACGAGCGCTATGACGCTCGCCGCAAGCACCCCGCGCCGCCTCAAGGCCAGCTTCAACATCGCGCCGCAGCCTACTCTCTGCTTGACTGTCATGTGATGGCCAGCACTATCTCGGCATCGGTGGGTGAGGGCGCGCCGTGGCAGACGCACACGGTGTTCAACCAGGTGCCGCCGCCGGGCGACGTGGACGTGTTCTCCAGCAACCTGCCACTGGTCGAGGCCGTCGAGCGCGAGGGAGCCGGCTGGGTGAGCGAGCGCGCATCTGAGCTCGGGCGCTTCGTCGGCGCGGCCGGCGGCCCACAGCAGGAGTGGGGCCGCCTGGCAAACGAGAACAAGCCGGTGCTGCGCACGTTCGACCGCTACGGCCACCGCATCGACGAGGTCGAGTTCCACCCCGCGTGGCACCAGCTGATGCGGATGGGCGTCGAGCACGAGCTGCACTCGCTGCCGTGGACGAGCGAGGAGCCCTATCCGCACACGGCGCGCGCGGCGCTGTACATGACCGCGATGCAGGCCGAGGCCGGTTTCTGCTGCCCGATCACGATGACCTTCGCGGTCGTGCCCGCGCTGCGCGCGCAGCCGGAGCTTGCGGCCGAGTGGGAGCCGCTGGTGACCGCCACAACGTATGACCCGCGCCTGATACCCGCATCCGAGAAGGGCTCGGCGATCACGGGGATGGCGATGACCGAGAAGCAGGGAGGCTCGGACGTGCGCGCGAACACGACCGTCGCCACGCCCGTCAACGGCGGTGGCGCGGGGGCGGAGTACACGATCGTCGGGCACAAGTGGTTCTGCTCGGCGCCGATGTCCGACATGTTCCTCGTGCTCGCGCAGACCGAAGACGGCCTCTCGTGCTTCCTGCTGCCGCGGATCCTCCCCGACGGCAGCCGCAATGCGTTTCACATCCAGCGCCTGAAGGACAAGCTCGGCAACCACTCCAACGCGTCGTCTGAGATCGAGCTGCACGGCGCGTGGGCGCGGATGCTCGGCGAGCCCGGCCGCGGCGTGCCGACGATCATCGAGATGGTCGGCCACACGCGCCTTGACTGCGTGATCGGCTCCGCCGCGGGGATGCGCGTGGGCGTCGTCAACGCCCTGCACCACACCGCGCACCGCAGCGCGTTCGGCAAGCTGCTGATCGAGCAGCCGCTGATGCGCAACGTGCTCGCCGACCTGTGCCTGGAGTCCGAGGCGACGACCGCGCTGGCGATGCGCCTGGCGCGCGCGTACGACGAGGCGCGCGCCGATGCTGACGCCGGCGAAGACGAGAGCGACGCGCAGCTGTTCAAGCGCCTGGCGACCGCCGTCGGCAAGTTCTGGACGTGCAAGCGCGCACCGAACCACGCGTTCGAGGCGCTCGAGTGCCACGGCGGCGCCGGCTACGTCGAGGAGTCGGGCATGCCGCGCCTGTATCGCGAGGCGCCGCTCGCGTCGATCTGGGAGGGCTCGGGCAACGTCATGAGCCTCGATGTGCTGCGCGCGCTGATGCGCTCGCCGCGCTCGCTGGAGGTGTTCTTCGACGAGGTCGAGCAGGCCCAGGGTGCCGACGCGCGACTTGATGCGAGCGTGACGAAGCTCAAGCAGCAGTTCACCGACCCGAGCACGCTCGAGCAGCGCGCGCGGCGCGTGGTCGAAGGCATGGCGCTCTGCCTGCAGGGCTCGCTGCTCGTGCGCAATGCGCCGCCCGCGGTCGCCGACGCGTTCTGCGCGGGGCGCCTGTCCGATGAAGGCGGGCTCGAGTACGGCACGCTGCCCGCGGGCGTCGACTTCGAGGGCATCATCGAGCGCTCGCTTCCGCACGCCTGAGGATCCGACCCCTGCGCGCCGGACCGCGCTGGCGGAGTCCGGGCCGCGCGTCGGCGCGGCCAACCGCCGGCCATAACCCCTCCGTGGGCCTACCATTGAGGGATGCCCATGCGTAGGAACATGCAGCTTGCACGCATCTTCGGCATCCGCATCGGCGTGAGCGCCAGCTGGTTCGTGTTCCTGTTCCTGCTGATCTACTGGCTCTCGCAAAGCTACTTCCCGGAAGTGATGAACGGTTCGCAGACGACCGCGTACCTCGTCGCGGTCGCCGGTGCGCTCGGCTACTTCGCCTCGCTGATCCTGCACGAGCTCGGGCACGCGCTGGTCGCCCGGCGCCAGGGCATCCCGGTCGTCGGCATCGACCTGTGGTTCCTGGGCGGGCTCTCGCAGATGCGCCGCGAGCCGGCCAGCGCCCGCGAGGAGCTGAAGATCGCCGCCGCCGGACCGGCCGTCACGCTGACGCTGTTCGCCCTCTGCCTGGGGGCGATCGTGGCGCTCGCCAGCAGCGGTACGGTCTCCGACGTGGCGCTGACCAGCGCCAGCGTCAAGACCTCCCCCGTGCTCGCGCTGCTCGGCTGGCTCGGCTTCATCAACGCGCTGCTGTTCGTGTTCAACATCGTTCCCGCGTTCCCATTGGACGGCGGGCGCATCGCGCGCGCGCTGATCTGGTGGCGCACCGGCGACCGCAACCGCGCGACGCAGGCGACCGGGCGATCGGGGCAGGGGTTCGCGCTGCTCGTCGGGCTGCTCGGGCTGTGGGTATTCGCCCACAACGGCGACGTGATCGGGCTGCTGACGATGGTGCTCGCGTTCTTCCTCTACCAGGCCGCCAGCGCCGCCGTGGTCCAGGGCGCGCTCGGCCGGCGCATCAAGCACATCACGGTCGGCGACATCATGGACCGCGAGCCCGTCACGATCCCCGCCGACGCGACGCTGCTCGACGCCCGGGAGGAGTTCTTCCTGCGCTACCGCTGGCCGTGGTTCGCGGTCGTCGACCCCGCGCGCCACTTCCTCGGCGTCGTGCGCCAGCAGCGCGTCGAGGGCGAGATCTCGGCGGGGCGCCCCGCGCTCACCGTCGTGGACGTGCTCGAGGAGGATCTGCCCGTGCGGATCGGCGAAGAGGCGCCGCTGGAATCGCTGCTCGGCGCGGAGGGCCTCGGCCGGCTGGGGGCGATGGTGGCGGTCGACAGCGACGGCGTCCTGCGCGGCGTCGTCACGCTCGCGCAGGTGCAGGGCGCGCTGCGCCCCGCCCAGCCCGCGCGGCCGGCGACCTGAGCGTCGTTATAGAGTCCCGGGCGCAGCTCCCCCCTTCCCGCATACCCTCCTCGAAAGCGACCTCCCCGACACATGCCAGAACATGACGTGCTGATCATCGGCGCCGGTCTTGCGGGCCAGCGCGCGGCGCTGGCGGCCGCTGAGACGGGGGCGAGCGTGGCGATCATGAGCAAGGTCCACCCCGTGCGCTCGCACTCGGTCGCCGCCGCCGGCGGCATCAACGCGGCGATCAGCGTCGATGACGACTGGCGCTCGCACGCGTACGACACGGTCAAGGGCTCGGACTTCCTCGGCGACCAGGACGCGATCGAAGTGATGTGCTCGGAGGCGCCCGCCGAGGTCATGCACCTGGAGCACATCGGCGTGACGTTCCACCGCAACGACAAGGGCGAGATGGACCTGCGCGCGTTCGGGGGCGCGTCGACGAAGCGCACGGCGTACGTCGCCGACATCACCGGCCAGGCGATGCTGCACGTGCTCTACGAGCAGCTGATGAAGCACCACGAGACGGTCGCGCGCTACGAGGAGTGGTTCACGACCTCGCTGCTGCGCGACGAAGCCGGGCGCTGCGGTGGCGCGATCGCGCGCGACGTGCGCAGCGGGCGCATGGAGGCGTTCACCGCCAAGAACGTGATCCTCGCGTGCGGCGGCGCCGGCCAGGCGTACAAGCCGACGACCAACGGGCTGATCGTGACCGGCGACGGCATCGCGATGGCCTATCGCGCGGGGGCGCCGCTGATGGACATGGAGATGGTCCAGTACCACCCGACGTGCCTCGTCGAGACGGGCATCCTGATCACCGAGGGCGCCCGCGGCGAGGGCGCGCACCTGCTCAACGCCAACGGCGAACGCTTCATGGAGAAATCGGCCCCCAACAAGATGGAGCTCGCCTCGCGCGACGTCGTCTCGCGCGCCGAGCAGATCGAGATCAACGAGGGCCGCGGCGTCGGCCCGAACAAAGCCGGCATCTTCCTCGACGTGACGGTCGTGCCGCGCAAGCGCACGCTCGAGGCGCTGCGCGAGATCGTCAACCTCGGCCGCGACTTCGCCGGCGTGGACATCACGCGCGAACCGATCATGATCCGCCCCGGCCAGCACTACATCATGGGCGGCGTCAAGACCGACATCGACGGGCGCACGCCGATCGAGGGCCTGTACGCGGCCGGCGAGGTCGCGTGCGTGTCTGTGCACGGCGGCAACCGCCTCGGCGCCAACTCGCTGCTCGACACGCTGATCTTCGGCCGGCGCTCGGGCGAACACGCCGCCGCGCGCGCCGCCGGCATGGGCATGCCCAAGGTCGACGCGAACGCCGCGCTGCGCGGGGACGCCGAGCGCATCGACGCGATCGTCGCGCGCGAGCGAGATGGCAGGCGCGTGTCGGAGATCAAGAACGAGCTCGGCGAGCTGATGAACCGCAAGGCGGCCGTGTTCCGCGACGAGGAGGGCCTGCAGAGCGCCCTGGAGACGATCGGGCGGCTGCGCGAGGAGGCCGGCAAGGCCTGGATCGACGACCGCGGCACCGTCTTCAACCAGGACGTGCTCGGCGCGATCGAGCTCGGCTACATGGTCGACTGCGCCGAGGCGACGGTCGTGGGGGCGCTCGAGCGCAAGGAGTCGCGCGGCGCGCAGTTCCGCACCGACTACCCCGAGCGCAACGACGAGGAGTGGCTCAAGCACATCGACATCTCGCTCGGCGAGGACGGCACGCCGCGGGTGAGCTACTCGCCGGTCACGATCACCCAGTGGCAGCCGGAGGAGCGGAAATACTGATGGCTCTGAGCCGCCGCACCGCACGCCACTCCAACCCGCGAGGACAGGAGCGCAGCTGATGGCCGAAGCGCACGACCGCCCGCCGGAGCAGTTCACCCTGAGGCTGCGCCGCTATGACCCGGAGTCGGGCGAGGCGCCCTACTGGGACGAGCACACGGTCGAGCTCGAGCCGCACCGCTCGGTGCTCGAGGCGATCCTTCAGGCGCGCGACAAATTCGACGGCTCGATCGGCATCCGCTGCTCCTGCCGGCAGGCGATCTGCGGCTCCTGCGGCGTGCGCGTCAACGGCGAACCGTCGCTCGCGTGCCACACGCACCTCGACGCCGCCAAGCTCGGCGCGAAGGACGGCGTGATCGAGATCGAGCCGATGGGCAACATGCCGGTGATCAAGGACCTGATCGTCGACATGGACGCCGTGCACTGGAAGAAGATCCGGCGCGTCACCCCGTGGCTGCTGGCCAAGCAGCCGGTGCCCGAGCGCGAGTACCTGGTCTCGAAAGAGTCGATGGTCGACGTCACCCAGACGATGGCGTGCATCCAGTGCGGCGCGTGCGTGTCCGACTGCCTGGCGATGGAGGTCGACCCCGGCTTCATCGGCCCGGCGGCGCTCGCCAAGGCCTACCGCTTCGTCGGCGACCCGCGCGACGACCAGCAGTTCGAGCGCCTCAACGACCTCGCGCAGGACCCGCAGGGCCTGTTCGACTGCACCCACTGCTTCAAGTGCGTGCAGGCATGCCCCAAGGACGTCAACCCGATGGGCCAGATCATGCGCCTGCGGCGGATCGCGACCAACGACCAGCACATCGTCGACGTCAACAACGGCGAGCGCCACGAGGCCGCGTTCACGACGCTGATCAAGAACAACGGCCTGCTGTGGGAGGCCGAGCTGCTGCCGCGCTCCTACGGCGGCAACTCGTGGTTTGGCAAATTCGCCCCGCCGGCCGGCAGAGAGCTCCTGAGCTCGCTGCCCGCGATCCTCAAGGCGCTTCTGCGCGGCAAGGTCACGCCGATGGGCGCGCTCAGACCGCACAAGATCCCCAGCCAGGACCTCAAGGCAGTGCAGTCGATCTACGACAAGGTCGAGAGCCGCCCCGAACGCTACGAGCTGAACCTCTACATCGCAGGCGAGGACGAAGACGCGGCGCCCGTCGCGACCGCGAGCACCGAAGGGAGCGATGGCCAATGAAGGTCGCCTACTGGCCCGGCTGCGTAAGCCGCGGCTTCACCCCCGAGCTGCACGGCTCGATGGCGAAGGTCGCGCCGCTGCTGGACATCGAGTTGGTCGAGCTGGACCGCGCCTGCTGCACAGGCGCGGGCGTCATCGCCGAGCACAACCAGGAGCTCGCCGACACGCTCAACGCGCGCACGTTCGCGCTTGCCCAGCAGGTCGACGGCGCGGAGCTGATGATGAACATCTGCTCGACCTGCCAGGGCGCGCAGAGCGAGTGCCAGGAACGGCTGGACGCTAACGCCGAGTACCGCGCACACGTCAACACCACGCTCGCCGGCGAGGGCTTGGCGTATAAAAAGGATCCCACCCACCCCCTGACCAACAAGAACTTCCTGTGGCTGCTGGTCGAGGAGATCGGCCTGGAGAACCTCAGGGCGCGCGTCAAGCGCCCGCTCACGAACCTCAAGGTCGGCCCCTTCTACGGCTGCTACATCGTGCGCCCGCGCGAGCGCCTGGGCATCGACGCGGAGCACCCCCGCGACCACTACCTCGACCACGTCATCGACGCGCTCGGCGGCACCGTGATCGAGTACGCCGGCATGCGCAAGTGCTGCGGCTTCCCGATCATCACGATGAACAAGGAGGCCTCGCTCAAGCAGGCCGGGCGCCACCTCGGCGACGCCACCGACGCCGATGCCGACTGCCTGGTCACACCTTGCCCGCTGTGCCACCTGAACCTCGACCTGCAGCAGCCGCTCGCGAGCAAAGTCGTCGGGCGCAACCTGGAGATGCCCGTGCTGCACCTGCCGCAGCTCGTCGGCCTCGCGCTCGGCCTCGACCCCAAGGAGCTCGGCCTCGGCCGCCACGTCGTGCGCCCGACGTCGGTGATCGACTGGTCGACGTCCGTCGTCGCCGCGGCGGCCTGAGCGAGCCGGCCACGCCGGCCGGCTGGCGGCCACGCGAGCCGGCTAGAGTAGACACGCATGAGAGCGGTGCGGTTCGACAGGTACGGCGGCGTCGACGTGCTGGAGGTGCGCGAGGTCGAGGACCCCGTCGCCGGGGCGGGCGAGGTGCTCGTGGCGGTCAGGGCTGCGGGGATCAACCCCGGTGAGATCGCGATCCGCGAGGGATATCTAGACGAGCGCTGGCCGGCAACGTTCCCATCGGGACAGGGCACCGATTTTGCCGGCGTGGTGCGGGCGGTGGGCGAGGGCGTGAGCGCGTTCGCCGTCGGCGACGAGGTGCTTGGGTGGACCGAGCAGCGCGCCAGCCAAGCCGAGCTCGTCGTCGTTCCGTCCGACCAGCTGACGGCCAAGCCCCCGTCGCTCTCGTGGGAGGTGGCGGGATCGTTGTTCGTTGCCGGGCTCGCCGCGTACGCGTCAGTCCGGGCGGTCGCTCCGCAGCCGGGCGAGACGGTCGTGGTCTCCGCCGCGGCCGGCGGGGTCGGCTCCGTCGCCGTCCAGCTCGCGCGCCGTACCGGCGCCACGGTGATCGGGCTCGCGAGCGAGCGCAACCACGAGTGGCTGCGCCAACACGACATCGTGCCGGTGACCTACGGCAACGGACAGGCCGAGCGCATCCGCGAGGCGGCCGGCGGCAAGATCGACGCGTTCATCGACACGTTCGGCGGCGGCTACGTTGACCTGGCGATCGAGCTGGGCGTCGCTCCGCAGCGAATCAACACGATCGCCGACTTCGACGCGGTGCAGCGGCTCGGCGTCCACGGCGAGGGCACCCATGCGATCGCCACAGCGGCGCTGCTGGCGGAGCTCGCGGAGATGGCGGCCGATGGGACTCTCGACATACCGATCGCGCGCACCTACCCGCTGGATCGGGTGCGCGACGCCTTCCGCGAGCTCGCCGAGCGCCACAGCCACGGCAAGATCGTGCTGCTGCCCTGAGCCGGCGCGTGCGAATCCTCACCGTCGTCGGCAACCGGCCGCAGTTCATCAAGGCGGCCGCGGTCTCGGGACCGCTGCGCGAGCGCCACGAGGAGATCCTCGTGCACACCGGTCAGCACCACGACGACTCGCTCTCGCGCGTGTTCTTCGCCGAGCTCGGCCTCGCGCGGCCCGAGCACGAGCTCGGGATCGCCGGCGGCTCGAACACCTCGCAGACCGCGCGCATGCTCGCCGCGCTCGAGCCGCTGCTGGCCGACACGAAGCCCGACGCCGTGCTCGTGTACGGCGACACCAACTCGACGCTCGCCGGCGCGCTGGCCGCGGCGCAGGCGCAGGTCCCCGTCGTGCACGTCGAGGCGGGCATGCGCTCGTTCGACCGCACGATGCCCGAGGAGCTCAACCGCGTGCTCACCGACCACCTCGGCGCGCTGCTGCTGTGCTCCTCGGACACCGCCGCCGCGAACCTGCGCGCGGAGTCCGTCGCCGGTGACGTGCAGGTCGTCGGCGACGTGATGGTCGACGTCGCCCTGCGCTGGCAGCCGGTCGCGCGCGCCAACGCGGAGGCGCCCGCGGCGTACGGCCTGCAGTCGGGCTCCTACCTGCTGCTCACCGCCCACCGCGCCGGCAACGTCGATGACCCCGAGCGCCTGCGCGCGCTCGTCGCGCTCGTGCTGGCGCTGCCCGCGCCCGTGCTGTTCCCCGTCCATCCGCGTACGCGCGCCCGCCTGCGCGACGCCGGCCTGCTGGGCGAGCTGGAGCGCAGCGACGGGCTCACGCTGACCGACCCGCTGGGCTACGTCGAGTTCAGCGCGCTCGTCTGTCAGGCCCGCGCCGTGCTCACCGACTCGGGCGGCGTGCAGAAGGAGGCGTACCTCGCCGGCGTGCCGTGCGTCACACTGCGAGCGAACACCGAGTGGGTCGAGACCGTCGCCACCGGCTGGAACACGCTCGTCGACCTCAACACGCGCGCGGCGCTCGCCGCGCTGGAGCGGGAGCCGCCCGCCGAGCGGGGTGGGCGGGTACCCAATCTCTACGGCGACGGGCACGCGGCCGAGCGCTGCGTGGCGGCGATCGGGACGCTGTGAGCGTCCTCGACGCGCCGTGAGCTCGCGCTAGACCCGCGGGCCAGCAGAGCGCCCATTCGTCCACTACTGGCCGCGAGCTACCTGCCGGGCGCAACTTGGACGATGGGCACACGTGGACCTCGAGCCACGCATTCCACCTCCGCGGCCGCCGCGAGACTGGTCGACGCCAGCCGTCGGTGGCGCGGTCGCGGTCGCGATCGCGCTGTTCTTTGTCGTGTTCGCGCTCCGCGAGGGCGATACGACCGCCGGTGACGCCGAGGGGATCCTGTACGTGCTCCCGATCGCCGTTCTCGCGCTGCGGTTCGGCCTGCGCGGCGGACTCGCCGGCGCCGCCACGAGCTTCGCCCTGATCGTCGTTTGGGACCTCGGGCATGCCGCCGTCCCGGTGACGGTGGCCGGCTACCTCAGCCGCGGCATCGCGTTCGTCGCCCTCGGCGTGCTGCTCGGGGTGGTCGTCGATCAGCGGCGCAGGCTGCAGGCCGAGATCATGCGCTACTACGACGTCTCGCTCGACCTTCACGCGACGGCGGATCTGAGCGGCCGGTTCACGCGCGTAAACCCGGCATGGGAGCGCACGCTCGGGCACACCGCGGCGACGCTTTGCTCGCGACCCTTGATCGAGTTCGTGCATCCGGAGGACCGCGCCGGCACCATCGCGGAGACCGCCGCGCTGCTCGACGGCTCGCACGAGACGATCAGGTTCCGCAACCGCTATCGCACCGCCGACGGTCGTTACCGGTGGCTGCAGTGGAACGCCGCCGGCTCACGGGCCGAGGGCGTGATTCACGCGGTCGCGCACGACATCACCGCGGAGCATGAAGCCGAGCAGCAGCTCGCGGACAACGCGACGTGGCTCGAAGCGGAGGTATCCGCGCGAACGCGTGAGCTCGTCGAGGCTCGCGCCGAGACGCTGCAGCGCCTCGCGGTCGCGGCCGAGTACCACGACGACGAGACAGCCCAGCACACCAGACGGGTGGGGGTGAGCGCAGCGGAGATCGCTGCGCGCCTCGGGTTCGACGCCGATCAGGTCAATCTCGTGGGCGAGGCCGCACCGCTCCACGACGTCGGCAAGCTCGCGATCCCGGACCGCATCCTGCTCAAGAAAGGCAAGCTCAGCACGCACGAGTATCACGTCATGAAGACGCACGCCGAGCTCGGCGCACGCGTGCTCTCCGGCAGCAACGCGCCCGTACTGCAGATGGCGGCCGTGATTGCCGCGAGCCACCACGAGCGCTGGGACGGCGCCGGATACCCGCGCGGCCTCGCCGGCGAGGCGATCCCGCTCGTCGGGCGCGTGGTCGCGGTGGCCGACGTCTACGACGCGCTCACGCACGGCCGGCCCTACAAGCCCGAGTGGTCCACCGCACGTGCCATCGCGGAGATCCGGCGCGAAGCAGGAAGCCAGTTCGACCCGCGTGTCGTCGACGCGTTCCTGACGATGCACGACCAACCGATCGCCATCACGAGCGCCGGTGCACAGGTGTCGGTCTAGCTTTACGAAGACGGGATGTCAGAGGGCCTCGCCGCCCCGTAAACGGCCGCTTGCCGTCACCGGCGCCTCACCGCCGCCGCGACCGCGACACAATGCGCCCATGAGCGCGCCCTCCGGACACCTCCGATGAGCGAGGAGACACCCGTGCGCGTCGGCGTCGTCGGGCTTGGCTACTGGGGGCCGAACCTCGCGCGCAACCTCGCCGCGATCCCCGGCTGCGAGGTGACGTGGCTGTGCGACGCCGACGAGCGCGCGCGCGCCAAGCTCGAGCCGTCGTTCCCGTCCGCGCGCACCACCGCCGAGCTGCGAGAGCTGCTCGACGACGATCTGCTCGACGCGGTCGTGCTCGCCACGCCCGTGCCCTCGCACGCCGAGCTCGCGATCGCCGTCGCCGACGCGGGCAAGCACTGCTTCGTCGAGAAGCCGCTCGCGACCAGCGCCGCCGACGCGCAGCGCGCCGTCGACGCCGCCGCGCGGGCGGGAAAGACGCTCATGGTCGGCCATCTTCTGGAGTATCACCCCGCGGTCACGCGGCTGAAGGAGCTCGTCGACTCCGACCAGCTCGGCCGCCTGTTTTATATATATGGAAACCGCCTCAACCTCGGCAAGCTGCGGGCCGACGAGAACGCGCTGTGGAGCCTCGGCGCTCATGACGTCTCCGTGGTGCTGCATCTGATCGGCGAGGAGCCGAGCGAGTGCGTCGCACACGGCGCCTGCTACGTGCGCGAGGGCGTGCAGGACGTCGTCTTCTGCTACCTGCGCTTCCCCTCGGGGATCGTCGCGCACCTGCACCTCTCGTGGCTTGACCCGCACAAGGAGCGGCGCATCACCGTCGTCGGCAAGGACCGCATGGCCACGTTTGACGACATGCTGATCGAGGGCAAGCTCACGATCTACGACAAGGGCTTTGACCAGGACACGCGCTCGTGGGGCGAGTACATCACCCGCTCCGGCGACACATTCTCGCCCCAGATCGCCAACGTCGAGCCGCTGCGCATCGAGTGCGAGCACTTCGTCGACTGCGTGCGCACCGGCGCGACGCCCCGCTCGGACGGCCTCAGCGGGTTGCGCGTCGTGCGGGTGCTCGAGGCGCTGCAGCGGTCGCTCGACGGCTGAGCCGCGCCACGGCCCCTGGCCCTGC
Organism: uncultured Solirubrobacteraceae bacterium; assembly: GCA_963826985.1. Lineage (GTDB taxonomy): Bacteria > Actinomycetota > Thermoleophilia > Solirubrobacterales > Solirubrobacteraceae > Palsa-744. The sequence goes on from CAWGYW010000005.1 coordinate 430,098, forward strand.
CCTGCCGGCCTGCCGCGGGGAACGCCGGTCGCCGGGAACGCCGCGCGCCCGGCGGGCGCCTATTCGACGACGACCGTGCCCTCGCCGGAGAGCTCGAACGCGCCGTGCAGCGCCTGGACCGCGTCCGCCACGCGGTCGCTGTCGATCACGCACGAGATCTTGATCGGCGAGGTCGAGATCATGTCGATGTTCACGCCTTCGCTCGCCAGCACGCCGAACACCTTCGCAGCCACGCCCGGGTGCGAGCGCATGCCCGCCCCCACGATCGACACCTTGCCCATGTCCTCGTGCGTCGTCATCTCCCTGAACGCCTCGCCCGTCAGCGGCTCGAGCGCCGCACGTGCCGTGCGCACGTCCTCGCGCGGGGCCGTGAACGAGATCTCCGCCTGCCCCCCCGCCGCCACCGGCTCGTTCTGGACGATCATGTCCACGTTGATGTTCGCCTGCGCCAGCGCCTCGAAGATGCGCGCGGCGGCACCCGGCGTGTCGGGCACGCCCGTGAGCGTCACCCGCGCTTCCGAGGTCGAGTGCGTGACGGCTGTGATCAGCGGCTGCTCCATCGTTTCTCCTTCTGCGACCACAAAGGTACCGGGCTCCTCGCTGAACGACGAGCGGCAGTGGATGCGCACGCCGTGGTTGCGCGCGTACTCGACCGAACGCAGCTGCAGCACGCCCGCCCCCGACGCCGCCATCTCGAGCATCTCCTCGAACGACACCGTCTCCAGCTTGCGCGCGTCCGGCACGATCCGCGGGTCCGCCGAGTACACGCCCGCGACGTCCGTGTAGATTTCGCACACCTCCGCGCTCAGCGCCGCCGCCACCGCCACCGCGCTCGTGTCCGAGCCGCCGCGGCCCAGCGTCGTCACGTTGCGCGCGTTCTCAGACACGCCCTGGAAGCCCGCCACCAGCACGATGTGGTCCTCTTCCAGCGCCGCGCGGATGCGTTCCGCGCGCACGTCCAGGATCAGCGCCTTCGTGTGCGACTCATCCGTCACGATCCCCGCCTGCGAGCCCGTCAGCGAGATCGCCCGGTGCCCCAGGTCGTTGATCGCCATCGCGCACAGCGCGCACGAGATCCGCTCGCCGGTCGACAGCAGCATGTCCATCTCGCGCGGGTCCGGAGCCGGCGAGATCTCCTCCGCCATCGCGATCAGCTCGTCCGTCGTCTTGCCGCGCGCCGACAGCACCGCCACCACCTGGTGGCCCTCTTCGCGCTTGCCCACGATCCGCCGCGCCGCGCGCTTCACGCGCTCAGCGTCCGCGACCGACGTGCCGCCGAACTTCATCACGATCACTTCTGGCATCGCACGCAGGATATTGGGCTTACGGCGCTTTACCGCGCAGTCCGGGCCCATCCACGGGCGGAACCCATGCCGCGACGCGCAGGAAGTGTTTCTGACCCGGCTCGCTACACCGTCACACCGTGCGGCGCCCGGCCAGCGCCTTGCCGAGCGTCACCTCGTCCGCGTACTCCAGGTCCGAGCCCACCGGCAGGCCGCTCGCCAGCCGCGTGACCTTCACCTGCGGCGCGCGCGCGCGCAGCTCCTCGGCCACGTGCAGCGCCGTCGCTTCGCCCGTCGTCGTCGGGTTCGTCGCCAGCACCACCTCGCGCACCGCCGCCTCCGGCGCGCTCACGCGCGCGAACAGCTCCGCGATCTTCAGGTCCTCCGGGTCGACGCCGTCGATCGGCGACAGCGCCCCGCCGAGCACGTGGTAGACGCCGTGGTACTCGTGCGTGCGCTCCATCGGGATCACGTCGCTCGGCTCCTCCACCACGCAGATCAGCCCGTGGTCGCGGCGCGGGTCCTCGCAGATGCGGCAGCGCGCCTCGTCGGTCAGGTTGAAGCACACCTCGCACAGCCTGATCTTCTCCTTCACCTCGACGATCGCCTCCGCCAGCGCGCGTCGCGTCCTCGCCCGAGGAGCGCAGGATGTGGAACGCCAGGCGCTGCGCCGTGCGGCTGCCGATGCCCGGCAGCTTCGACAGCTCCGTCACCAGCCGCTGCACCGGCGGCGCGTAGGAGGTGCTCGCGTCACAGGCCCGGCAGGCCCAGCCCGCCGAGGCCGCCCAGGTCCAGGCCCGCCGGTCGCGCCGCCCAGCTTGCGCTCCGCCAGCTCCTGCGCCTCCGCAGCGCCTCGTTCGACCGCCGCCAGCACCATGTCCGCGAGGATCTCCACGTCCTCGGGATCCACCGCCGCCGGGTCGATCCGCACCTCGCGCACCTGCAGGTCGCCGCTCACCTTCACGCTCACCATGCCGCCGCCCGCCGAGGCCTCCACCACCTCGCTCTTCAGCTCCTCCTGCGCGAGCTCCATGTCCTTCTGCATCTTCTGCACCTGCGCCATCATCTGCTGCATGTTCGGCATCCGCGGCTGCTTGGGCATCACGCGCCTTTCTCGTTGCTGGTCACGGCCTGCTCGCCGCGCTCGTTCTCGGGCGACTCCCCGCCGGCGATCTCCTCCGCGTCGAACTCCCGCATGAAGCGCGCCACCCACTCCTCCTCCGAGCTGCTCCGAGACCACCGCGCCGTCCTCCGCCGACTAGCTCGTCGCGCAGCTCATAGCGACAGTCGCCAGCGCCCGCCCGTCAGCGCCCGCAGCGCCTCGCCGACCGCCACCCGGTTGGCCGGGTCTTCCGCCTTCTTCTTCTAGAACTGCGCGCGTCGAACGCGAAACGCCAGCGTCAGCGTCCTCGCCGTCCACCGCCACCGGGCGCGCTTCCGCGATCAGCGCCCCCAGCAGCGCGTGCTCGCCGCGCACCAGCTCCACCACCGCCGGCCACAGTCGCGCACACCGACTCCAGATCCCGCGCGCCGTGGCTCCGGCTCCGGCTCCGCCGGCCGCGCAGGCGGGCTCCGTCGCGGGCCACGCTGAGTCGAGGTCGGCTGGGCGCCCCCGCCAGGCGCGGCGGCGCGTCGGCTCCTGCAAGCGCCGGCGCGGGGATGCCGCGGCAGCCCTCGGCAGGGCGATCCTCGACCGGCTGCGCCAACTCCACGGCGACCGCAGGCGCCCGCGCGCCGCGCTCGCGCTCCAGCCGCTCGATCCGCGCCAGCAGCGCCCGCATCGAGCCGTCGGTCTCGGGCTGCGCCGCCTTCACCAGCGCCAGCTCCAGGCGCGTGCGCGCGTCCGCCCCCGCACGCACGCCCTCCATCGCCTCGCCCAGCAGCTCCAGCAGGCGCACCACCGTCGCGTGATCCACGCGCTCGGCCTGCGCGCTCAGCGCCGCGTCCGCCTCCGGCGTCAGCGACAGCTCGTCGGCACCTCGCCGAGGACCTGCACCACCAGCAGCTCGCGCGCGCGCACCTCCAGGTCGGACGCGAACGAGCCCGCGTCGCGGCCCTGCTCCGCGCACTCCTCGAGCGCCCGCAGCGCGCGCCGCCGCGTCGCCCGCCGCGACCGCGTCGACCGTCGCTTCCAGCAGCCGCGCGTCTGCCACGCCGAGCACCGCCAGCACGTCCTCGAGCGCGATCTGCGCGCCGCTGTAGGTGACGATCTGCTCGAGCGTGCCCAGCGCGTCGCGGAAGCTGCCCGTCGCCGAGCGCGCCAGCGCCGCCACCGCCGCCGGCGGGATCTCGATCGACTCCGCCTGCCGCCGCGCGCGCGCACCACGCTCGCGATCTGCTCCACCGTCGGGCGGTGGAAGTCGAAGCGGTGGCAGCGATCCACCACCGTCGCCGGCACCTTGTTCGCCTCCGTCGTCGCCAGCACGAACACCGTGTTCGGCGGCGGCTCCTCGAGCGTCTTCAGGAACGCGTTCCACGCCGCCGTCGAGAGCATGTGCGCCTCGTCGAGGATGTACACCTTGCGCCGCCCGCTCACCGGCGCGTACGCCACGCTCTCGCGCAGCTCGCGGATGTCGTCGACCGAGTTGTTCGACGCCGCGTCCATCTCGATCACGTCCAGCGACGTCGCGCGGCGCGATCGACACGCACGAGTCGCACACGCCGCACGGCTCGATCGTCGGGCCGTTCTCGCAGTTCAGGCACGCCGCCAGGATCTTCGCCATCGAGGTCTTGCCCGTTCCGCGCGAGCCCACGAACAGGTACGCGTGGTGCACCTTGCCGCGCTCCACCGCGTTGCGCAGCGTCCGCACCACCGGCTCCTGGCCCACCACCTCGGCGAACGTGCGCGGCCGGTGCCTGCGGTAAAGCGAGCGCTGCTCTTCCTGTGGCTGCTCCTCTGGGGACACCGTTCGCCTGAGTCTACCCACGGGCGTTCACGGGCTCGACCGCCCGCGCCAGCGGGTAGCGTCCGCGCTCATGGAGACCGCCCTCAAGCGCGCCGCCAAGCTGACCGAGCGGCGCTCGCTGGGCGCCGCGCTCGACGATCGCCGCCGGCGCGCTCGTGCTGCGCGTCGCTCGCCGGCGTCGGCTTCGCCAACTACGACACGCTCTACGCGCTCGCCTGGGGCGGGCAGCTCTCGCGCGGCAGCACACCCGCCTACGACGTGCCGATCGCGCCCACGCCGCATCCGCTCATCGAGGTGCTCGGGCTGGTGCTCGCGCCGCTCGGTCCGCACGCCGTCGAGGACGTCACCGTCGCCTCGGCTTCCTCGCGCTGTCCGCCTGCGGCTGGGTGATCTACCGGCTCGGCGCCGAATGGTTCGGCTGGGCGGCGGGCGCGCTCGCGGCGCTGATCTTCCTCACCCGCAACCCCGTGCTCTCCTACGGCGTGCGCGCCTATGTCGATCTCCCCTACCTGCTGCTCGTGCTCAGCGCGCTGCTCGTCGAGTCGCGCGCGCATCGGACGCGCGGCGCGGCCCGCGGGCGTGCCCGTGCTCTTGCTGCTCGCGCTCGCCGGGCTGCTGCGGCCCGAGGCCTGGGTCTTCTCCGGCCTCTACTGGCTGTATCTGATCGGCTTCACGCCGGCCTGGCTGCGCAGCTCGGTGGCCGAGCGCTCGCTTCACACACGGGTGCCGGCGGGCGCGAAGCTGCCCGAGCGCCGCGAGCTCGTACGTCTAACGCTGCTCGCCGTCGCCGCGCCGCTGATCTGGGTGCTCAGCGACCTCGCCATCACCGGCAACCCGCTGTGGTCGCTGACGCACACCCAGCACACCGCCTCGCTGTTCGACCGCGTCACCGGCATCGCCAACGTGCCCGAGTACATACCCCGGCGGATCGGCGAAATCCTGCGCCCGCCCGTGCTGCTCGGCGCCGCCATCGGCGGCGTGCTGTCGCTGCTGTGGCTGCGCGCGTCGCGCGCTGCTCGGCGCCGGCGCCGGCGTGCTCGCGGTCGTCGTGTTCGCCGCCTTCGCCTCCATCGGGCTGCCGATCAACAGCCGCTACGCGTTCCTCGCCTCCGCGATCCTCTGCGTCTTCTGCGGCGCCGGCGCCTTCGGCTGGATGTGCCTCGAGCGCAGCGACCCGCGGCGACGCTGGTGGATGGCCGGCGGCGCGCTCGTGCTCGTCGCGCTCGTCGCCTACATCCCAGCTCAATACCGCTCCGACCACCGCGAACTCGACAAACTCGCGCGCACGCACGCGATCGAAGACGAACTCGTCGCGCTCGTCGGCGATCACGCCGTCAACCTGCGCTGCGGACCGATCGGCGTGCCCAACCACGCACCCGTGCCGCTGCTGTCGCTGTACCTCAAGACCAGCCCGCGCAACATCGTCAGCCCCGAAGCCGGCCACATCGCCTCGGGCGTGTACGTCGACCCCGCCAGCAAGGAAGTCGAAGAAGACTACGTGCTCGACTCCCGCGACCCCGTCGAGCGCGTCAGCGTGCCGCCCGGGTTCAGCGAGACCGCCGCCAACCGGTCCTGGCTGATCTTCCAGCGGTGCATGTAGTGGACCGTGCACCCCTCGTCGAGATTCACGGCACCCGGCGCCGATCGCCGCTCGCGACTCCGGTCCGGGAGCTCCCGCTGCGCCTGCCGGTGATCGCTTAAGGCTGCTTCCTTCCGGACCTGACCTGGTTCGCAAGCCGACACCGCGCGGGACCCGAACCATCGACGCCCCGAACAGCGGAGCAACCGGGGTCGGAACCCCTCGGAGGGGAGTTCAGCCCCGCTAGAGCGGATTGCGGATACAGGGCACCGCTACCTCCCCGCCTAGCACGGTCCGGCACCGATCGTAACGCACACGGAGCGGCCGAGTTCCGATAGGCTGCCCGGCCGTGACCAACTTCAACACCTCCCCCTCCACCATTCGCCGCTCCTTCCTCGCCGCCGGCGCCCTCTGCGCAGCGATCCTGATCGCGGGCTGCGGCTCGGGCGGCTCGAGCACGATCACCGTCGGCAACGAGAACAGCGCCGACAACTCGCTGATCCACGCCGGCGAAAAAGCGACCGCCTCGACGCCGTCCTCGACCACCGCGCCCGCCAAAACGCCGACGAGCGGCCCGCTCTCCAAAGAACCGAAGGTGACGCCTCCCTCCGGTCCGGCGCCGACGAAACTCGAAACGAAGGATCTGATCGTCGGCACCGGCGCGGAAGCCAAGCCCGGCGACACGGTCACGGTCAACGACGTCGGCGTCCTGTACGCCAACGGCAAGGAATTCGAAAACACCTTTGAACGCAAAGAACCAAGCACGTTCGCTCTCAGCGGCCTCATCCCGGGCTTCAGCAAGGGCATACCCGGCATGAAGGTCGGCGGACGGCGCGAGCTGATCATCCCCGCGGCGCTCGGCTACGGCAAGGCCGGCTCGGGGAAGATCCCGCCGAACTCGCCGCTCGTATTCGTGGTCGACCTGCTGGGCGTCTAGGAAAGGCGACGGCGGCTCCGCGCAAGACCGCAGCGCGCGGCGCCCGCCGGTCCCTGACGGTGGGGCGCTCCGCGGCGCTGCTGTTCCTCGGCGGCGCCGCGCTTGCCCTCGCCGGCTGCGGCGCCAGCAAGCCGCCGAGGCCGCAGGCGCTGGCGCTGGAGCGCGCCGACCTCGTTGCCGTCGCGCGTGTCCTGGCCCGCGAGGAGCCGGCGATCCGCAGCGAGGTGGCGGCCACCAGGGCGGCGTGGCCGCTCGTCATCGACGGCCTGCCAGCCCACACGAGCACGATCAACATCACGCAGCCAGCGATCCGCGCCGCGGTGCAACGCGCCACCGCGCTGACCCTGCCGGCGATCTTCGAAGAACGCGAAGCGGGCGCGATCACCGGGCCGGGCTCGGGCATTGGCAGCACCTACCGCGCGTTCAGCATCCTCGCCGGGCGCGGCTGGCGGATGATCGGCGCAGACGCCGAAGCGGTCGAACACGGCTCCGCGACCGCCGCGCGCTTCGCGCGTGCGAACGTCGCGCTGTACATCGAGAGCGTCTACGACGCCCACTACGGCCTCGGACAGATCGGGAAGCGCTTGCTCGCCGGCTACAAGACGCTCGGCGGCGCCACCGCGTTCGGCTCGGCGTTCACGCAGGCCGAAGCCAACGCATTGGCTGGTGCGTACTCGCAAGCCAGCGACCAGCTGCGTCCCCACGCACGCGTGCGGCTGGGATCGTGAGCGGGCGCCGCTCGTGAGCGCGTTCGTCACCGCCGGCGCCGGGTTTCTGCTCGCGGTGCTGTGGTTCGACCTGATGTTCGACGTGCAGACGATCGCCCATCGCGGGCGTGAGCTGCCCGAGGAGGCACTCGCGTCGATCGCCGGCTACTACGCGCGCGTGACGACCGCCGCGCGGCCGATGAACCGCCTGATCGCGCTCGTCATGCTCGCCACGGTCGCCGCCATCGTCGTCGAGCTCACCGGCGGGCAGCATCCCGACTGGGTGCCGTGGGCCTCGCTCCCGCTCGCGCTCGCGCCGATCGGGCTCGCCGGCGGGCACACCGTGCCGAGCGCCGTGCGGCTGGGCACGCGCCGCGACCCCGTCACGCGTCAGAGCGAGCTCGCCCGGTCGATCTGCCGCGAGCACCTGTTCTGCGCGAGCTGCATCGCCGCGCTGCTCGTCGTGCAGCTTGGGTTCGGTTGAGGCCAGGCGCCAGGCGAATGCCAATAGACTTGGGCGTCCAGGGCGCGTAGCTCAGTGGGAGAGCGCTCGCTTCACACGCGAGAGGTCGCAGGTTCGAAACCCGCCGCGCCCATTATCAGTTTCCCCTGTATCCAAGCCAATCTCCGGTGATTGGGGAATGGCCGCTGAGGGGCCAAGGTCGCTTGGTGGGCCAAATAGTGGGCTAAAATCGACGTTCTGCGCGCCGTAGAGTCGTATCTTTCGAATAGGTGCGTGAAAATGCGGTTTCACGATGGGTCGGCAGCTCAGCTCCAAGCCTCTATTGGCAAGCTGAAAATTGGCTCCAGCGTTGATTTCTTGGCGCTCAAGGCAGCAAGTATTCCTGGTTGACCCCGGCAGTTTTCGAATGGGCGAGTCCTCGTCCCGGCAACGACAGATCGCCGACTCGATGCCAGCGCGCTATATCATTGCTATGGAGTTGCTGCTAAGTAGTGCGTTTAGACTATAACTTGGGTTTTCTAGGATTTGCGCTATACTTTGTGAAGGATGATATCCGATGCTATAGCGCAAGCTTCTCTGATCACGCTCCGTTCGGACGTGGACCGGCAGGTAGCGGATGCGTTTAGCCGCCTACCCGACGTGGACGTGATCCTTGATGCGCCAGAGTCCGCCGTGGTAGTCGCCGGGCAAGCCTTCCCCGTGGAGGCCGGGGTCATCGAGACCAGAGAGCTGGCTGGATTGCTTGATCGTGAGAGGAGCGGCGGTAGACGCATCCTGATGATCAAGGCCGTACTGGACGACGCTACGGCCGCGCGTCTAGAGGACGCCGATATCGGCTTCGTGGATGCCGCGGGTCGCGCTTGGCTTCCCGGCCAGACGCTGACCAAGCGCGTGCGTGACCGGCTGCCGGCTCGCCGGCGTGCCCTGCGTGCGGGCAGTCTGCGACCTGCGCAATTGATCGCCGACCACCCCGAAGAATCCTGGACGATCCGGCGACTCGCCGAGCGAGGCGCGAGCAGTGAGGTGACCGCCCACCGCCTGCTCACAACCCTGGAGGAGGCGCGCCTGATCGAGCGCCACGGGCGCGGGCGCGGGATGGAGCGGCGTGTAGTCGATGTCGAGGGCGTGCGGCGTTGGCTTGCCGACCATGGCCGCCCCTCCTCCCCGCAGCGACTCTCATGCTTCGTCCGAGACCCCGGCGCAGTCCCGGCGTCGATCGCTGGCTATCAGATGGTTCTCACCGGCGCCTTGGCAGCCGAAGGGATGGGCCTGCCGGTCCTGACCGGGATGCAGCGACCGCTGTATCGAGTCCAGGCTTCCGGCGAGAATCTTGAGCAGATCCCCCAGGCACTCGGTGGATTTCGGACGGAGCGGGGAGCAAACCTCATGCTGATCGCGGACCCGGAGCAACTGGCCAGTAGTGACGCACGTACCGATGGAGACGGACGCGTTACAGCTCCGCCCAGCCGGATCATGCTGGACCTGTACCTCGAGCCCAGAGGAGAGGCCGCGGTCGGCGTTTTCCTCGATCTGTGGGGATCGAAGGAGATCACGTGACCGACGAGATCAAACATCCACCGAGCGCATTGATAGGCGAGGCGGCGAGCCTCTTCTATCTCCTCGGCGGCATGGCCGCGAAACATCTGGTCATCGTCGGCGGCCTCGTTCCTCCGCTGCTTGTCCCGGAAGCGGCCGACAAGCACATCGGAAGCGCGGACATCGATCTGTGTTTGTCGCTCGCCATCACCAAAGGCACGACCCGCGAGTACTACCAATCGATCGAGGAGCTCCTCGATCCATACTTCGAGCTGGAGCGCGCAAGCGGATTTCGCTGGCGCAAGAAGGAAAGTGCGCCCGGCCTGCCTCTCGTCCTCGACTTCCTTGCGCCCGTCGCGGAGGACGACACGCTGCTCGCCGACGGTACACGTGCGCTTGATGAAAAGACCGCAGCCCAGAACGCAGGTCCGCGCCTTCGCCCGTTCCCGATCCGCTCCGGCGGGCTCGTCGACGAAGACGCCCTGTCGAGCACCCTCGAAGGCGTACAGCTTGTATATCGCTCCGGAGCGCGAGCCGACGTGAGAATCCGCTATGCCGGCCCGGTCGGATTCCTTGCCGCCAAGGCCGACGCGCTCGCAGGTCGCGATGACTCCAAGGATGGCTATGACGTGTCCTGGTGGTGTCTGAACGCCCGGCCGTCCGGCGCGGAGGTCGGCGGCCTAGTTACCGAACGGCCCGCCTTCAAGCAGGAGCTCTTTCAAGAGAGCGTGGCACAGCTACATGCTTCTTTTCGCGCTCCTGACTACCCCGGACCGGACGGCTACGCCCGCGAAAAGCACCCCGATCTTCAGCCAGGCAATGACGAGTACGAGCAAGCGCGTAACGCCGCGTACACGGTCGTTGCAGAGGTCATCGAGATCCTCAAGAAACACCTCTGGTAGCGCCGCCCCCTGCCTGAACCACGCACTGGACAGAACTGGCTGTCGAGTTCAGTGTCCCCGCGCTCACCCTTACTTCGGTAGCGAAGCGGAAGCGCGCCTCGCCCTGAGCTCGACGCCTGCGTTTCGCGTCCCAAGCGAGCGCGAGAGTCGCCTACTTAGACGCTCGCTCTCGCATAGCCGCCGATACTCTCCACTGGCCTCCAAACTGGCGCGCGCTGATTACATTCGCGTCCGCTGGCGATTGGACCGAAATGCGACACAGCCACCCGTGAACCCGGATGCGCGCGGCGCGTTGTGCGCGAAAACGGGGTCAGATACGATCGATCCCGTGAGCCGAGGGCTAAGATGTCTTTCGGGGTCGATGGCGGCGGTCGCGTTTTTGTGCGTGTTTGCGGAGTCGGCGTTGGCCGCGGGTACTGGCTCCTTGGGAGTCCGCATTGTCGGTTTGCCGCCCCAACAGGCTGCGCACGGGGTGTTGCGTGGGCCCGACGGGCTGAAGCGAACAGTTTCGACGGCGGCGCTGACGGTCGCTAGGGCGCGGGTCGGCACCTATCGGCTCACGCTTCGGTCGGTGAAGATCACCCGCGGCACCGGACCCATACACAAGGGCGCGATCGCAGAGCCGCTGCGACGAACGATCAGCGTCCGCGTCATCTCCGGCCGCCGCGTGAGTCTCGTGGGTACCTACGGGTCGATCATCAACCCAGGTATCGAGACTCTCAGCGGTGGGGCTGTGTCGCTCACTGGTCCTGCTGGTAACCCGACGGCGATCGTGTTGAGTGGCCATCGAGTGTTCGCACCAGGCGCGATCCTCTCGATACCCCCAAGTGCCCTCTTGCCCGACGGGGTGCTTTCGCATGTTCTGGCGGTCACCTACCGCGGGGGTGACACGACGGCCTCGCTTAGCGCGGCGAGCATCTACGAAGTCGCGCCGTCATTCCAGTTCGACGTGCCACTGACGGAATCGCAAGCTTCGGCGGCAGCTGTGAGCGTGGCGTGCGGAGGGGCGTCAGGGGTCTCTCCGTATCGCCGCATCGAAGACATCTCATTCTCAGGCGGCTGGAACAAGCTCCGATACCTTCACCTCCCGATCGGGGTGCGCGCCGCCGTTCATTTCACGGCAGTGGGTGGCTTGATGGTCACGGAGGGACTGGAACTTGGCTGCACCCTACAAGCATCTGTCTCGGCGAACGGTATGGCGGGGCCGATCCCGGTGACCGCTGCGATCCAGGGGGAACTATCGGCATTTGCGGGGGCCGGGGGAATCCTGGAATCTGGTGGGTCAGTTCACGTCGATGCGGGCGCCTCGACGATCGGCGCGCCTCCCGTGCTTGCCTGGGTACCCGAAGTTTCGTTCTCGAGCCCAAGGTTCACGCTCACCGCGCACACATTTGCGCAGGCAACTGCCGAAATCGGGGTCGCTGTGAAGCTCGGCGTCGGCAACTCCTACGCAGCCAGTGCCACGTTGAACTTCGGGTCCAGCATGGATTTCTCCGCCCAGCCCGGGGCGTGTACTTGGGACGCGCGCTTCGGACAGTTCTCCGCAGAGGGAAGCCTCCTTGGGTGGCATATCGAAACGCTCAAGACTCCCGCACTGTTCACCAAGGAACTATGGCACAGCGCCTGCGGCAGCAGCGGATCAGGCAGCGGTGGAGGATCGAGCGGCGGTTCGGGCGGCGGGAGCGGCCGTTCGGTTGGTAGCACCGCGGTTTCCTCGTTGAGCGCGTCTGAACTGTCGACATGTGCGGTGCTGACCACCGGTGTCGCCGAGTGCTGGGGCGCCAACTCTGATGGACAGCTCGGCGACGGCACGCAGGACGAGAAACCAACACCTGTACCGGTCGATCAGACCTCGCATGCTGTTGCCATCAGCGCGGGGAGCGATGAAGCCTGTGATGTGCTCACGACTGGACGTATCACCTGCTGGGGAGCCAGCGCTTATGGAGCCCTAGGTAATGGCGTGGGAGAACCAGGCGAACTTCCGATACCCCAAGAAGTCGCAGGGATCACGACTGCTACCGCGGTTAGCGTCAGCGGCGAGGGTGCGGCGTGCGCCCGGCTCGCTAGTAGCGCCGTCGATTGCTGGGGACTGAACAACGAAGGACAACTTGGCGATGGCACCGAGATAGGCCCTGAACACTGCACGCCCGTTCCCGCTCCATGTAGCACGACGCCAGTACAGGTCAGAGGGATCACCAACGCTGTTGCTGTGAGTGCTGGCTATGAGCACGCGTGTGCGCTTCTCTCTACTGGCCACGTAGAATGTTGGGGTTCAGACATGAACGGCGAACTAGGCGACGGCCAAATCGGAGAGCCGAGTTCCACCCCGGTGCCCGTCAGCGGAATCTCGACCGCTACCAGCGTGGCGTCTGGATCTAGCGATTCGTGCGCAGTCCTTACTAGTGGGCACGTCTACTGCTGGGGCTGGAACGGTGAGGGCGAACTCGGCGACGGCAGCCGGTTGGAAAGCCCCACGCCAGTCGAAGTCAGTGGAATTACCGACGCAACCGCAGTCAGCGCAGGGGACCACGATGTTTGCGCGCTCCTAGCGAATGGTGAAATCAGTTGCTGGGGTGTCAACGGGAGCGGGCAAATCGGAGATGGGTCGATCGGTGAAGATGTGCTGACACCTGCCCCGGTCAGCGGGATCACCAGTGGCGAGGCAGTTTCCGTCGGCGGGACACATGCTTGCGCACAGGTAGGAGTCAACGGCGTTGAATGCTGGGGACAGAACGGCGACGGGGAGCTCGGCAATGGTGGCACTCAGAAGGAAAGCGCGACACCGGTGCCGGTCGACGCAATCCCGTAGCGACGGTGCGTTCGCTCAGGGGAACGCTCGCCTAGCAAAACCAGCCTGCGGTGTACGGGCGAGAGCCACGGACTGCTGATCTGAGCACAACTGCAGGACCCTGGCATCACAGCACCAGTTACTGCCGCCTTGGCCGAGGAGGAACAAGCCGACGCAGTGATGATTCGGTGCTTGCTTTCCACATGAAGCATTGGCCCGAAGCAGTGACCAATAGCCCGATGGAACGCCGCTCGACTTTGGCCCATCGGGCCGTTTTGGTGGGCCAAATCCACCGAGAACCGCCGGTATCTGCAGGGATCGAGGCAAGAGAGACGCGAACCGCATTGGCTTGTTAGAGCTGTTTCTTGCGCTTCCTCGGCCCTTTCCCTAGTCGCTTCACACGCGAGAGGTCGCAGGTTCGAAACCCGCCGCGCCCATTGGCGAAGAGCTTCGCGCCTATTGAGAGCTCGAGTCAGAGCTGAGGCCCGATGGTCCCGGTGATGCCCGTCTCTGTCCACCAGGTGATCGCGACCAGCTGTCCGCGTGGAGGACGATCGTAGGAACGCTCGACGAATGGCCTCCCGTCGGCGCTCTCCAGTTCGGTGCCCTCGTACTCCTCGCTCTTGGACCTACCTGCGGGCACGCTCTCCTCGATCCGAACTCGCTTTGGGGGCGGCCCCTCGGCCGGCCACATCACCCGCACGCGCAGCTGGTAGGTGTGCTCTCGAACGCGATGCGAAACACGATTCTGCGCATCGGTGAAAAGACCACGAAGAACACGGGTGCTCGTGTAGGTGAGCTCATCGTTGCGCTGATAGCGATAGCCGAGGCCGATGAGCACGTAGTCCTCGCCGCCGATGGACACTTTTCCAACCTCCTCGATCTCTTCCTTGTCGAATGTCCATTCTTCGGTCCGATCCGGCGACCCGCCCGTCGCCTTGCCAAGTTCATAGATCGAGACGACGTCATCCTGGTTGAAGCGAAGCCGCTTGCGCCGCTTGGCGTGGGCGACGCTGCCGTCGGGCACCACTACGTCCCATTCCACTGCGTGATCGAGAAGCTCGTAAGCGTCGTGGCTGGTCACCGCGTCGACGGTCCGATCGACCTTCTTGATTGCCTCACGCACGTCGTGCAGAGCCGGGGGCACCATGTCGATGCTCTTCTTGGCCTCTTCGATGACGTGCCGTTGACGAAGCATGACGCCGGCTACGGCGGCGAGGACGAGGAGCGTCGCCGCGGCGACGACCTTCTGGCCGGCGACTCCTGCGACGCCGGCGACAGCAAAGGCGAGAGCTACGATCAGCGTGGCTAGCGGATCGCCGTACAGGCTCAACGCCTCTCTCGTTCTCGCCGCGTTACGGCGCCAAGCGCGTCCCGTCGTCGGTGCGTTGGTGCTCATTCTTCGCGAGCCTCGGTAGGTTCTACGAGCGCCCGCCGGACTGCGCTCATAACTCGCCGACGTAGGAACTGCCCCGGTTGGTTCGCTTTAGGCAACGGCTATAATGATCGATGTTATGCGCATGGGTGACGACGACATCAGCTAATCGACTGACTGGCTCTCTACCGACTGGGAGAGGCCGTCGTTGAGTCGACCCCTCTGACCGCAATCCCGACCTTCGGGTCGGTGGCTTCGAGAGACCTCATCCTTCAGGACAGCTGCGAGGTCTGTGTGGGGTCCACGCAGCGACTCGGGCGCATGCGGCGCACGTGTGAGGCGCTCCTATCGGCATCCACAAACGGGTCGCGCAATCCGAGCAGCTCCGCATTGTGAGGTCGACACCATAGCTCCCCCGAACGCTACCAGGGCTAAGGGCATAGACACTGCCAACTGCGAGATCGTTCGTGCTAGTGGACTCGGTCAACGCGGTGCTGGAGTACTTCCTGGAATGGGCCGACCGCGTCGCCGAGGTGGACGTCGACCCCGATGCAGAGCCACTGGCGCAGCTCGCCGCGCGTGCCCGCCAGATGATCGACGACCTGCCCGCCGCACAGCCCACGTTCGTGGTGTTCCTCGAGGCGTTGTTGCAAGCCCGACGCTCGCCCGAGCTGCACGGTCAGCTCGCCGAGCACTACGCCGAGCAGCGCCGGCGGGCGATGCAGTCGATCGCGGCCACGACGAGTGGCCGCGACCTGCCGCCGCGCTTCCAGGAAGTCCTGGCCTCCTACATCCTCGCGGTCATCGACGGGCTGCAGGTCCAGGCCCTGCTCGACCCCGCCGCGATCCCAACGGGCGAGGAGCTCGCCCTGCTCTACGAAGGCCTGGCCGCCAGCGCGAGGGCTGCGTCAGCACCAAACCGGGAGACCGGGAGCCCGTCACACCAGCTCGGCCAAGGCTCATGACCGGCGCACTGCATATCGCCGCCGACACCAAGGCCGTCCTGGTCGCGGACGCCGGGATGTTCCTGTTGGCGCAGCTGCTCGGCGTGTGGAAGTACCGCCAGATCACCACCTCCGAGAGCCACGCCGCGCACGTCTACGTGGATATCGCCCACCGCGTCGCCCTGCTCTACAGCTTCGCCCTGCTGCTGATCGCGACCTTCGTAGAGCTCAGCGGGTGGAACGCCACCGTGAACCTCGTCGCGGCGGGCGCGATGACGCTCTACTTCTACATGTCCGTGGCCGGATACGCCGTACACGGCTGGCGCGAAGACACGGACAACCAGTTCCGCAAGCCGATGCCCGGTCTGCACGCCTACATGCTCACTCTGATCGTCGCCGAGATCGGCGGATGGCTCGTCCTCACGGGCGGGTTCCTGGACAAGCAGATCTTCTGAGCGCGACGCGGAGCGCCCTGGGGTGTACGGCCATGGTGACGCCCCGGCTCGCGACGATTGCCCACGCTACGCAGTGCCAGCCGCCGCCTCCAGCGGCGCGCACAGCGCGGTCGCATCGATGAAGAACTGCCGTGCGAGCGTCGCGATCATCCGCGCGAGCTCCTCGTGCTCCTCGGGACGCCAGCCCTCGAGCAGGTCCGACAGGCGCTGTTCGCCGGTACCGACCAGGCGCTCGAGCGTCGCGTGCCCTACGGCTGTCAGCTGCTCGGTAGACGGGTCGTGCGGGGAAGGGGCGATCAGCTGCCGGCGCTCGAGCTCCTCGCGTGCGCTCGCGAGCGTGTCGAGGCCGATGCCGAACCGCTTTGCGAGCGCCGCGATCTCAGGAGCGCGGTCCTCGCTGAGCCTCGCCAGCAGCCAGCACGCGGCCGGGCTCAGCTCGACGCCCGCGCGAGCCGCCACGCGCACGACGATCTCCCGCGCGCCTTCGCGGCGATCGAGGCGGCCGAGCTTGTTGACGATCTCCGCGAGCGAGTCGCCCTCGCGCGGCGTCGCGTACGTATCGCCGAGATCGCCCGTCGCGACGGTTTCTCGCAGCTTCAGCTCGCGGATGAACCACGACAGCGCGAACCCCGCCACCGCGAAGCCCGACGCGGTCAGGAACACGCTACTGAGCGACGTCGTGAACGCGTGCAGATAGCCGGCGTGAAGCGGCGCCGGCAGATGCGCGATCTGTTTCGGGTTGACCTCGTTCGTGTTGGCGTGCGCCGTCGCGCCCGCGGGCAGGACGCGCTTCAGCTCTGAGCGCAGGCGGTTGGAGAAGATCGCGCCCAGCGTCGCCGTCCCGAGCGATCCGCCGATCGACCGAAACAGCGTCGCGCCCGAGGTTGCGACGCCCAGGTCGGCGTAGTCGACCGCGTTCTGCACCGCCAGCACCAGCACCTGCATGACCATCCCCAAACCCAGCCCGACTACGAACATGAACGCGAAGATCGTCCCCACGCTGCTCGTCGCGTCAAGCGTCGAGAGCAGATACAGGCCCACCGTCAGTACCGCCATGCCCGCGATCGGGAACGGCTTGTAGTGGCCGGTGCGCGAGATCACCTGCCCCGAGGCGATCGACGTGATCAGCAGTCCGCCGACGAGCGGCACGAGCTGCAACCCCGAGCCCGTCGGGCTCGCGCCCTTGACGACCTGCAGGAACAGCGGCAGATACGTGACCGCGCCGAACAGCGAGAACCCGACCACGAAGCCGAC
Source organism: uncultured Solirubrobacteraceae bacterium (assembly GCA_963826985.1). Lineage (GTDB taxonomy): Bacteria > Actinomycetota > Thermoleophilia > Solirubrobacterales > Solirubrobacteraceae > Palsa-744. The sequence goes on from CAWGYW010000005.1 coordinate 447,227, forward strand.
GGCGCCCGTCACCGCGAACACGCGATTGCGCAGCAGGCGCAGCGGCAGCACGGGCTCGAGCGCGTGGCGCTCGACCACGAGGAACGCCGCGATCAGAACCACGCCCCCGATGCCAAGCCCGACGATCACGGGCGAACCCCACGCGAACGAGGTGCCGCCGAGCGACGCCCCGAGCACGATCGCGCTCAAGCCCGCGCCCATCAGCGCCGTGCCCAGGTAGTCGATCGTGTGGTGCACGCGGTCGGTCACCGACGGCAGCGTCGCGGCGAGCACGAACATCGCCAGCACGCCGAGCGGCAGGTTGACGTAGAAGATCCAGCGCCAGCTCAGTTCGCTCGTCAGGAAGCCGCCGAGCAGCGGCCCGATGACGCTCGCCACGCCGAAAACCGCGCCGAACAGGCCCGTGTAGCGTCCGCGTTCGCGCGGTGGCACGACGTCGCCGATCGCCGCCTGCGCGCTCACCAGCAGGCCGCCGCCGCCGAGCCCCTGCAGCGCGCGGAACGCGATCAGCTCGTCGAGGTTCTGGCTGAGGCCGCACAGCGCTGAGCCCAGCAGGAACACCGTCAGCGCGAACTGCAGCACGACCTTGCGTCCGTACTGGTCTCCGAGCTTGCCATACAGCGGCGTGACAACGGTCTGCGCTAGCAGATACGCGGTCACGACCCACGAGATGTGGTTCAGGCCGCCGAGATCGCCGACGATCGTCGGCAGCGCCGTCGCCACGATCGTCTGGTCGAGCGCCGCGAGGAACAGCACGAGCATCAGGCCCGCGAACACGAGGCGCACGCTCGTCTGGTCGCGGCGCCCCGCCTCGGGCGGGATCGGTGGGGATGCGACGGCGCTCACCCTCAGGCGAGCCTAGCTCAGACCGGTGGGCGGAGGCGATCGCCCGCGCGCGCCTGCGCTCAGTGAGTGCCCGACGGCTCGCCGGCCGGCTGTGGTCGGCGGTCGCGATCGCGCCGTTCGCGCTCGGACGCAGGAGCGGTCGCGCTGACGGTCGCGTTGGGAGCCGCAAGATCCACACGCAGCAGCGCGGTGCCGCACACCGCGGCGATGTCGCGCGCGCGTTCGAGCGTGTGCTCGATCTCCGCTCCGGGGACCAGGCATCTCCCGAGGAAGTCGCTGACCTGAGGCCCCGCGAGCGCCCGGGCATCCGCCTCGAGCTCCTCGACGTGGGTGCTTGGCGCGATCACCGTCGATCTCCGGCGCCAGCATGCAGGCCGCCATGTCATCCGGAGTGGCGAGCGTCTCGGCCCTGACGCGCGCGAGCAGCCTCGCCGCGTCCGGGCGCGGGCCCTGCGCGGCCAGCAGCTCCTCAGGCGCTCGCGCCCGAGCAGTGTCATCGCTGCGACGAGCCTCGATCAGGCCGTCGCTGAAGAAGCACACGACGGCGCCCGGCGCCAGCGAGACGGTCGTCTGGCGGCGTCCCGTGGGCGCCGTCCAGCCGACCGGCGGCGAGGCGCACAGCTCCAGGCGGCGCGCGCATCCGTCGACCGCGCACGAGCGGCGGCGGGTGGCCCGGCGCTCGCATATGTGAGCAGAGCCCTCGCGCGTGTCGATAGACGCCGAGCACGACCGTCGCGAAGTGCTCCGCCTCCGGGTCGGCCAGCACCTGGCCGGCGAGCGCGAGCGCCGCCCGCGGCTCGAGCCCCGCCTGCAGGTACGCGCGCAGCGTGTAGCGCGTGAGCGCCGCCTCGGGCCAGCGCTCGGTGCCCGTGCCCGGCGACGTCGCCGAGGACGACCGCGACCTTTCCGCGCGCTCGGGGACGAACACGTCATAGAAGTCGCCGCCCGCCGCCGGCCCCTCGGCCGGCCGGTACGCGACGGATACCGCCAGACCACCCACGCGCTCCGGGACCTCCGGCACCAGCGCCGCCTGCATCGCGTCCACGTCGCTGCAGCAGCGTCGTGCGCTGGCGCTCCAGCCGCCGCGCGCGCACGCGCCGCGCGACGCGAGCGCACCGCGAAGCCGATCGCCAGCACGAGCAGCGCGAGGATGATCGGCTTGCTCCAGTCCGGGACCGGCAGCGGCAGCGGTATGTGCCGGCCGATCGCGTCCAGCGGGTTGCTCGGGCATGCGCCGCCGCTCGTGACGCGCGCGACGCGCCCGATGGGCTGTCGCCACCGCCGCGCCAGCGCGCCGCCACCGCTCGCGGCGATCGCGCCACCGGCGCCGCCGCCGTGGTGCCCGCTGCGATTCCCCTGCCCGTGCGCGAGGGGCGGTAGCGCGTCGCCGCCTGCCGCCGGCGCCGGCCGCGGTGCGGCCGCGGCATTGGCGCGGCGCGCGCGAGGCGCTCTGCGGCGTCCGAGACGGACGGCTGCCGAGAGCCTCCCGCCGGTGCGCGCGGGCGGCGTCGAGGACGGCCACCGTGGGAGACGCTCCCGAGCTCCGCCCCCGGCCGGACTGGTCGGCGTAGCGCCCGTCGCTCGTCGGCGTTTCGGTGGCCGCTGTGCTCGGCTGCGCTCGGCGTCGTGCCGGTCAGCGCGGGCGTCGACACGCTGACTTCGGGCGTCGACACGTGACCGCGGGCGTCGAAACGGTCACGCCGGGAAGCGTCACGGCGACGCCGGGAAGCGTCACGCCGACGCCGGGACCGTCACGCCGACGCTCGGCAGCGTCACCCCGATGCTCGGCGGCGAGATGCCGAGCGGCGACTTCGCCGAGGCGGATGACGTGCGCTCGCCTGCGCGCCCGCGGAGCACGCCGCGAGCACGCCGGACCCGAGCGCCCATGAGCCTACGCAGCGGCGATCCCCGCGCGCGTCCGCCACCGGCCGGCATCCTCGTCACCGCCTCCGGCGCCGTCGGGTGCGCGCCCGCTCATGCGCGAGCCTTGGACAGGCGCACGGTGGTGCTTCCGGGCGCGGCGCACAGCTCGACGGCGTCCATCAGGGCGGTCATCAGCGGGAACCCCCGGCCGCCCTCGGAGCTCGCGGCACGATGCCAACCTCGACGCACGCGAACGTCCCGTAGTCGCGCACCGCGAGCGTCAGGCGCTCGCCGTCGACGAGCACGCTGAGATGGATGTGCCCGTGCTCGTCGGGCGCTCCGTGCCTGATCGCGTTGGTGACCGCCTCGTTGAACGCGCACACGAACGTCCTCGCAGCGCTCCGTCGTCGAAGCCGAACGCGCCGCCGCCCCGCGCGCGTATTCGCGCGCGGCCGCCAGCTCCGACGGGCTAGCGCCGCAAGGCTCAGCTCGCTCGTGGTGACCGTGAGCGGCCTGTTCGACCGTCGCGCGCACGTCAGCCAGCGCCGGTCAGCTCCAGCAAGGCCTCCTCGCGCGAGCGTGCAGCGCGATCAGGCTGTCGATGCCCGGCGATCTCGAAGATCCGCGTGACTCGCCTGTTCTCCTCGGCGCACACGACGCGCAAGCGATGCCCCCGCCCGCTTCGTCGCAGTCGCATCACGGCGCCCACCAGCACGCCGATCGCGGTCGAGTCGATGAACGTCACCGTCGACAGGTCGACCACGAGCCTTCCACGGCCTGCGTCGATCGGCCGGGCGATCCCGCGTTGAGCTTCGGGCTCGCCGTCGTAGTCGATGTCGCCAGCCGGCGACGACCATCGCAATGTCGCGGCGTCGTCCCAGCCCTCGATCGGACCGTCGTCACTGATGTAGAAAAAGCCCATCTGCTCCTCCTAGGCTGAGCGACCACGCTCTACGTGATACCCACATATAGACGTTGTCCTACCCCAGCTCGAACCTACCCGCAAATCGACGTTTGTCCTACCCGCGCTCGACCGCGACATCGCGTCAAGCTGGCTGGCGCCGACCGCGGGACGCCGGACGCTCAGCGACGCTAGTAGGCGGCGATTGCGCAGATCGGCCGGCGCGCCGTCAGCCAGCGCGCTGCAACACGACGACGGGGATCTCGCGCGTGGTTTTCTTCGCGTACTCGACGAACTGCGGGAAGCGCTCTGACTGACGTTCATACAGCCGCGTGCGCTCCTCTCCCGACGCAACGCTGGCGGTGACCTCAATCGTCTCAGTCCCGACCTCGGCGGTCGCCGACGGGTTGGCCCGCAGGTTGTGGTACCAGGCGGGGTTGGTCGGCGCGCCCGCCTTGGAGGCGAAGATCACCAGGTGCTCGCCGTCGCGCAGATACACGACGGGCGTCGTGCGCACCTCGCCGCTCTTTGCGCCGGTACTGGTGAGCAGCAACAGCGGCGCGCCCTCGAACTGGCCGCCGACGCGGCCGCCGTTCGCGCGAAACTCCTCGATGATCGCGCGGTTGAAGTCGTTCACAGCCGCACGGGCAGCGTCTTGAGCTGGTTGATGAACAGCGATTCGACACGCGGCCCACCTTCCCCGCCGGCAAGCGCGATGTCCGGGTAGCGCTTGAGCGTCTCTTCGAGCATCACCTTCAGCTCCAGGCGCGCAAGCGCCGTGCCGAGGCAGAAGTGCCGCCCACCGGCGCCGAACGCCTGGTGCTCGCAATCCTCGCGGCGCAGGTCGAAGCGGTCGGGGTCCTCGAAGCGCGTCTCGTCGCGGTTGGAGGACACGTACCACATGACGACCTTCTCTCCCTCGCGGATCTTCTGGCCGTGCAGTTCGGTGTCGCACGTCGCGGTGCGGCGGAAGTGCGCGAACGCGGGGAACATCCGCAGCGACTCCTCGACCGCGCCGGGGATCAGCGACGGGTCGTCGATCAGCAGCTGCATCTGCTCGCCGTCTTCCATCAGCGCGCGCATGCCGCTGCAGTAGGTCGCCTTGGTGCTGTCGTTGCCGGCGGCCACGAGCAGGAAGAAGCCCATGACGATCTCGTGTTCCTCGAGCTTCTGCCCTTCGACCTCGGAGTGGACGAGCACGCTCGTGAGGTCGTCGGTGGGGGTCTCGCGGCGCGCCGCGATCAGCTGGCGGCAGCGCTCGAAGATCTCCGGCAGGTCTTTCTCGATCGCGCCCTCGAAGCCATCTGGGTTGACGTCGGGGTCGGCGGCGCCGAGCGTCGAGTTCATCAGCCGCGCCCAGATCGCGTCGTCCTCCTCGGGGATGCCCATGAAGCTGCCGATCACGCGCGAGACGATCGGCTGGGCGACGTCGGTGACGAGATCGCACGTCTCGCGACCGTCGAGCCGGTCGAGGACCCTGACGGCGATCGCGCGGATCGCATCCTCGTGCGCGGCGATCCGCCTTGGCGTGAAGCCCGCCTGGAACAGCGCCTTCAGGCGGTCGTGCTTGGGCGGGTCCATGCCGATGAACATCGCGCGCGCGAGCTCGATCGGGAAGCCGGCGGCCGCGACGAGCACGCCGCCGCGTTCCGAGGAGTACGTCTGCCAGTCGCGGCTGACCGTGTGGATGTCATCGGCGGTCGTCACCGACCAGAAGCCGGCCTCCTCGGGGAACAGCTCGAAGTTCTCGGTCCAGTGGATCGGGCACTTGCCGCGCATCTCCTTGAACAGCCCATACGGCGGGCCGTCCGCCCACAGCTGCTTCCTCGGTGAGTTCCACAGCCTCGATGTCGCGCCCAACAGTCGCCATTTCAAACCTCCACGATCGTCCGTCCGTTTGGTGCGCACGATGATACTGGCTGGCTGGCCAGTTTGTGCCCAGCGCGGTCAGGCGAGGGCGCGCCGGCGATGGCCAGGCGCAGCACAGCGAGAACCGACGGGCTGGCGGCGCGCGTGATGTCGTAGGTCTGCGCCTGGTTTGAGTAGTCGGGCAGCAGGCTCACCGGCAGGTGTGAAGCTTGCCACGTAGCTGCCGAGGCTCGCCGCGCGGATCGGACCACTTCACCGGCTGGCTCGCGCCCCGCGGATTCGGGGGGCGATGACGTTTGGCGGCGCCACCGCAGGCATTGGATTCGATGGGACGGGCTTGGGCGAGGCGGGCTTGTCAGACATCTCAGCTCACGATTGTAACGCCGAGAGCGACGACCAAAGCGAGAATCTCGATGGTCAGCATCATGATCGCGTAGCGGACACGGCTCGCTGACGTTTCGAGAATGGCATGGTTATGTCGATAGCTTTGATCGAGATAGAAAGCTGCCGACGCTTGCATCTGACGCAGTTCCGCTCCTCCTGACTTTGCGACCTCGAGCAGCTCGCTGCCGAGCAGTCCGGCGCGTCGCCGAGAGCACGGCCGTCGCCTTTTCCCGGAGCTGATTCTCTGTTTGCTCCTGAGAGTGCAGCGAGGCACGCGATAGATCGACGGCGAGTTCCTCCGGCGTACTGACCATACGCCAAGGCTATGGACCGCTTGGGACAAAGATCCGCGGTGGTCGGGGTCGCGCCCCGCGCGCCCACCAAACCTCAGCGCCCCGGTGCGCTCAGTGCAGTAACAGCCCGTTCTCCGCCCCGACCCCGACCCCCGTCAGACTGGTGCGCGGGTGAACCGAGGAACGCCTCAGCCGAACGTGCCCGGCCGCGGGATCGTGGCCTCCTACGGCGCGCGCTTCTGGATGCTGGTGGTGCTGGTCGGCCTGGGGGCGGGTCTCGGCGGCGCGGCGCCTGATCGAGCTGCTGCGGGCGATCCAGCACCTGGCGTGGTCGTATCACTCGGGCGACTTCCTGGACGCGGTCAAGCGCACGTCCTCGACGCGGCGGGTGCTGGTGCTGCTGATCGGCGGCGTGGTGGCGGGCGCGGGCACGCTGCTGCTCGCACGCCGCAGCCCCGGCGAGGTCTCGGAGGCGCTGTGGCTGCGCAACCGCACGGGTGCCGTTCTGGGCGAGCGTCGCGCGCGGGGATCCACTCGATCGTGGTCGTCGCGCTGGGCGCGTCGCTCGGGCGCGAGGCGGCGCCCCAGCAGGTGGGCGCGGCGGTGGCGAGCGCGCTGAGCGACTGGGCGAAGCTGCCGGACTGGCAGCGGCGCCTACTGGTGGCGTGCGGCGCGGGCGCGGGGATGGCGGCGGTGTACAACGTGCCGCTCGGTGGCGCGCTGTTCGCGCTGGAGGTGCTGCTGGGGACGCTGACGCTGCCGCTGGTGCTGCCGGCGCTCGCGACGTCGCTGATCGCGACGGCGATCGCGTGGATAGCGCTGCCGACGGCCCCCACGTACACGATTCCCACGTATGCGGTCCACGGCTCGCAGATCGTGTGGGCGGTGATCGTCGGGCCGATCGCGGGCTGGCGGCGATCGGCTGGATACGCCTGGTCGCGCGCGCGCACGCGATGCGGCCGTCCGGGTGGTCGGCGGCTGGCGGCGCCGATCGTCGTGTTCACGGCGCTGGGCGCACTCGCGATCGCCTATCCGCAGCTGCTGGGCAACGGCAAACCGGTCGTGCAGCTGGCGCTGACGGCGAAGCTGAGCGTCGCGCTGCTGGCGGTGCTGCTCGTGCTCAAGCCGCTGGTGACGGCCGCGTGCCTCGGTAGCGGCGCGCCCGGCGGGCTGTTCACGCCGACGCTCGCCTACGGCGTGCTGCTGGGCGGCCTGCTCGGCGAGGGCTGGGCGCAGATCTGGCCGGGAGCGCCGCTCGGCGGCTACGCGATCATCGGCGGCGCCGCGGTGCTGGCGGCATCGATGCAGGGGCCGCTGGCGGCGGTCGTGCTGCTGCTCGAGCTGACCCATCACGCGGACGCGCTGATGGTGCCGACGCTGATCGCGGTGGTGGAGGCGACGGTGCTCGCACGCGTGCTGGGGGCGCCGTCGATCTACTCGGCGCGGCTGTCGGCGCTGCCCGAGGAGGTACACGCGGCGGCGGCGCGGATCGGCTACGACGAGTTGGACGCACTGAGCGCGGAGAACGAGATGCTCGCGCCGAGCGACCTGCTGCCGATCACGATGCACCCGCCGCCACCCTGAGCGAGATCCCGCCTAATCTTCGCGCATGATCCAAGCGCGCCGCGTGCTGGAACGTCGCCTGGTGCTGGCGGCAGCGGCCGGAGCCGGACTGATCCTGGCGGCGGCGGGGTCGGACTTCGTGCTCGGCTCCTTCTGGGAGCGCCACGGGATGCTGACCTCGCTGGTGGCCAACCTGATCGTCGTCGGCGTGACGGTGGCGGTGGTCAACCAGGTCGTCGACGGGCGCGACAGGCGCCGCTGGAACCTGCTGGCGCAGACGGTCCTGTTCGCCCTGATCCAGAGCGCGCGGGCGACGTGGACGGGAATGCTGGAAGTGCTGGAGCTGGCGGAAGTGCACAGCGGCACGGTCGAGTCGCTGCGCGAAGCCGGGGAAGTGGCGCTGGACACCGCGCGGGTCGCACGCGCGGCGGACGCGCTGATCGCAGACGAGGGACGCCGGGCGGCTCTGCAGCGGCTTACGACCGCGCTCAGCAACCACGCTTCGGAGGTGATCGCCAAATGGGCCCCGGTGATGGTCAGCGCGAAACCGTACGCGGAGGTGCTCGATCGCCACGTCGAGCTTGCGGGGCGCCTGTCGTGGCTGAGCGACGTGCTCGCGTACAACGAGCCGCCGGAGGGTCAGAGCCCGCGCGAACGTGCGCTCGCGCGGAGCAGCGTGGCCACCGAGCACGCCGAACGGCTCGGCAACGACGCGTGGCTGCACGACCAGATCCTCGCAGTGGTCGCGCTGGCGACCGCGCTGGACTACGAGGCCCGCGAGGACGCCTACGCGATCGTGCCGCTCGAATGGTGGGCGCAGCGCACGGCCGGCCTCGCCGGAAACACCTCGCCACCGCCGCCGCTCCGCAAGGACCCGACGACGTAGGGTCGCGGAGCCCCGCCGCGCAGCGCAGCGCGGCTCGCGCAAGCGCCGTCCGTAGGCTCGAAGCTCAGCCCGGCAGCCGATTTGCAGCGCTGGTCGCGAATGCGTCGAGGTGGTACTACTAAAGCCATGCCCCGCGCGATGTGGACTGGCACGATCGGCTTCGGGCTGGTCACGGTTCCGGTGAAGATGTACAGCGCCGTCGACCGCAAGACCGTGCGCTTCCACCAGCTCTCCGGCAAGAGCGGCGTGCGCGTGGCGCAGAAGCGGGTGGACCCGTCGAGCGGCGAGGAGGTCGCGTACGGCGACCTCGTCAAGGGCTACGAGCTGGCGCCCGACCGCTACGTGGTGATCGAGCCGGGCGAGCTGGAGGCGCTCGAGCCGAAGAAGACGAAAACAATCGAGATCGAGGAGTTCGTAGATCTCTCACAGATCGATCCGGTCTACTACGACCACCCGTATTACCTGGCGCCGGGCCGCGGGCGGGTCCGAAGCCCTACCGGCTGCTGCTGGAGGCGATGCGCGAGACCGGCAAGGTCGCGATCGCGCGCGTGGTGATCCGCTCCAAGGAGCAGCTCGTGGCGGTCCGCCCGATGGGCGACGCGCTGGGGATGGCGACGATGCTGTTCGCCGACGAAGTGCTCGCGCCGGACCGCCTCGACGAGGTCGCGGAGGCGGCGGAGGTGAAGACGACCAAGCGCGAGCTGGACATCGCCAAGCAGCTCGTCGACTCGCTGGCGGGCGACTTCGAGCCGGACGAGCTTCCACGACACCTACCGCGAGCAGGTGCTCGAGCTGATCGAGCGCAAGGCGCAGGGCAAGGCGATCGCGGTGCAGCCCGCGCCCGAAGAGGTCGCCGCGCCGGCGCCCGATCTGATGAGCGCCCTGAAGGCGAGCCTCGACGCGGTGCGCGCGCGCGAAGGCGCGCGATGAGGCTGGCGCCAAACCGCGCAAAGCCGCCAAGAAGCCGGCGGCGAAGAAAGCCGCAGCGAAACCCGCCGCGAAGAAGCCCGCCGCCAAGCGCTACGGCGTGGAGGACGGCAAGCACGCCGCCCGCTTGAAGCGCTACGGCGCCAAACGCGACTTTGCCGCCACGCCCGAGCCCCAAGGCGGTGCACCCGCGGGTCGCCGGTGCACTCCGGTGAGCCCCGCGGCACGGCCATCGCGTCGCGACGCACAGACGACGGCGCCCGACGGCGCACCGCGATTCGTGATCCACGAGCACCACGCGACGCGGCTGCACTGGGACCTGCGCCTGGAACGCGACGGCGCGCTTGCGTCGTGGGCGGTGCCGAAGGGGCTGCCGCAGGCGCCCGGCGAAAACCATCTGGCGGTCGCCGTCGAGGATCACCCGCTGGAGTACCTGGACTTCGAGGCGGAGATTCCCAAGGGCCAGTACGGCGCGGGCGAGATCACGATCTGGGATCGCGGCACGTACGAGTGCCTGAAGTGGGAGCCGCGCAAGGTCGAGGTGGCGCTGCACGGCGAGCGCGTGGACGCGCGCTACGCGCTGTTCCCGATCGACGGCGGCGAGCAGCCGAAGAACTGGCTGATCCACCGCATGGACCCGCCGGCGGACCGCGAGCGTGAGGCGATGCCGGCACGGATCGCGCCGATGCTCGCGCGCTCGGGCGAGCTGCCCGACGAGGACGGCGGCTGGGCGTACGAGGTCAAGTGGGACGGCGTGCGCGCGATCGCGTACTCGCGGCCGGGTGAGCTGCGCGTGGAGAGCCGCAACCTCAACGACATCACCGACGCCTACCCCGAGCTGTTCGCGCTGAACGCCGCGCTCGGCTCGCACACGGCGGTGCTCGACGGCGAGATCGTCGCCTTCGACGACGCCGGGCGACCCAGCTTCGAGATGCTCGCAGCAGCGCATGCACATCGCCTCGCGCGCGCAGGCGCGCAAGCTCGCGACGCAGCACGCCCGTGACGTACGTGATCTTCGACCTGCTGTGGCTCGACGGCCACTCGCTGATGCGCGCGCCCTACAGCGAGCGCCGCGCGCGGCTGGCCGAGCTCGCGCTGAACGGCGCCAGCTGGCAGACGCCCGAGCACGTCCTCGGCGAGGGCGGGTCGCTGCTCGAGGCGAGCGCCGAGCAGGGTCTCGAGGGAGTCGTCGCCAAGCGCCTTGACTCCGTCTACCGTCCCGGGCTGCGCAGCGCAGACTGGGTGAAGGTCAAGCAGCGTCGCTCGCCAGGAGCTCGTCGTCGGCGGCTGGATGCCGGGCAAGGGCAAGCGCAGCGACAGCATCGGCGCGCTGCTGCTCGGCGTGCACGACGCCGACGGACCGCTGCGCTACGTGGGCCGCGTCGGCAGCGGCTTCAGCGACGAGGAGCTGCAGCGGCTGTCCGGCCTGCTCGCGCCGCTCGCGCGGGCCACCTCGCCGTTCGCACCGGAGAGAGGCCGCCGCGGGGAGCGCGCTTCTGCGAGCCCCAGCTCGTCGTCGAGGTCGAGTTCGCGAGCTGGACCGACAAGGGCAGCCTGCGCGCGCCCACCTACAAGGGCCTGCGTACGGACAAGCCGGCCGAGCAGGTCGTGCGTGAGGACCACACATCGGCGGAGCAGGCGAAGACGCCGGTCGACGCCGCGCCGGCGCGGAGGGCGCGGGCGGGCGCCGCGTCGGCGCAGACGACCGTCGAGGGGCGCGAGCTGAAGCTGTCGAACCTCGACAAGGTGCTGTATCCGAAGGCGCGGTTCACGAAGGGCGACGTGATCGCGTACTACGCGGCGATCGCGCCGGTGATGCTCGGCCACCTCGCCGGGCGCCCGCTGACGGTCACGCGCTGGCCCGACGGCGTGCAGGGGAAGTCGTTCTTCCAGAAGCAGGCGCCCGCGCATCGCCCGCGGTGGGTGCGCACGGCGACCGTCGCGAGCGAGCGCAAGCCGATCGACTACACGCTCGCCGACGATCTGCCGACGCTCGTGTGGCTCGCGAACCTCGCGGCGATCGAGCTGCACGTGCCGCTCTCACGCGCGCAGGCGATCGAGCGCCCGACCGCGCTGGTGTTCGACCTCGACCCGGGCGCGCCGGCGAGCATCGTCGAGTGCTGCCACGTCGGCCTGCAGCTGCACGGGATGTTCGAGCACCTCGGCCTGCAGAGCTTCGCCAAGACCTCCGGCTCCAAGGGCCTGCAGGTGTACGTGCCGCTGAACTCCGCCGACGCCACCTACGAGCGCACGAAGCCGTTCGCCAAGGCGGTCGCCGAGCTGCTCGAGGGCGCCGAACCGGACATCGTCGTCTCGCGCATGACCAAGGCGCGCCGCACGGGCAAGGTGCTGATCGACTGGAGCCAGAACGACGCCAAGAAGACGACCGTGTGCGTGTACTCGCTGCGCGCGCGCGAGCGCCCGACGGTCTCCACGCCCGTCGAGTGGGACGAGGTGCGCGCGGCGCGAGACTCCGGCGATCCCGCCGGCCTCGCCTTCGAGGCGCCCGACGTGCTCGCGCGCGTAGCCGAGCGCGGCGACCTGTTCGCGCCCGTGCTCTCGCTCGTGCAGGAGCTGCCCGCCGGCCGCCTCGCGTAAATCCCACGTTTGTGTGATGTGGCAGCGAGCCTCGCGCCTCTAGCCTGAGTCACTGGTCATCGGGGGGTCGGGCGGTCAAGCCCCCCTTGCCGCTTCGACACTTTCCCCGGTGACCATCTACTTGTCGTTCGGAGCGCGCCGCCGAGCGCCGCTCGAAGCCCCACCCCAGCGCCCCGACCAAGCGCTATTCGAACTCGGGCGCGCTCCACCCGGGCATCACGTCCGGCAGGCCGTCGCTGACGCGATCGGGGAAATGCGCCGGGCGCTTCTCCAGGAACGCGGTGATGCCCTCGACCGCGTCCGCCGACTGGCCGCGGGCGGCCATGCCGCGCGAGTCGGCGCGGTGGGCGAGCATCGGGTGCTCGGCGCCGAGCATCCGCCACATCAGCTGCCGCGCGAGCGCGACCGATACCGGCGCGGTGTTCTCGGCGATCTCGCTCGCCAGCTCGCGGGCGGCGTCGAGCAGCTGCGCCTGCGGGTGCACGCTGCGCACCAGACCGCCCTCGAGCGCCTCCTGCGCCGAGAACACACGGCCGGTCGCGACCCACTCCATCGCGCGGCTGATGCCAACCACGCGCGGCAGGAACCAGCTCGAGCACGCCTCCGGGATGATCCCGCGGCGCGCGAACACGAAGCCGATGCGCGCGTCCTCGGCCGCCAGGCGGATATCCATCGGCAGCGTCATCGTCGCGCCCACGCCCACCGCCGGGCCGTTGATCGCCGCGATCACCGGCTTCGTCGATTCGAAGACCCTCAGCGTGAACTCACCGCCGTTGTCGCGCATCGCGCCCGCGACCGCCTCGCGCTTGCGCGCGTCGAACGTGTCGCCGCCGCTCGCCAGGTCCGCGCCCGCGCAGAAGCCGCGACCGGCGCCCGTCACGATGATCGCGCGCACCTCGTCATCCGCGTCCGCCAGGTCGAACGCCGCCCGCAGCTCCATCCCCATCCGCGCCGTCCACGCGTTCAGCCGCTCCGGCCGGTTGAGCGTGATCGTCAGCACGCGGTCAGCCACCTCGATCGCGATCTGCTCAAAGTCCATACCACTCACCACAGGCATCCTTCCTCGATGGCGATCCGCTCACAGTCCATACCACTCACCACAGGCATCCTTCCTCGATGGCGATCCGCTCACAGTCCATACCACTCACCACAGGCATCCTTCCTCGATCGCGATCCGCGCGAAGTCCACACGCTCACCGCTGGCATCCTTTCATTTATTGCCCTTAACCGATCTACGGTGCTCGCCATCGAGGCTCACGAGCCGATCGCCAGCGCCACCGCCAGCAGCGCCAGCAGGTGAAACGTCTGATCGACCGCGATCGACACCGACAGGTTGCCCGTCGGATCGAGATGCTTGACGCGTTTCATGTACGCGTGCAGCAGCCTGCCGTCGTCCTGGATCAGGTGCGGAATCGCGATCGCCGGCACCACCCACACCAGTTCCACGCTCAGATCGCTCACCACCAGCGCCGGCACGAACGCGAGCGTGTACGTGCCGACGTGCGTGAACAGCGCCCGCCGCGCGTCGCCCGCACCGCGCGCCAGACCGCCGCGCTTGTGCAACGCCTGCCAGTCGGTCTGCAGCAGGTAGTCGCCGACCAGGTGCGACACCACGAACGTGGTGAAGATTTCAACCCAGGTCATCGACCGCAGCCTATATCCGGCCGGTGTCGTCCAGGCGGCGCCGGGCCGACGCGGACTCTCGCCCGCGCCCCGCACTAGTAGCCTTGGCGCCGTGAGCGCGATGCCGCACGGACATCCGGGGAGTCCGTTCCCGCCGATCGCCGACTACGGCTTCCTGTCGGACTGCGAGACGTGCGCGCTGATCGCGCCCAGCGGCAACGTCGAGTGGATGTGCCTGCCGCGCTTTGACTCGCCGAGCGTGTTCGGCGCAATGCTCGATCGCGACGCCGGCGGCTTCCGGCTCGGTCCCGCCGGCGTCACCGTTCCCGGCGGCGTGCGCTACCTGCCCGGCACGATGGTGCTCGAGACCAGCTGGGAGACGCCCACCGGCTGGGTCGTCGTCAACGACGTGCTGTGCATCGGGCCATGGCACCACAAGGAGGAGCGCTCGCACACGCACCGGCGCTCGCCCACCAACTACGACGCCGACCACGTGCTGCTGCGCACCGTGCGCTGCGTGCAGGGGTGGGCCGAGATCCACCTCGACTGCGAACCCGTCTTCGACTACGGCGGCCTCGCCGCCGAATGGTCCTACACCGGCCCCGGCTACAACGAGGCCACCGCCGGCTCCGAGGGCATGGACCTGCAGCTCAAGCTCGTCACCGACATGAACCTCGGCTTCGAGGGCCCGCGCGCCCGCGCGCGCACGATCCTGCGCGAAGGCGAGGTCGCGTTCGCCGCGCTCGGCTGGTCCGAGCACCCGCTGCCCGTCACCTACGACGAGGCCGACGTACGGCTCGTGCGCACCGCCCACTACTGGCAGGAGTGGCTCAAGCAGGGCAGCTTCCCCGACCACCCCTGGCGCACGCACCTGCAGCGCAGCGCGCTCACGCTCAAGGGGCTCAGCTACGCGCCCACCGGGGCGATGGTCGCCGCCGCCACCACCTCGCTGCCCGAGACGCCCGGCGGCGAACGCAACTGGGACTACCGCTACACGTGGATCCGCGACTCCACGTTCATGCTGTGGGCGCTGTACACGCTCGGCTTCGACTGGGAGGCCAACGACTTCTTCTACTTCGTCGCCGACCTCGCCGAAGCGGCCGAAGCCGAGGACGGCGAGCTGCAGATCATGTACGGGATCGGCGGCGAGAGCCGCCTCGACGAGCAGGAGCTCGACCACCTCTCCGGCTACGGCGGCGCGCGCCCCGTGCGCATCGGCAACGGCGCCTACCGCCAGCGCCAGCACGACGTGTGGGGCGCCGTGCTCGACTCGATCTACCTGCACACGCGCTCGCGCGACCAGCTGCCCGACCGCCTGTGGCCGATCATCAAGCGCCAGGTCGCCGGCGCGCAGAAGCACTGGCGCGAGCCCGACCGCGGCATCTGGGAGGTCCGCGGCGAGCCCCAGCACTTCACCTCCTCGAAGCTCATGTGCTGGGTTGCCGCCGACCGCGGCGCACGCCTGGCGCTGCTGCGCGACGACCGCGACTGCGCCGAGCGCTGGCGCACCGTCGCCGAGGAGATCCACGCCGACATCTGCGAGCACGGCGTTGACGATCGCGGCGTCTTCACGCAGGCCTACGGCGCGAGTGCGCTCGACGCCTCGCTGCTGCTGATGCCGCTCGTGCGCTTCCTGCCCACCGATGACCCGCGCATCGTCGCCACCGTGCTCGCGATCGCCGACGAGCTCACCGAGGACGGGCTCGTGCTGCGCTACCGCACCGGCGAGACCGACGACGGGCTCGCCGGCGAGGAGGGCTCGTTCACGATCTGCTCGTTCTGGCTCGTCTCCGCGCTGTGTGAAATCGGCGAGCTGGGACGCGCTCGCGCGCTCTGCGAGAAGCTCATCTCGCACGCCAGCTCGCTCGCGCTGTACGCCGAGGAGATCGAACCGCGCACCGGCCGCCACCTCGGCAACTTCCCGCAGGCGTTCACCCACCTCGCGCTGATCAACGCCGTCACGCACGTCATCCGCGCCGAGCACAGCGAGCAGGCCCAGGATCCGGCGGCCACCACCTTCTTCCGATGAGCCCCGCCACGCGCTACATGCGCCTCGAGGTGATCAGCGGCAACGACCTCGGCAACACGATCGCCGTCGAGGACGAGCTCGTCATCGGGCGCCACGCCGACGGCCCAGGCAGGCTCGCCGGCGACGAGGAGATCTCCCGCCAGCACGCCCGCATCTCCCGCGAGGCCACCGGCGACTACGCGATCGAGGACCTCGGCTCCTCCAACGGCACGTTCGTCAACGGCCTGCGCATCAACAGCCCGCGCCTGCTGTCGCTCGGCGACTCGATCGAGACCGGCGCCACCACGCTCGTCGTCAGGGAGATCGCCGTGCCGCCCGACGCCGCTCGATCCTCGGTGAGCGCGCCCGCGCAGGCCGGAGCCTCGCCGCAGGCCGTCGCGCCACCCCAGGGCGTCGCGCCGCCGTCGGGCGGCACCCCGCCGCTCGCGCTCAGCCTGGAGGTCGATCTGGACGCGCGCGAGGCGCGCGTCGCGCTCGCCGATGGCGGCGAGGCCGTGCGCTTCGTGTTCGCCGACGGCGCCTGGCGGGCCGTCAGCTCATAGCGGCTTGCCGAGGCCGCCGACGCCGGCCGCGGACCAGCCGAAGCGGGTCATCTCGGTTGCGGGCGCCAGCGCGCCGGCGCGCTCGCCGCGGCGCACGAACACGATCGGCGCGGGGGCCGAGCGCGCGATCGCGCGCCGCGTCTCGCCCAGGCCCTCCTTGCGCCAGCGCTCGGACAGGCCGACGAGCAGCAGGCCCGCGCCGGCGACCGCCTCGAGGATGCCGTCGCGTCCGGGCTCGGCGAGCACCGGCTCCGCGGCGACGCCCGCGAACTGCTGCACCACCAGCGACGCGTTCGCCAGCAGGCCGCTCGCGTCGCGGCCATCGTCGCTCGTGCCGGCGGAGCCGACCAGCCGCAGCGGCGCGTCGCTGGCCGCGGCGATCCACGCGGCGAGCTCGAGCGCCGCCCAGTCGTGATCGGCGCCCCCGAACGGCACCACCACGGGGCTCTCCGGGCCGGGGCTGATCGCCACGCCCTCGCGCGCCACCAGCACCGCCACGTCACACGGCGCATCGCTCAGCACCGTGCCGACCTCCTCGCGCGGCACGCCGTCGCCGAGCAGCGGCCGGCGGCCGTCCAGCAGCACGAGGTCGACCGCCTCGCTGCGGCACAGCCGCGTGATGTCGCGGCCGGGATCGGCCGACGTCAGCGCGACCGCGCGCGCGTCGATGCCCTCGCCCAGCAGCTCGCGGCGCGTCTCCTGAAGTTCCTCGGAGGCGGCGCTCACCTGCCGCGCCTCGGTCTGCAGGCCGCCCCGCACGCCCGCGCCGCGCGGCGGGCGGATCAGGCGCGCGAGGATCAGCTCGCGGCGCGGCTCCGAACGCGCCAGCGGCTCCGCCAGCGCCAGCAGCTGCTCGAGCGCGGCTTCGCCCTGGGGCGTGACCAGGATCGAGTGCTCGGGCGCCGCGCCCGGCCGCGCCACGGCCGGGCCAGCGACCGCCGCCAGCTCCTGCTCGGGCTCCTCGCCGAAGGCGTTGTGCGGATCGAGCAGGCGTACCAGCGGACCGGCCATGAACGTCGTCACCAGCGCCATGATCACGAGCGCCGTGAACAGCGCCGTGGAGATCGCCCCGATGCTGAGTGCCAGGTTGAGCACGATCAGCTCGGTCAGCCCGCGCGTGTTCATCAGCGCCCCCAGCACCGCCGACTGGCGCCACGGCAGGCGGATCACGCGCGCGGCGATCAGCGTGCCGCCGTACTTGCCGACGATCGCGATCGCGCTCAGCGCGATCGTGATCAGGACCAGCTGCCCGCGGCCGAGCAGCGCGACGTTCGTGCGCAGGCCCGTGTACGCGAAGAACAGCGGCAGCAACAGCGTCACCACGAAGTCCTCCACACGACGCGTCACGTCCTCGCTGAGCCCCGCGTGGCGGGGCATCACGATCCCCATCACGAACGCGCCGAAGATCACCGCGATGCCAATCGTCTCGGTGGCGACCGCCGACAGCAGCACGCCCGCGAAGATCGCCGTGATCCACGTGCCCGGCACCCGGCCCGCCTCGTCGTAGGCGACCGCCGCGCGCGCCAGGACCGGGCGCACGAGGAAGGCCATGCCCAGGCAGAACACCGCCGCCCAGCCGATCGTTTCGAGCACCACCAGGCCGCTGCCCGCTCCCGCGACCGCGGTGGCGAGCGCGATCAGGAACCACGCTGAGATGTCGTCGACGGCCGCCGCCGACAGCGCCAGCGCACCCAGCGGCTGCTTGAGCATGCGCCGCTCGGAGATGATCCTCGCCAGCACCGGGAACGCGGTCACCGACATCGACACCCCCACGAACAGCGCGAACGCCGCGAAGCGCGTGTCGGGCGCCAGCAGCGGGTACAGCGGCAGCGCGATCAGCACGCCCAGCATCAGCGGCACCAGCAGCGCCGTGTTCGAGACCGCGAGCGTCATCCGCGCGCGCCCGCGCAGCTGCCCGAGGTCGACCTCGAGGCCGATCAAGAACATGAAGAAGATCAGCCCCAGGTTGGCCGCCACGCCGATGTACGGGACGATGTCCGACGCGAACACGCTCGCCTGCAGGCTCGGGTCGATCGCGCCGAACGCGGTCGGGCCGAGCAGGATCCCCGCGAGCACCTCGCCCATCACACGCGGCTGGCCGATCCGCGGCATCAGGCTCCCGCACAGGCGCGCGAACAGCATCACGACCGCGACCGCGATGAAGAACGCGACGACGGTGCTTTCGAACGTGCGCTGCTTGGTCGCCGAGATCCGTTCGTCCAGCGGCGAGGCCGTCGCGCCGGGGGCGGGCGCCTGCGCCCCCGGCGGCGCGAAGATCAGTTCCAGCGTGCGACCGCTCGCCGTGCCCGACACCGCGCGCCGCCCGCCGAACTGGCAGGAGACCGCGCCGGCCAAACCACCGGCGCGGTAGACGAGGCTGCCGCGCGGCTTTTTCGAGGCCACGACCTTGACGTCCGAGCCAGCCTGCACGAGCTTGATGCTGCCGCCAAGGCACGCCGAGCTCGGTGCGAGCTTGTATTCGCCGCCCACCGACCCCGGGACGAGCGGTTTCGGCGCGCCCGGTTCGGGTGGATCGCGCTTTTGCTGCGCGCTCACCGGCAGCCCGCCGAGCGAGCCCGCGAGCACGTCGTTGGCGACGTGCGCTTCGATCCGGGCGGTATGCCCTTTCACACAGTGCACGCTGCCGGTCAGACGCCCGTTCACGAACGTCAGCGCGCCGCTGAGCGTGGACTTCGCGTTGGCGATCGTGACGAAGCGGCCCGACTGCACGAGTTCGATCTTCGGCCCGAGGCAGGCCGCCGCGCTCGGGGCGCCCGACACGTCGTAGCCGCCCGCGATCTGGGCCTGGGCGTGCTTGCTCGCGCCGGCGGCGAACACGAACGCGAACACGCCCGCCGTGACCAGCGCCAGGAGCGTGTAGTGGATCGCCAGGCGACGCGCCCCAACGGAGCCCGACGTCTCGCTATCCACTTCGCCGCCCCCCTTGTTCATTTTGAGCTCGTCGCTTTGCGCTCGGTGTAAGGCGGCGGCGAGTCTACCAGCGCGATTTGCCCCGTTCGCAAGCAGTCGTGCCGCGTGCGCTCTGGACGCTGACGTCTGACATATGATGGAGCCTCCCCAGCGAGAGGCGAGGTGGTTCGAATGCGAGTAACACACACACGCTTCCGACGGCCGGTCGCGGTCGTGGCCTTGGCGACAGCCCTGGCGACCGCGGGCACCGCGACGTTGAGCGCGAGCGCCGCGTCACCCGAACCGCCGATCAACGACAACTACCTGAGCTCGCTGAACCTCAACGAACCCGGCAAGCCGCTCAACCGCGAAGACACGCTGAGCGACAAACGCAACACCGCGGGGGCGACGGTGCAGTCGGACATCCTCGGCACGAACCCGGGCCCCGCCGAGCTGACGGGCTGCAAGGGCGTCGGCGAGGGCAAGACGGTCTGGTACGACTTCTACCCCGACGCCAACGGGCTGATGCGGGTGCGCACCTCGGCGATCTTCCCGACGGTGATGGCGATCATGCCGTTCAACACGAAAACGCTGCTGCCCGAAAACAACGAACGCGTGTGCGCCATCAACGAACCGACGATGGCCGGCGAACTGTTCGACAACGTGCAGGCGGGCAAGGCCTACACCGTGCAGGTCGGCGGCGTCGGCGAAGCCGGCGGCGAACTCCAGGTCCTGTTCGACTACCTCGTCGCGCCAAAGCACATCGAAGCCGAAGCGACGCTCACCGCGCAGCCGCTCGCCAACGGCGTGCGCGTGGTCGGCCTGTCGGTCAGCGCTCACCCGAAGGCGCACGTGGAAGTGCGCTGCACGCATGGCTGCGGTCGGCAGACGGCGACCGCCAAGTCCGTCAGCTTCCTGCGCCTGCGCGGCGCGGTGCTGCCGCGCGGCTCGGCGCTGAAGATCTACGTGACCGCCAAGAACGATGTCGGGGCTTACATCGAATACAAGATCGGCCGCGGCAGCTTCAAGAAGGTCCAGCGCTGCCTGGCCCCGGGCACGAAGAAGCTCGAGTCCTGCGAATGACCGCGAGCTCGCGCGGGCGCATCGGGATCGCGGCGCTGATCGCGGTGCTGGCGTTCGGCGCGGCCTTCGCGGTGCACAGGGCCACGGCCTCCTCCTCGCACGCGCCGCCCGCGCCAACGCCGCTGGCGATCCCCGCCACGCCCGTGCGCGTCTCCGGCGCGACGCTGCCCATCGCGACGTTGCCGGCGCTGCGCCGTCCACCGCGTCCGGCCGTGTCGACCCCCGCAAGCACTCCCACCCCGAGCTCCACGCCCACGCCAGCCGCGCCGTCCGCGCCGAGCGCCCCATCGGGTGGCAGCGGGCCGGTGCTCGTGGGCTAGTCGAGGAGGTCGTGACCCCAACTCGACCAGTCGGCGCGCGGTGATCTGATGGACACGTTGCACAGCTCCATGGTCGATGCCGGCTATCGCCTCGACGGCATGCTCGGGGAAGGCGGCATGGGCGCCGTCTACCGCGCCACGCAGCTGTCGCTCGAGCGGGTCGTCGCGTTGAAGGTGCTGACGGTCGAGCTCAGCTCCGACCCCGCCTTCCGCGAGCGCTTCCGTCGCGAGGGCCTGCTGCAGGCGGCGCTCGATCATCCCCACATCGTCACGGTGTACGAGGCCGGCGAGGCCGATCAGCGCCTGTTCCTGGCGATGCGCATGGTCGAGGGCCCGACGCTCAAGGAGCTGATCCAGCGCCGCGAGCTCGACGACCGCCGCGCGCTGCGACTGCTGACGCAGGTGGCTGAGGCGCTCGACGCGGCGCACGCGCGCGGGCTCATCCACCGCGACGTCAAGCCCCACAACGTGCTCGTCGGCACCGGCGATCACGCATACCTCGCCGACTTCGGGCTAACGAAGGGCAACGACGACGCCGCGATGACCGAGACCGGCCAGTTCGTCGGCACGATCGACTACATCTCCCCCGAGCAGGCCCGTGGCGAACTCGCCACCGCGCGCAGCGACGTGTACGCGCTGACGGCCGTGCTGTGCGAGTGCCTCACCGGCCAGGTCCCGTACGTGCGGGCCACCGAAGACAGGGTCCTGATGGCGCACCTCACCGATCCGGCGCCGCGCCTGTCGGAGATCCGCCCGGACCTCCCGGCGGCGATGGACGAGGTGATCGCCGAGGGCATGGCCAAGGATCCGGCCGCGCGCCCAGCGTCCGCCGGCGAGCTGATGCTGAAGGCGCGGCGCGCGCTCGGCGCTGCCCCGGCCGCCGGGCCGAGCTCGACCCAAGCGACCCGTCCCGGTGTCAGCGCCGGCTCGCCCACGCGCGCGGCGGGGACCGCCGTCCAGGACGACCAGGGCGCCACCCGCGCGGGCGGGGCCGCGGTGGCGGCGCCGGTGATGACGCCCGCCCTCGCGGGCGCGCCGACCAGGGCCTCCGCCAGCGTCGACGCCGGCGGCCGCGACGGCCGCGCGACCACGGGCGCCGGGCGCGGAGGGTTCGCGCTGGCGGCAATCGTCGCCGCCGTCGTGGCGGCTGCCGTTGGCTTCCTGCTCGGCGGCGGCTCCAGCAGCTCCGGGGAAGCCTTCAGCAACACGGCGTCGGCTGGCGATCTCGAACTCTCCTTCCCCGCCAGCTGGCAGCACCTGGCAAGCGCCCCGGCGATTCCCGGGCTCGCGTTCTCACAGCCGCTCGCGCTCGCGCCCGCGGCCGCCGGCGGCTCGGGATCGGCCGCCTCCGGCGAGCGCCTGGTGGCGGGCGAGGTCAGCGCCTCGGGCCCGTCGCTGCTGCCCGCCGCGTTCACGAGCGCGCTCGGCGGCGCGCCGCCGCATGCGGAAGCCGTGCGACTCGGCGCGCTACAGGCCTACCGCTACAGCGGCCTGTCGGTGCAGGGTCTCGCCGGGCCGCTGACGCTGTACGCGGTGCCGACCGCGGGCGGCGTCGCGACCGTCGCCTGCGTGGCCGCGGGCGACGCCGCGAAGAGCACGCAGTGCTCGCAGATCGCCGCCACGCTGAAGCTGAACGGCACGACCGCGTTCGGGCTGGCGCCCAGCCCGCGGTACGCCGCCGCGCTGGCGAGCGTCCTCGCCAAGCTGAACGGCGCCGCCAGCGCCGGCGCCGCCAGCCTGCGCGCCGCTACCAGCGCCTCCGCGCAGGCCGCCGCCGCCAGCCGGCTCGCCACCGCCTACAGCTCCGCGTCGGGCGCGATCGGACGCCTGGAGGCAAGTCCCGCCGTGCAGGGCCTGGGCGCGAGCCTCGCCGGCTCGCTCGCGGCGCTCGCACACGGGTACAGCGCGTTGGCGGCCGCCGCACGGGCCGGCGAAGAAGGCGCGTACGGCGCGGCAACACGCGCGATCGCCGCGGGCCGCGGCCGTGCGAGCAGCGCGCTCGCGGCACTGCGCCAGGCCGGTTACGAAGTCTCGGGCTGAGGCACCGCCGCGTCGCCGGGCGGCGCGGGGCTCGGAGGCTGCGCGGCATCCGCGGGCGGCGCGCCGTCAGGGGATTCGGTCGGCTCCTCGGCGAGCGCCCAGATCGAGGTGTGGGTGCGCCGGCCGCGCAGCTCGACCTCTTCGACGAACACGAGGTCCTCAGGCGCCACGGTGAGCGCGTCCTTCGTTCCGCCGGAGAGCATCAGCTGGTGCGGCGTGCCCTTCGTGAGCTGCTCGATGCGCGCCGCCGAGTTGGTGGTGTCGCCGACGGCCGTGTACTCGACACGACGTTCGGAGCCGACGTTGCCCGACATCACGCTGCCGCTGTTCAGGCCGATGCCCATGCGGAAGCCCGATCCGAGCCCCTGCTCGCGCAGCCAGGCGTTGAAGCGCGGCAGGCGCACGGCGAGCATCTCGCGCGCGGTGGAGAGCGCGCGGTCGGCGTGGTCGGGCTGGACGATCGGCGCACCGAACACGGCCATGATCCCGTCGCCCATGTACGCGACGAGCGTGCCGCCGTGGTCGAGGATCGCGTCGCTCATCTCGCTGAGGTAGTGGTTGAGCACGTCGATCACGTGGTCGGGCGTCAGCGTTTCGGCGAACGTGGTGAAGCCGCGCAGGTCGGTGAACATGACCGTGCCGTCGCGCTGCACGCCGCCCAGGCGCAGCCCGGCGTCGGCGCTGGCCAGCACCTCGTCGACGACGTTCTCGGGCACGAAGCGCGAGAACAGGTCGCGCACGCGCTCGCGCTCGAACGCGACGGTCACCAGCTGCACGGACAGCGCACCGGCCGCGCTGAGGATCAGCGCCCCGGCCGGATACACGAACGACACGACGCTGCCGTCGTCGAACGCGATCTGCACGGCGAGCGTGAACGCGCCGGCGAGCGCGACGGCGAGCGCGATCGTGGCGATCGGGCCAAAGCGCATGCTCGCCAGCGGCGCGGCGAGGCCGAGCAGCGCGATCAGCACGAGGTCGAGCCACGCGGGCGTCGAGCGCAGCGGCAGGCCCCGAAGCACGGTCTCGATCGCGCTGGCCTGGACTTCGGCTCCGGGCATCTGGCGCGCGGTGGAGGTCGGGTGGATGTCCTGCAGCGTCGGCGCGGACGGGCCGACGACAACGATCTTGTCGTGGAAGAAGCCCGGCGGCTCACGGCCTTCGTACACCCTCGAGAAGTGCACGCGGGGGAAGGTATTTTCGGGCCCGTAGTAGTCGATCCAGGCGGGGGCGCCTGAGAACTCGCTCGGGCTCACGCGACGTCCGTCGGCGACTTCGGCGCTCGCCACCGCGAGCGTCTGCAGCCCGCCGACCGAATAGCTGACCCGGCGCAGGAAGCCGCCCGGGTCGGTCGGCAGCAGCCCGTTGGCGGGCCGCGAGCCGAATTCGTGCAGCAGCGCGTTTCCTTCGTTGCTGCCGAGGAACCGCATCTTGCCGTTTCCTTCGGTTTCGGTGGTGGTCATCACGGTGCGCCCGTCGGCCTTCTTCAGGGCTTCCAGCAGCGCTTCCTCATCGGCTTCGGACGCCGGGCAGTGGCCGGGGGGCGGCTGGAAGCCTTTCGCCTGCAGCGGGCAGGCGCTGGCCTCGCTGAACTGCACGTCGTAGGCGATCACGCTGGGGTGATCGCGCGCGATCGCTTCGATCACCTTGGCGTGGACTTTGCGCGCGAACGGCCACTGGAAGCCGAGTTCGTCAAACGTCGCTTCGTCGATCTCGACGAGCACGATGTTCGACGGCGGTCGCTGGTGGCCGCGGATCGCGAAGCGGGCGTCGACGGTGCTCAGCTCCAGCGAGTGCAGCAGTTCGGTCTCATATGCGAGGATCCCGAGCCCCGTGGCGCCGAGGGCGACGATCGCCAGCAGCGTGAGCCGCAGCCGCCGCGCGCGCACCGGCCCGGACCGCCACGTGCGCTTTTGCTTCACCAGTTCACCTGAGATCGCCTCGCCCAACGGTATCCGAGTGGTCGGGCGCAATTCGTCCGATGGCCTCTTGCGGCGCTTGCGCGGCGCCAGAGCGGCGCGTATCCTAGCCCCAATGACGGAGAACCGCCCAGGTTCGGGGGATCAGTCGCGCTTCGTGTTGCCCGAAGATCTCACGCTGGCGGACCGCTACGTGGTGGGGGCGCCGATCTCGAGCGGTGCGATGGGCGCGGTGTACCGCGCCCGCGACACGAGCACGGGCGCGGCGGTGGCGGTCAAGCACGTGCAGAACACCACCCACGCGGAGCGCTTCGACGTCGAGGCGCGGCTGCTTTCGCTGCTGCGCCATCCGCGCGTGGTGGAGGTGCTCGACCACTTCTCCGACGAGCGCGGCAAGTACCTGGTGATGGAGCTCGTCGAGGGCATCGACCTGCACGGCGTGCTCGCGCGCGACGGCAGTCCGGGCCTGAGCCTCGAGCAGGCGGTGGAGTACGCGCGCCAGGCGTGCGAGGCGCTGGCCTACGTTCACGATCAGCAGATCGTCCACCGGGACGTCAAGCCGCACAACCTGATCCTCGGCGAGAACGGCGTCGTGCTGGTCGATTTCGGGATCGCGCGCCTGCTCGCGGACGAAGAAGAGGAAGAAGGCACGGTGGGCGTCGGCACCCCGAAGTACATGGCGCCCGAGGTGTTCGCCGGCGGCGCCGTGTCGCCACGCAGCGACGTCTTCAGCCTGGCCGCGACGCTGTGGACGCTGATCGTCGGCAAGCCGCCCGTGTACGCGAGCCCCACCAAGCTGCAGGAGCTCGCCCCGGAGGTTCCGCCCGAGATCGCCGAGGCCGTGCAGACGGGCCTGGAAATGATCCCCGAGCGGCGGGTCGCATCGATCGCCGCGTTCGCGCGCGCGCTCGGCGGTCAACGCCAGCAGACGATCGGCGGCTCGCTGACGCTCTCGGTCGAGGGCCCGGCCGCGCACCGCGCCCTGATCGAGGGGATCGTGCGCACCGCCGCCGGCGTGTTCGGGGCGTCCGCCTCCTCGATCGCGCTGCTGGACGCGAACACCGGCGAGCTGGTCTACCAGTCGGCCTGGGGGGCAGGAGCGCGCGAGATCGTCGGCGTCAGACTGCCCCCGGGGCAGGGCCTCGCCGGCAGCGTGATCGAAGACGCGCAGCCGCTGGCGGTCAGCGACTGCCGCACCGCGCCGCGCTTCGCCGCGCGCATCGCCGCCGGCACCGGACACGTCCCCTACACGATGGTCGTCGTGCCGCTGATGCGCCACAGCCAACCGATCGGCGTGCTGTCGCTGCTGGATCGCCGCGACGGCGGCCACTACGGACCCGAGGACGCCGAGCGCGCCGTGCTGTTCGCCGAGCTCGCCGTGAGCGCGATCGAGGCCAGCGGTCGCGCGATGCCCAGTCTCGGCGCGCGCCAGCCTCAGGCCAGCGCCGTCTGACGACGCTCAGGGGCGCGTCCACCTCTGGCACGGTGGCCGTCAGGGGCGCGCGAGGTATGACTGGCCGGTGAACAGCGTGATCGTCTTGCGCCGCACGAAGTCGCGCACCGAGACGACGCCGCGCTGAACCTTCGTAAGCGTCCCGTCGCACTGGTTGGTGACGCTCCACACGGTGCCGCGCACGGTCGCCGCGCTGTACTGACCTTTCGTCGTGAATTTGCCGTGTGCGTTTGCGTTCAATTTGCCGAGCACCTTGCTGCTCAACTTCGCCGCGACCGCCGCGCGCTTGCCGAGCGTCGTGCACAGCTGATGCGCGGTGTGGGCGTTCATGATGTCCAGTTCGGTCAGGCCCTTCTGCTTGCGCTGCTGCAGCAGCTTGAAGATCCCCGCGCCGAACTCGCCCGACTGCAGCTTGTTCTTGGCGGCCGTCGCCGTCGTGATCCGCGCCACCCCCGCCGTCGCTTCGAGGATCGAGCCGACCGGGATCTGGCGCACTTCGGTCAGCGGGATGAACGTCAGGCCCTTGCTGAGGCTCTCGGTGGCGATTTCCACCGGGTCCGCCCAGTCGCTGGCCAGCGCACCCGGCAGGCCCGCCTGCAGCGAACCCGGCTGTTCCACGAGGCTCGGCGAAGCGCCTGGCGGCAGCGCGATCAGCACCTTGCCCTTGATCGGGTCCACGTTGACGTCCTTGCCCAGCACCGGCGGCGCGAGCACCGTGTAGGAGAAGGTGTGTTCGGTCGTGCCGCACACGCTCGTCGCCGAGCGCGTCACCGTGAAGGTTCCCGCCGTGGACGTCGGGATCGACACATTTGACGCCGACGGGTCGCTCGTCAGGCCAAGGCCGGTGGCCGTGATCGTGACCGACGCCGCTTCGCCGAGTTCATAGGTGGTGTGACCCTGGTCGCTTGCGATCGTCAGCGTCGGGCTCGTCGAGACCGTCGCGGTCAGCACGTGGCGAGCGCTCTCCGGGATGCCGTCGTCTTCGCCCCAGTATTCGAGCGTGTGCTGACCGGCCGGCACCGGGATCGTCGCTTCGCCGGCTTCGTTGGCGGGAACCGACTGGACGGCCGCGCCGTCGAGGCTGTAGTTGACGATCTTCGTGCCGGCCGGGCCCGAGACGATCACCGGCACTTTGCCGTTGGCGAAGCAGCCGGAGGCGGTCGCGCTGGAGGTGGGCGCAGTGCCGGTGCCGCCGGTGCCGCCGGTCGATTTCCGTTCGGTCGTGAATGCTCGATCTTCGCTCGGCACTCCGTTTGCTTCTTCAGAGTTGATCGCCAGAGCCCGGAAGTGGTAGGTGCTGTGGGCGTTGAGCCCGGTGAGCGTTTCCGTGAATCGCTTGGGCCCACCGGTGGCGCCAATGCCCACCGGTTTGGTTTTGTGGCCGTAGCTTTCGGTCGGCCCGTATTCGACCTCGTACGTAGTAGCGGCGCCATTTGGGTTGATCGTGAGTTCAACCGTGGCGGTCGTTTCCGTCACGGACACGACGCCGACTTCCGTCACGATCGGCGGCCCAGGCGGCCCCGATGGCGTGGCGAAGCTCAGCACGTTGCCCGCCGGGACACTGCCGGACGCGTTGTCGGCGACAGCCTTGAAGTAGTAGGTCGTTTCCTGGTTCAGCCCGCCCAGCACCTCGCTCTCGGCCGTATCGCTCGAGACGACGCCAGCCGCCGCCTCTGGGCTTTCTTTGGTCAGGGCGGCTGGCGAGGTTCCCCACAGGAAGTGAAAGCCGCCCGCCTCGCCGTCGAGATCGATCGTCGCCGCGAGCGTCGCTTCGGATGACGTCAGGCCTGTGGCGGCAGAGGTGGTCGCGGTCGGCTGGCCCACCAACACGGCCTCGAACGCGCCGATGTCGCAATGCGCCCCCTGCGGCCGCGCGATGCCGCGCTGGTCGGTCGCGGGACAGGCCGCGTCGTTGCCGGCTTCGATCGCGGGGCTGCCGTGAAGCAGCGCCTCGGTAAGCGTGGGGCCACCGTTGTCGGCGATCGGCGCGAGATCCGGGTCGACGCCCGAGTGGTCTCCGGCGGCATCGAGCCCGCAGGCGCCGTCCTGATCGATGTTGTTGCCGAGGTCGTGGCTGATTGCGTTGGCGGTCGTCGTTCCGGCATTGGTTTCTTCGCCGGCGGCCACGCAGTCCAAAGTCAGGCCGTTGTCGGAGAAACCCGAGCCGATGATCGTGTTCTCGACGCTCGTGTCGCCGCCGACGTCGGTCTCCAGGGACCCACGGACGTTGTCCGATAGCGTGTCGTTGATCAGCGTCAGCGTGGAGTCGTCGTTGTCGACCCCTCCACCCAAGGACGACGAGCTACCGCTGCCCACGATGGTGGCGTCGGTGAAGGTTGCATTTCCTCCCTGATAGAGGAAGACGGCGCCACCGTCGAAGTCGAAGCCACCGTCATCCTCGAACGTCACGCCGTTGGCGGTGATCGTGCCGCCGCGCGAGAACAGCGCACCGCCGATTGCCGCGCCATCGTCGATGAACGAGACGTTCGTCATTTCGAGCGTGCCATCGTTGGCAATCGCGCCGCCGAGCGGCTGGCCGCTCGTGACACCGTCGCCTTCAAAGGCGACATCTTCGAGCGCCACTGTCGCGCCGGTGTTGAACAGCGCGCCGCCACCGTTGGCCGAGAGCGTCTCGCACCCGCTGGGGCAGTTTTCGTCGTTTTCGTCGGTCCCACCGTTGAAGCTCATGCCGACGATTTTGAGCGGCCCGGCCGAGACCTTCAGGATGCGGTTGTGTTTCTCCGGGTCTCCGGAGAGGTTGGAGGAGCCATCGACGATGCTCGCTTCGGGTCCGTTGCCTTCGAGCGTCAGCGACTTGGTGATGAGGATCTGGCTGCCCTGGGTCAGTTCGTAGACCTTCGGGGTGGCTTTGGTTCCCGCCAGCTCGATCGTGTCGCCGCTGCTTGCATCGGCGATCGCTTCGCGCAATGAGCATTCAGGACCTGGGCAGCCTGTGTCGGACAGGTCAGCAGTCGTGGTGACTTCGATCGTTGCCGCCTGCGCGACAGCGGCGAACGCCATTAGACACGCACAGGCGGCGACCAGCGCCAGAGCCAGGCTTCTGCTGTGCATCAAGCGCTCCTGCTCACGGGCGGGCGAGATAGTGCATTCCTGTGAACAGCGTGATCGTCTTGCGTCGCACGAAGTCGCGCACCGAGACGACGCCGCGCTGGACCTTCGTCAACGTCCCGTCGCACTGGTTGGCGACGTTCCACACGGTGCCGCGCACCGTCGCCGCGCTGTACTGCCCCTTCGTCGTGAATTTCCCGTGCGCGTTCGCGTTCAGCCGCCCCAGTACCTTGCTGCTCAGCTTCGCCGCCACCGCCGCGACCTTGCCAAGCGTCGCGCACACCTGACGCGCGGTATGGACGTTCATGATGTCCAGTTCGGTCAGGCCTTTCTGCTTGCGCGCCTGCAGCAGCTTGAAGATCCCCGCGCCGAAGTTGCCGAACTGCGGCTTGTTGATGCTCGCCGTGGCCGTCTCGATCCGCGCCACTCCCGCCGTCGTTTCGAGCACCGAGCCCACCGGGATCTGGCGAGCTTCGGTCAGCGGGACGAAGTGCAGGCCCTTGCTCAGGCTCTCGATCGCCTGAAGCGGCGAGGCCAAGCTCGCCTCGAGCACGTCCGACAGGCTCGCCAGCTGCGATCCCGGCGGGTACGCCACGAACACTTTCCCGCTCACCACATCCACGTTCACGTTCACGCCCAGTACCGGCGGCGGCAGCGAGCCGAGCGTCGCGCCGCCCAGCGATGAGCTTTGGAAGCCCGAGACCCCCTGCTGACCCGATGGGCCACCGCCCGCGGACCCGCCGCCTCCACCCGGCGGTGCTTCGGTCGTGAAATGCTCGACCACGCTCGCGACGCCCGTGCTCGCCCGTGCGTTCTTTGCGACCACCCGGAAATAGAACGTGCTGCCAGCTTTCAAGCCGGACAAGATCACCGTCTCATGCGTCGGCCCGGCGCCGCTGGCGAGCTTCGCCGACGCAGACTTCTGCCCATAGGCTTCGGTGGGGCCATATTCGACTTCATACATCGTTTCCGAGCCCGCGGGGTCCAGCGTGAATTCCACCTTCGCCGACGTTTCCGTGATCGACCCAGCGGTCACTTCGGAGATCACAGGCGGGCCGAGCGTCACGAAGCTCGTATCCGCGCTATGCACCCCACTAGGCGCCTGCGCGTTCCTCGCCACCACACGGAAGTGATAACTGGCCCCTGCTTTCAATCCCGACAGTGTGACCACCTCGTGCGTTGGCCCAGCACTGCCAACGAGCTTTGCCGACGCCGACTTCTGCCCATAGGCTTCGGTCAGCCCGTATTCGACTTCATACGTCGTTTCCGAGCCTGCCGGGGCAAGCGTGAATTCCACCGCGGCAGCGGTTTCTGTGATCGACCCAGCGGTGACTTCGGAGATCACAGGCGGGCCGAGCGTCACGAACACCATGTCGGCGCTGTCCACCCCTGCGGGCGCCTGCGCATTCTTCGCCACAACCCGGAAATGATACGTGTCGTGCGCTTTCAAACCCGACAACGCGACCGCCTCATGCGTGGGACCCGCACCACCAGCCAGTTTCGCCGACGCCGACTTCTGCCCATAGCTTTCGGTCAGCCCATATTCCACTTCATACGTCGTTTCCGAACCCGCAGGCGCAAGCGTGAATTCGACCTTCGCCGTCGCTTCCGTGATCGACCCCACGCCCACCCCAGAGATCACCGGCGGTCCCAACGTCCCAAACGTCATATCCGCGCTATCCACCCCCACAGGCGCCTGCGCGTTCTTCGCCACAACCCGGAAATGGTAGGCGCTGCCGACTTTCAAACCCGACAACGCCACGGCCTCGCGCGTCGGCCCAGCACCGCCGGCCAGTTTCGCCGACGCCGACTTCTGCCCATAGCTTTCCGTCAGCCCATATTCCACTTCGTATGTCGTTTCCGAGCCCGCAGGGTCCAGCTTGAATTCGACCCTCGCCGTAGTTTCTGTGATCGACCCAGCGGTCACTTCGGAGATCACAGGCGGGCCGAGCGTCGCGAAGGTCTTGTCTTCACCATGGACCCCGCCTGGTGCCTGCGCGTTCTTCGCGACCACGCGGAAGTGGTATGTACCGTCCGCTTTCAAACCCGACAGCGCCACCACCTCATGCGTCGGCCCGGCACCGCCGGCCAGTTTCGCGGATGCCGACTTCTGCCCATAGCTTTCGGTCAGGCCATATTCGACTTCATACGTGGTTTCCGAGCCCGCAGGCGCGAGTATGAATTCGACCGTCGCCGACGTTTCCGCGATCGACCCCACACCCACCCCAGAGATCACCGGCGGGCCGAGAGTTGCGAAGGCCATATCGGCGCTAGCGACTCCGCCCGGCGCCTGAGCGTTCTTCGCAACCACACGGAAATGGTAGGTACTACCCGCTTTCAAGCCCGACAGCGCTACGGCCTCGTGCGTCGGCCCAGCGCCACCAGCGAGCTTTGCCGAGGCCGACTTCTGGCCGTAGGCTTCGGTCAGCCCGTATTCGACTTCATATGTCGTTTCCGAGCCCGCTGGGTCCAGCGTGAATTCGACCTTCGCGGATATTTCGGTGATCGATGCCGACTTGACTTCGGAGATCACAGGCGGGCCGAGCGTCGCAAATGCCTTATCCGCGCTACTGACACCCGCGGGCGCCTGTGCGTTCTTCGCGACCACGCGGAAGTGGTATGTACTGTTCGCTTTCAGCCCTGACAGCGCCACCGCCTCATGCGTCGGCCCCGCACCACCAGCCAGCTTCGCCGACGCCGACTTCTGCCCATAGCTTTCGGTAAGCCCATATTCGACTTCATACGTAGTTTCCGAGCCCGCGGGCGCGAGCGTGAATTCGACCTTCGCCGACGTTTCCGTGATCGACCCAGCTCCCACTTCCGTGATCACAGGCGGGCCCAGCGTCCCGAACGTCATATCCGCGCTATCCACCCCAGCAGGCGCCTGCGCGTTCTTCGCCACAACACGGAAATGATAGGTGCTCCCCGCTTTCAGCCCCGACAACGCCACGGCCTCATGGGTCGGCCCGGCACCGCCGGCCAGTTTCGCCGACGCCGACTTCTGCCCATAGCTTTCGGTCAGCCCATATTCCACTTCGTATGTCGTTTCCGAGCCCGCAGGGTCCAGCTTGAATTCGACCTTCGCCGTAGTTTCTGTGATCGACCCAGCGGTCACTTCGGAGATCACAGGCGGGCCGAGCGTCGCGAAGGTCTTGTCTTCACTATGGACCCCGCCTGGTGCCTGCGCGTTCTTCGCCACAACCCGGAAATGAAACGTGTCGTGCGCTTTCAAACCCGACAACGCGACCGCCTCATGCGTGGGACCCGCACCACCAGCCAGTTTCGCCGACGCCGACTTCTGCCCATAGCTTTCGGTCAGGCCATATTCCACTTCATACGTCGTTTCCGAACCCGCAGGCGCAAGCGTGAATTCGACCTTCGCCGTCGCTTCCGTGATCGACCCCACGCCCACCCCAGAGATCACCGGCGGTCCCAGCGTCGCGAACGTCATATCCGCGCTATCCACCCCAGCAGGCGCCTGCGCGTTCTTCGCCACAACCCGGAAATGGTAGGTGCTCCCCGCTTTCAGCCCCGACAACGAGACCACCTCGGGCGTCGGCCCAGCGCCGCCAGCGAGTTTCGCCGACGCCGACTTCTGCCCATAGCTTTCGGTCAGGCCATATTCCACTTCATACGTCGCTTCGGAGCCCGCGGGCGCGAGTATGAATTCGACCTTCGCAGTCGTTTCCGTGATTCCAGCCGTCTTCACTTCCGAGATCACAGGCGGGCCGAGCGTCGCGAAGGTCTTGTCCGCGCTACTGACACCCGCGGGCGCCTGCGCGTTCTTCGCCACAACACGGAAGTGATATGTACTGTCCGCTTTCAAACCCGACAGCGCGACCGCCTCATGCGTGGGACCCGCACCACCAGCCAGTTTCGCGGATGCCGACTTCTGCCCATAGCTTTCGGTCAGGCCATATTCCACTTCATACGTCGTTTCCGAGCCCGCAGGCGCGAGCGTGAATTCGACCTTCGCAGTCGTTTCCGTGATTCCAGCCGCCTTCACTTCCGAGATCACAGGCGGGCCGAGCGTCGCGAAGGTCTTGTCCGCGCTACTGACACCCGCGGGCGCCTGCGCGTTCTTCGCCACAACACGGAAGTGGTAGGTGCTGCCAGCTTTCAAGCCCGTCAGGCTCACCGCCTCGTGCGTCGGCGCGGATTCCGCAGCCAGTTTTGCCGATCCTGACTTCTGTCCATAGCTTTCGGTTGGACCGTATTCGACTTCGTACGTTGTTTCCAAGCCTTCGGGTGCAAGCGTGAATTCGACCTTCGCCGTAGTTTCCGTGACCGTGCCGGCTTTGACTTCCGAGATGACTGGCGGGCCGGTGATCTTGGCGGTGCTCGACGCCACCGCTTCCGAGCCCCCCACGTCTTTGATTGTGACCGTGATCTTGTAATTGCCGACGGCGGCGTAGGTATGGGAGCCGCTCACGAGAAAGCCTCCGCCTTCGGCGGCCTTGATCGTCCCGGTGCTCGTTGATTCGTCGCCCCAGTCGATGCTCGCCGTGTAGTCAGAGACTTTGCCGTCTGGGTTGGCGTCGGTGAACTTCGCGACTGTGCCGGTCAGCTTCACGCCCGCCGTCCCGCTCAAGGCTTCACCGGAGGCGCTCAGCGGCGCGTCAGCGACTTCAGCCCGAAACGGGACCTTGTGCGTGCCGCAGTCGTCTTCGTAGTTGACCGAGCCGTTGTACGTACCGGCCTCTTCGTAGGTGTGTGCGCCGGTGATGATGAACGATTCGATGACGGTAGCTTCGGATGTCTGCCCGTCACCCCATTCGATCGTCGGTACGCCGGAGATGCTGCAGCCTGCCGTCGCGAGTTCGCCGGAGAATTGGGTGCCCTCGACGGCTTCGATCGTGAACGGGACCAGTTCGAAGGCCCCGATGGCGCAGCCGGCGCCCTGAGGACGGGGGACTCCGCGCTGGTCGGTGCCGTCGCAGTACGGGCTGCCCTTCGGGACTGCGTCAACCGCCGGGCTCGTCGGTTCGAGCCCCAGCGTGTTCGTCTCGCCGCCGTTGTTCTGCAGTTCCCCTGAGCTGAAGTCTGGGAAGGTCTGCTGGAGGTCTCCTTCCGATGTGAAGCCGCATTCGGTCCCGTTGTCGAGGTTGTAGCCGTCTGAGTGGATCGTCGCCGGCCTCGTCACAGAGCAGTTGGTCGGGATGTACTCCTCCTCGATCTCGGCGTTGTACGCGAGGATCGAGCCGGCGACGTCGGCTGTGCCGGCGTAGATCAGGAGCCCCGCGCCCGGCCCACGCGCCGCACCACCGGTCTCTTCTTTTGTGGTGTTATCGGCGATCGTCGAGTCGATGATCGTCACCTCGTTTTCGTCGGCGACGCCGTCGTCGCTCCAGCTGAAGATGCCCGCGCCCAGGCGCGCGTCGTTTTCCGCGACCGTCGAATCATCGACCGTCAGCACGCCCCTCTTACCGGGTGAGCACACCTCTTCCTCTTCCTCTTCTTCGATGCAGACGGCTGAGCCGTGGTTCTGGATCCCGCCCGAGTCTCCGCCGCCGGTGCTGGCTTGGTTGCCGGAGACGAGCGAGCGCTCCACGACCAGCGTGCCGGTGTCGTTCGAGATCCCGCCCCCCGAGGATGCAGTCCCACCTGTGATCCAGTCTTCGGCGAGGACCAGTTCCCCGGCGTTGTAGACGTCGCCGCCGAAGTAGCCGTTGCTTTCGCCGGCGGTCCCGCCGGAGATCTCGAGCCCGGAGATGAGCACCGACGGCGTTTTGCCTCTGGCCGGGGTCTTGACGCTGAACGCCCGTGCCGGCGCGCCGCCCGCAGTCAACTCGACATGGGTCTTGCGTGCCCCTGCCCCCTCGATCGAGAGCGACTGCGTGATTTCGAGTTCGCCGTTCGCCAGCGTGTAGGTGCCGGCCGGGACGACAATCGTGTCGGTGGGGTTCGGCGTCGCCGCGAGTTTGTTCTCGTAGTCGATCAGTTGCCGCAGCGAGCAGGTGCCGGCAGCGGGGTTCGCGCACGTACCGGGAACGTCCTTGGCGTCTCCCGCCGTATAGGTCGCCGCTTGGGCAGATGCCGCCAGCGACGTGAGGACCGCCAGCGCGACGAGCAGCATCGAGGTGGCCCGAGGCCACCGCATGCGGATCCTTGGCGTCGGTCGAATGGCGTATCGCTCACGATGTCTCAAGATCAGCCCCCCCGGCTGGAGATGCTCGCAGAGTTAGGGCGCGCGGGCAAGGTAGTGCTGGCCGGTGAACAGCGTGACCGTCTTGCGCCGCACGAAGTCGCGCACCGAGACGACACCACGCTGAACCTTCGTCAACGTCCCGTCGCACTGGTTGGACACGCTCCACACCGTGCCGCGCACTGTCGCCGCGCTGTACTGCCCCTTGGTCGTGAATTTGCCGTGCGCGTTTGCGTTCAGGCGGCCGAGCACCTTGCTGCTCAGCTTCGCCGCCACCGCCGCCCCCTTGCCAAGCGATGCGCACACCTGGCGCGCGGTGTGCGCATCCATGATGTCCAGTTCGGCCAAGCCCTTTTGCTTGCGCGCCTGCAGCAGCTTGAAGATCCCCGCGCCGAAATCGCCGAACTGCGGTTTCTTGCTGCTCGTCGTCGCGGTCTCGAGCGCGACCACCCCGTGTGTCGTTTCCAGCACCGAGCCCACCGGGATCTGGCGCGCTTCCGTCAGCGGGACGAAGTGAAGCCCCTTGCTCAAACTCTCAAGCGCCGCCGTGGGGGAGGACAGGCCGCGCTCCAACAGGTTCGTGGCGCTCGCCGCCTGGGCCCCCGGCACCGCGATGAGCACCGTGCCGGACACCGGCTCCACGTTCGCGGTCTTGCCCAACGCCGGTTCGGGCAACGAGGCAAACGTCGCGGCCGGCGTGGTGAAGGGCTGGTCTGCGCTGCGCGCGCCGGTCGCGGCCAGCGCATTCGTCGCGACCACGTCGAAGTGGTAGGTGTGGTTCGACTCCAGGTCAGTGATCGTCCGCGTCAGGCTCTGTTCGCCGGCGGTTTCACCGATGTTCACGCGTTCGGTTTCCTCGCCGTAGCTCGTGTTTGGCCCGTAGTCCACGACATAGGTCGTATCTGCGCCGTTGGGGTTGATCGTGAAGCCAAGCGTGGCAGTTGTCGTCGTTACCGACACGACGTGCACGTTGGACACGGTGGGCGGACCCGGGGTCGGCCCTTTGCTGACCGCTTGTTCGTATTCGACGGCGCCGATGTCGCAGCCAGAGCCCTGCGGTCGCGCCACGTCGCGTTGGTCAGCGCCTTTGCAGAACGGGAAGCTGGTGGGAATCGCGTTGACCGCCCGGCTCGTGAGCGCCGGGGCGAGCGTGTTGGTGCTGCCGCCGTTATCGCTCAGCGCGTTCGGACTGAATTCAGGATTGACGCCCTGGAGGTCTCCCGTCGAGGTGAAGCCGCATTCGCTCCCGTTCTCGAGGTTGTATCCGAGCGAGGCGATCGTTCCCGATTCTTCGGTCGAGCAGTTGCCCTCGGTGTTCGCACCGTCCTCGATGCCCGCGTTCTCGGCGACGATCGAACCAGCCACCTCGATGTCGCTACCGCGGGCAAACAGGCCCGCCCCTGCGGCGGCAGCGGGTTCTGTTCTTGCTTCGTTCTTGGCGATCGTGGAACCGATGATCACGATCTTGTTTTCGCCTCCCGGTTCTCCCGAGCCGTAGATGCCGGCCCCAACGCCCGCCTTGTTATCGGCGATCGTCGAGTCTTGGACAGCTACGTGGGCGTTCTCAGCCTCGAAGCTTCGGCTCACGATTCCGCCTCCATCCCCGTCGACGTTGTCCACTTCTCCGCCGAGGTTTTCGGACACGAGCGAGCGTTCGATAGCGAGCGTGCCGGATTCGGGTTCGCCCCCGGGCTCGTTAAAGATCCCGCCTCCGAAGGACGAGATGCCTCCCGTGATCCAGTCTTCGACCAAGACTAGCTTCGCGTCGTTGAAGATATCGCCGCCTTCGCCGTCACTCTCTTCCCCGCCGGAAATCTCAAGGCCCGAGATGAGCACAGTCGGCACGGGACCCTCGGGCAGCACCACACGGAACGCTCGCGCGTGCACGGCAACCACATGGGTGGTCCGCGCGCCCGCGCCTACGATCAACACGGACTCGAAGACCGCGAGTTCGCCTTTGGTCAACGTGTATTCGCCGGCTGGAACGACGATCTCGGAGGGTTCTTCCGAGGGGTGTTCGTTCGTGTATTCGATCAGCTCTCGCAGCGAGCATTTGCCGGAGGCCGGTTCGCATACGCCGCCGAGATCTTCCTGCGTGCCCACCGTGTAGATCGACGCTGCCTGTGCCGAGGTGGCGAGCGCGGCGAGGAGCAACATGCATGCCGCAGCCGCGGCTAGGACCAACATTCTCCTGTGCATCGGCATAAGCCCGCCTTCGACTTCTGGTAGGGGCAGCGCCCCCCGCTTGACCATCCCAGGCGAGCGACGGTAGAGGTTTGCTCGCGTGCTGTCAAATGCGAGACCGCGTTGCCACGTCGCCGGCCGCACCGCGCCCGACCCGCCTAACGGGTCGCTGGCCTAAGGCCTCGCCAGGTAGTGCTGCCCCGTGAACAGCGTGATCGTCTTGCGCCGCACGAAGTCGCGCACCGTGACAACGCCGCGGGTGACCCGGGTGAGGGTGCCATCGCACTGGTTGAGCACGCCCCACACGGTCCCCCGCACGGTCGCAGCGCTGTACTGCCCGCGCGTCGTGAAGTTCCCGTGTGCGCTGGCCCTGAGCCGACCCAGCACCTTGCTGCTCAGCTTGGCCGCGACGGCACGCTTGCCAATCGTCGCGCAGACCTGGCGCGGGCTGTGCGTGTCCATGATGTCCAGTTCCGCGAGGCCCTTGCGCTTGCGGTTTTGCAGCAGCTTGAAGATCCCATCTTCGAAGTCACCCGTCTGCTCTCTGGCCGCCGCGGCGGTCGCCGTGGCGATCTGAGCCGTGCCCGCGGCGGTGTCGAAGACGGTGCCAACGGGGAGCTGGCGGGGTTCGGTCAACGGGATGAAGTGCAGGCCCTTGCTCGCGCCGGCGACGGCGAGCGGGTCGGCCAATGGGCCTGCGAGGCTCGCGTACGCCGTGGCTGGCAGCGCCACGAACACCTTGCCCCGAATGGGCTGCGCGTTGACGTTCTTGCCGAGGACCGGCGGCGGGAGCACCGTGTAGTTGAAGCTCGCTTCGGTCGTACCGCATGCATTCGCGGCCGAGCGTGTCACGACATAGGACCCGGGCTTCGCCGTGGGGATCGGGACGTGTGCCGCCGACGGGTTGACCGTCAACCCCGGGCCACTCGCGACGATCGAGACGGACGCCGCTTCGCCCACTTCGTAGGTCAGATCACCTTGATCGCTCGCGATCGAGACGCTCGGCCCGCCCGACGCGACCGTCACGCTCAACACGTGATGCGTCGCCTCCTGGGCGCCGGTCTGGTCTTCGCCCCAGTATTCCAGCGTGTGCTGACCCGGGGTCAAGGCGATCGTCGCCTGTCCTCCCAGCCCCGTCGCGATCGACTGCTGAGGCCCAGCATCCAGCACGTAGTCGACCGCCTTCGCGCCATTCGCAGCCGAAACCGTGATCGGTACCAGGCCCGAGGAGACACACGCCCCGGCGGTCGAGTTCGACGTCGGCTGACTCGAAGGCGAGATGGTCGTCTCGAAGCTCACCGTGGCGCCCACCACCGGTGTGTTGACTCGCGCCGCCAGCGTGATCGGCCACGAGAGCCCCATGCCATTGTCCTCGTCCGTCGCTGCAGCGACGGTGTCCGGGAATTGCGTCGCTTCCTTGTTCACGTCCGACCATACGCTGGAGAACAAGCCCTCGATGAAACGCGGAGCGGTGGCGCCACCGCTCGTGCCGCTCGGCGTCAGCGCCATCAGCCGCGCGGACGGACTGTCGTCGGGGTCGATCGTGCATGCCACCGCGCCAGCTTCGGGGACGTTGACGGCGCCGTAGCCTGCGGCGAAGCCCGACAGGTGGCAGTCACCCGCGTGGTAGAGGGCGCCTTCGAGCGCTTCGAAGAGCATGTTCTTGATCGCGATTTTTGTCGTGTAGAAGTCCTGACCGGCGACATAGCTGTCGGTCTCGGTCAGTTCCGCGACCTGTTCGAATTCCTCTTCCACGGGCTCGGTCGCGCGGACGACCGTCGTGACCACGAACGGTTCCGATGCCGTTCCCTTGCCCGCGAGTTTTTGTTCGATCGGTTCGTATTTGAGTTCCGCGTGGGCCCCTTCCGGGCTGGGACCCCAAACGTGGCGGCCTTCCGTTTCGTGAATCTGGAATTCGCCTTCCGCGTAGGCCAGGAAGGTCCCGCAGGAGCCTGGTTCGGTGCCGCCCAGGAAGCTGAGACCGGTATCGGACGCCGCGTGGACCTGGCACGCGAGGTCGCTGTCGATGTAGATCGAGCTGAGCGGGCTACCGGGGCTTTCGATGACCTTCTGGGCCGCGGCGCCCACCGCAGGTCGCCACGCCAGCACTGCCAGCGCCACAAGCGCGGCCACCCCCGCGCGTACCGCGATCAGCCTCAGCGGCTGGGAACCTGGCACGCGGCAATTGAATCAGAGCAATCGGAGCAACGCCTACGGCGAAGCCGCCGGGCGCCAGCCACGGCGCGACCCCACTCCCACGCCCGCGAACGCGAACGCGCCAGCCATGGCACGACCCCACTCCCACGCCGGCGAACGCCCCAGCCACACCGCGCCGCGCCGCCTGGCATCCTTAGCGCATGAACGACACGCAGCAGGGGGGCGAGGAGCAGGACCCGCGGGTCGGGACCTACGTGGGGCCGTACATGATCGAGTCGGTGCTGGGCATCGGCGGCATGGGTCGCGTGTACCGGGCGACCGACGCCGACGGGCAGCTGGTGGCGCTGAAGCTGGTGCGCAGCGACCTGGCCGAGGACAGCGTCTTCCGCCGTCGCTTCGAACGCGAGGCGAAGATCGCCCAGGACGTCAAGAGCCCGCACGTCGTGCCCGTGCTCGACACGGGCGAGCACGAAGGCGTGCCCTACCTCTCCCAGCGCTTCATCGAGGGCGGCTCGCTCGAGCACAAGCTCAAGCAGGAGCAGCGACTCGACGTGCCCACGACGCTGCTGATCTGCGCACAGGTCGCCGCCGGCCTGGACGCGCTGTTCGCCGGCGGCATGGTGCACCGCGACGTCAAGCCAGGCAACGTCCTGCTGGACCTCGACGGCACGGCACTGATCACCGACTTCGGCCTGGCCAAGGACAGCCAGGCCACGGCGCTCACCAGGCCGGGCCAGGCGCTCGGCTCGATGGACTACATGTCGCCCGAGCAGATTCGCGGCGAGGAGGTCACCGCGGCGACCGACGTCTACTCGCTCGCCTGCGTCCTGTGCGAGTGCCTCACCGGCGCGCCGCCGTTCGCCGACCGCCAGGGCATGCGCGTGCTGTGGGCCCAGCTCCAGGACGACGCGCCCGACCCGACGGCGAACCTCGCCGACGCGCCGCCGGCGCTCGGTCCCGCGATCCTGCGCGGGATGGAGAAGGAGGCCGCCAAGCGCCCGCAGAGCGCCGGCGAGTACGCGCGGCTGCTGTACGAGGCGGCCGGCCTCACACCGCCGGCCAGCTGACGCGAGCGCCAACTCACGGGCGCCCAAGCGCGCCCAAGCCGGCGCTCGACGCGCTCAGTCGCCCTCGGCCGCCTGAATCGCGGTGATCGCGACGGTGTTGACGATGTCGCTGACCGCACAGCCGCGGCTGAGGTCGTTGACGGGCTTGCGCAGCCCCTGTAGCACGGGGCCGATCGCGAGCGCTCCCGATGAGCGCTGCACCGCCTTGTAGGCGACGTTGCCGGTGTCGAGGTCGGGGAAGATGAACACGGTCGCGTTGCCCGCAACCTCGCTCTCGGGCAACTTCAGCTTGGCGACGCTCACGTCGACCGCGGCGTCGTACTGGATCGGCCCCTCGACCTTCAGATCGCCACGCTGGCGACGCACGATCTCGGTGGCCTCGCGCACCGCGTCGACCTGCGCGCCCTTGGCCGAGTCGCCCGTGGAATAGGACAGCATCGCGATCCGCGGCTCGATGCCGAAGGCGCTCGCCGTGTCCGCGGAGCTGATCGCGATGTCCGCCAGCTGCTGGCTGTTGGGCGTCGGGTTCACGGCGCAGTCGCCGTACACGAGCACGCGGTCGCTGAGGCACATCAGGAACACGCTCGAGACGACCGACACGCCCGGGCGGGCTTTCACGAACTCGAACGACGGGCGGATCGTGTCGCCGGTCGTGTGGGCCGCCCCCGAGACCATCCCGTCGACCTCGCCCAGGTGAACCATCATCGTGCCGAAGTACGTCGGATCGCCGAGCGTGTCGAAGGCCATCTCCTCGGTCACGCCCTTGTGCTGGCGCAACTCGTGGTAGACCGCGCCGTATCGCTCGCGCTCGGGCGAGCTCAGCGGATCGACGATCTGCGCGCCGTCCAGGTCCACGCCGAGCGAGGCGGCGCGCGTGCGCACCGCCTCGGCCTCGCCGAGCAGCGTCAGCGCGACCACGCCGCGGCGCAGGAGGATGTCGGCCGCCCGCAGCACGCGGTCGTCTTCGCCCTCGGGCAGCACGATGTGGCGGTGCGCCGCCTTCGCGCGCTCGATCAACTCGTACTCGAACATCGTCGGCGTCATCCGCTCCGGTCGTTTGACCATGAAGCGCAGCTGCAGCTCGACCTTGTCGACACTGCGCTCGAACACGCCGAGCGCGCTCGCGATCCTGCGCTCGTTGCCCGCCCGCAGCACCGGCCTCACCGACGAGATCGCCGCCGCCGCCACGTGCGTGCGCTCGTCGGTCTCGAGCACCGGGAACGGCGATGTCTCGAGCAGCCGGCGCACGGTCGGCGAGAGCTGGTAGCCACCCGTCAACAGCAGCCCCGAGACGGCCGGGAACGTCGGCGAGAGCGTGCTGGCAAGGCAGGCGACGACGATGTCCGAGCGATCGGCCGGCACCACCACGAGCGTCCCCTCCTCGAGGTCCTCGATGAAGTGCTCGACGCTCATCGCCGCCACCCGCACCGCGCGCACGTCACGCTCGAGCATGTCCGCGCCCGCGAACACCGGGCGCGCGCCCAGCGCGGTCTGGACCTCGCCCACGTTCGGGTGATCGAGCTCGGCGTGCTCGGGCATCACGTACACCCACTCCTCGCCGGTGTTCGGCGCGAGCCGCGCCTCCACCTCGCCGACCGACTCCGGCGCGACCCGGTTGACGATCACGCCGAACAGCACGCAGCCCTTGCGCTGCAGCAGTTCGCGCGCAAGCTGCACCTCCTCCACGACATCGGCGCTCGCCGCCCCGTTGATCACGACCAGCACCGGGCAGCCGAGCTGATTGGCGAGGTTCGTGTTCAGGTCGAAGTCGAGCGCCGGCGTGGCGCCGACGAAGTCGGTGCCCTCGCACACGACGAAGTCGCAGCCCTGCTCGAGCTCCCTGAAGGCGGCGAGCACGCGCTTCTCGATCTCCTCGTGCTCGCCGTGGGCGATCAGCCCGGTGACCACATCGGCGGTCGGGCCGTGCATCTGCTCATAAGCAGCCTGCAGCTGGTAGCGCTCGCGCATCAGCTCGATCTGCGGGTCGGGCTCCGCGGCGCTGCGAATCACCGGGCGGAAGAAGCCGATGCGCTGCAGCCGCGCCGAGAGCATCTCCATGAAACCGAGCGCCACGACGGACTTGCCGCTGCTCGGGCCCATCGCCGTGATGTAGATGTTCTGCGCCACCGACGAGCCCTCAGCGAACGACCGCGTAGACGTTGTGTTCGCCGAGAACGCCCTTGAAGCGCCGCTCGCCGCGATCCTCGAAGCGGAAATTCGGGTCGGTCTCCGTGTATTCCTTCAGCGTCGAGGAGACGATGATCTCGCCACCGTGCGCGCAGCCGGCGATGCGGGCGCCGAGCACCACCGTGCGCCCGTACATCTCCTCTTCGTTGGTGATCACGAAGCCGGTATGCAGGCCGACGCGCATCCGCAGCGGGCGATCGCTTCCCGGGACGGTGCGCTCGACGAGCGAGCTCTGCAGGTCGATCGCGCAGCGCAGCGCCGCGTGAGCGCTGTCGAAGGCGACCATGAACCCGTCGTCGTGGGACTTCACCACCGTGCCCGCGTGATGGCCAACGACCTGCTCGACGATCGTGCGATGGTCGCGCAGCAGCTCCTCCGCGCGCTCGGCTCCGAGGCCCTCCCTGATCTCGCCGGCGTCCTCGATGTCGCAGAAGAGCAACGTCAGGGCCCCATCGGGGGAGCTCATCTCGCCCAGTTCGGGCTGCGCGTCCCCCAGTGCCGAGGCGATCACGTCGATCGATGTCATCGCTCCGATTTCCAACCCTGGCCTCCTGATCGCCTGCAACCCAGCGCGAGCGCAAGCATAGCCGTACCCGCCCACCCCGAATGGGGTAGATTGCCACTCCGATGGCCTCGCCACCCGAGCACAGCCGCCAAAGGCAGCGCGTCGTCGTCACCGGGATGGGGGCGATCACCTCGCAGGGCAACTCGCTCGAGGCGTTCTGGGATGGCGTCAGCCACGGCCGCGTGGCGATCCGCGCCGTCGAGCACCTGCCGATGGACGGCTACCGCACCAGCCTCGGCGGCGAGG
Source organism: uncultured Solirubrobacteraceae bacterium (assembly GCA_963826985.1). Taxonomy (GTDB): domain Bacteria; phylum Actinomycetota; class Thermoleophilia; order Solirubrobacterales; family Solirubrobacteraceae; genus Palsa-744. The sequence goes on from CAWGYW010000005.1 coordinate 490,893, forward strand.
TCCAGGACCCGGCGACGGCAGAGCACGGCTACCTGAACCCGGACGGCTTTCACGATCGCGCGATCGACTTCACGATGAAGGCGGCCGAGGAGGCGATGGCCAACTGCGGCGTGCAGGTCGGGCGGATTCCCGCCGAGCGCTGGGGCGTGGTGATCGGCACGTGCAACGCCGGGCTGCTCGCCGGCGAGGAGTGGCACGTGCGCCGCGCGCGCGGCGAGCAGCCGGACCCGCGGCTCGTGCTCTTGGTGGAGCCGCAGGCCCTCGCGGAGGCCCTCAGCGGCGCGTTCGACCTGCGTGGCCCGGTGCTGTCCGTCGACACCGCGTGTGCGGCCAGCGCCAACGCGATCGGCTACGCCGGCGAGCTCATCCGCAGCGGCCAGGCCGATGCCGTGCTGACGGGCGGCGCCGACGCCTTCTCGGACATCCTCTACGCCGGCTTCAACTCGCTCGAGTCGCTCTCTCCGGAGCCCGCCGCTCCGTATTCGCGCGACCGCAAAGGACTGTCGCTGGGCGAGGGCAGCGGCATGCTGGTGCTGATGCGCGAGGACCTCGCGCGCGAGCACGGCGCCCCCGTGCTCGCCGAGATCCTCGGTTACGGCCTCTCGGCCGACGGCTACCACCCCACAGCGCCCCATCCGGAAGGGCGCGGCGCCGCGCGCGCGATCCAGACGGCGCTCTCACAGGGGGGCGTCTCGCCGAGCGAGGTCGGCTACGTCAACAGCCACGGCACGGGCACAGCCAAGAACGACCCCGCGGAGACCGCCGCGACGAAGGTCGGGCTCGGCGAGGACGCCGCTCGCAAAGCGGCAGTCAGCAGCACCAAGTCGATGATCGGGCACCTGCTCGGGGGCGCCGGCGCGATCGAGGCGATCTCGACGGTCAGCACGCTCGCCAACCAGCTCGCGCCGCCGACCGCCAACTACACCGAGGCGGATCCCGAGTGCGACCTGGACTACATCACCGAGGGGCCGCGCGAGATGGCGATCGATGTCGCCGTGTCCAACAACTTCGCCTTCGGCGGCGCCAACGCGTCGATCGTGTTCGCGCGTGCAGGCGCGCGGACAGAGGGTCCGCCGACGCCAAACCTGGATCGTGTCGTCATCACCGGACTGGGCGCGCTCACGCCGGCCGGCACCGACCTCGAGTCGCTGTGGCAGGCCTACAGCTCGGGTCGCGACTGCACGAGCGTCGAGGACGGCGGGCGACTCGGGCGCGTCGAGTTCTCCGCGGCGGACTTCCTGGGCCCCAAGGAGCGCAAGCGCGTCGACCGCCTCGGCCTGTTCTCGATCATCGCCTCGCGCCAGGCGCTCGCCGATGCCGGGCTCGAGCCGACCGATGAGAACCGCACGCGCATCGGCGCGATCCTCGGCACCGGCGTCGGGCCGATGGAAAGCATGGAGGACTTCGCCGTGGGCGTGATCGACGAAGGCGCCGGCGGCGCCAACCCCGCGGTCTTCCCCAACACCGTCTACAACGCCGCCGGCGGGCAGGTGGCGCTCAAGGTCGGCGTGCTTGGCTCCGCCTCGACGGTAACCGTGGGGCACGCGGCCGGCGCCGTGTCGCTTTGCTACGGCTGCGACCTCGCCGCGACCGATCACGCAGACGCAGTCCTGTGCCTCGGCGCGGACTCGCTGACCGACACCGTCGTCACCGCCTATCGCGAGCTCGGCATCCTCGCCGGCGCCTCATCCAACGGCTCGGGCGGCATCGCGCTCGCGGAGGCCGGCGTCGCGGTGCTGATCGAGCGCCTTGGCTTCGCGCGCGCGCGCGGGGCTCGCATCCACGGCGAGGTGCTCGGCTACGCCATCACCTCCGACGCACGCGGCATCGGACGCGTGGACCCCGAGGGCGAGGGGCTCGAGCGTGCGATGCGCCTGGCGCTCGACCTGGCCGGCGTGCCCCCGCAGGAGCTCGCCGCCGTGTGGGCTGCGCGCTGCGGGCTGTCGGTCGCCGACGAGGCCGAGGCGAAGGCGCTCGAGCGCGTGTTCGGCGCCGATGTGAAGATCAACGCCCCCAAGCTCGCGCTCGGCGAGCCGATGGGCGCCGGCGCGTCGCTGAGCATGGCGCTGGCGATCTCGGCGTGGGAGCACGACAGCGACGTCGGCCCCGTGCTCGTCAACAGCACCTCGCTGGGCGGGACCAACGTCGCGATCGTGCTCGCGCCGTACGCCGCTTAGCTCTAACGAAGTTGATTGAAGCGACCCCGCCGGCAGATTTGATCTGTGCCCGTGGGAGGCATCCTTGTCAGCTCGGAAGCGTCTGGAGAGCGGCGAGGATCCCGTCGGCCTCGGTGCGTCCGGTGTAGTCGGGGTGGATGTCGACGAACCGCACGACGCGGTCGCGGTCGACGATCAGGACAGTCGGCATCGGCAGCACGGTGCCGCCGTCCGCGCGGGTGGTGCGGATGTCGACGCCGAGCTTGCGCTGTGCCGCAAGGCCCTCCTCGGAGGGCTCAAACGTGAGTCCGAGCGAGGAGGCGAGCTCGACACCTGGGTCGCTGAGGACGGTGTAGGTCAGCTCGGCCTTCTCTTGCGTGCTTAGCGATGTGTCGGGGGTCTCCGGGGAGATCGCGACCAGACGGGCCGAGTATGCGCCGAGGTGGGGCAGCAGGTCTTGTTGGTATGTACGAAGCGCGACGTTGCAGTAGGGGCACCAGCCGCCCCGGTAGAAGACGATGACGGCCGGTCCATCAGCGGTGAGCTCCTCAAGCGTCCGGGGCTGGCCCGTGGCGTCGGAGAGCGCGAATGGCGCCAGCGTGTCGCCAACGGACACCGCCCCGGCCGGTACTCCGCCGGCGGCGAGCGCGGCCTGATCGGACTCGAACACGGCGACTACTTCCGCGGGCAGCCGGCTCGCAGCGACTGCTTTCACCTCGCTGGCCTGCTCTGCGATCGTTGTCATCGCTGTTCGTTCCTTTCGTCGTGTCCGCCCAATGTGGACTATTTGGTCCACCTAAGGGCGAGCCTAACATACGTTGGACCAAACAGTCCAGCGAGATAGACTCCACCCGTGAATAGCGCTCAGCCGGCGACCGCGAGAGGACGCGAGACGCGCGAGCGGATCATCTGTGCCGCCGCGGAACTCGTCGCTGAACGCGGCGTCGCGGGCACATCACTCGACGATGTCCGCGCCAGGGCGCATGCGTCCAAGAGCCAGCTCTACCACTACTTCGCCGACCGCGACGACCTCATGCGCGCGGTCGCGGGCGCCGTCTGCGACGACGTCCTGGGCGGACAAGCGGAGATGTTCGCGCGCCTCGACACGATCGACGGCCTGCGCTCCTGGACCAACGCGCTCGTGACCCTCCAGCAGACCCGCCACGCCAAAGGCGGCTGCCCGATCGGCTCGCTCGCCGGCCAAATCGCCGAACACGACGACGGTGCCCGCCTCGCGCTCGCCGACGGCCTTGACCGCTGGGAGTCCGCGATCCGCGACGGACTCGAGCGGATGGCGGCCCGTGGCGAGCTGCGACCCGACGCCAACCCCGACGCGCTCGCTCAACGCACGCTCGCAGCCGTACAAGGCGGCCTGCTGCTCACCCAGATCCGACGCGACCCCAACCAGCTCCGCGCAACCCTGGACGGTGCACTGGACGCAATCCTCGCCGCTCGCGCCCAGCTTTGATCCTCGCCCGCAGGCGGTGGCTCCGCCCTTGGGTCAAGGGTATCGGCCCCCAGCTCAGGCCGCGACCGCGTCGGCGTCGCCCGCCGGCGTCGCTGAGATTGGCTGTGCCGTCCACGGCAGCACCATCCCCGCGTACTTCCACTTGCTCGTCTCGATCGCAAGGATCATCATCATCTCGCCGGCCTTGACGCGCCCGGTGGTCCACGCGTAGTCGACCGCCAGTGGCACCGCCGCGGACCCGGTGGCCCCCACCAGCGACAGGTTCTCGAAGATCTTGTCCTCCAGCGCGAGCCACTCCGGCGTCAGCAGGCCGGCCTCGCGCAGCTCGTCGGTCATGTAGCCGGCGTTGCCCTCGGGGATCACGCACACGTCGATCGTCTCCGCGGCGATGTCGCAGCGCGCGAGCGTGTCGGCGAGCGCGTCGGTGAGCACGTACGGCGTGTAGCGCCCGCTCTCGACGACGTCCACCTTCATCTCGATCAGCCGCTTGGCCTGCAGCTGCTTCGCGATCGGGGCGTGGGTGCCGCCGCCGATCACCTGCATGCCCGGCTTGCGATCGCCGCCCATGCTGCAGATCGCCGAGCCGCGCATGCCCACGCCCTCCTGCTCGTCGGCACGCACCACCATCGCGCCGGCGCCGTCGCCGAAGTTGTAGATCCCAAGACGATCGCGCATCCGTACGCGGTCTGGGTCCTGGCCGAGGAACACGGGTACCGTCAGCGGCGAGATCGCCTCGCTGCCGATCACCAGCGCCGTGTCGTAGTCGCCCCGCTCGAGGTACAGCCGCGCGAAGTCGAGCGCCTCGACGGACCCCGCGCATCCCGAGCGGATGTCGATCGCCGCGCACTTGCTCAGACCGAGATGCTCCTGAACGAGCGTCGAGCTCGGCGGCAGGTGGTACTCCGGGCTGGCGGTCGAGACGATCAGCAGATCGATCTCCTGCGGCTCCAGCTCGGCGCGCGCGAGCGCCTGGCGCGCCGCCTTGGCGGCCATCTGCGAATTGGACTCCGACTGCTCGCCCGTATGGATGTCTGCGATCCAGTGGCGGGTTTTGACCTGAATGCCCTCCAGGACATCGTCGGGCAGCCCGCCCGCGACCTGCTCGAGCTGCTCGTTCGTGATCGGCTCGCCGGGCAGGTAGGCGCCGGTGGCGAGGAGCATCGCGCTTCGCATGCAGGCCTCCTCAGCGGTCCTTGAAATAGCGGTAGCCGCCGCCATGGAACAGCAGCGGCTCGATCTCGTGGCTGAAGTCGAGCGCGAGCACTTCGCCGATGAAGATCACGTGGTCGCCCGCCTCGTGGCTCGTGTTCAGCGCGCAGTCCAGATATCCGACCGCTCCGCCCAGCACCGGCGAGCCGCTCGCCGCCGTGCTGTGGTCGATGTCACCGAATGCGTCGCGGCCGCGCGGGCGATCCTTTGACGCGAAGAAGCGCGACAGCGGCTCCTGCTCGGCAGCAAGGATGTTCACAGCGAAGACGCCGTTCTCGCGGATCAGGTCCGCCCCCTCCGAGAACGACTTCACGCACACGAGCACCAGCGGCGGGTCCAGCGAGACCGACGAGAACGCGTTGGCGGTCATCCCGTAGGGATGCTCCTCGCCGCGCGTGGTCACGACCGTGACCCCGGTCGCGAACGCGCCGAGCGCCCCGCGAAAGTCCTCGCTGGCGAACCCCTGCGCGGCGCTCGTCGGCTTGGTCGCGCCGCTGGGCAATTACGCGTCCTTGTCCATCGCGCGCAGCCGCGCGCGGACCACCTGATCGAAGTCCGCGGTCATGCCGAGCGACTGGGCGACGAGGTCGCGGAAGATGTCGCGATCCATCGCGATCAGCGTCGTCGGCTCGGTGGCGCGCACCGTGGCCGCGCGCGGCGTCCCGCGCATGATCGCCACCTCGCCGAAGAAGTGCCCGCGGCCGAGCGAGCTGAGCTTGCGGAAGCCGTCGTCGTCCTGCTGCTCGACGTCGACGGCGCCCGTCGACGATGATGAAGAACTTGTCCGCCGGGCCGCCCTGACGCACGACGATCTCGCCCGCCTCCACCTTGACCGTCTGCAGCTCGCTGGCGATGCTGTCGATCTGCTGCGTCGGCAGGTCGCTGAACACGCTGTAGGCGCGCTCGCGGCTGAAGTCGGCGCCGAACGTGCCCGCCTCGGTCTTGCCGCCCGTCCCCGTGTTGTCGATGAACTGCAGTTCCGTGGGCACGATCCGGAAGAACGAGATCGACATCGTCGCGCCGGGCGAGAGCTCGGGGAACTTCTGGCCGAAGAGGTCGGCGACCTTCGCGATCGTTTCGCCGTTGAGCACGACGCCGCACTCGCCCGAGCCCTGCACGCCGCGGGTCTGGCGCAGGTCCTGGGCGTACTCGTCGACCGCAAAGGAGACGACGGGATTCTGGTCAAGATGACGTGCGGTGGTCGTCCCCGGGCGCGTCCAGAAGTACAGCGTCGGGCCGTCGTTGACGTACAGGAACGTGCTCGCGTGCGGCACCCCGTTGGGAGAGGCGGTGGCGAGGGTCAGAGTGTTCTGGGACGAGAGGTACTCGACCACGTGCGCCGGAACGTCTACGGCCGCCTGCTCGGGGGTCATTGCGTCTCCTTTTCGGTGTCTGGATGCTGTGGCGGCGCGCGCACGGCCAAAGACGCGCCTGAGCAGCCACCCGCGCTGCAGCGTAATCACCGATGCTCCGTGAGTCAAGCAAACGCTAGACCTCCTGCTCGCTGCGGATCTCGCGCAACTGATGGGTATCCACGTCGTAAATAAAACCGCGGACGAGGTCGCTGTGCTCCAGGAACGGCGAGCGGCGAACCCGCAGGATCGACTGGCGCACATCGGCCTCCAGATCGACGAACGACTCGATCGCAAACGCCGGCGCCACACCCGTCGCCTGCTGCAGTTCCGCGCGAAACCCGTCATCGGTGATCGTCTGCATGCCGCAGCGGGTGTGGTGGATCAGCATCACCTCACGCGTGCCCAGCCGGCGCTGGGAGATCGCCAGCGAGCGGATCACGTCGTCGGTGATCACTCCGCCGGCGTTGCGCAGGACGTGCGCCTCGCCATCGCGCAGACCAAGTGCCGCCAACACGTTTACGCGACAGTCCATGCACGTCACCACCGCCACCTGCAGGCTCGGACGGGCGTCGAGCTCGCAGGGGGCGTCGAGGCGGCGTACGCCTCGTTGTTGGCCACAAGGCCGTCGATCGCGCTGTTTGTAGTCATCGTCTCCGCTGGCGGCTCACGTGGCCGCTCCCCCATCGTTCCCGCCCCGACCGCGAATGCGTCCGAGCAGGCGCTTGAGCAGCCCCGGCCGCGCGCCCTGACCCTCGCCGCTGGGCAGCGCCGGAGCCTCCACCGGCGCGGGTTCCTCGCCCGCCGCCACCGCGCGTACGCGCGTCACCTGCGGCTGGGGAATTGCCGCCGGCGCCTGGCGGCTCATCCGGCACCTCGCGCACACGCGTCACCTGCGGCTGCGGAATCGCAGCCGGCGCCTGCGGCTCCACATCCGGCACCTCGCGCACACGCGTCACCTGCGGCTGCGGAATCGCAGCCGGCGCCTGCGGCTCCACATCCGGCACCTCGCGCACACGCGTCACCTGCGGCTGGGGGATCGGCGCAGGCTCCGGCGCAACCGCTGTGGCCACGCGGGTCCGTCCCGCGTCCTCCGGCTGCTCCTCCGCCGCGGGCTCCGGCTCCGGAAGCGTCACCTGCAAGCCCATCTCCGAGACGCCGACCCGGAGCGTCGCGTCGGCGGTCAGCGTCACCGGCGCATCGATGCGCGCGCCGTCGACGAACGTGCCGTTGAGGGAGCCGAGGTCCTCGATCACGATGCCGCTCTCGGACGGGCGCACGGCGGCGTGACGGCGCGAAAGCTCCTCGTCCGCGATCGCCAGATCGACGTCGCGGCGCCCGATGATCAGCTCGTGCTCGACCTCGATCTCGCGGCCGGCGGCCGGCCCCGAGATCACCGTCAACGTGCAGGTTGCAGTCATGTCGGCTCGGTCAACCCCCCTGCCGCGAATCGCCGCGTGCTCGCCGTCGAGCACCGCCGCCGAGCCTATCAAGCTCCGTCACGGCTCGACCGTCACGAACTTTCGATGGGACTTCAGCGCGGGCCCGCCGAGCCCGAAGGCGGTGGCGCGATCGCGCACCGCGCACACGAGCGGGTGCTTGAAGTGGCCGACCCAGGCGATCCTCCGAGATTGCGTTACGACCGGCGTCGTACGCGCGATGCGCACACGTTCATATGCGCGCAGCGCCGGCTCGACGTCCTCGTGCTCGCGCAGGCAGCGCGCCAGCGCGGCCGCGTCCTCGAGCACCTGGCAGGCGCCCTGGCTGAGGTTGGTCGTCATCGGGTGCGCGGCGTCGCCGAGCAGCGTCACGCGCCCGACGCCCCAGCTGGACAGCGGATCGCGGTCGTAGATCTGCAGCCGCGCGATGCCCTCGGGCGCCGTCGCGGCGATCGCCTGCGGGACGGGCTCCTGCCAGCCGGCGAAGCGCTCCAGCAGCGTCTCCTTCCCCGCGCTGGCGATGGGACCGGTCTCATCGCTGTAGAGGACGGCCGCCCAGAACAGGCGCTCGCCGCCAACGCGGTGCAGAATCGCACGGGCGCCTCCGCCGAAGAGCACGCGCTCGTCGCCCGCAGGCAGCGCGTAGCCCTCGTCGGCGATCAGGCTCTGCCACTGCGTGTAGCCGGCATAGCGCGGCTCCTGCTGGCCGTGGATCTGCGCCCTGACCGTCGAGCGCAGCCCGTCGGCGCCCACCAGCAGCGTGCCCCGCTCCTCGCTGCCGTCTGCGAGCGTCAGCCGCACGCCGTCGCCGTCCTGCGCGAATCCGGTGCACTCCGCGCCCAGTCGGATGCGCTCAGCGCCGACGGCATCCACGAGCAGCGCCTGCAGATCCTGACGGCTGACGCCGACGTCGGTGAAGCCGTTCTCGCGAGAGATCTCGCCCACCGGCCAGCGCGCGAGCAGCCTGCCGGTCGCGTTGCGGTACTCGGTCATCGCGATCGGCGCGCCGATCTCCTGCACCTGATCCCATAGGCCGAGCCGCTGCAGCGCGCGGGCCGCGTTGGTCCACATGTGAAAGCCGCCGCCGAGCTGGATCTTGCGAACGTCGCTGGCACGCTCGAAGACGACGGCGTCGATGCCCTGGCTGAGCAGCGCGTGCGCGGTCGCGAGCCCGCCGATGCCTCCGCCGATGATCAGCGCGCGCTCATCCGACATGGTCATCGGCCGCTCAAAACGAGTAGTCCATGTCCTTGACGTGCCCACGCGCAAACTGCGTCCGAAAGCCCACTGTGAGCGCGATGTCGCGCAGCCGGCAGGCGAGCGCGCCCCGCAGGCGGCTGGCGCGCGCCATCGACCACGACAGCGAGGCGAAGGTGGTCGTGCGCGGGATCCGCACCCGCTCGTAGTCGCGCAGGCCGGCGACGGGATCCTGCTCCTGAGCCCCCAGGCAGCGGGCGAGCACGAGCGCGTCCTCGATCGCCTGGTTGGCGCCCTGGCCGAGGGCGTTGGTCATCGCGTGCGCGGCGTCGCCGATCAGGCTCACGCGCCCCACGCCCCACTGCTTCGAGGGCGGCCTGTCGTACATGTCGGCGCGTCCGATCGCCGCGTTCTCGCTCGCCTGGACGATCGTCTCGACGGGCGCCGGCCAGCCGCGAAAGCGCGCGAGCACGTCCTGCTTGCGCCGCTCGGGGTCGTCCTTGCCGCCGGCCGCGGCGGCGAACGTGCCCTCCCAGTAGACCTCCTCGGGACCGATGCGGTAGAAGAGAAAGCGCGCGCCACGCCCCCAGATGACGCGAAACAGGCCGACGGGAACGACGTCGGTGTCCACGCGCGCGATCGCCTGCCAGCTGACGTATCCGGCGTAACGCGGCTCGGTGGCGCCGGGCAGGCTCGCGCGCAGGGACGAGCGCAGCCCGTCCGCGCCGATCAGCACATCGCCGCGCTCCTCGCCGCCGTCCTGGAGACGCACCTTGACGCCGTCGCCGTCCTCCTCGAAGCCGGCACACGTCTGGCCGAAGCGCACGACCCCGTCCCCGACCGCGTCGAGCAGCACCCGGTGCAGGTCGGGGCGACGCACGCCGAACGTCGGCGCGCCCACCCGCTGTTCGGTGTCGCGCACCGACCAGCCGTACATCAGCCTGCCGGAGGCGGTGCGGAACTCGGCGCGCTCGACGATCGCCGCGTCGCTGGCGAGCTCGAGCAGGCGCTCGCCCACGCCGATGCGCTGCAGGCCCCGCATGCCGTTGTGCCACACGTGGATGCAGCCGCCCACCTGGATCTGCTCGGGAGCGCCGGCGCGCTCGAGCACCACCGGCTCGACGCCGCTCTGGCGCAGGGCGATCGCGCTGGTCAGGCCGGCGATTCCCGCTCCGGCGATCAGCGCGCGCATCTCAGACGGCCCGCACTGCCATCGCCACGTTCTGGCCCTCCAGGCCGCGTGCCAGGGCAAGCGCTTGGGCGACCGGCGCCTGCCGCGCCTCGTTGGCGAGGAAGTCGAGCCCATCGCAGACCGGATCGGGGCTGTTCAGGTTGAGCGTCGGCGGCACCTGCTGGTGGTGCACGGCGAGCGCCGCCACGGCAAGGTTGAGCGCGCCGGCGCCAGCGCCGAGGTGTCCGGTCGCGGGCTTGACGCTCGAGACCAGCGGCGCGCCCTCGCCGCCGCCGAAGACCGAACGCAGCGCGCGTGCCTCGCTGGCGTCGCCGCGTCGCGTGCCGCTGCCGTGGCTTGCGACGTAGTCGATCGCCTGCGCCGACTCGCCCGCGCTGCGCAGCGCGGCGCCGATCGCGTGCGCGAGCGGGCTGCCGTCGGGATCGGGTGTGAGCAGGTGCGCGACGTCGGTCGCCGCGCCGGCGCCGCTAAGCTCCGCGTAGATCCGCGCGCCGCGCCCACGCGCGGCGTCCAGCTCCTCGAGCACCACGAACGCGCCGCCCTCGCCCATCACCGTCCCGTCGCGCTCGCTGTCGTACGGGCGGCAGGCGCCGGCGCCGAGCTCGTTGCTGCGCGTGGTCAGCCCCAGCGAGTCGATCTTCGCCATGTTCCACCAGCACACCGGCGCGTCCGCCCCGCCCGCCAGCGCCACATCGGCGTCGCCGCGGCGAATCGCGGCGTGCGCGCGCGCGATCGCGGTCAGTCCCGCCTCGGCCGTCCCCGAGAAGTAGGTGTTCGGCCCCCGCAGCGCGAACGCCTCGGAGACGTAGAACAGGGACGCACCCTGGATGCCCTCGATGAAGAACAGCGGGTGCACGCCCGAGGGCGCCAGCTCGCCGAACTGGCGCATGTCGACATTGCCGTGCTCGTCGCGCACCGCGACGGCGATCTCCTCGAAGTGCTCGGGCTTGGAGATTTCCTTGCCGCTGGCGGTGAACAGCGCCGCCCTGCCGTCGGGGTCATCCTCGGGCAGCTCCACGCCGCTGTCGCGCATCGCGAGCACCGCCGCGACCATCGCCAGCGTGTCGTAGCGCGTCATCGTGCGCAGCGCGCGCCGCGCGACGAACTCCTTCGCTTCCAGCTCGTCGATCTCGGCGCCGATCTGCGTGCGCAGCGACGACGCGTCGTAGCTGGCGATCGGACCCACCGCGCTGCGGGCCTCGAGCAGCCCATCCCAGGTTGGCTGCGCGCCCACGCCGAGCGGCGTCACGAGGCCGATACCCGTCACGGCGACGCGACGGCGCTCGCCGCTCACAGGGCCACCGCGCGCAGCTTGCGCGCGCGCGTGACCACGCGCCCATCGACCGACGCCTCGCCGCTCAGCACCGCCTCGGTGTCGCTGCGCTGGGAGAGCTTCACCGTCAGCTCGAGCTGGTCGCCGGGTCCGACGAAGTGACGGAACGCGACGCGATCGGCTCCCGCCAGGCGCCACGGCCTGCCTGTGTCCGCCTCGAGCAGCTCGGCCGCAAGCGCACCGAGGCTGCCCAGGATCAGCACTCCCGGCAGCACGGGAAAGCGCGGGAAGTGGCTGTCGAAGATCGCGAGCGTGTTCGGCACGTTTCGAATCGCGCTCGCCGACTCGCCGGGCGTCAGGCTGACGATCTTGTCCAGTGTGCTCCAGCGACTCATGCGGCGTCCCGCAGCTCGGGCCGGCAGACCACCATCGCGCCGTTGGTACCGCCGAACGCGAACGCGTTGGTCATCGCGACGTTGACAGGCATCGCTCGCGCCTCGTTGGCGACGAAGTCGAGGTCGAGCTCTGGATCGCGGTTATCGAGGTTGATCGTCGGGGAGACGACGCCGTCGCGGATCGCGCCAAGCGCGGCGAGCAGGTTGAGCGCCCCCGCCGCGCAGGTCGTGTGGCCGGTCATCGACTTCGGTGAGGTCACGACGATGCGGTGCGCGTGCTCGCCGAGCGCGCGCTTGATCGCGGTCGTCTCCGACGCGTCGCCGGCGGGCGTGCCGGTGCCGTGCGCGACGACGTAGTCGACGTCCTCGGCGACGAACCCCGAGTCGCGCAGCGCGCGCGTCATCGCGATCACCGCGCCGCCGCCGTCGGGTGGCGGGTCGGTCATCCGGTAGGCGTTCAGGCTCGAGCCGTACCCCGCGATCTCGGCGTGGATCTCCGCGCCGCGCGCACGCGCGGAGTCGAGCTCCTCGAGCACCATCACGACGCCGCCCTCGCCGAGCACGAAGCCCTTGCGGTCGCGGTCGAACGGGCGCGACGCGTGCTCGGGATCGTCGTTGTAGTCCTTCGTCAGCGCCCCGAGCAGCGTGAAGCCGAGCACGTCCACCCAGCTTGTCAGCGCGTCGTAGCCGCCCGCGATCATCATCTTCGCCTCGCCGTCCTGGATGTAGCGGAACGCCTCGCCGATCGCGTGGCTGGAGGCGGTGCACGCCGTGCTCACGCCGATGCTCGGCCCCTGCGCCCCGGCGAAGCTCGCGAGCTCGACGCTCGCCACGTTCTGGCTCATGGTCACGGTCCGCGACGGCGGCCAGCGGTGCAGCCGATGACCGTCGCTGCGCCCGCGCGCGTCGAAGATGTCAGAGAACTCCTGCAGCTCCGGGCGCGCGACGCTCCCGCCCATCGACACGCCGCACTCGTAAGGGTCGTAGGTGCCCTCGGGGATGGCGGCCGCCCGCACCGCCTGGACGCCCGCCGCCAGGCCGAACGCGGCGCCGCGGTGCAGGCGGCGCATGAGGTGGCGATCCGGCAGCTGCTCGGGGTCGAAGTCCTCGACCATGCCGGCGATCCGCACCGGGTATGTGCTCGCGTCGAAGGTCGTGATCTGCCCGACGCCGCTGCGTCCGGCCTTCAGCGCCTCCCAGGTGCTCGGCGCGTCACGACCCACGGGAGTGACCGCGCCGATCCCCGTGATTGCGACCCGCTTCATCAGCCGGCCTCGGCGCGGGTCAACATGTCCTGCAGGCGCTTGGTGTCCTCGAGATCTGCGAGCGTGTCCGCGTCGATCAGCGCGCACATGATCTCCTGCGCCTCGAGCACCGTGCGGCCCTCGACGCTGACGTGACCGGAGACCACCGCGGTCTCGCTGCCAAACGAAGCGATCTCCCCAGCCATCTCGAGGATCTCACCCGGCCTGACGTCCCCCAGCCAGTCCACCGAGCCGATCGAAAGCAGCGCCGCGCGCTTGGCGCGCTCGGTGGAGATCATGATCAGCCAGGTCGCCGCCTGGCAGAGCGCCTCGAGCACGAACGGCGGCGGCATCACCAGGCCGGCGCCGTCCTCTTCCCAGTAGTCCTCGCTCAGCGACGTGAGCTTGCGCGCCCGCACGGACTTCGACGGCTCGAAGGAGTCGATTCGATCGATCAGGTGGAAACGCACCGCGCTCCTCGGCTACGCCAGCCCAGCCGCTCGTACGCGCGCCACGACCGCCTCAGCCCCCCCGTGTCCACGACAACCAGCCTGGGCTCAGCCGGCCGCGCCGTCGGCGCGGGACTTGACCATCTGTACGAGGTTCTCGACCGTGAACAGCGTCATCACCTCGTCGGCCTTCAGCTTGCCCTCGATGTCGGCGGGATCGGTCTGCGGCATCACCTTGCACAGCTGCGCGGCGCCGATCGCGCTGATGATCTGGTCGTCGTCGGAGAACTCGTCGTCGGAGATGCCGCCCTGGATGTAGTCACCCAGGTCCGAGGCCTCGATCTTGACACCGGTGCTCTTCTCGATGCGGAAAAGGATGTCGAGCAGGTCGATCGACTCGGCGCCGAGATCCTCCATCAGGGTCGCCTCGGGTGTCACCTCGTCATCGTCGAGCGCGAGCGCCTCGACCACCGCTTCCTTTACCGCACTGTCGACATCTGCCATGTTCGGCCTCCTGTGTCGCTGGTTTGTGGCGATACTAGATCACGGCGCTCCAAGCGGGATGCTGCCCCTCGCTCCTCGCATGCGAGCGTCAGAGCGGCTTGCCGATTCCGACCTGCGCGGAGACGCCGCCGTCGACCGTCAGCAGCGCTCCCGTCATGTGGCTGGAGTCGGGGCCGGCCAGGAACACAGCCGTGCGCGCCACCTCCTCAACCTCCGCGAAACGCTTCTGAGGGATCTGCTTGGTGATGCCCTTGCCGCCGTCCTTGTCCATCAGGCCGGCGACCATGTCCGTCGGTGCGAAGCCGGGGAGCACCGCGTTGACGCGGATCCCGAAGCGCGCGAACTCGACCGCGCAGCACCGCGTGAACGCGTTGATCGCGCCCTTCGACGCCGCGTAGTTGGACTCGCCGGTCCAGCCGCGCTCGCCCATCACCGAGGAGATGTTGACGATCGCGCCTTCGCGCTGGGACATGAACGGCGAGAGCACCGACTTGGTGCAGTTGAACGTGCCGCCGAAGTTGACGCGCATCACGTCCATCCATTCCTCGGGCTCCATGTTGTAGACGAGCGCGTCCTTGGAGATGCCGGCGTTGTTGACGAGTATGTGGATGCCGCCGAGCTGCGCGACGGTCTTGCTGACGGCGGCCTGCGCCTGCTCGAAGTCCGAGACGTCGCCGCCGACGGCCGCTGCGCGTCCGCCTGCCTGCTGGATCGCCTCGACCACCTCCTGCGCCTGCGCCTCGCCCGACCGGTAGTTCACGGCCACCGCGGCGCCCTCGGCGGCGAGCACTTCCGCGATCGACCTGCCGATCCCCCGTGAGCCGCCCGTCACCAGCGCGACACGATCCTCGAGTTTGATGACCTAGCTCCTCAGCGTTGTGGTTGGGCGATTCTCGTGTAGCGCGCAGACGGATGTCAAGGCGGCGCGTCGAGCGCCCGCGTCGCGGGTCTGCTCGGAGCGCGAGCGCCTGCGTCCGCGGGCCACGCTGTGGCGCCTGCGGACCAGCTCGCGCCATGCGATCGGCGTAGCGATCCGCTCGTCGATCGCCCGCTGGCGCCACTCCTCGGGCAGGTCGTAGTGCAGCGTGCGCCCGCGGTCCTGGGCCCACTCGCGCCTGAGGCCGAGGCGCTCGGCCGCCGCGTGGAGCTCCTCCGCGCTTTCGGCGACCATGTGCGACCAGCATCGACCGCGGAAGGGGATGCGGGCGTCGTCCACGTACACGGCCATCTCGCGCGCTTTGCGGTGGGCGACGTGCCGGCCTTGCGGCTCAGGCGGACGCCGCCGCTCCCTCTGCCGGGGGCCGGAAGCGCCTGGGGACCAGCTGCTCCATCCAGAAGCTGCGAACGCGCAGCCGCTCGGCCACCTGGTTGGGTGAGTAGCCGCTGCCGTCGAAGAGCCCATCCGCCTGCCAGCGGCTCGGGTCGAGGCTGATCGCGTATGGGTTCACGGGCGCGTCGGGGTCGAGCTGCACGTCCGGCAGGCTCTCCGCGGCCTTCGCGAACATCGTCACCGCGAGCGCCTCGTACATCTCGATGTTCTCGGCCAGCTGCTCACGCAGCCGCTCGTCGTCCATGCCCGAATGCAGGTCGAGGTGTCGCTGGGGGAGCTGGGGGAACGCCGTCGGCGGGCTGAACGCGCCGAGCCACTCGCGGTGGTCGAGCTCGTCCCATTCGCGGAACAGCAGCTGCAGGATCGGGGTCAGGCGCATCGCGCGGTCGACCAGCGGCTCCACGTCGGCCATGAACTCGAGGTCGGTCAGCTTGCGGTGGAAGAACAGCAGCGCGGTCGTCGCCCAGTAGTAGAAGTAGTCGGCGGTGATCTTCGCGTTCATCACCTGCGGATTGCGCCAGATCCCGTACTGATCCTCGTAGTAGCTGAGCGTCACCGCGAACAGCCGCTCGAAGCGCTGCTGGTGCGCGTCGGCCCGCGCGCCGATGTCCTCGCCGTCGAGATCGCGCGCGATCAGGTCGGTGGCGAACGTGTTGCCGATCGCGATGTAGTCCGAGCCGGGCGAGTAGAACGGGTCGGCGAACGCACCCGCCTCACCGACCAGGCACCAGCGCTCGGCGAAGAACTGGCGCTCGCAGCCCATCGCGAAGTCCTCCACCTTCAGGAAGTCCTCGATCTGATCGCGCCGGCCCTCCAGCGCCTGCGCGAGCTGCGGCTCGAACTCGGCGAACCACTCCATCGCCGCGTCCAGCGTGTTGATGCGATCGAACGGGTGAAAGCGCGGGTCCGCAACGATGCCGATCGAGATCGGGCCCGACGCAAGCGGGATCAGCCACACCCAGTAGCCCGCGCCGCAGAGATGGTTGGTGCTGAGCTTGCGCAGCCCCGGAGCGCTCATTCGCCGATGCCACTGCTCATCGTCGGACCACTCGTCGATGTCGAGGCCGCCCGCCAGGCGAAACCACGCGGAGTTGATGTGATGACCGACCTCGCGCCCGAGCCCGAGCTTGCGCTTGAGCAGCCCCGCGCGCCCGCCCGCGTCCACCACCCAGCGGCTCGTCAGCTCCGAGGTCTCATCGCCGTGCGTCAGGGTCACGCGCTTGTGCTCGCCCTCGAGCTCGATCTCCTGCACCCGCCAGCCGCCGAGCACCGTGTTGCCGGCCTGCACGTTGCGCGCGGCGAGCTCGTTCTCGAAGCGCCCGCGGTCGAGCTGGTAGGAGTGAACGGGAGGGATCGCGGGCGACCCGTACTCCACGCGCAGCGCGATGTCCTCGTTATTGCCCGCCGGGAAGAAGAAGCGCAGGCCGCACTTCGGCAGCTGCTCGGCATCGAGGTGATCGCGCATCCCGATCACGTCGGCGAAGTAGTTGGTGCTGACCTCCACGGTCGACTCGCCGACCTTGAACGCGGCCTCGGGCGCCGGGCCCTCGCGCTTCTCGGCGATCACGATCGACGTCTGCGGGCGGGCGGCCTTCAGCTGCAGACCGAGCGTCAAGCCCGCCAGTCCGCCACCGAGGATCGCAACGTCGAAGTCGCCGCGGCTGTCTGACATGACTCCTCACATTCCTGTCGTATGGTCATGGCCCATCAGGGTTTGCCGGCCCCCCTTGGACGATGTGCGCGCGCTGCCGTGAAGCCCGCGTCGCGATCCTACTAGGGACAAACATACGGCGTCTCGCGCGGTGCTTTAGGGTGTGCTCGCGATGGGCAAGACCGCGTTTCTGTATCCGGGCCAGGGCTCACAGCGCGTCGGCATGGGAGCCGACCTGCTCGAGGCCCGCCCGGAGCTGATGGAGAGCTTCTTCGCGGCCGCGCAGGACGCCTCGGGCCTCGAGATTCGCACGCTCTGCCTGGAGGGCCCGATCGAGGATCTGACGCGCACCGAGGTCGCCCAGCCGGCGCTGTTCGCGGTCTCGATGGCGATGACCGAGCTCGCCCGCGAGGCGGGCCTGCAGCCGGACTTCGTCGCCGGGCACAGCCTCGGCGAGTACACCGCGGCGACCGCCGCCGGCTGCCTCAGCCCCAGCGAGGGAATCGCGCTGGTGTCAGAGCGCGGCCGGCGCATGGCCGCGATCCAGTCCCAGCGCCCCGGCACGATGGGGGCGATCATCGGCCTGTCGGCCGAGCGCGTGGGCGAGCTGTGCGAGACCGCGCGCGCCGTCGGCAGCGTCTCCCCCGCGAACCTCAACACGCCAACACAGACGGTCGTCTCGGGCGAGGAGGACGCGGTCGTGAAGCTGCTCGAGCTCGCTGAGGCCGACGGCGCCGAACGGGCGATCCGCCTGCAGGTGGGGGCAGCGTTCCACAGCGAGCTGATGGAGCCCGTGCAGAGCGCCCTCGCCGAGACGATGCAGGACCTTCAGTGGCAGGATCCGCATCCGCCGCTGGTCTCAAACGCGTCCGCGAAGGTGGTGGACAGCGCCAGCGGTGTCCGCGAGGCGCTCGTCGCGCAGATCGCGAGCCCGGTGCTGTGGGTGGACTGCGTGCGCACGCTGCGTGAACGCGGGCGTGACCTCGTTTCTCGAGCTCGGCTCCGGACGGACGCTCAGCGGGCTCGTGCGCCAGGTCGAGCCTGAGGCCGAGACGTTCGCGGCCGACTCCCCCAAGAAGCTCGCGAAGTTCCTCGAACGCGCCGACGCCTGATGGGCTCGCCTAGCGGCGATCGCTTCGACGTCGTCGTGATCGGCGCCGGCCTCGGCGGGCTCTCGGCGGGCGCGTGCCTCGCGCGCGCCGGGCGCAGGGTGCTCGTGATCGAGCGCCAGGACGGGCCCGGGGGCAACGCGCGCGCGTTTCGACGCGACCCGTACACGTTCGACCCGGCGATCCACGTCACCGCGCAGGGCTTCAACATCGACTTCCTGGATTTCTATCTGGGCGCGCTCGGCATCGGCGAGCGGGTCGAGCTGCTGCGCGCGCACGAGTGCTTCGGGGTCGACGTCGCCGGCGAGCGCTATCAGCTCCCCGTGGGCCTCGATGCGCTCAAGAGCTACCTCGCCGAGCAGTTCCCACACGAAGCCGACGGCGTCACGAGCTTCGTGGAGACATGCGCGCAGACAACCCGCGAGTCGCAGGCGCCGCCACCGCGGGTGGGGCTCGCCGACCTCGACGCGGTCAAGGCGCAGCTGCCGATGCTGTTCAAGTACCGGCGGGCCGACGCTCGCCGACGTGCTCGACGAACACATCAAGGACCCGCTCGCCAAGGCCGTGTGCGGCGCGCAATGGCCCTACCTGGGCCTGCCGCCCGGACGCCTGTCGTTCATGGCCTACGCCGGCGCCTGGATGGCGCTCGTCGAACCGGGACCGCTGTACGTCCGCGGCAGCTTCCAGAGCCTCGCCGACGCGCTGGCGGCGTGCATCGAGGAGAACGGCGGCGAGCTCGTGCTGGCGAACGCCGCCACCGCGATCGAGCTCGCCGACGGGCGTGTCGCCGGCGTGGAGCTCGACGGCGGCGAGCATGTCGCAGCCGACGTGATCGTCTCCAACGCCGACGCCCGCCAGACATTCGAGCAGCTGCTGCCCGCGGAGGCCCTGCCCGAGCGCTTCTCCCGGCGGCTGGCGAAGATGCGCCCATCGGTGTCGGCGTTCCTGTTGTACTCGGCGGCCAAGCTCGACCCGGCGGCGCAGGGCCTCGCGCACGAGCACTTCGTCTATCCGAGCGACGACTACGACGCGATCTTCGACGGGGTGCTCGACGGCGAGCTCGGCGGCACGTGGTTCAGCCTGCCGAGCGTGCACGACTCCTCGCTGGCGCCCCCCGGCGAGCACGTGGTCATCTTCAGCAGCCTGATGGCATACGACATCGGCGAGCCGTGGGAGCAGGCCAAGCCGCGCTACACCGAGCTGATGCTGCAGGCCGCCGAGCGGGCGCTGCCCGGCTATCGCGACGCGATCACGTTCGCCGACAGCGCGACCCCCGCGACCTTCCAGCGCTACACGCTGGCCAGCGATGGCGCGGCCTACGGGTGGGAGAACACGCCCGACCAGACCGTGCCCAAGCGCCTGGACTACCGCACCCCGATCGAGGGCCTGTTCCTGACCGGGCACTGGACGCACCCGGGCACCGGCAGCATCCGCTGCCTGCTCTCGGGTGCCCAGACGGCGGCGGCCGTCGAGGGACGCAACGACCCCGTCGAGCTGCTGTCCAGCCTGGCAGGCGGCACGGCCTAGGAAAGAGCGGCGTGATCGTCGAGCGCGACGCCGCCGTGCCGATGCGCGACGGTGTCACGTTGCGTGCCGACGTCTACCGTCCCAAGGGCATGGGCGCGGTTCCGGCGGTTCTCGGGCGCACGCCGTACGACCGCACGTTCGGGCCGACGCCGCCGTCGATCATCGACCCGGAGCGGGCCGTCGCGGCGGGGATCGCGCTCGTGTGCATGGACGTGCGCGGCCAGCACGGCTCCGACGGCGAGTTCTATCCGTTTCGCAGCCGAGCGCGCTGACGGCTATGACTCGGTCGAGTGGGTCGCCGCGCGGCGCTGGTGCAGCGGCGCGGTGGCGATGGCCGGGCGCTCCTACGCGGCGGCGACGCAGTGGCTCGCCGCGGCCGGCGCACCGCCGCATCTGCGCGCGATCGCGCCCGTGGTCGTCGGCAGCAACTACTTCGACGGCTGGGTCTACCAGGGCGGCGCGTTCCAGCTCGGCTTCAACCTCTTCTGGGTGCAGGTGATGGCCGGCCGCGGCATGCGCACGCGCCTGGAGGAGCAGTACGCGCACCTGCCGTTGAAGACGGCGCCGCTGGTCGCAGACAGCCCCAGCGGGCGCTTCTACCGCGAGTGGCTCGAGCACACCGTGCTCGACGACTACTGGCGCGCGCTGTCGATCGACTGCGAGCTACGCCGACGTGCGCGTGCCGGCGCTGAACGTCGGCGGCTGGTACGACATCTTCCTCGGCGGCACGCTCGAGAACTTCTCGCGCATGCGCCGCGAAGGCGCCACCGAGCTCGCGCGCACGCACACGCGGCTGCTCGTCGGCCCGTGGGCGCACGGCAGCACCTACGGCGCCTATCCCGACCACTCCTTCGACGCGTTCTCCCCGCACGACGGCATCGACCTGGCGGCCGTGCAGCTCGAGTTCCTCGCCGCGCAGCTGTTCGCTCGTGAGGGCGATCGCGAGCCGGCGCCCGTGGCGCCGGTGCGGATCTTCGTGATGGGCGCCAACCGCTGGCGCGACGAGGAGGACTGGCCGCTGGCACGGGCGCTCGCGCAGCGCTGGTTCCTGCACGGCGACGGCAGCGCCATCACCGCCGCCCGCGGCGACGGCAGCGCCATCCCCCGCGGCGGCGGACTTTCGCCGCAGCCGCCGGCCGATGAGCCGCCCGACGTCTTCAGGTTCGACCCGCGCGACCCGGCGCCGACGATCGGCGGTCCAACCTCGCTGCCGGGCCGCTTCATGCGCACCAACGCCGGCCCACTGGACCAGCGCCCGCTCGAAGGCCGCGAGGACGTGCTCGTGTACACCAGCGAGCCGCTGCGCGAGGACCTCGAGGTGACCGGGCCGCTGAGCCTGACGCTGCACGCCGCCACCAGCGCCCATGACGCCGACTTCGTCGCGAAGCTGTGCGACGTGCACCCCGACGGGTTCTCGCTGATCCTCGCCGAGGGGATCCTGCGCGCCCGCTTCCGCGAGGGCCTCGAGCGCGAATGCGCGGTCGAGCCGGGGCGGATCTACGAGTACACAGTCGATCTGAAGGCGACCAGCAACCTGTTCCGCGCCGGCCACCGCATCAGGCTGCTGCTGACGAGCAGCTCGTTCCCGCGCTTCGATCGCAACGCGGGTAGCGGCAGGCCGGCGGGCGAGGATCGCGAGCAGGACCTGGTGGCCGCCGAGCAGACGGTCTTCCACGACACCCAGCGCGCCTCCTGGCTGACGCTGCCCGTGGTGCCCGGCTGATCGCCTCAGCCGAGCGCGGGGACGGCGCCGCCGAGCGCGCCTACGGCGCGCCGCGGCGCCTCAGGCCGGCAGCGTCGCGCCGCGTGCCTGCAGGTCGAACTCCTCGACCCCCGGGAGCAACTCCAGCGCGTCGGCGAGCGTCATCCCGTCCTCGGCGAACAGGCCCTCCTGCTCCCACTTCGCGGGGTCGAGGCTGACGGCGAGCGGATTGATCCTCGCGCCCGGGTCGGGTGGGTCGGGCAGGTTCTTCGCCGCAAGGAAGAACGTCCACACGGCGAGCGACTTGAGGATCTTCACTTTCTCGCGCGCGTGCTCGATCATTTCCGCCTGGTCGAAGGGCTGCCCGATTTCATACTGGCTCTTGACGATCGGCTGGAAGTCGTTGCTCAGGACCGAGACCCCCTCCCATTTGCGCGGTTCGAGCGGGTGCCATTCGCGGAACAGCGCCTGCATGCGTTCGAGTAGGGGAATCAACGTTTCGAACAGGTCGACGATGTCGCCGAGGTCCTCCGGCTGGGTCATCTTGTCGTGCACGAACAGGAACGCCAGCGTGCAGAAGTACGCGGTGTTGTCGTACAGCTGCTTGGCGATCATCACCTGCGGGTTGCCGAAGAACTGGTACTGGTCCTTGTAGAGCGAGATCGTGGGGTTGAACAGCTGGAAGAAGAAGAAGTTGAAGAAGTCCAGGCGCTCCTCGATGTCCTCGCCATCGAGCTCGCGCTTGATCAGATCGCCGCTGAAGCTGTTGGTGTAGGCGATGAAGTCCGAGCCCGGCGAGTACAGCGCGTCGATGAAGCCCGCCGCCTCTCCCACGAGCGTCCAGCGATCCATCGAGAAGATCTGGCTCGAGGCGTAGGAGAAGTCCTCGATCACGAGGAAGTCTTCGACCTGCTCGCGCCGGCCCCTGACCTCGGCGGCGAGCTGCGGCTCGTGTTCGTCCATCCAGCTGAGCAGCCCGTCGAAAGTGTTGATCTGATCGAACGGGTGATAGCGCGGGTCCGCGCACAGGCCGATGCTGATCGGGCCGGAGGCGAGGCGGATCAGCCACAGCCAGTAGCCCTGATCGACGAGATGCGTCGTCGCGAAGCTGCGAATTCCGCGATGCTGCTCGCGGTTCAGCCAGGCGTCGTCCTTGATCCACTCCTCGAAGTCCAGGCCGCCGCCGAGGCGAAACCAGGCGGCGTTGATGTGGTGGCCGGTCTCGGTGCCGAGCTCGAGCTTGTTGCGCAGCAGGTTGCGCCGGCCGGTCGCGTCCACCACCCAGTGCGCGGAGACGGTGACGGTGTCGTCCTCGTGCGCGACGGTCACCTTGTGCTCCTCCTCGCCGCCACCGAGCTCCACGTCGGTGACGCGCCAGCCGCGGAAGGCGTCGGCGCCGTGGCTGAGGCAGCGGTTGAACAGCTCGTTCTCGAAGCGTCCGCGGTCGATCTGGTGTGTCCACACGGGGTGATCGCCGGGCGTCGCCGGCGTGCAGAACTCGACGCGGCGGCTGAGGTCGCTGTTGTCGCCCGCGGGCATGTAGAAGCGCAGGCCGAGCTTGCGCAGCTGCACCGACTCGAGGTGGTCCTTCATACCGAGGATCTCGCGGTAGTAGTAGGCGCCGTTCTCGACCGTCGACTCACCGACCTTGAACGCGGCCTCCGGTGCGGGCTCGGCGCGTTTGTCGCACACCAGCACCTTCGTCTCAGGGCGCTGGCGCTTGAGCTGCAGCGCCAGCGACAGGCCGGCGAGGCCGCCGCCCATGATCGCCACGTCATAGTGTCCGTGCGGCGCACGGACGGCCTTCATTTCGGGAATCGACGCCGAGCGATCTGCCATTTGTTGCCCCCCTTGGTGGACCTGGTTCACACTTACGCGGATAGGATCGCGAGCACCTGCTCGCCGAGCTGCGCGCCGCTGCCGGCGCCAAGGATCTTGCCTTCGCCGTCAACGACCACGCCAACGGCCTCTTGATCGACGCCGCTCAGCCCGAACGCGCCGATCACATCGCCGGACCAGTCCATCAGCATGATCACTTCCTGCGATGGGTCCGACAGCGGTGGCTTACCCGCCGCCGCCAGGGTGGCGGTCTCGTCCTGCACCGCCTCCTGGTATGCCTTCTTGAGCTGGCTCTTGACCACGATGCGGGCCGCACGCGGTGCGGCCTGGAGGTCTGAGACGCCGATCACCGGCAGCTCGTCCGGGCCTTTGCTCGAGCGGATCGCCTGGATCCCCTGCTTCAGCTGCGGCGCGCTCTCGCGCCCGCCGAACGCGACCACGACCGTGCGGCCACGGAAGTCGCCAAGCGATACCGAGTGCCCGAGCACGTGATCGAGCGTGAAGTCGGGGGCCTGCGCGGGAAGCTGCTGCGTGGACACTTGCCTTACCTCCGATGGGAGCGGTCGCGTGCGCGAACTGTACCCGAGAGAGGTTCGCCGCGGGCGTCCGTGGATTGGCTCAGCCGCCGGCGGCGAGTTGCACTCGGCCCGTCGCGGCGAGTTGCATCCTGGTAGGTTCGCGGAGATGACCAAGGTGGTCGTAGTCGGTGCTGGAATTGGGGGGCTGGCCACCTCGATCGCTTTGCGGGGGGCCGGGGTCGAACACGTCGTGCTCGAGCGCGCGCCGGAGCTCTCGAAGGTCGAGCTGGGCGCCGGTGTCACGCTTTGGTGCAACGCGATGCTGATCCTGGACCGACTGGGCATCGGCGCTGAGATCAGGGATCGCGGCGCGGTCCTGCGCTGCTTCGAGCAACGCACAGCGCGCGGGCGTCTGCTCTCGCGCTGGCCGCTCGAGGAGATGGCACGCCGCCTCGGCGCGCCCGTCTGCGGGATCAACCGCCCCGACCTCCACGCCGCGCTGGTCGCCGGCGCGAGCGAGCAGGTGGTGAGGACCGGATGCAACGTGGAGAGCTTCGAGGACAGCGACGCCGGCGTCAGCGTCGCGCTCGCCGGCGGCGAGCGCGAGACGGGGGACGTGCTCGTCGGCGCCGACGGGATCGACTCCACGATTCGCAGGCAGCTGCTCGGGGCACAGGCGCCGCGGCACTCCGGGCTGACGATGTGGCGCGCGAACCTACCGTACGACGAGGCGATCGCTCCGAACGTCGACTTCATCGCCTGGTGGGGCGCGGGCACCAAGTTCGTCGTGTTTCGCTCCGGGCCCGAGCGCCTCAGCTGGGAGGGCATCGTCACCAGCGCACCGGGCGAGCAGGACGCCCCCGGCGCGAGCAAGCAAGCGGCGCTCGAGCGCTTCGCGGGCTTCACCGATCCCGTGCTGAAGGTGATCGACGCCACCAGCGAGCAGGCGATCTTCCGCACAGACGTGTTCGACCGTCCACCGGACGAGCGCTGGGGCCAGGGGCGGGTGACGCTGCTGGGCGACGCCGCTCACCCGATGACGTTCGCCGTCGGGCAGGGCGCCGCGCAGGCGCTCGAGGACGCGGTCGCGATCGGCGGCGTGCTGGGCGAGAGCGAGGGCGCCGATCTCGACCCCGCGCTGCGCTCCTACGAGCGACCGAGGATTGCCCGCGCCGCGCACTTCCAGACGATGGCGTGGCGGCTCGCGCGCGCCGGGGCGCTCGAAAGCCGTCCCGCTCAGGTGCTGCGCAACACCGCCTTCACGGCCTCCTCGCCGATCGGCTGGCGCATGCAGGTCAAGGATATGGCGCTGCCGGCCTGATCGCGCCGCGCCCCCCAGCGATCCGACCGCCCCGGCGATCTGACCGTACCGCTGAGCTCAGGAGGACACCAGGTTGCCGTCGCACCAGAACAGCAGGCTGGCCAAGCCGAGCTGGTGGGGCAGGTTGGCGTTGACCACGGTGCTCGCGATGATCGCCTTGCTTGACGGCGGGTTCATGTAGAGGACGCGGTTGGCGTTGACCTCCGATGGCGGTGGGTCCTTGACGATCTGAAAGACGCCCATCATCCCGTTGTCCTCGTGGAAGTCGACGTGGCAGTGGAACACCGACTTCCCCACGAAGTCGGTCGGGTGTATGCGGATCGTGACTGAGCCGCCCGCGGGCACGTTGACCGTGTCCTGCCAGTCGATCCAGTTCAGTGGCCGGCCGTCGATCGCGACCACCTGGAACGGGTTCACGTGGATGTGGAAGTTGTGCCACTCGTCGCTGCGGCCATCCGGGCTCTTGATCGTCCACTGCTCGACCGAGTTCAGCGCCATCGTGATGTCGACGCGGTTGGCGCTGAACAGTTTCCCGTTCAGCGGAAATTCGGGCTCGTGGGCGACCGACGGGATCCGCGCCATCACGATCGTGCGGTAGACGTCGACGTGGGCGTGGCGGAGGTCCAGGGGGTGGCCGATCGGCCCGGTCGGCATTGGCACGCTCACGGCGGAGCCCGAGGAGATGACGTTGATCAGGGTCTGGAAGCCAAAGTTGCGACCATCTTCGGGCACGCCGCCGAACGGATCGAAGCAGCCCTTGAAGCACGGCTGGAACGGCATCGAGTTCAACGCGTAGCTGCCGGGCGGCTCGCCGCGGACGAGCACGTCGACGCGCTCACCTGGCCCGAGCAGTATTTCCCGTTCGGGTCGCATGTATTCCAGCGTCTGACCGTCGTAGGCGAGCACCTCGAACGTCACACCCGGGAGCGCCAGCTTCTGGAATCGCTCGCCCGTTGAATTGACGATCCGCCAGCGCTGCAGTTCCCCGGGCCGGATGTGCAGCGTCGGCTGATAGACGCCGTTGACCAGCAGCTGGCTCGGACCGGGGCTGGGCGGCGCGTGCACCTTGCCGGCGGGCACGCCGGGGATCGGCAGCGGTTTGCCGCCGGGCGGGGTCGGCTTGCCGCCGCTGATCATGATCAGCCGCTGCGGGATGTTGTGCAGCTCTTCGTCCAAGCCGCCCTCGACGATGATCCCGCCGAGCATTCCCGCGGTGGTCTCGGCGTCCACGAGCGGGTGGTAGTGGGGGTGGTACCAGTCCGTCCCCGGCGACTGGTCGAGCGGGATGTCGTAGGTGTAGTGGAAGTCCTGGAGCGGGTTGACGTCGACGAAGATGTTGTCGCTGTGGCCCTCGGGGCTGACGTGCAGGCCGTGCACGTGCAGGTTCGTCGGCAGCGGCAGCTTGTTGACCAGGTTGACGTGCACGACGTCGCCGCGGCAGATCACCAGCGTCGGGCCCGGCGTGCTGCCGTCGTACTCCATCCCCTGGTAGCTGTGATCGTCGACGTGGATCGTGTACGGAGTGGCGGTCAGCGTCGTGCTCAACACACCGTCGTGGCTGATGAGCATTGGCGGCTCGGGGAACCCGTCTTTGATCCAGCCCGAGAAGTGCTTGTCGCAATATGGGTTCGCGCGGGCGGTGGTTGTCGAGGACGAGCTCCCGCCCAGCAGCAGGATCGCGGCAACCGCGACGATCGCCACGACGGCGAGCGCCCCCGCGATCGGTGCCGCCCGCCGCTTGCGCGGCCCTGGCGCCGGGACCGGGGCCGGCGAAGCCTCCCCCGGCGAGTCCCCGCTCGCCTCGGGGCGCCGGTCCTCGACTGGGCGTGCCCGCGTCGCACCGGGAGGCGCCACCGCCACCGGACGCACCCTCGTCGCCTCGAGCGGCGCGATCTCGATCCGCAACTCGCTGGCGCCGACGCGCACGGTGGCGCTCGCGGTGAGCGCCGTCCTGCCCGCGATTCGCCTTCCGTCGACGAACGTCCCGTTGCTCGAGCCGAGGTCCTCGATCTCGACGCCCTGCGCCACCGGGCGGACGGCCGCGTGCCGGCGGGAGACCTCGGGGTCGTCGATCGCGACATCCCCTTCACGCCCGATTATGAGCTCGCGATCGATCTGGGCGACCTCGCCGGGTCCAGGTCCCACGATCGATCGGCGGCCGGTCATCGCGGCGCCTGCAGCGACTCGATCGGGTGTCCGCTCATGGCGATGTGTCCGCTCATGGCGGCGAGGACCCCTCGTTCAGCCCGATGCGCCGATGCAGCCGGCGCAGCGGTCCCGGAGCCCACCAGTTGCGTTCGCCAAGCAGCGCCATCAGCGAGGGCACGAGCAGCGCGCGGATGATCGTCGCGTCGATGATCACCGCGGCCGCGATCCCGACCCCGACCTCCTTGATGAACACGATCGAGGAGGTCGCGAAGGCGCCGATCGCCACACAGAACAGCAGCGCCGCCTGGGTCACGATCCGGCCGGTGCGCTCGAGGCCGATCGCGACCGCCTCCTTGTTCGGGTGTCCGGCGTCCCGCGCTTCCTTGATGCGTGTCAGCAGGAACACGGTGTAGTCGCTGGCGAGACCGAACGCGATCGCGAAGATCAGGATCGGCTGGGAGATGTCGATCGCGTGCAGGCTCTGGAAGCCGAGCAGGCTCTGCAGGTGCCCGTCTTGGAAGATGAACACGAGGATCCCGAAGGCGGCGCTCAACGACAGGAAGTTCATCAGCAGCGACTTGAGTGGGAGGACCACCGACCCTGTCATCAGGAACAGGACGATGACGGTGAGCACGCAGAGGATGATCGCGACCACCGGCAGCAACCCAAAGATCGTCGATTTCTGATCCAGGAACTGCGCGGTCGTGCCGCCCGTCTCGACCGACGGGTTGCGATGCGCCCTGATGTCCTTTACCAGCGCGATCGTCGAAGCCGCCAGCGGACGCTGGGCGGGCAGCACCGCAAACGTCCAGTAGCCGCCGCGCAGCGACGTCGCCGGGCCGCCCGGCGGGCAGCGCGCCGGGCAGCCCGCGCACCTGGGCGGCGAGCGCGGCGACCTGCGTGCCCGCGCTCGCCGGCGCCTTGACGAGCGCCGTGATCTGCGACGACGCATCCGAGGAGTAGTCGCTGAGCAGCGCATCGTCGACCGTGCGCGCGGACATGCCCTTCGGCACCCCGCTCGCGTCCACGCCGATGAACCTGATCCCCGTGAACGGAATCCCGAGCACGAGCAGCACGACGACGCACGCGGTCGCGATCGGCACCGGCCGGCGCATCACCGCCTGCGATAGCCGATACCACGGTCCCTCCTGCTGCTGGGAAGCGGTCCGCTCTGCCGCGCGCCGCCAGCGCGCAGGCGAGAGCGAGTTGATCCGCGGCCCCAGCACCGCGAGCATCGCCGGCAGGGCGACCAGCGCGACCGTCACGGCGACGAGCGCGGTGATCGCGCCGCCGAGCCCCATCGAGACCAGGAACGGCATCGGGATCACGCACAGCGTCGCGAGCGCGAGCGCAACCGTCACGGCGCTGTAGGTGATCGTGCGCCCGGCCGTGCCGACGGCGCGGTGCAGGGCCTCGCGTTCGGTGCCGCCCTTCGCGAGCTCCTCGCGATATCGGGACACCACGAACAGGCTGTAGTCGATCGCCAGCCCCAGCCCGAGGCCGATGACGACGTTCAACGCGAACTGCGAGAGCGACAGGAACGAGTTGACCACGCGCAGTACCAGGAAGGTGCTGACGACCGTGACGCCACCGACGAACAGGGGCATCAGCGCCGCGACGACGCCGCGGAACACGAACAGCGAGAGGATGAACAGGATCGGGAAGGCAAGCCCCTCCGCCTTGCCGAGGTCCTTGCCGACCTCGCTGCCGAGCTGCTGACCGGCGACCGCGGGGCCGCCGAGCAGCACCGTGGGCGGCTTCTGCACGCGTTCCAAGAGCCGCTTGGCCGCGTTGTTGGCGTCGTTTTCGGAGACGTTCTTGAAGAACGCCGCCACGTAGGTCGAGCTCCCGTTGCGCGCGACGAACGAGCGACTGCCGGTGTCGTAGTAGGAGAGCGTCCGCGTCACCGTCGGGTCCGCGCGCAGCTCGGAGGCGACGTTTTCGACCATCCCGCGCGCGCCGGGCGCGCTCACACCGCCAGGAGGCGTCACGAGCGCGATCACCTGGGCGCCCGGGAGCTCGCCGGTCGCCTTGGCGATCTGGTTTTTCACGACGATGCTCTGGGAGGAGTGGTCGTTGAAGGGGTCGTCGGCATGCAGCATGCCGGCCACCGGCGCGCCGAATACGACGGAGATCACGAAGAAGATCCCGACCGCGCCCAGGATTCGCCCGGGGTGCCGGTCGGAGAGGCCCGCCAACCTGCCGAGCAGGCCCGACCGCGACGGCGGTGGCGGCGCGGTCGGAGGCGAGGCCCCGGCCGGGGGCGGCGCTGGTGGGGGCGTCGGCGGCGGAGACGCGGACGGCGGGGACGGGACGACCGGCACCTGGCGCACACGTGTGACCTCGGGGTCGACACCGCGCAATACGGTCGCCGCGGCGTCGGGCTCGGACTCGACGGTCAGGGTCGTGGTCCCCACCCTGACCGTGTCGCCCTGGTGAAGCGCGGTCGGGCCGTCGATGCGGCGGCCGTTGACGAACGTGCCGTTGCTCGAGCCCAGGTCCTCGATCATCGGCGCGCCGCCCGCGTCCCAGACGTTGGCGTGCCGGCGCGAGAGCTCGAGGTCGCCCGCAAGTGCGCCGGCGAGCCCGTCTGGTGGCGAGTCGCGGCCGATCAGCAGCGGCTCGGCCGCCACCGGGAGGACCGACCCGGCCGCGTCGCCGGACGTCACGTGCAGTGAGGTGCTCGTGGGGCTCAGTGTCCACCTTCTCCCGCGTAGATCATGTGTCGCTTGCGCACGAGCGCAAGCGCGGTCAGGGCGCCGACCGCCGCGACGATCGCGGCGAGCAGGAAGATGGTTCGCAGCCCGCTCGCGTAGCTCAGGTGCGCGACCGAGATCAGGCCGGGTCGAAACGCCGCGGGCGCGCTGCGTACGAGCTGCGGCGTGCCGGCCGAGGAGATTGCGTTGGCGGCTGTCTTGGCGAGCGGCGCCAGCGGCGAGCCGGCGAGGGCGCTGTTCACATGGGTGCGAACCTGGTGCTGAAGCAACGCTCCGAGCACGGCGATGCCGGCTGCCGTGCCGGCCTCGCGGCAGGTGCTGTTCATCCCGGAGGCCATGCCGCCGCGCCACGGGGGGACGACCGACACCGCGGTCGACGCAAGCGTCGGGTTCATCATCCCGAGCCCGAGCCCCGCGAGCACCAGGCCGGGGAGGATCGCCGTCCACGAGGAACTCGAGCTGACGGCGGTCATCGAGAACACGCCGCCGGCGACCAGCGTGAGGCCGGCCGGGAGCACGATCCGGGGGCTGACCGTCGCGGTCATGCGCCCGGCAGCGGGCGCCGCGATCAGCGCTGCCCCCGTGAACACGAGCATCCGCAGGCCGGTTCCCACGGCGGAGTAGCCGAGGATCGACTGCAGCCAGGTGGTGAGGAAGAAGATCAGGGCGAGCACCGAGAAGCACACGGTGAAGGCCGACACCGACGAGCCGACAAAGGTCGGGTTGCGAAACAGCGAGAGATCGAACATCGGGTACTTGCGCCGCAGCTCGATCGCGACGAAAGCGACGCCGAGGATCACCGCCGCGCCGTAGCAGCCAAGGATCAAGCCGCTGGTCCAACCCTCGTCGTTACCGCGGATCGTCGCAAACACCGCCAGGAACAGCGCGCCGGAGAAGCTGGCGAGGCCCGGCCAGTCGATCTGCGTCGGCGGTCCGGGCAGGTTGACGACCTTGCGCTGGAGCAGGACGAAGGCGACGATCGCGATCGGCACGTTGATGTAGAAGATCGCCTGCCAGCCGATGCCCTGCACGAGCGCGCCGCCGACGATCGGGCCGAGGGCGACCGATAGGCCGTTGGTGGCGCCGTACAGGCCGAACGCCAGCGCGCGCTCGCCGGCGGGGAACTCCTGCACGATCAGCGCGAGCGAGCAGGCGAACATCGTCGCCCCGCCGATGCCCTGCACGCCGCGGGCGAAGTCGAGCACGGTCGCGTTCGGCGCCTGCGCACAGACGACTGAGGCGACCGTGAAGATGATCAGCCCGATGGTCAGCACGCGCTTGCGCCCGAAGATGTCCGCCATCGAGCCGGCGGCGAGCAGCACGGAGGTCAGCATCAGCGCGTAGGCGTCGACGATCCACTGCAGCGAGGAGAAGCTCGGGTGCAGCGACGCGGAGATCGTCGGCAGCGCGACGGCGACGATCGTGACGTCGAGCAGCAGCATGAAGACCGTGATCAGCACCACCGCGAGCGTCCACCACTTGCGCGTCCCTGATTCCGCGGTCAGCAGCTTCGAGGACTGGCTGATGACTTCGCGCACGCCGCTGACCTGCGGCGGCAGCACTCGCGGCGTCTGCCCCGCGAACACGGGCGAGGTCAGCTCGATCGTCGCCTCGCCGATCTGGATACGGTCTCCGGGCGCGAGCGTGGTGCGCTCGAGGATCCGCTCGCCGTCGACGTACGTGCCGTTGGAGGAGTGCAGGTCGTCGATCGTGGCGACGCCGTCGCGGACGCTCACCTTCGCGTGCAGCCGCGAGACCTCGCTGTCGAGCACCTGCAGGTCGCACTCGGGGGCGCGGCCGATCGTGGCGCTGTTGCCGGTCACGGCCGCCTTCGTGCCCACTCCCGGCCCGCTCAGGATCACGAGCTCACCCTCGCTGCCGGCCGGCGCGAACGTCGGCTCGGGCTCGTCCGGCGTCCGCGGCTCCTGCGGCGCGTGCACCGGCCTTGCCCGCGTCGCCTGCGGGTCTCCGAGCGCCGGCGCCGGCGCGGCGGCCTCGGTCTCGATCGGCGCGAACTCGAGCGCGTTCTGCCCGATCCTGATCTGGTCGCCGGTGTGCAGCGGCCGCGAGCCGCTGACGCGCTCGCCGTTTAGGAACGTCCCGTTCGTGGAGCCCAGATCCTCGACGACAGCGGCGCCGTTGCTGAGACCGACGCGAGCGTGGCGCCGCGAGAGCTCCCCGCTCGGGTCCTCGAGCACGATGTCCGCCGTGTCGTCGCGACCGAGCACGGTCTCCTCGCCGAGCGCGAACATGCGGCCCGTGTCGGGGCCGTCGATCACCCGCAGCTCGCCGATCAGGCGCCTCGATGCTGTCGGCGGCGGCCCCCCCGCGCCGTCGCTCACCGCGAATCGTCCCCGACGATCCGCCAACTTCCGTCCTGCAGGCGCAGGCGCACGGACGGGCCTTGCTCGAGCGCGATCTCGGCCTCCTCGTGCTCCAGGTCGACCCGCAGGCGCAGCTCGAGCGGCGGCGGAGGGGGCGGCGGCTCCGCGGTCGCGGCCGCGGCCGGCACCGCCGCGCGGACGCCAGCCGGCACGTCGACGACCACCGTCGCGGCGCGCACGTCGACCGTGCCGGCGGGCGGCGCGGCGACGGCGGGGAGCGCGCGCACGACGAGCTTGCTCGAACCCAGCTCGATCTCATCGCCGAGCGCGAGCACGGCCGGCGCCTGCAGGCGTGCGCCGTTGACGAACGTGCCGTTGGTGGAGGAGAGATCCTCGAGCCGGTACTCGCCCGTCGGCAGGCGCGAGACCTCGGCGTGGTGGCGCGAGAGCTCGGGGTCGTTGGCCAGCTGCCCGTAGCCCTCGGTCTGGCGGCCGAAGACCAGCTGCTCGCCGACGCCGATCACGGTCCCCGCGGCGTTGCCCGCGACTACCTCCAGCTGCAGGCGGGTGGCTGGCGGAGCCTCGCTAGCCCCCGCAGCGCTCACGGCGTTGCGGCCTGCGCTGTCTCACCGGCGAGGAAGTGCTCGACGAAGTCCGTGGTCACATCGCCCGAGCGGAACTGCTCGTTGGCGAGCACGCGGCGATGGAAGGGGATCGTCGTCTTCACGCCGCGCCCCTCGATCTGGAACTCCGAGAGCGCGCGGTCCATGCGCTCGATCGCGCCCGATCGGTCCGGCGCCCAGACGATCAGCTTGGCGATCAGCGAGTCGTAGAACGGCGCGATGTTCCAGCCGGGATAGCAGTGCGAGTCAACGCGCGTCCACGGCCCGCCCGGCGGCACGTAGACGTCGAGGCGACCGGCCGCCGGGGCGAAGTCGCGGTCGGGATCCTCGGCGTTGACGCGGCACTCGATCGCGTGGCCGCGCAGCACGACGTCCTCCTGTGCCACCGACAGCGGCTCGCCTGCGGCGACGCGAATCTGCTCCTGGATCAGGTCGACGCTCGAGACCATCTCGCTGACCGGGTGCTCGACCTGGATGCGCGCGTTCATCTCCATGAAGCTGAGGTTGCCCTCGTGGTCGAGCAGGAACTCCATCGTGCCGGCGCCGGTGTAGCCGACGGCGAGCGCGCCGGCGACGGCGCGCTCGCCGATGTCGCGGCGCTGCTCGTCTGAGAGGTGGATCGACGGCGCCTCCTCGATCAGCTTCTGGTGGCGGCGCTGCACGGAGCAGTCGCGTTCGAAGAAGTAGACGCCGCTGCCGTGGCTGTCGCAGACGAGCTGCACCTCGGTGTGGCGAGGCGCGTCGAGATAGCGCTCGATGTACACGGCGCTGTCCTTGAACACCGCCTGCGCGGTCGCGCGGGTGGTGTTGTAGAGGCGCTCGAGGTCCTCGGCGCGGCGCACCACGTTCATGCCGCGCCCGCCGCCGCCGGCGACCGCCTTGATGATCACGGGAAAGCCGATCGAGTCGACGATCTCGCGTGCCTCGTCAACCGTCTGCACGGGTTCGATCGTGCCCGGCAGCAGCGGCAGGCCGGCCTTCTGCATGAGGTCGCGCGCAATCGCCTTGTCGCCGACCTTCTCCATCACCTCGGGGCGCGGCCCGATGAACGTGATCCCGTTGTCGGAGCAGATCTCGGCGAAGAACGGGTCCTCGGAGAGGAAGCCGTAGCCGGGGTGGATCGCGTCGGCGCCGGTCTTCTGCGCGGCACCGATGATGTTCGGGATGTGCAGGTAGCTCTTGCCGGGGTGCGGCGGCCCGACGTGCACGGCCTCGTCGGCGAAGCGCACGACCGCCGACTCCGCGTCCGCGGTCGAGTAGATCGCCACCGACTTGATGCCGAGCTCGCGACAGGCGCGCGCGACGCGGAGCGCGATCTCGCCGCGGTTGGCGATCAGGACCTTCTCGAACATCGGGCTAGTCCTCAGCGGGCTCGAGGTACATGAGCACCTGCTCGAACTCGACCCAGTCGCCGTTTTCGACGGCGATCTCGGCGACCTTGCCGCCCTCGCCGGCCGCCACCTCGTTCATCATCTTCATCGCCTCGACGATGCACACGGTCTGTCCGGGCTCGACGCTCGTGCCGACCTCCACGAAGGCTTTGGCGCCGGGTTGCGCGGCGCCGTAGTAGGTCCCCACCAGGGGCGCAAGGACGGGCACGCGCTTGTCCTGCTCGAGGTCGCCGATCGTGAACACGCCGGAGGCCATGCGCGCGCCGGGGGCGACGCTCAGCCCGGGACCGGCGCTGGGAGCGATCGGACCGCTGGTCGGCGCCGCGGGCGCCGCGCCCGCCGGTGCGGGCGCCTGGGCAGGCGGCGATCCGCGCTCGATCTCGATCTTGTAGTCGCCGGCGGCGACCGCGAAGCGCTGCACGGTGCTGCCCTCGAGCCGTTTGACGAGGTCGCGGGCCTCGGCCCATACCGACTCGATCAGCTCTCTGTCGGGAGTGCTCTTGGTGTTCTCGTTCTCGCTCATGTCTCCCCTGTGATTGGCGGAAGTGTGGGCTGACGTCCCGGCGTGCCGAACTTGCGAAAGCGCTCGTAGCGCTGATCGACCAGCTCCTGCGGGCTGAGCGGGAGCAGTTCGCGCAGGCTGTCGACGATTGCGGCCTTGACGTTCGCGCCGGCCGCCGCCGGGTCGGTCTGAGCGCCGCCGTCTGGCTCGGGCACGATCGCGTCCATGACGGTCAGGCGCAGCAGCTCGGGGCTGGTGATGCGCAGCGCCTTGGCCGCGCGCGGCGCGGCGCTCGCGTCCTTGAAGAGGATCGTCGAGCAGCCCTCGGGGCTGATCACCGAGTAGTAGGCGTTCTCCATCATCAGCACGCGGTTGCCAACGCCGAGGGCGAGCGCGCCGCCGCTGCCGCCCTCGCCGGTGACGACGGTCACGACCGGGATCGGCAGGCGCGACATCAGCATGATCGAATCGGCGATCGCGACCGATTGGCCGCGCTCCTCGGCGCCCAGCCCCGGGTAGGCGCCGGGCGTGTCGACGATCGTCACGAGCGGCAGCCCGAAGCGCGCCGCGTAGCGCATCAGGCGCATGCTCTTGCGGTAGCCCTCGGGCTCGGGCATGCCGAAGTTGTGCTCGACGAGCTCGCTCGTGGTGTGGCCCTTCTGCTGGCCGATCAGCATCACGGTCAGCTCGCCCAGGCGCGCGAGCCCGGCGATGATCGCCGGATCCTCCTCGAACAGGCGGTCGCCGTGCAGCTCCTGGAAGCCGTCGAACACGGAGCCGACCAGATCGAGCATCCGCGGCCGGTCGATGTGGCGCGCCAGCTGGACGATCTCCCAGGGATCGCGGTCCGGCAGCTGCTCGGCGTCGCGCACCGGCGCGGCGCCCTCGGTGGCCGGCAGGCGCGCCGGGCGCGCGGCGGCGTCTTCGCCGCGCGCGGCCTCGGCCTGGGCGTGCAGCTCGAGCAGGTTGCGGATCGTGCGCCGCAGGCCTTCGCGCGGCTCCACCAGGTCGAGCATCCCGTGCTCGAGCAGGAAGCCCGCGGTCTGAAAGCCGTCGGGCAGCTTCTGGCGGATCGTCTGCTCGATCACCGACGGCCCGGCGAAGCCGATGTGCGCGTCGGGCTCGGCGATCAGGATGTCACCGAGCGTCGCGTAGGACGCGCTGACGCCGCCGTAGGTGGGGTCGGTCAGCAGCGAGATGAACAGCACGCCCTCCTCGGCCAGCCGCGCCATGGCCTGGCTGGTCTTGGCCATCTGCATCAGCGACACGCAGCCCTCCTGCATGCGCGCGCCGCCGGACGCGGAGATCACGAGCAGCGGCGTGCGCGTCTCCAGGGCGAGCTCGGCCGCGCGCGTGATCGACTCGCCGACGGCGCCGCCCATGCTGCCGCCGATGAACGAGAAGTCGATGCCGGCGACCACGACCGGCAGGCCGTCGATCGTGCCCGTGCCGTGCAGCGCGCCGGTCTTGGTCTCGCTCTTCTTCTGCGCCTGCGCGATCCGCTCGACGTAGGGCTTGGAGTCCGCGAACGACAGCGCGTCGAGCGAGCTCGAGGTCGCCGCTGAGCTCCTCGAAGCTGTCCTCGTCGAGCAGCTGGCCGAGGCGCTCGCGGATGCGCAGCCGGAAGTGGTGGTTGCAGTCTGGGCAGACGCCGAGGTTGCGCCGCAGGCGCTTGTGGTAGACGAACGCCGCGCACGACGGGCAGCGAAACCACTCGGCGGAGGCGGCGCGGCTGGCTGTCGCGGGCTCAGCCAAGGAGATCCTCCGCGGCGAGACGACGGTCGTCGGCGTGCATGCGCCGGTACTCCGCCAGCGACGCGTCGAGCGCGGCGTCGACCTGCTCGCGCGTGGGCGCCTCTTCCTGCTGTCCTCCTCATCGGCCTCGGCTGGCTCGCCCGCCTGTGCGCGCAGGAAGACGATCACGCCGGCCGTGCGACCCTGCGAGTCGCCGCTCGCGGCCTCGTGCGCGAGCTCGAGCGCGTGCTGCCAGTGCTCGCGCTGGATCTCCGCCTTGATCATGCCGTGCAGCGGGTAGGTCTCGTGGCCGGGCACGTCGTCGATCTCGCGCAGGCGCGCGAACGCGGTGAAGGCCTCGTCGGGGTTGCCGACCTCGAGGCTCAGCTCGGCCACGTCGAGCGCCGCCATCGGCTCCTCGGGCTCGGCCTCGGCGATCAGCCGCGCCTGTGCGAGCGCCTCCTCGTACTGGCCGAGCGTGCGGTACATGTCCACGAGGCTGATCGCCGCGGTCGAGGCGCCGCGCATGTTCTGCGCCGCCTGGCTGAGATAGCCGACGGCCTCCTGCTCGCGGCCGGCCGCGGCGGAGGTGTGGCCGAGATGGCTGAGCGCGACCTGATCGGCGGGGTTGAGCTCGACGGCACGGCGGAAGGCATCGCCCGCCTCCTCCGTGCGCCCCTCGGTCGCAAGCGCCTCGCCGAGGTGGTGCCACGCGTCGGCGTTCTCGGGGGCGAGCTCGGTCGCGCGCTCGAGCTGCTCGGTGGCGTCCTCGGCGTCGAGCTCCACGCCCGCGCGACCGGCGAGCACCAGCAGCTCGACGTCCTCGGGCGCGCCGGCAAGGCCCGCGAGCGCCGCCTCGCGGCTCTGGCGATACTCGCCGGCACGTAGGTGGGCGTCCGCGCGCTGGGCCGCGTCTGAGCTCATCGATCGCTCCGTGTCCTCACGCGTTGGATCCCTGCCACGTCCAGTTGGTCAGCTCGGGCGGGTCGTCTCCGAACTCGCGCACGTAGCGGCGGTGTTCGGCGAGCTGGTCGCGGTACTTGACGATCGCCTCCTGGGCGCCGTCGATCGTGCGCACCGCGAATTCGCCGGACATGCCGCGCACGAACTCGCTGACGCCGACGTCGACGCGGCTGAGCGCCTCGATCGCGAGCTGGTAGCGGTCGACGCCGTTCATCGCCAGCAGGTCGAAGGGCGTCGTGGTGGTGCCCTCCTCGGAGTAGCCACGCACGTGGAAGCGCTCCTGGCGCGGGCGCCGGTGGATCAGCTGGTGAACCGCCGAGGGGTAGCCGTGGAAGTTGAAGATCACCGGCCGTCCCTCGGTGAACAGATCCCCGAACTCGCCGACCGGCATCGCGTCCGGGTGCGCGCCGGGCGCGGCCATCGCGAACAGGTTGGTGACGTTGACGAAGCGCACCTTCAGATCGGGCACGTCCTCGCGCAGCAGGTTCGCGGCCGCGAGCAGCTCGATCGTGGGGATCGTGCCGCAGCTCGCGAGCACGAGGTCGGGCTGGCCGTCGTCTCTGGTTGCTCGCCCACTCCCACGCGGAGGCGCCGGCGCGCACGTGCGCTTCGGCCTCCTCCATCGTCAGCCATTGCTGCAGCGGCAGCTTGGAGCCGATGATCAGGTTGATGCAGCCCTTCGCCTGTAGGCAGTGGTCCATCGTCGCCAGCAGCGTGTTCGCGTCCGGTGGGACGTACACGCGCGCATGCTCCTCGCGGCGGTTGAGCATCGAGTTGATGAAGCCTGGCATCTGGTGGGAGTAGCCGTTGTGGTCCTGGCGCCAGCCCTCTGAGGTGAGCAGGTAGTTCAGCGAGGCGACCGGCTCGCGCCACGGCGCCTCCTCACGCGACATCTTCAGGAACTTGCCGTACTGGTTGACCATGCCGTCGACGATCGGGATGAACGCCTCGTAGCAGGGGAAGATGCCGTGACGGCCGGTGAGCACATAGCCCTGCAGCCAGCCCTGGCAGTTGTGCTCCGAGAGCACCTCCATGATGCGCCCGTCGGGCT
This sequence comes from uncultured Solirubrobacteraceae bacterium, assembly GCA_963826985.1. Taxonomy (GTDB): domain Bacteria; phylum Actinomycetota; class Thermoleophilia; order Solirubrobacterales; family Solirubrobacteraceae; genus Palsa-744. The sequence continues at coordinate 529,221 of CAWGYW010000005.1, forward strand.
TGTAGTCGGGGCTGATCTCGCGGGTCCACGCGGCCACTCGTAGGCGTGGTTCTCGACCTCGAACAGCGCGCCGAGCCGGTTGGAGGCGACCTCGTCGGGGCAGACGACGCGGAAGTTGCGCTGCGTCGCGGTTGAGCTCGAAGACCTGCGCGAGGTACTCGCCGACCGTGCCGAGCGAGCTGTCGTGACCGCGCCGCCGGGCTCTTCGAGCACGACCGCGTGGTCCTTCAGCGCGGGCAGCGCCAGCGCGACGCGCATGCGCCCGCCGTTGACGTGGGGGTTGACGCCCATGCGCCGCTCGCCGCTCGGGCACATCGCGGCGATCTCAGCGACCGGGCCGCCGCTCTCGTCGAACAGCTCCTCGGGGCCGTAGGAGCGCAGCCACTCCTCCAGCGCATGAAGGTGCTCGGGGTTCGTGCGTGCCTGCATCGCCGGGACCTGGTGGGCGTTGGAGGTGCCCTCGACCTGCTTGCCGTCGAGCTCGCGAATCCCCGTCCAGCCCTTCGGCGAGCGCACGATCAGCATCGGCCACCTCGGGCGCTCCGGGCGGCGTCCGTCGCGCGCGGCTCCCTGCAGCTCGCGGATCTCACCGTAGGCGGTGTCGAGCGCCTCGGCGAGCGCGCCGTCGAGGTCCTCGCCGTCGACGATCAGCGGATGCCAGCCATAGCCCTCGAACAGCTTCGTCAGCTCGATGTCGCTCATCGAGCCGAAGATCGTCGGGTTGGCGATCTTGTAGCCGTTGAGGTGCAGGATCGGGAGCACCGCGCCGCACGTGGCGGGGTCGAGGAACTTGTTCGAGTGCCACGCCCCCGCCGTCGGGCCGGTCTCGGCCTCGCCGTCGCCGACGATGCACGCGACGATCAGCTCGGGGTTGTCGAGCGCGGCGCCGAACGCCGTCGCGAGCGCGTAGCCGAGCTCGCCGCCCTCGTGGATCGTGCCCGGCACGATCGGAGCGATGTGGCTGGGGAAGCCGCCCGGCCAGGAGAACAGTCGCACGAGCTTCGACAGGCCCTCGCGGTCACGGCTCATCTCCGGCTTGACCTCTTCCAGGCAGCCGTCGATCCACAGGTTTGCGAGGTTCGCCGGCGCGCCGTGGCCGGGGCCGGTCACGAGCAGCATGCTGGCGTCCGTGTCCAGGATCAGGCGGTTGAGCCCGGCGTAGATCAGGTTGATCCCCGGCACCGTGCCCCAGTGGCCGAGCAGGCGGTGCTTGATGTGCTCGGGCTTGAGGGGCTCCTCCAGGAGATGGTTGTCCTGGAGATAGATCATCGCGACCGCGATGTAGTTGGCTGCCCGTCGATAGAACGCGAGCCTCTCTGAGACTGGCGACAGAGCTTGTGTAGACAAGTTCCCCCCTGTTTGGGCTTTGGCCATGCGAGCGGCAGTGACTATACATATGAATCCGCGCGACGACGCGCTCGTTATCCGACGCGCTGAAAAGACGCTCGCTAAAGCTCTCGGCGAGTCAGCTGGCGCTCGTATGGACCGCGCCCCGTCAGGCAAGCGGCGCCGCAACGTGCCGCCAGCGCGAGGGCGCCCGTGGCGTCGAGCCCGGCGCCCAGGCCGTATGTGAGACCGGCGGCAAACGAGTCGCCGCAGCCATAGGAGTCGACGGGCTCGCCGGGCGGCGTGGCGGCGGCAAACCGGCCGCTGGCGCCGGAGCGCTCGCGGAAGCTGCCACCCCGCTCGCCTTCGGTGAAGACGACGAGCGCGGCTTCGTCCTCGACGCCGGCGAGCTCCCCGCGCTCGATCTCATCCTTGGCGCTCAGCACGAGCGCATCGAGTGGCACGCCGCGGCCGAGCGCGTGCCGAGCGCGCGGGCTCGCGACGAGCACCCGCGCGCTGCGGCGAGCGAGTCGCAGCGCGCTCTCATCGCCCGCCGTGAAGTAGATCGCGTCGCGCGCTCCGAGCGCCGTCCACCGTGCGGCCTCGGCCTCGCCGAGTGGCTCCAGGCGCTGCCCGAAGGTCGTGATCGTGCGCTCGCCGCCCGCGTCCGCCAGCGTCACCGCCGTGCGGGTGGCGGCCTGCTCGAAGGAGGCGCGCACGTCGACCCCGAGCGCACCCAGACGATCGAGCGAGCGACGGCCGTGCTCGTCCTCGCCGAGCGCCGTGACGAGCATCGCCTCGCCGGCGAGGCGCGCCAACTGCACGGCCGCCACCGCGCCGCCGCCGGCGGGCTCCTCGAACGGGTCGCGCGCGTGCACCACCTCGCCGGCGCGCGGCACGTGTGACACGCGCGCGAACTTCACCCACTCCACGTGGCCAACGACGGCCACCGTCGCCTGCAGCGAACGCACGCGCTTAGACCGCGGAACCAACCATCTACGGCACGAGCACGATCTTGTGGTGCGAGCCCGACGCCAGGCGCTGCCAGGCCTCCTGCACCTGATGCAGCGCGATCGGGTCGACGGCCACCTTCAGGTCGCCCGCGTCAGCGGCCTCGGCCAGGTGCCGGTAGGCCTCGCGCTTGATCTCGGGCGGCGCCGCGAAGTTGGTGTGGCCCATGATCACGAGCATCTTGCCGCGGATCGCCGCCGAGGGCACGAGCGCGTCCGCGCCCGCGCCCGCGCCGAGTTGCACGATCCGCGCGCCGAAGCTCGCGGCGTTGACCGCGGCGACGAACGGCTCGCCGAACAGCGGGTCGACGACGACGTCGATCCGGCCCGCGGCGGCCTCGGCGAGCGCCGCTGGGAGATCGGGGGTCCCGTCGAGGCGCACGCTCGCGTCGGCGCCAAGCGACAGCGCCCGCTCCAGACCCTCCGGCGAGCGGGCGGCCGCAATGACGCGCCCGGCGCCGAGCAGCTTCGCCGCCTGCACCGCGACCTGACCGACGACGCCGCTTGCGGCGAGCACCAGCACATGCTCGCCCTCCCGCAGCTGGGCGCGCCAGGTGAGCGCGAGCCACGCGGCGAGCCCGGAGATCCCAAGGGCCACTGCAACGCCGTCCTGCACGCCGTCGGGCACCGGATAGGTCGAGCTCGGATCGATCAGCGCGCGCTCGGCCATCGAGCCGAACGGCGGGATCGGCGCGTCGAAGTACACGCGCGCGCCGTCGAGCAGGCCGACCCCCTCGCGCCCGGCGACCGACGGCAGCGGCGGCTTGCCCGCGTAGAAGCGCCCCGCGCAGATCGCGACGTCGACCGGGTTCAGGCCGGCGGCGAGCACGTCCACGACCGCCTGCTCAGGCCCGGCGGAGGGCTCCTGGAACTCGCCCTCGCTGGGGACTCCGTACTCGTGCAGGACCGCGGCTCGCATCGCCGGCCATCCTACGACTCACCGGACGCCCGGCGCGCGCCTCCTGGACAGCCGTGGGGCGGGTGGCACATAATGCCCCTCGCCATGCGCCTAATGCCTTTCGCGATGATGGGCCACCCAAGCCCCGAGCCGAGCTGAGCGGGGTGCAGGTCCGCTTCTGCGGCGTGCGGGGCTCGACTCCCGCGCCGGGGCTCGACTTCGTCCGCTACGGCGGGCACACGCCATGCCTTGCGCTTGCGCATGACGACGCCCCCGCGCCGACGCTGATCCTCGATGCGGGCACGGGGCTGCAGCGCGCCACCGCCGCGCTCGAGGACGGACCGTTCGCCGGCACGATCCTGCTTACGCACCTGCACTGGGATCACATCTTCGGGCTGCCGTTCTTCGCCGCCGCGGATCGCGCCGACGCGCGGCTGGAGATCTTGCTCCCCGAGCAGGAGAGCGGCGATGAGGCGAGCGCGGTGCTCGCGCGCGTGATGTCCCCGCCGTACTTCCCGATCGAACCGACCGAGCTGCGGGGGCGGTGGACGTTCGGCTCGATCGCGCCGGGGGAGCACACGATCGAGGGCTTCACGGTGCTAGCCCGGGAGATCCCGCACAAGGGCGGGCGCACGTTCGGCTACCGCATCGGCGACGGGCACTCGACACTCACCTACATGCCCGACCATTGCCCGACCGCGCTCGGCGACGGCGAGGACGGCTTCGGCGGCTACCACGCCGCCGCGATCGAGCTCGCAGAGGACGCCGACGTGCTGGTGCACGACTCTCAGCTGTTCCCGCAGGAGCTCGCCGCGGAAGCCGACTTCGGCCATGCGGTCGCCGACTACTCCGTCGAGCTCGCCAGACGCGCGGGCGCGCGCGCGGTCGTGCTGTTCCACCACCGCCACGACCGCACCGACGAGGCGCTCGACGGGCTAGCGCGCCGGCTCGGCGGCGGCTCGGACCCGAGCGTGAGCGTGGCGATGCAGGACACGGTGCTCGAGCTGTAGGCGGCTCGGCCCACCCGGGCGGATGGTCGGCCGGGTTCTGCTGGGAGTTGGGGTGGTCGTGCTCGCGCTGAGCGTGTCGCGGAGGCAGCGGCATAACCGCAAGAGATCGAAAATATAATTTCGTAGTTGGCCTATGGAAGCTAGTATAATTTCTATCCGTGAAGGCACGGCGCACGTACTCGCCCCTGACAGTCGAAGCAGCCAAGCTGCTTGGCGCACGCGTCCGGCTAGCACGCCGCGAGCGCCGTTGGACGCTCCAGGAGCTCGCCGATCGGGTTGGCGTCTCGCACGTGACGATGCGCAAGGTCGAGCGCGGCGATCTGACGGTAGCGCTGGGGGTGGCGTTCGAGGCCGCGGCGGTCGTCGGCGTGCCGCTGTTCCACGAGGACCGCTCCCGCCGCTTGCTGGAGGCCGGCCGCGTCGACGATCGTCTCGCGGTGTTGCCGCAGCTCGTGCGAAAGCCGCTGGAGGTCGACGATGACTTCTGACCCGCAGCAGGCCTTTGTGTGGGTATGGCTAGCCGGAGCCACCGATCCTGTTGTCGCCGGCCGACTGGATAGCGCTGGCGAGCTCGTTACGTTCACATATGGACAGAGCTATCTCGCACGCGAGGACCGCATCGCTCTCTACCTGCCCGAGCTGCCGCTCGAGCGTGGCCTAATCTCACCGGTGGTCGGGGACGTGGCCGGCTGCATCGCCGACGCGGCTCCGGACGCCTGGGGGCGGCGGGTGATCCTGAACCGCCACGTCGGCGCGGGCGCACTGGACACCACGGATCTGAACCTCCTCACCTACCTGCTGGAGTCCGGCTCGGACCGCATCGGCGCCCTGGACTTTCAGACGTCGGCGTCCCGGTATGTCGCGCGCCGGACGGCAAACGCGACGCTCGCAGAACTCAGCGATTCCGCCGAACGGGTGGAGCAGGGAATTCCGCTCTCGCCCGCGCTCGACCAAGCGCTGCTGCACGGTACCTCTGTGGGCGGCGCACGGCCGAAGGCGTTGATCAGCGACGACGGCCGGCAACTGATAGCGAAGTTCAGCTCGACGACCGACACTTACCCCGTCGTCAAGGGCGAGTTCCTCGCGATGCGGCTCGCGCTCCTCGCCGGCTTGAACGTGGCAGCGGTCCAGCTCACGAAAGCGCTCGGCAAGGACGTGCTGCTGATCGAGCGCTTCGACCGGCCCGCGGGCGGCGGACGCCGGGCGATGGTCTCGGCACTGACGGTCCTCGGGCTCGACGAGGTGGCGGCCAGGTACGCGAGTTACGCCGACCTCGCGCAACTGATCCGCACCAGGTTCACCGACGCGATCCCGACGCTGCACGAGCTGTTCTCACGCATCACGTTCAACGTCCTCACGGGCAACAACGACGACCACGCCCGCAACCACGCCGCGTTTTGGGATGGCGCCGCGCTGACGCTCACGCCCGCGTATGACATCTGCCCGCAGCCGCGCGCAGGCGGCGAGACGGCGCAGGTCATGGCGATCGGCGAGGACGGCTACCGGATGAGCCAGGTCGCCGGTTGTATCGCCCGGGCATCCACGTATCGGCTGTCGGAATCGGACGCCCGTCAGATCGTCGACCATCAGATCGAGACGATCGAGACCCACTGGACAGACGTGTGCGACCAGGCCGCCCTGACCGAGGTCGATCGCGCGGGGTTCTGGCGACGGCAGTTTCTGAACCCATACGCGACCGAGGGCTATCGCTAGGCGAGCTCGTTCAGGAGATGCCTTTCAGCTCGAGCGATTCTTCGCCGTCGAGCGTGGCGCTTGTCGTGAGGGTAAGGCCAAACGCTTCTTCTTCACCGGCGACTAGCTCGAGCTTGTCGACCGACCCGCCCGCGAAGCTCGTGGGTTCCTGATCTCCTTCCTTGTTGGTGGCGAACGCCAGCGAGAACACGCTGGACATCTTGTCGTCCTTGCTCACGGGGCCGATCACCGAGCCGGCGATGGCCAGTTGGTAGCTGCCACAGGTGAAGCTGAGCAGGGCGTCCCCTGACGCCGGCTGCAACTCCCACCCGAGCGAGACCTTCTTGGCGGCGATGATGCCGAGCTGGGCGTGGAGAAGTGCGGTGATGATCCCCGTTTCGGCGCCTTCGCTGTGGCAGCTCGCGCCCAGCAGGCCGCTGCCGCAGCCGGAGAGGCTCAGCTGCAGCGAGGCGCTCTGGGTGCCGGTGTATTCGCCGGATAGCCGGCTCTCGCCGCACTGCAGGATCGGGAATCCGCCCTTGCCGCGCGCAACGAACGACATGCTGCTGGCCACCGCGCTGAAGTGGTTGTGCTGACCCGCTCCGAGCTGCCATTCGTACTTGCCGGCGCTCGCGGTCGTGGTGCATTTCGAGTTGCTGAAGGGGCCGGTCGGCCGCTTGAGCTTCACGCAGCGCCCCAGTTCTGGCAGTTCGGAGGCGGGCGTGGCGAACGTCTCCTCGGCGCCGTAGCTGGTCCCCCGCGCGTTGGTGGCGGCGATGCGGAAGTGGTAGGTGGTGGCCGAGCTGAGCTCGCTCAGCTGCGCACTGACCGGGACCGGGCTCGAACCGGAGCCGGGACCGGTCAGGCACGGCGCGCTCGAACCGTATTCGGAGGTCGTGCCGTATTCGAAGCGGCAGCTGGAGACGCTCGCGCCTTCGGGATTGACGCTGGCGTAGAGCGTCGCCGAGGATATGCGCACGGCGCCGGCGGGTTCGGTGAGGACCACAGGTGCGGACTGGTAGACGAACTGGTCGGCCGGCGTCGCCGCGCTCGTGCCTTCGGGCGTCGTCACGGTGATGTCCACGGCGCCCCTGCCGGGCGGCGAGACGGCGACGATTTCGCTGGGTGAGCGCACTTCGTATTCGCTCGCGGCGGTCGCGCCAAAGTGCACGGCGCTCGCCCCGTTCAGTCTCGTGCCGCTGATCGTGACGCTTGTCCCACCTGCGGCGGGGCCGGTAGCGGGGCTCACGCCGGTGACGCTTGATGCTTCGTAGGTGAACTGGTCGGCGGGGCTGACGTGGCTTGCGCCTTCGGGGGTCGTGACCGTGATGTCCACAACCCCGCTGCCGGAAGGCGAGGTCGCGGTCAGTTCGCTCGAGGAGAGGACTTCGAACGAGCTCGCGGCGTTCGCGCCGAAGTGCACGGCCGTGACTTCGCCGAGGCCGTGCCCTTGGATCGTCACCTTCGTCCCGCCGGCGCCGGGACCGCGGTTCGGGCTGACGCTGGCGATGGCTGAGAGCGCCGTCCGCAGGCTCACCAGGTCGTGCAGCCCGCCGGCTGAGATGGCAACCACTTCGCCGCTCAGGTATGGGCCGTCGGGACACGGTGCGCTGGCGAACGCGGGGCACACCTGCACGGGCACGTCGCTCGCCGCGTACAGGCTGTCACCGAGCTGCCCATAGCTGCCGCCGCCCCACTCGAGGATTTCCCCGGCGTCGGTGACGACGGTGTTCTCGCTGTTTTCCACGCCGCTCACCAGCGCGCTCACGTCGCTCAGGCCGCTCACGGCTACGGGGCTGCGACTGCAGCTTTCACTGCCACACGTTTCCGGCCCGCTGAGCGCGCCGTCGCCGAGCTGACCGTGGTAGTTGCTGCCCCAGTCGACCACGTGCCCGCCTTCGAGCAGCGCGGCGCTCGTGGAGTCGTCGGCGGCGATCGCGTGCACGCCGGAGAGGTCGTGAGCGCACGGGTAGAGTTCCCCGGCGGCGCACACGGCGGTGGGCGTGTCGCTCTGTGCGGTCGCGCCGTCGCCGAGTTCTCCTTCGCTGTCCGAGCCCCATGCAACCACGCCGCCGTCGCTGCGCAGCGCGAGCACGTGAAAGGAGCCGGGGGCGAGCGCGGTGACGTCGCTGAGACCGGCGATCGCGCGCGGCACCTTGCTGCACTGGATCGTCTTCGCGAGGCACGTTTCGGGGCCGGTGTCCTTGCCGGTGGCGAGCTCGCCTTCGTTGTTTTCGCCCCAGGCCATGACCGTGCCGTTCTTCAGCAGCGCGAGGCTGAAGCGCTCGCCGGCCGCTATCGACACGACTTCTTTGAGGTAGTTGGCGGGGCTGCACGGCGATTCCTTGGCGGCGCACACCGGCACGGGCACGTCCGAGCTGTCAGTTTCGCTGTCTGCGCCGAGTTGCCCGCGCCCATTGCCGCCCCAAGCGAGGACCGTGCCGTTCTTCAGCAGCGCGAGGCTGTTGAACGCGCCGGCGGCAACCTGTGTGACTTCCTGCAGGTAGGGCCCGTCCGGGCATTCGCCTTCGGCGACCTTGGGCGTGGTCTGCGCTGCGCACACCTCGGTGGGCACGTCGATCGCGTGCTCGCTACCGTTGCCGACCGACCCCAGGGTGTTTTCGCCCCACGCCATGACCGTGCCGTTGGGCATCAGCGCGAGGCTCTGCGTGCCGCCGGCGGCGAGACCGACGGCTTCGGGCAGTTCGCTGACTTCGACGGGGACGGCGCTCTGGAGGATGGCGTCGTCGCCGAGCAAGCCGTCGTTGTAGCCCCACGCCAGCACCGGCCCGAGGGTGTCGTATATGTAGCGGTCTTCCGCGTTGGTTTCGCTGGTGCCCGCCGGCGTGGTGACGGTGACGTCAACCGTGCCGGCCCCCTGCGGCGTGAAGGCCGTGATCGATTCGGCCGAGCTCAGCGTGAAGTACTCCGCTTCGCGCGAGCCGAAGTAAACGGCGGTCGCGCCGGTGAAGTTCTCGCCGGTGATCGTGACGCTCGCGCCGCCGTCGGTCGGCCCGAAGTCGCTGGCGACCGACTTCACGGCGGGCGGCGCGGTCGTGAACGCGCTGTCGCTGCTGTAGCCCGTGCCGTTGGCGTTGGTGGCCATGAGGCGATAGTGGTAGGTGGTGTCCGCCTGCAGGCCGCTGATCGACGCGAGGACGGCTACGGCGGCACGGCCCGAGCCGGCGGAGGCATCGGGGACGGGCACGCTCGTACCGTACGCGGCGGTGGTGCCGTATTCGAAGTGGTAGGTGGCTTGGAGGCCTTGGGGATCGACCTTCCCGTTGAGCGTCGCTTCGCCGTTTGCGACGCCGCTGGCGGGGTTGGTGGCAGCGATCGGCGCGGGTGCACTGCTGAGCTGCAGCGGCCCGTCAGGCGAGCCGTTGCCGGTGGGCCCGTCGTAGCCGACCCCGGCGTGGCAGTAGTAGGCGTGGGTGGCAGGCGGCGTACACGTGCCGTTGCTGCCGGCGGTGACGTCGAACAGCGCTTCGGGGTCCTCGTAGAAGGCGTCGGCGCCCGGCAGCGAACGCGAGTATTCGCTGGCGTGCGCCTCGATGCCGGCGACGAGCGGCGAGCTCACGCTCGTACCGCATATGTCTTCCCAGCCTTTCTGGCCCTTGGCGTAGGTGGAGACGGGCGATTCGCATGCGGCCACAGCGGCGACGTCGTCGCTCATGCGCCCCGAGCAGCCGGTGTCGGTCTGCCAGATCGGCTTCGGCCACAGCTTTGCGCAGCCGCTTCCGCCCCCGGACCACACTTCCTCGGTCCAGCCGCGGGCGTTGTCCGCGCGGCGAAGAACGGTCCCGCCGACGGCGACCACGCTCGGCAGGTCCGCGGGGAAGTTGGGCGAGTCCCCGCCGCGCTCGTAGTTGTCGTAGCCGCCGTCGCCGGCGGAGACGGTGATGAGGATGCCCGGGTGATCGTAGGAGGGCGCTTCGTTTTCGCATTCGTTGCCGCAGAACTGTTCGAAGCTGCCATAGCTGTTGGAGATCTCGGTCGCCCCCAGGCGGGCGGCGGTGTCGACGGTCTCGCGCAGGCTTTCGCCGAAGGAACTGTTGGCCTCGGCGAGCATGATGTGGCAGTGCGGGCAGGCGGCGGAGGCCATCTCGATGTCGAGCGCGCTCTCTGTTTCCCAGCCTTCCTTGTCCGGAGGGTAGTTGTCTTCTACCCCCTCCTGGTTGACCTTTTTGAAGCAGCCGTTGGCTTTCGTGCACGGCGGCAGGCCGTAGCGTTCGCGGTACTTGGCGAGGTCTTCTTCGGCGGTCGGGTACCCGTATGCGTCCACCAGGGCGATCGTCTGCGTTTCACCGCCGCTAATGGGGATCCTGTACGCCGATTGCAGATCCTGCGGGTCGAACCCGCCCTTTTCGCCGCTTCCTTCCAGCAGCGGGCCGCCATCTGGCAGCCGGTAGCGCTTCACGCCGCGAACGACCACCGCTTCCGGAGAGGGGTCGACGATCTCTTCGCACGCTTCTTCCGGGCAAGCCCAATGCGCTTCGGTGGCGGACGGGCTGAGCGAGACCCCCCTGCGCGCGCGCTTGCGCTCGTGGCGCTCGCGTGGGCTGTGCGTCCCAGGGATCACTTCCGGTAGTCCCGCGAGGCTGACCGTCGCGGTTTGGTCGGCACCGGCGCCGGCTGGTGCTCCAGCGGCCGCGCCGACAAACACCAACGCGCTCGCCGTCATGCACGCCGCGAGCCGCCGCTGCCAGGTCCTGCCTCCTTGCCGCCCCACGATCGCCTCCCTCCAGACCGGTGCTACCAGCGTCTTCTCCCCCTGCTTGGCCCGGCACCCCCTGTTGCCGAGCGAACCGCCGGGTTGATAACAGCATACGCACAATGCGAGCGCAAGCTCCAGCCGCTGGGGCGACGTTATGGTTTGGCGCATGGACAAGCCGTTCGTGATGAACGTGGCCGACGCCCCCGCGATGCGCCACTCGCGCCGGGCGACGATCATCGACTTCGAGGACGACGACTCCCCGTGGCCCGACACCGGCGTCAACATCCAGATAATGCAGCCGGGGCAGCCGAACTGCCGCTACCACTCAGAGCCGGTGCAGGAGGACTTCCTGGTGCTGCACGGCGAGTGCATCGCCATCCTCGAAGGCGAGGAGCGTCCCCTACGGCAGTGGGACTTCCTGCACTGCCCGGCCGGAGTCGAGCACGTCTTCGTGGGAGCGGGTGACGGCCCGTGCGCCGTGCTGATGATCGGCTCGAGGCGCAAGGACGAGCCGCACTACCCCGTCAACGAGGTTGCGGCGAAGTACGACGCATCGGTCAAGACCGCGACCGACGAGCCGGCCGAGGCTTACGCCGACTGGCAGACGGAGCCGCGGCGCCCGACGCAGAATCCCTGGCCGCTCGACGGCGAGCGCTGAGCGCCGCCAGGCGCCAATCGTATAACGATTGCGATACAGGCTTCGCGGCGCAACACTCCCCGCCCGCCCGCCACGCAACACTCCCCGCCCGCCGGCCAACTACCCCCGCTCGCTATCGAGCGCGGCCATCTGCGGCTCGGGGTAACGATCCCCGACGACCGAATCTGGCGGAATCGCGCGCTCGAGCGCGGCGAGATCCTCGGCGTCTAGGTCCAGCTCCAGCGCCCCCAGCGCCTCCTGCAGGCGCTCGGGCGTACGCGAGCCGACAAGCGCGACGATGTCCTCGCCGCGGCCGAGCACCCACGCGATCGCGACCTGCGCGACGGTCGCGCCCTTGGCCTCGGCGACGCCACGCAGCCCGTCGACGAGCGCGAGGTTGCGGGCGCGGTTCTCGCCGGCGAAGCGCGGGGCGCGGGTGCGGAAGTCGTTTGCCGCTAGCTCGCGCTCGGCGTCGAAGTGGCCGCTGATCAGGCCGCGACTGAGCACGCCGTAGGCGGTGATCGCGACGCCCAGCTCGCGGCACGCCGGCAGAATCGCGGCCTCGATCCCGCGCGAGATCAGCGAGTACTCGATCTGCACGTCGCAGATCGGATGGACCGCGACCGCGCGGGCGATCGTCTCGGCGCCGACCTCCGAGAGGCCGACGTGGCGCACGTAGCCCGCCCGCACCATCTCGGCGATCGCGCCGACGGTCTCCTCGATCGGCACCTTCGGATCAAGGCGCGCGGGGCGGTAGACATCGATGTGCTCCACGCCCAGCCGCGTCAGTGAGTGCGCGAGCGCCGTCTTGACCGCCGCCGGGCTCGCGTCGTAGCCCAACCACATGCCGTCCGGCCCACGCTGCGCGCCGAACTTGACGCTCAGCAGGTACTCCTCGCGCGGGCGGGCGCGGAGCGCCTCGGCGATAAGCAGCTCGTTGTGGCCCATCCCGTAGAAGTCGCCCGTATCGAGCAGGTCGATTCCGGCATCGAGCGCCGCGTGGATCGTCGCGATCCCCTCGCCGCGATCCGCCGGCCCGTACGCCCCCGACATGCCCATGCAGCCGAGCCCGATGGCGGAGACCGCCGGGCCATCCGCACCCAGCCGTCGAACGTTCACGAGCACTCCATATAAATAAATATAGGAGGCCGGTGGTCGATGGTCACCACCGCGCTCCGGGAAAGTCAGCTTGTTGGAAATGTTCGTCCAATTCTTCGGGCATGCTCTGCACCTAAGACGCGCGCGCACGATAAGGGTGCATGGCTGCGCGTCCACACACGGCGCATCTGCGCCCGCGACGCAAATGGCTGACGCTCGACGGTCGACGTACGGTCCTGCTCGCGTTGATCCTGTTCGCCGCGATCTACGCGCTGCAGGCGAGCGACGCCAACGAGGCCGACGCCGAGGAAGTCCTGTACGTCGTGCCGATCGCGTTGCTCGCACTTCGGTTCGGCCTGCGCGGCGGGCTGACCGGCGCGCTCGTGGGACTGGCGTTGATCGGCACTTGGGATCTCGCCGCCGACGACTTCAACGTGAGCGTGCTCGGCGATGTCTGCTGGGCGATCGCGTTCCTGCTGCTCGGGACGCTGCTCGGCCACTTCGTCGATCACCGCCGCAAGCTGGAAGCCGAGATCTCGCGCTACTTCGAGTCATCGCTCGACATCCTTGCCACGATCGACTCCAGCGGCCGCTTCACGCGCGTCAACCCCGCGTGCGAACGCACGCTGGGCTACTCCGCGCAGTCGATGCGCAACCAGCCCACGCTCAGCTTCATCCACCCCGAGGACCTTGCGTCGACCGCCGTCGAGCACGACGCGCTTGGCGGCGGCGCCCACGAGACCGTCGGCTTCCGAAACCGCTTCCGCGCGGCGGACGGCAGCTACCGATGGCTCGAGTGGAGCGCCACCGGCTCGCCGCAGGAAGGCCTGATCTACGCAACCGCGCGCGACATCAGCGCCCCGGTGCAAGCCGAGCAGCAGCTCGCCAACCACGCGCAGGTGCTCGAGCGCGAAGTCGCCGAGCGCACGCGCGAGTTGGAGGACTCGCACGTCAAAGCGCTCAAGCGGCTCTCGCTCGCCGCCGCGTACCGCGACGACGAGACCTTCCACCACACCGAACGCGTGGCCGCCACCGCGGCGGAGATCGGCGCGCGCACGGGGCTGGACCCCGATCAGGTCGGCGTGCTGCGCCGCGCGGCGCCGCTGCACGACATCGGCAAGCTCGCGATCCCCGACTGCGTTCTGCTCAAGCCAGGCAAGCTGACCACGGAGGAGTTCGAGCTGATGAAGACGCACGCGGTTCGTGGCGCGGAGCTGCTCAGGGGCAGCGACTCACCGGTGCTGCAGATGGCCACCGTCATCGCCGAGACCCACCAGGAGCGCTGGGACGGCAGCGGCTACCCGGCGGGCCTCGCCGGCGAGGCGATCCCGCTCGTCGGGCGGATCGTCGCCGTCGCCGACGTGTTCGACGCGCTCACCCACGACCGGCCGTACAAGACCGCGTGGCCCGCGGACCAGGCGCTCGCCTACATCGAAAACGAGGCAGGCAGGCAGTTCGACCCGCGTGTCGTCGCCGCGTTCCTCGCGACCCGCGACGACGCCGCATCGAACACGGCGCGGGACGACCGGCACGTGCCGCCGCCCACGATCGACCCGCCGCGCCGCGGCGTCTCAGCCCACGGCGCGCGCGTCGGCGTCCCTGCGTGAGCCGCGCAGGAAGTGCGCGATCGCATCGGCGACCAGCTCGTCGAGCTGCTCGGCGTCGACCATGCCGCCCGTGACCAGCGCCGCGATGCCCTGGATCGTCGCGAACAGGACGAGGCCGACGCGCTCTGGCTCACCGCGCTCGAGCGCGCCCTCGGCCTGACCCTGTTCGATCAGCTCGAGCATCACCGCGAACGCGCGCTCGGCGGCCGCGTTCAGCGCTCCCGACTGCTCGCCGTGCTTGCCCGCGAACATCAGCTCCAGCAGCGCCGCGTCGCGCGTCGCGAAACGCACGTACGCGGCCGCGGTCGCCTGCAGTCGCGCCTGGAAGTCCTCGCCCGCGCCGTCCACCGCGCCGCGCAGCTCATCGCCGAGGCGCGCGAAGCCGTCGTGCGCGAGCGCGTCGAGCAGCGCCTGGCGGTCGGGGAAGTGCCGGCGCGGCGCGCCGTGGCTGACGCCCACCTCGCGCGCGAGCTCGCGCAGCGACAGCGCCTGCACGCCGCGCTCGCGCAGCGTTCGCTCGGCCTGCGCGAGCAGCGCCGTGCGCAGGTTGCCGTGGTGATACGGGCGCTCAGCCACCGGCTCGGAGGCTAGCGAACGAAGTTGTCGTTGACATCATTGTTGTCATAGTCTACATTGTTGTCCATGACTACTTCAAGCAGCATTCCCCTCCCTGACATGACCGGCCGCAACGTGATCGTCACCGGCGCCAACAGCGGCATCGGCCGCGCGGCCGCCAGCGCGCTCGCGGGCGCCGGCGCGCGCGTCGTGCTCGCCGTGCGCAACACCGACAAGGGCCAAGCCGCCGCCGCGAGCATGCCCGGCCAGACCGAGGTCCGCCAGCTCGACCTCGCCAGCCTCGCCTCCGTGCGCGAGTTCGCCGCCGCGTGGGATGGCGAGCTCGACCTGCTGATCAACAACGCCGGCGTGATGGCGCCGCCGCTGAGCCGCACCGCCGAGGGATTCGAGCTGCAGTTCGGCACCAACCACCTCGGCCACTTCGCGCTCACGAACCTGCTGCTCGAGCACGTCAGCGGCCGCGTCGTCACCGTCGCCTCCGGCGCCCATCACATGGGCAGCATCGACCTCGACGACCTCAACTGGGAGCGCCGGCGCTACAGTGCCTGGCGCGCCTACGGGCAGTCCAAGCTCGCCAACCTGCTGTTCACCGCCGAGCTGCAGCGCCGGCTGACCGACGCGGGCTCCACCGTGCTCGCCACCGCCGCCCACCCCGGCTACGCTGCGACCAACCTGCAGTTCCACAGCGGCCGGCGTGCGCTCGACCTGCTCAGCGCGCTCGGTAACCGCGTGATCGCACAGGACGAGCAGGCCGGCGCACAGCCAACGCTGTACGCCGCGGTCGCGGACGTGCCCGGCAACAGCTACGCCGGACCCGACGGCCTGCTGGAAATGCGCGGCAAGCCCAAGCTCGTCGGGCGCTCGAAGGCCGCCAAGGACGCCGACGTCGCCCGGCGCCTGTGGGACGCGTCCGAGGAGCTCACCGGCGTGCGCTTCGGGCTCGGCGCCGCCGCCGCCGCGTAGGCCGCGCGCTGGCTAGATTGCTCGCACGATGAATCGGGCGCACGCCGTCGTCTGCTCCTCCGGCCGCTGGGCGCGCAGGGTCGAGCACGAGCTGCTCCCGTGGAGCTTGCGCGGCCTGGACCTGGGCGAGGACGCGCTCGAGATCGGCCCGGGCTTCGGCGCCACCACCAGCGTGCTCGCGCGCGGTCCGGGCGCGCTGACGGTCGTCGAGCTCTCCGCTGGCTACTGCCAGCGGCTGCGGCGCAAGCTCGGCGACAGCGTCGAGATCGTCCAAGCGGACGCCACCGCGATGCCGTTCGCCGACGGCCGCTTCTCCTCCGTCGTCTGCTTCACGATGCTCCACCACGTGCCAACGCCACAGCTGCAGGACCGTCTGCTCGCGGAGGCCGCGCGGGTCCTGCGCCCCGGCGGGCTGTTCGCGGGCACCGACAGCCTCGGCACCGGCCGCGCGTTCAAGCTGCTGCACGTCCGCGACACGCTCGTTCCGGTCGCCCCCGACGAGCTGCCCGCGCGCCTGGAACGCGCCGGCCTGATCGAGCCACACGTCGACACCGACGGCGGCTCGTTTCGCTTTCGCGCGCGCAAGCCACTCTGACGCTTGTCAAGCCGCTCCAACGGTTCTGGTACGCACAGAGACCCGGTCGTTCTATATATCCGACCGATTCAACTAATGTGCTAATGCTCTTCGGCTGCTTTGTCGAGTAGTAGCTATGGGTGAGGTGTCCCCGCACACGCCGGAGCACCCGACGCTCGACAAAGCCCCAAGACCGCGCTGGCACTGGCGACTGCTCGCGCGCCAGCGCGCCGGCGTGCAGGGCTCCGCGCTCGCCTTCGGAATCCGCCTGTTCGTGTCCGTGGCGCTCGCCTTCGCGCTGGTCGCCGTCACGAGCTATGTGCTGCTGGAACGAGACCTCGCGCACCTGCAGATCAACGAATACGCGGAAGACCAGCGCGCGGACGCGAGGGCCTTCGAACTCGAGGGCGCCCGTGCGACCGGCACGACGGAAGGGATCGGCGACATCGACCGCCTGCTCGAAGGCATCGCGCAGCGCCCCGGCACCCGGGAAGTCCTGCTGATCGACGCTCACCGCGTCGTCAGGGCGACGGGCAACGGTGCTCTGATCGGCGAACCCGACGCCAGCCCTCGTATCGACGCGGCCCTCGAGCACGGCAGCTCCTACGCCGGACGCGAAGGTGGCGCCGGCAGGGAAAGAAGCAACTTCGAGTTCGTTCTCCCGGTCGAGCTCCCCAGCGGCCGTTACGCCTACGAGGTGATCTACAACGACAGCGCCTACGACGCGCAGCTGGGCGAACTGCGACGTATCCTCGCTCTGATCGGTCTGCTCACCCTGCTTGGCGGTGGGTCCGTCTTCTATCTCCTCGGCGGCCGGCGGCTGATACACGACCACCGCATGGTCCTGGAGCGAGCCACCCGCGACGGGCTGACCGACCTCCCCAACCAGCGAGCCTTCCAGGACGAGTTCCCGCAGGCCGTCGCGTCCGCCGCGCGCTATGAGGACACCTTCGCCCTGGCGCTGCTGGACGTCGACGACTTCAAGCTGATCAACGACCGCAACGGCCACCCGCACGGCGACGCGATCCTCAGGTCGGTGGCGGAGATCCTGCGCAACTCGCGGCCCGGGGATCGCCCATACCGGATTGGGGGCGACGAGTTCGCGCTGTCGCTGACGCACACCGACGCCGACGGCGCGCGCACGGTCGCTCGCAGGCTCAGTCGCAACATGGCCGACGCCGGCATCGCGGTCAGCGTCGGCGTGAGCGCGCTGCGCCCGGGACAGCAGGCCGACACGCTGCGCGCCGAGGCAGATGCCGCTCTGTACGAGGCCAAGCGCGACGGCGGCGATCGCGCAACGCACTTCGAGGACATCCGCGAACGCGTGGTCGTGACCACCGCCGAGAAGAAGGAGGCGGTGCTGCGGCTGATCGACGAGGGGCGCCTGAAGACGCTGTTCCAGCCGATCTGGAACCTCGCCGACGGGGGCCTGCTCGGGGTCGAGGCGCTGACGCGCCCGGACTCCTCCTACGGACTGTCCGGGCCCGCCGAAGCGTTCGACATCGCCGAGCAGATCGGGCGCGTCCACCAGCTCGATGTGCTGTGCATCGAGAACGCGCTCCGGCTCGCTCCCAAGCTTCACCCGGGGGTGCTGCTGTTTCTGAACCTCTCGCCGCTAACGCTCGACATCGACGCAGAGGCGGAGGCGTGGCTCGCGTCGGCCGTGGAACGCGCGGGACTCACGCCTCGAAAGGTCGTGGTGGAGGTCACCGAGCGCTTCGGCGGACGCACCGAGCGCGTCATCAAGCGCCTGCAGAACCTGCGCGCGCAGGGCTTCAAGATCGCCGTCGACGATGTCGGGACCGGCAACTCGGGCCTGGAGATGCTGAGCCGGATCAGCCCGGAGTTCGTCAAGCTCGACCGCAGCATCATCACCGCCGCCGCAACCGAGCCGAGCGCACGCGCGGTGCTGATGGCGATGGCGACCTTCGCGCGCCAGACCGGTGCGTTCGTGATCGCCGAGGGCATCGAGGACGATGAGATCCTGCGATTCCTGCGAGCGATCAACGAGGAGCACCAGCTCGCTTCCGACGCGATCATCCAGGGCGGGCAGGGCTACGGGCTTGGCCGCCCGTCACCCGAGCTCTCGCCTCAGTCGCCCTCGATCCTGCACGCGGGCCACGAGCTCGCGCATCCCGCGGCGAACGTCTAACGGCCGCCCGTACCGGTATCGCCGCGCAAGCCGCTCTGGCGGCCGGTGTGCAATACTTCAAGTAAGTGCTTAACCAATATGCACCGGCCGAGCAGGACATCGACCTGCTGTTCCAGGCGCTGGCTGACCCCAGCCGCCGCGCGATGGTCGACCGCCTGACGCGCGGGCCGGCGTCCGTGAGCGAGCTCGCGCGCCCGCTTCGGATGTCGCTGCCGGGTGTCGTCCAGCACCTGCACGTGCTCGAGGCCAGCGGCCTCGTCCGCTCGCAGAAGCTCGGGCGGGTGCGCACGTGCTCGGTCGAGCCGGCCGCATTGCGCGCGGCGGAGCGATGGATCTCAGACCGCCGCACGTTCTGGGAGGAAAGCCTCGACCGCCTCGGCGAGTACCTCGCCGCCGATCGGGAAGCGCAGGATCACAGCCAACCACAGCAAGGGAGCGAGAAATGAGCGACACAGAGCAGGCCGCCGCCGCGCGGTCGACCACACACTCCACGTTCGTGATCGAGCGGACCTACGACGCCTCGCCACAGCGGGTCTTCGACGCGTGGGCCGACCCCGCCGCCAAGGCGCGATGGTTCGGGCCGCCCAAGAAGGCCGACTACTCGTTCGAGTTCCGCGTCGGCGGGCGCGAGCGCTTCAGCAGCCAGGCGCCCGACGGCTCGCTCTACACCTTCGACGCGCTTTACCAGGACATCGTGCCCGGCCAGCGGATCGTCCACTGCTACGACATGCATCGCGACGGCGCGCGCATCTCCGTGTCGCTTGCCACGATCGAGTTCGAGGCACACGGCGACGGCACGCGGCTGACGCTCACCGAGTACGGCGTGTACCTCGACGGGCACGACACCCCCGAGCAGCGCGAGCACGGCACCAACCTGATGATCGAAGCGCTCGCCGAGTACCTCAGCCAGAGCGCCGAGGCCGGCGCATGAACACAGCCGTCACGAGCGATCGCGCTCAGGACCCGCCCGCACAGCGGGCTGACGACGCCGCCAACGCCGCCGTGGCGATAGACGGCGCGGCCCATGACCGGCGGTGGGTCGCGCTGTACGTGCTGTGCGTGGGAATGCTGATGATCGTGCTCGACGTGACGGTCGTGAACGTCGCGCTGCCCTCGATCCAGGACGACCTGGGCTTCTCCACCGCGAGCCTCGCGTGGGTCGTCAACGCCTACCTGATCGCCTTTGGCGGGCTGCTGCTGCTGGCCGGGCGCTTCGGCGACCTGATCGGGCGCCGGCGCATCTTCCTCGCCGGCGTCGGCCTGTTCACGCTCGCCTCGCTCGCGTGCGGCCTCGCCGACAGCCAGTCGCTGCTGATCGCCGCGCGCTTCGTCCAGGGCATCGGCGGCGCGATGACCTCGGCGGTGATCCTCGGCATGATCGTGACGATGTTCCCCGAGCCGCGCGAGCAGGCGAAGGCGATCGGCGTGTACGCGTTCGTCGCCTCCGCCGGCGGCTCCGTCGGCCTGCTCGCCGGCGGCGTGATCACGCAGTCGATCGACTGGCACTGGATCTTCTTCGTGAACATCCCCATCGGCATCGCGACCGCCGTGTTCGCCAAACGCCTGCTGGCACACGACGCCGGCATAGGCTTCGGCGAGGGCGCCGACGTCCCCGGCGCGGTCCTCGTCACCGCGGCGCTGATGCTCGGCGTCTACACGATCGTCAAGCCGGCCGCGCAGGACGGCTGGGGCGCGGGGCGCACGCTCGCGCTCGGCGGCGTCTCGCTCGCGCTGCTGCTCGGCTTCCTCGCGCGCGAGGCCACCGCGCGCAACCCGCTCGTGCCGCTGCGCATCTTCCGCGCGCGCAACGTCGCGGCGGCCAACGCGATCCAGGTGCTGTCGGTCGCGGGCATGTTCGGCGTGTTCTTCCTCGGTGCGCTGTACCTGCGACGGGTGCTCGGCTACGACGCGCTGCAGATCGGGCTCGCGTTCCTGCCCGTCACGCTCACCATGGGCACCCTCTCGATCCGCTACTCCGAGCGGCTGGTCACGCGCTTCGGCGCGCGCAACATGCTCGTGCCCGGCCTCGTGCTGATCGCGCTCGCGCTCGTGCTGTTCGCCCAGGCCCCCGTGCACGGCAGCTACCTCGCGCACGTGCTCCCCTCGATGCTGCTGCTGGGGATCGGCGCCGGCGTGTGCTTCCCGGCGCTGATGAACGTCGCGATGTCCGGCGTGAGCCCGCGCGACGCGGGCCTGGCCTCGGGGCTCGTCAATACGACCGCGCAGGTCGGAGGCGCGCTCGGGCTGGCGGTGCTCGCGACGCTCTCCACCTCACGCAGCGCGCACCTGCTCGCGCACGGCAGCTCGACCGCCGAAGCGCTCACCCGCGGCTACCACCTTGCGTTCTGGATCGCCGCCGCGCTGACGGCGGCCGCGATCGCGATCGTGCCCACCGTGCTCGGCGCCAGCCGCAGCGAGCCTGTCGCGTAGCTTCGTTATGCGGTGCCCGCGGCCGATGAGCCCAACGCGCCCGATGAGCCCAACGCATCCAACGCGTCCGACGCCGGCCGAACCCGCGCCGACAGGATCGCGATGTCATCGCGAACGTTGTCCTCGGGGTCGATCAGCGCGAGCAGCGCGTCGATCGCGTCGGTGGCGCACGCGGGCGGCGTCTTCTCGAGCTGCTCGAGCATCTCCGTGACGCTGACCACGTGCTTGGGGGCATGCGCCTCCGAGAGCCCGTCGGTATATAGCGCCAGGGCGTCGCCCGGCTCGAGGATCGTCTTCGTCTCCTCGATCGCCGCATCGGCGAACACGCCCAGCAGCGCGCCGGAGCCACCCAGCTCGCGGGCACTGTGGTCATCGGCCCGCATCAGCAGCGCGGCGGGGTGGCCGGCGAGCGCGAGGCCCACCTCGACGTGCGACCCGCGAGCGCGGATGTGCGCGAGGATCGCTGTCGCGAAGCGCCCGTCGAAGTCCTGGTCGAGCATCGCGCGGTTGACCTGCGCGAGGACCTTGCCCGGGCTGCTGCCCTCGCGCGCGTAGACCGCGGCGGTGTGGCGCAGGAACCCGGTCAGCACGGCCGCCTCCGCCCCCTTGCCGCACACGTCGCCCACGATCAGCCAGCAGCTCTCGGCGTCTCCGAAGACGTCGTAGAAGTCGCCGCCCACCTCGCTGCCGGCGCCGCTGGGCCTGAAGTAGCTGGCCAGGTCAAGACCTGGGATCGTCGGCAGCACGGCGGGCATCAGGCTGCGACGCAGCGTGCGCGCGACCTGGGCGCGCTCGGCGTACAGACGGGCGTTGTCGAACGCCATCGCCGCGCGACCGGCAAGGTCCTCGAGCACAGCCAGCAGGCTGGGGTCGTGGCGCGCGTCCCCGTGCAGCTGCAGGAACGAGATCGCGCCTCGGGTACGACCGCGGGCGATCATCGGGAACACCGCCGCGCGCGTGTAGCCGACCTCGCGCATGAAGCGCTCGTGCTCATCGCTCTGCGCGGCCTGCTCGATCACGCCGTTTTCGGTGAGGTCCTGCAGCACGCGGGGAGCGTTGCCGGCAAGCACCTGCGCGACCGGGTGGCCGCTGCGCAAGTCGAGCGGAAACGCCGCACGGATCCGCTCGACCCCCGCGGCGACCGCCGGGTCGACGGCGGCGGCCACCGTGCCGCCCACCAGCCCGCTCTCGTCGAGCAGATCGATCACGCACAGCTCGGCCAGGTCCGGCACGGCCATGTGCGCGATCGTCCGCAGCGTCTGCGCCGGGTCGAGCGACCGGTCCAGTTCGGCGGTCGCGGCGATCAGCAGTTCCATGCGCCGGCGCTGCTCGCGCAGCCGGTTGAGCGCGGCATGGACGACGACCGACGTCAGCAGCGCGAGCACGATCCCCACGCACGCCACCGCCGCGAACATCGTCGACACGTGTGCTTCGTAGGCGAGCGGCGCAAGAAACGCGAGCAGCGCGGCGACGGAGACGCCGACATAGCGAGGACGCGGCTGAAAGGCCGCCGCATGACCGAGTGCGAAGAAGTAGATCAGCGCGAACGGACTGTCGGGGCCGCCGCTGGACGCGCACAGCACGCAGATCACGAGCACGCCCCAGAGCTCGGCGAAGCAGGCCAGCCCGAGGCCTCCCCAGCCGCGACTGGCGGCCACCAGCAGCACGATGCCGGTCAGGAACGCATCGATCCCGACCGCCGTCACGCCGGCCGGCGAGTTCACGTGCGGGAGCAGCGCCGCGCTCGCGCACAGCAGCGCGCCCACTATGTACAGCCCGCCGGCGGTCGCTACCGCGGCGCGGGCTTCGCGCCGGTCGGCCGGCTCCTCCGACCCCGTCCCCGCGAACGTGCCGGCGAGCGTCACGTCCGCGCCGTCATCCGCTCCTCCCACGAGCATCCGGCCTCCTCCCAGAGCCATCTCGACAGATCTTCACATTCTCCTCGCTCATATGGTCCCACGCGCAGGGTGCTGCGCGGGCCGCCGCTCCCGAGCGACGACGCGATGGGTCGAATGGACAATCGCGGCCGCCGATTCTTGGCCATTGGGCCAGTGCGCCGGGGCTCGCCCTTGCGCAGCATTGACGCCGCATGAGCGCAGAGGTGATCATCTCCTACGACGGTACCCCGAACGACGACGACGCACTCGCGCTCGGGCAGCTGCTGGCGGGGGACGCTTCGAAGCTCGCGCTCGCCTACGTGCGCCACGCGCCCGAGTTCGATCCGGCCCGCGAGACGCTCGCCCAGCACGACGCGGAAGGCCGTCTCGAGCACGGCGCCTCCCTGCTCGGGGCTCCCGACATCCCACGTCACGTCGTCTTCGGCGCGACGACCGGGGAGGGTCTCGAAGAGCTGGCGGGCGCCGAGGGCGCGTCGGTGATCGTGTTCGGATCGGACTATCGAACGCCGCCGGGTCATGCCGAACCGCCGACCTCGGCGCAACGGCTGCTGGAGATCGGGGGGACGGCCATCGGCGTCGCCGCCGCGGGGCTGCGCGCCGACCCCGATGCCAAGATCGGCTCGATCGCGGTGCTGCCAGGAGACGAAGCGGCGCAGCAGACCGCCGACGCGCTCGTGGCCAAGCTCGGTGCGAGCCTCGTCGCGGGCGAAGCACCGAGCGCCGACCTGATCGTCGTCGGCTCGCAGCCGGGCGCGCCCGCCGGGCGCGTCGCGCTGAGCGGCGCCGTGCGCACGATGCTCGATGCCTCGCGCGGCTCGGTGCTCGTCGTGCCGAGCGGCAAGCCGCTGCAGCTCTAAACGCGTCACAAGAGCGCCGTCGGCGCTAATAGCTGTAGGCGATGCAGCTCGACAGGCGCGATCAGGAGACCCTGCTGGGCGCTGCGCGCTCGGACCCCCAGGCGTTCGCCGCCTTCTACCGGTGCTTCGAGCGGCCCGTGCTCGGCTTCTTCATGCGTGCCACGCAGAGCGCGGAACTCGCCGCGGATCTGACCGCGGAGACGTTCGCGCGGGCGCTCGAGTCGCTGGCGAGCTATGACCCCGCGAGGGGCCGGGCCGACCAGTGGCTGTTCGGGATCGCGCGCAACACGCTCAGATCGAGCTATCGCGACGGCCGCGTCGAGTCGGCCGCCCGCGAACGGCTCGGCCTGCCGCGGCTTGTGCTCGACGATCACGCGAGCGAGACGGTCGCGCGGCTGGCACAGGAGGAGGACCGCGCGACGGTCGCTGTCGCGCGCCTTCCCGAGGAGCAGCGGCGCGCGATCCACGCCCGCGTCGTGGAGGACCGCGACTACGCGGAGATAGCCGGTGAGCTGCGCTGCTCGGAGGCCGTCGTGCGCCAACGGGTCAGCCGCGGCCTTCGCACCCTACGAGCGAGATTGGCTGGTGAACGATGAGCGTGCTGCCACAGCTGGAGCGTGACCTTCTGGAGGCTGCCGAGCGCAGGCTCGCGACCGGCGGCGATCGCGCCGGCGAGCCACAGGGCTCGCGGCGCACTCACGGCCCGGCGCGCCGGCTGCGCCTGTTGGCGCTGGCGCTCGTCTGCGTGCTCGCCACCGCCACGATCGCGCTCGCCGCCACCGGGGTGATCCTCACCGGCGCGCCGGTGCGCCCCGAAGGCCCGCTGAACCCGAGCGCCGGCGAGGGCGTCCCCGCGCCCGGCGCCTCGCAGCTCTTGCCCCTACGCGTGCCCGACCCCGAAGGCGGCCCGCCGTGGGGCATGCGAATCGTCCGCACGACCCGCGGCGAGGTCTGCGAGCAGATCGGCCGCGTCCAGGACGGGCAGCTCGGCGAGCTCGGGATCGACGGGGTCTTCAACGACGACGGGCGCTTTCACCCGATCCCCACGGATGTGCTGCCGGAAACGAGCAGGGTCGGAACGCGCAGCCCCGAGGACGATGCGACCGAGAGCGTCAGCTGCCAGCTCGCCGGCCAGGTCACCGTCGGCGAGCACGTGGGCGTCGATCGCAGCGCCGGCGCAGCCGACGGGCACGAACGCGCGCAGCCCAGGAGCGACCTGCGCGACCTCTCCTTTGGGCTCCTCGGCGCAGACGCCGTCAGCGTCAGCTACCGCGAGGGCTCGAGCGTGCGCACCGAACCGGTGCTGGCGCCGCTCGGCGCCTACCTGATCGTGCGGCGCGCCGCTCCCCACCAGCATGCCGGCGTCGGTTACGAGAGCCTCGGCACAGAAGGCGACCTGCCGCCCTCCGCGCCGCTGATCGCGATCACCTACCGCCTGGGCGGCAAGCCCTGCCAGCGAGGGCCGGTGCTTGCGCCCTGGGTCAGCGCGCATCTCGCCGATCCCTGTCCCCGGCCGCACTACCCGGCGAGCCGCTTCACGCCGCCGCCCGACCTGCACGAGCCGCTGCACGTGCGGCTGCAGATCAGCCACCACCGCATCACCGGGGCGCAGCTCAGCTTCACCGCGCCCCTCGCGGTCACCAGCGCGCGGGAGAAGTACGAGATCCGCATACCCGGTGTCGCATGTGAAGAGAGCTTTATCCGGGTCCACGGGCGCAGGCTCCGGGCTATCGGCGAGCAGGTCATCGGCGGGCCGTTCGCGGGGTTCAGCGGGACGTCCCTCGACCGCGACGTCGCGCGCGGATCGACGGTGACGCAGTCGCTCTCCGGTGTCGCGCTCTTCTCCGGCCTGTGCGGGCGCCCGCCGTTCACCAGACCCTGGACGAGACGCTCGGCGACGATCGAAGTGGTCTACCAACAAGGCGAAGGGGAAGGAACCCTGACACTGGTTGGCAGCGCCATTGTTCACGAGCCGCCCGGCACCCGCCCGGCGCACTGAGCGGTGTGCGGACGAGACGCGCATGAGCTGCGATGCTTGACGTGTGAAGGATCGAGTTCGCGAGCGCTACGCATCACAGGTCGATGGACTGCGCACGCTGGGCGGGCTGGTCGCGATCCTGTGGGTCGTCGAGATCGTCAACGCGCTCGACAGCTACCGGCTCGACAACGACGGGATCGTGCCGCGCAGCGTCGCGCACCTCGACGGCATCGTCTTTGCGCCGTTCCTGCACGCGAGCTTCGGGCACCTGCTGTCAAATACCGTGCCGTTCGTGATCCTCGGCGCCGCGATCGCGCTCGCCGGGGCCAGACGCCTGCTGTTCGTGAGCCTGATCGCGGCGCTCGTCAGCGGCGCCGGGACCTGGCTGACCGCCCCCGGGGGCACGGTGACGGTCGGCGCGAGCGGCGTCGTCTTCGGCTACGCGACCTACCTGATCAGCCGTGGCGTATTCAACCGCAAGATCGCCGAGCTGGGTCTCGGCCTCGTCGTGCTGGTGGTGTTCGGAGGAGCGCTGGTCTATGACCTGATCCCCCATACGGGGATCTCGTGGGAGGCGCACCTGTTCGGCGGCATCGGCGGCGTGCTCGCCGCGGCGGCGGTTGCGCGCGAGCGCCCGACGAAGACGAGCAAGGCGAGCCTGCCGGCGCGGGCGCGCGTCCAGTCATAGGGCGAGGCGCTGGGCGAAGAAGTCGAGGATCTCGTCGCGAGCGGCGATCGTCGGCTGGCCCTGCTCGTCGATCAGGTGTGCGGTGACGACGCTGTGCGGGCTCGCGACCACCTGCTCGAAGAACGGCGGCGTGTCCGGGTTGGCGGCGCTGTCGGGCAGCACGCGCGCGATGAAGCGCTCGCCGAGCGCCTCCTGGTAGGCGGCGAATCGTTGCGCCCGGCAGTGGCGGTCGCCCTCGAAGCGGTAGGCCATCACGGTCAGGTCCTCGCGCTCGAGACGCTGCCGTACGGACGCGAGCTCCTCGGGTGCGATCTCGAGGCCGGCGGGGTCGTCGAGCGGCAGCGACGGCTGCGAGAGGACCGGCGCGAGCATCGCCGGCTCGAGCATCATCGTCAGCGCGAAGTTGCCGGTGAAGCACATCCCGATCGCACCGACGCCGGGACCGCCGCACTCCTCGTGCGCGAGCCTCGCGAGCGCGCGCAGCCAGACGGTGACGGGGCTCGACTCGTTCGCGGCGAAGGCGCGGAACTCGGCGCTCACGCATGCGCGCTGCAGGACCGCGGTGCCCTCCTCGACGCCGGGCAGCGCGCCGTCGCGCCCGAACAGCGAGGGCATGTAAACGGTGAAGCCCGCGTCCCTGACCCAGCGGGCGAAGCGGGCGACGTGCGGGCTGATGCCAGGCATCTCGGTCATCACGATCACCGCCGGCCCGCTGCCGGTCGTGTGCACGACCTTCGTGACGCCATCGAGCGTGATCTCGCGCGGATCGAAATCCTCGAGCGGGTCGTCCCCGTTGACGTTGTGTGCCGGCATCCTCGCGCCTCCGTTCTGATCGCGTCATCGACCCGAGCGGGCCGCGGTCGCCCGTTACTGTTACTGCTCCTCGAGTTCGCGTGCGCGCCCGGCGCAGTCGACGAGGTACTCGCCTTCGGTCGTGTTCGCAAGTTCGCCGCCCCACGCGGCGAGCGGCACCTGCGGACAGACGCGTGCGGCGGCGCGGCTGGCCGCGTTGCCGCCGAGGTAGTCGTAGCTGCCGCCGAGCAGCACGTAGCGGGCCTGCCCGGAGGCGACCAGCCGCGCGAGCCCAGGCCCGTCGAGCGCCGGATCGACGCCGCCGTAGCCGCCAAACGCCGAAGCGCGCAGCCCGAGCAGGATCAGGCTGTCGGCGCTCAGAGACGCTTGGGTGAGCAACTGGAAGCGCCCGTCGGCGCCGTGCGAGAGCAGGTAGCGCATGAGCGAGTCGGCGGTGGCGAGCTGCGGCCGACTGAGCTCGGCGCCGCCGTTGCCGTCGACCGCGCGCGGACCCGCCGCTGGGAAGGTGCCCTCCACGGGGTGCCTCCAGGTGCTCGCCGCAAATGCCGTCGGGGCGACGAGCAGCACCGCAAGCACGGCCGCCAGGCTTGCGGTGCAGTGGCGCCCTCGCCTCAGCGCGAGCAGCGCAGCCAGCAGGGCCACGGCCGCCGCCGGCCCCAGCAGCAGCTGCCAGATGGCGAGGTAGTGCGCGTGATGCAGCAGCAGGATCTGCACTACGACGGTGCTCAGCACGGCGACCAGCATCAGCGCCGCGGACCGGCGCGGCCCAGGTCGCCCCGAGCGCGCCAGCCGCACGATTGCGGCGAGCCCGACGCCGACCATCGCCGCGACGCCCGGCCCGAGCGCAGAGATGTAATAAGGGTGGACGATGCCCTTTGACAGGCTTAGGAAGCCGGCCTCGCACAGTAGGAAGCCGCCGAACACGATCAGTCCCGCGAGCCGTGGGTCGCGCCGCGCGGGACGCGTGAGCGCGGTCGCGAGCAGGCCGATGAGCGCAAACGCGAGCATCCAGGCACCCTGATCGCCGAAGCCCGTTCGGAACAGACGCAGCGGCCCAGGCGCCTTGCCGAACGCGACCGGCCCCGCGGTGATCGTGGGGGCCACCTTCGGCGCGACGTGGGGAGAGGGCGTCGGCAGGCTCGCTGTCGCCGTGTCTGCGCCGCCAGCGCCGGTGGCTGCGGGCGCCTGGACCTGCGGCGCGACTTCCAGGTCTGCGACCGGTCCCGGTCCGCCTTTCTGGCCGCCCACACGTCCGAAGCCGTTGTACCCGAACGTCAGGCCGAGCTCGGAGTTGTCGGTCGAGCTGCCCACGAACGGGCGCTGGGCCGCCGGCGTGAGGTCGACGGCGAGCATCCACGCGAGCGACAGCACCGCGCAGAGACAGCCAGCGAGCAGCAGGTGGCCGATGCGACGGCGCGGGGGGCCGGGAGCGCAGATGAGATAGCCGGCGGCGATGCCGGGGACGACGAGCAGCGCCGCGAGCGCCTTCGTGTTGAACGCCAGCGCGATCAGCACCGCGGTGGCGAGCAGCGCGCGCAGCCGCCCCGTCTCGATCGCGCGCAGCGCCACCCCACAGGCGAGCGTCATCAACAGGATCAGCAGCGTGTCGACGTTGTTATCGCGCGAGACCGCCACGAACGACGGGAACACGGCGAGCGTCACGGCGCTGGCGCTGGCGGCGAGCGTGCCGAAGCGCCTGCGTACGATCAGATACAACGCCGCGACGGCCGCGACACCCATGATCGCCTGCGGCAGCAGCAGGCTCAGCGGCGTGAAGCCGAACACCTCGGCGCTCGCGGCCTGCACCCACAGTCCGAGCGGCGGCTTGTCGATCGATACCAGGCCGGCGGGGTCGGCGGCGAGGAAGAAGAAGTTGTGCCACGACAGCAGCATCGACTTCACGCCCGCCGAGTAGTACGCGTTCGCGTACCCGTTCTGGCCGAGCGCCCAGCAGTTGAGCACAGCGGCAAGCGCGATCGCGGCGAGCAGCGGCGCGCCAGCACGAGTGATGGCGGCGCTGCGTGAGCTCCGAGAGGGCGTTACGTGCATGTCGGCGAATGGGCTGGTCGTCGGGTCCGTGCAGACGGCCGAGGGCTCGTCGGTCCCACGGGAGGCATGGCGTGCGGGCGACTACGGTAGCCGCTACCGGCAAGCGATGGTCATGGTATGTTCCGGCGGTCGATCGGGAGAGGCGTTCGGGTGAGCGAGCGACGCGATGACAGCCGCGCATCCGGCACGTTCTCTGCCGCACCTTCGCATCGCGAACGCAAGGAGATCAGGGAATGAGACGGACAAGGATGGTGCTGGCGCTCGCAATGGGCGTGTTGGCATGTGGCGTGATCGCCTCGCCGGCGCTCGCGGTCAAGGAAAAGCCCGTGTTCGGGAAGTTCCGGGCGTCGGTCGCCGGCAGCACGAGAGGCATCGGAGAAGCCGACGAAATGACCCTTGGCCCCTACAAGTTCGAAGAATGCGAAAAGGAACTGCACTCCGACGGCACGGTCGTCCTCGGCGAATCGGAAACCTTCTTCCAGGAAGTCAAGTTCTCCAAGTGCGTCGCCACGCGCAACGGCGGCGGCGGCCTCAAGGAAGCCGTCTTCGCGAGCTTCAAGCTCGGCATGGAATTCCACTCCAACGGGTCGCTGAGGCTCGGCCCGACGAGCGTCACCTTCGGCGCGAGCGACAGCACCTGCGAAGTCACGATCCCGGCACAGTGGGTCCCCGCAGTCGCGGAAACGAAGGGTGAACTCAAATCCTTCGAAGACGCCACCTACTCCACCGAACAGGAAAAACTCGAAGGTGGCCAGGAGAAGAAATTCGGCGAATTCCGCGAACGGCTGGACATCGACTGGGAACTCAAAGGGGTCGTCACGACCGTCAAGCTGACGCCGACCTGCAAATACGAAGGCGCGCACCTGAACGCCGCCGGGGAAGCCGAATTCAGCGGCGGCAAGATGGAAGGCGATCTGGAAGAAGTCACGCTTCAGGCGGGCAACCTGAGCTTCATCCCGCCGTCGCCTGCCGACTGAGGACAACCGCGACTGTACGAGCCCCGGCCACCGTGGCCGGGGCTCTGGGTGGCGCCGGGGCGGTAGCCGTGGCCCGAGGCGCTCCGCGCTGTTGCCTGCGCAGGCGAGAGCGACCTGCCGCCTTGACCATCGCCAGTTGATCGATATATACTGGCTCTATGAGGAAGCGTGCGATGCAGGAGGCGACGTTCCTGATCCTGACCGCGTTGGCTGGAGGCAGCCAGCACGGTTACGGGATCATCACCGACGTCGAGCAGATCTCGGACGGACGCGTCCGACTCCGCGCCGGAACCTTGTATACGGCTCTGGAGCGTCTTCGCGCGGACGGGCTGATCGAGGTCGACCGTGAGGAGGTCGTGGATAGCCGGTTGCGGCGCTACTACCGTCTTTCGGGTACGGGCAGGGAGCGCCTCGCGGCTGAGGCAGCTCGCCTGCAGGCGAACGCCCTCGTCGCGATGTCGCGGCTCGAGCCGCTCGGAGCGCTGCGATGAACGACCGCCCTGGCCTCGAGCGCCGCTACCGGCGTCTGCTCGCGTGCTACCCCGCCGCGTTCCGCCGCGAGCACGAGCACGAGATGCTCTCGGTGCTGATGGCCGGCGCCGAGCAAGGGCAGCGGTGGCCGCGACTCGCGGAGGTCGCCGATCTGCTCAGAAGCGCGACCTCCATGCTGCTACGAAGCAGGCTCCGAACGTCGTGGGCATGGGAGTACAGGCATCGGCGTGTCATGGTCCCCGTGCGGGTTCTCATCGGGATCTGGCTGGTGGCCCTCACCGCCATCATCTACGGCTACGGCGTCGGCGGCTGGTGGGGCCTGCTGCTCGTCCCGGCAGCAGCGGCGCATTTCTACGTCGCCTACCGCAACCTGCGCCACCGCGTCGAGGACTGATGGCGAGGCGGTGACCGCGAAGGAGACAGTTCGGGCGCTTTACGCGGCCTACGCCACAGGCGACCCGGATCGCATCGCGGCGCTGCTGCATCCTGATGTGATCTGGGTCGCTCCTGCCGGAAATGCCACACAGGTCGCGCTTGGGCTGGGAGCTGCCGATGACGCTGGGCCACCGCGCGGCCTCAACGATCTTGATCGTGATTCGATCGTGGCATTCATGGCCCACGACTATCCGCGGTTCTTCGCGAATGTGGCGTTCGAGGCCCGGTCGATGGTTGGCGAGGGGGACGTGGTGATGGCCGAGCCTGCTCGAGGGGACACCGCCCGACACTCAAATCGGCGGGGCGGGCGTCTAAACGGCTCGGCATAGGTACCTGGCGAAGATCCCATCCTCTGAACGCTCGACATGCGCGACCTCGAAGCCGCTCCTGGCGATCATCGGCTCGAGCAGCCAGGTGAACGTCGAATGCTCATCGCGCACATGCTCCTCCAGCTCGGCCCTGCTCCAGCCCTCCTCGATGCTGTCGCCGCCCGTCGCACACCATGCCTCGATCCGCTCCTCCGCCGTGCCGGGCGCGAAGTCGTAGACCACGTCCCAGAGGCGGAGCAGACCTCCCGGCCTGAGCATCGCTCGCAGCCGGCTCAGCGCCACGGCCTTCCAGAAGTCTGGGAGATGGTGCAGCGCGTAGCGAGAGTAGATGAAGTCAGCCAGATCCCCCCGATGCTCGTAGGTGAGGAAGCCAGCCCGAACGAGCTCCACGTTTCCGAGCCGCAAATCAACGATCTTGCTGGCCAGGCGCTCCAGCATCGGCTCCGAGGGCTCGACGGCAATCACTCGCGCGCAGACGGGCGCGGCCGTGACGCTGAACTGGCCGGTCCCGGCCCCGAACTCCAGGACGAGGGACTCGCGCTTCAGGCCCAGCGTCTGCAGCAGCGACACCTCGCTATCCGCACTCGCATCCTCCTTGGCGTCGTAGCGGGCGACGTGGGCAGCGTCGAGGTTCTCGCGTCCGGCGTGCTCGCGCTCATCGATCAGCCAGCCCGGCCGCCGAGTCAACCGGGGGTCCAGTCCGAGCGCGACCGGCTGCGCGGGCCGAGCCAACGCGTCCACGACGCAGTGGGGAAGACCTCGATCACCTCGACGCCCCCGAACCGAGCAAGAGCCTCGTAGAGGCCAGGCCCCTCGCGCACCCATTCGTAATAACTGCCCTCCGCGCGCGCCTCATCGGGCGTCCAGCGGATGCCGCAGACCTCCCTATTCAGCCTCCGCTCGCCATCGCGGCTGGTCTGTCCGTCTGGTGCATAGCAACACGGGCTGTCGATCGCAACGACGCCCGGCGCGTGCTCTGCGACCAGGGCCGGAACATCCTCAACGTCCAGATGGGCCTCGAGCGCGACCAGCCGGCGCTCGCCCACCACCGCGACATCGAAGCCCTTACGCTCCCCACCGACGTCAACGCCAAGCCATCTTCCCATGGCTCAGGATTCAATCAGCAAGCAAACGGAGCCAGCTTAGAAGCGTGTGTCATTTCTCAGCTCGGGCGAGGATCTTCGTGGTCAGCGCTCCCTTGGCATCGGCGTGCCAGCACTGGGCTGAGCGACCAGTTTTGATCAACTTCCCGGAGCTGCGGATACCGCGGTAGGGTCCAGCGATGGGCAGCGAGACCATCACCGTAGGCGCGCTGAGTGTCCGCTTCTTGATCGAGGCCGCGGACTCGAACGGGACCGCATCGGTGTTCGAGTGCTTTGTCCCCACTGACGCGAGGATGCCAGCGCCCCACAGCCACGACGGCTTCGAGGAGACCATCTACGGCCTGAGGGTGTCTCGACGTGGACGATCGACGGCGAGACGGTCGAGATCGTTCCAGGTGAGGCGATATGCGTATCGCGCGGGCAGATACACGGGTTCGACAACCGCGGCAGCATCGAGGCGAAGTTTCTCGCGATCGCGACCCCAGGCGTCTTCGGATCCGCCTACTTCCGCGAGATCGGCGAGGTGCTTGCGGCTTCGTCCGGCGGTCCGCCGGATCTGGCGGCGATGGGCGAGGTGATGCGGCGCCACGGCCTCACGCCGGCCGCTCTGGGGGGTACTGCCTGAGCTCCACCCCTTGCGATGGCGTTGAGCCCTGCTGCTCGTGGGCGTAGCAGGGTCCAAGCTGCAGCTACGCAAACGCCTTCTTTGCTCCAAACGGCCTACGCAACTCCGGTCCGATGTGGTTGTCTTAGCTGCGATGAGACGGGTCTTGGCGCTGGTTGTCTGGGTTGCACTGTCTGCCGCGAGCAGCGCCGCTGCAGCGCCAATGTTGATCGCGCCGCTGCACGGGGGGACGACCATCGAGTCGTTCGGCGACCTGCAGGTGTGGAGTGACTACAACGCGACCGACAAGAGCTGGCACCTTGTCGTGGACAGCGATGGCCTGATCTCGACGCCGCCCATCCCCGCCGCCACACGTACGATCGAAGCCGACGTTGGTCCTGGCCTGTCCGGCTACCCGCTGCTCGTCTACAACGTCTGCGAAAGCGGCTGCCATCTTGTCGTTTCAGGAGTCGATGGGAGCGATCCTCGCACTGTCCCCGACAGCGCCGAAGCTCGGGACCCGACGATTTGGGGCGATCGGGTCGCTTGGGTAAGGGGCGCGAATCAGGTGATGACAAGCCTGCTCGACGGCAGCGGGCGAAGACTGCTCGGCGGCGCGCCGCGAAGGCTGTGCCAGCCGGCAACCAAAGCAGCGCGCGCGAGATGCGAAGCCACGACGGGCCCCACCGTCACCGGTCTGCAGCTGTACTACGGGCGGTTGGCGCTGACCGATTCGTTCTCCACCAGAAACGGAGACCCAAATGGAGAAGGCGAGGTGCTGACCGAGGCGGTCAAGGGCGGTCCGCAGAAGCTCATCGCGCTCGAAGGGGTTGAAGAAGGCGGGGGAGAAACGCTCTGGCTCGGTCCCTCCTGGTCAGAAGGGAAGCTCTACTTCTACGCGGACGGTCTTCCCGAGTGCGTCGAACACTGCATCTACGTGTATGGATTCGATCCGACGCACGATACGTATGTTCGAGCGACTGCATCCACCGAGCTGACCGGATTCTCGATGGCGACAGGGCTTCGGGCGTATGAAGCGACCGCTCCCGGCAACGGCTACGCCACTCCGAAGGCCTGCGCGGAAGCACTCGCGGGCGAACCGGCCGGGGAATCGATTCCGTGCGTCGTACGCCTGAGCAGTCCGATCGCGTTCAGGCCAACACGCCCACCCATCTCGTAACGGCCCTGGCTGGCTCCTGCGGCGGTAACGGTGCTTGGGAGCGTGTCAACGCAGACGAGCGCCGTCGCGTCGTTGGGCGGCCCGTCGCTTCGCCGCGGGAGTTAGACTCGCGGCGATGTCGTTGCACCTCTTCGCGGGTCTGCGCGTGCGGGATTTTCAGGCCGCCCGACAGTGGTACGAGCGGTTGCTGGGCGAGCCGACGTTCTTTCCCCACACCACCGAGGCGGTGTGGACGCTTGCCGAGGACCGGTCGGTCTACGTCGCGGAGCACGCCGATGGCGCGGGCAACTCCGTGGTGACGATCTTCCTTGACGATCTCGATGCCCAAGTAGCCGCGATTGCCGTCCGCGGGCTCGAGCCCGACGAGCGCGAGACGTACCCCAACGGCGTACGCAAGGCGCTCTACCGCGACCCCGACGGCAACGAGCTGGGGTTCGGCGGCGCGCCGCTCGACACCGATTCATAGCGAGCGGCTGTCCTCTCCGAGCAGCGAGCGCGTCGCTTGGAGCCTGCCGTGCGCGCATGGGTAGAGTTGGGTCGGATGAGCCGCACCGCGACAGATGAGTTGCGTGCGATCCAGGAGCTGTTGAAGGCGCGCTACCGGGAGGAGCCTGCAGCGGCCCTGATTACGCTTCAAGCCGACGGATCGTTGGACGATGGAGTGGCGTGCACGGTGAACACGGGGCGGTCGCTGGCGCGGGCGGGTCTGCATCCAGCATCTGGCGGTGACGGGACGCTGGCATGTTCGGGGGACATGCTGCTTCAGGCATTGGTCGCCTGTGCGGGGGGTCACAATGCGCGCGGTCGCGACGTCTCTCGGTCTGGCGGTCAGCGGCTCCGTCCATGCCGAGGGTGACCTTGACTTCCGGGGAATGTTGTCGGTGGACAAGCAGGCCCGGTCGGGTTCACGGCGATCAGGCTGGGCTTTGCGCTGGAGACCGACGCGGCTGAGGCGCAGCCAGAAACGCTCCTGCGCTTGACCGAGCGCTACTGCGTGGTCTTTCAGACGCTTGCGCGCTCGCCCGCCGTTTCGGTGACGCACTCGTAAGACGAACGCTCCAAGTAGGGGCAGAGTTAGGTGCCCGGTGCGAGGCCGAGGTCGGTGAGCGCTCGGTCGCCGTCCCAGTAGCAGACGAGCCGCGTCACCCCTCCCCGTGTTTGACGATGGCCGCCAAGCAGAGAATTCTCCCTTCCGCCGAAAGCGAGCGCCTCGATGGCAGCGGTGGCATCGGCTCTAAGCAAGCGCGTCGAGCTCTGGAGCAGCCTCGACGACGCGCTTTCCGAGGCGCCGCTCCAGGTCGCTGTCGATGTTCAGTCCGAGCTCTTCGAGCCTGACCAAGCGCGCCGCCGGTCCTGGGCGTGCGAACGCTTGGCGGAAGTCGGCCAGCGCCGGGGGCAGCTCACTGTCTGGCGGCAACGTGACCTGGTCGACATATGACTTGGTTCTCGCGATGGCTTCGTGGTCGAATCGCGCAAGTCGTGAGGCGATCTCATCGACCTCCTCGTCGAGCCTGTCGTCGGCGATCACTCGGTTGACGTACCCATAGCGTTCTGCTCGAGGTCCGTCGAAGTCATCGGCAACCAGAAGAACCTCGAGCGCGCGACCCCGCCCCACAAGCCTCGGAAGCCTGGCCATCGGGCCGCCGCCTGGTATCAGCCCCGAGCCCACCTCGAATTGACCCAGCAGCGTGTTCTCGCGCGAGGCGAAACGCAGATCGCACGCGAGGACGAACTCGCTACCTGCGCCGCGGGCGCGTCCGCGGATCGAGGCGATGCTAACCACGGGCACGCGCGCCAGGCGTGCTGTGAGATCGATCCATGCCGGCATCCCGGTGGGTCCCGGGGGCAGCGCGGCGGTCTTGCCCGGATCGTTCTCGATGTCGTAGTGAGCGAGGAAGAAGTCGGGGTTGGCGCTGTCAAA
Organism: uncultured Solirubrobacteraceae bacterium; assembly: GCA_963826985.1. GTDB lineage: Bacteria > Actinomycetota > Thermoleophilia > Solirubrobacterales > Solirubrobacteraceae > Palsa-744. Next base: position 565,235 of record CAWGYW010000005.1, read on the forward strand.
GACGACGACGTTCAGCTCAGCGGCATGCTCAATCGTCTCGACGAGCTCAGAGAGCTCCGCCACGGTCGTCGCCGTGATGGTGTTGATGGGCGGATGGTCGAAGCTCACGCGCCAGTAGCGGGGGCTTCGGCGGTCCAAGGTGAAGTGGGTCCACGAGGAGAATTCAGGGGGCTCGGTCGAGTTTTCTTTTTGCGCCTGGATGCTGCTCATGTCCTCCTCCGTTCGTTGGCACTGTGATCGGGGTCTCGCTTCGGGTTGGATGTGGACACAGCAATCGCGCCTAACCGAAGGTGAAGGCAAACGCCTCTGCGCCCGGCTGAAGGAACGTGATCTCCACCGTCCGCTCGCGAACGTCGCCAGCTTGCCGGATCAGCTGGTAAAGGCGGCCATCTGCGAGCAAACCGCTGCCGGCCTCGTCCACGTCGACTCCGTGCGAGGCTCCCGGAGCTTCGCCGTCGAGGAGCACGCGGAACGAAATCGGCTCCTGCGCTCCGGCGGAAAGGACGAGATGAGCGTCGCGCGCGTGAAACCGGAAGGCGATGCTGCCGCCAGCGTGGTTAACGACCACGTTCTCGCTCCCGATCGTCCAGTCGCCAGCGAGCGCCCAGTGGTTGATCTGCAACTGCTTTGGTAGCTCGTACGCGCGGGGCTCGAGCTTGGCACCGTCGGCTGGCGTGAAGCGCTCGCTGCGACCGTAGCCGAGATACGTCTCGGGCGTCTGGAGGTGGTCCCAGTCGGCTGTTGCCTCGACGCCGCGCCCTTCGACGGAGACGTGTTCGCGCTGCACGCCGAGCAATCGCTGGATGATTCGCTCCGATTGCTCGTAGCGTCCCTCGCCGAAATGTCGGTCCCGGACGATGCCGTCGGCGTCGACGAAATAGAGCGCCGGCCAGTAGTGGTTATCGAACGCGCTCCAGACGTCGTAGTGGTTGTCGACGGCAACCGGGTAGTCGATCTCTCGCTCGCTGATCGCGTGGCGGACGCGGTCGATCTCGTGTTCGAAGGAGAACTCCGGTGTGTGGACCCCGATGACGACGAGTCCGTCGTCGCGGTAGGCGCGCGACCACGCGCGAACGTACGGCTCCTGGCGCAGCCAGTTGATACACGTCAGCGTCCAGAAGTTCACCAGGACGACATGGCCGCTCAACTCGGCGGGGCCGAGTGGCTCTGAGTTGAGCCACTCGGCCGCACCGGCGAACGGAGGCACATGCAACCGCTCGAACATCGTCGCGCTAGCGCAGCGAGCGGAACGCCGCACGAACCTCTTCTGAGAAGAGCTCAGGCTCCTGCCAGGCCGCGAAGTGCCCGCCCCGGTCGACCTCGTTGTAGTAGATGAGGTTGGGATACGCGCGCTCTGCCCAGCTCCGCGGAGCCTGATACAGCTCCATCGGGAACACACTCGCCGCGGCCGGAATGGACACGCCCTTGGCGTCGAAGAAGCCATACGCGTTCTCGTGGTAGAGACGAGCCGAGGAGATCCCCGTGTTCGTCAACCACGTCAGCGTGATGTTGTCGAGCACCTGATCGCGCGTCAGGTTGCCGACCGGAGAACCGCCCACGAAGGCGCTGGTGATGTCCAGGTAGCTCTGGGCGTCGTGGTCCAAGATCCAGCTCGCCAGCCCGGCGGGCGAGTCGGCGATTCCGTAGAGCGTCTGCGGATGCAGGGCCATCTCGACGCCATATCCGATGCCCTTCGTGTACACGAAGCTCACCTGCTCGTAGCAGCGCTGCTCTTCGGCCGAGAGACCGCTCGGAGGCGGGTCGGCCCGAAGCGGCCCGAACAGGCTAGAGATCTCGGGCGGCAGAACACCCGGCATGTTCGTGTGGATACCGAGCAAACCGGGAGGGGCCTGCACACCCATGAAGTCCGTGATGATCGCACCCCAATCGCCCCCCTGGGCGACGTAGCGGTCGTAGCCGAGGCGCTTCATCAGCTCCACAAATGCACTAGCGATGCGCTCGGGGCCCCAGCCGGTGGTGTCTGGCTTGCCTGAGAACCCGTAGCCGGGGATCGACGGGATCACCACGTCGAAGGCGTCGGCCGCGCTGCCGCCGTGTGCGGTCGGGTCGGTCAGCGGGCGCGCGACCTCGAGCAGCTCGATCACCGACCCCGGCCAGCCGTGCGTGAGGATCATCGGCAACGCGTCCTCATGAGGCGAGCGAAGGTGGATGAAGTGGATGTCCAGGCCGTCGATCTCCGTGATGAACTGCGGCAGCGCGTTCAGTCTCGCCTCGCACCTGCGGAGGTCGTACTCGGTGCCCCAGTAGCGCACGAGCGCCTCCATCGTCGCCAACTGGACGCCCTGCGGGGGCGCACCGTACGGCGGCAGCGCATCCTCGACGGGCTCCCTCTCAGGGAAACGGGTCGCGGCGAGGCGCGCACGCAGGTCGTCGAGGTCCGCCTCCGGGATCTCGATCGTGAACGGCTGGATCGCGGTTGCGTCCACGTGGTTCTCGGTGGTGACAGCCATTTGGGCCTCCTTGGGTGAGGTGATGGACGACCGCAATCGTGAGCGTCGGGCGAGAAACTCGCCTCCGTCGAGACCCCTGGGGTTGCACCCCGGGCTGCACACTGGGTGCTCCCTGGCATTCCCCGATCACCGAGGTCCGGGAGAGCACGAAGTTGGTTCAGGCGGTGCTCAGCTCTGACCCGGAGCTCGACAGCGCGTGCGTCAGCTCCCGGCGCGAGTGGATCCCGAGCTTGGTGAACGCGTTGCGCAGATGCCACTCCACGGTGCGCGGGCTGAGGAAGAGCCGGGCACCGATGTCGGGATTCGATAGGCCCTCGCGGGCCAGACGCGCGATCTGCCGCTCCTGGGCGGTGAGAACGTCGCGCGTCGCGACGGTCCGCTTGCGCACTTTCTCGCCCGTCGCAAGCAGCTCACCCCTGGCCCGCTCGGCGAATGCCTCCATCCCGATCGACCCGAACTGGTCGTGGGCGGCACGAAGTTGGACACGTGCGTCGACTCGGCGGTTCTCGCGGCGCAACCACTCCCCGTAGAGCAGATGAGCCCGGGCGAGCTCGGGACGCCGCCGGGTCCTTGCCAGTCTCTCGATCGCCTCGCGATGCAGGCGCTCGGCACTCTCACCATTGCTCAGGAGTGCCCGGCAGCGCGCTTGCATTCCCAGGCCCCAGTCGGTGTTGGAGGGCGCGGTGGCCGCTATCACGCGCTCGAGCGCACCCGCCGCGACGTCGGGTCTGGCGCTGTGGACCGCCGCTTCGATCAGCTCAGTCAGCGCCCAGGGAGTGACGTGGAGCTGCGGTGTCTGCTCGGCCGCTCGTTGGGCCGAGGCGAGCGCCCGGTCGTAGCGGCCAAGACCGTTGAAAAGGATTGCGCTCGCCCACTCGGCCCACTGGACGCTGAGCCCCTGACCGCCCGTTCCGGCGTCACGGATCGTGGACTCGATCAATGGCGAGGCGTCGCTTTGGCCTCGGAGCGCGGCGAGCAGCAGCTGGGCATAGGGTGCGATGTGGGTTCCAGTCGCCTTCGAGATCGCTTCGGTCTCGGCGATCGCGACGGCAGCAGCGCCGAAGTCGCCGCACCACGCGACGAAAATCGCCCAGTCGGCCAGATCGATCGGCAGTCGGGCCAGCGCGCCCGCGCCGCGCGCCTCCTTGAGATGGCGCGCGCTGATGGCATGCCAACTGTCCTCATCCCAGAGGATATTGGGCGGGATTGTCGTCATCCAGCCCCAGCGGAAGTTCTCCTGGCCCGGTGACGCTTCGTCCGCAAACGCGGCCGTTGCCTGCCTCAGCAGTGGAGCGGCCGCCGCATGCCCTTCCGTGACGAAGGTGGCGAGGCCATCGAGCAGCAGATCCGATGGGCGGAGCGGGTGGGTCGGCCGCGGAGCCGATATGGCGGCACGGGATACCTCGGCCAGACCGGCGACGGAGGCCAAGCGACCGGCGAACAGCGCAGCTCCCCACGCGTCGAGGTAGGTCTCGCGCGCAAGCTCGGGGTCGAGCTGCTCGAGGCGTTGGGCCGCTTTCAATAGCAGTGGCGGCGCAGTCGTCCCCATGCTCGACGCGAACGCGATCTGACCCCTGAGCAACTCCACGTGCGCCATCTGCAGCTCGTCCGGCGTCGAGGCCTCGGCCAACGCCAGAAGCTCGAGCGCGCCCTCGAAGATGCCGGCATGCAAGCTTGCTTGGGCAGCGGCAAGCGCACGCCGCAGCCGTTGCTTGGGATCGCCCGACAGAACGACAGAGCGATGCAGGAACGCGGCTGCCGCGGCCAGGCCGCCGCGCGCCTGCGCGCGGCTGGCGGACTGCTCGAGCGCCGCGGCGACCGGCTCGTCGGGTCCCGCTGCGGCCGTGGCCAGATGCCATGCGCGACGGTCGGGGTCGAGGCTGCGGTCGGTCGCCTCTGCCAGGGCCAGATGGACCTCCCGGCGTTGCTCCGTGGTCGCCGTTCGGTATACGGCGGATCGCACCAGCGGATGGCGGAAGGTCACGCGCTGGCTCAGGGCCAGGAGCCCGTCGGTTTCCGCATAAACCGCCGAGACCGCGATGCCGAGTTGCTCAGAAGCGCGCAGCAAAAGCAGCGGATCACCGATGGGCTCTGCCGCCGCAAGCAGCAACAGACGCCGCGCGTCGTCGGAGACCGCGCTGACACGTCGTACGAAGCTCTCCTGGATTCGCCCCGACATTGCTTGCGCCTCTGGCAGCCCGAAGCCTCCAGCCAGCTGCGTCGCCGTCAATCCGCGTGGCAACTCGAGCAACGCCAACGGATTCCCACGCATCTCCGCGATGATCCGGTCAACAACGTGCTCATCCAGCTTGAACCGCAGGGTCGAGCGCAGCAGTGCGCGGGCGTCACCGGCGCGCAAGCCGCGCACATCCAGCCCGTCCACGTGCTGGAGCTCCAAGCCCGGCTCGCGCGCCGCGAACACGAACCCGACCCGCTCGGCGAGCAGGCGGCGAGCGACAAAGGCCAGGGTCAATTCCGAAGCCCGATCCAGCCACTGTGCATCATCGACGACGCACAGCAGCGGGCGCTGCTCCGCCTCTGCCGCGAACAGACTCAGCACCGCCAACCCGACTAGAAATCGATCCGGCGCGACGCCGTCGCTCAGCGCGAACACGGTCTCCAGCGCGCGACGCTGCGGAGCCGGCAGCTCCTTGATGCGATCGAGCAACGGTGCGCACAACTGGTGCAAGCTGGCGAACGCGAGCTCCATCTCCGACTCCACCCCCACCGCCCGCACGACCCTCAGATCTGACGCCGACGCGACGAGATACTCCAACAGCGCCGTCTTCCCAATCCCAGCCTCGCCCCGCAGCACCACCGATCGGCTCTCGCCGCGACGGACCGCCGAGACCAAGTCATCAAGCAACACGCACTCGCTCGTCCGCCCGCGCAAGCCACCGGGCGGGCCCGGTGCGTGGAGACCGCTCTCCATCAGCAGCAACCGATCGTCGAGGACGTCCGCGCGGCCACAGGATCCTCACGCGAGACCTCGGCGAGCTTCTCGCCGTCCCCTCGACCGCTAAGCATCGCCGTCTCGGACCTATCCACGCTCGCCCCCCCTTCACTCGAGCTCTGGCGCCACCGCCAAGCAAGACTACGCCCTTGAAGGGCATGACTATGTCTCGCTCGAATGTTTAGCACTTGCCACCCCCAGAGGGTGCCTACCGCCCAGTCGCGCAATCGCCCGATATCGCCCCTGGAGCAACGGCGCCTTGCCGACCGAGCCGGTTGCCGACTCGACACTCCGCAGCCAACTGCGCGTCCTCAGCCGGGCACTCGGTCCAAGACCAAGAGCCGCGAGGAAATGTCGCCGTCGGACGACGTGATATAGCCCCCACCCGACGCAGGCTCGATCATCCTAGTGTAGTGTCTCGCAAATAAGGGGTGTTTGTGGTAGGGTGTCGTATGCGTCTGGCTACGGCACCGCTGTCTGTCACCGATAGCCAGCGGGAGATCTTGGATGGGTTGGCGAGGTCTCATGTTGCGGCGCATCGTGATGTGCAGCGAGCGCGTGCGTTGTTGCTCGCGGCAGACGGTGTCGCGAACACGCGGATCGCGGTGATGGTAGGGGTCTCGCCGACCACTGTGACGGCATGGCGTGGGCGGTTCGCTGAGGATGGACTGACGGCATTTGGCGTGGTCCGTCCGGGGAGAGGACGCAAGCCGTCGATCCCGGCTCAGAAGGTTGAGGCGATCGTGCACGCGACGCTGCACGAGAAGCCACCTGGGGAGACGCACTGGTCCTGTCGCACGATGGCCAAGGCGCAGGGCGTCAGTCCTGCGAGCGTGCAACGCATTTGGTCTGCACGCAATATCCAGCCGCATAGGGTGAAGACGTTCAAGCTGTCGAACGACAAGCGTTTCGAGGAGAAGCTCGTCGATGTCGTCGGCTTGTATCTGAACCCGCCGGAGAAGGCGATCGTCCTGAGCATGGACGAAAAGAGCCAGATCCAGGCGTTGGGCCGCACCCAGGCGAGCCTGCCGATGAAGAAGGGCAGGGCCGGCACGATGACCCACGACTACAAGCGCCACGGCACCACAACCTTGTTCGCCGCGTTGGACGTTCTCACCGGCACCGTGATCGGCGAGTGCCTACCACGCCACCGCCACACAGAGTTCCTGAAGTTCCTACGCACGATCGACCGAGAGGTCCCCAAAGGACTCCAGGTCCACCTGATCCTCGACAACTACTCAACCCACAAGCACGAAACGGTGGAGAAATGGCTCGCGAAACACCCCCGCTTTCATCTGCACTTCACGCCGACATCGAGCTCGTGGCTGAACCTCATCGAGCGGTGGTTCGGCAAGCTCACCGACAAGGCCATCCGTCGCGGCGTCTTTCACTCAGTGCCTGAGCTCATCACCGCGATCGAGACATACCTGCAAGCCAACAACGAGAACCCCGAGCCATTCCTATGGACAGCCACCGCCGAGCAAATCCTCGCCAAGGTAGCCCGCGGCCGCGCCACCCTCACAACAATCACCACCTAAAACCGAGACACAACACTAGGACCGCCGTCACGTGAAAGCAGTCGCCCGCGTTCACGGCCTTCATACCCTTGCTAATCGTCCATTCCAGGCGTCTGAGGTGACGCTCGCTCTTCATCGAAGGCAGAGATTGCTCATGCCTTCGGGCTTTCTCGACCGCGAGCTCCGCCGTGAGCCAACGCCGAGGATGGCAAGGAAATAAGGTCGCGTGGTGCCGAATGAAAGCACGCGGACCGAGAGCACACGGACGGTGCTCATAGCAGTCGCGGCGGATCTCGGGGTCGGGCTCGCCAAGGTCGGCGCAGCAGTCTTCACGGGTTCGTCCGCAATGGCCGCCGCGGCAGCGGACTCGCTCGCCGATACCGCCAACGATCTGTTCCTCCTCGTAGCTCAGCGTCGCAGTAGCCGCCCTGCCGACGATCGGCATCCCCTGGGGTACGGGCGCGAGGCGTACTTCTGGACGCTGTTCGCGGCCCTCGGCGTGTTCATCGCCGGTGCGACGTTCTCCCTACGTGAGGGCATCGACGAGCTGATCCACCCCAGCATCACCTCATCGTTCGCCGTGGCCTATGTCGTGCTTGCCATCTCCGCCGGTTTTGATCTGGTGTCAATTCGCGGACGTCGGACGCATACACCACGGGTTCCTACGTGATCCTGATCCCGACGCTCATCCGATCAAGTTCAGGCGAGGTCGGCTTGAGTTGCAGGACGGGCTCGGCGCTATCCCGGCCGGAGCCCTGTGAACAAGCGCGTCTACTAATGCCGAGGCAGCAGAACGATTCCAGCTAGGCGCAGGCGCTGGTATGGTTGCGCCGTTGGCTCTCGGCTGAGACGAGGAGCGATGCACAGCGCGGCGGAAGAGATGAAGTGGATGCGGGGTCCCTCGGCGCCATTGCGAGGGGCGCTTCTTGGTTTGGTGCTCGAGCGTTCGGGCCATAGCTACGACTTGGCGAATCGCCTGGTGGCGCGTCTGGGTGAGACGTGGCGGATCAACCCGAACGACGTGTATCGGCTTCTGAAACAGCTTGAGGATGGGCGCCTCGTGTCTTCGAGCGAGGAGCCGCGGCGGGGCGCTCGGAGCGGGACGCATGCGGTGTATTTCGCAACTGAGTCGACCGAGAGCGCGCTCGCTTTGTGGATGGAGACACTCGTGCCGATGGCTCCGGTACGTGTGGGGTTGCAGGCGAAGCTGGCGGTCGCCCGGGCGCAGGATGCCCCACGATTGTTGGTGGCGTTGAGGCAGTATGAGCGCGAATGCCTCGATCTGCTGCAGTTGACGCCGGCTGCGTCTGGAGCAATGCCTTCTTGGAAGGCGTTGTTTATGGATTGCACGAGGGAAGCCGTCGATGGTCAGCTTCGCCAGGAGGTCGCTTGGGCGCAGCACACGCGCAAGCGGATTAGGGAATACGAGGCGGCGGAGTAGCTGTGGATCGGCTGACGCCGTTGCTTTCGTTTGAGAGCGTGAGCAAGCGCTATCCGGATGGCAGTCGGGAGCTCGTCGTGCTCGATCGTGTGTCGTTCGAGATTCCTGCCGATGTGTTCGTGGGGATCTTCGGCACGCCCCGTTCCGGCAAGTCGACGTTGCTACGGTTGGCGGCCGGGATCGAGGCACCGAGTTCGGGTACGGTGCGTTTTGACGGGCGCGACTTGGCGTCTATGTCCGCCGTCGAGCGTGATCGGCTGTTGCGGCGTGACGTCGTGTTCATGTCGACGCAAGACTGGTCGCCGACGCCAACGGAGCGGGTCATTGACCATGTGGCGTTGTCACTCGGGAGTGACGGTCCTGCGTTGCGCGAGGCGAGACACCGTGCAAGGCGTGTGCTTGCCAGGGCTGGGATCACGAGCTGCGCCGATGAGCTCGCGCGGTCGCTCTCGCTGGTCGATCGGTCCAGGGTAGTTCTTGCCCGAGCGCTGATCCGCGAGCCCTCCGTGCTGCTGGTCGATGAGCCGGCGATCATCCCGAGCCTTAGCGAGAGGGACCAGTTCTGCGCGTTGCTACGCTCGGTCGCAGAGGAGCAGAGCGTGACGCTGGTGGTCGCTTCTGAAGAGATGGGGCCGTTGCATGGCGCGCGGGTGCTGTTCTCGATTGGTGATGGCGAGCTGTGCTCGACACAGGAACGGGCAACGGTCGTGCCGCTTCCGAGGCGGCATGTAGCTGGAGCTGAGCGGTCTGGACGGTGAGCACGCTCGAGCTGCGTGAGGTCGTCAAGCACTATTCAAGCGGCAGGGAGACGGTACGCGCCGTTGATGGGGTTTCGTTGACGGTGGCTAGTGGGGAGTTTGTTGCTCTCTACGGGCCTAGCGGCGCTGGAAAGACAACCCTGTTGCTTCTCGCGGCGGCCTTGGTTACCCCTGATCGCGGCAGTGTGCTGTTCGATGATGTGGATGTCGGTGGTCTTTCCGAGCGCGATGGGGCACGTTATCGACGAGAAGACGTGGGGTTCGTCTTTCAGTCTTTTCATCTGATGGCCAGCATGTCGGCGCTCGACAATTCGACGATCAAGTTGGCTGGAGGTGGGGCTACCGTGCGGGAGGCGCGGGTCAAGGCGCGGGGCTGGCTGGAGCGTGTGGGTCTCGGCGAGCGAGTCGAGCATAAGCCGGCTGAGCTTTCGATGGGGGAGCGTCAGCGGGTAGCGATTGCCCGTGCGTTGATTAATGAGCCGCGGCTCTTGCTTGCCGATGAGCCCACGGGCAACCTTGACTCTGAGCGTACGCGAGAGATCCTCGCGCTGTTGCGTGATGTATGCCACGAGCGCAACATTCCCGGGCTGCTCGTGACACACGACGCGGACGCTATGGGTTTCGTCGATCGTGCCTACACGCTGCGTGATGGTCGGCTGTATGACGAGCTGCAGTCGGGGCCGGCAGCGGCGCCGTGAAGCGAGTGTTGAACCCCAGGGTTCTGGGGTTGCGGTTGACGATGTTGCTGCATATCTGCGGTCGGCGATTGCGGCTACACACCGGCCAGGAGCTGCTCGCTGGGGGCGGCATCGCGGTGGGTGTGGCCCTCGTCTTTGGTGTTCTGTTCGCGAACACGAGCCTTACGGGCTCGGCTGGAGAACTCATCCATCAGGTCGTTGGCTCTGCGCGGCTCGAGCTCGCCGCGCGCTCCCCCGCTGGATTCGACGAACGGCTGGCCCTCGCCGCAGGGAGGCTGCCAGGAGTGCGGGCATCGGCTGGTGTGCTGCGTGAGAACGTCACTGTTGTTGGCCCACGTGGCGGCAGGTCGGTACAGCTCTTGGGTGTGAGCGCCGGTGTTGTGGCGTTGGGCAGCCTAGGCACTCGCGATTTCGGGCAATTCGGCTTCCACGTGGCCGGCGGGCTGATCTTGCCGGCGAGTGTCGCCGAAGCGACTGGTGCGCAACCGGGCGGCACGGTCACGCTGCTGGCCTTCGGGGTCACTCGTTCGGCGAGGGTCGGTGCGGTCCTCGCTGGCTCCTCGTTCGGCGTGCTCGCGTCGAGCTCGGTGGCGGTTGCACTGCTACCTGTCGCGCAAAGGCTTACGGGGCTGCCGACCAGAGTGACGCTCGTCCTCGTTGAGCCTCGAAAGGGTGCAGATAGGCGTGTGGCGGGTGAGCTGCGGACACTTGCGGGCGGGCGCCTTGATGTCGTCCCGGCTGACAACGAGCTTCGACTGCTCGACGAAGCCGTCAAGCCGAACGACCAGGCCACGGCGCTGTTCGCTGCGCTAAGTGTGATGGTGGGCTTCTTGCTCGCGCTCTGCGCGATGCTGCTCACCGTTCCCGAGCGGCGGCGGTTCATCGCCGACCTACGGATGCAGGGGTATGACTGGCGCCAAGCGCTGCTGATCATGGCGTGCGAGGCCGTGATGCTCGGGATCATGGCCTCGCTGGCGGGCGTCGTCTTCGGGTACGGGCTGTCCCGGCTGCTGTTTCACCGTGTGCCGGCGTATCTGGCATCTGTGTTCCCGATCGGCTCTCAGCAGAGCGTGCCGGTATCGATTGTGCTGCTGGCCGTCGGCTGCGGGATGCTCGCGACGCTGCTCGCGTCGCTGCCACTGGTGTTCGACCTGAACCCGAGGCGCGCCCGCGACGCGATCTACCGAGCGAGCGGAACGGGCAGCGAGAGTGTCAGCACGCAGGCGACGCTCGCAGTCGGGTCCGTCGGTGTCGGGCTGATTGTTCTCACGACTGTGTTGGTGCTGATCCTGCATACCCTCGCGCTTGCGGGTGGAGTGGCGCTCGCGGTGGCGACGCTCTGTCTGATACCGGCTGTGTTTGCCGGCGCGGCCCGGAGTCTGGCTCGAGGAAGCGAGCAGATGCGCGGCAGCGCGCTGATCCTTGCGGCGCGTGAGCTCAGCGCGGTCTCGACGCGCTCGATGGCGCTCGCCGGGATCGCGGCCCTCGCGGTGTACGGCAGCGTGGCGGTAGGCGGCGCGCAACGCGATGTGCTTCGTGGCCTTGACCAGGCCATCGTCCAAGAGTGGGGCGCAGCCCAGATATGGGTCACGCCAGACGCCAACATCTTCGATGCCGACAGTTTCCGTGTCAGCGGCGCAACGCTCTCAGCGCTAGCGCACGCACCGGGCATCACGTCAGTGCTCGCCCACCAGGGCGGCTTCCTTGATGTCGGCCGCCATCGTCTATGGATCCGCGCCACGCCTGCCGATGGTGCCGCGATGATCCTCTCAAGCCAGCTGCTGCGAGGCAATCTCGCGCACGCGACGAAGCTAATGCGCGAAAACGGATGGGCGACGGTCTCAAGCGGCTTCGCGAGCGAACGCGACCTTCGCGTCGGCGGCGCGTTCGTGCTGCCGACGCCATCTGGACCCGCGCGGTTCGGTGTCGCGGCGATCACGACGAACATGGGATGGCCATCCGGGACAGTGACCGTCAACACCAGCGACTACACCCGGCTGTGGCAGACAACCAGCCCCACGACACTCGCGATCAGCCTCAAGCCCGGCGTCAGCTCCACGACCGCGAAGCGAACGGTAGAGCAAGCTCTCGGGCACGACCAGGCGCTGCGCGTGCAGAGCTCAGGAGAACGCATAGCGGAGGTCGAGAGCACCGTCGGTCAAGGGCTGAGGAGTCTCAGCGAGATCGCCACGTTGCTCGTGATCGCGGCCGCTCTAGCCGTCGCCGTCGCTCTTAGCGCCGTCATCTGGCAGCGACGACCGCGCCTAGCGTCGTTGAAGATCCAGGGCTACGACCGTCGTCAGCTGTGGCGTGGGCTGCTACTGGAGTGCGCGATCGTGCTCGGCATAGGCTGCGCCGTCGGAGCCATCCTCGGCGTGTATGGGCACGCGCTGGCCTCTCGTGCGCTCATCCAAATCACGGGCTTCCCGGCGCCATTCTCGATCGACATCACGCAAATTGCCGTCACGCTTGCTCTCCTGGCGGGCATCGCGATGGCAGTCATCGCGCTGCCCGGACTGCTCGCGGCGCGCGTTCCCGCGCGGGCAAGCCTTCACGAATGAGGTCCATGCGCCCACACAGCCCGCATTGGCCGCGAAGCTATCCCGCATGGCTTCACGAACAGACAGAATCGTCTCGTCAGGAGCATTTGTTCGTGCCGCACAGCGCTACTGGCTCGGCGTCTTCCCGAGATTCCGTTACGAGATGCGAGGCTGGCAGGCGCATGCCCGCGCAATAGTCGATCCGGTTCTCCGCGACCTCGCGCTGGACGCCCAGCGCGCCAAGCGACGAAGCCTCGAGGGTGCCGTCGCGTTTGCGGCGTTTGTCCCGCGCTCCGCTCAGCGTCCGATCATCACCGCACTCGCGGCCTACCAGGTCATCTTCGACTACCTCGACACGCTGGCTGAGCAACCCAACCCTGACCCGATCCGCAACGGCCGCCAGCTCAACCAGGCGCTCATCTCGGCACTGGAGCCGCGAAGAACGCGCTGCGACTACTACGCCCATCACCGACAGCGCGACGACAGCGGCTATCTGGATGCCCTCGTCGACGCGTGCCGTGCCGCGCTCGCTGAACTCCCTTCCTATGCGTCCATCATGGTGCCTGTACGTCGAGCGGCCGAGAGGATCGTCGTCTACCAAAGCCTCAACCACGGCGATGCCAACCGTTCACATGACGCCTTTGCGAGATGGGCGCGCGCGCAAACACAGCCAAAGTCTGGACTGCGCTGGTGGGAGACCGCAGCCGCGGCCGGCTCCTCGCTCGGGGTGCTCGCCCTTATCAGTGCCACAGCCGACCCCGCTCTCACCCGGCAGGACGCAGAAACTCTCGACGGCGCCTATTACCCGTGGATCGGGGCGCTGCACACGCTGCTGGACAGCTTGATCGACCGCGACGAGGACACGGCCGCGCTGGGCCAGCGCAGCCTCCTCGACTACTACAGCTCGCCGACCGAGACGGCAGCCCGCCTGGAAATGATCGCGACTCAGGCTGTCCGCTACACCATGCTGCTGCCGCGCCACCATAACCACGCGATGATCCTTGCGGCGATGGCCAGCTTCTACCTATCAGACCCGCAAGCCGCGACGCCCGACGCCCGCCTCGCCAAGAACCAGGTCCTAGCGACGATGGGCGGCCTCGCCGCCCCCACCATGCTCGTGATGCGCGCCCGGCGGGCAGCGAACCTGCTCTCGGCCGACAGGACCGCTCGCGGGGAGCCGCACTCCGGCGACCGCCAGCGGGACCAGAAGCTCGACAAAAGCCCGGACACAAGAGATCCTCCGTATCAGCCCAGGGAGTAATCCAATTTAGAATATTCAACTTTTGACTTGTTCCACTAGGAAGCATCGCGTCATCATCTAAAAGCGTTGCTGTGGATCGAAGCGTGCCAGACGGTTGACACGCCAGCTTCAGAGTCACGCCTTTCGTCTAGTCAGTGCGCGGGCCGGCGGCCCTCTGCGGTCGCCGGCCCGTACATACACGCATAAATGAGGGGCAAGCCACGCAGATGAGATCTTGGAAGAGACAAGGAGGAAGATGACCGGTTGCGAACTCCTCGTGACGCCGGGGGTGGCCTCGGGCGCGGTCGAGGGCGTGGGGAGATGACCGAGGCGGGCGAGCAACTACGCCAGAGCGTGATGATCGAGCTTTCCCCCGCTCAGGTTGATCAGGTAGTGCTCTCCGCGTCCCGCAACGGCAACATGGCGGTTCTGCTTTCGGGGCTTCATGGTGCGCGAGAGGAGCTCTTCGCAGCTCCGGCGCAACTGGACGACAGTCGGCTATCCCGCTCATTGTTGGCTGGCCTGTTGATGCTGGCCTGCTTTCCACCGGACGGAAGCTATCTGGCCAACGCGGAGGTCGCACGGATTGTCCAGATTCACCCGAGTACGGTCCATCGCTACATGTCGACATTCGTGGCCGTGGGCTTGCTGGAGCGGGACCCTCGCACACGACTGTACAGGCTCGCCCAATGAGCCAAGCCGAACGTTCAACGCAGGCGCCGTTCGGGCTCGCTGGAAGCCCCGGGTCTATGAGCGACGCTCGGATTGTGAGGGTCGACTTGAGCGACGCGCAGGTCGCTCAAGTCGTGCGTAGCACTTCGGCGGGCTCAGGTCTCGCGGCATCGCTAGCCGATCTGACCGAACCGCCTACGCTCCGCGACTCGGTTGCCCCGCTCCTCCCTGATCGACACTATTCCCGCTCGGTCCTCCTTGGATTGCTCGTGCTCGGTGCGTTTCCTCCAGACGGCAGCGAGCGTGCGCTGACCAATGTGGCAGCCGAACTTGAGCTTCCGGCAGGCACGACGCACCGCTACATCGGAACCTGGCTGGCCGTCGGGCTACTCGAACAGGACCCGGCGTCACGCAGATACAAGCGAGCACTACTGCACACCGATGCGCGCTCCACGCGATCACTCTGCTACCGACCTTCGCGTCGGACATGAACCCGAGCACGGCGCACCGCTACTGTATCGACGCTCGCGGCCGTTGGGCTGTTGGAGCAGGATTCCGACACGCGACGCTACAGGCTGGCGCGATGAACGGGCATCGGCCGACGGGGCGCAGGTCGGCGGAGTCTGGTCTCTTGATGTTGGCGTCCTTTCCGGCGGACGGGAGCTATCTGGGTAACGCGGAACTCGCGCGGATGCTGGACATGAACCCGAGCACGTCCCATCGCTATGTGTCGACGCTCGTCGCGGTCGGGCCGCTTGAGCGCGACCCCGCCACCAGACGCTACAGGCGGGCCAGCTGATGAGCCGGCTAGATGTCGCGGCTGATGGGCATGTTCGCCGGGGTCTCCCGCGGGGCTGGGTGTGTCGCGGTGAGTGGCGACGGTGAGGTTCTGATCGCGCTGACCGGGGGGCAGGTCGCGGAAGTGGTGCGAGAGGCATCCGGCCTGCAAGACCCGGCAAGCCGGCTTCCCGAACTCAGTGAGCTCGACATCGTCTCCGCGGTCGTGTTGCCGCTGTTGACGGATGAGTCGTATTCGCGGTCGGTGTTGCGTGCGCTGCTGGTGCTCAACGCGTTGCCACCGGATGGCAGCGCGCGGGATCTGACAGATATCGCCAGGGACGTGGATCTCTCGCCGAGCACGACACACCGCTACCTGCACACCTGGATGGCGGTCGAGCTCGTCGATCAGCAGCCGCGTTCGCGGCGGTATTACCGCAAACGGACGGGCGATGCGAACGCGAAGCAGACGACGACAGGTGGTGGGGATGGGAGCTGAGCGAAGCCTTCGAGCCTGGACCGCCGCTAATCGACATCTCCGGGGCGGACCCGGCCGTGGCCTTGCGCTGCCTGCTGATGGCGCGCGACACGTGGTCCCGCTGCGGGTTGCTCAACGATGCGGGGCAGGGGCATGATCGCCGGGTTCGCCAGCGGGGCGCGATGTGTGGCGGATCGTCTCGCGGGCGTCGCGATCCCGTCGGTCGTGCTCGAGAGCTTCCAGGAGGAGCCGATTGATCTGCGCCAGCTCGCGCAGCAGCGTCCGCTGGTGCTCTACCTCTACCCCGGCAGCGACCGATCGCCCGCAGATGGCGAGCAGACACCGCTGATGGATCAGGCGCAGCACCGCGCGTTCGTTGACCGCCGCGCAGACCTGGCAGCGCGCAGCTACCAGGCGGTAGGGGTCAGCAGCCAATCCGTAAAGGCACAGCTACGGAGCGCGCTCGCTGGCCAGCTGACTCAGAGGCTGTTCAGCGATCCAGAGCTCCAACTCGCGCGAGCGCTTGAGCTGCCGACGTTCGACCTCGACGAAGCGCGCTGGTATCACCGCCTGACGCTGATCGCCAAAGACGGGCGCGTCGAGAAGGCGTTCTTCCCTGTCGCTCGCGCCGGGCGTAGCGCGGCGCAGGTGATCACGTGGATGCAGGTACAGGGGATCTAGGCAGGTGCCGGGGATCATGGCAGCAAGGGCAGGCGACCCGTGACCGGGATCAGGAGATGGCCGTCAGGCAGACCGGAGCCCTGGAACAAGCCGACTCGCCTGCGGAGGCGATGACCGACGAGTCGCTTTCCCCGGCGAACGAATTGATCACCCTGCTGACCGGCTTCGGCCGTCGCGTCCGGGACGCGCGGCAGAAGGCCGGCATGACACAGGAAGATCTAGCGGTTGCGTCGGGGGTCGCGCGGTCATATCTGTCCGTCCTTGAGCGCGGAGGCAGGGATCCGCGACTCAGCACCATAACCCGCCTCGCCCGATCGATGGACCTCCAGCCGGGCGATCTACTAGAGGGCTGTTTAGACCGAGGCCAGCTTGACTAGGCGGAAAGACTCCCCGCCTTATTATCTGTATCATTTCTTATACTTGACTCTGCTTAGCCTATGACCTAGGTTCCACGGGCATCAACGATTCTTATAGAACGTACTCGTGAGGTTCGCGGTCACAGAACCGTCGACATCGTCTGGCGGGGGCGGCTTGACCAAGCGCACGCGGTCCAAGGGGGAGGTCCGTCACGTGCTCCAGGCCCACGGCGCCGCGTGACCTCGCGTTCGAGGTGAGCGACGAGATGATGGCCGCGACCGAACGCCTGAGGCTGCACTGGCATACCACCCATACGCTCGTCGAGCTCACCCTTGAGTACCAGCTCGAGGACCGTCGGCTACTCGGTGCCTTTGGGGGCCTGTATGAGCGAGCGGTCACTGCGTCGCTAGTGGGCACGCTTCGGCGCCTGAGAACAGAGGTCCATCACTCGCCCGGTTACCGCGGCTCCGGCGCCCTGCCGTGCATTGGTTCCGCTTGACATTCGCCGACCGCCGCGTAGCCCTGACTCCTGGCGCGAGGCGACGGCGCCCGGCGCTGACCCTCATGATCACAGAGGTCTTCGGCCCGGACACATGGAGGACTTGGGTGGGATGAGAGCCGAGACGGCGGATCGCGGGAGAGCCGAGATGAAGCTCGATGAGGGGGCTGGCTGCCCTAACCCAAGGTGGCCGGAGCTCGCTGAGCGATTGCGGCTCCGCACTAACGAGATCGGCAGCGAAATCTACAGCGACATCCGGCAGCGGGCCCCAGACCCGGCGCGCGACGTCGACCCCCGCTACCAGGACGGGGTGCGACAAACGATAGTCGCAGTCCTTGGATACGTGTTCGACAGCATCGCGGCCGAAGGGCATTGCGATCGTCCGGTCCCGCGTGCCGCCATCGAACAAGCTCGCCGCGCCGCGCGGGAGGGTACGCACGCGAGTTTGGTGATGCGTCGATATGTCGTCGCTCACGCCCGACTCGGCGCCTGCATCGTCGAGGAGGCGATTCGGTGCGGCCTGGCGACCGCGGTAGTGCTCCCGGTTAGCCTGCAGCGAGCGCAGGAAAACATGTTGGAGGAGCTGACGGCTTGCGTGGAGCACGAGTACCTAGCCGAGTGCGACGAGCTGGCCGCGCGCCCCGCATGGCATCGTGCGGAGATCGTGCGGCGCCTGCTAAGAGGGCAGGGCGTCACCTCCGAGGATCTCGACGCGCTTGGCTACAAAGTTGCCTCGCGCTGGCACGTCGGGCTCATACTGTCTGACCTCAAGGCTGCTCGGGGCGTCGGTCCCCTTCAGAACGTTGGGACCGATCTTCTTGCCGTCGACGGGGACGACGAGACAACGTGGGTTTGGCTCGGTTGGCAAGCCGAGCCTTCGGCGGAGAGCGTCAGCGCCTCGTTGCGCTCGATTGCCAGCCTATACGGGTCTGCGGGGAAGCCCCGGCTCGGACTTGATGGGCTGAGGCGGACTCACGCGGAAGCCGCGGCGGCGTGGCCGGTCGCCGGTGGGGGCGAGTCGCGTCTGGTCGAGTGCTCGCGTGTGACACTTGAGGCGGCGTTGCTTGGTGGCGGCGTGCTCGGTCCGTTGCATCAGGAAACCTATCTCGAGCCCCTGAGCAGGCTGAGGATCGGCGCTGAGGATGCGAAGGCCACCCTGAGAGCCTTTATCGCATCTGGTGGCAACGTCGCCTCTGCCAGCGCAAGCCTTGCCGTTCGCCGTAGCACCGTAGAAAGACGACTTGAGGCGATCTCGGAAGCGCTTGGGCGCGAGGTGCATGCATGTCTACCCGAGCTTGAGCTCGCTCTCCGCCTAGACGCGCTGACGTTCCTCCCGCCTCTGAGGTAGCAGCGAAGGGCATTTCGCTGTTACAGGCGCCCCGCGACCACCGTATGACGGGATGGCCAGGTGACAATGCGCGATCTAGGGTCGCAGAACGTCAACCGGTCACAGTGCCTGATCGGCTCGCCTATCCCGCGGCACTTTGCCCCTTGGCCGGTGCGCTGCCAAAAGGTAAAAGTGACGTGCTAGCCGAGTTCTCTCTGTCGGCGCAATTGGGGCTCACTTTGGTGAGCCGACACGTCTTACTAACAACTAACGAGGTGAATCAACCGTGCTGCATCCACTAGCCGCGAGCACTCGCAGGGTCACGCGCATGGCATTGGCTTGCGCCGTCGCCGCGGGCATGATGGGCGCCGGCGTGATGGCGGTGCACCCGCCCAGCGCTAACGCCGGGGATTGGAGCGAGAAAGGTCAGCCAGCGAAAAGCTGGTCAATCGTCGAAAACATCGGTGAAGGGTTGCATTTCCAGTATGCGAGAGCCCGTACGACCTCCACGATCTGCGTCGGCCCGATCACGGGCAACGGCAAAATCGGATGGTCCGCCCCCTATGGCTGGGGGTGCCATGCGGAAGAAGTAGAATGGAATTACTCAGCGCTCACCGCGTACCCTGCGTTCTATAACCCGAACAACAACGAAGTCAAAGAACCCTACGGCTCCTCCGAGTTCTAAGGCGCTCCAACGTGCTCCTGGCTGGTCCGAGGAGGGCTCGGCCAGCCAGGTAGCCCGCGACCATCATGCGCACATGCCTTCACGGTCCTCGCAGCTGGCGCCCAACAAGCGCGCAGAAAACGCTATGCACTGGCGACACGCCATGAACCGGCTGGGGGCGAGATGCAGCTGTCTCGCCGCGATGGCCGCGATCACGTTCGCGTCCTGCGGTGCCCAGGGCCGGCACATCGTGACGAGCCGTGTCCCACCGCCCCGCTTCGCCGTACTCGGCAGCCGGACAGAAGACGACGAATTGCCTAGCGAAGTCACTGTGGCGTTGGCACACAGCCACAGCCCGAGGTTTAGCAACGCCGACATCGCTGATGCGCGACGCGTGCTCGCCGTCGAGCCAGTCTGGCTTGTTCCCGCGTCGGAAGGCAAGGTTTGCATCGTTCGCATCGCCTATCCGATCGCCAACGCAACGCAGGGAACCGAGCTCGCGCCGGCGATCGTGCACGCCTGCAACTCGGAAGCGGAAGCACAAGCCGGACGGCTCGTCGAAACACAAACGCTTGGGTCGTCCTCTTCAGGATGGCTTCGGATGAGAGTGATCGGAATAGCGCCCGATGGCGTTGCGGCCGTCACTATCACAGCGAAGCACGGGTTGGCCACTACGGCCGCAGTCCAGCGCAATGCTTACGAAGCGATGGTTGCCGGCCCGACCAGCGTGGTCTTTCGAACGCGTCAAGACGGACGAGTGGAACGACACGTCATTCCGCTCGGGGCCATCCCGGCGAACATCGGAGCGCCCGTCAGCCAGCCGCACAGCGTTGCCGCAGGCTGAAACCGCCGGCGAGACGGAAAGCCGGCAATAGTCCACAATCTGGTATAAGTGGGACACATGAGAGAGATCCCTACAGCGGTGCTGGCGGTGGTTGCCGCAATTGGGTTGATCAGTATCTGCTGTAGCACGGCGGATGCCGTACTTGTAACCCAGCATCCCCTTCCTGAATATAAGTGCGGCGTCCGAACATGCACAAGCAACCAACCGACCTCGATAGTTGCCAACGGACCCAATCAACTGCTGGCTGGAGGCGTGACGTCAGGCGACGTATACGGTGTCGTGACCACCGGGCCGACTTGGAGCGTGGCGGCAGGCCCGATAGGCTCCACGGCCCAGTCGCTCACGATCGGTCCTGATGGTCACCCTTGGGTGCTCGACGCGCTCCCAGGCAGCGGTCGCGAAGTCGTCGCGGGCGTTCAGGACGTTACGCCCGGCGGTCTTGCCACGATCTACAAGTTCCCGGCAGGTCTCGGCGCTGACCTAACGGCCATCGCGTCCGGTGATGGTGCCGCCTGGTTGGTCAACGGAAATGTGGATCGCGTAGCGAGCGGCGAACCCCTGACGGAATATCTAATGGCGGGCGCGCTGCAGCCGCTCCCGCAGGCAGTGTCGCTCGTCGCAGGACCCGAAGAATCGGTGTGGGCCACGGACGGTGGCATTATCGCACAGATCACCAAGGCGGGAAAGGTGATACAGCACCCAATCGAAGACGGCGATTCGTTTGACGGGTGGGGGTTCACAGAACCCTACGGCATCGCGGTCGGCCCGGACGGCAAGGTCTGGTTCGCCGAGCAGGGTCACGAACGCATCGCCAGGATGTCCGCTGACGGCGCTCTCGAAGAGTTCGTCATTCCGCAGTTCCCCGGCCTGCCTACTCCCACTCCGCGATTTATCACCACAGGCCCGGAAGGCAACATGTGGTTCACGGATCCTGGACATGACGCGGTGGGGCGGGTCACGATGAACGGCGAAGTGACCGAGTATGAACTCCCTTCGGCGTCGAACAACACCGTTCCGGAGGAAATCGTCACGGTGGGTCAGGAACTTGTGTTTGATGAGTCAGGGTCTGTTCTCGGAAGCGTAGATCCCTCAACCGCAGCCGCGTCGCAGGCGCCCCTCAGCGCGCCGCCGCTCCCGGCTGCCGTCTCGGCTGATCTCGAGAGCGAGATCGGGCCACTCTCCGTGGCTACAAGATCAGCGTTGCTGGACCATAGGCAGGTCTTCACAGTGTCCTTCAACGCGCTCGAGGCCGGGACCGCGACCTTCGAACTGACGGTGGCACCCGCGAAGCCCGGCTCCGCCGAATCCGTGGTCGCGTCTGGGCAAGGTGACTTTGATGCCACCGAAACGAAGTCGATCCAGCTTCGGTTGACTGCCGCTGGCGAGCATCTAAATAGGCGTAAGCCGTGGAAGCTCACTCTGCGCGCAGAATTTGCTGGGAAGTGGAGCGGGCCATGGGATGCGACCAGGACCATCACACTGCGCGCCCAACGAGAGCCGCTAGCGAAGAAGCACCGACGACCCGAGTCTTAGCCGGCCGTGGACGCCCAGGAACAGCGCCGGCTCGCTGCTCTGCGGACGCACAGCGAGCTAGGCATAGAACAGCGGCACGGCACGACACGCTCGTGCCCGCCCTTCCGCGTTGCGCACAGCCGGTCGAGATGCACGTCATCGAGATCGAGGCCGAGCGGCTCTGCGCGGCGTAGCCCTCCATAGGAGAACAGCGCCAGCAGCAGACGATAGCGCTCCACCTTGCCGGCGTGCACGCGCTGCCAATCCCCTCGCGGCCGGGCACGTCGAGCAGCCGGGAGAGTTCGGCGCGGTCGAGCACACGTCGGGCAGCGCCTCGCGCTTCTTCGGCGTGCGCAGCGCGTGCGCTGGGATCGCGCTCCAGGTAGTCGCTCTCCACGTAGAAGCGAAAGAAGCAGCGCAGAGCCGCGACAGTGCGTGCCCGGGGCGGGGGTGGATCGAACCCAGTACCCGCGACCATCGAGAACCCCGAGAAGCCAGATTGCTGCAAAATGCCTGCTAAAGGCGGCATTCGACGGGCGGTGTCAGGACAGGGTTCGACCCCCCTCGCTCCCGTTTCCGGCCAGACCAACTTATCCCTACCAACGACGAATCAGCGCACCCGCCGGCCAAACTCAGCTCGACCCCAGCCAGGCAAGCCTGCAGGTCCTGCCTCGTTCACCCCGAGGGGTTCGCCGCCGCTGTGCTGTCGAGCGATGTTCGCCCGAAGCAGTCACGATTTCAATCTCGCCGGCACCGGTGCGCGCTGCTGCGATCGGCACATAGCGAGCAACGCGACCACCGTGAACCCGCCAAATGGTGCTGCTCCACGAGGCGCAATATGCTGTCGTCATGCACAGTGACGACCCCGAGGCTCAAGAAGCATCTCGGCTAAGCCGAGAGGGCGATCCAGATGAGATTCTGTCGTTCCTGTCGGATGAAGATGTCGGTCGCGACTCGAAGCTCTACCTCATGCACTCGTACGCCTTCGGCGCGGCGGCATCCGTAGGCAAGTGCAGGATCGACGGGGAGGAGCTTCGGTTTGAGGGCGACGAGGACGAACTCCGAATCTGCTGCACTGGCGATCCGCAACACTGCTGGAACATGGCAGGAAAGCGTTCCTCGAACTAGGGAGCGATGTGGGCACCCTTCTTGCGGTTGGTGCGATCACCGTCTGCGTAGCAGGTGTTTTGTTCCTAGCAACCTGGCCACTAGCGAAGGCTGTTGTTGGGGGGCCGTCAAAGAAGCCGCGTCAATCGGCTTGGAAGTCCGTGTGCTTCCTCACGGCGCTCTGGCCGATAGGCCTTCTCTTGTTGGTCGTTTCGCTCCTTGATCTTGCCGTCACCCACAAGGTCTTTGGCTCAAATGCCGGCGACAATGTCACGTTTGCGCTGCTCATTGCCGTGGTCGGAACGTTCGCGTGCGCGCAACTCGACGTCCTCAAAGCCCAATATGGCCGGACTATTGCCTGGTCCCTCGGCAAGGCGCTGCCAGACGACGGCAAGAAGCGCACGCAATTTGGCGTCGATAAGGCCCTCATCAAAGCCGCTTCCGGCACAGACCGGCGTAACGCTCTCTCCAGAGTGCTCAAGGCGTAAATCAGGATCCCCCTATCAATCCCTGAGAGATCCGCGGGGGTCGCCCCCCCCCGCCGATCACAGTCGGTAGCTGGCCGCAGAGTGAGGACAAGCCAGGGCGCGCGACGCCCTCAGTCACGCCCGCTTCGGACAACAAGCAGCACTCATCGAAGCTCGCCCCTGCTAGCGCTTTCCGCCCAACGGCGAAGCTGGGAATGCGTCCAACCGCCCCGCGTCAGCAGACAGCAAGCGGCAATGTCGCCCTCGGACACATCCGCGCCTCCTCGTGCCCCCCACGCGGACCGCTTACGCCCGCCCGCGGCCACTCAACCCTCTAGCGACACCCCTTCGCCCCCCGAGGTCAGCCGCCGCGCCGAGACACTCCCCGGCTCGTGCTCGCCCGGTGCACTGACGACCCCACCGCGCGCCCTCGCGCGCAGTTCGCCGGCGTGAACCTCGCGCTCGCAGTGGGGGCAGCGCACCTCGACGCGCACCTCGTGGTCACAGGCGGCGTGCGCGACGCGAACCGGCCCGCGCTCGTCGGGCCACTGCCAGCGATCGCCCCACTGCATCAGCGCGAGCAGCGCGGGGATCAGGTCGGCGCCCTTCTCGGTCAGGCGATATTCGTGGCGCTCGGGGCGCTGTTGGTAGACGCGCTGCTCGAGGATCCCCTCGCCGAGCAGCCCGCCGAGGCGATCGGAGAGTACGTTCGCGGAGATTCCGAGATCCTCCTGGATCTCGCCGAAGCGGGTCACGCCGTAGGCGACGTCGCGCAGGATCAGCGGCGTCCACCACTCGCCGGCGACGTCGAGCGCGCGCGCGATCGAGCACGGATGATCGCCGAGCGAGGTTCGCTTCATGCCGCGAGTGTATCGCTTGCATAAGGAGAGCGACTCGTGTAGGGTCGCGCTGACATGGTCACTCCTTTCAAGAGAGTGACGTCAAAACCGTGGCGAGGGGGCCCATTGAGGTTCCCCAACGCCAAACGCCCACCGGCCCGCGGGCCGCGAGGAGGTCTGAACCCAGATGCCGATGCTCGACGCGTACATCCCCACCGGCGCCCTGACCGCCGAGGCCGAGGAGCAGCTGCTCGCCGACCTGACGGACCTGCTGATCGTCAACGAGGGCGCTGATCCGGCCAACCCCCAGGTGCGCTCGATCGCGTGGCTGTTCGTCCACCGCCCCGAGGCCGTGTACGTCGCCGGCGCGCCGGCGAGCGCGCCGCACTACCGCTTCGTCGCGTCGGTCCCCGAGGGCCAGTACGACGCCGACCGCCGCCAGGCGATGGTGCACGACATCACCGAGGCGGTGCTCGACGCCGAGCGCGGCGGGTACGAGCGCGAACCCGGTCGCGTGTGGGTGTTCACGCCGGAGATCCCCGACGGCACGTGGGGCGGCTTCGGGCGGATCGCGACGCTCGCCGACATCGCGACGCTCGCGACCGGCGACCCCGAGCGCGGCCGGCGCTATGCCGAAGAGCGCCTCGGCGCGCGGCGCGGCGCGGCGGCGCTTGCCTGAGCCCGGGCACTGCGCTCCGGCGGCGCTGGCGCTAGCGGGCGTACATCGCGTCGATCGCCGCGGCGTACTTCGCGGCGATCGGCTTGCGCTCGCAGCTTCATCGTGGGCGTCAGCTCCTCGCCGCCCGGCTGCCACTCCTGCGCGAGGAGCGTGTGTCGCTTGATCTGCTCGACGCGACTGAGGCTGGCGTTGGCGCGCTCGACGCCTGCCTGCACCTCGGCCTGGATCGCCGGCGCGGCCGCGAGCTCGGCGGCGGTGGCAGCGCCGCAGTCCATGCGCGGCGGCGAAGCTCGCCGCGGCGACCGGGTCGAGCACGATCAGCGCGGTGTTGTAAGGGCGCCGATCGCCGATCGCGATCGCGCTGCCGATCAGCGGGCACGCCGCCTTGAGCTTGTTCTCGATGTTCGCCGGCGACATGTTCTTGCCGGCCGAGTTGATGATCAGCTCCTTCTTGCGGTCGACGATGCGCACGTAGCCGTCGGCGTCGATCTCGGCGATGTCGCCGGTGTGCAGCCAGCCGTCGGGGTCGATCGCCTCGGCCGTGCGCTCGGGGTCGTTGCGATAGCCGCGCATCACGATCGGGCCGCGCACGAGCAGCTCGCCGTCGTCCGCGAGCGAAAGCTCGACCCCGGGGATCGGCACGCCGACGGTGCCGATGCGGATCGCGTCCTGGGGGTTGATGGTCGCGATCAGCGAGGTCTCGGACATGCCCCACACCTCGCAGATCGGCAGCCCGAGCGCGGCGAAGAACTCGAGCACCTCGGCGGCGATCGGCGCCGCCCCTGAGACGAGCGTAGCTCGACCTGATCGAGGCCGAGCTGCGCGCGCAGCTTGGAGAAGATCGCCGCGTCGGCCTGCGCGCACGCGGCGCGTAGCTCGCTCGCGACCGGTTCGCCGGCCTGCTCCGCGCGCACGAGCTCGAGTGCCCGCTCCAGCGCGTCGGCCACAGCCGCACGCCTCTGCTCGTCGGGCTCGGCGGCGAACCCCGCTTCGAGCGCCGCCTTGAGCTTCTCCCAGATCCTCGGCACTCCGCCCCAGACCGTCGGGCGCGCGTCGATCACGGCCGCGCATCACCTGCTGTATGTCGCTGACGAACGTCGCGCACGCCCCCGAGATGAGGCTTCCGTAGTGCGAGATGCCGCGGTCGGCCAGGTGCGCCATCGGCAGGTAGGAGACCACGCGCCCGGCCGGCTCCACCGGGAACAGGCGATCGAGCAGTCGCGCCTCGGCCATGAGGTTGTCGTGCGTCAGCTCGACCGCCTTCGGCGGCCCGGTCGTGCCCGAGGTGTAGATCAGCGTCGCGACGTCTTCACCGATCACCTGGCGCCAGGCGGACTCGAAGTCGAAGTCCTCGCGCCCGCCGGCTTCGAGCTCGGACAGCGTGCGCGCGCCGGCCGCCTCGCCGTCGATCAGGAACACGTGCTCGCAGCGATGCGCAGCCGCTCGGCGACTCCCGAGCACGAGCTCGGCGAACTGCGCCTCGGTCACGACCACGCGGCACTGCGCGTGCGCGAACAGGTACTCGGCCTGCTCGAGCGAGGAGGTGTTGTAGATCGAGAACGGGATCGCTCCGAGGTGCATCGCGGCGGTATCGACGATCACCGCCTCGGGGCGGTTGGCGAGCATGATCGCGACGGTCGTCGCCGCGAGCGACGCCCAACGCGGCCAGTCCCGCGGCCAGCTTTCGCACGCGTCCGGCGTACTCGCCCCAGGTGATCTCGTCCTCGCCGCCGGGCGTGCGCAGCGCGACCCGCTCGGCGTGGGTCTCGGCGGTCCGCTGGAAGGCCTCGCACAGCGTCGCCGCGTCCAGCGCGAGACCCTCGCGCGTCGTCGGCTGCGTGACCGCGCTGCTCACGCGAGAGAGCGTACGCCAGCGGCCCGCCGCCTGCGTCAAGCTGGCACACGCGATGGCGAACCTGAGGGAGATATGGCGCGTGCTTCACCATCGCGACTTTCGCTACCTGTGGCTGGCGCAGTCCACGAGCGTGATCGGCGACAAGATCGTGCTGGTCGCGCTGGCGCTGTTCGTGATCGAGCACACCGGCAGCACGACCGATCTCGGCCTGGTGCTGGCCGCGCAGAGCCTGCCGTTGGTCACCTTCCTGCTGCTTGGCGGGGTGTGGGCCGACCGCCTGCCGCGCCACCGGGTGATGCTTGCCACCGACCTGCTGCGCTTCACGCTGCACGGGCTGCTGGCCGCGCTGATCTTCACGGGCACGGCGAGCATCTGGCGCGTGGTGGTGATCGAGGTGCTGTTCGGCAGCGCCGAGGCGTTCTTTCGCCCGGCGGCAAACGGGCTGCTGCCACAGACGGTGCCCGAGCCAGACATCCAGCAGGCGACGGCGATCACCGGGATCTCGAGCAACATCGCCGAATTCGCCGGGCCGGCGCTCGCCACGGCGCTCGTGCTGGGTGTGGGCGCCGGCTGGGCGTTCGCGCTCGACGCGACCACGTTCGCGCTGAGCGCCGGGTTCCTCACGCGCGTGCGGCCGCGAGAGCGCACGACCTCCGCATCGGCTGGCGCGCCGGGCGAGGCGGGGGCGAAGCGAGCGAGCGTGTGGCGCGAGATCCGCGAGGGGGCGCACGAGGTCCGCTCGCGCGCGTGGGTGTGGGCGACGCTGGCGGCCTTCTGCGCGGCGCTGTTCTGCGGGCTGGCGCCGTGGTTCGTGCTCGGGGGAGTGGTGGCGCGCCAGCAGTACGGCCGCATCGCCGTGTACGGCATCGTCGAGGCGATGATCGGGCTCGGCACGATCGCGGGCTCGCTGGTCGGGGTCGGCTGGCGCCCGCGCCACCCGATGCGCTTCGCGATGCTCGCGATCCTGGTGTGGCCGCTCGCCGCGATCCTGTACGCGACCGGCGTCACCCTGTTCGTCGTGATCCCGGCGACGATCCTCGCCGGCGTCGGGATCGCGCTGTTCGACGTGTGGTGGCTGACCGCGCTCGCCGAGCGCATCCCCCCGGACGCGCTCTCGCGCGTGACGTCCTATGACTGGATGGTCTCCGGCGGGCTGCTGCCGGTCGGCTACCTGCTGGCGGGACCGCTGGCGAAGTCACTCGGTTCCGTCAACGTCCTGATCGCTGGCTCGGCGATCGCGTTCGTCGCCCTCGCGCTGGGACTGCTTCCGCGCGAAACGCGGATGCTCGAACGCCTGGGCTCCGGGCCCGTACCGGCGCGAACCGACGAGCAGCTGTGGAGCCTGCAGCATCGATCGTGAGCGGGAGGGCGGGATACGCGAAGCCGTAACCTGCACTCGACATGGACTTCCTCGTCGCCAGAGGACGACCTGCACAACTGCCGCTTCGAGGACGCGCCCGCACCCGCGCCGGGCCCGGGCGAGGCGCTGCTGCGCGTCGACGCGTTCGGGCTGACGTCGAACAACATCACCTACG
The DNA here is from genome assembly GCA_963826985.1 of uncultured Solirubrobacteraceae bacterium. Taxonomy (GTDB): domain Bacteria; phylum Actinomycetota; class Thermoleophilia; order Solirubrobacterales; family Solirubrobacteraceae; genus Palsa-744. The sequence goes on from CAWGYW010000005.1 coordinate 593,146, forward strand.
CGATGTTCGGCGAGGCGATGTCCTACTGGGACTTCTTCCCCGCCCGGAGGGCTGGGGGCGCATGCCGGTGTGGGGCTTCGCGGAGGTGCATCGCGAGCGAGGTGCCGGAGCTCGAGGCGGGCGCGCGCGTGTTCGGCTACCTGCCGCCGTCGAGCGAGCTGCTGGTGGCGCCCGCGCACGTGGGCGCGCACGGCTTCACCGACTCCTCGGCGCACCGCGCGGCGCTGCCGCCGGCGTACAACCGCTACGCGCGCACGGACGCCGACCCGCTGTACGAGGCCGAGCACGAGGACCAGCAGATGCTGCTGCGCCCGCTGTTCCTGACCTCCTATCTGATCGACGACTTCCTCGAGGACGCCGACTTCTTCGGCGCGGAGACGATCGTGCTGTCGAGCGCGTCGAGCAAGACGGCGAGCGCGCTCGCGTTCCAGCTGTCGCTGCGCGAGGGCGTGCTCGTCGTCGGGCTCACCTCGAGCGGAGCGCCGAGTTCGCGCGCACGCTCGGCGTGTACGACCACGTGCTCGCCTACGACCAGCTCGAGTCGCTGCCCGGAGGGGCGCGCGGTGTACGTCGACATGGCCGGCGACGCGCGAGCTGCGCGCGGCCGTCCACGGTCACTACGGCGAGCGAGCTCGCGCACTCGGCGGTCGTCGGCGCCACGCACCACGAGCGCATGGGCGCAGGTTCCCGACGCGCTGCCCGGCCCGCGCCCGACGTTCTTCTTCGCGCCCGACCGCGCGAGCAAGCGCGCCGCCGACTGGGGCGCCGATGGCCTGCAGCAGCGGATGGCGGACGCGTGGCACCCGTACGTGGCGTGGGCGTGCGGCTGGCTGCAGGTGACCACGGCCACGGGCGCGACGCGCTGCAGAGCGCCTACCTGACCTGCTCGACGGGCGCATCGACCCCGCGCGCGCGCACGTGCTGTCGTTGTAGGACCGCGCGCGCGTCAGACCTCGAGCACGAGCTTGCCGGTGTTCTCGCCGTGGAACAGCCGCAGCAGCACCTGCGGGAAGTTCTCCAGGCCCTCGCGCGATGTCCTCGCGCGAGACGAGCTTGCCGGATGCGAGCCAGCCGGCCATCTCCTGCACCGCCTCGCCGTAGCGCGGCGAGGTAGTCGCCCATCGTGAAGCCGGTCATGCTCGCGTGGTTGACGAGCAGCGAGAGGTAGTTGGACGGACCGCGCAGCCGCGCTCGTGCTGTTGTACTGGCTGATCGCCCCGCAGATGACGACGCGCGCGTTGCGGGCGAGGTGCGCGAGGGCGGCGTCGAGGATCTCCCCGCCGACGTTGTCGAAATAGATGTCGGATGCCCTGGGGGCAGTGCTCGCCAAGCGCCGCGTCGACATCTTGCGGCCTTGTAGTCGATCGCCGCGTCGAAGCCGAGGTCCTCGAGCAGGTGGCGGCACTTCTCGGGCCCGCCCGGCGATGCCGACGACGCGGCAGCCCTTGAGCTTGGCGATCTGGCCGACGAGCCCGCCGACGGCGCCGGCCGCGCCGGAGACGACGACCGTGTCGCCCTGCCTTGGGCGGCCGATGTCGAGCAGGCCGAAGTACGCGGTCACGCCGGGCATCCCGAGCGTGCCCAGGTACACGGGCAGCGGCGCGAGGCTCGTGTCGACCTTGAACACGCCTTTGCCGTTCGCGATCGCGTACTCCTGCACGCCCAGCAGCCCGCCGACGTGCTCGCCGACGGCCACGTCGGGGTCGTTCGAGGCGATCACCTCGCCGGCGGCGAACGCGCGCATCACCTCGCCGATGCCCACCGGCGGGATGTAGGAGCGCCCCTCGTTCATCCAGCCGCGCATCGCCGGATCGAGCGAGATGTAGGCGATCTTGACGAGCACCTCGCCGTCGCCCGGCTCGCGCACCGGCTCCTCGGCGTAGGTCCAGTCGCTCGGCTTGGGCAGGCCGACCGGGCGCGCTGCGAGTCGGAACTGGTGGTTTACGGCATCCATGGCGTTGCCTCTCCTCTTCCTGCGGACACGTTGGCGTGAGAGTATTGCGCCGCCCGATCCACAGTCAACGGACCCAAGGAGCCACACATGCCCGACATCGAGTTCCCCACCAGCGCCGGCAGCGCCCCCGGCTACCTGGCCGCGCCCGCCGGCGAGCACGGCCCGGGCGTGATCGTCCTGCAGGAGTGGTGGGGCGTCGACGAGCACATCCGCTCGATCTGCGACCGCCTCGCCGCCGAGGGCTTCTACGCGCTCGCCCCCGACCTGTACCGCGGCGAGACGACCACGCAGCCGAGCGAGGCGCAGCAGAAGATGATGGCGCTGTCGATGGGCGAGGTCGAGCAGGACATGTGCGGCGCGGCCGACTATCTCGCCGCCCAGCCCGGCTTCGAGGGCCCGGGCGTGGGCGCGGTCGGCTTCTGCCTCGGCGGCGGCCTGGCGGTGTGGGCGGCCGCGACCTGCCCGAACATCGCCGCGGCGGTGACGCTACTACTACGTGATGCCCCACGGCAAGCCCGACTTCAGCGCGATCAGCGGCCCCGTGCTCGGCCACTTCGGCACCGCCGACGAATTCATCCCGACCGAGGACGCGAACAAGCTCGAGGCCGAGCTGAGGGACGCCGGCGTCGACACGACCTTCCACTACTACGACGGCGCCGGGCACGCGTTCTTCAACGACACCAACCGCCTCGGCACCTACGACCCCGAGCTCGCCGAGCGTCGTGGGGGCGCACGGTCGACTTCCTGCGCTCGGCGCTCGCCTCCTGAGCCGCGTAGAGCCCTCCCGCCGCCGGCCGACGAGCTTGCCAAAGCGCGCGTCGACGCTCGCCCTGACGAGCGCGCTCGCGTGCGCGGCCGTGCTCGCGGGCGCGAGCTCGCTCGCAGACTCGCGGGCACACACCTCGCTGAGCGCCGACGTCACGCCCGCGACCGCAGCCCGACGCGCGTGGTCGGCGCCCGCCGTCCTCAGCGCGTGCCCGGCGGCGGAGCCGGCGCGCGTGGTGTTCCCGAGCGACAGCCCCAGCCAGGCGACCGGGGCCGGGCGCGATCGTGTGGAGCGACTCGCTCGAGCTGCCCCGGCGGCGAAGGCGCGCGCGTGGCGGCGATCGGCGCCGACGACGAGCCGCGGCGCGCGCGCCATCCCGCGCACCGCCGCCGGGCGCCCGCTCGCGCCGCGCGGCGCGCTCGTCGCCAGCGGCGCCCCCCACGGACAGATCGTGATCGCCGGCTCCTCGCCGACGCGCCGCGAGCGACGGGCTGCTGATCCAGGGCCCCGCCGGCGGGCCGTTCTCGGCGCTCGCGCCCGCCGGCGGGCGCGGCGCGCCGATGGCGCTCGCGACCGGCTACCTGGGCGACGTCGCGCTCGCCGTCCGCGCCCGCGCTCGCCCGCGGCGCCCTCGGCGGCGATCGCGGCCAGGCGAGCACTGCGGATCGACGTCCACGTCGAGCGCTTCTTCGCGCACGGCTTCGTGCGCAACGTCGCGCGCGCGCGGCGCCGGCGCCGGCGCGCGTGCGGGCGCTCACGCTCGCGATGGACTACCGCAGCGAAGCGCTCGCCGTGTGGGCAGCAGGGCGGCGCGATCTACGCCCGCCTGGTGCCCAACGGGGCGCGCCGCGGTCCGATCCAGCGGCTCGCGTCGGTCGGATACCGCACACGCGGATCGCGGCCGTGCTCAGCGACGACGACGCGCGATCGTCGCCTGGAGCGAGCAGCGCGGCGAGCGAGACGGCGTCTACATCGACCGCTCCGCGCGCCGGCGTGCGCTTCGGCGCCCCGCAGCTGCTCGAGCGCTTCCGCGACCCCGACGGCCTGCCCTCCCCCGCCGCGTCTCCCAGCCTCGTGCGCCTGAGCTCGGAGAGCGTGATGCTCGCGTGGGCGGGCGCCGGCGGCGGGCACTGGGTCGTGCGCACCGCGCCGGTGGACCTGAACGGCGTGGGAGCCGTCGACACGATCGCCGCGCCCGGCAGCGGACGCGCTGCTCGCGCGATCTCGCCGCGGGACCCGGCGACGACGCGCTCGGTGCTGTGGACCGAGCCGCAGCCGACGCCGTCCGGCGCGCCCGACATGCGCGCGCCAGGCGATCTTCGCGGCGCGCGGGTTCGACGTCGACGCCGCCGACGTGCGCTGTTCGGCGAACCCGAGCAGGTGGCGCCGCCGGCGCCCGTCAGCGACGCGACCGTCGCGCTCGACCCGGACAGCGACCGCGCGGTCGCCGTCTGGCAGGGCGAAGCCGGCGCGATCGAGTACTCGATCGGCGTCGGCACGAGCGGCGCCCGTGAGCCGCGCTCGCCGCGCGGGCGCACCGCGCGAGCGGCGGCCTTTAGGGAAGGATGCGCGCGGATGGATAGGGACTACGAGCGCCAGACGCACCGGGCGGAGGACCGCCACTGGTGGTATCGAGGGCGGCGCACGGTGCTCGACGGCGTGCTCGCGGGGCTCGGGCTGCCGCAGGCGCGCGCATCCTCGACGCCGGCTGCGGCAGCGGGCGCAACATGGTCGAGCTCGCCCGCCTCGGCGACGGTGACCGGCGTCGAGCTCTCCGACACGAGCGTCGCGCTCGCCCGCGAGCGCGGCGTCGGCGAGGTGATCGCGGGCTCGGTGCTGGAGATGCCGTTCGCCGAGGACAGCTTCGACCTGGCCGTCAGCCTCGACGTGATCGAGCACCTCGAGGACGACCTCGGCCGCGCTGCGCGAGCTGCGCCGCATGGTCGCCCCCGGCGGCGCGCTGCTGGTCACCGTGCCCGCCTACCAGTGGCTGTGGAGCGGCCACGACGAGATCAACCATCACCACCGCCGCTACACCCGCCGCTCGCTGCAGCGCGTCGCCGAGCAGGCCGGCTGGACCCAGGTGCGCACGACCTACTTCAACTCGCTGCTGCTGCCCGCCGGCGATCGTGCTGCGCGTGCTCGAGCGCGTCAACAGGGCCAAGACGACCGAGTCGAGCCTCGACCTGTGGGTACCGCCACGCCCCGTCAACTGGCTGCTCGAGCGCCCGCTCGCGCTCGAGGCCGCGCTGATCGCCCGCGGCGGGCGCATCCCGGCGGGATTGTCGCTGCTGGCGGTCTTTCGCTGAGCGGCGACGGATGGTGCCATATCACGGCACCATCCGGTGCCATGTTGTGGCACCGTTACAGTGGCGGCGCGTCGGCGGCCACCGGGGTGTGCACGCGGAACGTCCAGGCGCGGTTGACGAAGAACGTGGTGACGGTGACGACGGCCGTCGCGCACACCTGCGCGAGCGAGCTTGTCGAGGTGCGCGTCGTGGACGAACACGTACAGCAGCCCCTCGTTGACGGCGAGGCCGCCGCTCTGCACGATCCCCCAGCGGACCGGCGTGAGCGCGTCGCCGACGTGCTCGCGGAACGTCCAGCGGCGGTTGAGCAGGAAGCCGTTGGTGGCGCCGACCGCGAACCCGATCGCCGACGCCGCCAGGTACCAGACGCCGAACACCTTCAGCAGCACCGTGTAGACGGCGAGCGTGAGCAGCGTGTTGGACACGCCGACGATGCCGAACTTCACGAACTGCACGAGCACCGGCGCGTTCACCCTGTCCAGGGGCGCAGGCAGTCGCGATCGCCGTGGCGCTACGCTGGTGGGCGAAATCTCGGTGTCGGCGCGCTCGGAGGTCATCCATAGACAGGATGAACGATAAATTGAGCGGCGGCTTAAGGCGGCTCGTGGAAGATGAATTCGAGGCCGGCGGTCTCGGTAGCGTCGCCCGGAAGGCAACGACCATGTCAGATACCCAGCTTCGCACCCCCACCCTGCTCAGCGTGGTCGCGCCCGTCTTCAACGAGGAGGAGCTCGTCGAGGAGTTCGTCGCGCGCGCCAGCGCAGCGGTCGCCGACTACGAGTTCGAGCTCGTGCTCGTCAACGACGGCAGCTCCGATCGCACGCCCGAGCTGCTCGATCGCATCGCCGCCGGCGACCCGCGCGTGCGCGTCGTGCACCTGTCGCGCAACTTCGGCCACCAGGCCGCGCTGACCGCCGGGCTGGAGCACGCGGTCGGCGATGTCGTCGCGATGATCGACGCCGACCTGCAGGACCCCCCCGAGCTGATCCCCGAGATGATCGCCCAGTGGAGCCAGGGCGCCGACGTCGTCTACGCGGTGCGCAAGCAGCGCGAGGGCGAGACCGCCTTCAAGCTCGCCACCGCGTCGTGGTTCTACAAGCTGTTCGACAAGCTCGCGCAGGTCGACCTCGAGCCCAACTCGGGCGACTTCCGGCTGCTCGACCGGCGTGCGCTGAACGCGCTGCTGGCGATGACCGAGCGCTCGCGCTTCCTGCGCGGCATGACCGTGTGGGTCGGCTTCACCCAGACCGCCGTCCCCTACCAGCGCGACGCGCGCCACGCCGGCGAGACCAAGTACACGCTGCGCAAGATGCTGCGCTTCTCGCTCGACGCGATCGCCTCCTTCTCGCACCTGCCGCTGCAGCTCGCCACCTACGTCGGGCTGCTCTCGGCCGGCGTCGCGTTCATCGCGATCCCCGTCGTCATCGGCCTGCGCATCGTCGGCTCCTACCTGCCGGGCTTCGGCTCGATCACGATCGCGATCCTGCTGCTCGGCGGCATCCAGCTGATCGCGCTGGGCGTGATCGGCGAGTACGTCGGCCGCATCTACGACGAGGTCAAGCATCGCCCGCTGTACATCGTGCGCGAGGAGCGCAACCGCCCAAGCGCACACCAACGGGCGCATCGCCGCACTCCCCGCCAGCCGCGCGGGGCTGCCCGCGCGTGCGCCCGAGGGCATCGTCCAGTAGCGCCGCAATGAGCCCGGAGGAGACCTTCGCCGACGACGATCCGCTGGGCAGCGACCATCGCACCGAGCGCGTCCGGATCGAGACCGAGCGCCACCGCATCGAGGGCGTGCTGACGCTCGCACGCGACGGCTACCGCAGCCGTGTCTCAGACGTGCTGAACGCCTCCGAGCGCGACTTCATCACGCTCACCGACGTCACCGTCGCGCCGCTCGACGGCGGCCCGCTCGAGCTGCACCCGTACATGAGCCTCGCCCGCCGCCACATCGTGTTCGCGGTCGCCGCCGCCGAGCAGCCGTAGGCCGGCACCGCCGGGTGCGCCGCGCGAGCGGGGGCGGCGCGTTCTCGCGACGCTAGCTCTCGCGCACGCAGCCGATGCGCGCGACCTGGACGTAGATCTCATCGCCGCCGTCCGACGCCGTCACGATCACCCAGCCGGGGGGCGCCACGATCGCGCCGCTGCCGCGGCGCAGGCCGTCGCGCGAGTTGACGATCTTGTTGAGGATGTCCTCGACGTCCTCCGCGACCTCGATCTCCGTCTCGTCAAGCAGGATGCGCGCCATCTGGGCTCCTTCCTCGTGCGCGTATCTCGCGCTGTTCTCAACTGGTTGAGTGAACAATCCTAACCCAACGACGGCCGCGCGACGCTCAGGGGGGGGCCGAGCGGCGTTCACGAGCGGGCCGGGCGGCGTTGCCGAACGGGCGGAGCGGCGTTCAGGGGGTGAAGCTGCTCGCGCTGAAGACGGTGCCGATCGGCGCGGAGCTGTTCGTTACGGCGATAGGGCCCGCGCCCGCGCCCGCCGGCACCGTCACCTTGATGCTCTTGGACGACACCGACTTGATCGTCGCCGCGACACCGTCGAAGCTGACGGCCGAGTTGGCGTTGAAGCCGACGCCCTTGATCGTCACCTTCGTCCCCGGACCGCCGCTCTCGGGCTTGATCGACGTGACCGACAGCGTCGGCGTGAACTTGCCCTTGCTGGTCAACGTGCCGAGCGGTGTCGTCACCGAGACCTTGCCCTTGGCCGCTCCGTCGGGCACGATCGCTTCGACCTGCATCGTCGACAGAATCCTGAAGCTCGCCGCCAGCTTGCCGAACTCGACCTGCGTCACCCCGCCCAGCGCGCTGCCTTCGATCGTCACGACGCTGCCCGTGATCCCCGAGCTCGGCGTGAAGCGGTCGAGCTTCGGGGTGTCCGACACGACCACGGCCGTCGCCGCGGAGTCGGCCGGAACGCCGGTGCCGTCCGCGTTGGCGGCCGTTTCCTGAACGCGGATCGCGGCCCCGACGTCGCTCGCACCCAGTTTGTAGCTCTGGCCGGTGGCGCCTTCGATCGCCACGCAGCCAGTGCCGGAGGCGTTGCAGCGCTGCCATTGATCGGAGCTCGACGTCGGGGAGTTCGTCCACGAGCCCGCCGTCAGGGTCAGCGTCTGGCCCTGTTCGGCGATCCCGGCGATGGTCGGCGGGGAGGTGTTTTCGGGGCTGCCGGCGGTCGCGAACGCGCCCAGGCCGACCGGGCTGCCGACGCCCGTCGGACCGTCGTAGCCGACGGCCGCCTGGCAGGAGGTCGCTTCCCCGCAGGACCCGTTGCTGCCCGTGAGCACGTCGTAGAGGTCGTCGCCTTCGCCGAGGTGCGCGTACAGCGTCGCCGCCGGGAAGTCGACCCCGTGCGCGCCGCCCGCGAGCGCGAACTCGGCCGCGATGATCGGCGATGCCACCGACGTGCCTCCGAAAACCGTCCACCCGGTCGGCTGGCCGGTGCCTTCCGGCGTGCTGTCGTACACGTCGACGCCCGTGTTCGGATTGCCGACCGCCGACACATCCGCGACCGAGCGCTCGCTACCGCAGCCGGTGTTCGCGAAGTCGGCCAGCGCGCTCTGCCATGCCGGCGCCGCGAAGATGACGCTGCAGCCACTGCCGCCTTCATCCCACGCGGTGCTGCGCCACACTTCTTTCTTGTCCGTGAGGCTCGTTCCGCCGACCCCGACGACGTCCGGAGAGTCAGCCGGGAAGTTGGCGGCGGCGGGTTCTTCGGGGCAATCGGTGTTGAGATAGCCGCAGTCGCCCGACGCAGCCGTCACGACGACGCCCGGCTGTTCGTAGTCATCGGCGTTCAGTTCGGAGTAGTAGCTCGCGAGCGCGGGTTCCTCGCCGGCGGTGTATGAGTTGCTGATCTCCGTCGCTCCCAGGTTCACGGCCGCGTTCACCCCCGCGCCGAGGTCCGACAGTTCCGCCTTCCTGGTCTCCACCAGCAGCACGCGACAGCTCTGGCAAACGGCGTGCGCCATCTGCACGTCGATCGATATCTCGCCCGCCCATTCCCCGCTCTTCGGCGGCAGCGGGCTCGGCTTGCCTTCCTCGTTGACCTTGCTGAAGCAGCCGTTCGCGCTCGTGCACGCCGGCAGGCCGAACTCCTCGTCGTAGACGCCCAGGTCCGCTTCCGCGGTCGGATCGTCATACGCGTCGACGACGGCGATCGTCTGCGTGTACGAGGCGGCCGTTTCGTCCGGCAGCGAGTACGCGGAGTGCAGGCTCTGCGGGGTCAGGTATCCGGGGATCGGGTTTTCGTTTTCCACGGCCGGGTGTGCGCCGGCGGCCGCTTCCGCGGCCTGCGCGGCGGCTTTCTGCTCCAGTTCGGCGCCGCTGAGCGACGCGGAGACCAGGCGCAGCGCGGTGCACGCCGCCGCGCTCGGCGCGCTCGCGCCGCACACGCGCACGGCGCGGTAGGACGACTCCGTCGGCGCGGCCGTCGGCGCGGCCGGCTCAGACACACTCGCGACTGACGCGCTCGCGCTCGCGACCCCCGCGGTCAGCGCGCCGAGGGCGAGCAGCGCCAACACCGCGAGCATCCACCGAAGCGCCGGCTGGCGCCCCTCCCCAGAGCGAGCCCTCCCCATGCCGTCAATCGTACCCCCTCGACATCAAAAAATCGACATGTAGACACAGTGCGGTTTCTGGGCTCATGCCCGGGCTGAGCTCGGAATCGAGCCGATCGAGCCCGCACCGGTCACCGACGGGGCCCGCCATCTGCGAGCATCCGACCGTGGCAAGCGACCTGATCAGCCGCCTCGAGATCGCCGGCGCCCGCGCAATCTGCGCGCTGCCGCCGGGCGCCAAGCGCCGCATCGCCGGCGCGCTGGTCCGCCGCGACGGGCTGGAGCTCGACCTCGACACGCAGGTACTGCTCAAGCTCGCCGAGCGCAATCCGCCGCCGCCCGCCGCAAGCCGCACGCCCGCCGGCGCGCGCGAAGAAATCCGGCGTTCCGCGAACGTCGTCGCCGGACCCACGATCGCGCTCGCAAGCGTGCACGAGACGACCATCGCGGGCGCCGAAGGGCCGCTGCGCGCGCGCCTGTACGTCCCCGAGGAGGCACAACACGCGAGCGCCGGACCGCTGATCGTCTACTACCACGGCGGCGGCTGGGTGGTCGGCGATCTCGACACCCACGACCAGCCCTGCCGGCTGCTCGCGAACGCCTCCGGCGCGCGCGTGCTCAGCGTCGACTACCGGCTCGCGCCCGAGCACCGCTTCCCCGCACCCGTGCAGGACGCGCTCGCTGCCTTCTACGACGCCGTCTCGGGCGCCGAGCGGCTGGGCGCCGATCCCGCGCGGATCGCCGTCGCCGGCGACAGCGCGGGGGGGCACCTCGCGGCGGTCACCGCCCAGCTGGCGGCGGCCGCACCCGGCGGCCCCGTCCCGGCGTTCCAGCTGCTGATCTACCCCGTCACCGACCTCGTCGAGGTGTCCAGGTCGCGCCTGGAGTTCGCCGAGGGCTTCCTGCTCACGAAGGAGAGCATGGACTGGTATGAGGAGCAGTTCCTCGGCGCCGACGGCGACCGCCGCGACCCGCGCGCCTCGCCGCTGCTCGCCGCAGACCTCAGCGCCGTCGCGCCCGCGCTCGTCGTCACCGCCGGCTTCGACCCATTGCGCGACGAGGGCGAGGCGTACGCCGCACGGCTGCGCGCCGCGGGCGTGCGCACGATCCTGCGCCGCCACCCCGGCTACGTCCACGGCTTCATCCACGTGCTCATCGGCGGCACCGGCCCGCGCGAGGCGGTCGCCGAGATGGGCGGCGTGCTGCGCGCCGCGCTCGCCGACTGAGCGGCCGCTCAGTCGGCGTGTGTGTCCCCGGACGCGTCCTCCTCGCTCGGCGCTCCGGCCTCCTGATCGTCAGAGCTCTTGAGGCCGTCGACGAGGCTGCCCGCCTTGGCGCTCGCGTTATGGATGCGCTCGCGGTACTTGCCGCCCGTGCGCTCGTCCGCGGTGCTCGCGACCTTCTCGACCGCCTCGTGGATCTTGTCGCTGCGCTCGACCGTCGCATCCACGGCCTTCGTCTTCAGGTCCTTGAGTCTGTCTGAGAGTCCCATCGCTGCCTTTCAAGGTCGTTTCGTGGCCGTCCGTCCAGAGCACCCTCGTTGGCCATGCTACTCCCCGGCCGGCCGGCGACGCCGGGCGTCCGGCCAGATGGCGGAGCATTCCGGTTGACAGAGGATTTCTCTGTCTGTAAAGATACTGGCTCGGTATGGTCGCCACGCCCGTCAGCGATGCGAGCGCGTCGCGCTCCCCACAGCCACGAGCCGTCTCCGCGCGCGAGCGACTGCTGGGAGCCGCGCTCGCGAGGTTCGACGCCGAAGGGGCGCTGGGCGCCACGCTCGAGGACATCCGCCGCGACGCAGGCGTCAGCGTTGGCGCGCTCTACCACCACTTCCCCGACAAGGCTGGGCTCGCCGGCGCCCTGTACGCCCAGCTGACCGGCGACTTCCAGGACGGCTTCCTCGCCGAGCTGCGCTCCCGCTCGAGCGCCGAGGACGGCGTCAAGGCCGGCGTGCGCTTTCACCTGCGCTGGGTCAGCGCCAATCGCAGCGCCGCCGCGTTCCTGCTCGCTGGGCGACCCGTCGAGGACGCCGAGCTGCGCGAGCACAACCGCTCGTTCTTCGCCGACGCGACCGCCTGGTGGCAGCTGCATGTCCACTACGGCGTCCTGCGCGACCTGCCGTTCGACCTGATCCACGCGCTGTGGCTCGGGCCCACGCAGGAGTACACCCGCCACTGGGTCGCCGGGCGCGCCAAGCGCGTGCCGGCGAGCGTCGCCCGCGTCCTCGCCAACGCCGCGTGGCAGACCCTCGAGGAGACCCCATGACGTTCTACGAAGACCTCGTATCAGGCGGACGCCAGCACGCCGACACGCTCGTGCGCGTGCAGCGCGCAGCCGACCGCGCCGTCGTCACGCTCGACGACCCCGACAAGCTCAACGTGCTCAGCGCGCCGCTCGTGCAGCAGCTCAAGGCCGCGCTCGAGGAACTGCTCGCCGACCGCGCGATCCGCGCGGTCGTGCTCACCGGCGCCGACCCCGGCTTCTCCGCCGGCGGCGACCTGCGGATGATGGCCGACACGCCCACCGCGCTCGCCGCGCCCGAGGGCACCACCGACATCTGGCGCTGGATCCGCTACGAGTTCGGCGCGATCGTGCGGCTGATCGCGCGCAGCGACGTCGCCTTCATCGCCGCCATCAACGGCCCCGCCGCCGGCGTCGGCCTCGCGTGGGCGCTCACCTGCGACCTCGCCGTCGCCTCCGAGCGCGCGCGCATCGTGCCCGCCTTCGGGCGCCTCGGGCTGCTGCCCGAGGTCGGCACCTCCTGGGCGATCACGCGGCGGCTCGGCTACCAGGGCGCGTTCGCCCACTACGCCGGCGGCCAGCAGCTCGACGCGCAGCGCGCCCACGAGCTCGGGCTCGTCCACGAAGTCGTCGCCCACGAGCAGCTGCTCGCCGCCGCCGACGCCTGGTGCACGCGCATCTGCGCGCTGCCCGCGCACGCGCTCGCCATGACCAAGCCACTGCTGCGCGCCGCCGCCGACGGCAGCTGGGAGAGCACCCTCGCAATGGAGGAGTTCGCCGAGCCGCAGTGCTTCACCACCGGCGCGTTTCAGGAGGCCGTGCGGGGGATGCTGCCGAACGGGTAGTACGTAGTCGGTGCGGCGTACACCGCCTTCTAGTCACCCGCGGCCCGCTCGAGTTCGGCTATGTAGTGCGCGCTGCACTCGGGTCCAGTGACACTCGTGGGGTTGATCGGCCGAGTTGTTCGCAAGCGTTCACACAGGTTGTAGGCAAAGCGCGCCGCAACCGCTTCCGCCTTGTCGGTCCGGGTCAGGTTGCCAACCTCCACGTCGTCGGTCTCACTGCGTGGAAACTCGCGTAGCTCGTTCTGAGACGACTGCGGGAGGCTCGCGAACACGATGCGATCGGAGGTCTCGGCCACGAAATAGCCGATCTCCACACGCGGTGCGAAACCCGGCTGAGATCGCGAGTAGGCCATCGGGATCACCGTCGGACGGTGAGAGTCGCGTTCGTATGCCCTCACGATCCAGAAGGTACCCACCGCGAGAAACGCCACCAGGCAGTACGCCGGCAGCGACTCGAGCCGCACCGACATCCCGATCACGACGGCGGACGCTCCGGCTATCAATAGAAGCCGCAACACGCCGACAAGATGGACCGTGTCGGCCGCGCCGATCGCGAACGCCCCGTCCACGATGAAGACGATCGCGCTGGTCGAAACCGCGCCCGGCAGCAGATCGTCGCCCTGCTGAAAGAGACGTTTGACGATCATCAGCAGCAGCACCATCCCCGCCGCCAGGCCCAATGCGGGAACCAGGAAGTACGCACCGGTGCTAACCAGTTCCGCTTTCGGCACGAGAGCCACCGCATGTTCGGCGGGCAATCCCATCTCTTTGAAGCGTGTCCACAGCACGACCCCGCCGGCAAAGGTGACGAAGCCGAGAAGCCCAAGGCCACTCGCCACCGCGCCGGCGACGGTCACCACGCTCAGCTGGCTTTCGCCTGCCTTGCCGTTTCCCTCGGCCGGAGCTTTACCACTCTGCGGTGCCAAATCGCCCCCTGTATCGCCGTGCCCGCCGGCAGAGTACAGCAAGCCCGGGCGGAACCGATCTCCGTGAGCGCGTCAGCGGGCTGTCCGTCAGCGGGAGTTGGAGTGTCCTCTGGTGCATGTAGCCTGGGGAGTCGCGACTATTTGAGATGGCTTATGAAGGACAACGCCAAGCACGAACTTGCAATGACGCTCGACTCGCTCGGAGGCGTCCTCGCGACCGTCAACAGCCTTGCCCTCACGAACACTCTAATCGTCCTGATCACCGGCGCACGATACTCACAGGTGATCCCGCTGACACGCCTCAAGGGCGGCGAGATCTGCTTCGCGCTGGTTCTCCTGGTAAACATCATCCGCTTCTACCACGGCAATATCCGAGTACTCCGGCAGTTCGGAGCCAACGACAGTCGGCCTCACCCCACCCTCGCCACCGACTTCGCGGTGATCTTCTTGCAGACAGTGATGTTCTCGGTAGCCAGCTTCTACATCTACTCGCACGGCGACTTCATCGCACTGTTCATCGTCTTGCTGGTCCTCGATAGCGCATGGCTGTACTGGATCCGCCGCTCGGAAGGATCTGGCGAAGCGCTCGGCGTCTGGATCGTGAATAATCTCCTTGCCGTCGCCGCAATGTCGCTCTTCTACTCCTACTCCCAGCTCGCGCATGGTGCCAGCTGGGCGCTCTATGCGGCACTGGCGGTTTTGGCCTGTAATACGATATACGACCTCGTAAATACCAAGAACTTCTACTTTCCCAGCGATCGCGCTTCGCCGGCCGGAGGAGCATGAGGCTGTTCATGTCTGCTCCCCTGACCCAGCTCGTTGCGAGTGGGTCGCCTCGCTCCGCGCAGTTCAAGGGATACTGGGAGCGGCTGATGGACACGCTCGACGCGAGCGGACACGAGGTTTTCAGTGCTCACAGGAGGGAGGCTTGGGGTACCCGTCTGGACCCGCCCGAGTCTGCGCTCGCGGCAGATCTCGGAGGACTTCGGTGGTGCGAGATCGTCATCGCCTATGTGGGTAACCCGTTCTCGCCAGGCGTCCAACTCGAGCTCGGTTACTCGTTGGCGCTCGGCCGACGTCTCATCGTGTTCATCGACGAGGGACAGGCAGAGCCCTATCTCATGCGCGGCTTGCCTGCTGTCGCCGATGCCGAGCTTGTGGAAATCGCCGACATACGCGAGATTGGCGCCGCTCTTGTCTCGAAACGTATCGCCTCAGCCGAGCCAGAAGATGCGTGATCTCGTACATCTCCTCGGTGCTCTGAGTCTCCAGCGCCTTCAGCACCCCTGAGTCGACCGGAGTCGACCATAACCACGAGGCTGGAGATCCTCGACCGTGCAAGATCCCGGAGAGCGCAGGCTGCTCGCCATCGAGCAAAGCAAGGACAGCCGAGGAGTCCAGGCAGACACTCACCGAGGCTCGCGCGACCCGATCCTCGAGCAGACGAGCTGCCATGGCGCTACAGAAGGCCGGCAGGCGGTCCAGGACGCCAAAACTAGGGACGATGCCCCCAAGACGACCACAACCCCTTCTTTTGTGCCGGACGCTCCAACCCCTTCGCAACCTTCAGCAACGTTGTGCGACCTTGGCCTCCTGATCCAACAATTGCCACGATCTCGCCGGCAGAAACGCTCAGCGAGACATTCTCAGCACCTGCACCCGTCGGTCCTGACGTCCATAGCTCACGCATACGCCCGTCATTGACAGCAGACTCGGTCATCTCACGCTATCCATCCAACTCCGCGAAACCGCCTCGGCTGAGGGCGAGTCGCCATAGGCTCTTCTTGCGCTCATCACGCACCGGAAGCTCGGCGACGGGCAGCGGAGGCTGTCTACACGCAAGCGTCGGCATAGCGCGTTGCTCTTCCACGTGGTCAAGGACCGCCGTCCAACTGCCGAGAACTGTGGGTAGAATGAATGCCATGGAGGCGGCTATCGCAATGGATGCCAAGCAGCAGCCGGCAGATGATGCCAAGCTTCGCGACGTCCAGCGTGCCCGCCTGCGGCAGCTACGTGAGGAACTCGTTGCTGAGGGTGCCGACGGCACGACGCGCCTTCCTCAGCTGCAGGCCCACGCGGACGCCTGGCCTGAGTGACCAGTCTCCATCGCCGCGACTTCCTGCTCGACAGCAGCGGCGTCAGCGCACTCGCCGCCAGCCGAGACCTGCTCGTCGCGTATCTGGAGCTACTTGAACAGCGGTTCGACGGCGCGCTCCTGATTCCCGTGCCGGTTCTCACCGAGGTGCGTTCCGGTCACCGGGGCCCCGACGCTCGTTGACCGTCTGATCAAGGCCATCGGTGCGGAGGACGATATCTACGCTCCGCTGACCGTTGAAGCCGCCATGCGGGCCGGCGTGCTGCGTACGGAGGCGCTACCGCTCGCGCGCCACGACATTTCGACGACCGATGCGCAGATCGTGGCGATGGCCGAGGAGCGCGGCCGCAGATGCGCCGTAACCATCATCACGGGCGACCCAGACGACATCAACCTTCTGGTCGGTCTGACCCGTCGCACCAATATTGCGGTGGACGTTCCCAACTGACAGGTCTCGTACGAGACCCAAACGCCCTAGTCTCATCGGTCGCTGCTTCTCGGCTTCGCAAAGCCACGAACGACCGAACCATACGGCTCGTCCGCGGTCGCGCTGGCGTTTGTCCGCCAGTCGCGGCCATAACTTCGCGCAGCAGTTCGGCAGCCTTGAGATGAGCCTCGGGAGCCATCGCGGCAAGCCTTCGGCTGCTCTCCTCAGCAAGCTGACACGACTCCCTGCTGACCGTCTTAGGACAAGCATATGCCCCGATTTCGAACGACAGCCCAATACCGGCCGAAAACGGAGAGGGCGGGATTCGAACCCGCGATGGAGTTTGACCCCCATACTCGCTTAGCAGGCGAGTGCCTTCAGCCACTCGGCCACCTCTCCCTGAGGTCGGGCAGCCAGTTTAGAGCCTGCGGGCTGCACCGCGCGCCCGCGGCCCCGCGACCCTCGCCCGGAGGCTCCGGCGCGCGTCGACGCCCTCGAGCTACGAGACCTCCGCGATCACGCCCCCTGCTCGAGCATTGCGCTCCACATCTCTTCGACGCGGCCGTAGCCCGGCAGACGACGAACATGCCGACGATCACGAAGCCGGCCTTGTTGATGTCGAAGACTTCCATGAAGTGCCAGAGGCCACCGTGCAGGCCGCCGAGCTCCATCGGCAGCAGGCCGAGCACCTCGATCGTTCCGATGAAGAAGCAGATCGCAACCGACAGCCCGGTGATCGCGAGGTTGTAATAGACCTTGCGCACCGGGTTGAAGAACGCCCACGACTACGCGAAGTTCATGAAGATCCCGTCGATCGTGTCCATCAAGCTCATGCCAGCCGTGAAGAGGATCGGCAGACAGAGGATCGCGTACAACGGTAGGTGCTGGGAGGCAAGCAGCGCGGTGGTCGCGAGGCGCTCGCGAACTACGGGCTCGCGGCCGACGAGGTCGACCTGCTGGTGGCGACCGACGCCGAGGAGATCCTCGGGATCGGCGACTGGGGCGCCAACGGCATGGACATCTCGATCGGCAACAGCGTAAGACGCCATTCCTGGTGACGATTCACAACGCCAGGGGCTACGTCACCTACGCGGGCGAGTAGCCCCCCAGCGCCTCGGCGGTGCATACTGCTCGGAAGCGAGCCTACCGCTGGGCGCGCTCATCCGACGATGAGGATTTGCCATGGATAAGCCGGTGTTGTTCTGCTACGACGGATCAGAGGGGTCAAGGGCGGCGTTGCGCGCCGCTGTGGAGCTCGTGATCCGCCCCGCCGATGCCGTGGTACTGGTCGTGTGGATGCCCGCGGTGGTCAGCCTGGTTAGAGCGGGCTCGTTCCTGACAGCCGTTCCCAATGAGGGCGAGATCGACGAGCAGGAGGCGGCTTTCGCGAGACGGCTCGCCGAGGAGGGTGCCGCGGGCGCCCGCGAGCATGGTTACAACGCCTCGCCACGAACCGCGCAGGCCAATGCGTCGATCGTCGGGACGATTGGCGAGATCGCCGCAGAGATCGACGCTGGGCTGATCGTCTGCGGCCAGCGTGGGCGCGGTGCCCTCCGCAGCGCCCTGCTCGGCAGCGTCTCGCATGGGCTCTCGGTGCATGCGCAACGGCCGGTGCTGATTGCTCCCGAGCGCGCGGGGTAGTCGTCGAATCGACAGTCGCGGCGCGGCGCGACGTGTGGCTACGCCCGGCTCCTCGGGCTGTCGGCGTGCATCGTCACACCGAAGTGACAGCACGGTCCCGTGACCAGGATGGCGGTCGCCACTGGCGCCGCTGCCGCTGGCGCTGGTGCCGCTGGCGCCGACGCGGATGTTGTTCGCTGACCGACAGCCTGCTCTGGCACTGAGGAAGTGCTCCCCCGCTTCGACGGGAGAACGAGCAGCGCGAGCAGCAGCCCGAGGGCGAAGATTCCCGCGGCCCAGGCGAACGCGACGGTGTAGCCGTGGATGGCTGCCACGTCGCCGATTCCAGGCGTCCCGGCGTGGCTGGAAGCGTAGGAGGCGGTCGCGCTGGCGAAGATCGTGCTCAACAGCGCGGTGCCAACCGAGCCGCCCACCTGCTGGGAGGTGTTGACCATCGCAGAGGCGACGCCGGCCTCAGAACCCTCGATTCCGAGTGTGGCGGTGCTGAACGCTGGTGCGAAGATGCAGCCGGCTCCCAGGCCGGTGATGAGCAGCGCGGGCAGGACGTGGCCCGCATAGCTGGCGCCCGGGGAGAGGCGGGTCAGCAGGAGCATCGCGATCAACCCGAGCGCCATGCCGACGGCGACGAGCGGCTTTGCGCCGGTGCGGTAGAGCAGCTTGGTCTGGACTGTCGTCGAGGTGACGACGAGCGCGGCCGTCAAGGGCAGGAACGACAGCCCGGTCTTGATCGGAGAGAAGCCGAGGTTCTCCTGCATGTAGTACGTCAAGAACAGGAACACGGCGAAGAGCCCGGCGCCGGCCAGCAGGATCGACAGGTAGGCGCCGCCGCGGGCGCGGTCCGTGACGATGTGGAGCGGCAGAAGCGGATCCGTCCTGCTGCGCTCGACCAGCACGAACGCAGCGAGCAGGACCGCGCTCGCGGCGAGCGAGACGATCGTCAGCGGCGCCGTCCACGAGTGCGTCTCGGCGTTGGAGAACCCGTAGACCAGCGCGAACAGGCCTCCGCAGGCGAGCAGCACGCCCGGGACGTCGATGCGCGCACGACGCTCAGGCGGATGGTTCTGCAAGAGCCTCAGCGCCACGAGCACGGTCGGCAGCGCGATCAGCACGTTGACATACAGACACCACCGCCAGGACAGCGTCTGCGTGAGCACCCCGCCCAGGACCAGCCCGACCGACGCGCCACCCCCGGCGATCGCCCCGAAGATGCCAAACGCCTTCGCCCGATCGGGCGAGCCCGCAAAGGTCACCGTCAGCAGCGACAGCGCCGACGGCGCGAGCAGCGCACCGAAGGCGCCCTGCAGCGCCCGCGCGGCCACGAGCATCGTGAAGGATTGCGCCAACCCACCGATCGCGGAGGCCGTCGCGAAGCCGATCAGCCCGGCGATGAACGTCCACTTGCGCCCGAACAGATCGCCAAGCTTTCCCCCCAGCAGCAGCAGGCTGCCGAACGCCAGCGCGTATGCCGTGACGACCCATTGCCGGCTATCCGTCGAGAAGCCCAACGACCGCTGCGCCGAAGGCAGCGCGATGTTCACGATCGTCGCATCGAGCACGACCATCAGCTGCGCGACGCCGAGCAGGGCCAGGACCGCCCAACGCCGATCCCCGGATGCAGAGCTCCCCGCGTCCGTCAACGGTGCACCCCCGATACGCTCGCCACTCGCCATTGACGGCATCCAGGCTACGCCACAATCGCACGGCCCGGCGCGTTCCTCTGTCGATAGCCTCTGTTCGTCAGCTCGGAAGGGTGGCAGAGCGGTTGAATGCACCGGTCTTGAAAACCGGCAGGCGGGTATCCCCGTCTCGGGAGTTCGAATCTCCCCCCTTCCGTTTTTGGCAGGTTTGTGGACGTTGTTCGAACTTGCCGTGGTCTGGAGGGGGAGTGAGGCGTAGACGTTGGTCGAGCGGCCCCGGTGCTCTCGGTTGTAGTGCCGACAGGTGGACTACGCTAAGGGCATGGATGCTCGAATCGAACAACGTGCCCTGACCCCCAGATACACGATCAGCGAGGCTGCGACGCTCGTTGGGCGTCGTCCCGAGACAGTTGGTCGGTGGAGCTTTGGTCACGAACGTCGTTACAAGGGCCAGCCCCGCCGAGATGAGCCGTTGATCCCGGCAGACGGAGCTAAGGGCGGGCTCGCGCTGTCCTTCCTCAATCTGCTTGAACTCAAGACCCTCTCGATGTACCGAGGCGACGCCGCACTTCAAGCCATTCGACGCGCTCTTGAGTACGTAGGCAGAGAGCTCGGCGAGCAACGTCCGCTGATGACCAGGCAGTTCCACGTCTACGGCGGCGATCTGCTCACGAAGTTCATCGAAACCGACGACGGCGCGATGCTCCTCAATGCGTCCCGAGGTGGGCAGCTTACCGCGGAGAAGCTCGTTGAAGGCGCACTCTGGACGCGGGACATCGACTACGACGAGGACGAACGTGCGCGGCGCTGGTGGTTCAAGACCAGGGCTGTGCCAGTGGTCGTGGACACACGGGTCGCTGGCGGACACCCGATCACGGCTGGGACCGCCGTGCGTCTTGACGCCATCGCGACTCGCCATCGTGAGGGCTACTCGAACGACGAGATCGAGTGCGACACCGGCGCCACAGAGGCCGAGGTGGTCGCGGCCATCCTGGCGGCGTGATCCGCGACCTCTACGTCGAGAACTCAGTCGGCCGCGCTCTGACCGACACGATCAATCGCTTCACGCGAAACCACGGGGTGACCGCGTACTTTCAGCACGACATACATCCCGAGATGCAACGCCCCCAGAAAGGCGACGAGTGGTGGATCGCAGACATAGCGGCGCGGGGCATGGCGATTCTCACGCAAGACGCCGCGATTCTCGGCATACGCCAGAGACTCCAGCAGGAAATCATGACCGCCGAGCGACAGGCTGTCGTCGACAACGCGGCTCATGTCTTCGCGTTCGGCGACGCCAAATACAGCCAGTGGCAGAAGCTACGCTGCTTGCTCGGCCATTGGGACGCGATCGTGGCTCTGCTCGATACGCCGGGTCCCCAGGCCGGTGTGCTCTACCTCAGCAGCTTTCGCGCCGAGACCCTTCCCTAATACCAACGCACGGCTAAGAAGTGCGTCGAGGCACTACGTCGGGATCGGGGGCGTAGCGGACTATTCGGCCCGCCGCCTGATGATTCGATCAAAACGTGTCCACTATGTGCATTCCACCACCTGCTATGAGGCTCGGAGTGGCACGTCCTCCCGTAGGGGGATAGGGCGAGAGAGTCCAGTGCTGCATTTTTTGAGGCATGGACAACGAAAGCTTTGATGCCTTCTGTATCACGTATTACGAGCGAATCCGGCGATATCTCTATAGCGAACTTGCCGACCCCCAACTCGCGCTCGATCTCACGCAGGAGACCAAGCTCCTTCAGGGTCCCTCTTTACCGCCAAGCAATCGAATTGCGGCTCTACCAGGGGCTCAGCTACAAAACGATGGGCGAAAGGTTCGATGAGCAACCTGACACGATGCGCACACGCGTCTATAGAGGTTTCCAAGAGCTCCGCCGCAAACTCGAAGCTGGCCAAGATGCCAGATGACCGGACGGGAGGTCAAAGCCTCGCCTCGTCTCGCCGCTGGGCATGGGGCTCGCGACGGTGGTTGCCGAAGCGCTCGGCATGCAGTTCCCCGACGAGGCGCCACACCGTGTCGGTGTTCGAACATCGTCCCTCGATCCCCTGCCGCTGTCGATGGGCTGCTCCTTACTGGATCATCGACCTTGGGCGGCGTCTAAACCGCGAGGATCGTAAAGTCGGGTCCGAGGAGCATCCGCATGTCGTTGGGATCCGAGGTGGCGATGGCATCGAGTCGACGACGCACGCCCACCGCTACGCACGCGTCGATCGTTCCACTTCCTGGGGTATTGCGGCGCAAGCTGCCCGCGGCACGAGCAAGCTGCTCATCGACAGTCTCGATCGAGGATGCTTTGAGGAGGCGAGCGACTCGAGCGTCTTTGGCGTCGCCGCGCCAGACCTCGGCTAGCGCTATTGCCGGGATCGTGGGCACGAGACCGCGGGCGTATGCGACGGTGAGGATCTCGCGGATGCGCTCATCGCCGCGTTCGTAGGCGACAAGTGCACCGGCGTCGAGAGTCAGGCCGGCCACTCGGCAGCGACCTGGGTCTTGACGTTCCTGGGGATCGCGCCGAGCTCAGCCGCGTCCGCGGCAAGCAACTCTCGGCCCCGAGTGACCTGTAGCTCGTGCAGGACTGCGGCGTTCACGAATGCCGAGAGACTCCCACCAGACCGCGCAAGACGCTGCTCGGCCTCGCTCAGTACCGATTCCTCGAAAGAGATCGAGCGCTTCTGACTGGCCATGCAGATGATCCTACCACGGTAGGATTGTGCCCATTGGAGCGCGCTACAACGACCCCTCGGACACGGCCGCCGAGCTGCCGAGCACCTGCCCGGCGGCGCCGAGCGCCTGGACCTCCACGTACGGCCCGGCGGTCCCGGCGGGCACCGCGATGGCGGTCTCAAAGCTGCTGCGGGGCTCGAGCGCGACCGTGCCGAGGCTGGAGGGGCTGGCGCCGGCGAGCACGCGCCAGGAGGCGACGAGCGTCGCCCCGTTCCAGCTGGCGTAGACGGTCCCGCCGCCGCCGCTCGCTGCGCCGAAGGCGAACGTTGGCGGGTGCGCGGGCGTGCCCGTCCATTCGAAGCGAAAGGCGCGATAGGACTCGTCGTGCGCGGGGAAGTGCGCGTCGAACAGCAGCTGCCCCTCGGGGCTGAACTCGGAGAAGTACGGTTCCTGGCCCCAGCCGACGAACCAGTCGCCGTTGGCGAGCGCCTGCAGGTTGCCCTGGCTTTCGACGAGCAGCGCCGGCGTGTGCGTCAGCCGCGTGAGCAGCGTCGCGGTGCCGGTCTGCTGGTTGACGCCCACGACGATTCCACGCGATTCGCTGTGCGCCTTCGGCGAGTCGCCGTTGTCGAACGTGCTGATCGCGCCGTCGGGCAGTTCGCGCGGGTCGTGCTGCCAGGCGGTGCCGGTGCCGGGGCCCATCTTGAAGCTCGGGTGCTTGCCCCCGAGGCGCCACAGGATCTGGCCGCTGGCGGTGGCGAGCTTGTAGACGGTCCACGTGTTGCGGCTGGAGATCAGCAGGCTGCCGTCACGGTCGAGGCTGACCGAGTTGAGGTGGAAGAAGTCGTACGGGTACGCGGTGCTCGAGCGATTCGCCGGTTCGTAGGATTCGCCGAGCGCGACGTGGTCGATGCTGGTCCATTCGTACATCACGAGGCCCGTCCTGACGTCGATCTCCTGGAAGACGCTGTCGGTGACCCCCCCGTACGCCGGCCCGCCGACCGCCGAGAGGTTGCACAGGATCGGGTCGTACGCGGTGATCAGCGCCGTCCCCTGCGGCGTCAGCTGGAGCTCGTGCAGGTCCGCCTGCAGCCCGTTGCCGGCGCGCACGTGCGCGATGTCGGTGTAGGTGTCGTCGGCGATCACGTCTTCGCCCAGCCCGAAGCCGTGCACGCTGATGTTGCCCTGCCACCACGTGAGCACCGGTTTGCCTTCGTACTGCTGGACCTCGAGGTTGCTGGCCTCCGTGTTGGCGGGCAGCGGCTTGAACCACACCAGGGCGCCGCTCGGTTCGAGGATCATCGGCCCCGCCTGGCCGGTCCCGCCGTACGGCGCCACGAACACGTCTCCGCTCGCGACCGCGGGGGACTGCGCGGTCACGGTCACGATCGGCGGTTCCAGTTCCGGGCGCGAGTGAAAGCCCTGGACCCCGGCGGGGTTGCCGGGCGCGGTGTTCCTGGGCGTCGAGCTGATCTGATCCTGGCTTGCGACCTGGAACTCGTCGAGCAGCGCGCGCTCGGAGCGACCGACGCGCACACGCGCGCGCACCGTCACGCGCTCGCCGGCGAGGAACGGGCTCGAGGGCAGGAAGCTCGCGCCGTCGCCCTGCGAGTAGGGCTGCAGGCGGCCGCCGTGGGCGCCGGTGCGCGAGCCGACGACGCTGAGCGCGCCGATATCGCCGGCGGGCACGCCGAGGAAGCTGATCTGGGTCTGCGGCGTCGCGTCGCGGCTGCCCGCCAGCGGCGAGACCGTCACCGCGCCGTCCTGCAGCGCGGAGTTGTTCAACGTCGCCGGAGCGCACGCCGGGCCGCTCTGCGCGGCGGCGAGGTCTGCCCCCGCAAGCGCCAGCCCCAGACTTGCGCCCGCCCCTACGATGAGAGCGCGCATGGAGAGCATCGACCCGCAGCAGGATAGGAGAGTGGACAGACGCACGGCGATCAAGCGCGGGCTGATCGCCGGCGGCGTGCTGGCCGGCGCCGGCGCGATCGGCGCGGCGGCCGCGGACACGGGGGGCGACTCGAGCTCGCCGCCGAGCAGCCCCGGCCCCGCGCACGCGTCGCCCGCGGTCAGATACGAGAAACCGAACATCCTCGTGATTGTCGTCGACCAGCTGCGCTTCCCGCAGTGGTTCTCGCCCAATCCCGCGGGGCTGGGGTTGCCGCCCAACCTGCAGCGGCTGAGCCAGGGAGCCGTCTCGTTCGCGAGGCACTACACCGCGTCCAACGACTGCTCGCCGGCGCGCGCGACGCTGCTGACCGGCCTTTACACGCATCAGACGGGCTGCATGATCACCGGCGGCAGCACGCTCGACCCGGGGTTCCCGACGTGGGGGACGATGCTGCGCGAGCACGGCTACAGCACGCGCTGGCTCGGCAAGTGGCACCTCACCCACGGCGACAACCACTGGACGGCGTTCACGGGCGAACAGGCGCTCGAGCGCTATGGCTTCGACGGCGGCATCTTCCCCTCGCCCGACGGCGCCCCCGGCCAGGGCTGGCGCGTTGACCCGCACATCGCCGCGCGCTTCTCCGACTGGTTCGAGGAGGAGGGCGGCTCGGAGCCGTGGTGTACGACGGTCTCGTTCGTCAACCCGCACGACATCGCCTGGTGGTACAAGTGGAGCGATCGCGTCCCGGCGGAGGCGAGCGCCGCGCGCACGGTGCAGCGGCTGCCGCCCAACTACGAGACGCCGGAGCTGCTGCTCGAGCGCCACAAGCCGCGCCTGCAGCGCTCCTTCCAGGACACGGCGGCGGCGTCGTTCGGGCCGGTGCCGTTCGGCGGCCCGGAATCAAGCGAAAAATGGCTCGAGTTCCTCGACCTTTACGTCAAGATCCAGCTCGAGGTCGACCGCCATGTCGGCAGGGTGATGCGCACGCTGTACAGCAACCCGCAGGTCGCGGCGAACACCGTGATCTTGTTCACCTCCGACCACGGCGAGTACGGCGCCTCCCACGGGCTGCGCGGCAAGGGCGCGAGCGCGTACGAGGAGGGCACGCGCGTGCCGCTGCTCGTCAAGGACCCCCGCGGGCTGCTGACGGCGGCGCCCGAAGTCCCCCGCACGCAGCTGAGCTCGAGCGTCGACGTCGCGCCGCTGCTGCTGACGATCGCGACCGGCTCGGATGCGTGGCGCGCGGACCCGCACTACTCGCACCTCGCCGGCCGGCTCGACCTGGCCGGCATCCTCGCCAACCCGGAAGCCCCCGGACGCCAGTTCGTGCTGCACGCGACCGATGAGACCGTCACGGAGTTCGCGATCGAGCCGTACGCGGCCGACGCGCCGCTGCACGTCGTGGGGCTGCGCACGCCGCAGGCCAAGTACGTGACCTACTCCAACTGGCCGTATGACGGGATCGTGCCGAAGTCACAGGGCGAGGAAACCGAGCTGTATGACTACAGCACGCACAGCGGTCGCCTGGAGCTGCACAACAGCGCCGGCGAAAGCCCGCTCGAAGAAGGCCTGCGCGCGGAATACGAGCGCGCCTTCCAGGACGAGCTGCGCGCGCCCCTGCCCCGGCGCCTGGTCGCGGCCCACGCGCGCGGCTTCGCCGACTACTTCTCGACCGCCAGGCACGTCGCGGTCAGCGCGGCGGCGCGACGCAAACGCCGCGCCGAACGCGAAGCGGGTCAGCCGCAGGAACTGCCGCCGAGCTCGCAGCTGCACCGGCGGCACCGGCGGGGCGGCGCGAACGGGCCGGGCGGCGCTAGCCCCTGACGGTGGGCGAGGTGCCGAGCACCGCGCCGGCGGCGTTGAGCGCCTGCACGGCGACGTAGGAGCCCGAGCTGACGCCAGCCAGCGGGATCGCGGTCTCGAAGCTCGTCTTCGCCGCGCTGGCGGCGGGCGCCAGCGCGCTCGCGGAGGCTCCGGCGAGCACCTGCCAGGCGGCGACTTCGGTGGCGCCGTTCCAGCTTGCGTACACGGTCGCGCCGCCCTGGGCGCCCGGCGTGGGCACGACCGCGACCGCCGGCGGGTTCGCGGGCCGCCCGCTCCACGCCAGCGCGAAGGTCCTGTAGGACTCCCAGTCGGGCGGCAGGTGGGCGTTGAACAGCACCTGCCCGGCGGCGTTCACCTCCGACAGGTAGCCGGCCTGGCCCCAGCCGACCATCCAGTCGCCGCCGGCGAGCGCCTGCACGTTGCCCTGGCTGCCCGCGACGAGCGGGTTGGAGTGTTCGTAGCTGCGCGTGAGCCTGGCCGTCATGTTGGTCATGTTGAGCGTCACTTCGATCGCGCGCGATTGCCGGTGCACCTGCGGGAAGGCGCCGTTGTCGAAGAACGTGATCGCGCCGTCTGGCTGCTGGATCGCGTCGTGCTGCCACGCCGTCGCCGTCCCCGGCCCCATCGCGAAGCTCGGGCGCTTGCCGCCCAGCTCCCAGCGCACCTGGCCGGTCTTCGCGTCGACGTCGTATGCCGCCCACGTGTTGCGCGAGTCGACCAGCAGGTCGCCGTCCTGCTCGACGTCGATCGAGTTGATGTGGAAGTAGTCGTACGGTTCTCTGACGCTCGTCGGCGCGGCCGAGGAGTAGGAGTTCGACAGCGGCACGTGGTCGAGGCTGTGCCACTCGTACATCACCAGCCCGGTCTTCAGGTCGATCTCTTGCAGCAGCGTGTCGGCGACCGCGCCCGCGCGCGGGCCGCCGACGGCCGACAGGTTGCAGTCGATCGCGTCGTACACGGTGATCAGGCCGGTGCCCTGCGGGGTGATCTCGAATTCGTGCAGGTCCGGCTGATAGCCGTTGCCGGCGCGGATCGTGGCGATGTTCTGGTAGGCGCTGTTGGCGATCACCTCGCCCGCCGTGCGGCTGCCGCCGGCGATCAGCGGGTCCTGCCACCAGGTGAGCACGGGCTTGCCTTCGTACTGCTGGACCTGGAAGTTCGCGGCGCGCGTGCCGGCGGGAGCGAGCGGCTTGAACCACACGAGTTCTCCGTGTTCGTTCAGGATCATCGGCCCGTACTGGCCGATCCCGGAGTAGGGCGCGAGGAACAGCTCGCCCGTCGCGCTCTGCGCCTTCGGCGAGACGGTTATGTCCGGCGGGCGCAGTTCCGGGCGCGAGTGAAAGCTCTGAAATTCCTTCGGCGGCGGCGGTGGCGCGGTGCTGGTGCTGACGCCGGTGCCGACGGCGTTGCTCTTGGCCCCGGGGTCGTCGCGCTCGGCGACGGTGAAGCGCCAGGCGAAGGGGGTCGCCCTGCCGGCTTCGCGCAGTTCCGCGTGCACGGTCACGAGCTCGCCGCCGTCGAACGGCCGCGCGGGCAGGAAGCTCGCGCCGTCGCCCTGCGAGTAGGCCTCCAGGCGACCGGGGTGCGCGCCGCTGCGCGAGCCCGTGACGACGATGTTCGTCAGCTTCAGACCAGGATTCCCGCCCGCGCCCCCGCCCCCGCCCGCCCCGAGGAGCATGCTGATCTGGGTGCTGGCGGAGGCGTCGCGCGTGTCCGGCCCGGGGGACACGGTCACGCGTTCGCCGGCGAGCGCGGCGGAGACGTTGAGCGCCGGCGGCACGCAGCTGGGGGCAACGGCGGCCGGCACCGACGCGGAGCGCGCCGCGGGGAGCACGACGAGGCCGACGAGCCCGAGGATCGCCGCCAGCGAGGCGAGCCCAGCCAGCGCCGCACGTGCCCGTGAGCGAAGCGCCGGCCGGGGCACTAATCCTTGACCGTCGCCGAGGTGCCGATCACGCCGCCGGCCGCGTCGAGCGCCTGCACGGCCACGTACGGGCCGGCGCTTGGCGCGGCGATGCTCGTCTGAAAGCCCGTCTTGGCGGCGGTGGCGACGGGCGCGAGCGCGCTCGCCGAGGCGCCGGCGAGCACCTGCCAGGAGGCGACTTCGGTGGCCCCGTTCCAGCTCACCGCGACGGCGATCGTGGCCCCGGCGCCCGGCGCGGCGAGCACCGACGGCGCGCCGGGCGGCTGCCCGTTCCAGGGCGAGAGGTAGGTGCGGAAGTCCTGGACGCCCTTGCCGAGCGTGCCGTCGAGCAGTACATGGCCGGCGGCGTCGTACTCGGTGAAGTTGGGCAGCCCGCCGTAGCCCATCAGCCAGTCGCCGCCGGGCAGCGTCAGCAGGTTGCCCTGGCTGGAGGCGAGCAGCGTGTGCGCGGGGTTGGTGAACTGCTTGACCAGCGTGACGGTGTGCGTCTGCAGGCTCGGGTCCAGCAGCAGGCCGCGCGACTGCTTCTCCTTGGGTGGGTCCGAGCCGTTGTCGAACACCGAGATCAGCCCGCCGGGCTGCCATTCGGCGTCGTGCTGCCAGTACGTGCGCGTGCCGGGGCCGAGCTTGAAGTTCGAGTGTTCGCCGCCGAGGCGCCACCGCACGGCGCCGCTGCGCAGTTCGACGTCATACAGCGTCCAGGTGTTGCGCGAGGACAGCAGCACGTTCCCCGGCTGGTCGGCGCCCGCCGCGCCGCTCTGACTGGATCCCCCTTCCCCGCCCGGGGAGATCGAGTTGATGTGGACGTAGTCCCACGGGTAGGAGGCCTTCGGCGCCGGGTTGTGCGATTCGCTGATGGGGATGTGTCCGAGCGCGTGCCACTCCCACATCACGAGGCCGGTCTTGACGTCGATCTCCTGGATCACGGAGTCGGTGATGGTGCCGTTGGCGAGGCCGTGGTAGCGGGAGAGGTTCGCGTCGATCGGGTCGAACACGTCGATCCAGGCGGTGCCTTCGGGGGTGAGCCGGAATTCGTGCAGGTCGGCGTGGTAGCCGTTGCCCGCGTGGACGGCGCCCACGCGCTGGTAGGAGGTGTTGTAGATCGCGTCTTCGCCCTGCCCGAAGCCGACCTCGAGGATCCGCCCCTGCCACCACGTCAGCACGGGCTTGCCGTCGTACTGCTGGAGTTTGAGGCTGGTCGCCTGCTCGCCGGCGGGCAGCGGGTGAAACCACACGAGGTTGCCGTTCTGTTCGGCGATCATCGGCCCGGGCGTGCCGTCGCCCTGGTAGGGCGCCAGCAGCAGGTCGCCGGGCGCCGCGCCGGGCCTTGCGGCCGTCGTGATCGCGACGCTCGAGGGCGTCAGCGACGGCGCGGTGCTGTAGTGCTGGACGGCGTGGGGGTTGCCCGGGTTGATCGGGAACTCCGTCTGGCTGACCGGCGCCTGGTGGGCGATCGTGAAGCTGGAGCGCGCATCGCTGGTCGCACCGCCGCTGGTGACCTGCGCGGTGACGGTCACGCGCTCGCCCGCGGCGAACGGGTGCGCGGGCAGGAAGCTCTCGCCGGTCCCGGTCGAGTACGCGCGCAGGACGCCCGCGTGCGCGCCGCTGCGCGAGCCGGTGACGTGCACGTCGGAGACGGTCGTGGCGGACGTGCCGAGGAAGCTGATCTGGGTGCTCGGGGAGGCGTCCGGCGTGCCGGGCTCGGGCGAGACGGCGACCGGGTTGGCGACCGCGGTGCTCGCCGCGGTGTTTTCGAGCAGCCCTGGGCTGGCCGAGGAGGTCGATCCGCACGCACACAGGCCGACGCTCATCGCCAGCACGACGAGCAGCATGGTCGCGCGGGTGATCATTGGGCAGTCGCGGAGAATAGCGGGGAGACCCCGAGCACCTTGCCGCTCGAGTCGAGCGCCTGGACCCGGTAGCTGCGATAGCCCTTGGGAGCTGGGATCGTCGTCTCGAAGCCGGAGCGGGGCGCGCTGGAGACGGTGACGAGGTGGCTGGCGCTGGCGCCGGCGAGGACCCTCCAGGAGGCGACCTGCGTGGCGCCGTTCCAGCTCGCGTAGACGGTGGTCGTTGCGCCCGCCTGGCGGGCGGCGCCGGCGGGCGTCGAGAGCGGCAGGCCGACCCATTGCTCGACCATCGTGCGATAGCTCAGGTCGCTGCCGGGGAATTCCGCTTCCAGCAGCAGCTTGCCGGTGGCGCTGTACTCGGTGAAGTACGGCGCCGAGCCCCAGCCGACGAACGTGTTGCCGTTCGCCAGCGGCTGCGTGTCGCCCATGTATTCGGACTTGAACCCTTCGCGATTGCCGTACTGAGCGACGAGCGTGGCGACGTGCGTGCTTTGGTTCAACTCGAGCACGAGGCCGCGAGACGGCCCGGTGGCCGGCACGGACGTGCCGCCGCCTGTGAGCTGGCAGCAGTGATCGTCGAAGACCGTGACGGTAAGACTGGTATGCCCGCCCGCCCCCAGGGCCACGTCGTGCTGCCATTGGAATTCTGCCCCGCGGCCGAACTTGAAGCTCGAGTGCTTTCCGCCGAGCGTCCATTGGATCTTGCCGGTGTCGATGTCGACCATGTACGCGGCCCATGTGTTGCGCATCGAGACCAGCACGCTGCCGTTGCCGGTGAGGTCGACCGCGTTTACGTGGTAGGCGTCCCAGGGGAAGCCGTTGGTGGGCACGGTGGCGCGCGAGTCGCCCAGCGGGATGTGCTCGAGCGCGTCCCAGTTGCGCAGCAGCTGGCCGGTCTTGAGGTTGTACTCCTGCACGGCCGAGTCGATCAGCGCGCCGTTGTAGGCGCCGCCGTAGCTCGACAGGTTCTTGGCGATGTTCTTGTTCGCGGTCACCCACGCGTCTTCGCCTGAGATCACCATCGCGTGCAGCGTCAGCTTCCAGCCGTCCTTGCCCCGCAGCCTGGCGACCGTCTGGTAGTGCTGGTTGACGACCACGTCTTCGCCGCTTTCGGTCGCGCCGGTGCTCGTCACGACCCCCTGCCACCACGCGAGCGCGGGCTTGCCTTCGTAGGTCTGCAGGCTGAGGTTGGAGGCGACGTGCTTGTCGGGCACGGGCTTGAACCACACCGGCTGCAGCTGGTTGTCGAGGATCAGCGGCCCGCTCTGGCCGACCAGCGGCGGGTAGTTGAGGTTGTAGAAGTTGGCCGTGAAGATGTAGCCGGGCGCGAGCTCGCGCGTGGCGATCGCGCCGCTCGTGGCGGAGCTTCGGCGGGTGCAGCGACGGCGCGGTGACAAGCTGTACGCGCCGTCGGTGGTGTACGCCCCGACGGGCGCGCCGTGGGAGCCGGCGAGCGCGAAGTCGACGCGCGACGAAGCCCGGCGACCACGACGCCGACGACGGCCGCGAGGCGTCGCGCCGCCGGCAGCGGCACCGCCGTCGGGCTTGGGCAGCGCGGTGAACGTGAGCAGCGCCGCCGCGCGCGGCCAGGCCGCCGCCGATCAGGTAGGCCAGGCGGAAGCCGTCGGTCAGCGACTGCGCGACCCCGTGGCCGGCGCCGATCAGGTGGCTGCTGCGCGAGGTCGCGAGCGTGACGAGGATCGCCAGCCCGAGCCCGCCGCCGACCTGGCGCGAGGTGTTGACGAGGCCGGAGGCGAGCCCTGCCTGCCCCTCCTTGGCGCCCTGCGTGGCGGCGATCGTCGAGGGCACGATCGACATCGCGATCCCGGCCGCGACCAGCAGCCCGGGAATCATGATGTAGATGATCGGGCTGCCGCTCGAGCCGATTTTCGCGAGCAGCAGCATGCCGGCGGTCAGCATGATCAGACCGCCGCCGAGCACGGGGCGCACCCCGAAGTGGCTGACGAGCTTGCCGGTGCGCGAGGCCACCAGCATGATCACGAGCGTCATCGGCAGGAAGATCAGGCCGGTGTGCAGCGGCGAGAGCCAGAGCACCTGCTGCAGGTACAGGGAGCTGACGAACCACATCGGGAACAGCGACGCGCTGAACAGCAGCACGATGTTGTTGGCGATCCGCAGCGGCTTGGTCAGCTCCTTGAAGGGGATCAGCGGTTCGCGCGCGAAGCGCACCTCGATCACGCCGAACACCGCGAGCACGACCAGGCCGGCGATGATCGGGCCGAGCGCGGCGAACGTGCCCAGGCCGGCGAGGCCCGCTTCGACGATCCCGAACACGAGCACGATCTGGCCGATCGTCAGCGTCAGCGCGCCGGCGAGGTCGAAGCTGCGGCCGGGCGCGCGGCGGCGCTCGCTGACGACCGCGTAGGCGACGAGCGCGGCGGCGATCCCGATCGGCGGGTTGATCAGCAGCACCCAGCGCCAGCTGAGCTCCTGCGTGATGATCCCGCCGAACAGCATCCCCGCGGCGCCGCCGAGGCCGTTCATCGCCGCCCACGCGCCGATCGCGCGGTGCAGCTGCGGGCCCGGGCGCGAACGAGGAGGTGATGATCGCCAGCGAGCACGCCGCCATCAGCGCGCCGCCGAGACCCTGCGCCGCGCGCGCGGCGACGAGCGTTCCGCGGTCGGGCGCGAGGCCGCCGGCGAGCGACGCGAGCGCGAACACGCACAGCGCCAGCACGAACATCCGGCGCTGGCCGAAGTGGTCGGCGGCGCGGCCGCCGAACATCAGGAAGCCGGCGAACGTGATCGCGTAGGCGTCGACGATCCACTGCAGTTCGGGCGCCGAGAAGCCGAGGCTCGACTGGATCGAGGGCAGCGCGACGTTGACGATGCTCAGGTCGAGGATGACCATGAACTGCGCCACGCAGCAGACGACCAGCAGCCACGCCCGAACGCGATCCCGCGCTGCCACTCGGCGGCGGCCGCCAGGGCGCCTGCGGAGCTCAGCGTCGCCCGTCGCTCATCGTCTGCGACGCTGCATGCGCCTGGTAGGGTGGGCGCCCGAACATCGCACGCCAATGACGACTGGAGCCCGGCCGATGAGAAGAACGCCACTGACCGCCATGCTAACGCAGCGGCGGTCCTGGCGGGCAGCTTCGCGGCGGCGGGATGCGGCGGCAAAGGGTGCAGTCCTCGACGCCGACGACGAGCAGCCCGAGCCGACCACGCCGCGACGACGACCACGACGCACAAGCACAACACCAAACCGGCCTACTGAGCGCCATCAGCGCGCTCTTGTCGGCGGGCAGAGCGGCGGCGTAGCTGATCACGCTGCCCGGTCCGCGAGGTGCCGAGCACGTGGCCGGCCGAGTCGAGCGCCTGCACGGCCACGCGCGCGTACTTCTGCGGCAGCGTCGTCGAGCTTTCAAAGCCGCTGGCGGGGATCGTCGTCTGCAGCGGTCAGCGAGCCGCTGCGTTTGCCCGCGAGCACGCGCCAGGCGGCCACTTCGGTCGCACCGTTCCAGCTCGCGTGCACGATCGTCTCTTCACCGGTGTTGTTGAGGCTCGCGAGCACCGCCGGCGGGCTCAGCGGGCGCCCGCTCCAGGGGAGGCGGAAGGCGCGGTAGAAGGCCATGTCGAACGGCAGGTTGGCGTCGAACAGCAGCGCGCCGCCCTGGGAGTACTCGCTGATCGCGGGCACCCCGCCGTAGCCGACGACGGTGTTGCCGTCCGCGAGCGTCTGCATGTTGCCCTGGCTCGCGGCGAGCAGCGGTGGGTTGGCGTGCGTGAAGACCGCGGCGAGGCGCGCTTCGTGGGTGGCGAAGTCGAGCGCGATGCGCACGGCGCGCGACTGGCTGTGGATCGGCGGGTTGGAGCCGTCGTCGAACAACGTCACCTCGCCGTCGGCGAGGATGCGCCCGTCGTGCTGCCAGGCCGTTTCGGTGCCGGGGCCCATCTTGAACGAGCTCTGTAGGCCGCCGAGGCGCCAGAGGATCCTGCCGCTGGTGCCTTCCAGCTGGTAGCCGGCCCAGGTGCTGCGCGCCGAGATGAAGATGTCGCCGTTGGGCTCGGGATCGATCGAGTTGAGGTGAAACCAGTCCCATGGCGTGGTCGAGGCCGGTGCTTCGGTCTCGGACTCCGACGCGGCGACGTGGTCGAGGCTGTGCCATTCCCAGCGCACGAGGCCCGTCCTGATGTCGATCTCCTGGATCGCGGTGTCGACGATCGCGCCGCCCGCCGCGCCTTTCACGGCCGTGAGGTTGCAGCGGATCGGGTTGTACGCGGTGATGTAGGCGACGTCGTGGGGGGCGATCTGAAACTCGTGCAGATCGGCCTTCAGGCCGTTGCCGCCGGCGATCCTCGCGACCGTCTCATAGCGCGAGTTCATGACGACGTCTTCGCCCTGGCCGAAGCCCAAGTTCGAGCACGCGTCCCCGCCACCACGTCAGGTCGCGCCGGCCTTCGTATGTCTGCTCGCTGAGGTCCTCCGCGGTTTCGCCGGCGGGGAGCTTGTCGAACCACACGAGCCGGCCCTGCGGCGTGTAGATCAGCGGCCCGTACTGACCCGGACCGGGGCCGTTGGTCGTGAGGACGTCGCCCGCCGCGGGGTCGCGATCGGCGACGGTGACGTCCAGCACGGGGGCCTGGACGCCGGGCAGCGTGTCGAAGCTCTGGTAGTCGGCGGGCGCGGCCTGCGGGTTGGGGAACTCGCCGACGCGCGCGGTCGGGTACGGCGTGTCGACGCGGAACCCGAAGCGCCACTCGCCTGGCGCCCGCGCCCTCGCCGATCACGGCATGCACGCTCACGGCCTCGCCCGAGTCGAACGGCTGCTCGGGCACGAAGCTGGCGCCGTCGCCCTGCGAGTAGCCGTACACGCGTCCGTGGTGATACCCGGACCTCGAGCCCACGACCGAGACTTCCCGGATGTTCGCGGCGGGCGTGCCGAGGAAGCTGATCTGCGTGTGCGGGTTGGCGGTGCCGGTCCCCGGCTCGGGCGAGACGTCGACGGCGGTGCCGGCGAGGCTCGCGCTGTGCGCGAGCGTGGACGGCAGGCAGGAGGGCGAGCTGGCGCTCGCCGTGTCCTTCTTGCTCT
Source organism: uncultured Solirubrobacteraceae bacterium (assembly GCA_963826985.1). Lineage (GTDB taxonomy): Bacteria > Actinomycetota > Thermoleophilia > Solirubrobacterales > Solirubrobacteraceae > Palsa-744. Next base: position 627,766 of record CAWGYW010000005.1, read on the forward strand.
GGCCGAAGATGCCAAGGCTGGCGGAGCCGCTCGCGATCGCCGCCACGACCCATCCGAGGACCGCGACCAGAAGGACGATGTATCCATTCCGTCTCATGAGTGCGCTCCCCAAGGCTTTTCCGGAGCCAGACAATATCGGGGAACCCCGCGGCAACCCGCGGAGATGCGCGGTGGGCGAGCATCCTTAGGAAGTTCTTCGCGGCGCCCGCGTCGCGCGCATGACGTACGCTCTGACCGATGAGGGTGAGAGGGCTCCTTCCCGTGCTGGCGACGCTGGCGGGTCTTGCGGTCTGGCCGGCGAGCGCGGCGGCCAACGCGGCGGACCTCGCCGCGACGCAGAGCTACCTGCAGGCCAACTACGCGTTCGTGCGCTACTTCACGTCGCACATCCCGGCCGCGAAGGCAGAGCTTGCGAGCGTCCTCGCCGGGGTTCGGCGCGAATGCCCGAACGCCGCCGCCGGCTCACCGCAGGAAGTCGACTCCGAACAGCTGAGCAACGAGGTGATCGGGGCGATGGTGACGACCGTGATCCAGCACAACCTGCCGCCGATCCGAACGGCCGTGCGGGCGACCGCTCACCTGCGCTGGAGCAACGGCGCGCTCACGCGGTCGATCCAGGCATACGCGGCCAAGGGGAAGGTGCTCAGCTCGCTCGCGGTGCCGCATCTGTGCGCGGACGTGAAGGCCTGGGTCGCCAGCCGCTTTGAAACGCTGCCCGCGAGCACCGCGAGCTTCGCGCCGCGCTTCATGTCGGTGTGGGTGGCGCCGGGCTTTCTGCCGGCGGCGCTGTCTGCGTACGAGACCGCGGCAGACAGGTCGCTCGCCCACCGCACCGCCCAGCTCGAAGAACAGTGGACGGAATTCGAAGCCTTCGAAGTCGAAACGTGGGGCAAGATCATGAACGCCCTGGTCCTGCAGCCCTGACCTTCGCGCTGCGTTCAGGCGGCGGCCTGCAGGTGCCGGCCCTGACCTTCGCGCGGCGTTCAGGCGACGGCCTGCAGGTGCCGGTAAGGGGCGCCGCGCAGCTCGCGTACGAGCGCGTCGAGGACCCCCTCCTGCTCGTCATCGAGGCCGTCGGTGACCGCGCCGATGACCGCGCGCTTGCGCTCGAGCAGCGTCGAGATGGTCTCGTCGATCGTGTCCGCCGCGAGTAGATAGGAGGCGTTGACGGCATCCTGCTGGCCGATGCGGTGGCAGCGATCCTCGGCCTGGTCGTGCGTGGCGGGCGTCCACGCGAGCTCGAGGAAGGCGACGTTCGAGGAGCGTGTCAGCGTGATGCCGTGGCCGGCGGTCTCCAGCGAGCAGACGATCAGCCCGTGCTGCTCGCCGCCGCGCGCCGCCTGGAAGGCCTGCAGCGCGGCGTCGCGGGATGCGGCGCTGTCTTCGCCGAGGATGTGCAGGGCGCTGGGAAAGCGCGCGAGCACTGCCCGCTGGATCTCGCGGTGGTAGGCGAACACGACGAGCGGCTCGCCCGAGGAGCGGAAGTCGTGGATCCAGGCGAGCGCGGCGTGCAGCTTGCCGCGCGCCGCGAGCAGCTTCAGCGCGTTGCAGCGCACCAGCCGCTCGGCGCGCAGCGCGGCGGCGACCTTCGCGTCGAGCTCGCGCAGGTCCAGCGGCTGACTGCGAAGCCACGCCACGAGGTCGCGCTCCGCCAGCCGGTACTCGGCCTCGTTGTCCAGCTCGACCGGCAAGATCGCGCGCGTCTTGGCGGGTAGCTGCGGGAGCACGTCGGCCTTCAGCCGCCGCACGAAGCAGCGCGCGCGCAGGTGCCAGTGCAGGCGCAGGTGCGCGTCCGCGCCGCGGAAGCGCTGCCCGAAGCGCACGCCCGAGCCGAAGTCCTCGAGCCGCCCCAGGATGCGCAGCTGTGAGATCAGCTCGGCCGGCCGGTTGGTGACGGGGGTGCCGCTCAGCGCCAGCACGAGCCCGTCGCGCGGCACGACCGCCGATAGGCGCTGCACCGCCTGCGTGCGCTTGGCGGCGGCGTTCTTGCAGTAGTGGGACTCGTCGAGCACGAGCGCTCCGGGCGCCAGCGCGCACAGCTCCTGCAAGCGGGCGGCGACGATGTCGTAGTTGACGACCGTGAAGTCGGCGGCGACGCGGGCGCCCTCCTCGTCGCCGCCGCCGTTGCCCGACAGCGCGCGGGCGCTGCGCTGCGGCAGCCACCGCTCGAGCTCGCGCAGCCAGTTGAGCTTGAGGCTCGCCGGACACACGACGACGGCCGGGTATGCGCCGGCGGCCTCGACGGCGGCGAGCGCCTCGATCGTCTTGCCGAGACCCTGCTCGTCGGCCAGGAACGCACGCCGGCGGGCGAGCAGGTAGCTGACGCCGGCGCGCTGGAACGGCTTGAGCTCGCCGCCCAGGCCGCTGACGTGCAGGGGCGCGTCGGTGGCGCACGACAGCGCCACGAGGCCCGCGGCGCGCGCGTGCTGCTCGCGGATCTCCTGCAGCAGCGCGAGCGCGTCGGGGTCGACCCACACCTCGCCGTCGGCGAGGAACGCATCGAGCTCGCGGCACGCAGAACGGGTCGGCGCGTAGCGCCGGCAGGCGCGCGTGATCGCCCGCCTGCCTGCGCCCTTCGGGGTGTCCCCCGCGCAGGGGGGTGCCCCTCAGGATGCGCCCGCCGCCGCGCGCGGCCACGGGCAGCAGCGCGCCGCGCAGCGCGGCGAACGCCCGCACCCGCGCGGGGTCATGGCCCTCGGCCAGCACGAACGTCTGCTCCTCGTGCGCATCCGAGACTTCGAGGACCGCCGGCGGCGCTGGCCGCCCATCCTCGAGCGCCGCGATGCAGCGTTTGGCGGCGGGGCTGGTCCAGGCGTCGAGCGTGCGCATCTGCCGCCAGGACTCGAGCGTCAGCGGGACCGTCGCGCCGCCCGGCGCGGCGCTTGCGCGCTCGCGCAGCGCCCGCGGCAGGCGCCGCTCGTCGCCGAGCAGCACGAACACCGGCGACTCGCCCGGGGCGGGCGGGGCTCCCACCTCGACGTTCCCGCGCCACGTCGTCGCCCGCTTCAGCCAGGCGCTCACACGCGGGTCGACGCTCACGTCCTCGATGTGCTCGAGCAGCTCCGCCAGCAGCTCGGCGTCGTGCTCGACCGCCGCCAGCCCGAACGTCCCGGACTGACCCTCCTGCGCGCGCAGTCCGAAGCGCGCGGCGAGCACGCGAGCGAGGTCCGCGCGCTCGGCGGCGAGCAGGATCCAGTGCTCGCCGCGGCGGTCGCGGCGGAACTCGACGTCGTAGCCAAGGGCAAAGCGCCCGGCGGCCGCTTTCGCATCCGCGCTGCCGGCACGTTCGTCGGGCCCGCGTCCCCGCTCGGCGCGAAGCTCGGCCAGCGCCCGGCGCGCGGGCTCGCTGAAGCGCACGGCGCCCACGTCCTCGGCGAGCTTCTGGACGAGCTCGGCAGCGTGATCGTCGAGCGGCACCAGCGCGCGTCCGATCGCCGGCAGCTCGCGCGCCTCGGGATGCTCGAGCAGGCTCTCCACGGGCTCGATCGCGCCATCGGTGGCGAAGCTCAGCCACCAGTCCTCGTCGGGGCGCGCGAGGTCGACCACGCACTCGTCGCGGCGCCGCTTGGCACGTCGGCGCCCGATCGCGCGATCGAGCTCCTCGCTCACGTCCGGTTCCAGCTCGAGCCCGGCGAACAACTGCGCGAGCGCCTCGGCCTGGTCGGGGCCGAGCGGCACGCACCAGACCCTGCCGACGGGGTCCCAGCGGCGGCCTGGGATCGCCCGCAGCAGCTGGCGCAGGGCATCGTCGTAGGGGAAGCGCAGCACGGCCTCGTCGTGGGCGAGCGTGGCGGAGAGCGGTACGTAGGACATGGAGCACGCCACGATAGGCGCCGAGGGGGATGCTCGGGCGCCTTCGCGGCTAGGGTGGATGCTCGAGCGAGCGTCCAACGAGCGAGGAGATCGAGATGGCGAGCATGAGGGTCGTGCAGGTGAGCGAGCAGGGCGGTCGCGTTCGAGCTGGTCGCAGCGCGAGGTGCCCACGCCGGGCGCGGGCGAGGCGCTCGTGCGCGTGCACGCGTGCGGCATCTGCCACAGCGACTCGTTCGCCAAAGCCGGCGGCTTCCCTGGCCTCTCCTGGCCGCACGTCCCCGGTCACGAGATCGCGGGCGTCGATCGCGGCGCTGGGCGAGGGCGTCAGGGACTGGGAGGTGGGCCAGCGCGTGGGCGTCGGCTGGTTCGGCGGCAACTGCGGCTACTGCGAGCCGCTGCCGCCGCGGCGATCTCATGGACTGCGAGCACATGGAGATCCCCGGCATCACGATCGACGGCGGCTACGCCGACTACGTGCTCGTGAGGGCGAACGCGATGGCCGCGATCCCCGACGAGCTCTCAGCCGTCGAGGCCGCGCCGCTGCTGTGCGCGGGCATCACCACCTACAACGCGCTGCGCCACAGCGGCGCCCACGGCGGCGACCTGGTCGCGGTCCTCGGCGTCGGCGGGCTCGGGCACCTCGGCGGTGCAGTTCGCGGCCAAGCTCGGCTTCGACACCGTCGCGATCGCCCGCGGCACCGCCAAGGAGGAGCTGGCGCGCGAGCTCGGCGCCCGCCACTACATCGACAGCACCGCCCAGGACCCCGCCGCGGAGCTGAGCAAGCTCGGCGGCGCCAAGCGTGATCGTCTCGACGATCACCAACGCCGCCGCGATGAGCGCCGTGCTCGGCGGCCTCGGCGCCGCGCGGCAAGCTGCTGGTCGTCGGCGCCTCGACGGAGCCGATGCAGGTCCTGCCCGTGATGCTGATCGGCGGCAGCAAGACGATCGCCGGGCACGCCTCGGGCCACTCGGGCGACTCCGAGGACACGCTCGGCTTCAGCGCCCTCGCGGGCGTGCGCCCGATGATCGAGACGCTGCCGCTCGAGCAGGCGGAAGAGGCGTATGACCGGATGATGAGCCGGCGACGCGCGCTTTCGGATGGTGCTCACGACCGGCGCCTGAGCGCGCGGGCCGCTCAGGCGTCGCGCTCGCACTTTGTCAAGCGAACGCGTGATCGAGCGCGTGAGCGCGGCGCGCACGAGCGGCGCGAGCCCGGGGATCGGCGAGGCGAGGCGGATGTCGTAGACGAAGCGCGTGCCGCCGCCGGCTGCGGCGCGAACTCCATCACGCCGACGTGGCCGCGCAGCGGGCTGCCCTTGGTGATGCGGTAGACGATCCGCGCGTCGGGCACGAACTCGGTGACGGTCTCCTCGAACGGCGGCAGCGGACCGATCCGCAGCTGCCTGACCGAGCCGACGCCGTTGCGCTGCGCCGTCTTCGCCGTCGCGCAGGCGCGTGACCTTCGCGCCGAAGACCTCGGCGAGGTTCTCGTGCTCGGCGAGGTGGGCGAAGATGCGCTCGGGCGGCTTGTCGAAGTCGTGCTCGATGTGGACGTGGTGGGCGCGCACGCTGGAGAGCCTATTGGCCGCCGGCCTGCAGCAGGCCCTCGAGTCGCTCGAGCGTGCTGGGCGTGCCCATCGCGACGATCACATCGCCGGCACAGCAGCGCGGTCTCGGCCGGCGGCTGGGGCTGGAAGTCCGGCGCCGCGACGCAGGCCGACGATCATCGAGCCGCCGCGGATGTCGCCGACGGTCTGGCCGACGCCGTCGCAGCCCTCGCCGACGGGGATCTCCTCCATGCGGTATTCGGCGTCGACGTCGACGACGCCGCTCAGCTGGGGATGCAGCGCGAGCCTCGCCATCTCGGTGCCGCTGGCCTTGTATGGGGAGATCACGCGGTCGGCGCCCGCGCGCTTGAGCTTCTTCTCGGTGTCCTCGATCGCGGCCCGCGCGACGATCGGGATGTCCGCGCGCAGCTCGCGTGCAGTCAGCGTGATGAACACGTTGTTCGCGTCGGAGTCGGCGCACGCGATGATCGAGCGGGCGCGCGCGATGCCGGCCTGCAGGAGCACGACGTCATCGGAGGCGTCGCCCTCGATGAAGCTGATGCCGAGCCCCTCCGCGCGGTGGCGGTTCTGGTTGTCGGCGTCGACGACCACGTAGCTGGCGCGCGGCCGCGCGCAGGTCGCGCTCGACCTGGCGACCGACGCGGCCGAAGCCGCAGATGATGTGGTGGTCGGTGAGCGAGTCGATCATCCTCTGCATGCGCCGTGCGCCCAGCAGATCGCCGAGGTGCCCGGCGACGAAGAACTCGGCGACCGTGGCCAGCGCGTAGAAGAGCGTACCGACGCCCAGCACGATCAGCAGGACCTGGATGATCTGTCCGGCGGTGCGTGTGCGGCTGGGGAAGCCGCCGACCGTCGCCGCGGTGTCGAGCGCCCAGCGGAAGGCGTACCAGAGCCCGACGTGCTCGGTCAGCGCCAGACCGACCGCGCCGAGGAACAGCAGCCACGCGACGGCCAGGCCGAGCACGCGCGATGCGCCGCACGAAGATCGTCAGCTGGCGATGCGTGGCCGCGCCGGAGCGTTCGGGCACGCGGTGCAGCAGGCGGTCGAGGTTCGACACGGGTCCCGCTCTTATACAGCTCCCACGGGCGACCTGCAGCGGCGCTTAGCTTGGCGGCATGCTCGTGGACATCATTGCCCGCATCCCCCGCCCCCGCGCTCGCGCGCTTGCCCTGACGCTGACGCCCGCGCTGGCCTGCTCGCGCTCGCCGGCTGCGGCTCCGCCGCCAAGAGCGCCGGCACGTGCTCCGCCAAGAGCAGCACGGCGGCGCTGGTGTCGATCGGCGCCGGCCTGCAGGGCCCGGCCGGGCTGCAGGCGAGGGTGTACGCGAAGGGGCCGGCGAGGACCGCGGCGTTCGCGTTCGACCCGCGCGGACGGCTGTGGCTGACCGCCGCCGGCCTCGAAACCCACGCCGAGGACGGGGTGTACCTGATCGCGAAGCCCGGCGCGCCCGCGCTCGAAGGTCGTCTCCGGGCTCGACGACCCGCTCGGCCTGGCGTGGTATCGCGGACCGGCTGTACGTCGCCTCGGTCGGACGCGTCGACGAGTTCGGCGGCTTCGACGGAAGGCGCTTCACGCAGCACGCCGAGATCCTCCACGGCCCGGCCGCCGGCGCCGAGAACAACCTGCTCGTGATGGCCGCCGACGGCCGCTTCCTGATGGGCGTCACCGCCACCTGCGATCACTGCACGCCGAGCTCGGAGTACTCGCGGGCGCGATCGTCTCCTTCCGCCCCGACGGCAGCGGTCTGCGCCTGTACGCCGCGCGCATCCGCGCGCCGTTCGGGCTCGCCTACTTCCCGGGCACGAACGACCTGTTCGTGACGATGAACCAGCAGGACAACCTCGGCGCGCGGACCCCCGGCGACTCGCTCGCCGTCGTCGCGCGAAGGCCAGGACTGGCGCTTCCCCGAATGCCACGGGCAGGGCGGCAGCGCGTGCGCTGGCGTGCCCGCGCCGACGGCCGTGCTCGACAAGCACGCCGCCGTCGGCGGCGTCGCGATCCTCACCGGGCAGCTCGGCGCGAGCGTCGGCACCTCGGCGATCGTCCCCGAGTGGAAGCCGCGGAAGGTGCAGCGCGTCGCGCTCGACGCGGACGCGGCTCCGGCTACAGCGGCACGGTGACGCCGTTCCTGACCGGCATCGCCGAACCCGCTCGCGATCGCGATCGCGCCGCGGGCGGCTCGCTGCTCGTCGGCGACTGGGCGACCGGGACGATCTACCGCATCGCCGCGGCGTCACGGCTGAGGGCCATGGGGATCCTCGTGCTCGAGCACGAGCACGACGTCCCCGCGGCGCTGTTCGGGGACTGGGCGCGCGAGCGCGGACACGCGCTGCGGACGCGTCGGGTCCCCGACGCTCGACGCGCTGGCCGGATCCGCGCGACGTTCGACGTGCTCGTCAGCCTCGGCTCCGACGCCTCCGTCCACGCCTCACCCCGGCGTGGGTCGCGCGCCGAGGTCGAGTTCCTGCGCGACGCGCACGACGCGGGCGTGCCCGTGCTCGGGATCTGCTTCGGCGCGCAGGCGCTCGCGAAGGCGCTCGGCGGCGAGGTCTCGGCGCGCGCCGCGGATCCAGCTCGAGTGGACGGCGCTCGAGACACACGAGCGCGAGCTGATCCCGCCGGGCCCGTGGCTGCGCTGGCACGAAGACGTCTTCACCGTGCCCCCCGGCGCGCGCGAGCTCGCGCGCGCCGAGGGGGTCCCGCTCGCGTTCGTGCAGGGCACCAGCGTCGGCGTCCAGTTCCACCCCGAGGTCGACGCGAGGCTCGCCGAGGAGTGGATCGAGAGCTGGCGGCGCACGCTGCTCGAGCACGCCGTGGACGACGGCACGCTGCGCGATCAGGTGCGACTCGCCGCGCCGGGTGCGCCGGCACGCGCGCTCGACCTGTTCGATCGGATCGCCCGCCTGTGGAGCGGCCGCCCGGCGGCTCGCGCTCCTGACAGCCGCGCGCGCGGGATCGGGCGGCGCCCGGGCCTCCTATTTATTCGTAGGTGAAGCGATCGCCGGGGGAGCTCGTGGCGCTCTTGAGCTTGCCGACGGCGGCGGTCACCTCGGTCGTCCCTGCCTTGCCTTCCGGCGTGACGATGTTGCAGCTCGTCTGCGAGGTGCAGTTGACTTCGGTGGCCAGCTTGGACTTGAACTTGAAGGTGGTCGTCCCGACGCCGACAGCGAAACCGGCGCCGGTGACGGTGACGCTCGTACCGCCGCTCGCCGGGCCGCTGTCGGGAGCGATGCCGTCGATTTCGGGGATGAACTCGAACTCATCGCCTTTGACGGCGGCGCTGCTGCCGCCGGGCCCGGTGACGGTGACGTTGGCCGTGCCCGCTTCGGGCGGGGAGATCGCCGTGATCGAGGTCGGCGAGGTGACCGTGTATTCCGCCTCGCTGGCGCCGAAGCGGACCGAGGTGATTTCTTCAAAGCGCGTGCCGGTGATCGTCACCGTCGTCCCACCCGCGCCGGGGCCCTTCTTGACCGACAGCTTCTTGACCGTTGGCGGCGACACGTAGCTGAAGCGGTCGGCCGGGCCCGTCGGGCTGGTGCCCGCGGGCACCGTCACGGTCACATCGACGGTTCCGAGCGCGCCAGCCGGGGAGACCGCCGTGATCGAGGTGGGAGAGTCGATCGTGAATTTCGCCGCGCTGTTGGCGCCGAAGTGCACGGCGGTGACATCTTCGAGGTTGGTACCGGTGATTTTCACCGTGGTGCCGCCTTCGCTCGCACCGACCGTGGGGCTGATCGCGGTCACCGTCGGGATCGGTTCGCTGAGCGCGAGGTCGTGCGATCCGCCGGCCGCGATGCTCTTGGCTTCGCGCAGCGCGCCGACCGCCACCGGGACGTCGCTCGGTTCGCCCGCGAGCCCGTCGCCCAGCTCCCCGTACTTGTCTTCGCCCCACGTCATCACCGTGCCGTTGGCGAGCAGGGCCATGCTGTGCTCGCCGCCCGCCGAGATCTGAGCGACGCCGGCAAGGCCGCTCACGGCCACCGGTGCTTCTTCGCTGCGCACGATGCTGCCATCGCCGAGCTCGCCGAATTCATCCGCGCCCCACGCCATCACGGTCCCGCCTTCGAGCAGCGCGAGGCTGTGGCGCACGCCGGCCGCGATCGCGCTCACTCCGCTCAGCCCGTCCACCGCCACCGGCACGTCGCTGAACCGCACTTCTTCTTCGCCTTCTTCTCCCCCGCCGCGGGTTTCGACGGCGCTGTTCCCCAGCTGCCCGTATTCGTCGGCGCCCCACGCCATCACCGTGCCTTCGCCCAGCAGCGCCAGGCTGTATTCGCCGCCGGCCGCGATCGCGCCGACCCCCGTCAGGTCTTTCACGGCGACCGGCACGTCGTGGTTGCTGACGTCGCCGGTACCGAGCTGACCGTCTTCGTTCGCGCCCCAGGCCATGACTTTGCCGTCGCTGAGGAGCGCGAGGCAGTGTTCGCCGCCGGCCGCGATCGCCGCGACGCCCGTCAGCCCTTTGACGGCCACCGGCACTTCGCTTTCGACGGTGCTGCCGTCACCCAGCTGCCCGGATTCGTTGCCGCCCCACGCCATCACGGTGCCGTTGCTGAGCAGCGCGAGGCTGTCGTTGGTGCCGGCGGCGATCGCCGTGACGCCCGTCAGCCCTTTGACGGCCACCGGCACATCGCTGGTCCCCTCTTCGCCGTCGCCCAGCTGCCCCTGTCCGCCCTCGCCCCAAGCCATCACCGTGCCGTTGCTCAGCAGCGCCAGGCTGTGGCGCCGCCCGGCGGCGACCGCCGTGACGAAGTTCAGTCCGCTCGTAGGCACCGGCGTGTCGCTCTGGTTGAAGTTGCCGTCGCCGAGCTGCCCGAACGAGTTCTGACCCCAGCCGACCACCCGATAGTGATGCGACGCGACCGTCAGCGTGACCGCTTCGCTCGTCGCTTTGCCGGCCGCGTTGGTGAAGACGGCGCGGTACTCGTCTCCGTTTTCGGAGACCTGCGTGCTCGCGATCGTGAGCTGGTCGGACGTCGCTCCCGGGACGACGGACCAGGTGCCACCGCTGTTGCTCGAGACTTCCCACTGCACCGTCGGCGCCGGGAACCCCGAGGCCGCCGCTTCGAATGCCGCGCCCGTGCCCACTTCGACGGTGATCCCGGAGGGCTGCTCGGTAACCGTTGGAGGCCGGTGAACGGTCAGCGTCGCCGCCGAGGACCTCGCCGTGCCGGCGGCGTTCGTGAACGCCGCTCGGTACTCGTCGCCGTTTTCGGAGCTTTTGGTGTTCGCGACCGACAGCAGGTCCGCCGTCGCTCCCGGGACCGCGCTCCAGGTGCCGCCGGCGTTGCTCGAGACTTCCCACTGCACCGTCGGCGTCGGGAACCCGGAGCCCGTAGCTTCGAAGACCGCGTTCTGGCCTTCGTCGACGGTCACGCCGACCGGCTGCTTGACGACCGTCGGGAACCTCGTGACGGTCAGCGTCGCCGCCTGGCTGTAGACGGGTTTCTTTTGTCCGGTCACTTCGTTTTCGAAGACCGCGCGGTACTCGTTGCCGCTTTCCCCGGTTTTCGTGTCGGCGATCGTGAGCCGGTCCGAGTGGGTTTCCGTGAGCCGCCTCCACGTGCTGCCGCCGTTCGAGGAGGTTTCCCAGCGCACGGTCGGTTCGGGCGTTCCCGTGGCCATCGATTCGAAGACCGCGTTCTGGCCTTCTTCGACCGTCGTGTTCGCCGGCTGCTCGGTGACCGTGGGAGCCACGCCGCCGCCCGCCGGCGTCGCGCCGGCGATGCGGGCCGAGGCGGAGCCGCCGGAGAGCATGCACGCCAGCAGTGCCATGGCAAGCAGCGCCGACAGCCGCCGCCGCACGCTCGGCCGCGTGATCGCATCGCGATTGCGATCGCTTGCAATCTCGCCACCCGCCATCGTCGCCGACTGGGCTCGCCCGGTCATCCGTGCCATCCTCCAGCCCCTCTCCCTCGCGTGCCTCCAACTGTCCACCCTACCAGCGCGCACGCGCTGGGGCAAGAACAGCCGCCGATCGTCACACCATCTACACACGAGCGCGGCGCGGCCCTAGACTTGGTGGCGATGGCGCGAATATTCAAGTTGTTCGGACGCCGCGCGACCGACGCGAGCCCAGCGCAGGCCGCCCCGGCTGGCGCGGGCGAATCCGGCCGTGCGGCTGAGAACGAGGCCCGCCGCAGGACCTCCGAGCGCGAAGCGGACAGCCAGGCCGACGTCAACGAGGCACGGCGCCGCGCCTCCGAAACCCAGGCGCGCGAGCAGGCCGTCGTCAACGAGGCTCGCCGGCAGGCCTCCGACAGCGAAGCGCGCAGCCAGGCCGAGGCGAACGAGTCGCGCCGCAGAGCCGACGAGCAGGCGTGCCGGCCCGACTGAGCTGGTGCTCCATAACGGCGAAGCGGCGCCCCCGAGATTGGACGTTGGTAACCAGAGGGCCACCGAAACGGCCGCTCGCACGGCTGGTTCCCACATAGCGATGGAACCAAACGACTGGCCCCTCGACGCAGTGTCCACCGCCATGCTCGTCGCGCGCGCGGTCGCCGACATCGACGCGAGCGGCGAGGAGGAGCAGTGCGCACTGTTGTCCGAGCTGCTGTGCGCGGCGTGGGGGAGCCTGTGGGCCCAGAACCAGTGAGCGCGCGAGCCCGCTGGCTACCGCGCGGGCCCGAGGGCTACTGGAGCTTTGCTCTGCCTTCGACTTCGTTGGGGCGATCGACGACCGTTCCGGTGTTCCCTTTGACGGTCAGCGCTCCCGCGACGGTGTTGTCGGTCACGGTCGTGCCCGCCGCGTTGTCGGTCACCTTGACGGATGCGTGGAACACGTCGCCGTCGACCAGGACGCCCGCCGTGTTGGCGCTCACGCTCAGCGTGCCGTAGAAGCTGTCGGCGGAGCATCCCGCCGTGCCTTCGCCGATCACGACCGCGCCGCTGCCACCGCTCGCCTTGACCGGGCCCGCGAGGCTCGCGCCGCAGATCCGCAGCAGCGCCGCGTCCTTGCTGGCGAGCGGTCCTGAGAGCGTCGCCCCCTCGATGTCGAGCGCGCCGCCGGCCCTCACCGTCACCGCGCCGCTGGCTTTCGCCGTGGCGGTGAGCTCGACCGCTTCGCCGGCGTTCACGACGAGCTTGCCTTTGACAGCGCCGGTGATCACCTTGGTGTAGCCGACCTCGGTCGTGCACGAGCTGGTCGTTTCAAGGCCGGCGTTGGAGACGGCGGTGCGGGTGATCGTCTTCGGCCCGGCGGTGCTCGTGTCGATCGGGACCGTGCCGCTGGGGTTGGCTTTCAGGCCCGAGTACGTGTCGGACGCCGTGACCGTCGCGTGGACGCCCGCGGCGCCGAGCGACACCGAGACCGGACAGCTGACTTCCAGGCTCGGCGGCGTCGATTCCACCTGCACCGTCAGGCTGGCGGGCGCCGACCAGTTGCCGGCGTTGTCGCTGACCGTCGCGCTCGCGGTGTACGAGCCGCTGGTCGTGAACGTCTCGGGCGCGGGGATCGACGCGGGATCGACGCCGCTTCCGGGGCTGCCGTCGGACAGCGCCGGATCGCCGTTGCTGGTGAACGACACGGTGACGCTGTTCTTGTACCAGCCGCCGCCGCCGGCGTAGTCGGGAGCGCGCGAGGCGAGTGCCGACGGCGCGTTCGGCGGCGTCTCGTCGACCACGACGGGCGCGGAGGTGGGCGACCATTCGGTCGTCAGGTCCTGTTCTGGGTCCGAGCCCTGGACGCGGTAGACCCACGTGCCTTCTTCCTCGCCGGCGCCGCTGAATTCGTAGCTCAGAGCTTCGATGCCGCTGGCCACCGTCGACCACGCTTCGGTGGCGGCGTCGTGGTGCTGCAGCGTGTAGCTGAAGCCGAGGTACTGCATTGGGTTCGAGCCGGTCCAGGCGAGCGTGAACAGGCCGTTCGCGTTCGGCGACGAGCCCGCGCTCAACGTCGGCGCGCTGGCGTTCGCGTACTCGACCAGCGTCGTGCACGACCGCGTCGTTTCGTTGCCGGCGTTGTCGACGGCCGTGGTGCTCACGGTCTTTTCACCGGCGCTGCTCGTGTCGATCGCCACCGTGCCGCTCGCTTCGCTGGCAAGACCCGACTGCGCGTCGGAGGCGAGGAACGTCGCGCTGGCCGGGGCTCCGACGAGAGCCGACGCCGGACAGCTGATTTCAAGGCTCGGCGGGGTCGCATCGACCTGCACCGTCAGGCAGCCCGGCGCCGAGACGTTGCCGGCGTTGTCGGCCACCGTCCCGCACGCGGTGTGCGAGCCCGTCGTCGCGAATGTTTCCGGGGCGGAGAGCGTCGATGGGTTGACGCCGCTGCCCGCGCTGCCGTCGGACAGGCTCGGGTCGCCGTTGCTGGTGAACGAAACGGTGACGCTGCCCTTGTACCAGCCGCCGCCACCCGCGTAGTCGGGTTCGCGGGAGGCCGCCGGCGTCGGCGCGCCCGGTGGCGTCTCGTCGACCTTCACTTCCGAGGAGGCCGGCGAGTATTCGCTTTCGGGGCCTTCGTTGGCGACGGCCACCCTGTAGGTCCACGTGCCTTCGCTCTCCGGGCTGGGAGCGGTGAACGCGTATTCGGGGCTCGTCAGGCCGCTCGCCACCGTGCTCCAGCCGCCGCTCGCGTTCTTCTGCTGCAGCGTGTAGCTCGGCGCCGTCGCCGCCTGCGACGGTTCCCACGCGAGCGTGAAGATGCCGCTCGCGCTCGGGTTGGCGCCGCTCGAGACATGCGGCGCGATCGGCGCGGCCGGGGTGACGTTGCGCGCGAGCGTGTAGTCCGGCGGCAGGTACTTCGCCAGCGGCGTCTGCACGAGCCCGCCGTCGCTGCCGGGTTTTTCGATCGTCGGTACGCGTAGTTCGAGGTTCCTGACCTTGATCGACGCGGCGCTCGAGGTCGCGCTCGAGGAGCTGCGCGCGTACGTCGAGTCCTGCACGAGCAGCTCGAGCTTCAGCACGTGCCCGCTTTCCACAGTCCACGCCTGCGGGTGCAGCTGGAAGACCTGCTTGGTGAAGCCGCCTTCCGGGTTTATCGGCCGGTAGATCGCGCGGCCGATCAAGCGCTGCTTGCCGGCGCCAGCTTCGGCGACATCGTACAGGCGCGCGATGATCTGATCGTTCTTGATCGGCGTCGAGAATTCTCCGACGACGGTCGAGGAGCCGGCGATCGTGAACCCTTCGGCTGGCGCCGGCGCGAGCTTGTAGGTCGCCGCCGAGGCGTTTTCACCGGCGGCTTCCGTCGTGCACACGGTGCCCGAGGTGAACGCCGTTTTGGGCGCGGTCCCGGGGGCCACGATCGTCTGTTCGGCGGCGCCCTGGAGGTTGATTTCACCGGGTGAAAGGCTCGCCCAGTTGGCCGCCTTGTACTCGTGTCCGGTGGTTGTCGTTTCACCACTGCAGGCGCTCGTGATCGCGCTCACGCCGCCATGCGCGTTCGCCGGTTCGCTGCCCTGGCCCCTCACGTAGTATTCGAACCATTCGTTCTGGGCGGTGTTGAGCAGCGCGACCTCGCTCGTCGAGGGCGACGTCGCCGAGCGCGGGTTGTGGCCGTAGTCGAGGTCGAACAGCTGAATCGGCGCGTTTGGATAGGTCGCACGAACCTTGTTGTAGTGGGGATGATATACCACGCTCACCCAAGGCGCGGCTATCATGACCGCGCGCGGGTTCCCCGCATGGTGGCGTGAGTTCCGACTGGATGAGATGTCGCTAGGCCCCTACATGATCAACACAGTCGTTCGCGTTATGGGCGAACGCAAGCATCCCAAGACCGGGAAGCGGACGCATGGGCCGATCGGGACTGGGTTCTATGTACGCGTGCCGAGCGAGCGCGGCGACGGCCATTTCAGCTATGTCGTCACGGCTCATCACGTCATCGACGATCAAGCCAAACCGGAGCTTGTCTTCCCTGATCCACACATACCTGGCGGTCTATACCCCCCACAGCCAACCGAACGGCCAGATTGGCTAGAACCGCTCGGCGAGAAGGTCGATATTGCCGTGCTGCCGTTCCCCCGCCCCGATGGGTTCTTCGTCAACCAGCTTGAACTCGACAAACACATTCTGCGCACGCTCCCGGCTAGGTCCTTGTTGGGGATGCCGTTCTTCTACACGGGCCTGCTGGAGCCGGTAGACCGCGCGATGGCGCGCGCTGGGCACTTGGGCGCGATCTACGAGAAAGACATCGAGCACCGCGACCACTACGAATACGACTGCCATCTCGGCGACGCGCGTTCCTACGGCGGTTTCAGCGGCTCTCCTTGCTTCCTTGAGATCGCGCTGCCGGGCCTAAAGGCGACACCCCCGCCGCTGCCGCCCGAGCCGGGCCTTGGGGAGGTTGGGCGTATTAGGTATGCGCATCCCGTATGCGGCATGGTGACCTGGCATCTAGAACCCGCCGAAGCGCGTGATGAGGCGAGCTTGTTCGGCGTGGTCGCAATCCTGCCCAACGACTACATCTGGAAGGCGCTTATGGCGCCCGAGCTTGTCCAGGCACGAAAGGAGGCTGATGAACTGTCGGACGAGCCCGACGCTATCCTAGTGAACCTCAGCGCTATCCGCGAGCAGGACAAGCCGCTCAACGACCAATATCAGTCAAGCGAGTTCGAGAACTTCGACGCGCTGGCTTCCAAGCTCGTGAAGGTGCCGAAGTCCGAGATCGACGCCAAGCGCAAGCAGGAGGAGTCCGCGTCAAGGCGCAGGCCGCGCCATGACGCGTAGGATGCTGATATGAAGGCAGCGGCAGCGTTTTCGGCTCTCCTCATGGGCGCGACGATGGCTGTCCCCGCCCTCGCCACGACGCGGAAGACCGCGCCGCAGGCCCAGACACAAGGCGAATGTCGCTATTCGCACCAGAACCCGCTCCACGACTACGGCATCAGCATCGGGCCAGCGCAACACTTCGTCGTGCAAGGGATCAGCTGCACGGACGCCTACATCTCCGCAGAGTGGTGGCAGGACTCCAACCTCGACAGACCAGAAACCCGAAGTTCCGACGCATACAGCTACACGGTCACCAGTGCGCACTACTACTACCGCTGGAAATGCACCGAACATATTGTGCACAACAATTGGCACTATTCGTGCCACGCGGGAGCAGTGTCGTTTAGCTATTTCTGGCTACCGATCGAAGTCGATCACGGGTGCGGGCAGTTCCCGATCAGTCCGGGTACCGACGCCTACGCAGTGCGTATAACCCGCAACGCGTCGTGCGCTATAGCGGAACAATGGATCGTGAGCTTCCCCGAACACGAAGTGCTTCAGCTCTCATCGAGCCACGGCCATAACGGCCACCTCTACCGGTTCCACATGCCCGAAGAACACAACATCGAACTGTACGGCTCCGGCCCGCTCGTCGAATGCGAATACGAACCGCAGGCCGAACCCGAATGGGATTGCAGGGCGGGGCTAAGCGGCTATGAATGGTCCACCAAGCCATCCTCTTGACGCGCTCAGGCCAAACCCTCCTAGCGTTGCCCCGTGACTTCTGCGTATGTGAGCCTGCGCCCGGTGATCGCTCCGACCAGCGTGTCGAAGCGCCCGTAGTCGGTGCTCTCGCGCTCGTTGAACGTGAACACCCGCTCATCGAGGTAGCGGAACAGGTGGAAGGGCTCCACGGACACATAGGTGCCGTTGAGGCTGCGCTTGACGAGGCTCCAGAAGTTCTCGATCGTGTTCGTGTGGACACGCCCGTCCACGTACCGTTCGGCGTGGTCGATCGTCTTGTGGGAGAACCGGACGCCGAGCCCGTTGTAGGACGGCAGGGCGTCGGTGTAGACCGTGGAGCCGGGTGCGACGCCATCCTTGATCTTGGGGCGCAGCGTCGCGCCCTTGACGTTCGGCACGACCTCCGCGCGCACACGACCACCGCGCTCGATCATCCCGAACACGGGTGTCTTACCAGCCATCGCCGCGCCCTTGATCCCTTTCCGGTCGCGGTCCTTGGCGTGCATGTTCCGGGCCTTCCCGCCGACGAACGTCTCATCGACCTCGACCTCACCGCTCATCCGGCCGTAGGTCGGGGTCTGCATGGCGAGCCGGATGCGGTGCAGCATGAACCACGCGGACTTCTGCGTGACGCCGAGCGCACGCCCAAGCTCGTGGCTGCTGACGCCGTTCTTGGAGTTCGCGACGAGCCACATCGCGGGGAGCCACTTGTCCAGCCCGAGCGGCGAGTCCTCGAAGATCGTCCCGAGCTTGATCGAGTATTGCTTCTTGCAGCCTTTGCACTTCCACAGCCGACGCGTGGTCAGGTAGCTGTATTCGACGCAGCCGCAGCGCGGGCAGACGGGACCGTTCGGCCAGCGGCGTTTGGCGACGTAATCGGTGCAGACATCGAGGTCGCTGAAGTAGCGGATCGCCTCGATGAGGCTCGTGGGCTCCTTGATCTTGCTCATGCAGGTGAGTCTACTACGCGGGGTGAGCCATGTCAAGGGTGAGCCAGCTATATCATCCCCGTTGTAGTAGTCGACCGCCTGGTCGACCGGGAACAGGTCGTCGTTCCAGCCGTTCTGCATCAGCGCGGGCGCCGGTTCCTCGGTGAGCGGCGCGTAATACGCGCTGTGGTTCGGCAGCTGCTGTTCCTGCTGGATCGCCAGCGCTTTACCGTTATACGGGCCGCCGGTGGCGTTGAAGTTGTACCATTCGGTGATGTTCGCTTCGGGTTCGGCGGGCGCGGTCGCATAGTAGGCGCCGAGCAGCACGCCGTCGAGGTACAGGTCTTCGTTCCAGGCGCGCTTCTCGATCCCGAATTCGTGGTTGCCGAGCATCCCCGAGTAGGGTGCTTCGGCGACGTAGTCGAGGTTGCTGCCGTTCGGCTGCAGCGACTGCGCGAGGTCGGTCCACGGCCATTCCGGAGCGGTCGCGGCGATTTTCATCGGTTTGCCGCCCGGGCTGACCCACGGGATCAGTTCGCCGTTCAGCAGTTCGACGCGGTCCTTCAGCGAGCCGAGCTGTGCCGACATGCCGCCGCCATAGCTCTCGCCGGTGGCGCCGATCTGCTGCGGGTTGATCACGCCTTCTTCGGCGAGCAGGCCGAGCAGGTACTGAGCGTCGCGCACTTCGTAGCGCCTGCTCATCAGGTGCACGTAACCGTGTTCGCAGCCCGCTTTGGTTTTTTCGGAGGCTTTGCAGGAGTTGCCCCAGCCGCGGTCGGTCTGGCTGAAGACCGCGTAGCCGAGTTTCAGCCAGCGCTGCGCCTGCGCGCTCGAGGGCAGGATCTTGGTGCTGCCCCAGCCGTGGTAGATGCCGACCACCGGGTAGTTGTTGTCAGAGCCCGTCGCCGGGGGGAAGGCGACGGAGACGTCGATCGGCGTGCCGTCCCAGCTCGGGACGGTCGTGCCGGCAGAGTTACCGCACCAGCGCTGGCCTTCGCTCGAGCCCGGGCCCTGGGTCGTGCAGGTCACCGTCCCGAAGACCGATGTGATCGCGGCGCTGGCCGCGGACGGCGCCAGCAGTCCGAGGATCACGCCCGACAGGATCAGCAGCCTGCGACCGGAAAAGCGACCGGCGAGTGCGGTTACGTTGAACATCCCTGCCCCCTCCTCCTGGCCTCCGAACGGCGGCCCAAGACAATTGATCGGCGCCCGCTCCCCACTCCCCTGCGGGCCGCCGCTGTGCGCGACCCTAACAGACGCCTGCCGGCAGATCAGCCGTACACGCGATTAGTCTTGACTTTTCGTCAGCGGGGGTCGATCCAAAGAACAAGCCAATGAACGCGCGGCGGTCAGGGCGAGAACGGCAGCTCGACGGTGCTCGACTGCCACGCGGCCCGATCGGCGCTGCCTTCGTAGGCGCCTTCCTCGTCGAGCAGGAACCCCCAGCCCGACCAGATCCCGGCGCCGTTGACGCGACTGCCCGCCGCGAGGCCGGCGGCGAGCGCGGCGGTCGCGGTCGTGATGTTCTCGACGCTCGGCAGGTGCCACCGATCGGCGGAGTAGGACGGAAGCACAGGCACGATGCTCGTCGCCGGCGAGACGTTGGCGCTGTAGTAGGCCAGGCCGTCCTCGACCCACTGCTCGTACGCGGCGACGCTCTTGCTTTCGCTGTCGTAGTACAGGGGGTCGATCTGCGTGACGAGCTGAGAGACCTGTTTCAGGTACGCGGGCGTCCAGCTCGCGGTGGTGGCGGGAGCCGTGACCGAAAAGCGCCCGTGGAAGCCGACCCGCGAGAACATCGCGTCGAGTTCTTCGAGCAGCGAGAGGAAGCCAGGCGTCATCGGGTAGGGCTCGAGATCGAGCTGCACGCCGGAGATGCCCGACACGAGCGACGCCTGCACCGCGGCGAGGATGCTGGCGCGCGTCGCAGGGTCCTCGAGATCGAGACCGTTGCGCTTCGTCTCGATCCTTCCGTTGAAGACGGCGGTGACCGTGAGATCGGATCCGTGTTCGGCGTTGTAAGCCGCCGCGAGCGCCGCCCAGCTCGCGAGCATCTCCGTGTTGTGCTTCGGCACCTTCAGGGCTCCCGTGGGCTTGAATTTGGGCATCGCGAAGACGAGCTGCCCGATGTCATACGAGCTGACCTCTGCCAGGTATTCGTCGACTTCCGACGCGGGCCGCAGCGAGTGAACCAGCCCATAGGGCATGTAGATCAGCATTTCGTCCGGGTCGGCCGCCGCGGACGCGCGCGCCGCGCAGGCAAGGATCGCCAGCAGCGCCGCGGCGAAAGCAAGCCAGAGCAGGGCTTCTTGCCGAAGACCCGGAAGGCGCTGCGAACGTCCGGAGCCGATCTCAGCCACCGGGAAAGGCTAGCCGCAGGACCTGGCGGTAGACCGAGCGGTACTGGCGCCCGAGGCGGCCGCTGTTGTAAGGAAGCCCGTGGCGCTCGCACACGGCGCGGATCTGAGGGGCGATCTCGGCGTAGCGGTTGCTCGGCAGATCGGGGAACAGGTGGTGCTCGATCTGGAAGGACAGGTTGCCGCTCAGCAGGTGAAACAGCCGGCTGCCCTCGAGGTTGCACGAGCCGAGCAGCTGGCGCCGGTACCAGCCACCGCGCGTCTCCCCGAGGTACTGCTCCTCGGTGAACGTCTCGGCCTCTTCGGGGATGTGCCCGCAGAAGACGATCGTGTGCACCCACAGGTTGCGCACGAGGTTCGCGACGAGGTTGGCCGTGAGCGCGCGACGGGCCCCGCGCCGACCTGCGAGCGCGGGAAACAGGGCGTAGTCCTTGAGCGTCTGCCCGCGCGCCTTGCGCAGCATCGCGACGATCTCCCGGCGGGCCTTCGCCCGGGACTTCTCGCCGCGTCCGACCGCGTCGAGCTCCATGTCGTAGATCGCGATCGCCCACTCGAAGACGGCCGCGATCAGGAAGAAGTACAGCGGTTGGGCCAGGTACACCGGATGCCACGGCTGACCGGGCTCGACCCGCATCGCCGAGTACCCGAGGTCGCGGTCACGCCCGAGGACGTTCGTGTAGACGTGATGGCGGAAGTTGTGCGCGCGCTTCCACGACGCGGCCGTCGAGGCCGCGTCCCACTCCCAGGTGCTCGAGTTGATCGCCGGGTCGCGCATCCAGTCCCACTGTCCGTGCAGCACGTTGTGGCCGATCTCCATGTTCTCGATCACCTTCGACAGCGACAGCAGCGCGGTGCCGGCGATCGCGGCTGGAGCGAACCGCGCGCACAGGAGCAGCGCCCGCGCGGCGAGCTCGAGCTGGCGCTGGACGGCGATCACGCGCATGATGTAGGCACGGTCGCGGGCGCCCAGGTCGGCGCGCACGCCGTCGCGGATCCCGTCGAGTTCGCGGGCCAGGGTCTCGAGTGGGTCGTTCACGTGGGGGTCAGACTGCGGCGAGAAGCTCTCGCGGGCGCGCCTCGGTGGCGTCGTCGACCATATCGGGCGCGCCACCGCGTCGACCGAGTCCGGGGATCGACGGCAGCGCGAGGCCGGGCAGCGACGGCAGCGCGCTCTTGGGCATCGGCGGCAGCGCGAGCTTGGGCATCGCGAGCTTCGGCATGGGCGGCAGCGCGAGCTTGGCGATCTTGCGCACGACGCTTCCGAACTGCCTGTGCAGCGGGCCGGTGTTGTAGGGGATGCCGTAGCGCTCGGTGATGCTCCTCACCTCGGTCGATATCTCTGCGTAGCGGTGGGCGGGAAGGTCGGGGAACAGGTGGTGCTCGATCTGGAAGGACAGGTTGCCGGCGAGGATGTGGAACAGCTCGCCGCCGGTGAGGTTGGCAGAGCCGAGCAGCTGACGGTAGTACCACTGGCCGCGGGTCTCGTTCTCGGCCTGCTCCTCGGTGAACTGCTGCGTCCCATCGGGGAAGTGGCCGCAGAAGATGATCGTGAACGACCACAGGTTGCGCACGAGGTTCGCGGTCGCGTCCCCGGCGAGCACGAACGGCAGCGAGGGGCCGGAGAGCAGCGGGAACAGGACGTAGTCCTTGAGCGTCTGCCCGCGGACCTTGCCCCAGATGTCCGCGAGCAGGTCGCGCTTGTCGGCGAGGCTCGACTCGCCGACGGCGATCCGCTCGGCTTCGAGGTCGTGCAGCGCGACGCCGTACTGGAAGAAGGTCGCAAGCAGCGCCGCGTAGAGCGGGTTGCCGAGGTAGTACGGATGCCACGGCTGCTCCTCGGACATGCGCAGGATCCCGTAGCCGATGTCGCGATCCTTGCCGACGATGTTCGTGTGGGTGTGGTGCATGTAGTTGTGCGAGTGGCGCCACTGGTCGCCGGGGCAGGCGGTGTCCCACTCGAACGTCTTGCCGTCCAGCCGGGGATCCTTCATCCAGTCGTACTGCCCGTGCATGACGTTGTGACCGATCTCCATGTTGTCGAGGATCTTCGAGAGCGACAACGCGGCGGTGCCGCCGACCCAGGCGGGCGGCAGGAAGCCGAGGAACAGCAGGGCGCGACCGGCGAGCTCGAGTCCGCGCTGGGTGCGGATCAGCTTGTCGATGTAGTCGGCGTCGCGCTCGCCGAGATCGGCGACGACGCGGGCGCGGATCGCGTCGAGCTCCCGCCCGAAGGCCTCGAGCTGCTCGGGCGTGAGGGTCGGTGGTGCGCTGGTCATGGCTGGCTCCTTCTCGAGGTTGGTTCAGAGGTCGAGCGCGACGTCGCCGACGGGCACCGACACGCAGATGCGGATCTGCTCCTCGCCGGCGGTCGAGAGCTCGCCCGTGATGACGTTGCGTACGGTGCCCGCGGTCTTGCGGCAGCTGCACGTGTTGCAGATACCCATGCGGCACCCATGATCGGGGGCGAGGCCGGCGTCCTCGGCCTGATCGAGCAGCGGCAACCCGCTGTTGGCGGCCTCGCGGCCGCTGGCGGCGAAGCTGACGAGGCCGTGCGCGCCGCCGGTGTCGAAGCTCAGCGCCGCAGGCGTGAAGGTCTCGACCGCCGGCTCGGCCAGATCCTCATCCGCCCAGGTGGTGCTCACCGCGTCGATCAGCGTCGGCGGGCCGCAGACGAAGGTCGCGGCGGATGCATGCTCGGAGACGACCGCGCGCAGGTGCTCGCGGCGGAAACGCCCGCTGAGCGGCGAGCCGCCCCGCGGGTGAAGCCACGCGCGATGCGCAGCAGCGGGTGGCGCTCGGCGAGCCGCTCGAGCTCCGCGCCGTAGAGCGCGAGCTCTCGTGAGCGCGCGTAGTTGAGGAACCCGATCTCGCCGCTGAAGCCCTCCTCGCAGAGCGTGCGCAGCATCGCCATCACCGGCGTTATGCCGCTGCCGCCGCTGATCAGCAACACGCGCTCGGGGCGTGGATCGGGTAGCACGAACTCCCCCTGCGCCTGGGTCAGGCCGACGATCATGCCCGGCGCCGCGTGCTCGCGCAGGTGGCGCGAAACCAGGCCCTCCGGGTGCGTGGAGACGGTCAGCTCGAGCGCGCCGGCGAGCGCATGCTGGGATCCGGCGGGAGAGTAGGAGCGGGTCTCTCGCACGCCATCGATCTCGACGCTGAGCCCGACGGACTGCCCCGCGCGCAGACCGCGCCACGCATCGTTGGGGCGCAGCTCGAGCGTGACGCTCTTGGGCGTCTGGCGGCGGACGGCCGTCACCTCCGCGCGCACCTGACGGGAGACGAGCAGCGGACGCACGAGCTCGAGGTAGCGATCGACGCCGTGCGGGTAGGCGAGCGCCTCGAGCAGGCTCGAGCGCAGCAGCCGGCGACCGACGCGACGGGGCGAGGTCGCGGCCGGCACGGCTATCGACGACCCGACTTGGTCGGTGCACACATGTTCACAGAGTACACTTACCCCGGGAGCAGGGAATCGATACAGCCGCAAGCTCGATCACATGCCGAACGTGAACAGTCGTACACACGAGAGCGCGACCCGACCGGCGCGCAAGCAGCGCACGCGCCAGGCGCTGCTCGACGCCGCGCTCGAGCTGCTCGAGGAGCAGAGCTTCTCGAGCCTCAGCCTGCGCCAGGTGACGCGCGCGGCGGGCGTCGTGCCGACGGCCTTCTACCGCCACTTCGACGACATGGAGGAGCTCGGGCTGGCGCTGATCGACGAGTCCTTCCGCACCCTGCGGGCGATGATCCGCGCCGCGCGCGCGGACCCGCGCACGAACGAGCACATGATCCGCACGTCGGTCGAGCTGCTGGTCGGCTACGTGCACGAGCACGACACGCACTTCCGCTTCATCGCCCGTGAGCGCTTCGGCGGCGTCGCCGCGCTGCGCCAGGCGATCCGCGTGGAGATCCGCCTGTTCGCGAGCGACCTCGCGACCGACCTCGCGCGCCTGCCCTACCTCGAGCGCTGGAGCACCCAGGATCTGCAGTTGCTCGCGGGGTTGATGGTCAACACGATGGTGTCGACCGCCGAGGCGATCCTCGACGCCCCACCGAGGGATCCCGCCGCGGAGGCCGAGATCGTCGCCACCGCCGGGCGCCAGCTGCGGATGATCACGCTGGGCGTGCCGCAGTGGCGCAGCTCGCCCGAGGACGGCGCGAGGGCTCGATAGGCAGGCCGGGAAGCTCGTCGAAGCCGAGGGCGCTTGCGAAACGCTCGACGGTGGAGAGCTTGGTGTCGGCGGCTGTCGTCTCCAGCCGCGCGAGGGTGGGTTGGGAGGTGTGCATCGCTGCGGCTACGCGGGGTCGGGCCTACGCTCGAGATACCGCAGCACGACTCTGCCGAGCACGATTACGTCACCATCGCACAGGTCGAACTGCTCGATGCGCTGACCATTGACGAACGTGCCGTTGAAGCTACGGTCATCGAGAATGCGGTGGCCGGAGGACCGCGGGACAAGGACCGCGTGACGTCGCGAGACGGAGATATCGTCGAGATGCAGGTCGGCCCCAAGGCCGCGACCGATGTGAGTGACCTCGGCGCCGAGCGGGATCAGCAGCGCTCGACCGGCTCCTTGCATCTCGATGTAGCAGCCTGGCTCGAGCGGCTCATCGGACTCGCCGCGGTGACGGAAACGGTCGTCAACGCAGGCGATTGAATCGAAACGCTCGGTTATCTCATCGACAGCGGGGCGAGCGCCCGAATCGGTGACAGCCAGCGTGTTGGACATAGAGACCTCCGGAGTTGGTGACCCTCGAAAGTCAGTCCGTGTTGCCGCCGCCGTGGGCGGACCTCACGATGTATGCCCTCCAACACCAGACGATACTCGACCGGTCAAGCGGATCGTCGCAAGCGGTCCCGAGCGGTTCGAGGCGGCGAGTATGCTTGGCGCACACGAGCTCTAGCTGGGTTGGGCCCAATCTGGGAGGGCGGGGATGTCAGGTCGCAAGATCGACCGTCGCACCGCACAAGAAGACGCAGCCGCAAAGAAGGATGATGAGCTGATAACGCGCGCGGCCAAGCGCGCGGACTGGGCGGGCACAGCGCTGGAGAGCGCCGCCGGAGCTCTCGACGACGCGCACGGCGTCGAGGGGAAACCGCTGACGGACCTTGCGGAGGTGGTCCAGGATGAGGCGACGCGCGTGTCTCATCTTGCCGAAGACATCAAGAGCCATAGGCCTGTATCGGAGGATGACGAGGCTGGCGACGGGGTATGACGCTCGGTCGGGCAGCCGCATAAACGTACTACTGGCCGCCGATCGGTAGTACGTTTAGCCTTCAAAGGAGGGGTTACGCGGTTACGCGCAAGGACCTCAGGCAAGCCGACGCGGGGACTCGAACCCCGGACCCCTTCATTACGAGGGTATGGCCCTCCACGCGTGAATGCCGGTAAATACAGCGTTCCTGGGAGTTCGTGGAGCCCCGTACCAGCAGGCGTACCGCAGGACGAACGCGGCTGCCAGGCCGGCGCCGCAAGAAGTCCCCGCCTGCCGCCGCGACATGCACGCCAGGAGGTTCAAGCAGGGCCGACGGCCCGCATGGTGCGGGCTATGTCATCGCGGCGTCCGGCGCGCACCTGTCGTGCGCGCGCAGGCTGGCGGCGATCAAGTGCTCAGCGGATAGGGCGCAGCTCGACACCGTGAGCTACCCCTTGCCAATCGGTGTCGGCTGTCAGAGCTGGAGCGTCCAGCCGTCGCGCCAGTGCTAGGCACGCCCGGTCGCCGAGTGAGAGCCCTGCATCGCGGGTCAACGATCGTAGGCGTCCCGCGTCGATGGCGTCAGCGGCCGTGAACGGCTCGACGGTGATCGCGCCATCGAGTAGTCCGCTTTGGGTGAGTTCAGCCGCGAGCTTCACCGGGTCGTCTCCCCGATCGGCGACGCGGCTGAATACCTCGGCAAGATTGACGGTCGAGATCACCGCACCGCTGGCGATTGCCTCGGCAACAACGTCGGCGCCGGGCTCGTCTCGAAGATGCGCGAGAAGCGCCGAGGCGTCGAGTACCGGCGCCAACTACTCGGTTTCCTCACGGTCGGCTTCTGCGCGCCGCTCGGCGAGCAGTTCGTCCACCATCGACCCTCCGGGGAGCCGACGGAGCAGTCCGCGACTCTGCTCGGCCACGGCGCGATATGGGCGTAGTCGCAACGAGCCGTCGTTCTCGGTACTCAGCAGCATGTGAGTACCGGGTTTCAGGTCCAGCTCACGGCGTACAGCGGACGGCAAGACAAGTCGCCCGCGCTCGCCGACGGTGACCGTGACGCGTGTCTCAGTGTGGGCCATGTTGTGAGTGTACCACGATTGCGGCGCGACCCACACAGCTCCGCGGCTTCACGATCTCAACAGCCTCCGGGGTCGGGTGACGTGACCAGCTTCCGCTTCCTAGTGGAAAGCAGTGGCCCACGCGTGCAGCATCTCCGCTCTCGCAGCTCGTCCAAGGCAGTCGCGATCATCGCCCGGCACAGGCACTTCCCTTCCGCGCGTAGCAGGGCCCTGTGCGCGCCGCGGCGGAGGGCCGTCTCCTCACGAAAGCGGAGACGGCCGAGGCCGCTGCTTTGGCGGGTCGCCGACCCCGAGCGGCAGTCGGCCGGGCCGTTGAGCGGCCAGCGAGCGTCTTTGCTGCTTGGTGAGCAGTCTGCTGTGCTCGAATCCGAGGCCGGCAGACCCTCTCGTCGTGTCCGCCGCACGGCTCGCGACCTTCGCGTCATGCTGGGTCCCGGCCTAGTGTTCAGCGACGGATGCACCCGCCACGCGCCAAGCGATCCTCACCGTTTCGGGCCGCCCGACTGGCGCGGCGCTTGCCCGGGCTGGGACTGGTGGCGGTCGCCTGCGCGCTCGGGGGATGCGCCAGCGTTGCCGCTTCCGGGTCGCCAGGCTCGTCACGAGGAGAGGTTGCTGGACCGGTCGTGCAGGCGCACACGCTGCCAGGCGACCGACTGATGGCCGGGCCGGTGCTGCTGGACCACCGAGCGGTGTGGGTGGAGGCTGGCCAGCGGCTGCTCGTGCGCTCGCTCGACGCGCACGGCCGCACGCGCACGCTCTTCTCCACCTCAAAGACGCCGGGAGCGCCGAAGGGCACGCGCTGGCCGTTCTTCGTGGACAGCATCGCGGCAGGTGATGGGCGGGTGGCATTCATCGAGTCGGTGATCCGGTGTGCCTCTGCTCCGCCTCGCACCCTGAAGTGCTCGTCCGGCGCCGAAAACGGGCCGACCGATTCGGTCACGCTGTTTGCGGGCCCACCGGGCGCGATCAGACCGGTCGAGTCGCTCGTCCCTCCACGCCCCAACTGCCAAGGGCCACCGGAACCATCGGCCGTCGCGGTCACGGACGCCGGCCTGGTTGACTACGAGGTATCGGCCTACCCGTGCCGCCGAGGAGTTTCGCGATTGGTGCTACGCAGCTTCTCCGGCCGGCTCCTACGGGTGCTGGCCAACGGGCTACCGGTCGTCACGCCGTTCCTCGCCGCGGGCGACTGGGTGGCGCTCCTTAAAGAGTGCTCAGGTCGTCGGCAAGCAGGACGAACTCCAGATCATCCGCGTCAGCAACGGACAGGTCGTGCGCCGGCTACGCCCTAGGCCCCCCAGCGAGCAGATCGAGGACTTCGCCTTGGATAGCTCGGGAACATTCGCCCTCATGACCGAACCGCGTCGCGGACCCTGCGGGCTACGCCTCGCCTCAGACGTGCTGAGCGTCGGGCAAATCGGACAGCCGGGCCTGCAGATCCTGACCAAAGAAGCCCTCGGGGATGAACCACCGACCACGGCATTCGCCCTAGCCGGCGGGCAGGCGGCATACGCGCAGCCAACAAGCAGCTGTGCTCCCGCCAGCCAGATCGTGGTCGCGAGCCCCGGCGCGCCTCCCACGCCCATCCCGGGACTGGAACCCGGCACCCTGCTCGTCTTCGATGGCAGGGTCCTCGCCACCACCCACCACGACACCGTGCAACTAGCCACGCTCCGCAGACGCTGACTTCGAGAGCCGGCTCGAGCCGGACTCAAGTC
Organism: uncultured Solirubrobacteraceae bacterium; assembly: GCA_963826985.1. GTDB lineage: Bacteria > Actinomycetota > Thermoleophilia > Solirubrobacterales > Solirubrobacteraceae > Palsa-744. The sequence goes on from CAWGYW010000005.1 coordinate 655,817, forward strand.
GCACGTCTGCGCTCACAAGTGGCGCCGGCACGACGCAGCGCTGATCTCACGCGCTTCGCGCTCGGCTGCTGCTTCGTCGCCCACGCGGCAATCTCGGCGAAACCCCCGCTCTCCGCTCTCCGCGGATCCAGCTAGCGCTTACGGCCAGAAGCGTCCTCGTCAATACAGCTCTCGAAGCCGACTCCTGGACTCGAACCCGGGACCCCCACTTTACGAGAGTGGTGCTCTACCAACTGAGCTAAGTCGGCACGCCTGCCTCATTACGAGTGATCGTGGTCTTGTGGACGTATCTGGCTTGAATAAGCCATAGTGGGACGAGATCGGTGCTCTCCGTGCTACCCGCGTGCTACCAGGGCCTCCGCGACCCCCTCTATCCGTTTGACGTTCCCGATGCTACGTTTAGCCGTATGACACGAGCCGAGCTACACCGCCTTGTGGATGAGCTACCCGACGAGAGCGTGGACGCTGCCGGGATACTCCTGACGCGCGCCAAGGACCCGATGCTCGCTGCCCTGGAGGCGGCTCCGTTTGACGACGAGCCCTACACCGGGGAGGACCGCACCGCTTCTGATGAGGGCTGGGCGGCCTACCAGCGGGGCGAGGCGATCAGCGTGGCCGAGTTGCGCGCGGAGCCCCAAGCTGACGCCTGAACTGCCCTCGTGGGACGCGGTGATTGCACCTGCCGCGACGAAGGCACTGCGCAAGCTCCCTCGCAACGAACGCGAGCGCATCCTCACAGCCATCGAGCGCCTGCCTGCCGGAGATGTACGGAGCCTCAAGGGACGACAAGGCGAGTGGCGTCTGCGCATCGGGGACTGGCGAGCGCTCATCCGCTTGGACCTGGAGGCCCGCGTGATCGTGGTGACCGCCATCAAGCCGCGTGGCCGTGCCTACGACCGCTGAAGGTCGGATCGGGCGGCGCTGATCTGGTCGTCAGCGCTGAGAGGCGATCCGCCTCGAAGCTTTCTCTCGCCGAGCCGCTGAACGTCGTCCGGATCATTTTGCGGATGGGCGGGCAACAAAGCACGTACATGACTCGGGCCACGACCCTCACATCAAGGGTCGTGAGCGAGTGGGAGTACACCGTCGATACGCTCGACGGGGTTGTCGCCCAGGCGACCACATGGGCCGAGGCGAAAGTCAAGGAACTAGAGCTTGGACGCACTCGGGCATATCCGTGGCGTGAGCAGGAGCCCTAGCCGAGGCGCGGACAGTCTGCGTCGGGAAGATTGAGCGTGCTACCAATTTGCTACCGGCGGCAGCAGAAACCGACCTATATGGGCCGGTTCGGAGCTACGCACTCCCAGCCCTAGTCCGCCGAAAGCCCAGTATCCATGGGCTTTTCGTGAGAGCCGACGCGGGGACTCGAACCCCGGACCACTTCATTGCGAGTGCATGACCCTCTGGGCGTTTCAGCCCGTGTTTCCGGGGCTTTCGGATCTCGGATGACGCTCCATACTGCACCCGTACTGCAGATCTGGACGTTTCGCGGGAACTTGCTCAGGAAACGTCTTGAGGTCGAGACGGGTCGTAGCTGGAGCGTAGGCCGCGCACGGCGACCGTCCCCGGCCTTTCGACGGCCACTCGCGCTCAGCTCTTGGGGCTACCTCGCTCATCGTGCTTGGCCATCCCCGCACCTAACGATTTGAGAGCCGCCAGGCATCCGTCATACCCGTGTGGCGAGGATCTTCAGAAGCCGCTCGGGCTCGCGCCCCCGGCAACACTCCCGCCCAGGTTCTGTTCCTGCCAGCCGGTCCCACCGCTGTACAGCCACACGTGGATGCGACTGTCCGTGCCGACGAAATAGACGTACTGATCGCCGCTCGCATCCTCATACGCGCTCGGGCTCGTGGCCCCGGCAACGCTCCCGCCCAGGTTCTGTTCGGTCCAGCCGGTCCCGCCGCTGTAGAGCCAGACGTGGATTCGGCCATCACTGCCGACGAAATACACATACTGCGCCCCGCTGGAGTTCTCGAAGGCGCTTGGGCTGGCGCCGCTGGCGACGCTGCCGCCCAGGTTCTGTTCGGTCCAGCCACTCCCCCCGCTGTACAGCCACACGTGGATGCGACCATCCGTGCCGACGAAATAGACATACTGATCGCCGCTCGCATTCTCAAAGGCGTTTGGGCTGGCGCCCCCGGCGACGCTGCCGCCCAGGTTCTGTTCGGTCCAGCCGGTGCCGCCGCTGTACAGCCACACGTGGATGCGACCATCCGTGCCGACGAAATAGACATACTGATCGCCGCTGGAGTCCTCAAACGCGCTCGGGCTCGTGCCAGTCGCAACGCTCCCGCCCAGGTTCTGTTCCGTCCAGCCACTCCCCCCGCTGTAGAGCCAGACGTGGATGCGGCCATCCGTGCCGACGAAGTACACGTACTGCGCCCCGCTCGCGCTCTCGAACGCGCTCGGGCTCGTGCCAGTCGCAACGCTCCCGCCCAGGTTCTGTTCCGTCCAGCCACTCCCCCCGCTGTAGAGCCAGACGTGGATGCGGCCATCCGTGCCGACGAAGTACACGTACTGCGCCCCGCTCGCGCTCTCGAACGCGCTCGGGCTCGTGCCAGTCGCAACGCTCCCGCCCAGGTTCTGTTCGGTCCAGCCGGTCCCGCTGTACAGCCACAGGTGGATTCGGCCATCCGTTCCAACGAAATAGACATCGTCGAGCCCGGTCGGCTCGTTACCAGGGCCGGTTCCGCCTCCCCCAGGGCCGGTTTCGCCGCTACCCGAGCCACCCGAGCCACCACCGCCTGTGGCGGGGATGTGATCCGCCTTGGGATGCAAGAACCCCTCGACGTAGTAGCCGTAGGCCGTGGGAGCGATGTATCCCGAGGACGAGATTGGATACGTGCCATAGCCACTGGGAGAGGCGTTCTCCTCAACAACGGTCAGCAGGCCACCGCTGTTGGCGTCGACGACGGCGACGTGACCGAAGCCGCCCGCCCCACCTCCCCATACGACAATGTCGCCCGGCACCGGGTGGTATCCGGTTCCGTTGCCGTACTTGTTGAAGTAGGTCGTGCTGGCGTTGCCGTACAGCTGGTTGGCGTTCCCGTAGATAGACGGGCTCCAACCGCGCGTGGTGATCAGCCGGTTCACCAGCTCCACGCATTGATATATGCCTTGTTCATTTCCGTCAGACCCGTTGGAATACACGTTGACGCCCTGACCGTCGAGCCAAGCGCTCCCGGCGATGAGCAGCGCACCGTATGGCGGGTAGGCACCGCCGCCTTTGCCGGTGCTCGGCGCCGGGAAAAAGGAGGCGTGCAGATAGGTCACGCTGATGGCCCCGGCAGCCGTGCCGTGGTGCTCGCGCCCTTGCCGGGACGTACGCAAAGTGACCGTGGCGGCCTTTCCGCGTCCGCGTAGCAACCCCAACCGCGACGGGGCGCATCTAACTGTGGTGCGCCACTTGCCTGCCGCAACGCTCTTCGGCACGCGCCATGAGAACTCCGCCAGACCACCCGATGCGAAATGAGCCGCGCTGCGCGCGGGATCAGCACCTGTATGCGAGAGCCCGACGCGACACCAGTCCTTCGGAATGACATCAGCCTCAAGCACGACCTTGGCACCGGGGGTCAAGACGGTGGAAGCTCTCTGCCCAGCTGGTATTTGCACTGACGAGGCGGCGGCGTGCGCAGCAGATGTGCCAACAAGCAGCCCGACGACGAGCAGCACCGCGCAGAGCGGCCAAGTCCGCGCACGACGTGTCATGCCCATGATCGCCCCCCAGTCGCCACCCATTGAGAAGTCCAGACTACCGGACTTTCCAGGAGCACTGGCTCCTCCGCCGGACCACTGGGAGGTACCCGGCGTCGGCGCGTCTGGCAGGTCGTAGGCCCGCGCTGGCTGGGCGCCTGGCTCTCGCTTAGAACCAGATGGCAGCGATGGGCTCAGGCGTGAGCTGGCCCGTCGAGCCCTTGCGCCCGAAGATAGTCCAAGGCTCTGTCGAGCGGGTCTCGTTCCCGTAGAGCCCAAGGTTCCCCGGACATTCGTAGTTCTGGCGTAAGTCCGCAACGATGCTGCTCGTCCCGGCCAGGAAGAGGCAGCGCTCGCCCCCGGTGAGTTCGATGGCCCAGGCCGGGTCTGTGAGCGGAGGTCTTGCGGTGTTGCCAGTGCTCGGGAGGCCCTTAGCGAGCTTGAGTTCGAGCGCTTGCCCTGACCAAGGCCCTTCGAGCGGACAGACGACGGCATGGGCGTTGAGGACGGCTGCGAAGCAGGGGTCGAGTAGCTCGTTCCCGTCGCTACAGCGCCAAGCATCAGAGCGCTGGCTGATGATGGACCCGGTAAAGCAGCTCCCGGCACCAGTCTTCGTGACCGGGACCGTGAGCTTGCCTTCAGCCGAGTACGGCGCATAGATGTGGACCGCCGTGGATGCTGCCGCAGGGCTCGTCGTTGCGAGGGTCTGTTTGACGGTGACGGTCTTGGTCGTCCCGCTCCCGCAGCCTGTCGCGAGCATGGCGCTCGCGGTCAGGACCGCGATTGACCAATGAGCCCTCCGAAGTCTCGTCACTGGGCGCGCTCTTGGGTCTTGTCACGAGCTTCCCTGATCGTCTTGCAGGTCAGCAAGAGGTCAAGGGCACACCAGACACGTTGGTTGCGGTAGACGTTGCCCGTGCGAACCTCGTGCGGCGGTTCGATCACGGGGCCGAGCGTGTAGAGGAAGTGCGGTTCCTCGGTCCAGTCGGCCTCGGGGATGATCTCGGGGATGTAGTCGTGCGGCCGAGTGATGACCTCGTAGCCCTCGACGTGGCGGATTTGCTGGAGGCGACCATCGAACCGGGAGCCAAGGTAGTTCGGTGGCGTGCGCGGCCAGCCGCCGCGTTTCCCGCCGACAGGGTGGTAGTAGCGGTCGCGCTCGACCACGGTGTCCTTGAAGCTCAGGCTCGACCAGTCAAGCGGCTCCTGCCCGAGGGCGACCACATAGACCTCGTTGGAGGTCACGTTCTGCATCGTCATCAACCCCTTCAGGTAGCGATGAAGCTCTAAGAGCAGGCGTTTCTCGGCGTGGCTGCGGGTGTTCGTGGCCGTCGTGCTCGCAAGCTCCGCGATCCGCGCCCAAGGCACGTAGGAGACCGGAATGCCCGGGTTGCTGCGACGCTCGCGAAAGAAACGCAGCCTGCCCGCCTCACCGCCCGTTGGGATTCGGTCTAGGCGCGCCCAGGCGTAGCTGTCGTTCCCGAGAGACACGAGCTGGTCCTCGCCCTGGAGATCGGCGAGTCCCTGGAGCACGTCGGCTCGACGCCACTCGTGACCCTCCGCCATCTCCACGGCGTAGAAATAGATGCTGCGCTCGACCTCGGCCATCCCCCGGCTCCTTCTCATCGCTCAGACTCGGGCATCCCCGGTCGTGTAGAGAAGCTAACGGCAAAACGGCGACCCGGGTGACAGCCCGGGCCGCCTACTGCTTGGCTTGGTCAGGGAAGGCACCCACGAACACACCGGGGCGAGATCGATTCTTTCAGCGGCGCCGGATGCACCCGAATGCGCCAGGTTTCGTCCGGTACGAGCGGGAGTATCTCCTGATCCCTTGAACTTCAGAGCCTGTGACAGCGGGCGGTTCGAGGGGCTTAGGTCAGGAGTCTCAAATGAAGGTCAACCCCTATCACACAACCCGTCTTGAGTACGGGGGCGAGCGCAACGTCTATCACGACAACAACGCCTGCCCCGACGGGAAACGCATCAAGCCCGAGCACCGGGAGTCCGGCAAGGCCGGGCGCCCCCTTTGCAAGGAGTGCAAAAAGCTCTAGGGCTGAACGTCATTTCCACGAGGTCCGTCACCGGCCCGTCCTGATGAAGCGTCGAACACGTCTGCTCAAGCGGACGGCAATCGAGTCGCTGACCCTCGCGGTCGAGATATTTAATCGACCCTCCCCGACCGCGAGGACTCAGGGCGTACTCCTGCCGCTGCAGCATTCCTTCGAGATGCTGTTCAAGGCGATCATCTGGGAGGAGAGGGGCCAGATCCAGCCGAAGAGCGGCGGCAACTCCTACACCCACCGCGAATGCCTCGGAGTCCTGCGCGGCATGGGCAAGCTCTCAGAGGACGAGGCCGTCGTCGGCGCGACCATCGCCGCGCACAGGGATGCAGTCCAGCACCAGGGCGCGGCAGTGTCCGAGGAGCGGCTCTACCTGGATGCGGGGAGCGGACTCAGGCTCTTCGATGATCTCCTTGACCGCTGTTTCGGCGTGCGACTGGCCGACTACCCGGACTTCGCGAGCCGCATGCTCCCGGTCTCGGCGAACCCGCCCAGGGAGATGTTCCTCCTCACGAGCCACGACATCGACCGGATTCGCGAGATGCTCAAGCGGCCCAAGCACCAAACGGCGGAGGCGCTGGCCTTTCTGCGGACTCTGGTCGTTTCAGAGCAGGCGGCTACCGACCCACTGGCAGCTTCGACGCCGCCGACCGAGAAACAGCTCATGCGAGTGGCCAAGAAGCTCCAAGAGACCGATGACTGGACCAAGGTGTTGCCCGGCCTCGCTCGCCTGAGCTTGGAGCAGGACGAGGGAATGACCTACAAGCTCCGCATCGTCAAGAGCAAGGAGGCGATGCCGGTGCGCGTCGTTCGGCCCGGCGAGGATGGGGCAGCGGATGCCGCCAGCATTCTCAAGATCTCGGAGCTGGACTTCTGGTGCTTCAACTTCAAGGAACTGATTAGTCGAGCTGGGGTCACCTCGTACGAGGGCGAAGCTCTCGTTTTCCTGTTGGCGCTCAAGGAAGACGAGGATTGCTTCAAGGTTTTCGAGCTGAGCAAGCAGGTCCACGGGCGCTACAGCGGGCGGGCGCTCGCTCTCGTCCGAGACGCCAAGTCAGCGGGCCGCATCGAGGAGGCTCGGGCCGCGTTCAGCCAGCATCGCCGGGCGCAGCAAGCAGCGAAAAAGGCCGCCAAGGTCTAGGTGCTGCCAGGGGACCACCTCTGTCATTCCCCAAGATTTCATACTGCACCCGTACTGCAGAATTGCGCAAAGAATGGCCGGTTTGTCCGCTTTGTCCGCCGACAAGCACAGAGCAGAAGGGCCGAAAAAGCCCCTATTCACGGGGCAAATGGCTTTCGAAAGCCAAAGCCGACGGGGAGACTCGAACTCCCGACCCCTTCATTACGAGAATAGGGGTCCAACATGATGTTTTGCCTGCAAATTGTTGGCTTTTCGAGCGTAACGTGCAGACTTGTGGGGTGCCTTTACCGCAACGGCACCGCGGCTTTCCAACCGGTTCTCGGCGGGGCTTCACGGAGCGGCTGAGCTGAGCACGGGTCGAGAGGTCCTCCATGCGCGCTTTCGAGGCTCTCCGCCGGCCGCGCCCGCGAGGGGCGGCGGATGGCTAGGCCATGGGCGAAACGCCCGCAGTGGCCGCGCGTGGGCAAGCGCGGCCGGCGCTCCTACGTCGTCGGCTTCTACGACCACGAGCACCGCGAGCGCAGCCGCACTTTCCCGACGGAGCGACATGCGCGCGCGTGGATGGACGACTACATCACCGCCGAGCGCCGCGGCCGCGAGAGCCTGCGGCGCTTCCTCTTGGATCTCGACGCGGAGGAAGCCAACGAGCTTCAGGCGCGCACGATCGGCGAGGTGCTCGTGCTGTATCTGGCGGTCAACGCGCACCCGAGCAACGAGGGCGGCCTCGCGCCCGGCACCTACAAGCGCTACGAGTCGGCCATCGGCCGCCACATGCTCGATCAGCCGCGCACCTGCGGCGCGGGTGGGCTCGCGCCTGCGACCAGCTGGGGTCGGGCGCTCGCCTCGGTGCCGGCGGTGCGCTTCAACAGCCCGAGGCCACCGAGCGCCTGGCGCGAACAGATGCTGCGCGCAGGCGTGCCCAGGCCGACGCGCGCGCATGCATGGCGGGTGCTCTCAGCCGCGCTCAGCTGGGCGGCCGCCTCGCAGCTAGTTCCCGAGATCGAGATCAACGGATGCAGGCTCGCGACCGAGCCGCGCGGCAAAAGACGCCGCTCGATCCGCGCCGGCGGAACCGGCTATGCCCCGCACGCTCGCCGCAGCGGGCCACTCGTGCGTCGCTGGGCGCTCTCACCGCAAGCCGTCGAGGCGATCCGCGCCGAGATGCTCCACAGCGCCAAGCAGCGCGATGAGATCCTCGCGCAGCGCGACGCGATGATCGTCAGCCTGCAGTACGGGCTATGCGCACGAAACCAGGAGATCTGGGGGCTGCGCTGGGCCTCGCTCGTCGAGGAGTTCGCGTGGGTGCTCGAGGTCCTCTCCTGCGGAGCGCTCAACGAATGGGGAAAGACCGAGAACAGCACCCAGCGCCGCACCGCCATCCCCACCATCCTGCGCGAAGACCTAACCGCGTGGCGCCTGGCGCTCCGCGACACCGGGCATCCAGCGCGCGAACTCGACTTCATCATCCCCGGCGACCTCGCCGGCGCCGGCCACGGGGTCCGCGAACCACGCACCGGAGCCTGCCACTTCAGCGAAAACCAGGCACACGTGTGGGGCGCACGCTTCTTCACGCCCGCCGTCAAGAAGGCCGCCGAGCGCACCGAGCTCACCGAGATCCTCGGCGCCACGCCCTACGCGCTGCGCCGCGGCGGCATCTCCCTACGCCTGCGCGCCGAGGACCCACAGACCGTCGCCAGCGAGTGCGGCACCAGCCTGCGGATGCTCTCAGAACACTACGCCTTCGCGATCGAGGATCTCCGCCGCAACGGACCACGACCCGCCGACGTCGAGTGGCGCGCCGCCCGCGCCGAACAAGTAGCCCACGACACGCCCGAAACCCCACGACCCACCGACGAAGCCCACGAGGACGCCCGCCCTCACGGGACGATTCGCGGGTGGCTCGCCGCCCACAGACGAAGCGGGCGGGGGGCGTAGCGGCCCACTCTGATCGCGGCACGTCCTCGCGCTTTCGACGGTACGCGAAGAAGGTCAGGCTACTTGCTCAGGAGGGGGCACCGGTCCGATGCCGGCTGCTCGTCAAAGCCGTCTCGGTCCTGCGGGCCGGTTCACACGTGGAGGCCCCTGATCGAGATGAGACGCACCGCGCGATCTACACGAACTCCCGAAACGTAATAGTCGAGGTCAGCTCGCACGTCAATGCGGAGGCTTTGAAGCTCGGCGATGGCTTGATCCCGCGTTTGGTTCGAGTCCACGTGGGCGAGCCCGGAGTCGAGCATCTCCGCGGCGCGCTCGGCGCTGATCGGTTTGACTTCAAGCACCATCGGGACGTTGTCACCTGGACGCGCGCGCTCCCGGACAAGCACCGCACGGGAAAGGTCGCAGACGACAACGAACTCCGCGTTCCGTGGCGCAACTCCCACGACCGCTGCGTCACCGAGACGCCCGAGCTCCTGCGTGTTGGCTGATGTCCATGTGAAGCCCGGGTCAGCCGCGAGCCCATCAGGGACAAAGCCGTTCGGCAAGATGACGATGTCCGGAGTAATACCGCTGCCGCGCAAGTCCCCGATCGCGTCGCTTATCGCACTCGCGACGGTATCGCGGACTTCGACCACTTGCCCGACGTTCACCAGCTCTTGGTAGAGCCATCCTTGCTGGCGAGCTGCCGCTCCGCGACCGAGAGACCTGGCGTGCGCATCGACGCCGAAGCGACCCTGATCGGTGAACACTTCCTTGGGCAGGGGTCCTCCGCCTTGAGGGCGCGGGAATGCGTCCTCGTCCTCCTCGAGTTCTAGGGCGCCCACCTCCTGCAGTCGTGTGCGAAGCGGGTTTCCTTCGATGAAGGCTTGCCACGCCAACTCTCGGCAGCGAGCGATCCGTTGCTGTGAGAGAGGTGCCGCCGCTATCAGCTGCATCCGTTGCTCGTCGAGAGCGTCCTTCGCCGCAGCGGCGACCGTCCGGAGAGCGGCAGCCTTCGCTTGAATATTGTTGCCGGTGAAGCTCGTCCATCGGGCTGCGTTACCTTTGATGTAGTCGAGCTGGGTATTCAGCTGGTCGGAGTACAGCATCGATGCGTCGGGGGGCAGGGTCGGCGGCGATGCTGGGTCGGTCTCGCGGAGAAGGATGAGCGTTGCCCAGAACATGGCGATCTCGATGTCACGAGGTGTCCACACATCCATGCTCGCCCTGTCGTCTTGGAGCGCCCTGTCCCAGTCATCAAGCTCGCGGACTCTGGCCGTGGACGAGACCAGCTCCTCTAGGCGGCCGGACATCCCGTCGTGGTGAAATGGCCGCGCGAGCTGCTGTGAGACGTAGTCCCAGGTGTCGCCGTGGATTCGCTCGTGCCGGTGCTGCCACGCGGCCCACGCACCGACCCTGAACCAGTCCCAGCCCCGGTCCTCAAGGACCTCACGGAACGACTGAGCGATCCTTTCCGTCTCGCCCAGTGCCTGACCCAATCGAGCCCGCGAGTTCGGGTCGACGGCATGGGCAAGTTCCGCCCTCAAAGCGTCGGCGTCATCAACAGGGTTCCGTGAGTTGGCACGGGTAGTCATGTCGCTCATTAGCCCGCGGAACGCACTCAGGTCGTCGGCGTCGACGTAGCTCTTCAGGAGCCGCCCCCGGAACCAGTTGATGCGCCGGAGATGGTCCGCGGCCCGTTGTCGCTCGGGAACGGGAAGTCGCTCTTCCTCAAAGCGTCTGATTAGCGAGCCGGCTATTGCGGAGCTCAGCCGATGGATCCGGTCGATGACCAGATCCAGCATCGGGTGCGGGCCGATCATCCGCGCGTCCCGCGCCTGGGAGAGCCACAGCGCAATGGCCTGCTCCAGCAGAAGAGCATTGTTGTCCCGCAGTGCCACGTCTGCCAGTTGGTATGGGAGCGTCACAAAGTGAACAAGCGCGTCGGTCTTCTGAGACCCTGCCACGTCGGCACTCATCTGCGTCAGTAGCTCCAGCATTCGGTCCTCCTCAGAAGGCCGCCACGCAATCTGGCGCACGGCCGCAGCGTCGTATTCCCCGCCGAACAGCCAGTACAGCCGGGGCACCTCGCTCAGGCCCGCAACGATGACGTCGGTGGCGGTTTCGAGGTCGCGGACTGTCCCCTCAGCGAGAGCCCTGAGCCCGAGGTCGATCACGTCCCGGAAGAGCTCGATCCAGTCTTCCCGGACGCGAGGATGGCGCCGGACACGAATACCTGCCCGGTACAGACGTTCGCTTGTTTCGCCTGGGCATCCACGCAGAGTTGCGATCGCTGCGGCGGCCGTAACCCTGTCACCGAGCGTGAGCCACCACAAGTTGATCTCCTCGGCGATTCCGTATGACGCGAGACGACCGGGTAGCTTGAGGTCGATGTCATCAACGTAGCCGTCCCGGCCAACCGACACCGCGTAACCCTGCAAGCTTGAAGGAGCATTGAGTCCGACCGCCGCGAACGCGTCGTTGAGAAGCTCGACGGCACGCTGGCGTGTGAGACGCTCCTCCACGCTTCTCTCGATGTCGTGCTTCAACGTGCGCTCCAGCACCCGCGCCACGCCCGCAGGTGCGAGCAGAGGGCGAATGCGTCCGAACACAAGAAGGAGCGCGAGCAACTGCGCGATAAAAATGCCGAGCGACCAGGTAGTCACCCACTCGGGGGCGGGCGACTTGCCGGCGTACCGCTCGACAGCCGCTACCCATCCGAGGAAGACAAGCGAGAAGGCTGTTGGCCAGGCAACGGCGCTCTCAGCTATGACGGCTTTGTAGGTGCGCTCGGCCCGCAGACTACGGCTTCCGACTGCTTGGAGCAGGAACACGACGAGCGCGACGACAAAGCCGAGGAGCACGGCGCTCACGGGCCACGCTGCACCGAGCCAGCCGGGTTCGTCGCCAACGTAGTCCCCCAGCGGCGCACTCACCGCAAGCGCAGTCAGGAACGGTAGCCACCAGTCCAGTCGTCGCATGTGCAGCCTCAGACGACGCCACGTCCACGGCCACCCGAATACGTGCCGTCCGGCCAGCACCTGTCGGTGCGCTCGCCGGCGAGCGGAGCGCGTCGGGTTGAAGCGCCAGAGTTGCACCCCGTGAGCGTACGAGGAGCAGGCGCTCGAACCGCCGTCGGTGCCCGCCAAACGGCACGGCGGCGGCGCAGCAACGCCCCCAGACCAGCGCTCGCCGGGTTGAGGGAGCCGCCAGCTGCACCCAGGCTTGATACCCGCCGAAGGCCCACAGGACGGAACGCCCCGCCCAGAGGATTCGAGGTGCTAGCCCGGCGCCCCCCGAGGAGAGGCCCTGCGCGCCCGCTTACCGTCCTGCCGCTGAGCAGCAGCCTCGCGACGTCACCGGGGTCGCCACGGCCGCCCGGGGTGACAACGGCTGGCCGGACTGAGCTGCGGCAGCGCGCAGACGGCCGCTGACTGACGCGCGCAACGGCACCCTCCACCCGTCCGGCCGCGTCCGCGGCTTCGCGCTCGCTTGGGAGGGCGCGCCGGCCATCGGCGAGAACACCCACCTCGCGTAGCCGGGCGAGGAAATGCTGCCCGAGGCGCGATCATTCCTCGCATGAGCGATGGCCAGGAGGAGCGCTGGTCTATAGCGCGTAACCCCTCTGAGATTTGTGGTCTCGCAAGCCTGGTGGACATTTCAGGCGGTTCTGCTCTTCGCCGCGGATGCACGCAATTCGCGCGGCGCTGCTCTTGGCGAGGCGACGCAGCGTTCGGGCTTGGGAGATGACGTTTGACGTAGACCCACTGTCGCCGGCCGGCGTAGGGCCACGTTGCCATGCTACTGCCTGTAGCTACAGTACGGTGCTACCATTCTCCTATGCCCACACCGACGACTACTTTCCGACTGACCTCGCGCGAGCGCGCCCAACTGGACCGACTCGCAGACAGACTCGTTTGCAGTCGCACCGACGTGCTTCGCTACGGAATGGCCGTTCTGCGCGAAGACGACTCGGGCTTGATCAATCAGATTCGGGCCGACAACCTCGCCCGAGCATTTCTCAAGAGCTTGATTACGCAGTACGGCGAGAACGCAGTGATCGAGCTCAAGGACGGTCCTGAAGATCCGCAGTGGCGGCTCGCTGGCGAGCCGCTCGACCGCGAGGCGCTCGATGTGATCGTCAGACGCCAAGGCGACCGATTCGTGATGGACCTTGTTGACCAAGCGACAGGCGTCGCGATCCACAACGTCCAGTCCTGGGAGGACGAGGATGGCTTTCGTCACGCCGTGGTCCCGCTTCGGGACTTGTGGGTCTACTCGTCAATGCGTATCTCCAGCGAGCCCACGACCCGCCAGCTTTTCGATGGTCGTACGATCGTGCAGTTCCAAGAGGACGACGGCTCGTTCCGCCGTCTCGCCATCGATGACAAGGGCAACTCCTCTCCGCTGCATCCCGAGGATGTCCCAGCAGCGACCTTTTCCGAGGAACCTCCCTCGGTGGGTGTCGGCGTGCGACGGGAGAGCAAACTTGGCCCGCATCTTGGGCAAGGCTTCGGTGGCAGGTGGGTACTAAAGGGCGACATCGACGAGGACCGCGCCGCTGTTGTGCTGATCCTCAAGAAACTGATCGATCAGGTCGAGTGCGGAGACCTTGACGACATCCTGAGCGGTACTGGAGGACTGGGACGATCGTCAGGACCGATACCACTGGCTCAGAGCACGTGACCGAGAGCCCACGGTTACGTCGATCGGCCGTCAGCCCTTACTCCACCGGGGGTGGCGGCGTCACGTTCGAGCGGCGGGTCGGGGCTATGTACCTGGCGCTGCTGCTGACGGGGGATGGCAGCACCGAGCTCGGCGACGGCCGGTCGGTGGCGAGCGTGGCTTTCCAGCAGGCACCTGAGTTCCCGATCGACGATCTCGTCGTGCACGCGCAGCGTCCAGACGAGAGATCGCCGAGCCTCGTGTTGGCGATCGGCGTGCGCCGCGCGCCGCGAATCATCACCAGCGATCCCGACACGCAGAGCCTGATGGTCGAGTACGTCCGCGCGCTGCTCTCGTTGCCCGACGACGGACTCGACCATCGATTCGCGTTGGCGGTCGCCGGCCAGCAGAACCATGCCCGCGAGGTGGCCGAGCTTGCCGCGCTCGCTGCGCAGCAAATGAAGGCCGATGGCTTCTACGCGCTGATCGGGACCGAGGGGAAGATCCGCAAGGCCCTCGCCGACCGCCTCGTGCACGTCCAGGCGTTGGTCGCGGGAGCCTTGAAGAAGCTGGGCGTCGAGGATTCGGACGAGTCTCAGGCGCAGGCGCGCACGTGGCAACTGCTGTCGCGGCTGGACGTGCTGATGCCGCGTATCGAGGAGCCCGATCGGGCGGATTGGGGTGCGGTGCTGAACCGCCTAGTCCCCCTCGCGCGGGGAAATGACCTGATCGGGGCCGGGCATCTGATGGACCGCCTGGAGAACCTTGCCGGGCAGTACGCGCCGAGCGCTGCAGAGGTCGATCTCACCATTCTGCGGCGGGACGTGGGCGCACTCCTGGAGCCGGGCGTGCGGCGCGACGAGCAGGGATGGAGCCTCCTGCGTCACCTCGAGACACAGGCTCTCTCGGCCGTCCGTGACAAGCTGGGGCTCGGCGACGGGGAGCGGACGCTGCACATCGACAGGAGCGTCGACGGCCGTGCGCTGATCGCTCACGCCAAGGCGGCCGAGTGCTTGCTGGTCACGGGCGAGTCGGGGGTCGGAAAGAGCGCATTGGTGCTGGGCGCGTCAAGCGCAGCGGCTGTCGAGGAGGCAGAGGAGCTTGAGGTTCTCTGCTTGAACCTTCGGTACCTGCCGACGAACTCGCTCGATCTGGTGACGAGCTTGGGAGCTGAGCTGAGCGCGCTGCTGAGCGAGATGGGCGCCGCGCACCGACTGTTGGTGATCGACGGGGCTGACGCCGCGCTTGAGACGGGTCGCGCGATGTTCGTGTATCTGCTGCAGGCGGCTCGTGCGAGCGGCGTCAAGGTGGTTGCCGTCGCGGCAGCGGAGAGCAAGCGTGTGGTGCAGGACCTGCTTGAAGAACATCTCGGCGCGTTGACCGAGCAGCCGGTGGCCGGGCTGAGCGACGAGCAGCTCGCCAAGATCGCGTTGGCGTTCCCGGAGTTGGAGCGGGTCGCCGGGAATGCGCGCTCGCGCGAGTTTCTGCGGCGGCTCGTGGTGGTCGACCTCCTCGTGCGCAGCCGCCTCACAGCCGATCCGCTGAGCGACGCCGACGCGATGCGGGAGATCTGGGCGGGCCTCGTGCGGCGCCACGGCCAGCATGATCGCGGCCTGCCTGATGCGCGCGAGCAGGCGCTTCTGCGCATGGCTTCGGCGGAGCTGACCGCGACGCCAGCGATGCAGGTGGTCGCCGAACTGGACCCGGCAGCACTCGATGGCTTGCGCCGGGACGGTCTGGTGCGAACGCCGGCCGGCACTCCCTGGCGCGTTGTGCCGGAGTTCGCGCACGAGGAGCTGCGGAGGTATTCGGTCGCCCGTGTGCTTCTCGGCAACGGCGATCCGGCCGGGGAGCTTCTCGCGGCGGACGCACCGCGATGGGCACTGTCGGCCGCGACGCTCGCGTGCCAAGCGTTGCTCTCTACACCGGCCTCGGCCGAGTCGCCGCTTGAGGGTCGCTTCGCGCGACTGCAGGCGGGTTTCGACGCAATCGGCGAGGCGCACGGCGCGCGGTGGCAGGATGTGCCCAGCGAAGCACTGCTGACGCTGGGGGAGCCGGGGCCGGTTCTCGCCGACGCGTGGGCGCAGCTTCGTGGGGGCGGCGCAGAGGGGATGCTGCGGCTCCTGCGCCTGGTCGGTCAGCGGCACCGGCGGGATGGCCTTGTCGATGCGGCCGCGATCGAGCCGATCATCGTGCACCTGCTCGACGAGGACACGCCCTGGCGGGAGAGCGAGCAGATCGCTGATGGCATTCGCGAATGGCTCCGCGCGCTGTCATTCACGCAGCCGGAGGCGGGGCACCCACTACGCGTGCGGCTGCGCGAGAGGCTCGTGTCGTGGTGCGAGCAAGGTCGGCGGCGGCTGGAGGAGCACAAGCGCGAGCAGGAGCGGGCGGCCGAGGAGCGGGCGCGCAGAAAGCCGACGCCGGAGGAGATCGAGCGCGAGCGGATCGTCAGCGAGAACCAAGCACTCTTCACGGAGATCGGCTTCGGGGGGCGTAGGCACCGGCGGCGGCGGGGGGAGGTGCCGCGTGAGTTGACGGACGACACGGTGCTGGAGCTTCTGGCGCTGCTCGCCCCCGACCTCGGCGAGGAGGGTGAGCGGCTCTTGCGCGAGGTGGCCGAGCATGCGCCTTCTGATCTTGCGCCGGCGGTCGACGAGATGTTCACGGGCCGGGCGCTGGCACTGTACGGTCGCGGTCTGCTCGTCGATCTCACCGAGGCGTACTACCTCGACGAGGACGAGGACGGCTCCGGCTTTCATGAGGACGGCGTCCGTGATCACGGCTTTCTCGGGCTGGGGATCGCGATGAACGCCTACTACCGCGGCCCGTTCATGGCCCTGTTTGAAAGCGACTTCCGCCCCGGCATCGCGATGCTAAACCGGCTACTGAACCACGCTGCGCGCGCCAGGGCGCGCACACTCGCGGGCATCGGAAACCCTTGGGGCATGCCGCCGGAAGGCGCCGAGGCGGAGTACACCGTCGAGCTTTCGGTGACGGGCGCGCCGCGGGAGTACGTCGGCGACAGCCACGTGTGGGTGTGGTACCGAGGGACCGGGGTCGGGCCGTATCCCTGCATGAGCGCGTTGCAGGCGCTGGAGCGCGTCTGCGACAACGCGATCCTCGCTGGCGTCCCTGTCGACCGTCTCGTGGCGATCTTGCTGGACGGCTGCGAGAACCTCGCCATGCTCGGCATGGTGGTCGGGCTGATTGTGCGGCACCTCGAGGTCGCGGGCCGGGCGATCGATCCGTTCTTGGCAGAGCCGGTGGTCTGGGAGCTTGAGTTTTCGAGGATGGTGTCCGAGTCCAGTGGCCTCGCTGCAAGCTCTGAGGGCTTGGTCGAGCCAGAGCGGCGAAAGTGGTCGCTTCGGGAGGCTGCGTCGATGCTCGTCGTCAAGGCCGATACGGACCGAGCAGATGAATTGCGCGCACTTGGCGAGCAGCTCGTCGCTGCGGCCGAACGTGTCGATGCCGAGGAGGCGCCCGCCGCGCCCCGCAGAGCTGGTCCTGTCGAGGTGCACGTTATGCCGACGTCCGCATAACGTGCACTATGCCGAGGTCCGGGTTATGCCGAGGTGGCCGCGAAGGGGCTGCAATGGCGTGGGTCTGGGGTCGTTGAGGTCGGCATAATCCGGTCCGGCGGGGGAGGCTGTGTTCTTCATTCTCGGAAGGGAGAGCGCTGATGGTGAGTCCGTTGCAGGGTGCGGCTGTCTGGGCCGTTGCAGGAGTTCGGGCCGGGGTTCGTGGTCGAGCTTGAGCGTCTGGGGTATTCGCCGGTAGGCGCGACGCTGCAGGTGCGGCTGATGGCTCGCGTGAGCAGCTGGATGCAGGCGAATGGCGTGGCGTGTGGGGAGCTGAGCGGCGAGGTGCTCGAACGGTTCTTGGCGGGGCGCCGTTTGGCTGGTCACCGGGATTATGTGACAGCGGGTGCGGTGGCGCCGTTGCTTGCCTATCTGCGGGGGCTCGGGCTGGTGCCGTCGGCTTCGCCGGTGCAGCCGTCGACGAGGGCCGAGGTGCTGGGTGAGCGCTTCCGTCGTTATCTGATCGACGAGCGCGGCCTAGCGGAGGGGACTGTCACTGGGTATGTCGATGCCGTCAAGCCGTTTTTGGTGGGCCTCGACGATGACCAGCTGGATCTTCGGGACCTGAGCGCTGGCCGGGTGACGGCGTTCGTCGTTGCTCGCTGTCCGGGGCAGTCCCGCGGGGCAGCGAAGATGACGGTCTGCGCGCTGCGGTCGCTGCTGGGGTTTTGCATGTCGAGGGGCTGATCGCCGGGTCGCTGACCGGTGCGGTGCCGTCGGCGGCGGCGTGGCGGCTGTCAGGGTTGCCGCGTTTTCTCGAGCCTGGGCAGGCCCAGGCGCTGCTGGACTCTTGTGATCGGCAGACGGTGGTCGGGCGGCGCGATCTGGCGATCCTGACGCTGTTGCTTCGGCTCGGGCTGCGGGCCGGCGAGGTCGCCGGCCTGTCACTCGAAGACGTCGACTGGCGCGCTGGGGAGCTGGTCGTGCTCGGCAAGGGCCGCCGCGCCGAGCGGCTCCCGTTGCCCGTCGATGTCGGCGAGGCGATCAGCGGCTATCTGCGTGACGGGCGGCCGGGCAGCGCTTTGGACCGGACGGTGTTCATTCGTGTCAAGGCTCCTCACCGGCGGCTGAGCACCGGCGGGATCACCCAGGTCGTTTTCGCCGCTGGCCAGCGTGCGGGGCTTGGCCAGATTCATGCGCATCGTCTGCGGCACACCGCCGCGACATCGATGCTCAGGGCTGGGGCGCCGCTCGCAGAGATCGGGCAGGTCCTGCGCCACCGTGAGCCGCTCTCGACCGCGATCTACGCCAAGGTCGACCGGGGCGCGTTGGGTTCGCTCGCGCGGCCGTGGCCGGGAGCGGGCGCGTGAGCTCGCTCGAGCAGCACCTCACGGAGTATCTGGCGGTCCGGCGCGCGATGGGATACAAGCTCGCGCGCGCGGGGAAGCTGCTGCCCCAGTTCACCGACGTGGATGGCCGAGCGCGAGCAGGCCCTGATCACCACCGAGCTGGCGCTCCAGTGGGCGACCTGCCCGCCGGCGACCGGCTCGAACTGGCATCGCCAGCGGCTGTCGGTCGTCCGCGGCTTCGCCGCCCACCTGCACGCGATCGACCCCGCGCACGAGGTGCCGCCCGCCGATCTGTTGCCGTGGCGGGCGCGGCGCGCAGTCCCTTACCTCTATACCGACGCGCGAGATCGCTGGCGCTGATGGACGGCGCGACGGTGATCCCGACGCCGCACCGTGCAGCGACGATGCGCACACTGATCGGGCTGCTCGCGGTCACCGGGATGCGCATCGGCGAGGCGATCCGCCTGGACCGCGGCGACATCGACCTCGCGAACAGGCTGCTGACCGTGCGCGACAGCAAGTTCGGCAAGTCGCGCGAGGTCGCGCTTCACCCGAGCACGATCATGGCTCTGCGGTCCTATCTCGCTCGCCGTGACCGGCCCGATCCCGCGCGAGCCGACGCACTGCGGTGTTCACCTCGGCCGCGGGCACCAGGCTGACCTACTGCAACGTTCACCTCGCGTTCAAGCGGATCGTCGCGCACGCCGGGCTGCGCCCGCGCTCGGCGCAATTGCCGGCCGCGACCGCATGACCTGCGCCACACGTTCGCCGTCAACACGCTGCTCGACGCCTACCGCAGCAGCGCGAACCCAGCGACCACGCTGCCGCTGCTCTCGACCTATCTCGGGCACGTCCACCCCGGATCGACATACTGGTATCTGCAGGCCGCACCGGAGCTGCTCGCGCTCGCAGGCGACCGGCTCGAGCGCCACTGAAAGGAGCCGCCCGATGAGCATGCTCGCGCCGACGCTGCAGGCGTTCTTCACCGACCGGCTGATCCGGCAGCGCAACGCCAGCCCGCACACGATCGCGGCCTACCGCGACACGCTGCGGCTGCTTCTCGCTTTCGCCCAGCAGCAGACCGGCAAGCAGCCCTGCCAGCTCGATCTCGACGATCTCGACGCGCCGCTGATCGGCGCGTTCCTCGACCACCTCGAGCACGAGCGCCACAACAGCATCCGCACCCGCAACGCCCGCCTCGCCGCGATCCGCTCGCTGTTTCGCTACGCCGCGCTCGAGCACCCCGAACACGCCGAGACGATCAGCCGCGTGCTCGCGATCCCACCCAAGCGCTTCGAGCGAGCGCTGATCACGTTCCTCACCGAACCCGAGATCGACGCGCTGCTCGCCGCGCCCGACCGCGACACCTGGACCGGCCGCCGCGATCACGCGATGCTGCTGCTCGCATCCAGACCGGGCTCAGGGCATCCGAGCTGACCACGCTGAAGCGCAGCGACATCCACCTCGGCACCGGCCCGCACGTCAGCTGCCTGGGAAAGGGCCGCAAGCATCGCATCACCCCGCTGACCAAACAGACCGTCGCGGTCCTGCGCGCCTGGCTCACAGAGCGCGCCGGGCACCCGGACGACCCCGCGTTCCCGACCCGCACCGGCCGGGCGCTCAGCCGCGACGCACTCCAACGACGACTCGCCGAACACACCACCACCGCCGCGCTCGCGTGCCCGTCGATGGCGACCAAGACGGTCAGCCCGCACGTGCTCCGACACACCGCCGCGATGCGGCTACTGCACGCCGGCATCGACACACCGTGATCGCGCTCTGGCTCGGCCACGAGCACGTCGAGACCACCCAGATCTACCTCCACGCCGACATGGCGCTCAAGGAAGCCGCGCTCGCCAGAACCACACCCCCCGACACACCACCCGGCCGCTACCAGCCACCCGACACAGCTCCTCGCCTTCCTCGAAGCGCTCTGATTATGCCGACCTCGCCAGCCCAATCCGCCCACCACCACACGGCTTCCGCAACCCGGCTCGGCATAACCCGCGCCTCGGCATAGTGAAAGATGCAGCGCCGGTGACGTACACGACGAAGGTCCGCAACTGGGCGAGCCTGCTCGACCGCACTCGGTACCACGCGTACACGAAGGACGGCATGACGGTGGTTCAGGCCGTTCCGCCCGAGGATGTTCAGGAGGCGCTCGCGCCGGGCAACCAGGATCTACAGCGTGGCAACGAGGCGCTGCGCCTGGTCAATCGGTATTTCTGGCAGCGGCGAGCGCGCCCGCCGAGCGCGCCAGAGCCGAGCGCCGAGGAGCTTGCTGCCGACTTGGTCACCGCGCGCAGCTTGGTAGAGGACCCGCCGTCGGCGAGCGCGGCCGGCGAGTGGGACACAGCAGCGCTTGTCGCGGCGGCGGCGCTCGAAGCACACCTCGTGAGGAACGTCATCGTCGCCGAGGATGCGGTCGAGTTTTCCGTGGAGATAATCCTGCGGATCGGCGAGGCCGTGACGCCGGCCGACGACTTGGAGTTCTCCGGGAGCATGTTCGATCAGGGAGCCGATCGCACCGCCGCCGGCGCGATACCGCTGCTGCTGCTCGCGCAGGCAGCTGAGCTCCGCGAGCACGCGGACGCGCAGGCAGACGGCGAGGGATCGCGGTGCCTGGCAGCGGCACGCCGGCTTGCTCGCGGCGTTGCCGATGAGACCCGGCTGCGCCTCGCGCGGGGCCTCGACCCGCTGTGGACGACGCCCTGTGCCGGCGACCCGTGTCATCACAAGCTGGCAGTCGAGTTGGCGATCGAATCGATGCGCGACTGTGCCCTCGGCAACTGGGACAACGCCGCCCAACGCCACCGCGTGAGACTCATCAGCGATCCCGTCGACCAGCGACTGGCTGAGGTAGCCGACGACGACCTGCTCGTAATGAGGCTCGATGCGGCGATCCGTGCAATCGGCGCCGCTGTCGTCACCAGCGGGACCTGTATCCACGCCGAGGCGAGCGCGCTGCTGCCGGCGCTGCTTGAGGCACAGCGACGCGGGCTGCTCGCTGCCGAGAACAACGGTGATGAGCGCGGCAGTCATACGCTCGTTGCCGCCAGGGTACTTCTTGGCCTTGCCGCGGCGGGCGACGCCGCTCCGCTGCACGCCTACATCGAGACGTACGCCGACAACGGAACGCTGCTGAGCACGCTGCTTCGCGCGCTCGCCGCCACGGCGGAGGAGACCGAGGCGCTCGGCGAGGCGGCGCGGCGCATCTGGCCGGACGTGATCACTCAGGTGCTGGCGCTTCACGACGCGGGGCACACCCCGTTCTCCGACACCTACTCCGGCGAGGGCGCGCTGGCTGCCCTGGTGCCGGCGCCCACCTACGACGCTGCGTTCTTGTATCGCGAGATCGAGTCGGAGCCGGTTCGCTGGGCCGATCCCCTCGGATGGCGCGAGGCGATCGAGTCATGGCTGCCGCTGGCCGGTGGGAAGTCCCAGTGCGTCGACACACTAATCATGCTCCTGCGAACGCTGCAAACCTCCGACCAGGCCACGACCGGGTTGACGTGGGTGAGCTCGATCGTGATGGCCGATGTCGACGGTGTCGCCCTCCGCAGCTACCTGCTCGCAGAGTGGCTGATCGAACTGCGGACAGCATCAGAGGACGCTGGAACGCTTCAGACGTGGCAGGACATCGCCGATGTGCTTGTGGTCGCGGGTGTCGCCCGCCTTGCGCCATATTCCGAGTAGAGCAGCCTACTCAGAGTAGGAGTGGCCGGCACGCGCGACAAAACTATGGGCAGCACCCCGAAGCGTGTGGGGTTGTCTGGAGAGCGGGGCGCCGGACTCGGTGTCGGCGTTGCCAGTCTGATGATGCGGGGGTTGGGTACGTCAGGGCCCGGTTTCGTGCTGCCAGCGTGCGCCCGCCCAGCGGACGCGATCAAACACACCCCCTTGACAAACAACACGACATATCAGGTTTCGTCGAGCTCCTCGGTGCCGTCCGTCTCAGCGTCGAGGTCCTCGGCGTTGGCCTCCGCAGCCGCCTCAGCCGCAACGTCCTCCTCGTCAGCCGCCACGTCCTCCGGTTCGGCTGCGGTTAGCTCCGGAGCTTCTGAGAGCATTCGCACCAGTTCGTCTGCAAGCCGGACGGTGTCCAGTGGCTCCTCGCCGGCAGCCTTGTAGTGCTGGGCGGCGAGCTCCAAGCGGGCGGCCTCGCGTCGCAGCCACACCTCGCCCTCGGGATCACCCAGCTCGCGGCTCGCATCGACCGCTTCTGAAAGCAGGACAAGTGCCTCCACGTAACGGTGCATCGTCAGGTACACGTTGAGAAGCCGATGCGTGAGCCACCTGACCCCGCGAGAATCGCCGCGCCGTCGGCGGGCGTTAAGCGCCTGCGAGTAGAACCTCGCGGCGGCCTCGGGGTTAGCTTGCTCGGCTAGTTGCCCGAGACTCTCGAGCGCGGTGCCAGCGTCCTCCTGTTCGCCGTCGACTTCGCCGCCAATGTCGCGCGCCTCCTCGAGAGCAGGGCGGCCGAGATCGCTCGCCTCCCGGCGACTGGACGTGACCTTGAGCAGACCCAAGGCGCTCACGAGGTCGACGTTGCTGATCTCTTCCCCGCGATCGAGAGCGGTGCGCCACAGCGCAACAGAGCGCTCAAGTGACTCGTGCGCCTCCGCGGTCGCGTCTAGCATCAGCTGCGTCAGGCCGAGGTCGAACGTGGCTCGCGCCTGACCGATGTAATCCCCGAGGCGCTCGTAGATCATGCGTGCGCCAGCGAAGTCCTCCGCGGCGCGAAGTAGAAGAGTCTGCTGGCGGTGGATCGTGCCGAGATCGCTCAGCAGCCTGGCTAGCGCCGGCTGCTGCTCCATTCGTTTGGCGGCATCCGTAGCCCAGGTGAGGACTGTCTCGCCCTCCTGCCAATAGGGGCTGCGGGTGAAGAACGGGGCGAAGGACTCGGCGAGGAGCAGCAGCTGCGCGTCATCCTCTTCGCGGCGGGCATATTCCGCAGCCGCGAGAAACTCGTCGCGGCGGCGCTCGTACCAGTCAAGGGCTCTGCGTTCGAGGTCCGGCTGGAATGCCATGTCGTTCAGCTCCGAGCCTTGATCGCCGGGGTGTGTTTCGCGGCTTCTGCTGAGCGCGCCCGGGTACGTCTGTCGGAGGCCGATTTGATCCGCTCCGGGCCGAGCGCGTCCGGCGCAAGGTTCGTGGCAACGCGGCGTAGGAGGTCGTGAATCTCCCATCCGCCGCCCTCGATCCTGGTGAGGAGTGCGAGGTCCGCGAGATCTGCGATGCGCTCCTCCGCGTCGGACTCGTCGATCTCGAGGATAGCCGCGACGATGCTCGCCTCGATGCTGTGGACGTTAAGCGCCGCGAGCAGCAGCAGCAGATCCTTCGCTTCGGGGTCAGCGGCGTCGATTGCGTGGTGCAGTGCGTCCCTCAACGTCTTCTCCCGGCCATCCAGCGCGGCCGGGAGATCCGTGGCGGACGCGAGCCGATTCGCGTATTCGCTGAGCGGCCGTGCCGGCTGGCTGTGGATGCGGCTCCCTATCACCGACAACGCGAGCGGCAGCCCGGCACAACACCGCGCGATCTCCGCCGCCGCCTCCGGTTCATCCCGGACGCGCTCGCCGACGATCGCCTCGAGGACGCTGACGGCGTCCGCATCACCCATCGGGGCCAGTTCTATCCGCTCGGCCTTCTGGAGCTTCGCGAGCGGGGTCTGTGAGCTCACGATCACAACGCTATCCGGCCGCGCTGGAATCAACGCCTCGAGGTCGTTCCCCGGCGTGGCGTTGTCGAAGACGATCACCACGGGGGTCTGCGCGTACAGCGACTGGAGTTGCCGCAGACATTCCGCGGGATCCGTGCGGATGTCATCACGGTCGACGCCGAGATCCAGCAGCAGTCCGGCTGCAATACCTCCCGCGTCGGAGCTGCGAGCAACCGGGGCAGAGCAGTCGATGTAGAGGGCACCGCCGGGCAGCTCGCGGGGTGGGTCGTACGCGAGCTCGAGCGCAAACGCAGAGGTCCCGGCGCCGACCATGCCGATGCAGTTGACGATCTGAGCGGAGTTATCGCCGCGTGGGGTCTCGAGGAGATTGCGTGCGCGCTCGAGGGCGTCGCGGCGGTCAGCGAACTGTTTGGTCTTCGCTGGTAGCGCCCTCGCGGCCGGGAGCCTTTGCGCGATCTCGGCCTGGGCGGCTTCGAGCTGACGCCGCTCTTCGTCACGCGCCTCGCCGTCGCGCTTGAGTTCGGTGGTCGTTCGCAAGGCGATGTGGTTCGCGCGTCGCGGATCCGGTAGGGCCTCCCACATCTTGTCGCGGATCGCATGCGCGAGACGTTTCGCTTCCGCGTCGTCTTTGGTGATCGGTTTAACGGCCGCGATCATTTTCGCCTCGCGAAATACCCCATACGTTGAGTAGAACTCGATCTCTTGGAGAGCGCCCGGCTGCAGGAGCAGCTTGCGCGCATTGGGGAAGTCGCGCTTGAGCAGTTTGACGAGCTGTTTGGGCTCATCTTTCCGTTTACGGTCCCGAACCACATCGAAGCCGGCCTTGGCGATGTCCGGGATGAACGGCGGGAAGGCCATGGTCGAACAGTTTGTAGCATCCGACCCGATGGAGACTTGGCCGGTCGAGACGGACGGGGCACTCGCCGTCAAGACCGGCGAGTTGCTCGATGCGTTCAGCGACACCCGTGGTTAGCCGCCTAGCTGCCCTGCCCACAGACGTCGTGAACACGGGACGCTCGCCCTCCCAAAAGATCGCTCGGTCCGCACGAGCGAGGCAGCGCCGGTCGCCCGAGCCGCCGCGGACCACGAGAATCGCGCACTTCGCGCCAAGACCGTTCGGGCAGAGCTTGCGCCGGAGCCCCCGTCGGCTTATCCCGGTCTAGCGGATCGATTCGCAGCGAGCCTCTGATCTCGGCAGGTCCGGCTCTTGCTCGCCGAGCACCATCCTTCATGGACTCTTGTTCTATCTGCTGAAACTGTTTTCGTGCCGATGAGGCTGTCATGTCTCGTCGCCGCCACGCCTGCGAGCTACTCGGGGTCCTAGCCATCGCTTGTGGAACCTGGGTGTCGATCACCGTGCCTGCGGGCGCTACGGGCGCGAGCACGATTGCCACGGCGAGCGAACTTCCGCTGGGCAGCCTCGTGGTGGGCGGTGGGCAGCCGATCGACTTCTACCGTCTCGATCTTTCCGCCGGGGACCAGATCGACATCGTCTACGACATGCTCAGCCAGCCCAACTGCGGCTACCTCTACCTGTTCGAACCCACGACGACCGACTTCAACCTCGCCGAAGCAAAGGCCGTGTCGAGCGTCAACGTAGCTCCGGGGCAGCAGTCAGTCACACTAACGTCGAGCTTCAACGGGCTTGGGACAATTGCCGACGCGATCGACGGGCCAAATTCCTCCCAGCTGCGGGGTTATCCACCACTGGAGACGCCGTTGCTCAACTGCTCTGTCGTCACGCCGTTCAGCCTCACCGCGACTGTCGAGCACCTCACGCAAGTCTCCTTTGGAAGCTTGCCAGGTTACCTCAGCAGCCCGCGACAACGTCTACGTCTAGAGGCGCACGTTCAGTCTCCCGCAGGAACACCGATAGGCACTTGTCTATTCGAGCGGCTCGAGGGTCCTCTGCCGGTGCGTGTAGCGCAGACATCCACACGAAGCGGTATTTGCACAGCCAGCATACGTGCTGATCGGACCGGTTCATTCGCGTACAGAGTCACGTTTACCGGCACCGGATGGCAAACCGCGCAAGCAACCAGCCACACGGTCGACGTGCCCTGACGCCAAACGCGTTACATTCGACGCTGCGCTCTAGCTGCTACCGGTTGGGTCCCGCGCATTATGGCTGCCGTGCTCGTCCGAGCCCTAAGATCCGATGACCAATAGGCCCCGCACGCACCAGATCGCCGATCAGTCGCGCCTCGCCCTCAGCCGAGCGCCGCCGTCGCAGTGGATTGGGTGAAGCCAGGGGTGGCGCCTTTCGCATCTTCCATCGCCATTGCGACCGGACCAGCCTTCGACGGCGTCGCCGCCAAGCGGACCCAAACGCCGGACGGCGTTGCCGCGGCCGGGGTGGGGTCGCTCCCGGTTGGGGGGTGTCACGCTCGGCACGGTCACGCCGGACTGCTTGAGAGTTTGCTAAGGGAGCACCGGTTCGCTCCTACGGGCGCGGCGGGGTGCTATGCCTACCGCTCCCGATTTCGTGGGCCTCGTCGAATAAGAACGGTACCGCGGGTGGACTGAAGAGCGAGGCGGACGGCTCTTTCAAGGACGGTCGTCGCTGGGATTTTGTGCGCGGTTCCCCGGGCCTGAGCACGCCTAAGCTTTCGGTCGAACACTGGCAGAAGCTCCGTAGCAAGTCGTCCCTTTGACGCGCGCGGAGGAAGAAGCTGATCGAGATTTTTGCGGCGGGCGCGAAACCTTGCAACGCGCCTTGCCATGTCCTCCAACTTCTGCGGCTTGCGATAACCAGGGATGCGAAGTAGGGCCGTTGCGATCTCGCGGTCGGTGAAGTGTGCGAACTCAAAGCTCTCGTCGTGTTTATTCCATGTCGTGAGCTCCACCAGGGAATCGAGCTGCTCACGCACGACGGCATCGTTGCCCGCGTCGGGGATTGCGCATTGGATCCGTTCCACCCACCCTTCTCTCTTTTTCTCGCGGTCTTGTTGTGTGCTGGCCTGTCCCTCGGGGTCGAATACCACGAGGAATCGTGTCACTGGTCTAATGAGGCGTAGATCGTTGTTGTATTCGGGCTCGGCTATAGCTCGCGGTGCGAGAGCGGCGAATAGTGGTTTGAGGTCCTTGTCTACGCCTTCTGCATCTTGAACCGAGATAAAGTCCTCGTCAGTGCTGATTCCGAGCATTTCCATTACGCGGGGAATGATCAGTAGCTCTGTCTTTCCCTCGATGACAAGGACAAGCCTGGGATGGGGCGAGAGCCCAAACTCCGTGAGAATCTCATCGAGCGGGCGCTTGGGCTTAAGGCGCCGATCGAACTGGCCTCGTGCACGTGGACCAGGGTCTTCTAGCGGTGTTGCCTTCCTCGCGTCGACTAGGTCATCGTGATAGGCGAGAAACGTCTCTGCGACCACGCGTAGATCTATGGCCGCACGCGCGTCACCGCGTAGTGATTCCCACTGCTTAGGGTCAGCTCGGGCGACTAGTTCAGACCAGTCACGCAAGGGATCGATGCGATCGGCCTCGAATAGCAACCTCAAAGCAGAATCCTCAAGCCATCTCGTATCAACTTTCAACCAGTCGAGCATGTAAGTAACCGGGACACTTCGGCGCCACGCAACGAGATCATCGATGTCACCAGCACCCATTTGCCTTAGTGTGTTGACAACCTGCGGGAAGTAGAGTGGCTCGAGTGCCGAGGCGGCGACCGCCATGTCACGAAACTCGGTCCCAGTCTTGCTCCAGCCAGCCACCCAGCGGCGGGGAGCATTTACGGATAGCGGCTCGTGTGCGAAGCGTGGCTTGCGGTCAATTGAAGCGATCGCAGGGCGCATCACCGGCAATAGCGACAGTTGGTGTTGGGAGTAGACGTAGACGCTTGTCTGATACGTCTCATACACAGGCGTGTCGAAGCTGGCGAGCCTTACTCGATGGACGCGCTGGGAACGTGGGACTAGCCGCTCTGCAGCTGGGTCATGCAGGTGCCCACTGCTGCGCAATATCTTCAGCCTCTCAAGCGTCGGCGCGACCCAATACGCAAGCCGTCCGCCAAGCACCACGTTAGAGGCAAATGCTCTCTTAGCGGGCCGCGGATCGCGGGTCAAACGAAACATCGGCACTAGGATTCGTGCACGGTGTAGCGCCTCAAGTTCCTCGTCCGTCAACTCCAGCCCGCGAGCGCTCGCCTCGCGTCGAAAATCCTCGCCCAGCAGGAGCTCGAGCTGCGAGAACGAGTAAGGCAGCTTAAGCAAATCCAGAGACGACCTCACGAGCATCTCGTTACCTAGCCGGAGCGATCGTGGAGTCGTGTCACGTGGAGTCTCGATCTTTGCGCCTGACAATCGTTGGGTCCTTCGTGATGCGTTTGCTTCTCACCCGATTTTGCCTACGACAACTGGGAGCCCGAGTGCTCCCAGTTCCCAGGCGTCAGCTGAAGGAGTGGTGAAGCTCGGATGCCGTTTCAGGCCTCGGACATCGCAGGCTCATGTGTGGGCATGGTGGCGATGTTACACCGGCGGCGGATCGAGCGAGCGAGGTTGTAGGGCGCGTACGGCCGTAGGCTGGCGGGAGACGTTCGTGCTGGTGTTGCGTAGAGCGTAGCCTTCAACCGCCATGGAGATGCCTCGGGCCACGATGGACTTCGAGCTTGGGTTTCTGGAGATCGAGACCCCCGAGGGCCCGGTGCGCGAGTCGATGCCCGAGCCACTGCGGCGGATTCGTAAGGAGATCCATCGCGTGGTTACCGAGATCGAGAACGACAGGCTGGTGCTGACCCTGGCCGGCGGTGTGGAGGCCACGGTGGAGCTCGGTGTAAAGACGCGCGACACCGCGGATGCGCTGGCAGGGCGGCGGGTTGTCTACCTCGACCAGAACAGGTGGTCGGCGATGGCGGCTTGGCGCCACGGGCACAAACCAATCGACAAATCGGAGGCCGCGGCGGCAGAGCGACTCGCCGAGCTCGTGACGGATCAGGAGATCGTGCTTCCAATGTCGGCAGGGCACGTCATCGAGACGGGGCCACTGTACGACGAGCGTCGCGCAGCCCATGCCTCGACGGTGCTGCAGTACAGCCGTGGATGGCAGATGCGCAATCCGGTCGAGGTTCGCAAGGAAGAGCTGAGCGCGGCGCTCGATGGTCGTCCGCCGGTCGCCGACTCGCTGGCGAGCCTCGGAGCCGATGTCCTGTTTACCCGACCACTGCGGCCCGTCGACGGATCGGATCTCCCGGAACCAATGGCCTTGGCGCTCCCGCGGCTAGTCAACGTCTTGAGCGTTTGCGGGGTGCTGGTCAACGAAGACCAGGTAGCCGACGAAGGCGGTAGACCGGCGGTCGAGAAGTGGGCAAAGAACTTCGAAGACCTTGGAGCCGATCTCTCTAGCCGCGCAGCCTCACAGGAGGAGGTCCGGCTCGCCGCGCACAAGGCTGTTCTGCGAGACCTTTATGACGAGCTGTTGGATCTCGCGTCGACGCCAGCGCTCGCGGCGTGGCTCAAGAGCTCTGAGAACGATCTGTCCGCTATGCGCTATCTCAGCCGTTACCGGTGGGTGGTCTTCTCTCGCCTGCGCAACGCCGGCGCGAAATGGCGGGGTAGCGACTTTACGGACCTCAACTACCTTTGCTGCGCGGCGGGATACGCGGACCTCGTGGTCGGGGAGAGACGGACGATCAGCGACCTGCG
Source organism: uncultured Solirubrobacteraceae bacterium (assembly GCA_963826985.1). Lineage (GTDB taxonomy): Bacteria > Actinomycetota > Thermoleophilia > Solirubrobacterales > Solirubrobacteraceae > Palsa-744. The sequence goes on from CAWGYW010000005.1 coordinate 685,482, forward strand.
TGCCGTCCGCAGCGGTCCGTGCGGAGCAATGTTGGCCACGAGCTTGGCTGAGGCGGTCGCGTGCCTGGAAAGCACGGGCTGATGCTGTGCCGGAGTTGGGTGGGGCGATTCAGGTGGGGTCGGGCGCGGTTCCGAAACCCGAGGGGGAGAGCAAACAGCCCGCCCCGGCTCGGACCCGAACCGAGGCCAGGCCTATACCGGCCACATGGCCTGTATCATACCGGTGGTTATGCCTATATCCAGGACAGAGGCGGTCGCGTTGTTCCCCACGAGCGGCGCGATCCCGGAGCAGTTGCAGATCGGCCGTGCCGCGGCGATCGGCGACATGACGACGGCCGCGGAAGGCGGTAGCACGCTGATCTTCGCCGAGGACCGCCGGCTTGGCAAGTCAAGCATGCTGCTCGCCGTGACCGACCGGATCCTACGCGACGGACAGAACCGGATGGCGCTGTCGGTGGATCTCCGTGACGGGATCACCGACTCCGGTGTCCTCGCCGCGACGCTGCTCACACAGGCCGCCAAGCAGGGAGCTGGCGCGAAGGTCAAAGCGATGACGGCGAAGGGGATGCTCAAGAGGACGCTAGCGCCGCGCGCTGCTGCCGGGGTGCGGGCCGCCGGAGTCCTGCTCGGCGAGCAGGACGACGCAGCCGCCGTCGGCAAGCTCATGGACCTGCTGACGCCCAAGGACGCGAACCTGAGGGGAGCGCTGCTCGCGCTGGACGCGAACGGGCGCGCCGCGGGCGAGCGCACGGTGATCGTGCTCGACGAGGCGCAGGACCTGACGCGCTGGAGCGACTCCGCTGAGATCCAGAAGGAGCTCGCGACCGCGATCAAGCGCCCCGGCAGCACCGTGAACTTCGTCTTCAGCGGCAGCGAAAAGAGCACCCTGCTCGCGCTCTACGAAGACGCGAAGGCTCCGTTGCACGGTCTCGGCCGGCGCTTCCCGCTGCCGGAGATCAGCCGCGATGACTGGTACTCCGGCTTGCGCGAGCGCTTTGAGCGCTGCGGGATCGTGATCGAGCGCAACCAGCTCCAACAGATCGTCTACCACAGCGAAGGCCACCCGCTGCGCACGATGCTGATCTGCGCGCACGCGCTCGACTGGTTGTTCGAGGACACGATCACCATCGACACCGTGGGGCGAGCGATCAAGGACGCTGAACGCCACCCGTCCTGGAGCCTCCCATGAGCGTCTGGGATCGCCTCACCCAAGCCCGGGAGCCCGCGGTCGAACGAATCGCTCAGACCGTGCGGGAGCAGTCATTTACCGGTCTGGTGGGGGAGGCCGACGTCGGCAAGACCGCGTTGCTTCAGGCGGCAGTCGCTCACCTGTCGGATGAGTTCACGGTCGTGATGCTTGACCTCGACGGGGCCTGGTCGCCCAATCGCCTGGCGTGGCGGTGGGCGCGTGAGCTCACCCGCGCCGTGATCGGTACCGTGGCGCTTTCCCATCTGGACGCGCTGAGCCCCGAAATGTGGCCGGCGAGCACCCGCAGCGCGTTGCTGCAGTTGCCCGCGCAGCTCGGCCGCGAGGTGGCCACGCTAGCGGAAGCGTCGATGCCTCCGCGCGGCGTCGGTAAGCCCGCCGTGCTGGACGGACCGGTCCAGGCAACCCGCAGGCTCGCCGAACACAAGCCGCTACTACTTGTCATCGACCATCTGGAGGCGCCGCTCGCAGCCGGGCTCAGCTCCCCCGACGTCGCGGAGCTCCTATGGCGGGTGCGCTCAGGCGGTCAGTACACGCCGAACTTGCACCTCCTCGTCTCCGGACGACCCCCGGCACAGGAGCTTGCGGCTGGAGCGAAGGCGGCATACCGGCTCGACGGGCGCTGGCTCACACTCGACCCCCCCTCTCCAGAGGCATTCAGCGAAGCAACCGGCGCCGAGACCCAGCTATGCGAGGTTGTCGATACGCGCACCGGCGGGCACCCCCGTGCGACGATCGAGCTACTCGAAGAACTTCAGCAGAGCGCCCCAGGAGAGCGTGAACCTGACTCCCTGATCAGCCGCATCGCTGAGCGTCACACCGACCTAGCACGCCGCTACATCCAACACGCGCGCTCCGTTCATCGGCTGGGCGCGCACCTACTGCTCGCCATAGTCCAGGGGCTTGGGCCTTACGAGGCGACACCAGAGATCGACGGATCCGAGATAGCGATCGCCATGACACGACTGCACCTGAACGGCTTGGTCCGTCGTGCCGGGCCACGCGAGTGGGCTTCTTCGGACCCACGAGTGACATGGGCCCTCGGTGCAGGCCGCGGCTACGAGTTGCCGCAGGCCGCACATCATGGCTTCTCGACGATCCCGCCACCCGACAGCGACCGACAGATCGCCCCACTGCCTCAGCTGTCCGACGAGCTCACAACCAGCCAACGGCGAATCCTCGAGCAGCTCGCGAACGGGCGAACGAACGCGCAGATCGCAGACGCGCTCGGTGTAAGCCTCAGCACGGTCAAGAGCCACCTTCGCAACATCTACCGGCAGCTGGGCGTCAAGAGCCGCCTGGGCGCCATCGCGGCACTCAACACAACTCCCAGCAAGCGAAGTTCGCTGTCTCGATCGGATTGATGAGACGGCTCAGGCGCGATTCTGCGAAGAGAATGCGCATTCGCCGGGAGCAGATTCCGCGTTAGCCGCGCCCACTTTCCAGATTGGCCGGGGTTTGGGTCGGCGGTCGGAGAGGCACCTGCCAGTAGCATGCACCACCGAGCTCGCGCTAAAGCCGACGCGGGGATTCGAACCCCGGACCCCCGCTTTACGAGAGCGGTGCTCTGGCCATCTGAGCTACGTCGGCGCGGACGAGAATCCTAGCGGCTCAGACCTACCCCACCTTACCGGCACCGTACCAACGATTTGGTACCATTTTTGTCCGCATTCGTCCGCGTTTGTCCGCCGACGGTGCACCGCGAAATCCGCTCTAGGGCGCGGAAAATGGCTCTAGCAAGCGAGATTAGGTGCGCCCCGGCCGCGCCATTACGAGTGAAGTGCTCTACCAGCTGAGCTACGTCGGCGCGGGCAATAACGATGGGCTATCTCGCGTCGACGGTCAGGGCGCACCTAGCGATATGGCACATCCATGGCACGTTCAGCTCGACAACTCGTCGCACGAGGCCCGCATCATATCGCCGTCGCCCGCGATGATCCGCAGCCGCCGGCTAGCGCAGCGGCGGTTCGCTAGGCTTATCGCTAGTTATCCATGCCTTGTGGATAAGTCGCTATAACAGAGGCTAAGTAGTGTATGGACCCGATCAGGAACCCCTATACACCCGGCGCCGGTACCCGGCCGAATGAGCTTGCCGGTCGAGACGAGGAGATCCAGAACTTCAGGATCCTTCTGTCTCGCTTGCGCGACGGGCGGCCCGAGCAGAGCCAGATGATCACGGGCCTTCGTGGCGTGGGCAAGACGGTGCTCCTGAACGCCTTTGAGGACTACTCGGAGGAGGCGGGATATCTCAGCGCTTTCCACGAGCTGACGCCGGAGAGCAGTCTGCCGGAGCTGCTCGGCAAAGACGTCGAACGCATGCTGCGGGATCTGAAGCTCAGCAAGAAAGTCGCCGAGGCGGTCCGTAACGGGCTGTCGGCCCTGAGCGTCTTCAAGCTGACCGACCCCAATGGCTTCGAGCTCTCGATCGACCCAAAGAGACTTCAGGAGCGGCGCCTAACTGAGGACTTCATCGAGCTCTTCCTCCAGCTTGGGGGAGCAGCTAGGGACAAGGGGGTTGGCATCGCCTTCTTTCTCGACGAGATCCAGTTCGCGCGCGAGGCAGAGTTTCGAGCGCTTATCGGTGCGCTGCACCGAGCCATGCAGAAGCAGCTTCCGTTGACGGTTGCCGCCGCGGGGTTGCCGCACATTCCGGGGCTGGCTGGAGAGGCGCGTTCTTACGCCGAGCGGCTATTTCGCTTTCCGCGCATCGGCGCACTCTCAGCAGCAGACGCCCGCGCGGCTCTCGTCGTTCCGGCCGAGCGGGAGGGTGCAGCATACGATGATGCAGCCATCCAGTTCACCCTGGAGCTCACGCAAGGCTATCCGTTCTATATCCAGGAGTATGGAAAGCACATTTGGAATCTCGCGCGGTCATCCCCAATCACTCCTGAGGACGTTGAGGTCGCAAGACCTCGTGCCGAGGAGGCTCTCGATCGCGGCATCTATGAGGTGCGTATTCAGCGTGCGACCCAGAAGGAGCGCCGCTACTTGCGCGCAATGGCGGAGCTTGGAAGCGGGCCGTATAAGGTCGGGGCGGTTGCGAAAGCTATGGGCTCTACCACCACCGCACTATCGACGATTCGCCAGAAACTTCTTGATCGCGGGCTCATATATGCAACCGAGGACTACGGGCACATCGATTTCACTGTTCCTCGCTTCGACGAGTTCATGCGACGCCACATGACCTACCGTCGACCAGCTGCGCGAGCATCGAAAGCGACTGCTCGGCGCAGCTCTTAGCGGCAGCGACACTTTCATTACGAGTGAAGTGCTCTACCAGCTGAGCTACGTCGGCGCGGTCCCGAATCCTAGCGTCCCTGGCGAGCCTCCATGCGACCGTTTGGTCGCTCGCCCGGCTGCAGATACAGGAAGACCCCGGCGGCCACGGCGCCGGCCAGCAGCGACGCGACCGCGTAGATCCAGTAGTGGCTCCAGGCGAATATGCCGAGCACGCTCGCGCCAAGCGCGACGGCCGGGTTGAACGCGCCTCCGGACACCCCGCCGACCGCGAAGGCGCCGACGACGACCGTGAAGCCAATCGCCAGCCCGAAGAAGGAGTTGCCCTCGGTCGCTTTGGCCGTGGCCACGTTGAGCACGACGTAGGCGAGTGCGAAGGTGAAGATGAACTCGACCACGAAGATCTTCCACACGCTGGCGAGCTCGCCCGCGTGACCCGCCCCGTTGACACCTCGTGCGAGCAACCCAGCGACGACCGCGGCGAGCAGCTGCGTCGCGACATAGCTCATCCACTCCTCGATCGTGAGCTTCCCACGTACGAGGACGGCGGTGCTGACGGCGGGGTTGTAGTGGCCGCCCGAGATGTGGCCGCCCGCGAACACCATCACCATCAGCGCGGCCCCGATCGCAAGCGGCGCGAGCGCGCCGGCGCCGGTCTTGGGGTTGGTGGCGGTGCAGACTGTGAACACCAGGAAGAAGGTGCCAATGAACTCGACGACGAGCTTGCGGTCGAGCGGGATGCTGGCGCTTTTGCTCATTTGCGCGTCGCCGCTGGCAGGCCCGTCGTCGCTGGCCAGCTCGTCGGCGCGGGAGTCGGCGGAGTCACGGGGGTCAGGTTTCACGGGTGTCCTGATGTGGCTCTCTGGGCAGGAGGCGGTGACCGTCGACGACCGCCGTGGCCAGGTCGATGAGCTTGCGGTTATCGACACGCGACTGCTCGCGCAGCATCTCGAAGGCGCGCGCCTCGTCGATGCCGTGGCGCTCCATCAGGATCCCCTTGGCTCGCTCGGTCAGCGCGCGGCGCCCGAACGCGCCCTGGAGGTCCTGGTACTCGGCGAAGCGCCGCAGCACGATGTCGATCGCGCTCTGCCAGTCCTCGACGTCGGCGTCGCTGATGTGGGCGAAGACGCCTCGCTTGGACGCCTCGTTGATGAACTCGGGGTCGCGCGCGTGGAGCAGCACGATCACCGGGCAGGCGGCTTCCCGCACGATCTTCTCGATCAGAGTGAGTGCGTGCGTTGAGCTCTCCCCGAGTCCCACCAGCGCGACGTCGGGTCGCTCTCTGGCGGTCGCCGGGCCGACGTCCTCGACGTCGATCTCGCGTGCGATGACCTCGTGCCCCAGCGCAACGACGATCGGCGCGACGAGCGCCAGACGGTCCTTGCGCTCGTTGGCGATCAGAACACGCAGATGCTTGGTCTCGCGGTAGCTCATCACGACTCAGCCGGCCAGGTCGCGACCGGACAGAAGTGATAGGATACGTGTCGGCCCGCCTTAAAATCTCGGTGGGCCCTGGCTTTCCGGCTCCGACACTTGGCCGGCGTTCTTGCAGCGATCTGATCGATCGAACGCCGCAACGCAAGTGTCTGGAGTGCCGTCATCGCAAGCACCAGCAAAGCGCCCCATAAAGCCTTCGGAGGAGCGCAGCCTCTCGCGCTCCTCCTCGAGCGTCCGGTGGCTGTGTCATCCCTGCCATCGACGAGCGAGCCGCGTCCTCCCGACAGCGGCCGCGCCCGGCCACCTGCTCGCCCTGCACCCCCCTGCAGGGCGAGCAGGAGCGCCATGGCAAGCATCGGCCTCCCAGCCGGGCGACTCGATGTCCCTCGCAGGCATCGTGGCATGGCGGTCGCGTCCGCGCTCTTGTTCGCGCGCGAACGTCAGCGTCGCGCGCGATCGTCAGCGCAGCCGGCGCTCTCAGGGCCACCCCTCTTGACGCGCCGCAAGGACCTAAAAGAGACGTCGACCGCCAACAGACACGAGGAGGTGTGGGACGATGACCGAGGACCAGCAGGACCTCCAGCCCGACACAGCTGAGCCCGAGCAGGACCCTGAGCCGGATGTCGCCGAGCGTCAGGAGGATGCCAAGTGGAGCGTTGCCGAATGGCACGGCAAGATGCTGATCGACCGCGACGGCGAGAAGATCGGCAAGCTCCAGGACGTGTACGTCGACGTCGAGACCGACGAGCCGCAGTTCGCGACGGTCAAGGAGGGGTTCATCGGCCGCCATCTGACCTTTGTGCCCGTCGGTGGGATCAAGGTGGGCCCCGATAGCCTCACGGCGACGGTTACGAAGGCGCAGGTCCAGGACGCCCCCAATATCGAGCAGCACGGCGAGGAGCTGTCGCAGGCGGATGAGTCGAGCCTGTACCACCACTTCGAGCTCAACTACACGCCGCCGGACACCGAGAGCGGACGCCGTCTCGCCCGCCGCTGAGAGGCCCGCGCCAGAGCGCAGAACGACCTGATGCCAGCCGCGAACGGCCCTGAAGCCGGCAGCCGCCCTACAGCCCCGCGAGCGCCTCCAGCAGCGACTCGCCGTGCTTCTCGCAGAACGCCGGCCCTATCCCCCTGACCTCGAGCAGCCCGTCCACGCTCCGCGGCCGGCCCCGCAGGAGCGCCCGCAGCGCGGCGTCCGTGGCGACGGTGTACGCCGGCTTGCCCTCGGCACGCCCCAGGCGCCACGCGCGCAGCTCGTCGAACTCGCGCTCGTCCACCGGCTCGAGCCCCTCCTCTGCCTCGATCGCGGCCCGCGCGCGCGCGCCGGCCTCGCCTGCTCCACCCGCCCCGTCTGCCCCGCGCCCGCCACCGCCCCGGCGCCCGGAGCGCGCGCTGACGGGCGCCGCGCGCAGCGCCTCCGCGAGCGCGAGGTCTGGGTCGCAGACGTCGCAGCAACGGCCCGTCGGGGCGGCGACCGCGCGGTCGCCGAAGTGGTCGAGGATCTGGCGCCTGCGGCACGTCTGGCCTTCCGCGCTGTACCGCTCGATCGAGCGGTACGCCTCCCAGCCGCGGTTGCGCGCCGCCTGGATCGCCGTTTGCGCGAGCCGCGGGCTGCCCTTGCCGGTGAGCGTCACGAGCAGCCCGTCGTGCCCGCCCGGCTGGAGCTCGACCGCGCCGGCGCGCTCGGCCACCGACAGCAGCACCCGCTGGCGCTCGCCGAGATCGCCGTGGCCGATCGTCAGCACCCCGCCATCGGCGCCGCCGCGCATGCTGGCGACGAAGCGCTTCACGTCTTCGACGGTCATGTCGCGCTCTTTGATGAACCTGATCAGCCGTCCGAGGTCCATCCGCGAGGCCAGCAGCAATGCGCGCGCGGGCTCGCCGTCGCGCCCGCCCCTGCCCGCCTCCTGGTAGTAGGCCTCGAGGCTCGTGGGCAGCGCCCAGTGGGCGACCGTGCGCACGTCGGCCTTGTCGACGCCCATGCCGAACGCGTTTGTTGCCACCACCACCTCCGCCCGGCCCTCCATGAACGCCGCCTGGCTCTCGCGACGCGCGTCCGGGGTCATGCCGGCGTGGTAGGCGCGCGTGGCGATGCCCCACGATGCGATTTCCCGCGCGAGCTCGTCGGTGTCCTTGCGCGTGCCGCAGTACACGATCGCCGGCAGCGCCGGCGATGAGGCGCCGCCGGACGGTGCCCCTCCCGCGGACGGGCCTGCGCCCAGCGCGTGCATCAGCGCTGCGCGCTTGCGCGCGACCGCACCCTTGCCCTCGACGCTGACGACGTCGAACGTCAGGTTCGGGCGGTCGAAGCCGGAGCGGATCGAGACCCACTCGCGCAGGCCGAGCCGCGCGGCGATCTCCTCGGCGACGCGCGGCGTGGCGGTCGCGGTGGCCGCCATCACCGCCGGGCGGCCGAGCGAGGCGATGGCGTCGCGCAGGCGCAGGTAGTCCGGGCGGAAGTCGTGACCCCACTCGGCCACGCAGTGGGCCTCGTCGACGACGAACAGCGACACCCGCCTGCGCGCGAGGGCCGCCCTGAACGCCCCCGATGCGAAGCGCTCGGGGGCGGCGAGCACCAGCTGCGTCTCGCCGTCCTGGATCTCGCGCAGAGCCTGCGCGTTGTGACCGTCCTGCATCCCCGACGCGAGCATCGTCGCGCGCACGCCCGCGTCCTTCAGCCGGCGCCACTGGTCGGACATCAGCGCGATCAGCGGGCTGACGACGACGACCAGCCCACCGCCGCCGTCGGCGGGATCGGCATCGCCCGCCAGCGCGGGCAGCTGGTAGCACAGCGACTTGCCGCCGCCCGTCGGCATCACGACGAGGCTGTCGCGCCCGTCGAGCGCCGCCTGCACCGCCTCGCGCTGGCCCGGCCTGAAGTGCTCCAGGCCGAAGCGCTCGAGCAGCTCCTCAGGCGAGCTCGCCGGTGTCTGCGTGATCGTCGACATGCCCTAGACGCTACGCGCCACTCCGGTTGCTACGCCCGGCGCTCCCAAACCACCTGCGCCCCGAGCGCGGGCACCAACGTGATCGCCCGGCGCGTGATGCGCTCGCCGCGCTGGCCTCCTCCGCGCAGCGCGCTCAGCGGCCCCTGCTGGTCGGGCAGCCGCGGCTGGAGCTCGCTGAGCATCGTTCGCAGGATCACCTTCATCTCCAGCAGCGCGAACGACGCGCCGATGCAGCGGCGGATGCCGCCGCCGAAGGGGATCCAGGAGAACGTCTCCGGACTGACACCCAGGAAGCGCTCGGGGCGGAACTCATCGGGGTGCTCGTACACGCGGGGGTTGCGGTTGGTGAGGTAGATCGAGGGCACCACGCGCGTGCCCTCCGGCAGCACGTACTGCCCGACCCGTAGATCCTCGGTGAGCATCCTGACGACCATCGGCACGACCGGCCTGACGCGGAGCGTCTCGTTGACCACCGCCGTCATGTACTCATCGCCGCCGCCATCGCCGCCGCCATCGCCGCCGCCGCCGTCCTCGCCGGGGTCCTTGCCACGGGCGTCGATCTCGGCGACCAGGCGGGCGAGCTTGTCGGGGTGGCGGACGAGGCGCTCGAGCGCCCAGGCGACCGACGTGGCGGTGGTCTCATGTCCGGCGAGGAGCAGCGTGACGAGCTCGTCGCGCAGCTCGACGTCGGTCATCGGCTGGCCGTCCTCGTCGTGGGCGAGCAGCAGCAGCGAGAGGATGTCGGCACGCCGCTCGAGGTCGGTGGCGGCGCGCCGGCGCTCGATCTCGGCGTAGATGAGCGCGTCGAGGCGATCGAGCGCCCGCCCGATCGCGCCCGTGGGGCGCTCGCCGCTCGGACGGCGCATGATCGCGCGCAGCACCGCCAGCACGCCGACCGGCTCGAACAGGTCGGCGATCGCGTCCTTGAGCGGCTGCATGCGCTCGGCCTCGACGCCGAACACGGCCTGCAGGATCACCTCGAGCGTGATCAGCCGCGTGTGGCGCTGCAGGCGCATCGGCCTGCCCAGCGGCCACCTCGCCATGTCGCGCCTGGTCGCCTCGACGATCACGTCCTCGTACTCGCGCATGCGCTCGCCGTGGAAGGGCGGCAGCAGCAGCTTGCGCTGGCGCATGTGCTCAGGCCCGGTCAGCACGAGCACCGAGCTGTGGCCGACGACGGGCGCGATTGGCGACATGCGCGCGGCCGACGGCGCCACCTCGGGCGGCGCGGTGAACACGGTCTTGACGGCCTGCGGGTCGCTGACCATCGTCAGTTGCAACCCGCTCGGCGCGAACGTCAGCGTGAACGCGTCTCCGAGCGTGCGCGCGCAGCGGTCCATCATCCACGTCGGCGCTAGCGCCCAGATCAACGTCTGCAGGGCCGCCGGCATGCGCGGGCCGGGCGGCAGCCGCGGCTGGCCGGCGGACGGCGCGAACGCGATCGCCGGTGGCTTCGCGATTGTGCTCGCCATCCGCTACACGCTACTCGTGCGGCTTCGGATGCGCAGGGTGCAGGGGCTGGACGAGATGCAGCCGATGCGTACCTTGCAAACCGGCCTTGTGCCGCGGGGTGCCGGTGTGATGCGTGCTCGAAGACGTGTCCGACCGCGTGCTTGACGCTGTGCGCGGCGTGGCCGACGGCGTGCCTGACGCCCGGCGATACGGCGTAGGCGAGCAGCATCGCGGCGATGCCGACGGTCGCGATCAGCAGCGCGAGGCGCGCGCGCCGACGCTCTCCCTCGGGCGAGGCCGGTCGCGCGCTGAACGGTGAGATCGCCATGTGCAGCATCAAAGCTAGCGCCCGCCGCGCCCGCGCATGGCGGCCGGGCGGTGGACACGAGCGCGCTGCCAGCGCCCGGCCACCTGGCGTACATCCGCGTGGTGCTCGAGCAGCGCGTGCGCGACGCGTGTGTGCGCGCGCTCGATCTCCTGCGGCGAGAGCCTCGCCTGCAGGTTGTCGAGATAGCGCACGAGCATCCGCGCGGGCATCACGCGCACGCCCTTGCGGCGCGACATCGGCCGGTCGACCCACGCGCGGCTGAAGACGATCAGCGGCTCCACCTCGACGCCGGTCACGCGTTCGATCGCGCGTCTCTGAGCCTGCGCCTGGCTGAGCGTGCCGCCGTGCACGCGCGCGACGCGGACCGGGCCGGGATGGCTCTTGGTCTCGATCGTGAAGATCCCCGACGGGCCGATGAGGATGTGGTCGACGTTGCCGCGGCCGAGGCTCGCGTCGTGGATCACGCGCCAGCCGTGGTCGGCCATCGGGTCGAGCAGGCCGCCGACCTGCTCCTCGCCGGTCGCGCCGCGGTCGCGGCGCTCGACGAGCGGCAGCACGTAGCGCGAGATCACGAACATGCTCGCCAGCAGCGCCACCTCGGATGCGAGGAACGCTTTGTCGTGCAGCCCGAACGTCCTGCCGAGCAGCGCCGTCGCCACCGCCAGCACGCCGAGGGTCACGAGCGTGCGCAGGCTCAGCCGCCTCACGGTCGCGCGCGCGTACTGCCCGGCAGTGCGGCCAGTCGGGTCGGTGTCGAGGACGTACATCTCTCTTCCGGTCGGCGTGGGAGGGTGGCTCGCGAGGGCGGGTTCCAAAACATTCATCGGCCAGATCTCGCCCCGTCTAAAGCAGCGATATCCGGCCGCCGAAGCCCAAAGCAGATCCCGCCAGCCGGAACGGCAAGCCATGACCGACCAATCCCTCATCTCCCACCCTCCCGACATCAGCCTGATCCTGCGCGCGCACGGGGAGCAGCAGTGGCTGACCGCCGAGGTGGTGCCGATCGTGCGCCAGCTGGAGCGCGGCGCGGATCCGCCGAAGACCAGATCGGGGCGGCGCTCGCGTACCTGGAGGTGCTGTGGATCGACGCGCCGCGCGCGCGGCGGAGACGGACGCGGCGCGCGCGGCGCTCGAGGGCGCGGCGGCGGAGCGCGATCGCGTCCTGTGCGAGAAGGCGCGCCGCTACCACACCTCGGTGCGCAGGCTGCGCGCGAGCATGGGACGCCGCGTTGCGTCGTTGACGGGGCTGGGAGAGCAGTCGCCCGCGTACTCGCCGATCTGCGATCGCTACGCCAGCTCCTGACGCGATCGCATACGCTGCCCGCCGTGACGCCCCGCTTCGATCTGCAGTCGCACTCGACGCACTCCGACGGCGCGCTGCCGGCGGCGGAGGTGGTGCAGCGCGCCGCGGACGCCGGCGTGGAGCTGCTGGCGCTGTCCGATCACGACACGATCGGCGGCGTCGCCGAGGCGATCGCCGCGGGCGAGCGCTACGGCGTGCGGGTCGTGCCGGCGGTCGAGATCTCGGCGGTCGACGAGGGCTCGTCGGTCCCCCGCGAACTGCACATCCTCGGCTACGACATCGACCACACGGGCGCGGTGCTGACGGCGCGCCTGGCCGAGTTCCTGGCCGACCGCGAGCAGCGCACGCTGCGCATGGGCGCGGCGCTGACGGAGCTCGGCTTCGAGCTCGACGAGGAGCAGCTGAACGCGCGCATGGCCGCCGGCAAACCGATCGGCCGGCCGCATCTGGCGGAAGCGGTGCTGAGCGCGCCCGCCAACGCGGAGCGGCTGGCGGCGGAGAACATCGACGACGTCGGCTCGCTGATCCGCGGCTACCTGATCGAGGGCAGGCCGGCGTTCCGCCTGCGCGAGACGCCGACGGTCGCGCAGGCGATCGACGCGATCCACGAGGCGGGGGGCGTGGCCATCTGGGCGCACCCGTTCTGGGACATCTCCGACCCCGGCGAAGTGCTGTCGAGCATCGACCGCTTCCACGCGCTGGGCATCGACGGCGTCGAGGTGTTCTACATCACGCACACGCGCGAGCAGACCGAGCTGCTGGCCAAGCGCTGCGCGGAGCTCGGGCTGCTGACGACGGGCTCGGCCGACTTCCACGGCCCCGAGAACCGCCAGTTCTCGAAGTTCATGGCGTTCGATACGTTCGGCATCGAGCCGAACCTCGGGCCGCTCGTATAAATATTTTATAGGGGGGCCACAGCGGTCAGCCGGCGGGCAGCGCCTCGCGGGCCAACAGCGCCTGCAGGCGATACGCGAGCGCCTCGAGCGCGAGCTCCTCGGAGACGTTCAGCGACAGGCCCAGGCGCGCGTCCGCGACGAGCTCGACCGCGCGTCTGAGCGCGGCGGCGTCGCGGGCCGCTCCGGCGTCCTGCTCGAGCTGCGCATGTGCGGTCGACCGCGTACACGAGCTCGGGGGCGCCTTCGCATACGCACAGCACGTCGCGCAGCCACAGCTCGGCCAGGCGCAGGCCGAGGTCGAGCGTGCGCGTGCGCACGCGCCGCTCGCCGCGGCGGCGCGCGTCGGCGCCTTCGCGCTCGTAGCGTTTGCGCTCCTTGCTCGGCACGAGCTCGAGCTCGCGCTCCATCGCGCTGCTGCGCCTGCTCGCCCGCGGCCGCTCCCGCCGCCTTGGCCACGTCCAGCAAACCCAGCCACGGAGCCGCTCTGCCGGTGCGCGCCGGCAGATCGCCGAGCGCACGAAGTCCTCCGCCCGCGCCCGCAGCGCCTCGCCCTCCGCGCTCGCCAGGCGCGCCGCGAGGCCAGCGTCGCCCAACGCCAGCCGCGCGCACGCCAGCGCGCGCTCGTCCTCGATGCCCTCCGCGCCGTCTGTGCCGGCCGCGCCCCCGATGCCCTCGGCGCCACCCATGCCTTCGCCGCCTTGCAGGCGCCGCGCGATCAGCGCCGGCGAGAGCGGGTCGAAGCGCACGGCCTGGCAGCGCGAGGCGATCGTCGCGAGCACGTCCTCGCGGCGGTCGGCGAGCAGCAGCAGGTGCGTGAACGCGGGCGGTTCCTCGAGCGTCTTGAGCATGCGGTTGGCGGCCTGGTCGTTCATCGTGTCGGCGCGCTCGATCACGAACACGCGCCGCGCGGACTCGAACGGCGTGCGCGCGGCCGCGGCGACGACCGGCTCCTCGATGTCGGCGACGAGCATCTCGGCGGCGCCCGACGGCGTCACCCACGTGAGGTCGGGGTGGGAGTCGCGCGCGACGCGCTCGGCGACCGTCCCCGGGCTGCGCGCGCCGTCGGCGAGCAGCGCCGCGGCGAACGCGCGTGCGATCGCGCGCTTGCCCGTCCCGGCCGGGCCGTGGAACAGGTAGGCGTGCGAGGGGCGGCCTTGCGGGGCGAGCGCGGGGACGAGCACGGCGCGCGCGTGCGGCTGCGCGTCGATGCCCGGCAGCGACTCGATCCGATCGGCGGCGGCGCTCACGTCGGCCATCGTAGAGACGGTACGGTGCGCGCGTGGGCCGCGGCACGCTGATCACGATCGAGGGGCTCGACGGCGCGGGCAAGTCGACGCTCGCCGAGGCCGCTGCACCGCGAGCTCGCCGCGCAGGCACGGGACGGACGCGCGGTCGAGCTGCTGCGCGAGCCGGGCGGCGTGGAGGTGTCCGAGCGCATCCGCGCGCTCGTCAAGGACCCGGCGCTGGCGGTGCTCCCGCGCACCGAGGCGCTGCTGTACGCGGCCGCGCGCGCGCAGCTCGTCGAGCAGCGCGCTGCGGCCGCTGCTGGACGACGGCGCGATCGTGCTGCTCGACCGCTTCGTCGACTCATCGCTTGCCTACCAGGGCGCGGGCCGCGCGCTGGGCGTCGAGCAGGTGCGCGCGATCAACCTGTTCGCCACCGGCGGGCTCGTGCCCGACCGCACGCTGCTGCTGCGCATCTCCCCCGCCGACGGACGCGCGCGCCAGCACGAGCGTGCGCTGGAGCCCGACCGCCTGGAGCGCGAGGGCGAGGACTTCTTCGCCGCGATCGCCGCCGCCTACGAGGAGCTCGCGCGCGCCGAGCCCGAGCGGATCCGCATGATCGACGCCCGACAGTCGCCCGAGCTGGTGCTGCGCGACGCGCTCGCCGCGCTCGCGGACCTGCCAATGCGCACGCCACTGCCGCCGCGCACGAGCATCGACACGTCTCCAGGCTGATGCCACAGAGCCGCTCAGGCACGCTGCGCACGCCCCGCGCACGGGCTGTCGAGCGACGGGCATCGCGATCGTCGCGATCGCCGCGGTCGTCGTGCTCGGGTGCGTCGCCTGGGGCCTCGCGCGGGTGCTGACGCTCGAGCCGCGCTGGACGCTGTCGCTGCGTCACGCGATGGCCGAGGCCGGCTTTCGCGCGTCATCCACGTGGGCCGAATTCAGCGACTGGGCGCGACTCGGACGCTGACGCGCGGGCGGCGGCGATCGACATCGCGGCGGTCCGGACGGGCCCGCGAAGCCGCTGTTTGGGACCTTCGCGAGGCCGGCTGAGAGCGCCCTCGCCGCTATCCTGTAGGGAGTGAGTCGCGTCTCGCGACGGCCCCCCAAAAGGTCCGTCCGACCCGAGGCGGATCATCCTCTGTTACCCCCAAAAACACTGTATTCGCGCCGCAAAATGGGGGTTTCGGCGGCTCAAGACGAGGAGAACGGTTAGATGGATGGCGCCCCGCAGACCCCAGTAGCTGAAGTTGCCCAGGCCGGCAGGGCGTTGACGATCGAACGCCTGTTCACGACGCCCGGGACGCACCCGTTCGACGACCGTCGAGTGGGAGCTGCGCGACGCGCGCATCGGCCACGGCGACCGCGTCGCCTTCGAGCAGCTGCGGCGTCGAGTTCCCGAAGAGCTGGTCGCAGAACGCGACCAACATCGTCGCCCAGAAGTACTTCCGCGGCCAGGTCGGCGCGCCCGAACGCGAGAGCTCGGTCAAGGAGATGATCAGCCGCGTCGCGGGCACGATCACCGGCTGGGGCCGCGCGGGCGGCTACTTCGCCGAGGAAGAGGACGCCGCGCGCGTTCAACCACGAGCTGACGCACATCCTGCTGAACCAGCTGGCGGCGTTCAACTCGCCGGTGTGGTTCAACGTCGGCTTCGAGGAGAGCCCACAGTGCAGCGCCTGCTTCATCCTCTCCGTCGAGGACACGATGGAGTCGATCCTCGACTGGAACACCAAGGAGGGGATGATCTTCCGCGGCGGCTCGGGCTCGGGCATCAACCTGTCGAACATCCGCGGCTCGATGGAGCCGCTGGCCAAGGGCGGCACGGCCTCCGGCCCGGTGTCGTTCATGCGCGGCGCCGACTCGTGGGCGGGCACGATCAAGTCCGGCGGCAAGACCCGCCGCGCCGCGAAGATGGTCGTGCTCGACGTCGACCACCCGGACATCCGCGAGTTCATCTGGTGCAAGGCCAAGGAGGAGGACAAGGCGCAGGCGCTGCGCGACGCGGGCTTCGACATGTCGATCGACGGCGAGGGCTTCAAGTCGATCCAGTACCAGAACGCGAACAACTCGGTGCGGGTGACCGACGAGTTCATGCGCGCGGTCGAGCAGGACCGCGAGTGGCGAGCTGCTCTCGCGCACGACCGGCGAGCCGATCGGCGAGCCGATCCCCGCGCGCGAGCTGATGCGCGAGATCGCGGAGGCGGCGTGGCGCTGCGCGGACCCGGGCGTGCAGTACGACACGACGATCAACCAGTGGCACACCTCGCCCAACAGCGGGCGCATCAACGCTTCCAACCCGTGCTTCCCGGCCGACGCACGCGTGCACACCACGCTTGGTCTGCTCACGATCGAGGATCTGGTTGAGCGCGGGGAGGCAGGCGAGGAGTTCCGCGTGTACACCCACCGGGCCACAGCGGAGCAGCCCGGGCGATGGCGTCGCGGCCACGCAACCGGTCGCATTCATGCGCAACGGCGTCAAGCCAATCTTGCGGCTGCGCTTTACAAACGGCGGCGAGCTGCGCTGCACTCCCAACCACCGCATCTGGACTCTGAACCGCGGCTACGTTGCGGCCGAGGAGCTGACCGCGAAGGACAGCGTCCTGCTCAATGACAGCGCGACTCCAGCGGAGCAGGCGAGCTGGACGCTACCGGTGCGGGTGGAGACGCTCGCAAAGTCTGTGGTTCGCGGAGGCACGGCGACCTATCGGGAGCTGCCGGACCGCTGGAGCGAGGGGCTCGGAGAGCTGACCGGTCATCTCGTGGGCGACGGCTGGCTTACCGACGTGCAGACCGGGTGGGTCTACGGAGGGGAGGACATCGAGGACGGCTTGGCCGACGCCCACGAAGGGCTGCTCCAAGAGCTGATCGGAGGAATCTCCAGGCAGGAGATGCCAAACGGGACCGTCCAGCTGCGAGCCGGCAGCGGGGCGGTACGCGAGCTGTTCCGAGGACTCGGCGTGACCTCGGCTCGCGCTCACGACAAGCGCGTGCCGGCGGCTGTCTTTACAGCTCCCACCGAGGTGCAGGCGGCATTCCTGCGTGGACTCTTTGGAGCCGATGGATGTGTGTCGCGTGTCGAGGCGGGCGGCAAGGCCAACCGCTACGTGGGACTCGGCAGCCGCAGCGACGGTCTGCTGAAGGACGTTCAGCGGCTGCTCTCTACATGGGGAATCCGCGGGCGCATCTATCGCATCACGGACAGCGCGACCTCACGCTTCTCCTACACCCGCAAGGACGGAACGACCGTCGAATACGACACACGCGAGGGATTCGACCTGCGCATCACGGGCAGCGATATGGCGCGCTTCGCCGCGGAGATCGGGCTTTCTTGCCCCCGCAAGCAGGCAGCTGCCGAGAACCTGATCGAAGAGTGTGAGCTCTACCGCACGAAGCCTGGCACCACGATGGTCGCTCGGGAGGCCGACGGCCAGGAGATGGTCTACAACCTCACCGAGCCGCTGCACCATTCCTACATCGTGGACGGCGTGGTGGTGGCGAACTGCTCCGAGTACATGCACGTCGACAACTCCGCGTGCAACCTCGCGTCGCTGAACCTGATGAAGTTCCGCCGCGCCGACGGCACGCTCGACGTGCGCTCCTTCGAGCACACGGTCGACATCGTGCTGCTGGCGCAGGAGATCATCGTCGGCCCCTCCAGCTACCCGACCGAGGAGATCGGCGTCAACGCGCGGGCCTTCCGCCAGCTGGGCCTCGGCTACGCCAACCTCGGCGCGTACCTGATGAGCAACGGCATGCCGTATGACTCAGACCACGGGCGCGGCGCCGCGGCTGCGATCACGGCGCTGATGACCGGCCGCGCCTACCGGCGCTCGGCGGAGGTCGCGGGCGCGCTGGGCCCGTACGAGCGCTACGAGGAGAACCGCGAGGCGCACAACAGCGTCATGCGCATGCACCGCGACGCCTCCTACGCGATCCCCGACGCGGCGTGCGTCGACGAGGAGCTGCTGGCGGCGGCGCGGCGCTCGTGGGACGAGGCGGTCGAGCTGGGCGAGCGCATGGGCTACCGCAACGCCCAGGCGACGGTGCTGGCGCCGACCGGCACGATCTCCTTCCTGATGGACTGCGACACGACGGGCGTCGAGCCGGACTTCTCGCTGGTCAAGTTCAAGGAGCTCGTCGGCGGCGGGCAGATGACGATCGTCAACAAAACCGTGCCGCTGGCGCTGCAGACACTCGGCTACTCAGAGCAGCAGATCGAGCAGATCGAGGCGCACCTGGCCGAGCACGGCACGATCATCGGCGCGCCCGGCCTGGACGAGGAGCACCTGGCGGTGTTCGACGTCGCCGTGGGCGAGCGCGCGATCTCGCACATGGGCCACCTGAAGATGATGGGCGCCGTGCAGCCGTTCATCTCCGGCGCGATCTCAAAGACGGTGAACATGCCGCAGGAGGCGACCGTGGAGGACATCGCCGACGCCTACACGCAGGCGTGGCATCTGGGGATCAAGGCGCTGGCGATCTACCGCGACGGCTCCAAGACCGCGCAGGCGCTGCGCACCGACGCGCAGCAGGAGCGTGAAGGAGCCGGTCGACGTCGACGCGATCGTCGAGCAGGCCGTCGGCAAGGCGCTCGCGGAGGCGGGCCCGCGGCGCAAGCGGATGCCGCGCGAGCGCCAGTCGATCACGCACAAGTTCTCGATCGCCGGCCACGAGGGCTACATCACCGCCGGCATGTACGAGGACGGCACGGTCGGCGAGATCTTCCTGACCGACATCGGCAAGGAGGGCTCGACGCTGCGCGGGATGATGAACTCGTTCGCGACGGCGATCTCGATCGCCCTGCAGTACGGCGTGCCGCTGGAAACGCTCGTGCAGAAGTTCAGCTACATGCGCTTCGAGCCCGAGGGGATCACCGGCAACCCCGAGATCCCGTTCGCGAAGTCGATGCCCGACTACATCATGCGCTGGCTGGCCTCGCGCTTCCTGGACGTCGACGCGCAGGAGGAACTCGGCATCCTCACGCCCGCGGTGCGCGCCCGCAAAGCCGCCCAGGAGACCGCGCAGTCGATGAGCTCATCCGACACCGCCGGCCCCGCTTCCCGAGACGGCCACGCCGGCAACGGCAGCGGCGAGCGGCTCGCCGGGCGACGCCCCGCAGGCATCCGCCGGCAACGGAGGGCACGGCACGCCCGCCGCGGCCGTCCTCACCGACTCCCCGCCGGTCGTCCCCGCGCGTCTGCAGGGGCTCGACCTCGGGCCCGCGTGCAGCCAGTGCGGGGGCATGATGCAGCGGACGGGGTCCTGCTACACGTGTTCGTCGTGCGGCAACAACACCGGCTGCGGCTGATCTCCGGGACGATCTCTCGATCGCTCCGGAGTCGCCTTCGCCAGCTACCGGTGGATGGTTCTCGGTGAGCGAGGTGGATGCGCTCGCCGAGGAGGCGTTGCGCATGCAGTTGTTCCCGGGGATCGCGTTCAGGGGCACCGACTCCGATCGTCGGGCGTGGGTCATCGGAACCGCGCTCGACGTTTGGCAGGTCGTCGACGCCTACCGCGACATCGGATCCGCTGAAACGATGGCCAGCGGCGGCAGCGTCAGCGAGCGCGGCATCAACCTCGCCCTGGCCTACTACGAGCGGTTCCCCGTGGAGATCGACGGCGCAATCGCGGAAAACCGTCGTCCGATCGAGCAGCTTCGCGACGAGTTTCCCTTCATCGCTGTGAGCAACATCAGCACCTGAGGGGCCGCCGAGCGCATCTGGTGCGGCTGTTCCTCGATGCGTCGCGAGCGCCGAAATGAGGCGTCAGGTCGGCAGGTCCACGTGCGAGCCGGCTGCGGCGTATTCGCCGAGCGTCATGCGCGAGTCGTCGCGGCCGAGGATGCTGATGAAGACGGCGGCGAAGGCGATGCCGAAGACGAGCGCCTCGATGAAGCACATGCTCGCGCCGGCGAGGTGCTGGTCGTTGATCGCCGACAGGCCGATAGGCGCGGGGGGCGCTCGCGTAGAGCGGGTACTCGGTGGTCGACAGCCACGTCAGCGGCAGGCACACGCACGCGCTGGCCAGCCGCGTGAAGCCGAGCAGCGCGAGCCGCTGGCCGTTGGGGCGCAGGCGCGCGCGGGGCAGCGGGTCGATGATCAGCCACCACATCGCGAGGCCCGTGTAGAACAGCGTCGCGTGCTCGAGCGCGTGCACGAGCTGGTGCTGGGCGGCGTAGTCGAACACGCTCGGGATCGCCCAGATCCACGTGGCAAGCGCCCACAGCGGCACCGCCAGCCACGGCGAGGTCAGCCGCGCGAGCACACGCCCGGATTTGCCGCCCGCGGGCGCCACCGCCAGCAGCGCCTCGCGCGAGAGGCCGAGCGGCAGGATCGGCGCGCGCAGGCCGAGGATGAGCAGCGCGGGCGCGATGTCCGACAGCAGCACGTGCTGCATCATGTGCGCCGAGAGCAGGTAGCGGTCGCCGATCGGGTCGAGCGGCGACAGCAGCGCCACCGCGATCGTCAGCAGGCCCGCCGCGTAGGGCACCCAGTGCCCCGCGTTCGGCGCCGACGTCGACGAGCGCGCGACGCGCGCGGCGGTACACGCGCGCGTAGACGACAGCCGCGGCCAGCAGCGCGATGATCACGACCGGCTGGAAGCTCCACGAGCCCCAGCCCGGATAGGAGCTGGTCATCCGAGCCTCCCGAGGACGACGGGGCGAGTGCTTCGGTGGACGACGGGTCGAGTGCTTCGAATGTAGGCCTGCGGAGCGCCGGTCATGCTTGGCGGCATCCTATCGATCCTCGCCGCGAGCGTGCCCGCCGCTTCGCGCGGCGCTCGCCGCGCCGTGCGGTTCCTCGCCGGTCCTCGCGCGCCGACTATCGTGCTGTCGACGATCGATCGCCGCACCCGACAGCCCGCCCTCGCCAGGAGAGCCGCTGCAGGGCGGCTGCCTGTGCGGGGCGGTGCGCTTCGAGATCACGGCGCCGTTCCTTTCGGCCGGCTACTGCCACTGCACGCACTGCCAGCGGCGCACCGGCACCGGCTCCTCGGCCAACGGCCGCGTGCCGCAGGAGGGCTTTCCGGCTGCTGGCGGGCGAGAGCAGCTGCGCGCGTTCAAGCCCCCGACGGGCGTGCCCAAGCTGTTCTGCGCGACCTGCGGCTCGGCGCTGTTCAGCGGCGACCCGTTCGCGGATCGGGAGGTCGCGGTGCGGCTGGGGACGCTCGACCGCGATCCGGGCATACGACCGCAATACCGGCAGTTCGTCGACTCGGCCGCGCCCTGGGAGCCGATTCCCGAGGACGGGCTCGAGCGCCACCCGCGCTCGCGCGGCTCCTGAGCGCGGCTCGCTCGCGCAGCCACTGCAGCGACAGCGGCTCGCCGCAGCGCTCGCGCCAGCCGTCGAGCACGCGCTCGAGCAGCTCGCGATCCTCGACCAGCGCCAGCACCTCGACGCGCCCGCCGCCCTCGGCCGCGGGACCCAGGCGCACCAGATACAGCTCGCCCGTGTCGCTGACCCACGCCGCGCGGTGCAGCGGCCCGTCGGCGTCCTCGCGCCACCACAGCCCGACGTCGAGCTCGCGCGAGCGCACGCGCCGCTCATCGGCGTTGTAGAAGCGCGCGAGCGACTCGTAGCGCTGTTGCGCGAGGGTCCTCGATGGCGAGCTCTGCGTGGGCCATGGCCGTCACCAGCTTTCAAGAGGGAGCAGGTATTGGCGCAGCTTGCTCCTCGCTCCTAAACGACGGGTTACCCGGTTGTAAGGATTGCCAAGCGCGTGTCGGAGCGTCGTGTCGGAACTCCCGCGCTCGCGCCCGAGCCGGCTCGACCGAGGCTGGCTTGATCGGAACCAGCTCCCGCCGCATCCCGCGGCCGGACCCGCAGGGACCGCCGGGCTCCGCGGAGCCGATGATCCCTGCGACCCGCCCGAATCAGCCGTTGAGGCGCTTCTTCAGCGCGCTCGCGGCGGAGAATTTCGCCGCCTTCGACGCTGAGATGTTGATCGTCTCGCCCGTCGAGGGGTTGCGTCCCTGGCGAGCCGCTCGGTGGCTGACGCTGAACTTGCCGAAGCCGGCAAGCGCGACCTCCCCACCGGCGGCAAGCTCGTCGGAAACCACCTCGAGCGCCGCCTCAACCACCTGACGTGCCTGGCTGGCGGACAGCCCAGTGCGCTCCGCGACCTGCTCGCCCAGCTCGTTCTTGGTCATGCCACTCCCTTCTCGAGTGTCTTTGCTGCGAGCAGGCTAACCGCTGGTGAGGACGGCGACACGGACAGAACCCGCGTACGCGCCGCAGAGAAGCCCTAATTTCCGGGGACTTATACGGCGGTTGGGGTAGTCAACTGCCCCTCCAGCGGCCGCTCGGCGCTTCTGCGCGCCCGGAACGGCGCCAGCGCGCCCGCCGCGCACGCCGCCCACAGCAGGCCGATCCACACGCCGCTGGCGAGCGCCACGTGGACCCACACCAGCTCCGTGGGCAGGTGCGTCTCGTACTGATCCAGGCCCACCGCGCCCTGCAGCGCCAGCAGCCAGCACAGCACCGTCAAAGGCCGCTGCACCGCCGGACGAGCCTCGCGGCGGCGCGCGAGCCACCACACGAACACCGCGGCGAGGCTGAACAGCAGCGCGATCTCCGCGTGGCGATGGATCACGAAGTCCATCGTCCCCCGCCCGTCGAAGTCCAGGCGATTGATCTTCTGGCCCGGCGAGCCGCCCGCGTGCGGGCCCGCGGCGGTCGCCGCCGTGCCCGCGAAGATCGTCAGCGCGGCCAGCGCCAGCAGCCAGCGCAGCGCGCGCACGATCGCCGGGTCGGTGGCCGCGCCTCGCGCGCCCGCTCCGCCCGCGCCGGCCCGCCGTGCGCCATGCGCGCCTCCCACAGCGCGATCTCCCGCCACCGCGCGATCCACGCTATCCATAACAGCCGACGCCGTCCGCGGCTCGTTGCGCGCGCGCCACACGAGCACCACCGCCGCCACCAGGATCAGCATCGACAGCGCGAAGTGGCCCATCACCCAGCCGTAGTCGAGCTGGCCCTTGACCGTGAAGCCGCCCAGCACCGCCTGCGCGACCACGCCCAGCGGCAGCAGCGCCCCCAGCCACACCAGATCGCGGCGGTACGGGCGCCGGCGCACGGCCGCCAGCCACGCAAGGCCCGCCGCAATCGACACCGGCACCGTGATCAGCCGGTTCGAGAACTCGATCAGCGCGTGCGTCTTCAGCGGCGGGTACACGTTGCCGTAGCACTTCGGCCACGTCGGGCAGCCGAGGCCCGAGCCCGTCAGGCGCACCGCCGCGCCCGTGAGCACGATCAGCGTCAGCGCCACCAGCCCCGCGTACGCGAAGCGCACGTACTGCTCGGGGGTGACCGTGTAGCCGTTCGTGCGCTCGCGCAGGTGTCCTAGACGGCCGGCCATCGCCCCTAAGGATGCCATTGTGAGCCGCGCGCCGACGCCAGCGACCGTTTGTCTTGTTAGCAAGACATATGTCTTGTATTATAGACATCAAATGGACGTGTCCCGTGCTTACAGCGCCGTCGCCCCGACGGTGGAAGGCGACGTGTTGATGGTGCTCGCCGGAACGACGCAACCGCTATCCGGCCGCCGGGTTGCTCGGCTCGCTCAACGAGGTTCGGTGGCGGCGGTCGCCAAGGCACTCGACCGGCTCGTGCGACAGGGGGTCGTCCTGCGCCAGGAGGCACCGCCTGCGTTGCTTTACACGCTCAACAGGCAGCATGTGGCAGCGCCGGCTGTCGAGCTCCTGGCTCTGATTCGTATTGAGCTCCTTGAACGCCTGCGTCAGGCCTTCTCGACGTGGGGCGTTCCGCCGGTTCACGCATCTCTGTTCGGGTCGGCGGCAAGGGGGGACGGTGACCTGGACAGCGACATCGACATCTTCGTCGTTCGGCCTTCTGATGTGGATGCCGAGGACACTAGTTGGGACGCACAGTTGCGAGACATCGGCGATGGTGTTCTCGCCTGGACGGGAAATCGTGCAGGGGTGATCGACTTCGCCGAGCGCGACATCGGACAGATGCGCGACGGAAACCCGCCCGTTCTGCAGGAGCTTCTGCGAGACGCCGTAGACCTAGCCGGGACGCCGCTCCGTGAGCTCCTCGAGGGACCAAGAGTCCCCGAGTATCCTTGCAAAATGGCGTCGCCTCCATACACCATCTCAGACCTGCGCTCCCGCCGCGCCGACATCGAGTCAGTCGCTGCGCGCCACCACGCGACCAATATCCGCGTGATCGGCTCTGCGGCCCGTGACGAGGCAGACGAGCTGAGCGACATCGACCTCATGGTCGATATGGACCCGGAGCACACGCTCACGGGGTTCGCCTATTTCGGTGAGCTTGACCGCCTGGAGAAGGAGCTGACCGCCCTGCTGCGTTGCGATGTTGATGTAGTGGACGCCGCTGGCATCAGCGCCAACGCTCACCTTCTTTCCAGCGGCGCCCGCGTACGGGACAACATGATGCGCGACGCCATCGCGCTGTGAGAAGTGATCTCGACTACCTGGAGTTCATCAACGAGAGCATCCAACTCGTCCACGGATACACACAACAAGGCAAGGAACACTTTCTCGCCGATGTAGGGAATCAGGATCAGGTCTTGCGACGCATGGAGGTTCTGGCCGATGCAACCGCCAAGCTCTCCAAAGAGGTTCGTGACCTCCACCCTGAGATTGAATGGGAAGCCATAACCGGGTTTCGTAACCGCATCGCCCACGGTTACATCGACGTCAACCTAGACCTCGTGTGGGACGCTGTGCAAAAGCTCCCGGAGCTACAACAGGTCATTCGCGCCGAGCTGGCCCAATAACCTCGTCAGCCGTATCGGCGGCGGACGAAGCGGGCGCAGTGTGGAACGGTGAATGCGAGCTCGCCACGAGCCGGCGGGTAGACGATCGCCTCGCGGATGAGAGCGTCGCGGACCTTGGTCACGGCGGTCGGTTTGCGACCGAGGCTGTGGGCGATCTCGGAACTGGACACAGGCCCGTCGCCGAGCTCCGCCATGGCCAGTATGTAGGCCCGCTGAGTTGCGTTGAGCCGCCCGAGTCGCACCTCGAAGAAGCTCTCGTCGAGCTCGGCCTCGGCGAGCGGGATGGCCGCCTCGACGTCGGCGCGGCCGATGCGCTCACCGTCTCCCTCGCGCCATGTCCATCTTCCGAGCTCTTGCAGGAAGCAGGGGTAGCCCTGGGTGTGGGCCAACGGCGAGCGCGAGGGCGTCGTCATCCCAACGGACGCCCTGCGCGCGCGCCGGGTCGGCCAGTGCGACGCGCGCGGTGCTCTCCGGCAGCTTGCCGAGGGGCGCTCGGACGAACATCCGCTCGGCGTACGTCTTTGCCTCCCCGGCGAGCGCCGGCAGCAGGGGCAGGCCGGCTGCGACGAAGCTGACCGGCAGCATCTTCTGCTTGGCGCGTGCTCGAGCTCCCGGTCGCGGCCGACGAGCGCGTGCGGGCGCGCGCCCGCGTCCGGCGTGTACGGGTTGTATGTGTTCGCTCCGCGGCCCATGCGCCCTTATCCCCGAATCTACCCAGACTAGGGATAGATGGGTATAGACAGTCATCAGACGGTCGAAATATCTTCCCCTATCCGCCTCTATACCTCGTTCGAGGATAGAACGGGATGGAGTCGGATGGTCGGGCTCCGGCAATACATCAGCTAGTAGATTTGCCTGATGACCACGCTGGCCGAAACGTCGCTGTCAGACGATGAGCGCATGCTCGTCGAGCGGTTCGTCGAGGAGCTGCGCGATCGCCTCGCGGACCAGCTGCACTCGGTATGGCTGTTCGGCTCGCGCGCGCGAGGTGAGCAGCCGTCGAGCGAGTCCGACGTGGACGTGTTGGTGCTCGTCGACGACGCCTCGTGGGACGGCCGGATGGCCGTGCGTCGGATGCTCGACGATGCCGCCCACGAGCTCGAGCTGGACGCGCTGACGTGGTCGTTCTCGGTCCACGTCCACACCCCCGCGTGGCTGA
Source organism: uncultured Solirubrobacteraceae bacterium (assembly GCA_963826985.1). GTDB lineage: Bacteria > Actinomycetota > Thermoleophilia > Solirubrobacterales > Solirubrobacteraceae > Palsa-744. The sequence goes on from CAWGYW010000005.1 coordinate 711,438, forward strand.
CGCAGCGTCGCGAGATCAGGTCGTTCTTCATCGCCGAGGTGGACCGCGACAAGGTCGTCCTGGGCGGTCGAGCGTGAGCCCGCGCTCGAGCGAGTTCCTCGACGCTGCGCGGCGACGCCTGGCCGCGGCCAAGGTCGCCGTCGAGGAGGACCCATCCACTGCGCTGAGCGCCGCCTACTACTCGATGCTGTACGGAGCCAGGGCCGCGCTCAGCGAGCGGGACTCCTCGGCCAAGACCCACAAGGGAACGTGGCACGAGTTTCGCAGCGCGTTCGTCGAGGACGGCACGATCGATGCGCAGCTGACGGCCGAGGTACAGAAGATCCAACCCGAGCGCGAGCAGGCCGACTATGACGCCTGGTCGGCGCCTCCCGAGGAGGCGCAGCGAGCGATTGACCTTGCCGAGCGCTTCCTGACGGCCATCGAAGCGCTCATCGGCTGAGCGTCTCGATCATGCCTGCAACCACCATCGGCACGAGCATCGTGCACGCATGGGCGCCGGGCCCGCTGCGTCCGCTGCTCGCCGACGGCGCGCTCGATGTTTGGCGAGCAGAGCTCCCGACGCTGGCGGCCGGTTTGGGAGGGCTGCTGTGCGAGAGCGAGCTGGCGCGGGCGCAGCGCATCGCGAGCGAGCGCGAAGCGGAGCTGTGGCGACGCTCGCGCGGGCTGCTGCGGGAGCTGCTGGGCCGCTATCTGCGACGCGAGCCGCGCTCGCTGCGCTTCGTCTCCGGCAAGCACGGCAAGCCTGAGCTCGCACCCGAGGCCGGCGATCCGCCGGCGCTGAGCTTCAACGTGTCGCACTCGGGAGAGCTGGCGCTGTACGCGTTCAGCGAGATCGGCGCGGTGGGCGTCGACGTGGAGGTCGGGCGCCATACCGTCGACGAGGTCGCGATCGCCGCGCGCGCCATCGGCGCGGCCGAGGCGGAGCGCCTGCGGGCCCTCGATCCGGCGCTCCGCCGGCGGGAGTTCCTACGCGCGTGGGCTCGCCACGAGGCCACGCTGAAGTGCCTGGGGGTGGGCATCGGCGCCGCGCGCGGCGCCAGCGCTGGGCGCTCGCTGTGGGTCGCGCAGCTCGAGCTCGGCGAGCACGCCGGCGCGGCTGTGGCGGCCGAGCGTGCGCCACGCGAGCTGCGCTGCTGGGAGTGGCGTCGGTAGGGCAGCCTACGCCCGGCTGCGTGCGCTACCGGCCCCGGCCGGCGACGCTCAGGCATCACCTGGAGCTTCGCGGAGGTAGTGCGCTCTGTTGAATGGCTGCTGCGCTGCATCCGGCGAGGAGAGGAAGTGAGCGAGCGCGTTGACCATCTGGCCGATGACGCGCTCGCCTCGGTGACGGTTGAAGGGCGGGTTGAGCGCGTAGAGCAGCCCATGGTGGGCCTGGCCGCGGTTCTCCCAGCCGCGTCTGGCCTGCTCATAGTCCGCGATGTTGTCGGTGACGATCGCGCGGCTGTCGTCCTGCGCTCGCGCAAAGACCTCATCGTCGCTGATGCCGGCGTAGCGGCCCGCGCACCGTGGCTCGCTGATCGCGATCACGTCGAAGTCGCGCTTGCGCAGCTCACGCGCAATTGTCGGCGTCCACATCTCGTCCAGCAGCAGCCTCACGCCGCGGATCGCGTGGGTGAAGACCCAAGAACGTGTCGCAGCCGCTCAGCTGCCTCCTCGTCCAGTTTGATGCGGTCGTCGATGTCACCCGGGTAGGCGGCGTAGTAGCTCGCTGCCAGCTCCACCGCACTGCGGTCAACGCCGCTGATACGTGCGACCGCCTCGATCGGGTCCGTTGCGCCCTCCCCGGCGGCCGCCTTCAGATCGCGGGCGATCTCCCAGACGTCGGGGCCGCCGACGAGGCCTGCTCGCCTACCGGTGGGGCCCGAGCGGAATGCGATCCCGGGGAACTCTTCGGTCCGCAGGCCCTCCTCGATCAGGCGCTCAGCCACCCGTGCCTTTGACTGGCCGAGGCGTTCGCTGCGGGCGTCGAGCAAGTCGACGAGCTCGGCGGAGAACCGTGCGGAAAAAGACTTCGTGCGTTTGGCCCGTGACATCGCTCCGTCTCCTGTTCAAGACTTTGTAATACAACGTAGCACAGTTGGAGCACGTGGTTTATGCGGGGGTGCGCAATCACCCGTTCGCAAACGGCAACGGCTTCAAGCCACGCCCCGCGGGACTGCCTTGCGCAGCTGCAGCGATGGCGTCGACGTCCGGCCAGCACACCCCGATGGCCGCGGTGTTCGGGGACCGGTGAGCCTGCCCACTTGTCCGCGTCGTCGATGATCAGGACCGGTACCGGTCGCTCCGGGGCGCTGAAGACGCGGGCGATCTCCTCGAGTCCTTCGAGGCTCTGGGACGGATTCAGGTCGCTCTCCGTTGCTTTGATGGCGCTGCGAATCTCGGTGCTCAGGGCGGCGTAGTTGGGTATGCCGATGTTGAGCGCCAGCTTTCCGCCGGGGCCGGTGCGGGTCGTGGCGTCGGCGACCAGCCGAGCGAGTGCCGCTTCTCGGCGGCGACCGACCTTTTGCTGGGCGGCGAACCGCCCTTTGGCCTGCCGGGAGAGCTCGCGGACGACGAACTGCCCGAACCGCGCTTGGTTTTCCAAGATCCCGACGTCCGCTTGACCGATGGCGATCGAAAGGGGCAAGAATGCCGGCAGATCGGCGAGGGTGGCCGCGATCAAGCTCGACTTTCCCGAGCCGGAAGGGCCGAGCACCGCCACCCGCGCCGGAGCCGTGCCCTGTAGCGCCTCCGCCAGTGCCGCCTCGCGACGCTTGCCCCCGAGCAGCTTGTCGAAGTCCACGTGGTTGTCTGCCAGCTCGTCGAAGGCCTCCATCGGCTTGAATGCACGCGCCGCCGCAAGGCGCTCCAGCCCAGCGGCGCTCACGATCCTGCCCCTCGGTCGATGCTGTACATCTTCGCTGTCCCGCCGCGCGGGCCGCGGCCGGCGTAGCTATGCAGCAGACCGGCATGCTCGAGCTGCCCGAGCACCTGCACTGCACGGTTACGCGTCCAGCCCATCCGTCGCAGCAACTCCTCGTCAGACGCACTTACCGCACGGCCCAGCGCCTGGATCTCGCTGAGCAGCATCGAGGAGGCTCGGCCAAGTTCAGACGCGCGAGCCTCGTGCCTAGCCTGCTCGGTCAGCACGCTCGTCAGCTCGTGGCCGTCGATCACGACCGCGCGCGCCAGCTCGAGAGCTCGGCGTGGGTTGCCACGGCTCGCGTCGGCGAGCGCGGGCAGGGGAACGCCGCCAGCGTCGTCGCCAAGCCGACGTCTCAGCAGCTCCCCAATCCGCTCGGACGGTAGTGGCTCGAGGTCCACGATCACCTCAAAGAACGCGTCGGCGGGCGCCGCCAACAAACCGCGGTCCTCGCTGCGCGCCGCGATCAGCCAGCCGATGGGCGCCTGCCACAGGATGTCGCGAAGTCGCCCGAACAGCTCGTGGCCAGCTTGCGCACTGATGTCGTCCAGGACCACGACCGTCGGCTCGTCCGCAGGTATCTCCAGGGTGCGAACAAGGTCCTCCGGACGCCCAGAGTCGACGGACTGCCGTGCGGCGCCTGCGAGTGGCTTCGGCACCGCGCCGTTGTGGGCGAGCTCCTCGCGCACAACCCGGAGGGCCTCTGCCGCGTCGTCGGCGTGCTGAGCACTGACGAACACAACCGGCCGCCCCTGCTCTCGCAGCCGATGGGTCAGCTGCCGCAGCAGCGTCGTCTTGCCCGACCCGGGCCCGCCGAGCACCGCCACGTTGAGTCCCTGGCTCAGGGCGGCGTCGATGCGCAACAGCTCAGGCGGTTCGACGAACAGGCTCGCGTCAGCAGCCGTGTCCAGCAGGGGTTTGTTTCGCAGGTTGACAGCCATGCCTTACACATCTTACTGTAAGGACTGACAGGCCACTGACGCTCTGAGGCGTATCGGGTGGGATCCATGCTGATCACGCTACGTGGCACTTGGGACGGTACGCTCGATCGTGGCGACGAAGTGGCACAGGCCCGACGGTGTCGCGCACGGCTCGATCGAGCTAGATCGGAGCGCCTGGCCCGCGCGTAGCGCCCGCGTGACCTCCTCGCCACGCGAGGTCAGCCACCACGCGTTGCGCTTGCCGGCGCCCGCGGAATGCCTGGCGACGAGCCGCTCGCCGAGCAGGCACGACAGCAGCTTTGAGATCTGCGAGGCGTGCGCGACACCGATGCCGGACGCGATCTCGCGGTTGCTCGCCTGGGGGTGCTCTGCGAGAAACAGCACGCACCGGCGCGCGCGATGCGCGCTCGGGTTACTGAGCACCTCCGGGATCGTGAGCACCTCCGGGATCGCCACGCGCGTCGGGATCGCGTGTCCAGTTGAGGCCTGGACCTCGAGCGCCAGCTCCTCCCCCGCCTGATCTCCAATGCGACCGCGGGTGAAGGCAGGTACTGCGCGGCGACCAAGCCCCTCAGCCGGCCCAGCAGCCCGATCGGCGGCCCCGGCCAGCCGCTGACGGTGTGCGAGTGGACGATCCCGAGCACCGACGCCAGCGCCGAGCGCACCCCATCCTGCCAGGTGGCCTCCCCGCGCAAACGCCCTGCCAACCAGATCCCCGACACGCTCTGACCCGAAATCGAGAAGCGCAAGGACGCACGCCTAGCGACCCTCAAAGCACCCGATGTACGCGAGCGCGACTTCCGGCGCGGCGCTCGGTGAGGTCAGCTCCACAGTCCGCTGATGGGAACGGCCCACATGCGGTCACCCAGAGGGATGGTTTGGCTGCCGGCGTACAGGACGACACCGGCCTTGAAGCGCCCAGGGCGCGCGTCGCGCAGCTTCTTCATCACCCGCCAGTCGCGCTCACGTATCGAGGCTCGCGCCTTGACCTCGATTGCGGCCAGGTCGCCGGACTGAGACTCGAGGACGATATCGATCTCGTCGTCGTGAGCGCGGTAGTGGCGAAGCGCGCAGTCCTCACTTGCCCAACTCTGGTGCTTGAGAATCTCCATCCCGCAGAAGGTCTCCAGAGCATGGCCGGTGAGCTGGTCGTCCTCGGCGATGCGGTGCCGGTCGGCACCAAGTTGCTGCGCGAGCAAGCCGGTGTCAGTGAGATAGAGCTTGGGCGCGTGCAGCTCTCTGGTGCGCAAGCCGGGACGCCAGGCTGGAACTATGTGGACGAGGAAGATCGTGCGCAGAAGCTCGATGTAAGCGCTGACAGTCTTGTCGGATATCTGCAGGTCGCTCGCCAGCCCCCTGTAGTCCAAGAGCTTCGCCGAATGCGCCGCGAGCAGGCGGATCAGCTTCGGCATCTCCGACAGCTTCTGGGCTGAGGCTATGTCCCGCAGATCGCGCTCGACGATCCCCTGGACGTAGTCGCGGTACCAATGACGCCGCTGGCGCTCGTCGAGTGCACGCACCGCCGGATAGCCGCCGCGGGCGACGACCTCGACGAAGGCCTCCCGGCCCACCGGCGCGCCGCTCACCTGCGGCGGCTCGCTGGCAAACAGACAGTCGACGAAGTTGCGTGTGCTGCGGTGGATCTCGGATTGAGCGAGCGGCCACAACTCGATCCTGCGAACGCGACCTGCAAGCGACTCGGAGATCTTCGGGGCCGTGAAGATGTTCGCGGAGCCCGTCAGCAGAAATCTGCCAGGAGCAGGATCCTCGTCGACGGCTTCCTTGATCGCGTACAGCAGATCGGGAACGCGCTGGACCTCGTCTATAAGCACGGGGCCGCGCAGGCCGGCGATGAAACCGTGGGGGTCGGCACGCGCGGCCTCTCGGGTGACGAGATCGTCCAGCGTGATGACCGCTGCCGGGTGATCGCTCGTTGCGATCTGCTTGGTCAAGGTGCTCTTCCCGACCTGCCTCGCCCCGAGCACGAGCACCACGCGGCTGTAGTCGAGCGCCTCCGCGATGAGACGCCGGGCTTGGCGCTCTATCAGCATCAGTTCTTGCAAACGCGGAGAGTGTAGAGGTGCAGATACGGAGAGCCGCCTCCTGCAAATGCGGAGTCTAGTGCCTGCAAATGCGGAATGCAATGGCGATGCGCTTGCTCTGCAAGTCACCGCAGCCCAGCTACGAGCCCTCCCAGACGAGCCGCCGTCCACTGCCTGCACGAAGCGCCCGCGCGACCTCCCCGCCGTGCGCGGTCAGCCACCAAGCGTTGCGCTTGCCGGCGCCCGCGGAGTGACTGGCGACGAGCCACTCGCCGACCAGGCACGACAGCAGTTTCGAGATCTGCGAGGCGTGCGCGACACCGACGCCGGAAGCGATCTCGCGGTTGCTCGCCTGAGGGTGCTCTCTCGGGAACAGCACGTCACCGGCGCGCGCGATGCGCGCTCGGGTTGCTCAGCAGCGCCGGGATCGCCACGCGCGTACGGATCGCGTGTCCGGTCGAGACCTGGACCTCGAGCGCCAACTCCTCCCCCCGCCTGATCTCCAATGCTACCGCCGGTGAAGGCAGGTACTGCGCGGCGACCAAGCCCATCAGCGGACCTCCGCGACGCGCCCGCGTAACCCCGCTCGCCAGCGACCTCCCGCTTTGGGGAGACACGTGAACTAGTCCCTTCGTACAACCTTGCTGACGCCGGTCACCACACGAAATACCGTCGCGGTAACGAGCGACAAAGGGCCCTGTCTACGCCGCCACCCGTTCAAGGTTTTCAGCGCGCGCGTTGAAGCGCCGCCCTTCGTCCTCGTCCCCCACGCGGATCACGAAGATCTCGCTGCCATCGACACCGAGGGGCCCAAGATCCTCGACGATGACGCCCCTCCAGTTGAAGGCTGGGAGCTTCGAGGTCACGTGGTCACCGACCTTCAGCGAGCCGGCAGAGGATGTCCCATTGCGTGCCATGATCTTGAAGGTATCACCAAGGACGGGGAAGTCCGAGCGCTTGGCAGCGGTCGGCTGCGACCTTGTCGAGTGATGTGGCCAGGATGTTGAGTGCGCTGCGCCAACTGCGGCACGTGGCGAGGCTGATCGTCGAGGGTTCCAAGGCGCTTCGCTTGAGCTTGGCGTCGATGTCGTCGTGTGCGATCGCGTTGCGCCACGTGATGAGCGCCCACAGCTTCTTGCGGCGCTCGTCGTTGCCGCTGCGCTCCCCATCAACCTCGGCCCAGATGTCGAGCCCGAAGCGTTCGAAGTCGTCAGCGATCGAATTGGGGTGCGCGTTGTGCCGTTCAAGCGCCGTGTTGTTCGTCAGGCTCCCATACAGGAGCTCTGCGTAGTTCGCGTCGTGTGCACCGAGCGCGATGGCATCTGCGGTCTGCGCGTGTAGCGCGCGAGCAAACCCTTGGAAGCGCGCTGCGAGCAGCATCGTGTAGGCGTAGTTCAGCTGCTGCGTCAAGAACCGCCTGCCCGGCTTGCTCCCTCCGACCGCCTTATGAGCGTTCTCGATCTCATCGAACGCCGCGGACGCGTCCGTCCGCCAGTTCATGAGCGACTTCGAAGCCACGCGGCGACGCTACCGCAGCACCCCGACGCAACGCTGCCGTCCGCCGGGTAGGTGTCCGCGGGGACGAAAGCCACAGCTTTCCATGCCCCGCCGTCTCTTTGGTTCAGGGCGCGCACAGCGAACCTCAGTGTCTACTGCTAGCCGCCTTCGTGTGAGCCCTCCCAGACGAGCCGCCGTCCACTGCCTGCACGAAGCGCCCGCGCGACCTCCCCGCCGTGCGCGGTCAGCCACCAAGCGTTGCGCTTGCCGGCGCCCGCGGAGTGCCTGGCGACGAGCCACTCGCCGACCAGGCACGACAGCAGCTTTGAGATCTGCGAGGCGTGCGCGACACCGACGCCGGAAGCGATCTCGCGGTTGCTCGCCTGAGGGTGCTCTCTCGGGAACAGCACGTCACCGGCGCGCGCGATGCGCGCTCGGGTTGCTCAGCGGCGCCGGGATCGCCACGCGCGTGCGGATCGCGTGTCCGGTCGAGACCTGGACCTCGAGCGCCAACTCCTCCCCCTGCCTGATCTCCAATGCGACCGCGGGTGAAGGCAGGTACTGCGCGGCGACCAAGCCCATCAGCGGACCGAGCAGTGGACGCGCCATCGCTGCAGCAATCGAGGCCAGAAACGTCATTTTTCGGGAGACCCGTGAGCCAGTTCCTTCGTACAACCTTGCTGACGCCGGTCACCACACGAAGTGTCGTCCGGAAGGGGTCGTGGATGCTGCGATGGGCCATCCCAAGCGATTGGTATGCCTACTCGATGAGCCCCGGTAAGCGGCAGCGGCGCGATTCTCATGGGGGGACTGAGCAGCTATGGCATTCAGCGGCCGACACAGAGCGTTCGGCGATCTCGGATGCCGGAGCCATGAACCTGAGTCATGCCGGTGATAACAGACTTGCTATCGTGGGATTGAAAGGAATGACGTGAAGCTGAGCGATATGAAGACGAGCGAGCAGGTGCTGGCAGAGGAGCTGCGCGACCCGGCCCTTCGGCGCCAGTGGGATCGAACCACGGTCGCGCGGGCTGTCGCGCTGCAGGTGCTGGCCTACCGCGCCGAGCACGACCTCTCCCAGCGGGCCCTCGCGCAAAAGCTCGGGATGCCCCAGCCACAGCTCGCGCGCCTGGAGCTCGGCGAGCACAACCCAACCATCGACACGCTCGCTCGCCTGGCGCAGACGCTAGATATCGAGTTCGCCATCGACGTTCATCCGCGTCAGCGCGCACCCAAACTCCTCAGCGCACGCGCCCAGCGGGGGAACACCATCGCCTCCTACGAGACCGACACCGCAACGGTCTTGCTAGCCGCCGGTTGACTTCTCAGACGAGTCGCTGCGTGCTGCCTTCACGCAGCGCCCGCGCGACCTCCTCGCCGTGGGAGGTCAGCCACCATGCGTTGCGCTTGCCGGCACCCGCGGAGTGCCTGGCGACGAGCCGCTCGGCGAGCAGGCACGACAGCAGCTTCGAGATCTGCGAGGCATGCGCAACGCCGATAGCGGACGCGATCTCGCGGTTGCTTGCCTGGGGGTGCTCTCCCAGAAACAGCAGGCACTGGCGCGCGCGATGCGCGCTGGGGTTGCTCAGGAGCGCCCGGATTGCCACCAGCGCGGGGATCGTGTGTCCAGTCGAGGCCTGGATCTCGCGCGCCAGCTCCTCCCCCCGCCTGATCTCCAATGCGACCGCGGGCGAAGGCACGTACTGGGCGGCGAGCAAGCCCATCAGCGGACCCAGCAGCTCGATCAGCGGCGTTGGCCGGCCGGTGACGATGTGCAAGTGGACGATCCCGAGCACCGACGCCATCGCACCCTCCGCGGCCAGCGGTGGCAACGTCCACCGCTCCCCCGGCCGGCCAGCTCGAAAGCACCTGCTCGCGCAGCGCGGCCCTCTCTTCGGCGGCGTGCTCCGTGCTTGATCTACCGCAACCTGTCGGGATCGCGGGCTGGGTCGATCGTTCTACCTCGAGGTATCCCCTTTTGGGGAGACCCGTGAGCGAGTCCCTTCGTACGATCTTGCCGGCGCCGGTCACCACACGAAGCGTCGTCCGAAGGAGTGTCTGATGGCGGTTGTGGACAGCGTCGCGGCCGTCGCAATAGCGACGCGAAAGCGTGACCTTGGAATGGCGGTTGAGTTAACGCAGAACAGCCGACCGGGTATGCCCGTCCTGAGTCCAGAACAGGATACTGCCGACGAGTACGAGCGAGTCGGGTTCGACGTTCTCGCCCGCCGCGAGGAGTCGCCTGCCAGACCGGTCTTCTGCTCGGATCTCGCTGTATCGGTTTTGGAGCTCTCCTTCTCGACTCACGTCGCATGCCACCCACGCGACAGCCCCGTCGGGCTTTACAACGATGTTTGTGGTTTCGCCGATTCCTACGTAGTGGGCGTGCGGGGGCGCTGGGCCGGTCGGCGCGCGATGCAGGATGCGGCCCGTCAGCAGGTTGCGAACCACGACGAACCATGCTGCCCCGTCCGGGTCTCCCGCGTTGGGATACGGATGGAATGTTTCGTACGCGACGACTATGCCCGCGAGCCGGTACCGAGCGAACTCCTCTGGTGCCAAGTCGGACTGTTCGCTGGCGCCCAAGCTGGCCTCGGCCCCCAGTCGATAGCTCGGATGATCACCGTAGACACATGCAAAGACCTCTGGCGGCGCTTCGCCGCGCGGCGGTGCGCTGAACACCTGTGCCTTGGCGTTGGCGGTGATGAGATAAGCATGGCCTGGTCGGCATGCCTGTGCGCCCCGGTCGGCGTGCGCGTCGCTCGACGCAGCGGCGATCAGCACGCCGAGCACAAAGATGGCTGTCATTGCGATCAACCACCATCTCAATCGGACAAGACCGCGAGTCGATCGATCCCCAGCCGCTGACCTCGACGGCATCATCTCAGTATCCCGCTTCGCGCGCGGCCGTCTTCCGTCCAGTAGACACGGTCGCCCACGACGGCTAGCGAGCCTTCAATGCCCGGTCCCGCAGAGAGGAGTCGACTCCCGGACTTTTCGACGACCCGCACCTGATAGTGGCAACAGCCCGTGCGTGTGCTCGCATACCTATCGGCCGCGACCCAGGCGGCCGAGCCGTCGCTCTTGACGACGATTGCAGCGACGGGTCCGATCCCGACCCACGGCGTGGTGCGAACTCCAAACGCATCGGTATCACTGACCCCGGTGGGCACATCATGAACGATCCGCCCCGTCAGTAGGTTCCGGACGATCAGCCTCCACGACGCACTACTTTCCAGAGCAAATGGTTCTGGACTTTCGGGTTGCTCTGCCTCTTCGTACGCGACCATTGTGCCGCTGAGGACGTATTTTCGGTTGCCCACGCCAGGACCGTTGTCTGCAGCAGCTGGTTCGTACTCCGCGCCGAGTTCAAGCGGCGCATGGTAGCCGTACGCGCAACCGACTATCGCTCGCGGGTATGACGGATCAGCTCGTCGAAACACCTGGGCCACGAGATCCGCAGCCACCAAGAAGGGATGTCCTGGTCGGCACGACGCCGATGGCCCGGCATGGGCATCAGCAGTGCCGCCGCCGACAGCGAACGCGGCCAGCGCACAAGCCAAGACGGGCAGAGGTCGCCTCACGGTACGACTAACCCCGCTTTGCTCGCTAAGTTGCGAGACACACCCGGGATGCCTTACAGCGCGCCAAGGACCTCGGCTTTGACCTATCGCGAGCACGTCTGGACCGTCACGGCACCGGTCTCGCCAAACGGCCGTCGAAGCTCGCGACGGGAATCAGCTGGGATACCGTGGTGTTACCCACATGGTCACTAAAGCTCACGGCCGTTGGATCGACAACGGTACCTGCGTAGGAGTTGTGCCGTACGAGGAGGCTCGTGGTGTGACCGTCACGGCCGATGACCGACACCCTCCTCACGCCGTCAGGAACCACACCGAGGATCGAGACCGCCCCAGACCCCGCACGCGACGACGGGCTCAGGCTCTGCGTGACGACGAGCAGGCCGGCTACGGCGGCGGACACCGTGGCGCACTGCTGCACAAGCGCGGGCGGCAGCGGCGAGCCTCCAGGTCCTCGCGTCAACGCCTTCACGATGTATACGAGGCACAGCCGCCCGCCACTCATGGGAGCGAGCCATGACGTCGACGACAGCCTGCGAGCCGCGTCTACGCCCGCATCGCCCGACAACGGAACCTGGCTCCCGGCGGATGGTCCATGACGCACCGACGGCACCGCGTCTTCAACAGTCCGTTTGCTGTCTAGCACCGCGAAAAACGTCCCGGCCGACCGGGCCACGTACGTGGCATCTGACCCATCCGTCGCGTGCGCCGCACCGCCGGCTGTGTTCAGCGCAGGCGTCACATTTGTCACCAGCTGACGTGTTGTCGCCGGCTGACGTGTTGCGACGCTAGATCCACAGCTAGTAAGCAGAAACGCCAAGCCCAGAAGACAGAGGACCCCTGTCAACACTGGACAGAGGCCCCCTGCAAACACTACTGAGCTACGACGGTCGCCGAGTCGGTTCCCAAGGCGGCCTTCTGAAGCGCTGTCAGACAAGTCAGCTCCGCCTACTAGTTCGACAACACGATCTGACTCGCCTTTTCTGTCAGCACACCCGTCCAACCAGTTCGAGTGAATGGAGCTTCCTCAGCATAAGCCTTGCCGCTTTCCGATGACCGCAGGATAGCAAGGTACTTACCAGACAGCGCGATTTCGCTGGCGCCTTCTGTCAGCACACCCGTCCAACCAGTTCGAGTGAACGGAGCTTCCTCAGCGTACACGCTGCCTTTTTCTGAGGATCGCACAATCGCCAGGCGACTACCAGACAGCGCGATCTGGCTCGCGCCTTCTGTCAGCACACCCGTCCAACCAGTTCGAGTGAACGGAGCTTCCTCAGCGTACACGCTGCCTTTTTCTGAGGATCGCACAATCGCCAGGCGACTACCAGACAGCGCGATCTGGCTCGCGCCTTCTGTCAGCACACCCGTCCAACCAGTCCGAGTAAACGGAGCTTCCTCAGCGTACACGCTGCCTTTTTCTGAGGATCGCACAATCGCCAGGCGACTACCAGACAGCGCGATCTGGCTCGCACCTTCTGTCAGCACACCCGTCCAACCAGTCCGAGTAAACGGAGCTTCCTCAGCGTACACGCTGCCTTTTTCTGAGGATCGCACAATCGCCAGGCGACTACCAGACAGCGCGATCTGGCTCGCGCCTTCTGTCACCAATTTCCACCCTGTCGTGCCGAACGGAGCTTCCTCAACGTACACACTGCCGTTTTCCGATGACCGCAGGATCGCAAGGTACTTCCCAGACAGCGCGATCTGACTCGCCTTTTCCGTTAGAGGACCAGCCCACCCCGTCGAGCTGAACGGAGCTTGCTCAACATCAACCTTTCCATTTTCTTCTTGAACAATCCCCAGGTAAGGATAGGGCCCTGCAGTAGTAAATGCTTGATCGCTCCCGTAGGAGTAATGGGTACCTTTATTGCTCCACTTCAGGACCAGCCGGTAGTGGTAGGTGGTCCCTTCTTCCAGTGCGGAGACAGTGGCGGAGACGTATTTGCTGTAGGCTTCGCCAGCACTCTGTTCACTGGTGGACGACCCATAGGAAGTCGTCTTACCGTATTCGAAGTAGTAGTGAGCATTGAAGCCTGATTCCGGGAAGACTTCACCATGCAGCGTCGCCTGCGAGGACGATATGCTGGTCGCCGCGTACGTAGCGGCACGTGGCGCGGACTCGCCTGTAAAGGCGCCGCCGATAGCCTCTTTCGCGCTATTAGGGTTCTCGACAGCAGGCTCTACGCCGGAGATAGGTTCGAATTCCCACGAGTGTTTAGGGCCGCCGCAGCTCCACCCGTACGGGTATTCGTATTCTTTACCGTTCCACCGGACGGGCCCAACGCACACCGCATTTTCGTTGGTGACGTTTTCACCGTCGATGAAGTATAGATATTCGCTGGACATTTCCCCGACGCAGAATTGAGCTTTTTCTAGCAGCGTTTCGCTGCATTTTGTGAAGGACCCCGCTGACGCCCGCGACGCAAGGACCGACCCGAACGCAGCCAGCACTGCCAAGATGAGGGTCGCGATCAGCAGACTCCGTGTATGGCGAGTAGCTTGGGACGGATGATTGGTGTGCACTCCCGTTGTTCCTCCTTGAGTAGTGGCCGAAACGCTTTTTCCACGCCCGCTAACGAGACGGCATGGGCGACTCGCCGGTGTTGCTTGCCGTAGACCGTGCGTGACGGGCGGCACCGAGCAATCGGACGAGTCAGCTAATTGGTACTGCGTCGGCGCCTACTCATGTCATGCCAATTTGCCTAGTTGACTCGTGAGGAATTGGCATGTTGACCAACTAGGCGGTGGAGCACTCGCTAAACCCCGAATCGGGTCGCGCTGAGCTAGAGGATGGTTCTTCTCCGGGGGAAGGGCTTCCAAGCTCCTCAAGACGCAGGGCGACTTCCAGCTCGGCGAGACACGTGGGGAGTAGGCGGCCGAGCTTCTGCTCGACCTTACGGAGGCGGTTTTCGACGGTCTGGCGAGCTACCCCGAGTGCGGCCGCCGCAGACGACGCGTTGCGCTCGGCGGCAAAGTAGGCGCGTAGCGTCTGTTGTAGCACCCGGGACCCGTTGCGTGGACCGTCGAGCGGCGACAGGTAGATGTCGACCAACGATCTCGCCAGAGCCTCGTCCCGCAGCGCAAACGCGAGCAACGCGACATCGCCGTAGCGGGTGAGCCACTGAGGCCTGCGCAGGGCAACCGACTGCGCCGCTTGAGCCTGTCGGTGCGTGAGGCGAAATCCCTTGACGCCTCGCCCGGGCTCACCGATGGCCAACGACACGCCAGGGCGCCCTTTGGCCAACAGCAGACGTCCGATGTCTGCGATCGCGAGCCTTCGTGGATCGCCGAACCAGGCCCACACGGTCTCATCGCTGCGCGACACGAGCAAGAGCTCGCGACCAAGCCCCGCGGCCAACCTACGAACCGTGCTCTCAGCCTTCGCGCCCGTTCCAATCACGCCGAGATGCCAAGCATCGAGCTCATAGCCCAGTCCGGCGGTGTCGACGGGCTCGCCGGCCACCAGCCTCTGCACACGTTCCGCTGAGCGCTGCCTTGACGAACGTCCGGTCCGCTCGAGCTCGCGCCGGTACTCGTGGGCGATAGAGGCCGTCAAACGCTCCAGCAGCGCAGCCTGCATCCGGCGTAGATGACGCCGCGTCTCAGCGTCAATCGAGGACACACGTTCAACCTCATCCATGACGAAGTCTCCCAGGAGCGTGTAGCCGGTCATGTAGCGGAGCAACACGGTGTCCAAGCCGACGCCGCCGCGTGCCGCACGCCCCGCTTGAACGATCGCCGCAGGCGGTGCCGGCCCCGCCCAGCCTTCCCCGTGCTCAATTCCGGTGAGGCCATAGTCCACCGCCGCCGTGACGGCCGCACGGAGGCCGACCACGTACTCAGCGTCCTCGTCGCCAATCGGATCCGGCAACGCCTCACGGACGTGGGCAAAGATCGTCTCCTCGATCTCCGGGCACTGCGAACGAAGTCGCCGGACCACCGCAGCGGAGATCTCCTCCAGCGACCTTTCGCGGCCGCCTACGTCGCCACTCACCGGCTACCCGCGCCGCTGCGACGACCCCCAAGCCAGCATGAGCCATGCTGGCCAACCGGCACTTCCGCTTTTTCTCGACATCCCCGTGACATTTGTCTTCTGTCCCAATCGTATCTGGAACGATTGGGACAGGTACCGAAGCATCGTCGGGCATGCCCGACCCGTTGGACATCTTCGCCCTCAACCTCCGCCGGATCCGGCACGAGCGTGGTCTCAGCCAGGAGCGCCTCGCGCACAACGCCGACCTCAACATGACGCACGTCGCCAAGATCGAGCGCGGCGAGCGCGAGCCCGGCGTCCGAACGGTCTCCAAGCTGGCGAAGGCCCTGGAGGTCTCGGCCGCGGAGCTGTTCGACGGTATCGACGGACGTGATACGGCTGCGGGCGACAGCTAGTCGGCACACGCACGGCTCCTCGTCGGTGGTCCGAGGCGGGAACGTGAGGACATCCTCTAACGCGCTCGCAGTCAACGCGAACGCGATCGTCTCGGTGAGGGCATCCGGCTTGGAAAACAATTGGTTGGGTGGCTCTGCACCTCGGCGACGATCGCCCAGGTGGTGAGGAGCGCGGTGCTCACGGCGACCGGAAGCGGCGGGCAATGAGCTCGTCCCCGATGTTTTGCCAGACCGCGACGCCCCCTCCTTGGGCGTCCATCACGACGGCCGGGGCGCCTCCGCCGGCATCGACATCTTCGATGCGCCCAATTGACATCGGCGGCGAGAGACGTCCGGTCGGCAAGCGAAAAAAGGCCAGGAGCGGGCCGCCTTCCTGGAAGCGCACAGTTGGGTCATTCTGATCCGCGACGATCACACCTTGCCCGCGAGTGTTGATCGCGTCGGCTGATTCATCGTATCCGGGGCCAGGGAACGGCGGATTGAGCGTGACCCAGCGCCTGAGTCGACCACGACGAAGCTGACCAGATGCAACGGTCAGTGGCGAGGGCTCTATCCCAGGCCCGGTCCAAGTCGCGAGAACCGCGCCGTTGGCGGACACGGCCATCGCAGGCGACCGAAAGGGTTCGTGTCCTTCAGATTTTAGGTCGGTTACGAGTCGCTGCACCCGAAACGCACCGGCCGAGAGTCGAGTCGCGAAGTCATAGGCGACCCCGTCCGAGAGGTTCACTTCCGCGAGTAGCGCGAAGTCGCCGTAGGCGTCGTAGCCTTCCGACTCCGTGCTGGAGCGGAAGCCCACAAGACCGCTGATATGGTGCTCGACCGTACGATGCCCGGGTTCGGTGACGACGGCTTCTAGCAGGCCCGCCTCCTCGCCGCCGGTGGCTCCGATCAACAGGCTCGCGTGACCCGGGGATGAGTGCATCGAGAACACTTCCAGTTCTGCCCCAAGGGCCACGCCTCCCCCAAGGGGCTGCCCGAGCCGTCCAACGCGAGCGAACAGTTCGTGCGCCCCCGGGTCGGTGGCAATTGCCGCTAGCGGTTCAGAATCGTAGCTGACAGCGAGCGTCGATCCGTTCGTGGCGATGGCAAGGGAGCGCAGGTGGAGCGATCCCTGAGGCGTCGCCAGGTCCTGGTAGCGGAACCGGTGGGCGCCGGCAGCAAGCGTCGCTACGACCAAGCGGTCGCAGCAATATCGAGTTTCCGTGTCAGCCGGCACAGGGATGGCGTGGGAGTGGTCGTTGAATCCCCAGGCAACAGCTACCTCTCCGCGTTCATCGATGGCGACGATCGGACCTGCTTCCACACGCGAGGCGATCAAGCGGCTGGGACCGAATGGGCCACCGCGGCGAGCGAGCGCCACACGAAGCCCCGTCGGCGAACTCCACGCAACCGCGCGGTCGCCCGATGCATCGCTTACGAGTTGCGGCCCACTGGTACCGCGGTCAGGCCCGAAGTAATTCGCGATGCCGAGGATCTGCGGAGCGAACCACGCGCCGGAGTCGACGCGCGCCATCGCTGACGGCGTGACACCGAGCACGAGCGCGAATAGCCCGATCGCTCCCGTGAAACCATGACCTCTGAGCATGACGCTTGGTCAAACCCGGGAGCACGGACGAAGTAGCGAAGGCAGCACAAAGTCGGGCCCACCCCATATCAGTGGGAGCACGACGAGCGCCCGGTCCGTGTGCACCGGGCGACATTGAAAGTTCTCGCAGGGATCACCCCGGGACGAGGGTCTGTCTCCACGCCGCGGCGGCTCTTCGAGCTACCAGTGGTGCTTGCCGTGGTGCTTGTTACCGCGCTTGGACGCGCTCTTGTGGCCACCCCTGCCCTTCGAACTACTGCCGGAGCCTGGCCGCGCATGGTAGACCTCGATGCTCGTCTGCGACACGTTGCGCTCCTTGTCGTAGGCGAGGAACGTCAGCGTGTGCCATCCGTAGGGGATGTGCTTCGCGCCCTGCCAGTCGATCGCCCCGGAGAGGGTGGTGGGATAGTTGCCGTCGTAGTTGCGGATCAGTTTGCCGTCCCACTCGAGCCTGATCCGAAAGACTCCAACAGGGCTCGTGGCCGACACGTCGATCGGCAGCGGCCCCGAGTAGCTCGTACGGTCGGCTGGGGAGGCGACCGTGATCTTCGGACCGCTGAACTGCCCGCAGGGTTCGCTCAGCTGATCCCCTTCGTGCACGTAGGAGCGCATCGCCGCGAACGAGGGCTTGCGCGAGCCGTCCGCGCGCAGCAGCCCTGAGGTGACCACGCCTTCGTCCTGCAGTCCGAACCACAGCGCCACCTGCACGTAGGGGTCTTCCGCCAGGCAGTGGTAGGCCTGACGGAGGTAGGTCGCCTGCTGTTCTTCGGTCACGCCCTCGGCCGTCTGTCCCGCCCAGGCGCCTTCGTCGCACTCTTCCGAAGTTGTGCGCCAGCTCAGCTCGGTCATCCAGATCGGCTTGTCGTCGCCGTTGGCGAGCATCACGTCGTGGACTTCGCGGTAGGCCAGGAACGAGTCGGGGATCAGGCGGTTTTCGGGACCACGCAGGAATTCGTAGGGGGAGAGTTTGTTGCAGGCGGTATCCGTGTGCACCGCCACGACATCGAACGAGCCCTTGGCTCCGTCCCTGTAGAGGTCTTCCAGGAATTCGTAGTCGTTGCCCGTGAGCCCGCCCAGCACCACCGTCGCGCTTGGGTCGGCGGCCTTGACGACCGGATAGGTGGCCTGCAGCAGCTGGGCGTAGGCCGCCGGATCGGGCGCGCCAATCCACCAGATCGGCGCATCCTCCTCGTTCCAGATCTCATACGCGCTCACCTTCGTCCCGAAGTGCTGCGCAAGCGCGCCCACGAAGGCGGCGTAGTCGTGCGGGTTCTTCGGCGGTGCATATTCGTCGGCCGAGCCGGTCTCCCACTCGGGGCTGCCCATCACGTCGAGGATCACTTTCGTCCCCGCCGGCAGCTGCGCGAATGTCTGTTCGTAGGAGCCAAAGGCGCTCGGGGCGATCGCCCCCGGTGCCGGCTGCATCGCCCGCCAGCTGGCGAACATCCGTACCCAGTGCGTCCCCAGCGTCTTGATGGCGGCGATCTGCGTGGGCCCTGGAGCCGAGATGTTCAGCCCCGCTTCGGCCGCTCCGGCGTGGGGGGCCCCGGGGCCGGCCATCCAGACGGGCACCAGCGCTACGAAGGCGGCCAGGACGAGCACGCGGCGAGCACTGAGCTTGAGGAGCCGAGGGCTCCGGACGCGTGCATGGGTCAGCATCATCTCCACCATCGGTCATCCGGGGGACACGCTTGACCGGAGCTGCCGTCCGTCAACGCATCGTCCATATGCCCGGTGGACTACTCGGGCCCATCGGTCGCCCGTCGAGCAGACGTCGCTCAGCACCCGCGCCGCGAGCCAAAGCACCCATCGGCATGGTCCCTCACCGTCGCGTCGTCAGCGGCGTAAGCGTCAACGGGCCTGAAACCTGGATCGACAGCATGCGAGTATCCGGATCGGAGGGGTTCGCCTGATGCGGCGACTGCGGCGCCGGGCTGGCGTGCAGGTACAGGGTCGTGCGCCCGCGGACAGGAATCGTGAAGGCGAGGGGAACGGGGCTGTACGGCACGACGGCGTCATAGACGACACGTGCGCCGTCACGGATCACCAGCCGGCGCGGCTGCAGGTAGGACGCAGCTGTAAAGCCCACGCGCACCGCCAACGTCTGGGGCGCCCTGCTGATGATTTCCATTTGCCCGTCGGCAGCTGTCATCCAACGAGAGTATGTGGGCCCTTCACCTTCAGGCGGAGAGAAGCCGACCGTATCAAAGCTCGAGAACGGTCCCGGACGAGCGACGATCCGGTACAGCGTGGCGTAGCTGTCGCCGCCGATCACCCGTGCGCCCGAGATCGGCGCCCCGGGGCCCGGATATGTCACAGACGGCCGAGCTTTTTGCACCAGCAGGTAGCGGACGCCCATCGCAGCGAGGTCCGGTACCGTGCGGGGAGCGAGCAGGTACTGCAGTTCCAACTTGCGCGCTTCCGAAGTTGTTTCCGGGAAGAAGCCATCGAACAGGTCATGCTCGCCGGCATAGGCGTGGTAGAACGCGTCGCCCGAGTTTCCGCCGAATTCGAAGCCATTCTGGAGCGGATACTCCGCATAGACGCCGGGAGCCTGGTGAGCGAGCAGCCGAACCACCGACGGGACGGCTATCGGCGACGCGGTATACGGGGGGCGTGCCCAGAGATCGACGAGAACCACCGCTGAGAGCACGGCGCACACCGCCAACGCGGTCGGCCCATGCAGCCGAGCAAACAGCTTTGACAGCGCAAGTCCAGCAAGGACGCATAGCCCGAGCATGACAATCACAGCAAACCTTGCCGTCGTACGAAAGATGGTCGTGACGTGAGTCACGACTTCGATCGGCATTGGAACGTTCACCCCCAAGATGGCGACCCGGGGGGGCGCCGAGAACGCAAATGCACACACAGCCGCGATCGCGAGAAGCACCGCGGCGAGCGTGGCGCGATCAGCAAGCGCAAGCCGCCAGCCCCGGCGCCTGATCGTGCGGACGACAATCACGCCACCAATTGCGGCTAGCACGCTCACGCTTATCCCCACATAGATCTCGTTGTAGGTGGCGGTCGAGTGAGCACTGAAGAAGTGCCGATCGATGATCGGCTTACTCAGCGTTCCAAGGAAGGGGTTGTTGGGATCCGGCAACAGATACATGAGTGGCCGTGCCGAGTAGGTAACCAGTTCCGACGCCGCACGAACCGGCGCTCCTGCGAAATTGCTCGTCAGGCCCGCGAGCAGTATCGATGAGAGCACCACGACGACCGATCCGGCCACCACGGCATGAGCGCGGATCGCAGCGGCGAATTGCCCCCGAGTGCGGGCCATCACGAGCGCCGCGAGCGTGAGCAACACCCAGGTGACGCCAACAATGAGAATGTAGTATTGGACCCACATGAGCGCGAGGACGACCGCCGCCGCGGCGATCACCCCGTTGCGCATCGACGGGCGTTCGATTATGACGAGCATCCGCCAGACGGCGAGAACGATTACCCACTCGTCGCCCAAGGGTTGGTTCATGCCGGAGAACACGTACGGCCAGAATCCAAACGCGAATCCAGTGACAAGCGCGGCGTGCCAGCTGCCGGTGAGCCAGCGCACGAGCAGAAACATCGACAGCGCTGAAAGCGTGAACGTGAAGATCGGCCAATAGGCAAGCGTTGCGACCGACCCGAACGCGATCGAGCCGAGCCACAGAAGGGTGCTGCTTGGCAGCGTCGAAAAGTTCAATGCCCACTGCGTGGGGCGGCCTTCTGGCGCATTGAACGCATGGACTGTCCCCGGAAGAAACGGCGGCGCGTGAGCCGCTGCGAGTGACTGGAAATATGCCATCTCGCCGGTGAGGTCGGCACCTATCGGTCCGAACACCCTGGTGCCGGGATGGATCGCGAGCGGCCAGCTCACGCCGCACGCAAGCCCGACGTACAGCAGGAAGGCAAACAGCGTCCCGCGTTCCGGGGCAGCTGCCGCGAGCCGCGAACCAACCGCGCGCAGCGCATGGGTCGGGCTGGTGGTGAGGATCGATCCCGTCATCTTGTGGGTGCTGTGCGCGCTCGACGTGCGTGGTGGCCGGAACCTGGAGAACTCGCCTCACGGAGGGCGCGGTAAGGCTATCGGCTCGGGCGACGAGCAAGCGAGCCAACCCGGGGCGCACGAGCGAAGGTCGCCCCGGACGAGGCAAGCTCTAGCAGCCGGTCAGCTCGGGCGACGACTGTGCATACCATTCCATCCGTGGCGCCAACGCTTTCGATCGTGATCCCCGTCTACAACGAGCCCGAATGGATCGCGGCCGTGGTCGCCGACGCCGTGGTCGCCGTGGAGCGCTCGTCCTTCGCCGACCCCGAGCTGGTCATCGTCGACGATGGATCCGACGACGCGACCCAGAAGGCGCTCACGAGCTTGGACACCCCATTCAGGAAGCGCGTCGTGCACCAGGAGAACAGGGGACGCTTCCTCGCTCGCCGCGCCGGCGTCGAAGCCGCCGAGGGCGATCTCGTCCTACTTCTCGACGCGCGGGTATCGCTCCAAGCAGACGGCCTGGCGTTCATCTCGAATCGGTTGCAGGCGGACACGACGCTGCCGATCTGGAACGCACACTGTGAGATCGACCTGCGGGGCAACCCTTACGCTCGCTTCTGGAACGTGCTGACCGAGGTCGCCTACCGAAGCTACTACAGCGACCCACGCATGGTGTCATACGGCCTTGACGACTTCGACCGCTACCCCAAGGGCACCACGTGCTTTCTCGCGCCGCGCGAGGCGCTGCTGGACGCGATCGCGAACTTCGACTCCTACTACACCGACACCCGCAACGCAAACGACGACACTAGCGTCATCCGACTGCTTGCATCGCGGCAGCCGATCAACATCTCGCCAGACTTCGCGTGCACCTACCGCTCGCGCGATGCCTTCGTGCCGTTCGTCAGGCACGCCTTCCACCGAGGCGTGGTGTTCGTCGATGGCTGGGGGAGGCCCGGCGGTCGATTTTTTGGCGTGATCGTGGCCTTTTACCCACTCAGTGCACTCGCCCTCTTGCTCGGGATCAGACGGCCGCGACTTCTGGCCGCGGCCGCGATCGCCGCGCCGGCAGCGGGCGTCACCGCAGGCGTTGCACTGCGGCGTTCTCGCGCCGACAGCGTCGCGCTGGGAGCGCTCGGGCCCGCGTGGCTGTGTGCTTATGCCGCGGGTATGTGGCGCGGACTGGGCCTCGCGCTGCGTGCGCGAGGCCACCGCTAACCGTGACCCATCAGCGGCATCGCCGCGTCCTTGCGGGGGACACGCAAGTAGCCGTCACGCTCGAGATAGCGGATGATCGCGTCCGTTGGCCGCACCGCATCCAGCGGCGGCGAACAGGCGTGCACCAGCGGATCCCCAAGGAACTCGCGCACGATCTCGAGGGACATGCGCGAGAGCACGACCGAGCCGCCATCCAAGCCGTCAGGACGCTCGGTCACTGCGCGGTGCACCAGGCACGGGTGTCCGAGCTGCGCGCACTCCTCCTGACTTCCCCCCGAGTCGGTCACCAGGTAGCGGCTGGCCTTCAGCAGCGCGATGAATGCGAAGTAGCGCTGTCGCGGTATGCGTCGAAAGCGCTCGTCGAAGAGCGAGTCCAGACTGTACCGGGTGATCGCCGCCACCGTCACGGGATGATCTACGAACAAGATCGGCGCTCGTCGCGACGCCTCATGCAGCAACTCCAGGATGCCTCTGAGGGCCGCGGGCCTGCCGAGCAGCTCAGAGCGGTGCAGCGACGCAAGTCCGAATGGCTCCGGCGGAAGACCTACGGCGGGTGCCGCGGACGCGGGGACCATCTCGAGCGCATCGCGAATTGTGTTGCCGCCTGTGTCCACGATCTCCCCACGGACATTCATCGCGCGCAGGTTCGCGGCCGCCTGCGAGCTCGGCGCGAAGTGAATCCGCGCCAGTCGCGCCGCGACTCGACGGTCCAGCTCCTCGGGAAAGGGATTGCGCCAGTCACCGCTGCGCATGCCCGCCTCGACATGCGCGACGGTTATGCGCATGGACCGTCCCATCAAGGCGCCGAGCACGGTCGTAATCGTGTCGCCGTGGACAACGAGGAGCGGCTTCGTCGGCCCGGAGTTGATGCGCGTGCGCAACGTGCGCCCGCTGCGAGTGAACGAGCTTCCCACGTGCGCGAGCCACGCGGGGATGTCGCGCATCCGTTCGAGGTCGTGACCGCGGCGCCCACGTCCCAGCCAGACGTCCGGCTGCGCAAGCCCGAGGTCATCGAGCAGCTCCGGGATCTGCTCGACCTGCTGGCCTGTGCAGAGCGTGAGCGTTGGGACCTCACGCTCGCTCAGGTCTGCCAGCACCGGCGCGAGCTTGATCAGCTCTCCGGTGGTTCCGTATACGGCGGCAATCACGTCGTGCTACCCAGTCGCTCGGGATGAAAGCTGTCGTATCGCGAGGTTGAGTGGTGACCATCGCGAGCGCCGCACCAGCCAGCTCGTCTCAGATCGGCCGATCCTACGATTGCCCCGGGGGTCGAGCAGCTCGACATGTCCCGAGCCCACCGCCAGAAGCTGCCGCAGCAGGTCCGTCGGATCGACGCCAGCGGCTTCGAGGGTGTCAGCTTGGTACTCAAGGACGACCGCGGCGTTGGGATTGCGCGCGAGCAGTTCGGCCATTCCGGCCACGACGGCGCCTTCCGCCCCCTCGGTGTCGATCTTCACCAGATCGACCGATGGCCAGCCGTTGGCGTGCGCCCACGCGTCGAGCGATGTTGTGCGCACCGCGATCGGCTCGCCGCAGGCGCCGCCGCTCGGATACAAGGTAGAGGAGCCCGTGTCGCCAGAGACGCGATACAGCGCGCTCTCACCCACAGCAGCTGCGGCCGCGAGCGGGACGATGGTCACTCGATCGGCCATCCCGTTGACATCGACGTTGCGCTCGAGGCTAGCGCGGTTCGCGGGGTCGGGCTCGAAGCTCCAGACTCGCCCCGTCGGGCCGACGTGCCTGGCCGCAACCAGCGTGAAGTAGCCGATGTGCGCTCCGACGTCGAGCACCGTCATCCCCGGACGAAGGACGGTTGCGAACAGGTCAGCGATCGGCTGCTCATAGCCGCCCGCGGCCAGTCCGCGAATCGTGTTTGAGGGCTCGTCGGTGTCGTACCACAGCGTGAGCCCGTCCACGTCGATCGGACACGGGATACCCGCCATCGTTGAGGTGCGGCCATACAGGAGCAGCCGATACAGGCGCAGCGCGATAGGTTCGAGTGGCCCACTGCGCATCAGCAGCGGGACCAGCACTCGGTAGAGCAATCCGCGTGTGGCGTGGAATCCGAGCGTCCCGAGACGCGTGTGACGCATCTGGCAGATCCTAGACCGGATGGAGCGGTCCCGTGGGTCCGGGTGCCCGCCGATGATGGCCGGCGGGCCTGCGCCGCCCGCCCAGAACTTGACGCTTGCTCCGTGTCAGATGCTCGTTGCTATGGTGCTGCGGTGCAGCAGATGACAGCACCCCGAGTCGCAGAGAGCACCTTTATGGTTCTCGTAAACGGCACCATCGGATCGCCACCAGCCTCGGGATTGCTCGAATATCTCGCGACTCATTCCGCACAGCGGCTGACCGCCGTCTCTCATCCGCTAACCCGGGAGGACGGGAATCGCCACGAAATCATAACCTACGTGCCTGGACAAAAACCGCAGAAGCGCACGTTCAGGCTGCCTGCGCGCCCGCCTTACACCTATCCGCTAGACGCTCTACTGCCTCTGCGGACGCCGCGCGTCGACGGCTGGTTCGCCTTCAACAATCTCCTTTGCGCGCGCGGCCTACTTGAGCGCCGCGCCGGGCGGGCCAAGAAGGTTGTCTACTGGGCCGTCGACTTCGTACCGGACCGTTTTGGTGCGGGCGGTCCGATGACGCGCGCATACGATGCACTCGACGCCTTCTGCTGTCAACATGCCGACCTGCGCGTTGAGCTCTCGCAGGCGGCACTGGAGGGACGCGACGCGCGTCATGGAATTTCACCCGACGCGGGGGCGCCACGCATCGTTGCCCCTGTCGGCGCGTGGCTCGAGCGGGTGCCGGTCACCCCTGAGGACGGCTGGCGATCCCGCCGCGTCGTCTTCATCGGCCATCTCGTCGAGCGCATGGGCGGCGACACGGTCATCGAGGCGATACGGCTATTGACCGAGCGGGGCGTCGATGTCACAGCCGACATCGCCGGCCGCGGCCCGTTGGAGGAGCAGCTGCGGGCGCGGGCGGCACGCTGCGGACTGCAGGATAGAGTGCGATTCCACGGCTTCGTCGCAGACCATCGCGCGCTGGAGCGCCTCCTGGCTGACGCGGCGATCGCGTTGGCGCCATACAGCACCAGAGTCGAGTCGTTCACCCGCTATGCCGATCCGTCCAAGCTCAAGTCATACCTCGCCGCCGGGCTGCCGATTCTGCTAACCAACGTGCCGCCAAACGCGCAGGAGCTGGTAGAGCACGCGGGCGCGCAGGTGGTCGTCGATGATCCGCTGGCGTTTGCCGACTCGATCGAGCATACCCTCGCCGATCCCGACGCCTGGCAGGCCCGGCGCCTGGCAGCACGGGATTACGCCCGTCAGTTCGATTGGAATATCATCGTCGATAACGTGCTGAAGACCGCAGGCTTCGAGTCATAGCGAGGGCCGAGACTATGCCCACCGCCATCGTCACCGGCTCCGGGGGCCTGATCGGCTCGGAGTCGGCGGCATTTTTCGTCGAACAGGGGTTCCGTGTCATCGGCTTGGACAATGACATGCGCTCGTACTTCTTCGGCTCCGACGCCACGACCAGGCCTGCGATCGATCGTCTCGAAGCGCTCTGTGGCGATGCGTTCGTTCCGACAGAGCTGGATATACGCGATGGCGACGGTGTGATGCGCCTCTTTGGGCAGCACGCGAAGGAGATCCAGCTGGTCATTCACACCGCAGCCCAGCCATCGCACGACTGGGCTGCCTCCGAGCCCCAAACTGACTTCGCTGTCAACGCGAACGGAACCCTCAACCTGCTCGAGGCCACACGCCTTCACTGCCCCGATGCGACCTTTGTATTCACCTCCACGAACAAGGTCTACGGCGATCGGCCCAACACGCTTCCGCTGGAGGATCTCGGTAGTCGGCTCGACCTTCCGCCCGACCACAGCTGGTATGGAGGTGTCGATCTGTCGATGCCGATCGACACGTGTACGCATTCTCTCTTTGGCGTGTCGAAGCTGGCGGCAGATCTACTGGTGCAGGAGTACGGGCGCTACTTCGACATGCCGACTGTTTGCTTTCGTGGAGGATGCCTTACTGGACCCCAGCATGCGGGCGCCCAGCTCCACGGGTTCCTCTCCTATTTGATGCGCTGCACTGTGGCGGGGGAGCCCTATACGATCTTTGGCTACGAAGGCAAGCAGGTGCGCGACAACATCCATGCCTACGATGTCGTGCGGGCATTTCATGCGTTCCACGCCGCGCCGAGACGAGCGGCGGTCTACAACCTGGGCGGCGGCCGCAAAGCAAGTGTGTCGGTACTCGAGGCGATCGGCCTTTGCGAACGCATATCCGGTCGTCAACTCGAGTACAGCCTCTCAGACGAGGCTCGGATCGGCGATCACCGTTGGTGGATCAGCGACCTCGAGGCGTTCAGACACGACTATCCCGACTGGCAGATGAAGTTCGGCATCGAGCAGGTGCTCGAAGATATCCACGACTTCAATGTCGAACGCTGGACGAGCAGCCGGGTGGCGGGCGCCTAGTCCGACTTGTGGGGCGCCGGCATACTGTCCGGCGCGCTAGCTGGGGACGGTTTATGCATCTGGCGCCTGGCGTTCAAACCGATACAACCCGCACGCGTAGCGCGAGCCGACAAGCTCCTCTAGTTTTCGGTTTCGCTGAAACGCACCGTCATCGTCGATGCCCGAGAACTCGAGCAGCTTGAGCTCGTCGAACATGGCGACGATCTCTCGAGGGTCGTGAATGCGGTGCGCGTTGAAGCAGACACGCGGCCGTCCCACCGGAAGTGAGAACAGCAGCTGACCGCCTGGGGCAAGCACGCGCTGGAGCTCGCCTGACGCACGGCGTGTGCCAAGCGGGTCAAGGGCGTCGCCATAGCGACCGAGGCCGATATGCTCGGCGACATGCAGACAAGAGAGCGAGCTCACGGATCGATCCGCGAGAGGCAGCTCGAGAATGCTTCCGGCGACCGAGTCGAGGCGCTGGAGCGTGGCCCGAAGCGGCCGGATATCGATGAATACAACCTCGCAGATGGTCGTCAGGAAGCCTACGTAGTCGACGCGAGAGCCAACATCAACGTGGCGATCGGGACCCAGCGCCGCGACCGCGCGGGCTGCCCATATGTCCTGGTAGAAGTAGTGGCGATCAAACGGCGAACTCGCCACGCGGTCGCCGAACTGGGGAAATACGTCTCGCGAGCGCAGCCTCTCGGCATCAGGCAGCCGCTGATACGCCCGCCAGTCCCGTATATAGGCGACGGCTCCGCTCGCCGCCGCGCCAGCCTGTAGCACCCGTGCACCCAGCTGAGAGACGACCGGCGGAAGCCGCCGGCCGAAGCGCTCCAAGCGCTCTGTGTTCAGCATGCTGCGAACGCTCTCAAGAGCCTCGGACCTTCGCGCCGCCGGAGGACCCGGTGAATTCCAGATCGCCGACCTGCACGCTCACGCTACGCGGGTCCGAACCACCAATCGTCTTGATGATCGACTGCGGTCCCGGTGTGGCCGCCAACCCAACGGACGCGTGCCGCGAGAACTCCAGTGGCACAGACACCCGCGTCGGTCCAGCCACCAGCCGCCGTGCAAGCACATGCCCGCCGGCGGTGGAGACGACCACCGTGCGCGGCCTCGCGAACGGTATGAGCGTCATAGTCAGCACGCCGCTGCAATGCACGCAGCCCCCTGCCAGCTCGATCGTTCCGCGAGGCTGCACCAGCCAGCTGAAGTTGCCCAATGGGGTCGTTTCATTGACGCTGAAGCCTTCGCCGTCTGCGGCCAGCGCGGGGCTCAAGGGCTTGGCCGTCACCGCGTAGAGGTTCGCGTACGGTTCTTTGTATAGGAGGCGAAAGCCGCGCCCGGGCTTCCCGGGGGGTGCGAGACCGTAGTCAGGGGGCGTCGATTCTACGACTATGTAGCGAACGCCGAGCGCCGCCAGACGCGGGGCGGAGGTCGGTTCGGTGAGATTGGCCAACGACAGGGCACGCCGTTCTTCGGCCGTCCCTTCGGGATAGCCGTTGATTAGCGGCTTGCCCCCTGCATTCTGGAAGAAGAGTTCGTCGTAGAGGTTGTAGCCGTTGGGAGTGAGCGGGTACTGGGCTGCGAGCCCGAGCGGCTCACGCGCCAGGGCCGCGTATACACCCGGTGTCTCGATCGTGTTGGTCCGTCCAATCAGCCGCCCCCAGAGATCGAGCGGCACCGCCACGCTGGCGCACAGCAGAATCGCGACCTGCACCCACCATACCCGGCCACGGGTCAGGGCGTGAAGCCCTATCCCGGCGAGCACCGACAGCCCCAGCATCACGACGATAACAAAGCGCGAGTACACGCGCCACGTGGAGGTTACCTGTGAGATGAAGTGCGACGGGAACGGGATCAGAACACCCAGCAGCCTGCCCTCCGGCGGCGCCGACGTGATGAATGCCGCCACCACAACGAACGACAGTAGGAGCACGGTGCCACCGATGCCCGGGGGCAGCTTGCGGCGGACGAACGCCCAAAACGCGACCAGCGCCAGCAGGATGGTCGTGATGCCAACATAGAGCGTTGCCTCTGACGGGTTAGAGCCATGAATGTGTGTTTCCAGGTAGTGGGCGGTATCAGCGCCGAAAAGCGGGCTCTGCGAATCCGGTATCAGGTACTCGAGCGGCCGCGCGGAGTAGGTGTTCAGCTCTTCCACTCCGTTTGTACGGACTCCGAGCGAGTTGCCCGAGGGCCCGGTGTTCGAGAGCACGCCCAGGAATCCCAGGAACACGACCACGGTGGCCGCGGTGATCGCCTGCGGACCGACCACGCTCCGCAGTCCGCCGGCGCGCCACGCGACGGCGAGGCATGCCACCGCGGCGGCCACATAGCTAACGCCGCCCAGCAGGATGAAATAAGGGTCCCACCACATGCCGAGCACCACCGCCAGGCCGGCGAGGATCGCGTTGCGCCGCGACGGCCGTTTCATCAGCTCCACCATGCGCCAGACGCCGAGCACGAGCACCCATCCCTGGACGTTGTCGTCGTGGCCCTGTCCGTTGAGGATCGCGTATGGATAGAACGCAAATGCCCATCCCGCGATCAGCGCGGCCCACACGTTGCCCGTCAACCGGCGCACGAACGCAAACGTGACCACGCCGGTCAGGGTGTAGCCTAGGAGCACGTAGAGACCGTTTGCCGGGATTGTGCCGAACACCGCGGTCAGCAGGTACTGCGTGCCCACGCCGGGCAGCGAGGCGAGGTCCCGGGTCCACGGAATCGGCTGGCCCTCCGGCGCGTTGAACTGGCTGATGTTCCCGGGCAGGAACGGGTTGAGGTGATGGGCGACGAGCTCGCGATAGAACGCCATCGTGCCGTAGGGGTCGCCGGCGGCGCCGTAGAAGATGTGCGCCAGGTTGGTGACCAGCGGCCAGGTGAAGTAGCAGGCGAACCCCAGGTAGATCGCAAGGGCCAACACGAGCTCCAACGCCCGACGGTGTGCCCGCGCCAGCACCAGCAACCGCTTTACAGTGTCCGGCGCGGGGGCCAGGAAGCGTCCCGGCTCAACTCTTGCCGTCGCGTCGCTCATGAGTGCCGGGAGAGGATCTCCGACCACGTGCTCGCCTGCGGCACGAGCGATGCTCTCTCTACCGTGGTTTGTGCGTCGGCGCGCTCGCGCTGCAGGGCGGCGAATCGACGCACATACCAGTGGCGTATGTGTATTCGGTATGCGATCGCGAGCGTGTCCAGGAACATCTGCTGCACCGACTGTTTGTTGACACCGGTGCCCGTGAATTTGTAATCGATCCGCACTGGTATCTCCTCGACCCGGTCGAACCCGAACTCGGCGCCGACCGCCAGCACCTCGAGATCGAACGCATACTGCTTGATCAACAGCAGCGGCACGACCGTCTCGAGCATCTCACGGCGAAACAGCTTTGCGCCGACCTGGGTGTCGCGAACGTCGACCCGCAGCAGTAGGCGCACGAGCATCTGGAAACCCCACGAGGAGAAACGTCGCGCGAGCGGATATTCGACCTGGCTCTCGGGGTGTCGCTTGCTGCCGATGGCCGCGTCGATCGATGCCGCCTGGAAGCACCGGAACGCGGCCACGATCGCCTGGGCATCAATGTCGAGATCGGCATCCAGCCACCCCACCAGCCTGCCGCGAGCCCGCATGAAGCCAAAGCAGATCGCGTAGCCCTTGCCGTGATTCTGCTCATAGCGCAGGACGCGCACCCGAGGGTCCCCGACGCTTTCCGCGGCGGCAGCGGTACCGTCCACGCTCCCGTCGCAGACGACGAGCACCTCGAAACGCACCTCGAGCGCCTCTAGCGCGAGGACGATATCGCACACGTTCGCGCCGATGTAGGCGGCCCCGTTGTGGGTGGGGACGATCAGCGACAGGGATGGCTGCGCGGGGAGTGTCTCCATCAGCTTCCTAGGCACCGACCGAGCCGGTGCGTCTGCGTGCAAGCGTCACGAACAAGCGCTCAGCGCGCAGGACCGGGTGGAAGACGAGCTCGTTGACGACCAGCACTGCCGCGATGACCGAAGCCTGCACCGTCGCGATCTCCACCGGAGATGAGTGAAGCAGCGAGATCAATGCGACCTGCAGGCCGACACCGCCGGCCAACAGCCAGACCCAACGGCGATCCTGGATGGCGACCGTGTACACGACCAACAGGTACAGCAGCGCAAGGCCCGCGCCAGCGCATACGATCGGCAGCACTCCGGCGGCGACGCCAACGTACTTCTGGCCGAACATGGTCTGCAGCACGAAGTGCGGCGCGATCGCGGCCGGCACCGCGACCAGCATCGTCGTCAGGGCGACCAGCAGCGCCGCGACGCGCAGCACGCGCGCCGCCGAGCCTTCGGCGTGTCTTGCCCTTGCAGCGCTTGGCACCATCACGACCGCGATCGCGGCGGGGAGGAAGATCACGATCTTCTCGACGGTCGCGAGCGCCGCGTACTCCCCCGCGGCGTGGGGGGAGAGCAGCAGCTTGGCTAGCAACACGTCGAGGTTCGAGATCAACGCGAACGCGATGAACGCTCCCCCGGCAGCGAGCGTTTCGCGGTCAGGACGCCGGCGCAGACCGGAGCTTGCCGCGCCCGTCCCGCGACGCAGCACGTAGCCGCGGATCAACCATACGGTCGCGGCCAGCGCCAGCACGTTGCCGATCGCCTGCCCGATCAGCGGACCGCCCGCGCCGCCGCCCGCCAGCAGCGTCCACGGAACACCGATGACGATGCGCGAGGCCGCGCTGGCGAGCATCAGCGCGCCGAGCGCGACGAAGCGCTCCATCCCCTGAAGCACGCCGTAGGCGACGGGGATGAAGAACGAGAGCACCAGCAGCGGCGCCAGTGCGATCGCCGGGCCGACCGCCTGCAGGCCGAGAGCCTCCTTCACCAGCGGAATGCACGCCGTGTAGATCACGCCGAGCAGGAGCGCGATCCCGGCGACGTGGGCCGCCGCGTGGCGGATCACGTAACGCACCCGGTCGTGCTGACCCTCTGAGAGCAGCACTGCCACGCGCTGCGCTACGACGGTCTGCGCTGCGCCCGTTGGGACCGCGGCGATGACCGTGAACGCAATCAGCGCCGTGAGGTCACCATAGGAGGCCGGCGAGAGCAGCCGGCTGAAGATGATGTTGGAGCCGTAGTTGGTGATGCTCGCGAACAGCGTCAGAACCACCATCACCGAGGTGGCCCGGCCAAGGCGTCTGCCGATCGGGGTCTCGACCGTGATCGGGCTCGCTGGGACGGCCACCTTGCTAGCAGCCGGTCCGATCATATCCGCGGTTTCGTTCATGGCTGTGGCGTCGGCCCGAGGCGTTCAGGCGTGGTGGCCCGAAATGGGAAGTGACGACTCGGCACGAACCGTCGCCCGCTTAGCTGAATGCACCGGAAGCTGGGAAGTTGCGATCGTGAGGACCACAGACTAGCGCCCGTGCTCCTCGCCGCATCGCGTCGGGCGTGCCTCGACCCGTCATGCGCGACGCGCTCACACGACCACGCACGGGCTCGCCGCGACCGCATAAATCGGCTCGTGGTCGCGGTCGGCCTCGAACTCGCCCGTCCCGCTCGGATGAAACCAGAAGGCCTGCTCGAAGCCGGCCAGGCGGCACAGCTCGAGCGCGACCTCCGGGAAGATCGGATGCTGGTGGGTGGGGTCGACCCAGAACGCCTTCATCGCGTGTACCGCGTGCGGGTTGACGGTCTCGAACAGGAGCAGGCCGTCACGACGCAGGCGCGAGCGGGCGAGATCCAGGAACTCCATCAGCGACTCGTAGGGCATGTGCTCGACCACCTCCAGCGCGACGATCGCGCCCAGCGATTCGGGCTCGAGGCCGCGCAGGCGCTCGTTGCCGTAGCCGAGCGCCACCTCGTGACCCTTGGCCCGCGCGTAGGCGACCATGCCGGGGTCGCTGTCCACGCCGCTCGCCTGGATCTTCTGCTCACGCAGCAGGTCCAACAGCTCGCCGCGCCCGCAACCGACGTCGAGCACCGGCGCATGCCCGGCCAGCAGCGGCAGATATGCGCGCTGGATCTCGAGCACGCGACTTTCAGGGCCACGAAAGGTGTCCTCGAACTCGAGGTAGCGACGCTCCTCCGACGCCTGTCCGTTCGAGCGATAGCCCACGACCGGTCCGGCTACCGGATCGGGCCAGGCACTGAAGCTGCGCTCCTCGCTTATGTACGGTGTGGCGCGATGCTCGGCGAGGTGCTGCTCGAGCTCGCGTCCAAGCGCCTCAAGTGCGCGCAGTCGCGCTGTCGCGTCGAGCGGCTCGAGCGCCTCCAGCGCAACCCGGGCGTCGTGCAGGCCGACCTCCAGCCTGCGGGTCATCGCCAGCGCCTGCGCGAAGCGAGCCTCCTGACGGCGCTCGAGATCCCTGGCCACCTCGTACAGGCGCGCGACGCTCTCCTGCAGGCGTGTGTCGATAGCGCGCTGGCGCGCGAGAAACGGCCGCGTCAGCTCGCCGACGAGCCGCTGCACCGCGCGCTTGGCCGTCGCGACGAGCCCGTTGCCCACAATCGTGGGTTCGCCGGCAACCAGGGCCGGCAGCTCCAGAGAGGCGGTCGTGGGTCCGGCGAGGCTCGGCGAGCGCAAACCTCCTTGCACGAGTCGTTCGTAGGTCATGCGCAGGCGCGCCTCCATCCGCTCGCCCGCGACCTGCGGAGCGTGGCGATCGAGCACGTCGCGCCGCCCGATCTGACCCCTGGCGCGCGCCTGCTCGGGGTCGTCGAACACCATGCGCATCAGCGACGCGGCCTGATCGAGGTCCGGGTCGGCCCAGGTGCCGTTCGCGGGGTAGGGATGGGCGTCCTCGCCGACCGCGATCGGCGTCCAGTCGACCAGGTAGGAGTTCTCCTCGGTCATGAACTCCAGGTTGCCCCCGTAGCGCGTGGCGATCACCGGCTTGCCGAGCAGCATCGCCTCGGCCGCCGTCAGGCCGAAGCCCTCGGAGCGGTGCAGCGACACGTAGCAGTCGCACGCGGCGATCATCGCGTTCTTGTCGTCGGCCGACACGTAGCCGTCGATCAGCGTGATGTCGGGGTTATCGCCGACCTCGAGCGCCACGCGGTCGTGCTCGTGCATCACGTTCTCGGCGTTGATCGACTTCAGCACCAGCTTGGCGCCGCCGCCCGGCGGGAAGGCGCGCTTGAACGCCTTGACGATCCCGAGCGGGTTCTTGCGCGCCGCCGTCGAGTGGTAGTCGTGTACGAACAGGAACAGGAAGCCGTCCTCTGGCAGCCCGAGCTCGGCGCGCCCGCGCGCCGGCACGCGCGGCAGCGCAACCGGCATCGCCATCTTGACGACGGGCACCGGGGCGCTCGGGGCGACCGCGTCGTAGATGTGCTGCGAGCCGACCCACACTTCGTCGATGTGCTCGAACGCCGCCGCCCAGTCCCGCGGGAAGTCGCCGACCTCCCACCACCACAGCGCGATCGTGTGGCGATCCTCGAAGAACGAGCCGCCGACCTCGCGCGCGAACGGCGGGATCAGGTCGCCGTTGATGCACAGGATGCTGATCGGGTATGGCGCATCCGCGGGAGCGCCGAAGGTGAACTCTGCTCCCTGCTCGCACGGAGGGATCAGGCGCGCCTGCACCGGCAGCGTGGGCACGCTGCGCGCGTCGAGGCCCGCGATCAGCAGGCGCGCGGCCTCTCCGAGGCCGAGCCCCGAGCTGAAGAACCCGGCCACGTTGACGCCCCACAGCGGTTCCCGCACGTCCGGATCTCGAACGCGGGCCAGGGCGCGCTCGTGCTCGCGAATCGGCAGCAGCGCCTCGGGCAGGCCGTGGTCCTCGGCCCCGTGTTCGCACAGCCAGCTGGCAAAGCGCGCGCCGTCAGGGCCGTCGAGGTGCGGGAAGGCGCCCTGCACGTCCGGCCGGGCTTTCCATATCTCCATGTGCAGCCGCGTGAGCCCCGCGGATGCGCCCCGTTCGGCGGGCTCCTCGAGATAGGCGTAGAACGCCGCGCGGCCCTGCTCGGTGTAGGGCGACTCGGTCAGGAGACCGTCGGCGACGCCTTCGAGCATCAGCTTGCGCATCTCCTCGGTCACGTGCGTGCCGTCGCCGAGCGAGGCGTAGCGCCAGGGGCGCGTCGCGTCCTGTGCGTAGCCGGCCGCCAGCAACTCCTCGGCGTGACGCGCGCGCAGCTCGGCGAACGCCTGGATCGAGTGCAGCCGAGCGTCCTTGCGGTCGCGGTTCGGCCTGTCGGGCGCCAGCGGGTCGAGCGAGCTGAAGTCGAAGAGGCGCGCCGGCCGGCCTTCCACCTGCAGGGCGCCGGCGCCCTCGTCGACCCGCGAGGCGGACAGCGTCCACGGATCCAGGCCGTAGCCCGCGTCGCGCAGCACGCCCACCTCCTCGCCGATCGCGGGGATGCCGTCGAACCAGCGATACACGGCATCGACACCGTCGGCGAAGTAGCTCGGCCACGCGGCCAGCACACGCTGGGCGTGCGGCCCGCCGGTGCTGGCGAGGATGCGATGGCTGATGGCGCCGCCGCCGGCGCGCGCGCCGAACGCCGGCTCGAGCTCCTCGCGCGCGCCCACCGCACGCGAGACCAGCGCCAGCTCGTGTCGCTCGAGCAGGCCCTCGAGCTCCTCGAGCGGGCCGAGGACCCGCAGGCCGCACGCGAGGTAGACCAACGGTCCCGAGCGTTCGTCGAACAGCGAGCGCAACAGCCGCGGAAGCACCGCCGCGTCAAGCGCCTCGAACGGATTGCCGGCAACGAGCATCCCGCTCTCTGACCCCACGAGCTGCTCGAGCGTGATCACACGGGCGCCCGCGACGGCGTCGACGCCCTCAAGGCCATCGAGCACCAGCACGACGAAGGCGGCATTTGGATGGTGCGTGTGAAACGACGAGACCAGCACACGTGCACGGGCGAGCTCGCGCCGAGTCACGATCGTGCAAGCATCCACCGCGCCCCATATTACCCAGCGCCCAAGTTGCACAGCGGCTCAGGCGGGCCGGCCGCTTAGGGCACATTCTGATGCCAGCGCGCTCCCGCACCGGTGCCGCGCGAGCTGATACGACCGGCGTCGCGTAGCTCGTTGAGCACCAGCCGCACTGTGGCCGAGCTTATTCCCGGCAGCGCGCGATGGATGTCGCGGGTGCGGAATTCCGCAGGCGCATGTCCCAGGATGTGCTCACGAACACGGTCTTGCTTGGAGCCCATGCTGTTCGCACCTGCCGCAACCCGTTGCTCGAAATCGTCGTATGCGCCGCCAAGGATGCGCACGAGGAAGGTTGCCCACGGCCAGATCGTGTGTTGCCCCTCGTGCCAGCCGCGTTGCGATTCGTACAGGCTCTGGTAGTAGGCGTTCTTGGCTTCGAAGATGCGCTGCTCGACGCTGACGTAGCGAGCGACACCGTAGCCGGCGGCAAGTAGCTCATAGGTGGTCACGAGCCGGGCCAGTCGACCATTGCCGTCGGCAACCGGGTGGATCGCGAGTAGGTCGATGATCAGGGCACCGATCAAGACCAGGGGATGGGTACGGGCTTCTCGCTTCGCTGCTCCATAGCGATCCAGGAGCTCGGCTAGCAACGTTGGCGTCTCGCGCTCGTCCGGCGGGGTGAACACGACCTCGCGCCGGCCGCTCTCGTAGGAGACGATCAGGTTCTGGTCGCTCTTGAGGTATCCGCCCTGCCCATCGACGTGCTGGAACAACAGCCGGTGCAGGTGCAGGATGAACGGCACGGTCAGCGGCTCGTAACGCTCTAGGCGCATGATGTAGTCGATCGCGTCGCGATAACCGGCGAACTCCCTCTCGTTGCGATTGCGGAACCGCGGGCTGCCCTCGGCTATCCGATGCGCGCGGCCCTTCGCCACCGTCACGTTCTCGATCGCGTTTGAGGCTGTGATCGAGGCAACGCGGGCGCTCTCCGAGAGTACCCGAAGGAGCTCCGGGAGCTGGTCCGCAAAGAGACGTTCTTGGCCCTTGCCAGTATCGATCCGCGACAGCTCTGCGCCTAGCTCTCGTGGCTGGCCGCCGAGGGAGCCCTCTAGGTCGATGAAGCTCCTCATAGTGCTAATGATCGCAGAGTGATGCCAAAACATGGCCCGATTAGCATTATTTAACGGCATTAGCACCATTTGTATTCGCCCCCCACCCGGTGCCTGAATCGCTACACCGGGCCGCTTCTGAGGCGCGCGCACGCGCCGGGCGCCGGCGAGCGCGATGGTGGCTTTCCTCAGGCTAAGTCCGCAAGCCCATTGGTGGAGGAGGCGGCTCCGCGATCCTCCGCGGCGGAGGGTGGGGCTTCGCGCCAGGTATAACGCTCTCGCGGCGAAACAGGCAAAGAATGTTGCCCGCCGGTCGCGCTGCGCTCCGCGATACCAGCCCACTCCAGCCCTCGCGAGAAATCTGCTCGCCCACGCGTTGGAACGGGACCCAGCCGCGCCGGCTTGGAGCGGGCGGTTCGAGGCCGACAGCGGCCAGCTTCTCCTCCGTCGAGAGGTCGGCGACTTCGGTGTCGACCTCCCACGTCCACATCTCGCGCGGCATCTGCGCGAGAGGCGGAATGGCGCGCTCGGCGAGATGTCGATACCACTCAGCCCAAGCTGTCTCCTCGCTATCGGCAAGGTAGAGCGCGTCCACGACATCGCCACGCTGCCAGCGATTGTCTGGGGGCGGGTCCCGCTCTGGCAGCGGCGGTGATCCTGGGTGGGTGTGCTTGACCCAGCGTCCGCGCACGGCGACCGCTGTGACGTCGAGCGCCACGTCAGCTTGCGCCTGGGTCCTCGAGGCCGGAGATCACGCGTGCGACCGAGCGGTAGTCGCCTTGTGCGATGCGGTCGATCGGCTTGTCGTCGTCGAGCGCGGGGATTGGCTTGCTGAGCCAGACGGGAATGTAGGTTGGTCGGATGACTCGCGCCAGGCGTTCGACCAGCGATGAGAGCTCGGCGAGTCGCTCGGCGCGCACTCCGCTCGGGGTACTTCTACGGGCCAGCCATTCGCGCACTGTGCTGGGTGCGGCTCCGGTCGCACGGGCGATCTCACGGTCGGAGAGATGGCCGGTGTCGTGGACGTGAATCGCCTCTTCGGCATATGCGAGTGTCACGATGTGAAGATAGCATATCGGCGCTAAATCGACAAGATATCGGCGCGGGATTGCGCTACCCTCGGTGCAGGCCCAGCGACCCTACCTACAGACCCGCACGCCGCGGTTGCTAGCGTTCAAGCGCCTTGTCCTCCACGATCACGAGCCCCGCCGCCGAGATGCGCAGCGGCGCCCCAGCCGACTCCTCGGCGGTGTCGGTCGTGAACGTCAGCAAGGCGTTCAAGCTGCCACATCAGCAGTACCACACGCTCAAGGAGCGAGCCCTGCATCCGTTTCGCTCGAGCACGTACGACGTGCTGCAGGCGGTCAACGACGTGAGCGTCGAGATCGCGCCGGGCGAGTTCTTCGGGATCGTCGGGCGCAACGGCAGCGGTAAGAGCACGCTGCTGAAGTGCCTGGCAGGGATCTACCACATCGACGAGGGCGAGCTGCGCGTGCGCGGGCGCCTGTCGCCGTTCATCGAGCTCGGGGTCGGCTTCAACCCGGATCTGACCGCGCGCGACAACGTCGCGATCAACGCGATCATGCTCGGCCTGACTCGCAGGCAGGCACGCGAGCGCTTCGATGACATCATCGCGCTTCGCCGAACTGGAGGAGTTCCTCGACCTGCGCCTGAAGAACTACTCCTCGGGCATGACCGTGCGGCTGGCGTTCTCGATCGCGATCCAGGTCGACGCCGAGATCCTGCTGATCGACGAGGTGCTCGCGGTCGGCGACGCGACCTTCCAGCAGAAGTGCTTCGACGAGTTCCAACGCCTCAAGGGCGAAGGTCGCACGATCCTGTTCGTGACGCACTCGATGGGCGACGTCCAGCGCTTCTGCGATCGCGCGATGCTGCTCGACAAGGGGCGCGTGGTCGAGATCGGCGACCCCGCCTCGATCGCGCGCCGCTACAACGAGATCAACTTCGGTCACATCCTGCCCGGCGCGGACGCGCCGAGCGC
This sequence comes from uncultured Solirubrobacteraceae bacterium, assembly GCA_963826985.1. Lineage (GTDB taxonomy): Bacteria > Actinomycetota > Thermoleophilia > Solirubrobacterales > Solirubrobacteraceae > Palsa-744. The sequence continues at coordinate 750,014 of CAWGYW010000005.1, forward strand.
GCAGTCGTCGCGGCTCAGCGGCGATCGGGCGGCGGACATCACCGACGCGTGGTTCGAGGACGCGTGACGGGCGAGCGGATCGCCGCGGTCGCCCAGGACGTGGCGTGCTGCGCGTGCATGGAGGTCCGCTGCAACGAGGCGCTCGAGGATCCGATCTTTGGCGTCGCCCTTCGCAATGACGCCGGATACACCGCGTTCGCGACCACGACCGCGGTCGAGCACGGACCGACAGGGCGCTTCAGCTGCGGGCGCCTCGACGATCGTGCGGATGCGCTTTGAGAACTGGCTCACCGCCGGGCGCTACAGCCTCACGCCTTCGGTCGCCCGCAACGGGCGCGGCGATGACACGTTCGACCTGCGCGAGGACGTGGCATCGTTGATCGTCCACGGCGACCTCTCCGAACAGGGAGTCGCGCGCCTGCCGCACGGCTTCGAGCTGGAGCGCCGATGAGCGCCGAAGCGCCAGCCGTCGAGCGGCCCGCGCTCGTGCCCGCGCACCACCACGGTCCGTCCGCGTTCGGCGACGACCTGCAGCGCTTCGTCAACCTGACGCTGACGCTGGCCATGACCGACTTCAAGCTGCGCTACTTCGGCTCGGCGCTCGGCTACCTGTGGTCGCTCGTGCGCCCGCTGCTGTTCTTCGGCGTCCTGTACGTGATGTTCACGAAGATCCTCCACGCAGGCAAAGGCATCCCGCACTACGCCGTCTACCTGCTCACCGCGATCATGCTCTGGACCTTCTTCGCCGAAGCGACCACCAGCTCCGTGCAGTGCCTGCTCGCGCGCGAGGGGCTGCTGCGCAAGATCCGCTTTCCGCGCCTGGCGATCCCGCTGGCGGTGAGCCTCACGGCGCTGTTCACGCTCAGCACGAACTTCCTCGCCGTGCTGATCTTCGCCCTGGCCTCCGGGATCTCGCCGCAGCTGACCTGGCTCGAGCTGCCGGTGCTGGTGCTGCTGCTCCTGATCCTCGCCCTCGGCACCGGGATGCTCCTGTCGGCGCTGTACGTACGCTTCCGCGACATCCAGCCGATCTGGGAAGTCATCGCCCAGATCCTCTTCTACGGGTCGCCGATCATCTACGTCGCCGCCCAGTACAAGGGCCTGGTCCGCGTCGCGATGTGCAATCCGCTCGCGGCGATCTTTACGCAGATGCGCCACGCGTTCGTCGACCCCTCAGCGCACAGCGCGGCTGTCTACATCGGCGGCTCCGTGCGGCTTTTGATACCCCTGGGCATCATCGCGATCGTGTTCGCGCTCGGCCTCTGGTTCTTCAACCGCGAGGCCCCCAGAATCGCCGAGCGGCTGTAGCTGGAGCCGACTTCCCGCTCCCGGGCAACGGATCGGTCAGTCAAGGGCCGACCCCAGGATTTCGCGGCTTGTCCGCTGCGAGCACGCCGGGATTGTCCTCTCATCGGATAGCGACCGCAGCGCCAGGCAGGATCTTGGTTATGCCGACGATTAGTCGTTTCCTTGGGATCTCAATCGCTATGTTCTTCGACGACCATGGGCCACCGCACTTCCATGCTCGACACGCGGACGGCAGCGCTAAGATTCAGATCGATACGCTCGAAGTGATTGAGAGCACGCTCGCGCGTCGTCAACTTCGGTTTGTGCTCGCCTGGGCTGAGCTGCATCAGAGCGAACTGCTTGAGAACTGGAGTTTGGCGCGAATTGGTGAGACACTTCACGAGATAGAGCCACTTCGATGATCGGCCTAACCCCAGACGTCACTGCTGTATCCGTCGTGCGCCATGGCGTGCTGCGCCTGACGTTCGCCGATGGTTTGGCCGGCGAGGTCGATGTGCTCGGGCGGATGCACGGCCCGGTGTTCGACGAGGCACGCACAGCGGCTGGATTCGCAAAGGCCGCAGTCGATGCCGAGACCGGCACCGTAGTCTGGCCGGGAGGTGCGGATCTCGCGCCCGACACGCTCTACCAGCGCCTGAGCACAGGCGTCTGGCCAGATCAGCAGATCGCCGCTTGACGCGGAGAGCCGACACGAAGTCGAGTCAGAGCAGGGGACCGCGGCTCGCCTACAGAGCATGCCCGACCACGGGCGTTAGGGACGACCTCCCGGCGCTCAAACTGACCCACTACCCCCGGTCCGTGCGACCGCCCGCGACGTCGCCCTCGCCCACGCCAACACCGGCGCGAGCGAGCTCGTCGATGCGCATGTGCGCGCCGGCGAGGCCGTCCCCGAGCGCGGCGACGGTGCGCACGAGTTCCTCGTCGATGATCCGCTCGTGGACGGTGAACGGCTTGATCAGGCGCAGCACGACGCGGCGCATGAGCAGCTGCAGCTTGCCGAAGCCGGGCTGGTTGGCGGGCGGCGGACCGTTCTGGATGCGCCGGCCGGTCCGCGCCAGCTCGCCGTAGACGAGCGCCGGAGCGGAGGCGCCCGAACGGGCACCGGAGCGGTCGATGCGCGCCAGCCGCCGTGTGATCGCGCGGCCGACCGCCTCGCGCGAGTGCGAGGCGCGCAGCTGCGCCTGGCCGCGAGCGGCGCGCGCGCGGGCCCCGGACGGATCGTCGAACACCTCGCGCATCAGCGCCGCCGCGTGCCCAACGTCGGGCTCGGCCCACACGCCGTCGGGCGGATACGGTTCGACCCCCTCGCCGATCGGCACGAGCTCGAAGTCGACGAGATAGCTGTTCTCGGGCGTCATGTAGTCGAGGTTGCCGGAGTAGCCGGTGGCGATGACGGGCCGCCCGAGCCACATCGCCTCCGCCATCGTGAAGCCGAACCCCTCGGAGCGGTGCAGCGAGACGTAGCAGTCGCACGCGGCGATCATCGCGTCCTTCTCGGCGGGCGCCACCGTGCGGTCGATCACATGCACGTCCGGGCGCCCGGACGTCGCGGCCACGAGCCGCGCGTGGCTCGATGGATCGCGCTCGTGGTTGATGCACTTGAGCACGAGCGCCGCCCCGTCGCCTTCGCCGAACGCGCGCGTGAACGCCTCGACGATGGCCAGCGGGTTCTTGCGCTCGAACACGCTCGCGTAGTCGAACACGAACAGGAACAGGAAGCCATCGGGCAGGCCCAGCTCCGCCCGCGTGCGCGCCGGCGGCTCCTCCACCTCCACAGGCGGCGGGATCCGCACGACCGGGATCGGAGAGACCTCGGCGAGCGCCTCGGCCACGTGGCGCGAGCCGGCCCAGACCTCGTCCAGATACCCGAACGAGCCCAGCCAGCGATCGGGGAAGCGGCTGACCTCCCACCACCAGTATCCGATCGAGTAGCGATCGGCGAAGAAGCTCGCGCCGACCTGCTGGGCGAACGCCGGCACCATGTCCGCGTTGACGCAGATCAGGTTGACGGGAAAGCGCGGCGCGACGGTCTCGACCGCGAGCGTCTGCGCGCGCGGGCTCGCGCTGGCGCTCATCGCGATCGTCGCGACCTCGATGTGCTCTGACTCGAGCGCCCCGATCATCTGGCGCGCCGCCTCGCCGACGCCGAGCACCGCGTCGAAGTAGCCGACGAGGTTCACGCCGGGCGATGCGGCCAGGCGCGGGGAGCCGAACCCGGGGACGAGCGCGTCGGGTATGGGGACCTCCGAGCGACCGTAGACGCGCGCCCACGCGACGAGGTCATAGCCGCCGCGACCGGCGAGGTCGGGGAAGGCGTCCGACAGGCCCGGGTAGACCTCGTGGAGCGTCTCCAGGTAGCGGTTCACACCGTGAGTGCCGCCGTATCGCGCCGGCGAGGTCAGCCAGTCGAGCAGTTCGCCGGCGCCCTGCGGCGTGAAGATGCTGCCGCGGACCGCCCCCTCTTCTTCGGCAATCACATAGGCGGCGCGGGTGACGCGATCGAGGGGCATGCCGTCGGGAAGCGCCGCATAGGTGTATGACCAGTTCTTCGCATCGCGATGCCCGTCCGCCAGCACGCGCTGGGCATACTCGCTGCACAGGTCGGCGAGCGGCTCGCCCGCGACCACGTCGATGCGGTTCTGATGCTTGCTCAAGCGGTGGGGATCGAGCGGATCGAAGCCGCTGAAGTGCATGAACCGCAGCGGCCGCCCCGCCGCGAGCAGCTGCCCGTCGCGGCGCTCGAGCGGGCGTGAGTGAAGGTTCCAGTAGGCGACGTCGTAGCCCGGGTCCCTGACGACCGCGACCCGCTCGAGGAAGCCGGGGACGAAGTCCATCCAGCGCTGATCGACGAAGATCCCGCGCTCGGGCGCGACCAGGCATTCAGTTGCCAAGTGCTCAGACCACCACGACAGCAGCGCGTCGACCGGCGGCCGGCGCGCGAGCGCGACGAAGCCGAGGTTGTAGGCGCCGGCGATCAGGATGTCTGTCTCCGAGGGCTTGCGCCCATCGTTTGGGATCGGCTCGGTGAGGTGTGGGATCAGCGCGATCTCGTGGTCGTCCAGCAGGGCGTCGATCTCCGCGAGGCTCGAGCACACCTGGATGTCGGGGTCCAGGTAGGCGATCTTCTCGAGGCCCCGGTCGTGGAGCAGGTGGCGCAGCAGCCACGGCTTGACGGCGGTGGACAGCTCGAGCACGTCATAGCGCGCCGCCATCTGCTCGAAGCCCTCCAGCCGCAGTTGCTCCGGGGTGACCAGCTCGAACGGCTCCTGTGAAGCGTCCAGGTAACCCGATGTGTCGTCGATTACCAGCGCGAAGCAGCGCGCATCCGGGTGGTGCTCGCGGAACGATCTCGCGAGCACGCGCGCGTACGCCACATAGTTCTTCGCGATGATCGTGCAGATGTCCACGGGCAGAGGCCAGCCTAGTACGGGGTGCGCTCAGCGCACGATCTCGATCCAGTCGAGCGAGCGGCCGCACAGCGAGCGGGCGCCAGCCGGGTTGACTTCTTCAACCGGCTCGCCATCGGAGGCAGGGGCGAGCGTGAGCGGCCCGAGGGTTTGGTTGGCAAGCGTCACGCCCGGAGCGAGACCTTTGTCGGGCACGACGATCTTGATCCTGTGGGTACCGGCGCGCAGGTCCAGCTCGCCGATCGGTGTCGATTGGCCGGGTGGTCCGAGCTCGTAGGAGGCCGAGCCGATTTTCCTCCCGTCGATCCACACCTGCACCGGCTCGCTGAACGATCCCTGCAACCAGGCTTCGTAGCGACCGGACGCCTGCACCTGCACGTGGCCGACGATCGCGCCCGCTTCCTGCCGTGGGATCAGCGAGCGCGGTTCGCCTGAGACCTCCCCCCAGTTGTCTGGTCGCCGTGCCTGCGTGGGCACGAGCGTGGACAGCGGGACCCCGGCCACGTAGGCGAGTCGCGCCTGCTCGCGCGCAGCACGACCGGCGAGCGCGATCACGGTTTCGCAGCTGGGCACCGCGGCGGGATCGAGGCCGCCGCCGAGCGGGATGTGTTCCAGCACGTGCGGCGTCGCGGTTCGCCGCCACACCTCATAGAAGCGCCCGCGGTATGCCAGGCGGTAGTTCGCGGGGGGGCGCGACTCGAGCGGCGAGCGCCCGAGCACGAGCAGCGGGAAGCTCTGGAGGTAGGGCTCGTCGAGTTCGTCGGGATCCCACGGCAGCCGCGCTTGCTGGTATAGGCGCGGCGGCAGGCCGGGACGCGGAGTCGGTGCTCCCAGCGCCGGGTCCGTGGGCGCGGCGGGACCCAGGAAGTCGATTGCGAACTCGTCGGACTGGTTGTAGAACGCTGGACCCTGGCCCGCGAAGCGGCTGCCGATCGAGGCCAGCTCGGCGAGCCGTGCGCGGGGGGCGACGCTCACACCGCGGTAGGCGACCGCGTTCGTCCACAGCACCCCGCCGGCGAGCAGCAGCGCCAGCCCCCAGCCCTCCAGCCGTCGACCGGAGTCGTGCAGCGCCACGGCGCCGAGCATCACCATCAGCATCACCGTGAGCGAGAAGATCGCCATCACCTTCGCGTCCGCGTACGGCGATCCACGCCTGAGCAGATAGAGCGCCGCGATCCCGTTGCCGGCGAGCAGCAGCAGCGGCGCGGCGGCGCGGCGGCGTATCGCCCACGCCGCACCCAGCACCGCGCTGACCGCTGCGATCCCCAGCAGCGCATACGTCACCCGGTAGTGGTTGACGACCGCGAAGCGAAAATCCCCGGAGGGCCAGATCCCCAGGATCTGCCATCGCAGCAGCGGGGTGACGAGGTTGCCGAGATCGCCCGTTTGGGTGAGCACGCCGGTCGCCACGTTGAAGAACGTCCGCGCGCTGGCGATGATCGGCGATGCGATCACGGCCAGCGCGACCACGGACCCGGCTGACATGAGCGCGAGGCGACGCTTGGGCGCGCGGCGGATGGTGTCGCGTTCCCGCCAGAGGGCGAGCACCGCGAAGACCGCGAGCGGGACTCCGATCCAGGGCACGATCGCGAGGTCGAGCACGTCGAGCGCGGCGACGGTGACGATCGCGAGCGGCACGAGCCGGCGCGGGCCGAGCTTTCCCCGCAGCGTCGCGAGCACGACCAGCACGAGCAGCGTGAGGATCCAGGTGATCGTGAGCTCCTTGATGCTGGCCTCGAGGTAGAACGCGTACAGCGAGACCCGGCTGCGCCGCGACGAATGCGCACAGCGCCCGCAGCGGACGGGAGCGCACGATGCCGTCGAGCAGGCGTAGAGCGCGACGGCGCCGAGCGAGAGGATCACGGCGATGTACGGCTGGAAGACCCACGCGACGTTCTGCCCGATAAGCGGTCGCACGGCACCGAGCGCGACCTGGGAGCCGATCGGGTAGTCGGTGCCACGTAGGAGTTCAGGACCGCCGACAAGCCCGATGGCGGGGCGGCGCTGAGATCGCGCCCGTGGGCGAGCAGCTGGTTGATCAGCGCGAAGTGGACGGCCGCGTCGTTCAGCACGAAGTAGCCGAGGAACGCGGCGTTGCCCGACAGCACGACGGGGGCGGCGAGCACCGCGTAACATCGCGAGCCCGACGGCGAGCGGCCACCGTTCGAGGCGCAGCTCGCGAATGCGCCCGATGCGAGCTCAGCCGTAGCCGGCGAGCGCGAGCACCACGACGGCGGCGGTCGTCAGCGGCGCCGTGCCGGCCGGCGTATGTGGTGAGCGTCGCCGTGACGATGACCAGCGCGAGGCCAAGCGACGACGAGCAGCGCTCCCGGCAGCCGCCAGCCCGCGATCCGCTCGACCGCCAGCCCGCAGCCAAGGCAGATGGCAAGCAGCAGGAGCGGGAACAGCACCCACGCGAGCGACCATCGCGTTAGCGTGCCCGTCGCAGCCCGAGGATGCTGAGCAGGAACGACGAGAAGAAGATCTGGATGCCGACGATCACGAGCGTGGCGGCGATCACGGCGAGGTGTTCGTCGGCGAGCGAGCCGAAGCCGTGCGAGATCCAGGTGCGCGAGGATCAGGCCGCCCATGACCAGGCCGACGAGCACGAACGCGCCGCCCAGCAGCAGGCCGTGCTCGAGCCGGAAGCGCGCGCGCATGCGGTCGAACCAGGGGTCCTGCTCGCCCATGAAGTAGGTGCCGTAGGCGTGCGCGCACAGCCCGAGCGCGAGCACCTGCGTGCCGACGATCATCAGCAGCGCGCCGCCGATCAGCGCGTGCACGCCCCACGCGCGCCCGAAGAAGTCAAGGCCGGCGCCGACGAGCACGACGATCAGCGTGCCCAGGCCGGCGAGCACGGCGCCGGGCACGATGAACAGGTGGTTGGGGCTGTGCACGAGCAGGAAGCGCAGGTGGCGCCAGCCGTCGCGGAAGCTCGACAGCTTGCTCTCGCCGCCGCGCGGGTGGTATTCGATCGGGAACTCGGCGATCTTGAGGTTCTCCTTGGAGGCGCGGATGACCATCTCGGAGGCGAACTCCATGCCGGTCGTGCGCAGGTCCAGGCGCGGCAGGACGTCGCGGCGCAGCGCGCGCATGCCGCAGTGGGCGTCGCTGATGCCGGTGCGGAAGAACAGGTTGAGCAGGCCGGTGAGGATCGGGTTGCCGACGTACTGGTGCAGCCACGGCATCGCCCCCGGCTGGATGTTGTCCATGCGGTCGCCGATCACCATCTCGGCGCCCTCCTCGAGCGCGGCGACGAAGCGGGGGATCTCGTCGAAGTCGTAGGTGAGGTCGGCGTCGGCCATCACGATGTAGCGCCCGCGCGAGGCGGCGAAGCCGGCGAGGTAGGCGCTGCCGTAGCCGCGCCGGCGTTCGACGACGACGCGCGCGCCGGCCGCCTCGGCAAGGCGCGCGGAGTCGTCCTCGGAGTCGTTGTCGGCGACGACCACCTCGCCGTGGACGCCCATGCGCACGATCGCCTCGAGCGCCGCGTCGACGCACGACTCGATGTTCTCGGCCTCGTTCAGGCAGGGGATCACGACCGACACGAGCGGCAGCTCCGGCGTCGTGGGCGCCGGACGCGGCTGGGAGGTGCGCTTGTCGGGGCGAGTGTGCTCATCGGCTGATGGGTCGCTGCGGCCCTGGTCGTGGGACCGCGGCGGCGTGCGCGCCTGCGGTTATAACGCCTGAGCGGGCGGAAAGTGGCGCGCGAAGCTCGCCGCGCCGGCAAGATGGAATGCTAGCGGGATGCGCGTGTGCGTCGTCTACGACTGCCTGTTCCCCCATACGGTGGGCGGCGCCGAGCGCTGGTATCGCGATCTGGCCGAGCGACTGGCGGCGGAGGGCCACGACGTCACCTACCTGACGCTGCGCCAGTGGCGGCGCGGCGAGCGCGCGCAGATCGACCCGCGCGTGCGGGTCGTGACGGCGGGCCCGCGGATGGCGCTGTACACCGCGAGCGGACGCCGGCGGACGCTGCCGCCGCTGGTGTTCGGGCTGGGCGTGCTCGCGCACCTGCTGCGCCACGGGCGCCGCTACGACGTCGTGCACACGTGCTCGTTCCCGTACTTCTCGCTGCTCGCGGCCGGCGCGGTGCGTCGCTCGATGCCCTTCAAGCTGGTGGTCGACTGGTTCGAGGTGTGGAGCGACTCCTACTGGCGCGACTACCTCGGGCGCGGTGGGCGGGCGCGTGGGCGCGCTCGTGCAGCGTCTGTGCGCGCGCGTTCCCCAGCGCGCGTTCTGCTTCTCGGAGCTGCACGCGGCGCGCCTGCGCGCGGAGGGCCTGCGGGGGCCGGTGACGGTGCTGCGCGGCCTGTACGCGGGGAGCACCGAGCCGGCACAGCGCGCACTCCGCCGAGCCGATCGTGCTGTTCGCCGCGCGGCTGATCCCGGAGAAGCAGGTGACGCTGGCGGTCGCGGCGATGGCGCTGGCCGTCGCAGCGCATCGACGGGCTGCGAGGCGAGTTCCTGGGCGAGGGCCCTGAGCGCGCGGCGCTGGATGCGGCGATCGCCGCGCACAGGCTGCAGGGGGTCGTCACGGCGCGCGGCTTCGCCGCCTCGGAGACGCTCGACGCGGAGATGCGCCGCGCGATGTGCATGCTGGTGACCTCGCGACGCGAGGGCTACGGGCTGGTGGTGGTGGAGGCCGCCGCGCGCGCCACCCCGAGCGTGGTGGTCGCCGGCGAGGACAACGCGGCGACCGAGCTGATCGTGGATGGGGTCAACGGCGTGATCGCCGAGCGCGCCGACCCCGAGACGATCGCCGCGGCGATCGTGCGCGTCCACACGGCGGGCATCGCGGCGCGCGAGAGCACCGCCCGCTGGTTCGCCCAGAACGCCGAGCAGCTATCGCTCGAGTCCTCGCTGCGCAGGGTGCTGGAGATCTACTCGGGCGGCGACTCCGCCTCAGCACTCGTCAGCGCGGCGATGTCCTGAAGATCCTTCTCGCGCCCCGCCGCCAGCTTCATGCGAATCAGGTCATCGCGGTGGACGAAGCGCAGCGACTGCCCTCCGACCTCTGCTGTCACGGCACGCGCGCGCAGCTCCTCCCATGGTCGCGCGCCCTTCAGCTCCGCCGCGTCCGTCCACACGTCGAGGCCGCCCGCGCGGGTGGCAAGGCCGAAGTTGGCGCCGTCGCGCAGATGCGTCGCATCGGTCGGATCGATGCCAAGCAGGTGCGCGTCCACGCCCTTCAGCCGGGCGCGCAGTTGCTTGAGCGCCGCAGCGAGACGCTCGAGGTTGCGCTTATCGGGGGCGACGATCACGTCAACGTCCTGGGTCGTGCGGACGTGCCCGTAGGCCTGTACCGCGACGCCACCGATGATCAGGTAATCGACCCCGTGGCTGTTGAGCACGCTGAAGACCTCGAGGGGATCGGTCGGCGCGTCATCCAGCGATGCGCTCGGCTCGATCGGACGACGCGAAGGGCGCGCCGGGCTCATCGCTGGTCTGAGCTCGCAACGCCGGTCAACCGTCCTGCGAAGCGATTCCACGCCAGCGAGCGCTCGAGCCGCTCAGTCATCGTCTGCGCCATCGAGTCGGCCAGGTGATCGGGGTCGAAGTCGCCGTCGATCCGCCGCACGCTCAACTCCAGACGTTCGCCCATCGCCGCAAGCAGGCGCTCAATCGTGTCCATGGATGGGGATATCTCATCGCGCTCCAGCCGGCTGACCGCGTTCTGCGAAGTGCCAGCACGCAGGGCGAGCTGCGCCTGGGTGAGACCGTGACGCTCACGCGTCGAGCGGATCAGCGTGCCGGGGCTCACCTGGATCAATATACCAGATCAGGTGTGGTTCGACGGCCGCCCGAGCGCACGCGCATAGCTGGCGAGCGTGAGCCGCGCGGTGCGCTCCCACGTGAACTGCCGCGACCGTGCGAGGCCGCGCGCCTGCAGCCGCCCGCGCAGGGTCTCGTCGCTGAGCAGGCGCGAGATCGCGGAGGCGATCGCGGCCTGGTCGTGGGGGTCGAACAGCAGCGCCGCCTCGCCGGCGACCTCGGGCAGCGAGGAGGCGTTCGAGCTGGCGACGGGCACGCCGCGCGCCATCGCCTCGAGCACGGGCAGCCCGAAGCCCTCGTACAGCGAGGGAAACACGAATGCGCGCGCGATCGACCACACGCCCTCGAGCTCGGCGCTCGACAGCCAGGCGGGAAAGCGCACGTCGCCGGCGACCCCGAGCGCGGCGGCGCGCGCGCGCAGCTCGGACTCGTAAGCGGTCGGGTAGCCCGGGATCACGAGCACGGGGCGGTCCGCGGCGGGCAGGCGCGCGAGCGCGCCGATCAGCGCGAGCAGGTTCTTGTGCGGGCGCTTGGCCGACAGGCTCAACACCACCTCGCGCTCGCCAAGCTCAAGGCGCGCGCGCACGTCGCGCTCGGGAAGCGGCTGCTCGCGCTGGCGCGCCCCGAGGCCGAGCGGCACGACGTCGATGCGCTGCGGCGCGAGGCCCAGCAGCTCGACGAGATCCTCGCGCGTGCTGTCGGAGTCGGCGATCACGCGATGCGAGCGACGGACGGCGCCGGGGACGAGCACGCGCATCCCCTTGTCGCGGATGCCCGTGTGAGCCTCGGGGAAGCGGGCGTAGATCAGGTCGTGCACGGTGGCCACGCGGCGAAAGGGCCCCCACAGCGGCGCGGTGCTGGCGAGGCTGTGAACGAGCCCGACGCGCGCGCGAGCGGCCAGCGGCGGCAGCAGCGTCTGCTCGCCGAGTACCCACTGCACGCGCTCGCGGGCGTTGACGGGCACCGTCACGGACGGCAACAGCTCTCCCCACGGCCCGTCGCCGGCGGCGGCCGTCTCGCGGTTTATGAACGCGGTGAAGCGCATCCCCGCGGGGGCGAGGTCGAGCAGCGCCGGGATCAGCTCGCGCGCGACCACCTCCATGCCGCCCGTCTCGCCCGGCACCAGGAAGATCAGGTTCAGGCCGACGTGGGTGGGCTGGACGGCGTCCACGAGCGTGCAAGGTTATCCGCGCGAGCCAGGGATGGGCATCGGCCGCCCTGCCGCTAGGATGCACCGCCCTGGCGCTCGCAATCGACATCGTGATCCCGACCTCGGGGCGCTATGAGCTGACGGCAGAATGCCTGGCGCATCTCGCGCGACAGACGCGTTCGCACACGGTGATCGTCTCGGACAACGGCGACAGCGAGGAGACAGCGCAGCGAATCGGCGAGGAGTGGCCGGAGGTCCGGGTGATCCGATCGGCGGACAGGCTGAGCTTCGCCGCCGCGTGCAACCACGGCGCGGCCAGCGGCGATGGCGAGGTGCTGGTGCTGCTGAACAACGACGTGTACTGCCGCCCCGACTGGCTCGAGCGCCTGACCGCGCCGCTCGAGTCCGAAACACGGACCGGCTCGGTCGCGTGCCTGCTCGTGCAGCCCGGCGAGCAGCTGATCGACAGCGTCGGGCTGTGCGCCGACCGCACGCTGGCGGGCTTTCCGCGGCTGGCGGGCCTGCCGGTCGCTCGCGCCGGCGATACGCGGCCGCTGCTCGCGGGACCGGCGGGCGGCGCGGCGGCATACCGGCGGGCCGCGTGGGTCGAGGTCGGCGGGCTCGACGAGGCGATCTTCGCCTACTCGGAGGACCTCGACCTGGCGCTGCGCCTGCGCGATGCCGGCTGGAGGGCGTCGGTGGCGCCCGATGCGGTGGCGATGCACCTCGGCTCGGCGACGCACGGGCACCGCACCGCCTGGCAGCGTCGCCACGCGGGCTTCTCGCGCGGCTACCTGCTGCGCCGCTATGGCGTCCTGAGAGGTCCCGCGGCGCCGCGGGCGCTGAGCACCGAGATCGCGGTCGTCCTCGGCGACGCGGTGCTCTCGCATGACCTTGCGGCCCTGTCTGGACGGGTCGCCGGCTGGCGTTCGGCACGCGGCCTGCCACGGCGCAGCGAGCCAGCCGACGCGCTCGACCCACAGATCGAGATGCGCGACGCGATGGCGTGGCGCAGGAGCATCTACGCCCGTCGCTGAGCTCGCCGCTGTGGCATAGTCCCGCGCCGGATCGCCCACCGACGGAGGACCACCGTGACCAATCGCAAACCCGCACCAAGAACGAGCCTGATCACGCGGACCACGTGCCGGATCTGCGGCTGCGCGTACCTCGCGCCGGTGTTGTCGCTGGGCGAGCAGCGCATCGCGGGAGCATTCGCCGACCCAGGTGGCGACCAGCCGGTCGAGCGTGCGATCCCGCTCGAGCTGGTGCGCTGCGACATGACGCGCGATCAGGAAGCGTGCGGCCTGATCCAGACCAAGCACACGGTGCCGGGCTCGATCCTCTACAGCTCCTACTGGTACCGCAGCGGCGTCAACCGCACGATGACCGAGAACCTCCACGGCATCGCCCGCGGAGTCGAAACGATCGTCTCGCTGGAGTCGGGGGACCTGATCGTCGACATCGGCTGCAACGACGGCACGCTGCTCGACGGCTATCAGACGGAGGGGCTGCGCTACCTCGGCTTCGACCCGTCAGACGTCGCGCGCTATGCGATCGCGAAGGGATACGACGTCGTCAACGACTTCTACTCGGCGCAGGCGTTGCAGCGCCGCCGCCCCGACCAGAAGGCCAGGGCGATCACGAGCATCGCGATGTTCTACGACCTCGAGCACCCGCGCACGTTCGTCGCCGACATCGCCGAAGTCCTTGCCGAGCGCGGCGTGTGGGTGATTGAGCTGCACTACCTGCCGATGATGCTGGAAGCGAACGCGTTCGATGCGATCGTGCACGAGCACCTGGAGTACTACTCGCTGGCGGTGATCGAGCGACTGATCGGCGAAGAGGGCCTGGAGGTCGATCTCGGCGGAGCTGAACGACATCAACGGCGGCTCGATCCGGCTGTTCATCGGGCATGCCGGAGCGCACGCGCGCACGCCCGAGCAGCTCGAGGCGCTGACGGCGCTGCGGGTGAAGGAGTTCGAGCTGGCGCTCGACGCGCCCGAGCCCTACGAGGAGTTCCGGCTGGGCGCGGAGCGGGTCCGCGACGACCTCGTCGCGCTGTGTACGCGGCTGCACGGCGAAGGCAAGAAGATGCACGTGTACGGCGCCTCGACGAAGGGCAACACGATCCTCCAGTACGCGGGCATCGACGGCAGCTTGATCGAGGCGGCCGCCGACCGCAACCCGGACAAGTGGGGCTCAGAGACGATCGGCACGAAGATCCCGATCATCAGCGAGGAGGACTCACGGGCGATGAAACCTGACTACTACCTCGCGCTGCCGTGGCACTTCCTCGCCGAGTTCCTGGAGCGAGAGCAGGAGTTCCTCCAGCGCGGCGGAAAGTTCATCGTGCCGCTGCCCGAGGTTCGCGTCGTCGGCGCGTCATGAGCCGGGCGAAGCGACGGGTCCCTCAGGACGCCTCGCGTTCCGCCCCGCTCGCCGGGTCCCAGCGGTGAGGATCGGGCTGGTCGCCCGCTTCCTTGGGTTGCCGATCGGCCTGGGCACGTATGCGGTCAACCTGCTCTCCGCGCTCGACCGCCTCGACGACGAACACGAATACTTCATCTACACGCCGGTGTGGAACGAGGTGCCGCCCCTGGGTCGCCGCTTCCGGATTCGCCGCTCGTACGTCCCTCGGCGCTCGCGGGCCGCGTTGACGCTCTGGGATCTGACGCTGCCGGCGCTCGCAGCAGCGCGCGAGCCGGTCGACCTGCTCCACTATCTGCATGTTGCCTTTCCCCCGTTCTCACCCCGCTACCCCGTGGTCATCAACCTGCTGGATGCGATCCCCTGGGTGGTGCCCGGATATCGGTTGCCGAAGCCATACGATCTGCTCGAACAGCGGGCCGTGCGCCGCGCCGATCTCGTGCTGACGCTGTCCGAGAGCGCGCGCGAAGACATCGAGAGCGTGTTCGGCCTGCCGCGCGCGAAGATCCGAGTCACCTACCTTGGGGCCCCGCCGCTGGACTCAGAGCCATCGCCCACAGAGCCCTACTTCCTGTTCGTCGGAGGCACCGAGAGACGCAAGAACCTCGGTGCCGTACTGCAGGCATTCTCATCGTTCGAGGGCTTTGAGCTACGCGTGGTCGGCGCACACACGGCGTCGCCGGTGCACGACGCGCGGCGCGAGCAGCCAGGCGTTCGGTGGCTCGGCCACGTCAGCGAGGAGGAGCTCGTGCAGCTGTATCGCCACGCGACCGCGCTCGTCTTCCCGAGCCGCTACGAGGGCTTCGGGCTGCCCATACTCGAGGCGATGGCACGTCGCACGCCGGTGATCGCCGCGAACCGCTCCTCGATTCCGGAGGTGGCACGTGGCGCCGCGATCCTCGTCGATCCCGACGACGTCGACGCGTTGCGGGACGCAATGCGTCGCGTCGCCGACGACGAGGCCTTGCGCGAGGAGCTGGCCAGGCGCGGCGCCGAGGTCGTCACGGGCTTCAGCTGGGATGAGACGGCGCGCGCAACGGTGGCCGCCTATGAGGAGCTCGGCGCGACGCGGTGAGCGAGCGAGGCTCGTGCGGCGCGCAGCGCGCGCATCGACTCGCGCGCCGCCACGAACCCGCTATGCGGGGTGAGGTCGTAGAGCTCGCGGTAAAGCCGGTAGCGCAAGCCGGACTCGCCGTAGGCCCGGCGGGTGATCCGACGCAGCTCGGCCAACTCCTCGGGCCGCTCACGGGCGACCGCATAGCGCATGTCGAGCGCCAGCCACAGCGGGAACTCCGCCCTGACCACGCGGCGGACGTGGGCGGCCTCGGCGCTGTCGGCCCCGAAGTAGGCCGCGGCGAGATCGTGGTAGCCGTCGATCACCTTGGCGTACCGGTTGACTATCCCGCGGTCCAGAAAGGAGTCGTTCCCGCCTCGCGTTAGCAGGTAGGAATCGGGCAGGTAGTCGAACGTGACGCCCTGCGCGATCATCGCGAACAGCCGCCCCACGTGCGCGAACAGGCTGCCGACGAATCGTTCCTCGAGTCCGATCGCCTCCCATCGCTCACGGCTGAACACAATCGAGCCGAGGAAGCTGAAGAACGCGAGCGTCGTGCTCGCTCGCGCGAAATAGCCGAGCCGTTGCTCGCGTACGGAGAAGTCGAAGCGCGTCTCGCTGAGGATCTGCGCGACCTCGCCCTCGAACAGCGGCTCCATCTGAAGGGAGCAGTACGTGACCCCGCACAGCAGCAGCTCAGCGCCGCCGTCGAGCCGGGCGAGCATTCGGGCCAACGCACCCGGTCGCATCGTGTCGTCGGCACCGAACAGCCAGCAGTAATCGCCGCGTGCGAGCGCGACGGTGCGCGCCATGTCGCGGTCGATCCCACCCCGCTCGGGCTGGCGGTGATAGCGGATCTGCGGGTGGCGCTGCGCGAACGCGCCGACGACCTCGGCGGTGTCGTCGGTCGAGCCGCCGTCGAGTACGACGATCTCGACGCCGTCCTGGAGTTGCGCGGCGATACTCTGAAGCGTCTCGCCGATGAACGCGCCGAAGTTGTAAGTCGGAATACACACGGAGAGTCGCATCGCCGTTACCCTCGCGAGCCCTTGGACCGGAGATAATCGAACGGCTGTCGCAGGCATCGCTTGACGGGTGTCGGTAGGTAAGCCCCGACTCGCGTGGCGATGCGGTTGCTGAGGTGTTTGCGCTCGGCGCTCCCAACGCTGGCGCACCTTCGCCCGCTCGAATCTCCTGATCTCAGCGGGTCGCACGAGCTCCGTGTCGGACTCGTGCGCATACCACTCATTCACGCCACTGCGACGGAAATGCACGTACCCGTGTTCGGACATGTGCCTTCCAACTCGCGGATCGCCACCAGACGCGCGCGGATCATCACTCGCCGCGTTGTCCTCGATGATCACGATTCGCGGCCTGTGCGCCTCGAGCGTAAAGCCCTCGAGCACCTCCAGCTCATGACCCTCGACGTCGATCGTGATGAACTGAATCTCGGGAAACGCTGCTTCAGCGAGCAGGCCGTCGAGCGTGGCGGTGCGGACCGTTATCTCCTTGACGGCCCCGCCGACCTGCTTGATCCACTCGAGACGATCCGGAGTGAGATCGAGCGTTGACATCTCCTCGGCATTCTCTGCGACAAAGAAGGTCGCCATGCCCTCCTTGTCGCTCACCGCGCAGTTGACCACAGTGCAGGCGCGGTGTTTGCGGATCTCGTCAACGAGCGCGGGGATCGGCTCGACCAAGAGGCAATGCCAGCCCCGCTTCTCGAACAGATAGCTCGCGCTCCCGCTGCGGCCGTCGTAGGCGCCGATCTCAACGCAGTACCCCTCCGCCCGGTCGCCGAAGATCTCCTGCAAGATGCGATCCTCGCCAAACTGACCGTGCGACTGTGGCGCAGCGTTCACCAGCAGGTTCACGTTCGCGCGGCGGGGCGGCGGCGGTGGAACAGCGCCTGGCGGATCTCCGCGGGGACGATCCCGAACGCCAACAGGGCCGCGATGTAGATCGCCGACCCGATCAGCGCCGAGGCGAGCGGGCTGACGCCCAGCGCGACCGCTACGCCGCCTGCGAGCAGGGTCGCCGCGGCCGCCCGCAACACGAAGCCGGGCCCGAGCCGCAGTTCGGGTCGCGTGCGGGAGAGCGACCACTCGTAGCAGAGGGCCAGCGTCAACTCGGCCGCGACCATCGCAATCGCGGCTCCTTTGGCCCCGTAGGTGCTGATCAGCGGCGCCCCGACCGCCACCACGACCGTGAGCGCGATCGCGTTCGACACCAGCATCGCATGCAGGCGGTCAAGCGAGAGCAGGGCGTAGCCACGAGCGCCGATGACAAACGTCCCGAGCAGCGCAAAGGCCAGGATACGCAGCACATCGACCGACGATCCGAATCCGGGACCGGCGACGACCCGGATCGCGAACCCAGCGCCGAGGAACAGGCCGAGCGCCACGCCGCAGCCTGCGAGCAGCATCGTCTCGGCGAGCCGCCGGCCTGCGTAGCTGAATCGCTCCGCGTCGTCGCGCGCCGCGCGGGCGAGCAGCGGCAGCGACGTGGAGACGAGCAGCGGCGGCAGCGTGGTGAACGCCCCCAGTACGCGGAACGACACGCCGAAGTACCCCGTCTGGGCCGAGCTCGACAGCACCGACACCATGATCTGAGCGATCTGGAAGTACAACGACCGAGAGCACGACCGCGGCGGAGTAGGGCAGGATCCGACCCACCATCCGCCGCCACTCCCGCGTGTCGATCGTCGGCTTCAGGCGGGAGTCGCGACCGCCGACCAGCACCGTCACCACAAGCACTGGAATGACAACCGGCAGCTGCAGCGCGAAGAACGGGAGCAGGCCGGCGCCGGCGAGCGCCAAGCAGCACGGCCTCGATTGCGACTCCGACCTGGATCGCGAGCTGGAACCCGGCCACCCAGCCGAACCGGAGGCGGACCTGAAGCGGAATCGAGCACCCGTCCTGAACGACGAGCACGACCATGCCGGCTCCGGCGATGACGGTCCCGATCACCATCACGGCCGGGTAGCCGACGAGCAGGCCGAAGAGCACCGCGACCACGAGGCCGCTGAGCGCGAGCGCGATGCGGATTCCGAGCAGATTGCGCAGGAACC
Source organism: uncultured Solirubrobacteraceae bacterium (assembly GCA_963826985.1). Taxonomy (GTDB): domain Bacteria; phylum Actinomycetota; class Thermoleophilia; order Solirubrobacterales; family Solirubrobacteraceae; genus Palsa-744. The sequence continues at coordinate 768,206 of CAWGYW010000005.1, forward strand.
GCTGGCCGTCTGATCTTGGTCCGGTCGAGTACTCGCGCACGGCGAAGCCGGTGAGGCCCAGATCGCTGACGGTGGCCACGATCGTGACGAGCGCGGTGACCGTCGGTGAAGTGGCCGGTGTCGATCAGGCCAAGGTGGCGGATGACGACGGCACTCGAGGCCACCGTGGCCAGCGTGCCGATCCCGTAGCCGCCGATCCGCAGCAGGCTGCCGCGGATCACGGCCGTACCGGCGTCGGCGGTATCGAGAATGTCCGCGTGCGCGTCCTCCGGCGAGCCGGCCAGCGCCGGATCGCCGTCGGCTGGGAGCGTCGATACCATCCGATGGCAGGATATTGGACCGTCGGCGTCCTCCGGCCACGCGAAGGTTGGTGCACGAGGGCCATGTCGGAGCCGCCGACTTCCCACATGCACATCGCGCTCGTCAACCATCACGTCGGCGGCAAGGCGGGCGGCGGCGGCGGCGTGCGGCTGATGCTCGAGCTTGGAGCCGGACTGGTGCGGCGGGGCCACCGCGTGACCGTCGCGTGCTACGACTTCCTCGAGGGCAGCGAGTTCTCCTACGCGGCGGACCAGCTGGAGATCCGATCGGTCAGGCGCGGCGCGTTCGAGCTGCCGGCCGGCAACATGGAGCTGGCCCGTCGCTTCTGGCTGGACATGCCGAAGGTCGCCCGGCTCGTCGCCGCCCGACGCGGACGTCGTCAACGCCCACGACTGGCTCGGCGCTACGACCCGGGCGCATCGCCGCGGGGCGCCTGTCGCGTCCCGCTCGTGTGGACACGCAACAACGAATCGCTGTGGGAGCGCGCGATCGTGCCGAAGCATGACGATCACCGGCGCGCGCCCGCCGCTGCGCCGCGCGATGCAGGCGGCGATGACGTGGCCCGACCTGCTCGACGCCCGCCGCGCCGGACGCGATCGCGGTGCTCAGCGCGCAGCAGGTCGAGATGGTCCGCCGCAGCTACCGCAAGGACGCTGTGATCGTGCCGGTCGGCCCGCCGGCGCACTTCTTCGATCCGCCGGACCGGGCGGAGGCCCGCGCCAGGCTCGGCATCGCCGACGACGTCTTCCTGGTCGTCGGCATGGGAACGCTCGTCGAGCACCGGCGCTTCGAGGTTCTGATCGAGGCGATGTCGCTGCTGGGCGACGATCCTCAGGTCCACGCGTTGATCGCCGGCTCAGACCACGAAGACCCCGCCTACGCCGACCGCCTGGCGGCGCAGATTGCGGCGCGAGGCTGAGACGGCGCGCGTGACGTTGCCGCGTCGACTCGCTGTCAGACGCGGAGCTGAAGGACACGTACGCCGCCGCAGACGTGTTCGTGATCCTGAGCCAGCGCTACGCGTGGGGGCTTGCGCCGCTCGAGGCGCTCGCGTCGGGAACGCCCGTGATCCTGACGCCTGGCGCGGGCGTGTACGACGTGCTCGCCGGCCGCCCGGGCGTGCAGGTGGTCCCGGCGCGAGGACCCGCGGGCGACGGCGGACGCGATCCGACGCTGGCGCTCGGGTGAGGGCCGCGAGGGACTCGAGTCGACGCGCACGTGGCTGCGCGAGGAGTACGCGCTCGACTCCTACGTGGAGCGGATGGAGCAGATCTATGCGGACGTGGTGGGCGCATAGGCGGCCGGCACGGACATGCCCGAGCGACGCTCAGCGCAGCGATGAACGGTCGATCGAACACGAGATCCTGGCTCTATGTTCTGTAGCCATTTGGCTGCAAGACCCAGAACAAATGCCGACTGCGCCGACTTCGCGCGACCGGCTAACGGCCATACCGAACGTATACTGGTGAGCATGCGCTCAGACCTTCCTGCGGTGGCGCGGGATATCGATGTGCCCGAGCGGACGCTGCGACGAGCAGTGCAGCGAGGTACCGTGCGCTGTCCCGTCCCGGCCTGCGACAGCTTCGAGCTGACGGCCGACGAGCGGTCATACCTGCGCGAGAACTGGAAGACCATCTCCGCGGTCACCGAGGCACTGAGGACCGAGCGCAACGTTCGCTTGGCGGTGATCTTCGGGTCGGCGGCACGAGGGCGGCGGGGGAGGGCTCAGACGTGGATGTGCTGGTACTCTCATCGAGCAGCGGCCTATGTACCTCTCATACCTCTCCGCGCGCTTGACGCGAGCGCTCGGGCGCAATGTTGAGGTGCTCTCACTGGCGCAGGTGCGCGCCCACGACCCGGCGCTCCTCGGCGCAATCATGCGAGACGGACGCCCCGTCGTGGACCGTGATGGCTCCTGGCCGGCGCTCATTGCCAACGCCGCGGTATCGAGCGCGCAGCGGCGCGAGGCACGCGCAGAGCGCCACGCCGTGCCGCCCGCGCCGTCGCGCAACTGGCCGGAGCGTAGATGAGCCGGAAACACGGTGACGCGATCACTCCGCCGGCGGGCAGCCCCGCCGCGCAGGTGACCATCTCTGAGGAGGACCGCGACCGAATCGAGCGACACCTGGAGCGCATGCCACTGGAGCGCGACGCGCTGCTGCTGGCGATGCGTCAGTTCGGGGCGGATTTCGACCGCGACGCGTGGCAGGCGGCATACGAGGCGTTCTCGGCCGAGGAGCACAACCGTGTGGTGCAGGTCACGGGCAACCTGCGCGCCCTCGTGGACAATGCCGTCGGAGCTGGTGCGCTTCGCGGCGACATTGACCGGGCTGCGCCCGGCCGGGCGCCGACCGAGCGCAAACGCCGATATCGAGGCTCTGCGGGCCGACGGCGCACTGACCGGGGAGCAGACCTACAAACTCGTGCAGCTCAAGGAGCTGTGCGACAGACTTCGCCATGCGTATGCCTACATCGACGCCGAGGACGTGCACACCGCGGTGCACTCCCTACTGAAGCTCCTACCGAGCTTCACAGCCTCCTACGTCGAGTGGCTGGCCGAGTACGGTGTCGAGATCAGCTGACGGCGCCCTGGTTGGCATTCGAGGCGCCCGCACGAGGGCTCACGCGGCGCTCACGCTGAAGTGGCGATCGAGCTCGTTGGCGTAGGCGCGCCCCATGGACGACCTGTGCTCGTCGAGCCACGCGCTGAAGGCGATCTGTCCGAGCGGAGGATCGTGTGAGACGAGCAGCCCGGCCATCAGGCCCCGGATCTCGTCGGGCGTGAGCACGACGTCGCGGACGAGCAGCCCGAGCGCGCGCGCTGCGGCCGCCATCACCGCCGGCGGCATGTGCACGATCGGCGAGCGAGCGCCGACGGCGCTGCGGACCAGCGCGACGAGCTCGCCGAACGGCATCGTCTCGGGCCCGGCGGCGTCGATGACGGCGTCGGCTGTGTACTGGGCCGGCCTCGACGCAGATTCGCGCGAGGTCATCGACGTGCACCGGCTGCACCGGGTAGGCGCCGCTTGCCGGGCAGCGCGAAGGCAGGCATCCGCCGGAGGATCCAGGCGATGTTGTTGGCGAGCACGTCGCGCTCGCCGCCGAAGATCCACGTGGGCCGCACGATCGAGTACGGCACACCCGCCTGCGCGAGCGCGTACTCGACCAGCGCCTTGCCGCGGAAGTAGGGCAGCGGCGAATCGATCGAGGGGTTGGTGATGCTGACGTGCACGATCCGCTGTACCCCGGCGCTCCTGGCGGCGAAGAACAGCATGCGCGAGCTCTCGATCGCGTTGGCGAAGCTCGTGTGGCCGTGGTCGAAGCGGACCCAGAAGGTGTTGTAGAGCGTGTGCACGCCCTCGAGGCTGCGGGTGAGCGCGGCCGGGTCATCGAAGCGGTAGGCGCGCGTCTCGACGCTCGCGCGCAGGGGGTGTGCGCCGGTCGGGATGGAAGGTCAGCGTTCGCACGCGGCGTCCCGACTCCAGCAGACGCTCGCGCGATGTGGCTCCCGGAGTAGCTGAACGCTCCGGTCACGAGATCGACGGCCGTGTCGTCGCTCATGGCGGTCCTCCTGCTGGTTGTGTCGGCAGGATCGTGTCGGCGAGCGACGGCGAGGCGCGCGCCGAGGTCGAGCAGCGACTCGGCGCGCGCCTGGTCGCGCTGCAGGTGGCTGAGCATGTCCACGCCGAAATACAGCGCGACGAGCCCGAACGCGAGGTCTCGCGGGCGAGGCGAGCAACTGCAGCGGCGAGCCCGGCGAGCAGCTGCTCGAGCTTGCGCTCGACCATCTCGATCCACGGCTCGATCCGGGCGGCGACCTCGGCCCCGAGCTCGGCGATCGGTGACCCCGCCGCTGACCATCTCCCCGAGCACCGTGATGTATCCGCGCTCGAGGTCGTCGTCGATAGATCGTCGCGCGCGAGGCGCCGCCAGCTCGGACGCGCGTCCGAGCCTGCTCGAACGCCGGCCCGTACTCGCTCATGCGGCGCTCGCTGATCAGGTCAAGCACCGCGAGCAGCAGATTCCGCACGCTGCCGAAGTGGTAGAAGATCAGCGCCTGGTTGAAGCCCCCCGCGCGAGGCGATCGCACGCGCGCTCGCTCCGGCAAAGCCCTTCGTCTTGAGCGTCTCGCAGCGCCGCCTCGACGATCTGCAGCTTCGTGCCGCTCGGACCGGGCGCGCCCTCGGGCGGAGGCGGCGGCTGCCCGGCTGGCGTTCGCGACGACATGCCGCTGAGTTTAGCACTCGCTCAAAGCGATTGCTCAAATCACCCCCACGGCCTGCAGATCGGCAGCGCGAAGATCCGCTCGGCGCCGAGCGCGGCCGTGGATGCGGTCAAACAGCCAGATGCACGGCAGGCGCGCTACCCCTCGCCAGGTGACGCTGATACGCCGCCACGTCCCGGACGATGCTCTCCAGCGAGCGGCTCGGGCGCCAGTCGATGAGCGCCTGCACCTTCGCGATGTCGGGCACGCGGCGGTACATGTCCTCGAAGCCCTCGCCGTAGGCCTCGTCGTAGGGGGTCAGGGAGATATCCGACGCAGGAGCCCGTCACCTCGATGATCCGCTGGGCGAGGTCGAGAACCGAGATCTCGGTGGTCGCGCCGACGTTGAACACGTTTCCGTAGGCGCTCTCCTCGGTCATCAGCCCGAACAGGGCCTGGACGACGTCGGCGACGTGGCAGAAGCAGCGGGTCTGACGGCCGTCGCCGTAGACGGTCAGCGGCTCGCCGGCGAGCGCCTGGCCCACGAGCCTCGGGACGACCATGCCGTAGCGCCCGGTCTGCCGCGGGCCGACGGTGTTGAACAGGCGCACGACGATCGTCGGCAGCGCTCGCTCGCGCCAGTAGGCCATCGCCAGGAACTCGTCGATGGCCTTCGAGCAGGCGTAGGCCCAGCGTCCCTTGTCGGTGGCCCCCATCTGCATGTCGCCGTCCTCTTTGAACGGAAGCGCCTGGCTCTTGCCGTAGACCTCGCTGGTGGAGGCGATCAGGACCGGCTTCTTCTTCTTGCTGGCGTGCGCGCAGCACGACCTCGGTGCAGTGGACGTTGGTCTCGATCGCCCGCACGGGGCTGTCGACGACGAGCTCGACCCCGACGGCGGCGGCCAGGTGCACGACGATGTCGGACTCGTCGACGAGCTCGGCGACCACGGCGTGGCTGTCGGCGGAGCCGATCGTGTACTGGAAGCGAGGATCGCCCTTCAGGTGGCAGATGTTCTCCATGCGCGCCAGTGGAGAGGTCGTCGAGCACGTGCACCGAGTGGTCGTGCTCGATCAGCAGATCGCTCAGATGTGAGCCGATGAAGCCGGCGCCGCCGGTGATCAGGAACCGCATCTAGCGCCTCGCGCTCATGCCGGGTCGGGGAGGTGGCGGCGACGTCGGAGCATCGCTGCCGCCGAGGCCGCCGAGGATCAGGATCGCCACGCCTCCGGCGAGCAGCGCGATCAGCGAACCGCTGTCGCCCGCAGCTCGCGGGAGCTCGCAGCGAGCACGCGAGGGAGGGAGCGATTCCCGCGCCGCCGAGTGCGTCGAGCCGGTTGCGAGCGCCGACTCGGCCTGCCGTGATCTTGGCGCGCACCCACGTCCTCGGCGTGTACCCGAATGCGGATCCGACGGTCCCCCCGGGTCCGCGTGGCCCGATGCCGGCGCCGAACAAGGCCGCTGACGAGCCGGCACTCGATCCTGGGGCGCCGGTCTGCCTGGCCATGGTCAGAGGGATCACGTACTCCTTGGCTGCCGGCGAGCCGGGGTCTACGTGAACGCCTGGTTCGAGGCCCGCGTCGGCCTGCGAGCGGACCCGGCGGGAGCGCCACGCACGGACACGGCGAGGACTCCGCCGAGTGAGGCTGCGGCGCGCACGGCTGCGAAGATAACGCCTCTGAGCTGCTCGAGGGCGCTGCCGGGGTTGCGCGTTGCCAAAGCAAGAATGCGATTCATCGCGCGGATTGAGCTCGTGGGCGCGCTCGTAGTCGCGCTTGGCCTCCGCGAACATGCGCTCGCGCACGGCAAGGTCTCCGAGCAGCGCCCAGGTCACGAAGTTGCCCGGTTCGCGCGCGAGCGCATCCTCGAGTGCCGCCGTCGCTGCGCGGCCTGATCGAAGTGAGCGAGCGCGGCGGCCTTGATGTAGTAGCTTTCGACCGAGTCCGAGTCGATGTCGAGCGAGCGATCCATCTCCTTCAGCGCCGACGCCGGCTGGTCATCGAGCAGGCTCTGTGCGCGGGAACGGTAGTAGTCGGCAAGGCCCTGGCGGGCGAGACTCGCGCCAGCGACGACGAGCGTCACGAGCAGCGCGGAGGCACCCAGCGCCATGGCAGGCCTCGCTATGCGCGAGCGTCGCTGCTCGATACGGTCGAGGCCGCCCGCTGGCGGGGGCGTCCGGCGCCGCGGACGCACGAGCACCGCCAGACGCGGCGAGCGCGATCGCGGTGAGTCCCGGAAGCAGGTGCATCCAGTCGACGCTCGTCTGCACCAGCCAGGCAACGAAAGCGCCAAGGCCGGCGACGAGCAGCGCCCTGGACAGCGAGGAGCTCGCCGCCTCACGGCGCATGCGCGACCGCCCCCCAGCCGACGCCGGCGATGAACGCGGCGAGCAGGAGCGCGCCTACGAGGCCGAGCTCTGAGAGCGCCTGCATCTCGATGCGAGTGCGGCTGGTCGATGTCCTCGGTCGTGGCGCGCTGTTCGTAGTAGGGCCGCGGGTAATTGCCAGCTCCCACGCCCAGCACGGGGTTCGCCTGCCACACGCGCCAGGCGATGCGCCAGTAGTCATAGCGGTTGCCGCCTCCGGACAGCAGCCGCGAATGGCTGACCGAGGAGGACGTGGAGCCGCTGCCGCCGGGTTCGGCGAGATGGGTGAAGGCGTGCCACTGGCTGCGCACGTCGCGGTCGATACGGTGGGCGGAGGCGACTGCCAGCACGAGTGCCACGAGGACGGGCACGAGCAGCAACCACGATCCGGCCCTCCGAGCCCGTGACACCAGGCCCTGGCTGAGCGGCGAGAAGCCCCCAGGCGAACGTGAGCGTGGCCCACGCGCCCCCTGCCGCGAGCGCCGCAAGCAATGCTGCGCGCCCGGCGGCGTGACCGGCGGCGGGCGATATCGCCCCGGAGGCGTGCCGTTCGTAGATGTGCAGAAGATCGGGCGCCGCGAGCGGCGACCGCGCCGGCAACGACCAGCAGGGCATACATCCGCCGCGCGCGGCCGGGAACGAGCGCGACGACGACGATCAGCGCCCCGAGCATCGCCAGCGCCGTGCCACGCGACTGCGACAGGAACGCCAGGCAGGCCATCAGCGCGGCAAGCCCCGCCCCCGGCCCGGCGAGTAGCGCGCGGCGTGACTCGCCAGCAGCGATGCTCAGCCAGAACCCCATCACGAACAGGCAGCCCTCGCCATTGATGTAGCCAAGCGGCACGTTGAGGCGTCCACCGAGAAAGACCGCCTCCGGATTCGAGCCGAGGAGACGGACGAGCACCGAGACCGCCACCGCCACGACCCCGACCCCGGCGGCTCCAAGCAGCACCGCCGAGCGACGATCGCTGCGCAGCAGGACGAGCATGACCAGCAGCAGCGCCCCGTAGGCGAGCCAGCGGTTGCCGCTCACGACCGCGTTCTCCACCGATTCCGCCCAGGCGGTCGAGCTGAGGGACCAGACCCCCAGTCCGAGCAGGCCTCCGAGCGCCAGCGCGCCGGGAGCGCTGGGGCGAACCGGACGGGCCACCGCCGCGACCGCCGCGGCAGCCACGAGGCCGAGGCCGATCGGGACCCAGACGGACGTGGCGTAGTAGGCGAAGAAGAACGGGCTGAGGCCGGCCCCGAGACCGAGAAGCGCCAGTAGGAGCGCTCCGGCCGGCAAGGCTCCCCTGCCGCTTGACGCGCGAGCGAGAGCGTCGGCCCGCGCCCCGAGCCCTTCGACTGTCTGATTCTCCAGGACGACGATCGCGCCGGCGGCCGCGAGCAGGTAGAGGGCGGCGCAGACCACGATGAACGAAGCCCCGCCCTCCAGCGCCAGCACGGCCACGACCGAGACGACGGCCTGCAGTGCCCCGAGGGCGAGCGCGACGGCCCGCGCGCTCGGCAGGACCCTGCGGGCGCGGTGCGTGAGGTGGTCCTGTCCACCGGTGAGGATCGACACTCCCCTGCGCCGCCGCGAGACGATCACGAGACTCGTGTCCAGCGCGGGGATGCCGACAAGCAGCACCGCTACCAACAGCGACTCCCACGCGACCGTGGAAGTGCCCGCCGCGACCATCACCAGCACCGCCGCTGCAAAGCCCATCGGCATGCTGCCGCCGTCCCCCAGGAAGATCCGCGCAGGCAGGCAGACGTTGCGCGGGAGAAAACCCATGCACGCGCCGCCCAGCGACGCGGCCCCGACCGCGAGCCAGACATCGCCGCGCACCACGCCGATGAGCGAGGCCCCGGCGGAGACTGCCAGCGCCATCGTGCTGGCGGCGCCATCCATGTTGTCGAAGAGATTGAACGCGTTGACGATCCCCAGCACCCACACGCCCGTCAGCGTCAGGTCGACCATCCACCCAACGTGCAGGTGCCACCCGAGGCCGACCGCCCACACGAGCCCCGCCAGCGCGAGCTCGACCGACACGCGAAACAGCGGCGAGAGCGTCCTGCGGTCGTCGATCGTGCCGACCACCCAGAGCAGGCCCACGCCGCCAACGAGCGGAACCGTCTTCTGCCAATCGCCCGCGGCCATCAGCACGGCGACCACGAAGCCCGCCATTACGGCGGCGCCACCGAGATAGGGCGTCGGGCGGCCGTGTCCCTTGTAGCCGGCGGGCACGTCGTAGAACTGCAGGCGATTGGCCGCCACGATCGCATACGGCGTGATGACGTAGACAACCGCCGCGGCGAGCACGACACCGACGAGCAGGCGCTCAGCGAGGGACAACGCGAATCTCACTCATCGAGACATCCTGCTGCGCACTCCGCGAGCACGCCGGCGATCGCGCTGGTCGCGCTCGCTCGCTGATAACGCGTTTCAAACCCTATCTTGGCGTTGCGTCCCATCTCCTCCAGGGGTGTCCCGCGTGCGCTTCGGATCGCCTCCGCGAGCTCGAACGCAGATCCCGCGGGCACGACAAGCCCGCAGCCGAACTCGCTCACGATCCGCGCAGGCTCAGACCGTTCATCCACGGAGGCGATGAACGGACGGCCCGCGGCCATGATCCCGTACGTCTTACTCGGCGCCGCACAACCCCGTAGACCCGGGACCAATGACACCACGTGAATGTCCGCAGCGGCCATCAACCGCTGCGCCTCGGCCCTTGGCAGGCGAGCCAGGAGCTGAACGTTGCCAAGCCCCCGGTGGGCGGTCTCCCGGACGAGGGCGGGCCTTGCGGGCCCGTCACCCAGGAATGCGATCACAACGTCGTCGAGGTCGGTCAGCGCCGACGCGACCTCGGGATACATGGCCATGTTCTGGGAGAGTCCCATATTGCCGGCGTGCATCACCACGAACTTCCCATGCCATCCCTGTGCAGACCTCACGGCGGCGATGGTCTGCGGACTCTCGACCTGTGCCGATGCCCAGGTCGGCACGAAGCGAAGCTTCTCCCGCGCGACGCCTTCCGCGGCGAGCTTCTCGAGCATGTCCCGCCCGACCACCACGATCCGATCCGCCCGCCGCTGCACGAGCCGGTTGACGCCTCGCCATACGCGGGTGATCTTCCCCTCGCTCATCTTTCCCAGTGCGATAGCGATATCCGGATGTATGTCATGACAGACCTGCACGAATGAGCACCGGTGCCTGGCCGCTGCCAGCGCTCCGATCACCCCCACCCCCGGAGGATCGCTCATCGTCACGACGACATCCGGGCTCCGCGCACGCAGTGCGGCAACGAGGGCGAACGCCAGGAATGAGAGATAGTCGAGCGCTCGCCTGGCCACGCTCGCCCGGCCGAGGGCAGTTGAGGGAACTGTGCGGACGCTGACGCCGGCTGGCCTGGGTTCCAGCCGCCCTGGGTCGTAGCTCGGCTGGCCGACCACCAGTTCGACCCGGTTCTCGACGCCAAGATCTTCCGCGAGCTCACCGAGCAGCTGCGCAGTGCTGGCTGTGTCCGGCGGGAAGTACTTGTTGATGATCAGGATACGCACGCTTCGAGTGACGTACCGTCATCCACGCCTAGCGGAGGCTGCTGACGAGAAACTGGGTGACCCGCTCGGCAACCAGCGTGTCCTCTGCATACGGTGACCGCCAGCGTCTATCTGCTCGCATCATGATGTCCGCACACATCGCCAGTCGCTCGGGATCGTTGACGCCGGAGAGGACATTCGACCCGCACTCCACCGTCTCCGGCCGCTCGGTGCTGTCACGACACGTCACCGTCGGGACGCCCAGCAGGCTGCACTCCTCCTGGACGGTGCCGCTATCGGTGATGACGCAGCGCGCACCGGCCTCGAGGGCGACAAAGTCGCCGAACCCAAACGGCTCGTGCAACTGGATACGTTGGTCCAGCGGGATCTCTAGCGCGTCGAGCTTCGGGCGCGTGCGGGGATGCACGCTCCACACCACCGGCATGTCCAGCCGACTCGCGACGAGATTCAGGCCTGTGCACACAACGGCCAGCCGCTCGGGAAAATCCACCGTCTCCTCGCGATGCACGGTCACCAGGAGATAGCCATTGGACTGGACTGCGCAGTCGGCCAACGCAGTCGACGCGTCGCGCAGTCCGCGGAACCTCTCAAGCACATCGACGATCGGGTTCCCGGTTACGCAGATCTTCTCCGGACTCACTCCCTCGGCCAGAAGGTACTCGCGTGAACGCGCTGTGTAGGGAAGCAGCCAATCGCTGATGTGGTCTATGAGCCGGCGGTTCTTCTCCTCCGGCACACTCCAATCGAAGCATCGGTTGCCAGCCTCCATGTGAAAGATCGGCACGTTGAGCCTCGCCGCGGAGATCGCAGAGAGTCCGCTGTTGGTGTCGCCGAGCACCAGCAGCGCGTCAGGACGATGGCTGAGGAGCGCCACCTCGCTGCGCGCGACGATGTGGCCAATCTGCTGTCCGACCGTGTCCGCGCGGACGTCGAGGTATTCGTCAGGCTGACGCAGGCCGAGTTCGTCAAAGAACACGTCGGAGAGACGTGGGTCGTAGTTCTGTCCTGTGTGAATCAAGATGGGGTCCAAGCCGCGCTCCGCGAGGCACTCGAGCACCAAGCTGAGACGAATGAGCTCTGGACGGGTTCCCGCTACGACCATCACCTTCATGGGCCTCAGCTCACCAGCGGCGAGATCCCGGCCATCGCCGGGTCGCTCAGGTCAGCCGTGGCAATCAGTGCGTCCAGCTCCTCGCCTTCGATGACAGCGTCGGCGGAGGAGTAGTCCCCCGCACGGAGTTGTCCGTGTCCTCGCCGGCAATCTCAGGTAGGTGCGACTGGACCACGTAGTAGTCCTCTCGCTTGACCGTCCGGAACGACTCCTCCTCGGAAACCAGTATCTCGTGGATCTTCTCACCCGGACGAATGCCCGTGAAGACGGTCTCGATGTGCCTATCGCCGATCAAGCTCGCAGCAACGTCGGTCACGCGCGCCGACGGCACGCGCGGCACCCAGATCTCTCCACGCCCAGCGCTGCGGATCGCGGCGAACACGGTGTCGACGGCACGGTCCAGGCTCAGCAGGAACCGTGTCATCTCGGGCATCGTGATCGTGACCGGCCCACCGTGCGCGATCTGGTGTTTGAACAAAGGCAGAACCGAGCCCCTCGACGCGAGTACGTTGCCGTACCGCACACCGATGAGACGACAGTGGTCCTGGTGGATGTTCGCCTCGACGAAGATCCGCTCCTGCAAAGCCTTGGTCATGCCCATGACGTTGATCGGCTTGCATGCCTTGTCAGTCGAGACTCCGACCACCGTATGCAGGCCCGCGGCGCCGCGCATGGCCCTGACCAGGTTCTCTGCGCCCAGGACGTTCGTGGCTACAGCCTGTGACGGGAAGTACTCGCACGTGGGGACCTGCTTCATCGCCGCGGCATTTATCACAACGTTGCTGTTCGCCACCGCCGCTTGAAGACTTACGTAGTCTCGAACATCGCCGATGCGAAACTCCAGGAGATCGTCGAAGTTCGCGTAGTAGATGTCATCGGTCGCCTGGTAGGCTTGCTTCCACGTCGCCTTCATGGCGTACTGCTTGGCCTCGCAGCGGGAGTAGACGATCAGCTTCTTTGGCGTGCCCAACTCGCCACGCAAAAGTCGACGTACGAGCGTTTGACCGAGCGAACCCGTCCCCCCGGTGATCAGGATCGTTGCATCATCCAACAGCATTCGTGGCGCTCCCCTCCCGCGCGTACTCGGCGAGCATCTCATGCCATGACAGCACCGTCATGCCGGTCAGACGGCGCAGCCGTTCCGAGTCGAGGCTGCGATTGACCACCGGCTCCTCCACCGGAACGATCTCGACGTTCATCGCCAGGACGTCGCGGAGCGCCCCCAGCAACTCGTGCTTGGTGATGGGTTCACTCGAGACGTGATACAGGCCACTCAGATCAGGATGTTCGGTCGTCAGGCGTATGAGCACACGGGCCAGCGCGCGGGTAGTGAGTCCGGAGAAGACGGCGCGCGTGAACCCGTTGACACGACCGCCGTCCTGGGCGACGAACCACTCGAGAAGGCCAGTTACGCGTTCGAGCTCCCAACCGATTATCGACGTGCGTAGTGTGAGCGCCCCGGGCGTCCCGACCTCACCGAGGTACTTGGTGAGCCCGTACAGATCGGGCGGGTCGGGACGATCGTCCTCGGTGTACGCCTCCCCGATGGGAAGCAGTCCGGAATAAACACAATCGGTGCTGATGTGCATGTATCGTGCGCCGAGCGTTTCGCACGCGGCGGCGCCCTCGTGAGGGAAAAGCGCGTTCAGCCGGATTGCGGGCAACGGCTGGGACGCAGCGTCGAGCTGCTTGACGAGTCCTATGCAGTTGATCACTGTCGCGGGGCGCACCGCGGCAATTAGGGCTACCACATCGTCGCTTGCGGCGTCGAACTGATGGAGGCGCGCCGCTGGATTCAGACGGTCCACACGGCTACGATCGCGTATCGATGCGTGAACCTCGAAACCAGCAATGGCGAACTCGTCGACGACCACATGGCCGAGCATCCCGGTGCCGCCGAGAACGAGAACGCTGGGTTGGGCGCTGCTCATAGGATGCTTGGCGCTCACCGCGACGGCACTCTAGCGATTGTCCGGAAGCCGGGTCATCGATCGCCGGCGGCGGCTCTCAGCGCGGCCGCCGTCAGCTCGGCATTTTCGGTCCACGTCAATTCCAGCGCCGGCACCCTGGACGTCGTTTTCCCGGCATGGATCGCGGCGGCGACGGCGGCCGCCAAGGCGTCGCCGTCTGCCGGGTCGTAGAAATGGGCCGCGTCGCCGCATGACTCCCGATGGGCCGGAATGTCGCTCGCCGCGAGAGGCGCCCCCAACGAGAGCGCCTCAACCGCAGTGAATCCATAGCTCTCAAGGTGAGAGTGGGCGACGACGCACGCGGCGTTCCTGTACAGGTCAGCGAGCTCGCCTCGATCGAGCACCTGCCCCAGTGCACGGGCGGAACCATGCCCTGACCGTGACGCAAGTTCGCAGCGGCGGCGCGGAGCGCACCACCCGGCCAGGACAAGCGGCGGAAGATCCGGATGGCGTTCGAAGCTCCGGATCAGACCGGTCCAGTCCTTGTGGGGGAGATCCGTGCCCACCGCTAGGACATACGGAGACAGAGCGGACGGCTCAGCGCGCGGCGCTTGGGAGGGGAAGTGGGGCGCCGCCGGCGGGACGACGGTGATCTTCTCCAGGTCACCGAGATCCTCCACCACACACGACCGCATGGCCTCCGATACGCAGATCACCCGGTTCGCCTTGCGCACGGAGGCCCGCGCGGCGATGGTCTCGACGGCGAGGCGTAGCCGCATCCGCTCGGGAACCCGGGACCGAATCTCGCGTGCTCTTGAGCCGAAGTGCCAGAGGCTCTGCAGAACCAGGACCTGCGGCTGGCGAGCGGCAACGATCGCGAAGTTGCCAGGTGCGTACACCACGTCGTAGGCGCTGCTGCGTCGCGCAATCGCGATCTGCTCACGCAACAGGCGCAGCGGCAACGGCTGCACCCTCCAGCAGATCAGACTCGCGCGCGGGCAGCTGTCGCGAACGTGCTCGCGGGTCGCCTCGGTGGTCACGATCGTCAGGCGTAGGTCGGCGATCCGCTCGAGGGCGCGAAGTTGCTCGGAGGAGTAGATGGCGCCTCCTCCATGACGAGCGGAAGCCGCGTCAACGAGCACACTCAGGGGTTTACGACGATCCGCAGGCACTAACGCGCAGCATGTTAAGTTACGCAGCGTGACGGTGCCCATTCCGCGACTGGCCGACGAGCGCCGTGTCAACTCGGAGCACTGGATCGGTCGTGGCTGGGCCGCCTGGCGGGGGCATGGCGAGCGTCCAGCCCAGTTGCTCCTGTTGCTGGCCGGTGCCTTCAGCTGCCTTTCCGCCGCCGGCACGATCCATACCGTCTACACGCTGCAGCCCTCGTACATCCTGGCCGTTGCGGGGGTGGCCGTGGGCGCGCCATGGGTCGTCTCGGGCTGGATGCACGCGGGCATGTTGCTTCGTTGCGCATCCGTGGCGCTGATAGCGGTCTACCTCGTCTCGCTCTTCGCCGGGCACCCACTGTCTGTCCCGGGCTCGCCGCGGACCGGACGAACGCGCGAGCTCGTCTACATCGCGGACCTGTGCGTCGGCCTCGGCACAGCTGGTGCGATCGCGGGCCTGTGGGAAGGGAGCGGCAGTTCGCGCGCGATGCCCGATGCGTTGCTCGTCGGGGGTCTGATCGCGGCCACCTACGCTGTGTATCAGTGGTTCGGACTCCACTTCCACTGGCCCCTTACCCATATCAACAACACTCTCAACTCAAACGGAGTGACAAGCGACGCCAGTCAAGGAATCGGAGTGCTGGGGTGGGAAAGGGCGCAGGGCACGTTTCTGGAGCCACACTTTCTGGGTGCCTATCTCGCGGCGCTGTGCCCCCTGTGCGCTGAGGCCGCGCTCAACGCGCGCCAGGCGTGGGTCAGGAGATGGCTATGGGCGGGCGGGCTGGTCATGCTCGCCGCGCTGCTGAGCACCGACTCGGCACCCGCTTGGGCCTCACTCGCCGTTTTCGGCGTCGCCGGCGTGGGGATGCTCGCCGTTTTGAGGGGCTGGCCGGTTCGTGGCGCGCTGGCCGTCTCCGCGGTCGTCGGGGCGCTCGCCCTGCTACCGGTTATCGGGACTCAGCGCGCCACCGCCCTGGGCACCGGGCGGTCTGCCGGCACGATCACGTTGACCACCCAGTTCCGCACCGCGACATGGTCGCGCGCAGTTGAACTTTGGGCACAAAAGCCAATTTTGGGGGCCGGGCCCGGTCAGGCGTCGGTGCTGCTCACCGTCGCCGGCGTGGACCAGCTGCTGTTCCAGAAGCTCCCATCGGGCGCGCTGCTGTCATCACAAGGCCTGTGGGCAGCGGTGCTGCTGGATACCGGTCTGCTGGGCCTTGCCGCGTGGCTCTTCTTCCTCGGGGGTGTGACGTGGAACGCCGTGCGGAGACTGCTCTCGCGCCCTGACTATCGCGCGGCGGCGATGCTGAGCGCGGTCGGCATCGCGCTTTTTGGCAGCCTCACCGCCGGAGACCGCCTGGAACTGTGGGTATGGCTACTGCTGGGCGCCACGCTGGCGACGGCGAGCAGCATACCCAGCGGCGCAACCGGCAAGCCCAGCTAGCAGGCCAGCCAGGGCACCGAGAGCGGCGCTGCCGAGCGTCCCTACGGGGACCGACCCCACAGCTTGGGCAGGGAGCGCCGTCGTGGCCGCCACACTGGACGCGAGCACTCGTTCCTGGGCTTCCGACGGCGATGCCGAACCGCTCGTCACGCTCGCTGCATCAACGACGAAACGGGCGGCCCGTGGCGTCGCACTGAGCACTCCGATTTCGATCTGCGGATGCTGCCGACTCGCCCTCCAGGACACGGCGAGCCTGCGCCAGGCGCCAGTGAGGGGCGTGGGTTCGGTCGTCGCCACGTCTCCGGGCGCGCCTCCGATGAAGGCGCTGACACGGACGTTGAGCGATAGCGCGCGAACCCAGATTGCGCCCGTGTAGGTATCGTGAGGAATCGCCGCGAGCTGAACGCTCGTCCCGGCCCCACAGCCGGCCTTCGCCTGACAGCTCACGGTCAGCGAGCCGTCGTGAAAGCGGCCTCCAGTCGTTGCCGCCGTTTGTCCGATCGGAGGCAGCGCAAACTGTGAGACCCCGGCCCACGAGCCGACGCCCTGGGTGAAGTCGCTGGCAGGAATCGAAAGCGGGGTGGTGGCTGTGGCTTGAACGCGTCGTGCAAGCGTCACAGCATATGCGCCCGCCGCATTCGCCAGTGCAGTTGCCGCGGAGCTGGTTTCACCGTCGGCCACCACGGTCAGGCTTCCGCGCGCGGGGTTTGGTTGGACCGCCACGGTGCCGTTCACCGGACCGCTGAGGTTGGGGCCGGCGGCAGTCAGCTTAATCGCGCTCGTCACCGGCTGCGCGGCCAGCGCTGCACCCAGCGTCAGAACTTGCTCTGCCCGGGTCGCACCGAGTGCCGAGTCATCGTCCGGAACCAACACAAGGGCCTCTGCGCGTTGAGGATAGGTGGGCGCCGGCCGTAGGACAGCGCCAATCACGGCGCCCAGAATGGGGGCGCTCACCAGCAGCGCGACAGCTCCGGAGCGTGCCGACCAACCTCGGGCGGAGCCAAGCCTCTGCCTCACAAAGGTAGCGCTGCTCACGGTTTCCATTTCGCGGGAGACACCAACATTCCCCGCAGATTAGTCAGCGCGATGGGCGCGCGCGGCCTCAGGTGGCACATTGTGCCACCTGTCCGAACAAACACGAACATCTGACCGGCTAGTATACCCAGATAACAGCCACTCGAGGTCACGGACGCCACGACCGTGCCGAAGGCCGGTATCAGCACAACGTTGAGGGCGATATTGGCGACCAGTCCGCCGAGCCAGACCAGTATCGACGCGGTCGGGTAGCCGATCCCTGCGTAGTAATAGGACAGGATCGCGAGCAACCCAAGGGCGTAAGTGCCTGGAAGCAGCCAGCGCAGCAACAGCACGGAGCCCACATACGCATGACCAAAGAGCGCCAACAGCACCACATGCGCCCCCAGACCCACCAGTAGACATAGCAACCCGTACGGCACGAGCAGGCTCCCGAACACCGCTCCCGTGAAGTCCGCGCGGCTTCCACGGGCGACGCGTACGAACAGATTCAATCCGATCGCCATGGGAATCAGATACAGAGCCTGGGCGACGGTGATCGCGGCCGAATACAGGCCGGCTTGACGCGTGCCTTGAAAGCCGTTGACAAGCAGCAGATCGGCTCGCACCACCAGGTAGGCGATGACCGTCGCCACGTACACGCGAATGCCGTACCGAAGCATCGGTCCAGCGAGGCCCAGGTCCGGCAGCATCGGGAATGGTCGATGCCGCCGCAGCAGAACCAGGTACAGGGCCACGCCGAGCGGATACTGACTCAGCGCTGCCGCCAGTGCCGCCGACGGCGTCGCGTGACCGGTATGCAGAACGGTCCACACCAGTGCGACGGCGACTGCGCTCAACGAGACGTCCGCCGCGTTCATCACGGCGACCCGGCCCTCGCCCAACAGCACGGCCTCGAGCAGCAGTGAGGCCAACGCGAAGGGCAGGCTCACGGCGACGAGCAGCACGTCATCGCCGGTGAGCCCACGAACCGCGCTCGGCACGAGCAGCCACACGCCGAGCGCGATCGCCGCCGCGAGCAGGCCCAGTCCTACCGCCCACCACGCCGAGTTGACGATCAGCTGGGACAGCGCTCCCGCCGAGCGGGCGGCCCACGCCGGATTGGCCGTGACCAGTCCGAATGAGGTCAGCTGCAGGAGTATCAGTGCAAGCGCGAGCCCAACGGAGACCACCCCCTGGGCCGAGGGGCCGAGACGACGGGCGATCAGCACGAGGAGCACCAGGTTCAGAGCCCCGCCAGCTCCCTTCGCAACGATCATCAGCAGCGAATCGAACCGGAGCCCCCGCCCAAGACTCGAGTCCTCGTTTCCGTCTCCCGTCTCTTCGGAGGGTACGCTCACGGCGTCCATGGTTCCAGATACCTCAGGTGCACCCGGAACGGCTGGGCTCGTGCGTCCGCTTGTCGTGGTCGCCGCGGGCGCCCCCCCTCGGATCGGGGGGACCAGCCGCGTGATTTACCGCATGCTCTCCGCGCCTGAGATGCCGCCGCTCCGCATCTTCGCCGATCGCGCCATCCGTGCGCGCGTCCGCGGGGGAGTCGGCGCGATACTGCCCGGCCGCTATCGCTGGCTGTGGAAGGCGCCGACGACATCGAGGGTCCCACGCCCGCTGCAATGGCTGTTCGGATGCGCGAACCTGGCATCCGCCGCGACCGTCGGTGTGCGCGCCGCACGCGTGTGTCGCACCGAAAACGCCGGCTGGGTGCTATCGGTCGTCGACAGTGGCATCTCGCAGATCGCGGGAGCAATCGCCGCTCGGCGAGCGGGCTTGCCCCATGTCCTGTGGGTACTCGACCTCTGGGAGGAGAACACGTATCCGAGCTTCGACCGGCGCATCGCGAGCTGGCTGGAGCGGAGACTCTGGCGCGGAGCCGCCGCGATCTTGGTGCACAGTGAGGAGGCAGCCGAACACTACGCCGCCAAGCATTGCGTGCAATGCCAGGTGTTGAGGACGCCGATCATCGATCCCGGTGCAGCGACAGCGCGCACCGCGGAGGGATCGCCCGCGGAGGGATCGCCCGCGGAGATCGTTTGTGCTGGCGCGCTGTATTGGGCTCAAGCCGACGCTGTCAGCCGCCTCGAACGGGCGACCGCGCGGATCGGGTCGTCTGTGGCGCTCACGGTCCTAGGCGACCACGAGAGCCTGACCACCCCGGCGCCTGGCGCTCACCACGTCGAGCGCGACGTTCCCGACAGCCGCTTCAGGGACCGCCTCGCGCGTGCGGACCTGCTCTTCCTGGGTCTGAGTTTTCACACCTCCTATCCAGATATAGTCAGGACCGCGGCCCCTGCTCGTTTCCCCGAGTATCTCGCAGCTGGGGTGCCGATGATTGTGCACGCGCCGGCCGACTCCCACGTCGCGCGGCGCGCGCGAGAGCTCGACCTGGCGCGGGTGGTCGATCAGCCGTCCGACGAGGTCCTGGCCGACGCAATACAGGAGGTCCTGGGCGATCCGGAGAATGCGGCAAGGCGGATTATGCGAGCTCGCGACTGCGCGCTCGGATACGATCACCGTCTTGTCGTGGACGAGTTGATCCAGACACTCGCGCGCATCTCTGGCAGCTCCAGCTCCCTGGCTCCACCTGGCCACACCTTCAGCGAGACCGGGACTCGATGACGTCGGAAGCCTCCCGAGAGGTCGAGGACGACCTCGATGCGAGTCCGCGCTTGAGCGCCGCCGAGGCGAATCGCCGTTATTACGCATCGAGGGCCGCCGACTACGATCGAAGCGAGGAGTGCGTGACGCTGGAGCGGCACCGAAATCGCCTGCGTCGCGTGCTTGGCACCGCGATTGCCGCCACCACCGCGCACGAGCGGGTGTTGGATGCATGCGGCGGGTCAGGCTACGCCTCGCTGGAGCTCGGATCCATGGGTCTCGAGGTCACGACCGTGGACATATCGCCAGATATGCTCGAGGTGTATGAGGCAAGGGCTTCCGCGGCCGGGCTCACGAGCACGACACGGGTAGGAGAGATCGGTTCCTTCCTGTCCGAAAGTGAAGAGCAGTGGGATGTCGTGGTGTTCTCCTCCGCCCTGCATCATCTCGATGACTATCAAGGGGTACTGGACGCGGCGTGCCAACGCCTCGCCGCGGGTGGCGTGATCGCCACTGTGTTCGATCCCATCGCTTCGGGCAGACTGGTGAAGCTCGTCAGATATATCGACTATCTGCTCTGGCTGGCGGTGCGACAGCCGCGTACGTTCGTCAGCAGGCTGGGTCGACGAGCGGCACGGCCAAGCGCGAGCTCGCCGACTGTCGGGCGCATGGCCGAGCGTCACGCCCTTACCGGAATCGACGACCTTGCGCTGGCCAGGCACCTCCAGCAGAACGGCATGGAGGTCATTCTGCACGAACGCTCCTACGAAGCTCGGTTCTCGGCGATGCGAGTGCTGCTCCAGCTGCTCGCGCGCCCGACCGCCTTCGCGTTCGTCGTTCGGCGGACCGCCTAAAGATGCTGTTCGCGCTCGTTCTCCGCGCGGTCGAGCGGGCATTTGTGGCACCGCCAGCGGTGGGCGGTGAGCAAACGTGAATCGTGGCAGGTCGGCCATCGCGCGGGCAAACACCGCGATCCGCGGGCGCACGGCCGCTCGCCGCGCAATGCGGGACGCCGAGCAGAGCTCGATTGTGAGCGTCTTCCCCGGCGCGTATCGACACCTCATCCGTCTCCTGGCTTCAGATTGCAGAAGTGTTCTGGATGTCGGTACCGGGCTGATGCGCTCGCTCGAGGCGATGCCCTGCACGATCAAGGTTGGACTCGAGGTGCATCGTCCCTATCTGGAGAGTCGCGAGCTCGGTGACGCGGTGCCGCTCAATGCGAGCGCACTCGAGATCGAGCGACTGTTCGTTCCTGGTGCGGTCGACCTCGTGACTCTCATAGATGTGCTCGAGCACTTTGACCAGGCAGAGGCCCTGGAGGTACTTCGGCAGGTCGAGGTGGTTGCCCGGCGCAGGACGGTGCTCTTCACCCCCCGCGGTGCATTTCCCCAAGGGGGGCACGATTCCTTCGGCCTCGGAGGAGAGGAGTTCCAGCGGCACAGGTCGGTGTGGGAGCCAGCCGATCTGGCTCGGCTCGGCTACCGTGTCGCGGTGCTCGAGGGCTTCCACGACTCGCGCAACGAGTCATTCGTCCGGGCATTCGGGCCGGACGCGACGCCGGTGGACGCGATGCTGGCCTGGAAGGCGGCGTAGCGGCGGATGTCGGTCGGAGGAGGGACGGGGTGCCGCGGCGTAGCGCAGTGAGGACACGGCCGGGGGTTGCGCTGATGTACGCGACTGCGACCCTGCTCGCAGCGATCGCAGGTGCCGGGCCCGCGAGCGCGAGGGCGGCAAGCCTGAAGGCGATATGGGGACCGGCGGCCCACGGTGGAAGGTCCCTCTTCCCGACATATCGAGAACTCGGCGTGGAGATCTACGAGGACCGCTTGACGTGGGAGCACGATCGCGACCCGACGGCCGCTGAACCCTCGCAGCCCGGACGACCCCGCCTACGTCTGGCCAGCCGAGGTCACGACCGCCGTGGCCGAAGCCAAGCGCTACCACATGCAGGTCGCCCTGCAGATCATCGGCGCGCCCACCTGGGCCAACGGTGGCAAAGCCTGGAACTGGGCACCACTCGACCCGCGGGACTACGCCAACTTCGCGATCGCCGCCAGCAGGCGCTACCCCTCGGTGCACCTCTGGATGATCTGGGGCGAGCCATCGCGCCGACCCGACTTCGAGCCGGAGGTGCCGGCCAAGCCCTTCGCCAAGCTGGACGCCGCGCAGCAGTGTGGCGCCCCATCTCTATGCGCGCATCCTCGACGCCGCCTACGGTGCCCTGAAGAGCGTCAGCCGGTCCAATCTGGTGATCGGCGGGATGACCTACACCACCGGCGACATCTCCACGCAGCAGTGGATCGAAAACCTGCGCCTGCCCGACGGCAAGCCGCCGAGGCTCGACATGTACGGTCACAACCCGTTCAGCTTCCTGCGCAAACCCAGCCTCGCCAATCCGCCCTCGCCCGAACAGGAGATCGACTTCTCCGACCTGGGACGGCTCTCCGCCCTCGTCGATCGCTACCTCGGGCGCCCGGGCAACCCCGATCCGAAGCTGTTCCTCTCGGAGTGGACGATCCCGACCAGGCGCTCGACGAGGAGTTCGACTACTACCTGACGCCCGAAGCACAGGCGCAGTGGATCACGGCAGGGCTGCAGGTCGCCGACGAGCTCCCGAGCGTCTACGCGGTCGGCTGGATCCACCTCTACGACGAACCGCCCGTCAGCCACGGGGGCCTGATCGAAGCGGACGGCACGAGGAAGCCCGGGTTCTTCGCGTGGAAGGACGGTTGAGGGATACTGCGCCGACGCCCTCCTGCACGCACAACATGAGGAGGATCTGGCAACGCGTACGTCCAGCAACTGGAATTTGGCCGAGAACTGGGAACATCTGAGGGCAATCGTGAGGATCAGCGTCGTCATCAGCACGCTTCATCGCGCGAACAGCCTGCGCCTGACGCTTGCGGCGCTGCGGTTCCAGCGCCACCCCGACTTCGAGGTGATCGTCGTCGAGGGACCCTCGGAGATCGGCTGGGGACAGGTCGCCAGCGAGCAGCATCAGCTGGGTACGGCGGGTGAGCTGCGGAGAGGCGAACGTCGCACGATCGCGCAACATCGGGATCGCGGCGGCGAGCGGTGAGGTCGTGGCGTTCGTCGATGACGACGCGGTGCCGGAGCCACGCTGGCTGGCCGAGCTGGCAGCGGCCTACGAGGACGAACGCGTTGCAGGTGCGGGAGGCATCGTGGTCGACAAAACCGGGATGCGGCTGCAGTACGAGTACGCGCTCTGCGACAGGCTCGGGCGCCCGAGCTTCGACTGCCGTCGGCCCTTTCCGCACGAAACCCTCCCAGGGGCCGATCCGTTGCCCTATCTGCAGGGAACCAACATGAGCTTCCGCCGGGAGACGCTTGGTCGCGATCGGTGGCTTTGACGAGCAGCTCGTGTATCTGTACGACGATGTGGACATCTGCCTGCGGATGATCGACGCGGGCGCAGACCTCGTTCCGCTCAACGGCGCCGCCGTCCACCATCGCTGCCTTGCGAGCCCTGTGCGCCGCGCTGATGGGCTCATCTACGATCCGTTCGCGATCGTGGAGGGACGGACCTACTTCGCCTTCCGGCACGGTCCCTCCACGACGGCAGCGGAGCGAGCGGTGCTCGCCTTCGCGCAGGAGCTCCGCCAAGCCGCCATCGGCGCCCGAGCGGCCGGATGCTTCTCCGCGACAGAACTCGAGCACTTCATGAGACGCCTCGAGGCAGGACTCGAGTCCGGCCGAGAATGTGCGCTGGCAACGGACCCGGGCCGCCCCGTCTTGCCCGCGCCCCATCCGGACCGCTTCCGGCCCTATCCGAGGCTGACATGCCGCGAGCGGCCGCTGCGCCTCTGCCTGCTTTCGCCGGCTGGGGCCTCGGGGCGCGACATGGACGGCGAGGCGCCGGCGACGAACGAGCTGGCGCACAACTTCGCGGCACAGGGTCACGAGGTGCATCTGCTCAGGAGGGGGGGCGGTCGAAGCGCCGTCGAGTTCGACGGAGCAGTCTGGACTCACGACGTGGAGGTACAGGATCGCGCTCTGGCGGCCGTGGCCGAGGGACCGATCGAGCTCGATCTCTACGCCGCCGCCGCGTACTACCACGAGGTGGCGCGTCTGCATCGACTTGTGCCACTGGACATGGTCGTGGCACCGCTGCAGGGACGAGAGGGCCTCATCTGCTCGCTCGACCGCCGCTTCCCGACGCTAACGAGGCTGCTCCCCAGCCTCGGCGAGTCCGATCAGAGCGGCGAACCTGTGCAGATAGACGAGCTCGCCGACGAGTTGGAGAGTGTCGCTGAGATCGACCCGGCATCGGCGCGCGCGGCCGCGGCCGATCTGCTCGACGGCTCCAGCTATCCGTTTGACCCCATCGCGGCGATGGTGGGCGTGTGGGAGGCTCCCGCCGCGCGTTTCGCCGATGTTGTCTTTCGCGCCGCGTTTGGCCGCGAGCCCGATCAGCACACCCGCGCCGCGTGGCAGGCGCATATCTCCGCCGGACGCTCCCGCCACGATCTGCTCAAGGATGTGCTCGGCTCTGCGGAGGCACGCGAGCGCGGCGTCCAGGCGGACACGCTCGCTCGGTTCCTCCGGCGGCTCGCAGCCTGGGCGCCTGTGCAGCTGCGCCGAGCATGGGCGCTCCCGGATCGCGCATTCGTCGACGCCGCCTACCAGTGGACGCTCGGACGCACGCCCGACCCCGAGTACGGAGCCGCGGCGTTGCGCGATCTGGAGAACGGCGGCTCGCGACTCGACGTCCTCGCCCGCCTGGCGGAGTCCGCAGAGGCCCGTGAGCGTGGGATGCCGGTCGGCATGCTCGAGCAGCTGCGCAGCGAACTGCGCTCGACGGCGCCGCTGAGCCACTCGACGGCGACACCGAGCGACGCTGCGGAGGCGAGATGCGCTTCTGCTTCGTGAGCACCAGCCGGGGCAGCCCGTTCATGACCGAGCTGCTCTCGGCCGTCTCCGCAGCGACGGCTTCAGCGGGCCATACGGTCGACTTCGCCTTCGACGAGTTCCCTCCTCTTGAAGATCGGGACGTTTACGTCGTGATTCCGCACGAGTTCCGCGCCTGGGGCAACCCCCGAGGGTTCCCCGACCCGGGACAGCGCGCACGAACGATCGCGCTGTGTACGGAGAACCCGGGCACCGAGTGGTTCGAGGCGACCCACCAGCTCGTTCCCCAGTTCGCCGCCGCGATGTCGATCAACCGCGCCAGTACAGCCGAGCTGCGACAACTGGGGATCCCCTGCGAGCACCTTCAGCTGGGCTACACGTCGTTATGGGACACCTGGCTGGGAGATCCGAGTGCCGAGCGCCAGATCGACGTGCTCTACCTCGGCGCCGCCGACCCGCGGCGCGATCCGCTCCTTGGTGGCTGCGGCCGGCACCTGTGGAGACGCGACTGCCAGTTCCTGGTTCCCCCATTGGAGCCCCGGCGACGCCCGCGGCTGGACTACGTGAGCGGAGCCGAGAAGTACGAGCGCCTGCGCTCGGCGCGGATCCTGTTGAACCTGCACCGCACCACCTCAGCCGCCCTGGAGTGGATGCGCTTCCTGGAGGCAATCTGCAACGGGTGCGTGGTCGTCTCTGAGCCCTGCGTGGACTCCGAGCCCCTGATCGCAGGCGAGCACTTCGTGGCGGCGAGGGCTGACAGCATCGCGCTCGTTGCCGACCGTCTCCTCGACGACCCCGAGGAGCTGCGGCGGCTGCGAGAAGCAGCCTACGATTTCGTCCGCAGTGAGCTGCCGATGAGCCACGCTGTCGACCAGCTGGCCGAGCTCGCCGCGGAGCTGCCGCTGCGACCCCTCGACACGCGAGACCCGACCTTCACGTCGGGGGCAGCCACGGCTCAGCCGCCACGCGCGCCCGGGGAGCCGGCAAGAGCAACGTCGATCGAAGCGCGTGAGCCGCGGCGTCTGTTGAGGAACATCTCCCGTCGGGTCTCAAGAGGCCGCCGCCCTGGAGCGGAGTTCCGCGCCCAGACCCCCGCCTACGCCGCGGCCGCGCCGCGGGTGAGCGTGGCCGTGACCGTCCATGGTCGCGAGCGCGACGCGGTCGAGACCCTCGCCAGCGTCGCCGCGTCGCTTCGCTGTGAGCTCGAGGTGCTCGTACTCGACGAGGCTCCAGACCGGCGATCGGCCGCGGCGGCAAGAGGCTTTCTCAACGATCACCCGTGGCTGCCGGCGGCGTTGTTGCACGGGCCGACGAACTGCGGCCTCGGCGAATCGCGCAATACCCTGGTCGAGCGTGCCCGCGGCGAGTACGTGTTCATGCTCGACGCGGACGGCGGGATCTACCCTTCCGCCCTGGAGCGCCTCGTGATGGCGCTTGACGCAGACCGGCAGGCCACCTTCGCCTACCCGATGGTCGCGGTCTTCGACGGGGACGGGCCGGTGGAACTGCTCGGCTCGCTTCCGTGGGAGCCGGACAGGCTGAAGCGTGGTGACCGGATCCAGGCCATGACACTCATTCGGCGCGAGCGGCTGCTGGAGCTCGGCGGCTACGCCACCGACCCGCGTCTGGCGGGGTGGGAGGATTTCCACCTGTGGTGCCAATGCGCGGAGGCCGGCGATCACGGGGTGCACGTGCCCCAGGTGCTTGGCTGGCGCAGGCAGACCTCGAGCTCCATGCCGCGCTGGGAGACCGGCGCGCCGCCGACGTGGGCGCTGATGCAAGCGCGCTTCCCCCAGCTCCTTGGGGTCGCGAGCGCCGTATGACCCGCCCTCGCGCATGAAGCTGGTGATGACGCTCCTCGTGCGCAACGAGGCCGACATCGTCGAGATGAACCTCGACTATCACCTCGCCCAGGGAGTGGACTTCGTGATCGTGACCGATCACGGCTCCTCGGACGAGACCGTCGAGCTCCTCCGCCCGTACGAGCAGTCAGGCGTCGCCGAAGTGCTGCACGATGACGGCGACGGGCACCATCAGGGCGTTCGCGTGACGCGCATGGCGCGGCTCGCGCGCTCACGTCATGCCGCCGACTGGGTGATCAACAACGACGCCGATGAATTCTGGTGGCCGCTCTCGGGCAGCCTGCGAGACGTGTTCGCTTCGATCCCAGCCGGTTACGGCCAGATCGAGGTGCAGCGTCGCAACTTCCTGCCCCGGCCCGACTGCAAGGGCCCGTTCCACAGCCGTCTCGTCCACCGCGACGCGCAGTCGCTCAACTCGATTGGCGGCCCGCTCGAGCCCAAGGTGGCTCACCGAGCTCACGCGGATGTTGTCGTCGCACCGGGGAATCACTCGATATCCGGCGCCGAGCTGAGCCCGGCGCCGGCCCGCGAGCTGCTCGAGATCTTCCACTTCCCGATGCGCAGCTACGAGCAGTTCGAGCGCAAGGTGGTCCAGACCGGGACCGGCTATGAGAAGCTCGAGCAACGCTCTCCCGAAGTCGGTCGGGACCAACTGAAGCTCCTCGCCATCTACCGGGAGGGCGCTCTGCGCCAGTATTACGACGATGCGCTGCGTGACGATGCCGCCCTCACGTACGGCGTGGCACGGGGCAGCATCGTGCTCGATCGGCGCCTCGAGAACTTCATGAGGGTCTCGCTGAGCTCGCTACCCCGAGTGGACCGCCCCGACGGCCTGGCGACGCGGTCTTTCCTCGCCAGGGCGCTGGGCGCATTCTTGGAGCTCGATAGCGATCGCGAGGCGCTCGCGCGTGCGCGATCCCAGACGGCCGCGCTGGAGCAGCAGCTGGCGGCACACCAGGCCGAGCTTGCCACCACGGGCGAGGCGCTTGCATCGCTGCGTGCCAGCCGCCTGGTGCGCTGGAGCGGCCCGCTGCGACGTCTCTGGTACCGAGCCCCGCTCCGCCTGCCGCGATCACGATGAGATCTGAAGAACACGTTGCGTGCCCCCGGTGCATGCCCATTTTCGCAAACCGTGGGCCGTGTCCGCGCCGGCGAGCGTGAAGCGTTCAGATTCACCGCTCGAACACCCCCACCACATTCGATCCCCCGGTCGCGAACGGGTAGTCGGCCTCGGCTTCGCACAGCACCCGGAACTGGTAGTCGGCGGGGCCGGCGAACTTGAAGCGGTAGCTCGCGTGGAAGCGGCCGCGGGCGTCGCTGCGGATGACGTCGAACTCGAGCCACGCGCCGCCCGGCGAGCGCGCCTCGAGCACGAGCAGCTTGCCGCCCGCGGGGACCGGGCCGCCGAGCAGGCGCCCGGAGAAGTGGATGCTGCGCCCGACGCTCGTCGTGTGCGGCGCGACGCTCAGGCTGACGCCCGCGCGCACGCTCAGCGTGAGCGTCCGCGTCGCCACCGGCGGCGAGCCGACGGCGGCGCTGTACTGGAAGCGCAGCGTGCGCGAGGAGCTGCCCGCGGGGACGCGCAGCGCGAAGCGCCCGTCCGCGTCCGTGCGCACGCTCGCGAGCGCCGCCGTGCTCGCGCCCGCGTAGTCGGGCGTCGCGAGCACGTTCACCTGCGCCGCAGCCGATCGGCACGCCGCCCGCACCCGTCAGCCGGCCGGCGATCGTCTGCGCGTGTCCGTATCCGCTCATCAGGCGCGCGCCGCGCGTAGCCGTCCAGCCGACCGACAGCGTCGCGTGCGCCGACGCGTTCGTCCCGTTCGGGCCGCCCACCGGCGGCGGATTGTCGATCGTCACGTTTCTGTCGAGCACCGTCGCCGCGTTGCCCGCCGCGTCGATCACGCTCACCACCAGGTGGTGCTCGCCGTTGCCACCCGCGTCGTGTCGAACCCCACGTCCGCGTTCACCGACGCCGGACACGGCTGCACGTACAGGAACGCCGCCAGCCCATCCGTCGTCTGCCCCACGTTCCTGCAGCGCCCGCCGTCTTCGTCCACCACCGTGCTCTGCACCACCTCGCCGTCCACGCTGAACACCGCCTCGTACACCCCCGACGCCGGGTCGCTCGCGCTGAACGCCACGTCGCTCGTGCCGCTCACCGTCGCCGCGCTCGCCAGTTCGCCGCTCACGTTCGACGCGCTCGGAGGCGCGCTCTGTTCGAGGATCAGGTCAGCCGCGTACAGGTAGACGACCGCGGCGTAGCCGTTGGGGTCGCCAGGGCCGGCTGGGCAGTTGAATCCGGCTTCCCCGAGCACGCGGCGTCCGCCAAACAAGCCAGCGCCCAAATACGGACCGGGAACTACAAGGCGGTTGTTCGGCGGCTAGCGGCTGGCCCACGGTCCCGAGTCCTTCCGGACACGCTGGACCACCCAGGCACCGACCAAAGGTGGTTGCTGGTTCGTTCAGGTTGCTTGGTCCCGCGAACCAGAACTCGTAGTAGGCGGATGCAACCGAGCCCCCGTCCGCGTCACCCGCGCGCCACAGCGTTGCGCCCGCGATTGTCTCGCCCGCTGGCGCCCCGAACGCCCACGTCGCTTCAGTCCGTGTTGGCTTTGCGCGGCGTTTCCCGCCCGCAGCGCCGCGATCAGCGCGCCTCCAGGCTGTGCGCACGTGTCTTCGGCGAACGCTGCGGTGCCCGTCGTCGTGCCGCTCCACCCATCCGATCGGCGCGATTTCGCCGGACGGGCGTCCGGCACGAGTACACGTGGTACTCGCCCGCGCTCGCCGTCGCCGGCGCGACCGCCGCCACCGCGCCCACCGTCGCCGTCATCGCCACCGGCAGCGCCGCCGCGACCGGCGTCGCCGCCAGCGCGATCGCGACCGCCGTCGCTCGCGCAGCGCGCCGTGCCCGCTTCGATATCCGTTCGAATACAGCCACCATGCCAACCTCTTGTCGCTCGGAGGCTCGTCGTCGCCCCCTCCCAAATTGTTCCACCACCCGGGCGTTCGCGACAAGACGACTGTGGTGACCGGCGCCGGCGACGCTGGAGGAGGCGATTCGCGAGCGTGTCTCCCAAAAAGACGTCACACGACGGTGAAGCGAGGGCAGCTCGGCGAGGCCGTAGATGCCGCGTGATGCTCTCGAACGCCGGCTCGCCGTCGAGCTCGAGGCCGCGCACGTGCCGCGCGAGGAACGACAGCGCCTCGCGCAGCTCCACGCGCGCCAGGTTGGCGCCCACGCAGTAGTGCACGCCCGCGCCGAACGTCAGCTCGCGCGCACGGCCGCGCGCCGCCGTGATGTCGAAGCTGATCGGCCCCGCCCACCCCGCCCGCGCCGCGCTCGTCCGGCGCAGGTCGCGGTTGCCCGTGAACGCGCACACCATCACGATCGTGCCCTCCGGGAAGCTCACGTCGCGGAACACCACGCTCCTCGGTGGTCATGCGCGCGGTGAACGGCGTGATCGGCTCGAAGCGCAGCGCCTCGTCCACCGCCGCCTGCGCCAGCTCGGGATCGTCCACCAGCAGCTGCCACTGCTCGGGATGTTCCGCCAGCAGCCGCACCGCGTGCGCCAGCTGGCTCTGCGTCGTGTCGACGCCGCCCGCCAGCACGTTGAACACCAGGTTGATGCACTCCACATCCGACAGCCGCTCGCCAGCCTCTTCAGCCTCGATCAGCATCGAGATAGAGGTCGTCGCGCGGGTCGTCGCGGCGCGCCCTAAGCAGTTCCTCGGCATACCCGTAGAACTGCTCCACCGCCAGCTCGATCTGCTCGCGCTCGCTCGCCATGCTCGCCGCGTCGAACTGCCGCTGGATCCAGTTCGACCAGTGGTGCAGCCGCGGCGCGTCCTGCTAGCGGCGCGCCCATCACCGTCGCGATCGTCAGCGACGGGTACGGCTTGGCGAACGCCTCCACGAACTCGCAGCGCCCGCTCGTCGGCGACCGCCGCCGAGCAGCTGCTCGAGGAACGCGCGCATCGCCGGCGCGTAGCGCTCGACCGCCCGCGGCGACAGCGCCGGGTTCGACGAGGCTGCGCAGGCGCGCGTGGTCGGGGCCGTTGACGTGCAGGATGTTGCGCTTCATCTGCTCGTACAGCGGCCCCTCGCTCACGTCGAAGATCTCCGCGATCTTCATCCCCGGGAACGTCGCCGCGCGCGTGCGCAGGAAGAACTCCGCCGACTCGCGGTCGAGCACCATGTACCCGAACGGCCCCCGCGCCAGCCAGCCCGTCGCGCGCAGCTCGCGCCATCGCCGCGTGGAAGCGGTCCCCGCGCAGCGACGGGTCGGTGTAGTCGAACGCGGGGAGCTCCAGCTCGCTGACGAGCGCCATCGCGCGTGCCCGCGTGCGCTGTTCCGCGGGTCTATTTTTTCGGGTGAACCGCCTGCTTCAGCGCCGCGCCCGCCGAGAACTTCGGCGCCTTCGACGCTTTGATTTTGACGCGCTCGCCCGTGCGCGGGTTGACGCCCTGGCGCGCCGCGCGTTTGACCACCGAGAACTTGCCGAAGCCCGTGATGCGACCTCCTCGCCTTTCTTCAGCGACTTCGTGACCGTGTCCAGCAGCGACTCGACCGCGCGCGCGGAGTCGGCTTTCGTGAGACCGCGTCCTCCGCGATCGCGTCGATCAGTTGCGACTTGTTCATCGTTGTGTTCCTTTCAAGTTGATGTGCCCCGACGAGCGCGCAGGGTACCGCGCCAGCTTCTTTCCCGGGTTGAGCAGGCCCTTCGGGTCGAACGCCCGCTTGATCTGCTCGTGCAGCTCCACCGCCCTCGCATCCCACTGCGACTCCAGGCGCCCGCGCTTGAGCCAGCCCACGCCGTGCTCGCCCGCGACCGAGCCGCCCAGCTCCACGCACCAGCGCGAACAGCTCCTCGCCGACCGCCTCCGCCGCGTCCAGCTCCGCCTCGCTCGAGCGGTCCACCAGCACCGTCGCGTGCACGTTGCCCTCGCCGCCGTGCCCCCACGCGCACGAGCGCAGCCCGTGCGCAGACGGCGATCCGCTCGAAGCGCTCGAGGCCCTCCAGCAGGCGCTCCAGCGGGAACACCACGTCCTCGCTCACCTTGCCCCCGCGCACCGACGTCACCGCCGGGTTCGCGCCGTCGCGCCAGCGCCACAGCGCGCGCGCGTCCGCCGGCTCCTGCACCTCCAGCGCGTGGATCGGCGCCTCGCGCATCAGCTCCAGCAGCGCCTCGCGCTGCGCCCGCGCCTCCGCGCGCGAGCCGTCGACCTCGCAGATCAGCGCAAAGCCCGCCTCCGCCGGCACGCGCTGCCCGCCGGTGCGCGCACCCGTAGCGGCGGCCCCGTCGCCCGCACCGGTACCGGCACCGGGGTAGGCGGCCGCGAGGATCGCCAGCGTCTCGCCGTCCATGAAGTCGAGCACCGACGGGCGCAGCCCCGCCGCGAACACCGCTGCAATCGCCGCGCAGCCCTGCTCGCGCGTACGCACGAACACGACGAGCGGGATCGCCGCCTCCGGCGCCGGCAGCAGCCGCAGGCGCACCGCCGTGATCACGCCCAGCGTGCCCTCCGAGCCCACCAGCAGGCTCTTCAGGTCATAGCCCGCCACGTCCTTGCGCCGCCCAGCCGCCCACCTGCACGAGCTCGCCCGGCGCGAGCACCACCTCCACGCCCGCGACCCACGCGCCCGTCACGCCGTACTTCAGCGCGTGCGGGCCACCCGCGTTCGTCGCCACGTTGCCGCCGATCTGCGACTGCTCCGCCGCCCCCGGGTCCGGCCCGAAGAACAGCCCGTTCTCGCGCGCCAAGCGCTGCACGTCGCGCGTGCTCACACCCGCCTCCGGCAGGATCCGCCACAGCCCCGGCTCGAGCTCGCGCACCCGCCGTAGCCGCTCCAGCGACAGCACCACGCCGCCCTGCGTCGCCACCGCCCCGCCCACCAGCCCCGTGCCGCCGCCGCGCGGCACCACCGGCACGTCGTGCGCGTAGCACCACTCGACCACCGCCGCCACCTCCTGCGCCGTGCCCGGCAGCGCCACCGCGTCCGCGCGTCCCTCCACGCCCCTGCGGTTCGAGCTGTCGTGGTTGTACGGCGGACCGCGGCGGCGGAGCGTCCAGGACGTGCTCGGCGCCGATCAGGCGGCTGAGCTCTTTGACGATCGCTGGGACGTCGCTGGGCATCGCTCAGGGCGAGGCTAGTGGACGTCACGCCGCTAAAGCCAGTGGCGCGTACTCGTCGGCGTCATCTCGGGGTGCTCACCCAGAAGCCGGTCCAGCTCGGTGACCATGCGTCCGATCGTCCTCGGGCCGCTCCGCGAATAGCTGCTGTGTGGAACGAGGACGAGACCGAAGTGCACCTGGCCGCGTTGGTCGTAGCCGTCGGCGATGACACTGAAGTCGTCGATGTTCTCGGTGACGACGACGCGCTGCTCATGCTGGGCGAGCGCGAATAGGTCGGTGTCCGGGAGCGCGCGCAGCTCAGGGCGCTCGGTCACCGCCTCGGCGTCATGCGTGCGGTCGCGCAGTTGCTCGGCGATCGCCGGTGGGTACATCTCGTCGATGAGGAGCTTCAAGCGAGCGCTTCCCGCGCTCTGACCCACGCTGCCCGCTGGCGGTCGGCCTCCTCACTGTTGTGAGCGATCCGAGTGTCCACCTCGTCGCGGAAGTCCGCGTAATAACGCACGGCTGTGTGCACCTGCGCGTGCGTCAGGACGCCCCATTCGGCGGTGGCGGCGATCGCCTGCTCGCCTGACAGGCCGGTGTCTTTCAGCGTCTCGATGACCTCCCACACGTCTGGGCCGCCGGCGAGCGCCGCGCGGCGTCCAGCCGGGCCATCCCTGAACACGATGCCGGGGTGGTCCTCCATGCGCAGACCCTCGTCGATGAGCCGCTCTGCCGTCCGCGCCTTGGCCTCCCCACGGCGCCGCGCGCCGACATCGAGGCGCTCAAGCGTCTGCGGACTCATGCGAATGGAGAACGGCTTCTGGGCTGCCTGACGGCTCATGTAGTTGTATGTAGTCTATCGCACTACAAATCTCTGCGGGTGCGACGGGTACGATTGACGGCGGTCATGGCAGTCAGCCCTAAGCCTCGCTCGCCAGCGAAACAACCGGCGCAGGCCAGCGAGCCTTCGTACGCTGGCGCGCCCACGTCAGAGCCGGTCGAGCGGACCTTCCGCACGCTCTCCGACGAGCCCGTGCGCGAGCTCTACACCGCGGGCGACCTGTCTCCCGGCGCCGGCGCCGGCGGGCCCGATGACCCGATCGGCGAGCCCGGCGAGTATCCGTTCACGCGCGGCATCCACCCGACGATGTACCGGGGGCGGCTGTGGACGATGCGCCAGTTCGCCGGCTTCGGCACCAGCGAGGAGACCAACGAGCGCTTCCACTACCTGCTCGAGCACGGCCAGACGGGCCTGTCGACGGCGTTCGACATGCCCTCGCTGATGGGCCACGACTCCGACTATCCGCGCTCGCTCGGCGAGGTTGGCCGCGAGGGCGTCGCCGTGGACACGCTCGACGACATGCAGACGCTGTTCTCCGGCATCGACCTCGGCGAGGTGTCGGTGTCGATGACGATCAACGCGCCCGCCGCGATCATGCTCGCGTTCTACGTCGCCGCCGCCGGATCCGGCGATGGCGCGCACGCGACGCCCGGCCCGGGGGGCGTCGCGGGGTCGGCGAGCGGCGTCGGGCCGGTCCCCGCCGAGTACCTGTCGGGCACGATCCAGGCGGACATCCTCAAGGAGTACATCGCCCAGAAGGAGTGGTGCTTCCCGATCGACCCCGCGATGCGCCTGTGCGGCGACATGATCGAGTGGTGCACGCGCAACATGCCGCGCTGGCACCCGATCTCGATCTCCGGCTACCACATCCGCGAGGCCGGCTCCACCGCCCAGCAGGAGCTCGCGTTCACGCTCAAGGACGGCCTCACATACGTCGAGCAGGCGGTCGCGCGCGGCCTCGACGTCGACGACTTCGCGCCGCGGCTGTCGTTCTTCTTCAACGCCCAGATCGACTTCTTCGAGGAGATCGCCAAGTACCGTGCCGCCCGGCGCATCTGGGCGCAAGGAGATGCGCGAGACCTTCGGCGCCAAGAACCCGCGCTCGTGGCAGATGCGCTTCCACGCGCAGACCGCCGGCGTCTCGCTGACCGCCCAGCAGCCGCTCAACAACATCGTGCGCACAGCCGTCGAGGCACTCGCCGCGGTGCTCGGCGGCACGCAGTCGCTGCACACCAACTCCTACGACGAGGCGCTCGCGCTGCCCACCGAGGAGGCCGTCACGATCGCGCTGCGCACGCAGCAGATGCTCGCGCACGAGACCGGCGTCACGAACACCGTCGACCCGCTCGGCGGCTCCTACTTCGTCGAGGCGCTCACCGACCAGATGGAGCGGCGCGCGTACGAGTACTTCGCGAAGATCGACGAGCTCGGCGGCATGGTCGACGCGGTCAAGCTCAACTACCCCCAGCGCGAGATCGCCGACGCCGCCTTCGCGCTGCAGCAGGAGATCGACGCGCGCGAACGGATCGTCGTCGGCGTCAACAGCTTCGTCGCCACCGACGAGCAGCCGATCCCCACGCTGCGCGTCGACCCGGCGCTCGAGCGCAAGCAGATCGGGCGACTGCAGGCCGCGCGCGCGCGCGCGCGACGGGGCCGCCGTCGAGGCGCGCGCTTGCCGCCTTGCGCGAGGACGCCGCGCACGCAGGATCGCAACCTGATGGAGCCGCTGCTCGTCTGCGCCCGCGCCCACGCCAGCGAGGGCGAGATCGTGCAATCGCTGCAGCAGGTGTTCGGCGACTACGCCGAGACGCCGGTGTTCTGAGCTCTTCGCAAGTTCTTAGCGCACGCTTCGCAACTTCTAAGTTCGCCGACGTGTCCACCGCTTAGCATTGCGCCCGCCGGACGCTCTGCGCTGCCCCCGCCCACCGACCCGCGCGCCCGCCCGCGCAGGAGACCCGATGCTCGAACGCCACGACGATGCGCCTGCGTAGCCTCCTTCTCTCCGGCGCGCTGCTCGTGGTGCTCGCCAGCGCCACCACGCTCGCCGTCGCCTCCAGGCGCATCGACGCCGAGCAGGCCGCCTACAGCACGCCCAGCGCGGGACGCTGCACGCCGACGACGCTCAACCGCTCGGCGGTGCTCCCCGGGACCGGGCTCGCGGTCTCGCCGCTGCCCGACTCCTACGACGCCTCCACGCAAACGCAGATCAGCCTGCTCGGCGCGGCGCCAGGCGCGATCGGAGCCGTGCACGTCAGCGGCTCGCAGACCGGCACGCACGCCGGGCGCCTGCTCGCCTACTCCCAGGGCGACGGCGCGAGCTTCGTGCCCGCGCAGGGCGTTCCTGCCGGGCGAGACCGTGACCGTGCGCGGCAGCGTCAGGGTCGGCGCCAGAGGCAGCCGTTCGCCTACCACTTCGTCGTCGCCCACCAGGACCCCGTGGACTACGCCGCGGCGGTCACCGCGCCGCACGGACTACACCGAGATGCAGCACTTCCACTCGCGCCCGGAACTCGAACCACCCGTGCTGGTCGTGACGCACCCGCTCCGCCCAGGCAACCCCCGGCGATCTGTTCGCCGCGCCCTACGGCGGCCCCGGCGCCAGCGGGCCGATGATCTTCGAAGAATCCGGCAACCTCGTGTGGTTCCACCCGCTGCCGAAGGGCACCGAAGCCACCAACCTGCAGGTGCAGCAGTACGACGGCCAGCCGGTGCTGACCTGGTGGCAGGGACGGATCCCGCCGCAGGGCTTCGGCCAGGGCGAAGAGATCATCGACAACAGCGCCTACCGGGAAATCGGCCGCGTGCACGCCGGCAACGGCTACCTCGCCGACCTGCACGAATTCCACATCACCCCGCAGGGGACGGCGCTGCTGACCGTGTTCGACCCGATCGACTGCAACCTCTCGTTCCTCGGCGGGCCGCGCGGCGGCGCCGTCACCGACAGCATCTTCCAGGAAATCGACCTGAGGACGGGCCTCGTGCGCCGCGAATGGAACAGCCTCGACCACGTCGCCCTCGAGCGACTCCTACAGCTCCGCGACGAGCGCGAACACGATCTGGCCGTTCGACTACTTCCACCTCAACTCGATCGACCAGCTCGCCAACGGCAGCACGCTGATCTCCGCCCGCAACACCTCGGCGCTGTATGAACTGAACACGCTCACCGGCCAGGTGATCACGCGCATCGGGGGCAAGCACTCGAGCGTCAAGCTGGCCGCCGGGGCCGCCACCGCCTACCAGCACGACGCGACGATGCTCGCCAACGGGACGATCAGCGTGTTCGACAACGGCGGCGTGCCGAAGGTCCACGCGCAGTCGCGCGGGCTGATGCTGGCGGTCAACGCGCAGACGAAGACCGACACCGTCGTCGCCGAATACGACCACCCCGCCGCCGCCTGTCCTCGGGCAGCCAGGGAGACATGCAGGCCCTCGAAGACGGCAACGTGTTCATCGGCTGGGGGGCCGAGCCGTACTTCTCGGAATTCAGCGCCAGCGGCCAGCTGCTGTACGACGCTCACATGGCACGGCTCCTACCAGTCCTACCGCAGCTATCGCTTCCCTGGACGCGGCGCGCCGAGCGAACCGCCCGCGATCGCCGCCGCGCCGCACGGGCGCGCCAGACGGCGATGTACGCGAGCTGGAACGGCGACACCCGCACGAGCCAGCTGGCGCGTGCTCGCCGGCCCGAGCGCGCAGCAGCTGACGCCCGTGGCCAGCGCCCCACGCAGCGGCTTCGAGACGGCCATCACCACGCCCGTGGCCGAGGCCTACGTCGCCGTGCAGGCGCTCGGCGCCGCCGGCGAAGTGCTCGGCACCTCGCGCACGATCGCCGGCTGAATGGTCCGCGTGGAGCCCATTTATTGGCTCCTGCGCATACGATTCGAAGCGTTGATATTTTGAGACTGGGCGGCCCCTAAGTCTCAAACTGGGGGTTACCTGTGCGCACAGTTTGATAATCTCGACTTTCCCTTCGAGTCAAGTGGAGTGCACATCCCGATGGCGGCTCGCAATGCCAGGCCAGTGCCGCCGGTGAGCGGCGAACGACAGCCAAACGCGCGCAATGGCACCGCGATGACGCACGACGCAGGCAACGAGCGCTATCGGCCGCTGCCCACCGGCACGCCACGGCCTCGATCCGGAGCTCGTCAAGCGCGACCAGCGCGAGCGCCTGCAGCAGGCGATGATCGAGCTGATCGCCGAGAAGGGCTACCCGGCCGTGCGGATCGTCGATCTCGCCAAGCTCGCGCACGTCTCCCAGCCGACCTTCTACAGCCTCTTCGCCGACAAGGAAGACCTGTTCCTGAGCGCCTACGACGCGGTCGCGATGACGGCCGCCGCGGCCGTCATGGCGGCCTACGCACGTCGAGCGCCCGCACGAGCAGCGCCTGGTCGCGGCGATGCGCGCGTGGGCCGAGCTGGCGGCCGCCGAGCCGGAGGCGATCTCGCTGCTCGTGCTCGGCGCCTTCGGCGCCGGCGCCAGCGCGCTCGAGCGCCGCCGGCGCTGCTCGCCGAGCTCGAGCGGCGCATGCACGCCAGCCGCGCATCCGACGGCCGCGCTGGGAGGAGCGCGAGGGATCGCCCACCGCGAACCCGGGAGACCTGATCGTCAAGGCGATCCTCGGCGGGCATCCGCGAGGTGACCGCCGCGCGCCTGCGCGAGGGCCGCGCGAGCGAGCTCCCGGCGACTCGCCGACGAACTGACCGCGTGGGCCGGCTGCTATCCGCGCGAGCTGCCGGCCGGGCTCGACGCCCCGCCGCTGGTGCGCGATGACTGCGCGAGCGGGGCCGCGTCGCTCCCGTCCGAGCGCGCACGAGCGCGCCGAGGGCCGGCTGCCGAGCGGGCGCAGCGACCTGCCGCGCCAGTTCATCGTCAAAAGCCAGCGCGAGCGGATCGTCGACGCGACCGCCGCGATCGTCGCCGAGAAAGGACTCGCGGCCCTCACGATCCCCGAGATCGCGCGCCGCGCCAACGTCTCCCACCAGACCTTCTACGACATCTACGCCTCCAAGCACGACGCCTTCCTCGGCGCACAGAAGGTCGGCATGCACCAGGCGCTCGCGGTCGCCGTCGAGGCCTACCAGGCACAGCAGCCCGACTGGCCCCGCGCCGCGCGGCGCCGGGCTCGTGCGCGCTGATCGACTACCTCGCCTCCGAGCCGGCCCACGCGCACCTGAGCCTCGTCGACACGTTCGCCGCCTGCCCCGAGGCGATCGAGATCCGCGACGCCACGCTGCAGGCGTTCGCCGCCTACTTCGCCCCCGCCTACGAGCTCGCCCGCGGCCACGTCGAGGTGCCAGCGATCGCCGCGCGAGGCGATCGCCGGCGGCATCTGGCAGATCCTGCACCACTACATCGAGAACGACCGCATCGCCGAGCTACCCGGCGCGGCCGCCCAGCTGACCTACTTCGCCCTCACGCCGTTCCTCGGCGCGGCCGACGCAGCCGCCTACGCGTTGCCCGCCAGCGCGTAGGCGGCCCTGCCTTCGCGCCTCGCGCGCGCGATCCTGCCCGCCTTCAGCAGGCGCCGCAGGCCATCGCGAATCTCGGCGCCCGACATCGCCGTGACGACCACCAGCTCGCTGACCGTGTGCGAGCCGTGCTCGAGCGCCGCCACGATCGCCTGCTCGCCCGCGCCCATCCGCGCCTGGCGCGGCTCGGGCGCCGCGCCGGGCTCAGGCGCCGCCGCGCGCCGGGGCTTGGCCGCCGCTCGTGGCTTGGCCGCCGCTCGTGGTTTCGCCGCCGCTCGCCCGGGTTTGCTCGCCGCTCGCGGTTTGCCAGAGGCCTGGGCTTTGGCGGCCCTCCGCGTCGTCACGGTCGCGGCCTCGGCCTCATCCACCAGCGCGCCCGAGGCGTCGAGCAGGCGCTCGTACTCGGCCACGAACGGGCGCAGCTCCGCCAAGCGGCCATCGATCTCGGCGCGGACACGCGCCAGCAGGTCAGCGGCCATCGCTCACGCCCCGTTTGTATCAGGTCGGCGAGCGCCGGCGCGAGCTCGGCCGATGCCAGCGGATGCCGCCGCGGCAACAGCGGCGCTGCCGCTACGTGCGCGACGCGCAGATAGGCGAGCACCGCGAGCACGCGCCGATGGTCGTCGTCGCATGCCGGCAGATCGAGCTTGGCGAAGATGTTGGTGATGTGCTTCTCGACCGCGCCCGAGGTCACGACCAGGCTCTCGGCGATCGCCGTGTTCGAGCGGCCCTCGGCCATCAGCGCGAGCACCTCGCGCTCGCGCGTCGGTCAGGCCGGACAGCGCCTGCGTCGCCCGTCGCGAGGAGCCAGCAGCTCGGCGACGACCTGGCGGTCGAGCACCGTGCCGCCCGCGGCCACGCGCTGCAGCGCATCGAGGAACGCGCGCACGTCGCCGACCCGCTCCTTGAGCAGGTAGCCGATCCCGGCGGTGTCCTCGCCGATCAGCTCGCTCGCATACGCGGTCTCGACGTACTGCGAGAGGACGAGCACCCCCAGCGCCGGCTGGCGCCGGCGCGCCTCGATCGCCGCCAGCAGGCCCTCGTCGCTGTAGGTCGGGCGGCAGGCGCACGTCGACGATCGCGAGGTCCGGCTCGTGGCCGGCGATCGCGCGCAGCAGCGCCGGGCCGTCTTCGCACCTGCGCGACGACCTCGATCTCGTTCTCGCGCAGCAGCGCCACGAGGCCCTCTCGCAGCAGCGCGAGATCCTCGGCGATCACTACCCGCAAGGAAGCCTCACCTCGAGCACCGTGCCGGCGGCCTCGGGGCTGTCCACGCGCAGGCTGCCGTCGAGCGCCTCGACCCGCGCGCGCAGCCCGGCCAGACCCGATCCCTCCGCGTCGGCGCCGCCGCAGCCGTCGTCGCCGACCACCACCGCCAGCGTCCGGTGCTCGTCGCTGAGCGCCACCCAGCTGCGCTGTGCGCACGGCGTGCTTGGCGGTGTTCGTGAGCGCCTCGGCGATCACGAAGTAGGCGGCGCTCTCGATCGCCGGGGCGAGGCCGCGATGCGTGTCGACGTCGATCGAGGTGCCCAGGCCGTAGCGCGCGGCGAGCGATTCGACCGCGGCCACCAGGCCGCGGTCGGCGAGCAGCGGCGGCACGATGCCGCGCGCGAGGTCGCGCAGCTCGGCGATCGCGTGGTGCGCCTCGCGCTGGGCGTCGAGGATCAGGCCGCGGATCTCCGGCTGGTCGTGGACGCGCAGCTCCGCGCGCCCGAGCTGCAGCGTCAGCGCCACCAGCCGCGCCTGCGCGCCGTCGTGCAGGTCGCGCTCGATCCGCCGCAGCTCCGCCGCCTGCGCGTCGACCGCCTGGCGGCGCGTGCGCGTCAGCAGGTCGATCCTCGCGCGCAGCGCGCGCCGCCCGCGGGCGACGAGCACGCGGTCGTGCAGCGCGATCAGCGAGTACGCGCTGCCGGCGGTCGCCAGCGCCGAGCAGCGCCCACGCCGGCCAGAACGTGTGCACGCCCGCGAGCAGCCACGTCAGCAGCCACGTGAACACGAGGATCACCGCCGCCACGCCGACCACCGCCCACACGCACGCCACGCGCCGCACCGCTCCCGCGAGGCTGGCGCCACGCCCAGCTCGCGCGAAGTCGAGCAGCACGAGGTCGCCCAGCCCGAGCCACGCCCACGCCGGCCAGAAGTAGCCGCGCCCGCCGAGCGCCCAGATCGCCGCGAGCAGCACCGCGCTCAGGAACGCCAGGCGACGCACCAGCGAGCGCGCGTATTCGCCGATCGACAGCCCGGCGGCGAGCACCGGCATCCAGCGCCGCGGGCTCGCACCCGCGGCGTAGGGACAGGTCCATCGGAAGACGCGCGCGCTGAGCCATTCCGCGAATCGTCTCACGGCTTCGCCCGGGCGAGCGCCGAACGGCCGCATCCAACAGCCGGATCGCGCTCACGCCAGATATGGGCGTCAGTGTTTTCCCGCGTCCGCCCTGCGGTCGGCAGCGGATGGCACGCCGAGCGCCAGCGGCGAAGCTGCGAGAGGTAAGGAATCACTCACACAGGAGGCGTCATGCGCACATTTCTCAGCAAGATCACGAGCCTGACCCCGATCGCCGCCGGTGCTGCGGCAGGCATGATCGTGCTCGGGGTCGTCTCGATCGTCGGCGGCAGCTACGACCACGAAGTCGTGCACAACCAGCTCGGCCCGCAGAAGATCACCTTCCCGAAGCCGGCGGAGTATGCCGATCTGAAGAAGTACGAAGGCCAGCAGGTGCTCACAGGCACCCAGGCGAAGGCCTACGCGGAAGACCAGATCGCTCCGGACATGAACAAGATCGCAGGCGGCAAGACCTACTCAGAGGTGAGCGGGGAATGGATCGCCGGCGGCATGAAGAGCGAAAAGCTCGCCGGCGAGCGCACGACCCTGTTCACGGGTGAGACGCTCAGAGGCCTGCTGCTACAAGCATGGGGCTGGGCGCAGATCGGCAGCATCGCGATCCTCGCCGGGATCCTGCTGATCGTGTTCGGCGCGATCCTGTTCCTGCTGCCGGTGCTCAACTGGTGGCTGAGCTTCGCCGCCGAGGGACAGCAAGGCGGCGCGCGGCGCATTCCGCACGCGCCGGTGGCTGGCGCGGCTGGCTAGCGCGCAGCGATCTCCGAACAGTCACGACTAAAGAGCGCGGCCGTCGCCCCGGGATCACACAGGCGCCGCGCGCGACAGGCGCGTTCAGAGCGCCTTTGCCGCCTGGCGGCTCGTCGCCGACCCGCTGCACGTCCCACACCAGGCCGGCGCGCTCCAGCGCGGCGATCACCAGGCCCGAGATGTCGAGCTCGCGGCGTCCCATGCCGTGGAACGCCGAGGTCGGAAACGCATGGTGGTTGTTGTGCCAAGCCTCGCCGAGCGAGAACGGCGCCAGCCACAGCAGGTTGCGCGAGTG
The DNA here is from genome assembly GCA_963826985.1 of uncultured Solirubrobacteraceae bacterium. GTDB lineage: Bacteria > Actinomycetota > Thermoleophilia > Solirubrobacterales > Solirubrobacteraceae > Palsa-744. Next base: position 810,444 of record CAWGYW010000005.1, read on the forward strand.
GTCCTCGGTGGCGAACCGCCGGCGCCCGAAGAAGTGACACAGCGAGTTGATGCTGTAGGTCACGTGGTGCAGCACGAGGATGCGCACGGCCCCGCCCCACAGCATCCCCTCGAGGCCCGCCGACACGGTGCCGCCGATCAGCACGCCCAGACCGAACGGAATCGCGAGCCCGAGCAGCGACCACAACAAGAACATGCGGTCGACGAACGCGACCACCGGGTCGGCCAGCAGGTCGGGGGCGAAGCGCTCGCGCGAGCCGCGCTGGGTGTGGTCGAACAGCCAGCCGACGTGCGCGTGGCCCAGGCCGCGCAGCGCGCCCCGCCAGCCGCCGCCGTGATCGACGTGCGGGCTGTGCGGATCGCCGAAGCGGTCTGAGTAGGCGTGGTGCTTGCGGTGGTCGGCGACCCACGAGATCACCGGACCCTCGACCGACATCGTGCCCAGCACCGCCAGCAGCCCCCGCAGGGCGGCGAGGTCTTGAAGCTGCGGTGGGTGAGCAGCCGGTGAAAGCCGACCGTCACGCCGAGCCCGGTCGGGATGTACATGACCAGGAAGATCGCGAGGTCGCGCCAGCGCAGCTCGTGGTTCCACATCTGCCAAGCCGCGAGCACCAGCAGCAGCGGCGGCACGACGGTGATCAGGCCGGTGATCGCGCGATCGAGGTTCTCGAGCACCGGCTCCTGGATCTCCTCCGGCGTCGGGCCCTCGTGAAGCTGCCGCCGAGCTCCGCCCGCTCGCGGCGTCCTGCGATGCACGCAGCCCGCCGTCGCGCTCATGCCTGGCTCGGCTCGGCGAGCGGTCGCGGGCGCTCGTCGTTGTCGATGCTGGCCGGCCACCGGCCGTGGCTGGGGACGGCCCCCCGCCGCCAGGTGGGGCTGGCCCATAGGGTGGGGCCGGCCCGCCTCAGGCAGCGCGCACGTCGAGCACGATCTTGCCGGTCGCGCGGCGCTCGTCGAGCGTCTTCAGCGCATCGGCGGCGCGCTCCAGCGGGAAGCGCTCGCCGACGATCGGACGGACGAAGCCGGCGTCGACCATGCCGTTGACAGCCGCGCCGATCTCGCGGTTGAGATCGGGCTTGCCCATCACGTACGCGCCCCAGCCGGCTCCGACGACCTCGGTGTTCTTCAGCAGCAGCCGGTTGACCCGCACCTCGGGGATCGAGCCGCCGGTGAAGCCGACGACGACCAGGCGCCCGCCCTCGCGCAGCGAGCGCAGGCTGTCGGTGAAGCGATCGCCGCCGACGGGATCGAGCACCATCGTCCACGCCGCCGCCCGAGAGCTCGAGCACCGCGTCCTTCCAGCCATCGCCCAGCAGCAGCGTCGTGATCGGCGCCCGCGCGCTCGGCGACCGCCCGCTTGGCCTCGCTCGAGACGAGCGCGATCGTCTTCGCGCCGAGACCCTTGGCGACCTGCAGCGACGCGGTGCCCACGCCGCCGGCGGCGCCGTGCACGAGCACCGTCTCGCCCGCTGCCAGACGCCCGCGCAGCAGCAGCGCGAAGTACGCGGTGTGGTAGTTGAGGATCAGCGCCGCGCCCTGCGCGAAGTCGAGCTCAGGCGAGAGCGTGAACGTGAAGAACTCCGGTGCGACGGCCGTCTCGGCGAAGCCGCCGAGCGCGCAGAACGCAGCCACGCGCTCGCCGGGCTTGACCGACGCGCCCTCCGGGGCGCTGAGCACCACGCCTCCGACCTCGCTGCCCGGAACGAACGGCAGCGGCGGTTTCATCTGGTACTGCCCGCGCGTCTGCAGCAGCTCCGGGAAGGACACGCCAGCCGCGTGCACCTCGACCACCACGCCGGCCCCCGGCGTCAGCATGTGCGAGGGCTCGGGCTCCGGCAGCTCCACGAGCGCGAGCGCGCTGTCTGGGCCGGACTCCTCGACGATCTGGATCGCTCTCATCGACATGGGAGTATCTACGAAACTTCGACGAAGGGATCTGGCCATGGCGAAGGTGCTTTGCGTGCTCTACGACGATCCGATCGACGGCTACCCGCCGGCGTATGCGCGCGACGGGGTGCCGAAGATCGAGCGCTACTACGACGGCCAGAGCACACCGACGCCCGAGGGGCTCGGCTTCACGCCTGGCGAGCTCGTCGGGTGCGTGTCCGGCGAGCTCGGGTCTGCGCGAGTTCCTGGAGGGCGCCGGCCACGAGCTGATCGTGACCTCCGACAAGGACGGCCCCGACTCGGTGTTCGAGCGCGAGCTGCCCGACGCCGAGGTCGTGATCTCCCAGCCATTCTGGCCGGCCTACCTGACCGCAGAGCGGATCGCGAAGGCGCCGAAGCTGAAGCTCGCGCTGACGGCCGGCATCGGCTCAGACCACGTCGACCTGCAGGCGGCGATCGAGCATCGGCCTGACGGTCGCCGAGGTGACGTACTCGAACAGCATCAGCGTCGCCGAGCACGTGGTGATGATGATCCTCGCGCTCGTGCGCAACTACATCCCCTCCTACCAGTGGGTGATCGACGGCGGCTGGAACATCGCCGACTGCGTCTCGCGCTCGTATGACCTGGAGGGCATGCAGGTCGGCACGGTCGCCGCCGGGCGCATCGGCTCGGCGGTGCTGCGGCGGCTGAAGCCGTTCGAGGTCGGCCTGCACTACACCGACCGCCACCGCCTGCCAGAGGAGGTCGAGCGCGAGCTCGGCGTCACCTTCCATCCGAACGTCGAGTCGATGGTCGAGGTCGTGCGACGTGGTGACGATCAACGCGCCGCTGTACCCCGAGACGGAAAACCTGTTCGACGCGCAGCTGCTGGCGAAGATGAAGCGCGGCGCCTACCTGATCAACACCGCGCGCGGCAAGATCTGCGACCGCGACGCGATCGTCGCGGCCAGCGAGAGCGGCCAGCTCGCGGGCTACGCCGGCGACGTCTGGTTCCCCCAGCCACCGCCGCGCGACCATCCCTGGCGCTCGATGCCCCACCACGGCATGACCCCGCACATCTCCGGCACGAGCCTGTCCGCGCAGGCGCGCTACGCCGCCGGCACGCGCGAGATCCTCGAGTGCTACCTCGAAGGGCGCCCGATCCGCGAGGAGTACCTGATCGTCGACGGAGGCCAGCTCGCCGGCACCGGCGCGCACTCCTACAGCGCCGGCAACACCACGGGCGGATCGGAGGAGGCCGCGCGCTTTACGAGCGGCTGAGCGTAGAGCCTGGGCCTCAGCGGACGAGCGGGCGTCAGCGCGCCGGCGGGCGCAGCGCGAGCCCTGGCGCCGGTGCGAGCGCCTGCGCGTCGGCCAGCACCCAGGTCGCCGCGCCCGTCGCGGCGGCGACGATCAGCACGGCTGGCCACGGCCCGACGGCCAGCGCGAGCACATGCGAGGCGACGAAGGCGGCGAAGCCGACGCCGCCGAGCCTCGCCGCCGTGCGCGCGCCGTGGCGACGCCGCCAGATGGCGATGCAGCAGAGGCCCGCCGGCCGCCAGCACGACCCCGCCAAGCGGGCGCGAGCCGCTGGCCGCGACGACGCCGTAGCTGGCGATCAGCGAGCCGGCGGCGAGTGGGGCTGTCGGCAGCGAGCGCACTGAATCGCAGCGTAGCGCTCCACGCCGGGCGCGGGTGCCCCTCGGAGAAACTACTGATGCCTTACGGCTGAAGCTACGGATGCGCGGCGGAGCACCGCGCTCGTAGGCTGCTCCACATGAGCCGCCGACCGAACCGATATCTACACTGCCGGCAGTTGGCGTATTCGCCGAGCGAGGGAGGCTCGTTGTGATTCACGCGGGCGTGGGAGTCGTGCTGGGGGCGGTGTTCAACCTCAACCACCCCGCACACGTCGTGCACTGGCACTTCATCAAGCTGCCGCTCGCGAACGTGATCGTGATCGCCTGATGCTGGTCGTGTTCGCGGTCGCGATCGCGCTGCCGTTCCCCGGCGCGGCGCGCCGGGCGCGCCGCGCGCCAGCGGCGAAGGCGCGTCGTGAGCGCCGCACGCCGAGAGCTCCTGGACCGTCAAAGTCCGCGAAAAAGCGGTCGAGGCGCTGCCGCCGGAGAAGCTCTGCCGGATGGCCAGCCGACGTACGTCGCCTCGTGGATCTACATGTTCGGCGTGGCCAGCATCGCCGCGCTCGTCGTGATCATCGCCTCGGGCACGATCCTCGCGCTGAAGGGACCCGGCGTGGTGGCACTACACGGGCGTCGGGCACTTCTTCAACAGCATCCACATGTGGGCGGTGGAGCTGTTCTTCTTCGTGATGGTCATCCACCTGTGGGGCAAGTACTGGATGTCGGCGTGGCGCGGCGGCCGCGCGCGCGTATGGGTCACCGGCGCGATCACCTTCCTCGTCGCGGTGCCCACCGCGCTCACCGGCTACGTCTCCCAGCAGAACTTCGACGCCCAGTGGATCTCCACGCAGGCCAAGGACGGGCTCAACTCGGTCGGCGTCGGCGCGTTCTTCAACGTCACCAACTTCGGGCAGATGTACAGCTACCACGTGCTGCTGCTCCCGGTCGCCGTGGTGGTGCTCGTCTCCGCGCACGTGCTGCTCGTGCGCCGGCACGGCGTCGTGCCGCCGATCGAGCTGGACACGCGCCTCGAGATCGCGTCCGACGGCGAGGCTTCCGCGGCACTGGCGCGGCGGCGGGGGCGAGCTCATGAGCCTGCTTCGCCCAAAGGACGACACCAGGCCGTGGACCGGCGGCTACCAGCCATATGACCTCGTCAAAGAGGCGTGCATCGCGGTCGGCGTGATCGGGCTGCTGGCGGTCGTGCTCGCGGTGCTGTTCTCCTCTCCCGATGACAAACCGAGCACGTCGCGCAGTGGTCGCGCCAGCTGCCCGTCGACTTCGTCAAGACCGCCGCCACCGAGCTCGACGGCACGAGCGCCACGGCCGACTACGGCCCGCCCTACAACCACGAATCGGCGCAGCGTCCAGCACTTCCTGTTCCTGCACCCGCAGCGGTGGCTCGGCGTGAGCCACCCGATCGACACGGCGCAGGACTACGTGATCGGACCGCTCGAGACGGTCCCCAACGATCCCACGCTGCAACGCGCGCTCGCCGAATACCGGGCCGCGCCCGAAAAGACCCAGAAGGCCTGGGGCGAAGCGTACGCAAAGCCGCTGGAAGAAGACGCGGAAGCCGAAGAAGAAGGCAAGCCGCTGCCAAAGACCGTCAGCGTCAACGCCACGACCGGCATGGTCAACGTCCAGGCCGAGCGGCACCGGGCCCGGTGCCGACGATGATGACGAGCCTGCTGAGCCTCGCCCGCAGCGGCGGCCTGGACGGCAGCCTGCTCACGAGCAGCCAGTTCTTCCAGACCGACTACACCAAGCCGCTGCTGTTCATGGCCGACGGCGGGCTGCTCGACAAACGCGCCGAAGAACAGCATCTCGGCGGCGACGAATGGGGCATGATGAACGAGACCGGCAGCTACCCCGGTCAGGCATGGCTGTGGCTATACGCCTCTGGTACCAGGTCGAACCGTTCAAGGCATCGCCAAACGCGGACATCCTCGTGATGCTGGTGATGGGCGTTCTCAGCCTCGCGTTCGTCTGCATACCGTTCATCCCCGGCGTGCGCGATCTGCCCCGCAAGATCCCGATGTACAAGCTGATCTGGCGCGAGCACTACGCGCGCGGGCGGCTCGCCGCCGCCGAAGGGCCCGCGGACCGCTGCCGTGCGACGCGGCCGCCAGCGCGGGCCCGGCTACGCTGCGCGATCAGCCCGCGCTCGAGCGCGTAGCCGACGAGATCGGCGCGCGTCGAGAGGCTGAGCTTCTGCTGGATGTGCGAGCGGTGCGTCTCGACCGTGCGCACGGAGAGAAACAGCTGCTGTGCGATCTCCGCATTGGTGTGCCCGAGGGCGATCAGCCGCAGCACGTCGACCTCGCGCTCTGAGAGGTCGTCCGGCGGCCCCGGAGGAGGCTCGGACGCGATCCGCGCGCCCAGCCGCGGGTTCAGGTAGCTCTCGCCGACCGCCGCGAGGCGGACCGCTTCGACGAGCTCGTCGTCGGCCGCCTCCTTGAGCACGTAGCCGAGCGCCCCCGCGCCGAGCGCCTCGCGCGCGAAAGCCGGCTCCTGCTGCATCGTCAGCACCACGATCTGCGTCTCGGGCGACTCCTCGCGCAGGACGGGGATCGCCTCGAGGCTCGAGCCGCCCGGCATGTTCAGGTCGAGCACCAGCACCAGCGGGTGGTGCCCGCGCACGTAGCGGCGGGCGCTGTCGACGTCGCTCGCCTCAGCCACCACCTCGAAGTCGCTCTCGCTGTCGAGCAGCAGGCGCAGGCCCGCACGCACGACCGCGTGGTCGTCGGCGAGCACGATCCGGATCGGCTCGCTCACACCGGCACCTCAGCGGGCCGCGGCAGCACCAACAGCGAGCAGCGCGCGTGGCGCTCGAGATAGTCAGAGGTGCTGCCCAGCACCAGGCGCTTCAGCGGGCCGTAGCTGCGCGAGCCGACGACCAGCAGATCGACCTCCTCGCCGAAGGACGCCAGCTCCTCGCCCGGGAGCCCATAGACGGCGCGAGCGGCGACGCCGGGGAGCTTGCTCAAACGGGCGTTCGCTTCGGTGATCATCAGGTCGATGGTGTCCCCGATCGCCGGCGCCAGCAGGCCGGTGAAGGTGTAGCTAGGGATCGAGACGACTTCCAGCACCTCGATCTTAGCCCGCGTCGGCGTCGCCAGCTCGCGCGCGCTCGCCAGCGCCCGCTGGCTCTCCGGCGAGCCGTTGTAGGCGACGCCAAGCTTCTCGATCCCCGGATGTCCGGCGTAGCCACGCGCGGCGATCGCGACCGCACAGGGCGCTCCGTTGAGCGCCGCGCGCGTGTCGTCGCCGAGCATCGCGCGGCCGAAGCGCCGCGCCCGCATGAGCCGACGACGAGCAGGTCGGCGCCCTGCGTCTTCGGCCTGGCGGTGCAGGCCCGCGCCCGCGCTCGCCGCGACGACGCTGAGGAGCTCGCGCCTGCACGTCGGCGTCAGCGCGCTCGCGCTCGAGCAGCGCGCAGCGAGGCGTCGCGCTCCTCCTCCAGCAGCCCCGGCGTGAGCGCGTGTACGGAGCCAGGCTCACCGGCGCGCACGTTGGCGAGGGTCAGCTTGGCGCCGGATCGCCCAGCCGCGAGGCGAGCGCGATCGCATCCCGTCCGTTGCTCGATGCCGTCGACTCCCACGAGCACGTTCTCAAAATGCGTCAACGCTTTCTCCTTGGATCGTTGCCCACGATCCTATGGCAGTACGCTCGTGCCCGGCGAGGTCCCGTGATCGAGAACGAAAGCCACGCCTGCTCGCGCACTGGGGATGACGGCGCGCGCACGTTCGTCATTCGCCGCGCGCGAGGACCATTGAGATCGCGCGTCAGGTCAGGTCGGTGTTGCGGAACAGATGGTACCCAAATCGCGTAAAACATGCCCTATAAATTGCGGAAAATAATCACCCTACTTCGCGGAAAACCGATAGACTGGAGAAATGCCCGCACTCCTCTCCGGGACGGTCGACCGACGACTGCATGACGTGATCCAGAGCCGGATGAGCGACGAGCCAGTCGTCGTGCTCCAGGGTCCACGCACGGTCGGAAAGTCGACCCTGCTTCGGGCACTGGCCATAGCCCGAGGCCGAGCGATCATCGACCTCGACGATCTCGCCACGCGAGACGCGGCGCGGGCCGACCCGGCCCTGTTCGCGCAGGGAGAGCCGCCAGTGCTGATCGACGAGTTCCAGCACGTGCCGGAGCTGCTCGACGCGATCAAGGCCGAGCTCAACCGCGACGGCGCTCCGGGGAGATTCGTGCTCACCGGCTCGACTCGGTACGCGACGCTCCCCGAAGCGGCCCAGGCGCTCACCGGCCGAGCCCATCTGATCGACGTGCTGCCGCTCTCTCAAGGCGAGATCGCGGGGGTCCGTGAGAACTTCGCGGAAGTGCTCGTGAGCGACCCCGGCTCGCTCGTGGGATCGAGCCCGGCAACGATCGCGCGCGAGGAGTACATCAGCCGGATCGTCACGGGCGGCTTCCCGCCAGCGCTCAGGCGCACGCGGCCGGCAAGTCGCGCGCGCTGGTTCGACGACTACGTCAACCTCGTGATCGAGCGAGACGTGATGGAACTGACGCGTGTCCGCCAGCGCCGCCAGCTGCCGCTGCTGCTGCGCCAACTCGCAAGCCAGACCGGCCAGGTACTCAACATCGCGAAGGCCGCGACAGCGATCGGCATGGACAAGTCGACCGCCGAGAACTACACCAAGCTGCTGGAAGCCGTCTTCCTCGTGCACAAGCTGGCAGCTTGGGGAACGACGCTCGGCCCCCAGATAGGGGCGGCGCCGAAGGTTCACGTGGTGGATAGCGGACTCGCCGCGCGCCTGCTGCGCCTGACCGAGAGCAAGCTCTCCCTGGCATCCGCGCAGGCCCTGACCGAGCTCGGCCACCTGCTCGAGACGTTCGTCGTGAGCGAGATGTGCAAGCAGCTCAGCTGGCTCGATTCGCCCGTGCAGCTGGGACATTGGCGGACACACGATGGCGCCGAGGTCGACCTGGTCGTCGAACGTGAAGACGGCAAGGTCGCGGCGCTCGAGGTGAAGGCTGGCACGCGCACCGCAGGCGATCTGGGAGGCCTGCTCGCGCTGCGCCGCAAGCTGGGGAGCCAGTTCCTCGGAGGCGTCGTGCTGTACACCGGCATGCACGCATACACCCACGACAGCGGCGTCCACCTCATACCCATCAGCCGACTCTGGTACTCCCAATAGCGTCGACCGCGCCGGCGACCTGCAGCGCGCCGTCACTGCGAGCGAGCGCCTGCGCCATCATGCGGGTCAGCGCCGCGCGAAGAACTCCCAACCGTGCCGTGTCGCGGACGCGAGCACGGCGGTGAGGTCCGGCTGGCTCTCGGCCGTGGGCTGCCCCGCCTCGAGGAAGAAGCACTCCATGCCGGCCGGGGTGAAGAGCACGAGCCGACGGCCGACCCCATCCCCGACGTTGCCGCCGGAGTGGACCGCGCCCTGGGGAATGTGGATCGTCTCGCCGGCGGCGAGCATGGTGCGTGCCCCCTCCAGCTCCATCTCGAACTCGCCCTCGACGATGTGGATCGTCTCGGCCTCATTGGCGTGCCGATGAGCAGGCAGGGCCCAGCCCGCGGGCAGGCGGTCGACAAGCAGGCAGAACGCGCCCGCGGTGTCCACGCCGGTCAGGTGAATCTCGGTGCGCACGCCGCCCGGCATCCACACGACGTGAGGTACGTCTGCCATGGGCCGACGATACCCGTGCGGGGGCCAGCACGTATGGCCCCGTGGGGGTAGCTGGTATGGCCTCGCCGACGGGTTGAGCGTAGGATCTACTCAGTGCCGGACGAATCTTCGACAGGACCCGATCGCGCAAACAGCGACCGCTCCGAAGCGCATCCGCCGCTGCCGCGCGACAAGCGCGGCTGGCAGGTCGCGCCGGCGCCCGACGGGCGCGGCATGCCCGAGCACGCCAACCCCGGGCCGCCGCCGCACCGCATGCGCGGCTTCTGGTACTTCGTGCTGGCGCTGATCGCGCTCAACTGGCTGTCGGTGCTGTTCTTCCAGCCCTCGACCGGCGAAGAACGCGTGACGGTGCCGTTCAGCCCGTACTTCCTGACGCAGGTCAAGGCCGGCACGGTCGAGCACGATCGCCTCCAAGGGCGACACGATCCAGGGCAAGTTCAAGACCAAGCTGCGCTACCCGGCGAGCGACAAGAAGGCGACGCCGACGAAGGTGTTCGCCACCCAGGTGCCGAGCTTCTGGAACGGCGCCCAGCTGTCGGCGCTGCTGCAGGAAAAGGGCGTGCGGATCAACGCCGAATCGACGACCACGAGCGAGTCGCTGCTGGCGGAGATCCTGCTCGGGTTCGGCCCGACGCTGCTGATCGTCGGCCTGTTCGTGCTGATCTACAAACGCGCCGCGAAAAGCGCCGGCGGCATGGGCGCGCTCGGCAACTTCGGCAAATCGCAGGCGCGCCGGGTGGACCCGGAAAAGATCCGCGTCACGTTCGACGACGTCGCCGGGATCGACGAGGCCAAGGCCGAACTCTCGGAGATCGTCGACTTCCTGCGCAACCCCGAGCGCTACGGCAGCCTCGGCGGGCGCATGCCCCACGGCGTGCTGCTGTCCGGCGCGCCCGGGACGGGCAAGACGCTGCTCGCCCGCGCGGTCGCCGGCGAGGCGCACGCGGCGTTCTTCTCGATCTCCGCCTCGGAGTTCATCGAGGCGATCGTCGGCGTCGGCGCCGTCGCGCGTGCGCGACCTGTTCGCGAAGGCCAAGGAGGCGGCGCCGGCGATCATCTTCATCGACGAGCTCGACGCGATCGGGCGCTCGCGCCAGGGCTCGGTGTCGGTGACGGGCGCCAACGACGAGCGCGAGCAGACGCTCGACCAGATCCTCACCGAAATCGACGGCTTCGAATCCTCCGAGGCGGTGATCGTGCTCGCGGCGACCAACCGCCCCGACGTGCTCGACCCCGCGCTGCTGCGCGCCGGGCGCTTCGACCGGCGCGTCACCGTGCAGGCCCCCGACCGCAAAGGGCGCGTGGAAATCCTGAAGGTCCACACGCGCTCGATCCCGCTCGACGACGACGTCGACCTCGACGCGCTCGCCGCGAGCATGCCCGGCATGGTCGGCGCGGACATCGCCAACCTCGCCAACGAGGCCGCGCTGCTCGGCCGCCCGCCGCGGCCACGAGAAGGTGAAGATGGGCGACCTCACCGACTCGCTGGAGAAGATCATGCTCGGCGCGCCCGCGCGGCCTCGTGCTCGCAGCCCGCCGACCGCGAGCGCACCGCCTACCACGAGTCCGGCCACGCGCTCGTGGGGATGCTCACGCCGGGCGCCGACCCCGTGCGCAAGGTCTCGATCATCCCGCGCGGCATGGCCCTCGGCGTGACGCTCTCCACACCCGACTCCGACCGCGTGTCCTACTCGCTGGAAGAGCTGCAGGCGCAAGATCAGGGTCTCGCTCGGCGGACGCGTCGCCGAGGAGGTCGTCTACGGCAAAATCACGACGGGCGCCGAGTCAGACATCCAGCAGCTGACCCAGATCGCGCGCCAGATGGTCGGGCGCTGGGGCATGAGCGAAGCGATCGGACCGATCACCGTGCTGCCCTCCGAAAGCCAGGGACCGTTCCTCCCCGGCGCCAGCGAGACCTCCCAGGAGACCCAGCGCATGGTCGACGAGGAGGTGCGCACGCTCGTCGAGACTGCCCACCACGAGGTCACGCGGCTGCTCGAAGAGCACCGCGACACAGCTCGAGAGCCTCGCGCAGGCGCTGCTGAAGGCCGAGACGCTCGACGCGCCCGACGCCTACGCCGCCGCCGGCGTGCCCTACACCGAGCCGGCAGCCGAGCCAGCAGCGGCGCAGGCGCCAACACCGGCGCCCGAGCCAGCACCCGCGCCCACACCAGCCTGAGCGCCGCCCTCGACGTCCGATCAGGTCGCGCCGGCGAAACGCACCGAGCGCGGCGATCCCAGGGAACAGCCGTAGCCGGTGGCAGAAGTCCGTGGTTTGCCGCACCAGAACGGAGGTATTTACGGTAGCCGCAGGCGCCGCGAGCGCCTAGCGTCGAGGTATGGCGTCACGTCTACATCTAGGAGGGTCGTACATCGACACGATCGGCGAGCTGCGCGAGCGGGTCCTGCGGCTGATCGCGCTTGGGCACACGAGCGTCGAAATCGCACGCAAGCTGCGCTACGCCCTGCGCCGCGGGCTGCTGGGGACGAGAACATGACCGAGCCGTTGCGCTGCGTGCACTGCGGCGATGTGATCGGCGTGTACGAGCCGCTGGTCGCGCTGGCCGGGGGCCGCGCTCGCGAAACCTCGGTGGCCGCCGAGGCGATGCCCGTGGACGGCGACGCCGACTACTACCACCGTGCCTGCCATGACGACTATCGTCACACCATCCCGTTCGGCGAGGTAGGTTTGAGCGTATGAACACCCAAGGCTCCCCCTCCAAGCTCCGCGTCGCCATTGCCGGCGGCGGTGTCGCCGCGCTCGAGACGCTGCTCGCGCTGCGCGAGCTCGCACCGGAGCAGACCGCGATCACGGTGATCGCGCCGAACCCCGAGTTCGTGTATCGGCCGATGACCGTCCGCGAGCCGTTCGCCTATCCGCAGGCGCACCGCTACGCGCTCGCGCCGATCGTGCGCGAGGCCGGTGCCGAGCTGGTCGTGGACGAGCTCGCCTGGGTCGACGCCGAGCAGCGGGTCGCGCACACCGCATCCGACGCCGCGATCGGGTACGACGCGCTGGTGCTCGCGCTGGGCGCCGTGGCGAGGCCGCGCTACGAGCATGCGATCACGATCGACGACCGCAAGCTCGACGAGACGCTGCACGGACTGGTGCAGGACATCGAGGAGGGCTACGTCGGCAGCGTGGCGTTCGTCTCGCCCGGGCGCATGGCCTGGCCGTTCCCGCTCTATGAGCTCGCGCTGATGACGGCCACGCGCGCGTTCGACATGGACGTCGAGCTGGAGACCACGATCATCACGCCGGAGGACAGGCCGCTCGCGATCTTCGGCACGGAGGCCAGCGACGCGGTCGCACAGCTGCTCGAGCAGGCGCACATCAAGACGATCAACTCCGCCTACGCGGAGATACCGCGCACAGGTGAGATCGTCATCAACCCCGGCGATCGCCACCTGAACGTCAATCGCGTGGTGGCGCTGCCCGAGCTATACGGGCCCGGCGTGCGCGGCGTGCCGCTGAGCGAGCACGGCTTCTACCGCGTGGACGTCCACGGCAAGCTCGTCGACGCCGAGCACATCTACGCGGCCGGCGACGCGACCGAGTTCGCGGTCAAGTTCGGCGGCATCGCCGCGCAGCAGGCCGACGCGCTCGCCGAAGCGATCGCCGCCGAGGCCGGCGCCGACGTGACGCCCGAGCCGTTTCACCCGGTGATCCACGGCATCCTGCTCACCGGCGAGCGGCCGCGTTACCTGACCGCGCGGATCACCGGCGGCCAGGGCTTCAGCTCGGAGATCAGCGACACGCCGACGTGGTCTCCCGTCGCCAAGATCGCCGCCAAGTACCTCGCGCCGTACCTCGACCGGCTCGACACAAACACATCCGCGCAGCCCTGAGCGCGGCGGCGCCCGGCGGGATCGGGGAGCTCAGCGCGCGGGGCGTTTGCGGCGCGGCTCGGACGTCCTTCGGCGGGAACAGTTTGCGCTCCTCCGCGGTCATCTTGCGGATCGTCAGCGATCCTTCCTCCACCTGCCGCTGGACGTCCTCGAGTTTCACACGGCGCTTCTCAGCCGCACGATCTGCCTGCGTGAGCATCCATCCAGTCTAGCGCGCCGCTGCCGCCTCGGCGAACGTCACCAGCCGGCCGCGCTCCTCATCCCACAGCTTCAGGCGCACCGCGCGCAGGCCGTCCCGCAGCGAAAGCGTCGGCACGTCGTGGAAGATCGGGTTCTCGTCGTGCGCGCGCTGCAGGTTGTAGTTGGGGATGCGAGCGCTCAGATGATGCACGTGGTGCAGGCCGATGTTTCCGGAGAAGAACTGCAGCACCTTCGGCAGCTTCAGGTAGGAGCTGCCGCGCAGCGCCGCGTCGGCGTAGCTCCAGCTCTCGGCGCAGTCTCCCAGTAGGCGTCCTCGAACTGGTGCTGGACATAGAACAGCCAGATGCCCAGCCGAGCCCGCCAGCAGCAGCGTGGGCGCCTGCACGAGCAGGTAGTCGCGCCAGCCGATCAGCCAGCACAGCGACGCGACGAGCACGGCGAGGGCGATGTTCGTGCCGATCACGCTGCGGCGCATGCGCGGTCGCGCCGAGCGCGCGACGATGCGCGGGCCGACGAGCAGCGCGACGATCGGGCCGATGCCGAACATCACGAGCGGATTGCGGAACAGGCGGTAGCCCAGCCGCGCACGCGCCGCACAGCGCGAGGTATTCGGTGACGGTCAGCGTGCGCACGTCCCCGCCGCCGCGCCGATCGAGGTCGCCGGAGGTGGCGTGGTGGATCGCGTGGTCGTGGCGCCAGCGCAGGAACGGGGAGTACACGAACAGCCCCAGCACGGTGCCGAGCCACAGGTTCGCCTGCCTGGAGGCAAGGAACGAGCCGTGCGAGCAGTCGTGGAAGAGGATGAACGTCCGCACCAGGAATCCGGACGGCGGGGATCGCGATCGCCAGCACGAGCAGGTAGGAGACGCCGAGCGCCAGGTACATCGCGACGCGAGAGCGCCAGGTAGGGCACCACCGAGGTCGCGAGGTCGAGCAGGCTGCGGCCCAGGCGCGGCTGGGCGTACGGGGCGAGCGTCTCCCGCCAGAACGCGCCCTCGGGCGCGACGGTCAGGATGCGGATGGCGTTGTGATGACGCTCACCCACGCACAGTAGTCGCGCAGCCGCCGGCAGGATCCTCGCCGTTAGAGGCGCTGCCCCATCCACACATGCTGGATGCCGGCTTCCTCGAACGGTTCAGACTCGACCGCGAAGCCCGCGTGCTCGTACAGCGCGACGGCCTCGAGCTGCGCGGCCAGGCGCACCTGCACGCAGCCGCGCTCGCGCGCGCCGCCCAGCGCGAGGTCGAGCATTCGCAGGGCGATCCCGCGGCGGCGCCACTCGCGCTGCACCGCCACGCGCCCGATTTTCGCCCTGTCTGCGTCGAGCAGCAGCCGCAGCGTGCCGATCACCTCGCGGTCGTCGGGCGCGAGCGCAACCAGGTGCAGCGCGTGCTCGTCGTGCCCGTCGACGTCCTCCTCCCGCGGCACGCCCTGTTCGCCGCAGAACACCCGCTCCCTGAGCGCGAATGCGCCGCGCACGTCCTCGGGGCCGCGCGCCCAGCGGATCTCGATGCTCGGCGCGTACGCCCATCGCCGCGGCTACCCGCGCACGCTCGCCGCGAACGGCGCTCGTCACCGAGCCCGGCGTCAGGCGGCGCAGCGCGAGCAGGCCGAGGAGCGCCGTCGAGCAGGCACGTCGACGGCGCCGAGGCCGAGTCCCGCGCGGGCGCCCGCCTGCGCCATCACCCAGCCGACGATCGGCCCGCCGATCGGCGTGGAGCCCTGGAAGGCGACGAACCACAGCGCCATCACGCGACCGCGCATGCTCGGCGCGGCGCGCAAGCTGCAGCGTCGAGTTGCCGGTGGACATGAACGAGATGCTCGCACCACCGGCGAGCGCGAGCGCGAACAGCTCCGTCGGCAGGCTCGGCGCCAGGCACGCGAGCGGCAGCACCACGCCGAACGCGCTGGCGGCCAGCACGAGCGTGGGCAGGCCGGTTTTGCCCTTGTTGGCGACGAACAGCCCGCCGACGACCGCGCCCACGCCCATCGCGGCGGTCATGAAGCCGAAGCCGGTGGCGCCGACGTGCAGGCCCTCGCGTGCCATCACCGGCAGCGTGACCTGGAACTCGTACGCGAGCGCGCCCGACGAGCGCCATCATCGCCAGCGGCACGCCCAGCTCCGGCGTGCGCCTGACGTAGCGCAGGCCCTCCCGCAGCTGACCCGGCTCGCGCCCGCTCGGCGGGCTGGGATGGATCGCGCGACGGTCGAGCGTCACCAGCGAGGCGACGACGGCGGCGAAGCTCGCGGCGTTCGCCAGGAAGCACGGGCCCTCGCCGACGGTCGCGATCAGCACCCCGGCGACCGCCGGGCCGATCACGCGCGCGACGTTGACGAGCACGGAGTTGAGCGTGACCGCGTTGCGCAGGCTCTCGCCTGCCGACCATCTCGAGCATGAACGACTGGCGCGCCGGGTTCTCGAAGGCGTTGTTGAGGCCGAGCAGCGCCGCGAGCGCGCCGATCTGCCACAGGCGCACCGTGCCGGTCACCGTGAGCACGCCAAGGATCAGCGCCTGCACGCCCATCGCGATCTGCAGGATCACCATCAGCCGGCGCTTGTCGACGCGGTCGGCGACGACGCCGCCGTAGGGGCCGAGCAGCAGCACCGGCAGGGTCTGCAGCGCGACGATCACCCCAAGCGTCGTTGCCGAGCCGGTGATGCTCAGCACCAGCCACGACTGCGCGGCCATCTGCATCCAAGTGCCGATCAAAGACACCGACTGGCCGGCGACGTAGCGGCGGTAGTTGGGGATCGCGAGCGCCGCGAAGGTGACGCGTCCGACGCCCTTCAAGCGCGTCATCGGCGCGCGCCCCGCGGAGGGCGCCCGCTCGGAGCGGAGCGCCCGCCCGGCAGTGATTCGGCGAGCTGCTCGAGCACCGGCAGCGCGTTCCACAGCGCCTCGCGCTGCTCCTCGTCGAGTAGCTCGACGTGGGCGCTCAGCGCGCGCGTGCGCTCGCGGTGGATGCGCTCACGCATGCGCCTGCCGGCGGCGGTCGCCGCGACGTTCGCCGAGCGGCGGTCGCCCGGGTCGGCCGCGCGCACGACCAGGCCCGCCTCGCACAGCTGGGCGGTGATGCGCGAGAGCATCGTCGCGTTCAGGCTCTCGATCGCCGCCAGCTCGGAGAGGCCGATCGGCCCCAGCCGCACGACCGTGAACAGCACCGAGATCTGCGACGGCGTCAGGCCCGAGCCGGCGAGCGTCGGGCGCAGGCGGCGCGAGAGCTTGCCGATTACCGCGCGCAGCCGCTCGTTTGCCTCAGCGTTCGAGGGCTGAGGATCGAGCTCTGCTGCTAGCTTGCCGGTGCGTGTCGCCACGTCGACGCCTTCCTCTGTAAATTACTTGCTTGCCAGCAAGCATTATGCCACAGATCACCTTCTACTTCGACCTCGGATCGCCCTACGCGTACCTCACCGCCGAGCGCATGGCGAACACGCTGCCTGAGCCCATGCGCTGGCAGCCGCTGTCGCTTGGCGGATTGTTCAAGGCGAACGGCAGGAGCTCCTGGGGACTCGGCGAGGATCGGCAGGCAGGCATGGCCGAGATCGAGCGCCGCGCCCGTGCTCATGAGCTCCCGCCGATCCGCTGGCCGGACCCGTGGCCGGGCAACTACCTGATGGCGATGCGCGCGGCGACGTTCGCCCTGGCCGCCGGGCGCGGGCGCGAGCTCGCCCTGCGGGCCTTCCGCGATGCCTTCCAGCTGGGGCGCGATCTGAGCATCCCCGGGCACGTGCTCGATGCCGCCGAGCGCGCCGGGCTCGATCGGAGCGAGGTCGAGGCGGCGACACAGGACCCGCAGATCAAGCAGGCGTTGCGCGAGGCCACCGACGCCGCCCACGCGCTCGGCGTCATCGGCGTACCGACGATCGCGCTCGACGACGCGCTGTTCTGGGGCGACGACCGCCTCGAGGACGCCGCCGCGCACCTGGCGAGCCTGCCGTGAGCTATCGGACGCGCGAACCTGCCGACCGGCGACGCGTGGAGGGCTCCGATGCCGCTGGCTGAGCTGGACGGCGTCAGCCTCTTCTACGAGACCGCCGGCGATGGCCCGCGCGTGTTGATCGTCCGCGGGACCGGCGGCGACCTGCGCCAGGCGCCCGGGCCGTTCGCCTGGCCCGGATCCGATCGCTTCTCGCTGCTCGCTTACGATCACCGCGACCAGGGCCGCTCCAGCTCGCGCGACGCCGAGCAGCCGACGATGGCCGAGTTCACCAGCGACGCGCTGGCGCTGGTCGACCACGTCGGCTGGGATCGCTTCAGCGTCGTCGGCATCTCCTTCGGCGGCATGGTCGCCCAGGAGCTGGCGCTGGCCGCCGGCGACCGCGTCCGCCGATTGGTCCTGGCCTGCACCTCCAGCGGCGGCGCCGGCAGCAGGTCATATCCGCTGCACGAGCTCTATGCGCTCGCGCCCGAGGAGCGCGCCGCGCGACTGGTGGCGCTGCTCGACACGAGAACAGCCAGCCAGCCGGAGCTCGCCGCCGCGCTCGCGCTGTACCTCGCCAACGATCGCAGCCTGGCCGCACACGACGTCCCAGCCGCGGGCCTGCTGCGCCAGCTGCAGGCGCGACGCCACCACGACACCTCCGAGCGCCTCGGCGGACTGCGCTTGCCGACGCTCGTGGCGGCCGGGCGCTTCGACGGGATCGCCCCAGTGGCGGCGTCCGAGCGCCTCGCCGAGTCGATCCCGGGCGCGCGCCTGGCCGTGTTCGGCGGCGGCCACGGCTTCCTGCTGCAGGACCCGGCGGCGTGGCCGGCGATCGCAGGGTTCCTGTTGCTCCCGCTAGCCTCGGCTGAGGAATGACATCAGCCACCGACACAGACCGCACGCACCCGACGCTGATCCTCGCGGTGCTGTCGCTCGGCGGCGTCGCCTACGCGATGCTGAGCTCGTCGGTGGTGCCGGCGCTGCCGACGATGCAGCACGCGCTGCACACGAGCGAGACGGGGATCGCGTGGCTGTTGACGTCCTATCTGCTGTCGGCGTCGGTCGGGACGGCGATCCTCGGGCGGCTGGGCGACATGTACGGCAAGGAGCGCCTGCTGCTGGTGACGCTCGTGATCCTCGCGGCCGGCACGCTGCTGGCCGCGGTGTCGAGCTCGCTGGCGCTGATCATCGTCGCGCGCTTCATCCAGGGCGCGGCCGGCGGCATCTTCCCGCTGGCGTTCGGGATCGTGCGCGACGAGTTCCCGCACGAGAAGGTCGCCGGTAGCATCGGCCTGCTATCGGCGATCCTCGGGGTGGGCGCTGGCATCGGCATCGTGCTCTCGGGGGTGATCGTCGAGCACCTCAACTACCACTGGTTGTTCTGGATCCCGCTGGTGGCGATCGTGCTCGCGGCGGCGGCGACCTGGCGCTTCATCCCCGAATCGCCGATCCGCGTGCCCGGGCGCATCAACTGGCTGGCGGCGGCGCTGATGACCGTCGGGCTCTCGACGGTGCTGATCGCGGTCAGCGAGACGACCACGTGGGGATGGGGATCGGCCAGGGCGCTCGGCCTGATCGCCGCCGGGCTGGCGGTGTCGGCGGTGTGGATCGCGGTGGAGACGCACAGCGATCATCCGCTGATCGACATGACGATGATGCGCATCCGCGGGGTGTGGACGACCAACCTGTCGGCGTTCCTGTTGGGCGCCGGCATGTACGCGTCGTTCATCGTCTTCCCGCAGTTCGCGCAGCTGCCCAGGAGCACCGGCTTCGGCTTCGGCGCGTCGGTGGTCGTCTCCGGCCTGTACCTGCTGCCCTCGACGATCGGGATGACGATCCTGGGCGTCTTCGCCGGGCGCATCTCCGCCCGCTTCGGCTCGCGCGCCGCGCTGATCGCCGGGACGGCGTTCACGACCGTGTCGTTCGCGCTGCTCGCGCTCGAACACCGACACCCATACGACCTGCTGATCGCGGCCGCGCTGCTCGGGGTGGGGATCGGCCTGGCGTTCGCGGCGCTCGGCAACCTCATCGTGCAGGCCGTCCCCAGCCACCAGACGGGCGTGGCGAGCGGCATGAACACGGTCATGCGCACGCTCGGCGGGGCGCTCGGCGGGCAGCTCTCGGCGACGTTCATCGCCGCGAACGTCGCCCACGGCGAGCCGACCGTGACCGGCTTCACCGACACCTTCCTGATGGCCACCGGCTTCCTGCTCGTGTGCCTTGCCGCGGGGTTCCTCGTACCAAAGGCGCGCGCGCTCGGCGCGGGAGCCATCGCAGCGCCGTTGACGGAGGCGGCGTAGATCCGATTATGGTGTGACGGCAAGCCAACCGCCCGCCCCTCAAAGGAGGCCCCATGTCCAGCTACAGCACCGTGAACCTGCTCGAGATCGACGACTCGGTCGGCGATCGCGCGCCCGGGATCGAAGGCCGCTTCGGCCGCAAGCACCTGGACTCGCGCGACCTCGGCGTCAGCAAATTCAGCTACGCGCCCAACCTGCGCAGCCCCTTCGCGCACAGCCACCGCGAGCAGGAGGAGGCGTACGTCGTCGTCGCCGGCTCCGGGCGCGTGCTGCTCGACGACGAGGTCATCGACCTGCGCCAGTGGGACGTCCTGCGGGTGGCGCCCGAGGTAGTGCGCGCGTTCGAGGCCGGCCCCGACGGACTCGACCTGGTCGCGATCGGCGGACCCAGGCCGGACGACGGCGACGGCGTCATGGGCCCCGGCAACTGGCCCGACGCCGCGTAGCTACGCCCGCGTGAGCCGCTCGAGCGCGAGCACGAACGACGCGTACGGGGCGCCTGTGACCTGCTGCAGCGCGATCTCGCAGGTGCGGTTGCTGCACACGTGCGCGTCCACGCGCTCGCCCTCGGCCTGATGCTGGGCGAGCTCGGCGGCGGTGTCGCGCAGCGCTGAGGCTGGCAGCTCGGGGTGCAGCAGGCCGCGATCGCCGGCCATCCCGCAGCAGGTGGTGGCGGCGGGGATCAGGACGTCGTCGGCGAGCGCGCGGGCGACCGCCTCGAGCTTGCCGGAAAGGCCGAGCTGGCCGACGGCGCACGTCGGGTGCACGGCGATCCGCTCGAGCCTGCGCGTGACGTTCAGCCGCGCCAGCAGGCGGTCGTGCGCCCACGCGATCGAGTCGAGGATCTCGATCCGCTCGAAGCGCTCGCGCTCTGAGTCGGTGAGGCACGGCGCGATCTCATCGCGCAGCCCGAGCGCGCACGAGCTCGCGTCGATCACGACGGGCAGCCGCGCGCCGTCGCTCCAGCGCCACAGCGCTGCGGCGGTCCTGGCGGCCATGTGCTCGTGGCCGCGGCGGTAGCCCTTGGAGCTCCACGGCGTCGCGCAGCAGTGCCCGGCGACGTCGTCGGGGATCCACAGCGGCAGGCCGGCGCGCGCGGAGACGTCGACGAGCGCCTGCGGCAGCGACGGCCCCGGCTCGCCGCCGCGCGCGCTGCCGAAGATGCGGTTCAGGCACGCGGGCAGGTACACCGCGGCCGCTCCCTCGCGCGCGGTCACGGGCATCCGCGCGGGCGCGGCGGGCGGCAGGCTCGCGGGGAGCGTCGGCACGAGCTCAGCGCTGACACGCCGGCGCACGCAGCTCGGGCGCTGCGCGACCAGCCGCTGACCGAGCACGTCGGCGGCGGCGCCCGCTGCCGCAAGCCCGGCGCGGGCCGCGCGCTCGGCGACGCCGTAGCGCCTGGCGATCGCGAGCGCGGCCGCTTCCTCGCGCTCGCCGTGCGCTCGCGCGCGCGCAGCTGCTTGACGAGCTTGCCGGTGTCGATCGCGACCGGGACACACGCCCTGGCACGTGCCGTCGGCGGCGCACGTCTGCAGCGCGTCGTACTCGAAGTCGCGCGAGCAGCGCCTCATACACGGGCGAGCCCTCCGCCTGCCGCGCCATCTCGCGGCGGATCACGATCCGCTGGCGCGGCGTCGTCGTCGCGTTGCGGCTCGGGCAGACCGGCTCGCAGAAGCCGCACTCGACGCACTGCGAAGCCAGCTCCTCGATCGCGGGCTGGCTCTTCAGGTTTCGCAGATGGATGCCCGGGTCGCGGTTGAGCACCGCGCCGGGATTGAGGATGCCGTGCGGGTCGGCGAGCTGCTTGACGCGCCACATCATCGCCGTCGCCTTCGCGCCCCACTCGCGTTCGACGTACGGCGCCATGTTCACGCCGGTGCCGTGCTCGGCCTTCAGCGAGCCGTCGTACTTGCCGACGATCAGCTCGACGAGCTCGCTCCATGAACGCCTCGTAGCGCTCGAGGTCCCCGGGCTTGGTGAAGTCGGGCGTCAGCTGGAAGTGCAGGTTGCCGGCCGAGGCGTGGCCGGCGACGCCGACGAGGAACTCGTGCTTGCCGAGCAGCGCCTGCAGGTCGCGCGCGCACTTCGGCGATCCGCTCGGGCGCGCACGCACACGTCCTCGACGATCAGCGCCGTGCCCGGCGGGCCGCAGGCGACCGACGAGCCCGAACAGGCCCTCGCGCACGCGTCCACGCGATCTCGATCTCCTCCGTGCTCGCGCGTGAAGCGGTGCGGCTGGATCAGCTCGTGGCCGGCGAGGATCTCCGCGACCGCCGCCTCGCCCGCGTCGAGCTCGTCGTCGTCGGCGCCGCCGAACTCGACGATCAGCGCCGCCGACTCGGCGGCAGCTCGCGCCAGTACTCGGGCGTCCCGGGCATGTTCCACGCGGCCGCGATCAGCGCCGGCGCGACCATCAGCTCGGTCGCGCGCGCGCCCGCGGCGACGAGCGCCGGCACGGCCGCCGCGGCGGCGTCGATGTTCGCGAAGTGCACCCACGCGAGCGATCGTCGTGCTTCGGCTCCGGGCGCGTGCGCATGACCGCCTCGGCGATGAACGCGAGCGTGCCCTCGGAGCCGACGACCAGCCGGCGGAAGATCTCGAGCGGCGTGTCGGCGTCGAGCAACGCGCACAGGCGGTAGCCGGTGACGTTCTTGATCTCGTACTTGCGCCGCACGCGCTGCGGCGAGCTCGCTCGTCGGCGAGCAGCTCCGCGCGGAGCTCGAGCAGGCCCTGCGCGAGCTCCGGCTCGGCCGCCGCGAAGCGCTGCCTCGGCGTCCGGCGCGGCGGTGTCGATGACCGTGCCGGACGCCAGCACGAGCGTCATCGACTCGACCGTCGAGTACGGGTCCCACGTGACGCCGCAGCGCATGCCGCCGGAGTTGTTCGCGATCACGCCGCCGAGCGTCGCGATGTCTTTGCTCGCCGGGTCGGGGCCGAGCTTGCAGCCGTGGCGCGCGAGCAGCCGGTTGGCGAGGCCGAGCAGCGTGCCCGCCCTGATGCGCGCGCGCGCGCCGCCGTCTTCGATCCGCACGCCCGAGAACCAGCGGCGCACGTCGATCAGGATGCCGTCCGTGCCGCCCTGGCCGCTGAGGCTCGTGCCGCCGCCGCGGAAGTTGACCGCGATGCCCGTGCTAGCGCGCGTAGGCGAGCACCTTGCCGACGTCCTGCGCGTCGTGCGGCCATCACCACCGCCGCCGGCAGGCGCCGGTAGGGGCTCGCGTCGGAGGCGTACGCGATCAGGTCGATCGCGCGCGCGAGCACGCGCTCGGCGCCGAGCAGCGCGATCAGCTCGCGAGCGCAGCGGCTCGGGCGTGCCTGCGGCGAGGCTGTCGGGGCGCGGTCGGCGTGCGGCGGGCCCGGCGGGCGCCCGATGCGGCGCGTGTGCGGGGCGAGGAGGGGTGGCGGCGGGGCCGATCGGCGCCGGCGTCATGCGAGCGCCGCCCAGCGGTCGGCGAGCGCGATCTCACGCGAGGGCCATCCCCGGGGCGACGTCGACCTGCACGAGCCGCGGGCCGTCCTGCGCGAGCGCGTCGGCGAGCGCCGGCGCGCAGCTCGTCGCGCCCGCTGACGGTGCTCGACGGCACGCCGTAGCTGGCGGCGGTCGCGGCGACGTCGAGCTTCGGCAGGTCGAGGCCGGGCGCGCCCTCGACGCTCTCGAGCATCGCGAACCACTTGAGGATCGAGTACTCGTTGTTGCGCAGCACGAGGAACTTGACGGGGATCGAGTAGGCGGCGGCGGTCCAGAACGCGGTGATCGCGTACTGCGCGGAGCCCTCGCCGAGCACGCACACGACCTGGCGCTCGGGCTGCGCGAGCTGCACGCCGAGCGACGCCGACAGCCCGAAGCCGAGGCCGCCGCCGGCGCTGAAGTAGTAGGAGCCGGGGCGCGACAGGCGCAGGTTGTTGCGCAGCGCGGCGGTGCTCGACGGCGACTCGAGCACGACGATCCCGTCGTGGGGGAACAGCTCGGCGAGGACGTGTGCACCTCGCCGCCGGACAGCTGCTCGCCTGGCGGCGGCGGGTCGAGCTCGAAGCGCGCGGGCGGCGGCTCGCGGTCGGCCGGCTCGCGCTCGGAGGGTCGCTGTCGGGCTGCCCGCCGGCGCGCGCGGCGAGCTCGTGCACGAGCGCGCGCAGCGTGAGCGCGACGTCGGCGACGATCGCGTCGCCCATCGGCGCGCGCGCGGCCTCGTCGGGGTCGCTCGTGATCGCGACGAGCTCGCGCGCCCTCGGGCAGGAAGTCGCCGGGGATGTTGGGGTAGTAGGGGAACACCGAGGAGCCGGCGACGAGCACGAGGTCGTGGCCCGCGAGCGCCTGCGCGAGCGGCGCCGACCGCGGGCGGCAGCACGCCCTGGAAGGCGGGGTGGTCCTCGGGGAAGCCGATGCGCCCGCCGCCGGTCGCCGGCGAGGCCCACACGGGCAGGCGCTGCGACTCGACGAGCTCGACCGCCGCGTCCCAGCCGCCGCTCGCGTCGATCTCGGGGCCCGCGACGAACACGGGGCGCGCGGCGATGCGCAGGCGCTTGGCGAGCGCCGCCACCGCGCGCGGGGTCGGCCTGCGCGCGGCCGCCGACCGTGCGCGCGATCTGCGTCGCGTAGTCGACAGGCGCGATCTCGGCCGCCCAGTCGTCCATCGGGATCGACACGAACGCCGGCCCCTGCGGCGGCAGCGACGCGTGGTGGATCGCCTGCGCGAGCGCGAACGGCACGTCCGCCGCGCGCGGCGGCTCGTTGCTCCACTTCACGTACGGCTTCGGCACCTCGACCGCGTCGCGGTTCGTGAGGTTGGCCTGCATCGTGATCAGCGAGCGCGCCTGCTGGCCGGCGGTGACGAGCAGCGGCGCCTTGTTCGCGCGCGCGTTGAAGATCGCGCCAACGCCGTTGCCGAGACCGGGCGCCGTGTGCAGGTTGACGTGCGCCGACGTTGCCGCTCGCCTGCGCGAAGCCGTCGGCCATGCCCACCGCGACCGCCTCCTGCAGCCCGAGCACGTAGCGGAAGTCCTCGGGAACGGGCCGAGCATCGGCAGCTCCGTCGAGCCGGGGTTGCCGAAGATCGTCGTCATCCCGCGCGCGCGGAACAGCTCGAACGCGGCGTCGCGGACGGTGGTCATCGTGTCCCTCGGGCGGTGCTCATCGTGCCCCTCTCGCTGCTGGCCGGTGGGCCGCGCAGTCTACCCGCGGCGCGGTGGGGCGAGCCGGCGTGCGACGACGACTAGGCGAGCGCGGTGCGGAAGTGCAGGCACTTCAGGTGCATCGCCAGCAGCGGCAGCTCGACTTCGCGGAAGTGGAAGGCCATGCTCTCGCAGTGGCCGCCGGGCGCGGTGGCGAGCAGCGCATTGCGCAGGGCGGTGCGTGAGTCGCTGGCGTTCAGCGTGATCGCGTACTCGCGCTCGTCGACGGAGAAGTCATCGAACGTGCTTGCCTTGGCGCCGAGGCGCGGACGAGCTCGGAGAAGAGGCCGCCGTGGTCAGGCCCAATCGGCAGCCCGTACACCGCGAGCGCGTCGGCGGCACTCGCACGACAGAACAGCGGCAGCTCCTCGAGGCAGCGATCGCATTGCCCGCAGGAGATGTGGTAGGGCCTTCGCGTGCGGTGTCATCGGGCGTCCACGAGCGCCCATTATCGGGCCTGGGCGACCGGTTGCCCTGAGGCGGCGATCGGGCCGCCGGGGAGGATCCGGCGCATCCGTTCGAGCGCGGCCGGATCGCCTTCGATGCGGGCACCCCGGTGAACCGCCTCGAGGCCGCTGATGGTCCCGGCCGTGAGGGCGACGAGCGTGTCGGCGTCGCCGGCGATCCGCACAGCTGGATCCGCCGCGGGTCCCATCCTTGCATGACCGTCGCCGGCAGTGACCTCGAAGCTGACGGGCTCCTCGCCGTCCAGCTGGAGCTCGTAGCTCTCGCTGACGCCGGCGGCGGCCCGCGGGTCGAAGCGTGCGTGTAGGGCGAGCACGAGCCAGTGCGCGCGCAGCGGCCGACCGCCTGTCGTCACGGGAAGCGTGCGCATGCCCCAGCGTGCCAGCTCGATGACCGCGGTACTGAGACTCTCACCGTCGTCGGTGAGCTCGTAGACGACCACAGAGGACGCGGGCGCCGGTAGCCGGCGGCGAGCGATCAGACCGTTGGCCTCCATCTCGCGCAGTCGCGTCGCGAGCAGGTTGCTGGGGATCGTCATCAGCCCGTCGGCCAGGTCGGTGTAGCGACGCGGCCCAGCCATGAGCTCGCGAACGATCAGCAGCGTCCAGCGCTCACCGACGAAATCGAGCGCGCGCGCAAGACCGCAGTGCTGTGCATACGAGCGAGCCACGAGTGTGCTTGACTTTATCAAGGGTTCACTCTGGAAATACAAGCTAGCCTTGGCGGCTGACGAGGAAAGGCGGCGAGATGAGCGGCACGATGGAGACGCCTGTGAAGCTGGACAGGCCGGTGAAGCGGCGCTTTGAGATCCTGATCGGGCGCTACACCGCAAATCCGCTGATGCGGGGGATGTTCAGGCTGGGGATCACGCCGCCGGGGATGGCGCTCGTGGAGACCGTCGGGCGGCGCACGGGGGCGATCCGGCACACGCCGATCGTGTGCTCGCCGGAGGGCGACACGCTGTGGCTGATCGCCCAGCACGGCCGGCATGCCGGGTGGGTGCGCAACTTCGAGGCGAAACCTCAGGTCCGCGTTCGACTCGGACGCAGCTGGCGAACAGGGACCGCGGAGCTGCTCCCCGACGACGACGTCAAGACGCGGATCGCGACGTTCTCGAGCAGCGGCATCGGCCGCATGATGACGGGCACGATGTTCCGCGCACTGGAAAGCCAGCCGGTGACGGTGAGGATCAAGCTGGACGCGGGGTAGTGCTCGACGCCGCGGTGGCGTCGGCTTGGCGCTCGCGCAGTTGAGGACGTGAGCTCGCGCGTATTTCACGCTCATCGGCGACGACCGTGCGGTCGCGTCCGTGGCGCTTGGCGCTGTAGAGCGCAGCGTCGGCGCCCTTGAGCATCCACTCGATGCTGGCCGGTGTGCGTTCGGATAGAACGCCGGCGCTGACCCGGACGATCGGCAGCTCGCTACGGTCGTCCGTCGCTAGGGCGGCGCGGACGCGCTCGGCGAAGACCGCGGCGTCGGAGCTCGCGCATCTCGGCAGCAGCACGACAAACTCCTCGCCGCCGAGGCGGGCCACGACATCCACGTCCCGAGCATGCGCCGCGAGAAGCCCGCCGATGCGGGCAAGCACCCGATCGCCGACCTCGTGTCCGCGCTCGTCGTTGATGCGCTTGAAGTAGTCGATGTCGAACATGACGACGGCGATCGATTGCGCCTCGCGCCTTGCGTGCGCGAGCTCGAGCACGGCGCGCTCTTCGAA
The DNA here is from genome assembly GCA_963826985.1 of uncultured Solirubrobacteraceae bacterium. GTDB lineage: Bacteria > Actinomycetota > Thermoleophilia > Solirubrobacterales > Solirubrobacteraceae > Palsa-744. The sequence goes on from CAWGYW010000005.1 coordinate 837,242, forward strand.
GCCGCGCCGGTTGAGCAGCCCGGTGAGGGCGTCGGTCCGCGCTTCGCCAGCAAGCTGCGCGAGCAGCAGGTCGTTGCGGTGCACGAGCGTGAGGATCACGACGGCAACGACCGAGACCGAGACCATCACGTCCACCCAGCGGCCGGGATAGCTGCTCGCGGCCGGCAGCAGGAGCAGGGTGGCGGCGTGGGCCACGCCGACGCACGCGACGATCGCGATCGCGCCTCGGCGTCCGAAGAAGAACGTGGTCCACAGCACGGGCCACATGTAGAGCACGGCGCCGTCGCCCGCACCGGTGGTCGCGGTCAGCGCGTAGGCGATCAGCGCGACGCCGATCGGCCCGAGCAGCGCGAGCGCCGCGCGCGGCAGCCGCGGGCCGACAGCGATCAGGAACAGCGTGATCGCGATCGCGCCGAACACGGGAGCAACCGCGAAGCTCGGGTCGCCCGGCAGGAACCCCTCGATCGAGCCGTCGAACGCCGCCCCGCCGTACATGGCCGCGGCGGTGTACGCCATCAGCTTTTTGTTCACGCGGAGCTTGTCAAGCGACGGGCTCACACCCAAATATCGGCGTTTGGGCACGCCGACACAAGCCGCGGTGGCGGTATGGGCGTGTCTGGCCGCTACGGCTATGGGGCGCGGCAGAGCTGCGCAATGAACTCGTCGATATGTCGCGCGAGGACGAGCGGCTGGTCTTCGGGGATGTACGTGTAGGAGTCGGCGATCGAGACGAGCTCCGCGTTGGGCAGGATCTCGGCGAGCGCTTCGGCGTGGCGATAGGGAAAGACCCGGTCTTCGCTGGCCCACGCGATCAGGGTGGGGCGCTCGAAGCGCGCGAGCGCTGCGTCCCCCTGGATCGTGTAGCGGCTGCTGATCGCCCGCAGTACCTTGGCGGTGTCGCGACGTACACCCCTGTTGCTGAGTCCGGGCGTGAGATAGCTGTCGTACGCGAGCTTGTCGAGCGGCTGAGTGGTGAGCCGGCCGAAGGCGATCGGCAGCCGGCGAATGGGGGCGAGGCGCATCGACTGCGCGAGCGGCCACAGCGCCCCGGGAACGCGGGCGAGGACTTGGAGGTAGCGGTAGAGCGGGGGCAGGAAGTTCTCGAAGCACTCGCACGGGGTCAGCACAAGCGCGCTGACCCGCTGGGGATGGCGCGTGGCGAGCAGCTTGGCGATGACGCCACCGGTGTCGTTGCCGACGATCACCGCTTCAGGGAGGTCCAGCGTGTCGAGCAGCTCGGGGATGAGATCGGCGATCGCGGTGGGTGAGAGATCCGCGTCGCGGCGCATGGGGATCGTGTGCGCTCCGAGCGGCAGGTCGGGGACGATCGCGCGGATCGGCTGCGTGAGCGCGGGCACGAGGCGCCGCCAGAAGCCGCTGGGCAGCACGAGCCCCGCGAGGAACACGACGGGCACGCCGCTGCTGTCGCCGTGGTCGCGGTAGCGCAGCGGCCCCGCTGAGAGCGAGGCTGTGCGCAGCGGCCCGAGCGCTTGCTGGAAGGAGTCGGGGTCGATCGCTTCGCTCATGTCCGCCCGCTTCTAACCCATCATCCGTGAGGTGTCGTTCGGTAGGTGCCTTCTCTGAAGAGGGCGTTGCTCGCGGCGTTCCAGCGCGCGAGCTGCTCGGGCGTGTAGAGGGGCTGCGGCAGGTGGCGCTCGACGGCGTCCTTGAACAGGACGGTGCCGAGCACGAACACGACCGCATGCAGCGCCGTCCAGGTGAGGTCGGTGCCTGCTCGCAGCAGATCGTGATCGGCCAGCCGCTGCCATTGACGCTCTGCGATGGCGATGAACGCGTCGAAGATGGCGAGCGCCGCCCGATCGCCGTCGGCCACCGATCTGGCGACGTAGAGCACCGCCGTCGGGTGCTCGCGCACGAACGCGGTGACACGATCGCCGAGCTCCTGCTGAGCCTCGACCGGCGAGCCGCTCTCGGAAAGATCGCTGAAGGCGTCGGTCGCGATCGCCACCACGTGTCCGTTGACCGCCTCGACGAGCGCCGCCTTGCTCGCGAAGTGGTGCTGGACGAGGCCGGGCGAGACGCCGGCCTCCTTTGCGACATCGCGGATCGACGTCGCGGCCACGCCATCCCTGGCAAAGCTCTCCAGCGCGGCATTGCGTATACGCGCGAGGCCGGTCAGGTCCGAAACCGCAGTTCCCATACGCTTGTAGCGTATCCTATACGGACGTATGGTCCGCTCGATCGCCCGCTCCTGTACAGCTTCGCCCTGCTGCTGGTGGCGACGTTCGTCGAGCTGAGCGGCTGGAGCGAACTCGTGAACCTGTTCGCCGCGGGCGCGATGACGCTCTACTTCTACGCCGCCGTCGCCACCTACGCCGTGCAGGGCTGGCGTCGCGAGACCGACAACCAGTTCCGCGATCCCGTGCGCGGCACGCACGCCTTCAGCCGCCGACGTAGGCCGCCAGATGCTCACCGGTGAGCGTTGAACGAGCAGCGACGAGGGCGGCTGGCGTACCCTCGAAGACGATCCGCCCGCCCTCGTGGCCGGCGCCGGGACCGAGGTCGACGATCCAGTCGGCGTGCGCCATGACGGCCTGGTGGTGCTCGATGACGATGACCGACTTGCCGGAGTCGACGAGCCGGTCGAGGAGGCCGAGCAGCTGCTCAACGTCGGCGAGGTGCAGGCCGGTGGTCGGCTCGTCGAGGACGTAGATGTCACCGCTCTCAGCCATGCGGGTGGCCAGCTTGAGCCGCTGGCGCTCGCCGCCCGACAGCGTGGTGAGCGGCTGGCCGAGGCCGAGGTAGCCGAGCCCGACGTCGGCGAGCCGCTCGAGGATCGTGTGCGCCGCCGGCGTCTGCGCCTCGCCGGCAGCGAAGAACTCCTTGGCCTCGTTGACCGACATCGCGAGCACCTCGCTGATGTCCTTGCCGCCGAGGGCGTACTCCAGCACCGAGGCCTCGAAGCGCTTGCCCTCACAGTCCTCGCAGATCGAGGCGACGCTGGCCATCATCGCCAGGTCGGTGTAGATCACCCCGGCGCCGTTGCAGGTAGGGCAGGCGCCCTCGGAGTTGGCGCTGAACAGCGCCGGCTTGACACCGTTGGCCTTCGCGAACGCCTTGCGAATTGGGTCGAGCAGTCCGGTGTACGTCGCCGGGTTGCTGCGCCGCGAGCCCTTGATCGCGGCTTGGTCGACCAACACCACCCCGTCCTCGGGCGGGCGCGATGTAATCGAGCCGCGGATCAGCGAGCTCTTGCCCGAGCCGGCCACGCCGGTGACGACGACCAGCACGCCGAGCGGTATGTCGACGTCGACGTCCTGCAGGTTGTGGAGGCTGGCGCCGCGTATCTCCAGCGCTCCCGAGGACGTCCGCACGGACGCCTTCAATGAGGCGCGGTCGTCGAGGTGGCGCCCCGTGATCGTGCCGCTCTCCCGCAGCCCCTCGACGGTGCCCTCGAACACCACCTCGCCACCTTCGCCGCCGGCGCCCGGTCCGAGATCGACGACGTGCTCAGCGATCGCGATCGCCTCCGGCTTGTGCTCCACGACCAACACGGTGTTGCCCTTGTCGCGCAGCGCCAGCAGCAACTCGTTCATGCGCTGGATGTCATGAGGGTGCAGCCCGATCGTCGGCTCGTCGAAGACGTAGGTGACGTCGGTGAGCGAGGAGCCAAGGTGACGGATCATCTTCACTCGCTGCGCCTCGCCGCCCGACAGCGTGCCCGAGGGGCGCTCGAGACTGAGGTAGCCGAGCCCGATCTCGACGAACGAATCGAGCGTCTGCTGCAGGGAGTCGAGCAGCGGCCCGACGGATGGCTCGTCCAGGCCCCGCACCCAGCCGGCGAGGTCGCTGATCTGCATCGCGCAGGCTTGGGCGATGTCGATCCCCTCGATCTTCGACGAGCGGGCCGCCTCGCTGAGCCGGGTGCCACCGCAGTCGGGGCAGGCTGCGAAGGTCACCGCGCGCTCCACAAACGCGCGGATATGCGGCTGCATCGCCTCCTTGTCCTTGGAGAGCATCGACTTCTGGACCCGCGGGATCAGCCCTTCGTAGGTCATGTTGATGCCCGCGATCTTCATCCTGGTCGGCTCGCGGTGCAGGAGGTCGTGCCGCTCAGCCTTGGTGTATTTGCGGATCGGCTTGTCCGGGTCGAAGAAGCCCGACGCGCTGTAGAGCCGGTAGTTCCAGCCGCCCGCTGTGTAGCCGGGAATCGTGAGGGCGCCCTCGGCGAGCGACTTGGAGTCGTCGAACAGCTGGGTGAGATCGATGTCCGAGATCGCCCCGAGACCTTCGCAGCGCGGGCACATGCCGCCCGTGCGGGTGAAGGTCTTGCGCACGGTCTTCTTGGCGCCGCGTTCCACGGTGATCGCGCCGCTCGCGCGGACCGACGGGACGTTGAAGGAGAACGCGTTGGGCGAGCCGATGTACGGACGCCCGAGCCGGCTGAAGAGGATGCGGAGCATCGCGTTGGCATCGGTAGCGGTCCCGACCGTCGAGCGGACATCGCCCCCCATCCGCTCCTGGTCGACGATGATCGCGGTCGTCAGCCCATCGAGCACATCGACCTCCGGCCGCGCGAGCGTCGGCATGAAGCCCTGCACGAAGGCGCTGTAGGTCTCGTTGATCATCCGCTGCGACTCCGCGGCGATCGTGCCGAACACCAGCGAGCTCTTGCCCGAGCCGGATACGCCGGTAAACACCGTCAGCCGCCGCTTCGGGATTTCGACGCTGACGTCCTTGAGGTTGTTCACGCGGGCGCCGTGCACGCGGATCACGTCGTGGCTGTCGGCAGCGTGCGGCGCGGCCGCGCGCGCTTTCGTCCTCGTCTTCGTCTTCGCGGCCGTGGTCATCGTTGGCGCGTACGTTAGGCGAGGCCGCTCATCGGCCTATCAGGCGGAGGGGCTCGACGGGTCCTGAAGCAGCCCGAGGACGTTGCCGTCGGGGTCAGTGACGGTGGCCACCAGGCGACCGTGACCAACGTCGCGCGGGGGCTCCTTGACGGTGGCGCCGGCGGCGGTCACCTTGGCCAGCTTCGCCTCGATGTCCGGAACGTGCCAGTAGGCGACCGGCGAGGTCATGGCCTGCGGCCCGCCGGCCGGCACGAGTCCGATCTGCTGGCCCTCGGCCTCGAAGCCGACGTAGTAGCTGGAGTCCGCCTGCGGCGGGATGCCGAGCAGGGCTTCGTACACCGGCTTGGCGGCCGCCAGGTCGGAGACGGGGTGCAGCACGGTCTTGATTCCCTCGGTGGTAGAGCCGGTCATGGTCGCTCCTTGGGTCGTGGTGGGCGTGGTGGTCACCCTAGCTCCGGGTCGTGGCGGGCGCTTCTCGATTCGTGATCGGTTGGGCACCTGTCCGCCGCCGCGTCCCGGCTATCTTGCGGCTGAGATCTTCTGGATGCTCCTGGCTGCCAGCTGTAGATCGAGGATCGTGGTGTCGCTACAGCGAGTGTCGCCGCAAGGCCGCAGTGTCGCGTTGACCGAGAAGCGCTGGCGCTCCATCCAGCGGCACGTTGAGGTGTCCGGGCGGCAGGACACGATTCCCAGCCGTGTGCCGGCAGCCGACCTTGCGCTCGCACTCGCAGGCTGACTCGCCAACATCCTCGCGTCGTCGTGCGCGCATATACGGGCCAGGGACAATCGGATCGTGGCCGTCAAACCCTACCCAGCGTTCGGCCACTACTTCACCGCCGCGTCGGAGGTGCGGGCCACGCACCCAAAAGCCGACGCGGACGATGAGGCAGCAAAGGCGGGAGCGACTGGGGTCGAAAGCCTGTCGATCAGTTCGTCTGTGATGGGCACACCGCTCGCCGTCCTGCCTTGATCTTCCACCGTCGCTGCTAGCTCGACGTTCGCCATCAGTCGCTCATGGGGCGCCTGTGCGGGCGGAAAGCCACAGCACGATCTGCGCGTGGTCGACCTGGCCCGAGGCAATCCGCTCGACCATCGGCACATCGACGTCTGGTTCTGTGCCACGTAGCGGCAAGCCGTTGGCCTCGAGAAAGATGCCGGCTAGAAAGAAGGCGGAGCGCTTGTTGCCATCAGGGAGTGGATGGTTGCGCGCGAGCCGCTCCAGAAGAATCGCTGCCTTCTCCAGAAGCGACGGATAGACATCCACGTCACCAAACCCAGCTCGCGGAGCCGCGAGCGCCGACGCCGCAAGCCCTACGTTCGGAAAGCGCGCCACCTGCTCAGGTGTGATGCCGAGGATTTCCGCGGCAACGTCACAGAAGTCGCCGAACTCCGGGTAACTGAGCGCCACCGACTACTTGCCGAGGCGGCGCAGCGTCTCGCTGTGCTCCTGCGCAAAACGGCGTCGCTGCTCAGCTCGCTCGCTCTCGGTCCCCGGAAGCCCACGGACAAGATCCTTCGCCTTTGCAGTCGAAAGTTTTGTCTTCGGCGTCTCCGTGATCTTCGGCCTCGCTGCGCTCATGACTCAGATCATTCTAGCTCGGCTCCGGTCGGGCACGCAACTCGCCAAGGAGCTGGCGCATGTCCTTGCGGATCGCTTCTCGCCGACCTTCGTCAACGACGTACGCGGCATCAAGCACTTGATGTTTTGGGCTGAGCACCCAAACGCTGCATACGTGGATGCTGGATCTGATGCGACCGATCCCGGACATCCACCTCGCGCTCGCTGGACCCGCTCCTCGAACTTTGGAGCACTCGGTGTTGCGCGCGATGGGCGAGAAGTCGATGGATCATGAATGGCAAGCCGACGAAGTACTCGCGATGATCCCGGAGGGATGGCCTACCGGTGATATTCAGCGAATCGACACAGCGCTTGAGCGCATGGTTCGCTGGCACATGATCTGGGACGGGGAGTCCGGCTACCGAGTGGCGCCACCTGACGACATTCGCGCTTAAGGCCAAGCCAATCGGAAGCCGCGGGGCGTTAAGAGCAGGGCGACGGAGCCTGGACCTGCGATGGTTGCCTCGGGGTTCGAGATCAGGCGCAAGCAGGTTGGATGAAGGCGATTGCGCCGGAGTTGCGTGCCTGTACGTGCCTCAAAGTTGGTGTGTTTTCGGACGTTCGTTGTGCAACCCTGCTCGAACGAAGCGGAGATCCGGAGGGTCGGAGGCAAGCCACCATCGGAGGCCGCCCGGCGAGCCGGATACGCGTCACCCCGGCAGCTTGCAGAGCCATTTCGGAAGCGCTACGGCGCGACACCGTCCCGTGTCCGGGAGGTGGGTCGAGCCATTAAGACTGTTCGTTGGCAGGCGAGTCAACGAGGCCCGTATCGCGGCTCGTGGCAGCAACACAGACGACGTGAGACCTGGCGTGCAGCGCGTCGCGTGCTCCGAACTGCCCATAGCGAACTGATACCCGAAACCATTCCAGCCAGCAGAGTAGATGGCGCATTGGCACTACGACTTCAACGGCCCCGGAAGTCCAAGGCCCCGCTAGCGCTTTACGAGGTCTTTGGCCCTGCGGCAGGTTGGATACCAGAGGAGGGCCTTCGGCAGGCCTTGGCCTTTCGAGGACGGCACGAGCGACGCACCGGGCGCGCGTCCAGGTGAGGAGGCACGGTGGCACATCTGACATCCGCCGAGATCTTCACCGCACCGGCATCCCTTATGCGACCGGCCAGGAGTCCGACCGCACCCTCGCGGCGTGGCTGAACGCGAAGGGCGCGCGCACCGCGCGCGAGCGGCTGTTCAGCAAGGACACGGTGCGGGAGATGCTGTGCAACGCCGCCTACGCCGGACACGTCTCCGGGCTACGCGACACGAGCCGCAGCTGCATGAGCCGATCGTCAGCGATGAGCTGGACCCCTGCCCAGCCGTTGGAGGAGCGGCTACGCGACCTCTACGCCATGGGCGATATCACCAAGCCCATGTACGTGATGCAGCGCCAAGTCCTTGAGGAGGAGCTGCGACGCGCGAAGCCGCCAATCGACCCCGACCTGGACCGCGCGCAGACGATTCTCGAAGACTTCTCGCGCTTCTGGGACGCCGAGCCCGAGCCAGCCGAGCGACGCAAGCTGATCCTCTCCCTGTTCAGTTATGGGCCAAGGACAACCAGATCGTGGCCGTCAAGCCCAACGCGGCGTTCGCCAACTACGTCACCGCCGCGTCGGAGGTTCGGGCCACGCACCCAAAAGCCGACGCGGGGGATGAGGCAACAATACGGGAGCGACGGGGGTCGGACGCGCGTCCGGCACCACCGATCGAGATTCGGGGCAGAGACGGAGACGCGGGCTACGGTGGCTGATCCTCCCCCCTTCTCACGCGAGGATTTTGCGTCGGGCCTCGCGCACGCAAGTCACAGAGTGATTTCGCTTGCGTTCAGCAGTCCGACGGCTTCGCTCAGCTGTCGGCATAGCTGCGAGCCGGGTGGTACGCGTGACTCGGCGCGGCGTAGGTATTCGATGGTCTTTTTCTCGCCGATGGTGATGTCCGCGTAGCCCGCAGCGGCGCAAAGGAAGTTCAGGTCGTTCAGATCGTTTGCCTCCCACCTCTCATCCGCGTTGCGAAGGCGTAGGTAGAGCACCTCGCTGAGCCGGCCCACGTACGGCATCCGCGTGAGCTCAGCAGGGAGCTGGTCCGCGAGCCACTCGGCAAGTTGCTCGGGGGAGATGCCGGCGCGTGCTGCTGCTTGTGCAAGCTCCAGACGCTGATCGTCGATGAACCGCGCGTGGGCATTGAGGCGCACGTGCTCCTCCCCCATCCGCCGCTCGCGCATGTACGCCGCGAGCGGAGCGAAGCTTGCTGCCCATCGCTCAGCGGCGGCCCTGCCCTCTCCCATGTCGGGGGGCTCGTCGTCAAGGACTGCGGCATAGACAGCCGACACCGCGACCACACGCGAGATCATCTCAGCGAGGTGGACTGGTACTCCTTGCATCAGCGCGGGAGGCTCGGGACCCTCTGTGAAAAGCACTCCGGGTTGGAGCGTGAAGACTCTGGAAGCGACCGGCGCTTGTCCGAGGATCGAGGCCAGATACTCCTCAGCGCGAATCCTGATCGGGCTCTGCATCTGCCAGCCTCGACAGAGGCCGAGAATGGTCACAGCGAGGTCGCGCCGCCGCCGACCTGCCACAGGAGGCAGCTCTGTGAGATGCGCGCTCGCAACGGGCAGCCGCACGCGCTGCTCGCGCGCGAGCCCGATCATGATCTCCGCCGCTTCGCGCTCTGAAGCACGCAGCCGCTCTGGTGCCCACAGATACTGTGCGAGGCTGATCCAGTGGAGCTGATCGAGGTAGACGATCGGCACATTGGTTGAGGCGACCTGTCGGGACACGCCGATGTCCACCTCTAGCTTCTCGCCGTCATCGAGCGTAAGTGTCAGGGTCTGCGGCTCAACGTGCAACTGGGAGCGGCTCACCACAGAGCTTGCTCGCATCACGCGGGGGATCGGCAGTAGAAGGACGCTCCCGTCGAGCAACTCTGCCCGCATGACGCGCGCATCGATGTCGATCTCCAACGAACGAACCACGATGCGACGATAGCTCGCGTCATCAGAGCCGGCGCAGTGCTCGTCCGGCGTGTGCGCGCGAATCGCGGTCTACGCAGTCTTTCGGTCCGTGGGCAACTAGCGGACCCGTATCGTGCGGCTGATGACCGATGATCCGCTGCTCGGCTGCCGGCTGAAGCTACAAGGCGCGTGGCGACACCGACAGGCACTCAGCGAGGAGCTCCAAATGTTCTTGGAGCGGGCCGATCCAGAGCCCTCCCCGTTGCATCTCGGAGTGATCGTGGGGGACGTCCTGCACAACCTGCGCTGTGTGCTTGACCATCTCGTCTGGCAGCTCGTGGTGCTGAACGGACAAGAGCCAGGCGACCACAACCAGTTCCCGATCTTCGATACGCCCGGCGCCTACAAGAAGAAAGCCGGCCGGTATCTACGCGGCGTCGCCGCCGATCACAGGGACCTGATCGAGACATTCCAGCCCTACCACCTCGAAGATGACGCCGCCTCCCACTACCTCGCCGTGCTCCGTGATCTATCCAACATCGACAAGCATCGGTTCGTGCATCCAGTGGTAATTGTCGGCGAGGGGAATACCCGCGAGGTTCGATTCACCGAGCTCGAAGTGACGACAAACGCGCTCTTTCGCCTGGAGCACTACATCACCTACACGCTGTTCAAGCGGTTTGAGAGCCTCTTTCCACTACCCGCCCATGCGGTCGACAACGTGATCACCAACGCTGTACACGACGCGATCGCGGCGCCTATGGATCTGTCAGGGCGCAGGCCCGAAGCCGCGCTTGTCGGCGCGATCGCGCACGCGGACTCGCTGCGCAGACGACGCGCGTCAGTCACGCGCGAGGCTCGCTACCAAAAGCTATCCGGCTGGACGCGTCAGCCTGGAGGGGTCGATCTTGCCCTCGATGGGGTAGCCGCCGGTCGGGTGCTCATCGAGATGAAGGTCGGCAAGCCCTACGAGGCTCTGTGGGACGCGCTGAAGCTCTGCGACATCCTCAACGCGGAAGACCGCACGACGGCGTACCTCATCTACGCCGGCACGGCGCGCACTTGGCGTCAGGAGGTCGAAGGCGCGGACCTATTCCTAACGGGTGGGATGTGGCGCGTGCTCGACCTGATCGCTCGATGGGCGCGGGCGTGGGCCAGTCTGCTCGAGGGCGGAAAAGGCATACGGCCGCGCCGAGGGGTCGGCGCCATCACCATCACCCCCGTTAGCTGGATCGTCATGCATGACGTAGCCGGCCACAGCGTGCAGATCGCGCGCGTCGCACCGGTCGTGGACGCGCCGCGACAGGAGTACGACGACGACGGATGGCCGATCGACTTCACGCCACCTCGTGGCCTGCGTTCTCGCGTGCGAAGCACCCTCGCGCGCCAGCAGACGGGCCAACGGCTCGCGGCAGCTGAGACAGACCCTTGCCACGACTACGCCTGGTATCCGCGCTGGACTGACCGCCGACTGGCTGAAGTCGTGCGCGAGATCGGCCACAGCGGTGCATTCGACTGCCTTCGCCAGCGCCTCGCCGCCGAGCGTGGGTGGACTGAGAGCGAGTTGCGAGCACGGCTCGACCCGCTACGCAGCCCTTCACCCTGACGAATCGGTTGGTCTCAGCCCGCAGATGCGAGGCCGAGGCGGTCGGCCAACTCGCGCGGCGTAAGAACCTGCAGTTCGCTCAAAGCTGCGTCCAGCAGGTGCGGGTCGCCCGACACGACGGCATCGACGTCGTGCGTCTCTGCAAGCGCGAGCAGGTAGTCATCGTCGGGGTCGGCGGTCTTGACTGTGCCCGCCGGTGGATCCTCGGTCATCGTTGCTCGATCGCTAAGGGCCGCTATAAACGCCGCTGCGCGACCCTCGGCCGCGTGCTTGGCGAACTTCTCGCGGCCCAGCACATCGGTTAGCTCGCCGATCAGCGCCGGGCACACGAGCACATCAAGGCTCCCGTCGAGGACCGCATCCACGAGTAGCGCGGGCGCGGCCTTCCTTGGAGAGATGAACGCCGAAACCAGGACGCCAGGGTCGATGACGACCCGCGTCACGCGGCGCTGCGACGCTCGCGGCGCATAGCGTGAAGCTCGTCGTTGGCGACCCTCAGCGCCTCCTCTTCGGAAAGCTCGCTTATTGCCTGGGAGACATCGAGCGCGCGGCGGCCCAAGTAGGCGAGCAATGCTCGCTCCACGATCTCGGCGTCAGCCGCTCCCGCTGATGTCTTCATTGCGTCGCGGGCCTCGGCGAGCAGGACAGCATCGACATCGACTCTCTTGACGGCTCTGGATGCCATAGCGTCAGGCTACCAGCGAGCCCATCGGGAAGCCGGGGCAGGCTTTGGATACGCAGTCGCTGGGCAGGCCGGTTGCCAAACCTTAGCTTGCATGAGCTGGTGGTCGGTTGCGCAGGAATGGCTCTGCGTACGCGGCAAATCCTGGAAAGTCTGGGTATATCGTGGAATGTTGGAAGCCGAATAGCGTTCTAAGCCGCTCACGAATCTCCGGCTTTGCGTGCGCCTTGATACGGAACGTATATGCCGGTTGCCCGTTCTCTTTAGGCACACCGCCGGCGAGCGGCTCAGCGACGTGAAAGCGCAGTGGTACCGACACGCACCGCCGCACTTCATCTACGCCCCAGTTGGTTTTCGCGGATTCCCCACGGGTCGGCCATGCAACACCGACTCCGACTCTCGGAACACCGCCGAACAAGAACGCGCCGTTTTGTGCCGCGATACGCGCCTCAAGGGCTGGGGGCCGCCACGCCCAAGTCTGCCCACACCATTCATTCCTCCAGTCGAGGTCTTCCGTCCCGTCCTCATTGAGCTGCTTCCACGGGCGGTGAAGCTGGTCCTCCCAATCCCGGAACTCGTCTCGGTCATTGATAAGCCGGTTCGTGATGTCGATAGCGAACAATCTCCCGTCAAGTTCTTCCGTGCCGAGCATTCCATCGAGGAGCAGCGGCGCCGACACCGGCGCACCGATCGAGGTCGCCGAATGGAGCAAAGCCAGCACACGCTCCCCACTCACGATCGCCACCGACGCCGCCAACCAACTCGCCACACATCGCCCGGCGTAGCCACCGGATGCCCCGCCGCGCCGACACTCCTGCCATCCCCAGCATGCCGTCGCGTTCCGATGTCAGACCCTTTAGGCCAAGCACCCGGTCTGGTCTGATCGACGGTAGTGACGAAACGACCGAAGGAGGACCGAACAATGACCGCTGCGACGCCAACCACAACCCGGCGCTCCTCGACTTCGCGCAATGGTTCACCGACTGGTGGCTGCGCCGAGGACGCCACCTCACCGACCCGTCCGACACGAATAGGCCATCGCGCGCGGTCGCGTACATCCGCGAGTCAACCGAGGAACAGGGCCAGGGCTTCTCTCCGGACGCGCAGCGCGAGGGCATCCGTCGCTTCGCCCAGGAGAACGACCTCCAGCTCGCCGAGGAGTACTGCGACTTTCACTCGGGCTGGCGCAAGTCCGAGGCACGCCCGGAGTTTCAGCGGCTGATGGCGGACGCGGCTGATGGCAGGTTCGACGTGGTGCTCGTGTTCCACACCTCGCGCTTTGCGCGAAACCAGATCGAGTCCCGCCGCTACAAGCAACTGCTCCGCGAGCAACTTGGAATCCGCGTCATCTCGGTCACCCAGCCGATGGGCGAAGACCACAGCGACCCGTCGGCGTTCCTCGCGGAGTCGATTCACGAGATGTTCGACGAGTACTACTCCGTCTCGCTGTCCTTCTGGACACGTAACGGGCTCAAGGAGAAGGCACGCAAAGGCCACCTCGTCGGCAGCCTGCCGTGGGGCTACGTGCGCGACCCCGACACCAAGCTCGCCGTCCCCGACCGTGAGCGCGGGACGCTCGTCCATGAGATGTTCACCCGCTATGCCACCGGCCGCGAGTCAGACCGCTCCATCGCTGCGTGGCTGAACACGAAAGGCGCGAGAAGCGCACGCGGTCGGCTATTCGGCAAGGACACCGTACGCGAGATGCTGTGCAACGCCGCATACGCCGGCTACGTCTCCGGCCTGCGCGACAAGAGCCGTGCAATCAAAGGGCTACACGAGGCGATCGTCAGCGAGGAGTTGTTCGATCGCGTGCAGGAAGTCCGCTCATGGCGCACCCGCGTCCTGAAGCCAGGCCCGCCATCGGATGAGTACCTGCTGCGCAAGCTGCTCTACTGCGATCGCTGCGGCGCACGGATGCACGGCACACGCGGCTCCAAGACCGCCATACGCCGCTACATGTGCTCCACCCGCCGCTACGGGCACGCCTGCGGCGAGCGCATCGTCAAGGCCGACCAGCTGGAGGGCCAGCTCATCGACTGGATAGCCGACTTCCAGCCCCGAGGCGAACTGCTCGACCTGCTCCTGCGAACGCTGAAAGCCGGCGACACGCACAACCACCAGCCGACCGGCGAGCGCCGACGCGAACTGCTCGACCAACTACAGCGCCTGCAAGACCTCTACGTCCTCGGCGACCTCACCAAAGCGCAATACGTCATGCGGCGCCAAACATTTGAGGAAGAGGTCCAACGCCTCAGCCCACCAACCGACCCCGCCACCGACCGCGCCCAAGCGCTGCTCGAACACTTCCCCCGCTTCTGGGAGCTAGAGACCGACCCAGCCGAGCGGCGCAAGCTCCTGCTCTCGCTGTTCGCGCAAGTCTGGGCACAAGACGGCCGCATCGTCGCCGTCCAACCCCACGACCCCTTCCTGCCGTACTTCCAGGCCGCACAACAGGCCAACGAAGCCGGCACAGGAGAGGGGTGGTGCCGAAGGCGGGAGCGACGGGGGTCGCTCCCGCGATTGTCACCCCGCAGATTGAGATCCGACTATAGCCCAGCCAGGCGCTGTGAGAACTGCGCGGGGGTTTCGATCGGCGGCTCGGCCTTGGGGAGGTCTGTGAGGTCGCGATCCCCGGAGATGAGCGCGTCGATGTCTGCCGAGCGAGCCAGCGCCAGCAGGTACTCGTCGTCGGGGTCCCGTGTCGCTTGGGAGGCTGATGCCTCCGGGTCTTGAGCCCACTCGGCGATGTCGAGCAGGTCCGCGAGGAAGCGATCTGTCGTCTCTTGGCCGAGAACGTCCTTGAACTTTGGGCGGGCGAGGACTTCCTCCAGCTCTTGGATGAGCAGCACCGACACAACGGGAATCCAACGCCCGGCGGTGGCGTCCTCAAGGAGTCCTCCACACACCCCGTTCGGCGAGCGGGCCGCCGAGACGAGCACGTTGACGTCGGCGACGGCCCGAAGAACTGCGCTCACCCGGTCGCGGAGCCTCGTCTCTTGGCGAGGCGCTCGCGCCTGGCCGCGCGCGACTCGCTAACCGCTAGCGCCATCGTCTGCTCGTCGTCCAAGTCGTTCAGCTCCGGCCGGGCGCGCAGCTCGTCAAGGAGCCGGCGCATGTCCTCGCGGGCCGCTTCTCCCCGACCCTCGTCGACGACGTAGGCGCGGAGAGCGTCCTCGACCAGCTGGCTCTCGCTGCGATGCGTCGCAACAGCAGTCATCTTCGTAGCCGTCAGCACGCCCTCGTCTATGTAGTACGTCGTCTTGCGTCTAGCCATTCCAGAACGGTAGCGCGATGGCGTCAAGCCGTCAAGACGCCGCAAGTGATCAGGAGTCGCGCTGGTTGACGAGCAGGATGTTCTTTCATGTTTGCCTGGGCTCCAGTCAGCGCTGACGACTCTCGTGCCAGGCAGACGATCCCGTTAGGCCACGCGCAGCCGATAGCGACCCGAGCGCCTACCTACGGGCTCGATGCGATCGGATCTGTTGATTTGCGCGAGGAAACTGGCTAGCGGATCCTTACCGCGGGCGCGGTAGCCGGCAGCACAGAGCAGCGCATACCAGTCGCGGTAGTGGACAGCCTGACCTGGCTGGATCTCTTTTGAGAGCACTGCGACGGCGATCTCCTGAAGCCTTCTCCCGCCCAGCTCGTGATCGAGTTGCTCGATTTTCAGCTGGGCGGCGAGCCCTAGGACCCCCTCAAGCTCGCGGAGGGCATGCTCGTCCTGACTTGCTTGTTCATCTAGGTGGTCGGCGAGCGCCCTAAGGCGGTCTGCTCGGTCGCGAGTGTCGCCGATGCGGTTCTTAAGGCCTAGATACTCCTGTGCGACGGCAACTTCGGCCGGGTCAGCCAGTTCGATGTCGCTATGCACGGACATGACGATATAAGCCGCTTCGGATGGCCACGCCGGCGCGCACCTGTCGCCAAATCCGCATTCTCCGGCGTTCTGTCCGAGGCATCACTCAAGCTGTACATACAGCAACTACAAGACTGCGACGAGTGTGGGCCGCCGCAAAAGATCGGGGACGACATGATCAACATCACGAGCATTCATCTCACGGGCGGCACGCAGCACCAGCACATCGCCTCGATGAAGTGGAGGAACCCGGAAACGGGCGCAACAGGCGAGTCGACCCGGCAGGAGATGGTCGAATGGATCCGCGACAAGAACGGGGTCGCCAACGTTCATGGCAGCGACGGCAGCGTGTCCCGGGTGGGTGTCGTAGACGCCCACCCGCCCTATGTGCGTACGCACGCAGACGGCGACTGGAACGACAACCTGCTCGCACTCCCAACGTATTGAACACGAGTTGAGAAGCCCCAATCCCCGGAGGAACTGGCCCCGCGATCAGTCTCGTCGGCATCGCCGTTGTTGCGCTGCCGACGAGAAGACAAATAATTAGAGAGGTAGGAGATGGCGAAGCAGAAACCAAACGAGGAGCCTAAGGTCGTCGGCGCCGGCATCGGCGGCGCCCTCGGAGGAGTCGTAGGCGCGCTAATTGGTGGCCCGGTCGGTGCCGCCCTTGGCGCTGGAGTTAGCGGCTGGGTAGGTCACGAAATCGAGAAGGACATGAGCAAGAAAAAATAGCCACAGAACCCACGGAGCGGATCAGGCCACACCGTGCATGCGCGTGTGCCACGCAGTGACTCCAGCGCCAAGTCCCGCGCCGGCAAGGCCGGCGAGTGCGGCGATCACCGCGGACGCGATAGTGGCGGAGTCGACGCCGGGAGTGGTGTTGACGACCGTCGGTTTGACGGGCTCGACCGTGATGTCCGGCTTGGCGGGCTCCACCGTGATGTCTGGCTTGGCCGGCTCAACGACGATTTGCGTCGAACCGAGCGGCGCCGAATCCGTGACTGTCGTGGCCTCGCCGTCCGCGAGGGCCCAGCAAGGCACCGCCATCGATAGAACGCACGCCGTGGCGAACGCAGTGGCACGCCGAAGGAGGGACCGCTTGGACACTGGCGGGAAAGCCTACTGCCAGGCCCGGAACCGCTCTCGTCGTTCAACCCACGCCGTGATCGCTCCAGAACACGCTGGCGCTCACCGCCGCAGATAGCCGCCAAGTGCAGAGAGCCCCGCTCCGATGCCTGTGGTCGTCGGCGGAAGTCCGTGTGCACCGAGCAGTTGACTGACGACGCTCGTGAGCGCCAGCACCACCGCCAACACAAGGAACACCAACCGCTCGATCAGCGCCAGTTCTTCCGACTTGCGCCTTAGCTCCTTGCTCTTGTACCGCTGCCCATCCATCACGCTCCTCGGCGCACATCACGACCCGCCCTGCCGAGTCGGTGGTGTGCGTCTTGAACGCTATGGTGGCGCGGACTTCCCTTCGCCGTGGCACTCTGCTCGACAGGGCGAACTCTGTGCCTGCCCCACCCGTCTTGTGACTTAGACGGCTGACTATGCCCAACCTTTCGGGCTGTGTCGAGTGGCGCTATCACCCGAAGGGCGTGTTGTGTGCGTTAAAAGGCGCACTCGGCTCTCCGAGCTGCAGCCAATTGTAGCGCCGCGTCCGACGGACCGGCGGGCCACCGCCGCCCGACCGGCAACGTCGATTCAGTCCGGCAGGCGTGCCACCGTCTCCCACCGTGGACCGGTTTCTCGGCGCAGGTGCGATCCACATCGTCATCGACCGCATCCCGTCGGCCGGGCATTCCGATGCCTACTTCGCCCTCGCGGGTGCGCTCGGTGGTGCCGTCGTCGTCGGGGTGCTCGGCCTTCTGAGCCAGTGGTTTCAGTCCAAGCGCGAGGTCAAGAATCGCGACTTCGACTTCTTGAGGGCCCTCCTGGGAGACGCTGCGGAGACGCTTGGCGCCGTGAGGAAATCCTACGTTCGGCTCCAGTCCTTCTGGCAACCTCTCACAGGAGACCCAACAGATCGGCAGCGGGCGGCCGAAACAGAGCAGAGAGAAGCGACGAGCGCCGCGCGACGAGTGCTCGACCGGCTCAGACTCCAGTTCCCGCCCGACGATGCCATCATGGCCGAGTACGAAAAGGCAGTCGAGACGGCCGACGCCATGGCGGCGCACTACGTGGATGTCGGTCAGGGAGCACCCGAGCGGGGCCGTCTCAAGGAGCTCGGGGACGCCCTCGGAAAGCAGATGGACAACTTCGCTTCGCTCTCACGCGCCAGAGTCGGTCCACGCAGTGCCCGTCGTCAGAAGTCTCAGCCGAGCGTAGTCGCAGGGAACGGAGTCGAGAACCCGCTCCCAGCAGGGGGCGAAGCCGAGGACTAGGAGGGTTTTGGCGAAACCCGCACGCCGTTTATCCATGCGGGATCGGCGGTAGGTGGTCACGGGCGATACCTCACGTCGGAGCCGAGCGCGCCCCACAGCGGCGATGAGCTCGAACATAGTCGACCCGCGCGCTCGCGCCTCTCAAGCCCCTCCGCCCTGTGCGGACATAGGCTGCGCACATGTCTAGGCGGGATCGCGTCGTGGTTGGGGCTGCGTTTCTAGTGATCGCGGCAGCCGTGCTCTCAAGGCTTGTCCCAACGGTGCTTTTCGTCGTGGTGTTTATCGCGGGCGTCCTGCTGATTGCATCGGCTGCTCGCTCGGGCATGAATCCCGAGCATGTCGCGCATGTGCGGCGACTTGTGGAGTTGGCCGCGAGTGGTGGTCAGTTCGAGGCTGGCGGCAGCGAGCGTCGGATCCTCAACGCGCACTACCGGCGAATTTCCCGCGCACATGAGGCCGTAGAAGGGTCCGCGCAAGCAGAGGCTGGGGCGTGGGATCAACTCATGCAGGAGGTCACTGCTGCGGTCGTCCAGCGGTTCGATGGACCCCTCTGGCAGCGGGGAGGCATCCGAGAGGAGGCCCAACTGCGCCTACACGACCAGATGACGCGGGTGGAGCTGACAGACGGTGCGTTTTCGCACATTCGCGTTCTGTCCACCAGCGGCAAG
This sequence comes from uncultured Solirubrobacteraceae bacterium, assembly GCA_963826985.1. Lineage (GTDB taxonomy): Bacteria > Actinomycetota > Thermoleophilia > Solirubrobacterales > Solirubrobacteraceae > Palsa-744. The sequence continues at coordinate 855,810 of CAWGYW010000005.1, forward strand.
CCTCTCCCGCAAGTCAATTGGGGTCCCCATATCGTCTGGTGGGCAACCGGATCGAGCCCAGAGGCGGACGCGAGCGATGTCGAGCTTGACGCCAAGGCGCAGGAGGTTCGGGAGTGGTTCGGCGAGGTCAGCGAGTCTGACGCTGCGCGCGTGTATCGGGACGCGATCCTCAATGTACGCACGCACAGGACGGAATTGGCGACCGCCGCCGAGCCGGTTCTTCTCGGCGCAGAGGTTCGTTTCAGCCGCAAATGCGCGGTCTGCAACCCGAAGCGGTCATGGCAGGTGTGGCGATGAGCGGTCTATGCCGCGAGCGCCAAGGCTCGTTCCTGATTCAGCGTCGAAGTCAACTGAGACAGGATCGTCAGGTCGACGTGGGGCCGCACGCGCTTGATCCACCCAGTGATCGCTTGAATTGAGCGACGCGCTTCGTGGGTTCGCGACGAGCGAGTCGTCTGTCCTTTGGTCGTAAGGGTGCGTCAACCGTCCCGACGCTGAGGCTGCCGTTCGACCTCGGCCGCAAGGTCGGCCAGGGTCGCGTTCAGCGCGTGTAGAAGACGGGTCACGGTCGACCAGCGGATGTCGCGCTGCCCCGTCTCGACTTGAGAGAGGTACGTGTCGTCAGCGCCGGCACGAACACCCAGCTCCTTCTGCGTAAGGCCGGCGCGGTTGCGCAACTCGCGAAGCGCGCGACCAAGAGCACGCTGAGCGGCCTCGATTGGGTCCATAGCGTCGTCGTCCATCGATCCGGCTCCTCTCGCAGGACTTTACGTCGCAGCCAAGTCCTGGTATGGTCGCGCCACCGAACATACAAGTTGGCGCCCGCGCGGGTAGGACCGCCGGGCGCCGTGGCACCGTGAGCGTGAACTCCCGGCGCGTAGACACCCTATCGATCCGGTCGGGGCGTCTTTTCTCGCTAGAAGCCATCTCCCGGGGCCTCCAACGGACAGGAGGAACCGATGAGTAAAGCCGTCCCCGTTGTGATCCCTGATGAGCTGGTGCTGGCCGCGATCGAGCGGGCATACCGGCATACCGGTCGAGACGCCCCGGAGGTCCCAACCTGGGCGATCTATGAACACCTCGGGTTTCCGACGCGCTCGGGTCCAGCTCGCCGCGTTTACGCCCGGCTCAGCGTGCTGCAGGAGGCGGGGTGGCCCCAGCCGGCGCGACGGGTAGGAATCCCGATGTGGGTGCTGACGAGCGCGGGGCGCCGTCGCCTTCAACGCGCGCGGCGTGCGGGCAAGGTCCCGGGGCTGCCCGAGTCTCCGCAGCACAGGGCGTGGCGCGAGGCGCGCGCGGCCGCGGCGCAGGAGATCGAGCGTTTCCGTCAGGAGCTGCGCGATTGCCTGGAGCAGGCGTTGCTGCTGCTCGACGTCGATCCGCAGGCCGACTCGGATGCGTGGTTCCAGGTTGGAGAGCGCCTGCGGCTACCGTGCCGGCGGCTGGGGTCTGCGGTGCACTGTCTGCGGGAGTGGCAGGAGCCCGACGACGCCCACGCCGATATCGACACCGACGCGCGGCCTTCCTACCGCGTCGGGCGGCGCAGCATCAGGTATTGGGACATTCGGCGTGACGGGGCCACGGGGGAGAGCGGAAATCCATTGGGGCTTGCGGGGCCCAGCTCGGATTAACGGGCCATGCCCCGCTCCGCAAATCTCCTTGTAGTTCTCGGCGCCTCACGGTCAATAACCGTAGATGCGCAAAATCGCCACACAGACATGGGGCGTCCCGGCGGCAGTGCCGGGACGCCCCGATCCAGCCCTCGACACACCCGACTGGCTTTGCCGTTCGCTCGTATGCGATCGGCAAGCCGGGAGGCGCCGCGTGTGGCTTGCTGGTGCGGAAATCGCTGGGTGTGGACGCGCCCGACTCTCTACCCACCTACTACCCATTGCCGTTGGTGATCCGCTGTGTTCAGTCCGCCCGATCGCCCAGGTCTTCTGCCCATGACTGCTGATGCTTCCGGCGGCCGTGGTCGTGTCGTGCGGTCTCGTCGTCGGTTCGCTCCCTCCATCGCGCCGCTGGCCGAGATCGACCGGCGTGTGCTCGGCGTGCTCTGTGCGCATCGCGTTGTGACGCAGGCGCAGCTCGGCCGGCTGTTCCCCGCCGTCTCCGAGCGCACGCTGCGCTACCGCACGCGCCGCCTGCACGAGCTGGGGCTGGCGGGGCGTAGCCGCCCATACCGCGAGCAGGGGTCCGCGCCGAACCATCACTGGCCGACACGGCGCGCGGACTGCCTGATGCGCGGCGAGCCCGCACCGAAAGGTGGCGAGCGCAGCCGGCCGAACCCGATCTTCCTCGCGCACGCCGCCGCGCTCACCGAGCTGTACGTCACCCTCGAAACTAAAGCCCGCCACGTTGGGCTCGCAGTGCAGGAGTATCGCCGTGAGGGCGACGCGCGCGAGCTGTTCGAGGGCGCGGGCAAGAAGCGTGCGCTCGCCCCGGACGCGATGGTGATTCTCGTTGACGCGCAGGGCCGGAAGTTCGGGGCGTTCGTGGAGATCGACCTCGGCACGATGTCGCACACACGGCTACGCCAGAAGGCCGAGCTATACGCCGACTACGCCGCAAGCGACGCGTGGCGGGAGCGCCACCCGTTCCTCCCGGCGCTGCTGTTTCTCACGACCACCGACACGCGAGCGGCCAAGTTCCTGACCGCGCTCGCGCGGGCGCTCTCCCACGGCCCACGCCAGCACGGCCGCCGTGCGTTCGTCGCAGGCGCGGCCGGGAGCGCCTGGGCACCCGGCCAGCTCCTCAACGACGCGTGTCTCGCGGACCTGGACGGGAACGCCGGCCTGACACTCGCCGACATCCTCGGAGCCGCGCGTGCGCCATACGAGCAGGCGCTCGCCTATCGCCAGGAGCAAGCGGACGCCGAACAGGCGCGGCGCCAGACGCTGCGCGACGACCCCGGCGCGATGCGAAAGCTCCTGGTCGACTACTCCTACGCTCTGACCGCGTACATGCAGGCGCTTGGCTCGACAGGCGAGCGCGCGGTCGAGCTGCTGCGGGCCTCGACCAGCAGACCGTCACCGGACGAGCGCGAGGCGCTGCGCGCAATCGCGCGCGACCTCGACCACGCGCTACCCGAACCACGAGCACACGACCTCCCGTCACCCGGCGCCGCCGTGCGCGAAACGATCGCGCTGCTCGTCGAGCATTACCGCAGCACGCAGGCCCAGCAGGTCACGGCGCTCGCCGATCGCCACGGCGCCGGCCCGTCACTGCGCCGCGCAAGCCAAACGCTGCGCGACGGCGGACTACTCGACCACGCCACGCTCCGCCACCTACAAAGCGACGCCGAGCACGACGCCGCCGGTCGCCACGAGCAGCACGAGCGGCAGCTTGCGTATCTGGCGTGGCGGGATCACGCCGCACGACGACTCGCGCGTGATGCCGGCCTGCTCGGACGGCTCACCCACCGCGCCGAGGACTTCTACGCACAGCTCGACCACGAGCGGCTACGGACTTGCGTCAGCTGCGGAGAGACGATCTACCCACCAGTTCGTGACGCGGGCAGCTTCGGCTCCGCTGGGTCGCCGTCGTGCCACTACTGCCGCGAGCCGCACAGCACCAAGCCCTATCAGGCAACCTCAACCACACAGACGGAAAGTGAGGCGCAACTGTGAGCAGCCCACACGAGAAACCCAGCGACGGAGCAGGGCGATGCCCAGCTCCCGGCAGACGCCGCGCCGCAAGCACCGCGAGCAAGCGAAATCCCCGCCCGGCTCGCCGCGGCGATGCCCACTGCACAGGATCAGCCATCAGGAGAGGAGACACAGATGACCGAGCGACACCGCCCGATACCGCAGGTGAACTCGAAGGTTTCGCAAGCTGGTTCGCTGACTGGTGGCTTCGCCGCGGACGAGAACTCACCGCCGCCCACACCCAAGGAGGACGTGATGAGTAGCCCGGTAGAGACGATCAGGCAACGTGCAGTCGCGTACGTCCGCGAGTCCACCGAGGAGCAGGGCCAAGGATTCTCACCCGACGCCCAACGCCAAGCGATCGCGAAGTTCGCCGCCGAGAATGACCTGGAACTCGTCGGCGAGTACTGCGACTTTCACTCGGGCTGGCGAAAGTCCGAGGCGCGGCCGGAGTTCCAGCGCCTGATGGCCGACGCCGCCGCCGGGGACTTCGAGTGCGTGCTGGTGTTCCACACGTCTCGCTTCGCGCGCAGCCAGGTCGAGGCCAGGCGCTACAAGCAGCTCCTGCGCGAGCGGCTGAGTATCCGGGTCGTGTCCGTCACGCAGCCGATGGGCGAGGACCCATCCGACCCATCCGCGTTCCTCGCCGAGTCCATCCACGAGATGTTCGACGAGTACTACTCCGTCTCGCTGTCCTTCTGGACCCGCAGCGGGCTGCGCGAGAAGGCACGCCAAGGACACCTCGTCGGCAGCCTCCCATGGGGCTATGTGCGCGACCCCGCGAGCAAGCTCGCCATCCCCGACCCGGAGCGCTCGCCGCTGGTGCGGCAGATGTTCGAGCGCTATACCACCGGCCACGAGTCGGACCGCAGCCTCGCCGACTGGCTGAACGCGAAAGGCGCACGCACCGCCCGCGACCGCCAGTTCTCCAAGGACACCGTGCGCGAGATGCTCTGCAACGCCGCATATGCCGGCTACGTCAGCGGGCTGCGCGACAAGACCCGTGCCATCGAAGGGCTGCACGAGGCGATCGTGACCGACGAGCTGTTCGAGAAGGTGCAGGAGATCCGCTCCTGGCGCACCCGCGTCGTCAAGCCCGGGCGCCCATCCGAGGAGTACCTGCTGCGCAAGCTCCTTTGCTGCGAGCGTTGCGGCGCGCGGATGCACGGCACCCGCGGCTCACGCGCAGGCGTCCGCCGCTACCAGTGCTCCACCCGACGCCACCACGGCGACTGCACCCAGGCGATCGTCAAGGCCGAGCCGCTGGAGGACCAGCTCGTCGACTGGCTTCACGCATTCCAGCCCGACGCAACCTTGCGCGACCTCGTCCTCGACACGATCCGCGCCGCCACCCAGCAGCATCCCGGCGACGATCAGGAGCGCCGCCGCAGCCTCCTCACCCAGCTCGACCGCCTCCAAGACCTCTACGTCCTCGGCGACCTCACCAAGCCTCGCTACATCATGCGCCGCCAAACCCTCGAGGAAGAACTCCAGCGTCTCGCGCCGCCCGCCGACCCGGATCTCGACCGCGCCCAGGAACTACTCGGCGACTTCGCCCGCTTCTGGCACGCAGAGCCCAACCCGGCCGAGCGACGAAAGCTCCTTGCCAGCCTCTTCGACCACGTATGGCAGGACAACGGCATCATCGTCGCCGTCAAACCACGACCCAGCATTCGCCCGCTACTTCAAGGCAATAGACCAGGCCAGACCGAAACCCCCGAAAGCCGACCGGAAACGCGGGGTGACAAAAGCGGGAGCGACGGGACTCGAACCCGCGACCTCTGCCGTGACAGGGCAGCGCTCTAACCTGCTGAGCTACGCCCCCGCGATGCTCGGAGCGCCGGGGCGACGTTCCGTGCCTCTCCAGTATGCCAAGGCTGGGCCGTCGGCCCCGTGCTCGTCGGAAACTGGCCGGCCGGCCAACTTTCGACTAGGCTTGCGGACGTGGCGCTCGTCGGTCCTCCACCGATGCTCAACTCGAAGCCCACTGGCGGTGATGCTGCGAAGACCTGCGCGACGAGCGCTCGGCCGCGGTTCCGTTCCCGCCCGGCGAAACGCGCTTCTCGCTGGCCCGCACGCGCCGCTTCGCCGACGACCCGCTGCCGCTGCTGCTGGACGCCTACGAGCGCTTCGGGCCGATCTTCACGCTGCGGCTCTTCCACGCCAACGTCGTGTTCATGCTCGGGCCCGGCCGCCAACCACTACATCACCGTCTCGCACGCGTCCAACTTCACGTGGCGCGAATCGCACTTCCGCGACCTCATCGGCCTGATGGGCGACGGCCTGCTGACGATCGACGGCGACTTCCACCGCCGCTCGCGCCGGATCATGCTGCCGGCGTTCCACCGCGAGCACATCGCCGCTTCAGCCGACGCGGTCGTGCAGGAGACCGAACGCGCGCTCGAGCAGCTCACGCCCGGCGCCAGCATCGACCTGTACGCGTGGACGCGGCACCTGGCCGTGCGCGTCGCCATGCGCGCGCTGTTCGGCGTCGACCCCGACGGCGAGCAGGCGCGCGCGATCGACGCCGCCGCGCTGTTCGAGGAGGCGCTCTCGTTCTACTCCACCGAGTACTTCCTGCGCGTCCTCCGCGGCCGCTTCTCGCCGTGGGCGCGCATGCAGCGGGCCGCGCGCAAGCTCGACACGCTGATCTACGCCGAGATCTCGCGCCGGCGCGCGACCGGCGAGCGCGGCCACGACATCCTCAGCCTGCTGCTCGACGCCCAGCGACGAGGACGGCAACACGCTCGTCGGACCTGCAGATCCGCGACGAGGTCATGACGCTCCTGTTCGCCGGCCACGACACCACCACCTCGACCGTCTCCTTCATGTTCTACGAGCTCGCCCGCCACCCGCACGTCCTCGCCCGGCTGCTCGCCGAGCAGGACGCCCAGCTCGCAGGCGGGCGGCCGACCGCCGCGCAGCTGATGTCCGGCGAGCTGCAGCGAGCTCGAGATGGTGCTCGACGAGACGCTGCGCAAGTACCCGCCCGCGTGGGTCGGGCCGCGGCGCTCGGTCGAGCCGTTCGAGTTCGAAGGCCACACCGTCCCCGCGCGCGCGTTCGTCAACTACTGCTCGTGGGCCTCCCACCACCTGCCCGACGTGTTCCCCGAGCCCGAGGAGTTCCGCCCCGAGCGCTTCACGCCGGAGGCCAGCGCCGCGCTGCCCAAGGGCGCCTACGTCCCCTTCGGCGGCGGCTCGCGCACGTGCATCGGCATGCGCTTCGGCCAGCTCGAGGTGCGCGCCATCGCCACGCTGATCCTCTCGCGCTGCACGCTCTCGCTGCCGCACGACTTCCAGCTGAGCATCCGCCAGATGCCGACCATCAGCCCCAAGCAAGGCCTGCCCGTGATCGTCCGGCCGCGCGCCGCCAGTGCCGCCACCCAGCTGCCGCTGTCGCCTGACGCGCCTGCACCGCAGCACGCAAGCGCGACCTCATGCGCCGCTCAGCGCAGGCGCGCGCTGATCGTCAAGCCGGTAGCTCAGCGGCCGCTCGCTCTGCACGCTCGCGCCCACGCCCTCCACGTACACGTGCGGGTCGGAGAACAGCGTCAGCTGCAGCGCTTCCACCAGGAACCCCAGCGGATGCGCGACCAGCTTGCCTTCGCTCGCGCCCGCCACCGCGTTCACCGACGCGCCCACCCCGAACAGCCCGCCCGTCGCCTGCACTTCCACCTCGCCGTCTTCGCTGCGCAGCAGCTGCACTCCGAAGCCCGGCGGCAGCGCCGCCTTCACGTCCGCTTCGCTCGTCAGCGCCTGCGCGCTCAGCGCGCTGCCGCGCTTGCGCAGGCTCGCGTCGGTCAGCCGCAGCGACCCCAGCTGCACGCTGTTCCGCGCTCACGTCCATGCTCGCCGTCCCCCGCGCTTCCCACAGCAGCGCCGCCGCCTGCGCCGGGCTCAGCGCGAGGCTCTTCGCCCGCACCCGCACCGAGCCCACGTGGCCCCACAGCAGCTCCACCGCCGGCCACGCGCTCACGCTCACGCTCTGCACCCTCCCGTAGCGGCCCACACGCGAGGAGATCCTGCTCGCCGCCAGCCGCGGCAGGATCAGCTGCGCGAGCGCCAGCAGCAGCACGACCGCGCCCGCCAAGCCCACCGCGATGCGGCCGCCTCTGCCCATCCGCACAGCTTCGCAGGCGCGCTCCCCCGATGGTCGATTCCACGGTCCTGCCCGCTAGCCTTGAGAGCCCACGTCCCACACGCGGGCGCGTAGCTCAGTTGGCTAGAGCACCTCGCTTACACCGAGGGGGTCGCCCGTTCGAGTCGGGCCGCGCCCATCCCGCTCTCGCATCCCACCGCACCCCCTGCTCCGCACCCCCACCTCGCCCTACGCCCGGCCGATGACCGACGAGCCCCCCATCCGCATCGCCGTCATCGGCTCCGGCCCCGCCGGCTTCTACGCCGCCGGGCACCTGCTCAAGGACCGCGGCCGGGCGCTTCGAGGTCGACATGCTCGAGCGCCTGCCAACACCGTGGGGGCTCGTGCGCTCGGGCGTCGCGCCCGACCACCCCAAGATCAAGTCGGTCACCCGCGTCTACGAGAAGACCGCCGCACACCCGCGCTTCCGCTACTTCGGCAACGTCACCTTCGGCGAGCACGTCTCCCGCGAGGACCTGCTCGCCCACTACCACGCGATCGTCTACGCCACCGGCTCGCCGTCCGACCGGCCGCTCGGCATCCCCGGCGAAGAGCTCCCCGGCTCGCACGCCGCCACCGAGTTCGTCGGCTGGTACAACGGCCACCCCGACCACACCGACCTCGAGTTCGACCTGCTCTCGGCCGAGCGCGCCGTCGTCGATCGGCAACGGCAACGTCGCGCTCGACGTCGCGCGCATGCTCGTGCTCGCGCCTGAGGAGCTCGCGCCGACCGACACCGCCGACCACGCGCTCGAGGTGCTCGCCCACAGCCGCGTCTCACGAGGTCGTCATCCTCGGCCGCCGCGGCCCCGCGCAGGCCGCCTTCACCAACCCCGAGCTGCTCGAGCTCGGCGAGCTGGCCGACGCCGACGTGATCGTCGACGCGGACGAACTCGAGCGCGCGCTCGCCGTCGCCGATCCGCAGGCCGAGGAAGACATCACCTCACGGCGCAACGTCGAGATCCTGCGCGCCTACGCCGCCCGCACGCCCACGGGCCACGCACAAGCGCATCGTCCTGCGCTTCCTGCTCTCGCCCGCCGCCTTCCTCCCCGACGAGCACGGCCGCCTCGGCGCCGTCGAGCTGATCCGCAACGAGCTCGTCCCCGCGCCCGGCGGCGGCCTGCGCGCACAGCCCACCGACGAGCGCGAGACGATCCCAGCCGGGCTCGCCTTCCGCGCCATCGGCTACCGCGGCATCCCGCTTCCCGGCGTGCCCTTCGACGAGCGCTCGGCCATCATCCCCAACCGCGGCCGGGCGCGTGCTCGACCCCGACAGCGGCGCGCCGCTGCCCGGCGAGTACGTCGTCGGCTGGATCAAGCGCGGCCCCTCAGGCGTGATCGGCACCAACAAGAAGGACGCGCAGGAGACCGTCGACGCGATGCTCGCCGACCTCGCGCCTTCGAGCGACGGGAGCGAAAACGGGACAGCCGCCGACGCGCAGGAGCGCTGTGGCCCCGCGCACGTGCCCAGCACGCCCGACGCCGACGCAGTCGAGGCGCTGCTGCGCTCGCGCCAGCCCGAGCTCGTCACGTACTCCGGCTGGGAGGCCATCGACCGCCACGAGCGCGCGCTCGGCGAGCCCGCCGGGCGCCCGCGCGTCAAGCTCACGCGCATCGAGGAGCTGCTGGAGGTCGCCGCCGCCGAGGAGCCGTGAGGGCCTGACGCGTTGGAGACACCGGAGGCGCTCTGCGGGCATGTTCGCGCCGAGCGCCAGCCGGTCTGCCAGACTGTTCGCCCGCAGGGCCCCGTTAGCTCATCTGGTAGAGCGCCGGACTTTTAATCCGGTGGGGCGGGTTCGAGTCCCGCACGGGGCATTCACTCCTCGCGATGGTGTACCAGTCGCACGGTACACTGCATTTATGCCACCGACCAACCCGCGCGTCCAGGTCACGCTCGACTCTGAGCTGGCGGCTGCTGTCGCCGAGTTCGGCGGCACTGAGCCGCGTTCGCGTGCGGTACGTGACCTCGCGCTGCGTGGCGCCGAGGCGATTCGCGCGGAGCGCGCTGACAGAAACAGAGCACGAGCTCACCTGCTGCGAATCGCAGAAGGCAACGATGACGGTTACGACTTCTCCGTCTCAGAGCAGCTTCATGCCGCCCGCTGAGCCTTACGGCTCTGGAGCACTGCTCGTCTTCGATACCTCGGCCTGGAATCGTCAGCGCGATCCGGTGGTGCTCCCCCGCTGGCTCGCGACCGCCGAGTCGTACCTGCTCGCGGTGTGTCCCGTGGTCGCGCTCGAGCTGCTTGCGAGCTCTCGCGACGAGCAGAAGTTCGCCGACCTCGATCGAACGTTGACCGCGTTGCCCGCGGCCCACGTCACCCGCAGCGCCGGCGCGGCGGCAGTCGCAGCCTCGCGCGAGCTTCGAGGCGAGCGACGAATCCCGGCGGCCGACTATCTGATCGCCGCGGCGGCCGCCGGACGTGGTGCGGGCGTTCTGCACTACGACGGCCACTTCGACCCCCTATGCCGTGCGCTGGGAGTCGAGAGCGTCTGGATCGCGAAGCCCGGATCGATCGACTGACCAGCCGTCCCGCCTCACGCCCGGTAGTAAGGTCAACCCAACCGCGACAGCAGGAGGGGAGCCGCAGATGTCGACCGCGAGTCGCACCCATCGCTCGGCGACGCATGAGGTCGTAAACCAGCCGCCGCCCCTGGTCGACCACAACGCGTTCGAGGCCGACCCGGCGCTGGGCGAGGCGCTCGTGCGCGAGGGCAGCGAGTGCTCGCGAGCGACCCGGCGCTCGCGCAGTGGAGCGCTCGGCGCGTCGTCGAGGACATGGCGCTCGCGCTGCAGGCGAGCCTGCTGCTGCGCCACGCACCGCCGGCCGTCTCCGACGCGTTCTGCGCCGCGCGCCTGGACGCCCGCGGCCTCGCCTTCGGCGACCTGCCGGCGGGCGCCGACGGGGCCGCGATCGTGGCGCGCGCGTTCGCGCTGTAGCGCAAACAGCCGGGCTTGACGAGCGCAAACAGCCTGGCTTGACGCAGACAAACATCTGCCGGCCGCCAGATCCAACATTTAAGGTCTTCGGCGAGGCGACGAAACAGTCGTCATGCGACAACTCGCACTCATTGGTCTGGTGGCTTCGCTGCTGCTCGGCGGCGTCACCGTGCTCGAGACAAGCGAAAGCGTGAGCTCACGGCGCGACAAGCAGGATCGCCTGCTGCAGGCCGCCGTCAGCAACGAGGTCGCGCTGATCTCCGGCAACCAGCGCCAGACCGCCACGGCGCTCTCGCTGATGTTCGTCAACCCCGCCGTCGCGCAACTTCTGAGTGGGCGGGAGGTCCCTTCGAGGGCGCGCGCGATCGACGTGGCCGACACCGCCGCCAGCCTCGCCGCGATCCAGCGCTCGTCGCTGGCGAGCCTGTCGGCGGCGTGCCTGGACAACGATCGGGGACGCCAGCTCGCCTGCGCGCCAAACGCACGCGCGGCCGTCTTCCCGCTGGTGCTCGGCCGCCAGTTCGCAGCGATCGCCAACAGCTCGGCCGGCGGCGGCGGCAGCCGCGCGTTCGTCTCGCCCGTCACCGGGAAGCCGTCGGTCGCGTTCGTCGCCCCGATCCGCGCGGGCGCCCGCACGCTCGGCTTCGTGCACCTGGACATGGCCACCCTCACCGCGCGTGGATCGGACCTGCTCGTCGAGGGCGGCACCCCCAGCGTGCACATCCAGCTCGGCAGCTACGCAGGGGGAAGGATCTCGCTTGGGGCTCCCGCCGTCGGCCTGCACGCGGGCGCGCCGACCCGCACGCTGAGCGTGGGCGGCGCCCCGCTGGGAGAGCATCCCCAATCCACGCTCGACGCGGGCCGCCGCGCGATGGTCGCCGTGCTGCCGATGGCCGTCGGCGGAACGCACGACGGCCTCGCGGTGCTCGCGAGCGAGAGCCGCCCCAACCCCGACTTCCTCAACGCCTGGAGCACGGAACTGCTGACGGTGCTCGCGACCGCGATCCTCGCGCCTGCTCTGCTCGATCGCCGGCCTGGTGGTGTCCAACCGCCGGGTCATCCGCGAGCTGACCACCGACGAGCTCACCGGCCTGCGCAACCGCCGCGCACTGCTCGAGGACCTGCCCCGTATCTGCCAGCGCGGGAGCGAGGAGCAGCCCGCGTACGTGTGGTTCTTCGACCTCAACGGCTTCAAGAACTACAACGACTCCTTCGGCCACCTTGCCGGCGACAGCCTGCTGTCGCGCCTGGGCGGGCGCCTGCGCGAGGCGGTCGGACGCCACGGCACCGTCTACCGGCTCGGCGGCGACGAGTTCTGCGCGCTGATCACCGCCCCCGTCGCCGACCCGCACGCGCTGTTCCTGCGGGCGCGCGAGGCGCTGGGCGAACAGGGCGGCGCCTTCACCGTCACGTGCGCCGCCGGCGCCGTCGAGATCCCGCAGCGAGACGAGCGAGCCGATGCACGCGCTGCGGCTCGCCGACCAGCACATGTACCGCGAGAAGGCGACCAGCCACGGCGGCGCCGCGGAGCTGATCACCGCCGTCCTGCACGCGGCCCTCGCCCAGCGCCACCCCGACCTCGGCGAGCACTCCGACGACGTCGCCGGCGACGTCGAGCTGCTCGCGCGCACGGTCGGCCTCGAGGAGGAGGCGATCGGCCTGGTCATCAAGGCCGGCGACCTGCACGACGTCGGCAAGCTCGGCATCCCCGATGAGATCCTCGCCAAGCCCGGGCCGCTGAACGACGAGGAGTGGCAGTTCATGAAGCAGCACACGCTGATGGGCGAGTCAGATCATCGCCGCCGCCGGCCCGTCGCTCGACCGCATCGGCCCGCTCGTGCGCGCGAGCCACGAGCGCTGGGACGGCGAGCGGCTATCCCGACGGCCTGCTCGGAGAGGAGATCCCGCTCGGCGCCCGCATCATCACGATCTGCGACTCCTTCCACGCGATGCTCGACGAGCGCGTGTACAAGCGCGCGATGTCGCTCGAGGACGCCCTGCGCGAGCTGCGCCGCTGCGCCGGCACGCAGTTCGACCCGAACCTCGTCGAGGTGTTCTGCCGGCTCGTCAGCGAACGGGCTGAGCGAGCAGTGGCGCACGCCGCTGCGCCCACGGCCGCGCCTGTTCGAGCTGGGCGGCGAGCGCCAGCAGCGCACCGTCCTGCCACGGACCGGCCACGAGCTGCGCACCCACCGGCAGGCCGCTCTCGCTCCAGTGCAGCGGCAGGCTCACCGCCGGCAGACCGGTGACGTTGCCGAACGCGGTGAACGACACGCTCGCCACGACGTCCATCACCGGCTGGTCGGGCGCCGCGTGCTGGGCCTCGAGGATCGCGCCCGCGAGCGGCGGCAGGATCGCCGAGGTCGGCGTGAGCAGCACGTCGAAGTCGCGGCCCCAGCGCGCCACCTCGCGGCGGCTGAGCAGCTCGAGCGTGCGCGCGGCGAGCACGTAGTCGTAGGCGCCGAGCTCGCCGCTGCGCCTTGCGCTGGTGAGCGATGTGCGGCTCGACCGCCGACCAGTCGACGCCCTCGTAGTCGGCCAGGCCGCCCTGGGTCAGGACGATGAACGGCGGCACCATCTCTTCGGAGATCGTCGGCACCTCGACCTCCTCGACGCTGTGCCCGAGCTCCTCGAGCGCGGCGGCCGCAGCGCGCGCGGCCGGCTGTGCACGCCGCGTCGGTCGGTATCCCGAGCGGCGCCTGCGCCATCAGCCCGATGCGCAGCGGAGCGACCGGCGCGCCCGGCTCCTGCGCGAACGGGCGCGCCGGCGCCGGCGCGTTGTACCAGGCGAGCGGGTCCGGGCCGGCGATCGCGTCGAGCACGCGGCCGAGTCGGCGACCGTGCGCGCGACCACGCCCTCGACGACCGCGCCAAGCCAGCTCTGCGCCAGGCGCGGAACGCGGCCGCGGCTGGGCTTGAAGCCGACCAGCCCGCAGTAGGAGGCGGGGATGCGGATCGAGCCGCCGCCGTCGTTGGCGTGCGCGATCGGGAACATCCCGCCGGCCACCGCGGCAGCGGCGCCGCCGCTGGAGCCACCCGGCGAGCGGTTCGTGTCCCACGGGTTGCGGCTGATCCCGTAGCGGAGGTTCTCGGCTGCCGTGATCACCCCGAACTCGGGTGTGTTCGTGCGACCGCACAGCACGAAGCCGGCGCGCTCGAGCGCCTCCACGACCAGCTCGCTCTCCTCGCTGACGCCCGCGGGACCGCCGCGCGAGCCGTAGCTGACCGGCCAGCCGGCGACCGGCGTCAGGTCCTTGATCGGCAGCGGCACGCCGAGGAACGGCGCCGCCTCACCGGCCGCCAGGCGCCGGTCGGCCTCCGCGGCCGCCGCGCGGGCATCCTCGTCGTTGCGCCAGATGACCGCGTTCAGCTCCCCGTTGCGCTCGTCGATCGCGGCGATGCACGCGTCGAGCAGCTCGACCGCGGAGAGCTCGCGCGCGCGCAGCGAGCGCGCCAGCTCGAGCGCCGGCGTGCTGGGGTCGAGCGAGGCCATCGCGCGACCCTACCAGGCCGGCTGGCCGCGCGGCCAGGGAACGCCTACTCCGCGCGGCTGAACTGCACGATCGCGATCGTCAGCATCAGCAGGCCGAGCGCGGCGACGACCGCCGCCTCGACGAGGCTCGGCACGTGCCAGCTCCACCACGTCACGCCCGGGTCCAGCGCGTGGCGCGCGGCGGCGCTGATCTTCAGGTGCGCGAACACCGCGCGGCGCATCGGGTCGACGGCGTAGGTGAGCGGGTCGAGGCGGTTGAGGATCGCCAGCCACTGCGGCAGGCCGGACACGGGGAACAGCGCGCCGGAGAGGAAGTACATCGGCATGATCGCCATCTGCATCAGCGCCATGAACGACTGCATCTGGGTGATGCGCGCGGCGACCATCACGCCGAAGGCGGTGATCGCGAACGCCAGCAGCAGCTGCAGCGCGAAGCACCTCGACGATCAGCACAGCGTCGTAGGGAACGCCGACGAGGCCGGCGAGGCAGAGCACGATCACGCCCTGGAAGCTCGCCACGGTGGCGCCGCCGAGGCACTTGCCGAGCACCAGCGAGCTGCGCCGCACGGGCGCGACCATCATCTCGCGCAGGAAGCCGAACTCGCGGTCCCACACGAGCGAGGCGGCGGAGAACATCGCGGTGAACATCACCGCCATGCACAGCACGCCGGGGTACACGAACGTGCGCAGGTTGACGCCGTGCGTGCCCGCCGAGGCCAGCGCGCGAGAGCCCGGTGCCGAGCACGAACAGGAACAGGAACGGCTGCATCAGCGAGGTCAGGATGCGCAGCCGGTCGCGGCTGAAGCGGATCAGCTCGCGCTTCCACACGACCTTGATCGCGCGCAGCTCGCTGCGCAGCGCTGCGCGTCGGCACGCGCACGCGCGCGATCTCGTGCGGCGTGCCCGGCTGCGCCGCGGGCGGACGCCCGTTGGGAGCTGGGCGCGCCGGCGGCGCGGTCGTCTCGGTCGCCATCAGCCGCTCGCCTCGATCCCCATCAGCGGTTCATCATCCGTGCGACGTTGCGGCGCGTGTCGGTCTGGCCCGACTCCGCGTCGCGGATCGTCGTGCCCGTGTAGGACATGAACACGTCGTCGAGCGACGGGCGCGCGACGCTCACCGAGCGGATCGCGGGACGATCGGGCCATTCGGCGAACAGCCGCGGCACGAACTGCTCGCCCTCGGGCACGCCGAACGTGACCGCGCCCTCGGCGATCGTCGGCCTCGATCGTCGAAGCGCTCGCGCAGCGCCGGCGATCGCCGCCTGGTCGTCGTCGGTCTGGATCTGCACGCGGTCCTTGCCCACTTTCGCCTTCAGCGCCTCGGGCGTGTCGAGCACGATGATCCGGCCCTGGTCCATGATCGCGATGCGGTCGCAGTACTCGGCCTCGTCCATGTAGTGGGTGGTGAGGAAGATCGTGATGTCCTCGCGCGCCTTCAGCTCGCGGATGTAGCGCCAGATCGAGCTGCGCGTCTGCGGGTCGAGGCCGACGGTCGGCTCGTCGAGGAACAGCACGCGCGGGGAGTGCAACAGGCCGCGCGCGATCTCCAGGCGCCGCTTCATGCCGCCGGAGAACGTGTTGACGAGGCTCCCGCGCCGCTCCCACAGCCCGACCATCTCCGTCACCTGGCGCATGCGCTCGCCCACCAGCTCGCGCGGCACGCCGTACAGCTCCGCGTGCAGGCGCAGGTTCTGCTCGGCGGTCAGGTAGCCGTCGAGCGTCGTGTCCTGGAAGACCAGGCCGATGTTGCGGCGCACGTCGTCGCGTTCTGCGACGACGTCGTGGCCCGCGACGCGCGCGGAGCCGCCGCTCGGGCGCACGAGCGTGCACAGCATGTTGATCGTCGTCGACTTGCCCGCGCCGTTGGGCCCGAGGAAGCCGAAGATCTCGCCGCTGGCGACCTCGAAGTCGATGCCGCGCACCGCCTCGACCTCGCCGTAGCGCTTGACCAGGCCGTCGACCGAGACGGCGGCGGTGGGCGCCGTCGTCGGTGGCGGGGCTGGCGCTGTGGTCGCGGTCTGGCTCAACTGTCCTGGTCCACGGTACCGGCATCCGCGCCGGTGTCCGGCTCGGCCGCCGGCCTCGCTCGCCGCTCTGCCGCGCTCGACGTCGCCGTCGGCGAGGATCCGGTACAGATCGCGGCGGGTTGCCGCGAGCACGTCGGCGGCCTTGGCGATCTGGCCCTCGCTGCCCGTGCGCATCACCTGCAGCGAACGCGGAGGCGACCTCGCGCATCAGCCCGCCGAGCTCGTGCGCTCCGCCGGCGTGACCGCCCGTCTGCTCCCACGGCGCCGGCCGGTCGTCGCCGCGCTCGGCCAGCAGCGCGCGCCCGTCGTCGGTGATCGCGAACAGCTTGCGCCCGTCGCTCTCCTCGGTGCGGATCAGGCCCTCGTCCTCGAGCTGCTGCAGCGCCGGGTAGACCGAGCCGGGGCTCGGGCTCCACACGCCGCCGCTTCGCTCCTGCGACCTCCTGCATGATCTGGTAGCCGTTGCGCGGCTCCTCCGCGAGCAGCAGCAGCGCGGCCGTGCGGATGTCGCCGCGGCGCGCCCTGCGACCGCGTCCGCGCGGGCCGCCGCCGCCGCCGAATGGGCCGCCGCCACCGAACGGGCCGCCGCCGAACTCGCCGCGCGGGCCGTGCGCGAACCCATGTCGCCGTGCCGCCTCGAGGCTCGCCACCGTGGCGGGGCGATCTGCAGCCGGGCTTTGCTCCTGTTGAATAATGCATCTCCAAACATAACTATTTCCTATCGTGAGCTATCAAAGTACTTACACGATATATCGTAACAGACGGTTTCGTCAAGTCCCTCCGCGCGCGCGGCAATCGCCGCGTGCGGCGTATGGATCCCTGGCGTCGCACGCGATCCCGCATCGGCGTTCGCGGAGCGGCGTGCCCGCGCGGAGCCGCCTGCCAGACAGCGCCGGCGCTACGCGGCGTAACGCTGCGCGGCGCGCGCGCGGGCCTTGGCGGCCTCGACCTCGCGGTCCTTCGGCGGCGCGTTCGTGACCAGCTCGTCCAGCAGGCGCGTCGGAGATCTCCGTCACGGCGTCGACCGCGCGCTCGAACGCCTCGGCGTTGGCCTGCGAGGGCTTGGTGAAGCCGCTGATCTTGCGCACGTACTGCACCGCCGACGCGCGGATCTCCTCGTCGGTGGCGGGCGGCTCGAAGTTGTGGAGGTTGCGGATGTTTCTGCACATGCTTCGATCGTACACCGCTGATGCTCACTTTTGCCTCACTTTTGCCGAGACCCTTGAGGACCAGGCCGCATGCGGCCTGGTCCGGGGCCGCACATGTGCGGCCCCGCGGCGGGCGCATGCGCCCGCCGTCAGCCGGCGCATGCGCCGGCTGCACAGAACCCCAGACGCTCAGCGTCGGGGAAGCTCAGGCCGCCGCGGCGCTGTGGTCGGCGGCCCATGCGACGATCGCGCTCGAGCCCGCGACCGTGCTGCCGTCGTCGAGCAGCAGCACCGGGACGTCCTGCTGGCCCGTGAGCGAGACGATCTCCTCGCGCTTGCCGCGGCGGCTCAGCGGGATGCGTTTGAAGCCCCCGACGGTCTTCACCGTGTAGGTGTGGCCCGAGCGGTCGAGAGCCTGGGCGGCGACCCCGCAGGGGTGGGCAATCAGGGGGGCGTTGGCGCCGTGGGTGCGGGCGGGGCAGGTGTAAAGGACCATGCTTCGATCGTAACCGATCGTCTTGCGGGCGCCTTCGGCGCGGGCAAGCCGAGTCGCTTACGATCTCCGCTGGCCTAGGGTTGCCGGACTCGGCACGATCGCAGGACGAGGGATCTAGACGGCCGGGGGCTCGGCGCGCGCCGCAGGAACGACCATGCCGAGCAGCCCCCTCAGGGTCGCAGCCATGACGTTCCTCTGGCTGAAGTAATCGCGCCAGAGCACGATCTCTCCGCCCTGGATGTCGAAGCGCCCACAGACCCAGAACTGGATGCGCAGTCGGCGAAACACCAGGACATCCGTGCGCTCTGTCAGGACAGACGGCCCGTTCGCCGAGATCGCGTGCGTGTACACCTCGAACTTTGCGCCAGCTCGGCCGAGCGTTGCACGTAGGAGCCGCCGAACACGCTCACGGCCGTGCACGGCGGGAAGCCCGACGTTGATGTACTCGACGTCCTCCGCCAGCAGATCCGAGGCGCCATCGATGTCCTTCGCGCAGAGCAGCGCGAGGAAACCGCTCGACGACGTGCCACCGGTGCGACGACCGCCCTCCTGAGTCTCGTCCTCACCCACCGGCTGGATGGTCAAATCC
This sequence comes from uncultured Solirubrobacteraceae bacterium, assembly GCA_963826985.1. Lineage (GTDB taxonomy): Bacteria > Actinomycetota > Thermoleophilia > Solirubrobacterales > Solirubrobacteraceae > Palsa-744. Next base: position 874,291 of record CAWGYW010000005.1, read on the forward strand.
GCCATGCAGGAACAATATCGTTTGATCGACTCGACGACCAAGCCCCATGCAGCCCGCCAGCCGGCGCATGCGCCACCTTCGAGGGAAGCTCAGTGCCGGAAGTGGCGCACGCCGGTGGCGACCATCGCCGCGCCGGCCGCGTCGACCGCCGCGACGACCTCCTCGTCGCGCACCGAGCCGCCCGGCTGGATGATCGCGCTGACGCCGGCGTCGAGCGCGAGCTGCGGGCCGTCGGCGAAGGGGAAGTAGGCGTCGGAGGCGAGCGCCGCAGCCGGCGAGCTGATCAGGGCGGAACGCGCGGGCCTTCTCGATCGCGATCCGCACGGCGTCCACGCGGCTCATCTGGCCGGCGCCGATGCCGATCGTGGCGCCGCCCGCGGCGAGCACGATCGCGTTGGAGCGCACGTGGCGGCAGACGACCCACGCGAACAGCATGTCGCGCCACTCCTGCTCGCTCGGCTGGCGCGCGCTCATCGCGCGCATCTGCTCGCGCGTCTCTGAGACGACGTCGTGGGTCTGCACGAGCTGGCCGCCGATCACCGGCTTGGATTCGACCTCGCGGCTGGCGGCGGGCCAGTCGCCGAGCTCGAGCAGGCGCACGTTTTTCTTGACCTGCAGCGCCTCCAGCGCGGCGGCGTCGTAGCCGGGCGCGAGCAGCACCTCGATGAACTGCTTGCCGAGCTGCTCGGCGAACGCGCCGTCGACCGGGCGGTTGACCGCGATCACGCCGCCGTAGGCGCTCTGCGGGATCGCACGCGAAGGCGCGTTCGTAGGCCTCCTGTGCGCTCGCGCCGACGGCGCAGCCGCACGGGTTGTTGTGCTTGACGATCGCGCACGCGGGCTCGGCGAACTCCTCGACGAGCTCGCGCGCCGAGCTGAGGTCGAGCAGGTTGTTGAACGACAGCTCCTTGCCGTGCAGCTGCTCCACGCCCGCCAGCAGGTGCGTGGGGGCGCCCGCGCGCGCGTAGAACGCGGCCTGCTGGTGGGGGTTCTCGCCGTAGCGCAGGTCCATGACCTTCTCGTAGGCGTCGCGCCAGCTCGCCGGGAAGCCCTCGCCCGTCGCGCGCGGCAAACCACGTCGAGATCGCCGCGTCATAGCGCGCGGTGCACGCGAACGCCTTGCCCGCGAGCGCTTTGCGCGTCGTCAGCGACAGCCGTGCCGTCGGACTCGCGCAGCTCCGCCAGCACCCGCTCGTAATCGCCCGGGTCGACGACCACCGCCGCGAACGCGCTGTTCTTGGCGGCCGCGCGGATCATCGTCGGGCCGCCGATGTCGATGTTCTCGATCACCTCCTCCTCGGAGGCGTCGCCGCGCGCGACGGTCTGCTCGAACGGGTACAGGTTCACGCACACGAGATCCACCTGCTCGATCTCCTGCTCGGCGGCCGCGCGCAGGTGCTCGTCGTCGTCGCGCCGCGCCAGCAGGCCCGCGTAGAGCCGCGGGTGCAGCGTCTTCACGCGCCCGTCCATCATCTCCGGGAAAGCCGGTGAAGTCCTCGATCGCGCGCACCGCGATGCCCGCGCGCCGCCAGCTCGCGCGCGGTGCCGCCCGTGGAGACGAGCTCCACGCCGAGCTCCGCGAGACCCTGCGCGAACTCGACGATCCCGTGCTTGTCGGAGACCGACAGCAGCGCCCTGCGCACGCGCACCTCGCCCGGCGCCGCGCGCTCGACCCCGGATGCGTGATCCCTTCGGGGACGATCGGTCATGAGTCGCCTTCGGTGGTCACTGCCACGCAGCCTATCCCTCGCCCGAGCGGATCGTCGTCCTGCGCGGGTTCTCGGGGTCGGCGCCAAGCGCGCCGCGCGCGAACAGCGCGACCGCGCGCGGCAGCAGCTCGTGCTCGAGCGGGCGCAGCGCCGCGAGGACCTCCTCGGGCTCGCGCGCGTCGGGCAGCTCGACCGCGCCCTGCAGGATCACCGGCCCGGAGTCCACGCCCGCGTCGACGAAGTGCACGGTCACGCCGAACACCTTCACGCCGTACGCGAGCGCCTGCTCGATCGCTCCCAGCCCGGGAACGCCGGCAGCAGCGACGGGTGCACGTTGATGACCGCGCCCGGGAAGCGCGCGAGGAACGGCGCGCCGAGCAGCTCCATGTAGCCGGCCAGCACCACCAGGCGCGCGCCGCGCTCTGTCAGCCAGTCGGCGAGCGCTTCGTCGCGCGCCGCGCGATCGGCGTACGTCGGCGCGCGCGAACACCGCCGTCGGCACGCCCGCCTTCGCCGCGCGCTCGAGCGCGGGCGCGCCGGCGACGCTCGAGGCCACAGCCACGACCTCCGCCTCGCGTCCGTGCACCGTGTCCAGCAGCGCCTGCAGGTTGGTGCCCGTCCCTGACACCAGCACGGCGATGGGAAGTCGGTCGCTCACGCGCCGGTCACGATAGCTGTGAGCAACCTCACAGAGCGCGCACGCGCCGATGTCCTTCAATGATTCAGAAGGGCGGAGAGGGCCTCGTAAATCCGATCAACGGAACAGGCCCATGCTTCTAACCATCGTCGTCACCCTCCTGATCGTCGTCGCAGTCGCCTCCGCGCGCACGGGGCGAGCCGGCGAGCTGATCGTTCACAGGCCGTACAACAACCGCCACAACGACGCCTCAGGGGCCCGCGAGGACACCTCGGGTAGAACCTCCTCGTCTGGCTCGAGCGCGTACTTGCCCGCCGCCCCGTCGCTGCCCGCGAGCGGGTACTCGCCGGTGAAGCACGCGTCGCAGTGGGTCGCGCGCGTCGCGCCGACCGCCTCGTAGACGCCCTCGAGCGACAGGTAGTGCAGCGAGTCGCAGCCGAGCTCGGCGGCGATCTCCTCGGTGGTGCGCCCGTGCGCGATCATCTCCTCGCGCGTGGACATGTCGATGCCGTAGTGGCAGGGGTGCTTGATCGGCGGCGCGGAGATGCGCATGTGGATCTCGGCGGCGCCGGCGTCGCGCAGCATCTGCACGATCTGGCGCGTGGTGTTGCCGCGCACGATCGAGTCGTCGACGACGACCAGGCGCTTGCCGGCGATCACCTCGGGCAGCGGGTTGAACTTCAGCCGCAGGCCGTGCTTGCGCAGCTCCTGGCCGGGCTGGATGAACGTGCGTGCGACGTAGCGGTTCTTGACGAAGCCGTCGTCCTGGGGCAGGCCGGCGGCGCGCGCGAGGCCGCGGGCGGCGGGGTTGCCGGAGTCGGGCACCGCGATCACGAGGTCGGCCTCGACGGGCGCCTCGCGCCACAGGATCTCGCCCATGCGCCCGCGCGCGACCTGCAGCACCTGCTCGTTCATGCGCGAGTCCGGGCGCGCGAAGTAGATGTACTCGAACACGCAGAACGCGCGCCTGGCGCCCGGCACGACCATCCGGCTCTGCAGGCCGTCGGCGCCGAGCGTCACGAGCTCGCCGGGCTCGACGTCGCGCACGAACTTCGCGCCGATGATGTCGAACGCGCACGACTCGCTGGCGACGCAGTACTGCGCTCGCCGGTGCTATGCCCTGCCGCGCGCGCTTCGCCGTCATCGTCGGGGCCGGGATCCAGCGCGCCGATCGCGAGCGGGCGCAGGCCGTGGGGGTCGCGGAAGGCGACGACGCGGTCCTTGGTCATGGCGACGATCGAGAACGCGCCGCGCAGGCGCGGCAGCACGTCGGCGATCGCGTCCTCGACGCGCTCGGCCGGGTGCGTGGCGATCATCGCGGCGATGATCTCCGAGTCGGAGGTCGAGCTGAACGTGACGCCCCGCTCGAGCAGCTCCTCGTGCAGCTCGAGCGCGTTGATCAGGTTGCCGTTGTGCGCGAGCGCGACCTCGCGGCGCGAGCCGTTGGTGCCCTCGGAGCGCTGCACCGGCTGGGAGTTCTCCCAGGCGTTTGAGCCGGTCGTCGAGTAGCGCACGTGGCCGATCGCGAGCTCGCCGGCGAGCGTGCGCAGGTCGTTCTCGGTGAACACCTGGTTGACGAGGCCGAGCTCGCGGCGCGTGATGATGTGCCCGCCGCGGTCGGCGGCGGCGATGCCAGCCGACTCCTGGCCGCGGTGCTGGAGCGCGTACAGCGCGAAGTACGACAGGCGCGAGACCTCGTGACCGGGCGCGTACAGTCCGAACACGCCGCACTCGTCGCGGACGTGATCGTCGTCGGGCCAGCCTCCGGCGGGCCCCTCCGATGGCGAGAGCCGCCCTCCGGGCGGCCTTGAGGGACGCATCACCGTTACAAGCTAGCAGGGGCTGACGGGCACCCGCCAAGCAAGAGCCGCGCGGATGATTTAGGCTGAGCTCGACTGTCATGCTCCGGCTCACGCGCGTCCCCCTGGCTGTCGGCGCGGCCCTGCTATTCCTCGCATCGGCCGCACAGGCGCGTGGCTCCTCCGAGCAGACGCTGAGGCTCCGTGTGCCCGTTCCCGCTGCCCGCGACGTGAGCGTGATGTCCTTCGAGCTGAGCATCGGCGGCGACGGCAGGCACCATCGCAAGCAGCCGGTCACCCTGGGCCTCGTCAACCACAAGCAGCCGGGCGTGTTCGCGCTGGCGCAGCTGCGGCCCGTGCACGGTCATCCCGGTCGCTTCCTCGGCGTGCTGGAGGTCTTTCACCGGGCCGGCGCCAAAGGCGCGGCGCTGCCGTCGGGGTTGACCGCGCTCGCGCAGTCGATGCCGTTCGCGTCCGCCCACGCCGCCATGGGGCCATACGACGAATTCGTCGTGCGCGCCTCCAACGAGCGCCTGATCAAGGAGCAGATCAAGGACAACGTGGTCCGGTTGGCGGAAGACGACGAACTCGGCTCCGACGAATTCTGCGATCCGGAGGACCGCGAAGAGTACCTGGAGGGCAACGAGCTGATATTCGTGTCCGTGCTGTTCGCAGGACCGGTGCTCGAGCTGCCCACGAACACGAGCCTCGGCGACCTCGCCCTCGACGCGGTGGATGAGCTCTGCGACGAAAGCGAAGAAGAGTACCTGGGATCGAGCTTCCCGATCGCGCTGCGCTACGACAACATCAACGTCCTTCTGGGCTACATCGGAGCGAAGCTGCGAACGGCTGCCACGACGCCCCCCGCGACGATGACGCCCGTGACGACGCCTCCAGCCACGACGCCGCCCCCCACGTACAGCCTTGGTTTCACCGGCATGTGGAGCTTCGAAGGCACCGCCGAGGTCAAGCTCGTGGGCATGTTCACCGGGATCTACACCGGCAGTGGATCACCACCACCGACGTCGACGACGCCGATGGAAGCGATCAAGATCATGCTGCCGCCGGCCGGTTCGCTGGGGCGCACCGTGAGCAACGAGATCTGCCCGAGCCAGTTGCCGATGGCGGCGGTCATCACCACGAAAACGAACGACGACACGCTCATGTGCAGCGGCGGCGCGCTGCCGATCAACCAGACCTTCTCGGTCAACGTGGAAACCTTGCCGCCGCCGAGCCTCGGCATGGGCGGCGTGCTGTCCGCCGAGCAGAACGGGACGTGGACGACGCCGTTCACGTTCACCGGTCCCTGATCGGCACCCCGCTCAAGACGCCTGCGCCACAGACGCGGGCGGTGAGATCCCGGCCCGTGCGTCCGGCGCCATCTGCTGGTCGACGGCCCGCATCCCCGGCAGCATCAGCCCCCCGAGCGTTGCCGCGGCGCCCGCGACGCCCGCGCCGATCAGCGTCGCGCGCACGCCGAACGCGGCGCTGAGCGGGGCGGTCAGCGCGAACGAGACCGGCAGCAGGCCGATCGAGATCAGCCAGTCGAGGCTCGAGACGCGCCCGAGCATCTGGCCGGGCACGTGGCGCTGCTTCATCGTCGCCCACACGATCGTGCCGGCGGTCTCGAGCAGGTTGAAGGCGACGCTCGCGAGCATCAGCTCCCAGATCGGCGCTGGCCAGCCCGTAGCCGGCGACCGCGAGCGTGCGCGAGCGTCCAGACGACGTAGATGAAGGTCATGCTCCGCGCGGGCAGCCCGCTGCGCGTCATCGCCAGCGCGGCGGCCACCGAGCCGAGGCCGCCGGCGCCGAGCACGAGGCCGAGCTGCACGCCGCTGCCGCGCAGCACGTGCTTGACCATGAACGGCAGCAGCACCTCGGCGGGGCCCATGAACAGCAGGTAGGCGATGCCGGCGCTCGCGAACGTCCCCCACAGCCACACGTGGCCGCGCACGTAGGACCAGCCCTCGCGCAGCCTGGCGCGCGTGCGCGCGCTCGAGCTGCGCGCCGGCGCCGCGGGCGGCGAGCGGACGCGCGCGCGGACATCGCCCACAGCGTCGCCGCGGAGACGAGGAACGTCGCGCGCGTCGGCCAGGAACGCGGCGCCCGGCGCCGAGCACGCCGACGAGCACTCCGCCGATCGCCGGCCCGGCGAGGCGCAGCGCGAGCGGGCGCACGACCTGCTCGAGCGCGTTGGCCTGCGCCGAGCTGCGACGTCGGGCACGAGCTCGGGCAGGATCGCGTCGCTGGCGGGGTCGAAGAACGCCTGCGCGCCGCCGTAGATGGCGACGATCACCATCATCTGCCACAGCCGCAGCGTCGCCGCTCAGCGGCCAGCGCGCCGAGCAGCGCGAGCAGCGCCGCGCGCACGAGGTCCGCGATCAGCATCACCCGCCGGCGGCCGTGGCGGTCGCTGACGACGCCGCCGAACAGCAGCAGCGCGATCAGCGGCACGGTCATCGCGATGCCCGAGCAGCGACAGCGCGGTGGGGGCGTTCGAGAGCGTGTACGCCTCCCACGCCATCGCCACCAGGAACGCGCCGTCGCCGAGCAGCGACACGCAGCGCCCGGCGAACAGCAGCCGGAAGTCGCGGTTCGCGAGGACGCTGCTAGGCGCCATCGTGCGGGGCCGGCACCGGCTCGCCGCGACTCGCGCCCCGTCGCGCTCCGGGCTGCCCGCGCGAGGTAGTCGATCAGGTGTCCCGACTCCATCGGGTGCGCGAAGTGGAAGCCCTGGCCGAGCTCGCAGCCGAGGTCGCGCAGGCGGCTGAGCTGCTCGTCGAATTCGATGCCCTCGGCGACGACCTCGAGCGCGAGCGAGCTGCCGAGCGCGACGACCGCGCTCGAGAGGTCGGCGGCCTCGCGCGTGGACTCCGGGCCGCAGGAACGAGCGGTCCATCTTGATCACGTCGACGGGGAAGCGGCTGAGGTAGCTGAGCGAGGAGTAGCCGGTGCCGAAGTCGTCCATCGCGATGCGCACGCCGAGCGCGCGCAGTTCCTCGAGCTTGACGACCGCGATCTCGGGGTCCTCGATCAGCATCGACTCGGTGATCTCGAGCATCAGCAGCTCGGGTCGCAGCCCCGACTCCTCGAGCGCGTCGCGCGACGTCGGCGATCACGTCGCTGTGCTGCAGCTGCCTGACCGACAGGTTCACGCACATGTACAGCGGCGGCGTCGTCGGTCCACAGCTGCCTGCACGGCGACCGCCTGCCGGCAGGCCTCGCGCAGCACCCAGCGCCCGATCGGGACGATCAGCCCGGTCTCCTCGGCGAACGGGATGAAGTCCCCCGGCGGCGACGAGCCCGCGCTCGGGGTGGTGCCAGCGCAGCAGCGCCTCCATGCCCGCGACGCGGCCGTCGGCGAGGCGGACGATCGGCTGGTAGTGCAGCTCGAACTGGCCGCTGTCGAGCGCCGCGCTGCAGGTCGGCGCGCAGCTCCAGGCGCGCGAGCACGCCCGCGTGCATCTCCGGCTCGAACAGCCGGTAGCTGCCCTTGCCGTCGCGCTTGGCGATGTACATCGCGGCGTCGGCGTCGCGGATCAGCTCGTCGGCGCCGATCGGTCGAGGAGCCCGTCGAGGATCGAGATGCCGATGCTGCCGCGCACGACGAGCTCCTTGCCGGCGACCGATCAGCGGCTGGCGCAGGTCCTCGAGCACGCGCTCGGCGACCTCGGTGGCGGCGTCGGTGCTCTCGAGGTCCTCGAGCAGCACGACGAACTCGTCGCCGCCGAAGCGCGCGGCGGTGTCGCTCGAGCGGATGCTGTTCGGACAGGCGCTTGGCGACGTCGATCAGCGCCGCGTCGCCGGCGCCGTGGCCGAGGCTGTCGTTGATCGTCTTGAAGTCGTCGATGTCGAGGAACATCACCCCGAGCTCGCGGTCCTCGCGGCGCGCGCGGCCGATCGCGTGGCGCACCCGCTCGACGAACAGCGCGCGGTTGGCGAGGTTGGTGACGGGGTCGTGGAACGCCTGGTGGGCGAGCTGCTCCTCGAAGGCCTTGCGCTCGCAGATGTCGCGCGCGTTCAGCACGATCCCGCGCACGTGCTCGTCGTCGAGCAGGTTGGTGTGCAGGATCTCGAACTGGCGCAGCCTCGCCGTCGCGGTGGCGCAGCGTGCACTCGATCACCTGCGCCGTCGCGGCGCGCGTAGGCCGAGCCGTCGGCGAGCAGCCGCAGCAGCTGGCCGGCGTCCTCCTCGGCGACGAGGCGGTCGAAGCGGGTGCCGAGCAGCTCCTCGGGCTGGTAGCCGAGGACGTGCTCGGAGGACGGGCTCTGGTAGGTGATCGTCGCGTCGGCGCCGACGACGGTGATCAGGTCGCTGGAGTTCTGCACGAGCGAGGCGAAGCGCGCCTCGCTGCGCTGCGCGTGGATCTCCTCGGTCAGCCGGGCGCCCTCGAGCGCGAGCGCGAGCTGCGTGGCGAGCGCCTCGAGCGCGCCGCGCGCCTGGCGCGAAGGTCTGCCTGGGGCACGCGAGCACGAGCAGCCCGAGCACGCCGCCGCGGACGGGCAGCGCGAGCACGAGCCCGCTGGTGCAGCTCCGTCGCCAGCTCCAGCGCGGCGAGCACCGCCGGTTCGAGCGTGACGCCCTGAGGCGGAGCCCTCGTCGGCGAGCGCGAGCAGCTTCGCTGCCGACGCGTTCGGGCAGCGCCCGCGCCGGCCAGTGCGGCTCGTCGTTGCGAGCGACCGCGGACAGCGTGCCGTCCTCGATCAGGCACAGCACCCCGACGCCGGGGCCCTCGAGCAGCGGCACGATCACCTCGAGCGCGGACTGCTGCATCTCCTCGCGCGTCGCGCACGCGACGAGCGCGGCGCCGAAGCGAGCCGAGCAGCCGCTCGCGCGCGGCGGAGCGCTCCTGCTGGCGCACGAGGTCGACCATGCGCATCACGACGAGGCCGAACAGCACGACCGAGGCGCAGATGATCACGATCAGATCGAGGTCGCCGCGGCGCAGCTCCTTGAGCGAAGATGCAGACCGGCGCGATCAGCGAGGCGCCGGTGAGCAGGCTGAGGCGCAGCGGCGTCAGCTTGGCCTCGCGGTCCTTCGCCTCGCGGTCATGGCCGGCTCGTCCATGGCGGCCATCGAGGGGTGCAGCGCGGCGGTGCCCCACAGCAGCTGGTAGGAGAACCAGCCGAGGTCGAGCAGCAGCTGGTGGTGGAAGGTGTTGTCGAGCGTCATCACCCCGTAGACGAAGTCGGTCGCCAGCAGCGACGACGATGCTCGCGCTCAGCAGGTAGAAGGACGGCTGGCGGCGACCGCCGTCGAGCACCAGGCGGATCGCGGCGGCGAGCAGGATGATGTCGCCCGAGCGGATAGGCGACCGACACGAGCTTGGGCAGCAGGCCCAGTCGAGCCGTCGTGGATGTAGGGCGCGATCTGCAGGATCCACGACAGCAGCGACAGCCCGAGCGTAAGGATCGCGGCGTCGATCAGCGTGTTGCGGTTGCGCTGCGGGTTGCGCCGGCGCACGAGCAGCAGCAGCCCCAGCATCTGCGCCGGGTAGACCGTCAGGTAGATCGCGTCGCCGATCGACGGGAACGGCACTTCGCCGTGCAGGATGTACTTGGGGTAGCTGTAGGTGTAGACAGTCGCCCATCCAGTACAGGAGGAACCCGAACGCGAACAGCCACCACGGCAGCGCGTAGCGCGGGCTTGTTGCGGCGGATGCCGACGACCACGGCGATCCAGCTCGTCAGGCCGAGCGTGTTGAAGAGCGCCGGGTTGCCTTTCAGCGGCGGTGTCCAGCAGGTACAGGCACATGCCGACCACGCCGAACGCGAGGTAGGCCTTCCACAGCGCCGGGCGGTTGAACGCGCGCGCACCCATCACGCCGCCTCCAGCTCCCGCACGGCCGCGGCGGACTGCAGCTCGCCCATGCTCGGCAAGCTCGGTGAGGGCGCGATCAGGCGGTCGACCTCGGCATCGGTGTTGGCCGCCGTGAGCTGCACGCGGAAGCCGACCTCGGCCTTGGGCACGAGCGGGTAGGCGGCGAGCGTGACGTAGACGCCGCGCGCGAACAGCATGCCGCCCGACCTCGTCGATGCGTTCGTGCTCGCGCAGCGGGATCTCGACGATCGGCAGCTCGGAGCGGTTGGGCGTGTGCACGTCGAGCTCGGCGAGCGCCGCCAGCACGCGCGCGCTGTGTCGGTAGCAGCGACGCCGCGCAGCTGCTCGCCGCGGCGCTCGTTGACGTCGAGGCCGGCCAGCACGGTGGCAAGCGACGCGATCGGCGAGGGCCCCGAGTAGAGGTAGGGCGGCGCGGCGACCTTCAGCAGGTTCTTGACCTCGGTCGGACAGGCGATGAAGGCGAGCAGCGAGGAGTACGCCTTGGAGAAGCCGCCGACGAGGATCAGGTCGTCGTAGCTCTCGTCGAAGTGGCGCACGATGCTGTTGCCGCGCGCGCCGTAGGGGCAGGTCTCCTCGGGCGAGCGCTCGCCGATGACGCCGAAGCCGTGCGCGTCGTCGACGTACAGCAGCGCGCCGTGGCGGCGCGCGACCTCGGCGAACGCGCGCAGGTCGGGCGCGTTGCCGGTCATGCTGTTGACGCCGTCCATGCACACCAGCCGCGCGCGGTCGCGCTCGGCCGCGAGCAGCTCGTCGAGGTGATCGGGGTCCTCGAAGCGAAAGCGCCGCACGGCGGCGCCGCGTGCGCGCGCGACCTGGCAGCCGTCGTAGATCGTCTTGTGTGCGCGCGCGTCGAGGAAGATCGTGCCGGACGCGGCGAGCACGGGGATCACGGAGCTGTGGATGTGCGTGATCGTCGGCAGCACCAGCGAGTCCTCGCAGCCGAGCAGGTCGGTCAGGCGCGCCTCGATCTGCTCGTACAGGACGGGGCTGCCGAGCAGCCGCGACCAGCTCGGGTGCGTGCCCCACTGCTCGAGAAACGCGGGTACCGAGGCGATGATCTCGGGGTCGAGGTCGAAGCCGAGGTAGTTGCAGGAGGCGAAGTCGGCGAGCCACTGCTCGCCGACGCGGATCATGCGGCCGTCGATCTCGTCGATGACGGCGTCCATCATCGGGTGGGCGGCGCGCAGAGCCTCGATGTCGTGGAGCGTGTCCAGCCAGTGGTCGATCCAGCGCCCACCGCGCTTGTTCGACGCCGGTGGCGACGCGGACGTGAGCGGAGCCGCGGGCGCGCGAGTGGACGTGGAGGCCAGCTGGTACGACATATCCGAACGTTCATCGGACCAAGTCGGGAAAGGCTTGAAGGCTGCAGGCTCTGCTCAGCGCTTCAGCTACTGGGAGCAAGCGTTCTTGCAGCCGTCAGGCGAACGAACTCCGACAGCGCGCCGTGCGCTTCCGCGAGCTCGTCGAGGGTGAGCGTGAGCATCGTGCGGGCGGTGGCGCCGGCCTCCCCCTCCGGGGACGATGCGACGATGCTGAGCGCGTCGTCGCCGACCCTGCCGATCGACACGACCGGCACGCCGGTCGCAGCGCGCTCGCGGATCGCTCGTGCGACGCCGGCGTGGCCGCTGACGATGAAGCGGCCAGGGCTCTCGCCGAACAGGGCGGCGGTGACGAGCGTGGCGGTGGGCGCCGCCTGGTCCAGGCCGGACTCCGCGGGAGCTGCGGCTGCCTTGCGCGGGGTCGCCTCCCAGAGCTCCTCGCCGAGCTCGATCTGCGCGCCGATGCCGCCGGCGAGGCAACACTCGGCGAGCGCGACGGCGAGCCCGCCCTCGGCGATGTCGTGGGCGCTCGCGAGCAGACCGGAGCGCATGGCGTCGCGCACGGCGGCGTGCGCGGCGGCGACGCTGGCGATGTCGATCTCGGGGAGCCCGTCGGGGAGCGGCTGGCCGAGCAGCTTCGAGAGCTCGCTGGCGGCGAGCGCCGGTGAGAACGGCCCGACGAGCGCGATCTCATCGCCGGCGCACAGGAAGCCGAGCTGGCCGGCGCGGCGCGCGTCGGGCAGGCGCCCGACCATGCCGATCACGGGCGTCGGGTAGATGGGGCCGGTGGCGCCCTCGTTGTAGAGCGAGACGTTGCCGCCGACGATCGGCGCGCGCAGGGCGCGGCAGGCGTCGCCGAGCCCGCGCACGGACTCTGAGAGCTGCCACGCGATGTGCGGCTTCTCGGGGTTGCCGAAGTTGAGGTTGTTGGTCGTGCCGAGCGGCTGCGCGCCGACACAGGCGAGGTTGGCGGCGCACTCGAGCACCGCCTCGACGGTGCCGGTGTAGGGGTCGGCGGCGACGCGCCGGCCGTTGCCGTCGATGCTGACGGCGAGCGCGCTGCCGTCGGGGAGCGCGAGCACCGCGGCGTCGGCCTGCTCGGGACGACGCACGGTGCGCGACTGCACGATCGCGTCGTACTGCTCGAACAGCGGCCTGCGCGATGAGATGTTTGGAGATGAGAGGATCGCGAGCAGGATGTCCCGGGGGGCGGTCTGCGAGCGTGAGGCCGGCGCGTGCCGGCGGCGCCGCGTACAGCGCCTCGGTGGGCTTGCGCGGCTGCAGGTCGTACAGCGGGCAGTCATCGACGAGCGCGGCGACGGGCATGTCGCCGACGAGCTGGCCGTCGCGCAGCACGCGCATGCGCCCGCTGTCGGTGACCTCGCCGATCGGCGAGCCGTTCACCTCCCACTTGGCGCACAGCTCGAGCACGGCGTCGACGTTGGCGGGCTCGACGACGCACAGCATCCGCTCCTGGGACTCGCTGACCATGATCTCGAACGGCTCCATGCCGGGCTCGCGCAGGGGTACCCTGGCGACGTCGAGGTCGATCCCGACGCCGCCCTTGGAGGCCATCTCGGCGGCGGAGGAGGTGAGGCCGGCGGCGCCGAGGTCCTGCAGCGAGACGATCAGGCCGCGCTCGAGCAGCTCGAGCGAGCACTCGAGCAGCTTCTTCTCCTCGAACGGGTCGCCGACCTGGACGGTCGGGCGCTTGTCGTGGTCGCCGTCGCCGCCTGAGCCGAGCTCGGCGGAGGCGAGCACGGAGGCGCCGCCGATGCCGTCGCGCCCGGTGGACGCGCCGAACAGGACCAGCACGTTGCCGGGCCCGGCGGCGGCGCTGCGCACGAGCCGCTCGCGCGGCGCGAGGCCGAGCGCCATGGCGTTGACGAGGCAGTTGTGCTCGTAGGGCGCCTCGAAGTACACCTCGCCGCCGACGGTGGGCACGCCGATCGAGTTGCCGTAGTGGCCGATCCCTGCGACGGCGCCGTCGAGCAGGTAGCGCGCACGAGTGCCGGTGGCGCCTGGCGAGCCAGGCGAGCCGGCCTCGCCGGCGACGGGCGACCCGCTCTGGCCGGCGCTGGCGTCGCCAGGCTCGCCGAAACGCAGCGAGTCGAGCACGGCGATCGGGCGGGCGCCGATGGCGAAGATGTCGCGCAGGATGCCGCCGACGCCGGTGGCGGCGCCCTGGAACGGCTCGACGGCGCTGGGGTGGTTGTGGGACTCGACCTTGAACGCGCACACGAGGCCGCCGCCGACGTCGACGGCGCCGGCGTTCTCGCCGGGGCCCATGACGACGTGCTCGCCGTCGGTGGGCAGCGTGCGCAGCAGCTTCTTGGAGTGCTTGTACGCGCAGTGCTCGCTCCACAGCAGCGAGTACATCGCCAGCTCGAGGAGGTTTGGCGCGCAGCCCTGCTTGGCGCAGACGAGCTCGTACTCGGCGCGCGTGAGGCCGAGCGCGAGCGCGTCCTCGACGGTGGGCAACGGGGCGTCGACGCCGGCGGCAGGCTTTGTGTCGCTCCTCGAGTCCTGTATAGCCATCGTTATACGGTCAATGCGATCGTAATCACTGGCGCGCGCCCTCGACGGCAAGCCGCATCGACTCGAAGATCTTCAAGCCGTCGACGGAGCCGCCGATGAGCTCGTCGACGGCATGCTCGGGGTGAGGCATCATGCCGAACACGTTGCCGGCGCTCGTTGCACACGCCGGCGATGTCATGCAGCGAGCCGTTGAAGTTCTGGCCGGCCGCGTAACGCAGCACGATCTGGCCGGCCTGCTCCATCGCGTCGAGCGTGTCCGCGTCGGCGTAGTAGCGCCCCCAGGAGTGCTTGGCGGGGATGCTCAGGCGCGGCTGTCCGTCGGCGTCGACGTTGGCGCTGGCGCCGCACGCGCGCGTAAACGCGGTGTCGGCGTGGACGACATCGAGCTGGAGCTGGCGGAAGGTGAAGCGCAGGTTCGTGTTGACGAGCAGCGCGCCGGGGAGCAGGCCCGCCTCGCACAGCACCTGAAAGCCGTTACAGATGCCCAGCACGAGACCGCCGTCGCGCGCGAACGCGATCACGGACTCCATCGCGGGCGAGAAGCGCGCGATCGCGCCGGCGCGCAGGTAGTCGCCATATGAGAAGCCGCCGGGCACCACGATCGCGTCGGCGGCCTTCAGGTCGCGCTCGGCATGCCAGATCAGCTCGGCTTCGCCGACGCGCCTGGCGGCGTGCAGCGCGTCGACCTCGTCGCATGAGCCGGGGAACCGGAGGACGCCGAACTTCATCTCGAGGTCTTCATCTAAGCGTTGCCACCGCGTTCGTGTCCGCCGGGTCGACGCGTTCCAACCCGGGAATCCCGTCGAAGCCGCGATCGGGGCTGAGGATCGCATCGATCTCACGATTCAACGCCTGCGCGGCGAAGATCGCGTCGCGCATGTCCAGGCGCTCGTGCTCAGACCACAGGGCCAGAGCGCGCTCGACGTCATCCGAACCGACGGCGTGCAGCGTGCATGTGCGGGCAACGTCGCGTGCCGACTCGGCGGCATCGGCCCGAGTACCGGTCCGCCTGTATCGCATGTAGGCGAACTCATGCACCAACTCGACGCTCGCCTCTCCGGTGAGGAGACCCTCTCTCATCTCGCGGAGTATCGCCCTGCACGGCTCGCGGTACCGGTGCTCGCCGCCGAGCGCGTAGAGGAACACGCTCGTGTCGAAGAGAAAGCGACGCACCCGCGAGTCAATCGTCGTCGAGCAGCTTCATGACGCCGGCATACCTGCCCTCAAGCATCTGCTTCTTCATCACAGGCCAATCCTCGACAGGCATGGGCTCCGCGGCGAGCAGCTTCTCGATCGCCGTGGCACGATCGTCCTGCACCTGCGAGAGCTTCTCGTCGATTGCCTCGCGGATCAGCGCCCCCATGGAGATGCCCCTCTGCGCGGCAATCTCACGCAAGCGCCGGTGCAGCTCGTCGTCGAGCAACAGCTGGGTTCGGCGCGTCAGAGGTGGGGACGACATACATCTACGCTAGCACATGCACATACGTCACATGTTTATACTTCGGCGTCGAGGACTACCTCGTAATCCTCGACGAGCGGGTTGGCGAGCAGCTTCTCGCACATCGGCGCGAGCTGGTCGGGATCGTCGACGTCGAGCTCGATCAGACGCCCAACGTGGACGTTGGCGACGCCGGCGAAGCCGAGCGCGGGCAGCGCGCGCTGTACGGCCTCGCCCTGGGGGTCGAGAATGCCGGCCTTCGGGCGGATCAGCACGCGCGCTCTCAAGCGGCCGTCCGATCGAGCCACGCCTGAAACGGCTCGCCGGTGATGCGCTCGTAGGCCTCCACGTACCGCGCGCGTGTGCCCGCTACGACGTCCTCGGGGATCGCAGGCGCGGGCGGCTTCTTGTCCCAGCCGCTGGCCGAGGCCCAGTCGCGCACGTACTGCTTGTCGAAGCTCGGCTGGCCGTGGCCGACCTCGTAGCCGTCGGCGGGCCAGTAGCGGGAGGAGTCGGGCGTGAGCACCTCATCGCCGAGCACCAGCTCCGGGGCGCCGTCGGCGGAATCGCTTTCGTCGCAGACCGAACTCGAACTTGGTGTCGGCGAGGATCACGCCGTTCGCCAGCGCGTGCTCGGCGGCGAACGAGTACAGCTCGATCGACGCGTCCCTGACGCGCTCCATGAGTGCGCGATCGCCGACGAGCGCCACGGCGCCCTCGAAGTCGATCGCCTCGTCGTGGCCGACGTCGGCCTTGGTGCTGGGCGTGAAGATCGGCTCGGGCAGGCGCTCGGACTCGCGCAGGCCCTCGGGCAGCGCGATCCCCGAAACCGAGCCGGTGGCCTGGTAGTCCTTCCAGCCGGACCCGGTGATGTAGCCGCGCACGACGCACTCGACGGGCAGCATCCGCAGACGACGCACGACCAGCGCGCGCCCGCGCACCTCGTCGGGGACGCTCGTCGGTGGCGGAGATCAGGTGGTTGGCGACGATCCCGGCGGTCTTCTCGAACCAGAACACCGACAGCCCCGTGAGCACCTTGCCCTTGTCGGGGATCGGCGTGGGGTGCACGGCGTCGTAGGTGGAGATGCGGTCGCTGGCGACCATCAGCAGCGGCGGCGGCACCCCCGCGATCCCTTCGACGCCCTCCATGTCGTACATCTCGCGGACCTTGCCGCGGGCGATGAGGGCCAGCTCGTCGAGCGTTGCGGTCACGCGGCGCGATGCTACCAGCGCCTGACGACCGGATGACGGCCCGCTGCCGCGTCCTCGCCCGGCCGGGTCAGGCGATCGTGTCGAGGCGCGCGAGGATCTCGTCGGCGTGGCGCACGTAGTGGGCGTAGTCGAAGATCGCATCCAGGTCCAGCCCCCGTGCGCGCTCGTCGGCGGCGAGCAGCTCGCGCAGCGGGATGCCGTCGTCCCAGGCGCGCTGCGCGAGCTCCTGGACGACGCGGTAGGCCTCGTCGCGCGAGGACCCCGCCTCGACGAGCGCGTGCAGCACGCGCTGGGAGAACAGCGCGCCGTGGGTGAGCTCGAGGTTGGCGCGCATGCGCTCGACGTCGACAGTCATACCCTGCACGAGCGCGATCGCGCGGTGCTGCAGGTAGTCGAGCAGGATCGTCGAGTCGGGCAGGATCACGCGCTCGACGGAGGAGTGGGAGATGTCGCGCTCGTGCCACAGGGCGACGTTCTCGAGCGCCGCCTGGGCGTTGCCGCGCAGCACGCGCGCGAGGCCGGCGATCTGCTCGCTCTTGATCGGGTTGCGCTTGTGCGGCATCGACGAGGAGCCCTTCTGGCCGGCGCGAAACGGCTCCTGCACCTCGCGCACCTCGGTGCGCTGCAGGTGGCGCACCTCGGTGGCGAAGCGCTCCAGGCCGGCGCCCGCGAGCGCGATCGCGCTGAGCAGCTCGGCGTGGCGGTCGCGCGGCACGACCTGCGTGGAGACCTCCTCTCGCTCCAAGCCCAGGCGGCCGAGCACGCGTGCCTCGAACTCGGGGCTGGTGGCCGCGTAGGTGCCGACGGCGCCCGACACCGCGCCGACGGCGACCTGCGCAAACGCGCGCTCCAGACGCGCGGCGTTGCGGTGCCGCCTCGAAGGCGAAGCCCGCGAGCTTGATCCCGAACGTCGTCGGCTCGGCGTGCACGCCGTGGGTCCTGCCGACGCTGAGCGTGTGCGCGTGCTCGCGCGCGCGTGTCGCGAGCGCCGCCACGAGCGCGCGGGCACCTGGCACGATCACCTCGCCGGCGGCACGCAGCTGCAGCGCGAGCGCCGTGTCGAGCACGTCGGAGGAGGTCAGCCCGAAGTGGATCCAGCGCCCGGCCTCGCCGACGGACGCGGCGAGCACGTCGACGAACGCGGCCACGTCGTGCTCGGTCACGAGCTCGCGCTCTTCGACCTCGCCGACGGTGAAGCTCGCGCCGCGGATCGCCTCGAGCTCGGCGGCGCTCGGGCCGTCGACGCCGAGCAGGCCGGGAAGCTCCTCGCAAGCCGCCAGCTCGACCCGCCGCCAGGCATCCATGCGCGCCTCGTCGCTCCACAGGCGGCCGAGCTCGGGGCGGGTGTAGCGGGCGATCATGCCCGTTGATTATCGCCGGGCGCCGGCGCGGCGCGTCCGGCGCCTCGCGCCAGCGTCCTCATGCCCCGAGGATCTGCGCCGCGAGGATCGCGGCGTTGCGCGGGTTGTCGAGCCCCACGCACGCGACGGGCACGCCGGGGGGCATCTGCACGATCGAGAGGATCGCGTCGAGCCCGCCGGCGGCGGTCAGGCGCCCGGACAGCGGCACGCCGATCACGGGCAGGTCGGTGTGCGCGGCGACGGCGCCGGGCAGCGCCGCGGAGATGCCCGCGCCGGCGATGATCACGCGCAGTCCGCGCATGCGCGCGTTCTTGGCGTATTCGGCGACGAGGTCGGGCTCGCGGTGGGCGGACATCACCCGCACCTCGTGCAGGATGCCCCGCTCTTCGAGCTCCTTGGCCGCCTTCTCCATCGCCTCCATGTCGCTCTTGGAGCCCATCACGATGCCGACGCGCGGCGCATCGACGTCGATGTCGTCGAGCTGCGCCTGCACTTCGGCCTCCTCCATCGGCTCGGGCACCAGCGATATCCCGGGGGCGCCCGACGGCCGCCCCTCCTGGCCTGAGGCACTCACAGCGACGCGATGAAGTCGTCGATCGGGATCGCCGCGAGCGTCTCGTAGCGCGCCGTTCCGCGCGAGCCCAGCTCGAGCGATAGGCGCGCCATCGCGCCCTCGTCGGGCGCCTCGACGACCGAGATGAAGTCGATGTGGCCGAGCGTCGCCCACTGCGCCTTGACGGTCGCGCCGAGCTGTTCGACCTCCTTGTTGACCTCGTTGATCCGCTGCGGGTTGTTCTTGACCGTCTGCACGCCCTCGGGGGTGAGTGTCGTGAGCATGATGTAGGTGGGCATGGTGGCTCCTCAGATCCTGGTTTGCTGATCGCGCACGGAGACCAAGTATCGCGCCTGGAGCCGATGCTCGGCGCCCGCGCCGTGTCTCCGCTGCCGAGACCTGAGCGCACCCGCCGCTCAGGCCGCGACCGGCGCGTCCGCCGCGACCTTCTCCAGCGCGAGCTCCCCGTCGACGGCGTCGACGGTGACGGAGTCGCCCGAGCGGATCTCGCCGGCGAGCAGCGCGAGCGCGAGGCGGTCGGTGAGCTGCTTCTGGATCACGCGCCGCAGCGGGCGCGCGCCGTAGGTGGGGTCATAGCCCATGTTGCCGATCAGCTCGCGCGCCCTGTCGGTGAGCGTGACCTGCACGCCGCGCTCGGCGACGCGCTCGATCACGCGCGCCACCTGCAGGTCGACGATCTCGGATATCTGCTCGCGGCTGAGCGCGTCGAAGCGCACGATGTCGTCGAGGCGGTTGATGAACTCCGGCTTGAAGTGTTCGAGCAGCGCGCTGCGGATCTGCGTGTCCGACAGCCCTTCGCCCACGGGAATATTCGACGTCATGATCAGCACCGTGTTCTTGAAGTCGACCGTCCGCCCCTGGCCGTCGGTGAGACGGCCGTCGTCCATCACCTGCAGCAGCGCGTTGAACACGTCGGGGTGGGCCTTCTCGATCTCATCCAGCAGCACAACCGCATATGGGCGCCTGCGCACGGCCTCGGTCAGCTGGCCGCCCTCTTCGTAGCCGACATAGCCAGGGGGCGCGCCGACGAGCCTGGAGACAGAGTGTTTCTCCATGTACTCGGACATGTCGATGCGGATCATCGCGTCCTGGGAGTCGAACATGAACTCGGCGAGCGCGCGTGCGAGCTCGGTCTTGCCGACGCCGGTGGGGCCGAGGAACAGGAACGAGCCGATCGGGCGGTCGGGGTCCTGCAGGCCGGCGCGCGAGCGGCGCAGCGCGGTGGCGACCGCCTCGATCGCCTCGTCCTGGCCGACGACGCGTTCGTGCAGGCGCTCCTCCATGTGGATCAGCTTCTCCGTTTCGCCCTCCAGCAGACGAGTCATCGGGATGCCGGTCCAGCGCGCGACGACCTCCGCGACGTCGTCGGCGTCGACCTCCTCCTTGAGGAACACCGGCCCGGCGCTCTCGCCGCGCTCGCCCTCGCTGGATTCGAGCTCGGCAAGCTGGCGCTCGAGCTCGGGGATGTCCTGGTAGAGCAGCTTGGACGCGCGCTCGAGGTCGGCTTCGCGCTGCGCGCGCTCGGCTTCCATGCGGTACTGCTCGAGGCGCTCCTTCAGCTCGGAGATCCCCTGGATCGCCTGCTTCTCGCTCTGCCACTGGGCCTTCATCGCGGCCGAGCGCTCGCGCAGCTCGGCGAGCTCGCGCTCGATCGCCTCGCGGCGCTCGGCGGAGGCCGCGTCGGTCTCCTTGCTCAGCGACGTCAGCTCGATCTCGAGCTGCATCACGCGCCGGTCGACCTCGTCGATCTCGGTCGGCAGCGAGTCGATCTCGATGCGCAGGCGCGAGGCCGCCTCGTCGACGAGATCGATCGCCTTGTCGGGGAGGAAGCGGTCGGCGATGTAGCGGTCCGAGAGCGTGGCGGCGGCGATCAGCGCGCTGTCCTGGATGCGCACGCCGTGGTGCACCTCGTAGCGCTCCTTCAGGCCGCGCAGGATCGCGATCGTGTCGGCGACCGACGGCTCGCCGACCATCACCGGCTGGAAGCGGCGCTCGAGCGCGGCGTCCTTCTCGATGTACTTGCGGTACTCGTCGAGCGTGGTCGCGCCGACGCAGCGCAGTTCACCGCGCGCGAGCATCGGCTTGAGCAGGTTGGCGGCGTCGACGGAGCCTTCGGCGGCGCCCGCGCCGACGATCGTGTGCAGCTCGTCCAGGAACAGGATCACGTTGCCCTGAGCCTCGGAGACCTCGCCAAGCACCGCCTTCAGACGGTCCTCGAACTCGCCGCGGTACTTCGCGCCCGCGACGAGCGAGCCGATGTCGAGCGCGATCACGCGCCGTTCGCGCAGCGAGTCGGGCACGTCGCCGGAGACGATCCGCTGGGCGAGGCCCTCGACGATCGCCGTCTTGCCGACGCCCGGCTCGCCGATCAGCACGGGGTTGTTCTTGGTGCGGCGCGAGAGCACCTGGATCACGCGGCGGATCTCCTCGTCGCGTCCGATCACGGGGTCGAGCTTGCCCTGCTCGGCCGCCTGCGTGAGGTCCTGGCCGAAGCGCTCGAGCGCTTCGTACTTCTCCTCGGGGGACTGGTCGGTGACGCGGTGCGAGCCGCGCACCTCGCTGAGCGCCTGCAGCAGGCGCTCGCGGCTGGCGCCCACCGATCGCAGCGCCGCACCCGCTCGGGTGGGTGGGCTCTCATTACCCGACAGCGCGAGCAGCAGGTGCTCGGTCGAGACGTACTGGTCGCCCAGCGCCTGCGCCTCGCCCTCGGCGGCCTGGATGACGGCGGTGAGCTCGCTCGAGGGCACGGTCGCGGGCGGCGAGGAGCTCGCGGACAGGCGCGGCAGCTCCTCGAGCGCCCGCTCTGTCTCCGCGCGCAGCGCGGGCAGCTCGACGCCGAGCTTGGCGAGCACCGGCAGCACCACGCCGCCGGCGGCGGTCGCCGCCACGTCGGGCGCGCCCGCGGCGGGGGCGCCCGCATCGAGCAGCGCGCTCAGCAGATGCACGGGCATCGCCTGCGGGTTCGCGCGCTGTTGCGCCAGCCGCGCGGCCGCGGCGAGCGCCTCCTGTGACTTGATCGTGAAGCGATCGGGCTGCATGTCTATGACCTCTTCGTCGGGTTGGAAAACGGGGAGCGGGCGTCGGCGGCGCGCACGAGCTCGAGGCCGCCGCGGTAGGGCACGGTCAGCTCGGCGCGGAAGGAGCGGCGCACCTCCTCGAGCTCCTGGGCCAGGCGCACCTGCGTCTGCAGCGCTTCGAGCTCGATCTCCTCGATCCGCGCCTGCATCTGCTCGAGCTCCTGCTCCAGGCGCAGCACGCGCTCGACGCCCGCGAGGTTGAGGCCGAGGTCCGCGGTCATCTCCTGGATGCGCCTGAGCTTCTCGACGTCGTCCTGTGAGTACAGGCGCGTGCCCTTGGGCGAGCGCTGCGGCTCGATCAGGCCGCGCGTCTCGTACACGCGCAGCGTCTGCGGGTGCATGTTCGCCAACTGCGCCGCCACCGAGATCATGAACACGCCGCGGTTGGTCTCGACCTGTACGCGGGTCACCTTACGCGCCATCGCCGGCCCCCTTCGTGGCTGCGCCGGAGTCCGTGGCGTCGTTGCCCGCCGCCGAGCCGTTCTTCGCGAACAGGCCCGCGCGGGGATCGCCGCCGAGCGTCTTCGAGAGCTCCTCGATCGCGCTCTCCTGCTCCTTGCTGAGGTTCTGCGGGACGTCGATCACGAAGCGGTAGTGAATGTCGCCTTTTTCTTGAGTCCCACCCCCCTGCCCCCCGCCGAGCTTCGGCGGCCCCTCGCCACGCAGGCGCTGGACGGTCCCGTGCGCGGTACCCGGCTTCACGCGCAGCGTCTTGGTGCCGCTGAGCGTCGGTACCTGCACCTCCGCGCCGCGCAGCGCCTCGGGGATGCTGAGCGGTATCTCGACCTCGAGGTTGTCTCCCTTGCGGGTGAACAGCGGCGAGGGCTCGACGTGGGTGATCAGGTACAGGTCGCCGTGCGGGCCGCCGTTGCGACCGGGCTCGCCCTTGCCCGCCAGGCGGATGCGACTGCCGTCGCGCACGCCCGCAGGAATGTTCACGCGCAGGCGCTTGACGGTGCGCACGGCGCCGGCGCCGTTGCACGTCGGGCAGGGGTCCTCGATCACGGTGCCGGTGCCGCCGCACAGCGAGCACGGCTGTGAGATCGAGAACATCCCCTGGCCCTGGGTCTCGATGCCGCGGCCCTCGCAGCGCGGGCACACCGACGGCGCGGTGCCGGGCTTGGCGCCGGTGCCGTGGCAGGTCGGGCAGCTTGCGTGCATCGGCACCTGCAGCGGCACCTGTGCGCCGGCGACCGCCTGGTCGAAGGTGATCGACACCTGCGCTTCCAGGTCGGCGCCCTTTTCGGCACGCGGTTTCGTACGCACGCGCCGGCCGCTGGTGGAGCCGCCGAACAGGTTCGACAGGATGTCGCCCATCGAGGAGGCGTCGAAGTCGAAGTTGCCAAAGCCGCCGAAGCCGCCGCCGGGACCGGCGCCCGTGGCGAACGGGCCGGAGCCGCTGTCGTACTGCTTGCGCTTCTCGGGGTCGCCGAGCACGTCGTGGGCCTGCGAGAGCTCCTTGAAGCGCGCCTCCGCCTGCTTGTCGTCCGGGTTCTGATCGGGGTGGTACTTGCGGGCGAGCTTGCGGTAGGCCTTCTTGATCTCCTCGGGGGTCGCCTTCTTGTCGACCCCGAGCGTCTTGTAGTAGTCGGGTCGCGTTGCCATCTGACTCCGGCCCTCCTATGCGGCCACGACCACGCGCGCCGGACGCAGGATGCCCTCGCCGAGGCGATAGCCGTCCTGGTAGACCTCGACGACGGTGCCGCTCGCCGCGCCGCCCGGGGCCTGCGCCGCGGTGGCGACAGCCTCGTGCAGCGACGGGTCGAACTGCTCGCCGAGCGGGCAGAACGACTCGATCCCCGCACGCGCGAGCGCGGCCTTCAGCTCCGTGCGCACGAGGCGCACGCCCTGCAGCAGCGGGTCGTCCTCGGCCGCCGCCTCGAGCGCGCGGTCGAGGTTGTCGAGCGCCGGCAGCAGTTCCTTGGCCAGCGAGCCGACGCCGCGATCGCGTGCCGTCGCGGCCTCGCGCGCGACCCGCTTGCGGTAGTTCTCGAAGTCGGCCTGCGTGCGCTGTGCGAGCGCCAGGTAGTCGTCGCGCTGCTTGGCCGTCTTGACCAGCTCGTCGAGGTCGCCCTCGATCTCGGCGATCTCCTGGTCGGGCGTGGACGTGGCGGGGGCAGCCCCAGGCACCCCGTCATGGGGTGCCTGGGTTGCCTGACCACCGGCCGGATCCGACCCGGCG
>CAWGYW010000006.1:0-145152 GCA_963826985.1 uncultured Solirubrobacteraceae bacterium
GCGTCCGCGAGCGGCGCGGCGGCGGCTGGCGCGTCCGCGGCGGGCTCGCCGGCGGCCGCCGGCCAGATCGGAGCCTCGCAGGGACAGCCGGGCGGTACAGCGGGGCTCTCCGTCGAAACCACCGGTGCGGCAGGCGAAACCGCTGAGGCTCAGGGCGAAGCCGCGCAAGGCGGGGCGGCGAACAGGGCGCGGTGACGGCCTCGGCAGGTTCAGCCGGCGCGCAGGCGGCGGGTCGCGCGGCGAGCGCATCGCAACCGCTCGGCGCGGGCGCCTCGACCGGGGCCGCGGTGGGCGCCGGGTGCCGCGCAAGCGGGCGCTACGGGCGCGGCGCTGCGGGTGCCGGCGCGCGGGGCGAGGCACGGCCGGCGCGGGGCAGGGGTGCGAACCCGGGCGGTCCGCGGTTGACGGCGCAGGCGCGGGCTCCAGGCGGTCCGCAGGCCGCGGCCGCGGCGGGGCCCAGCCGGCGCTCTGCAGGGCGTGTTCGCGGCGGCCGCGACGGTCACGGCGGGCGCGGAAGCGGACCCCTGAGCGGCGTGGCGGCGGGCGCGGCGGCATCGGCGGCCGCGCAGCGCGGCATCGGCGAGCGCGAGCGCGAGCGCGCCGGCGGCGAGCGGCGTCGGCATGCAGGAGATGATCGAGTCGATCCGCGCGACGATCGAGATCGCGGCGCGCCAGGGCGCGACGCAGGCGCGGATCGCGCTGGAGCCCGGAAGAGCTCGGTCACATCAGCATCCACCTGAGCCAGACGAGCGACGGGCTGCTGGCGCGCGTCAGCGCCGAAACCCCGGCCGCGGCGCAGGCGCTCGCTGAGCGGCCGCGCGGAGCTGCACCAGTCGCTGAGCTCGCTGGGCTGTCGCTGCTGCGGCTGGACATCAGCTCGTTCGGTCAGTCTGAAGCGGGGGAGCGCGAAGGCCGCTTCGCCGGGCGACTCTGACGGCTCAGCGGCTCCGCCCGCGCGCGCAGCGCCGAGACGACGGCGAGAGCGCCGCGGCGCTCGCGCGAGCTCGAAGGCGCCGCCCCGCGCCACGACTCGATCGCCGGCGGCGCGCTCGTCGACGTGCTCGCCTGAACGACACGAAAGGACCGATCGCCATGACCACCAACCCACTGCCACCGCCCGCCGCCACGCCAGCCGCCGCACCGGCGCCGGGCGGCGAAACGAGCCGAACAACCCGAACAGCATCCTCGGCCAGAACGACTTCCTGAAACTGATGGTCGCCCAGCTGCAGGCGCAGAACCCGCTGGAACCTGGCAACAGCAACGAATTCGTCAACGAGCTCGCGCAGTTGACGCAGGTCGAGCAGACGACCAACCTGGCCAACGCCAGCGAGCTCTCCAGCGCGGTGCAGCTGATCGGCCACAAGGTCGCCTACAACAGCGCCGTCGGGCGTCGGCGCGACCGGCAAGGTCGCAGAGCGTCCAGTCGACTGCCTCCGGCACGACCGTGACGGTCGAAGGCGTCGCCGGCGTCACGCTCGCCGAGCATCACGGAAGTCGAATGAGCCCGATCATCACGAACCCCGCGCTCGTACCGCCCGGCGGCCTCGGCGGGCCGGTCGCGCCCGCGGGCGGCGCGACGGGCCCGGCGCGCCGGCGACGCGGCGGCGCGCAAGGCCGCGGCGCGCCGTCCGGGCCGTCGTTCGCCGACACGCTCGCGCAGGCCGGCCGGCTCGCGGGCAGCTGCAGTTCTCCAAGCACGCGCTCGCGCGCGTCGAGCGGCGCGGCATCGAGCTCGACCCGGCGCACGCTCGGAAGGCTTTCGCAGGGGGTGCGGCGCGCCGCGAGCAAGGGCTCGCGCGACTCCCTCGTACTTGTCGACGGCACCGCGTTCGTGGTGTCCGTCAGCAACCGCACGGTCATCACGGCCGTCGGATCCGAACACATGAAGGACAACGTGTTCACCAACATCGACAGCGCCGTGATCGCATGACGCGAGCGGCCAACAACACACAACCACGGCCGGACCTCATCGAGGAGGCCGCGAAAGGAAGGGCAGTCACGATGATGGCAGGAATGTATGCCGCGATCAGCGGCCTCGACGCGAACCAGGCGATGCTCAACGAGACCGCGAACGACCTGGCGAACGTCAACACGGTCGGCTACAAGGCGGCGAGCATCACGTTCGCGGACTCGCTCACGCAGGTGATCCGCGGGGCCTCCGGCCCGACGCCGCACCAACGGCGGCACCAACCCGGTGCAGATCGGGCTCGGCGTGCAGGTCAGCGCGACGATCAACGAAATGTCCGAGGGCTCCTTCCAGTCGACGAACAACCCGCTCGACGTCGCGATCGAGGGCGAGGGCTTCCTGCGCGTCGGCCCCGGCGCCGCCACGCGGAAGAACTGACCAAGAACATGCCCGGCGAACGTCGACTACACGCGCGCCGGCGACCTCACGACCAACACGCAGGGCTACCTGACGACGCAGTCGCGGCGAATACGTGGTCGGCCGCAACGCCGGTCACGGCCGAAACCGAAACCGGCGACACCTACGAAGCCGGGCAAAGAAGACACCTACATCAGGATCCCGCCCGGCTCCACCAACATCTCGATCGGCCAGGACGGCTCGGTCAGCTACACCGACGAGAACAAAGAATCGAAAACCTACCTGCAGCGGGTGACCGCCGGCTACCTGTCGCTGGCGACGTTCCCCAACGAAAGCGGCCTCGAACGCCTGGGCGGGTCGCTGTGGGCGCGGACCGCCAACTCCGGGCGCGCCGATCGTCGGCACGCCCGACACGCCCGGCTTCGGCTCGACGATCGGCGGCGAGCTCGAGATGTCGAACGTCGACCTCGCGACCGAGATGACGAACATGATCACCGCCGAGCGCGGCTACCAGGCCAACTCGCGCGTGATCACGACCGCCGACGAAATGTTGGGCACGCTGGTGAGATGGTCCAGTAGCGAGCCCGTGCTGCGGCGCACCGGAAGCTGACCGAGACGTCAATGAAACCGCGAAGGACGTCGCAATAGAGGGAACAACTCCGAGGAGCCGCGGGGTGGGACGGCGCTCCGGGCCGTCCCACCCTGTGGCTAAAGTTGCTTAGGAGGGGGTACGTCGATGATCACGCTCAACCGGCTCGGCCACCACGACGAGCCATTCCAACTGAATCTGGACATGATCGTGACGGTCGAGTCGACGCCCGACACGGTGATCACGCTGGCGACCGGCGCGAAGGTCGTCGTCGCGGAGACGCCCGCGGAGGTCGCCGCCGCCGTCCAGCGCTACCGCGCCGCGGTGCTCGCCGACGCGCTCCGGCAGCGCGGCGCGGCGCGCCAGCCGCCGCTCGCGCCGATCCACCGCGAGCCCCAGCGTGAGCCGCCGCACCTGACCGCGGTCGAGGACGAGCCCACGTAGAACCGTCCCGAACCCGCGGCTCGAACGGCTGTCGTGCACGGCGGCCTGGTCAAGATTGAAGGATTTTTCCCGGCGAGCCGATGTAGCGAAGCAATGAAGGCTTCAACGGCCATCGGAATCGGGTTGGCCTTCGGCTCCCTGCTCTTGAGCTCGATGATGGACGGGACCAGTCCCGCCTCCTTCATCAACATCCCTGCGCTGATGATCATCCTCGGCGGCACCGGCGGGGTGACGCTCGCGAGCGTCGGCATGGCGTCGATGAAGCGCATCCCGAGCCTCTACAAGCTCGTCATCTCCGCGGAACCGCCGGACATGCGCGGGCGCCTCGACGAGCTCGTCGTCGCTCGCCGACAAGGCCCGCCGCGAGGGGCTGCTCGCGCTCGACGCGCAGCTCGGCGAGATCGAGGACCCGTTCACCCGCAACGCCCTGCAGCTGGTCGTCGACGGCACCGACCCGGAGATGGTGCACGCGATCCTCGAGGCCGAGGTCGACGGCATGGCCGCGCGCCACGCCGCCGGCGCCGCGCCGTTCGAGAAGGCCGGCGGCTTCGCGCCGACGATGGGCATCATCGGCACCGTGCTCGGGCTCGTGCACGTGCTGCAGAACCTCGCCGCGCCGTCCACGCTCGGCCCGTCGATCTCCGCCGCGTTCATCGCCACGCTGATGGGCGTCGGCTCCGCCAACGTGATCTTCCTGCCGATCGCCAACCGCCTGAAGGCGATCTCCGCCGAAGAGATGGAGCTGCGCATGATGACGCTCGAGGGCATCCTCTCGATCCAGGCCGGCGACAACCCGCGCCTGGTCTCCGAAAAGCTGATGTCCTACGTGCCGCCGACCGAGCGCAGCCGACGAGGACGAGCAGCAACGTCGCGCGGCTCGACGTCGAGGCCAAGGCGGCCTGAGATGGCGCGCTGGAGCACGGCCGCGGGCGCCGCCGCGGCGGTCACGGCGCGAGCACGAGAGCGAGCGAGCGCTGGCTGCTGACCTACGCCGACATGATCACGCTGCTGATGGCGCTGTTCATGGTGCTGTTCTCGATCTCCTCGGTCAACATCTCCAAGTACCAGACGCTGCAGAAGTCGCTGAAGGCGGCCTTCTCGGGCAACATCCTGCCGGGCGGCAAGGCGATCGCCCAGCAGGGCTCCACCGCGAACGCCTAGCCACGCCCGCCTCGCGTCGAACTGCAGGCGATCGAGCCGGTCGCCACCGAAGGCGCGAGCACGCCTGCAGAACAGCACCGCGCACGGCAGCTCCAGCTCGACGCCGCGGCCGCCGCGCAGCAGCAGGCCGCCGCGGCAGCGCCAGGCGAGCCGAGTTCGCAGCACATCAAGGCACGAGCTCGAAGCGTACGCCGCGCAGCCACGGCTTCGCCAAGAGCGTCAAGGCGACGATCGAAGCGCGCGGCCTGGTCATCAGGGTGCTCACCGACGATCTCCTGTTCGCCTCCGGCCAGGCGACGCTCGAAGCCAGGGCCGACGGCGCTGCTGAGCGAGATCGCGCAGCCTCCTGAACATCGACCAGACGCACCCGATCTCCGTCGAAGGCAACACCGACAACGTGCCCGATCCACAGCGGCGCTGTTCCCGAGCAACTGGGAGCTCTCGACCGCGCGCGCGAGCACCGTCGTGCGCTTCCTGATCGCACACGGCGTCGGCGCCAGCCGGCTGACCGCCTCCGGCAACGCCGAACAGCGCCCGATCGCCAGCAACGCGACGGCCGCCGGCCGCGCGCGCAACCGCCGCGTGGAGATCGTCATGCAAGCAGACTCGCAGCGAATCCGAAGGCGAAAGCCCGAAAGCCCATAGTCAAGGACGACCCAGACCATGCTCAAGAACAAGAAGCTAATGCTCGTCGTGGCCCTGCCGATTCTCATACTGGGCGTCGGCTACACGATGACCAGCCCAAGCCCGTCGACAAGGACAAGATCAAGGGAACCATCTACGTGATGCCCGCGCCATTCCTGCTCAACCTCAGCCGACGGCCGTTCGCCAAGATCACGGTCGCGCTCGAGCTCGCGCCCGGGCAGAGCGACGGCGCCTCGGCGACCGCCGCGGCCGCGAGCTGGCGAAAGCGCCGCCGGCACGCTGCCCGAGGAACCGCTCGTGCGCGAAATCGTGACCAACGCGGTCACCAACCAGAACGGCGAAACGCTCATCAGCCGACAGGGCAGAGCCGCGATCAAGCACCAGATCCTGCAAGGCGATCGCACAAGCAGACGGACGTCAAGGTCGAAGCCGTGCTGTTCCCAGATCTCACCGTCCAATAGGAGCCGACGAGAGCGTGTGACCGAGACGATCGAGTACGAGCAGTTCGAGCAGGCGCGGCCGGACGCCGGCCAGGCCGCGTCGACGCCGGCTCCGAGGCGGACCTCAGCCGCCTCAGCGAGATCCCGATGGAGCTGAGCGTCGAGATCGGGCGCACGCACATGACCGTCGGCGAGACGCTCGACCTGCGCGTCGGCTCGGTCGTCACGCTCGAGCGCCTCGCCGGCGAGACCGCCGACCTGCTCGTCAACGGCAGCGCGATCGCGCGCGGCGAGGTCGTCGTCATCGACGAGCAGTACGGTCTGCGCATCACCGAGATCCTCGACGGCGCCGCCGACGGCGAGCCCGCGCCGACGTCCGCCGGCGGCGACGAGCCGCCGCGGCATCCGCCGGGGCTGCCGGCGCCGCGAGCGCCGGCGGCTGGACGCGCTGGCGCCCCGGACGGGGACGCACCCGGCGCGCCCGCGTGCGCGCCGGGATGCGCCCGCGCGTGGAGGGCGCGGACGCGTGAGCGTCGGCGCCGACGACAAGCAGCAGCTCGAGAGCCGCCGAGCCCGACGCGGCCGAGCAGGCGCCGCCGAGGAGCGAGCCCGCGGCCGCCGAGGCCGCCGCGGCAGGTGCGCGCGCTCGACTTCTCCCAGCCGACCAAGTTCACGACCGAGCTGCGGCGGCGCATCGCGCGCGCGCTCGATGGCTTCTGCGAGGCGCTCGGCGGCTCGCTCGGCGGCGAGCTCAACGCCGAGGTCGAGGTCGCCGTCGGCGAGATCAGCCAGCACACGTGGGCGGCCGCCAAGGCGCAGCTGCCGGCGGACTCGATCGCGGTCGCGGTCGAGGCCGAGACGATCCGCGGCACATGCTGATGAGCGTCGAGCTGCCGCTCGTGCTGCAGGCGCTCGAATGCCTGCTCGGCGGCGAGGCCGCGCAGGCGCCCGCCGAACGCCACCTGACGCGAGATCGACTGGGTGCTCACGCGCGGCGTGCTCGACGCGGTCGTGCGCCAGCTGTCGGCCGCCTGGGACGAGCTCGGCGGCGCCGCTGCTGACGCGCGGCGACGTCGACATCGAGGGCGACGCCGGCGTGCTCATGCCGGTCGGCGAACCGACGCTGTCGGTCGCGCTGCGAGGTCAAGATCGACGGGCTGTCCTCGGCGCATGTCGCTGCTGATCCCGTGGGGCGCGATCGAGCCGATCACCGAGCGCATCCGCGGCGGCGCGCAACCAGCCCGCGCGCGCCGACCCGCAGCGGTCGCGAGCGCGCTGCGCCGCGGCGTCGCCGGCGCGCACGTGCTGCTGCGCGCCGAGGTCGGCTCGGTGCAGATGCCGATCGAGCGCATGCTCGAGCTCGACCCCGGCGCGCTGCTCGCGCTCGAAGACCGCGCCGAGGACGGCGTGCTGCTGTTCGCCGAGGGCGTCTCGCTCGGCCGCGGGCGCCCCGGGCGCAGCGGCGCCAGGCGCGCGGTCAAGCTCGACGTCGACCGGCGAACCGCCCGTGCGCGCCGACACCTACGCGAAGCTCGGCCGCGCCGAGCTCGAACGCGCGCGCGCGCACCTGCGACGACGCGCGCGAGCGGCCCGAGGGCCGCGCGATCCTGCGCAGCATCTTCGTGCGCGTGTGGGCCGAGCTCGGCCGCACCCACCTGCCGCTCGGCGGCGCGCTCGAGCTCACGCCTGGGCGCCGTCGTCGAGCTCGACCAGCGCGCCGAGGCGCCCGTCGAGCTGTTCGCCAACGGCCTGTGCTTCGCCAACGGCAGCCTCGTCGTCACCGCCGACGGCGCCTGGGGCGTGCAGGTCGCCGAGCTCGTCGAGTAGGCCGAGCGCGCGGCGCGCGCGGCGCCGGCGCCTCCGCTGGCCGGGCAGGCAGCAGCTCAAGACCGAGCGCAGGGCCGATAACCGGGCGACTCTTCCTCGGAGTCGTCCCTCGATGACCAAGTTGATCCCGCTTTCCCGTGCGGCCGCGACGGCGGCCGCGGCGCTCGGCGCCTGCGCTGCTCGCCTGTGCCCTCGGGCGCGTTCGCGAGCCCCGCGTCGGCGTTCACGCCCGCGCTCAAGGCGGGCGGCGAAAACACGCCGCTGAACCTCAGCGGCGCCACCGGCGCGCACGCACACGACGAGCACCGGCGGCGCGAGCATCGTGCGCACGATCGTCGGCCTGGCGATCGTCATCGCCGTCATCTGGGGCCTCGCGTGGATCCTGCGCCAGGTCAAGGCCGGGCGCGAAGGCCGCGACGTCGGCCAGCCGAGCGCCGGCCTCGCGAGCGTCGCCGCGCTCACGCTCGGCTCCGGGCGCTCGGTGCACCTCGTGCGCGCCGGCAGCGACTACGTGCTGCTCGGCGCCACCGAGCACGGCGTCGCGCCGATCCACCGCTACACCGAGGAGGAGGCGCGCGACGCCGGCCTGCTGCTCGACGCGCCGCGCCGCCCGAGCGCTCGCGCCTGTTGAGCGCCGCCAGCCAGATCGTCGCGCCCCGCGACAGCCGTCGACGCGGGCCTCGCCGTCGCGACAGCGGGCCGGAAGCGAGTCCCGTCGTCGGCCGTCGTCCCGATCCGATGCGGATGCACCGCGCCGTCGTCCGCCGGCCCCGATGCGGTCGCGCCCTCGCGCGTCCTGACTGGTCGGGCGCCTGCGCGAATTGACGGCGCGCGCTGAACGTCAACTCCAGCAACGCCGTGCAGATCCTGCTGCTGATCGGCGGGCTCACGCTCGTGCCCGCCATCCTGTTCACCGTCACCGGCTTCAGCCGCATCCTGATCGTGCTCGGCTTCATCCGCACCGCCGTCGGCACCACCACCGCGCCGCCCAACCAGGTGCTCGTCGGCATCGCGCTGTTCCTGACGATCTTCGTGATGGCGCCGACCATCGGCGCGATCAAGAAGGACGCCGATCGAACCGCTCGAGGCCACAAGATCAGCACGACCACCGCGATCGAGCGCGCCGAGGAGCCGCTGCGCGAATTCATGTTCCGCCAGACGCGCGCCGAGGACATCTCGCTGTTCGTCAGCCTCGCGCACGCCAAGCAGCCGCACACGCGCGCCGAAGTGCCGACCGAGGTGCTGATCCCGGCGTTCATCGTCTCCGAGCTGAAGACCGCGTTTCAGATCGGCTTCCTGATCTTCCTGCCGTTCCTGATCATCGACCTGATCGTCTCCTCGGTGCTGATGAGCATGGGCATGATCATGCTGCCGCCGACGTTCATCTCGCTGCCTTTCAAGATCCTGCTGTTCGTCCTCGTCGACGGCTGGGATCTCGTCATCAAGGCCCTCGTCCAGAGCTTCCATCCCGTCTAGCAAGGAGGCTAGACAGCCATGAATCAGGACACCGTCGTCAACCTCGCCTCCCAGGCGATGAGCCTCGCGCTGAAGATCGCCGGGCCGCTGCTGCTCGTCGCGCTCGTGATCGGGCTGCTCGATCAGCGTCTTCCAGGCCGTCACGCAGATCCAGGAGCAGAGCCTCTCGCTGATCCCCAAGATCGCCGGCGTCGCCGTCGTGATCGTCGTGCTCGGCCCGTGGATGCTCGGCCAGCTCGTCGCCTACACGACCGCGCTGTACACGTCGATCCCCACGATGGTGGGCTCGTGAACGAGCTGCTGCGCCAAGCTCGCCGGCAACGAGCTCGCCGGCTTCATCCTCGTGCTCGCGCGCGTGACGCCGCTGTTCGTGATCGCGCCGCTGTTCTCCTCGCAGATGATCCCGCCGCACGTGCGCGGCATCATCGCCGTCGGCATCTCGATCGGCCTGGCGCCGATCGCGCTGCACGGCCAGCACGTCCCCAGCGACCCGCTGGCGCTCGCCGGCCTCGTGATCGAGGGCCTGCTCGTCGGGCTCGGCTTCGCGTTCACGCTCGCCGTGCTGATGGCGGCCGTCGAATCGGCCGGCTCGGTGATCGACGTGCTCTCGGGCTTCTCCTACGGCAGCCTGATCAACCCCATGAACGGCCAGGAAAGCGCCGTCATCGACGCGCTTCTACTCGCTCGTCGGCACGCTCATCTTCCTCGTCATCGGCGGCGACGCCTGGACGCTGCGCGGCCTCGCGCGCACGTTCCAGCTCGTGCCGCTGACGAGCGGCCCGCGGCTGACCTCGCTGGTCGGCGGCGCCGAGCAGGTGTTCGCGCACCGTGTTCACCTCCGCGCTCGAGGTGGCCGCGCCGGTGCTCGTCGCGCTGCTGATCACCGACGTCGCCTTCGGCGTCGTCTCGCGCGTCGTGCCGCAGCTGAACGTGTTCGCCGTCGGCTTCCCGACGAAGGTCGCCGTCGCGCTGCTCGTCGTCGGCGCCTCGCTGCCGTTCACCGCCAACTGGATCTCCAACCAGCTGTCGGTGAGCGTCGGCGACGCCCTCGGCGCGCTGCACGTGGCCTGAGCGATGCCCCGCGAGGACCGCACCGAGAAGGCGACACCCAAGCACCGCAAGCGCGCGCGCGAGAAGGGGCAGGTCGCGCGCAGCTCCGACCTCGGCGGCTCGGTCGTGCTCGTCGCCGGGCTGCTCGCGATCAGCATCATCGGCCCGCGGATCGTCGACGCCGGCGCCGCCACGTTTCGCGCGATGTTCGGCGAGATCGCCGAATCCGGCGGAGCGACGACCGGCGCCGGGCTCAACGGCCTGATGCACTCGGCGATGACGCCGATCGCTGCTCGGCGTCGCGCCGATCGCCGGCGCGTGCATCGCCGCGGGCGTCGCTCGCCGGCGTCGCCCAGGTCGGCTTCAGGCCCACGCCGCAGGCGCTCAAACCGGACTTCCGGCGCATCAACCCGGCCTCCGGCCTGAAGAACATGCTCGGCCCGAACGCCGTCTTCGAAGCGCTCAAGGCGATCGCCAAGGTCGCCGTCGTCGGCGCCGTCGCCGCGCTCGCGCTGCTGCCCGGGCTCACCGGCGCTGGCCGCCGACGTCGGCATCTCGCCGCCGCGCTCGGCGCGCTGTCCGGGACGCAGCGCGCTCGCGGTCGCCGCAGCACGCCGCCTTCGCCTACCTGCTCGTCGGCGTCATCGACTACGCGCTGGCAGCGCCACCGCCACGAGCAACAGCTGAGGATGACCAAGCAGGAGGTCAAGGACGAGGCGCGCCAGTACGGCGTCTCCGCCGAGGTCACGCGCGGCGCTGCGCCGCCGCCAGATGCAGGCCGCGCGCGCGCGCATGATGGCGGCCGTGCCCGACGCCGACGTCGTCGTCACCAACCCCACCCACTACGCGGTCGCGCTCGTCTACGACGGCACGCGCACCGCGCCCGAGGTCGTCGCCAAGGGCAAGGACCTGATCGCCGCGCAGATCAGGCGCGTCGCCGAGGAGCACGACGTGCCGGTGATCGCCGACCCGCCGCTCGCGCGCGCGCTGCACGCCTCCGTCGAGATCGGCCAGGTGATCCCCGAGGAGCTCTACGCGGCCGTCGCGCGCGTGCTCGCCTTCGTCTACCGCCTCGCCGGCGCGCCGGCGCAAGGTCGCGTCGTGAACAGCCCCGGCGTGCGCAGGCTGCTGCGCCACACCGACCTGCTCGCCGCCGTGTCGGTCGTGCTGGTCGTGACGATGCTCGTCGTGCCGCTGCCCTCGGCGCTGCTCGAGCCTGATGATCACGCTCAACATCGCCGCCGCGCTGACGATCGTCGTCCGCGACGATGTACCTCGGCAAGGCGCTCGACTTCGCCTCCTTCCCGAGCCTGCTGCTGCTGACGACGATGTTCCGCCTGGCGATCAACGTGTCGGTCACGCGCCTGATCCTCACCACCGGCGACGCCGGCAGCGTCGTCAAGGCGTTCGGCGAATTCGTCGTCGGCGGCAACGTCGTCGTCGGCCTCGTGATCTTCCTGATCCTCGTCGTGATCCAGTTCGTCGTCGTCACCAACGGCGCCGGGCGCGTCGCCGAGGTCGGCGCGCGCTTCACGCTCGACGCGATGCCCGGCAAGCAGATGGCGATCGACGCCGACCTCAACGCCGGCCTGATCACCGACGAGCAGGCGCGCGCGCGGCGCTCGGAGATCGCCCAGGAGGCCGACTTCTACGGCGCCATGGACGGCGCCTCGAAGTTCGTCAAAGGCGACGCCATGGCGGCGCGTGATCATCACCGCGATCAACCTCGTCGGCGGCATCGTCGTCGGCATGCTCCAGCGCCACCTCGGCTTCTCCGAAGCGACCCACCAGTACTCGCTGCTGACCGTCGGTGACGGCCTCTCCGCGCAGATCCCGGCGCTGCTGATCTCCGTCGCGACCGGCATCATCGTCACGCGCGCCGCCTCCGACCGCGACCTCGGCTCGCGACATCGCCAACCAGATCCTCAGCCAGCGCAAGGCGCCGCTCGTCGCCGCCGGCGCGATCGGCCTGTTCGCGCTGATCCCGGGCCTGCCGAAGCTGCCGTTCCTGCTGATCGCGGCGATCTTCGGCGCGATCGGCTGGGCCGTGCGCAACGGCATGCCGAGCGACGCCGACGCCGAGGCCGCGGCGCGCGAAGCGGCCGCCAAGGCGGCGCTGCCGAAGGCCGGCGACGAGCCGATCTCCGAGGTCGGCGTCGACGCGCTCGAGCTCGCGATCGGCTTCGGCCTCGTGCCGCTCGTCGACGGCGGCTCGGATCCGCGCGCCCGAGCAGCTCGCTGCTGCGCCGCGTCAGCCTGATCCGCCGCCAGATCGCCGGCGACCTCGGCATCGTCGATCCCGCCCGTGCGCATCCACGACGAGCTCGGCATGGAGTCGCACGAGTACGTGTTCAAGGTGCGCGGCTCGGAGGTCGCGCGCGGGCGCATCATGCCCGGGCACCTGCTCGCGATGGACCCCGGCGACGCCAGCGGCAAGCTCTGCAGGGCATCCCCACGCGCGAGCCCGCCTTCGGCCTCGAGGCGGTGTGGATCCAGGAGTCCGCGCGCGCCGAGGCCGAGGCGCTCGGCTACACCGTCGTCGACCCCGAGTCGGTGATCGTCACCCACCTGACCGAGACGATCCGCGCCCACGCCGCCGAGGTGCTCACGCGCCAGGACGTGCGCGCGCTGCTCGACAAGCTCAAGGAGACCAACGCCGCCGTCGTCGAGGAGGTCGTCCCCGACGCGCTGTCGCTCGGCGAGATCCAGCGCGTGCTGCAGTCGCTGCTCGTCGAGGGCGTGCCGATCCGCGATCTCGGCACGATCGTGGAGGCGATCGGCGACAAGGCGCGAACAACACGTGACACAAGCCTCCTATCGGAGTACGCTCGCCAGGCGCTGGGCCGGGCGATCACGGCTCCGCACCTGGACGAGCAGTTGCGACTGCAAGCGATAACCCTGGACCCCGCGATCGAGCAGGAGGTCTCGACCTCGATCACCCAGACCACCGACGGGGAGTACCTCGCGATGGACCCGCCGCGCGCGCAGGCGATCGTCACCGCGCTGCGCGCCCAGGTCGAGCACGCGACCGCGCGCATCGCGGCGGCCGCGGCCCGGGGCCCCGTGCTGCTGTGCTCCGCGCGCATCCGCCGCCACCTGCGCCGGCTGATCGCCCAGGCCCAGCCGCACCTCGCCGTGTGCTCCTACAACGAGATCGCGCCCGGCATCAACGTCGAAACGATCGGGGTGATCCACGCATGAGCATTTGACGGCGTGTGCTCATGTTCGCGTCTCGAGCCTCCGAAGGAGTGTCCATGAGCACGCCCGGAGAGCTGCTGGAAGCGCTCGGACGCGAGGCCCGCGCCCGCTTCGGCGGCGGCGGCGAGGCCGCGACGCGCGTCTACCGCGGGCGCTCCGTCGAGGAGCTCGTCCCGCAGATCCAGCGCGATCTCGGCGCCGACGCGATCATCGTGCGCCGCCGCGAGGGCCTCACCGGCGGCGTGCTCGGCTTCTTCCAGCACACGTACGTCGAGATCGAGGCGATGTCCGGCAGCGCCCGGCGTCGACGTCTACGACGAAGACGGGAGCGTCGCCCCCGAGCCCGAGCCTGGCGCGCCCGCGCTCCCCGCGCCCGCGGTCGAGCGCCGCCGCCGCGCGGCCGCCGGCTGCCGCGTCCGTCCCGCGCCGCCGCGCGCCGTTCGTGCCCGATCCCACGGCGCCCGTCGCGCCGCCGCGACCCGCATACGTCGGCGCCGTGCCGCGCGGCTGCCGCAGCGCCGAGCAGCCGCCCGCCGCCGCCGCGTACGCCGCCGCACAGCCGGGCATCGCCACACCGCTGACCCGTCACAACGCCGTCCGCGCCGCGCCTCGCCGCCGCCGTTCTACACGCGCGAGCCGCGCGCCGCCGACGCGCGCGGGCAGCGCCTACGTGACCGCGCATCTGGCCGCGCTCGCACGCGCCGACCGCGCGAAGCCGCAGCCCGCCGGCGGCCGCGCGCGCGGCCGAGCCGCCGCCCTGGCGCCGCACCGGCGCCGCGAGCCCGCCGCCTGCGAGGCTGAGCCGACTTCCGGCAGCGCCCGATCCGAGCTGCCCGGCGCGCCGGCGCCGGCGCCGTTCAAGCCGCCCGCGGAGCGCGCGTCGACGCCGGCGCCGCGCTGGCCGGCGAGCGAGCGGCGCGAGGTGGCGCCGGGCTCGCACGCACGCGCGCGCGCGGGCGTCGCGAGGAGCCTGCAGCGCTGCGGCATCAGCGAGGAGCTGGCGGACGAGCTGATCGACGGCGCGAGCGCCCACGCGCTCGCGCTGGCGCCGCGCGCGGGCCTCGCGCAGGCGGTGCGCGCGACGCTCGCGCAGCGCATCCCCGTGGCGCCGCCGCTGCCGAGCAAGGGCGCGGCGATCGTGATCGTGGGCGCCGGCGGCGCCGGCAAGACGACGTGCTGCGCGACGCTGCTCGGCGCGTACCGCAAGAGCAGCTCGCTGTCGGCGAGCTTCGCGACGATCACGCGCGAGGCGCCGAGCGCGGCGAGCTGCAGATGATCCTCAGCCCGCACGATGATGAAGCCGGTGGCCGCAGCGCGCACGCCGCGGGCGCTGCGGGCGCTGCGCCGCGCGCGCGGCGACGGCATCGCCGTGCTCGACACGCCGAGCGTGTCTCCCGCCGATCGCGCCGGCATCCGCGAGCTCGCGCGCCTGCTCGCCGAGCTGGAGCCCGAGCGCGTCGTCGTCGCGCTGCCGGCGACGCTCGGCGCGACCGCCGCCGCGCAGCTGCTGCAGGCGCTGAAGCCGCTCGGCGCCAACGCGCTCGCGGTCACGCACGCCGACGAGACCGACCAGATCGGCGTCGCCGTCGAGGCCGCCTGCAGGTTCGGGCTCGCCCCCGAGTACATGCTCGAGCGCGCCCGCGCGGGCGGCTGGCGACTGCGCCAGATCGCGCCGACCGCGCTGGCGGAGAGGCTGCTGCCATGAAATTCGGACGCGGAACGTGCCGCGGCCGCCAAGCCGGTCGACGCTGCCCGAGCGCGCGCAGACGGTGACGCTCGTCCCACGCGGCGGCAAGGGCATCACCGCGCGCGTGCTCGAGCGCGGCCCGACACGCTGCTGGTCGCGATCATGGTGCCGATCGCGCCCCTGAGCGCCCGCGACCTCGACGGCCTGGTGCTCGAATTCGTCGGCCCGCAGGCCGCGTGCGCCTGCAGCGGCACGGCGACGATCGAGGACCCGTCCGACCCCGACGTCCTGCGCATCGAGCTCCCGCGCTCGATCGAGGTGCTGCAGGAGCGCGAGTACGTGCGCATCCGCTCCGCGCGCCCCGCGCTCGTCTACGCCGGCCCGACAGATCGCACGGCGGTCGAGAGCTACACGGTCGATCTCAGCGGCGGCGGCTTCCTGCTCGCGGGCCCGGACACGCTGAAGATCGGCGAGGAGGTGCACTTCCCGCTCACGCTCAAGCAGGGCGAGCTGCTGATCAGCGGCACCGGCAAGGTCGTGCGCGTCGACGCCAGGGCCGTCGCGCGGTCGCCTTCGAGTCGATCAGCGAGCTCGACCGCCGCCGCCTGATTCGCTTCATCTTCGACTGCCAGCGCGACGAACGCCAGCGCGGCCTGCAGAACGGGTAGCCGCATGGCAGCCGCCACAGCAGCCGACGCACGCCGCCGCGGACGACACCGCCGACGCGGCAGCCGCCTCGCCCGCGCCGCGCGCACGCCGAGAAGAAGGGCGCAAGGCGACAAGAAGGGCAAGGCGGACAAGAAGGGCGGCAAGAGCGAGAAGAAGTCGAAGAAGGGCGAGGCCGAGGACGAGCAGGATGGCGGCGCGCCGAGCGTCGCCGCGCACCCGCGCGCCGCGCGCGCCGTCGCGCGGGCCAAGGGCTGGGGCGGGCTGCTCGGCTTCGTGCTCGGCGGCTACCTGTCGCTGCCGACGAACACGGTCGCTGGGCGCCGGCGTGCGCGCGCTGGTCGCCGGCATCGTCTGCTACGTGGCGGTGTGGGGCGGCGCCGTGTTCGTCTGGCGGCGGCTCGTGATCCTCGAGCTGGGCAGCCGCGAAGCAGCAGCTCGCGAGCGCCGTCCAGGCCGCGCGCGCGCGGCGCGAGCTGCCGGCGCCCGGCGCTGAGCGCCCGGCCGCGAGGACCGGCTCCTAGGAGCGGCTGCGGCGATGGACCCGATTCAGCCGATCGCGCCCGGCCTGCATCAGGTCTCACCGGCCTCGGGACTGCCCGTGGGTGCGCTCGAGCGCATCTCCCGCGAGCGCGACCGGCCCGCGAAGGATCGCCAGCAGCGCCCCCGCCGCGAGCCGCCGCCGCCCGACCCCGTACGCGACCCCGACGACGACGAGCACCCGCACGTCGACGTGCGCGCCTGAGCGCCCGCTTTCACAGGCAGGAATCGAGGCTGCGGGCGGGAAATTCGCGTCAAGAGCAATCTCGTCTCAAGTTTCCCGGCGCGCTGACGATAATCGGCGTGGGTCGACACGGAGTCGGCTCGGGACCTGACCAAACGAACGTCATCAAGGAGATGAACGCATGGGCCTCACGATCAACACCAACCTGGAGGCGATGAACGCCAGCAGGAACCTGAACAACACCGAGAACATGCTCTCGCAGTCGATGCAGCGTCTGTCCTCGGGTCTCAAGATCAACTCGGCCGCCGACGATGTCGCCGGCTACGCGATCAGCCAGAGCCTGCAGAGCCAGGTCAACGGCCTCAACCAGGCCGGCGAAAACATCCAGGACGCGGTCGCCATGGCGCAGACGGCTCAGGGTGCGCTGAACGACGTCAACCAGATGCTCCAGCGCGTTCGCGAGCTCGGCGTGCAGTACTCCAACGGCACGACTTCCGAAGAAGACCAGAAAGCGATCATCTCCGAGGTCAGCAGCTGACCGACGAGATCAAGCGCGTCGGTGAAACGACGAGCTTCAACGGCAAGGACCTGCTCAACGCCGCTGAAGAAATCAAGTTCCAGGTCGGCGCCAACGACGGCGAACAGATCGGCGTCACGACGGTCAAACTGTACGCGTCGATCGAAGAAGAGCTCGACCCCGCCACGCTCGGCGAAAGGCTCGTCCCGCCGCTGACCAAAGAAGAAAAAGAAGAACGAACGACTCTCGAAGAAACCGTCACCACACTGAAAAAAGAAATCAAAGAAGAAGAAACGACCCTCAAAGGCGAAGGCAAGACCACAGAAGAAATCAAGGAAGCGGTCGAAACCAAAGTCGAAGAAGAGGAAACGGCCAAGACCGAAATCGGCGAAATCAAGGACCGGAAGCGACGGGTCTGAAAGAACTCGACGAAGCCATCGCTACCGTCTCCGGGCTCGCCGGTGAATTCGGCGCCGTGCAGGACCGCATCCAGTACACCCAGTCCAACCTGGAAGTGTACAGCCAGAACCTGACCTCGGCTGTAAGCGCGCTCGTCGACGTGAACATGGCCACGGAAATGACCAACTTCACGAAGGACCAGGTGCTCCAGCAGGCCGGCGTGGCGATCCTCGCGCAGGCCAACCAGCTGCCTGACGCGGCGCTGCACCTGATCGAATAAGTCAGATAGCAGCTGTCCAGACCTTCCTCAGCGGTGGCGCCTAGAGGACGCCACCGCTGCAGTGAAGCCCAGCTGACCGCCGGCCGATGTTCACATCGGTCACCCGCGGCCAGACGGGTCATAACGCTTCGGGCGGTCCGGGAAAGGCCGGCAGAAGCCATATACCGCCGCTTCATCGAGGGAACGGTGGTGGGACGGGCGGTGACGGCCGCCCGTCCCCTTTAATTGCCCGCTCGCTTGCGGTAGCCGCCCGGCTCTCGCTTCCGACGCTTACCCCTCCGACACAACCTGTGGCGTTCAGGGGCCGAGCAGCGTTCAGGGGCCGAGCAGCGCGGCGGGAACTACCGCGATCCCGTCGGCTCGCCGATAGGCGATCTGCCCGGTCGTGACGACGATCGCATCCGCCAGGGCGTCGCCGAGCTCGCGGCGGAGCCAGAGGAGATGCCGGACATCCCGGTCGTCGGGTGTGGGGCCGAGCTTCACCTCGATCGCGATGACCTGGCGCCCGTGCTCGACGATGAGGTCGACCTCGCGTTCGCCGCTCCAGGTACGCAGGTGGGCGGTGCGTGCCTCGGCGGCCTGCGCATAAACACGGACGCTGAGCGTGACCAGCGACTCGAAGAGCGCCCCGAGCAACATCCCTTCGCGGGCGATCGGAGCGTCGCCGCGCCGCGGGTTCAGCAATGTGTCGGCGTCGACGCCGAGTAGCCGGGACGCGAGCGCGGGATCGGCCATGTGATGCTTTGGCGGTGCGGCAAGGCGCGCGAGGCGGCTGCGTGTGGGCAACCAGGCCGGAAGCGGATCGAGGATCCACAGCCGTTCGAGCACTTCGCGGTAGGGCTGTGCCGTGACTCTGGTCGGCTTCTTGCCGTGGCCGCTCGTGGCCGCATCGCGGATCTTCTCGTAGGACGCAGTCGTGGCGGTGGCCGCCGCGTACGCGCTGCATCCAGCTCCGCCAGCGCCTGCGGTCGCCTGACCTGACGGCCGAGCTCTTCGAAGTCGTGGTCGATTATGCGGTCGATGTAGCCGTCGAGCTGCGCTCGTGCCAAACGGTCCGGCAGGCCGCGAGCCCGGGGAATCCGGATGCGAGGATCTCCTGTACATAGCGCTCGAGGTTGACGTCGGTTCGTCCGGCTATCGGGGCCAGGCCTCCACCGGCGCGCCCGCTGTTCAAGGAGCTGTCCGAGGCTCACCGTCGGGGCTTCGATGCCGCGCTCGGCGAGCGCCATGGGTCGCAGGCGCACCTGCACGATCCTGCCGGCTCCAGAGTGCGTAGGCGACTGCGCGGGTGACGCCGAGCCGGCGAGCAGGAAGCTCCCGGCGGGGCGCCGGCATCGACGGCACGGCGCACGCGGTCGAAAGACTCGGGAACACGCTGCCACTGGTCGATCAGGATCGGGCGCTTGCCTTCGACGAGTCGCGACGTGTCGATCTCCGCGACGGAGCGCTCGGCGCTGTCGTCGAGTCGATGCACGGTCGCGGCGCGCCGCAGGGCAGTCGCCGTCTTACCGACGGCCTTTGGACCCTCCAGCGCTATCGCCGGTAGCCCCGCGATCAGCTCATCCAGCTCGTCGTCGACGATGCGCCGTCGATAGCCGCCAGGTGGGGCGGTCTCGTTGTGCTCTACATCGCCCATGCCGGCCTATTATACCATTACGCGACATCTTACTATACAGTTCCACGGAGTCCTGCTATACACTTACGCACTCTCCGGCTGAATGTTTACGCAGCTCAACGCGCCAAGCCGCCTGCCGATTACCCGGGTGATGAGCCTCGAGGCGACGGTGCAGCGCATCTCCGCGATTCGTCAGGAGCTTGCGGACCCCGCCGCACTCGCCGGCTCGAGCGCGGTCGCCGGCGGCGTCGAAGCTCCGGCCGCGAGCGCCGGCACGGCCGGCGGCGAATCGTCGTTCGCGAGCGCGCTTCAGCGGGCGAGCGCCGGCTACGAAGTCCCCGGTGGCGAAGGCTCCGCGGCGACGGACGCAGCGCTGCTCGAGGACTCGAACGCCTCTGCCGCGGCGGGCCTCACCGGCGCGACCGGCCTCGCGAGCTACTCCCCCCTCGAGAGCTCGACCGGCACGAGCGGCCTCGGCGCCACCACCGGCTCGAGCGTCGCCAGCGCCGTGCCGACGCTTGGCTCGTATTACCAGCCGCAGAGCCTCGACGGCGTCGCCGGCTCCCCGGGCTCGCAGGTCTAGACACCGCCGGCGAGAGCTCGCCGGGCGCGCGGATCGTGGCGATCGCCGAAAGCCAGCTCGGCCAGACCGAGCAGCCGCCGGGATCCAACGAATCGCCCGCGATCGCGCAGTACCGCAGCGCTACCGCGGGGGCGATGCCGGGGGCGCCGTGGTGCGCGTACTTCGCCTCGTGGGCCGCGCGCGAAGCGGGCGAGCCGATCGGCGCGCTCGGTCCAGGGCGCGGGCTCTGTCGCGGAGGTGTGGTCGTGGGCGCAGAGCAGTGGCCGCGCGATCGCGAACGGGCCCGGCGTCGTGCCGCAGCCGGGCGATCTGATCGTGTTCGGCGACGAACACGTGGGCATCGTCAGGGACGTGCTGCCCAACGGCCAGATCCAGACG
Source organism: uncultured Solirubrobacteraceae bacterium (assembly GCA_963826985.1). Taxonomy (GTDB): domain Bacteria; phylum Actinomycetota; class Thermoleophilia; order Solirubrobacterales; family Solirubrobacteraceae; genus Palsa-744. The sequence goes on from CAWGYW010000006.1 coordinate 20,003, forward strand.
ATCGAGGGCAACTACGAAAACAAGGTCGCCGCCAACGTGCGCAGCCCCACGGAAGCCACGGGATATGTGAACATGAGCTGAGCGCGTGCTCCACCGTGGCGCTAGACTCGCCTGAGGGGAGGAGCGGATGAGCGAGCAGACCAGAACCTCCGGTGGCCCGGCTCCGTCAGGGGCCGATGATCGTGTGTGGGCTGGTATTGCTGCTCGCGCTCGCCGCCCTCACGAGCTTCCTGCTCGTCAAGGGGCCGGCCAAGCCGGCGCTGCCCGGGGGGGCGGAACAGACCCATGCCGGCGACGGTTTCTACGGCACGCTCGCGCTGCCCGCCAAGCCGGCGCCCCCGATCCACCTGCGCAACTACCTCGGCCAGCCTGTGACGCTCGGCCAGTACCGCGGCAAGGCGGTGCTCGTCACGTTCCTGTACGCCAACTGCCCCGACGTCTGCCCGCTGATCGCCTCGAACCTGCGCGTCGCGCTGAACATGCTCGGCAGGCGCGCCTCGGAGGTGCAGGTGATCGCCGTGTCGGTCGACCCGCGTGGCGACACGCCGGCGAACGTCGCGCGCTTCGTGCGCGAGCACGAGATGGCCGGGCGGATGCAGTACCTGATCGGCTCGGCCGGCGAACTCGCGCCCACGTGGGCGGCGTGGCACGTCGGCTCCGAACGCGAGGTCGGCCAGCCGCAGCTCGTGTCTCACTCCGCGCTCGTGTACGGGATCAGCGCGAGCGGCAGGCTGACGACGATCTACCCGGTGACGTTCGAACCGAGCGAGATCGCGCACGACGTGCCGAAGCTCGCCGCCGGCTGACCCGAGACGAGCGGGCCGCGGATCGCGAGCAGTCAGCTCTGCGTGTCAACGAATTTGCGCGCCGCGATCAGCTGCTCGTGCTCGAACGCAGGCGCGAGTCTCTGCAACTCCGGCGTGGCGAGACCCTTTGCCCGTGCTATCGCTTGCCAGCGTGCAGTCGCAGTGGACAACTCATCGACGATCTGGCGAGCACCGGCCTCCGAGAGCCTGAACAGGCCGGCTACATCGAGCGCTGTGGCGAGGCTGGCTTCCGCGTTGCTCTCGTCGATCGCGGTAGCGAGCTGCTTGGCTGTGCCTTCGGGGTTGGGATTGAGATCGAACGCAGGCGAGAGCGACCAGCCTGCGGTGCTCTCGCGCAGGAAGCCGTGGTTGCGCAGGTGGTCGTCGGTGTTTGAGATCAGGATCGTAAAGACGATCCGCCGCCACAGCTCGTGTAGGTCGGCGTTGACTGCTGGGGAGCGTTCTTCGATCGCTTCTGCGATTTCAAGGTAGCTCGCCCGCTCTCCGTCCCTGGCTTGGAGCATCGACATCGCGCTCAGGTAACCCACCCGTCCGCTCTCGTCACGGTCAAAGCGACGCACGACGAGCACCGGCCGATCCTCGATGATGTGCAACTCGTGCTCAGGCACGTCGATGCCTCCGGTCTCTGCCAACTCGAGCGCGACGGCCTCCCATCGGATCACATCCCACTCGTCGACATTGGGGGCTGGGAACTTGGCGATCCCCAGGTGTCCGTGTGTGTCGAGCACGTGCGCCTTCGGCCGTGCACCGCCGAGCGAGCTGCCGCCGTGAAGCAGCAGACGCAGATCCTCGCTCGTCGGCGCATCGCGTTCTAGCTCTTCGGCTGCGTTCAATAGTCGAGGAAGTGTGATCAGATCCGGAACACCCTCGGCGTCGACCGCGAGGTATTGCTCGCCATCGCGCGCGCGAAACCGTAGCGCGCCTTGACGTAGGTCGTCGCGCGCGCCGAGTAGGAAGTCGATCTCGGCGAGGGCACGTTGTTGAGAGGTGGCTGCGCGCGCGCGTTGCGCCTGCACGCGCCGGACGAGCCGCCGTCCCCAACCGTCCGGCGCACAGTCGGACATTGCGCCGAACAGTGCTTGCCCGAATGCGGTCTGATGCTGTCCGCTTTGCAAGGGCAGGCCGGGGTCCAACTCGTAAGCGTCCGCGTGCTGAAGATAATCGTCGTGATAGCTGAAGGTGGCCGACTCGCTCTGACCGTGGCGATGCGTCCACAGCCGTCCGGCTGGCAGGTCCCGGCAGCCGATCTGGACGTCGACCTCGATGTACTCCTCAGCCATCGTCGGTCAGCTGCCTCGGGCGTACCCGCCGCGGCAGCCCTTGGTCTGCACGTAGACGGCCGATGTCGCTGGCGAGCGGGTCGAGTGCCGTCGTCAGAAGGCCCTGGATGCCGAGCGCCCGCAAGACTCGGAGCAGGTTCTCGATGCTGACACCGCCGTCGCCTGCCTCGAGGCGTCGCACGACCCCTCGTGAGACGTCGGCCCGCTCGGCGAGTTGAGCCTGCGTCAGGCCGCGTAGCTTGCGCCACGAAGCAACGCTCTCGGCTAGGTTGCGCTGCGCTCGACGGACCGCAATGGGCGCCCGTCGTCTTCCAATCTGATGCTCCATATATAGATCACTATACTACGTACTGATCTATATATAGACCCTTGAATGTCGTTGGAGCAGCGAACGACGCCGGCTGCATGTGTGCGCTTTCACACGCCATCGACCCTTAGAGATCTCTCACGCGGTCCTGTGATTGACATTAGGCATTAGGGGAACACTGGGTGCATGACTTTCACAACGATGCTCATACTGAACATAGTGCTTGATGTTGCATTGCTCGCTGGATTGGCGCTTGTGATGTCGCGTGCGTCGCTGCTGTCCGAGCACAAGCCGGGCGTCACCGGCAATCGCTGGCGCATCCGGCGTCCGGTGCACCACCATGTGCACGCGTACGCGCGTGGCGAGCGCGCGCCCGCGGTGCGTCAGCTGCGCACGCCGGCGATGGATCGGGCCTGACCCACCCCGGCGCGGGATCGGGCTCGACCCGGTCCCGCGACCGGGCTCGTCATCGGACTGCGGCTCGGGCGGCGCTCAGCGTTCGCCCGAGCCGTGATTCCACATCACGACGTACCAGATCGCCACGCAGATCAGCACCCCGAGCGGTAGGACCAGCGTGAGGATCGAGCCGGTGAGGAAACCCGAGGCGATCGGAATCAGCGGTCTCTGGCATGAGGCCTCCTAGTGCTCGCTCGCCAGCCGCGGAGCCCGGGGGTTGCCCGGAGCCTGCGGCACGAGCCAGCGGTGGACGTAGACGAACAGGACGATCAGGAACGTGACCGAGCCGGGCACCCACATGACGCCCGCGGCGAGCTGCTGGTCGGCCAGCGCCGAGATGCCGCCGGGCCGGCTCGCGAGGTGCGCGTAGTAGGCGGTAGAGCGGGTGCGGGCGCGAGCGCGAGCACGACCGCGAGCGCCCAGCTGACGATCATGCCGCCGATCAGGAAGCACGACGCGCTGCGGCGCGCTCAGGCGTGATGTGCAGCGGCGGCCGAGGGGATCACCTGCTTCCAGAAGAGCATCGCCGACGCCGAAGAACAGCGTGTGCTCGAACGCGTGCAGCGTGCTCGAGTTCGAGCGTCGCGTCGAACATCGCCGGCATGTGCCAGCCGAGCAGCACGACCGAGAAGGCGACGAAGCTCGGCACCGGCCTGCCGAGCGCGCGGCTGAAGCGCGCGCAGCGGCGCGGTGCGCTGCCCGTGGCTGAGGCCGCGCGCGAGCCAGCGGCGCGCCGTCCAGCGGCAGGCAGCGCCACAGCCGGATCCAGGGTCGCGGCGAGCACGAACAGCGGCGCGGCGACGACGATCAGCAGCACGTGCTGGATCATGTGCACCCAGAAGAGCTCGGCGCTGAGCCGCTCGATCGGCGAGGCGAGCGCGATCGCGAGCACCGCGAGGCTCGCCGTAGAAGCAGGCCGCGCGCCAGCGCTGCGCGACGCGCTTGCGCTCGGGCGTGACCGTGCGCCGCGCGCCGAGCCAGTAGAGGATGGCGAGGTCGACGACGAGCACCAGCGGCGGGTCGAACGACCAGTCCCAGAACCCCGGCGTCGCTGCCGCCGTGGCGAGCACTACAGGAGGTACAGCGTCACGTACGTCACGACGCCGATCGCCGGCGAGGAAGGTCCAGTAGAAGACGGCCGCGTCGAGGCCGGGCGCGATCAGCCGGTCGGGGTCCTCGATGTCCCCGTCGGCGGCGCGCCGGTCGCGCGGCGCGCGCGCAGCTCGGTCGCGACCTGCGTCTCGAGCCAGTACATCGTGCAGCAGCACCGCGATCAGGTAGAAGCCGGTCCAGCGCGCAGAACACGCTCGCGTAGGCGCCGTTCGTGGGGCCGAAGTGCTGCACCGTGTACTCGATGCACTGCAGCGCGACCGCGACCAGCCCGAGCACGACGCTCGGCGATCCCGGGCGCCAGCCAGCCGGGCGATTTGGCCTTCATGCCGCCGGCCCGCGACGACCGCGAGCGCGGCGCTGAGCACGATGCAGACGATGAACGCGGCGCCGAGCGCCTGGTTGGGGTTGACGTGCGTGGGGTGCCACATGTGGTCCGCGTTGATCGAGCGCAGGTAGAAGTAGGCGAACAGCGAACGCCAGGAAGAAGAACGTCGAGGCGCCGCACAGCATGCGCGAGGCGACCGACAGCGCGCGCGCGCCGACGTCCGGCGGCTCCGGCGGGATCTCGGTGCCCGCGGGCACGGGCGGGATCATCAGGCCGAGCGGCAGCTTTTCGCTGCGGGCGCCATCGCTCAGGCCCCCGCCGTCGCCGGCCGGCCGCCGCCGCCGATGGGCACCGGCGTGCCGTAGTCGTAGGGGTCGGAGTCGAACACCGGGATCTGCTCGAAGTTGTTGACCGGGCACGGGCGTCGGCACCTGCCACTCGATGCGACTTCGAGTGCCACGGGTTGGCCTCGGCGGGCTCGCGCACGAAGATCAGCGAGTAGACGACGTTGAAGAGGAAGATCAGCATCGAGAAGCCGAGCACGAACGCGGAGATCGAGACCCAGCACGTTGAGCGCCTGCAGGCTCGGTTCGTACGTGCTGACGCGCCTGGGCATGCCCTCCAGGCCGAGCGCGAACAGCGGCAGGAAGGTCGAGTTGAAGGAGATGAACATCAGCCAGAAGTGCGCCTTGGCGAGCCTCTCGTTGAAGCGCAGGCCGAGCATCTTCGGCACCCAGTAGTAGATCGCCGGCGAAGAAGCTGAAGATCAGCCCGCCCATGATCGTGTAGTGGAAGTGGGCCATCACGAAGAAGCTGCCGTGTAGGCCGGTGTCGGTGGGGACGTCGGAGAGCACCACGCCCGAGAGCCCGCCGATGAGGAAGTTGAACGCCCACGCGAGGCAGAACAGCATCGGCACGCTGAACGACGATTCGCGCCTCGCCACAGCGTGCCCATCACGCACAGGAAGATGAAGCCGGTGGGCATCGAGATGATCTCGGTGGAGAGCATGTAGAACGGGCGCAGGTCGGCGTTGATGCCGCTGACGAACAGGTGGTGCTGCCACACGAAGAAGCTCAGCAGCGCTGACGCCGAGCATGCCCGAGACGGCGAGGCGGTAGCCCCACAGCGGCTTGCGCGTGAACACGGGCAGCATCTCGAGCACGATGCCGAAGCCGGGCAGCGCGAGGATGTACACCTCGGGGTGGCCGAAGAACCAGAACAGGTTCTCGAACAGGTAGGAGCTGCCGCCGCCGCCGGTGAGGAAGAACGAGGTGTCGATCGTGCGGTCGAGCGCCGCCATCAGCAGCGTCGCGATCAGCATCGGCGCGGCGAGCACCATCAGCACCGCGGTCGCGAACACCGACCAGCACGAAGATCGGCAGCCGCGACCAGGTCAGCCCGGGCGCGCGCATGGTGATGATCGTGGCCATCATGTTCAGCCCCAGCAGCGCCATCGAGATCGCCGACGAGCGCGAAGAACACGATGTAGGAGTCCATGCCCATCACGGCCTGGTCGTTGAGCGGCTCGTAGCCCGTCCAGCCGGTCGGGAAGCCGCCGAAGAAGATCGTCGAGACGAGGATGAAGCCGGCGGCCATCAGCAGCCAGAAGGTGAGCGCCTCGATGCGCGGGAAGGCCATGCGTCGCGCGCCGATCATCAGCGGCACGAAGTAGTTGGCGAACGGCCCGAGGATGCCCGAGGTCATCATCCCCATCATCATCGTGCCGTGCATGCCGACGAGCGACAGGTACTGGTTGGGGCCGACGAGCGTCGGCACCGGCGTGCAGCAGCTCGGCGCGGATCAGCATCGCGTTGAGCGCCGCCGACGAAGAAGAACACGCCGATGCCCACCAGGTACTGGATGCCGACGACCTTGTGGTCGGTGCACAGGCCGAAGTAGCGCCCGATGCCCCCGCTCTCCTTCTCGCGCAGCGACGCCGGGCGTCCGAGCAGGCGCGAGACGGGTAGTTGGCGAAGCCGAGGCCGATCAGGAAGCCGACCACGCCGAAGACGTAGCCGAGCAGCAGCGCGACGTCGTTCTCGTCGGTGTCGCTGCTCGTATTCGAAGCTCGGGCCGTTGATCAGATGGCCGATCCACCAGCCGAGGTAGTAGCCGCCGACGCCGAGGATCACGGCGGTCAGCAGGTTGAAGCCGAGCAGGCGCCGCCACAGCGGGCGCCGGTCGGCTGCGGGGCGGCTGCGGCTGCGCTCGTCGTGCTCATTCTCCACGCCTCGTCGGTTCGGGTAGGTAGGTGGTGCTGTACGTCGGCAGGACCTTCGTCGCCGGCGCGAGCTGCGTCTGCTGCTGCGTGGATCCAGGTCTCGAACTGCTGCCGGCGTGACGACCTTGCCGGCGTCGGACATGTAGCCGTGCCAGATGCCGCACAGCTCGGCGCAGCGCACGGTGAAGCTCTCGAGCTTCGTCGGCTTGACGAACGCGACGTTGTCGACGCCGGGGTTGGCGTCGGCCTTGACGCCGAGCTTGATACGCCCAGAAGGAGTGGATCACGTCGAGCGAGGTGACGTGGAATTCGACCTCTTCGTTGGCGGGCAGCACCAGTTCGGTGGTCTCGACGCCGCCGTAGGTCGGGATAGCGGTAGGTGAACAGCCACTGCTGGGCGATCACCTGCACCGGCAGCTTTCGGCCCGTTGGGCACCGTCAGCGGGCTGGGCCCGGAGCCCGAGCCGGCGCCGTCGGCCTGACTCCAGGCGTACGGTGCCGAAGACCGCGACCGCGAGCACCATGATGCGAGGTGACGACGATCCAGGTCGCTCTGCACGCGCGCGTGGCCGCGCACCGCCGGGCCTTCGAGCGTCTGCGCCCTGCGGCTGGCGGAAGAACGACGATCGCGTAGAGAGGTACAGCACGACGAGCGTCAGCACCGGCGTCGCCGATCGCGGCGAGCACGGTGAAGTCGGTGCCCTGGCCGCGCCGCCTGCGTCGCTGCCGCTGCCCGGGCCCGAGCAGCGGCCCGATCACGACAGATCACGACAGCGGCGAGCGCGATCGACGCGTCGCGACCAGGCCCAGATCGGTCGCGAAGCGGCGCGCGTGGTTGCGGCTCGGCACGCGAGCGCCGGGCGCGGCGGCTACGGCGCTCAGACGACATTCAGGAACCCGTCCATGTAGCCGAGCGTCTGCATCGGCCCGCCGAAGCCGTACGAGGAAGCCGGCGGCGCAGGGCACGAAGCACTGCCAGCGGTAGCGGCCCTTGGCGCCGGTGCGGAAGCTGAATTCGATCGTGCGGTGGGCCGTGCGCCGTTCGCACGGCGCGAATTCGCACTGGTTCTTGGCTTCTTCCGGCACGCCCGGCAGCGGCACGAAGACGCCGAGCTGCGGGACCACGAAGGTGTGCGACGCTTCTTCGGGGTTGATCGCGTTGACGGTCTTGCCGTCGAGCGTCTCGGTGCCGCCGATCGTGCCCTGCACCTGGGAGAGGAACGGGTTGCGCAGGCCCGTGTCGCCGTCGTACTGGTAGATCGTGACGTGGACGAGCGAGTTGGCGGGCACCGTGAAGATCGTGCTGTGGATCCACTTGCCGTTCTTGCGGATGAGGTAGGAGACCCAGTCGGGGTTGCTGGGCTGTACTCGGGCCGATCGCGGCGACGGTCTGAGCGTCAGGTGCGTGCCGCCGCTCGAGGGTCGGCGCGTGGTCGCGACGATCGTCGGCGGGCGCTCGTGGCCCAGCTGGCGACGTACAGGCCGAGCAGCGACGCCGACGAGCGCGACGGCGACGGCGACGCCCAGGAGCTTCTTGGCGAGACACGCTCACGCGCTGCTCCGCCGCCTCGCGTTCCCGAAGCTCTGCGGCTCACTCCCCTGACTCGCACGACGCTCTCACGCTTGTCCCGCGCCGGAACGAACGCTCACTCGAGCCCCGTGCTGTGCCAACAACTGGAGGGAATCGTGACGAAACCTATCGCCGGATCCGGAGTCATCGCAGCGGCACGAGTCCGGCGCTCTACGTCGCAAGACCGGCACCGCCGACGATCGCCGGCCGCGGGTACGATCGAGCCTTGCCCGCCAGAGCGACCAGCGCGCGTGCCCGAGCGCCCCACGCTCGACGGCCTCGAGGCGAAGTGGAGCGCCGCGTGGGAGCGCGACGGCACCTACCGCTTCGACCGCTCGGCGCCGCGCGAGCGCGTGTTCTCGATCGACACGCCGCCGCCGACGGTCAGCGGCTCGCTGCACGTCGGCCACGTCTTCTCCTACACGCACACCGACGCGATCGCCCGCTACCAGCGGATGCGCGGGAGGGAGGTCTTCTACCCGATGGGCTGGGACGACAACGGCCTGCCGACCGAGCGCCGCGTGCAGAACCACTTCGGCGTGCGCTGCGACCCGTCGGTCGCCTACGACCCGGGCTTCGGCCGCCCGGCCGAGCGCCGTCCGAGAAGGAGCCGGTGTCGATCTCGCGCCCGAACTTCGTCGAGCTGTGCCTGCGCCTGACCGAGAGCGACGAGCAGGCGTTCGAGGCGCTGTGGCGCACGCTCGGGCTGTCGGTCGACTGGTCGATGACCTACACGACGATCGGCCGCGCTCGCGCAGCGCATCTCCCAGCGCTCGTTCCTCGGGCTGCTGCGCGCGCGGCGGCGCCTACCAGCTCGAGGCGCCGACGCTGTGGGACGTCGACTTCCAGACGGCGGTCGCGCAGGCCGAGCTCGAGGACCGCGAGCGCCCGGGGGCGATGCACCGCGTGCGCTTCCGCGCCGCCGACGGCGGCGGCGCAGAGGCGCTGATCGAGACGACCCGCCCGGAGCTGATCCCCGCCTGCGTGGCGCTGCTGGCGCACCCCGACGACGAGCGCCACCGCGGCGCTCGTCGGCAGCGAGGTGCTGACGCCGCTGTTCGGCACGCGCGTGCCGGTGCTGACGCATCCGCTGGTCGAGCGCGGACAAGGGCACGGGGCTGGTGATGGTGTGCACGTTCGGCGACCTCACCGACGTGACGTGGTGGCGCGAGCTGGGGCTGCCGGTGCGCTCGGTGCTCGGGCCCGACGGCCGGCTGCGCGAGGTGCCGTGGGGCGAGCGCCGGGCTGGGAGTCGCGAGGACCTCGAGCGGCGCGCGCGCGAGCTACGCCGAGCTCGCAGGGCCGCACGATCAACCAGGCGCGCAGACGGATCGTCGAGCTGCTGCGAGCAGTCGGGCGATCTGGTCGGCGAGCCGCAGCCGGTGACGCGGGCGGTGAAGTTCTTCGAGAAGGGCGAGCGCCCGGTCGAGATCGTGACGAGCCGGCAGTGGTTCATCCGCACGATCGAGCACCGCGAGCGAGCTGATCGCGCGCGGGCGCGAGCTGCGCTGGCATCCGCCGTACATGCGCGCGCGCTTCGAGGACTGGGTGAACGGCCTGACCGGCGACTGGTGCGTCAGCCGCCAGCGCTTCTTCGGCGTGCCGTTCCCGGTCTGGTATCCGCTCGACGCAGACGGGAGCGGTGCTGCTACGACCAGCCGATCGCCGCGCGCGAGGAGCAGCTGCCGGTCGACCCCTCGACCGATGTGCCCGACGGCTACGAGCGCCGACGCAGCGCGGGCAGCCCGGCGGCTTCGTCGGCGACCCCGACGTGATGGACACGTGGGCGACCTCCTCGCTGACGCCGCAGATCGCGGGCCAGGCCGGCGAGGACGACGGAGCTGTTCGCGAAGGTGTTCCCGATGGACGTGCGCCCGCAGGCGCACGACATCATCAGGACCTGGCTGTTCACGACGGTCCTGCGCTCGCAGCTGGACTACGACGAGCTGCCGTGGGCAACGCCGCGATCTCCGGCTGGGTGCTCGACCCGGACCGCAAGAAGATGTCGAAGTCGAAGGGCAACGTCGTCACGCCGATGCACCTGCTCGAGGAGCACGGCGCGGACGCGGTGCGCTACTGGGCGGCGAGCGGCCGCCCGGGCACGGACACGGCGTTCGACCCCCAGCAGATGAAGGTCGGCCGGCGGCTGGCGGTGAAGCTGCTGAACGCGTCGAAGTTCGCGCTCGCCGACCTGCCGCCGCGCCGGCGAGGCAGCTGACGCACCCGCTCGACCGCGCGCTGATCGCGCGGCTGGCGGCGGTCGTCGGCGAGGCGACGACGAGCTTCGAGGACTACGACTACGCGCGCGCGCTCGAGCGCGCGGAGAGCTTCTTCTGGTGGTACTGCGACTACTACCTGGAGCTGGTCAAGGGTCGCCGCTACGACGCCGACCCGCGCGGTGAGCGCGCTCGGTGAGCCTGCGCGCTGCGCATGTCGCTGTCGGTCTTCCAGCGTCTGTTCGCGCCGTTCCTGCCGTTCGTGTGCGAGGAGGTGTGGTCGTGGTGGCAGGAGGGCTCGGTGCACCGCGCCGCCTGGCCGGACGTCGCGAGCTGGCGCAGCTGCGCGAGCGCCGGGCGCCGGCGGCGGGAGCGACGCAGCGGACGAAGTGCGCGAGGCGCTGGCGCTGGAGGTGACGGCGGACGTGCTGCGCGAGGTGCGCAAGGCCAAGTCGCAGGCGCGCGGCCGATGCGCGCGCCGGTCGCAGCGGGTGGTCGTGCGCGACACCGCCGAGCGCCTGGCGGCGCTCGAGCTCGGCGAGGGGGACCTGCTGCAGGCGGGCTCGATCGAGCGCTGGAGAGGCCGAGCGCCGAGGGCGAGTTCGCGGTCGAGGTCGAGCTCGCGGCGGAGGCCGCGGCTGACGCGGGGCGCGAGTCGCCGTGGACACGCTCGTGCGGGCGTTGGGCGACGGGTAGCAGTTCTGCTACCATGGTAGCTCATGGCGACGATCCCACAAGAGGAGCTGCGGAACGACGTCGGCGAGGTGCTGCGCCGCGCGGAGTGCGGGCGAGGCGATGACGATCACCGTCTCCGGCAGGCCGGTGGCTCGAATCGGGCCTACGAGCCTGCGCTGGACGGGGCAGCGGCCCAGCGCTGACCGCGATCTGGCGAACGCCTGTGCCGCCGCTTTCGCCGTGGACCTCGAGCGCTGTTCTGCTGCGCTCGAGGAGCCGTTCGTGATCGTAGCGCGAGTCCGCGTCGGCGAGTCTGCGCTGGCCGAGTGCGCGCGCTGCACGACGCGTCGCTGTCGTCAGTGCGGCGCCGCCGCATGGCGTCGAGACCGCGATCAGCGTCGCGTCGCTGGTCGGAGCTCCACTGCGGCGTGCTCGTGCGCCGACGGCGACGAGCGCGCGGCACGCAGCCGTGTATGGGCACGTCGAGTCCAGCGTCGACCCGACTGCCGGTCACGGCTGGCGATCGCCCGCGAGCGGGGCCGCTCGACCGCTGCTGGTCAGCAGTCGGGGCGGTCAGCCGCGACGGCGGCCGATCGGCTTGCGCGTTGCGGCGACGGCAACGTGCACGCAGCGCCTTGTTCACCCGCGACATCGCCTGACTGCCAGAGTCATCAGCGACCTGCGCTGACGCGCGAGACCCGGCTACGAGGACCGCACGCTCGGGATAGGGTCCGCGCCGTGACGCGAACGCTGATAGCCGAGCTGCCCGGGAAGGTCGGCGAGCGGGTCGACGGTCCGCGGCTGGGTGCAGGCGATGCGCGACCAGAAGCGCGTGCAGTTCGTGATCGTGCGCGACGAAACGGGCCTGGCCCAGGTGGTGCTTCCCAAGGAGGAGCCGCCGAGCGAGCTCAACGAGCGCGGTCTCGGCGCTGACGGCCGAGTCGGCGGTGACGCTCACCGGGACGGTGGTCGCGGACGAGCGCGTGAAGCTCGGCGGCCTGGAGCTGAAGCTGCGAGGACGCTCGAGGTCGACTCGCTGGCCGAGCCGGAGCTGCCGATCGCGCCGGACTCGGCGCTGGACAAGCGGATCGACTGGCGCTACCTGGACCTGCGCCGCCCCGACCGGCGGCTGATCTTCGAGGTGCAGACGACGGTCGAGCACGCGATGCGCGAGTTCTGGCGCAAAGAGGGCTTCATCGAGCTGCACACGCCGAAGCTGATGGGCTCGGCGAGCGAGTCGGGCGCGGAGCTGTTCAAGGTCGAGTACTTCGAGGGCGACGGCCTACCTGGCGCAGTCGCCGCAGTTCTACAAGCAGATGGCGATGGCGGCGGGCTTCGGCAAGGTGTTCGAGGTCGGGCCCGGTGTTCCGCGCGAACCCCTCGTTCACCTCGCGCCACGACACGGAGTTCACGAGCGTGGACGTGGAGATCTCGTGGATCGACTCCCACGAGGACGTGATGGCGTTCGAGGAGCGCTGGCTGGCGCACGTGCTGGCGGCCGTCAAGGAGAGCCACGGCGAGCAGATCGAGCGACACGTTCGGCACCGAGCTGGCGGTGCCGACGCTGCCGTTCCCGCGGGTGACGCTGGAGGAGGCCAAGGAGCTGCTGCGCGAGCACGGCCACGACGCGCCCGGCGCCGGGCCACGACCTCGACCCGCCGAGCGAGCGGGCGCTGTCGGCGCTGATCGAGCGAGCGCCACGGCCACGAGTTCGCGTTCGTGACCGACTACCCGACGACGGTGCGGCCCTTCTACCACATGCGCCACGCCGACGATCCGACGCTGACGAAGAGCTTCGACCTGCTCTGGCGCGGCATCGAGCTGACGACCGGCGCCCAGCGCGAGCACCGCTACGAGCAGCTGCTCGCGCAGGCCGAGGACAAGGGCGTCGAGGTCGAGCCCGATCCAGTACTACCTGGACTTCTTCCGCTACGGCGCGCCGCCGCACGGCGGCTTCGGCTTCGGGCTGACGCGCCTGCTGATGCAGATGCTCGGCGCAGGACAACGTCCGCGAGGTGACGTTCCTGTACCGCGGGCCGCACCGGCTGACGCCGTAGGCCTCAGCCGACCGTCCCGCATGGCAGCCGGTGACTGGCCGAAGCCGCGGGTGCGCGCAGCCGGTAGACGTCGAGCGCACTGTTCGAGAACACGAGTCGGCTTGTACTCGGCGGCCCCGCGCTGCCCGAGCCATGGAGCTTGTCGATCAGGATGTAGCTGACGCCGTCGCGCGCCAGCTCGCGCAGCGCGGCGGGATTGCCCGAGGCGGCCTGGTTGCTGAGCGCTAGGCGACCCGGGAACGGATCGGCGCCGAGCTTCACGGGTGGCGCGTAGTGCCAGCTCTCGAAGAAGACACGGCGTTCGGTAAACGCGGAGTAGTACAGGTAGTCTGGCGCCATGTCGTCGGGCTCGGAGTAGTGGTTGTTCACGGCGAGCACATCGCATCTGTTCGTGTGATCGCGAACCCAGATCAGACCTCGGTAGAGCTGCGCCGTCAGGCCGTATTCGCTCGCCGAGTTGGGGGACGCGATCCGTTGCCGTGTGACCGTCCTCCACAGCCCTTCGAGTGTCAGCGCGGTCGGCTTCACCAGCCCCATCACGATCAGCAGCGGGATCACGCACGCTAGGACGCTGGCCGGGCGCGAGGGGATCGCGGCTTCGTAGTGCCTGCGGAGTCGCAGGGTCGTCAGCGCTATCCCGCCGGCTACGCCGCCATAGGCGAGTACGTACCACGCGTCGGCCGCGTGTCCCTTGAGCGCCAGCGCCGGCGTCACCGCGGCGATTGCGAGTCCGCCGGCAAGCAGGGCCGCGCCCGCGCGCACGAGGCTACGCCGCGCGGCTCGCGGCGTAGCCTCGAACAGGCGGACCAAGCCGAGCGCCGCGAGCGGGACCACCGCGATGTAGCCGTAGACGAAGAACACTCCCTCTACACCGCCCGGCGCTCCAAGCAGGAGGTATGCGAGTGACCCGGTGACGAACACGGCGCCGGCAAGCCCGCCGCTGGCCGGTGTGGAGCGAGGTCGGCGCAGCAGCCACAGCCCACCGAGCAGCGGTGTGAACAGCAGTATCGCGAGGACGACGGCTCCAGCCAGCAGCGGCAGCCAATAGAGCGAGTGCCCGACCACGCTTTCAGCGAGGGTTCGTGCGCGCGCGAACGAGTCGCCTTCTTGCACGAAGTTGAACGGGGCGAGCCTGACCGAGGATGCTCCGCCGCCAGCCAGCATCAAGAGGTAGATGACGGCGACGCACATCGCTGAAAGCCCCAGGCAGTACGCGGGAAGCCGCGAAGGCCTCCGTGCGACCAGGCTCCAGAGCCAGTAGAGGCCAAGGCCGCCGAGCAGGTCGACGGCGGCGAACATCTTTGCCGCCGCCGCGCCCGCAACCAGCAGCCCCGCGATCGCCAACGTGCCCTTGAGCTTCTTGGATGCAGCGTGCTCGCGGCGAGCGCCGTCGTCGGCGTCACTCGCGCCGAGCTCCGCGAAGCGCGGTCCGAGGAGCGCCAGCGTGCCCAGGAGGAAAGTGGCGCCGAAGGCGAAGCTCGGGCTTAAGGGGAACTGCGTGAAAGGACTGATCTGGAACACCTGGGATTGAGTCGGGTTCAGGTTCAGGTCCTCGACGACCAGTAGCAGCGCCGCCGCCAGCGGCCCCACCCATGGCGAGCTTGCCAGCGAGTTCCCGAGGAACCAGAGCTGTAGCGCAACGACGAGGAACATCGTGGCTGGGAGCAAGCGTAGGACGACGCTGGACAGTGGCACGCCCGTCACCTGGTTGACCGCCGCGACGTGCATGAAGACAGCTGTGTAATAGCGAAGCGGCTGACCTGCGGCCCACGGTTCGGTGATCGGCCAGTGATGTCGAGCCTCGGCGGCCAGGGAGATGTCAAAGACATTGTCGCCGGGGTACACGATGCTGTGAGCGTGTGCGGGCAGCGGTGCGGTGACGAAGAAGGTAAACGCCAGCACCCCGAGTGCCGCCGCGAGCGCGATCGCCACGCTCAGAGCGTCCAGCCCTCCGATCTTGCTCGTCCCGCCTCGCAATCGAGCTCGTCCACGACGGCGCATCAGGATGGGTGCGCCGCCAACCAGCGCGACCAGCGGCAGGAACGTGAACGCGGTGCGTGCTCCCAGAGCCGCGGTCAGCGCGAAGGCGGCGGTATTGACCGCAAATCCCAGCGGGATCGCGATTGACAGAGCGCGTAGCCGGCCGCCACCGCCCGCGAGTGCCGAGTACAGGACGAGCCCCGGAAGCAGGACGTAGAAGGCCTCGAACGCCGCGAAGCGGAGCGCTTCGCTGGCCGATACGCCAGAAAGCAGCCACGTCGAGGCGATCGCGGCGAGCGCGATCAGGATCGCCAGCCTCTGCCGGCGCCGCGTGCGCGACCCTCGCGGGCACGGGTCACCTGTGTCAGCCGCGCGTAAGACACCCGCGGATGCTTAGTTATCCAGCACCTTAGCTCGAGCCACCGAGCGCACGGCGTGCCTTGCGGGCGATGTAGCGGGGCGCGGCTTCGCCTACGTTGAACAGGAGGTCCAGCACGCTGACGCGGTGCTCGAACGGCGGGTACAGCTGTGGATACTCCGGGTAGCCGTCGTAGGTCATCCACACGACCTCGACTCCGGCCGGCTTGGAAGCAGTCCTCTTGCAGGTAGGCGCGTGCCGCTGGCCCGGAGACGTAGCGCGCGGCTCCCGCGGCTTGGCAGATGCTCAGTAGGCGCTCGCTTTTGCGGCCGTGTGACTCGTAGTCGCTGGAGCGACTCACGCATGTGCTGATGCGTAGAAGCTGAGCGAGCGCTTCCAGAAATCGTCGATTGACGCAAGAGAGGTGTCGCTCGCGTGTCTGGAGGTAGAGCTCCTGCAGCGTCGCGCGATAGTGCTCGAAGAAAGGCGCGCGCCCGTACCACGAGGCCAGCGTTGCCCAATGCCGCGTGGGCCAGTCGGGGTCGCTCGTTAGCGTCTCGTCGATCCGCTGCAGATAACGACCCTTGACCTGGACCGGGATCGTCAGCCAGCGCGGGCCGACTGGCGACTTCAGCATGTTGCGGTTGCGCCAGTCGCGGCGGGTGTACTGGACCTCGTCATACAGGATCAACTCGTCGACCGAGCGCATCAGGTCGAAGTAGCCCTTCCACGGCACGTAGTTGGACTGGACGATCGCCACCGTCTTGCCGGAGCCCGCGGTCATGTCCGCGTGGCCACCAGCAGCAGCGAGCCGCCGAGCGGCAGATCTGTGCCGCGCAGGATCAGGGCGCGCTCGAGATCGAGTACGCGCTCCAAGCCGCGATCGGCTCTGCTGTTGCGCAACTCGCTGAATGGGTCAGGTCGGCGTATGCGTCCGAGCAGGCGTACGCTCACCATCACCGGCAGCAGCAATGACACGAAGGAGGTGACGCGACGCACCGTAAAGCCGGCAGCTGTGGTCTTCGCGACGAGCTCGCTGCGCCGATAGCGGCGCTTGTGCTCACCGTATTCGTCAGCCGCGCTCCAAAGCCATGGATGCTGTGGCACGGTCAGGATCAGGCCGCCGTTTGGCTTGGCGGCCGTAAATAGCTCCGCGAGCACCCGCTCGTCGTCGTCGATGTGCTCGAGCACGTCAAACGCACCGACCACGTCGAACTCGCTGTCGAACGGAACGCGACGAGCGTCGAGTTGCAACAGCTCAACATCTGGCATGCGCCGCGATGCGTGCCGCAGCCCCTCGCTGTGTAGCTCGCCGCCGACGAGGCGAAGCTCTGGGAGCGTGCGTCGTAGCCCTTCCAGCACATAGCCCGTGCCGCAGCCGACCTCGAAAAGGCTTTGAGCGGCCGGGAAGTAGCGTTCCACCGACCAGCTCAGGAGTCGGTTGCGAGCGCGAAACCAAAACGAGCCGTGCTCTGCCGCGGCCAGTCTGTCGAACGCGCGGCGGTCGAACCCATCGTCGTCCATCGGCGCCGCAAACCGCGGTACATCGCAGAGCACGGTCGGGGCGAAGCCGCATCCCGGGCAGACCCACGATCGGCCGTCGAAGCGCTGCTCGCAGTCCAGGCAGCGCTTCACAGTCCTGCTCCCACGACCAGGCCGAGGATGATCAGTGCGACGCCGGCGAGCTTGGCGAGCGTTACGGTCTCGTCGAAGAAGATGGCGCTCAGCAGCAGCACCGTCACGAACGACAAAGCTGTGAAAGGGTACGCGCGACTCAGTTCCAGACGGGAAAGCGCCGTGACCCACGACACCGCCGCGATCCCCGTCGCGAACAGCACGCTGAGCATCCAGGGACTGAGGAAGAAGCTCACGAAGAACGCCAGCCTCGCGTGGAGGCCGGCCGGTAGCCGGCCCCGCTCGAGCACCTGCCACTTCACGATCATCTGACCGTAGATGGTCAAAACGATCGTGAGCGCGACGCAAAGCCATGCAATCAGACCACTCTTCATCGCACAGGTAGCAAGTCCCGCTCAGCCCTGACCGGATCTGTACAGTCGCCCTGCGTCGGGCGGTAGTACTCGTCGAGGCTCGTCACTACTCGTGTGTACCAACCGAGCAGCTGCTGTACCGGGGCTGCTGGGCAAGCACCAGCTGCTCGCCCAGCGCTCGCACGTAGTCGATCTGCTGCTTGATGAACGAGCGTGTGAACTGGTGGTTGATGGCCAGCCGGTCGGAGCCTGAGACGTTGGCTCCGGCCGCGTGCCAGAGAGTTGAGTCGAACACGATCATCGACCCGGCAGGGCACTCGATCGGGACTGCCGCCGCGGCGAGGTAGCCCTCGTCCGGGCGCTCTGCTCGTGCTGCGTTCCGGGGACTACCAGCGTCGCGCCGTTGTGTGCGGCGAATGGATCGAGTGCCAGCAGCATGTTGATGGACGCGAGGTGGCCGTTGAGATGGCGCGGAAAGTCCCGGTGAAAGCTGCGCTGGAACGCTGCCGCGTCCGCACCGTCGCTTGGAGGAAGGATGAAGCCGTTCTGCAAATGCAAGATCGCGGTAGCCGACACCGTCTGCTCGAGAATCGCCAGCATCTCGGGGAGCACGATCAGTCTCAAGAAGAACGCGTCATAGCGCGCCATCAGTCTCAGGACGCCGATCTCGCCGGCGGCCGCGAGCCGCTCGGGGCCGAGCTCTTCGCGGATCTGGCGCTGCACGTCGTACATGGCGTCGCGGGTCCGCGCGACGAGCTCGGGCGCGAGCACATCCGTGACGACTGCACAGCCTTCATAGCGGACGGCCTCCGCCACGAGAGCGAGCCAGTCCGAGTCGGCATGTGGGCTTACGCGAAGCACGAGCTTAGATATGACTCAGCTGCCAGCTCTTCTTGGTGTGGGCCACGGTTGCCGTCGCGCCCAGCACGGTGCCTTCCTGCTGGTCGGCCAGGACCACGGCGCCTGCTCCGACTACGCAACGCGGGCCGACCGCGATGCCGTCACGGAACGTGGCGTTGACTCCCACGAAACAGCTCTCGCCGATGTCGACGTTGCCCGAGATGACCGCGTGCGAGGTGATGAAGCTGCATCTCCGATGCGGCTATGGTGGCCGATGTGATTGCCGCTCCAGAGAACCACGTTGTCGCCGATCTCGACAAACGGCTGAATCACATTGCGCCTCGAACACGAACGTGTTCTCACCGATCGCGTGATCGGTCATCGACATCGCGTTTGAGCTGACGTATGTGATCAGCTGGTATCCATGCGACTTGCATCGCTCGTAGATGCTCTTGCGAAGCGCGTTTACGCCCTGATACCCGACTGCTACGAGAAGATCGACCCGATCGGGCGGGTGGCTCTCGAGGAGATCCTCGAACGCGAGCAGGGGCAGACCGCCGAACGTCTTGGCCTCGACGAATTGGCCATCGACCGTGAAGGCCACGACCTCGCGCTGGCTGTCGCGATCAAGATATATCGCGGCGACCTCGCCAAACGGCCCGGCGCCGAAGATGATGACTGGCTTGTGTGCCATGGCGCCGTCAAGCCTCCTCGTCGGCCGTGGCGTAGCCGATGCCCGTGCGCCCATAGCCGTTGCCGTTATAGAGAAGGTATTTCAGCTGCCCGCGCTCGAAGACCGCGGGGTAGGCGAGCATCTCGGAGTCCCAGCCGCTTCGCGCCGGCTGCAGACCGGCGCGCTGTCGTCACGGTCCCAATGCAACCCGTCTGAGGACTCGGCATAGCCGAGCCGGTAGCTCTCGCCGCGCGCCGCGAACCACATCCGGTAGCGGCCCTTGTCGCGAATCACGCATGGCCGGCTAATTGCGTACTCGCGGTCGTCGGCGAAGTCGACGGCGACGCGACCAGTTCGCCGCCAAGTCACCCCGTCAGAGCTCTCGGCGTAGCGTAGGTGGTAGTAGTGGCGCGGCTCACCATCGACGATCTCCCATCGCTCGCACGAGACGTACCACATACGCCACGCGCCATCCTCCTCGAGAACCCACGGCGAGGCTGTGAGGTATGCGTCTCCGGCGATGCGCTCCAACAGCGGCGCCGAAGACACTCGGTGAAACGCTTGCGCTCCCACAGGACGGACGGCGAGTCCGGCGAAGAAGTAGAACGGAACGGTGACGCCGAGCGTCCAGCCTGTGTAGTAGAGCAGCGTTCCCGCTGTGCTGTTCGCGATACACGAGATGCTCACGCCGTTGTCGTCGAAGGCGCCAAGCGGCCCAGGCCGGAGCGCCGGCTCGCGATCGTGCGCGCCGACGCTCAGCCGTCCATCCGGGTCGAGTGAGAGTTGGGCGCGCGCGATGTGCGCGCGACCCAGCGCATCACGTGGAGAGTAGTAGAGGGCCATGCGGCCGTCGTCGAGCCCCTCAACCGTCGGCAGCGCGGCGTGAGAGTGCGACCAAGGCTCACTGGGCGGCGTCGACATCAGCAGCCCGCGCCTGCGCCATGTCAGCGTCGTGGCTGGTATGTGGAGTCGCGCGTCATCTCGGGTGAACGGCCTCGATGTGTGCAGTACGCCGTCGTCGCGACTCGCGTAGGCGCATCTTCGAGCTCATCGCCGGAGCGCTCGAGGATCCGGTCGACTACGAACACCGGGCGGGCCCGGTCTGGTCGAAGACCTTGCCGATGTACAGGCCGGTGATACCTGTGCTGAGAATGATGAAGCCGCCGAGGATTACCACGGCCGTGAGGATGCTCGTCCAGCCGGGGTAGACGTTTCCGAGCACCCTGGCGGCTATCAGGTAGGTGGCAAGCACGCCGCCCGCCGCGGCCAGGCAGAAGCCGAGGTATACGATCCAGCGTAGGAGCACGGTCGTCTGGAAGAAGACCCCGTCCAGCGCGTGGCCGAGCAGCTTCGAGAGGCTGTAGGAGCTGCTGCCGCTGTAGCGGTGAGCTGGCTCGTAGTCGACCGCCGCGGTGTCGAACTTGAGCCAGTTGAGGATCATCATGTAGTGGCGGTCCTGGTCGCGAAGGGTGAGGAACGCATCGACCACCTTTCGGGAGATGATGCTGAAGCTGCCGTACTGCCCATCGACCTCGCTGCCCCAAAAGACTCTGATGCCTTTGAAGTACAGGCGCCCCAGCAGTTCTCGCGGCATGCCGGCCGGCTTGTGGGCTCGGCGGCCGAAAACGATGTCGTGTCCCTCCAGTGCCTTCGAGTACAGGCGCGGGATCATCTCTGGCGGGTCCTGCAGGTCGCAGTCCATGACCGCGACCCAGGCGCCGCGCGCATGTTGGAGCCCCGCTGTGATGGCCGCGTGCTGGCCGAAGTTGCGGCTCAGGAGGATGCCGCGCACGGCGGTGTCGATCGCGACGAGGCGCTCGATCTCCACCCAGGAGCCGTCTTCTGCGCGATCGTCGACCAGGACGATCTCGTAGCTGAAGCCTAGCCCCGCCAGCGAGGAGGTCAGCCGCTCGTGGAGGTGACGGATGCACGGCTGGCAGCCGTATACCGGCACGACGACACTGAGGACAGGGTCGCGGGGCCTGTCGCTGCTGCGATTATCCACCTGCATCGCGGCGCACCATACACCCGGCTGGTTTGCGCTTTGGGTAGGTCCACCCGCCCCGCGGCCCCGACCGCGTAGAGTCGGGCTTTCGCTATGTATACGGGGGAAAGCCCTGCCCGGCGCGCGGATCGGGCGCACGCTCAGGTTCGCGGGTTTGTCTCCCATTTTGGCGGGCGGCGCCGTGGTTGGCGGCGCCGCCGACGTTAAGGGAAACGCGTCTGGGCACCGTGTGGGCGGCAGGTCATGGAAACGCCGCACGGCGCTTGACGCGGGTGAGAATCGCTGGAACGGTCTCGAGATGCACGCCGCGCGCGGGTCGCCCCCGAAGATACCCTTTAACCGTCCGTATGCGACGGGCGATGAGTTCGCCTACATCCAGGAGGCGATCGACAATCTCCACCTCTCTGGCAACGGGCCATTCACCGAGCGCTGTTCGCTTTGGCTCGAGGAGCATCTCAAATGTGAGCGCGCGCTGCTCACGTTCTCATGCACGTCGGCGTTGGAAATGGCGATGCTGGTAGCCGGGATCGGCAGCGGAGACGAGGTGATCGTCCCGTCGTTCACCTTCCCGACGACTGCCGGCGTAGTCGCTTTGCGGGGGCGGTGCCCGTGTTCGTGGACATCCGCAAGGACACTTTGAACATCGACGAGCGACTGGTGGAGGCGGCGATCACGTCTCGCACTCGCGCGATCCTGCCGGTGCACTATGCCGGGGTAGCGTGCCGTCTCGATGAGCTCTCGGCGATCGCCAAGCGGCACGGCCTCGCGCTGATCGAGGACGCGGCGCAGGGGATATCGGCCTTCCATCGCGGCACGCCCCTTGGAACGGCTGGAGACCTCGGATGCCTCAGCTTCCATGAGACGAAGAACCTGACGTGCGGCGAGGGCGGGGCGCTGCTCGTCAACAGGGCCGACTGGGTCGAGCGGGCCGAAGTGATCCAGGAGAAGGGGACGAACCGCAGCCAGTTCCTGCGCGGCCAAGTCGACAAGTACACCTGGGTAGACCTCGGCTCCTCGTTTCTGACGAGCGATATCAACGCCGCGTTCCTGTGGGCTCAGATGCAGCACGCGGAGGAGATCCTCGAACGCCGCATGACGATCTGGAGCGCCTATCACGAGCGCCTGGCATGGCTCGAGCAGGCCGGCGATCTGCGCCGTCCGCGTGATTCCGGAGGGGTGTCGCCACAACGCCCACATGTACTACTTGCTGCTCGGCGACCTGAACCGCCGTGATCATCTCATCGAGACGCTCGCGGAGCAGAACATCCACGCGCTCTTCCACTACGTGCCGCTACATTCGTCGATTGCGGGCCTGCGCTTCTGCAGGGTCGCGGGTCAGCTCCCGGTCACCGAGCGAACGAGCGACACGCTCGTTCGCCTGCCGCTCTGGGTCGGCATGGTCATGTCCGACGTGGAGCGGGTGTGCGAGGCCGTCGAGCTCGCGCTTCGACCGGTCCGGCCGAAGCCGAAGTGCGCCGAGCGTCAGACGTTAAGGCGCCCGCTGCGCAGGCAGGCCGAGAGTCGCGCCGCGGGCTGAAGCCTCACGAGGCTCCGGCGCACGCGGTCTGAGATTCGCTCGGAGTCGAAAACAAGGCTGGCGCGTATCGCCCATACAGAACTACAGTCGTTCGCGGAGCGATCGAGATCTCCCTCGAACCGCGCCGTCGCCGCGACGGACGGAGGCCGGGAAGCGCGCGAGCTTGAGCATCGTCCTACCTCTCCGGCGGTGCTCGGGGAGAGATCGAGGCGTCCCCCGGCGCCAGGTCTCCGCGAACGTCGCAGCCATCGGCCGCGGCGTTCGTGAAGGCCTGCGGCGTCCCGTCCGCGGCCAGTCTACCTTCAGGCGGTGCTCCTGAATGAGCTGACTGACGGCATGGAGATCGACCAGGTACTGCTGGTGCGCGAGGTCGAGCGTCGCCGGCGTCGCGACGGCGGCGAGTACCTGCGCGTGCAGCTGGGTGACCGCACGGGGGCGGTCGCGTGCATGGTGTGGGAGGGGCTGGCGACGTCGAGGAGCTGGCGCGCGCCGGGACGCCTGTCAACGTGCGCGGTCGCTACACCGTCCACCCGCGCTTCGGCCCGCAAATCAACCTGCGTGGTCTCGAGGCGCCGGCGGCGGGGAGCTTCGACCCGGGCGACCTGCGCGACGGGCCCGCGCGCGGCGTCGAGCAGATGGAGCCGAGATCCGCGAGCTGCTGGAAACGATCCAGGAGCCGCATCTGCGGATCCTGCTGCAGCGGGTGTTCGGCGAGGATGGCGAGCTGTGGGCCGGCTACCGCACGGCTCCGGCCGCGAAGTACTACCACCAGGCCTACCGCGCACGGACTGCTCGAGCACTGCCTCGGCGTCGCGCAGGCGGTGAGCGCGATCAGCGCCACCTTCCCCGGCATCGACCGTGACGTCGCGGTCACGGGCGCGCTGCTGCACGACATCGGCAAGCTCGAGGCCTACACCGGCGACGCGCAGAGCATCGACCTGACCGATGCGGGCAGGCTGCACGGCGAGATCGCCCTCGGCTACTACCGCATCCGCCGCATGATCGAGGACATCGAGGGATTCCCCGCGGAGCTGGCGCAGGCGGTGGGGCACATCATCCTCTCTCACCACGGCACGCTCGAGCACGGCAGTCCGGTGGTGCCGTGTACGCGTGAGGCGACACTCGTGCACATGATCGACAATCTCGGTGGCCGTCTCGGCAGCTTCGACCGCTTGGAGAAGGAGCTGGCCCCGGGTCGACGCTGGTCGAGCTTCGATCGCGCGATCGACGGCAGCGCGTATTTTGCCACTCGCCTGGAGGACGGTTCCTCGACGGGCGAGCCGCTCCTCGAGGGTGCAGACAGCTCCCAGCTGCCGCTCACCGCTCGCGAAGCCGCCTGAATCCACGCAAATAGCGGGACGCCGGTTCGATGGTCCGGTATCCGTCTCGCCCGTGGCTTCTATCTTTCATATCCAGATGGCAAAGGACACCGAGAAGCTGATCCGCCAGCTGTCGCTGATCTCCTACCTGATGGCCGAGCGACGGCCGGTCACGGCGCTGGAGATCCGTCGCGACGTGGAGGGCTACAGCGGCATGAACGAGGATGCGTTCGCGCGCCGCTTCTACGCGGATCGCTCGGAGCTCGAATCGCTGCGCATCCAGCTGACGGTGGAGCGCCCGGCGGACGGGGCGGCTGAGCAGGAGAACTACTCGCTGCGCCCTGAGAACTTCCATCTGCCGGCGATCGCGTTCACGGACAAGGAGCTGGCGGCCCTGCAGACGGCGCTGAGCCTGCTGGACGGCGAATTCGCCTATGCCGAGCCGCTGCGCCTGGCGCTGCAGCAGATCACATGGGGCCGGCCGAGCCCGCTGCGGGCGCCGGAGCAGCGTTCGGTGGCGCTTGGCATCACCGCCTCGGCGGGAGGCCATGAGCTCTCTGCACGTCTGGCGAAGGTCGAGACGGCGATCTTCCGCAACAAGACGATCGTGTTCGAGTACTACACGATGGAGCGCGACGAGGTGAGCGCGCGCCGGGTGGATCCCTATCACCTGCTGTTCCAGGGCGGCCAGTTCTATCTGCTCGGCCATGCGCACGAGCGCCAAGGGATCAGGGTCTTCCGCCTGTCGCGCATCCGCGGCAAGGTCTCTTATGCGACGAAGGCCGAGCACGACTTCCACCGTCCTGAGAACTTCGACCCGCGTGCGTACGCCAACCGGGCTGACTGGCAGCTCGGCGAGGAGCGAGGTGAGGCGCGGGTGCTGATCTCCGAGCGGATCGCGTGGCAGATCGAACGCCACTTTGGCCGCTACGGCGAGATCTCGCATGTCGGTGAGGGCATCGAGGAGGACGGCGAGGCGATCTTTCTCACCGGCTACTCGAGCCCACGCAGCGTGATCTCGTGGTTGCTGGGTTTGGGTGTGAACGCGCGGCTGCTCGGCCCGGAGGAGCTCGTGGGCGAGTTGCGGCGGCGGCTCGAGCTGCTCCAGGAGCGCCATGGCGAGGCGCCGCCCGTCCAACCGCCGAGCGGGAAGGGCGCGGCGGCTGTGGCCGGCTCCGCGGTGCGCGGACGGGTAGCCGGACCGTCGCGCGCACGCACGCGGCGTGCGGCTGAGGGTAGCGAGGAGGATGGCAGCGCCGCGCGACCCGAAGCAGCGATTCGCCCGGAGCGCTTCGCGCGCCTGGTGACGCTCGCGAGCATCCTCATCAAGGCGGGCCGCGAGGGTGAGCGGGTACGGATCGCGGAGGTCTGTGAGCGCCTGCAGATCAGCGAGGAGGAGCTGCGCGAGGACGTGAACGTGCTCAACGTGGTCAACTTCGGCGGCGGCTCGTATGTGCTGTATGCGGAGTTCAAGGAGGAGGACGGCGAGATCGAGGTCGACCCGGAGCCCTACAGCGACAACTTCGACCGTCCGGCGCGTCTGCTGCCCGTGGAGGCGAAGGCGCTGGTGGCGGCGATCGACCTGATCGGCGAGCACATACCCGAGGGCTCGTTGACCTCGGCGCGCGAGAAGATCGTGGCGGCGCTCGGCGAGGACCCGATGGAGCAGGGCCTGCAGGTGGCGCCGACGGCTGGCGATGACTCAGACGTGGCGCGCCTGGTCTCCAAGGCGATCGTGCAGCGCAAGCTGATCGAGCTCGAGTACTTCAAGGAGAACGAGGACCAGATCACGCCCCGCAAGGTGGAGCCGTATGCGCTGACGAACGGTCGCGAGGGCTGGTATGTGGCGTCGTTCGACCCCGAGCGCGACGGCGTGCGCCACTTCCGCCTGGACCGCATCAAGCACGTGAACGTCACCGGCGAGCGTTTTGAGCCCCGCCCTGAGGTGGACCCGGCGGGTGAGGTAGATGGCTGGCTACGCACGGGCGAGGTGCCGGCGTCGCGCAGCGCGCGCGTGTGGGTCTCTCCTGAGCGTGCGCGCTGGGCGCGGGAGGCGCGTCGCGTGGTGGAGGAGTGGAGCGACGGTGCGGTGGTCGTCGAGCTGAGCTTCGCCGGCGTGGACTGGCTCGTGCGGGAGATCCTCAAGGAAGCGGGCGACGCTGCGGTGCTCGAGCCGCAGGACGCGCGCGAGGCGGTGTGTGCGGCCGTCATGCGACTGCGCGAGGTCTGCGCCGCGCCGATGCCGGCTTGAGTGGCCCTACAGCTCGGTTGGTCCGACGACGAAGCCGAGCCGGTCGGCGCCGCGGCGTAGGCGCCCATCGACCGTGACCAGCCGGCAGCCCAGTAGCGAGGCCAGCGCCACGTACTCTGCGTCGTAGGTTTTCGCCCAACCAAGCTCGTCGGCAATGCTCCAAGCCTCCGCGGCGAGGCGGGGGTGGGCGTTGCGCTCTACCTCGATCCGTGTGAGGCGCATACGGGCCTCCGTAGCTTGTGCCTTGGACAGCTCCGCTCGCCAAGCTCGCTCGTGAATCGCGGCAAGCGACTCCGACCACATCAACGGCGGTGCACAGATGTCGTCAGATAGGAGTTGAGTGAGCTCCTTTGAAGCAGGGGCTACACACCACTGAACGACCAAGCTGGCGTCGATGACCAGCACTCACTCAGTGACCGGCTCGCGATTCCCTGATCCAGGCTGCGACATTCGGCATTGGCTCGCCCCAGAAGGTCTTCTCCCAGCCCCACCCCTTCGGCAACGGCAACATGTCGGGGTACGGGCTGTGCTGCATCGCCTCGAGATCCTGCTCCTCGATCACGTGCTGGGTACCCACCTTGTGTGCGCGAAGCTTGCCCTCGCGGATCCAGCGACGTACGGTCTCCGGGTTACGGCCGGTGCGCTTTGCTGCTTCCGGGACGGTCAACATTGTTGTAGTATGATACACCATCGCTCAAACGTCTCGGTGAGTTCCCGGGAGGGCGACGACAGTACGCTCCCAGTGATGAGCCGCCGCGACCAGATCAAGATGACCGAGCTGGAGACGGCGGCGTTCCTCGCCGAGGAGCGCACGCTCACCTGTGCGACTGCTGGTCCGCGCGGCTGGCCGCACCTTATGCCGCTTTGGTACGTGGCCCGCACGCCCCCGGCAGGTGAGCCGAGCCCGCCCACTCCGCGCCTGTGGGCGTGGACGTATGGCGTCTCGCAGAAGGTGCGCAACCTCGAGCGCGATCCCAGGGCGACGCTGCAGGTGGAGGCGGGCGAGCAATACCAAGAGCTGCGCGGCGTGATGCTCGAGTGCGACGTGGTCGTCCACCGCGAGCTGGAGACGGTGAAAGCGCTCGGCCATGAGATCTTTGCCCGCTACGCCTCGCCGCGCGGAGAGCCGCCGGCGGAGAACCTCCCGGCGCAGGTGGGTGCGATGGTCGACAAGCAGGCCGTCAAGCGCGTGGCACTCGAGTTCGTGGAGCTTCGCAGGGCAAGCTGGGATCACCGCAAGCTCGGCGGTACCTACTGAGGCGGATCTCCCAGTAGGCTCCAGCGGCAATGGAGCCGCTCAAGGGACTGATTCTCTCCGGGGGCAAGGGCACGCGCCTGCGCCCGATCACGCACACGAGCGCCAAGCAGCTGGTGCCGGTGGCGAACAAGCCGGTGCTGTTCTATGGCATCGAGGCGATGGCCCAGGCGGGAATCGAGGACGTGGGGATCATCATCGCCCCGGAGACGGGGCCGGAGATAGAAGCTGCGGCGGGCGATGGCTCGCGCTTCGGCGCTGCGCATCACCTACATCTCGCAGGACGAGCCGCTGGGTCTCGCGCACGCGGTGCTGACTGCCGAGCCGTTCCTTGCAGGCGAGCCCGTTCGTGATGTACCTGGGAGACAACCTGCTGCAGGGCGGCATCTCCGACCTGGTGGCGGCGTTTCGGGAGCACGGCCCGGATGCGCTGATCCTGCTGACGCCGGTGCCGGACCCGGAGAACTACGGCGTGGCGGAGCTCGCGGAGGCGGCCGCGGGGGAGGTGGGCCGCGTGGTGCGGCTGGTGGAGAAGCCGTCGGAGCCGGCGACGGATCTGGCGCTGGTTGGCGTCTACATGTTCACGGCGGCGGTGCACGATGCGGCGCGTGCGATCGAGCCTTCGCCGCGCGGGGAGCTCGAGATCACGGACGCGATCCAGCATCTGGTGGATTCGGGGGCTGCGCGTGGAGCCGCACGTGGTGCGTGGCTGGTGGAAGGACACGGGCCGCCTGGAGGACATGCTGGAGGCCAACCGCTTGATCCTCGACAACCTGCACGAGCGCATCGAGGGCGAGCTGATCGACTCGCAGGTGGACGGCCGTGTGGTGATCGAGTCGGGCGCGCGGCTGGAGCGCACGACGGTGAGGGGCCCGGCGATCATCGGCGCGGGCGCGCGTCTGACGGACTGCTACGTCGGCCCGTACACGGCGATCGGCGAGCGCTGTGTGATCTCAGGTGCGGAGGTGGAGCATTCGATCTTGCTGGAGGGCGCGAGCGTGTGCGATCTGGACGGGCGTATGGAGTCCTCGCTGCTGGGGCGCAACGTGACGATCCGTCGTGGCGACCGCCAGCCACGCGCGTACCGCTTCATGGTCGGAGACAACTCCGACATCTCGATCCTCTGAGGTAGTGCGCAGCGTCGGCGCGCGGGCCGGTCAGCAGCCTCACGGCCGAGTGGCTACCCCGCTGGCCACGTGATGCGATCGGCGAGCGCAGCTGCGCTGAGATCGAGAATCTCGCTGCGATCGGTTGGTCGGTACTCGCCGTCGCGCAGTGCGAGCCATGTGACGGAATGGTCGGCGGGGTCGACGATCAGCAGCTCGTCGACTTCTTGGCGGGCGTAGAACGGGAGCTTCTTCCAAGTATCGTCGTCGGGTGAGAGGACCTCCACGGCGATGGCGGCGGTGGGTACCCACACCGCGGACTGTGGGTCGCGGTGGACGCCGAGATCGGGGACGCGGTAGTCGTCTTTGTACCGCCGAGGTTGAACTCGGTGCCGACGACGAGTCCGTTGGCGCGGGCGCGCTCGCCGAGCAGTCCCGCGAGTTGCGCTGCGACCAGCGAGTGGGCGATGCCGGCGGCGGGGATCACGTGGTAGACGCCTTCCCAGACCTCGTCGTGGTGGTCGACGCCGGTGCGGCGGCGGTGCTCGAGGAGATCCTCCAGCTGCGAAGGCAAGGGGTCCAACACAAGTGTGCGCATGGGCTTTTCAAGGGTAGCGACAGTAGTCCGCGCTTGGATGAGACGCTCCCGGCTCGCGAGGACCGCGACGTCTCGATCCTGTGCGGTAGTGAGAGACGCCCGTTGTGCGCCACCGCGAACCTGTGGCAAAATTAGATTGGCTCAAGCTGTCGGAACACGGATGCGTGCGCCGGGCGGCCGGTCGAGGAGAGATTGGGAAAGCCTGATGAAGCTGTGCGTGAGGGTGCTCGGCGTGTTGCTGTCTTTGTTTGTACTGACGGGCATCGGCCTGGGCACGGTCGCGTCGGTCGCTGCCACGACTCGGAGTGGTGGGGCTCCGTCGCCGGCCCACTCGGCCCGGTCCGTGTCATTGATCGAGACGGCGCACCTGCATCTGACGAGCCACCGCGGGTTCACGCTCAATGAGGAAGGCTCTGCTTCGGGGACGGTCAGGGGCGCGATCTTCATCCACCTGCACATTGGCAATAGCCATGGTCTGGTTACGGCGGAAGTCAACATCTATCCGCACGGTGGCTCGTTGACGGGCTACGGCTCGGCGAGCTACCGGGTGGACGGGGGCGCAGCGCTGTTCTCTGGCAAGCTCTCGGTTACCCGCGGCACAGGCAGCGTACGCCGGTGCACATGCGTCGGGCTTGCAGTTCAGCGGGCTCGATCGAACGCAGGAACGACGCGGTGACGGTGCGCCTCAGCGGGCCGCTGTCGCTGTAGCTGGAGAGCTGCCGATGCGCGCCTGCTCAAAGACGGTTGCTCTCGGCGTGCTGCTGCTGGCAGCTGCGATCTGGCCGTCTGCGGCGGGCGCGGCAGAGACGGCCACGCTGCACGCGTCTTTCTCGCCGGACCGGCTTGGGGCGAGCACGACGATCGGCTTCGGGTTTGACATGCTCAGGGGCGAACGGCAGCGTGCCGGCGCCGCTTGCGAGCGTCGGCCTGCAGCTGCCGCCTGGCATCGACTACCTCTCCACGACGCTTGGCTTGGCGATTTGCCAGCCGGCGGCGCTGCTGGCCAAGGGCTTGTCGGGCTGCCCGCGAACTCGCGATTGGGGCACGGCAGTGCATATGTGGAAGTGCCTTTTGGGCAGAGCTCGGGTCGTGAGATCCCTGATATCGAGGCTCTGATGGGCCCGCCGCACGCGGGTAACATCGTCGTGCTGTTTTACGCCGATGGTCGCGAACCGATTGACGCGCAGCTTGTCTTTCAGGGGGAACTGATCGCGGGCACGCAGACGCTTGGCGGGAGCCTCGACGCGGCGGTGCCGCTCGTGCCGAGCGTGCCGGGCGGCCCGGCAGTGTCGATCGTGAGGGTCAACGCGACGATCGGCCCGGCGGGCCTGACCTATTACGAACACGTGCACGGGCGTAGGGTGAGCTTTCACCCGAAGGGCGTGTCGGTGCCGCTGCATTGCCCGCACGGTGGCTTTCCGTTCTCCGCGCAGTTCACTTTTAAGGACGGCACGAGCACGCTTGCGAGGAGCATGGTCCCATGTCCGCGACGGAGATAGCCGTTCAGTAAGCTCGGGTCGGTGAGGCTGCTGGTTACAGGCGCGGCGGGGATGCTCGGCTTGGATGTCCTGCGCGCGGGTGAGCGCGCGGGCCACGAGCTGGTGGCGGTGGATCTGCCGGAGCTCGACATCACCGACCCGGACGCGGTGGCGGACGCGTTTGCGCGGATCGGCCCGGAGGCGGTGCTCAACTGCGCGGCGTGGACGGATGTGGACGGCGCGCAGACGCACGTTCCGCAGGCGCACGCGGTCAATGCGGATGGCGCGGGCAACCTGGCGCGCGGCGCGGCGGCGGTGGGCATCCCGCTGGTGCACGTGTCGACCGATTATGTGTTTAGTGGGGAGGCGTGCGTTGATGCGTCCGGTGCGCCGCGTCCTTACGTGGAGTCGGATCCCACGGGGCCGGGTTCGGTGTACGGTCAGACAAGCTCGCTGGCGAGCAACAGGTGCTGCAGGCTTCGCGGCGCCATGCGGTGGCGCGCAGCTCGTGGCTTTTCGGGGTCGGCGGCGCGAACTTCGCGGCGACGATGCTGCGGCTGGCGTCTGAGCGCGACGCGGTGCAGGTGGTGACAGACCAGGTGGGCTGCCCGACGTGGACGGGCCATCTCGCGCCGGCGCTGCTAGGGCTGATTGAACGCGACGTATCGGGCCTCGTGCACCTGGCGGGCGCTGGCTATGTGTCGTGGAACGGATATCGCGAAGGAGGTCTTCCGTCAGGCCGAGGTTGACTGCCGCGTGGAGGACGCGAGCGACGGCGGATATGCCGCGCCCGGCGCCGCGCCCGGCGTGGTCGGCGCTCGAGTCAGAGCGCGAGGACGTGCTGCCGCTGCCGCCGTGGCAGGACGGCGTGCGGGCTACTTGGCGGCGCGAGGCTGGGATGATGCGCCCATGAAACTACTCGTGTGCGGCGGTGCTGGCTTCATTGGCTCGACGTTCGCGCGCCAGCGCGTGCTGGAGCACGGCGACGAGGTGACGGTGCTCGACAAGCTGACGTATGCGGGCCGGGAGGAGAACTTCCACGACCTGCGTCGAGAACCCGGGCTTCCGCTTCGTTCGCGGCGCGATCGAGGATCGCGACGCGGTCGCGCAGGCGATCGAGGCGGCGGCGCCGGAGGCGATCGTCAACTTCGCGGCGGAGACGCACGTCGACCGCTCGATCGCAGAGCCCGATGCGTTCGTCTCGACTCACGCGCTGGGCACGTACGTGCTGCTGGAGGCGGCGCGTGAGCACGGGCTGCGCTACGTGCAGGTCTCGACCGACGAGGTGTATGGCTCGATCGAGGAGGGCACGTTCACGGAGCAGAGCCCGCTGGCGCCGTCCTCGCCTTACTCGGCGACGAAGGCGGGCGCGGACTTGCTCGTGCAGAGCTACTTCCACACGTATGGCCTCAGGCGCTGATCTGCCGCGGCTCGAACAACTATGGCCCCTACCAGTACCCGGAGAAGCTGATCCCGCTGATGGTGCTCAACGCGCTGCATGGGGACTCGCTGCCGGTGTACGGGGACGGTATGCAGGTGCGCAACTGGATCCACGCGACGCGACTTCGCGGCGGCGATCGGCCATGTGCTCGAGCACGGCCAGCCGGGCGAGGTCTACAACGCGGGCGGCCCGGACGAGGAGGCCGAACATGACGGTCGTCACGACGCATCATCGAGCTGACGGGCGCCGGCGAGTCGCAGATCGAGCACGTCACGGACCGCCCCGGCCACGACCGCCGCTACTCGCTGTCTTCGGCGAAGGTGCGCGCGCTCGGCTGGGAGCCGCGCGTGCGCTTCGAGGAGGGCCTGGAGCAGACGGTCATCGTGGTATCGCGAGAACGACTGGTGGTGGGAGCCGATCCGCTCGGGCGACTATCGTGCGTACTACGAGCGCCAGTACGGGCGTACGTTGCAGCCCTGAGCACACTGCGCATCTGGGACGCTGGTTAAGGAAGCGACGGACGGGTAGTATCCTGCTCGACGCGCGATCGCAGGGGCGTCGGTGGACGCGAGCTGCGTCGCCGCGGCTGACGCCATCTGTCTTGCAGACAATTGTCAGTAGACATTTGTCTGCTTTGGGGGACCCTGTCGGGCATGGAGGACGATACGCGAGCAACTCGGTTTGCAACCTGCGCGAGCGCCGCGACCAGGCTGGCTTGTCGCAGGAAGCGCTGGGCGCGATGTGCGAGCTGGATCGCACGGAGATCGGCCTGCTTGAGCGTGGCATGCGCTTCCCGCGCCTGGATACGCTCGTCATGCTCGCCCGCGCGCTGAGCTTCTCGCCGTGGGAGCTGCTCGACGGGATCAGCTGAAGGCCGGCGGCGACTGCCGGGAAGCTGCGCTGAGCGAGCATGCGCGCGCCGGCCCGCGCTTCGCGCTCAGCCGAAGCCCGCGATCTTCCACTTGCCGCCTTCCTTGACGAGCGAGACGGTGCTGGGCCGTTCTTGCCTTCGTGGATGCTCCTGACTGAGCGGTGGTCGCGTCCTGGCGTCCCGCGGCCGACCAGCTGACCGACTTGTACGCTCATTTCGAGGTTGTCGACCTCGGCCAGCTGGTTTTTGATCGCTTCTTCGCAGCCCTTGCTGCCGCCGAGGCGCTCACGACTGCCGCGGCGAGGTCGTCGGCGCAGATCTTCTTCTGTTCCGCGGCCGTCGCGTCGGACTGCAGGTTGGAGATCGTCTGCGCGACTTCGTGCTGTCGCGCCCTTGAAGCCGGCGGTCGAGGCCGTGCTGCCGCACGCCGCTCAGCGCGAGCGGCGAGCAGCGGCAGGCAGAGCAGGACGAGCAGGCGGCGCATCGGGCCGCAAGGCTATTGGTTCTCCGCGCGGGCTAGTTCTTCTCGTCGTCGCGCCTGTAGCCGAGGCGCGCGGAGATGCGGTCGGCGGTCGAGACGAGGTGCGGGCCGAGCGCGTCGACGAGCTCCTCCAGCGAGATCATCGAGCTGTGCGCGGCGAGGTTGACCGCGGCGACGACGTCGCGCGCGTCGTTGCGCACGGGCGCGGCGATCGCGTAGAGCTCTGGCGCGAGCTCCTGGTCGTCGACGGCGAAGCCGGCCTCCTGGATCTCGTCGAGCTCCTCGCGTAGCGCTTTCTTGCTCGTGATCGTGTTGGGGCCGCGCTTGGTGAGCTTCATCTGCGCGATCAGCTCGCGCTGCTCGGCCTCGGGCAGGTTCGCGAGCAGCAGCTTGCCCATCGAGGTGCAGTACGCGGGCACGCGCGAGCCGGTGTGCAGGTTGAGGTCGATCTTGCCCTGGCCGCGGCGGAAGCTGCGCACGCGGTCGACGTACAGCACGTCGGTGCCGTCGAGCACGCCGAGGCTGGTCGTGTAGGAGGTGCGCTGGCGCAGCTCCTCGAGGTAGGGGTGGGCGTGCTCGCGCAGGCCGGTCGAGTTCAGCGCGGACATGCCGAGGTCGGTGACGCGCAGTCCGAGCCGGTACTTGCGCGAGGCGCCCTGCTCGAGGTAGCCGAGCGCGACGAGCGTGATCACGTAGCGGTGCGTGGTCGAGCGGCTCATGCCGAGCTCGTCGGCGATGTCCGCGATCCCGAGCACGGGCCGCTTGGGCGTGAAGCAGCCGAGGATCGCGAGACCCCGCTCGAGCGACTGCGAGTAGCGCGGCTCGCGCAGGCTCGGGATCGACCAAGCGGGCTCCTGCTCCGTCCTTGGGCTTTGATGCTGCTGAACTCGTTCTGGGCATTGGCACCTTGGTCCGTGTTTGTCTCGAGTAGACTCCTCGGCGAGAAGTTCAATTGGCTGAC
Organism: uncultured Solirubrobacteraceae bacterium; assembly: GCA_963826985.1. GTDB lineage: Bacteria > Actinomycetota > Thermoleophilia > Solirubrobacterales > Solirubrobacteraceae > Palsa-744. The sequence continues at coordinate 54,193 of CAWGYW010000006.1, forward strand.
TAAAGGACTGTAGTTCGATTGGCGCGCAGGGGCAATGAGAAACACTGGAGTTTCAAGCGTGGGTCGGCAGCGCGGTGGTCGCAGGGCCGGCGGGCACGTCGCTCGATGGATAGCGGACTGCCCGTGGCTGACAATGTGCCAGCGGGCGCTACCCTCGCAGCCTCGCGAAGCCCATGCGACAGGGCGAGATACTGGTAGCTAGAATGCAGCGGAAGTATGGCCCTGGATCCAGGGTCATAACTCGAGCGACGAGGCGGGAGTCTTGATGGCACCAAGGGAAAGGCATCCATCTGCTGGTTGGCGGCTGCCCGCGAGGGGGTGCGCGTTGCTCATGATGCTCGCTGCCGCCTTCGCCGCGGGTGGGTGCGGCGGGGGGTCCGGCAAAGCCGCCGCGGTCAGCCCTCCGCCCTCGGGCGGCCCCCTGTCCCAGGCACAGCTGGTGGCCAAGGCCGACGCAATCTGCGCGCGAGTCGATACGGAGATCTCTGATGTCAAGCCGGTGGCTCCCGGACCAGCTGAGATAGCGGTCGTCGCACCCCGCAGCGCGGCGCTGCAGCGCTCGGCGGTGGCCGAGCTGAGCAGGCTGACACCGCCGCCGGCGGTCGCTCCCGCCTGGCAGCGGCTGATCGCCTACCGGCGGACGTTGGCCGAAGGTCGCGAAGCCGCCAGCTACGCGAAGCAGGGCGACCCACGCGGGGTGCAGGCGGCGGGCGCAGCGTTGCGGCTGCCGCGAACGCTGCTGGCCAGCGTGAGGCGCGCGGGACTGCAGCGCTGCCTGGTGTCGGGATAGCCGGTCGGCGGCGCGCCGTCGTGGGCCCGACCGCGGCTCGGCGGGCCGGGGCGGCTCAGCGCAGCTCGCGCAGGGTCGGGAACGGCACGACTTCGCGGATCGACTCGACCCCTGCGAGCACCATCAGCAGCCGATCCACGCCGAGCCCCCCGCCGGTCGTGGGCGCCATCCCGTATTCCAGCGCGCGCACGTAGCCCTCGTCGTACGGGTGCGGCTGGTCGCCGTCGTCGCCGGGGCGCTGCTGGCGCTGTTTGACGAAGCGATCCCATTGGTCGAGCGGGTCGTTGAGCTCCGTGTCGCCGGAGAGCACCTCCATGCCGCGGATCACCGTGTCGAAGTGCTCGGCCAGACGCGCGTCCTGTGAGTGGCGCTTGCAGATCGGGAACAGGTCGATCGGGAAGTCGAACACGTGCGTGGGCTGTATCAGCGTCGGCTCGACGTACTTCGTGTAGACGGCTTCCGCGAGCTTCGCCCACGTCTGCTGCGCTGGCTGCGCGCCCTCGCCGAGCACCTCTACGAGCTCCTCGCGGCTCGCCCGCAGGTAGTCGACCCCGACAGCCTCTTCGATCGCGTCGCGCAGCGTGATGCGCTTCCACGGCCGCGTCAGGTCGATCACCTGCCCGTCGTGCTGCTCGATCCTGGTCGTCCCCAGCGTACGCAGCGCGACCTCCTCGGCGAGCTCTTCGCACCACAGCGCCACGTCCATGTAGTCGGCGTAGCTCATCATGCACTCGAGGATCGTGAATTCCGGGCTGTGGCGGTGGGAGATGCCCTCGTTGCGGAACGCTCGCCCGAGGTCGTACACGTTCTCGAGGCCGCCCACGATGCAGCGATTCAGGAACAGCTCGACCGAGATGCGCAGGTACACGTCGACGTCGAGCGCGTTGTGGTGGGTGGTGAACGGGCGCGAGGACGCGCCGCCGGCGAGCGTCTGCAGCATCGGCGTCTCGACCTGTGTGAAGCCTTTCTCGCGCAGCACCGCGTGGATCGCCTCGATCGTATGCGTGCGTTTGAAGAACATCTCGCGCGTCTTCGCGTTCGCCATCAGGTCGAGCTCGCGGTAGCGGTAGCGTGCGCCCAGGTCCTCGATGCCGTGGTGGCGGTCAGGCGGCGGGCGCAGCGCCTTGGCGAGCAGCGTGCACTCGCTCACGCCGAGCGCCAGCACCCCGCGCTGGGTCACGTACGCGCTTCCCCGCACACTGACGATGTCGCCGATGTCGAGGTCGAGCATCTGCGCATAGCTCTCCTCGCCCATCGCCTCGAGGCGCGCCACCGCCTGCATCGAGCCCGACTGGTCGCGCACGTCGAAGAATGTCGTCTTGGCATGCCCGCGGCGCGCGGTCAACCGCCCGCAGATGCGGTAGTCGAGGCCGGGGTGCGCGCCGGGCGAGAGCTTCGCGGGATCGTGCGCCGTCTGGATGTCCGCGATCCAGGTTCGGCGCACGCTGGTGTCGAGATATGGGAACGGCTCCACCCCTTCGGCTCGCAGGCGCTCCATCTTCGCGCGGCGTTCGTCGGCGTCGACCTCGGGCGTCGTTGGCTCGACGTCCACCTCGGCGCTGGCCTCCACTGCGGCTGGGTCGACGGCCGTCATGCCGCCGGTGCGAGGCCGTATGCGCGCTCGCGCACGTCCACGATCGCCACGTCGGGGATCGCCTCGCGTAGCAGTGCGAGCAGGCGCGGCGAGTCGAAGCGGTGCGACTGCGGGGCGACGGGGTTGACGGTCAGGGCGCGCAGGTAGATCGGCGCGAGCACCCTGATCGCGATGCCCTGGCGCTCGTACCATTCGCAGCTGCGGCGCGTGACGAACACCTTCGCGCTGTCGGCCACCGCCACGGTCAGCTCGCGCCCGCGCGCCGCGCGCCGCAGGTCGTCCACGAACGACTCGCACAGCGCGCCGCGCACGAGCAGGTGCTCGGCACGCGGATTCTCCGCCAGCAGCGCCGCTATGTCACGGCGCGTGGCCTGCAACGCGAAGCGAGGCGGCAGCGCCACCGGGTGCTCGTCGGGCTCCCCCACGAGCAGGCTCTCCCGCCGTGCGCGCGCCAGCGCGCGCACGCGGCGCCCGATTTCCGAGCGCTCGTCGAGCGCCGCGAGGCGCGCGATGCCGACTTCGACGCGCGTGCACGCCACCACCCGCTGGATCTCACCATGCAGCACTGCTCCGGTGGACATCACGAGGCCGTCGGACACGCCCGGCGAAGAGGCGGCGCGGCGATCGAGCGCGCCGTCGATCAGCACCTGCTCGGCGCCGTGCGCGAGCATCGTGTCGGCGACCGCGCGCACGTCCCCGGCGGCGCTTGGGCCCGCGACCTCGACCGTGCCCGCTGCCAGCAGCCGCGCCACGACCACACGCCCCAGAGGGGTGCGGATGCCGGTCTCGACAAGTGTTTCATGTGCGACGGGGCAACTGCGCAGCAGCGTGTCGGTGCTCGCCACGAGGCTCCACGCCGGCAGCTCGATGCGCGGCTTGGCGATGCGCAGGTCGATCGCGTCGCGATCCTCGCCGTCGCGGCCGACAGAGGTCACGCCTACGCTGCGTCCGCGGGCGCGCAGCTCGCGCAGCGTGCAGGCGAGCGCTTCGGTCTTGCCCGTGTTCTTCGCCAGCCCCACGAACGCGACGCGGCGCGAGGGCGTGATCAGCTCGCTCAGCGACATGACTAACGCCCTAGCCCCGTCCCAGGCGTGCCGCGAGCTCGCGCACGAGGAACGTCGCGAGGTGGTGGGATAGGTGCCGCGCGAGAAGCCCGCGTCGAAGCCGAGCTCCTTGGCGAGCTCGTTCGACACGCGCGAGCCGCCGACGCGAGGATCGTGCGCCGGCGCCGGCCCTCGGCCTCGACGATCTCGACGAGTTCCGTCAGGTTCTGGATGTGCAGGTCCTGCTGGGTGACCGTCTGCGAGACGAGGATCGCGTCGGCGTCGAGCTCGATCGCCCGCGCGACCAGCTCGCTGTTGGCGACTTGGCTACCGAGATTGTGCGCGTCGAAGGCCCGGTAGCCTTCGAGGCCGCGGTTGCCGTGAAAGCCCTTGAGGTCGAGCATCGCGTCGATGCCGACGCTGTGCGTGTCGGAGCCGGTGCACGCGCCGACGACGACGATCGGGCGCCCGATGTGCTCTTCGGCGTAGGCCTCGATCTCGTCTTCGGCCATGTACTCGAGGTCGAGCTCGTCGACCTGCTGCGCCGTGTAGTCGAACGTGTGCGGGCAGTGCGCGTAGAGAACGAAGTGCGTGTAGCCGTCGAGCAGCCGCTGGTGGTGGACGACCTCGGCGCGGTCGAGACCCAGCGTGCGCGCGAGCTCGAGCGCGGTCTTGCGCGCCGCCGGCCCGTGCGGCACCGGCAGCGTGAAGCTCAGCTGCATGACCCCGTCCTCGAGGTGGTCGCCATACGGCCTCACCCGTGTGAGATCGACCTCGGGTGCCTGGCTAGGCAAGGTGAGCCTCCTGCGTCAATTCGAGGCTAGGCAACGCGGGCCCCCTGCATCAGCTCGACGACCGGGTTGAAATAGCCCTCCTCGACGTCGATGATCCCGTCGAGGCCGCGGCCGTCGTCGATGCGCCGGCGCACATCCCCGAACGTGCCGTCTTCGATCGCGGCGAACATCCCCACCTCGGCGATCCGCTCGAGCAGCTCGTGCGCCTGGCCCAGCACTTCCCGCGCGCGCGTCTGGATGATCCCGCCGGGCCTGAACTGGATCTCGGTGCCAATGTCGCGCGCGTAGTTGAACACGTAATCCACGCATTCGAGGCCGACGACGCGGTCGTAGAGGTGCGGCGTGTGCACGCCCTCTGTCGGCACGCCCGCCGTCTGGATCCCCTGCCCGGTGGCGATCGTGATCAGGTTGAAGAGCGTGTCGCACGCGTGCGTGCGGAACAGGTTGCCGTCCATGTGGCGCGTAGGCGGCATGTACTTGATCGGGCACTCGGGGAACAGCTCGCGCGTGAGCTGCGCCTGCGCCCACTCGTACAAGAGGCCGTTCGTCGTCGGCGGGTCGATCTCGAACGCGTCGCCGAGCGCGATCTGCTCGTCGGGCATGCCGGAGTCGCGCGCGAGACGGTGGTTGATGAACTGCGAGGCGGTCACCGACGGGGCCGCGCCGAGTGCCTCGGCGGTGCGCAGGTAGTTGTCCTCGCCGGTGTTGATGACGATCCCGAAATAGCCGGCGATCATGCGCAGACGCGCTGGTCGATCAGCGTGCGCAGCATGTTGATCGCGCGGTAGAGGATCCCGTAGAGGGCGTCGTTGACCATGTTGTCGAGGCCCTCCAGCGCGCCGAGCGTCGCGAACTCGCTCATGCACAGGCCAGAGCAGAAGCTCGACAGGCGCACGTAGCGCCCGTTGCGCTCGCACCACTCGTCGAGCCCCTCGCGCATGATGCGGAAGTTCGCCTGCGTCGCGAACGTGCCGCCGAAGCCCTCGGTCGTCGGCCCGTGCGGCACGTATTCGAGGAGACTCTGCGCGGTCGAGCGCGTCACCGAGACGACATCGCCGCCGGCCTCGGCGACGGCGATCGAGTGCACCACGTCCTCGTAGACGTTGCCGGTGCCGCTCAGCATGTAACGGAGGGGCGCCGTCCCCTCCCGCAGGCGCTCGCGCATCTCGCGGCGCTCGCGCGCGCGCCGCGAGACCTCGCCGATGCGCTGCTCGCACTCGCGCGTGACGAGCTCGCGGATCGCTCCCTCCTCGGCCTGCGGCAGGCCGCACAGCTCGAGCTCTCCCGCGGCCACGGCTTCGGCGAGCTCCTGTGGTGAGCGGCTGCGCAGCAGCATCGCGTTGCCGAGCCAGTACGCGATGCCGCGGCCGAGCCCGCCGCCGTCGCGAACGTGCTCGACGAGCACGTTCGGCAGCGGGATCTCGAGTTCGTCGACGCCGTCGACGCCGTCGACGCCGAGGAAGCGCGCGACCGTGCGCTCGACCGAAAGCGTCGTCTTGCCGGCGGTTTCCGCGGCGATCCGGTCGGCGATCTGCGCGGCGGCCTGCCGGCACGAATCGACCATCCCCACATCCAGGTCGAGCTTTGAGTCCATGGCGCGGCGACCGTATCCCATGGCAAAGCTCGATCTCGATCGATGCGCTGCGCGACGCTAGATGGCGCACATCTGCGGGCACGTGGCGCCCGCGAATGTCTCTCTCTGGCGCTAGCCGACGTACGGCGGCAAACGCGCTCGATGTCGGAGACGCGCTCCGCGATCTTCACGAACTCCGGTTTTGCCCGCGAACGTGGCTTATGACGCGCATTTCGCGCCGCGGCGCGGTTTCGCGAGGAGGCCTTGTTTGACAGCCCTCGCGGGCCGCGTCTAGCCTCGGCCGATCCTCATGGCGACCGAAGCTGCCCCACTAGCCCTGCTGTTCGACGCCGCGACGGCGCCGCGCGCCGAGCGGCGCATCGTCGAGCTGAGCGAGCGCCGCGGAGTCTCCCGACCGGCGCTCGCCCCGGCCGAGCTGCTGAAGGGGGTGCCTTACATCGTGGACTTCTGCGACCCCAGCCCCACGACGGCGCTGCACGCCGGCTACCTGCGCAACATCGCGCTGGGCCACGCACTGGCCAGCGCCCTGGAGTTCGCCGGCGCGCACGTGGCGCGCCAGACGCAGATCGCCGACGCCGGGCGCGACATGGGCGAGGCGATGGCCGGTTACATCCGCTACGCCGAGGATTCGGACCCCGCCGCGACGGGTGAGAAGAGCGATCACTTCGTCGGGCGCCTGCACCTGCTCTACACGCGCGACCCGCAGAGCGAGGCAGGGCTGCCGGACGCGCTGCTCGCGCGTCTCGGCGCCGGGGATGAGGGCATTCGCGATCTGTGGCAGACGGTGCGCGACTGGGCGGTGAGCGGGCAGAACGAGACGCTTGCGCGCCTGGGCGTGCGTTTCGAGCGCACGCTCTTCGACTCGCAATACAGCGCGCGGATCGAGCCGCTCGTGCGGCTCGCCCTCGCGCAAGGGGTGATCGGCGGCTCGCCGCGCGGCCCGCTCGAGTTCTCCACCGTCGCTGGGGAGCGCCTCCGCCTGCCCCTGATCGACGCCGACGGGCTCCCGACGCGGGACCTGCGCGCGCTCACGATCTGGCGCTCGCTGATGATCGAGATGACCGACGTGACCCTGATCCGGCTCACGAGCGAGGAACGCCGCGACAACCTCGAGGCGATCCTGCGCGGGCTGGCGCCGGGCTCGAAGGCCTACCCGAGCGCGGTGCTGCACGCCGAGGTCGTGACCGACCGCGACGACGGGCCCGGCGAGGAGAGCACGCTGTTGATCGATGAGCTGCTGGATCTCTTGATCGGCAGCGGGGAGCTGCGCGAGCTGGCGATCGAGGAGCGCCCCGCGTGCGCGGCGCAGGATCTCGCGGCGATGGTGCTGATGGGCATGTGCCTCGCGCAGCCCCTGTATGAGCCGCTGGCAATCACGCCGGAGCGGGTGCTGGACAGCGACGCGAACGCTGGTTGGACGCTCGCGCGGGCGTGGATGAAGGCGTGGGACCCGACCAACGACGGCGGGCCGCTGCCGCTGCCCGAAGAAGAGCACCACCGCTCGCTCGTCGCGCAATCGCAGCTGTACCCGCTGCTCGAGCATACGGTCGCGAGCCTCGACGTGCTCGGCCTCGTGCGCTTTCTCATGCGCTACAGCAGCTGGTACCTCGACACCGAGGCGGACCCCGCGGTCGGGCGGATCATGCGCTCGCTGCTTTCCAGCGGCCTGACAGGCCTCGGGCTTGCGCGCGCGCCGGAGCTGGAAGGATGACCCCGGCCGTCGACATGGCCGCCGGCCGCGAGACCTCGATGGCCGATCCCAACGCGCTCGAGAACGACCTGCGCTCGTTCTACCTGACGGGGCGCGAGGAGCGCAGCATCTTCCACGAATGGGAGCACGGCACCCCGCGCGGCGACTCGACGACCCCGTCGATCTGCTCGGCGACTTATCGCTGGTGGATTCTCGAGCACCTGCGCAACGCGCTCAACCGCGACCGCAAGAACCTGCTGCTCAGCCTCGGCGCCGGCAACGCGTTCGTCGAGCGCGTGCTCTGCCGCGAAGGCTACCCCGTACTCGCGGTCGACGCGCTCGAAGAGGCCGTGCAGCTCGCGCGCCAGGCGGGGGTGCCGGCGATCCTGCAAAACCTGTACTCGTGGGACCCCGAGCGCGACTACTGGGATGTGATCTATGCCGACGGCCTGCTGGGTCACCTGCACGACGGCCACGACGGCGCCCATGTCGCTCTGTGCTTACTCGCGCTGCTGGCTGAAGGCGAGCGGCACGATCGTGATCTCCAACGACGCCCCCAAAACGGACGCACCCGTGCAGCAGTCCTCGAACGTCCCCGGCTTCTACTGGCTCTCGGACCAGTGGATCGCGGGCGAGCTCAAGCGCGCCGGCTTCACACGCGTCTCCACCGCCTCGATCGACTACCGGCGCCCGCTTTCGGGCTTGCGAACCCGCGCGATCATCACGGCCCACCGGACCGAGTAATTCGGCTAAGGCGGTTCACGATGCCGATGAGCTCCCAATTCAAGCGGCGCCTGGAACCGGAGCTGCCGGCGATCGCCGAGCACTTCGGCACGCCGTTTCACATCTACGACGAAGCGGGGATCCTGGCGAGCGCCGAACGGCTGACGCGGGCCTTCGCGGGCCAGCCGTTTCACGAGTACTACGCGGTCAAGGCGCTTCCCAACCTCACGATCCTGCGCATGCTGGGAGAGCACGGGCTCGGCATGGAGTGCAGCTCGATCGCCGAGCTCGAGCTCGCCGAGAACTGCGGCGCGCGCGGTCAGGAGGTGTTCTTCACCTCCAACAACACCACGCGCGAGGAGTTCGCGGCGGCGCTCGCGCTCGAGGCGATCGTCAACGTCGACGACGTGTCCTTGATCGCCAAGCTGCCGCGTGCGCCCGAGGTCGTCTCGTTTCGCTTCAACCCGGGTCCCGAGCGCGTCGGCGATCGTCTGATCGGCGCGCCGCTGGAGGCCAAGTTCGGGCTGCGCCGCGACCAGCTCGAGCCGGCGTTCGCGCAGGCGCGCGAGCTCGGCTGCCAGCGCTTCGGCCTGCACGCGATGATCGCCTCGAACGTACTGAGCGTCGAGCCGCTGCTGGCCACCGTCGCGATGCTGCTCGAGATCGAGGAGCGACTGCAGCGGGCGCTCGGGATCGCGCTCGAGTTCGTCAACGCCGGCGGTGGGCTCGGGATTCCGTATCGTCCGAACGACCCCGTGCTCGACGTCGAGGCGCTCGGGCGCGGCGCGGCAAAACTGCTGGACGCGCACGCGGCGCGCACCGGCCGTCGCCCTAAGCTGTTTCTCGAGGCGGGCCGCTTCGTCACCGGCCCCCACGGGGCGCTGGTCACGCGCGTGATCAACCGCATGAGCAAGTGGCGGGAGTACGCGGGTGTCGACGCCGGCATCGCCGCGCTGTTGCGCCCGGCGATGTACGAGCAGGCCTACCACCATCTGACGCTGCACGGCGACCGCGGCGAGCGCCCCCTGCAGCGCATCGACGTGGTCGGCTCGCTGTGCGAGAACAACGACAAGCTCGCGATCCAGCGGCCGCTGCCGCAGCTGCGCGAGGGCGACCTGCTGCTGATCCACGACACGGGCGCGCACAGCCTCGCGATGGGCTTCAACTACAACGGCCGTCTGCGCCCGCAGGAGCTTCTGTTGCGCGCAGACGGCAGCGTCGAGCTGATCCGCCGCCGCGAGGAGGTCGAGCGCGACTACTTCGCCACGCTGCGCTTCGAGCCCGACGTCTTCACGCCGCCGGACGCGTGCCGCGAAGCGGCCGCGGCCGTCCCGCGCGCAAGCGGATCGCCCGAGCGCATGCCGGCGCCGGTGAGCTGAGCATGGCCAGCGTCGCCACGATCGCCGACTTCGGCGGGTTGCAGTCGCTGGAGGAGCGGATCGAGGAGCTATGGCAGCGCCGCGAGGAGCTCGACGATCGCGACGCGGCGGCGCGGGCGACGGTGCTGGGCGCGATGGAGCTGCTCGACAGCGGACGCGTGCGGGTCGCGGAGCTCGGGCGCGACGGCGAGGTCGTCGTGCACGAGTGGCTCAAGCGCGCGATCGTGATGCTGTTCCGCGTCTGCCCGCTCGAGCGCTCCGAGACGGGGCCGATGCTGTTCGCCGATCGCCTGCCGCTGAAGCGCGAGTGCGCCGGCGTGCGGATCGTCCCGGGCGCCTACGCGCGCTTCGGCTCGCACGTCGCCGCGGGCGCGATCCTGATGCCGAGCTTCGTCAACGTCGGCGCCTACGTCGGCAGCGGCACGCTCGTCGATACGTGGGCGACGGTCGGCTCCTGCGCCCAGGTCGGCCAGCACGTGCACCTGTCCGGCGGCGTCGGTCTCGGCGGCGTGCTAGAGCCGCTGCAGGCCAAGCCGGTTGATCGTCGAGAGCGAGGCTTTCATCGGCAGTCGCTGCATGTTGATCGAAGGTGCCCGTGTGGGCCGCGGCGCGGTCGTCGGCGCGGGCGCGATCCTGTCTCCCACGATCCCGGTGATCGACGCCGACACCGGCGAGGAGCTCGCGCGCGGGCGCATCCCCGCTTGGAGCGTCGCGATCGGAGCGACGCGCTCGCCGCTTTCGCCGGCGGCGAGTTCGGGCTTCCGTGCGTGCTCGTGATCAAGCGCCTGGCCGAAGGCGAGCGGCCGGACAAGGTCAAGCTCAACGAGCTCGTGCGTGCCCACGGCGCGACATTGTAGGCCCTGCCGGAGCTTCGGCGCAGACGATGTACGCCGCCGCCGGCCGAGCGATCGCAACACCCCGCGGCGGCCTCGATCCGCTCGGCGCTCGGCGTGATGGCGACGCGCAGATGCCCCTCGCCGCCCACGCCGAGATAGGCCCCGGGACCGTCAGCAGCAGTTGCTCGAGCAGCAGCTCGAACATCCGCGTGTCGTCCCCGTCGGGGACGCGCAGCCACAGGAATATGCCCGCGGGTCCGCCGACGTGCTCGAGGCCGGCCCGCCGTCCCGCGGCGACGAGCACCGCGCGCTTGGCGGCGTAGCGGGCGCGGGCGTCGCGCACATGTCGCTCGTCCGCCACGCGGCGATCGACGCCAGCTGCACGATCGCCGGCGGCGTCGTGCCGATGTCGCTGCGGTGAAGCCTGACGCGGCTGACGATCTCGGCATCGCCGGCGATGAACCGGAGCGCAGGCCGGCGAGGCCGGAGCGCTTGGACAGCGAGTTGAACACGATCACGCCCGTGCGGTCCTCGAGCTCGAGTGCGGACGCGGGCGCGCGATCGAACCACAGCTCCGAGTAGGTCTCGTCGACGGCGAGGATCGCGTCGCTGCGCCGGCAGCGCTCGGCGAGCAGCTCGAGCAGCTCGGGCGGGGCGATCGCGCCGGTCGGGTTGTGGGGGTTGACGACCCACACGATCGCGACGCGACCCCACGGATGCGTCGGGGTCGGGCAGCCAGCCGGTAGCTGCGGAGAGGGTCTGCACGGCGACCGGCAGCTCGCGCGCGCGAGCGCTGCGCTCGGGGACCGGATACGACGGCGAGCAGACGGCGATCGTGTCGCCCGCGCGGGCGAACAGGCGTCGAGAAGCGCGATCGGCTCCTTGGCTCCGAGCGTTGGCAGCACCTCGCGCTGCGAGTCCAGCGTGACGCCGAAGCGCCTCGCGAGCCATGCGGCGATCGCCTCGCGCAGCTCGGGCAGCCCTTCTGTCGCGGGGTACTCGCACAGCTCGAGGGTTGCGGCGGCAAGCGCGAGCGTGTCGCGGACGGCGGGCGGGGCCGGGTCGGTCGGCTGGCCCAAGCTCAGATCGAGCAGCTCGACGCCTCGCTCGAGCGCCGCGCGCCGCGCCTGCGCCACGCGCAGGAACGGGTAGGCGGGGGCGTCCTCGACGGCCTCGTTCAAGCGCACAGGAACGACTCCAGGATGCGGTAGCTGCTCGTCAGCGCCGCGATCGACACGCGCTCGTCGCGGCGGTGCGCGAACGCGGGGTCGCCGGGGCCGAAGTTGACCGCCTCGATCCCTGCGGCGGCGAGCTCGGCGACGGGCGTCCACGCCTGCTTGGCCTCGAGCTGTGAGCCGCTGGCGAGGAGCAGACGCTCCAGCAGGCGGTTCTCGTGCGGCGGCAGCGCGCCCGGCGAGTTGCTCACGAGCTCGATCGTGCCGTGTGGTTCGCACCACGCCCGCAACCGCTCCTCGGCTCGATCGGCCGTCACGGTCGGGGGGTAGCGGAAGTTGACGTTGGCGCGTGCCTCGCCGGGGATGACGTTGCGCGCGACGCCCGCGTGCAACGTCGTCACCGTCACCGCCTGGGTGAAGTCGAGGCCGTCGATCGTCACGCACGAGGGCTCGATCTCGCGCAGGGCTCGCACGCCGTCGGCGGCGCGCTCGATCGCGTTGTCGGCCAGCCACGGGCGCGCGGAGTGTCCTGCGCGCCCGCAACAGCCACGTGGCGTCGATGTTGCCGACAAGCCCGCCCTGCACGGCGTTGGCCGTCGGCTCGAGCACGATCGCCAGGTCGGCGCTGTCGAGACCCCGGCTCGCGGGCCAGCAGCGGGCGCGGGCGCTCTGCGCGGCCGGCAGCTCCTCGATCCGAACAGCAGGTAGCCGACGTCGACGGTGCGCTGCGTTCGCGCGAGCGCGAGCTCGATCATGACCGCGACGCCGCCCTTCATGTCGCATGCCCCGAGCCGCGGACGTGCCCGCCGAGCAGCTCACCCTGCTTGTTCTCCTGCGCGGGGACCGTGTCGAGATGGCCGGCGAGCAGCACGTACAGGCCGGCCGCGGCGTCGCGCGGCGCCCGCCAGCACGCAGGTGTCATCCGCGTCGCGCACCGATGTTCCTGCGGCGCGCAGCACACCCACCACGTGCGCCGCGATGTCTCTCTCTGTGCCGGACTCGGAAGCGATGTCGATGAGCTCGAGCGTGCGCGCCGCGAGCCGTGCGGGGAGATCTGCCGTGAGAATGCCTGTAGATGCCATGTCTCGAGCCTGTATCCGCTCGACCTCCGGACGGCCATCCGGGTCGAGCCTCACGACATGCTCTCATCTACCCAACCTTGAAACCACTCGGGGCCCGCCGCATGACGCGACGGGCCCCGAGTTCAGACCGATCCGAGTGAAGCGCTACTCACCCGGCCCACTCTCTGTTTCCTATTTTTCGCTGTCTTTTACGTATTCAGCCGAGGCGATCCGCAGGTTGCCCGTCTGGATAGCCGTGTTCTTGCCGGCCGCCGATTCGAGACCGAGTTTCGCGTCTAGGATCGGGTCGATGATGAAGGAGAAGAATTCGCCACAGCCTTCGGCCTTCGGCACCGAGAAGGCGTTGTCCACGAGCGAGGCGCCCGTCTGGACATTGACTTCCAGTTCTTTGCCTTCGACGACTTCTTCTTCAACCGACGCTTTGCCGGCCGTGCCTTTGATCGATTTGTTCGGGCCTGGCGGGCTCGTCGCACCGGTCGTCAGGTGCAGCTGGATCGGGTGAGTTTCAGATCCTATGTAGCACGAGCTGCCGAGCAGCGGGTTTTTCAGGTGGACCTTGACGGGCAGCGTAAGCGCCGTCCCCGATTCGAAGATCAGGTCGGAGAGGTCCAGGATCGGCGGGTTTGTTGTGCTCCCAGCCGATTCCGTCACCGCGGTCACGCCGGTCGTGCCGTTTTCGAAGATCAGTTTGCAAGAGCCTCGCTCGATTATTTCCCACAGGCCGTTGCCTTTGATTTCTTCGCAGTTGACCAAGTCGAGCAGGCCACCCGGAACGTTCAGTTCTGTTTTCAGACAGAGCTTCGGTACCGTTGCTCGGAGGCACAAGGAAGAATTCGTTGAGGTTGATCCCCGTTGGAATCGCTCCGCCCTGCAGGATGATCGGTTTGTTGATCGGCACTTTGGTGCTACCGATCGCGAATTCCCCGCTCGTCACTTCGCTGTAGCTGCACAGCTGGACGCCCGGCTCCGTCGTCGGACAGTTTGTGAATACTTTGAAAGTCCTTTCGGTGCGGCTAGCGCCGAGGACGCGGCCCCGAGCGCCACCAGCGATGCCAGCACGGCAATCGCTGTGCCCAGCGTGCCCCGACGGATGGCCGCCGAGCGCCTGCTGTGGTCATTGCTCATCGTTTGTTCAACCCCACTTTCGGTCTTTCGTGTTGAATGCCAGTTGAACTGCCACTGCCGCGCTAACGTAACCGGACTGCGGCGAAGGCAGCAAGTATTGTTTCCGACTATCCCTGTAGTTCCGAGCCTGCGACAAGATTCGAGTGGCTGCGAAGGGGGCGAGCGCGACGGTAGCGGTCGCCTAAACCCCGCTCTAAGCGAGCTTTCGTCAACCGTCGTTTCCTACTGGCCTCCTACCTCGCACGCTCAGCATTGGAGCCGCGCAGGAGCATTCCCTGTGCTCGCGAGAGCGGCCCAGCTCGACCACCTACGGACTACCATCTCTGCCCTAACCTGCGTGCGCAGCGCCGAGCGCAGCACGCTCATTCCAAGGAGAGACGAAATCCGATGTTCTCACCGATACGAAGGCATCTGAACTACGCAAACGTAGTCGCGACGTTCGCGCTCGTTTTCGCGATGAGCGGGGGGGCGCTGGCGGCGACGCACTACCTGATCACCTCCAAGAGCCAGATCAAGCCGAGCGTCTACAACGCGCTCAAAGGCAAGGCCGGCGCAGCCGGCGCGGCCGGCAAGGCCGGTGCGACAGGCGCGACCGGACCGCAGGGGGCCACCGGCGCGACCGGACCGCAGGGTCTAGGCGGATCGAACGGCTCGAACGGGCGGCACCGGCGAAAGCGTCACGACCGCCGCGCTCAAAAAAGGCGAAGGCGGCTGCACCGAAGGCGGCGCGAAGTTCACGGTAGGCGGCGTGACGACCGCGGCATGCAACGGAAAACCCGGCCCTGAAGGTCAGCTCTGCAAACCGGACTGCGTGCTGCCGCCGGGGGCATCGGAGACGGGGATATTCGAGATCAACGTTGATGAAAAGGAAACGATCAATATTCCGTTCTCGTTCAACATCCCCCTCGAAGCGCCGATCGAAGCCTCGCACGTCGTCGAGTTCGAAGGCGGCGAAGAAGAAAACCCCTCGCTTCCAGCCGGCTGTAAAGGCAAATACTATAAAGAAGTCGGTAGCAGCAAACCGGCGCTAGCCTGGAAGAACTAAAAGCTGAACAAGGCTACATGTGCGTATGGATTAATGCTGGCGGCTTCACCTTGAATGGCTCAGGAGTATTCAATCCAGAACTCGAAGGTGCACCCGGCGCTGGAAGAGCCGGCGCATTCCTGTCGCTCAAAGCCGGCGCAGGCGGCAAAGAACGCCACGGTAGCTGGTCCGTGACCGCTTCCCAATAGGGCTTGGGTAGATCGGTCGTGCCTCTTATCGGGCATCGATCGGGGGCGAGGCACTACGCGCGGCGTATGCCTACCACGACCGCGCGCAACATTGACGCGCCTCATGCTTCGTCATCTGGCCGGCGGCGCACGTCAATGGGTGTCTCTCGACCAGTCCAAGCAAGGCGAATCTCTAGTGGGGAGTGGAGTTTCCGCCGAATGGTAGCTGGCACGCGGCAGTGAGCAGTGGGACCGTGGGCTAGCATCAGCGGGGTGGCGGCGCTGCTTCATGTGGTCCGGCACGGTCATACAGCACTATCCTAAGAGGGAGCAAAGAAATTGCGGCCGAGCGAACAGGCTAAGACGGCTGTCGCCTCAAATGGTGAGCTTGAGCACGACGAGGTGCGCGATCGTGAAAGTGACGTGGGCCTCGAGCTTGAGGGCCAAAATCAGGCCTACGAAACGGAACGTTGCCGGCCACGGTCGCCGTTGACAAGCGGGCTGCCGCTCGAATGGGCGTGCGTAGTCCGCGCCGGAGGTGCCCCTCGGCGCGACACCCCCACCGGAGCGTGGGTGCACCCTTGTGAGTCCCTCGCCATCAACTCGGGGCGTTGCTCTAGCTCCAAAGGTTTGCTTAGCGCCCATGGTGACCTTGTCGGCAAGCAGCCGCACAAAAATGATTGTGATTTGGTTAGGCGGCGTTGCATAGCCCTAACAGCCGCTCATCAGCCTGGTGAACCGTCGTTGACGGATCACCTCGACCGCGTCCGGCTCTGGCAACCGTCGACGCCAGCACACGCTGGCAGCGATGCGCGGCGGAGGTTGCGAGCGGATAGCAGTACGGCCGGGCGACTAGCGGCAGAGCCCGGCGGGCGGTGACCAATGGGAAGCGTGCGCCGTGTCCTGACCACAGGGTTTCTAGTCGTGCTGATGGTGTTGTGTGTGGGTGTGGTGTCTGCGTGGGGTGAGCGTGGGCATGTGTTTGGGGGTTCGTTTGGTGGGGCGTGTTTGGTGGAACCGTGTGAAGGGCGGTTGCGGGGGCCGTCTGGGGTGGCGGTTAGTGAAGTGGGTGGGACGGCTGGTGATGTGTATGTGGTGGATAGGGGTGGGGATCGGGTGGTGCGGTATGGGGCTGGCGGGCAAATTTGAAGGGGAATTCAATGGGAGTGGGTTGTTGGTGGGGGAAGGGATGGCGGCGGGGAGTGGCGGGTCTGTGGATGAAGAGTCGACGGGGCGGTTTTCTGAACCTGAAGGTATCGCGGTCGATAATGATCCGTCGAGTCCGTCGGCGGGGGATGTGTACGTCGTCGATACGGGGCATACGGGTTTGAACGAACACGGCGAACTGGTTCCGTTTCGTGTGGTGGACAAGTTTAGTGGGACGGGTAAATATCTGGGGCAGATCACCGCGTATACAGCGGGCTATGAATATTTCCTCGGGCTGACTGGTGTGGCGGTCGATGCGCATGGCATGGTGTGGGTTGCTGATGAACATCGTAATGAAAAAGGTGAAAGGGTTGAGGGTGTCGATACGTTCGCGGGCGCGGCAAGCGAATGCGCATGGCGGTTTTGTCAAGTTGGGCGTAGGGGCTAACGGGGCGGGACTGGGCGCCCTGTGGCCAGGCCTCGCGGTTGATCCGCAAGACGAGTTTTATGTTCACGTGGGTAACTTCGGGCGTGATCGTGTTGCGGAGTTTAGTGGGCGGGGTGAATTGTTGGTGCCGGAAGTGGATGGTGAGTCGGTGGGTGGGGTGGGGGTTGAACGTGTGTCGGGTGATGTGTATGTGGATAATGTGTCGAGTGTGATGCGTTTCACACCGGAGGATGTGTTTGAGGAAGGTTTGGCGGTGCCTGGTTTGGGTGGTGTGGGTGTGGCGGTTGAGGGGTTTGGTGCGAGCAAGGTGTTTGTGGCGGATGCGTTGAGCGATGAAGTTGATGTGTTTGTGCCGGAACCTCCGGGTGTGCCGACTGTGACTGTGGGTAGTGAGGGTGTGTCGAATGTGACGGTTGGTGGGGCGGTGCTCTCGGCGCAGGTGAATCCGCGTAGCGAAGTGGGGGAACCTGTGACGGAATATAGTTTTGAATATGGGCGGTGTGGGGGTGTGGGGTCGTGTGTGGGTGCGGGGTTTGAAGGTAGTGTGCCGGTGCGGCCGGGTGTGCTTGTCGCGAGCTATGAAGCGAGTGTGGTGAGCGCGCAGCTGAGCGGGCTGGTGGCGGGTGCGACGTATCATTTCCGGGTGGTGGCGCATAATTCGCTTCCGGGTGTCGCGGTGGGCGAAGAACGGGTGTTTGTGACGGTGTCTGGGGGTGGGTTTGGGCTTTTGGATGGTCGTGGCTGGGAAATGGTGTCTTCGCCTGATAAGCATGGCGCGAACTTGTTGGGGATCAGGGAAGGGGTGATCCAGGCGGCTGCTGGTGGCGGCGGCCTGTCGTATTTGGCGAGCGCGCCGACAGAAGCAGCGGCGGCGGGTAACTCGGTTGAGGTGCAGGTGCTGGCGCGGCGTGGGGAAAAGGGCTGGGCGTCTCGGGATATCGAGCCGGCGCACACGGCCGCGACGGGTGGTGCCGGGGAGCTCATGGTCTTGAGTACCGGTTTTTCTCGGAAGACCTGGGGTTGGGGGTGTTGCAGCCGTTTGGGGTGCTGGATCGGGGGTTGTCGGGGGAAGCCTCGGAACAGACGGCGTTTTTGCGCAGCGACTTCTCAGCCGCGGGGGCGGCGGGGGTGTGTGAAGAAGGCTGCTACACGCCGCTTGTGACGAGCGGGAACGTGGAAGTGCCGGAAGGCACAGAATTCGGGGTCAGCCAGCATACGGGCGAGGGTTGTGTGGCGGGGTTGTGTGGCCCGCAGTTTGTGGGTGCGAGCCCGGATGGCAAGCATGTGGTGTTGCGCTCGCGCTGTGCCGTTGATCGCGGGGGCGCCTGCGGAAAGCCTTTATGAGTGGTCGGGCGGGCGTCTGGCGCTGGTGAGTGTGCTACCGGGCGGCGCGCTCGCGGCGACGGCGAGTATCCCGGGCCTGGGGCATTCGGACGTCGATGAGGGGATCGATGAGCGGGATACGGTGTCGGTGGATGGGTCGCGGGTGGTGTGGTCTGAAGGTCGCGGGAAACGTGGCTTGTATTTGAGGGATATGGGGACGGGGGAAACGGTGTTGGTGGGGCCGGCTGGTTCTGTGTTTGCGACGGCGTCTGTGGATGATTCGAGGGTCTTTTTTGTGGAGGGCGGGGATTTGTTTGTGTTTGTGGTGACGAGTGGGGCGGGTGAAGCGTTGGCTGGCCGGGTGGTGCGGGTCACCGAAGGTGCTGGCTTGTTGGGGACGGTGATCGGTGCTTCGGGGGATGGGTCGGATGTGTTTTTCGTGGGTGATGGTGTGCTTGCCGGTGGCGCGCAGCCGGGGGGGTGTCAGGGCGAAGGGCGTCGCGGGGCAGGCGTGTAGCTTGTATATGGCGCGTGAAGAGGGCGGCGTGTGGGTGACGTCGTTTATCGGGCGGCTGTCGGGCGCGGATTTGAATGATTGGGGTGAGGCGGAAGGGATCCTGGCGCGGTTGACGGCGCGGGTCTCGCCTAACGGGCAGTGGCTCGTGTTCTTGTCGCAGGAACCGTTGTCTGGCTATGACAACCGGGATGTGGTGGATGGGGTGCCGGATGAGGAGGTGTTCGTGTATGACGCGGCGCTACCGGTGTCTGAGGGTGCCGCGGGGGTGGCGGATAACCCGGGGTGCGTGTCGTGCATGGCGACCGGGGAACGGCCGGTAGGCGTAAACGCCCTAGAACTCGAAGCGAACAGGTTGCGCTGGTGACGACCTACTCGAGTTGGGTGGCGGGTACGCAGCTTGCGGGTGTGGTGCCGGCGTGGACACCGTTCGAATTGAATGTGGCTTTGCATCAGTCGCGGTATTTGTCTAGCGAAGGCCGGCTGTTTTTTGATTCGCCTGATGGGCTGGTCGCGTCTGATACGGATGGGACTGAGGATGTGTATGAGTGGGAGCCGGTGGGTGTGGGGTCGTGTGTTGCGGGTGGTGAGGGGTTTAGCGGGGTGTCTGGTGGGTGTTTGGGGTTGGTGTCTTCTGGTACTTCGGGTGAAGAATCGGCGTTTTTGGATGCGTCTGAATCTGGTGGGGAAGTGTTCTTTTTGACTGAGGCGCAGCTGTCTGGGTTGGATACGGATAGCTCGTTTGATGTGTATGACGCGCGTGAATGCACGGTAGCGTCGCCGTGTTTGGGTGGGCCTGTGGAGCGGCCGGTTGAGTGTGAAGGTGATGCGTGTCAGGGGTCTGGTGTGCCGCCGGTGGAACAGACGCCGGGGTCGTTGAGCTTCGAAGGGCCCGGCAACCCGCCGCCGCCGGCTGTGGGGGGGCATGTGGTGACGCGTGCGGAAAAGCTCGCGGCGGCGCTACGGGTCTGCCATAAGGATCGCCGCAGGACACGCCGGCTGGCGTGTGAACGGCTGGCGCGTAAACGGTACGGGCCGGTGAAGAAGGCGAAGGGCTCTAGGAAGGCAAAGAAGGCTGCGCGTGCGCGTGCGCGTGCGGGTGCCGGGGGGCGTGTTGGCTGGGCGTGCGGCGGGGGGGGCGGGACGATGAGGCGTGTGGGTGTTGGGTGTGTTGTGGTGTTGGGTGTGTGGTTGTTTGGGTGTGTGGGGTTGGCGTGGGGTGTGGCGCCGTGGTGGGGTGTTAGTGTGGTGTCGCGGCCTGGCGTGTTGGCTGTGACGGGGGCGTGTGAAGCGCCGGGTTTGCCGCGGTGTGGGGAGGTTGCGGTGATGGCGGAGAATCTTGGTGATGGCAGCGTGTTTGGGGAACTAGCGCCGGTGCGTGTGGGGGTGGTGTTGCCGGCTGGGTTGCGGGCGGTTGGGATTGCGGGTTCGAGTCCTGATGGTGGCGTGATCAATACGGCGCTTGCGATGTCGTGTGCGCGGGTTAGCTTGTCGTGTACGTTTGAAGAGGTTGTTGGCGCCGTTTGAGTCGCTGGAAGTGCGTGTGCGGGTTGAAGTGCTCGAAGGTGCGGTGTCGAGCGAAACGGTGTTGGGGACGGTGTCGGGTGGTGGCGCGGCGAGCGTGTCGGTGGGGCACCATGTGGTGGTTGGGGAGGGGGCGACGGGGTTTGGGCTTGAAGAGTTCGGGCTTGATGCCGAAGAAGAAGGTGGGGGTTTCCAGTTGCAGGCTGGTTCGCATCCGTTTCAGGTGACGGGCACGTTTGATTTCAACGAGGGGCCGGATACCGCGGGCGGCGAAGAAGCGGATCCCGCGGAAACGCCGACGCATAAGCCCGAAGTGGAAGTGGCGGCGCTACCGAAGGACATCATCACGCGGCTGCCGGCGGGTTTGATTGGTAGCGCGACCGCGATCCCTCAGTGTTCGCTTGCTGACTTTTTGAAGGTTGTCGATGGCCAGGAAAACGCGTGTCCGGCGGATACAGCGATCGGGGTGGCCTCAGCGACGATCCACGAACCGGAGAATATCGGGACGGCGACGTTCACGGAGCCGGTGTTTAACCTGGAACCGTATGCGGGGGAGCCGGCCCGCTTCGGGTTTTTCATTCCGTTGGCGGTGCTGCCGGTGGTGTTGGACACGGCGTTGCGTGATGGGCCGGGCGAAGATTATGGCGTGAACGTGATCGCGTCTGATACGAGCGAGACGGCGGGCGCGTTGAGTGCACGCGTGACGTTTTGGGGTGTCCCGGGGGATCCGCGGCATGATAGTTCGCGTGGCTGGGGGTGTTTGTATGAAAGTCTTGGGCTTGGGTCGCATGCTCCGTGCCAGTCCCCGGAAATGGTGCGTCCGCCGGCGTTCTTGACGATGCCGACTTCGTGCACCGGCCCGCTTTCCGCGAGCGTGGAAATGGATTCGTGGGCCGAACCCGGACGGCTGCTCCAGTTTTCGGCGAGCGAAGCGTTGCAGGCGCTTGATGGCTGCGGGTCGCTGCGGTTCGCGCCCGTTTTTGAAGCAGAGCCAACGACTAGTTTTGCGTCTTCGCCATCGGGGTTGAACGTGAACATCGATTTCAAGGACGAAGGCCTCACAAACGCGTCCGGGGTCGCCGAATCGCAGCTGAAGGCGACGAGCGTGATCCTCCCAGAAGGCTTGACGGTCAACCCGTCCTCCGGGGTCGGCCTCGGCGGCTGCACCACAGCCGACTACCAGAAGGAGACTGTTGAATCGCCTCCGGGGGCGGGCTGCCCCGAAGACTCCAAGCTCGGGACGGTCGAAGTACAAACGCCGCTGCTATCGACCCCGGTTCATGGGTCGGTGTATATCGCTGAGCCGTATGAAAACCCGTTCAGCGAACCCGGGCACCCAGCCGGGTCGCTGCTGGCGATGTATGTCGTGTTGAAGAGCCCAGAAACGGGGGTGCTGATCAAGCTCGCGGGGAAGATCGAAGCGGGCGGCCAGCCAGGCGTCAGCGGATTGGCGCCAGGGCAGCTACGCACGACATTCGAAAATAACCCGCAGCTCGCGTTCGACCATTTCAACTTTCATTTCCGGGAAGGCCAGCAGGCGCCGCTGATCACCCCCGAAGGGTGCTCCAGCTATGAAACCCAGGCGTTGCTGACACCGTGGGCAGACCCCACGGCTGTCCTGGCTGACGCCTCGTCGTTCACGATCACCCGGGGCCTTGAAGGCGGCGCGTGCCCCTCTGGCGGACGGTTCTCCCCGCAAATCCAGGCGGGGACCGTGAACAACGACGCGGGCTCCTACAGCGCCTTCCAGGTGCACCTGACCCGCTCGGACGCTGACCAGGAGATCTCGCAGTTCACGACGGATCTCCCGAACGGGCTGACCGGGAACCTCACCGGCATCCCCTACTGCAGCGAAGAAAGCATCCAGCAAGCACGGAGCATGACCGGCAGCCAAGAGCAGGCGGACCCCTCGTGCCCCGCGGCAAGCGAACTAGGGAACACGCTCGTCGGGACCGGCGCGGGCGCGGTCCTCGCCTACACCCCCGGCAAGATATACATGGCGGGCCCCTATAACGGGGACCCGTTCTCGCTCGTGAGCATCACCTCCGCCGTGGTCGGCCCGTTTGACCTCGGGACCGTCGTGATCCGCTTCGGCCTGCGGATCGACCCGCGCACCGCGCAGGTAAGCGTCGACCCGGACGCCTCAGAACCGATCCCCACGATCATCGACGGGATCGTCACGCACGTCCGTGACATCCGGGTCTACATCACCCGCCCCGGGTTCGTGCTGAACGCCACAACCTGTGACCCGCTCGCGATCTCGAGCACCCTCACAAGCAGCCAGGGCATGACCGCGACCATCTCCTCGCGCTACCAAACAGCAGCCTGCCAGACACTCAAATTCACGCCCACGATGACAGCTACAGCGACCGGGCATAACTCCAAACTCGACGGGGCAGCCCTGAAATTCAAGATCGCCTACCCGCCGCACCCGATCGGTAGCCAAGCCTGGTTTGAAGAGGTCAAGGTCGAGCTCCCCAAACAGCTCCCCGCACGCCTAGAAACCCTACAACGCGCATGCCTATCCACCGTCTTTGAACACAACCCCGCAGCATGCCCCCCAGCAGCCACGATCGGCCACGCGATCGTGCACACCCCGATCCTACCCGTCCCCCTCACCGGCCCCGTATACTTCGTCTCCTACGGTGGCGCGAAGTTCCCCGAAGCCGTGATCGTCCTACAAGGCGACAACGTCACAGTCGACCTCCACGGCGAAACCTACATCAGCCACCAAAACATCACAAGCGCCACATTCCGCAACACCCCCGACGTCCCCTTCGAGAACATCGAAGTAACCCTCCCCCAAGGCCGCTACTCAGAGTTCGGAGTCAACCTCCAACCCCAAGGCAACTACAACCTCTGCGGCCACAAACTCACCATCCCCACCCTCCTCAAAGCCCAAAACGCCACCCAAAAAACCCAAAACACCCCCATCACCATCCAAAACTGCAAACCCAAACCCCACAAACACCACACAAAACACCACACCACACACAAATAACCCCGCCACACCACCACAACCACACACCACGGAACCAAACCCCCAGCACCACACCGCCACACACCGCCGCCCACCGCCCACCGCCAGCCCAGCAGCACGCCAGCCCCGCGCTAAGCACCGCCTCGCTCCACACGCGCGCGCCAACCGCCGCCCGTGCTACCGCGACTTCGCTCTCCACCGCCCCGGATGGTGAGAGACAATCTCTGGGTTTGCTTGACCAGCCCAACCCTGCGTGGCACACTGCACAGTGCAGTACCAGCACCAGGGAACCACGCGCCAGCAGCCGGAAACGTCTCCAACCCCGGCACACGCGACCCATGGCCCCTGCAACAACGCAAACCAAAAAAGGGAGCAACAACCAATGAAACGACTACAGCTAGTCGGCCTCGCGATCCTCGCGATCCTCGCACTCAGCGCAATCACAGCCACAACAGCATCAGCACTCGAAAACGTCGAAGTCTTACCCAACCCAACCAAAACAGCACCCTCAAATTCGAATCAAACGGACCCGCCGGCGTGCTCGAAGGCGAACAAGCAGGCTCAGCAATCGAATGTGGAGCACTCAAAAACAACGGTGAAGTCACGTCAGCGCAACTTAGGCGTGGCGACCCTGAAATTCACCGGCTGCAAATCAGTAATCAGCGGCGCGAAATGCGAAAGCTTACCCAAAGTCGCCGCCGGTCACGATCCAACTAAAAGTCGACTTGCACCTCGTCGACGTGTTATTAGCGGAAGGTGAACCGCTGCCTAAATTAATGCTCGGGCTCGTCATCATCCTCTTAGAATTACTGCACGTAGAGTGCGGCGCCGCACTGTTAATCTTAATCGGCGCAGCACTCATTGGTGAGTTCCGCCAACAATCCCCACATCAGGCGTCAAAACGAAACAAGGCACAGTGTTATTCGAACAAACAAGCTGGCGTACAGCAGGTCAAAGAATGCGACCTTGACAAAGCATTCTGCGAACCAGGAGGCAAAAAAGCCACATTCGGACTGTATATCGAACTCGGCAAAGGCAGAGAAAAAGGCGGCATCAAACAAGAAGACACAATTACCTTCATACCGGCAAAAACAGAAGCAGCATTCGACTTCTAGCCAAGCAACGCTAACCAGCAAACAAAGGCACGCGCAAAAACACCGCGCCTAGCCTGACAAGGGCACGTGGTGCGCGAGACCAAAGCCGGCCCCGCGCACCACCAACCCTAACCCGCCAGCACCAAGCCAGCCTTGCGCCCCCGCAGACAGGGAAGCACGCTGCGACCCGAGGAAACTCACACCGGCAAAGGGGGCACCCAGTCCACGCATAAAAGAAAAAGGAGAGACAATGAGACGATTCCAAACGATTGGTCTGGCGATTCTGGCGGTCCTCGCACTCAGCGCAATCACAGCCGCAACAGCATCAGCACTCGAAAACGTCGAAGTCTTACCCAACCCAACCAAAACAGCACCACTCACATTCGAATCAGACGGACCCGCCGGCGTGCTCGAAGGCGAACAGGCAGGTTCACCGATCGAATGCGGAGGGGGAGTCAAAAACAAAGGGGAAATCACGTCAGCCAACTTAGGCGTAGCGACCCTAACGTTCACCGGCTTGCAAATCCAACATCAGTGGCGCGAAATGCGAAAGCTTACCCAAAGTCGCCGCAGGCACGGTCGAACTAAAAGTTGACTTCCATCTTGTGGACGTGTTATTACCAAAAGGTGAACCAGCACCTGAATTAATGCTCGGGCTCGCCGTCATCCTCTTAGAATTACTGCACGTAGAGTGCGGCGCCGCACTGTTAATCTTACTCGGCGCAGCCGTCATCGGCGAGTTCAACCAGGGCGCCGAATCAGGCGCGAAAACCAAACAAGGCACAGTGTTATTCGAACAAACAAAAGGCGTGCAGAAGGTCAAAGAATGCGACCTTGACAAAGCCTTCTGCGAACCAGGAGGAAAAAAAGCCACGTTCGGGCTATATCTCGAACTCGGCAAAGGCAGAGAAAAAGGCGGCATCAAACAAGAAGACAAAATCACCCTCGCAAAAGAAGCAGCATTCGACTACTAGCCGAGCAACGCTAAGCCACCAAACAAAACACGCGCGAAACATCGCGCTTGGCTCAGGGGGCACACGTGGTGCGCGAGACCAACACCGGCGCCGCGCACCACGGGCCCCAAACCCACCCCAGTACCAAGCAAGGCGACACCCAGGACCGGCACCTTACAAGCAACAGTATCTGCGCCCGAACGAGAGAAGGCATACCCAATGATGCGACTCAAACCGATCAGCCTAGCGATCCTGGCGGTCCTCGCACTCAGCGTAAGTACAGCCACGACAGCATCAGCAGAAAACGTCGAAGTCTTACCCAACCCAACCAAAACAGCACCACTCACATTCGAATCAGACGGACCCGCCGGCGAACTCGCAGGCGAACAGGCAGGCTCAGTGATCAGCTGCGCAAAAGTCCAAGGCAAAGGTGAAATCACGTCAGCTAACTTAGGCGTGGGGACAGACACGTTCACCGGCTGCAAATCAGGACTCAGCGGCGCGAAATGCGAAAGCTTACCCAAAGTCGCCGCGGGTACTATCGAAGTGAAAGAAAAGTTTCATCTGGTCGACGTGCTATTACCACAAAAGGGGAACCAGCCCCCGAATTAATGCTCGGCGTCGCCGACATACTGGGTGAATTATTGCACATCGAGTGTGGGGCGAGTATATTAATCTTAATTGGGAACGACATTCTGGGTGGGTTCAACCAGGGCGCCGAATCAGGCGTGAAAACCAAACAGGGCACAGTCTTATTTGAACAGTCGAAAGGTATCCAGAAGGTCAAAGAATGCGACCTTGACAAAGCCTTCTGCTCCGGCAAGACCTTCGGCCTCTACATCGAACTGGGCAAAGGCAGAGAAAAAGCCGGCCTCAAACAGGAAGAAAAAATCACCCTCGCAAAAGAAGCAGCATTCGACTATTAGCCATCAGCGCTCATCGGGTGACCGGCGCCCGCGGCTAGTCAGCCAGGGCGACGCTGGCTGCGGGGTCGGAGCCAGATCCCGCAGCCACCTACGGCCAGCCCGACGCGCGCTGAACCGGGCAAGCGCGGAGTTGAGAATAGGCGCCCAGCCCGAGGTGAATCTAGAGGCACCGACCCAAAGTGATCGTGAGCGCGATCCGTTCGATGTCGAGGGTCTCCGCGTGAATGGGAGAGACCTCGGGTGCCAGGCGACCGCCGACTATGACCGCAAGTGCGAGCGTCTCCCGGGCGATGTATGCCTCATGTACTCGCGCCGCCCGAAGGATGTCGTGGCCGCCTTCGAGGCCCAGTGCGATGCGGTCGTCGACCGCGAGGCCCGCGTTCTTGCGTGCGTTCTGCACGGCGTGCACGATCTCGCGGGCGCGGCCCTCGTCGCGGAGGTCGGCGTCGATCGCGAGATCCAGCGCGACGGCGTGTGCGCCCTCGCGCTCGACGCTGTAGCCGTCGGGCGCGCGCATGCGTCAGCAGCACGTCGTCCGCCGTCGAGCGTGTGCTCGCGTCCGGCGACCGAGATCCCGAGCTGGCCGCCGTTGCGCAGCGCCGCCGCGACACGGGATGGGTCGAGGGCCGCGATCGCCTCGGCCGCTAGCGGGCATGGCGCTGCCAAACAGCGGACCGAGCGTGCGGTAGTTTGGTTTTACCTCGTAGCTGCCGAGCTCCTCCGCGGCCGCCACGAAGCGCACCGCGCGCACGTTGAGCTCCTCGCGCACGACGTCGACGAGGCGTTCGATCGCGGCGCGCTCTCGCCCGTCGGCGACGATCACAGCCTCGGCTAGCGGCTGGCGCACCTTGATCTTCGCCTGGCCGCGCGCGCCAAGGCCGAGGCGCACGGTCTCCCGCGCGATCGCCATCGCCTGCTCGAGCTGCGCGTCGCGCGACGGCAGCTCCGCGCCTGCGCGGGAAGTCGCACAGGTGCACACTCGCGAGCTCGCCGTCAAGGTTGTCGTAGATCTCATCCGCGATGAACGGGCAGAACGGCGCAAGCAGCTTGGCGACGGTCAGCAGGCACGTGCGCAGCGTCCGAAACGCCGCCGGATCGCCGTCCCAGAAGCGCCGGCGCGAGCGGCGCACGTACCAGTTCGACAGCTCGTCCACCAGTTGCGCGATCGCCCGCCCCGCGCTCGTCGCGTCGTATGCGTCGAGGCGCTCGGCGACGAGCTCGGCCGTCGCGGCCGTGCGCGACAGCGCCCAGCGGTCCAGATCGGCGTCGGCCCCGGTCGCCTCGCTGCCTGCGCCCGCGTCGGCTTAGCCAAGCTCGTCTTTGGACGCGTGCGCGTACAGGCAGTAGAAGTAGTACGTCGACCACAGCTGCTTGAGGAACAGCCGCACACCCTCGCCGATCGTCTCCGCCGAGAAGCGGTAGCCATCCCACGGTTGCTTGGACGTGAAGAAGTACCAGCGGAACGCGTCAGCGCCGTAGGCGTCGAGCACCTGCCACGGCTCGACCGTGTTGCCTTTCGACTTCGACATCTTCTGGCCGTCCTCGTCGAGGATCAGCCCCAGGCACACGACGTTTCGGTACGGCGCCGACCGGTCCAGCAGCGTCGCCACCGCCAGCAGCGAGTAGAACCAGCCGCGCGTCTGGTCCTGCGCCTCGCAGATGAAGTCCGCCGGGAAGGCTGCCTCGAAGCGCTCCTCGTTCTCGAACGGGAAGTGATGCTGCGCGAACGGCATCGCGCCTGAGTCGAACCACACGTCGATGACCTCCGGCACGCGCCACATCGGCTCGTCGCACGTCGGCGCGTGCGCGCAGGCGAAGGAGACCTCGTCCACGTACGGACGATGGTGGTCCTCGAGACCGCTCGCCGGAGCGCTCCGCGAGCTCCGCGAACGAGTCGACGACGCGCACGTGGCCCGGCGGCGCAGCGCCACACCGGCAGCGGCGTGCCCCAGTAGCGCTCGCGCGAGAGCGCCCAGTCGACGTTGTTCGCGAGCCAGTCGCCGAAGCGCCCGTGCTTGACGTGCGGTGGATGCCAGCTGATCGTCTCGTTCGCCGCCAGCAGCTCATCGCGGAGCTTCGACGTCGCTATGTACCACGACGGTTTGGCGTAGTACAAGAGCGGCGTTCCGCAGCGCCAGCAGTGCGGGTAGGAGTGCTCGTAGTCCTGCACGCGCAGCAGCAGGCCGCGCTCGCGCAGATCCTCGATCAGCTCCCGTGTCAGCGCCGGGTCCTTGACGAAGCGGCCCTCGTAGGAGGTGCCGTCACGGCTGCGCGTGCGCGCATCGTAGGTGCCGTTCGCTCTCACCGGGTTGTACAGCGTCTCCGCGCGCTTCGGGTCGAACGGCACGCGCGGCGAGGCCGCGGCCACGCGGTAGTCCTCCTCGCCAAACGCCGGCGCCAAGTGCACGATGCCCGTGCCGTCCTCCGTCGTCACGAACTCATCGGTGAGGATCGGCAGCGGCCTCGGCTCGCCCGTGCCCGGACCGGTCGGATCCCCGCTGGGAAGATCGGCCCCTCATAGCAGTCGTGCGCCGAGAGCTCCGCGCCGCTCAACCGCTCGAGGATCTCGGCATCCTCGCCGAGGACCGACGCGACGCGCGCCTCGGCCAGCACGTAGGGAGTCTTGGCATCCGAGCCCGCCGATCCCTGGAGCGCGCGACGTACGTCGCCGTCGGCGAGACCGCAATCGCCACGTTTCCCGGCAGCGTCCACGGCGTCGTCGTCCACACCAGCAGTCGCTCCTCGCCACCGAGGACCGGCAGCTTCAGGAACACGCCGGGTCGACCACATCCTTGTAGCCGAGCGCGACCTCGTGAGAGGACAGCGTCGTCTCGCAGCGCGGGCAGTATGGCGACGACCTTGCGGCCCTCGTACAAGAGGCCGCGCGCGTCGATCTGGCCAGCGCCCACCACACCGACTCGATGTAGGTCTCGTCGAGCGTGCGATAGGCGTGCTCGAGGTCGATCCAGAAGCCGATCCTCGCGGTCAGCCGGTTCCACTCCTGCAGGAACGTGAACACCGACTCGCGACACTTCGCGTTGAACCGCGCGATCCCGTACTCCTCGATCTCCGCCTTGTGGCGGATGCCCGAGCTCCTGTTCGACAGCGATCTCCACCGGCAGGCCGTGGCAGTCCCAGCCGCCCTTGCGCTCCACTAGATAGCCGCGCATCGTCTTGAAAGCGCGGGTAGATGTCCTTGAACACGCGTGAGAGCACGTGGTGGGAGCCCGGCGGGCCGTTCGCCGTCGGGGGACCCTCGTAGAAGACCCACCGCTGCGCGCCCTCGCGACGGCGCAGCGACTCGGCGAACACGTCGCGCTCGCGCCAGCGCTCCAGGATCTCGAGCTCGAGGGCGGGAAAATCCTGCTGAGGGTCGGTCGTGCGAGCAGGGATCAGGGGGTGTCGTGGAGTGGCCGCCATGTCGCCGGCCCATTCTAGGCGGAGCTTGCGGCAGCGAGG
This sequence comes from uncultured Solirubrobacteraceae bacterium, assembly GCA_963826985.1. Lineage (GTDB taxonomy): Bacteria > Actinomycetota > Thermoleophilia > Solirubrobacterales > Solirubrobacteraceae > Palsa-744. The sequence continues at coordinate 83,597 of CAWGYW010000006.1, forward strand.
CCCAGAACAGCCGGGCCGGCACCGACAGCGGCGCTGGCCGTGGCCTGCGGGGGCCGAGCGTACGGCTGCCCGCCGCCCCAGACCGAGGTCAGGCCGGCGGCTCGGGGTGCATGACGGACTCCTGCCACGCGCGGTCCCCAGCACGTCGCAGGTGGCCGTTCGAAGCCAGAGACAGTTCTCTCTTTTCCTTGCCTCCATGAGGCCGCGTCGGTAGTGTCACTCAGGTATCGGCAGTCGAGCACTAGTGGTTGCGATGAGGTCGAATCAGAGATGCCCATCAACGAGTCGGTCGTGTGGAACAGGCGGCAATGAGATCAGCAGCGACACCGGCGGGCTCGCATCGCGCGCTCCCGAGGAGGCCCAGACGCGGAGCCAGATTGCGTGGATTCCCAACCACGACCTGGGTGCTCATGAGTGGGCGGCTGCCGGGCGACGAATCGGGGCCGTGGGCCGCTGCATTCAGTGGCTGCTCGGCGACTGGATCGCTTATGGCAACGCCAAGTTCGGCGAGCGCTACGCGCGCGCTTCGCAGATCACCGGGTACGACCCGCAGACGCTGATGAACATGGTCTATGTGGCCTCCCGTTTCACCAGCTCCCGACGTCGGGAGAATCTCTCTTGGAGTCATCACGAGACGCTTGCGGCTCTGGATCGAGAGGAGCAGGAGCGGTGGCTCGATACGGCTGCCGCAAATCGATGGTCGGTGTCCGACCTTCGGATGATGCTGCGCACCTCGAGAAGGAGCGTGGGCGGGGCTGGCGAGAGCGCGACAATCGAAACGTCGGCGCCGTCGCTCCTGAGGTGCCCGCACTGCGGCGAGGAGATAACCCTATTTGACGATGTCGCTTGAAGATATGGCGCCGCTGTCTCGTCGCATGTCGGATGGCCGGCGCCGCGTGTGGGGTGCTCGGGGAGGCCTGGCTCGGAGCCCAGCATGAGCCAGCGCGAGATCCCGACAATTCTAAGAAGGATCCGCGACGACCATCGAACGCTTGAATATCGCCTCGCTAACCGCAACAGCGCGTTGCCCTACTTCAGGCCGATCACCGGTCACGTCGGATCGGCGATGCAGATCGAGGGGCGCGAGCGTGTGATGCTTGGCTCTAACAACTATCTCGGCCTGGCATCGCACCCCCGCGTGATCGCCGCTGCGCGAGGCGCTCTGCATCGGTATGGCACGGGAACCGCTGGGTCGCGGCTGCTGAACGGCACGCTCGACCTGCATGCCGAGCTCGAGGCTGAACTCGCAGACTGGCTCGGCACCGACGATGCTCTCGTGTTCGTTTCCGGCTACCAGGCGAACGTGGGGATGCTCTCAGCATTGCTATGTGAAAGCGACGTCGTCGTATGTGATTCGGCAGACCATGCATCGATCCTCGATGGGGTGGCCCTCTCGGGAGCGCGGCTGATGCCGTTCCGGCACGGGAGGATCGATCGACTCGAGCGCCTGATGCAGCGGCACGGCTCAGCCGACGGCGGGGTGCTGATCGTCGTCGACAGCGTCTTCTCCATGGGTGGGGATGTCGCAGATCTCCCTCGCATCGCGAATGTCTGCCGCGAGGCCGATGCTGCGCTCGCCGTGGATGAGGCCCACGCCATCGGCGTCCTTGGACCACATGGCGAGGGGGCGGCGGCCGAGCTTGGGGTCGCGGCAGCTACGCACATCCGGGTCGGCACGCTCTCGAAGGCGCTGGCGAGCAGCGGTGGCTTTGTCGCAGGCGATAGCGGCGTGATCGACACACTGCGAGTCAGCGCTCGCTCGTTCCTGTTCACATCGACAGCGGTTCCGGCCGCCGTCGGCGCGGCGTTGATGGCAGTGAAAATCTGTCGCTCGGCTGAGGGGGCCGAGCTGATGGGAAGACTGCACGAGAACGTCAGGTACCTGCGACGAGGGCTGGGCGAGATCGGCTTGCCCATCGTCGAGCCTTCGCGGATCGATGGGCGCAGCTCGATACGGCGATCGTGGCGGTCAACATCGGATACAGCTATTACGCGGTCCTATTGTGGAAGGCACTGTACGACCGAGGTATCTACACGAACGTCGCACTCTACCCGGCGACATCGAGGGGCGGGGCGTTGATCAGGTTGAGCGTGATGGCCACGCACACTCGCCGACAACTTGACGAGGCGCTCGCGGCATTTGTCGTGACAGCGCAAGAGAGCGAGGAGATGCAGGAGCAAGCAGCGGTCCTCGAGGCGTACGTCGACAGCGTCACCCGAGGCGAAGCGCTGCGCTCGACTTAACGGCAGCGATCGATGGGACTGCAACAGAGCGAGCGTCGCGTCGCAGGCCTCGCCTGCGTCATGTGCGTCGGACAGGGCGCGCCGGTGGACTCTGCCGCGGAGGCGCTTGTCGCCGCTGAGGCGCCCGAGCTCATGCAGGAGCTTGTGCGCCTCGGGGCGAGCGACTGCTTCCAGCGAGCGCCGAGTAGCACCGCCCACGCTCAGCCCGCGATCTTTTGCGCTACGGTCGCCGGTGCGCGTCGGCGCCTATCGGCAGACGCGCCGCGGTTCGCCGCTGGGCACTCGCTCGGCGAGTACTCGGCGCTCGTCATAGCAGGCGCTCTCGATGCGCTCACAGGACTGCGGCTGGTAGTTCTACGCGGGCGTCTCATGCAGAAGGCGGCAGGCGGAGATCTCGCAAGCGGAATGCTCGCGGTTCGAGCCAGTGCTGTCGATGTAGCCGAGGCGTTGAGCGATATACCGACTGTCGCGATCGCCAACGACAACGGGCCACAGCAAGTCGTGATCGCCGGTGATCTGGCGACGCTCGCGCGAGCCGCGGAGCGGCTTCGAGGCCGCAGGCTACGCTCGTCGAGACTGGCTGTGACCGCAGCCTTTCACCATCCCCTGATGGAGCCTGTGGTCAGTGAGATGGCCGCCGCGCTCGAGGGCGTCGAGTTTCGGGCGCCGCAATTTACCGTGATCAGCGGCCTGACCGCGCAGCCATTCGAGGACATCCCGCATGAGCTGCTCGCCGCGATCACCGCCCCCGTTCGCTGGCGCGAGGTCATGCGCTGGCTACTTGACGCCGGAGTTACTCGTTTTGTCGATCTCGGCCCCGGGCGCGTACTCGCGGGTCTGGCGAGCAAGAGCGTTCAGGGCTATCGGAACGTGGAAATCGTGTGACAGGACCGATGCTGGCATCTCAAGCCATGAGGCCGCCGTCTACAGTAAGAGTTGTGCCGTTCACGTACGCTGCGTCCTCGGATATGAGGAACGCCACGACCGCGGCAATCTCCTCAGGCGTGCCGGCGCGTCGCGCCGGGATCATGCGGGCCAGCTGTGGTGGAAGCTCACGGGTCATATCCGTAGCGATGAACCCCGGCGCGACCGCATTCACGGTCACCCCTCGCCGCGCGCTCTCCAGTGCGGCGGTCCGCGTCAGTGCAATGAGGCCGGCCTTGGCGGCCGCGTAATTGGCTTGTCCTGGGTTCCCCTTCAGCCCCACGACCGAGGCGATGTTCACGATCCGTCCCCATCGCCGGCGGATCATTCCCATGAGGCCGCACTGTATACAGCGATAGGCAGCGGTCAAGTTGACGTCGAGTACCTCCTGCCAAGCGGCCTCGTCGAGGCTCACCAGCAAGTCGTCGGCACGGATGCCGGCGTTGTTGACGAGCACGGCTACCGGCCCGAGCCGTTCTCGGGCGTCGCGCATGAGCCGCATCGGTCCCTCCACATCCGCAAGATCGACGCGTATGGCGATCGCATCTGTGCCCATCTGGTGAATGTCTCTCAGTACAGAGCTCGCGGACGCATCGTCACTGCGATAGGCGATTGCGACAGGCCAGCCGCTCTCCGCGAGCCTGCGCGCCGTAGCGGCGCCGATGCCCCGGGAGCCGCCGGTAACGACCGCGCATCCACGCCCGTCGTTCTGCGTTTGCCGAGCAGTCATGGTAATCCGCGTGTTCTAGCAGGCGCATGGAGCGTTACGAGTATTTCCGCGCGGCTCATGCGTCGTGTAGGTTGACGACGAGGATCTGATCAGCCCACATCGGAGGCACGATGAGCGACACGGTAGGGAGAGTAGCCGCAGAGACCGCCGATGCTTCGACGTCACGCGACGCCGTCGTCGAAGAGGTCACCAACGTGATCGTCGATTGCATCGAAGAGTTCGCGGAGGTCGACCGAGACAAGATCGCTCGCGACGTATTACTGGAGGTGCTGGACATCGATTCTCTCGATCTCGTCGAGATCGGGCAGGTCCTCGAGGAGCGGTTTGGCATCCTGATAGAGCCGTCTCACATGAAGGATGTCACGACAGTCGGCGATGCGATCGACGCGGTGATGTCGTGTTTTCCGGCCGAACTAGACTCGTGAGCTCATGGAGTGGGCTCGATGAGCTCGGCGGAACAGCAGGGCGTCGCGACAGACGAGCAAGGCCTGGTGGCCGAGTCAGCGTTGTCGGTCGACCTGGGTCCAGATGCAGTAGGTCTGCGGTTCGAGACCCCGGAGCGAGTCGTCGAGCAGCGTGACGTTCAGCTGTTCGCCGCGCTCACCGGAGATTGTCATCCTCAGCACCTCGACGAGCGCTGGGCGACCACAAGCCCGTTTGGCGCCCCGATCGCACATGGGCTGCTCGTCGTCTCGCTCGCGATGGGACTCGTGCCCGTAGATCCGAGGCGAGTCGTCGCCCTCCGTCACTGCGATGCGACCTTCAAGCGACCTGTGGCATTCGGCGAGCGCATACACGTCGAGGGCACGCTATTGGCTGTGAGCGAGGTCGACAAGCATCATGTTCTCGCTTCGTGGCGATGGCGGATCATCACCAGCGCCGGCCTGCTCGCCGTGCGACTCGGAGTCGACGTTCTCTGGTGTAACCTCGACGAGACAGCCGCAGACCCGAGCGTGCTGCGCGTCCCCGGGGTGGTGCCGCTTTGATCCTCGCGGGCAAGCGCATCCTCGTCACCGGCATCCTCACGAATAGGAGCATCGGCTTCAGCGTGGCCGAGCAGGCCCAGTTGGCGGGCGCGACTGTCGTCTTGAGCGGGTTCGGCCGTGCGCGCCGTCTCACGGAGCGGGCCGCCCGCCAGCTCCCACGCGAAGCCGAGGTGGTCGAGCTCGACGTCACCCGGGGGGAGGATCTGCACGCGCTCGCCGCCACGCTCGCCGAGCAGAACGAGGCCCTTGACGGAGTCGTCCACTCGATAGCCTCCGCGCCGCGCGACGCGCTCGGGGGGCAGTTCATGAAGACGCCTGCCGAGAGCGCGGCGACGGCGTTCATCGTGAGCGCCTATTCGCTCAAGGCTGTGACGGAGGCGCTGCTTCCCCTGCTCGATCGGCGCGGTGGCAGCGTGGTCGGCATCGACTTCGACGCTGCGCTCGCCTGGCCCGGCTATGACTGGATGGGCGTCGCAAAGGCTGCGCTGGAGGCGACCTGTCGCTACACCGCCGTGTACGTCGGAGGATTCGGCGTGCGCGTGAATCTCGTGGCAGCCGGTCCGCTCGCGACGGTCTCCTCGCAAGCGATCCCCGGTTTCCACGAGATGGCCGATCTTTGGGCGGCGCAGGCGCCGCTCGGCTGGGATCCATCCGATCCGTCGCCGGTCGGGCAGGCGGTCTGCATGCTGCTCTCCGATTTCTCGCGCGGGATCACCGGTGAGATCCTCCACGTCGATGGTGGGGCCCACGTGGTCGGTGGCCGGCTTGCACCGATGTCGTATTCGTCGACACGCGGGTAGGCAGGCCGCGATGCCGTCGGCCGGGGAGCCGGCGGCTCGGGGTGTCGGACTTGGCGGTGACGGCCGATCTCCTTGATCATGCAGTGCACCATGGGATGCACAGTCGCTGTCACTGGAGTGGGCGCTGTCACGCCGATCGGGATCGGCGCCGAGGCGTCGTTCGACGCATGGGCGAGCGGCCGTTGCGGGGTGGCCGACGGCGTCGCGAGTTGTGGTGAGTTCGAGCCGGGAGAGTTCCTCACAGCGAAAGAGGTGCGGCGGACAGACCGGTTCACGCAACTGGCGATCCGCGCGGCCGACGAGGCTCTCGCGATGGCGCGATGGGGTCGCGACGGGGACTGGGCAGAGCTCCCCTATCCCGCGCACAGGATCGGCTGCGTGGTGGGGACTTGTACCGGCGGCGTCGCGACGCTGGTTGAGCAGCAGGAACGCTTCAGGCTCAAGGGTCCGCGCGCAGTGCGTGCGCTGACGATCCCAATGCTGATGAGCAACTCGGCGGCTGGAATACTCACGATGCGCTATGGCCTGCAGGGGTATAGCTCAGCTGTCGCGTCGGCCTGCGCCACGGGTGCAGATGCGATCGTGGTCGGGTGTCGGCTGATCCGCGGCGGCGAGCTCGATGCGGTCGTGGTCGGTGGCGCGGAGGCCGCGCTCACTCCGTTTACGCTTGCCGCTTTCGATGCGACGGGGGCCACCTCGAAGCTCGGCGTCTCGCGGCCTTTCGATGCTCGCCGCGACGGCTTCGTGATGGGCGAGGGCGCCGGCATCCTCGTCCTCGAGCGCGTGGGGTCGGAGATGCGGGCCGCGCCGCTGGCAGTGCTCGCCGGAGTGGGGACGTCATCCGACGCCTTCCATCTCACGGCTCCGGATCCGGCAGGAAGCTTGGCAGCGCGAGCGATCACATGTGCGCTGGTTGACGCAGGCGCCGTCCCAGGCGATGTCAGCTATGTCAATGCGCACGGGACATCCAGCGAGCTGAACGATCGATCCGAGACGGGAGCGCTCAAGACAGCTCTGGGAGCGCGCGCGATGGCAATCCCCACATCCTCGATGAAGTCAGCAATCGGCCACCTGCTCGGGGCCGCCGGAGCTGTCGAGGCGATCGCCACGATCCTGGCGCTACGGGAACTGGTCGCGCCGCCCACGCTGGGCTACGAGGAGGCAGAGGCCGGGCTCGACCTCAACTACGTAGGCGGCGGTTCCCAGACGCTCCCCCCCGCGCAGGGGGTGCGTCTCATGGGGCTCTCGAACTCGTTCGGCTTTGGCGGCCACAACATCGTGCTCGCATTCGACCGCCATGCTGCATGTACAGCCGCCTCATCAGCGTAGTCATAGCGCACCCGCGAATTGTCGTAGCGGCTTGGATATCCGTCGTACTCGCCAGCGGCTTGATCATCGCAGTCGAGTCGGGCGAAATCGCGGACAATGGCTTCGCCGTGCCCGGCTCCGAGTCTCTGAGGGCCGAAGACCTCGCGCGGCGAAACATCCCTGGCTTCTACGGGCCGCCGATCCTCGTCGTACTCACCAGTAGCCAGCGCGCCTCGGCGTCGCAGGCAGCAGGATTGCAGCGGGCACAGCTGGCAGCCGCGGTCAAGCCGCTTACGACACTGCGCCACGTCGAAGCTGTTGAACAGGTCGAAAGGCCAGAGCGCTACGCATATGGCAGCCGCGCGAGCCGAACCGTCGTCGTGGAGTTGGTGCGGCTGAGTCAGCCACTCGCAGTCGCCGTGCAGCGCGTCCCGGAAATTGAAGCGAGTCTGAGGCGGGCGGCGGGCAAGGACGTTGAATTCGCGCTGCTCGGCGAAGTATCAGAAACGTATCATGACTCGGCGATCATTCGCCGAGATCTCGTGCGAGCCGAGTTCGTCGCGCTTCCGATCGTGTTCTTCATGCTGGTTGTCGCGTTTCTCTCGGTCGTCGGCGCTGCGATGCCGGTTCTGCTGGCGATAGTCACACTTGTCGCCGCGCTCGCCTGTGTTCATCTCGTGAGCCTCATCTCGGGTCTGAGCGTATTTGTGATCAACACGGCCGCAGCTGTCTCTCTGGGCCTCAGCATCGACTATTCGCTCATGATCGTCACTCGCTTTCGTGAGGAGCGGGAACGGGTGAGCTCTGTCGAGGTCGCCATCGCTTGCGCGATGCGTACGACCGGGCGTGCGATTCTCCTGTCCGGCTTGACCATAGTCCTGCTGCTGCCGGCGCTGATGCTCGTCGGGGTGGGTCTGTTCACATCGATCGCGTTGGGCGGGGTGATCGCGAGCTTGTTGGCCGTTTGCGCCGCCACGACCTTGCTTCCAGCCGTGCTGGTACTGCTCGGCGAGCGCCTCGACAGGCTGTCCCTGAGCTCAGCCGTCGCTGCCTCTAGGCGCGGCACGTTCTGGCGTCGGTTGGCATTGCTTGTGACTACCCGCCCGCTGATCGCCGCGCTCGCGAGTCTCGCCGTCCTGCTCGCGCTGGCGACGCCCACGCTCTCGCTGCGACTCGACTTTCGTGCCGCGGCATTGGCGCCAACGCACTCGGCGGCGACTCGCGCGGAAGACATCATCGATGCAGCATACGGTCCGGGCGCGACGGGGATCGTAGAAGTGGTCACGAGAGATGAGAGTGCCGTGCGCGAGACCCTCACGTCAGATCCGGATGTGCGCGAAATCTGGCGAGCGAAGGACGGGATCGACGATTGGGCTGAAATGGATGTCGTACTGAAGACTGGTCCGAACAGCGCGGCGACGCGCAACGCGGTGGAGCGGCTGCGCCGCGACTTCAAAGCCCGCCACATGACCACGGCGCTCGTCGGTGGGATCACGGCGGGCGAGATGGATCTTGCCAACAGGGTCCTGACGCGAATGCCCGTCGTCATCATCCTCGCCAGTGCGATTGGCCTGATCGCGTTGATCGTCGGGCTGAAATCGATCGTGATCCCGCTCAAGGCGATGGCTTGCAGCGCGCTCTCGGTGGGCGCGACCCTCGGGGTCCTGCAGATCTGTTTCCCCTCATCCGGCGAAAGCGCCGGCATAGCCTTCTTTGTGCCGATCGTCGCCTTCGTGCTTGTGCTCGGATTGTCGATCGACTACGAGGTGTTTCTCTTGAGCAGAGTGCGGGAGATGGCTGCGACGGACACAACTGCCGCCGCTGTAGCGTATGGTCTCGCGCGGACCGGCAGGCCGATCACGCTCGCGGGGCTTGTCGTAGCGGCAGTGTTCACGTCATTCAGCTTCTCATCGCTCAGGGCGGTGCAAGAGCTCGGCGTGGCCGTGACGATCGGCATCGTGCTCGACATCAGCCTGGTGAGATGGCTGCTGAGTCCAGCGTGCGTGGTCTTGGCCGGCCGCTGGAACTGGTGGTTCCCCCGCTGGAGGCGCTATAGGGGTGCCGGGGTCTAGCGTAGCTCCCACACTGGAAGAGGGGGAGCCGGGATGGGCACAGGAAACCACAGGCCCAGCGTCCCGCGGAGTGTGGGCGTGCGCCATTCGGGGCAGATGCGAGGCTCTATGTCGAGCCGCTCGTCGGCGCGGCGACGCCTGAGCCTAGGCCGGGGGATCTACCATGCGCCGGTGACCTCGTTTACCCGCAGTTGACGATGCGCCTGCGCCTCTACCACCACCCCGACGGCGCCCGCGTCGCCTACCGCGAGTTCGGCGCCGGACCGCCGCTGGCGCTGCTTCACTCGGGGCTGCTCTCGCACAAGGAGTGGGAGCCCGCCGTCGAGGGGCTCGCCGACCGCTTCCGCATCGTGCTACCAGACCTGCCGCTCCACGGCGACTCGGAGGGCCGCCCGCGCTACCCATACACGCTCGACTGGTTCGCGGAGGTGCTCGGCGGCTTTTCCGCCGAGGTGCTCGGGCCGCGGCCGCTGCTGGCCGGCCACGATGCCGGCGCGGAGGTGCTGCTGCACGCTGTGCTGAGCGGCCGCGTCCGGCCCACGCGGCTGGTGTTGATGCCCAATCGCCTGCATATGCCGCCGGCGCACGCGCACGCGCGTAGCGTATGGCAGAAGACCGCGCGCCTCGGCGCCATCCCCGGCGTCGATCGCCTGCTCGCCACGGGCACCCGCGCCGTCTTCACGCCCGAGCGCGGCATGCGCCTTTCCTTTCGCGGCAACCCCGCCGCCGCCGACCTCGTGCGCCACGCCTTCGCCGATGTACCGGGCAACCCCAGCCTCGCTCGCTCGTGGGCGAAATGCGCGCGCAGCTGGCCGCGCGGCGCGCAGAGCGGGCTGCTCGACGGCTACCCGCGGCTCGACCTGCCGGTGTTGCTGCTGTGGGCCGACCGCGACCGCATGCATCCCCTCGCGGGAGCCGAAGAGGCGCTCGCGCTGCTCCCGCACGGCCAGCTGCGCGTGCTCGAGAGCGTCGGTTTCCTAATGGCCTACGACGATCCCGTCGGGCTCGCCCGGGAGCTTGCTGCCTTCTGCGGGTAGGGACGATGCTAGAAGTCAAACGCGACTCCTTCTTTGAATTTCGTTGTGAGTTCGAGTTTGATTGTGTCTTCTGACTGCAGGCCGGCTCCTTCTCGTCCTTTACCGAGTTCTGAGTAGAGTCCGAACGTCTTTCCTGAACAGGTCGATTTAGGTTCTTTGCAGGTTTTGACTTCCTGTACGCCTTTGTTTTGTAAGTAGAATTCGACCGATTCTTCGCCTTTGGTGCCCGATTCTGAGGCTTTGAGGTCAAAAACTCCTATGAGCGAACCACCAACTAAGAGTAACGTGATGCCGCATTCGATGTGGAGTAAGGCTACAGGAAGCGAGGTGAGGATCCCGAGCATTAATTCGCCGCCAGATAAATCTACCGTGACGAGACCGACGATCACATTCGATAGCAAAATTTCACCAGGACTCGCTCCTAACGATAAGCATTTGGTCCCATTTTTGTTGAGTTTGCAACTGGTAATCGCGATGCTGGCTTTGCCTAATGTGTTCGACGTGAATTCACCTAGAGACCTGACGGCTTTGCATTCGACCTTGGATCCGCTTGCTTCGGTTTCGAGGAAGTTGCTTTCGGTTTTTTGCTGCGTCTCGAACTTGAGCGGTTCTTTTTCTGTCGGCGTGGGTAAGACTTCGGGTGAGGCAGCGTTCGCGGCGGTTGCTGCGAGTGTGCCGAAGACGAGGATCGCGGTGACCGCGAGACTGAGTATGAGGAGGCGTCTCATGCCGATGACTCCTTGCGCGTGGTGGCTTGTTCGCCCTAGCCCACGGGGCCGTCTTCGGATAGGTGGTGGCGGTCCGTAGCAGGAGGTCAAGGGCTGGTAGTAGGAGGCCAGTATCGCGCGCGCGGTTGGGGAGGTCAAGCAACTGTTTGGGATGTTTCTCATGTGCGGAGCCAGGCCGGCGACCGACGGCAAGCCACCCTGATAAGCCAGTAGGGTTCCCGCCAGGCCTCCAGGGGCCCTGGAGCACGTTTCGAGCACGCCAATCACTGTCTGACGAGGAGAACCAGATGCCGAGCGAGCAGCAGCTGTGGGGCGGAGAGACCGCAAAGGCCGTCGAGAACTTCCCGATCTCCGGCGAGACCGTGCCGGTATCCGTCGTGCACTGGCTCGCGCGCATCAAGGGCGCCGCCGCCGCCGTCAACGGCGAGCTCGGGCTGCTCTCCAAGCGCAGCGCGACCCGCATCGAGAAAGCCGCCGCGGAGATCGCCGCCGGCAAGCACGATCGCCAATTCCCGATCGACGTCTTCCAGACCGGCTCTGGCACCTCGACGAACATGAACGCCAACGAGGTGATCGCCAAGCTCGCCGGCGAGAGCGTGCATCCCAACGACCACGTCAACATGGGCCAGTCCTCCAATGACGTGTTTCCCTCCGCCGTGCACCTCGCCGCGCTCGACGTCGCCCAGAACGAGCTGCTGCCCGCGCTCAAACAGCTCGAGCGCTCGTTCGCGAAGAAGGCGAGGAGCTTCCAGAACGTCGTCAAGGCCGGACGCACGCACCTGATGGACGCCGTGCCCGTCACACTCGGCCAGGAGTTCGCCGGCTACGCCGCGCAGATGGCGCTCGCACAGGAGCGCGTGCAAGCCGCGCTCGTACACGTCGGGCAGATCCCGCTCGGCGGCACCGCCACCGGCACCGGCCTGAACACGCACGCGCGCTTTGCCGAGAAGGTCCGCGCGCGCCTGAGGAAGGAGTCGGGTCTCAAGCAGATCGCGCCCCGCTCGACCCGTTCGAGGCGCAGGCCAACCGCGACGCGCTCGTCGAGCTCTCCGGAGCGCTGAAGGTCGTCGCGGTCTCGCTCACGAAGATCGCGAACGATCTCGCGCTGATGGGCTCCGGCCCACGCACCGGGATCGGCGAGATCTATCTGCCCGAGCTGCAGAAGGGCTCCTCGATCATGCCCGGCAAGGTCAACCCAGTGATGCCCGAGGTCGTACTGCAGGTCTCGCGCGCAGGTGATCGGCAACGACACGGCGATCACGATCGGCGGCATGCAGGGCCAGTTCGAGCTCAACGTCCGCATCCCGTTGATCGCGCGCAACCTGCTGCAGTCGCTGGGACTGCTGGCCTCCGCCACGCGCGCGTTCGCCGAGAAGTGCGTCGACGGCATCGAGGTCAACAAGGCCGGCGTCGCAGGCCTCTGCGGGCGGCACGCTCGCGGTGGCCACCGCGCTCAACGGCGCGATCGGCTACGACAAGGGGGCGGCGATCGTCAAGAAGGCGACCGAGTCGGGGCGCCCGCTGCGCGAGGTCGCACTCGAGGAGGGCGTCGATGCGAAGCTGTACGACGCGACGATCGACCTACGCAAGATCGCGCGCGGCAACGGCTGACGAAGCGCCTCGATCAGCGCTTCACGGCGAATCCCTGGCACGTGGGCAGGGCGACGGGCTTCTCGGGTAGATCGCGGAAGAACTCGTCGATCGCCAGGCGCTGATCTTCGTACTCCGTAGCTCCGTAGTCGTCGAAGACGATGATCCCGCCCCCGACCATGCGCTCGTATGCGAATTCGAGCGCCAATCGCGACGCGGCCGCCCCGTTCAGGTCGATGTGGGCGAATGAAAGCTCGCCGACGTCGACGGTGTCGAGCGTCTCGAAGATGTCTCCCGGGCAGAGCTCATACCGTGGCCGCCAACGCGCGCGGAGCTCGTCGACGAGCTCCGCGGAGGTGTCGCTGAGCTCGCCCGCGAGTCCGTGATCGCGATCGCGCTCGGTCAGGCGATCAGCCGGAATGCCGCTGAATGTGTCAAAGAGAAAGAAGCGATGTCCGTCTGGGACGTGCGTACGCGCCAGGATCCTAAACGCGCAGCCGCCACGCCAGGTCCCGAATTCGGCGTAGTTGCCGGGGAGGTGCTGGCACTGCTGGGCGAGCGAGCTCAACAGCCACATGCGCCATCGCGTATCGACCCCCGGGATCCAAGTCCTCACCATCTCCGAGTAGACGGTTTCGAAGTCATCGTCGTCGTAGAATGGACAGTAATGGCTGGTCGCCAGGCCGTCCGCCCTGTAGACGTAAGTGCGGTCGATCAACTGGTTTCGAATCAGCTTCGCGGGCGGCCGAAGTGGCGCTGGGAGCTTTTCGATGCGGTGACCGCGAGCTGCCTGCCAGTGCTCCAGTATCCGTATAATACGGACAAATTCTGACAAATGGATCAAGGATGGTCCAGTCCTAAGACGCCCGGCGTTCTGCGGATGTCGGAAACATGCTCGGGGCACCGGCTTCAGGCAGATAGAGACATCGGCGCCAGACGCTCGACTATACGGAAAGCGGCTGTTAGCTTGGCTGCGTCATGTGCTTAGACAGGGAGCTAGAAGGACGCCCGCGCGCCGCTGGCTGTGCGCGATGAAGGCGGTGATACTGGCCGGCGGCCTGGGCTCGCGACTCAGCGAGGAGACGACGTCGCGTCCCAAGCCGATGGTCGAGATCGGCGGCAAGCCGATCCTGTGGCACATCATGAAGATCTACGCCGCCCACGGCATCGAGGAGTTCGTGATCTGCCTCGGCTACAAGGGTTATGTGATCAAGGAGTTCTTCGCCAACTACCACCTCCACACATGCGATCTCTCGTTCGATCTCGGACAGGGGGACGATGCACGTTCATCGCTCGAGCGCCGAGCCCTGGAAAGTGACACTCGTGGACACCGGGGAGGAGACGATGACGGGAGGGCGCCTCAAGCGCGTGCTCGAGTATGTCGGCGATGAGGACTTCTGTTTCACCTATGGAGACGGGCTCGCCGACATCGACGTCACCGCGCTGATCGCCTACCACCGCGAGCAGGGCGCGCTCGCGACAGTCACCGCCGTTCAACCCCCGGGACGTTTCGGGGCGGTCGAGCTCAATGGCACGCGCGTGCGGCGCTTCGAGGAGAAGCCACGCGGCGACGGCGTCTGGCTGAACGGAGGCTACTTCGTGCTCTCTCCCGCGGTCGGCCGCTACCTCGCGGGCGACGAGACGACCTGGGAGCAGGGGCCCCTGCGCACGCTCACGAGCGAGGGACAGCTTGCGTCCTTTCGCCACCACGGGTTCTGGCAGGCAATGGATACGCTGCGCGATCGCAATCAGCTCGAGCAGCTGTGGGATTCCGGCCGCGCCCCGTGGCGGGTGTGGAAGTGAACGGCGCCGGCTCGAGCGCGCTCGCGCTGGACGAGGCGAGCGTCGATCCCGACTTCTGGTGTGAGCGCAGGGTGCTCGTGACGGGACACACGGGCTTCAAGGGCGCGTGGCTGAGCCTGTGGCTGCAGGCGCTCGGCGCGCGTGTGAGCGGGTTCTCCATGGGTGTGCCCACACGACCGTCCCTGTACGAGCTCGCGCGTGTGGGCGAGGGCATGGAGGAGATCGAGGGCGACGTGCGCGACTTCGCCGCGCTCGACGCCGCGCTCGACGCCGCGCGTCCGGAGATCGTCATCCACATGGCCGCTCAATCGCTCGTGCGCCCGTCGTTCGCCGAGCCGCGAGTTACGTATGAGACGAACGTGATGGGGACCGTGAACCTGCTCGACGCGGTGCGCCGCGCCGGCGACGTGCGCGTCGTCGTCAACGTCACCTCGGACAAGTGCTACGAGAACCGCGAGTGGGAGTGGGCCTACCGCGAGCACGAGCCGATGGGGGGCCACGACCCGTATTCGAGCTCCAAGGGCTGCTCGGAGCTCGTCACCGAGGCCTTCCGCCGCTCCTTCTTCGAGCGTGAGGACGCGACTCGTCTGGCGTCGGCGCGCGCCGGCAACGTGCTCGGCGGTGGCGATTGGGCCGAGGACCGTCTGATCCCCGACCTCATGCGCGCGGCGCTCGACGGTCGGCCGATGCACGTGCGCAACCCCGATTCGGTGCGCCCATGGCAGCACGTGCTCAACCCGCTCAGCGGCTACCTGCTGCTCGCGCAGGCGCTGTGGTCTTCCGCGCAGTTCGCCGGCGGCTGGAACTTCGGTCCCGGCGAGGAGGACGCGCGCCCTGTCCGCTGGGTCGTGCAGCAGCTGACGGCGATGTGGCCAGAGCGCCTGCCTTCGGCCGAGTGTCAGGAGCCGCAGCGGCCTCGGCTGCATGAGGCTCGCTATCTGAAGCTCGACTCCTCGCGTGCGCGCCTGCATCTGGGCTGGCGGCCGCGGTGGAGCTTGCTCGAGGGTTTGCGGGAAGTCGTGGGCTGGTATGAGGCGCTGCGGCGGGACGCGGATATGCGCGCGGTCACGCTCGCGCAGGTCGAGCGATTCATCGGATCAGGGGCGCCGGTGCTCCGATGAGTCGCGTCGACGCGACATGCCGCTTCTGCGGCGCCGCGCTGCATGACGTGTTCGCGGATCTGGGCTCGTCGCCGCTCGCCAATGCCTACCTGTCGCTCGAGCGCGTCGGCGCGATGGAGCCCTACTACCCGCTGCGCGCGCTCGTCTGCGGCCGCTGTTTCCTCGTGCAGCTGGAGCAATTCGAGACGCCCGGGCGGATCTTCTCCGATTACGCGTACTACTCCTCGTACTCCACCAGCTGGCTCGAGCACTGCCGCCGCTACACCGAGCAGATGACCTCCATACTCGGGCTCGCAGAGCACAGCCACGTCGTCGAGCTCGCCTCGAACGACGGCTACCTGCTGCAGTACTTCCACGAGCAGGGGATCGACGTGCTGGGGGTCGAGCCGGCCGCCAACGTCGCGCAGGTGGCAGTCGCGAAAGGCATCCCCACGGTCGTCGAGTTCTTCGGCCGGCGGGTGGCGAGCTCGCTGGCTGCGCAGGCGCGCGCCGACCTACTGCTCGGCAACAACGTGCTTGCCCACGTTCCCGATCTCAACGACTTCGTGGCGGGCATGAAGATCCTGCTCGCCCCCGGCGGCACGATCACGATGGAGTTCCCCCATCTGCTGAGGCTGATCGAGGACAGCCAGTGGGACACGATCTACCACGAGCACTTCTCCTATTTCTCGTTCCTGACGGTCAGCCGCGTGTTCGCGGCGCACGGGCTGCGCTTGTATGACGTCGAAGAGCTGCCGACCCACGGTGGTTCGCTGCGCGTCTTCGGCGCTCATCGCGATGACGCGGGCAAGCCCGACACCCCGCGCGCGGTGGCGATGCGCGAGCGCGAGCGCGAGGCCGGCTATGAGCGCCTGGACACGTATACGCGCTACGGGGCGCGCGTCGAGGCCGACAAGCGACGGATCCTCCAGTTCCTGATCGCGCTGAAGAACGAAGGCCGTCGCGTGGTCGGCTACGGCGCGCCGGCGAAGGGCAACACACTGCTCAACTACTGTGGCGTGCGTCGCGACTTCCTCGACTATACGGTCGATCTGAACCCGCACAAGCAGGGACGCTTCCTGCCCGGCAGCCACATCCCGATTCGTGCGCCGCGGGTGATCGCGGAGGATCGGCCAGACGTGGTCGTGATCCTGCCTTGGAACCTCAAGGAGGAGATCGTGCAGCAACTCGGCTTCATCGGCGAGTGGGGCGGTCGGTTCGCGGCTCGCACCCCGACGCTGGCGCTGCTGCCGTGACCGCCGCCACGCTCAGCGAGCCGGATGCGCTCGCCACACCAGAGACTGGTGCGATGGTCGTTCGCGGGACGACGATCAGGCTCGTGTCATACGTCGGTGGCTCGCTGTTCAGCGTCGGCGCGGCCGCACTGCTGTTTCGTCATCTGGGGGTTATCGAAACCGGCAGATACACGACAGCGACGTCGCTGAGCGCGCTCGTCGGGGGCGTGACCGATCTCGGCCTGACGGGGATCTGCGCGCGCGAACTATCCGTCCTGCGCGGCGAGCAGCGGACCGTGTTCGTGTCCAACCTGCTAGGGCTGCGGACCGCGCTCGCGACCGCTGGAATCGCGGCTGTCACCGCGTTCGCGTTCGTGGCTTATGGCAGCCTGCTGGGTCTCGGCGTGCTGATCGCCGCCTTTGGCATGTTCGTGCAGAACACGCAGATGCTGCTTACGGTGTCGCTGTCGGTGCGCCTGCGCCTGGGCACGCTGTCTGTGCTCGAACTCCTCCGCCAGGTGGTGGCGGCAGCGCTGATCGCGGCACTCGTCTTCTACGGGGCGCACCTGCTCGCCTTCTTGGCGGTGGCAGCCCTCGCCGCGCTGATCGTGCTCGTGCCTACCGTCGCGCTCGTGCGCGCAGACATGCCGCTGCGCCCGACGTTCGACGCCCGTCGCTGGCGGGCGCTCGTCGGGCCCACGCTCACCTACTCGGTCGCGGTGCTGACCGCCACCGTATACCTGCGCGTGGCGATCGTGCTCGTCTCGCTGCTCTGCTCGACGCGCCAGCTCGGTTATCTGAGCGCGTCCTACCGCGTCGTGGAGAACCTGTTCTTCTTCCCCTCGCTGCTCGTCGGCTCCGCCTTTCCGATCTTCGCGCACGCGGCGCACGCCGACCCGGCGCGCTTCGCCTATGTGATCTCGCGCATGCTCGACGCGGCGCTGATCGCGGGAGTCTGGGTGTCGCTGTCGCTGGCCGTCGGGGCGCGTCTGGTGATCGAGGTGATCGGCGGTTCGAGCTTCCAGGCGGCGGCCCCGGTGCTCGCCGTTCAGGGCATCTCCGTGGCGGCTGTGTTCGTCGGCAACGTATGGGCCTCGGCGCTGTTGAGCCTGCATCTGCATCGTGTGATCCTGGTCCTCAACCTGTCGCTGCTCGCGGCCGTGGTGGTGGCGGTCGCCGTGCTCGCTTCGCTGTATGGCGCGCAGGGCGCCGCCGTTGCGATCGCCGCGGTCGAGGTCGTCGCCGCGATCGCCGGCGGGATCGCGCTGGTGCGCGGGCGCGCGCACCTGCGCCCGAGCCTGCGTGTGCTGCCGAAGGTCGCCGTCGCAACGGCGCTCGGCGCCAGCCCGATGCTGCTCGCGGGCGTGCCGGTCATCGGCCGGATGGCGCTGTCCAGCGCGCTGTACGCGGTTGCGCTGCTGGCGCTGCGCGCGCTCCCCTCGGACCTGCCGGGACTGATCTTCCCGGCACGGTGGGGCACCTGATGCGGCCCCCTGGGCGTGGCGACGCCGTCCCATGCGGCTCCCCGGCGTGGCCAGCGGGGCGAGCTCCTCCGATCCCGTATGCGTCGTGCACATCGTCCGGCACGCGAACGGCCTCGGCTGGCTGCGAGGGTTCGCCGAGTCGCTGCGCGCTCATCCTCCCGGCATCGACTACCGGCTGGTGCTCGCGATGAAGGGGTTCGCATCGCCGGGCCAGGCTCGGCCATACCTCGAGGAGGTCGCCGATCTCGCGCCCGAGACGCTTTTCTTCGCCGACAGCGGCTTCGATCTCGGAACGTACTTCGCTGCAGCGGCGCGCCTGCGTCGCCACCGCTACTGCTTCTTGAAGTGCCAGTGCCGTCCGCTGGCAGCGGGATGGCTGGCGCGGCTCGAGCAAGCCCACGATCGCCCGGGCGTTGGCCAGGCCGGTGCCACCGGTGCCTGGACCAGCCTGCACTCCTGGCTCACCTACACGAGCGGGCTGCCCAGTGCCTACCGCGGCCTGCTGCCCGAGCGCCGTGCGGTGCGCGAGCTGACCGCGTCGATGCAAGTCGAGCAGGGCCTGATCGAGCGGCCGTCGCTGGCCCATTCGCTGCGGATGCGCCTGCAGACGCTGCCGAACGTGCCTGAGGAGCTGTTCGGCTTCGCGCCCTTCCCGGCGCCGCATCTGCGCTCGACAGCGTTCGTGATCGAGCACGCCGCGCTCACCGAGCTGGAGCTGTTCGTGGTGCGCACCAAGATCGACACGTTCGCGCTCGAGAGTGGACGCCGGAGCGTCACCTCGCAGCTGCAGCGGATCGGCCTGACCTCGCTGGTGGTCGACCGCGCCGGCCGGACCTACGGGCCGCAGGACTGGCACCGCAGCCGCACGTTCATGCAAGGCGATCAGGAGGGGCTGCTGGTCGCCGAAAACCAGACGCTCTGCTACACCGACGGCGACCTCGAGGAAAGGCGCTTGCTGTCGGCATGCGCCTGGGGGCCCTATGCCGATCCGGCTCCGCGCAGCGAGGATCCGCTCGACGCCGCGCTCAGGGCGGCCTGAGATGCGCGTTGCGCGTGTTTTGCGGCGCGAGCAGCTGATGCTGCCGGAGTCGCTGGACGAAGACGCCCCGCCGTGCCTGGTGCACCTGGTCTGGGCTCCACTCGGACTGCAGATGCTCAGGCAGTTCTCCGAAGCGCTGCGCCGGCACCCGTGCGGGGTGCCCCACGAGCTGGTGCTCGCGATGAAGGGCTTCGCGTCGGCCCGTGCAGCCGCGCCATATCTCGATGAGGTCGCTGACCTCGACCCCACCGTGCTGTTCTTCCCGGACCGCGGGTTCGACCTCGACGTGTACTTCGCGGTCGCGGCGAAGCTGCGCCGCGACCGCTACTGCTTCGTCAACTCCTACGGCCGGCCGCTGGTGGACGGCTGGCTCGCCAAGCTCGACGCGGCACTCGCGTGTCCCGGGGTCGGACAGGTCGGCGCCACCGGCGCATGGGCGAGCGGGCACTCGTGGTGGCTGCACTCGGCCGGCTTGCCGAGTGCCTATCGCGGGCTGATGCCGCCCGCACCCGTCGCGCGCAGGCTGTTCCGGGAAATCGCGTTCGAACGAGGCGCTCCCGAGCAGCCCGCGCGCGGGGACGTCGTGCTGGCGCGGTTGAAGCTGCTGCCGGGAATCCCGCGCACGCTTCTCTTCTACGAACCCTTCCCGGCGCGCTTCCTGCGAACCAACACATTCATGATCACGCACGCGGTGCTGCGACGGCTGCGCCTGCTCGTCGTTCGCAGCAAGACCGACACCTATGCGCTGGAGGGCAGCCGCAGGAGCATCACACGTCAGCTCGAGCGGCTCGGGCTGTGCTCGCTCGTGGTGGACCGCGCCGGCGCCGTGTACCGCCCCGAGGAGTGGCCGCGCAGCCGGACCCTCTGGCAGGGCGATCAGGAGGGGCTGCTCGTGGCGGACAACCAGACCCTCCCCTACACAAACGGCGATCTCCCACGCCGGCGCCTGCTCTCGACGCTTGCCTGGGGCTCCCTGGCCGACCCGTGGCTACCAAACGAGCGGCGATCGACGGCGGTGTCGCGATGAGGTTCGAAGCGTCGCCGATACCGGGCGTCTGGGTGGTCGATCTCGACCGTATCGGGGACGAGCGCGGCTGGTTCGCTCGCACGTTCGACGCGCAGGAGTTCAAGGCGCGGGGCCTGCCGATGGACATCGTGCAGTGCAACGCCTCGTTCACGCCGCGCCGCGGCACGCTCCGGGGCATGCACTACCAGGCCGATCCCCACGGCGAGGCCAAGCTCGTGCGCTGCGTGCGCGGCGCCACGTTCCACGTCGCGCTCGACCTGCGGCCCACCTCCCCCACCTACCTCGGCTGGCATGCCGTGGAGCTCAGCGCGGGGGACCTGCGCGCCCTGTACCTGCCGGAAGGGGTAGCGCACGGCTCGCAAACGTTGGTCGACGGGTGTGAGGTGCTCTACCAGATGGGTCACCGCTACGTGCCCGATGCTGCCATGGGGGTGCGCTGGGACGATCCCGCCTTTGCGATCCGCTGGCCGCACGTCGATGACGGCGTGCGGATCCTCTCAGAGCGCGACAGCTCCTTCGCGGACTGGGACGCTTCATGCCACACGGGCCTCCTCGCGAGCTCGGAGCGCTGAGATGCCGCCCTGCCCGCTATGCGGCCACGACTCTTCGTATGCGTTCGCGATCGACGATCGCAACCGCGGGATTGCCTCGCGAGCTTTTGCATACAGGCGCTGCACGCGCTGCCGGGCGTACTTCCTGGATCCCGTGCCCGAGGATCTCGCGCGCCACTATCCGCCGGACTACCATGGCTTCCCCGACGCGGGCGCGTTCGCCCGCGCGGTCCGCTGGGAGAAGCCGAAGCTGAGGTTGCTGCGCGGCGTCGCTCGCTCGGGGCGACTGCTCGAGATCGGCGCGGGGGTCGGCACGTTCGCGCGTGCTGCGGTGCTCGCGGGCTTCGACGTGACGGCGATCGAGATGGACGCCCGCTGCTGCGAGCACCTCGAGTCGGTGGTCGGCGCCGATGCGATCTGCAGCGACGACCCGCGGCGGGCTATCGGCTCGCTCGACGGCTTCGACGTGATCGCGATGTGGCACGTGATCGAGCATCTGCGCGATCCGTGGGGCGTGCTCGAGCAGGCCGCGCGCGCGCTCGCGCCCGGCGGCGCGCTGATTGTGGCAACGCCGAACCCGCAGTCGCTGCAGTTCCGCCTGCTCGGGCGCTACTGGTGTCACATCGATGCGCCGCGACACCTGCATCTGATACCCGCGGCGGCGATGATCGAGAAGGCCGAGCGGATGGGGCTGCGTCACGCGGGGACGACGAGCTCCGACCTCAGCGGCCGTCGCTGGGACCGCTTCGGGTGGGAATACGCGATCCGCCGGCACCCCGCGCGCATCCCCAGGACGAAGGCGACGTGGGCCGCGTCGATGCTCGTGAGCGCGGCGATGACCCCGCTCGAGGCGCGCAGGCTCGCAGGCACGACCTACACGTCGCTGTTCACGCGCCGGTCCACCGCGGGCGACCACGCGCCGCGCGCGGCGGGCAGGGGGTGAGCTGGCATGCGCGCGCTCTGGGACCGGGGTCGAAGGTCGCTCGCGCTGCCTGACGCCGAGGGGGCCGAGGAGGGCCCTCCGTGTGTCGTGCATCTCGTGCGCGCCGCCAACGGGCTGGACTCGCCGCGCGAGTTCGCGGCCGCGATGCGCGCGCACCCGCCGGGCGTCGAGCACGAGCTCGTGCTCGCGATGAAGGGCTTCGCGTCGGCGGCCGCGGCAGCCCCCTACGTCGAGGCGATCGCGGATCTCGCACCCAGAGTCGAGTACTTCCCAGATCGCGGGCTCGACCTGGGCCTGTACTTCGACGCCGCCGCGCGACTGCGCCGCGGGCGCTACTGCTTCGTCAACTCCCACACGCGTCCGATCGTGAGCGGCTGGCTCGCGAAGCTCGACGCCGCGCTCCAGGCGCCGGACGTCGGCATGGTCGGCGCCAGCGGCGCATGGTCGAGCTTTCACTCGTGGCTGACCTACTCGCTCGGCCTGCCGAGTTTCTACCAGGGTGTGCTGCCGCCGATCGGGCGCGCACGCGAGCTGCTGACGGAGATCGATCTCGAACAGCTGGGCGCCGCTGAGCGCCCGCGGTGGGGGTCGTTGGCGAGGCGGCTACGCCTGCTCGCGCAGGTGCCCGAGGAACTGCTCACGTTCCCGCCGTTCCCGACCCCGCATCTGCGCAACACCGCGTTTATGGTGGACCACGCGGTGCTCGCGGCGATGCGCCTGTTCGTCGTGCGCAACAAGATGGACACCTATGTACTCGAGAGTGGCTCGCTGAACATCACCCGCCAGACCGCCGAGATGGGGCTGCGCACACTCGTGGTCGACTGCGCGGGCGAGGTGTACGAGCCGGCAGAGTGGTATCGCAGCGGCACGCTCTGGCAGGGCAACCAGGAGCGGCTGTTGGCCGTCGACAATCGCACGCGCTCCTACGAGCACGGCGGCATCGAGCGCCGGCGCGTGCTCGCGGGCCTGGCGTGGGGCCTGCACGCAGATCCCCGCCCGCCGCTCGGGCTTGGCGCGGCCGCGTGTCCCGCCAGCGCGCGCCTACGGGAAGATCCTGCCCAGCAGCTCGTTGCCGAGGCGTGAGCCCTGCTGCGCTCCCCAGCTACGCGGCCCGCGCTCGCCGTCGACACGCTCCACGACCTCGACGATGTCCTCGTAGCGGCCCGGGTCGCGCTGCGGCACCCACCACGGGAACTGGCGCGAGATCAAGGTCGCCAACCGCTCCACCTGCGGCTTCGCGGGCTCCGGCAGCAGCCGCTTGACCCCGCCGAGGGCGGAGAACAGCGTGCCGTAGAGCAGGCGCTCGGCCGTGCTCATGTGCCGCTGGAGCTCGGACAGCTGCGATGCCGGCACGTTGCCGCGCACGTAGCGGCCGTTGTAGCTGTGGACGATCTGCAGCATCCGGTAGCGCCGGTAGTTGGGCTCGAGCTCCGCGGGCTCGCCGAGATCGCGGTGCAGTTCCTCGACCGCGCGCAGCCAGCCGTTGTTGATGTTCGTGCCCGGCAACAGCGCCGAGCGCCCGGGCTGCGCCGGCTCGGGTCGATCGCCGCCTTCGAGAAACGCCCTGCCTTCGGCCTCGCGGTTGTTGTTGTAGAAGAACCCATACGAGCGCGGCGAGACGCCAATCACGACCAGCGGTTTCGGTTCCACCACGATCGTGTCGGCGCGGGCGAACAGGTGGTTCATCGCGTAGTAGTCGGGAAACGGCGAGCGGAAGAAGCTGCCGTCTCCGGAGAGGGCTTCGACCGTCTCGCGGGCGACCGTCACGAACTGCATGTTGAAGCCATAGCCGAGGCGGAAGTTGGCCGCGGCGCGCGCGAGCCGGCGCGCCTCGCGAAGCGGCAGCCGGAACGGGTGCTCGGCGCCCCGGCGCAGGAAGCCCGCGTAGCCCTCGCCGCGCAGGAAGCCGTCAGGCTCCGCCGGAATCACAGCCGGATAGGCGTAGCTGAGCGCGTTGTGGTAGACGACCTGCGGATGGTCGAAGTCGGCGATCAGGCGCCTTGTCCTCGCGAAGTAGTCGCTCAACAGCGCGTCGTCGTCGCCGAGCATCACCACGTACTCGCCCGTGCTGTGCTCGAGCGCGTTGTTCCAGTTGTCGGTCACGGATATCACCCCCGGCGTGCGCACGTGGCGGATGCGCCCGTCGCCCAGCGAGGCGACGTACCCGGCGACGTCGCCGCTCGAGCAGTTGTCGGAGATCACGAGCTCCCAGTCCTCGTCGGCGATGCGTCGGACGCTCGCCACGGCGTGGCGCAGAAGCTCGAGGCGGTCTCGAGTCGGGATCAGCACGGAGATCCTCATCGATCCTCGATTTCGTCGTGGGTGCTCGGATGAGCGGTGTGCTCGTAACCGGCGCCAGTGGCTTTGTCGGACTGCCCGTGGTGCGACTCCTGGCGGGCAGGGGCGAGGAGGTTCACGCTCTCTCCAGGCGCGTGTCTCTCCCCGAGCTTGCGGGTGTGCGCTGGCACGCCGTCGATCTCGCGGATGAGCACGCGGCCGAGGAGCTGGTGGACGAGCTCGCTCCCGAGCGTCTCGTCCACCTCGCGTGGTGCACCGAGCACGGGCGTTTCTGGCGGGCGCCCGAGAACGTTCTCTGGCTTCAGAGGAGCTTGCAGCTCGTGCACGCGTTCGCACGGCGCGGCGGACGACGTCTCGTGGTGATGGGCACGTGCGCGGAGTACGATTGGTCGAGTGCCGGTGGCTCGCTCAGTGAGTCGACATCTCCACTTGCGCCCGCCACCCTCTATGGAGCGGCCAAGCATGCGTTGCGTCGTCTCGCCAGCTCCTACTGCGAGCAGGAAGGCGTGGAGCTTGCCTGGGGTCGGCTGTTCTTCCTGTACGGCCCGCGCGAGGCCCCCGGTCGCCTGATTCCGTCTGTGATCCACTCGCTGCTTGCCGGTGAGCCCGTAGCGACGGGCAGTGGCGAGCAAGTGCGCGACTTCATGCACGTCGAGGACGCCGCCGCCGCGGTGGTCGCGCTGCTCGCGAGTCCCGTCCTCGGAGCGGTGAACATCGCCTCCGGCGTGGGCGTGAGCGTCGATGCGGTCGTTGACGAGATCGTGCAGCTGACAGGGCGTCCGGAGCTTGTGCTCCGCGGAGCGCTCCCAGACCGAGCCGCGGAGCCGCGCATGCTGCTGGCCGATGTCGCGCGGCTGCGTGACGAGGTCGGCTTTCAGCCACGCCGGTCGCTCCCCGACGGTCTCGCCGAAACCGTGCGGTGGTGGCGGGAACACGAGCGCTGACCCGCCAGCCCCCTGTGGGCGCCCGCGATCGCGTGAAACGCCTCCTGCGCTGGACACGCGGCCACCGTATTCGTCGAACGACACGATGTGAAGAGCCCTCGCACGAATTCTCGCCGGCGCTGGTCGATCGGCGCGCGATTTCAATGGAAATGTCTCCAGGGAAAGTCGGTGTCGCTGCCACGACGCTCGAAGCAGAGCCGCAACGTACGGGGCGCACCACGCGAGCTGTCGAGTCGGAGACGTCGGCGAATGGCCTCGGTGTGAGTGTGGGACGGCCGCGAGGCGGTCGCGCACCGCAGGAAATAGGCGCGACGCAGTCGGTGGGAAAACGATCGACACACGCGACGCGCGCCACGCCGAGCAGAATGTCAGGCCAGCTGCCACGATCTGATCATGCCCGCTATTTGGAAAGCGCCGCTCGACGCCGATCGCGCAAGAGCGTGCGACTGAGCGCAGTCATCGCTTGCTATCGAGACGCGCCGGCGGTGCCGATCATGTACGAGCGTCTGAGGGCCGCATTCGGCGAGATAGATGCCGACTACGAGATCGTATTCGTCAACGATGGCAGCCCGGACGACGCCCGAGAGGTGCTGTGCGAGCTCGCCGGCCGCGATCCGAAGGTCGTGGTCGTCAACCACACACGGGCGTTTGGCTCGCAGAGCGCTTTCACCAGTGGGATGCATATCGCCACCGGCGATGCCGTGATACTGCTCGACGGCGACCTGCAGGATCCGCCGGCGATGATCCCGAGATTCGTCGAGCGCTGGCGCGAAGGCTTCGACATCGTCTACGGCGTTCGTGTCGAGCGCGAGGCGACCGCGTTCATGCGTCGAGCCTACAAGGCCTTCTACCGTGTCTTTCGTCGGCTCTCCTACGTCAGCATCCCGCTCGACGCGGGCGACTTCGGGCTGCTCGACCGCCGCGTCGTCGATGTCTTGAACGAGCTCCCCGAGTCTCACCGCTTGATCAGAGGCCTCCGTGCATGGGTCGGCTTCCGCCAGACGGGGGTACCGTATGTGCGCCCCGAGCGGATGTTCGGAAGACGACGAACTCCCTGATCAAGAACATCGGCTGGGCGCGCCGGGCGATCGTATCGTTCTCCTATATGCCGCTCGATCTGATCGCGTGGCTGGCTCTCGCCACGGTGAGCCTGTCGTTTGTCGGGCTCGCATTGCAGCTGGTCCTGCGCTTTGCCGACCCGAGTCTCGCTCCCAAGGGCTTCACCACGCTGATCATCGGCATGCTCTTCATCGGCGGCGTGCAGCTCCTGTGCCTCGCGATCATCGGCTCCTATGTGGCACATATCTACGAGGAGAGCAAGCATCGCCCGTCGTTCCTGGTCGAGAGCGTGATCAACGCGCCGAGTGCGAGCGCTCCGGCGCGTGTGGCAAGCACCGGCATCGATCGCGGCACAGGACCGCGAGCCGGTGGCGCAGCCATGACGGCGACGCGCGCTGCCACACACCCGCAGATGCGCTCCACGCGCTGCGCGATCTGCGATCGCGAGGGGGGTGCGGCGGAGCGCTGGCCGGCGACGCTCGACCTCGAGGCCTTTACCGCGCGGGCCTTTTCCGCGCGACGCATGCCGGATCGCGTCCATTATCGGATCGTTGCTTGCGAGACGTGCGGCCTGGTGCGCTCGGATCCTGTCGCCGGCGACGATCTGCTCGCCTCGCTGTATGCAAACAGCACATTCGACTATGGGAGCGAGGTCGAGTCGATCCAGGTGACGTATGACCGGGCGTTGGGCTGGCTCGAGGCGCGCGCGCCACGACGTGGGGCGCTGCTCGAGATCGGATGCGGAAACGGCTTCTTCATGAGATGTGCTCAGCGGCGAGGATGGAGTGAGGTATGTGGCGTAGAGCCGAGCGCCGACGCCGTGGCGAAGGCGCCGGAGGAGGTCAAAGGCACGATCGTCCAGGATGTGATGCGACGCGGGCTGTTCGCGGCGGAGAGCTTCGATGCCGTGTGCTTGTTCCAGGTGCTCGATCACATTCCCGATCCCGTCGCTCTGCTCGAGGAGTGTTTCGCGGTGTTGCGTCCCGGCGGACATATCCTGGCTCTCAACCACAACGTCTCCGCCTGGTCCGCACGGCTCCTCGGTGAGCGAAGCCCGATCGTCGATGTCGAGCACACATATCTTCTATCGCCCATCACGATGCGGAGGGTGTTCGCCAAAGCAGGGTTCGCGGACCTGCGCGTAGGAAGCGTTCGCAATACCTACAGCGTGGCGTATCTCACGCAGCTTGTCCCATTTCCCGCTCGGATCAAGTCAAGGGTCCTGCCGATCCTGCGCTCGGGGCCGGCCGGCCGGGTGCGATTGACGGTTCCTCTCGGAAACCTATGTCTGATCGCGCGCAAGCCGGCATCCGCAACCTGACGCAGCGCGCGTGCGGGCCAGGCTAGGATCCGGCTTGCGCGTCGGACTCACGGCGGCGAATCGCCACTGGCCTGTACGCGCTCGGCGCAGCAGTTGCTCTGGTCGCGTTCGCGACAGACCTGTGGGCATCACGGTGTCAGCGCTCGCGCGGGAGGCGTCGCTGCTGCTTACGGGCTGCGACTTGCTGCTCGCCGGGCTGGTCGTGAGCCCGCATCACGAGGTTGCGGACGCGATCGAGTCGAGGGACATCGCGTCGCTCTTGAGCGCAGCGATCGCCGACGGCCTGATGATGTGTGTCGCCACCGCGGCCGCGGTGCTCCTGCTCTTCGGCGCCAGCAAGCCGATCGAGCCGGCCGAGCTCGTGGGCTATCTCCTAGGGTTCCTCGTCGTCGTGCCGCTCACCGTGACGATCGCGTGGCGGCGCTGGCACGCGGGCAGGATCCGCGAGCCTCAGCGGCTCGAAGCGCTCGCGGTGATGTCAGCGACCGCTGGCCTGCTCTGCGCACTGCGCTTGCTCAGGCTTCCAAGCAGTGGCACACTCGACACTTCACTGGTCCTGCTTCTCGGACTCGGGGTGGCACGCGCGGCGATCGCATTGTCGATGCGCAATCTGCCTGCGGACTGGCTGCGGCGCCTTCCGCCGATGCCTGTCACGGCTGTCATGCCGTTGGTGCTCGCGGCCGCCGCGGCGCCGTTCGTGCCGCCTGCCACACGCAGCATCACCGACGTGGTCGCCGCGTCGGGCGCGGCGCTCGTCGGCTACTGCGCGATCGTGGCTTGCGCGGGTCGGGGGCGTCTGACAGCGATCCAGGCGCGCGTTGCGGATCTCGTTGTAGTGCTGGCCTGCGCGCTGGTCGTCGTGTACCTCGGTCGTCCCGATCGCGAGCTCGCGCTAAATCACAACTACTTCCTCGGCCCGGCCAACGACGTCCTGCATGGACACGCGATGCTGGTCGGCACCTTCTCACAGTATGGCGTCGCCCTGATGGATGCGCTGGCGGCCGTTCTGGTCGTGCCCATCGGCTACGGCACGTTCACGCTGCTGCTGTCGGCGTTGACGGCTCTGTTGTTCGCGGTGATCTATGCCGTCCTGCGTTGGAGCACTGGATCGGTCTTGCTCGCCGCCGCCGGATTGACCGTCTCGATCGTACTTTACGTATTCGGGCAGATCGATGTCTATGCTTTCTTCCCGAGCACGGGCGTACTGCGATTCGGCTTGCCGTGGCTCGTGATTCTGATGTCGCTGGCAACAGTCAGATGCCAGCGACATCAGCGTCTCGTGCGCGGACTGACACTCGCGACTGTCGGTGTTGGCGCAGCATGGAGTGGCGAGACAGGCGTCTATTGCCTCGTGACCGCCGGCGCGCTCGCGGGCCTGGAGGCGACGGTTATCGAGGCGAGCGGCCGCAGGCGCCTGCTGTTCGGCGCACGCCGCGCTGCGCAGCTGCTGTCGGCGAGCGCGATGGGCGTGCTCGCATTCACCTTGGTCACGCGTGTCACAGTCGGCGTCTGGCCGAGCTGGGGCGGCTATCTCGAATACATTCGGCTCTACACGATCGGAGGGCTCGGCACGGTGCCGATCGGCCACTGGTCTCCGGGGCTTGCGCTCGCGACGATGTACATGATCTCAGCGATTGCGATTGTGCTCGTCGCGATAACCCGACCTGCATTCGTGCGCGAGCGGGCGGTAGCTTTTTATGCCGCCACAGGGCTGACGGCGCTGGGGGCGGTCGTCTACACCTACTTCCTCGATCGGGCAGAGCCGAACAACCTCATTCACATATCGCCACCTGCCGTGGCGCTCCTGTTCGTCTGGCTCGGCATCCTCAGATCAACGCTGGACAGTCGGGTTGCGCTGGCGCTCGCCGGCAGCGCCGTGATCTTCCTCGGGACGATGATCGTCGCAAGCGAGCGCGATGAGATCGGCAACAAGTACCCCCGCACAGCGCTCGCTGCCGTGCTGGGGAGCGCGCCTTCGATTGGCGCGGCGGTGCATTCGCTGTCGAGCAACCCAGTTGTCGATCCGATGAGCGCTCGCGTCGTGGACTTCGTGGCGCCGCTCTGGAACAAGCGCGCCCGCTTGACGATCTTGCTGATCCCGGGCCTGCAGTCGGAGGCGCTGTTGCGGCTCGGCGCCGCCAACGCGGTGGGGTCCAGCAACCCGTGCCAGGACTCGCTCGCGCAAGGCGCCCCTGCTCGCGTCGCGGCAGCTGTGCGCTCGCTGGCACCGGGTGGCATCCTCGTCACCAGCGCTCCGTCGACCGAAGCCGGCAAGATGCTGCCGATCCAGCGATACACGCTGGCGCTGCTACGAGCACGCTTCACGCTGAGAGAGATCGAGGCCGACAAGCAGGGTCTACAGGCGTTCCGGATGACCTCGGTGGCGCCCACCGTCTCACCGCCGATACCGGCGCCACGGTGGGTGATTCCACCCTTCGGCTGTGCTTAGCCGCCAGTGCGTGGCGTCGCTGCTGCGTGGCAACTGGGGTCGCAGCGCCGGGCCCCTTGCCGTGTTTCCAACTGACTGAGGAGTTGCATGACTATCGCGATAGGGTGCGGCGATGTGCGCGACACAGGCGGATCAGGCCGGCTTAGCCGAGGATGTCCCGAGCGGCGGTGCGCGAGATGCCACGGTGGCAGCCAGCAAGGCCCCTGACTTCCAGGGGCGCCCGCCGGCTGGCGTCTTGAGCGGCCAGATCAGGCGGACGATCCTGGAACAGTCCAAGCGCGCCGGCGTAGGCCATATCGGGTCGGCTCTCTCGATCGCGGATGTGCTGGCCGTCCTGTTCGGGGGCGCCCTGCGTGTCCCCGACGTCGAGGACCCTGAGAGAGATCGCCTGGTGCTCTCCAAGGGGCATGCGGCGCTCGCCCTGTATGCCGCGCTGCACGCCACCGGATGGCTGAGCAGCGAGGCCCTCGCCAGCTTCTGCACGGACGGGAGCCCGATCGCCACCCATCCCGAGCATGTGGTTCGTGGCGTCGATTTCTCGACCGGGTCACTGGGCCAGGGCTTGTCCTACGCGGTGGGTGCGGCGCTGGCCGCGCGGATCCAGAACTCGCCGCGCCGAGCGTTCGCGCTGCTCAGCGATGCGGAGTGCAATGAGGGCGCGACTTGGGAGGCAGTGATGTTCGCGGCACATCACAAGCTTGGCAACATGATCGCGATCGTTGACGTAAACGGGCAGCAGGCGCTCGGCTACACGTGCGATGTGCTCGATCTGTCGCCGATGTCCGAGCGCTGGACCGCGTTCGGGTGGGACGCTCACGACGTCGACGGACATGACCTCGAGACGCTCGGGCAGGTGCTAGACGGGCTGCCGGTCTCGGGCCGACCGCAGGTGGTGCTCGCACACACGATATTCGGCAAGGGGGTCTCCTATATGGAGAACATGATCGCTTGGCATTACCTGCCGATGTCCGACCTGCAGTACGAGATGGCACTGTCCGAGCTGGAGGACGGCACCGCATGAGAAACGCGTTCGTGCACGCCCTCGAGGATCTGGCAGCGAGGGATTCCCGTGTCATGCTCCTCACCGGTGACCTCGGCTTCACTGTTCTGGAGCGCTTCGCCGAGCGCTTCCCGGAGAGGTTCGTGAACGTCGGCGTAGCTGAGCAGAACATGGTCGGCCTGGCGACTGGGCTGGCGGAGGCCGGTTTCGTGCCGTTCGTGTATTCGATCGGGACGTTTGCGTCTCTGCGTCCGTACGAGTTCATCCGCAACGGGCCGCTGCTGCACATGCTGCCCGTTCGCGTCGTCGGGGTCGGTGCGGGACTCGACTACGGGCACAACGGCGTGACGCATTACTCGTTGGAGGACATAGCGGTCATGCGCGCCCAGCCCGACATGACGGTAGTCGCGCCCGCCGACGCTGCGCAGGCGATCGCGGCGCTGCGTGCCACCGCGACGATCACGGGCCCGATCTACTTCCGCATCGGCAAGGCCGACCTGCCCGTTCCCGGCTTGGACGGCCGGTTCGAGCTCGGCCGCCTGCAGGTGCTGGCAGCCGGCGCGGACGTGGCGCTGCTCGCACTCGGAAGCGCGGCCTCCGAGGCGGCCCAGGCCCGTGAGCTGCTCGCCGCTCGGGGAATCAGTGCCGCGCTGGCCGTCGTCTCCAGCGTACAGCCGGCGCCGATCGATGACCTGGTCGAGCTGCTCGAGGATCTGCCGCTGGCTGTGACCGTCGAGTCGCACTACCGAACCGGCGGCCTCGGCTCCCTCACAGCGGAGGTCATAGCGGAGAACGCGCTGAGCTGCCGCCTGGTCCGCCAGGCCATCGAGGTGATGCCACGTGGCTCGACAGGCTCGTTGTCGTCGCTGAACGACGCTCATGGCCTGTCAGCGCGCTCGATTGCCTCGAGGGTCGAAGGAGAGCTACTGCGTGAGCCCAGCCGCGAGGCGGCGTCAGGCTGGCAGAGCCGCTCGCGCGCTGGCCCGCGGCGAGACTGTCTGAGCGAATGAGGGCGCTGGTCACAGGAGCCGCCGGGTTCGTGGGCGCAAACCTCAGCGGCCATCTGCTGCGCGAAGGGCACGAGGTGCACGTCGTCCAACACCCCGACGGCGACTGCTGGCGAATTGCCGAGATGGGTGAGAGCATCGCGCATCGCGCCGATCTCCTGCTGCCGGGCACAGCGCATGCGCTGGTGGCCGAGATAGACCCAGACTGGATCTTCCATCTCGCCGCATATGGTGCCTACTCATGGCAGACAGACGCCATGCGTATCTGCGCCACGAACCTGAGCGCTACGATCGAGCTCGCGGACGCGGCCGAGTGCCATGGGGTGAGCGCCTTCGTTCACGCGGGCTCATCCTCCGAGTACGGATTCAAGGATCATGCTCCCAGCGAGGACGAGCGGCTCGAGCCGAACAGCGCCTACGCGGTAGCGAAGGCAGCCGCGACGATGTACTGTCGGCACCGCGCCCGCGAGGGCAGGCTGCCCGCGGTAACTCTCCGACTGTATTCCGTATATGGGGCGCTGGAAGACGAGAGGCGATTGGTCTCCACGCTCTTGCGTGAGGGCAGGCAACGACGCTTCCCTCCGCTGGTCTCACCGGAGACGGCACGCGACTTCGTATACGCGGAGGATGTGTGCATCGCGTTCGTGCGCGCCGCGGCGCAAGCGAGCGAGGTGGCCGGCGAGATCTACAACGTCGGCAGCGGCCGCCAGACAACGCTGCGTGAGCTGGTCGAGCGCGTTCGGGAGTTGCTTGGGATCCCCGAGGAGCCGCACTGGGACACATATCCGGCGCGAGCTTGGGATTCGGATTGCTGGAGTGCGAACGTGGAGCGGATCGGCAGCGATCTGGGGTGGTTAGCAGCCACCGGCCTCGACGATGGCCTCGACCTCATGCGCCGGCTGACAGAGGCAAGGCTCGCCCGCTGCTCGTACGGTCCCGAAGGTCGCGTCACCGGCCGATGACGGTCGTGGCATCCAGGATCGCGCCTCGGCGCAGTGTCGATCGATGTCACGCACTCGCCTAGCCCTGATCGCGATCTTGATGGTCGCGGTCGGGGTTCGCGCCGCCTACGTGGCCTCGAATCAGCATCCCTGGTTCCGGCCATGGCTATGGGGCGGAATGGCGCACAACATCGTGCGTGACGGGCGTTGGTTCGAAGTCAACAAGAGCGCCGCCAACTTCTGGTACCTACCGGTCGGCCAAGGTCCGATCGTGGAACCACAGGGGGATTCGCAGCTGCTGTATGCGGACGCTCACCCGCACTGGGAACCAGAGATCCTCGAGCCAGTGGGCGAAGCGGTCGTACTAGCCGGGTTGTGGAAGCTGACCGGAAGCGAACGATTCCTGCCCGACCAGATTCTGAGGCTCCTGGTGGACTCGCTGATGGCGCTGGTGGTGTACCGCATCGTGATGTTGCTGTTCAAACGACGACGAGCCGCGCTGGTAGCGGCTGCGCTCTACGCCGTCTATCCTCCGATCGCCTTCCAGGTGAGCAACCCATTTCTCGACATCTGGGGCGTCGACTTCACGATCGCGATCGTCGCCATCTTCCTGGAGGCGATCAACTCGCGCCACCGCTGGCGCTGGTTGATCCTTTGCGGTGTGGTTGCGAGCCTGGGAAGCTACTTCCGCCCGGGAGTGCTGGCGCTGCCCGCTGCTCTCGCGCTCGCGACGATCGCCATCGCCGGCTGGCGAGACGCCCTTTTCCGGGGCCTATCGATCACAGCGGTGGCGGCGGTTCTACTGGTGCCGTGGATCGTTCGCAACTACGATGACTTCAACGCGTTCATCCCGACGCGCTCGGGCTTCGGCCAGACCCTATGGGAGTGCTTGGGCGAAGAGCCCAACGACTTCGGGGCCGTAGTGAATGACGCGGTGACATATGAACAGGTGCACCGCGTCTATCCAAAGGCTCGTTTCGAGTCGGCCGCATATGACGCGATCCTCATGCGCTGGGGAATCCGCGCGATCGAGCACCACCCGCTGTTCTATCTGAAGCTTCTCGCGCGGCGCGTGGCATTGGCGACTGTTTGGGAGCGCGGCACCGAATGGATGCACGGAGGTACGCGATCGCCCTTTACATACGACGGCGATATCCTCTCGTATGTAACGGAGAGGCCGTTCGACTTGCTTCAGGTGTCCCTTTCGCCGCTGGTGTTCCTCCTCGCGATGCTTGGCCTCGGGGCGACGTGGCGCAGATCATGGCGTGCGCATCTGCCGCTGATCGCGACCGTTCTAACCGTCATAGGGCTGTATATATTCATACGAGTGGAATTCAGATATGTGCTGCCGGCGACGTTCGTCTACTTGATCTGGATTGGCCTCGGGGCCGACTCGCTCATGGAGCGAATGAGCCGGTGGCGCAGCGTGGAGATCATTCCGCCGGCAGTGTCCTGTACAGCCGCGCGACCGTGCTCACCACCCCCGGCTTGGCCCGCCCGGCGTACGTGAACAGGCCCTTCTGGTTGAGCCCTTCGATCAGCTTCAGCTCGGGCAGCACGTGTGTGATCG
Organism: uncultured Solirubrobacteraceae bacterium; assembly: GCA_963826985.1. Classification (GTDB taxonomy): domain Bacteria; phylum Actinomycetota; class Thermoleophilia; order Solirubrobacterales; family Solirubrobacteraceae; genus Palsa-744. The sequence goes on from CAWGYW010000006.1 coordinate 117,787, forward strand.
AGCCGCCCGAGAACGTCGGCGTCAGCGGGTAGTCGCGCAGCAGCCAGATCATCATCGCCGTCAGGTGCGGGTCGGCCTCGTACACCGCGATGTGCTCGGCCAAGAGCCGTGCCTGAAAGGCGTAGCTGCCGGGGCTGCCCGCCGGGTTCAGGTCGTTCGATTCCGCGCCGAACTCGCTGATCACGAGCACCTTGCCCGCAAACGTCCGCTGCATCGCCGCGAGGCGCGCGCGCATCTTCGCCTCGAGCTGCTCGGGCGTGTCGTGCGGGTAGTCGTACCAGCCCGAGTAGTCGGTCTCTGCGACCGCGTCCACTTCCGAGTAGAGCGGGCCGGCTGCTTGCGGCGGGTGATCGCCCCACACGTCGACCGCGACCATGCGCGTCGGGTCGTGCGCGTGGAGCCAGCGCGTGAGCGAGCGCACATAGGAGACCTCCTGGCTGTCGCGGCCGTTGCGCGCGACCTCGTCGAGGAGGTTCCAAGCGAAGATCGAAGGGTGAAGCTGCTCCGCGAGCACCGCCGTCTTCGCCTGCTGCTCGGCGTCCGCCAGCAGCGCCGGCGTCGTCGAGTACCAGTTGCCCGCGCCTTCCACCGGCCCGATTCCCTGCCACACGAGGATGCCCGCTTCGTCGAGGCGTTCGAGCAGCGCCGGGTCCAGCGGATGCTGCGAGCGCGCCACGTTCGCGTCCGATCTCCTTCAGCTCGTTGACGATCTGCGCGTCGTCGGACGGCGACAGCGCGTCGCCGTGCCCGCGCGCGTCCTCCATGATCGAGGCGCCGTGCAGCTGCAGCTGCGCGCCGTTGAGGTAGGCGTGGCCGCCGTGCCACGTCAGCTGGCGCAGGCCGACGTTGGCGGAGTAGCTCGTCTTCGGGCCGAGCGTCAGCGTCAGCGCGTACATGTTCGGTGCGCTCGGCGACCACAGCGCCGGCGCCGGCACCTGCGCGATCGCCGTGTCGCTCGCCGCTTCGCCGTGCGCCGAGCTCATCGCAGGGAAGCTCAGCGGGATCGTCTGCGCGCCGTGCACGAGCGAGCCTTCCGGCACGAGCGCCGTTCGGCCCGTAGTTGTGGACCATCACGCTGACCTTCACGGTGGCGCTGCGTCGCCGCGGCGGCGTCCGGCGTGAGCGTCGTCTGCGATCTCCGGTTCGGAGAGTTCGCTTTCGCCGATCGCGCGCACGTCCACCTCGCCGTCGAGGCCGCCCCAGTTGAACCACGTGCGGTGGAAGCCTTCGCGCGACTGCTGCGCCGGGTCGCGCCAGTCGGTGCGCACCACGACCGTGTGCGTGCCCGCCGCCAGGTGCGCGCGCAGCTCGAACGGCAGGTAGGAGCCCTTGTGCGAGCCCAGCGCGCGGCCGTCGACCCACACGCTCGCCAGGTAGTTCGCCGACTGGAAGTCCAGCGCGTACGTGCCCGCCTGCGCCGACTTCGAAGCTCGTGCGATACCAGGCGACCGAGCCTTCGTAGTTGCGCGCGCCCGCATGCCCCGTGTATGGCGTCGGGCTGACGACGTTCGGCAGGCTCACGAGCCTGCCGGCGAAGCCGCCCTGCTGCCAGCCGAGCGCGAGGCCGTGGTTGGCCGCGTCCTTGCGCAGCGTCCACTGCGTCAGCGGCATGCGCCCGCCCGGCCCTTCGAAGACGACCGACTGCAGCGGCGGCGCGAGCGACCGGGCGGCGCTCACGCGAGCGCCGCGCCCAGCGCCGCGCAGGCGAGCAGGGATCGCGAATGTGATCTTCATCGGCGACGGACATGCTCCCTCAACAACCGGCGGGCGCCGTCAGAGCGGACGTCGCGTCGCGAGCAGTCCGCTCGAGCAGCGCCAGCGCGCCCGGCCTTGTGCAGCGGCTCGTTGAGGTTGCCGCACTTCGGCGACTGCACGCACGACGGGCAGCCGCTCGCGCACGGGCAGCCCGCGATCAGGCGCCGCGCGTCCTCGCACAGCTCCTCGAAGCGCGCGAACGCGGTGCGCGTGATGCCGATGCCGCCCGGGTGGCCGTCGTAGATGAAGATCGTCGGCACGCCCGTCTGCGGGTGGAAGTTGGTCGACAGGCCGCCGATGTCCCAGCGGTCGCACATCGCGATCAGCGGCAGCACCGCGATCTGCGCGTGCTCGGTCGCGTGCAGCGCGCCCAGCAGGCTCCGACGGCGACGTCGCGCGAGCGACGCCGGCCGCGTCGAGCTCGAACCACAGCGCCTGCGTGGAGAAGCTCGTCGGCGGCAGGTCGAGCGCGGCGATGTCGATCTGCGCGTGGTCGGCCAGGCGCCGGCGCTGGTAGGCGAGCACCGTGTCGGTGACGCCGACCTCGCCGAAGGACAGCGTCACGCCGAGCGCCTCGCGGCGGTCGAGCAGGCGCACGATCTCGGTGTCGGTGTCGCGCTTGGGCTGCGTGTACCAGTCGCCGTCGAACGGCGCCACGAGCGCGCGGCGGCGCTCCAGGTCGAGCTCGCGCACCTCGTAGGAGCGGCCCAGGTGCATGTAGATCGCGCCGTCGTGGACCGTGGAGTGCGCCCGCGCCGCCTCGGTCGAGCCGAGCAGCTCGCCCGAGGTCACGTCGACGATCGCGAAGCTCTCCGGCGAGGCCGAGCGCAGCGACACCTCCGCCGCCGGGTAGCGAGCCGGGGCGGCGCGGGACGTAGGACGCCGGCGATCGCGCCGCCGCGGCGGCGCAGCGCGCCCGCGCTCTCGAGCAGCTCCGCGTGCGCCTCCCAGCGCGGGCCGAGGAACTCCGCGTCGCCGCGCGACAGCGGACCCTCGTGCGCGGCGCACAGCAGGTGCGCGCGGTAGATCAGCGGGCTCTCGTGGTCGAGGATCGCCGCCTCCACCGGGCCGCTCGAGGAAGTCGTCGGGGTGGCGGCAGAAGAACTGGTCGAGCGCGTCCTCGCCCGCCACGTACACCGCCAGGCCGCGCCCGCGCCGCCCCGCGCGGCCCCACATCTGGCGCAGCGACGGCGACCGTCCCGGGGAACGTCACGACGACCGCCGCGTCGAGCTCGCCGACGTCGATGCCGAGCTCGAGCGCGTCGGTCGTGATCACCGCGCGCAGCTCGCCCGCGCACCAGGCGCTCCTCGAGCTCGCGCCGCTGCTGCGGCGTGTAGCCCGCGCGGTAGGGCGCCACCTGCTCCGCGAGCGTCGGGCTCGTCCGTCGTCGCAGATCGTCGCGTTGACCAGGCGGCTGAGCACCTCGACGCCCTTGCGCGACTTCATGAAGCAGATCGTGCGCGCGCCCTCGCGCACGAGCGCGCGACCAGCTCCGCGGCCTCGCCCAGCGCCGAGCGGCGCGTGCCGAGCGCCTCGTCGGTCAGCGGCGGGTTCCACATCGCGATGCGCCGGCGCGGCGCCGGCGAGCCGTCCTCGTCGATCAGCGCGAAGTCCTCGAGGCCCGTCAGCCGCTCGGCGAGCTCGACCGGGTTGGCGATCGTCGCCGACGTCGAGCAGGAAGCGCGGCTCGGTGCCGTACGCCGCCGCGATGCGCCGCAGCCGGCGCAGCACGTTGGCGACGTGCGAGCCGAACACGCCGCGGTAGACGTGCGCCTCGTCGATCACGACGACCGCGAGGTTCGCGAACAGCTCCGCCCACGCGCGCGTGGTTGGGCAGGATCCCGACGTGCAGCATGTCGGGGTTGGTCAGCACGACGTTCGCGCGCTTGCGGATCTGCGCGCGCGCCTCGCGCGGCGTGTCGCCGTCGTAGATCGCGGGGCGCACCCGCTTGCGTCAGCCCGAACGCCGCCAGCGCGCGCGCCTGGTCCTGCGCGAGCGCCTTCGTCGGGTACAGGTACAGCGCCCGCGCGCGCGCGTCGCGGCAGAGCACGTCGAGCGTCGGCAGGTTGAAGCACAGCGACTTGCCCGACGCGGTGCCGGTCGTGACGATCGTCGGGCCCGCCCACGCCGCGTGCAGCGCCTGCGCCTGGTGGGAGTAGAGCTGCTCGATGCCCAGCGCGCGCGAGCGCCGCGAGCACGTCCGGGTGCAGCTCCGTGCGGCGGCTCCACGAGCCGCGCGCGCGCGGCGCGGCCGGCGCCTTCGTTTGCCTCGCGCACCAGCCGCCCGTCCTCGCGCCCCGCGTCGAGCAGCGCGCTCCAGGGCTCTGTTCTGCGGTCGAGGGCCAAGGACTTGAGATAGTAGAGGCGATGGCCAGCGACCGCCGCCGAGCGCTGGGCCGAAGCCCGCACCTTCCATCATTCGCGCTATCCGCGCGGCGCGGATCGCCGCCGAGCGCACGCAGCAGCGTGTCCGTGTGCCTGCCCGCGCGCGAGTGCGCCGCGACGGTGGGCGCGATCGTCGGCGAGCTCGTCGCGCTGCGCGAGGAGGGCGCGATCGACGAGATCGTGGTCGTCGACGCCGGCTCCGCCGACGGCACCGCCGCCGTCGCCGAGCGCGCCGGCGCGCGCGTCGTGCCAGGAGGCCGAGCTGATGGCGCGAGCTCGGGCCGGTGCTCGGCAAGGGCGACGCGATGTGGCGCGCGCTGTCGCGTGCTCGAGGGCGAGCTGGTGTGCTTCCTGGACGCCGACACCGAGGGCTTCTCCGCGCACTTCGCCACTGGCCTGCTCGGGCCGCTCGTGTGCGAGCCCGGCGTGTCGTTCGTAAAGGCGTTCTACCGGCGCCCGCTCGCAGCGAGGCGAGTCGTGCCGGACGGCGGCGGGCGCGTCAACCACCTGATGGCGCGCCCGGCGCTCGCGCTGTTCTACCCGGAGCTCGCCGGCGTGCGCCAGCCGCTGGCCGGCGAGGTGGCCGCGCGCCGCGAGCTGCTCGAAGCGCTGCCGTTCGCGACCGGCTACGGCGTCGAGATCGCGATGCTGATCGACGCGTGGCGCGAGCTCGGGCTCGAGGGTCATCGCGCAGGTCGACCTCGACGAGCACCGCAACCGCCACCAGCCGCTGTCGGCGCTCGCGCCGATGGCGTACACGGTGCTGGCGACCATCGCGCGGCGCCTGCGAGCGAAGGACGGGCGGCTGGCGTCGACGGCGCGGCGTCGCCGATGCTGCGGTAGCCGACCGCGCGCCGCTCGAACGGCCGCCGCTGGCGGCGCTGGGCGTCGCGTGAGCGCGCGCTGCCTGTACCTGGACCTCGACAGCACGCTGCTGGGGCGCGGCGCGTCGCTGCTGCACGATGGCGAGGGCAACGTCTCGATCGACGGCGTGCGCGCGGTGCAGGCGTGCCTGCGCGCGGACGTCGAGGTCGTGCTGATGTCGGGCAGGCGCCGGGCGCAGGTGATGGAGGACGCGCGCCTGCTGGGCCAGTCGCTCATACATCTTCGAGGCGGGCGCGTGCGTCGTGCTCGACGGGCGAGGAGCATTGGCTGACCGGCGGACGCTCGTCCCGGGCGAGCTGACGATCGCCGAGCAGATCGAGCGCTGCGGGCGCGCCGGCGCTGCTGCTCGAGCGCTACGCGGGGCGCCTGGAGTACCACGAGCCGTGGCACGTCCGAGCGCGAGGTCTCGCATCTGTTCCGCGGTCTCGTCGATGCGGGCGAGGTCGACGAGCTGCTCGCCGAGCACGGCCACGAGGACCTGCGGCTGGTCGACAACGGCGTCGTCAACCGGCGCTCGCAGGCGCTCGCCGCGCTGCCGCACGTGCGCGGCTACCACCTCGTGCCGGCGGGAGCGTCGAAGGTGGCGGCCGTCGCGCTTCACCGCCGCGCGCGCGGGTACGAGCGCGAGCGAGACGTTCGCGGTCGGCGACTCGCGCGAGGACCTCGCGTGCGCAGCCGAGGTCGACGCCTTCTGGCTCGTCGCCAACGCGGTCGCGCGCGACCCCTCGATCCGCGAGGCGCTCGCCGCGCACGCCAACGCGCGCGTGTGCGAGGCCGGGCACGGCGCGGGTGTGTACGAGGCCGTCGTCAGCACGCTGATCGGCAGCGCCTGACCGGAGCCGCCGCCTATGGATGCCGGTGGCCCGCGCGAGGAATCAGTAGACCCATCGTTGGATGCGGTGGTTGCCGGGGTCGGTGATCCAGAGGTTGCCTTTGGAGTCGGTTGCGATGCCGGTGGGGAAGCTGAAGCTGAATTGGCCGGCGCCTGATCCTTCGGAGCCGATCTGGGTGACGTATTCGTCGTTTTCGTTGAACTCCTCGATGCGGCTGTTGCCGCGGTCGAGGACCCAGATGTCGCCGTTGGCGTCGACGTCGACGGCGTCGGGGTGGATCAGTTGGCCGTTGCCGGAGCCTTCGGAGCCGAACTCGCGCTGGTATTCGCCTGCTTCGTTGAGCTGCTCGATGCGGTTGTTGGTCCAGTCGGCGACCCAGATGTTGCCTGCGGGGCCGATCGCGATGCCCTCGGGCGCGCCGAACTGGCCGGCTCCGGAGCCTTCGCTGCCGACGGTCTTGATGAATTCGCCTGCTTCGTTGAACTCTTGCAGGCGCTGCTCGGCGGCGTCTGAGACCCAGATGTTGCCTTTGGCGCTCACGGCGATGCCTTCGGGGACCATGAACTGGCCGTTGCCGGTGCCGTGGCTGCCGAACTGTTTGAGGTATTTACCTTCTTCGTTGAACTCCTCGACGCGGTGGTTCCAGGTGTCCGTTACCCAGATGTCGCCTTTGGCGTCTATCGCGAGCGCGTCCGGTGTTTCAAACTGCCCGTTGCCGGAGCCCTTCGAGCCGAACTGGCTCACGTATTCGCCCTTGGCGTTGAACTTCTGCACCCGGTCATTTACCTGGTCGAGGACCCACAGGTTCCCTTTCGGATCCACAGCCACGTCAGCCGCGTGAGCGAACTGACCGTTTCCAGACCCTTCCGAGCCAAACGAGCTCGAAAACGACGGGGCATGAACCAGCCATCGTTGGATGCGGTGGTTGCCGGGGTCGGTGATCCAGAGGTTGCCTTTGGAGTCGGTTGCGATGCCGGTGGGGAAGCTGAAGCTGAATTGGCCGGCGCCTGATCCTTCGGAGCCGATCTGGGTGACGTATTCGTCGTTTTCGTTGAACTCCTCGATGCGGCTGTTGCCGCGGTCGAGGACCCAGATGTCGCCGTTGGCGTCGACGTCGACGGCGTCGGGGTGGATCAGTTGGCCGTTGCCGGAGCTTCGGAGCCGAACTCGCGCTGGTATTCGCCTGCTTCGTTGAGCTGCTCGATGCGGTTGTTGGTCCAGTCGGCGACCCAGATGTTGCCTGCGGGGCCGATCGCGATGCCCTCGGGCGCGCCGAACTGGCCGGTTCCGGAGCCTTCGCTGCCGACGGTCTTGATGAATTCGCCTGCTTCGTTGAACTCTTGCAGGCGCTGCTCGGCGGCGTCTGAGACCCAGATGTTGCCTTTGGCGCTCACGGCGATGCCTTCGGGGACCATGAACTGGCCGTTGCCGGTGCCGTGGCTGCCGAACTGTTTGAGGTATTTACCTTCTTCGTTGAACTCCTCGACGCGGTGGTTCCAGGTGTCCGTTACCCAGATGTCGCCTTTGGCGTCTATCGCGAGCGCGTCCGGTGTTTCGAACTGCCCGTTGCCGGAGCCCTTCGAGCCGAACTGGCTCACGTATTCGCCCTTGGCGTTGAACTTCTGCACCCGGTCATTTACCTGGTCGAGGACCCACAGGTTCCCTTTCGGATCCACAGCCACGTCAGCCGCGTGAGCGAACTGACCGTTTCCAGACCCTTCCGAGCCAAACGAGCTCGAAAACGACGGGGTCAGGGCCGCTGTTTTGAAGGCGACGTCTTCGCCGCCGGCGCTGCCCTCGCTGCTTTCCGCGACCACGCGGAAGTGGTAAGTGGTTTCGGGGAGCAGGCCGATGACGGCTTTGCTCGCTTCCGTGGCGCTCATGCCCGACCCTGCGCCGGCGAGTGGCGTCTTTTCTCCATACGCGGTCGTGGTCCCGTATTCGAAGAAGTATTTCGCTTCCCAGCCGTCTGGATCGACGGTGCCCTTCAGCGTGGCCCCGACAGCCGACAGGCTCGAGGTCGACCCAGTGTCGACGATGGGCGCGCCGAAGGTGCGGTCTTCGCCCACGCTCGTCGCTTCGAGCCCGCCAAAGCTGTTGCTGTGCGCTGCGACCAGGCGAAAGTGGTAAGCGGCTCCCGATTTGAGTCCTGTGAGGCTTGCGCTCACTTCGATATTGCCGGTGCCGGCGCCGGCGCTCGTTTCCGGGGTCCTCGCGCCGTATGTCGTGGTCGTGCCGTATTCGAAGTAGTAGCCGGTGGCGAGTCCTTCGGGATTGAGCGTGCCGTGCAGCGTCGCGGCGGTTTTGCCGACGCCCGAGGCTGCTCCCGTTTTGGCTGAAGCAGGCGTGGCATAACTCTCCGCCAGCTGTATGTGAACTTCGAATTCGTTGCCCTTCTGGTGAGTTCCGACGGCGCTGCATGAGCTCGACGACACGCAGGAGACCCCGAGCAGCACCCCGGCTTCGGCGCCGGAAGCTTCTCCGGTCGGCCCCGCGGGCAGGTTCTTGCTCGTGCCCTGGAGGAGCCATTCGACACCGTTCCAGCGCATTGCGAGCGCCGGGTAGCCACCGACGGCGACGCATTCGCCGGAGGACGGGCACGAGACGCCCAGCAGCCAGCCGCGTTCGCGGCCGGTCGGGAAGGGCATCGACTGGATCGTCCATTTGCCTTCGCTCCAGCGCTCAGCCAGCGGGACTACTACGCTCGCGCTGCTCTCGTACTCGCCAACGGCCGTACACGCGCTCGCCGCAGAGCACGAGATGTCTTCGAGCGAGTCTTCGAACGCGCCCGGGGGGATCGCCGGCGACTGGATCAGCCATTTGCCCGAGCCTTCGCTTTCGCTCCAGCGCTCGACGAGCATGTGGGCAGTCGCTTCGACGCTGCCTTTCGTCTCGTATCGTCCGACGGCCACGCACGCGCCGGAAGCGCAGGAGATGCGCTCGAGGACGGCCGAGACCGCGCCTTCCGGCGGTTTCGGCGTGGATGCGACAGACCACCCTTCCGCTTCCGTCCACGTCTCGACGAGGGGTTCCTGCACATCCGCGCTGCTGAGGAATTCACCGACGGCCATGCACCGGCTCGGCGAATCGCACGAGACGCCGAGCAGCTCGACGTCGGAAGCTCCAGGTGGGACCGCGGCGGTCTGTTCTTCCCATTTCGTCCCGGTCAGGTGCTCTGCCAGCGGCGCCTGCGGATAGGACAGGCGGTCCGACGTGCCGACTGCCATGCAGGCGCCCGTAGACGAGCAGGACACGCCGCTCAATTCCGCGGTGCCTTCGCTCGGCTTGACGGGGGCGCCGAGCTGCCATTCCCTGCCGTTCCAGCTCTGCTCCAGCGGCCACCAGCCATCCAATTCGAGGTTCATGTACCTGCCGACGGCGACGCAGTCCGTCGCCGAAGCACACGAGACATCTCGCAGCGCGCTTTCGCCGTAGGTCGATGATTTGTGGTTCGCGCTGGGAAGCGGCAGTTCCCTGTCGGCCCACTGCACGGGGGTGAACGTGTGATCCGCCCCATCGATCGTCCGCGAGCTATCGCTGGCTACGAGGCGATAATGGTAGCTAGCGCCGGTCTGGAGGGTGTCCGTCGACTCGGACACGGACTTCCAGGTTTCGCCTGAGCCGGTTTTTTCGCCAACCGCTGGAAGCCTCGTGCCATACGCTGTCGTCGGGCCGTATTCGAAGTAGAAGGTGGCTTCCGAGCCGCCTGGGTCGACATACCCGGTGAGCTCAGCCGATTCCACGGTCACGGCTTCTGCCGGTCCCGTGACCGCCTGGAATCCAACCTGCGATTCCAGTGGGCCGTCCGGCGAGCCCCAACCGGTGGGGCTGTCGTAGCCCCAGGTGCCGTGGCACAGCCAGGTCGTGCCGCTGCACTGGCCGTTGCTGCCCGAGGTGACATCGAACAGCGAGTGGCGGTAGAACGCTTCGCGGCCTTCGTCCCTGACCGCGGCGCTCGCGTGCGCCTCGACCGCCGCGATGATCGGCGTCGCCACACTCGTGCCCCCATAGAGCAGCCAGCCTTCGCGTCCCGCGTATGGATAGGAGTCGTAGATCGACACGGGCGTGTATGGATTGGCTACCGCTGCGACGTCGTTGTCGATGCGGTTGGCCTCGACCGCGCTGCGGCCGCCGCCGCTGTCATTCCACACGCTCTCTTCCCAGCCGCGCGGGTTCCCTTCGGTTTTCGCGGCCTTCGCGAGCGAGGTGCCGCCGACGGAGATCACCTGCGGTGAGGCGGCCGGATAGTTGACCCCGTAGCCGTAGTCCCCCCCGGCCGCCGTGATCGCGACATCGGCGTGTTCGAAGTATTTGTCGTATGAGGTCTCGGTCGAGAACTCCGCCGACCCCAGCTGTCGCTGATCTCGGTCGCCTTGCGGTGCGTCGTCGCTTCTTCCAAGCTGGCGGCCTCGTTCTCCGCGATATACAGATTGGGCACGCCTTCCGCGTTGTTTTTTTCGTTCGTGGCCTCGACCAGCAGTATTTTGCAGTCAGGACACACTGCCGAGACCATGTCGACGTCGATCGACGTCTCCACTGACCAGTGCGGTTCGTTTTCGGGGTAGCTGCCTTCCGTGCCTTCCTGATTGACCTGTTTGAAGCATTTGTTGCTCGCAGTGCATTCCGGCAGCCCGTACTCGTGGCGGTACACATTGAGATCTGATTCGGCGTTCGGGTCTTTGTAGGCGTCGACAATCGCGACGATCTGTTCGGAGCCACCCGATTCGGGAATGTCATACGCACCGCGGAGGTCGCTCGGCGAGAAGCCACCTTCCACGCCCGTGCCTTCGAAGCTTCGGGGCGAGCACCGGTTCGAGGCTGCGCGAAAGCGGCGACTCGGCCGCGGCGCGGGACCGCGCGGCAGCCGTGGGCACGGCGATCGCCATGCACTCGAGCACGCCCGCTTTGGGCGGGCAGAACAGCGTACGGTTCGGCTTCCGAGGGGGTCAGGGAGTAGTCGAGCGGGGGGATGTGCGCCGCCTTTTTGGCCGACGGCTGCAGCGTGTTAGCGGTTGCGCGGCTCGCGGTCGGCCGCGAGCGGCGGCGCGCTCGCCGCCGCGGCGAGCGGCGGCGCGCACGACAGAAGCCCGGCGGCGAGCAGGCTCGCCGCTGTGGCGCTCCGCAAGCAGGTGCCGATTCCGCCCGCGGCTCGCATCTGCCTCCGCCCTCTGCTCGATGCAATCATCCCATCTCCCCCTTCCTAGATATGAAGCCGCGCGCACTCGCAGTGGCGCAGCGCCGATCGCGCGGCCGCGCCGCAGCGACGTCGAGCCTCAGAGGCTCGAGCTGCTGGCCGGTCGCGTATTACTGCCGATGTCGAGACGGGCAGAGCCCGCCGCGCGCACATGACGTGAGCTGCGAGTCCTTGCCCGGTGCCGTTTCCTGCACCGCGTCACGAGCGGCTGTAAGCCCGCCGTCTAGCGGCGTGCGTCGCTATAAGCTGCGGCCGCTCGGCCGCTTGCGGGTCGCCTTGGCGGGCGACGCGTATTTGCTGTGCGCCTTGCGCTCACAGCTCGCGCGCTGCCGCTTGGGCTTGCGCATGCACGCCTTGAGAGCTCTCTGAAGCTTCAGAGCGTTGCCGGTGAGCTTCGGGGGAGTGCTCGTCTGCGCGTTCGGGTTGGAGGGTGGCGACGGGAGTTCCGAGCTGACGGGCGCGTCGCCGCCGCTGGGTGTTTCGTGGACCGCGCTCGGCGGCCCGGACGCCGGGGCGGTGGTGAACGTGGCATCGGCGCTGTAGCTCGTGTCCCAGCCGCCGAGGTCTTCTTCTGGGTAGCGGTCAGCGCCCCAGGTGTTCGTCGCGACGAGCCGATAGTGGTAGGTGGTGTCCGGCTGGAGGCCGGTCAAGGTCTCGGTCACGGTCTGCGGGCCGTAGGTCCCACCGCAGTAGACAACAGGAGGCGGTTCGCCAGCTTCGGGGTAAGCGCACATCGGGACGTTGCCCCCGCCGATGACGCCCGGTGGCGTCGGCGTGCTGGTCCCGTAGAAGTTCGAGATGCCGTATTCGAAGGCATAGACGACTTCGTAGGCGCCGTTCGGATCGATCTCCGCTTCCAGCGTCGCCGATCGTTCGGAAACGCCGGTGAGGGAAACGCCGTCGATCGTGGGCGCTTCGAGTTGAAGTTCGGGCGGGCCGTCCAGTTCGCCGTGCGGGGGGCCGAGCGATTCGGCCTGCGCCTGCGCGCACGCGAACAGCGCAAAGCCGATCACGGCAGGGAGCACGGAGCACGACGCCAGCGCGAACCACCTCGCGCGCCGGCATTGTCCCACGACAGCTCGTCTTGTCAGAAAGTTGATCACAATGAATCCCCCTGTCCCCATCATTCAGAAATGATCAGACAAGTGGAACCTAACAGCCTGCGGGGACGATTTCAACCGTCGTAAGCCGACGTTCTAATTTGGCCCCGCGCTCAGCCGTTCCGCGAGGCGCAGCATGTCTCGCATTACCGCTAACCGGCCGAGAGCCGCCGCCACGCGCGGCGCCAGAACCCGGGCTGGGGCCGCCGGCGCCAGAGCGCGGGCGGCGGCACGGTGGCGCGCACGAGCGCGACCCAGTCGTCGAGCGGCAGCTCGCCGGAGATCAGGCGCCCGAGGGCGCCGGTGACGGGCGCGCCGACGCCGGCGCGCTCGAGCGCGCGCGCGAGCAGCGGCACCGACTCGAGCGCCTCGACCGCCTGGCCGATCTGCGCCGGGGATCTCGGCGGCGGGCACGCCCGCGGCGAGCAGCTCGCCGGCGCGGCGGTTGCGGCTCTCGCGGCGCCAGCGCGGTCGCGACGAGGTCGCCGGCGCCGGCGAGCCCGATCATCGACTCGGGGCGCGCGCCCGAGCCGCTCGGCGTAGCGCCAGACCTCGGCGAAGATGTGCCCGGCGGCGGCGCCGGCGGCGTTCAGACCCTGCGCCTCGGTGGCGCCGGCGGCGAGCGCGGCGGCGTTCTTGGCGGCGCCCGCGAGCTCCACGCCGACGGGATCGTTGGACTGCTCGCAGACGACCCCCGCGCGCGTGAACACCTGCGCGAGCGAGCGCGCGAGCTCCTCCTCGCGCGCACGCCGCGACCAGCGCGGCGCCCGCGTGCACCATCTCCTGCGCGTGCGCCGGGCCGCCGAGGCACGCGACGCGGTCGGCGCCGAAGCGCTCGCTGCAGGACGATCGTCGGCGGCAGGCCGTCGGGCGGGACGAGGCCCTTGGCGACCGACACGACCGCGGTGCGGCGCCCAGGCCCGGCCGCGCCGAGCGCGCTCGATCACCTCGCCGAGGCCGCTCGAGGGCACAGCCAGGAACACGTAGTCGGCGCGCGCGACGCCCGCCGAGGCCGGCTCGATGCGCAGCTGCGCGGGCAGCTCGCACGCCCGGCAGGTAGCTCGCGGTTCTCGCGCTCGCGCTCGATCAGCGCGCCTGCTCGGCGGTGCGCGTCTGCAGCGTCGTGCGCAGGCCGCCGCGCGCGAGCAGCACGGCGAGCGCGGTGCCGAACGAGCCGGCGCCGATCACGGTCGCCCGCCTCGCGCCCGGCGTGTCAGCGACAGCGCGCGCGGGACGCGCGGGTCGGGCCGTGGCTCGACACGCGGGGCGGAAGCGCCCGGCTCGCTGTAGGCTCGGCTCGGTCATCTGATGAGCGAGCCTAGCGATCCGCACAAGCGCGCCACCACATGGCGCAATTGGGAGGAGAATCGTCAGCGAGAATGTCTCGCGTGATCCATCCGAACAAGCTTGATCGGCGGTCACTGGAGGGCATCCTGCGCGAGGTCGTCGAGACGCTCGCGGTGCTCGAGCGGGCGCCCTGCTCAGCTGGCGAGCGCGAGGCCGCCGAATGGCTCGCGCAACGGCTGCACGCCGTCGACGGCGTGCACGTGAGCCTCGAGGACGAGCCCTCCTGGGGCCCGTTCCCGCCGACCGCTACGGGGCTCGGCATCTGGGCGCGCTAGGCGCGGCGCTCGTGCTGCGCGGGCGACGCCGGAGCGGCGCGCTGCTCGCCGCCGCGACGCTCGCGGGCATCGTCGACGAGGCGCAGAACGGGCCGCGGCTTCTACGACGTCTGGTCCGCCGCCGCCGCACCACCGTCAACGTGATCGCGCGTGCCGGCGAGCGGCGCGCAGGGGCCGGCGAGCGGCGCGCAGGGGCCGGCGAGCGGCGCCAGGCCGGCGAGCAGCACGTGCCCACCGGCACGCTCGTCGTGCTCGCCCACCACGATGCGCCGCAGACGGGCATGCTTTTCGACCAGACGCTCCAGCGTCGCCTGCACGAGCTCGCACCGAACCTGCTCGCGCGCGCCAAGACGTCGCCGCCGCAGTGGTGGATTGGCCTCGCCGGGCCGCTGTGCACGATCGCCGCGGCGCTCGGCCGCCGGCCGCGGCCGGCTCGTGCGGGGCTCGCGATCGGCGCGCTCGGCGCCGCGCTCGTCGCCGACGTGTGGCGAAGCCCGACGGTGCCCGGCGCCAACGACAACCTGTCGGGCGTGGCCGCGCTCGTCGGCGCTCGCCGAGCTGCTGCGCGAGCAACCGGTTCCGGGCATGCGCGTGCTGCTCGTCTCCTGCGGCGCCGAGGAGACGCTCCAGGACGGGGTGCGCGCGTTCATGGCGCGCCACCGCGACGAGCTCGACGGCGAGCGCACGTGGTTCGTCAACCTCGACACCGTCGGCTCACCGCACATGGTCATGCTCGAGGGCGAGGGGCCGATATGGATGGAGGGCTACGCCGGCGAGTGGCTCCGCGACCTGATCGCGGCGCGCGCCGAGCGCGCTCGGCATCGAGCTCGAGCGCGGCTGCCGCGCACGCGCGTCGACCGACAGCGTCATCCCCAGCCGCGCCGGCTATCCGATCGCGACGCTCGTGTCGATGACCGACTGGCGCACCCTCGCCAACTACCACCTCCCGAGCGACGTCCCCGCCAACCTCGACTACGCGACCGTCGCCGACGCCACGCTGCTCGTCCACGACCTCGCGCAGGCGCCGTGGCCGACTCGGCCGTGCGCTGGAGACTCACACCAGCCGCGCGAGCTCGACGCCCGGCGCTCGCCAGCTCCTCGGCTGCCGCTGCCTGGAGGATCGCCTGCAGGTCGAGGATGCGCGCGTCGAAGCGCATCGAGCGCGTTCTCGCGCGTCACCGCGTACGCCGGCACGCCGCTCTGGCGCGCGCGCGTGGCGATCTCGAAGGTCGACGCTGCCGGCGAGCGTGCGCTCCTCGAGCCGCGCGTCGCCGACCACGACCGCCCGCGCGCTGCGCATGCGCGCGTCGAAGTCCAGCGCGTCGAGCAGCTGCGCGCACGCGTCGCTCACCGTCGCCTCGCCTGCGACGGCAGCGGGCAGACGTCCGGCTCCGGCAGGCCCGCCGTCCTCGAGACCGCGCGCGATCGCGCTCGCCGCCGCGGCGGCCGACAGGCGGGGCCCGAACGGAGCGCACGCGATCAGCAGCCGCTGCGAGATCCCGGTGCCGCGCGCGCGCCGCCAGGGGGGCGCGCGAGTCCGGTGCCGTGCGCGGCGCAGGTGGGCTCGCTGTCGATCGATGCTCGACGTCACGATCGGGCATCCTTCCAGCAATGGCCGCCGAGAAAGCGCAGCCCGTCGTCGTCGAGGTGTGCGGGCACGAGGTGCGGGTGAGCAACCCGGGCAAGCTGTTCTTCCCCGAGCGTCGGGCCTGACGAAGCTCGACCTCGTCAACTACTACGTCGAGTGCGAGGAGGCGGTCGTGCGCCACCTGCGCGAGCGCCCGACCGTGCTCGAAGCGCTGGGTCGACGGCGTCGGCGGCGAGCCGTTCTTCCAGAAGCGCGTGCCCGACAGCGCGCCCGAGTGGCTGCAGACGGCCACCGTCACGTTCCCCAGCGGGCGCCACGCGCGCGAGCTCGTGCGCCAACGACGCCGCGCACCTCGTGTGGGGCGTCAACCTCGGCGTGATCGACTGGAACCCGTGGCCGGTGCGCCGCGCCGACCTCGACCATCCCGACGAGCTGCGCGTCGACCTCGACCCCGGCCCCGGCGTGCCGTTCGCGGAGGTGCGCGAGGTCGCGCTCGGCGTGCGCGAGGTGCTCGACGAGCACGACCTGCGCGGCTTCCCCAAGACCTCCGGCTCGCGCGGCATCCACGTCTACGTGCGCATCGAGCCCGAGCGAGAGCTTCGAAGAAGTCCGCCGCGCCGCGCTCGCGCTGGCGCGCGAGGTCGAGCGGCGGATGCCCGGCCGCGCCACCAGCCGCTGGTGGAAGGAGGAGCGCGAGGGCGTGTTCATCGACTACAACCAGAACGCGCGCGACCGCACCGTCGCCTCCGCCTACTCCGTCCGGGCCGTGCCCGACGCGCGCGTGTCCTGCCCGCTGGAGTGGGACGAGGTCGCCGACGTCGAGCCCGCCGAGCTGACGCTCGAAGACGGTGCCCGCGCGGCTGCGCGAGCGCGGCGACCCGTCGGCGAGCATCGACGAGCACGCCGGCAGCCTCGACGGCCTGCTCGAGCTCGCCGCCGCGCGACGAGCGCGAGGGCCTCGGCGACGCGCCGTGGCCGCCGCACTTCCGCAAGCAGAAGGGCGAGCCCAAGCGCGTGCAGCCGAGCCGGGCGCGCGACGCCGCCGACGGGGAGACGCCGACGTGAGCCTGCCGCTGCGAGCCGCCGCTCAAGCCGCAGCTGGCGCTCTCGCGCAAGGAGCTGCCGGAGGGCGAGGAGTACTGCTACGAGGTCAAGCTCGACGGCTTTCGCTGCCTCGCGTTCGTCGACGGCGCGGAGGTGTTCCTGCAGTCGCGCAACGGCAAGCCGCTCGGGCGCTACTTCCCCGAGCTCGAGTTTCCCGCGGGCCGCTACGTGCTCGACGGCGAGATCGTCGTGCGCGACGCCGACGGCCGCGAGGACTTCGACGCGCTCGGCCAGCGCATCCATCCGGCGGTCTCGCGCATCGAGCGCCTCGCCGGCGAGACGCCCGCCGTATACGTCGCCTTCGACCTGCTCGCGCACGAGCGACGACGTCGCTGCTGGAGCTGCCGTTCGTCGAGCGCCGCGCCGCGCTCGAGCGCGCTCGTCGAAGGCGACGCGTTCGCCGGCGCGCCCGTCGAGCTGATGCCGACCGTCGCCACCGCGCCGAGGCGCAGCAGTGGCTCGAGCACGCCGAGGGCGCGATCGCCAAGGAGCGCTCCGCGCCCTACCGCCCCGGCGAGCGCAAGGGCATGGTCAAGGTCAAGCGCGTGCGCACGATCGACGCCGTGCTCGTCGGCTGGCGCCCGGGCAAGGAGCCCGACACCGTCGGCGCGCTGATCCTCGGCCTCTACGACGGCGAGCGAGCTGCGCGTCGTCGGGCACTGCTCCGGGCTGAGCGCGCCGAGAAGAACCGGCTGGTGGGCTTCCTCGCGCCGTACGAGTCCGGCGAGCGCGGCTCCGCCGACCCCAGCCGCTGGAGCGCCGGCAAGGACCTCGAGTGGGTCGGCGCTGCGCCCCGAGCTGGTCGTCGAGATCGACTTCGACCACGTCTCCGCCGGGCGCATCCGCCACGGCGCCAAGCTGCGCCGCTGGCGCGAGGACAAGGCCCCGCGCGAGTGCACGTATCGAGGACAGCCGCCGCGCGAGCGTGCACATATGCATCAGCTGAGATGAGCGGCGAGAGACCAGCCACGGCGACGGTCGCCGAGGAGGAGTACCTGCAGATCCTGTTCTGGCTGCAGGAGGCCGGGCTGCCGATGACCGGCGCCAACGTCGCGCGCGCGATGCAGCTCTCGCCGCCCACCGTGCACGAGATGATCGGCCGCCTCGAGCGCGACGGCTACATCACGCGCGGCGCAGACCGCGCGATCGCGTTCACCGACACGGGCGCCGAGCACGCCGAGGGGATCGTGCGCCGCCACCGCCTGATCGAGCGCTTCCTCACCGACGTGCTCGGCGTGCCCTGGGACGAGGTCCACGAGGAGGCCGAGCGCCTCGAGCACGCGATGTCGCCGGTGCTCGAGGAGCGCATGCTCGCCGCCATCGGCGACGCCAAGACCTGCCCGCACGGCCACCCGATCGTCGCCGGCGCGCGCCTCGCCGGCGTGCCGCTCGCCGACGTCGAGGTCGGCGCGACCGTGCGCGTGCTGCGCTTCGAGAACGAGGCCGAGGATCTGCTGCACTACCTCAAGGCCTCCGGCCTCGAGCCCGGCCTCGAGGCCGTCATCGCCGAGCGCGGGGCCGAGCACGTCGAGCTGCAGACCGCCGACGGGCGGCGGCTGGGGCTCACGGCGAGCGTCGCCGAGACCGTGTCCGTGATCGCCGACCCCTCGCCGCCCGCGCGCACCGCGCTGCCGGAGCAGCTCGTGCTCGGGCAGCGCTACGGGCGCTAGCGGCCGGACCGCAGCTTGCGGACTTGGCGAGGGGCGGCGCGAGGCGGCCGAGCTAGAGCGAGCGGTAGGCCTCGGCGAGCCGCGCGACGCCCGTGTCGATCTGCTCGGGCGTGACGCCCGAGTAGGCCAGGCGCAGCGTGTTCTCGCCGCCCTCGAGCAGGAAGTCGGTGCCCTTCACGAACGCCACGCCGCGCTCGGCGGCGGCCTGGAAGAGGGCCGCGACGTCGGTGCCCTCCGGCAGCGTCACCCACATGAAGTAGCCGCCCTGCGGGCTCTACGAACTGGGCCTCCGGCAGCTCGCTGCGCAGCGCGTTCGCGAGCGCCTGCGCGCGCTCGGCCAGCGCCGCCTTGACCGTCTCGATCGAGCGCTCGATCGCGCCCGAGGCGCAGAACTCGTACACGATCGACTGCGCGACCATGTTCGGCGAGATGTACGTGTTCGTCGCGAGCTGGGCGATCGCCGCCGATCAGGTCCGGCGGGGCCGACCAGGTAGCCGACGCGGATGCCCGGGCACACGGTCTTCGAGAACGACGACGCGTACACGACGCGCTCGGGGTCCATCGAGAGCATCGTCGGCAGCGTCTCGCCGCTGAAGCGCAGCTCCACGTACGGGTCGTCCTCGAACACGATGAAGCCGTGGTCCGCCGCCAGCTCGAGCAGCCGCCGGCGCTTCTCGTAGGAGAGCGTGTAGCCGGCCGGGTTCTGGAAGTTGGGGATGATGTGCGCGAGCGTCGGGCTGCACGCGCTCGGGCCGCCCGTCAGCAGCTCGCGCGAGCGCGTCCGTGTCGATGCCGTCCGGCTGCAGCTCGACCGCGTGCACGCGCGCCCCGCGCTCGCGCAGCGACAGCAGCGTGCGGTCGTAGGTGGGGCGCTCGACGATCACCTCGTCGCCCGAGCGCACCAGCTGCTCGAACAGGAACGCGTCCGCCTGCATCGACCCGTTCGTCACCAGCACCCGCTCGGGCTCGACGCCGTGGCGGTCGGCGATCCAGCTGCGCAGGCGCGGGTAGCCGACCGACGTGCCGTACGCGGTCGTGCCCGCCGGGTCGCTCTCGAACGCGCGCACGGCCGCGTCGCGCAGGCCGTCGACGTCGACGATGTCCAGCGACGGGGCGCCGCGGGCGAAGGAGATCGTGGGGCCGGTCGTCGTTGGCACAGCGGCGTAGCTTAGGCGTCCCGAGCAGCTCGTCGTAGTCGTGGGTCAGCTCGCGCGCCGTCCGCTCGAGCCGATCGCGGAAGCGCAGCAGCTCCTGCCGGGGCTCGGCGGCGCGGCGCGCGCGGCGTCTGCGGCCGGCCTCGGCGCGCGCGGTGGCGGCCGCGGCTGCGGGCGGCGCGCTCCGGGGGCGCGCTGGGGAGGCTCGATCGCCTCGTCGACGATCCTGCTCGAGCCGGTGGGCGGCGAGCTCGACGCGCGGCGTCCCTGGGTGTGGGACCGGCTGCCGGCATGGCGGGGGCCGCCGGCGGCTGGCTCGCGCGCTCGTCGCGTCAGCGTGCGCTCGAGCTCGCGCAGCTTGCGCTCGAGTTCGCCCAGCGTGCTTGCGCTACCTCTGGTCCATGGGCAGCCTAGCGTACCGTCCGGTCGCGCCGGTAGCGCCGCGGAAGCGGTCGGGTCGATCAGGACGCCGCGAGCGAGGCGCCGCCGAGCACCTCGACGGCGATCGCTGGCGGCCTCGGTGGGGGTGCGCCCGACGCGCACGCCCTTGCGCTTCGAGCGCCTCGGCCTTGGCCGCGGCCGTGCCGGCGCTGCCGGAGACGATCGCGCCCGGCGTGGCCCATCTGCTTGCCGGCGGGCGCGGTGAAGCCGGCGATGTAGGCGACGACCGGCTTGCTCATGTGCCGGCGATGTACTCCGCGGCCTCCTCCTCGGCGGAGCCGCCGATCTCGCCGGAGAGCACGACCAGCTCGGTCTCCTCGTCGGCCTCGAACAGCTCGAGCACGTCCACGAACGACGAGCCCGGGACCGGGTCGCCGCCGATGCCGACGATCGTGCTGCAGCCGACGCCCGCCTGGGCGATCTCGTTGCCGATCTGGTAGGTGAGCGTGCCCGAGCGCGACACCACGCCGACGTTGCCGGCGCTTGAAGAACGACGCCGGGATGATGCCGACGTTGGCCTTGCCCGGGCGAGAGGATGCCGGGGCAGTTGGGGCCGATCAGGCGCGTGCCCGGGTGGTCGCGCTTGAGCGTGTTGTAGACGCGCAGCTCGTCGTGGGCGGGGATGCCCTCGGTGATCGCGATCACGAGCTCGACGCCCGCGGCGGCCGCCTCGAGGATCGAGTCGGCGGCGAAGCGCGGCGGCACGAAGATCATCGCCGTGTTCGGCTGCGCCTCGGCGACCGCCTGCTCCCAGCTGTCGAACACGGGGATGCCCTCGACGTCCTGGCCGCCCTTGCCCGGCGTCACGCCGCCGACGACGTTCGTGCCGTAGTTGCGGTTGTTGAGCGTGTGGAAGGTGCCCTCGCGGCCGGTGATGCCGGCCACCGCACAGGCGCGTGCCCTCGTCGACGAGGACCGACATCAGGCGCTCGCCTCCGCACCGGCGCTGCGCCGGCGGCCAGCGCGACGACCATCTCGGCGGCCTCGTTCATCGTCTTGGCGGCGTGCACGTTGGGCAGCGCGGCCTCCTGCAGCAGCCGCCGGCCCTCGACGTCGTTGGTGCCGTCGAGGCGCACGACGAACGGCACCGACGGCTTGATCTCCTCGAAGGCCGCGATCAGGCCGCGTGGCGACCTCGTCGCAGCGGGTGATGCCGCCGAAGATGTTGAACAGCACCGCCTTGACGGCGTCGTTGGCGAGCAGCAGCTCGACCGCCTGCTTGATCTTCTCGGCGTCCGAGCCGCCGCCGGCGTCGAGGAAGTTCGCGGGCGAGCCGCCCGCCTGGGCGACCACGTCGAGCGTCGACATCACCAGGCCGGCGCCGTTGCCGAGGATGCCGATGTCGCCGTCGAGCTTGACGTACTGGACGCCCTCTTCCTTGGCCCGGCGCTCGATCGGGTCTTCGTTCTCGCTGTCGGACAGCCCCTGGTTCTCGGGGTGGCGGTAGAGCGCGTTGCCGTCGAGCGAGACCTTCGCGTCGAGCGCCTTGACCTCCCGCTCCGGGGTCACGATCAGCGGGTTGATCTCGGCGAGCGTCGCGTCCTCCTGCAGCCACACCTCGTACAGCGCCACGAGCGCGTCGGCGACGCCGTCGATCGACGTCCGCGTCGGCGCCGCCGTCGGTGGCGATCTGCGACGGCCTCCTCGCGCGAGAGGCCCGTCGAGCGCGTCGACGTGGTGGCGGATCGAGCTTCTCGGGCGTCTTCTCGGCGACCTCTTCGATGTCGACGCCGCCCTCGACGCTGAACATCACCAGCGGCTGCTTGGCCGAGCGGTCGAGCAGCACCGAGGCGTAGTACTCGGAGGCGATGTCCGAGGCGTGCTCGATCCACAGCGTGCGCACGGTGTGGCCGCGGATGTCCATGCCGAGGATGTTGCTCGGCGTGCTCGCGCGCCTCGGCCTCGTCGGCGGCGAGCTTGACGCCGCCGGCCTTGCCGCGGCCGCCGATCAGCACCTGCGCCTTGACGACGACCGGGTAGCCGACTCGGTCGGCCGCCGCCACGGCGTCCTCGACGCTCGTCACGGCCTCGCCCGAGGAGACCCTCAATCCGTGGCGGGCGAACAGCTGCTTGCCTTGGTACTCCAGCAGGTCCATTGCGGCGCGGGACTCTAACGCAAGACGCGATCGGGCGCGCGGGTCGCCGAGCGTCGCGGCGCCGAGGGATGCCTCGCCGGCAGCGGCATAATGCCGCGCGATGCCCATCCCCAAGAACGTCACTTTCGTCACCTTCGACGTGTACGGCACGCTGATCGACTGGGAGACCGGGATCTACGACGCGTTCGCCAAGGAGGCCGCGCGCGACGGCGTCGAGATCGACCGCAACGTGCTGATCCCGATGTTCCACGAGATCTCGCGCGAAATCGAGGGCGGCTCCTACGAGCTCTACGCCGAGGTCCTGCGGCGCACGGCGATCGAGATCGCCAAACGCCTCGAGTGGCCGCTCGAGCCCTCGCGCTCGGGCTTCCTGCCCGACTCGGTGCAGCGCTGGATGCCGTTCAAGGAGACCAGCGTCGCAGCTGCAGAAGCTCGCCAAGAAGTACAAGCTGGGCCTGCTCTCGAACATCGACGACAAGCTGCTCGGGCAGACGCGCCGGCACATCGCGATCGACTTCGACCTCGTCGTGACCGCCCAGCAGGTGCGCTCCTACAAGCCCGAACCGCCGCACTTCACCGAGTGCGCCCGGCGCATGGGCGGCAAGCGCGGCTGGGTGCACGTGGCCGCCAGCCACTACCACGACGTGGTGCCGTGCGTCAAAGCAGCGCGTGCCGGTGATCTGGGTCAACCGCAACAAGGAGACGCTCGACTCCTCCCAGAAGAAGCCCACCGCCGAGGTCGCCAACCTCAAAGAGGCCGCCAAGCTGCTCGGCGTCACCTAGAGCGGCCTCTCGCGCGTGCGCGCCGTCTCGCTCCACCGCGACGTGATCGTCGTCACCAGCGCCGTGCTGCACGTCAACTGCGTGGTCGTGCGGGCCGAGCGCGCGGAGCCGGCAGGCGAGGCGTTTCGTGATCGACTCGCCGGTGCTGCCCGACGAGCTCGACGCGCTGCCGGCGCTGCTCGAGCAGGCGCGGCTTCCCGCCGCCGAGCGGGCTGCTCGCGACGCACGGCGACTGGGATCACCTGCTCGGGCGCCTGGCGTTTCCCGGGGCTCGCGCTGGGCTGTGCCGAGAGCACCGCCGAGCGCCTGCGCGCTGCGCCGGGCGAGGCCCAGCGGGAGCTGCGCGCATTCGACGAAGAACTGATGATCGAGCGCGCCGCGTCCGCTCGCGCTCGGCTCGGTGCAGGCGCTGCCGGTGCCCGGGCGCTGTGAGATCGGCGAGCACGAGCTCGAGCTGCACCCGGCCGACGGCCACACGCGTCGACGGGATGGCTGTCGCGATCGGGTGGGCGGGCGTGCTGGTGGTCGGCGACTACCTCTCGACGCTCGAGATCCCGACGCTGAACGGCGGCGGCGCCGTCGACGCGTATCTCGCGACGCTCGAGCGTCTGCGCCCGCTCGTGGCCGCAGCGAGCACGTCGTCCCCGGTCACGGGCCGGTGATGGACGCCACCCGCGCGCTGGCCGTCCTCGAGGATGCCGCCTACCTGCGCGCGCTCGCCGCGAAGGGCTCGAGGCCGAGCTGCCGACGGGTCGCGACCGCGCTGGGCAGCGGCACTGCATCAGCGGAACGCGGCGGCCTTGTAGTCACGCCGCGCGCGGCGTGGAGGGCGCGGCGGAGACGGCCGGCGCTGCGGACGCGGCAGACGCGCGGTCGACGCGGCGCGGTCGCAGGCTCGCGAGGAAGCCGACGGCGTGTCGAGCCCGTCGCTCGGCGCCATCGCTGGGTGATCCGCCGCGCCGCGTGCCAGCCGGCCGAGGCGCGCTGCTGCAGCGCCATCAGGTCGTGCGAGAACGCGGCGTCGCGCGCCATCACGTAGAGCCTCCGTCGCGAAGGCACGCGGGGCCCGCCTTCCGCTCAAGATCCCGTAACGGCGCAGCAGGTAGCCGCGTGCGGCGCCGCGCGGTGGCGGCGCTGCATGGAGGAGCCCCGACCCGCGGTGGCGGAGCCGACGTGGACCGCGCGGGCGTCGTGAGCTACGACGCTGCTCCAGCCGGCAGCGCACAGACGCAGCGCGAGGTCGAGGTCCTCCTGGTAGAGGAAGATCCGCTCGTCGAGGCCACCGACCTGTGCGAGCGCGTTGCGCCGGTAGGCGCCGGCGGCGCCTGTGGGGCCGAGGAGCGTCGGTCGCCGGGTCGTCGCATAGCGCTCGGGCTGACCCTGAAGCCGCGGGAAGCCAGCGAGCGTCGGGATCGACCGTCAGCCCCGCGCTGTCGATCACTCGCTCGCCCGGTCGCAGCAGCACCGCGGCAGCCGAGCCGACGTGCGTGTCGGCCTCTCGTGGCCCCAGCAGCCGCTCGAGGAATGCGGCGGCGCGACAGACGTCGTTGTTCGAGAAGCACGACCGCCGTCGCAGCGTTCCGTGCGCGATCCCGGCGTTGCAGGCGCGCGGCGTAGCCGCGATCGACGTGAGCTGCAAGCACCTCGACATGAGGGAAGCGCTCGCGGATTGCCGCCACCGAGTCGTCGGGCGACGCGTTGTCGACGACGATCGCTGCGGGTGCGCAAGCGTCTGCGCTCGCCATGCGGCTGTGACGACGACGCTTCGGTACGACGATCGACCGCGTGGATCGGAATCACGACATCGATCGCGCCTTCCACAGGCCGACGAAGACTCGACCGCGCTCGAGCGGGCGCTGCCGCCACGCCGATCGTGGAGCTGTCGCGCGACTCTGCGTCGACGCTACCGTGCGTCAGCGGCGCGTCGGACGCTGCTGAGACGCTATGAGCCCGCGGCGGCTCTTGATCGTCGCGATCGGCGCGCCCGCCTGGATCGGCGCGCCCTCGGTGATCGGCAGCTCGACGATCGTGCCGGCCTTGTGCGCGGTGATCTCGTTCTCCATCTTCATCGCCTCGATGATGCACAGCAGCTGGCCCTCCGTGACCTCGTCGCCCTGTTTGACGAGCACCTTCCACATGTTGCCCTGCAGCGGCGAGGGGAGCGTGTCCGGCCCGCCGCCGCTGGAGGACTTGCGCTCGCCGCGCTTGGGCGCCTTGCGCGCGCCCGCTGCGGCGCCGCTGCCGTCGGCGGCGCCGCCGGCGCCGCCGCCGGCGAACGGCGGGCCGACGACGCGCACGTCAAAGCGCCTGCCGGAGACCTCGACGGCGTAGGTCTGCTCGACCTTCTCGGCCTCGCTCGTCGCCGTCCGACGGGCGGCGTCGGGCGCGGGGAAGGCGAGCGTCTTCAGCCACTGCTTGTCCTCGAGCAGGTCCCTGCAGGTCTCGCCCCTGGCCCACTGCTCGGTGGCGAGCAGCGCCTGGTGGAACGGGATCAGCGTCTTCAGCCCGTCGATCTCGTATTCGCCGAGCGCGCGCAGCATGCGCGCGGTGGCCTGCTCGCGGTCGGCGTCCCAGACGATCAGCTTGGCGACCATCGGGTCGTACATCGGCGAGACTTCGCCGCCTTCGCCGACGCCCGGAGTCGACGCGCACGCCGGGGCCCGTGGGCTCGCGGTAGACGCCGATCTTGCCGGGCGCGGGGGCGAAGTTCTTGGAGGCGTCCTCGGCGTTGATGCGGCACTCGATCGCGTGGCCGCGCAGCTCGACGTCCTCCTGCGCGTAGGAGAGCGGCTCGCCGGCGGCGGCTTTGATGCCCTCCTTGACGATGTCGATGCCGGTGGTCATCTCGGTGACGCAGTGCTCGACCTGCACGCGCGTGTTCATCTCCAGGAAGAAGTACTCGGGCTCGCCGCCGCCCTCGCCTAGCCGAGAACAGGCCCTCGATCGTGCCGGCGCCGACGTAGTCGACGGCCTTGGCGGCGTCGACGCCGATCTGGCCGATGCGCTCGCGCATCTGCGGGTCGACGACCCACGCCGGCGCGGGGGACTCCTCGATCACCTTCTGGTGGCGGCGCTGGATCGAGCAGTCGCGCTCGCCCAGGTGGATGACGTTGCCGTGGCGGTCGGCGAGCACCTGCACCTCGACGTGGCGCGGGTCGTGCAGGTAGCGCTCGAGGTAGACGGTGGGGTCGGAGAAGAACTTCTCGCCTTCGCGGCTCGAGCCCTCGAAGGCGCCCTCGAGCTCGTCCTCGGTGAGCGCCACGCGAAAGCCCTTGCCGCCGCCGCCGCCGGCGGCCTTGACGGCGACGGGGAAGCCGACCTCCTCGTTGGCGATGCGCAGCGCGTCGGCGACGGTGGCGACGGGCTCGGTGGTGCCGGGCACGATCGGCACGCCGGCGGCCTGCATCAGCTCGCGCGCGCGGGTCTTCGAGCCCATCGCCTCGATCGCGCTCGCGGGCGGCCCGATGAACACGATGCCGGCGTCCTCGCACGCCTGCGCGAACGGCGCGTTCTCGGCGAGGAAGCCGTAGCCGGGGTGGATCGCCTCGGCGCCGGCGCGCGCGGCGGCGTCGAGGATCTTCTCGACGCTCAGGTAGTTCTCGGCGGCGGGGCCGTCGCCGAGGTTGTAGGACTCGCCGGCGCGCGTCACGTGCGGCGCGTCGCGGTCGAGCTCGGAGTACACGGCGACGCTCGCGACGCCGAGCTCGTCGAGCGCGCGGACGATGCGGACGGCGATCTCGCCGCGGTTGGCTATGAGGACCTTGGAGAACATGGGTTGGACAGCTTATTTAGTAGGCGGCCTCAAGGCCGCCCCGCGGGGTCGCGGGCTG
Organism: uncultured Solirubrobacteraceae bacterium; assembly: GCA_963826985.1. Classification (GTDB taxonomy): domain Bacteria; phylum Actinomycetota; class Thermoleophilia; order Solirubrobacterales; family Solirubrobacteraceae; genus Palsa-744. The sequence continues at coordinate 144,229 of CAWGYW010000006.1, forward strand.
GATCGGCCAGGGCATTTAGATCGTCCCCGGTGGTGCGATCCAGACGCTCTCGAAGCCCAGTGGACCCGCGAGCGTGTCGTAGTGATGGTCGTAATGAAGCACGCCAAAGCCGCGCTCGGCAGCTGCGGCGGCGATCAGGTAGTCGGCAACGGGCACGCGTGGATCGTTGGCGCTCGCCAGCTCGCTCGAGGCGCTCAGAGCTGCTTCGCAGGCTCCCGGGGTTACCGGTGCCTGGCGTAGTGAGCTCAACGAAGTGGCGAGCCGACGGTGCTCGTCCGCGTTGCGCGCGGTTGTAAGCAGCTCGAGCGCGACCACCGGGCAGCCGACCAGGAGGTCGGCCTGCGCCGTGTCACGGAAGTGGGGGGCGACGTCGGGATGGCCCTGCCGCGCCCATGCGGACGTGTCGACGACGAGCGCGACGCCTTTGCCATATCTCACGTCAGCTGCGATGCGGCTGTGACGGTGGCGGCAACTTGCTCGCGAGGTCCGATTCGCGCTTTACGACGATGTCGCTGAGCCGCGAGAAGTCGTGCTCGAGCAGCTCCTCGATCGCTTGTGCTCGAGCTTGAGTCTGGCTGTCGGCCTGGCGAGAGATCTCTTCGGCGCCGCGCAGCGCCAGCGTGCGTATCACTCCCGCCCGTCCGTGCGAGCTTCCGAGCTGCGCACCGGCATGGTCGACGGCGCGTGCGAACTCGGGATCAAGCGTCACTTGGACGCGAGGGTGGGAGGTGGGCATCGAGAGGAGTGTACCACCTGGATCACCACCATATGGCAAGATCGCAGACGGCCGGACAGATTGTCAGTCCGGTGCACGGCAGATTGTCGGTGAGATGCCGGACAAATCATGAATCTACGTGCTGGCAGATCATGAGTTCATTGCCCGGCAGATTGTGAATTCAGGCCCCGACTGTCGTGGCGATCATC
>CAWGYW010000007.1:0-69780 GCA_963826985.1 uncultured Solirubrobacteraceae bacterium
ACTGGATTCCTAGCGCCCACAGACCTTTTTCCGCCGACGAGCGAAGGCAATCTCACGCCCGGGGAAACGTTGACTGCCCAGACAGGCACTTGGGTGAGCAGCGAGCCCATCTCCTACACCTATCAGTGGCGAAAATGCAACGAAGAAGGCGGAAGCTGCGCGAACATCACGGGAGCGACCAGCAGCACCTACAAACTGATCGAAGCGGAAATCAACTCGACCCTCCGCGTGGTCGTCACCGGCGCAAACTCGATCGGGAGCGCCAGCGCGACCTCAGAAGCCAGCGAAACCGTGGGAGCCGCAGGCTCACCAAAAATACCAGCAGGCCGGTCATCAGCGGCATAGCGAAGCTCGGCGAACGGTTGACCGCCAGCAACGGCAGCTGGTCTGGGTCGCGGCCACTAGCGTATTACTATCGCTGGGAGCGCTGCAACACCGCCGGTGAAAGCTGCGCGCCGATCGAAGGCGCGACCAAACCCAGCTACACCAGCGCGAGCGCCGACGTTGGCTCGACGCTCCGCGTCAAGGTCACAACGACGAACTCGCTCGGGAGCGCGGCCGCAGCCTCCGCGCAGACGGCCGTGGTTGCGGGCAGCGGAGCGAGTGTGACGTCCGCTATCGAACTCGCTGAAAAAACTGACCCCTCCGTGCTTCAGCCCGCGACTCCCAACACGATCGAAGGGCAGGAAGTCAAGCCCGCGGTGAGCGACACCGGCGAATCGCTCACCGCGACAACGACGCTGACGAGCTCCTCGACCTCCAAGGAAACCACGGGCGAATTCGCCGTCAACACACCCGCCGAGGCGAACTGAGCTTCCAGCCCATCGGCAGCGCCGCCAACGCGGCTCAGACACCGACGATCGTCAACGGCGCAGCCGCTTTGTTCGCGGGCACCTCAAACGCGACCGATACGATCGTGAGGCCCGACGCGCTCGGCGCGAGCATGCTCTTGCAATTGCACTCATCCGAAGCTCCCACATCCTTCTCCTGGGAAGTCGGTCTCGGGCCCAATCAGAGGCTTGAAACACTTTCCAACGGCGACGTCGCGGTCGTAGAAATCCCCGCTACGTCACCCCTGGAAGGCTCCCTGGGCGAAGCACTCGGAGGGGAAACGTCCGAAGGCACGGCCGAACACGAAGGATCGGGGACCAACAGCGAAGCGGCGGAAAAAGCACTCGAAGAAGGCATCTCCGAAGAAAGCCCGCTTGAAAAACTGCCCGCCGCGCCAACGGCATCGACACCCACAGTCGAACCCAAATCGGAAGAACTGCACCCGCAGGAAACGAAAACGCTCTACGAAAACGGCAAAAGCGCCGTCAGCTATGCGGAAGAACACACCACCGACACCACTCTCATGGTCATCGAAGCCCCCAAAGTCATGGACTCCAAAGGCAACAGCGTCACATCCTCCCTGAGCATCGGAACCGACGCGATCACATTGACGATTTCACCCGGCGGCGGCACGACGTACCCGGTGACCGCCGAGACCAACATCGCCGCGCCGACGAACCAGGCCAGTGAAGCAAAGACACACACCGTGCGCTACGGCCTCTCGGATCCGAAAGCGACCAGCTTCGAAAACGCAGAAGAAGAACCTGGCAAAATCGAGGCAAATTTTGACAGCCACCTCAAGACCGGGCAGCTCCACGTCGGGATCGCCCGCGACATCGTCCCGTACAACTGGCATGCCGACAACCCTGAACTAGACAAATGGCTCGAAGCTGTTGGGCGCGCGGGCCTCCAGCCCTACATAACGTTCACGGTCGAAGAAGACCAGTTCTGTCATCCTGGTCAGCGATGCAAGGAAACCGGTCTCGGCTCGTACGAAGCGCATATCAAGGCACTCATTGCGGGCCTGATGAAGCTCCATGCTGAAAACCCGAGCATACCGGCCGTCACCCTATACGGCGCATGGAACGAGCCCGACTTGAATAAGCCAACGAAACAGGACCCACTCTACAATAATGCGAAAAGGGCTGCGCTTTTCTGGAAAGCCGCGCGAGCGATTCTCAGGCAGGTCGGCTGTAATTGCACAATGGTGGCGGGTGAATTCTCAGAAGACGACGGGTACATCAACACATACCTGACGACAATCCAGAAGAACCATTCTCTGTGGCGTGGCAAGCCGCGCATCTGGGGCTTTCACGACTATGTGGATCTCGAAGACTACTATTACCACCCCTATAACAGCGACGCCGAAGCGTTCATCAAAAAAATCAAGCGTTTGGGCGCTTCACACGTCTGGTTGAGCGAGCAAGGAGTCATGCTGCAGAACGGCGGTACGGCAACGAAACTGGACGACAGCAGCCAGGCCGAAGACGCGACGCGGCAACGCGACGCGGCCAAAGACTTCCTCAAACTCGGCGACGTTCATCTCGCCAAAGAAGTGAGTCGCGTAGAATTGGTTGACTATTATCTCTATAAAGGACCGAGCGCGGAAGTCCTGGCACAACCTGGGCACGAACACGAATTTGACAGCGCCTTGCTGCCGGGAGAAGGTGTCACAGAGGAACAAGGGCATCCGGCGGAAAGCCCCCGCCAGGCATACTGCGTCTTGGCGCTCGGGCTCGAAGGATGCCCGGCGGTGGCGAAAACCAAAGGTGCAGTTACGAGCACCATAACATCCTCGTCTGGGACCGTCGCCTTGGCCGTTAACCCAGAGGGTTTGACAACCAAATACCTCGTCAAGTATGGCACCTCGGAAGCGTACGGAAAAGCCACGACAGCGGCTACTGTCGCCAATGAAAATGGGGAGCAGAGCGAGACAGCCGCGCTGAGCGGACTGGAACCATGTACTACCTATCACTATCAGGCCGAGGCGGAAAACAAAGTCAACGAAGAAGAGAGACAGCCCGGCCTCGGGGGCGACAAGGCATTTATAACAAATGGATGCGTTGCCACCGCGGTGAGTAGCGGCGGTTACCATACGTGCGCGCTGCTCCTGGCGGGCGGCGTTGACTGCTGGGGATTCAATGTAGGGTGGGAAGAAGGTGACGGCGCGCCACAGATAAGGACAGTTCCGACCACGGTGAGCGGGATCAGCGGTGCGAGTGCCATCGGGTCTAGCGGAGACGAGGGCTGCGCCAACATCTCCGGTCATATCGAGTGCTGGGGATACGGCGAGGACGGACAGTTGGGTGACGGAACGACTGAAGATAGCTTTACGCCAGTTTCCGTCAGTGGGATCACGAACGCGACGCAAGTTGCACCGGGCGGCGGCTTTGCTTGCGCACTGCTATCAACCGGACACGTTGATTGCTGGGGCCGCAATAACACTGGCCAACTGGGAGACGGAACGACCACCGGCAGCTCGACGCCTGTAGAAGTGAGCGGTATCACGAACGCGACGATGATCGGTGCGGCGGACTTCCGTGTGTGCGCGTTGTTGGCGAGCGGCGAAGTCATGTGCTGGGGATTTACACCCGGGTATGGTGTCGTGAACACGACGCCGAGCGTGGTGACAGGGGTTACCCATGCGACGGCGATCTCCACTGGTGGTTTCGAAGAATGGGCAACCGAAGCGTGTGCCGTGGTATCCGGCGGCCATGTAGACTGTTGGCATAACACCGGTGAACATGATACGCTGACGGTTACGGCGGTGAGCGGGGTCGAAAATGCGGTCGCGGTCGAGACCGGCGGAGGACCCCGGAGTGGTTCAGAACTTTACGGGTTGTCCACGTGCGCATTGCTGAGTAGTGGTCACATAGAGTGCTGGGGCGCAAACTTTTCGGGGGAGCTAGGCGACGGCAACACAGAATATAGTTCCACGCCGGTGATGGTGGAAGGGATCAGTGACGCCACCGCCATCAACAGTGGAGAAGGCGGAGAAACACCGTGCGCGTTGCTACCCGAAGGGAAAATCGACTGCTGGGGCGATAGTGCCTACGGCGCGCTCGGCGATGGCGAAGAAAGGCCGCTGGGCGATCCGTACCCCGCGCCGGTACCGGTGAGCGGCTTTGGGTGAGCAGGTGCCTTCGCGGTGGTGCGCAGAATCGCGGGCGGAGTAGGTGCGGGATCAACGTCCACGCTTGTCCGGGCTCTATGGGTCGCCCTTCCGAACGATCGTCCATCTCTCCGCAACTTCCGGTAGTCGCGATAGTCTAAAGGATATGCAACGAACCGCAGTCGCCCTGACCGGTGTGCTGGGCGTGCTTCTAATGACCGCGACAGCAAGCGTGGCGCGCGGTCGCCCCACGGCAGCCGCGAAGTGCCGGCCGAGCAGCTCGCACGTCCTGTTCACCGATCCGCAGGCAGAGCTGTATGCGGTGCCGAATGGAGAAGTGCTGAACATTCGAGCCTGCGCGAATGGACAGCGACGGTCGTTTTTTATCGCTAGCTGCAACAGGCGGGAAAGCGCCGCAGCCTGTGCGGAAGTACCGCGGGTGACCCTGGCCGGGGCAGCCGTTGCGTATGAAGAATTCTTCACGACCGCCGACCGCTACACGCTTGAAGGCGCGACCGTTAGAACGTCGTTGCGGGTGATCGTGCGCGACCTTCGCACCGGCCGGGTGCTCCATGACGTGCCCACGGGCACCCCGCCAAAGCCGGAGCCGGGATCGGTCGGTGTCGGCGAGATCGTGGCGCTTGTCCTGAAGAGCGACGGGTCGGTGGCGTGGATCGCGGAAGACGATGAGCGCTCCGCGGTGGCCAAAGCCCCGTATTTCGATGTGTACGCGGTAGAAGGGTCGGGGACGCGACTGCTGGCGTCCGGGACGGATGTGGACCCGTCGTCGCTGGCGCTGTCGGTCGACGCCACGCACCTCGACGACTACCCGCATACTGTTGCGGGTAGCGAGTTGTATTGGACACAGGGAGGGCAGTCGTTTTCAACCACGTTGAGCTGAGATAGCTTGGCTACGGCGACTATCTCGCATCACCACGCCCCGTAGCGACAAAGGTTGTCATCTCGCAGGAACGCACACCTACGGCCGCTCCCGCGAATCCTCAGACGACTCGAAAGCTCTCCAGTGGGGCCTGTTCTCGCGCCCTGAAGCGACCCCGCGAGCTCCCGGATCGCCCGACGCCATCTCCGTCAGGGGACTCAACACCGCGTCGAGCTTCCCACGCCACTTGACGAGATCCTCGGCCGGCAAGCGATAATCAGCGGCGATGGCCACCGGAACCAGCCTCTCCGCGGGTCTTCCCCTGGGCAGCCGCCTCAACGAGCGCGGCCGCCTGGAGGTGGGCGGTTGCGACACGATCGAGCTGGCGCGCGAGTTCGGCACGCCCGCGTACGTGGTCGCCGAGGACGATCTGCGCGCGCGCGCGCGAGCGTTCGTGCAGGCCGGCCGCGACGCCGGCCACGAGCGACTTCCACGTGGTGTTCGCCTCCAAGGCGTTCCCCTGCACGCGCCGTGCTGGCGCTGTTCGCGCAGCGAGGGGCTGTGGTGCGACGTCGGCGTCCGGGGGCGAGCTGCACCTGGCGCTGCAGCGCGGCTTCGCGCCCGAGCGGATCGTGCTCCACGGCAACGCCAAGTCCGAGGCGGAGCTGCGGATGGCGCTGCGCCACCGCGTGGGCGCTGATCGTGGTCGACAACTTCGACGAGATCGACCGTCTGGCGGCGCTGGTGGCCGAGGGCGCGCTCGCCGATCGCGCTGGGGGCCAGTCGGTGCTCGTGCGCGTCACGCCGGACGTCAGGGGAGAGACACACGAGAAGATCTCCACCGGTCAGGCCGACTCGAAGTTCGGCTTCGCGATGGCGCAGGCGGACGAGGCGATCGCGCGGCTGCAGGCCGTCGACGGGCTGTCGCTCGAGGGTCTGCACGCGCACATCGGCTCGCAGCTGCTCGGCCTGGAGCCCTTCCGCCGCGAGGCCGCCGAGCTCGCGAAGCTTGGCGAGTTTCCCGTCTGGGACCTGGGCGGCGGCCTCGGCGTGCAGTACACCGAGGAGCAGCCCTCGCCGCCGTCGATCGAGGAGTACGTCGGCGCGCTCGTGCGGGCAGCGCACGCCCACGGCATGGGCGCCGAGCGGCGCCTGTTGATCGAGCCCGGGCGCGTCGCTGTGCGCGAACGCGTGCGTGACGCTGTACACGGTCGAGAGCGTCAAGCAGAACGTCTCGCGCTGGGTGGCCGTCGACGGCGGCATGTCCGACAACATGCGCCCGATGCTCTATGGCGCAACCTACGAGGCTCACGTGGCCGACCGCTTCGAGCGGCTCGACCGCAGTGCGTGCTCGCGGGCAAGCACTGCGAGTCGGGCGATGTGATCGCTGCGGGAGGCGCTGCTGGATGACCCGCGGCCGGGCGATGTGATCGTGACGCCCGCCACCGGCGCCTACGGCTATGCGATGGCGAACAACTACAACGGCGTGCCGCGAGCGCCGGTGGTCTTCTGCCGCGACGGCGACGCGCGCGTGGTGGTCAGGCGCGAGAGCTACGAGGACCTGATGGCGCGCGATGTCCGCTAGCGATCCCGCCGTCCCCGACGTCGAGGGCGGCGCGGAGGCCGTCGGCCGGGCCGGCGTAGTGGGCGCGGTGGGCGGGACTCCATTCACGGTCGGCCTGCTCGGCCACGGCACCGTCGGCGCGGCGTTCGCCGTGCTGCTCGAGGAACGCGCGGATGAGATCGAGCGCTTCAACGGCCGCCGGCCGGTGGTCAGCGGCGTGCTGACGCGCACGCGCGGCGACTTCGAGGAGATCCTCGCCGACGCCGATCTGCTCGTCGAGGTGATGGGCGGGATCGAGCCCGCGCGCGAGTACCTGCTGGCGGCGATGCGCATCGGCAAGGACGTCGTCACCGCGAACAAGCAGCTGCTCTCCCAGCACGGCGAGGAGCTGTTCGAGACAGCGCGCGAGCACGGCGTGCGGCTGCGCTTCGAGGCGGCGGTGGCGGGCGTGGTGCCGGTCGTGCGCGTGCTCGAGGAGTCGCTGTCGGCGACGCCGATCGAGCGCATCCACGGGATCGTCAACGGCACGACCAACTTCATCCTCACCGAGATGACCGCCGGCTCGAGCTACGCGGAGGCGCTCGCCGAGGCCCAGCGCATCGGCTACGCCGAGGCCGACCCCAGCGACGACGTCTCAGGGCGCGACGCGGCCGCGAAGATGGCGATCCTCGCGCGCTGGCGTTCGGCACGCCGGTGCACCTCAACGACGTGCGCTACGAAGGCATCGAGCACCTGCACGGCGACGACCTCGAGTACGCGCGCGAGCTCGGCCTGGGCTTGAAGCTGATCGGCACCGCCGAGCGCCGCGACGGCGGCCTGTCGGTGCGCGTGCATCCCGCGTTCCTGTACGCCGGGCATCCGCTCGCGTCGGTATCCGGGCCCGTTCAACGCGGTGACGGTCGAATCCGAGGCGATCACCGAGATCACGATGTCGGGTCCCGGCGCCGGTGGGCGCCAGACCGCCAGCGCGGTGCTCGGCGACGTCGTCAGCGTGATGACCGGCGGTGCGCGCCCACCCGCTCCGCCGCTGGCGCTGCCGTTGATCGAGGACGTCGAGAGCGCCTTCTACCTGCATCTGGACGTGGCCGATCGTCCCGGGGTGCTGGCGTCGGTGACGCAGGTGCTGGGGGAGCACGGCGTGTCGATCAAGTCGGTGGTGCAACGCGGCATGGGGGAGAATGCCCGTCTGGTGATGGTCACCCACCCGGTGCTCGAGTCGAGCATGCGTGCGGCGATCGAGCAGGTCGGCGGGCTTCGAGTTCGTACGCTCGATGCCCCGGACAATCCGTGTGATCGAAGAGGAGTTCGTATGAGCGAGGTGCGCATAGACATCCCCAAGGTCAAGCTTCCGCGGGTTGAAGGCACGCCGCAGACGCCCGCCCACGTGCCGCTGATCGAACGCTATCTCGAGCGCCTTCCGTTCGAGGCAGGGCGACGCGCTGGTCAGCCTGCAGGAGGGCTCGACGCCGCTGCTGCGCGCGCCGGTGCTCTCGGAGATGGTCGGGGCGACCGTGCGCCTGAAGCTCGAGGGCGCCAACCCGACCGGCTCGTTCAAGGACCGCGGCATGACGTGCGCGGTCTCCGCGGCCGTGCGCGACGGCGCCAAGGCCGTGATCTGCGCGTCGACGGGCAACACGGCCGCGAGCGCCGCCGCCTACGCGGCGCGCGCGGGAATCACCTGTGCGGTGATCGTGCCGGAGGGCAAGATCGCCCAGGGCAAGATGGCCCAGACGCTCGTGCACGGCGCCCGCGTGATCTCGCTGAAGGGCAACTTCGACCAGGCGCTGACGCTCGTGCGCGAGCTCACCGACTCGCACCCGATCGTGCTCGTCAACTCCGTCAACGAATTCCGCATCGAAGGCCAGAAGACCGCCGCGTTCGAGATCCACGAGGGCCTGGAAGGCGGGCTGGAAGCGCTGTGCATCCCCGTCGGCAACGCCGGCAACATCACCTCTTACTGGCGCGGCTTTCGCGAGATGGGCGCGGCGCCGAAACTGTTCGGCTTCCAGGCGGAGGGGGCCGCGCCGCTGGTGCTCGGGCACCCGATCGAGCACCCGGAAACGGTGGCGAGCGCGATCAGGATCGGCAATCCCGTGCGCTGGGAGGACGCGATGGCGGCGGCGACCGACTCGCGCGGCTCGATCCGCGTCGTCAGCGACGCGGAGATCCTGCACGCCTACCAGGCTGCTCGCGTCCAGGGAAGGCATGTTCTGCGAGCCGGCCTCCGCGGCGTCGGTCGCCGGCCTGCTCAAGTACGGCGCCGACGGCGCCGAGCAGGTCGCGTGCGTGCTCACCGGCCGCGGCCTGAAGGACCCCGAGACGGCGATCGCCAACAACGACGGCGGGTGATCAGCTGCGCGGCGGAGACGGCGGCGATCGAGGAAGCGGTGCTGGGTGATCCGTAGGAGGGTCGTGCGCGTGCCGGCGTCCTCGGCCAACCTGGGTCCCGGGTTCGACTGCATGGCCGCGGCGCTGGCGCTGACGCTCGAGGTCGAGGTCGAGGAGACGGGCGAGTTCGCCGTCGAGACCGAGCTGCCGGTCGCCAAGAGGCCGCGAGAACCTGTGCGTGCGCGCGTTCGAGCGGCTGCATCCGGCCGATGGCTTCACCTTCAGGATCAGCTCGCAGATACCGCTGTCGGGCGGGCTGGGCTCGAGCGCCGCGGCGATCGTCGCGGGGCTGATGGCCGCGGACCACCTGTTCGAGCTGGACGCCGATCTGCTGGCGCTGGCGAGCGAGATCGAGGGTCACCCCGACAACGTCGCGGCGGCGCTGCACGGCGGCTTCGTCGTGTGCGCGGACGGCGCCGTCGCCAGGTTCGATCCGCCGACCGGGCTGGAGGCGCTCGCGGTGGTTCCCGAGCAGGCGGTGCGCACGCGCGCCGCGCGCGCGGCGCTGCCCGCGCAGGTGCCGATGGCAGGACGCCGTCTTCAACGTCGCCCACGCGCGCGCTGCTGACGCTGGGCCTGGCGCGGGGCGACTGGGACCTGCTCGCGCGCGGCCTGCACGATCGCCTGCACCAGCAGCCAGCGCGCGAGCCTGTTCCCGCGCTCCTTCGAGCTCGCCTGTCGCGCGCGCGAGCTGGGCGCGCTGGGCGCGACGCATCTCCGGCGCGGGCCCGACCGTGCTCGTGTGGTGCTTCTACGAGCAGACCGGCGCCGTCGCCGAGGCGCTCGCGGCGGAGATCGAGGCTGGGCGAGGCTGCTGCGCGTGTCCTTCGAGCTGCAGGGCGCCTACGTGGACGCGCTCTGAGGCGGCGCGAGCCGCGCAAGGCGCTCGCCGGCGCCGTCGAGGCCCTGCAGGCGCTCGAGCACCTCGGCCGCCAGCGCCAGGTAGTCGGCGCCGAGGTCGGGGCGGTGGTCGAGGATCGAGCGCGCCCGCTCGGCCGACTCGGCGTAGGCGATCGACGTGCGGATGACCGAGTCGAACACCTGCTCGCCGAAGCGCTCCTTCAGCGACACGAGCGCCTCGCGCGAGTGCACGGTGCGCATGTCGGCGAGGTTCAGCAGCACGCCCAGCAGCGTCAGCTGCGGGTTGAGGCTGTCGCGCGCGAGCTCCACGACCTCCATCGCCTGCTCGACCCCCTGCAGCGCGAAGTACTGGGCCTCGGCGGTGATCAGCGCGCGATCGGCGGCCACCAGCGCGTTGACCGTCAGCAGGCCCAGCGACGGCGGGCAGTCGATCAGGATCACGTCGTAGTCGGCGACCGTATCGGCCAGCGCGCGTCTGAGCGTCAGCTCGCGGCCCATCTTGCCGCCGAGCATCAGCTCCGCCTCGGCGAGGCTGAGGTTGGCGGGGATGATGTCCTCGTGGATCGCCTCGGCCGCGGTGGAGCGTCCGGCGAGCACGTCGGCGATCGTCGGCTCGACGTCGGTCGGCAGGTCGAAGTAGTCGGAGAGGTTGCCCTGGGGGTCGAGGTCGACCGCCAGCGTGCGCACGCCGCTGCGGCGCAGGACGTCGGTGAGCGTGCGCACCGTGGTCGTCTTGCCCGTGCCTCCCTTCTGCGAGAGCACAGCGATCGTCTGAGCCATCGTCGCAGCGATACTACGCGCCGGCGCAGCGGCGCGCAGCGGCAGCGCCGACCTCACCGGCGCTGCGGGGCCTGGCGAGACTGCGCGCCGCGAGCGGGGGCGGATCGCCTCAGCCGACGCGGTGCAGCGAGGTCTCCTCGTCGTGCCGACGCCGGGCGCGTCGGAGTCGGCCGGCACGCTCAGGAACGCGAGGCGGTAGCGCCCGACGATGATCTCGTCGCCGTCCTGCAGCGCCTTGCCGTCGACGCGCGCGCCGTTGACGAACACGCCGTTGAGGCTGCGGTCGTCGAGCAGGCGCACGCCGTCGGGGTGGCGCACGATCAGCGCGTGGCGGCGCGAGACCGTCGGGTCGTCGAAGCGCACGTCCGCCGCCAGGCTGCGTCCGATGCGGGTCCACTCGCGCGTGAGCGCGACCGTCCGCTGCTCGCCGTTCTCCTCGTAGCAGAGGTACTCGCCCGGCTGCTCGATCGTCTGCCTGGCCCTCGCCAGTCGCAGCGTCGCGTCCGGGCGCCGGCGGCTGCACGAGCGTCGCCTCGTTGCCTCGTGCGTCGACCGGCGCCGGCTCGCGCGGGAATGCGCTCGGTGCTGAACAGCGAGGCGCGCACGAACTCCCGGCCCCCGCAGCCGGGGCAGCCGGGAAGCATGTCCGAGCCGGTGAGCGTCAGCGCGTAGTCGCAGCGGGCGCAACGAAACGAACCGGCGCCTACGAAGGTGCCCGAAGTAAGTGAGTCCATGCTGTGCTCCTCCCTCTGAGTTGCTGCCGGTGTGACGCTGCCGGGGGGGCGATCCTGCGTGGTCGGGGGAAACTTGTGGCGATCATAACAAGACTGTCAAGCGCGGCCGGAGTTCTGGATAATCGTATCGCGGCCGATCTCGGGGGGCGTTGCAGGGCCCGATCTGGGTCTGTGCGCACGCGGTCGACGCGCGCGATCGAGCTACCCGTGAGGGGACCATGCAAACGGTCTCTGGACCAGTATCTGGGGCGTGCGGACCGCTGCCTGGGACGCGCCGACCAGGGGCAGGAGCCGGCGGCGCGGCGGCGAAAACCGAGCGATCATGGCCTCGCCGTCAACCCATGTCGAGCAGCTCGAGCGCGTGTTGCTGCGCCGCGGCCTGGGCGCTCTGGAGGCCGACCGCGACTGCTGCGTGGACTGCGGGCGTACGCCGCTGACCGGCGAGCAGGTTCACGTGTACGCCGGGCGCGAGCAGCGGATCGTCTGCGAGCTGTGCCGTCCGCGCCGCCGCGAGTCGCCGGTGGCGAGCGAGATCGTCCGGCACTGCGAGCACGGCCACGCCGTGCGTCTGATGGCGCGCGCAGCTTAGGCTCTCTCGCGACGCCGTCGCGCGGCGCGGCCCGCGGTCACTAGACTTCCCGCTCGCAATGGACCCGGTGACCGTCTCGATAGTCGTCTCCGCCCCGCGCGAGCAGGTGTTCGACTACCTGCAGGACATCGCCAACCATCCTGAGTTCACCGACCACTACCTGGTCGACTGGCACCTGACGCGGATCGACTCGGTTGGGCCGGCGCCGGGCGCGCGCTTTCGCGTGAAGGCTCCCGGCAACCGCTTCAGCTGGGGAGACGTCACGTTCGCCGAGGTCGAGCGCCCGCACCGGATCGTCGAGGTGGGGCGCACCGGCAAGAACAACCGCATCCGCACGCTCGGCGTCTATGACCTCGCGCCGGCCGCCGCGGGCTCCACGCGCGTGCAGTTCACGCTCGAGACGGTGCCCGTCGACGCTGTCTGACCGGCTGCTGGAGGGGCTCGGCGCACGCACGTGGCTGAGGCGCAAGAACCAGCGGGCGATGCACCGGCTGCGGGGGATCCTCGAGCGCGGGGAGGGCCGTGGCCATCGCGTCACGGTCGCCGGTGGGTAGACTGCCGCGTCGCATGCTCAGCCGTCTGCGCAAGCTCTCGCTCGCCCTGCCCGCGCTGCTCGCCGTGCTCGCCCTGAGCGCCTGCGGCGACTCGCACACGCGGGTCACGACCGGCACCTACGCCGGCGAGTCCGGCGCGAACGCGCCGTACCTGAACGTCGGCCCGCTGATCTACGAGGTTCAGCTCTCGCGCGAGCTGAACCCGGCCAACAGCGAAGACGCCGCGTACCTGGAGGGCCTGACGCCGGCGCAGCGAAAGCTCGAACCCGGCCAGGAGTGGTTCGCGGTGTTCATGCAGGTCTACAACAACACCAACCAGCCCCACCCGGCGTCCACGAGCCTGACGATCAGCGACACGCAGGAAAACCGCTACACGCCGATCGAGCCCGACGAAACCAACCAGTTCGCCTACCGCGCCGGCATGGTCGCCCCCAAAAACCAGATCCCAGAGCCGGGCACGCTCGCCGACGACGACCCCGCCGAGGGCCTGGTGCTGCTGTACAAGATCCAGATCGTCTCGCTCGACAACCGGCCGCTCGAGCTGAAGATCGTCAGCCCGGAAAACCCGAGCGAATCGGCCTCGGCCGAGCTCGACGTCTAATTCGGCCGAGCGCCGCTTCGAGCACTTCACGGGCGACGGGCGCCGCGGTGGTGCCGCCGGCGCCGTCTTTGACGAGCATCACGCAGACGACGATCCGCGGGTGCAGCGCGGGCGCGAAGGCCGCGAACCAGGCGTCGGTGTTTGCGGCTTCGCTTTCGCCGCTCTGACAGCCTTCCTTGCTCGCTTCGGTGCCCGTCGTCGCGCCCGCTTCGGAGGTCGATGAAGAGGGGCTGCACGCGGTCTTCAGTTCGGCGGTGCCGGTCTTGCCGGCGACGGTCACCCCGGGGATCGCGGCGGCCGTCCCGGTGCCTTCGCGCACCACGCCGATCATCAGCCGCCGCATCGTGTGCGCCACCGACGCGCCGATCGCGGGCACCCCCGCGCTGGCGGGGCTCGGGAGGAAGGTCGGCTGGGGCCGTCGGCCGCCGTCGGCGATGGTCGCTGCGACGGTCGCCATCTCGCAGCGGCGTGGCGAGGACTTCCCCCTGGCCGATCGCGGTGGAGCCGACGTCGAGTTCGCCCTGGATCTCGCTGGCCGGTGGCAGCGTGCTCTCGGCCGCGCCGGCGATCCCCGGTTCGTGGTTGAAGCCGAACCGTTCGGCCATCGCCACCAGCCGCGTCGCGCCGAGCTTGACGCCCAGCGGCGAGAACACGGAGTTGCAGGAGACGGCGAACGCGAGTTCCAGCGTGCCGCCGCATTCCTCGCCGTTGGCGTTGTTCAGCTTGACCCCGTCGAGCGTGGCGAACGTCGCGTATGGGAAGACGGTGTGCGGGCTTGCGATCTTCGCCGCGAGCACGCCGGTGGTGGTGATCATCTTGAACGTCGAGCCCGGCGGCTGCAGCCCGTCGAGGCCGATGCCGGCGACGGCGAGGATCTGCCCGCTCGCGGGCTGCATCGCGACGACTCCGCCGTAGCTGGCCGCCGAGCGCCGTCACCGCCGCGCTGCTGCAGCGCCGGGGAGACGGTCGTGCGAACCGGCGCAGCGGGGTGCGGCGTGGCGTAGGCGAGCAGGCGCGCTCCGGCGAGCAGCTCGCCGCCCGGGGTGCCCCGCAGGCGGGCGTCGAGCGCGAGCTCGAGGCCGCTCAGCCCGACGATCGCTTCGGCCGGGACGCCCTGTTCTTCGAGCGCCTGGCGGCGTGCGGCCGGAACGGGCCCGACGGTCCCGAGCGACGGCGTCGGCGACGTCGCCGAGCGGGGAGTTGCGGGTGGCTTCGGCTCGACTGCGAGCGGGCGCGGCGGCCGGGCGGCGCTTTCGGCGAGCACGCTGCCGTCGCGAGCCAGCAGCGTCGCGCGCTGCGGCAGCGATGGTGCGGCGGCTGAGCAGCTCGCCGGGGCGCAGGCCGGGGAACGTGAGCGAACGCGACCACAGGATGCGCGTGCCCGCGCGCCGGCTTCCTCGACGGTCCTGAAGCTGAAGGCGAGCGACAGCGCGCCGAACAGGCGCGTGTGGACGCGGACCGGCACCGTCACCTCTGCGCCGCGGGCCGCCGCGCGTGGCGCCGCCGATCCGCTCGCTGCGTCGGCGGTCGCGGTGGTGAGCGCTTCCTGGTAGGCGCTGCGCGAATTCGCTCACCGAGGTGCGCACGGCGCGAGGAGCCGGCGATGTCCGAGTACATGCTCGCGTAGTCGCCCGCGCGTCCACGCGGTGACGAACTGGTCGGCCAGCGCGTACCCCGCGGGTGCGCTGTGACGCGCGCCGAGGATCGCGCCGGCCGCGAAGGCCACCGCGGCCAGCACGAGGACGGGGCGCGCGCGTCGCAGGCGCTGGTTGCGGCTTTCGGTCACGGAACTTGTAGAACATGACAGGTGACTCAGCTGGATTGGCTGATAGTCGCGTTCGCGTCGATCCTCGCCATCTTTGGCTTCCGGCAGGGCTTCATCGTGGGGGTGCTGTCGTTCGGCGGCTTCGCGCTCGGCGCGTTCCTCGGCACGCGCCTGGCTCCGCTGGTGCTGCCGCAGGGCTCCGCCTCGCCGTACGCGCCGGCGTTCGGCCTGCTCGGCGCGCTGCTCGGCGGCGCGATCCTCGCGAGCGGCCTGGAGGGGCTCGGCTTCAGGCTGCGCCGCACGCTGATCATCCCGGGCATGGGCCTGCTCGACGGGGTGCTCGGCGCGGCGCTCGGCGCGGCGCTGGCGCTGGGGATCGTGTGGATCGCGGCGGCCGTCGCGGGCCAGACGCCCGGGCAGGGCCGAGCTGCGGGCCGACATCCAGCGCTCGGCGATCCTGCGCAAGCTCAACGAGGTGCTGCCGCCGTCGGGGCCGATCCTGAACGCGCTCGCGCGGCTGGATCCGATGCCCTCGATCAGCGGCCCCTCGCCGGACGTCGCGGCGCCCGAGCCGGCGATCGCCCACGCCCCGGGCGTGCAGCGCGCCGCACGTAGCGTCGTGCGGGTCGACGGCACCGCGTGCGGCCTGGCGATCGAGGGCTCGGGCTGGGTGGCAGCACCGGACGTGGTGGTGACGAACGCGCACGTCGTCGCCGGCGAGACCGACACGACCGTCGAGGTCGGCGGCGAACCGCCGAGCCTGCCGGCCGAAGCGATCGCGTTCGAACCGCAGCACGACCTCGCGGTGCTGCGCGTGCCGGAACTCGACCTGCCGTCGCTGAGCTTCGCGCCAGCACGCCGTCGGGCACGCCCGGGCGCGATCCTCGGCTATCCGGAGAACGGCCCGTTCGACGTGCAGCCGGGCCGGATCGGGCGCGACGCAGGACGTGGTCACCCAGAACGCCTACGGCCAGGGCCCGGTCTCGCGGCTGCTGACGCCGCTGCGCGGGCTCGTGCGCCCCGGCAACTCCGGCGGCCCGCTGGTCGACGTCGACGGGCGGGTCCTGACGACCGTGTTCGCCGCGACCGTCGACAGTCAGCGTGCGCGGCGGCTACGGCGTGGCCAACGAAACGGTGGCGAGCGTGCTGCGCGAAGCGACGCGCACGAGCGCGAAGGCGCCCAGGTGAGCACCGGGCCGTGCACCAGCGGATGAGCCGCGCGCGGGCTCCGGCTGCCGATCGCCGGCAGCAACCGTCCGGCGGCGGCGTCGGGCGCCCGCTACGCTGACCGCCATGTCCAAGACGCTCCTGGTCGCCGAGAAGCCCTCCGTCGGGCAGGACCTCGCGCGCGTGCTGCCCGGGCCGTTCAAGAAGCAGGAGGGGTTCCTCGAGGGCCCCGACCACGTGGTCACGTGGGCGGTCGGGCACCTCGTGCAGCTCGCCGAACCGGAAGCCTACGACGCCAAATACAAGAGCTGGCGGATGGCCGACCTGCCGATCGTGCCCGATCGCTTCAAGCTCGAGGTGCGCGACGAGCGCTCGCGCAAGCAGATGTCGGTGGTCACCAAACAGCTCGGCCGCGAGGACGTCGAGGAGGTCGTCAACGCCTGCGACGCCGGTCGCGAGGGCGAGCTGATCTTCGCCTACCTGTACGAGAAGGCGAAAGGCAAGAAGCCCGTCAAACGGCTGTGGCTGAACTCGATGACGAACGCGGCGATGAAGAGCGCGCTCGCGGCGCTGCGCCCGGCGCGAGGAGTTCGAGCGCCTCGAGGAGGCGGCCCGCTCGCGCTCGGAGGCCGACTGGATCGTCGGCATGAACGCCACGCGCGCGGCGACCATCCGGCTGCGCAGCTCCTTCGACGGGGCCGTCTCGCTGGGGCGCGTGCAGACGCCGACGCTCGCGATCGTGGCGCGCCGCGAGGAGGAGATCAGGGCGTTCAAGCCCGAGCCCTACTGGCTGGTGGACGCGACGTTCGCGGCCGACCGGCGCTCGTGCCGGGCGAGGACGGCCAACGGCGAGCGCATCTACGTCGGCCACTTCCAGGCGCCCGCGGGCAGCCCGGGTACGACGAAAGGGCCGCGGATCGGCACCGAGGAGGAGGCGCAGGCGATCGTCGCGGCGTGCGAGGGCAGGCCGGGGACGATCACCAAGCTCGAGAAGAAAGAGCAGCGCGAGAAAGCGCCGATGCTCTACGACCTGACGACGCTGCAGCGCGAGGCGAACAACCGCTACGGCTTCTCGGCCAAACGCACGCTCGGCGGCCGCGCAGCGGCTCTACGAGGAGCACAAGGCGCTCACCTATCCGCGCACCAACTCGCGCTACCTGACGACCGACATGGTCGAGGAGATCAAGCCGATCGCCGAGCTCGTGGGCGCGCACAGCGAGTACCGCAAGGGCGCCGAGTACGTGGTCGGCCTCGACGTGCTGCCGCTCGGAGCGCGTGGTCAACGACGAGAAGGTCACCGACCACCACGCGATCATCCCCACGCGCTCGGAGCACAACCTCGAGAAAATGGGCTCCGACGACAGGCGCATCTACGACATGGCGGTGCGGCGCTTCCTGGCGGTGTTCCACCCCGAGGCGGTGTTCGAGAACACGCGCGTCGAGACGACCGTCAGGGTCGCCGCATCGTCCCCGGAGGGCGACGGCGGCGAGGACGCCAACGGGCCACGTGTTCCGCACGCGCGGCAAGCTGCTGATCGTGCCCGGCTGGCGCGGCGTCTACGACGAGGTCTCCGCCGACGCGAAAGCCGCCGAAGCCGAGGCGCGGGGCGAGGAGGACGAGGAGACCGAGCAGCAGCTCCCGCGGCTGCTCGCCGACGAGCAGGTGCAGACGCGCAGATCGAGAGCGCGCGCAAGGAAACCAAACCGCCGCGGCGCTACAGCGACGCGTCGCTGCTCGGCGCGATGGAGACGGCCGGCAAGCTGGTCGACGACGACGAGCTGCGCGAGGCGATGAAGGACTCGGGGATCGGCACGCCGGCGACGCGCGCGGCGATCATCGAGCGGCTGATCACGGTCGGCTACGTCGAGCGCGACGGGCGCGCGCTGGTGGCGACGGAGAAGGGCCTGAACGTGATCCGGCTGCTCAACGAGCACGCGCTCACCTCGCCCGGGCTGACCGGCAGCTGGGAGCAGCGCCTCGGGAAGATCGAGCGCGGCGAGGACTCGCGCAAGCAGTTCATGAGCGACATCGCCGGCTTCGCGCAGGAGACCGTCAAAGAGCTCGACGAGACGCTCAAAGACGTGCGCATCCCGCGCGCGCAAGCTCGGCCCATGCCCGGTGTGCGGCCACGAGATCGTCGAGAACCGCAAGGGCTACTCGTGCTGGGCGCGCGACGATCCGGGCTGCGGCTTCGTGATCTGGAAGTCGAAAGCCGGCAAGACGCTGCCGCTGGCGATCGCCCGCGAACTGATCAAGACAGGGCTACACCGAGCAGGCGGTGACGGGCTTCCGCGGCCGCAGCGGGCGCAGCTTCCGCGCGCACCTCGCGCTCAGCCAGACCGACGAGGGCAAATGGCGGGTCGAGTTCGACGAGCTGTGGGCCAAGGAGGGCGCCAAGCCGCCCGAGGCCGAGGCGGGGGCCGAGGCCGAGGCGACGACGGCGCGCGAGCCGGTCGAGGCCGCAGCGAGCGCGTCGGGCGGTGCGCCAGGATGGGCGGTATGCCGATCACGCTGATCACCGGGCCCGCGAACGCGGGCAAGGCGCAGGTCGTGATGGACGGCGTGCGCCGGCACCTGGCGCACGGCGAGGAGCCGCTGCTGGTCGTGCCCACGCGCGCCGACGCGGAGCACTACCTGCGCGAGCTGGCCGGCGAGGGCGCGGCGATGGGCGTGCGCGTGGAGCGCTTCGCCGGGCTGATCGGCGAGGCGGTGCGCCGTGCGGGGATCGGCGAGGCGGTGCTCGGCAGGCTCGCCCGCGAGCGGGTGCTCGAGGCGCTCGCCGCGCGCGCGCCGGAGCGCCGTCGATCGCCCGGCTTCGTGCGCGCGCTCGGGGAGCTGTTCGCCGAGCTGCAGGTGCGGCGGGTGACGCCCGCGCGCCTGAGCGCAGGCGCTGTCCAGCTGGCGCGCGGCGGACGGCACGGCGGCGCATCCGGCGCAGCTCGAGCGGCTGTACGCCGACTACCGCGCGGCGCTCGCGCGGCTGGGGCGCATCGACGCCGAGCAGCGCGCGGTGCGCGCGCTGGACGCTCTGCGCGAGCGGCCCGCGCTGTGGGGGCGCACGCCCGTGCTGGTGTACGGCTTCGACGACCTCACCCGGCTGCAGCTGGACGCGATCGAGACGCTCGGCCGGGTCGTCGACGCCGCAGGTGACCGTGTCGCTCGCCTACGAGCCGGGCCGCGCGGCGTTCGCCGGGCGGGCCGCGAGCTTTCACGCGCTCGCGCCGCTCGCCGCCGAGCACCGCGAGCTGGCGGCGCGCGCCGAGCACTACGCGCCCTGCGCGCGCGCCGCGCTCAGCCACCTCGAGCGCTCGCTGTTCGAGCCGCGGCGCGGCGCGGGTCGGGGCACGGCGACTGCGGTGCGGCTGCTGCGAGGGCGGCGGCGAGCGCGCCGAGCTCGAGCTGGTGGCCGCGGAGATCGGCTCGCTGCTCGACGCGCGGCACGGCGCCGGAGGAGATCGCCGTGCTGGTGCGTCCGGGCGGGACCGACCCGGACCTGCTCGAAGAGGTGCTTCGCCGCGTCGGCGATCCCGTTCGCGCTGCGGCGCGCGAGGCCGTTCGGCGACACGGCGATCGGGCGCGCGCTGATCGGCCTGCTGCGCTGCGTGCCGGCCCCCGACGGATCGCGCTCCGAGGAGTCGCGGCGGGCGAGCTCGGCGGATCTGCTGGCGTGGCTGCGCGCGCCCGGCCTGCTGCGACCCCTCCCACGCGGCCCCGGGCCCTCGCTGGCCGACCGGCTCGAGATCGCAGCGCGACGCGCGGGCGCGACGAGCGCCGCGCAGGCGCGGGCGCTGTGGGAGCGAGCGCAACTGGCCGCTGGAGACGATCGACCGGCTCGCCGAGGCGCAGGAGCGGGGCGCGGCGGCGCTGTGCGAGCGCGCCGCGCGCGAGCTGTACTGGCTGTTCTGCGCCCCGCGGCGCGCCGCCGCGAGCGTGCTCGCGGCCGACGAGCTCGACGAGGCGAGCGCGCTGGCGGGCGGCCGGCGAGCGCTGGGCGAGCTGCGCGAGCTGGCGCGCATCGCCCCGGAGCTGGCGCCGGCGAGCGCGGGCGAGCTGGCGCGTGCGCTGGAGCGGCTCGAGTCTGGCGCGAGCGGCTGGCCGGCACGGGCGGCGCGCAGCCACGACCGCCGAGGCACCCGCCGGCGCGGTGGCCGTGCTCGACCCGCTGGCGCTGCGCGCGCGCAGGGTGCGGGTGCTGTTCGTGTGCGGTCTGCAGGAGGGCGTGTTCCCCGCGCGCGCTCGCCCGCAGCCGTTCCTGGCCGAGGAGGAGCGGCGGCGGCTCGCGGAGGTCTCCGGGCTGAGGCTGGGCGAGCAGGAGGACGTGCTGGCGGCCGAGCGCTACCTGCTGTACGCGGCCGTGTCGCGCCCGCGAGGAGCGGCTGTTCCTGAGCTGGCACGTGGCCGACGACGAAGGCGAGGCGATGTCGAGGTCGCTGTTCGTGGACGACGTCTGCGACCTGTTCGACGAGAGCCTCTCCCGCGAGCGCGCGCGCAGCGGCCGCTGGGCGCCGTCGATGGGCTGCCCGCGCAGGCCACTGCCGCATCGCGACGCCAGTCCCGTGAGCCGAGCGCTGCGCGACGAGCGGCTGCTGGCGCAGCTGCGCGCGCACGTGTGGTCGCCGTCGTCGCTCGAGCGCTGGATCGGCTGTCCGGTGAGCTGGTTCGTCGAGCGGATGCTGCGCCCAGACGCCTTCGACCCCGACCCCGAGCCGCTCGCCCGCGGCGGCGCTCGCGCACGCGGCGCTGAAGGACACGCTCGAGGGGCTGCGCGAGCGAGACCGGCAGCGCGCGGCTGACGCCGCGCGAGCCTCGCGCTCGCGCGCGAGCTGCTCGGCGCGGGCGCTGGCGCGAGAACGAGGCGCGAGCACCCGCTGTCGGTGGCGCCCGAGCGGCGGGTCGGCCGTGCGCCGGCGGCTGCAGGCGGACCTGGAGCGCTACCTCGAGCACGCGGCCGCCGCCGCGAGCCCGCTGGAGCCGCTCGCCCTGGAGCTCGGCTTCGGCTTCGCCGAGGGCGACGAGCGCGGCGAGGCGAGCGAGCTGCCCGCGCTCGAGCTCGGCGGCGGCGTGCGCCTGCGCGGGCGGATCGACCGCGTCGACGTGAGCGCGCAGCGGCGAGGCGGTGGTGTTCGACTACAAGGGCGGCCGCGCGCCGGCCGGCGCGCGCTGGATCGCGGACGGCGAGCATGCAGGTGGCGCTGTACATGCGCGCCGTCGAGGAGCTGCTGCACCGCCCGGTGGTCGGCGGCTTCTACCAGCCGCTCACCGGCGAGGACCTGCGCGCCCGCGGGGTGCTCGACGGCGATGCCGGGTCGAGCTCGAGCCGCGTGCGCCCGGACGTGCTCGAGCACGACGAGCTGCGCGAGCTGCTGGCTGCAGGCGGTCGCGCTGGCGCTCGAGGCGGCCGGCGAGGCGGGCCGCGGCGAGCTTGAGGCGCGCCCGCAGACGTGCGCGTTCCGCGGCGGCTGCATGTACCCGACGATCTGCCGGTGCGAGCGGTGACGGCGCTCGAGCGACGGCGTCGCGCTCACCGGCGAGCAGGAGCAGCGGTCGTCGCGCCGCGCCGAGCCGCTGCTGCTGTCGGCGGCGGCCGGCAGCGGCAAGACCTCGGTGCTGGTCGAGCGCTTCGTCGCGGCGGTGCGCGAGGACGGCATCGCGCCCGCGCGGATCCTCGCGATCACCTTCACCGAGCGCGCCGCCGGCGAGCTGCGCGCGCGCGTGCGCGCGCGCCTGCTGGAGCTCGGCGACCGCGAGGCCGCGCGCGACACCGAGGCGGCGTTCGTCGGCACCTTCCACGGCTTCTGCGCGCGCCTGCTGCGCGCCCACCCGCTGCGCGGCGGGGCTCGATCCCGGCTTCGCGATCCTCGACGAGGGCCTCGCCGGGCGCCTGCGCGAGCTGGCGTTCGCGGCGGCGCTGCGCGAGTTCCTCGCCGGACGCGCGCAGCGAGGCGGTGGACCTGCTCGCCGCCTACGGCGTCGACCGCGTGCGCGCGATGATCGAGCAGGTCTACGCCGAGCTGCGCAGCCGCGGCCAGCGGCTGCCGCGACTGCCCGCAGCCGCGGGTCGTGCGCCGAGCGCGCGAGCGACGCTCGGCGTCGGAGGCCGCACGACGCCGATCGACGCTCGAGGCCGATGAGCGGCGCTCGACGCCGACGCGGCGCGCGCGTGCGTGCTGCTGGACGAGCTGCTGCGGCGCTTCGGCTCGCCTACGAGCGGCTCAAGAGCGAGCGCGGGGCGGTCGACTTCGACGACCTCGAGCTGCTCGCGCGCGAGCTGCTTGCCGAGCGCGACGGCGTGCGCGCGGCGTGGTCGGAGCGCTTCGAGCTGCTGATGGTCGACGAGTTCCAGGACACCAACCCGCGCCAGCTCGGCATCCTCGCAGGCGCTCGACCGCGGCAACCTGTTCACGGTCGGCGACGAGCTGCAGTCGATCTACGGCTTCAGGCACGCCGACGTGAGCCTCTTCCGCGCGCGCCGCGGCGCGCTCGAGGAGCTGGGCGGCAGCCTGCGCTGACGCGCAACTTCCGCAGCCGCGAGGCGCTGCTCGACGTCGTCAACGCCGTCGTTCGCCGAGCGCTTCGCCGGCTACACGCCGCTGGTCGCCGGCCTGGCGGCGCCTCGGACGTGCCAGCGGCGCGGACGCGCCGGGTCGCGACGTGGGTCCGGCGGGCGAAGGCGCGCTTGCGGCACGCGCCGAGCCGGATGTGGAGCTGCTGCTGACGGACATGCGCGGCTGGGAGGAGCGCGAGGAGCTCGCCGGGCCGATCGCCGCCGGGCTGCCCCACGCGCAGCTGTGGCGTCAGGCGGAGGCGCGGCTGCTCGCCCAGCGCGTGGCCGAGCTCGTGCGCGACGGACAGGCGCGGCCTGGGGAGGTGGTGGTGCTGCTGCGCGCGGCCGGCGACCTCGAGGTGTTCGAGCGCGCGCTGCAGCTGTCGGCCTGCGCACGCTGGCGGCCGTCGGCGCCTTCTGGGGGCATCAGCAGATCGGCGACCTGATCGCCTACCTGCGGGCGCTCGCGAACCCGCTGGACGAGCGGGCGCTGTACTCGGCGCTGGCCTCGCCGCTTGCGCGGCTGCTCGCGCGACTGCCTGGCGCTGCTCGCGGACGCCGCCCGCGCCGATCGCCGCGGGGCGTGGGAGACCGCGCTCGCCGCGGTCGGCGACGGTGACGGCGAGGCAAACGGCGAGCTCTCGGACCCAGGTGATGTCGGCTCGGACCCACGTGATGTCGGCTCGGACCCAGGCGATGTCGGCGGCAGCGACGTGGCGCCTCGTGGCGAGGGCGCGCTGGCCCTCGCCTCCCAGCTCGCGCCCGCCGACCGCGCCGCGCTCGCCTCGTTCTGTGCCCGCCTGCAGGGCGAGCGCGGCGCCGTCCCGCGCCGGACGCTCTCGCGAGCTGATCGAGCGGGCGATCGACGCGAGCGGCTACCGCGAGCACGTGCTCGGCGCTCGACTGGGCCGAGCGGCGGCTGGCGAACGTCCACAAGCTGCTGCGCCTCGCGCGGCGCTTCGAAGCGAGCGAGGGGCGCGACCTGCGGGGCTTCCTCGACCACGTCGAGTATCTCCACCAGGCCGCCAAGGTCGAGCCCGACGCGCCCGTCGAAGGCGTCGAGCCGGACGCCGTGCGCCTGATGACGATCCACGCCGCCAAGGGCCTGGAGTTCCCGGTCGTGTGCGTGGCCGACCTCGGGCGCCAGCCGAACACGCAGACCCCCGACCTGCTCGTGGACGGCGAGCGCGTCGGCCTGCGCCTGCGTGCGCCTCGACGGCGCCCGATCGAGCCCCGCGCTCGACTACGAGGCGCTCTGCCGCGAGCGCCGCGCGCGGGAAGCCGAGGAGGAGGACCGGATCCTGTACGTGGCGATGACCCGGGCACGCGAGCGGCTGCTGCTGAGCGGCGCGGTCGACTTCGAGCGCTGGCCCGCGTCGCGCCAGGCGTCCCGCCGCGATCTCGTGGCTCGGTCCAGCGCTGTCGGCCGAGCTCCCGGCGCTGGTCGCGGATCTGGCCGCGGGAGCTACCATGGGAGCGCTGCCGTGTTCGACCTCCGATCGGCGACGGCGCGGTCAACGTGCGCTGCCGGCTGAACGCTCCCGCCACCGTCGGCAGCGTGCTTGCGCCTGGAGGGCACCGAGGCTGCCGGCTGCCGCAGCCGCCGGGCGTGGGCGATGGGTCGCTGGCGGGCGAGCAGCTATCCATTTTCGTGGAGCGTGCGCCATCGTCTATACCCGACGACGCTCGAGACGCCCGAGTGCAGATACGATGGCTATCGCGGGCGCTGGACAAGGCGCCGGGCGCGACGCTGGCGCGCGCACGCCGCGTGGTGGCCGGCGGCGCTGGCGAACGCTCAGCTACACGTCCTTCAGCGAGCTGGAGCGCTGCGGCTACCGCTACTACCTGGAACGCGTGCTCGGTCTGCCCGAGGACCGCCAGGCGGCGTCGAGGCGCCGACCGGCACGGGGGCCTCGAGGCGCGCGCCCGGGGCACGCTCGTCCACCGGCTGATGGAGTCGCTCGACTTCGCGCGGCCGGGTTCGATCGCGCCGCGAGCGATGTGGCGCGCTGCGCCCGCGAGCTGGGCATGCGCGTGGGCGCGCGACGAGCGCGCCGAGATCGCGCGGCTGATCGACGCCGCGAGCGGCGCGCCGCTGGCGGCGCGCGTGTCGCGGCTGCCACGGCAGTGCGCCGCGAGCACCCGTTCGCGTTCTCGGCTGGGGCCGCAGGCGCCGCTGATCACCGGCGTGATCGACCTGCTCGCGAGCGAGCGCCGACGGCGAACAGCTGGTGCTCGACTACAAGAGCGACGGGTCGGCGCGGACGCCGATCTGGAGGCGCTGGTCGAGCGCGACTACGCGATCCAGCGCCTGCTGTACGCGCTGGCGGTGCTGCGCGACGGCGCGGCGCGACGTGGAGATCGTGCACTGGTTCCTGGAACGCCCGCGCGAGTGGGTGAGCGTCCGCTACACCGCGGCCGAGCGCGGCGAGCTCGAGCGACTCCTGGCGGCCCGCATCGCCAGCGCGCAGCGCGTGAGCCGTTCGCGGTCAGCCCGCACGCCCCACCGCGCGCCTGTGCCCGACGTGCCCGGGCAGGACGGGCCTGTGCTCGTGGGGCGAGAGCGAGACACTGCGCGAGGATCCCGTAGCCCGCGGACGCGCACTTGGCTGCGAGCCCGGCGCGGGCGCCCGAGGCCGACGTTTTTGGCTCGCCGCGCAATCCATTGAACTCGCGTGCGCGACCTGGTTTACAGCGCCTTTCCACTGCTACGCTTTCGGCTCCGCCTCAGGTGCCCGCCTGCCTGCGCGACGGTGGGTATGCCCGCAACGCGGACTGCCCACCTCTCTGCCGGGATGCACCGCCCCAAGGGAGCACTTCCATGAACTCGCACATCAAGCAGCCGCCAAAGGCCGTCGGACTCTACGACCCTCGCTTCGAGCACGACGCGTGCGGCGTGGGGATGGTCGCGCGCCTGGACAACGAGCCCACCCACGAGGTGGTCGCGCGGGCGATCACGGCGCTCGAGAACCTCGAGCATCGCGGCGCCACGGGCGCCGACCCGTGCACGGGCGACGGCGCGGGCATCCTGATGCAGATGCCCGACGAGCTGCTGCGCGCGGTCGTCGACTTCGAGCTGCCGCCGCCCGGGTCAGTACGGCGTGCTGATGTGCTTCCTGCCGACCGACGCGGCCGCCGCGCGCAGCGCCTGGAGGCGCTGCTCGAGCGGATCGTGCGCGCCGAGGGCCAGCGGCTGCTCGGCTGGCGCGACGTGCCGGTCGACGTGGAGCAGACCGGCGAGGTCGCGGCGCCTGCCGGCCGGTGATCCGCCAGCTGTTCGTCGGCGCCGCCGGGGGCCGTCGAGAGCGACCAGGACGCGTTCGAGCGCAAGCTCTACGTGATCCGCCGGATCAGCGAGCTGACAGCGCAGGAGCCCGGCCTGTACGTCGCCTCGAGCTCCTCGCGCACGATCAACTACAAGGGCATGCTGATCAGCTACCAGCTGGCGCACTTCTACACCGACCTGCGCGACGAGCGCACCAAGAGCGCGCTCGCGCTCGTGCACTCGCGCTTCTCGACCAACACCTTCCCCAGCTGGGAGCTCGCGCACCCCTACCGCGTGATCTGCCACAACGGCGAGATCAACACGGTGATGGGCAACGTCAACTGGATGCGCGCGCGCGAGAGCGAGCTGCGCAGCGAGCTGTTCGGCGAGGACCTGCAGAAGATCCTGCCGGTCGTCACCCCCGGCAACTCCGACTCGGCGACCTTCGACAACGTGCTCGAGCTGCTGATGCTCGCCGGGCGCTCGCTGCCGCACGCGGCGATGATGATGATCCCCGAGGCCTACCGCGACCGCGACGACCTGCCGGACTACCTGAAGGGCTTCTACGCCTTCCACTCCTGCCTGATGGAGCCGTGGGACGGGCCGGCGTCGGTCGCGTTCACCGACGGCCGCGTGGTCGGCGCGACGCTCGACCGCAACGGGCTGCGCCCCGGCCGCTGGGTGGAGACGACCGACGGCTACGTGGTGCTCGGCTCGGAGTCGGGCCTGCTCGACATCCCGCCCGAGCAGGTGCGCCGGCTCGGGCGCCTGCAGCCGGGCAAGCTGTTCCTGGTCGACCTCGAGCGCGGGCGGATCGTCGAGGACGAGGAGGTCAAGCGCGAGGTCTCCACGCGCCACCCCTACGGCGAGTGGTTCGCGCGCAACGCGGTCCCCTTCGCCGACCTGCCGCCCTCCGAGCAGGTGACGCTCTCCGACCAGCCGCTGCACCTGCGCCAGCGCGCCTTCGGCTACACCCAGGAGGACCTGCGCGTGCTGCTCGCGCCGATGGCGCTCGACGGCGCCGAGCCGATCGGCTCGATGGGCAACGACCTCTCGCTGGCGGTGCTCTCCGACCAGGCGCCGCCGCTGTTCTCCTACTTCAAGCAGCTGTTCGCGCAGGTCACCAACCCGCCGATCGACCCGATCCGCGAGGAAATCGTGATGAGCCTCGCGACGAGCCTCGGCAACGAGCGCAACCTGTTCGACGAGACGCCCGAGCACGCGCACAAGCTGCTGCTCGACCAGCCGATCCTGCTCAACCGCGAGCTCGAGACGCTGCGCCACGTCGAACACGACGTCTACGCGGCGCGCACGATCGACATCACCTGGCCGGTGGCGGAGGGACCGCGCGGGCATGACCGAGGCGATCGAGCGCATCTGCCGCCAGGCGCGCGAGGCGATCGCCGAACGGGTCAACATCATCATCCTCTCCGACCGCCGCTCGGGCCCAAGCGCGTCGCGATCCCGTCGCTGCTGGCGGTCGCCGCCGTCCACCACCACCTGGTGCTCGAGGGCACGCGCCTGCGGGCGGGGATCATCGTCGAGTCGGGCGAGCCGCGCGAGGTGCACCACTTCGCGACGCTGATCGGCTACGGCGCGAGCGCGATCAACCCGTACCTGATGCTCGAGACGCTCGACGAGCTGGTCGCCGAAGGGCGCATCGCGCGCGCCGGCGCGGACGGCGCCACCGCGTGTCGCTGGGCGCCGAGGAGGCGGCCCAGAACGTCGTCAAAGCGATCGGCAAAGGGCTGCTGAAGACGATCTCCAAGATGGGCATCTCGACGATCCAGTCCTACCGCGGCGCGCAGATCTTCGAGGCCGTGGGCCTGGAGCAAGGAGCTGATCGACAAGCACTTCACCTACACCGCCTCGCGCATCGGCGGCGTCGGCATCGACGTGCTCGCGGCCGAGGCGCTCGAGCGCCACGCGCGCGCCTACCCGCGCCCCGCGCGACCCGCTGCTGCCGGTCGGCGGCGTCTACGCGTGGCGGCGCGACGGCGAGCACCACATGTGGAACCCGGAGACGATCGCGCTCGTCCAGCACGCCGTGCGCGCGGCCAACGGCGACGTGGCCGCAGCGCTCGAGGGCGACCGCGAGGCTCACGCGGCGGTGCGCGAGAGCCCGGCGTTCGAGCAGTACCGCGAGTACGCGCGCATGGTCAACGAGGACGCCGCGCGCCAGGCGACGCTGCGCGGCCTGCTGCGGATCGGCGGGGACGCAGCGCCGGCGACGCCGATCCCGCTCGAGGAGGTCGAGCCGGCGAGCGAGATCGTCAGGCGCTTCTGCACCGGCGCGATGAGCCTCGGGTCGATCTCGCGCGAGGCGCACGAGACGCTGGCGATCGCGATGAACCGCCTCGGCGGGCGCTCGAACACGGGCGAGGGCGGGGAGGACCCCGTCGCGCTTCACGCCCGACACCAACGGCGACAGGCGCCGCTCGGCGATCAAGCAGGTCGCCTCCGGGCGCTTCGGCGTGACGATCCACTACCTCGTCAACGCCGACGAGCTGCAGATCAAGATGGCCCAGGGCGCCAAGCCCGGCGAGGGCGGCCAGCTGCCCGGGCACAAGGTCGACGCCTACATCGGCTCGATCCGCCACACGACGCCCGGCGTCGGCCTGATCTCGCCGCCGCCCGCACCACGACATCTACTCGATCGAGGACCTCAAGCAGCTGATCTACGACCTGCGCTGCTCCAACCCAGCCGCGCAGGTGTCGGTCAAGCTCGTCTCCGAGGTCGGCGTCGGCACGGTCGCCGCGGGCGTGTCCAAGGCGAACGCCGACCGCGTGCTGATCGCCGGCCACGACGGCGGCACCGGCGCCTCGCCGCTGTCCTCGATCCAGGCCGCGGGCGTGCCGTGGGAGATCGGCCTGGCCGAGACCCAGCAGACGCTGCTGCTCAACGACCTGCGCTCGCGCATCGTCGTGCAGACCGACGGGCAGCTGAAGACCGGCCGCGACGTGGTGATCGCGGCGATGCTCGGCGCCGACGAGATGGGCTTCTCCACCGCGCCGCTGATCGCGACCGGCTGCATCATGATGCGCGCCTGCCACCTGAACACGTGCCCGGTGGGCATCGCCACCCAGGACCCGGAGCTGCGCAAGCGCTTCAAGGGCACGCCCGAGCACGTCGTCAACTTCTTCTTCTTCGTCGCCGAGGAGGTGCGCGAGATCCTCGCCTCGCTCGGCCTGCGCTCGCTGGACGAGGCGACCGGCCGGGTCGACCTGCTCGGCGCGAGCGCGGCGATCGAGCACTGGAAGGCGCGCGGCGTCGACCTCACGCACATCCTCACGCACATCGAGGTGCGATCCCGCCGCACCCCGCGCCGCGCACGCGTGGAAGCGCCGCCGGAGGTGCTCGAGGACGCGCTCGACTGGGAGCTCGTCGAGCGCCGCAGGCGGCGCTGCGGAGCGCACGGGCCCGTCGGTCACTGGTGGCCGCGTCAAGCTCGAGCTGCCGATCCGCAACCGCAACCGCTGCGTCGGCGGCATCCTCTCCAGCCACATCGCCCAGCGCCACGGCGCCGAGGGCCTGCCGGAGGACTCGATCGTCGTCGACTTCGAGGGCTCGGCGGGGCAGAGCTTCGCGCGGCTGGCTCGCGCCGGGGGTCACGTTCACGCTGCGCGGCGACGCGCAGGACTACGCCGGCAAGGGGCTCTCCGGCGGCGTCTTCGCGATCCGCCCGCGCGAGGGCATGGGCGAGCACTTCAAGGCCGAGCAGAACGTGATCGTCGGCAACACCGTGCTGTACGGCGCGACCGCCGGCAGGGCGTTCTTCCGCGGTCTCGCGGGCGAGCGCTTCGCGGTGCGCAACTCGGGCGCGTGGGCGGTCGTCGAGGGCATCGGCGACCACGGCTGCGAGTACATGACCGGCGGGCGCGTCGTCGTGCTCGGGCCGACCGGGCGCAACTTCGCCGCCGGCATGAGCGGCGGCGTGGCCTACGTGCTCGACGAGGACGGCACCTTCCACGAGCGCTGCAACATGGGCATGGTCGGCTTCGAAGAGCTGTCCGAGAGCGACGCGATCGAGCTGCGCGCGATGGTCGAAGAGCACCTGCGGCGGACCGACTCGCCGGTGGCCGCGCGCGTGCTCGAGCAGTGGAGCGAGCTGCTCGCACGGGGCGCGTTCGTGAAGGTGATGCCGCACGACTACAAGCGCGTGCTGCGCGAGCTCGCCGAGGAAGAGGCGCTGGCAGCGGGCGCTTCTGCGAACGGAGCCTCACCGGCCGAGCCGGACGCGCTGCGCCCGCTGGACGCCGTCGGCGAGACGGGCGCCTGATGGGCAAGCTCGGCGGCTTCCTGCAGATCGAGCGCCACGGCATCCCCCAGCGGGACCCGGTCGAGCGCGCCCACGACTTCCACGAGTTCCTGCTGCAGCGCCCGGTCGAGGAGCTGCGCGAGCAGGGCGCCCGCTGCATGGACTGCGGCGTGCCGTTCTGCCACAACGGCTGTCCGCTCGGGAACCTGATCCCCGACTGGAACGACCTCGTCTACCGCGATCGCTTCGCCGACGCGATCGCGCAGCTGCACGCCACCAACAACTTCCCCGAGTTCACCGGGCGTCTGTGCCCGGCGCCGTGCGAGGCGGCGTGCGTGCTCGAGATCCGCGAGGGCGACGCGGTCACGATCAAACAGATCGAGAACGCGATCATCAACCGCGCCTGGGAGGAGGGCTGGGTCACCCCGCAGCCCCCGCGCCGCGAGCGCGAAACCGGCCAGGCGGTGGCGGTCGTCGGCTCCGGGCCCGGCGGGCATGGCCGCGGCGCAGCAGCTGCGCCGCGCCGGCCACCGCGTGACGCTGTTCGAGCGCGACGAGGCGATCGGCGGGCTCGTGCGCTTCGGCGTGCCCGACTTCAAGATCGAGAAGACCGTCGTGCAGCGGCGCGTCGAGCAGCTGCTCGCCGAGGGCGTGGAGATCCGCTGCGGCGTCGAGGTCGGCAGCGACGTGAGCGTGCGAGGAGCTGCGCGACGGCTTCGACGCGGTCGTGCTGGCGACCGGCTCGCGCGTGCCGCGCGACCTGCCCGTCCCCGGCCGCGAGCTCGACGGCGTGCACTTCGCGATGGACTACCTCTACCAGCGCAACCGCTGGGTGGCGCGCGAGCTCGGCCCCGCATCCGACGCGGTCGCGCAGCCCGCCGGTCGAGCGCGAGATCACCGCCGCCGGCAAGGACGTGGTGGTGATCGGCGGCGGCGACACGGGCGCGGACTGCGTCGGCAACGCGCTGCGCGAGGGCGCCCGCTCGGTCGTCCAGCTCGAGCTGCTGCCAGAGCCGCCGGCGCAGCGGCCCGACGAGCGCACGCCGTGGCCGCAGTGGCCGCTGAAGTACCGCCTCAGCTACGCGATGGAGGAGGCGCTGCAAGCTGGGGGTGGGCGAGCAGGACTACTCGGTCACGACCACCGCGTTCGTCGACGACGGCAGCGGCACGCTCGCCGGCCTGCGCATCGCGCAGGCCGCGCCCGAGCCGCCGTTCGCGCCGCTCGCCGGGCACCGAGCGCGAGCTGCCGGCGCAGCTGGTGCTGCTGGCGATGGGCTTCCTGCACCCCGAGCAGGAGCTGCTCGACCAGCTCGGCGTCGAGAAGGACGCCGCGCGGCAACGTCAAGTCGGTCGCGCCGTACACGACCTCGGTGGACGGCGTGTTCGCCGCCGGCGACGCGCGCCGCGGCCAGTCGCTGATCGTGTGGGCGATCAACGAGGGTCGCCAGTGCGCGCGCATGGTCGACCGCTATCTCGCGCGCGCAGCGTGCGGCGCAGCGGCGCCGGATGCCGCTCGCTTCCCGAAGACGACGGCCTGGCTGGCCACGCCGACGCGGACGACGGCCCGGAGGGGCCGCCGCAGCACGTCGGGCCCGGCATCGGCGCAGCGGATAGCGTAGGCTTGAACATAATGAACGTGTTGTATGAGAACGGCCATGATGCGGCGCGGATCGCCGGCGTTGCCACGCGTCTGCCTGATCGGCGCCGGCTCCTCGGGGATCGCGGCGGTCAAGGCGCTGCACGAGCGCGGCATCCCGTTCGACTGCTTCGAGAAGTCCGACCGCGTGGGCGGCAACTGGGTGTTCGAGAACCGCAACGGCATGTCGGCCGCCTACCGCGACCTGTTCATCAACACCTCGCGCCCGCGCATGGAGTACTCGGACTTCCCGATGCCCGAGTCCTACCCGGACTTCCCCCACCACACCCAGATCGCGGCCTACTTCGACGCCTACGTCGACCACTTCGGCCTGCGCGAGCGGATCA
This sequence comes from uncultured Solirubrobacteraceae bacterium, assembly GCA_963826985.1. GTDB lineage: Bacteria > Actinomycetota > Thermoleophilia > Solirubrobacterales > Solirubrobacteraceae > Palsa-744. The sequence goes on from CAWGYW010000007.1 coordinate 31,879, forward strand.
CGTTCGAGACCGGCGTCGCAGCACGCCGCCGCGACGCGGCGCGGCGTGTGGACGGTCGAGCTCGACACGGGCGAGACGCGCAGCTACGACGCGCTGCTCGTCGCCAACGGCCACCACTGGAACCCGCGCTGGCCCGAACCGGCGTTCCCGGGCGCGGACACGTTCCCGGGGCAGCAGCTGCACGCCCACTCCTACGTCGACAACTCGATCTTCGCGGGCAAGCGGTGGTCGTCCTGGGCATGGGCAACTCGGCGATGGACATCGCCGTCGAGTCCTCCTACGTCGCCGAGCGCACCTACCTGGCGGCGCGCCAGGGGCGTGTGGATCATGCCCAAGTACGTGTTCGGCAAACCGGTCGACCAGATGCGCAACGACCCGCGCATCCCCTTCAAGATCCGCCAGCGGATGATCCAGCAGCTGATCCGCAGCTACGCCGGGCCGCCCGAGCGCTACGGGCTGCCGAAGCCCGACCACCGCTTCGGCGAGGCCCATCCGACGGTCTCCGGACGTATCCTCGACCGCATCCAGCACGGCACGATCACGCCCAAGCCGAACATCGACTCGCTTCGACGGCTCGCGCGTGCGCTTCGTCGACGGCAGCACCGTCGAGGCCGACGTGGTCGTCTACTGCACCGGCTACAAGATCACGTTCCCGTTCTTCGACGAGGACTTCATCTCCGCTCCCGAGAACCACATCGAGCTGTTCCGCCGGGTCTTTCACCCGGAGATCCCGAACGTGTTCTTCATCGGCCTGCTGCAGCCGCTCGGCGCGATCATGCCGCTGGCCGAGGCGCAGGGCGCGTGGGTGGGCGACTACCTGCTCGGCGACTACGCGCTTCCGCCCGCCGCGCGAGATGCGCGCGGACATCGCGGCCGACCAGGCGGCGATGCGTGCGCGCTACGTGGCCTCCAAGCGCCACACGATCCAGGTCGACTACGACGACTATCTGCACGCGCTGGCCAACGAGCGGCGCGCGGGCGGCGCACGGGCGCGCGCAAACGGGTATATCCCACCGGCGTCATGCCGACCTTCTGCCGCCACAACCGCTTCATAGAGCGCTGCCCGATCTGCAGCAAGACGCTGCCCGGCCGCGCGCCCGGCGCGAGCGCCTCGCCGCGCGCGAAGACCTCCGCGCGGGCGCGCTCGGGGAGCGAGCGGCGCGCCGCGCCGGCGTGCGCGCGGCGAGGGCGTGCGCATCCAGCGCGAGGGGCGCGCCGCCGACGACGGCTACCGCTCGGAGCTGGTGCCCGGGTCTGCGGGCCTCCGCCGACGCGCTGCGGCTGGCCGAGGAGATCGCGTTCTCCAGCGGGCGCCTGCTCGCGCTGGCCGCCGAGCCGCCGGGGCTCTACGGCGAGGCGCGCGCGCTGGCGGCGCGAGATCTCGAGCGCGCGACGTGGATGTGCTTCCTGATCGCCTATCTGTGTCCGCTGGAGGGCGAGGACCCGTTCGCCGGCATCCGCCGTCGCGCTCGCAGACCGCGCCCGGGGAGCTGCCCGACCTCGACGGAGTCCCGCTCGGCCCGCGCACCTCCCACGACGCCGCGCGCGGCGCGGAGACGCTGATCGCCTACCGCCAGTGGGTCGCGCGCGGCGGTCGCGCGAGCTTCGCCGGCGCAGGCGGAGGCCGGCGCGAGGCTCCCAGGCGGCGGCGTTCACCGGCGATCCCGCGTGGAGCCCCGCAGCGGCGCTTCGAGCGCGTGTTCGAGCGGCTGGCGCTGCCGGGCTTCGCGCGCAGCGGGCGCTACGAGCTGCTCGTCATGCTCGGGCGCCTCGGCCTCTACGAGCTGCGCCCGACTCGCTGCACCTGGCGGGCGCCCGCGGGCTCTCCGCGGAGGACCTCGACCACGCTGGCCGCCAAGCGCGTGTTCGGCATCGGCGATCCGCTGCTGCTGGAGCGCCGCGCGGCGGCGCTCGCGCAGGCCGTCGCGGTGCCCGTCGAGGCGCTCGACCTCGCGCTCGCCAACTGGATCTCCCCGCAGCCGGCCACGCTCGGCTTCCCGCGCGAGACGCAGGACGAGGGCGCGTTCGAGCGCGGCGGCGACGCGCTCGGGCTCTGACGAACGCGGCCCCGCTGAGAATATGCCGTCCACACGGCCGCCTACAGTGCGTGCAGACAGTTGTTCCGAACCTCCAGGGAGTCGCCGATGCCACTCTGCTTCATCGAGCCTCAGGATGCGATCCGCGTCATCGCCGAGTCGGTCGGGCGCGAGGCGCGCCGCCAGCTCGTGGGCGAGGTCGTGCGCGCGTGGGTCGACGACATCCCCGACCAGGAACTCTCGGTCCACTACGCCAAGGCGATCGCCGACCTCGACGAGGACGACCTGCATCTGCTCGCCGCCTGGCACGCCTCGCTGGAGGTCGGCCAGCCGATCCCCAACACGGACTTCCTCGTCGGCGTGTTCCCGAGCCTCGGCGAGAACCGGCGCGAGGCGCTGAAGATCGCCGCCGGCTTCCGCGGCGAGGAGGCCTTTCAGGCGGGCGTCGCCGAGGACCAGGCGCTCGACACGGTGCTGCCGCGCCTGTCCAGCGAGCGCGCGATCGAGCTCGCCAACGAGTGCATACAGCTGTACATGTGGGACCGCCTCGGCTGCGACAACTAGGACGACGTATGCCGGCGCGCTACGGCGTCCTCGCAGGCTCGCGTCGCAGCTAGACTGGGAGCAACCTATGACCGAGCTGACCGCAGCGCCTACCGAGGATGAAGTGATGGAGGCGCTTTCGAACGTGATCGACCCCGAGCTGGGGCTGGACTTCGTCGAGCTGGGGCTGATCTACGGGGTGGAGGTCGCCGAAGGTAACGTGCGCGTGACGTTCACGCTGACGACACCCGGGTGCCCGATCGGCCCGCAGGTCAACGAACAGATCGAAGAGTTCGTGGGCGAAGCTCGACGGCGTCAAGACGGTGGAGTCGGAGATGGTCTTCACGCCGCCGTGGTCGCCGGAGATGATGAGCGAAGACGCCAAGTTCGCGCTGGGCTACTGAGCGAGGCCCGAATGGCTGGCGGCGCTTTGGCTGGTGACCGTGCGGTCGCGCCCGAGTCGCTTGGCCTCGTATAGCGCGCTGTCGGCCAGCGCGATCAGGGTGGTGGGCGAGGCGTGCGCGGCCAGCGTCGTGGCCACACCGGCCGAACACGACAGCGTGCTGTCGGGGAGCGGGATCCGTGCGACCGCGCCGCGGGCACGCTCGGCGACGTCGTAGGCGGCTTCCTTGTCGGTGTCGGGTAGCAGGATCGCGAACTCCTCGCCGCCCATGCGCGCGGCGGTGTCGTGCTGGCGAATCGCGCCGCGCAGCGCATGTGCCACGGCGACCAGCACCTGGTCGCCGTAGGGGTGACCATGCTCGTCGTTGATCTCCTTGAACTCGTCGAGGTCGATCATCACGATCGAGACAGGGCTCCCGGCGCGTGCCGCACGGCTGAACTCCGCCGCGCAGGCGCGGTCGAAGGCGCGCTGGTTGGCCAGCCCGGTGAGCGGATCCTCGGCGGCCTGACGTTCCAGCCGGTTGACCAGACGGGCATTCGACAGCGCGATCGCTGCGTGTGCGCCGTAGGCGGACAGCGCTGCGATATCCCCGGGGAGGAAGACGGTGGAGCCGTGTGCGAGCGCTGCAAGCACGCCGAGTATCTCTTCGCGAAAGACGAGCGGTGCGGCGCACATCGAGCCGAGCGGCATCTGCCCCTCGCGCGGCAGCTCAGCCAGGGCGGGGTCGGTGGCGAGATCGTCGACGACGACCGTGCCGCGCTCGAGCAGCGTTTCGCGATGCGCCTGCGCCCATGACTCCAGCGCTGCCAGGGACGGCGCCGGGATCCCCGAGTGGCGGTCGGCGTGCACCCCACCGTCGTGGGCGAGCAGCAGCGCGAACTGCTTGCCGCCGACCGCCGTCTGCGCCTTGGCGGTGATCTGGTCGAGCACCTCGTCCAACCGTAGATCCGAGGACAGGTCCTTCAACGAGGACAGCAGGCGCTCGGCGGCGTCGTCCTGCTCGCGCACGCGCAGCTCCAACGCGCTCAGGCGCCGGTGCATGAACCGCATCGCCCGGGTCGCGATCGCGAGCTCGCCGGCCACCAGCACCCCGCCCGCCACCGGGACGAGCGCCGGATCCGCGAGCGCACCGGCGAGCGCCAACGCCGCGGCGCCCCCGGCGAGCGCGACGGCGGCGCGCGTGAGGCCGTGGGTGCCGGTGCTCCAGCGGACGTCGAACTCACAGCAGGGGCCGCCGTCGGCGCCGCAGAGATGGTGGGCGACGTGCGCGGGCGGCAATCCGAACAGCTGCGGCACGGTCGCCAGCAGGCCTTTCGTGTAAGCGCAGTCGTATCGGTGATAGCCGACGCCGGCCACGTCGGTGTAGCGCATGCGCACGCGCGCCGTGCCCTTCTCGACGACGACCAGCTGGTGCGCCCAGTTGAACTTGGCGTTGGCGCGCACGACGTTGCTGTACACGAACCCGGGCGTGCCGAGCGCGCGCAGGGTGTGCTTGAGGCCCATTGCGACCGACAGGTCGAGCGCGGCCGCGCCGACGTGCTCGGCGACGTCCGGGTCCTCGAGCACCTCCTCGGCGGCGCTCCACAGCGCGAGCTTGGTCTCATAGGAGAACCAGTGGTTCTCGTCACACAGATCCTCCCTGGCCGCCGACAGGCCCGCCACCGCGAGCATCCGCTCGACCGCCTGACCGCCGGCCGCACGCTCGACGTACGCGAGGATCAAGCGCGAGGTCAGGCCGGAGCCGGCGTGCTCGCGTCGCCACGCGATCTCGACATCGCCTGTATCCGCGTCTTTTGCTCCACGTAGGCCCTGCATCCCCCCTGTATCGGCGCCAGCCGCGCCTCAGTTGAAGTCCGGATCAGGAGCGCCCGGGATATCCCGGGCGCTCGCCCGCGGGCGCGGCGGCAGGCCGTGTGCGCCGTCAGACGGGCGCGGCGGTCGACTCGCGTGCGAGCGCAACGAGGTTGGCGAGTTCGGCCGCGATGTCCTCGCCGATCGAGTCGATGTCCGGGAGCGCGTCGAAGTCGCCGAGCAGGCCGAAGTTCATCTGCCCGTTGTAGGACATGATCGCGATCGCCAGCGCATGGTTCTCGGGCAGGAAAGCGACGGGGATCGCGTGCAGCATCTCGCGCCCGAGCACGTACAGCGGGAACTGCGGGCCGGGCACGTTCGTGACGATCAGGTTGAACAGGCGCGTCGAGAAGTTCAGCCGGGAGGCCTGCGCGAGGATCGTAGGCGGCGCGAAGTTCTGGGCGCCGGCGATCACCTCCGCGCCGAGCGCCTGCTTTGACTCCTTCAGGCCGTCCATCGCGCTCGAGACGAAGCGCAGCCGATTGAGCGGATCGCTGATGTAGATCGGCAGTGGGCCGCGCATCACGACGATGCGGTTGCCGCCCTCGTTGTGCTCGCCCTCGGTGCGCACCGACACGGGCACGAGCGCGCGCATCTCAACCCCCGCCGTGTGCCTGCCGCGGGAGATCAGGAACGAGCGCAGCGCGCCCGCGACGACCGCCAGAACGACGTCGTTGACGGTGCCGCCAAAGGCGTTCTTGACGGTCTTGAAATCGTCGAGCTGGCTGGTGATGCCGACGAACCGCCGGTGTGGCCCGATCGGTACGTTCAGCGGCGTCTCCGGCGCGGGGTTCAGGCCGGCCCACACGATCTCGCCGACGCCCTCGGCCGCCTCGCGGGCGCGCGACAGCGCTCGCTCGGGGTGCGTGATCGCGTCGATCGCGCCCTCCGCCAGCGTGACCGCCGCGCGCGCGGCTCCCAGCAGGCCGGCGGCGAGCAGCTGCGCGGTCCCCGGTTCGGGATGCGGCTGCCACGGGCGCCCCGAGTACGGGATCTGCGGCGGATCGGGGGAGAGGTCGAACAGCACCGTCGCCAGGTCCACGCCGGCGATGCCGTCGATCAGCGAGTGGTGGGTCTTGGTGATCAGCGCGAAGCGATCGTCTTCGAGACCCTCGATCAGCCACATCTCCCACAGCGGCTTGGAGCGGTCGAGCTGCTGGGAGAAGATCCGCGCGGTCAGATCCTGAAGCTGCTCCCACTGGCCGGGGGCCGGCAGGGCGGTGTGGCGGACGTGGTAGTCGAGGTTGAAGCTCGGGTCGTCGATCCACACGGGGCGTCCGCTGTCGATCGCGGTATGCGCGAGCTTGTGGCGGTAGCGGGGGACCAGGTGCAGCCGCCGCCGGATCTGTTCGAGGAACTCCTCCATCTCCGGCGGCGGGCCCTCGATGATCGTCAGCCCGCCGATGTGCATGTGCGAGACGCCGCTCTCCTGATGCAGGAACGAGGCGTCTACTGGAGTCAGCCTGTCGAGGTGACGTTGGCTCATCAGCCTTAGCGTATCGGGGTGCCCCCTACAATGGCACCCGTGTCCAACAGCGTCGAGAAGCTGCTGCTCGCGGCCCCGCGCGGCTACTGCGCGGGCGTCGATCGGGCCGTGCAGACAGTTGAACGCGCGCTCGCGATCCACGGTGCGCCGGTGTACGTGCGCAAGGAGATCGTGCACAACAAGCACGTCGTCGCCCAGCTGCGCGAGCGTGGGGCGATCTTCGTCGACGAGCAGACCGAAGTGCCGGAGGGCGCGGTATGCGTGTTCTCCGCTCACGGCGTCGCCCCGAGCGTGCGCGCGGGCGCGCACGAGCGCGGCCTGCAAACGATCGACGCGACCTGTCCGCTCGTGACGAAGGTGCATCGCGAGGCTTCGCGCTTCGCCGAGCAGGGCTACACGATCGTGCTCGTCGGCCACGACGGGCACGAGGAGGTGGAAGGGACGATGGGCGAGGCGCCCGATCAGATCGTGCTCGTCGAGAGCGAGCAGGACGTCGACGAGTTGGCGGTCGATGACCCCGAGCGCGTCGCGTACATCACGCAGACGACGCTCGCGGTGGACGAAACGACCGCGATCCTCGAGCGCCTGCGCGAGCGCTTTCCGAACATCGTCGGGCCCCGCACGGATGACATCTGCTACGCCACCACCAACCGCCAGGCGGCCGTCAAGCAGATGGCCGATAGCTGCGATCTGATGCTCGTGATCGGCTCGCGCAACTCCTCCAACTCGGTGCGCCTGGTCGAGGTCGCGCGCGACTGCGGCACCGACGCGCACCTGATCGACTGCGCCGCGGAGGTCCAGGAGGAGTGGCTCACGGGTCGGCGCGTGGTCGGCATCTCCTCGGGCGCGAGCGCTCCCGAGGAGCTCGTGGTCGAGCTCGTCGAGTTCTTCCGTGCGCGCGGCGTGCGCGACATCTCGGAGTTCGACGTGATCCGCGAGGACGTCCGCTTCATGCTCCCCAAGCCGATACGCGAAGCCTGCGCACTCTAGTCGTCTCCGACCTGCACCTCGGCAGCGTCTCGGGATCGGATCTGCTGCGCCGCCCGAGCTGCGCGCGCCGCTGCTCGAGGCGGTCGCCGACGTCGAGCGCGTGGTACTGCTCGGCGACGTGCTCGAGCTGCGCCACGGGCCGCTGCGCGAAGCGCTGGCCGCCGCGCGGCCGTTCTTCGAGGACCTCGGGCGCGCGCTTGCGGGCAGGGAGCTGCTGATCGTCGCCGGCAACCACGACCACGCGCTCGTCGAACCGTGGCTTGCGCGCCGCGGCGAGGACGAGCAGCCGCCGCCGCTCGGCGTCGAGCAGCTGCTGGAGCCCGCTGAGGTCTCGCCCGCGCTCGCGCGGATCGCGAGCTGGGCCTCGCCCGCGAGCGTGCGCGTGGCCTATCCCGGCCTGTGGCTGCGCCCGGACGTGTACGCCACCCACGGCCACTATCTGGACTGCCATCTGACGGTCCCGACGCTCGAGCGTCTGAGCCGCCGGCGCGATGAGCCGGCTGCTGGGTCGGCCGGCCAGTGCGTTTCGCCGCGTCGATGACTACGAGGCGGTCGGGTGCGCCGATGTTCGCGTGGCGCGACGCGATCGCCCGCGACGCACCCACGGGCGCCGCGCTCAACGGGGCGGCCACCGCCAGCGCTTGGGGTGCGCTCAGGGGTGGCGGCGCACGTGGCGGGGGCTCGCGCCGTGTGCCGACCCGGTGGCTGCGCCAGCGCGCGATCGTCGCGGGCTTCCCGCTCGCCGTGGCGGCGCTCAACCGCGCGGGGATCGGCCCGCTGCGCGCAAACGTGTCGATGGACGAGCTGCGTCGCGCCGGGCTGCGGGCGATGGGCGAGGTCGCGGCGCGCCTGGACCTCGGCGAGGCATACGTGGTGTTCGGCCACACCCATCGCGCCGGGCCGCTTCCCGGCGATGACCAGCGCGAGTGGCGTGGGCGCGGCGGTGCCAGGCTCGTGAACACCGGGAGCTGGACCTACTCTCGCGTGTTCCTCGCCGGGCAGGCCGGCGAGAGCCCATACTGGCCGGGCACGTGCGTGCTCGTCGGCGACGACGGACCCCCGACGGTCCGGCGCCTGCTGCAGGACCGCACGCGCGCGCAGGTCGCCTCATCCGCGGTCTGACCCGAGCGAAGCCGGCCCAGATCCTCGTCGGTGACGTTCACGGAGACGATCACCATTTGAGCCGACCATGGCGCGACGATCCGGCCAGCGCTCGCTGTGAGATGATCCGCGCCGACCGGTTAGCGAGATTCTGGGGAGTGGTGATCACCTACAAGGATCCGAACGGCGGCACCACGACGAAAACCGACGGGACGATCACGTATGAAGGCAGCCACGCGACCCAGATAGAGGGGATGACGATCAACCGCGATGAAACCGCGGAACCGCCCTTTGAATTCAAAGACGAGGATGGCCTCACATGCGAACCGGCCAACGCGGAACATCAGTGCGACAGGCTTGAACTGTTTAGCAACGTCGCCACGGTTGAAGCCAAGGCACCATGCGTCTACTACTTTGGCTACTACTGTCCAGACGCCGACTACTACGTGGCGAACCTGGGCAAAGGCTTCGGCAACTACTTCAACCTGGAGGGGTCCCTCGAATATGAACGAGCGACGCTTACAGCCGGTTCGGGCAACGCGGAAATCTCTGGTACGCCCAATCCGTCGGTAGGTGGCTTTCCGGACGAAGACATCATCACCGGCGGCAGCGAAGGGACCGACCATCTCTACGGCGGTCCCGGCAACGACACGATCTATGGCGGCGCCGCCAACAGCACGATCGATGGCGGCGCCGGCAACGACACGATCTATGCGGACTCCGGCAACGACGCGATCAACGGTGGTCCCGGCAACGACACGATCTACGGCGGCACGGGCAACTCCTACATCTTCGGGGGCCCCGGGAACGACGTCGAGGTGGGTGGCTCGGGCACCGATCTGCTCGGCTGGTCGGCCTTTGGACTGCCGGAAACCGGAGAACCGGATAAGGGCGAAAACACATTCGAGAGCACCGGCGGTAACACCATCGTCAGCTTCGAGTACGCCAAAGGTCCGGTCGAAGTGTCGCTGGACGGCGTCGCAAACGACGGTGAAGCCGGACAGAAAGACAACGTCGAGCCGGGTGTCGCCGAAGTCCGCGGCAGCGAATACAACGACACACTGATCGCGGGGGCTCCGCCGGTGATCCTGAACGGCGAGGGCGGTAACGACACGATCTACGGCGGCCCCGGCGGCGACACGCTGATCGGCGGCGAAGGCAACGACACGATCTACACGAAAGGTCCGGCCGGTGACGGACCCGACCAGATCTTCGCCGGTGTCCCGGGCTGCGCTCTGGATGAATGCCCCGGGGGCAACGACACGATCTATGCGGCCGACGGCATCGCGGATCAGATCAGTTGCGATGCGGGAGCGGACATCCTCTATGCCGACCAGCTCGACGTCATTGCGAACAGCGTGAACGCCCCCTGCTCGAGCGTCCACCGCGAAACGGTCGCCGCTCCGGGAGGCGCGGGTGGCGGTGGTGGTGCTGGTGGCGCGGGTGGCGGTGGCGTATCCATAGCGCCGATCGTCTTCTCCCTGCTCAAAGCACCGCACAACGTCAAGACGCTGCTGAAGAGCGGGCTGACGGCGTCCACCTCCTGCCCGGCGGCGTGCTCGCTCTCGGCGCAGGCGACCATCAGCGCGTCGAACGCGAAGAAGGCTCACATCACCGCCGCCGGCAAAAGCGTCGTGGTGGGCACGGGGCACGCGACGCTGCTGGCGGCCGGCTCGGTCAAGATCAGGATCAACCTCACGAGCAAGGCCAAGCGCGACCTCAAGCGCCTGGGGCGGTTCACGATCACGATCTCGATCACCGCCAAGAACGCGGCCGGCGCGACGACCACCACCACGAAGACGATCACGATCTGATCGCTCACGCGGCGCGGGCGTCAGCCGCCGCCTGCGCAGAAGAGCCGGGTGATGGGAGACCACGCCGGGACCCGTGGGAGCACAAGGGTGCGACCCATCCGGGCCACCCGACCGACCTCTGCCGGGCGCGGGCTTACGCCAGGCCGGGCGTGAAACAGGTGGCCAGGCAGCGCACCTCCGCGCCGAGCTCCAGCTCGATCACGCCGGACGTGTGCCGGGCGTGCTCCAGCAGCGGGTAGGCCCCGGGGTGGGCGACGATCAACTCCCGACCGCCGCGCGCCTCGCCGCCGTTGACCGTCACCCGCCCCTCGCCGTCGAGCACCGCCCACACCGCGCCCGCCTCATATGGCCCCAAGTATGCGCCCTGCTGGTCCTGCGTCTGCGGTGCGAGCGCGGCGCTCGAAGCATCCTCGGGCCGCAGCGGCGCGAGCGGCTCTCGCTCAAGCTTCAGCAGCTCCTGGATGGCCAGCTCGGTTTCCGCATAAGCGCCCTCGCCGAAGTGGTACTCGAACAGGCGCGCGCGGCCGTCGAACAGGTAGCGCGCCGGCCAGCCCTGGTTCTCGTAGTCCTGCCAAACCTCCAACTCGCTGTCGATCAGCACCGGGTACTCGATGTGCAGGCGCGCCACCGCGTCCCTGACCGCCTGCTCGTCGCGCGAGCACTCGAAGCCCGGGCAGTGCACGCCGATCACGCGCAGACCCGCCGCCTCGTAGCGCTCGTGCCACGCCTTCACGTACGGCAGCGTGCGCATCGAGTTCGGGCGGCAGAAGTCCCAGAACTCCACCAGCATCGGCCGGCCCTGCTGGATGATCGACTGCGGCCCGCTCGCGTTCACCCACGGAAGCCGCGTCGGGAACAGCGGCGCAACGATGTTGTCTACGGGCGCACGCAACTCTGGTCACCGCGCCTCTGAGAGGTGGGAGTCGCAAGCGTGCCAAGGACGCAGTGAGCGAAGTGTGCTCTGCACACGAGCGATCGAGGACGCCGGCAGGCGCAGCGAATCGCGCCTCTCAGCCGATGGAGCCGACCATCTCCAGCTGGATCAGGCGGTTGAGCTCGACCGCGTACTCCATCGGCAGCTCCTTCGTGACCGGCTCGATGAAGCCGTTGACGATCATCGCCGCCGCCTCGTCCTCGGTGAAGCCGCGCGAGCCCATGTAGAACAGCTGGTCGTCGGAGATGCGCCCGACCGTCGCCTCGTGGGCGACCGTCACGTTCGGGTTCTGGATCTGGATGTCCGGCCACGTGTCCGATTTCGATTCGCCGTCCATCATCAGCCCGTCGCACTGCACGCGCGCTTTCGAGCCGGCGGAGTTGTGGCCCATCTTGACCAGGCCGCGGTAGCCCATGATGCCGCCGTCCTTGGAGATCGACTTGGCGAGGATGTTCGACGTCGTGTTCGGCGCCAGGTGCACGACCTTCGCGCCCGTGTCCTTGTGCACGCCTTTGCCCGCGACGCCCACGTTCAGGTGGTCGGCGCGCGCGCCCTCGCCCATCAGGAACGAGCCGGGGTAGAGCATCACGTACTTGGCGCCCATCGAGCCGCCGACCCACTCGACCGTGCCCTCGGCCTCGACGACCGCGCGCTTGGTGTTGAGGTTGTAGACGTCCTTCGACCAGTTCTGCACGGTCGTGTAGCGCGCCTTGGCGCCCTCGTGCACGAAGATCTCCACGACCGCCGAGTGCATCGAGTTGACGCTGTAGGTCTGCGCCGTGCAGCCCTCGATGTAGTTCACCTCGGCGCCCTCGTCGGCGATGATCAGCGTGTGCTCGAAGGTGCCCTCGCCGGCGCCCTCCATGCGGAAGTAGGACTGCAGCGGCAGGTCGCACTTGACGCCCTTGGGGATGTAGCAGAAGGCCCCGCCCGACCAAACGGCGCCGTGCAGCGCCGAGAACTTGTTGTCCTGCGCCGGCACGCACTTGGTCATGAAGTATTTCTGCACGAGCTCCGGGTACTCCGTGATCGCTGTGTCCATCGAGCAGAACAGGATCCCCTGCTTGGCGTACTCCTCCTTCAGGCCCTCGTACACCGGCTCCTGGCGCCACACGCCGACCACGCCCGCGAGGTGCTCGCGCTCGGCCTGCGGGATGCCGAGGTCCTCGTAGGTCTGCTTCATGTCCGCCGGGACGTCGTCCCAGCTGTTGAAGCGCCCAGCCGTCGGGGGGGAGTAGAGGACGAGGTCGTCGAGGTTCAGGCCGCTCAGGTCCGGTCCCCACGTCGGGATCGGCTTGCGTTCGAAGATCTCCAGCGACTTCAGCCTTTTCTCCGCCATCCAATCGGGCTCGCCCTTGATCTTCGAGAGCTCGGTCACGACCTCGCGCGAGATGCCCTGGCGGGCGCGCAACTGGCCCTGCTCGTCCTCGACTATCGGGCTGGGCTTGTCGATCTTCGTGCGGTCAATCGTGGCCATGAGGCTCCTCGCTGGCGGTTCGCTTGGCAATCCTGTGCTCTGGAGTAGGAATTGTATCGAGCCCGGCGGCCTCGCCCGGCGCCGAGGCGGTGCGCGATCGTACGTAGCGTGCGTGGATGCTCCTTACCAGAGCGTCAACCTTGGATCGAACGCGCGGATAGCCTCGTCGCGTGTGATCAGAGTGCCGTTTGCGGCGCGCGCGGTCGCGTAGATCAGGCGGTCGATCGGGTCGCCTGGGAACTCTCGCGAGTCGAGGAGTCCCGCCGCCACGGCGATCTCCGCGCTCGGGGCGAGCGCCTCAACGCGCGGCTGTGCGAGCGCCTGGCGGACCCATGCGTCGACGTCGCGGTCCAGCGAGATGCGCCCACGCGCTACGAGCATCGTGATCTCCCATGCGCTCAGGGTCGACACGCCGATATTCGGGGCCTGGTCGATCGCTGCCCGAGCGGGGCCTGAAAGGCGCTCGGGTGCGGTGAGCCACCACAGCCACGCGTGCGTATCGAGGACGATCACCCGTCGCTGGCGTCCCACTCGACGTCAAGCGGTCTGACGAGCTCCTCGTCGGCGACGTTGAACTTGACCGAGCCGCGCAGGCTCTTCGGCGCCGTCGCCGCGGACACACGCGCAACCGCCTTGCCGCGCTTGGTCACGACGATTTCCTCGCCGGTGGCTGCAATCTGATCGAGCATCGCCAGGCACTGAGCCTTGAACTGGCTTGCTGAGACGGTTCGAGTAGACATGACTATGGTCATAGTACCATGGTCATTTCAGGTGGTCTCGCCCAGCAGCTCGTCGAGCGTGCGGCCGCTGAGCACCGAGGCGGGCTGCTCGGCGACCACGTCGGAGCTGGGGCGCGCGTCGTCGTCGCGGCGCTTGAGCAGCAGCCACTGGGACTTCGGACCGGTTCGCGCTCCCGTGCGCTGCAGCGCGAAGCCGCCGTGGAGCTTCTCGCCGTGCAGCACGAACACCGCGTGCCCGCGTTCGAGCGCCTGTGGCCACGCCACCCTGCCGCCCTGCTCATAGTCGCCGCGGTCCCACACGATCACCCCGTCGCCGTCGGTCGCGCCCTCGAACGCGTTGTGCTCGATCTCGTGATCCTCGACCTGGACCGCCAGGCGCTTGACCGACGGGTCGAGCGACGGGCCCTTTGGCACCGCCCACGAGTGCATCGCGCCGGCGACCTCCAGGCGCAGGTCGAAGTGGCGCGCCGTGGCCGCGTGCTGCTGCACGACGAACACGCCCGCGCTCACACCGCGGATCGCGAACTGCTCGTGGCCCTCCGCGCGGACGTCCTCCACGCTCACGTCCGTCACGTCGGCGCCCAGTGGGCCCTTGCGCAGAAACGCGAGGAGCCCCTCGATCGCGTCCGACGGCCCCTCCGCGTGCACGAGCACCGTCCCGTCCTGCGCGTTGCGCACCCAGCCCTCGACCCCGAGCTTGGCCGCTCGACGTCGCGTCGCCTCGCGCAAGCCGACGCCCTGGACCCTGCCGGCAAGGATCACTCGAATCGCGCGGGAGGCGGGCTGGTTGGCCTTCACGTGGAATCCCGTATGGCCGTCATGTCGGCCCAGTAGCTTATGTTGCCAGGACGCCACCGAGAGATTGACCGAAGAGGCTGAGGCGAAGGACGCATGTCGCCCCACGGGCTCAAGGGGCCGGCATGGTTGGCCGATTAAGGCGGGAAGTGAGGCGTTCGACGCTATCCGCGCGCTCGATCACGGCGGCCTTGGCCGGCTCGCCGAGGATTGCCCGCGCCGCGGTGCCCGCCAGCGCGCTCGCGCTGCTCGCGTCGCTCGTGTTCGCCGCCGACGCGTCGGGCGCGCCGACGGGCACGATCACCGAGTTCCCGATTCCGACCGCCGAAAGCGGCGCGAGCGGGATCGCGCCGGGCCCAGACGGAAACGTGTGGTTCACGGAGTTCGCAGCCGACAGGATCGCGCGCATCTCGCCCACCGGCGCCGTCACCGAGTTCCCCCTTCCCGACCCGGAAAGCGGCCCGAACGACATCGTCATGGGTCCCGACGGCAATCTCTGGTTCACCGAGTACGGCAGCGGCAAACGGAAAGGCAGGGGCGAAACGATCGGGCGGATCACACCGAGCGGCGCGATCACCGAATTCACGACCCGTGAAAAGGAAACCGGCCCCGAAAGCATCACGCTCGGGTCCGACGGCAACCTGTGGTTCACGGAGAGCCAACGCAATCGCGTCGGGCGGATCACGCCCGGCGGCGAAGTGGCGGAATTCCCGACCAAACATTCGCCCAGCGGAATCACGGCAGGCCCCGACGGCAACGTGTGGTTCACCGAGCCGGGGGGCAGCATGATCGGGGTCATCACGCCAACCGGGACGATCAACGAATACGAAGTCCCAAAGGTCGGCGAACACCTCGAAAACAGCGAACCCGAAGACATCACCACCGGCCCCGACGGAAACCTGTGGTTCACCGATCCCAGCCGCAGCCTGATCGGGCGAATCACGCCGAGCGGCGTCGTCACCCAGTTTCCGACCCTCACCGAAAACAGCGATCCGGTGGGCATCGCGGCGGGTCCCGACGGCAACGTCTGGTTCACTGAGTTCGGCTACAGCGGCGGACACACGATCGGCCGCATCACGCCCGCCGGCGCAGTCAGCGAGTTCGTCACTCCCACCGCGGGAAGCGGGCCGCTCGCGATCGCGCCCGGCGCCAACGGCCAGTTGTGGTTCACCGAGGAAGGCAAGAACCAGATCGGCGAGATCAGCGCCGGCTCGCCGGAACCGGCCATCGCGCCGGGGTCGATCACCGGCGGTGGGCTCGTCGGCACACCTCAGACGTGCGACCTGACATGGAACTCGTGGGGCTCATTGCAGCCGTCCCCGAGCCTGTTCGGCTTCGACGGCTACCGCTGGTTCCTCAACGGCTCCCTGGTCGCGACCGGCCAGACCTACACCCCCGTCATCACGCAGGTCAGCGACTCGCTCGTCTGCACCGAGACCGTCACCTACGCAAACCCTTTCCTCGTCACCACCGGCGCAGCCAGCCCGCCCGTCACCGTCGTCGCGCCGCCGCCCACCGTCACCGCCCTGCACGAGTCGGCGTCCACCTGGCGCGAGGGTCGCAAGCTTGCGCAGATCAGCAGGCACAGGAAGGCGCCGCCCGTCGGCACGACGTTCTCGTTCGCGCTCAACGAGCCGGCCACCGTCAGCTTCAGCTTCACCAAGCAGGTCCCCGGCAGCAGCGTCGACCACAAGTGCGTGGCGCGCACGCGCAAGAACGCCAAGCACAGGGTCTGTCGCAGGACCGTGAAAGTCGGGGGGCTCGCGTTCGCCGGTCAGATCGGCACCAACCAGGTCGTCTTCCAGGGGCGAGTCTCCTCGCGGACCAAGCTCGCGCCCGGCCGCTACGCGCTCGTGATCGTCGCCACCAACAGCATCGGCCTTGCCTCGACGCCCGTGGCGCTCGGCTTCACGATCAAGAAGGGCTGACGCCGCGCGGGGGAGCTCCGCGAGGGGCTCGCTCAGGACGGCCAGTCGTGGTCGCCCGTGACCGCGCCGCGGACCACCTTCAGGTTCAGCAGCGCGCACTTGCGCCGCGTCGCCGACACGGGGATGCCGAGCAGCTCGATCATCCAGTCCGCGCCCAGCTCGCCGACCTCCTCCAGCGTCATGCCCTTCAGCTCCTCCGAGGCGATCGACGCGGCCGCCTGGGAGATCGCGCAGCCGTGGCCCTGGAAGCGCAGGTCCTCGATGCGATCGTCCTTCACGCGGATCTGCACGCCCAGCTCGTCGCCGCACAGCGGGTTGTGCTCCAGCGCCTGCAGGTCGTGCGGCTCCAGCTCGCCGAAGTTGTGGGGGTGCTTGTAGTGGTCGAGGATGTAGTCGCGGTACAGGTCGTCCATGGCGTCAGGGGCTCGTGGTGGGGGAGGGCGGTGCCCGCCCCACGGTAGTAGGTCGGCCCGGATCAGCCGGTGGTAGCTCGGCCCCAATCACCCCGGAGCGGCGCGCCGGGTGCCTCGGGTGAGCTCCCGCACGAGCACGTCGACCGAGCGCTCGAGCTGCTCGAGGCTGGCCGCATCCACACGCCCGACGCCCACCGTGCGGTTCAGCCACGCGTTGATCTCGCGGTGGCCTCGGCCGTCGCGGCGGTGCAGTTCCGCCACCAGCCGGCTGCGCTCCCGGCGCAGCTGCTCGCGGCGCTCGAACGCCGGCGCCGGTGGCCGCTGGGGCGCTGACGGCAGCTGCACGACCTGGGCGGGGGTGGGCGCCGCCTGAGGCGGGCCGAACAGGGTCATCTGCGCGGCGAACTCGGCGTTCAGGGGCACGAACTCCGCGCTCGGCGAGGGCTCGCTCGCGCGGCGCTCGCGCAGCTCCTCGAGACCCTCCACGGGCTCATCGCGGCGCAGCGCGTGGCGCAGCTCGCTTTCGATCTCCGACGCGTGCACACGCAGCGTCCGCTCGGCCGGTAGGTACAGCCAGCTCGGCTCCGGTGGGCGGCCGGGGATCGTGCGCACGAAGCGCCCCACGATCTGGCGGAAGATCAGCGGCGTCTTCGCCGCCGTCGCGTACACACCCACGCGCAGCCTCGGGATGTCCACACCCTCCGACACCATGTTCACCGCCACGATCCACGGCTCGCGCGAGTCGCGAAAGGACTGCAGCTTGCGCGCCGCGTTCGCCTCCGTGTGCAGCACCACCAGCGGCGCGCGCCCGCTCGCTTCGGCCACCAGCTTCGCGATCCGGCGCGCATGCTCCGCATCGGCCGCCACCGCCAGCGCGCCCGCGTCGCGGTGGCCTTCCGCGCGCAGCGCCCGCAGCTTCGCGTCCGCCTCGCCCACGATCCGCGGCAGTCCGTCCGGCAGCTCCGTCGAGATCGCCGTGCGGTAGCGCCGGCTGGCCTCGCGCGCGCTCAGCACCGTCTCGAACGACGATTCGATCACGTCCTCGCCGCTGCGCCACGACAGCGTCCCGTCGAACGTCACGAACGCCACCGGCCGGCAGATGCCGTCGGCGACCGCCTGCGCGTAGGTGTAGGACACGTCCGGCATCGCCAGGCCCTCCTCGTCGTAGCGCACGCCCGGGATCGGCGTCGCGTCCGAGCGAAACGGCGTTCCCGATAGCAGCAGCCAGCGCGGCGCCGCCGCGAACGCCTGGCGGAAGCTCGTGCCCCACGTCAGATCCTCGCCCAGGTGATGCGCCTCGTCCACCACCACCAGCGTCTCCCGCGAGACCTGCGCCGCCCACGCGCCCGGGTCGCTCGCCACGCGCGCATAGGTGACCGCCACGCCGTCGAAGTCCCGCGGCGGCCTCGGGCCCGGCGCGTCCGGCTGCAGCTGCACGCCCAGCGCCGCCGCCGCGGCCGCCCATTGGCGCGTCAGCGGCGTCGTCGGGCACAGCACCGCCACCCGCGCCACGACCCGCCTCGACAGCAGCTCCCGCGCCAGCTCCAGCGCCGGGCGCGTCTTGCCCGCCCCAGGCGCCGCCGAGATCAGAAACGGCCCCTCCTGCCAGCCGGCCAGGCGATCGAGCGCGTGGCGTTGCCAGGAGCGCAGCGGTGTCGATGATGAGCGCGTCAAAATGGTCCGGCATCGTGTGCCACGGCGCGGACGGATCGCCGTGCGCCGCACGGTTGAGCCGATCCGCTCTGGCGCCGCTCGCATCCGCGCCCGCGGCTCCTCACCTGCCGGCGCTCCCGACGCGGGGCGCCGCGTGGCTACAGCCCGAAGACCTCGCGGCCGGCCGTCAGCGCGTCGATCAGCGCGTCGATGTCCGACGCGTCGTTGTACACGCCCACGCTCGCGCGCGCCGTCGCGCTCACGCCCAGGCAGCGCATCAGCGGCTGTGCGCAGTGGTGGCCCGCGCGGATGCACACGCCCGCGCGGTCGGCCAGCTCGGCGATGTCGTGCGGGTGCATGCCCTCGATCGTGAACGACGCGAGGCCGCCGCGGCGCTCGGCGCTCGACGGGCCGACCACGCGCAGGCCCGGGACCTGCGCCAGGCGCTCGAGCATGTACGCCGTCAGCGCAAGCTCGTGCGCGCGCACGCTGCTCCATGCCCAGCTCGTCGAGGTAGGCCACCGCCGCGCCCAGCCCGACCGCCTCGGCGATCGGCGGCGTGCCCGCCTCGAACTTGTACGGCAGCTCGTTCCACGTCGCCGACTCGAAGTCCACCGACGCGATCATGTCCCCGCCCGTCAGGAACGGCGGCATTTGCTCGAGCAGCTCCGCGCGCCCGTGCAGCACGCCGATGCCCGTCGGCCCCAGCGCCTTGTGGCCCGTCCAAGCGTAGAAGTCCGCGCCCAGCGCGCGCACGTCGACCGGCAGCTGCGGAACCGCCTGCGCGCCGTCGATCGAGCGACACCGCGCCCGCCGCGCGGGCGCGCGCCGCGATCTCGGCGACCGGGTTGATCGTGCCCAGCACGTTCGACACGTGCGCGAACGCCACCAGCCGCACGTCGCCGCGCGCAAGCTCCGCGTCCAGCTGATCCAGCGACAGCTCGCCGTGCTCGTCCACCTCCAGGTAGCGCAGCTGCGCGCCGCGCTCGTGGCACAGCACCTGCCACGGCACCAGGTTCGCGTGGTGCTCCATCTGCGTGATCAGCACCGCGTCGCCGGCGCTCACGTTCGCGCGGCCCCACGCGTACGCGACCAGGTTGATCGCCTCCGTCGCGTTCTTCGTGAAGATCGTCGTCCGCGGCTCCGCGCCCACGAACGCCGCCACCCGCTTGCGCGCGTCGTCGTACGCCGCGTCCGCCTCCTGCGCGAGCGCGTACACGCCGCGGTGCACGTTCGCGTTGTGGCTGCGCAGGTGCTCCGCCTGCGCGTCGATCACCGCGCGCGGCTTCTGCGAGCTCGCCGCCGAGTCCAGGTAAACCAGACGCCCGCCCACGCGCTGCCCGCCGAAGGTCTCGCGACGCAGGATCGGGAAGTCACTGCGCGAACGCCGCGCCACCCGACTCCCGGAGGGAGTCTTCATAAAAAGGTCGTTCTCAGCGACTGGTGGCATACGCCTCGATGTCCTCGCGCGCCGCCGCCAGCTTGCGCTCGATCCGCTCGCGCACGAGCTCCTCGAGCGCCTCGTCCTGGAGCTCTGAGATCAGCGGCTCGAAGAAGCCCTCCACGATCACCCGCACCGCCGCCGCGCGATCCAGGCCGCGCGTCTGCATGTAGAAGATCGCCGTCTCGTCCAGCTCGCCGACCGTGCCGCCGTGCGACGCCGACACGTCGTCCGCCGACACCAGCACCGACGGGATCGCGTCCACGCGCGCCTTCGGCGAGAGCATCATCGTGTGGATCTGCAGGTAGGTGTGCGTCTGCTGCGCCCCCGGGTCGATCTGGATCAGGCCCTCGAAGCTCGCGCGGCTCTCGCCCGTCGCCGTCCCGCGCCAGTGCACGTCACCGCCCGACGGGCCCGTCTCGTGCAGATCCACCGCGAACACGTCCAGGTGCTCGTGCTCCTCCGCGAAGAACACGCCGCGAAACGCCATGTCGCCGCCTTTCTCCATGACCGCCAGCTCCAGGTGCTGGCGCACCAGGTGCCCGCCCAGCAGCGCCGGCAGCCAGTGGCAGTACGCGTCGCGGCCAACGCCCACGAAGCGCGTCGAGGCGTCGAACACCTCGCCCGAGCCCCAATCCTGGAACTGCGCGAGGCGACAGCGCGCACCGTCCTGGAGGTACAGCTCGAACGCGTTCGCGTGCAGCGCTTGGCCCTCGAAGTCCTCCGCAAGGTCGTACTCGTGCACGCGAAACTCGCTCGTCGACGCGCCAAGCACCAGCGTGCGCCCGTACTGCGCCACGCCCGCGCGGTCGATCGCGTACACGATCTCAAACGGCTCCTCCACGACCACGCCGCGGGGCACGTACAGGAACGCGCCGCCCGTCCAGAACGCCGCGTTCGCCGCCTCCAGCTTGTGGCGGTCGATCGGCAGGCGCTTGGAGTACCACTCGCGCACCAGCTCGCCGTGCTGCTCGAACGCCTGCTCGAGCGAGCACAGGATCACGCCGCGCTCCGCCAGCGCCTCGTCCAGCTCGATCTGCACCACCGCGCCCGCGCTCTGCACGATCCGTCCCGCGCGCGGGCCGTCGGGGAGCGTGCGGCTCACCACATCCGGCACGCCGCGCTCCTCGACGCTCGTCTCAAGCGCGTCCAGGTCGAGGCTCTGCAGGCTCGTCGACCAGAAACCCGAGCGTCGCCACACCGGCAGCTCCAGCGTCTCATACGCCTGCAGCGCAGCCTCGCGCAGCTGCGCCAGCGTGCGCCCGTCGCCCGCGCCCGCGCCGTTGAGCGCGTGATACAGGCTCGCCTCGCGGTGGCGGCCAGCCTTTTCCTGCGCCGGCGCTGCGCCGTTGGAGCGCGCCGGCTCCGCGCCGTTCGTGCTCGCGTCGTTCTCGCTCGTGTCGTTGGGGCCCGCGCTCATGCCGCCAGCTCGGGCTGTCCGCCGACTTCCTGGCGGATCTGGTCATAGCCCTCGCGCTCCAGGCGTTCGACCAGCTCCACGCCGCCCTCCAGCACGATCTTCCCGTCCATCAGGATGTGCACGAACTCCGGCTTCACGTAGTGCAGGATGCGCTGGTAGTGGGTGATGATCAGCGCGCCCAGGCCCTGCTCGTCGTGCAGGCGCTGCACGCCCTCCGCGACCGTTCGCAGCGCGTCGATGTCGAGGCCCGAGTCGGTCTCGTCGAGGATCGCCACGTCCGGTTTGAGCATCGCCATCTGCAGGATCTCCGCGCGCTTCTTCTCGCCGCCGGAGAAGCCGTCGTTGAGGTGGCGCGAGGTGAACGCTTTGTCGACGTCCAGCAGCTCGATCGCGTGCTGCAGCTGCGTGCGGAACTCCTTCACCTGGATCGGCTCCTCGCGCTTGGCGTTGATCGCCATGCGCAGGAAGTTCGCCACCGACACGCCCGGGATCGACACCGGGTACTGGAACGCCAGGAACAGCCCCGCCTTCGCGCGATCGTGCGGCTCGGCCTCGGTGAGGTCCTCGCCCTTGAACACGATCGACCCCTCCGTGACCTCATAGGAAGGGTGGCCCAGCAGCGTGTTCGCCAGCGTCGACTTGCCCGAGCCGTTCGGGCCCCATCAGCGCGTGGATCTCGCCGCGGTTGATCTCCAGGTCGACGCCTCGCAGGATCTCGCGCTCCTCGATGCGTACGTGCAGGTCTTTGATCTCTAGGTCGGCCATGTCTTGTGGTCAGGCTCCGGTCGTCAGGGTTGATTGGGTAGCGGCCGTGAGCGGTTGCACGCCCAGGGTCGGCAGGGTCGGTCCGCTCGTCGCGCTCAGCGTCGGCGGGGAGCTCGGCAGCAGGTCCGCGAGGGTCGTCTCGCGCAGCGTGTTCACGATCGAGAAGCGCACCCGCGTCCACAGCAGCTTCGTCGGGCACACGTGGTCCGAGATTCGGACTCGCGCGAGCACACGATCGAGCCGTCCGCCGCCTGCGAGATGCACTCGATCGGCGCGATCGAGCCCTCCAGCGCCTCCACCACCTCCGCCATCGTGATCTCATCGGACGGGCGCGCCAGCATGTAGCCGCCGCGCGAGCCGCGCCGCGAGTCCACCAGCCCCGCCTTGCGCAGGCGCGCCACCAGGTGCTCGAGGTACGCCAGCGGCAGGCCGTCGTGCGCGGCGATCTCCGCCAGCGGCACCGGCTCGTCCGCCGGCACGCCGGGCGAGCTCCACCATCACGCGTACGCCGTACTCGGCCTTGGTTGAGAACATCATCGCAAGATTTCCTACCTGGCAGCTAGGGTATCAGGGGCCCGCGAGAACTCCAGGGGCGCGCCGGACGTCAATCCAGCTTGCCGATGTCGTGGCTGAGCCCTTCCGGCGTCAGCTCTTCGGACTCGAACAGCACCCGCTTGCGCGCCCGCCGGGTCGATCAGCAGCACCGGCGCGTATTCGTCGAACCTGCGCGCGCCCGCGCTCGCCGGCTTGACCCCGTAGCCGCGCCAGATCGAGCGCAGCCGCGACGAGCGCGCCCGTCAGGTACTGGACGCGCCCCGTCAGCGACACTCCGCGCCAGGAAGCGCCTTACGTTCGCCGCGCGTGTCCGCCGCCGGGTCCGCGCTCACGATCAGCACCGCCGGCACGCGGGCATGTTCCTCTTCCAGTTCGTTCAGCGCGCCGCGGATCTGCTGCGCCGATCACGCATGCACGTGTCCCCGCACGTCGAGTACAGGAACGTCAGCACCACCACCTGGCCGCGGTAGCTGCCCAGCGACACGCGGTCGCCCGTACTGGTCGCTCAGCGTGAAGCCCGGCACGGCGATGCCGCTCCGGGAAACGACGCGCCGTCGAAGGCCGGTTCCGGACCAGCGGACGCGGCCGATGACGCGGAGGTTCCCGTGGCGGCTCTCTGCCCACCGCAGCCCGCCAGCGCCGCGAGGGCCGCCAGCGCCAGCACCAGCGCCGCGCGGGGGGCGCGGGCCGATCGGCCGGGACGGTTCGAGCACGCGGTGGTTCCGACGCCCACGCGGCGTAAGCTACCGACGATGCTTTCACATAGACGCGTTGGGGGGGCGGTCGTTCGGAGGCTGGCCGGTACCACAGCCCTCGCTCTGATGGCGACGATGATCTTTAGTACGGGCGCATTCGGCGAAGCGACCAGCACCGCGCCGCCGAGCGCAACACCGCCACCGCCCAACGACACGCTCGCCGCCGCGCAGGCGATCCACACGCTGCCGGCGTCGATCAACGGCACGACCGTTGGCGCCACCACCGAACCGGGCGAACGCGAATCCGCGTGCGACGTGCCCACGACCAGCTCGGTCTGGTACAGCCGTGCGCCTGCCCGCCAAGCATCGCATCGGCCTCGACCTGGCCGCCTCCGGCGCGCTCGACGCCACGATCGACGTCTACCACGCGGTGCGCTCGCAGCTGATCTCCGTCGGTTGCCAGCACACGGAAGCCCAGGGCAAGGCCTCGCTCACGTTCGCCGCCGCCAAGAACGGCCTGTACGAGATCCGCGTGGCGGCGCTGCAGGACTCCCAGCTGGCCCCGTTCACGCTCGAAGTGTTCCTGCCGACACCCGCCGTACAGCCGCCCGGACCGCCGCTGCCCGCCGCCGGCGTCAGCGGCCAGGTCGATCGCATCCAGAACATCAACGCCGCCTACGTCGATCACCATGCGCGCGGGCGTCAGCTACATGATCAGCCTCGCCAACGAGACCCGCAAAGGCGCCTGCGTCAGCGGCGCCCTGTTCGCCCCCGGCACCGGCTCGTTCGGCGGCGAAGAAGAAGAAGCCGGCGGCGACGGCGCATTGGCTGCAGCATCCACTGCGGCGGCTTCCGCCTGTTCACGCCTGGTGCCGGCCAGGGTGGGCGCTACAGCTTCGAGATCACGCCCCGCTTCTCCCACCGCGGCGTGCAGCGCTTCCACCTGCAGATCGCGCCCGCCGGCGCCGCCGAAACCGCGCCCGGGCTCGCGCTCGGCAACTACGCCCACGCCCACGGATACCTCGACGGACGCAGCGTGCAGGTGCTGCGCCTGTATCGCATGGAAGTCACGAGCCGTTCCAACCTCACGCTCGCGCTGAGCGCGCCCCAGTCGGCCGAATTCAAGCTGCAGCTGCGCAACCAGAACGGCAACGTGATCGAATGCGACTGCGAAGGCAGCGGCTCGCAGACGCTGACGCACCGAGCTGCTCCCGGGCACCTACTACGCGGTCGTCTCCGAGCGCAACGGCAGCTCCGGCAACTTCACGCTCGTCCGCGAGTCGCGCACGATCACGAGCACGAGCATCTCCTTCTCGAGCGCCAAGGCCGCGCCCGGCGAGGCGCTCAGCATCGACGTCAAGGTCGACCCGGCCGAGTCCGGGCCCGTCAGCGTCGACATCGAACGCTTCGATCCCGTCTTCGGCTGGCAGTTCTACCGCGAATCGCACGCGTTCGCGAGCGGCGGGCTCGCCACCGTTCCGTTCTCGCCGCCGGCCGTCGGGCAGTGGCGCGCGAAGGCCACCTACGAAGGCTCCCGCACCGCCAGTCCGAGCGCCGTCGGCTTCACGTACCTGCTCGTCTCCTGAGCCACGCAGCCGGGGCGCGCAGGGGGTCGGCAAACGCGCCAAGTGTCGCTACACTTTATGAAGTCCCTGAATCCCGACCCTGGTTTAGGAGTTTCAAGATGAGCTCGTCCGGCGCGGAGCTTCTCCGCCGAGTCAAGAGCCAGATACAAGAGGTCGACCCCTCCGAGGTCAACGAGCTGATCGGCGAGGGCGTGACGATCGTCGACGTGCGCGGCAGCGAAGAGTTCGCCACCGGGCACCTGCCCGGCGCCAAGAGCATCCCGCGGGGACATCTGGAGCAGCGCATCGAGAGCGCTGCGCCCGACCGCTCCGCCGAGCTGATCCTCTACTGCCAGTCGGGCAACCGCTCCGCGTACGCCGCGCGCACGCTGCAGGAGGACCTCGGCTACGAGCACGTGCGCTCGATGACCGGCGGCATCACGCTGTGGAAGGACCGCGGCTACGAGGTCGAGATCCCGCGCGCGCTCAGCGCCGAGCAGCGCGAGCGCTACTCGCGCCACCTGCTGATCCCCGAGATCGGCGCCGAGGGCCAGCAGAAGCTGCTCGACGCCAAGGTGCTGCTGCTCGGCGCCGGCGGGCTCGGCTCGCCGACCGCGCTGTACCTGGCGGCGGCCGGCGTGGGCACGCTCGGGATCGTCGACGACGACGTCGTCGACCTCTCCAACCTGCAGCGCCAGGTGATCCACTCGACACCAGCGCATCGGCATTCCCAAGGTCGACTCCGCCGAGGAGTCGATCCACGCGCTCAACCCCGACGTCAAGGTCGTCAAGTACCAGACGCGCATCGACGCGTCGAACATCATGGAGATCATCGAGGGCTACGACGTGATCGTCGACGGCGTCGACAACTTCCCCACCCGCTACCTGCTCAACGACGCCAGCGTGCGCCTGCGGATCCCCGTCGTGTCCGCATCGATCCTCGGCTTCGACGGGCAGCTGTCGGTGTTCAAGCCCTACGACGGCCCGTGCTACCGCTGCCTGTTCCGCGAGCCGCCGCCGGCCGAGCTCGCGCCCTCGTGCGGCGCCAACGGCGTGCTCGGCGTGCTCCCCGGCACGATGGGCCTGCTGCAGGCAACCGAGGTCGTCAAGCTGATCCTCGGCATCGGCGACCCCGCCATCGGGCGCCTGCTGCTGTACGACGCGCTCGGCGCGACGCTCACCGAGGTCAAGGTCCACCGCGACCCCGAGTGCCCGATCTGCTCGCGCGAGCCCGACGAGATCGCCGACGAGGAGATGGGCGTGTTCCCGGACTACGAGGCGTTCTGCGCCGCCGCCGGGTAGTCTCCGCGCGACGAACATGGCCACGATCAAGATTCCACCGGTGCTGCGCGCGTCCGTCGGCGGCGAGAAGGAGGTCGGCGCCTCCGGCGAGAACGTCGGCGCCGTGCTGCGCGACCTCGCCGCCAACCACCCGGCGACGCAGGATCAGCTGTTCTCCGCCGACGGCGAGCTCAACCGCTACGTCAACGTGTATCTCAACGACGAGGACGTGCGCGTGCTCGACGGGCTCGACACCGCTGTCGGCGATGCCGACACGCTGGTGATCCTGCCGGCGATGGCCGGCGGGGCCCCGCTGAGCGTCTAAGCTGCTGGCGTCTCTCGGCGCGGGCACTCGCGCGATGCCGTTGGATCGCCTGCCCGCCGTTACGCCGGGGCGCCTGCCGGCACGTGGCTCATCGCGTGCTCGGCCAGCGCGGTGATCGTCAGCGACGGGTTCACGCCGACGTTCGCGGGCACCGCCGAGCCGTCGCAGACGAGCAGGTTCTCGTAGCCGAACACGCGCTGGTGGGCGTCGACGACGCCGCGCTCGGGGTCGGGCGCGATCACGGCGCCGCCGAGGATGTGCGCGGTCGTGGGGATGTTGAAGAGCGCCTCGGTGATCGAGCTCTGGGCGATCCCGCCGGTGCGCTTGGCGAACCATTCGGCGGCCTTGTTGGCGATCGGGATGAACGTCGGCGTCGGGCCGCTCGGGGTCCTGTTCGGTCTTCAGCCAGAACGTGCCGAACGGGCCCTTTGTGGGGGCGCAGCGCGATCGCGTTGTCGAGCGTCTGCATCACCAGCAGGATGATCGTGCGCCGCGACCAGTGCTTGGGGAACAGCACCTGCGCCAGGCGCTTGGGGTGCAGCAGGATCTGGCCGAGCAGCTTCAGCGGGCGCGTCACGCGCGTGCCGTCGCCGACGAGCAGCGTGTTCAGGCGGTGCATCGAGTCGCCGTCGTCGCCGTAGGTGACGGTCTCGATGTGCGTGTGCGGGTCGGGGTAGATCGAGGAGGTGATCGCGACGCGTTTGATCAGGTCGTCGGGGTAGTCCTCGGGCACGGTCACCGCGAGGATCGACTCGGAGTTCGTGCGCACCAGCTCGCCCAGGCGCGCGGAGATGCGCGGCAGCGAGCCTTCCAGCGCGGCAGAGCTGCAGCAGCCTGTTCGTCCCCAGCGGTCCGGCCGACACGACCACGCCGCGCGCGCGCTGGACGCGGCGTTCCTTGCGCAGCCACGCGCCCGAGCGCACGCTTTCGACCTCGTAGCCGTCGCTTCCGTCGGCCGCGCCGAGCGGGCGGATGTCGACGACGGTGCGTTCGGGCATCACCCGCGCGCCGCGCTTCTCGGCGAAGTACAGGTAGTTCTTGACGAGCGTGTTCTTGGCGCCGTGCGGGCAGCCGACCATGCAGCGCCCGCACAGCTGGCAGCCGGTGCGGTCGGGCCCCTCGCCGCCGAAGAACGGGTCCGGCACGGTCTTGCCCGGCCTCGCCGAAGAAGATGCCGACGGGCGTGCGTTTGTAGGTGTCGCCGACGCCCAGCTCCTCGCCGAGCTCGCGCAGCAGCTGGTCGGCGGGGTCCTCGTGCGGGTTTTCGACGACGCCGAGCATGCGCTGCGCTTCGGCGTAGTGCGGCGCGAGCGCGCTCTCCCAGTCGGTCATGTCCGCCCACTGGCGGTCCTCGAAGAACGCGCTTCGGCGGCACGTACAGCGTGTTCGCGTAGCCGAGGCTGCCGCCGCCGACGCCGCAGCCGGAGACAACCGACACGTCTTTGAACGTCGTCAGCCGGAAGATCCCCTTCATCCCCAGGCGCGGGTTCCAGAAGTAGCGCTTGAGGTCGGCCGTCGCGCTCGGGAACTCGTCGTCGGCGAAGCGCCGCCCGCACTCCAGCACGCCGACCGAGTAGCCCTTCTCGGACAGGCGCAGCGCCGAGACGCTGCCGCCGAAGCCGGAGCCGACGACCAGCCAGTCGTAGTCGAAGCTGTCGTGCGCGCTCATCGCCGTTGGATCTTAGTGGTCGGCTGGCCGTACGGCCAATCGCGGCTCGCTGACGTCGCTCGCGGGCCTCGCTATATTCCGTGAAGTAATGGCGGCGGAGAGGCTCAGGAACAGGCCCTGCGGAGGCCGGTACGGGGACATCGTGCAGTCGATCGGGCACACGCCGCTGGTCGAGCTGCCGCGGCTGTCGCCGAAGCCCGGCGTGCGCATCTGGGCGAAGCTCGAGTCGCGCAACCCGACCGGCTCGGTCAAGGATCGCGTCGCGCGCGCGCTGATCGAGGACGCCGAGGAGAAGGGCGCGCTCGGCGCCCGGGCAGACGATCCTCGAACCGACGTCCGGCAACACCGGCATCTCGCTGGCGATGATCTGCTCGCGCAAGGGCTACCGGCTGAAGGTGGTGATGCCCGAGAACGTGACGCCCGAGCGCACGCAGCTGCTGCGCATGTACGGGGCGGAGATCGTGTACTCGCCGGGCGACCAGGGCTCCAACGGCGCGGTCGCGATGGCGCTCGAGATGGCCGCCGAGGACCCGTCCTGCTACATGCCCTACCAGTACGGCAACCAGGCCAACCCGAACGCGCACTACAACGGCACGGCGCTGGAGATCCTCGAAGAGCTCGACGAGGTGACCGCGTTCGTCGCCGGCCTCGGCACCGGCGGCACGCTGATGGGCAACGGCCGGCGCCTGAAGGAGACGTTCGGCGACGCCGTCAAGATCGTCGCCGCCGAGCCGATGCAGGGCGAGCCCGTGCAGGGCCTGCGTTCGCTCGACGACGGCTTCATCCCGCCGATCATCGACATCTCGCTGCTCGACCGCAAGATCTTCGTGACCAACCGCGACGCGATCGTGTGGACGCGCAAGCTGCTCGACGAGGAGGGCGTCTTCGCGGGCGTCTCCAGCGGCGCGATCGCGAGCATCGCCGTGCGCATCGCGGGCGAGCTGGACGAGGGCAACGTCGTGTTCGTGGTCGCCGACGACGGCTGGAAGTACCTCTCGAGCGGCATCTACACGCTGCCGGTCGACGAGATCGAGAACCTCGACTCGACCGTGTGGTGGTAGGCGCGCGGGCGACCCGCGGCAAGGTCGGCGGACGGGCATGAAGATCTCCGGCGAGCTGCTCGACGAGATCGTCGCGCATGCGCTCGAGGACCCCGGCAACGAGGTCTGCGGGGTCGTTGCCGTCGAGGCCGTCGACTCGGCCGCGGAGCAGGCCGCCGACGGCGATGTGCGCAGGCGGGCGGTGCGCGTGCTGCGCGCGACGAACATCCACGCCAGCCCGCTGAAGTTCGAGATCGACCCGCAGGAGCTGCTGCGCCTGTACCTCGGGATCGAAGCCGACGGAAACGAGCTCGGCGCGATCTACCACTCGCACGTGCGGAGCCCGCCGTACCCGTCGCAGACCGACATCAACTTCGCCGCCAACTGGCCGGGGGTCGAGTGGATCATCGTCGGCCTCGCCACGGGCGCGGAGCCCGAGGTGCGCTCCTACCTGATCGAGGATGGCGAGGTCCGGGAGGTCCCGCTCGAGGTGCGCTGATGGACGAAGTCGAGGAGATCGTTTGCCCGACCTGCGGGCGTGGGCACGCGCGGAGCGAGCGTTTCTGCGAGGCCTGCGGGATGCCGCTCGTGCATCCACTGGGCGCCGAGCACGCTGCCAGCGAGCGTCAACAGCGCCGGCGCGCAAGATCAAGCCGCAATACACCGAGGGCGAGCTCGTGAAGGTCGCGCACGCCGAGAACCAGCCGGAGGCCGAGTTCATCGCCGGCCTGCTGCTCGAGGAGGGCATCCCGTGCCTGCTGCGCAACTCGATCGGCGGCTACTCGCCGATGATCGGGCCGCGCGAGGTCATGGTTCCCGCAGTCAGGGGCCGAGGCGGCGCGCGAAGCGCTTGAAGTGGGACAGAGCCTGTCTAGACGAGGACCGGCTGGCCGGCTGCTTCTGAGGTGATCGCGCGGATCTCCTCGGAGGCGCGCTCGAACTCGGCGTCGGAGAGCACGGGCGTGCCCTCGAACGGGAGTTCGCGCTGCAGCTCGATCCAGGCATTGGGGCCGGTGTACTCGTCCTTGACCTTGACCGTGACCGGCCGCGGGATGCGGTAGGTGCGCAGCAGCAGCACGTGCAGCGGCTGGCGCCCGCGCCAGCCGAGGCGCTTTTCGGCGTAGTCGGGCGTCCACACGTAGAACGGCGAGAGCGCGTCCACGCAGCGCGGGTCGACGACGTGAAGTGGTCGGTCACTTCGGCCCACGCGCGGATGCGAACGCGGTCGGGCTGCTGCAGCGGGCGCGCCTGAGACGAACGTGTGCAGCGGCGGCTCGCCGTCGCTCCAGACGCCCTCCTCGAGCGCTCTGCGCAGCTCGGGCTGGTGGGACTCGCGCACGAGGTCGCCCGGCTGGTGGTCGAACGTGGGGTACAGGAAGAAACGCTCGTGGGCGAGCTTGAACGGCTTGCCGTCAGGCGGCAGGACGCCCTTGCGGAGTGTTAGGAGCTGCTCGCCTTCCGCCAGCGCGCGGACGGTGACAGCCCATTCTTTGAAAGCAATTGGCATGAGAAGAAGCGACGAGACGAGATGAGAGGGAGACGTCGGGACTGAACTGCGCACGCCGCCTCAAGTGGAGACGCCGCGCGATGCCGTTAAAGATACGAAACCTGAGCGGAAATCCCAAATCGCCCTGCAAATCGGCGGTTTTTTTGGCGACTTTGGTCGCGCGGCCAGGATCCGCGGGTCCGTAGAAGCTTACAGGCGGCGGTCCGGCGAAGCCCTCGGCGGCCTCGATCATCGCCGCGTAGTCCTGCTCGGCGTACCCACGAGCTATCGTCGCTGTCAGCACGTCCCGAGCATGGGCGGCGGCGGGGAACGGCACGCCGGCGGTCTCGGCCTCCTGCAGGCACAGGCGCACGTCCTTGAGCATGTGCGCGGTCTTGAACAGCGGCGTGTAGTCGTGCTGCGCGCATCGGCCCCGACTTGAGCGCGAGCTGGGCCGAGGCGCCCGAGCCGGCGGAGGTGACCTCGACGAGCGCGTCGAGGTCGATGCCGGTGGCGCGGGCGAGCAGCAGCGCCTCCGCGAGCGCGGCGGCGTTGGCGGCGCCGAGCGAGTTGTTGATCAGCTTGAGCATCTGGCCCTGGCCGAGCTCGCCGACGTAGGAGATGAGGCTGCCCATCGTCTCGCAGCAGCGAACGGACGCGCAGGAAGTCCTCGCGCTCGCCGCCGACCATGATCGTCAGCGTGCCCGTCTTCGGCGCGCGGCGATGAGCCGGTGACGGGTGCGTCGAGCATCGCCACGCCGCGCTCGCCCAGCGCGGCGCCGATGCGGCGCGTGTCGACGGGCCCGATCGTGGACATGTCGACGCACAGCAGTCCTGGCCGCGCGGCGTCGATGACGCCGTGCTCGCCGAGCAGCACGCCGGCGACCTGCTCGCCGTCGACGACCATGCTGAGGACGACGTCGCTGTGCTCGGCGACCTCCGCTGGGGTCGCGTACGCGCTGGCGCCGTGCTCGGAGGCCCAGCGCTCGGCCTTGCCGGGGGTGTGCGTCCAGACGGCCAGCGGGAAGCCGGCGCGGGCGATGTTGGCGGCCATGCGCGAGCCCATGATCCCCAGGCCGAGAAAGCCGATCGACCCGACGGCGCTCAGCTCTGCTGGCTCGTTCTCAGGCGTGCTCTCGGGCATCTCCGAATCCTCCTCCGCCGGGCGTTTCGATTCGCAGCCGCTGGCCGGGGAGCAGCGTGCCGGTGCTCTTGGACGGCAGCGTACGCCCGTCGAGCTGGTCGTGCCCGCAGCGCCCCCGCCTGGCCGCCTGCGGCACCGCGCGGCGGGTGGCGGCGACGCTCGGCGATCAGCGAGAACGTCATCTCGGCGAGCGCTTCGAGCTCGCGCACGACGCCGTCGCCGCCGCGATGGCGCCCGGCGCCGCCCGATCCGCGACGCAGCGCGTACTCGAGGACGCGCAGCGGGAACTCGCGCTCGAGCGCCTCGATCGGCGTGTTGAGCGTGTTGCTCATCGCGACGTGCACGCCGCTGGGGCCGTCGGCATCGGCGCACGCGCCCTGTCCGCCGCCGAGCGTCTCGTAGTAGGAGAAGCCGGACGGCGCCGAGCGTGAGGTTGTTCATCGTGCCCTGGCCCTGCGCGCGCCCGAACGCCGTGAGCACGAGGTCGGCGACACGCGAGGACGTCTCGACGTTGCCGGCCGCCACGGCGGCGCCGGGCCGCGCGTTGAGCACGCAGCCCTCGGGCGCGCGCACGCTCGATCGGGCGGTACGCGCCGGCGGTGGGCGGGATGTCGGGGTCGGTGAGCACGCGCACGGCGAACAGGCAGGCCGAGCGCGTGACGGCGAGCGGGCAGTTGAGGTTGCCGTCGTGCTGGGGCGCGCTGCCGGAGAAGTCCAGCAGCAGCCGCTCGCCGTCGAGGACCGCGCGCAGGCGCAACGCGAGATCGCCGTCGGGCGCCTCGAGCACGTCCTCTGCGCGCAGCTCGCCGTCGGGCAGCGCCGCCAGACAGGCGCGCGGTGCGCCGCTCGGAGTAGTCGAGCACCGCGTCGGTGGCCGCGCGCAGACGCTCGGCGCCGATCCGGTGGGCGAGCTCGGTGAGCCGCAGCACGCCGGTGCTGTTGGCGGCGAGCTGCGCGCGCAGGTCGGCCCTGCGCTCGCGCGGCTGGCGCATGCGCGCCACGAGCTCCTCGATCGTGCGCTCGTCCAGCCGGCGCGGTGAGATCACGACGCCCTCGTCCTGCAGCCTGCGGCTGTCGGCGGGCATCGAGCCGGGCACGCGCGCGCCGACGTCGGCGTGGTGCGCGCGGCTGGCGGCGAAGCCGATCAGGGTCCCGCCAGCTCCGGCGGGCGCGAACACGGGCGTGATGACGGTGATGTCCGGCAGGTGCGTGCCGCCGGCGAACGGGTCGTTGAGGATCCAGGAGACCCCGGGGGCGTGCTCCTCGCCGAGCACCGCCGCGACGGCGGCTGGCATCGCACCGAGGTGCACGGGGATGTGCTCCGCCTGCATGACCATCTGCCCGTCGGCGTCGAACAGCGCCGTGGAGGCGTCGCGGCGCTCCTTGATGTTCGATGAGTGCGCCGAGCGGATCAGCACGACGCCCATCTCTTCGCAGGCGGCGCGCAGCGAGCCGGTGACGACCTGCAGCTCGATCGGGTCGAGTGTGCTCATTTTGTGACTCGTTTCACGGCGGAACGGTTCTGCGGTGGAACGTTCTCGTGCGCGGACACGAGCACCACCGTCCCCGGCGCGTCCACTTCGCCGTGCCAGCCGGGCGGGACGAGCAGGGTGGCCTCTGCCAGCGCGCACAAGGCCGGTCCGGACACGCGCGTGCCGGGCGCGAGCTCTCCGCGCAGAACCCGAGCGGCGACGGGCTCGCCGTCGAAGACGATCGGGCGCACGTCGGTGGCGGGCGCGGGCGCGGGCGCGCCAGCGGAGGACGGACGCAGCGCCGGGGACGGTCCCCAGACGGAGGCGCGCATGTTGACGACCTCGACGTCGGCGTCGTCGTCGCGGTAGCCGTAGCGCTGCTCGTGTGCGTGCGCGAAGGCGTCGCGCAGCCCGCCGGGATCGAGCCCTTGGCGATCGAGCTCCTCGTCGACGGGAAGCTCGAAGGACTGGCCGCGGTAGCGCAGCTCGTAGCGAACGCGCACGCGCGCGGGTGTGATCCCGAGCGCGGCGCTGGCCTCGGCGATGAGCGCGGCCCGCTCGCGGGAGAGGAGCTCCGCGGAGAGCGCGCGGGCGCCGGAGCCAGATCCGGACCCGGAGCCGGAGCCGGAGACGGAGCCGCGGAGCATGACGGTGCGGGCGGCGTCGCGTCGGGGGGCGGCGGCGGCGAGGCCGAGCGCGCAGAGCACGCCGGAGGCGCGGGGGCAGAGCACGCGTGAGATGCCGAGCTTGCGCGCGAGCGCGGCGGCGTGCAGCGGTCCGGCGCCGCCGAAGGCCATGAGCGCGAACCCGCGCGGGTCGATGCCGCGCTCGACGCTCATGAGGCGCAGCGCGCCGAGCATCTCGGCCTCGGCGACGCGCACGATCCCGTGGGCGCAGGCGATCGGCTCGAGGCCGAGCTCGTCGGCGAGCGCGGCGATCGCGCGCTCGGCTGCGCCCCTGTCGAGCGCGAGGCCGCCGGCGAGCGGCGAGTCCTCGAGCAGCCGTCCGAGCAGCAGGTTGGCGTCGGTGACGGTCGGCTGGCGCCCGCCGCGTCCGTAGCAGGCGGGCCCGGGCTCGGCGCCGGCGGAGGCGGGTCCGACGCGCAGCGCGCCGCCGGGGTCGCGCCAGGCGATCGAGCCGCCGCCGGCGCCGACGGTGTGGATGTCGAGCGCGGGCAGCGACAGCGGGCGCCCGCCGACCGTGCGCTCGGCGGTCTCGGCGACGTGGCCGTCGAGGATCAGGCAGACGTCGCAGGAGGTGCCGCCCATGTCGAAGCAGAGGACGTCGTCGCTGGCCGGCGAGCTCGTGCGAGCGCGAGCGCGCCGCCGACGCCGCCCGCAGGGCCTGAGAGCACGGTCAGAGCGGCGTGCGCGCCGGCGTGGGCGGCGTCGGTGAGGCCGCCGGAGGACTGCATGATCTGCGGCTCGCAGACGCCGAGCGCGCGGGCGTCGCGGGAGAGCGCGGCGAGGTAGGAGGCGAGCAGCGGGGAGAGGGCGGCGTCGAGCACGGTGGTGGCGGTGCGCTCGTACTCGCGGAAGGTGCCGACGAGCTCGCAGGAGAGCGAGACGTGCGTGTTGGGGAGGAGCTCGGCGAGCAGCGCGCCGAGCAGCAGCTCGTGGGCGGGGTCGGCGTAGGAGTGAAGCAGCGAGACGGCGATGGCTTGCGGGCGCAGCCCGGGCGAGCTGGTGGACGAGCGCGCGCGCGGCGTCGGCGTCGAGCACGCGCAGCGGGCCGTCGGGGCCCATGCGCTCGGGGACCGCAAAACGCAGCTCGGCGGGCACGAGCGGCGCGGGCGCGGCCTGGCACAGCCGGTAGAGGTGCGGCCGGTTCTGGCGGGCGAGCTCGATGACGTCGGTGAAGCCGTCGGTGGCGAGCAGGGCGGTGCGCGCGGTGGTGCCCTCGAGCAGCGCGTTGGTGGCGACGGTCATGCCGTGGGCGAAGCGCTCGACGTCGCGCGCGTGCGCGCCGGCGTGCGCGAGCACCGTCGCATACGGCGTCGAGCACGGCGAGCGACTGATCGGCGGGCGTGGAGGGGACCTTGGCGGTGTGGACGCGGCCGCGTGCGTCGAGCAGGACGGCGTCGGTGAAGGTGCCGCCGACGTCCACGCCCAGGAGCATGGACGGCAGCCTACGCGAGGATTAGGCGAGGCTCACGCGGCGGCCAGCTCGCGGTTCTCGGTGTCGGCGAGGTGCTGGTGGGAGGGGCAGTAGCCGTTGTGGGGCAGCGGCGTGCGCTGGCAGGCGGAGCCCTTGCGGGTGGTGGCGCGGCACTGCGGCGGCGCGCCGCTGACGGCGGTGTAGCCCTCGTGGGGGTGTTCGGCGAGGAACAGCTGCGCGAAGCCGATGTAGCGGCTGATCACCCTGTGGACGTGGCTCTGGGCGGACATGGGGAAGTAGTTGCGGATGTCGAGGAACAGCGTGCGCGCGGGGTGGGCGAAGTAGTGGCGGTCGGTGGCCAGGCGCGTGATCACCTGCTCGCACGCGCGCAGCACGGCGGCGTTGTTGGCGCTCGCGGGCATGCCGGGGGGTGGAGCCTGGATCTGGGGCGCGAGCTCCCGGTAGATGGCTCTACTGAACTGGTACATATGACTGCTCCTCGCCCTCTTTCGCTCGATCTGATCGTCAGAGAGCACACCCGCCTGTTCTTGGAGACTCCGTCGCCTCCGAGAACTTCCCTGGGCACTAACACGGTTGCGAACGCAATGGAGCGCGAGATAAAGATCGCGCCCGAAATTCTTATTTATTGAGAGGAGGCCTCAGCGCCAGGTCTGCCAGGCGATGGCGTGATCCTCGGCGAGCACGCCGTGGCGGTAGTCGAATGCGGGGTCGCGCTCGGGATGGTCGGCGCGCAGGTGCGCGCCGCGGCTCTCGGTGCGCGCGAGCGCGCAGCGTGGCGATCAGGCGTGCGAGCGGGTGCGGGTCGTCGAGCAGGCTGGCGAGGCCCTCGGGCGTGCGCACGACGCCGGCGTCGCGCCACAACGCGGCGCGCGTGTCGGGCGTGGCGATGGCGGCGCGGGCAGCTCGCGCAGCCGCTGCAGCTCGCCATCGCTTGCCGCGGGCAGCGCGGCGGTCGGCGTGCGACAGCGCGTCGAGCGACGGCGCGACGGGCGAACACGAAGCACTCGCTGAGCGAGTTGGAGGCGAGGCGGTTGGCGCCGTGCAGGCCGGTGCAGGAGGACTCGCCGACGGCGTACAGGCCGGGGAGCGTGGAGCGCGCGTCAGGTCGGTGACGATGCCGCCCATCATGTAGTGGGCGGCGGGCGCGACGGGGATCAGCTCGCGCGTGGGATCGAGGCCGGCGTCGCGCAGCGAGGCGACGACGTTGGGGAAATGCGCCGGGTCGATCGCGCGCATGTCGAGGCCGACGGAGCGCTCTCCGGACTGCGTCGAGCAGCGCCTGGATCGCGCGCGAGACCTCGTCGCGGGGCGCGAGCTCGTCGACGAAGCGCTCGCCGCCGGAGTCGTGCAGCGTCGCGCCCTCGCCGCGGATCGCCTCGGTGACGAGGAAGCCCTCGCGCCCGGGCACGCCGATCACGGCGGTGGGGTGGAACTGCAGCAGCTCGAGGTCGGCGAGGGCGGCGCCGGCGGCGTGCGCGAGCAGCAGGCCGACGCCCTGCGAGCCGGGCGGGTTGGTCGTGCGCGACCACAGCGCCGCGGCGCCGCCGGTGGCGATCACGACCGCGCGCGCGGCGATCACGCGGCCGTCGTCGCAGATCAGGCCGCGGCAGCGGCTCGTCGGCGCGATCCACAGCGCGTGCGCGCGGGCGCCCTCGAAGACCGTCGATGCGCGGCTCTTCGGCGGCGAGCGCGGAGAGCTGGCGCACGACGCGCCGGCCGGTGGCGCTGCCGCCGGCGTGCACGACCCGCCTGACCGAATGTCCGCCCTCGAGGCCGAGCGCGAGGTGCCCGAAGCGATCGGCGTCGAAGCGCACGCCGAGCGCCTGCAGATCGCGGACGCGCTCGGGCGCCTCGTGCACGAGCGCTTCGGCGGCGCTGCGGCGCACGAGCGCGCGCCCGGCGAGCTCGGTGTCGCGCAGGTGCAGCTCGAAGCTGTCGTCGGCGGCGAGCGCGGCGGCGAGCCCGCCCTGCGCCCAGTAGCTGGCGGTCTGTGCGAGCGGCGTGGCGGAGACGAGCACGACGCTGGCGCGCTCACGCGCGGCGCACAGCGCGGCATACAGGCCGGCGGCGCCCGCGCCCACCACTGCGACATCGGCCTCGTGGGTCCCTGCCGAGGGAAGGACGGGCATCGCGGGAACCGTATCTGTCCGCGTTGCGCGGCCCCGTCCCGGGTCGGCGCAGGGGTCTTTCGCGTGCGTCTCAGTCGGCGCGGGCGGTCTATCGCGTGCGTCTCAACCGGTTTCGGAGCTGGGCAGCACTTTGCGCTTGCGCAGCAGTTCTTCGACTCTTTTGCCGAGGCCAAGGCGGCCTTCCGATTTGCTTTTGGCTTTCGTCGTTTTGGTATGGCCCGGAGCGGTGCCAGTGGTGCCCGTCGCGGTGGTGGGTGTCGAAGTGATCGCCGTGGATGCGGTCGTGGTGGCTGCTGAGGCTGGCGTGGTGGCGGCGCCGGGCGTGCTCGATCCCGGCGTGCTGGCCGTCGGGAGGCTGGTGGCGGGCGTGGTGGTCGCGGCGGTGGCGGGGCTGCTCGTCGCGGGCGCGGCCGCCGCGGCGACGGTGACGGTCCTGGTGGTGGCGGGCGGGGTCGAGTCGCCGGCGGCGAGCTTGACGAGCGCGGCGGCGAGCACGCCGAGCGAGAGCGCGACGACGACGGCGAGCGTGGTGGTGAAACCCTTCCAGTTGGGGGACGCCGCGAGTCGCGTACGAGCGGCGGCGCCGCATTGCAGGCACCACTCCTGCTCGGGGTGAAGCGGCGCGCCGCAGAG
>CAWGYW010000008.1:0-18113 GCA_963826985.1 uncultured Solirubrobacteraceae bacterium
CCCCGCCGCTGGCCTGATCAGTTTCGCTGGCCATGACCGAACCCTACCGCCGCCCGCTCAACGGGATGACCGGCAGCACCGTGCGCCCGAACGTCGAGTTCATGACCGCCGCAAACGACGCGTACCAGGCCGCCGCCGCCGTCGCCAGGCCGACATAGCCGCCCCAGTGCGTGACCGTTTCGTGGGCGCCGTCCACCGATCGCCAGCAGGATGAACGTCGCCGCCAGCAGGACGAACACCGCAGGACCGCGCCGCTCGTACGCAGCGCCGCGACCGCCATGTACGCCGTGAAGATCGCCCAAGCCCACAGGTAGACGCCGACCGCGTGCCCCGCGTTGCCGCCGATGTGCTTCGCGTAGAACACGTTCAGCGCCCAGAAGGAGATCCAGAAGGCGCCAAACGAGCAGAACGCCACGGCGCCGAACGTGTTGCCCGTACGGAACTCCCAGATGCCGGCGATCAGCTGCACGATGCCGCCATACACGAGCGCCAGGCCGAGCACGACCGGAACGCCCTTTTCGTCGACGAGGTTGGAGTTGAACATCGACAGCACGAACGTCGTCATCGCGAACGCGCCGAAGCCGAGCGGGCCAGGGTCCGCCGGTTTCCAGCCGGCGCTCGCGCGGCCGCCGTGTGGGTCCTCGCGCTGGCCTGGTCGCGGCGGCCGCGGTCGATCGCTGCTGCCTCCATCGGAGCCTCCTTTGCGCCACCCAGCGGTGGCGTCAAAGCCTGTTGATCGGGTCCCTCGAAACCGGGAGGCGCAGTGCGCGCGCTCTGGGTCTCTTAACTTTTCCCGCGCGCGGCGAAACTAATCATCAAGTCGGCGCCGATCCGTCGCCGACGCTCAGCTGTGCCCGCCGCGCTTGCGCCGCGCTTGCGCGAGCCGCTCGCGGCGCCACGAGCCGGCAGCCGGGCCGGCGCCCGATCGCGCCGCCGGCGGCTGCGTCTTGCCGGCGGAGAAGCGCCCGGCGCCACCCGTTCGGCGCGCAGCTGCGCCTGCGAGGGCCACGGGCGCGCTTCGCCGGCCGCCCACGCCGGCGGGTCGCCCTGGGCCAGGCCCGAAGAACAGGAGCCCGATGATCACCATCCAGAACGCCGGCACGACCTGCAGCTCGGCGCCGCCGATCGGGAGGAAGATCAGCAGCGCCGCGAACATGCCCAGCATCGCCATCCAGCGGGGCAGCAGCCCGACGCGCAAGGCGTTGAGCATCGGCGCGACCATCCCGGCCGCCAGCGCGAGGCCCGCGAACAGGTCGACGTAGTCGACGATCGGGTTCGCGGTGCCGGTCGTCAGCGCCTGTTCGACCGCGTGCATTCGAGTGGTCGTGGCCGGCCGCGAAGTTGTGCGTCTCAATCGCGCTCGACGATCTGGTGCCCGAGGCTGACGCACCGCCACCGCGATCGCCGCCGTAGAGCACCAGCGGGCGCGCCAGCCGCCACGGGTGCGGGCGCCGAAAGCGCGTCGCGTCGCAGCAACAGCAGCAGCACCAGCGACGAGCGCGCACGATCGCGAGCGCCGCGAGCACGCTGCCCGACGATCAGCGCGAAGGCATGGTGGCTGATGTATTTCAGCTCGCCGTTGCGCGGGCTCTCCGCCGGGTTGGCAACGCCCGACAGCGCCGGCGCGAGGCCCTGCAACAGTCCGACCGTCGGGCGCGCTGTTCAGCGTCGCGGAGATGATGATCGCGCTCAGCAGGTAGAGGAAGCCGCCCGCGAACGCCGGCACCGCGAGCCGGCTGCGGCGTGCTCGTCTCGCTGGCGACCTGCTGCGCGTGATCTCCGCTGCGGACTGGGCATGAGCAGCGGCAGTCTATGATGCGAGCATGGAGAGTGGCGGCCTCGGCGACATGTTCGGCGACCCCGAGGAGCTGCAGCGGCGCCTCGCCGAGTTCGCCGAGCAGATGCAGGGCAACCAGCGCCTGGTGTGGGCCGACAACGCGATCAAGCTCGCCGTGGACATGACCGTCGCAGCCGTCGGGCGCATCAACATGCAGGGCAACGCCGAGGCCCAGGCCGAACAGATCCGGACCGTCATCGCCCGCGTCTTCCCCGAGGCGGTCGCGCTCGTGCGCGAGGCCCGCGAGGGCCTTCAGTAGCCAGTCCAGCCCGGCGCGCAGCGCCCGCGCCTCGCGCTCAATACGCGCCCGCTCGCTCGGCCTCCCGCTCCTCCTCGCGTGAGGCGCGGCCGGCGTGAGGACCTCGCGGAAGGAGCGGAAGCGGAAGATGAACACGATCGCGGCGAGGCCGATCGAGCGCCGTGAACGCGGCGATCGCGATCTGCTGGCCGACCGAGTACGCGGCCACGACGGCCGTCGGCGCGCTCGCCGCGAAGACCTTGACCAGCAGCGCCTGCTGCACACCGGCGCCGCCGGGCGTGAACGGGACGGCGCCCGCGACCTGGTTGACGGCGAAGACGAGCAGCACGTTCTGACCGAGCCGCCGACGCGGAACGCGTCGAGCAGGAACCAGAAGGCGACGAAGCGGCAGATCCACGCGAGCGCCTGCAGCGCGCGACTTCGCGCAGGTAGCGGCGGCGGTCGCTGAGGATCGTTACCCCCTGACGCACGCGCGCCCAGAAGGCCTTCGCACGCTCGGACAGCAGCGCGAACGCGACCAACCGCAGCACGCCGAGCAGCGTGATCAGGAACAGCGTCAGGTGGAAGTGCTCGGCCAGGTATGAGATGTCGAACGAGCTCAGTTTCGAGAAGTCCGGCGGCTTGGGAAAGACGCCCTGCGTGAACGCGAAGATCAGCACCAGCACGCCCACGCAGAAGTCGAAGATCGACTCGACGAAGAACGCCGCGGCGACCGTCGGATAGCGCGAGCCGGGGATCGAGAGCGCGTGAGGAACAGCTTGATCACGTCGCCGCCGCGCGCCGGCACGACGTTGTTGAAGCCGACCGCCGCCAAGTACGCGCCCCATACCCGTCGCCACTGGAACGGGTCGCCGGGTAGGCGGCGCGCAGGCTGTTGAAGAAGGCGCGCGAGCGCAGGGTGAGGTTCAGCCCGAAGAACGCGAGCCCCGAAACAGCGCCCGCCAGTGCACCGCGGCGAGGTCCGAGAAGAACTGGCCGGCGGCGTCAGGAACGAGCTGATGCTCTGGCCGATCGAGGTGGACGCGAGCGCGCGGTCACCTGCACAAGCGTACGGCCGCCATGCGCTACAACGGTGCGATGGCGGCCCGCAACGAGCCTCACGGTCGCCGTCACCGGCCCGACCGGCGAGATCGGCAAGGCGGTCGTCGGCGCGCTCGAGCGCTCGCGCGAGGTGGGGCGATCGTCGGCATGGCCCGCCGCCCGTTCGACCCCGAGGCGCAGGGCTGGAAGAAGGTCGCCTACCGCCGCGGCGACGTGCTCGACCGCGCGCCGTCGCCGCGCTCGTCGAGGACGCCGACGTCGTCGTCCACCTCGCGTTCATGATCATGGGCGGCGCGCCGGAGACGCGGCGCGGTCAACCTCGACGGCTCGCGCAACGTGTTCGAGGCCGACCGTCGCCGCGGGCGCGAAACGGCTCGTCTACACCTCCTCGGTCGCCGCGTACGGCTTCCACGCGGACAACCCCCAGCCGCTCACCGAGGACGTGCCGACGCGCGGCAGCGCCGAGCACTACTACTCCGCGCAGAAGGCCGAGGTCGAGGAGATGCTCGCGGACGAGCTCGACGGCGCCGACACGCCGGCGTACGTGTTCCGGCCGTGCATCGTCGCCGGACCGCAGGCGCCGCTGCTGCTCGACAGCCTCCCCTACCGCCAGATCTCCGAGCGGCTGCCGCGCGGCCGATGCGCGGGCTGCTCGACGGGGTGCCGATCATCAGGCCCGTCCTGCCGGACCCCGGCGTGCCGTTCCAGCTCATCCACCACGACGACGTCGCCAGCGCGATGCGCGCGGCCGTGCTCGGCCGCGGCGCGCCCGGCGTCTACAACCTCGCAGGGCCCGGAGAGATCACCGTCAAGCTGCTCGCCGAGGAGCTCGGCTGGTACTCGGTGGCGGTTCCCGAGCTCGCCGTCGACGCGGTCGCGCGAGGTCGTCGGGCACCTCGGCTTCCTGCCCGCGCAGGCGCAGTGGATCGCGGCGTTGCGCGAGCCGGTGATCATGAGCGCGCGCAAGGCGCGGCGCGAGCTGCGCTGGCGCCCGCGCCACGACGCGCTGCAGACGCTGCGCGAGACGATCGCGGCCGCCAGAGCGCCTGCGCCGGACCCGCCCGCGGCGATCGGCCCGCGCGCCGTAGGCTATGCGGCCGTGAGACGCTTCGAGGCCAACGCGGGCACAGCGCAGGGCGCAGCCGCGTCGCAGTCGTAACCGACAGCACCACCTACGTCCCGGCGGAGCTGCTCGAGCGCTCGGACGTCCAGCAGGTGAGCCTGTACGTCGGCTGGGGAGGCGACCTGCGAGCCCGAGCACGAGTACCGCGACCTCGACGCGTTCTACGCGCGACTGCGCGACTCGCCGCAGCTGCCGACGACCTCCCAGCCGTCGGTCGGAGACTTCC
This sequence comes from uncultured Solirubrobacteraceae bacterium, assembly GCA_963826985.1. GTDB lineage: Bacteria > Actinomycetota > Thermoleophilia > Solirubrobacterales > Solirubrobacteraceae > Palsa-744. The sequence goes on from CAWGYW010000008.1 coordinate 4,487, forward strand.
TCGCCGTGCTACGGCCGCTGCGTGAGCGCCGGCCGGGACGTCCTCTCGATCCACATCGCCGGCGGGCCTGTCGGGGACATGCGAGAGCGCGCGCGAAGCGGCGCGACTGCTCGCCGAGGAGGGGCACGCCGGGCGTGTCGAGGTGCTCGACAGCCAGACCGGCGCGGGCGGCCTCGGCTGCCTGGTGCTCCTCGCCGCGGAGCTCGCCGCGCAGCGGCGCGACGCTCGACGCGATCGCAGCAGCGTGCGCACGAGGCGCGCGAGACGCTCGACATCTGGTTCTGCCTCGACACGCTCGAGTACCTGCGCCGCGGCGGGCGCATCGGCGCGGCGCAGGCGATGGTCGGAACCGCGCTGAAGATCAAGCCGATCCTCACGTTCGGCACCGAGATCGCGCCGGTGGGCCGCGTGCGCACGCACGGGCGCGCGCTCGAGCGGATGGTCGCCTACCTGCACGAGCTGCGCGATCGCGGCGCGACGCGACTGGATCGTCCAGCACGCCCAGGCGCCGGCCGACGCCGAGCGACTCGTCGCCGAGGGCAGCGCGCATCTTCGGCGCGACGCCGCTGTTCTGCACCGAGGTCGGGCCGGTGCTCGGCGCCCACCTCGGCTCTGGCATGCTGGTCGGCGGGATGACGCGCGCCCTGAGCGCTACAGATGGCTGAGCATCACGGCCCGCTCGGTGCGGATCGTCTGCCACTCCTCGGCGCGCAGGCCCCGCGCGAACTCGTCGATCTTGTGCTTCGGGCCGGTCACCGTGAACGCGACCTGCGTCGTCAGCAGGTGCGGGTGCTCGACGATCGTGCATTGCAGCTGCAGCTTCTCGGCCCATTCGCGAATGCTCTGCTCGAATTCGGCGCGGATCATCTTGCCCGAGCTGACGACGAGCGTGCGCGTTTCGACAGCGTCGCGTCGCGTTCGGCCGCGACCTCGCTGTGCTGCTCCTCAGCCGTGGGGGGCGGGTCGGTCTGGCGCCACTTTTCGCGCTCGTCGTCCCAGTGGCTGACGCGAACGGTCGCACCGCACCCCATCGCGGCGAGCACCGCTTCGATCGCGCCGCGCGCCGCCCCAAGTGCGGCCTGGTCGGCGGCATAGGCGAACAGCAGCTTTCCGTCGTGAGTGATCACCACGTCCCGCGGAACCTTGGCCTCGACCTCCTCGGCCAGGTCCGGGCCACGCAGACGCCCGATCAGCTCGCGCAACGCCCCACCGGCCTCCGGCACCTCGAGCTCTGCCTGCATCCGCCAATCCCGGCTCGCCGGCGCGCTCCTGCTCGTCGCTCATGGCAGCGAGGACGATATCGGCTCCGTGAACAGGCCCACACGTCCGCAAATAGTCATCAGTTGCGTGAATATTCACAGGGTAGGAGCCTATTATACGGCGCACGCAAGAGCGCAGGACAAAGACAATGATCAAGTCGAAACACGCGATGGTCGTTGAGGACGCCACCAAGGTCAACGAGCCGGACGCAACGCGTCGAGCTCGAGTTCGACGCGGGGCGCGTCAGACGACCAGGGTTTGCCTCGAGCTCACGGAGGCGCAGGTCGAGAACGTGATCCGCGCGACAGCCGATGCGCGCGGGCCGAGCTTCAGCCTGCTGCTGTCGGGGCTGATAAACGAGCAGGCGATCACCGAGGGCTCGCTCGAAGATCGCTACTGCACCGAGCTGGAGAGCGGACGCCTGTCGCACTCGCTGTTCCGCGGGCTGCTGATACTCGCGCTGTTCATCTCCGGGGAAGAGGGTCGCGGCGTCGTGGAAGTGGCGGCGCCAGCTGGGACTGAGCCCGAGCACGACGCATCGCTACATGACCACGCTCGTCGCCTTCGGCCTGCTCGTGCAGGATCCCGCGACGCGCAAGTACCGGCTGCCGCTTTGAGCGAGCGCTCGAACCCCGAAAGGACCTGCGGCACGCAACGCCGCGGCGTGCCCTCCGTCAACCGGCGCTTCGGCGCCTCAGGCGCATCACAGCGAGAATGGGTGCACTGGATGGTCCGAGACACTCGAGCGTTCGCCGCGCGGCAGGCCGAGCGAACTCGGTGCGCGCCCCAGGGGCTGAGAGGTAAAAGCTGGCGATCCCGGCGAGGATGACCCCATGGCGACGCTGGTTGCGTAGCACGCTCGAGAGCTCTCGAGCTTCGCTGGTGATAGCGGCAAAGCGCTCGGAGGTGAGACTCGATGTCGGGTAGTGGCCGACGAAGCTGTGGTTGGTCCCGCAGGCATCGTCGCGCCGGTCGACGAGGCTGTCCAGCAGGGCGCTGATCGCGCACACCGGCGGGTAGTAGGCGCTGTCGATGCGCTCCGCCTCCGGCAGCGTCGTGGCGCCCGCCGCCGCCGCGAACAGGGCGTGCAGCGCGAGACACGAGATGCCCGCCGCGACGAGCTCCCACCATAGATAGTCGCCCGCCTCGTGCTGCGCCGCCGCCCACTCGATCAGCTGCTCGTCGCCTTCGACGAGCACGGCGTGATTGCGGCTCTGCGCCTCGCCGCAGCGCTCAGCGGCGTGTATCAGCAGCGGCTCGAGCGCCGCAGCCGAGGGCAGCTTCTGCATCGCGCGCCTGCATGCGCTCACCAGATCGCGTAGATATCCGCCATCGTCGTGCTGCGGGTGATACCGGTAGTAGTCGGCGTCTGGTGAGCGCGAGCTGACAGCATCGCCGAGCGCGCGATGCAACTGCAGCCCGTTGCGCAGCCAGGCCGTCGCCGGCTCCTCGTTGATCGCATCCAGATAGTCGTAGGCGATCTGGAAGTCCACCATCAGGCGCACGAGCGAGCGCCGGTGCCGCCGTGGCGCGAGCACGGCGAAGAAGGCAGCCGCCTCGGGGTTCAGACGCTCGCGGGTCGAGCTTGTAGAGAGCCTGGGCGCGCAGGGTCGCGTCCGGGATCCGCTGTGCGCGGCGTCGCCAACGACGTATCTCCAGTCGAGCGCGGGGATAGATCGTCAGCCAATAGACCACGCCGGCGGTCACGAGCGCGATTATCGCCGGCAGGTAGGACGTACTTTTCCGGTACGCGTTCTTCCCGGAGACATTCGTCCAATACGTGGTTTTCCGGCCCATACCACACATGCTGATACGAGACGGGCCTACTTCCAGCTGTTGAAATCAAATGTACTAGTCCTGCAGTGCGAGCTGCGGAGACACCTGCGAGGCCATATATCCCGGAATTGCCAGCACGGCGAGCGCGCCGACCACGATTAGCAGGATCGTTTGCGCGGTGTGGATGCCTTCGACGGCGAACGGCGCCGGGAACCCCGTCGTGAGCCTGAGGTAGCGGTCGCACAGCAGATGCCCGTATACGCCGGCGGCCGCGCCGACGATGCCACCGGTACCGAGCACGAGGATCGACTCGCACGTCAGCACGCCGCGCAGCTGCCACGGGCTGAAGCTGTGGATGCGCAGCGACGCCAGCGACGCGCGACGCTGCCAGATGCCGGCTCCGATCGCCGCCGCCATCGCAAGCGCCGCCGCGATCATCAACAGCAGCGTGATCTGGCTCATCCGGCTAGCCCCTGACGAGCAAGCGCATCCGCCTTCGCTGCCCGCTCGCCGCTCGTCTCCACCGTCAGCGCGCTCGTCGGCCCGAGCAGGCCCAGGATCGCGCGACTGACCGCGAACACGTTCGCTCCGGGCCGCGTGCTCACTTCCAGCGCGCTTGCCTCCGCGCTCGCCCACGCGCGCCGGTAGTCGACGCTGCTGAGGATGATCGCGCCGGCGCTCCAGCCGAGGTTCGTCGTGGTCGCGGCGATGCGGAAGGTGACCGCGCCGGTCGGCGTCGGTAGCGTGAGCGGATCGCCCACACCCACGTGATGGGCTTCGGCAAGCTGCTGAGAGACCGTCATCCAACCGCCTTCGCGCACGCGCGCGGTGGCCTCCCGGAGGCTTCCTTCCTGGAGCTGGCTCGCGGGGACGAGGGTGGGCGTGCTCGGAGCGCGCGCGATGATCCACACCCGCCGCCCGTCGATGTCGAGGAACCCACCTTGGTAGGTGCGCACGCCGGCGACGCCTGGCACGGCCGCGATGCGAGCCGGGAGACGCCCCGCGCGAAAGCCGCTGGTGGCGAGATCGTCGCCGTGGTTGACCACCCACAGATCCGCCGTCGAGACGTATTCGGAGTAGTCGCGGTACAGGCCGTGCAGCAGGTCGTTGTGCGAGTCTTCGGCGACCACGCAGCCAAACACGGCGATCGCGCCCGTGGCGGCGAGCGCGAGCGAGCGCACGGTCGTCGCGCGCAACGCGCGCACGGCAACCGTGAGCATGTTCAGTCGCGCCGAGTAGGCCGCGAAGTGCTCGGCGGCGCGCACGACCAGCTGAAAGGCGAACGGGATCGCGAGCAGCGTGGCGAGCGCCAGCCCGATCGTGGCGAGCACGATCGCCGAGGGCCACAGCAAAAGCGGACCGCTGGTGAGAGCGATCAGCGCCACCCCGGCGAGCAGCAGACGCCGCTGCGCGCGGCCGTCCAGCGCCTGGCCGGGTTCGCCGTCCTCGAAGTACACAGCGTCTACGGCACGGCTTCGTCGCAGGTCCAACAGCGGCGGCGCCGCAGCCAGGCACGTCGCGAGCACGCCCCCGGCAAACGACACGATCAGCGGACGCATGCCGATGACCGTCTGCGTGCCCAGCGCGAACGCCGAGGACAGATAGCTGGGGGTGGCGTGGAAGATCGTGCGCGACAGAAAGTCGCCGACCGCAAGCCCGAGCAGCGACGCGATCACACCGAGGCAGATGGCCTGGAACATCAGGATCCGCGCCAGCTGTCCCGGGCGCACACCCTGCATGCGCAGGTCGGCCATCGTGCGCCGGCGCTCGGGCACCGTCAGCAGCATCGCGTTGAACGCCAGCAGCAAGCCGACGATCGCGCTGACGAGCACGAAGAACCCGGTGGCCTCCGTGTTCGGCGTCACCGCCTGTTTGAGCAGCTCGACGTCCTGGTCGGCGGAGGCGACGTTCAGGCGTCCAGCCGCGAGCGTGCTCAACTCGCGCTGGACCAGCGCGCGCCGACCGGGCTTGGTCGTGACGAGGATGCGCGTCACCCGCCCGGACAGCCCCGTTAGCCGCTGCACGAACGACAGCCCGCCGATCGCCGCCATCGCACCGGAGAGCGCGCCGATCGTTTCCGGGCCGAGCGCCGCCACGACGGGCACCCTCGTCGCACGCCCGCGTACTTCCAGGAGCACATGCGGCAGCAGCCCGTTGAGCGGCTGGATCGGCGATGCCAGCCCGAGCGCGTGTGCGGTCGCGCTCGGCACGATGATCCCGGGTGCCGAGGGACCGCCGTGGATCGAGATGTTGCGCGTGATGCTGCCGTTCAGCGCGAGCAGGCTCGGCGCGGCGCTCGCGAGGTCGATCGCCACGCGACGACCATCGGGGCCGACGAGCGACGCGTTCTCGTCGAGGATCGGCGCCGCCTGCTCGACGCCTGGGAGACGCTCGACGCGCCGCAGCACGCGTTCGTCGAAGCCGTCCATGTCGCGTGCGCGCAGCTGCAGGCTCGCGGTGCCAGCGATGCCCCTGACGATCGCGCTCGAGGACGCCGTGATGCTGCTGTTGGCCACCTGGACCGCGAACACGAGCGCCACGCCGATCGCGATGCCGATGCCGGCAAGCAGCTCCTGGACCGGGCGGGTGCGCAGTCGCCTTCCGTACAGGTACAGCAGACCGGAGAAGCGCATCGGCGTCAGCCCCAGGCGCGACGGCGCGAGGACTCCGATGGCGCGAGCGCCGGCCGATCGACGACGAGCTTGCCGTCGCGCAGGGTGCATACCTGGTCGGCGACCGCCGCGGCCTGCGGGTCGTGGGTGACGAGCAGCACCGCCGCCTGCTGCGCGCGCGCAAGCTCGGCGAGCAATCCCAGGATCTCGGCGCCGCGCTTGCTGTCGAGGCTTCCCGTGGGCTCGTCGGCGAGGATCAGCCGCGGCTCGTTGACGAGCGCCCGTGCGATCGCCACACGTTGACGCTCACCGCCGGAGAGCCGGTCGGGCGTGTGGTTGAGCCGCTCTCCGAGGCCGACACGCTCGAGCCAGGCGGTCGCTGTGCGGCGAGCCTGGCGCAGCGGCACGCGACCGGCGAGCAGCTTGATCGCCGCGTTCTCCACCGCCGGCACGCCTGCCATCAGATGGAAGGACTGGTAGACGAAGCCGACGTGGCGGCGCTGATAGTCGGCGGCCTCAGAGGAGGAAAGCGTGGAGAGATCGCGCCCCTCGAAGCGAACCACGCCCGCGTCCGGTGCCATCAGCGCCGCGGCGAGCATCAGCAGCGAGCTCTTGCCGGAGCCGCTCGGGCCGTGCAGCGCGACGATCTCTCCGGCCCCGACGACGAGGCTCACGCCGTCGACCGCGCGAACCGTCTCACCGCCGAAGCCCTGATAGTGCTTGACGACGGCATCCAGTTCGAGAACGGCGCTGCGCGCGCGTTCGCTCACCGCCGTCGTGCCCCCGACTCCGCGCGTCGCAGCGGCACGACATGCGCCTGCGCGGGCTCCGGTTCTCCCTGGAGCTCGCCGTTGTCGATCGTCAGCGCGCGATCGACGCCCGACAGACCCTGAGCGTCGCCTGTGCTCATGAGCACGGCAGTGCCGTCGTCCGCGATCGTCCGCAGCAGCTTGAGCAGCGGATCGCGCTGGAGCAGATCGACGCCACTCGTCGGCTCGTCGATCACGATCAGCGCTGGCTTGGTCACGAGTGCGCTCGCGATCGCCACCCGCGCGAGCTCCGCCCCGTCGAGCTCGTGGCACTCCAGGCGCGCGCAGCCCTCCGCGCCGACCTGAATCAGCATCTCCTGCCCTCGCCGCCACGCCTGCTTCGGAGATGCCCGCTGCGCGAGCAGCCCAGCCGCGACATGCTCGACGACGAGTCCGCGCGAGCCCACCGAGAACCCGCTCTGGCAATAGCCGATTCGCCTCCCCAAGAGCTTGTTGCGAGAGCTCGCCAGATCCTGTCCTTCGAAGGAGACCCTGCCCTCTTCGGGCGGCTCGATCCCGGCGGCGATGCGCAGCAGCGTGCTACGGCCGGAGAAGCGGGCGCCCCACACGGCAACGAGCTCGCCCGGCTCGATTCCGAGGCAAATGTCTCTGACTGCCACCCGCTCGAGCCTCCCGCGCCGGTAGCGCCTCGTGACGTGCTCGATCGAGAGCAGGCTCATGCCGGCTCATCCTGCCACGGGCGAGGGCGCGCGCACGGCGCGCAGCTCCGCGCGCGCGTAGGCGATCCACGCGAGCTGAGCGTCGATCATCCGCCGGCGCTCCTCGATCAGCAGTCGCTCGACCACGCCCGATATGTCGCCGCTATCGACCTCGCCGCCATCGATCGGCCGCGCGAGATCCTGGGCTTCGCGGATGCATTCGCGCTCGTAGCGGCCGATGAAATCCAGCGCCGCGTCGACGCTGTGCACGCCCGCGAGCGTCATGCGCCCCAGCATCTCCACGCGCTGGGGGTCGTTGCGGACGCGCTCCGCCAGCCAGGCCCTGTAGGCGCGCGCGCCCCGCGCGGTGGCCCGATACGACGCTCCGGCCTTGGCTCCCTGACTCACGCCGGTGGTCGAGCGGCCCGACATCTTCTCGATCAGCTCGGCATCCATCAGGCTGCCGAGCGCCGCGTAGATCGACGAGCGGCCCACGCTTAGAAAACCTCCGAAGCGACGGTCGAATCGCTGCCCGATCTCGTAGCCGTGGCTCGGCTTCTCGATCACCAGGCCGAGCACCGCGCACGCGACCTGCGAGCGCAGCACCGCGTTGCTCGCGCTGTCCGCCCCCCGCTCCTCCAAGACCTGCTCGCCAGGCGCCGCCACATGAACTCCTAGTACCTCAAGTCAACAGATCTCCAGCTTCATCGTAATCGTACCGTTCGTTCCAAACTTTGCCGTTTACCCGGTAGATAGAAACAAACGATGTCAAGTTTGCCCGAGGCTGACCACACGGGCGAATCTCCCCGCGATTGCTATGCCGCGCGGGAGCTCAACTCGCGCAGCGCCTTCAACACGAGCTCGTCGTGCTCGGCGGGTTTGACCTTGCGCAGGACCTGGACGACCGTTCCCTCGGCATCCACGACGAACGTCGTACGCTCGTTGCCAAAGTACGTTTTGCCGTACATAGACTTCTCGACCCAGACGCCATACGCGTCGGCGACGTGATGGCCCTCGTCGGCCAGTAGAGCGAAGTTCAGTCCCTCTTTGTCGTGGAACTTCTTGACCTTCGCGACTGGGTCGGGAGAGATCCCGAGTACCACAGCGTTCGCCTGCTCGTAGTCCGCGTGGTGGTCGCGCACGCTACACGCCTGCGTCGTACAGCCAGGTGTCGCTGCCTTCGGGTAGAAATAGACCACGACCGGCCGCCCACGCAAGTCCGAGAGCTCGACGGGGTCGCCATCCTGGTCGGGGAGGGTGAAGTCGGGGGCCTTTTGTCCTGGTTCGATCATGGGCGGGATCGTAGCCACCTGCCCGCGAGGCCGCCTGACCGCCGCCCACTGTCGCTCGACCGCACGGGGCGCGTAGTATCCGGCCGTGAGCGCCGATCGCGAGCTCGACGTCGTCCTCTTCGGCGCCACGAGCTTCGTCGGCCGTCTGACCGCGGAGTACCTCGCGCGAGCGGCCCCGCCGCAGGCGACCCCACGGAGCCGCGTCCTCACCGCAGCAGCCGCGACAGGCGCCGGTCCTTGAGCACGCGCCCGTCGGTCTGGCAGGTGGGGCAGTAGGCGATCACGTAGTCCTCGAAGTGGACGGCCTCGAGCGTTGCGCCACAGCGCGGGCACGGCTCGCCCTCGTGGCGGTGGACGCGCAGCGGCATCGGCAGCTTGTCGGGGATCGGCAGGCTGATCGCCTGCTCGTAGTGCGCGAGCGCGCCGGCGAGCGTCTCGAGCATCGCCTCGCGCAGCCGCCGCGTCTCGTCCTCGTCGAGGTCGGCGCCGCGCTTGTACGGCGAGAGTTGGGCCTGCCACAGGATCTCATCGACCCACGAGCGCCCGACGCCGGCGATCACGTGCTGGTCGCGCAGCAGCGCGTGCAGCGGTCGCGGCGCGTCGAGCAGCTCTTTCAGCTCTGCCGGCTCGCCCGGCTGCGGCCACGCGTCGGGCCCGAGCGTCGCGAGCGCATCGTCCTGCCGGAGCTCCTCGGCGGGCAGCAGCTTGACCCACGCGGCCTGCTTGGAGCCGAACTCGCGCAGTCGCAGCTCCCGCCCGTCGTCGAACCCGACGAGCAGCCGCGAGGTGCGATCGCGCGGACCTGCGGGGGTCTCATACAGCTGCAGGCGCCCCGCTGACATCAGATGGATCAGCAGCGTCAGCGGCGGCGCATCGTCGTCCGCGCCCTCGACCTCGACGATCAGCTGCTTGCCGCGCCGGCGCACAGCGGCAACGCGGCCGCCCTCGAGCGCCGACAGCGGCGGCGCGAACGTCTTCAGCGCGTTGATCCCCGGGGCTCGCGCGTAACTGATCTGCGCGCCCGCCAGTGCTCCGTCGAGCAGGCGCGCCGTGATCTCGACCTCGGGCAGCTCCGGCATCGCTCCTCATCGTAGGGCGCGCGGTCAGGGCGCCGCCAATCTGAGCACTACGCCCTGAGACGGTCGTGGACCAAGCGAGGCGCGGACGCAGCGAGCGTGGCGTGCTTATTGCACGCGAGCGAGCGAGGACAAGGCCTCGCGCCGTGTCCACGGCCGTCTCAGTACGCGCGAATCGGCGGACCTTCATACTTGACGCCCTTCGGGCTCGTCCAGCGCACGCGCCAGTATTCGCCGGCCGTCGTCGAGCTGAAGCTCCAGTAGCCGCGGCCGTTGGTCTTCACGGTGCGCAGCGTGCGGTAGCGCTTGGAGCCCTTGGCGCGCACCAGCACGCTCACCTTCGTGGCGCCGGTCGTGGGCCGTACGAGCCCCCACAGCGAGACGCCGTGATGCTCCTTGGTGACGGTCAGCGGTACCGGCCACGCGTAGTACAGCGGCTTCGGCGTGCCGTTGACGGTCTCGAGGCCAGTCTGGAAGCTCGCTTCAGGTTCTGAGCCGCCGACCGGGTCGTCTTTGAGCAGGTACTGGGAGAACGCGACCACGCGCGGGTTCCCGTAAGCGATGCGCTCGTCGATCGCGTCGTATTCGGCCTGCTGCGCGAGCGACACGCCCAGGTACTTGTTGGGAAAGCTCTGAACGCCGAACTCGGTCAGGTAGATCGGCACGCCGCCGGGGATCGCGTGGGCGCGAGCGGCCAGGTTGAGCGCGTTCGACAGGCGCGAGAGCACGCCGATCATCACGTCGTCGCGCTGCGACGGGACGTAGAAGGGCCCGGCCGGCAGCGTGTATGCGTGGTGGGCATAGCCGCTCATCTGCAGCTCGCTGCAGGAGCCGGCTTTCTTGTACTTGGCGTTCAGGCAAAGCGCTTCGCGCATGAACGCGAGCGGCGCCACGGGATGGTGCAGCGCCCCCGCGCCTTCGCTGCGCTGGTTGATGGTGTCGTAGCCGGCCGGCGCGGTTTCACCGAAGAGCACACGCGGGTGGGTCAGCCCGGCGGCCTGCAGGCCCGCGTAGCCGGCCTGATACAGGCCGCGGTAGATCCGCCCGGAGGCGGGGGTGCCTTTGGCGGTCCACTGCGGCATCAGGAACACGGGCTCGTTGGGCTCGTTCCAGATCGCGTAGGTCGAGACCTCCGAGCCGAACTCGCGCGCCACGGCCGTCATGAATGCTTCGAAGTCTTCGGGGTTCGGCCGGGTGGTGTAGGGAGCCTGGTGGTTGGAGGTGGCCCAACGCGGCGCCGGCCCGGTGACGGTCAGCAGCACGGGCCAGCCGAGCTGCTTGACTTCGGCGAGCAGCGTCGCGTACGCGCCCCAGTCGTAGTCGCTGACGGGATTGGCGGCGTCGAAACTCGGCTCCGTCGCGCTCGTCGGCGCGGGCGCAACTTCGGACCACTTCAGCTCGACGCGCAGCGCTTTGACGCCGAGATGCTCGAGCTGTTCGAGCGTGTGGTGGCGAGTGTTCGACTTGAGCAGCAGCGCCGAGGCCTCGAAGTAGTTGATCTGGCCTTGCGAGGCGAGCGCCTGGACGGCACCCGCGGAGCCCGCGAGCATGGAGCAGGCGAGGAGCGAGAGGAGGAGAGTGCGGATTCTGGGCATGGTCGCTTGAGACACCTCGGCGCAGAGAAGGTTGCGGTCTATGTAGCGTTCGGGTCGATGAGCACCCCGATCGCACCGGACGACATCGTCCAGACCCCGGCGGAGGGTGAGGCTAACAGCCGCCCCCCGCTGCTCGTGGTCGAGCCCTTGCGCGCGTTCCTCGACGCGCACGACCTCGGCGCCGGTGAGCTTTTGGCGACCCCGATCGGCGAGGGCCACTCGAACGTCACGTACCTGATCGAGCGCGGCGGTAGCGAGCTCGTGCTGCGCCGCCCACCGCGCCCACCGCTGCCGCCGAGCGCGCACGACGTGCTGCGCGAGGCGCGCTTGCTACGCGCGCTGCGAGACACGCCGGCGCGGGTTCCCGAGGTGCTAGCCGTGTGCGATGACGAGACGACGATCGGCGCGCCGTTCTACCTGATGGAGCGGGTCGAGGGCGAGGCGATCGTCGCGAGCCTCCCGCCCGCGCTCGACACGTCCGCGGAGCGCCGCCGCATCGGCGAGCAGCTGATCGACGCGCTCGTCGAGATCCACGGGGTCGACTGGCGCGCCGCGGGCCTCGACGGCTTCGGCAAGCCGACTGGCTACCTGGAGCGCCAGCTGCGACGCTTCGGCGGCCTCTGGGAGCTCAACAAGACGCGTGAGATCCCAGCCGTCGAGACGGTCGGCGCGTGGCTCGCCGAGCATCTGCCGAGCTCGCCCGAGGCGACGATCGTCCACGGCGACTACCGCCTCGGCAACACGATGTTCGCGCTCGACGCGCCCGCGCAGCTGACGGCGGTGCTCGACTGGGAGATGGCGACGATCGGCGATCCGCTCGCCGACATCGGCTACCTGTGCATGATGTGGGCGCAGGAGGGCGACCCGATCGAGGGGTTGCGCGCCGCGCTCGGAAACGTGACGCGCGCGGAGGGCTTTCAGACCCGCGATGAGCTTATCTCCCGCTACGAGGAGCGCTCGGGCCGGGCTGTGGGCGATGTGCGCTGGTACGTGACGCTGGCGCTGTGGAAGAGCGTGGTGTTCATGGAGGGCAACTACAAGCGCGCGATCGCCGGCACCACCGACGACCCCTACCTGCGCCAGTTCGGCGAGGGCGTGCTCGAGCTGGCGGGACGCGCCGAGGAGGTGGCGCTCGGTGCCGGAGCCATCTGACGCAGCCGACGGCGATCCCCGCTCGGCGCTGCTGATCGATTGGGGCGGGGTGCTGACGACGAACCTGTTCGCGTCCTTTCACGCGTACTGCCTGAGGGCCGGGATCCCGCCGGAGCACCTGATGGGCCGTTTCAGAACCGATCCGGCCGCGCGCGAGCTGCTGATCGCGCTCGAGAAGGGCGAACTGGAGGAGGACGCGTTCGAGCTGCAGTTCGCGGCACAGCTCGGCGTCTCCCCCGACGGCCTGATCGACGGCCTGTTCGCGGGCGTGCACCCGGACACCGCGATGGTGCGGGCCGTCGCGAAGGCGCGCGCCGCCGGCGTGCGCACCGCGCTCGTGTCGAACTCGTGGGGCGTGCACCGCTACCCGCACGAGCTGTTCGACGAGCTGTTCGACGGCGTCGTGATCTCCGCCGAGGAGGGCATCCGCAAGCCTTCGCGGCGCATGTACGAGCTGGGCGTCGAGCGCGCCGGCGCGCGGCCACAGGAGTGTGTGTACGTCGATGACCTGCCCTTCAACCTCACCCCCGCGCAGGAGATGGGAATGGCGACGATCCACCACACGAGCTCCGAGAAGACGATCCCGGAGCTCGAGCGGCTGCTCGGCGTGTCGCTGGCGGCGTAGCTGCCGCTGACGGCCCAGGCGCCGTTTCTGTAGATAAATCAAGCGCTCATATAGTAGACTTAGCTCGTGAGCACGACCATCCGCGTAAGCGAGCCAACCCGCGATCGCTTCGCGAGATTGGCGGAGGCAACGGGCCGTCCCATGAGCCAGCTGGTCGACGAGGCCGCCGACGCGCTCGAGCGACGCGTGTTCTTCGATCAACTCTCGAGCCGCTACGAGGCTCTGCGCTCCGACCCGGACGCGTGGAGTGAGATCGAGGCCGAGCGCACTGCTCGAGAGCGGCGCGCTGCATGACAGCTCGTCGTGAGCCCGCGCCGCAGCGAGGTCTGGCTGGTCGACTTCGGCGAGCCGGTCGGCCGGGAGCAGTCTGGCAGGCGACCAGCAGTGGTCGTCTCAGCTGATCTCCTGAACGAGAGTCGCGCGGGCGTCGTCGTGGTGGTGCCGATCACGACGGCCTACCGCGGCCTGCCGTCCCACATCGAGATCGATCAGGGCAATTCAGGGCTCGACGAGGTGAGCTACGCCAAGTGCGAGGACGTCAAGTCCATCTCAGAGCAGCGTCTCATCAGCCGACTCGGCACCGCGAGCGACGACGTGATGTTCCGCGCCGCCCGCGCACTGCGCTTCCTACTCGACCTTTGAGCTTCATTCGAGCATCCGAGAAGCCCGATCCCTGACCGAGAGTGCGTATAACCATCGCTATACGCACTCTCGAGCGTGAGACATAGTCCAGACGGTCCGACCCCCGGGGCCGCCGGTCCTTCGCGCCTC